>NC_016041.1:0-2400000 GCF_000226565.1 Glaciecola nitratireducens FR1064 | reverse complement strand
ACGCTGCATTAGCGATGCGCGAAGATGGTTATGAGACAATTATGGTTAACTGTAACCCTGAAACTGTTTCGACCGATTACGATACATCAGACCGCCTATATTTCGAGCCTGTTACCTTAGAAGACGTGCTGGAGATAGTGCGGATTGAAAAGCCGAAAGGCGTCATTGTGCAGTACGGTGGGCAAACACCACTTAAGTTAGCGAGAGCGTTGAAAGAAAATGGTGTGCCGATTATTGGCACGTCGCCTGATGCGATTGATCGCGCAGAGGATCGTGAACGCTTCCAGCATATGGTCAACAAACTAGGGTTGAAACAACCTGCAAATGCGACTGTTAGCAATATGGAAGAAGCCATGACTCAGGCTGCAATTATTGGCTTTCCATTAGTGGTGCGTCCGTCATATGTATTAGGCGGCCGAGCAATGGAGATTGTTTATGATCTGCAGGATTTGAGACGCTATTTGAATGAAGCAGTAAAAGTCTCTAACGATAGTCCCGTTTTGCTTGACCGTTTCTTGGACGACGCTATTGAAGTTGATATAGACGCTATTTGCGATGGTGAGCAAGTTGTGATTGGCGGTATCATGGAGCATATTGAACAAGCCGGCGTGCACTCAGGGGATTCAGCGTGTAGCTTACCTCCGTATACACTGTCAAATGAAATTCAGGACGTCATGCGCAAGCAAGTGACGCAAATGGCCTTAGAGCTTGAAGTTGTAGGCTTGATGAATACGCAATTTGCGATTAAAGACAATGAAGTATATTTGATTGAAGTTAATCCGCGAGCTGCTAGAACCGTTCCATTTGTTTCAAAAGCGACAGGTGCGCCACTAGCAAAAATTGCTGCGCGAGTAATGGCCGGAACAAGTTTAGCTAAACAAGGCTTCACTAAAGAAATAATTCCACCTTTCTTCAGCGTAAAAGAAGTTGTTTTGCCGTTTGCTAAATTTCAAGGTGTCGATCCACTGTTGGGCCCAGAGATGCGTTCAACAGGTGAAGTGATGGGCGTGGGTAACGGCTTTGATGAAGCTTATGCTAAAGCAAACTTGGGTGCTTCAGCACCTCTCCCTGTCGAAGGTAAAGTACTCTTATCTGTTCGCAATAATGATAAGCAGCGCTTAATTGGATTGGCAAAAGAAATGATAGAGCAGGGCTTTACTGTCGAAGCAACGAAAGGAACAGCACACTTTTTGGGTGAGCATGGCGTAAAATGCGCTGTTGTAAACAAACTCTCTGAAGGTCGCCCTAATATTGTTGATGCAATTAAAAATGGCGAGTACTGCTACGTAGTAAATACCACAGAGGGTAGACAGGCAATAAACGATTCTGTTTATATTCGTCGTGAAGCATTGCTTAACAAGATAAGTTACACCACCACGCTGAATGCTGCTTTTGCAACAATCAGAGCGCGAACTGCTGATGCAAAAACCAACGTTACGTCGGTGCAAGAACTGCATAAGCGAATAAACGCTTAGGTAAACTTGATGAATATTGCGCTGAAGTCTGTTAACGGGCTTTAGCCATTTCAAAAATAGTATATAATCAATTTATTGATTGAATATGAAATGCGCCGTGATTGGCGCATTTTTGCCTAGTATGGATCGGTGAAATGTTCTTTGGAACGCTTTGTCTAATGAATATTAATGGCACCAATTCCGTTTTAGATACGACAAAAAAATAAAGAGTAGATACATGACTACATATCCAATGACTGCGCATGGCGCAAAAATGCTGCAAAAAGAATTGCTTGAATTGAAGACAGTAAAACGCCCAGAGATCATTAAGTCAATTGCGACTGCGCGTGAGCACGGTGATTTAAAGGAAAACGCGGAGTACCATGCAGCGCGTGAGCAACAAAGTTTTTGTGAAGGCCGTATTCAAGACATTGAAGGTAAATTGTCAAACGCACAAATTATTGATGTAACGAAAATACCAAACACTGGCAAAGTGATATTTGGCACAACAGTGACCGTGATGAATTGCAAAACAGAGGAAGAAATTACCTATAAAATTGTGGGTGATGATGAATCAGATATTAAGAAACTTCTTATTTCGGTCAATTCACCGATTGCGCGAGGCTTGGTCGGTAAAGTGGTTGATGATGTTGTTAATATCCAAACACCAGCGGGTAGCGTTGAGTTTGAAATCATTGAAGTAGAGTATATTTAAACTAAAGCGAGAGTCATAGCCGCAGCCATCCCCCATCCCCATGCTGTCACCAAGACTATATCCGAACAGCGCTTAGGCTAGTTCCTGAGCGTTCAACCACTCCGTTGCCTTGGTCAGTGCTTCTGTCCGATTACTGACATATGCATCGGATGGTAAAATGTCAGAAAACCCCATCTTTTGAAGCTTCTTCTTTGAACTGCCTTTTTTCACTAACATAAGAATATGTTTTTCTAGTTGATTAGCATCTTTAATTAAGTTCTCTATCGCAAGGGCAATTGTATCGTCAAGGAACGATACATCGCTTAAGTCGATAATAATTACTCGGTGTTCGGTCATGCTGCTTAATTCGCGCGACAATGCTTTTGAAACACCGAATATCATAGTGCCGCTTAAATAGAAGAACAAAATTTGGCCATTGGCCTTGTTAAGTAATTGTCGTTGCTCACTGTTGAGTGGTAATTGACCGTCAACGTCGCTGATCGCTTTGATATTCTTTTCCTGCGATGCACTGAGTTTTTCGATGGTCATTATGTTGGCAATAAAGACACCGATGCCTACAGCTACGACAAGGTCAACAAATACTGTCAGCAATAATACCGCATACATAATTAAGGATGATTGCTTAGAAACTCTGTGAGCGCGCTTAATGAAGCTCCAATCAAGTATGTCTATACCGACTTTCACCGCTATACCTGCCAACACAGCTATTGGGATCACCGAGATCAGATTAGAGGCCCCGAAAACAGCGAGGACTAGAACCAATACACGGATTAGCCCAGAGAGCGCCGTTTTGGCTCCTGCCTGAATATTTACAACGGTTCCCATGGTCGCCCCTGCACCTGGTAAACCGCCGAACAAACCCGACATCATGTTACCGATGCCTTGACCAATTAGCTCTTTATCTGATTTGTGTTCGCTTCTTGTAAGATTGTCTGCGATGACCGACGTTAACATCGAGTCAATGCATCCAAGCATGCCAAGAACGATGCCATCAAGGATCATGATTCTGATCTGGTCTGGAGTAAATTCTGGTAACACAATGGAAGGTAGTGTGACGTTTATTTCGCCAATTCGCCTGATATCAATTGTTTGGAAGAATAGAACTGACACAAGGGATATCATAATGAGCGCGATAAGCTGTGGAGGGACAATATTTTTAAGTTTTTTGGGCGTTACATATAAGATGGCGATGGTGGCGAGTGCCATGCCAAATTCGATAAAGCTGATATCTTTAACAATGTCGGGCAGTGATGTTAGGGTGCCTATTACCCCACCGGCGGGCGCTGCAGAGCCTAAAGCGGGGGCAAGCTGCATGACTATCAAAATACAGCCGATGCCAGACATAAAGCCACTGATAACACTATAAGGCATCATGGTGATATATTTGCCGAGTTTCATGATACCGAAAATAATTTGGGTTAAACCTGCAATCATGACTACGGTGAATGCCATGGCCAAACCATTGTCAGGATTATTGGCCACCAGTGTGGTAACCACAGCCGCCATGATAACTGTCATAGGCCCGGTTGGTTCAGAAATTAGAGTAGGAGTGCCGCCGAACAATGCCGCAAACAAGCCGATAATAATCGCGCCATATAAACCCGCTTCTGCTCCTGCACCTGAAGCAACCCCAAACGTTAATGCCAGTGGCAAAGAGACAATAGCGGCGGTGACTCCACCAAGAATATCGCCACGCAGATTGCTTTTGTTTATGGTATTGAAAATTTGCAAAAACGTTTACCTCTTTTAACGCTTCACCTTATTCATGGTAAGACGTATTTCTTATTATTTGTGCAGTATACCCGCTAATGTTGGCGCAGTGGTTTGATCTGCTTAACGGTGATTGATTCTTTTTGAATAGGGCAAAATCACATTACTACAGCAGCTAATTTTTTGGAAAATAGCGTGTGGCCTATTTATTCAAAATAAGACTCTATTTTATTTTCCTGTGCGACAGAACGACACCAACTGCAAATAAAATCAGAAAGAAAATATAGACCGGCAAGTTACCTAGCTGTCTGTAAGGTGTTTTTCCAGTAACGAGCAAAACGTTTTCGCTTAGGACAGTATCTTCAAACTGAGGAGCTAAGGCTGTAATCTCCCCTCTATGGTCAACAAATGCTGTTACTCCTGTGTTGGTTGAGCGCAGCACGGGTAAACCAAATTCTTTGGCGCGCATTTGAGCTATCTCTAAATGCTGATGCGGCCCATGTGAATCGCCAAACCATGCGTCATTACTCACTGTAATAATCGCGTCGGTTTGATCAGTTAGATTTGCGCTTATTTGACTCGGAAATGCTATTTCAAAACAGATAGCAGGTGTGAGCGTCATTCCATTTGCTAACAAGTTCGGCTGCACGTAGCTACCTCTTGTAAATGAGGACATGGGTAAGTCGAATATTGGCGCGAGTTTTCTCAATATGGATTCAAAGGGAACAAACTCACCAATGGGCAATAAATGATGTTTGGCAAAACGGTTTTTATGCCCGTACTGGTAGGGTATCGTATTTTTGTTTAGCTCATCATTGCCTAAGCTCAGTAAATTATTATAAATTTTTTCAGTATTATAATTTACGTCAACAATACCTGTAATGAGCGCTGTATTTGTTTCTGTCGCTTTTTTATCGAGCAGCTCAAGATAGTCAGTTGCCGCTATCTCAAGTTTAGGAATGGCTGCTTCTGGCCAAATTATGAGGTCAGAATCCCAGTGTTCACTGCTTAAATTCCAGTATTTCTGCATAGTTGGGCGATCTTGCTCTGGAACCCAACGAATAGTTTGTTCAATATTGCCTTGAACCATAGTGACGCGCTTTACTTGACCACTCTCTTGAGTCCAGTCGACTTTGTCTAAGACTACACCAGATACACATAGAATGAGGCCTACAAATACGGCTTGGAGTTGATTGCTCGCCACTCTTTTAGACGTTTGAAATTGATTCAGCATCAGCCCTAGATTGACGGTGATTAGAATTAGGATTGCGCTAACACCAATTTCACCTATCAGCGGGATCCACCCACTCAATGGACCATGTAATTGACTATAACCGATAGACAACCAGGGAAATCCGGTCATAAAGTGTGCTCGAGCAAACTCTAGGACTAACCAAAGTAGTGGTAGGGTCAGTGGCCAAAACTGTTTATCAAAAAAACGATTTGTTAGCCACATTGCGAATGCAGGGAATAGAGCCAGATAAGCGCATAGGACCGACATCATGCCTATAGAGGCAATTAAAGGAACACCACCGTGCACAGATATGCTGACATGTATCCAACTAATACCTGCAGCAAAGTAGCCGAAGCTAAAAAACCAAGCTGTTTTAAAACTATCCTTGGTCTGTTGAGACTGAACAAAAAACCATAGCGGAAGGACGATAAATGGCAGCCACCAAGCCTTAAATGGAGCAAAAGCGAAGGTTAAACTCGCCCCTAAAATGAACAGCAAAAAGCCCTTTATCCAAATATTCAGCGCCTAGTCCTCTGAATCAAGCAGCGTAATTTTTAGCTGCACAATACGACGCTTATCTGAACTAGTGACCTTAAACTTCATATTTTCTATCGTAATTTCGTCATCAGTGTCTGGCATGTGACCAAATGCACGCAGCACGACGCCACCAATAGTATCGGATTCTTCTTCATTTAAATTGCTTTCAAAAAATCGATTAAAGTCTTCGACAGACGTTAATGCTTTCACCGAATAAGTATGTTTATTAAGCGGACGAATTTCATCCGTTTCCTTGATTTCATCATCATACTCATCTTCGATTTCGCCAACAATGAGCTCCAAGATGTCTTCAATGGTAACTAAACCGGAAACGCCGCCGTATTCATCCACAACAATCGCCATATGGTAGCGCTGTTGACGAAACTCTTTTAGTAATACGTCAACACGCTTACTTTCTGGAACGATGATAGCTTCGCGCAGTACTTCTTTTAGCTTGAATTCTTTGTTTGGCAAGAACGCATACGGTATTAAATCTTTAGCGAGCAAGATCCCTTCAATATGGTCTTTGTCTTCGGAAATAACTGGGTAACGGGAGTGAGCGTGGTCGAGCATAATAGGCAGAAACTGTTCAACACCTTGTTCAATGTCGATGGTGACCATTTGTGCTCTGGGGATCATAATTTCCCTGACACGAATTTCGCTTACAGTCATTACGCCTTCTATCATCTCTTTTGTTTGAGGATCAATTACGTCACGCTGCTCGGCATCTGAAATGACTTCAGAAAGTTCTTCTCTGTTTCTCGGTTCGCCCTTAAAAGATCCGGCTAAGCGATCAAGCCAGTTTTTATTTGAGGAACCGCTGGTAGAGTGGGGGTTGTCGTCGCTCATGATATTTTTATCTATTTCCTAATAACGGTATATTTAATGATCTTGGTAGGGATCGTCAATGTTTAATTTTGCAAGTATAGCGGTTTCAAGACCTTCCATTTCTTGCGCTTCTTTTTCGTCTATATGGTCATAACCTAACAAATGCAATAGCCCGTGCACGCACAGATGCGCCCAATGGTTCGTCACCTGCTTGTCTTGCTCTTTCGCTTCTTGCTCAACAACAGCGGCGCACACAACTAAGTCGCCTAAAAATGGCATCTCAATATGCTCGGGTGCTTCAAAGGGAAAGGATAACACATTTGTTGGTTTATCTTTGTTTCTATAGTCTGAGTTAAGCTGGCGTGATTCGACAAGGTCTACTATGCGCAGCGTCACTTCAAATATCTCTTGATGCATAGTTTCGATATCTGCGCTACTGAGCTCAGAATCATCGTTCGAGGTCTTTTCAGAGGATACGAAGGGAGTGGAGCGTGCAGTTGATGCAGCGATACATAGCGCAGGGCTGGGTGAACGAAGCATTTCGATAGTCGTGTTCAGCCATTTTTCAATTTGCGTTGCTGTCGGTAACACGTGATTGAGCGTATCTTGCTCAATCACGTTTTGTAAATCAACTTCGATCGTCATTACTAGGCTGTTTACTTGTTTGATTTAAGTTTTGCTCATCGATATGTTGACTAGAGTTTTTTATTTGTTCCTCTCTCAGCCGTTGCTTTTCCAGTGATTCTCTCTCTTTTTTACTCTCGTAATCTTCGTAGGCTTGCACGATACGAGCAACCACAGGGTGTCTCACTACATCTTGTGCAGTAAAGAAATTAAAGGAAATATCGTTTACATCACTTAATACTTCTATGGCATGACGCAAGCCTGATTTTGCCCCTTTGGGTAAATCAATTTGCGTTATATCGCCGGTAATCACGGCTTGCGAGTTAAAACCAATGCGGGTTAAGAACATTTTCATTTGTTCAACGCTGGTATTTTGTCCTTCATCAAGGATGATAAAAGCGTCATTGAGTGTTCTACCACGCATGTAGGCTAGTGGAGCAACCTCGATTACGTTACGTTCAATCAATTTTTCGACTTTTTCAAACCCTAACATCTCGAATAAAGCATCATACAAAGGGCGTAAGTAAGGGTCTACCTTCTGGGACAAGTCACCGGGTAAAAAGCCAAGCTTTTCGCCTGCTTCAACCGCTGGGCGAGTCAATAAAATACGCCTTACTTCCTGTCGCTCAAGTGCATCAACAGCGCAGGCAACCGCAAGATAAGTTTTACCCGTTCCAGCAGGACCTATACCAAAAGTGATGTCGTGAGTTACCACGTTTGAAACGTATTTTGACTGGCTTGGATTACGCGGTTTAATCACGCCACGTTTCGTTTTTATATGAACTTCTTTCCCGTAATCCCCAGCTTCAGCGCGCTCTAAGCATTTTACCTCTTGGATGGCTAAATGAACCTGATTAGGCTCTAATACCGGGACACTGCCTTTAACAGGTTGGGTCTCGATATAAAGTAATTTCAAGAGCTCGCTAGCGCCATTTGCCTGCTGCTGGTCGCCTAGTACTTTGAATTCATTTGAGCGATAGGTAATTTCAACACCTAAGCGGCGTTCAATTTGCTTTATGTTGTCGTCGAATGGCCCACAAAGACTTGATAAACGTTTATTATCTTGTGGCTGTAATACGATTTCGTTACTCACTAACTTTGTCAATGTAATCTCTTCTATTTAGGGCTTTAGCTCATTCTGAAACTGCGTTTATTGTACGTGAACTATTTCTTACGCAGGAACGAATTGAGTCACACCATTGTTGTCAGGTTGCGGCTTTTTGGCCAAAATACTCTGGGGCGATACTGCAACACGCAATCCCATGTCTTTTTCACGCAGCACAACTTTGCCACGCAGTGAATTACTGTAGACTTCTGTAATTTCAACGTCAACAAATTCGCCAATCATATCTGGAGAGCCTTCGAAATTAACGACTCGATTATTTTCGGTTCTGCCGGTTAATTCCATCACACTTTTCTTCGACGGCCCTTCAACAAGAATACGTTGAGTTGTGTTTAGCATGTGGCGAGCAATACGGTGCGCATTTTGATTAATTCGCTGTTGTAATATTTGTAGTCGCTGCTTTTTAGTTGCTTCCGTAACGTCGTCAACAATATCCGCTGCTGGCGTACCGGGTCGTGAGCTATATATGAAGCTGAAGCTCATGTCGTAGTCGATGGCACTTATAAGATCCATTGTTGCTTGGAAATCGGCATCCGTTTCACCAGGGAATCCGATAATGAAGTCAGAAGACATACAAAGGTTAGGACGCACTTTCTTCAATTTTCGAATAATAGATTTATACTCAATGGCGGTATGACCACGTTTCATTTGAGTAAGAATACGATCCGCACCGCTTTGCACTGGTAAATGTAAATGGTCGACAAGCTCAGGAATGTGTTTGTAAGCCTCAACAATATCATCTGTAAATTCAACAGGATGAGATGTTGTATAACGAATGCGGTCAATACCATCTATCGAGGCTACCAGTTCAAGTAGCTCAGCAAAACGACACACATTACCGTCGTAGTGAGGTCCTCTAAACGCATTCACATTTTGTCCTAATAAATTAACTTCTCGCACGCCTTGCGCCGCAAGTTGAGCAACTTCTAACAGTACATCGTCTACTGGACGGCTAACTTCTTCTCCGCGTGTATACGGTACGACGCAGAAGCTACAATATTTTGAACAACCTTCCATGATAGATACGAAAGCTGTTGGTCCGTCTGCACGAGGTTCAGGCAAACGGTCAAATTTTTCGATTTCAGGAAAGCTAACATCAACAACGGACTTGTCACCGCCTTTGATTTGCTTAATCATTTCTGGCAAGCGATGCAGTGTTTGTGGCCCAAATACGATATCTACGTAAGGGGCACGTTTTCTTATTTCCGCGCCTTCTTGCGATGCAACGCAACCGCCAACGCCGATGATTAAGTCAGGCTTAGTTTGTTTGAGGTTCTTCCAGCGACCTAATTGATGAAATACCTTTTCCTGTGCTTTTTCGCGAATTGAGCAGGTATTCAGCAAGATAACATCTGCATCTTCAGCTTCTTCCGCTAGCGTATAGCCATGAGTTGAGTCAAGGAGATCTGCCATCTTCTCAGAATCATACTCGTTCATCTGACAGCCCCAGGTTTTGATAAATAACTTCTTGTTCATAGTGGCAATATTTCGTCTTTTATTAGGTCGTTACGGTTCGAACGAACGATTTTCTCGAGTTCGTGTCGATTATTCATTCTAGTAAGAATGATTGTGTGTAACCGTCCATTTTAGACTGAAACAGTGACAGACGCTAGTGCAAACCGGTCAGTCATCTATCTTTTCTTTTTTATTGCCAGAGCATCGTTGTTTAATCGTTACATTCTCTGCACAAATAAAGATAATTAGCAGAACTTAAGCAAGAAATAACTGCTCATTGCTTTGACTATCGCCCAATTATCATTTTGTCGAGTTGGCGGATGTGCATATTAACGATATTATGAAACGTAACAGAGACAGCGTCATCGGGATGTTGAATAAGCGGGGCTCTGAAGTGAATCTCGACGGAACTGAGATCAATATTATGCTAGCGTTGTATCTTGATGCGTTTGCTAAGCCCCTGAAGATTTATTTAAGGTCATATTTTTTATTAGCTATTGTTACTCAATGAAGGGTTTCGCAACGAAAGGTTCCGCAATGAAGGTGACTTAAAACGTGAACTCTTTATTCATTAGAACGTAATCAAAAGCTAACAACTATTTTGAAGTCCGCTGCTGAACAGTCTATTTTTTAAGTCATATCTTCACATAAATGACAAACTAGCATTAAGGTTAAATAAAAGTAGTGGAGTAGAGACAGCGAATGAACACATTTAGCGGCAGAAAGAGTGGGAACGCATGGACATAATCGCAGATTACTGCATTTTTGGTGGCGGCATGATTGGTGGCGCTATGGCTATTGGCCTGTCAGAATTGGGATATAAAGTAGCTGTAATAGAAGCTCGCCAGCCAGAACCATTCAACGTGGACAGCTTACCTGATTTAAGGGTCTCTGCCCTGAATCGCTTTACTCAGCGCCTTCTGCAACGATACAACGTGTGGGATAAGGTGTTGGCCATGCGATGCCAGCAATATCAACGCCTATCAGTTTGGGAAAACGCCGCCAGTCCTCTGCATTTTGAAGCTTCACAGATAGGAGAGAATTATTTAGGTTACTTCGTTGAAAACCGAATATTGCAGCTCGCTCTGTTGGAGACGATTGAAGGTGAGCACGCTGATAATATTCAAGTAGTGTATGCTAGAGCGGTCGATATCAATGCTTCAAACGGTTGTATAGCGCTAGACAACGGTAGTCATATTCACGCTAACATTCTGATTGGTGCCGATGGCGGAAACTCTCAGCTGCGCGAAGAAGCAAATATTGGCATTACAGGTTGGCAATACGAACAGCGTGCGAATGTCTTGTTAGTAAAAATGATGTCGGAATTTGAATCTGCAACATGGCAGCAGTTTACACCACAGGGACCGATTGCTTTCCTCCCTTTGTTTGATGGTTACGCTAACTTAGTCTGGTATGCGGATTCAGCGACAAGCCAACATATTCGAAATACCAGTATTCAAGAGATTAAAAAGGACATTCTAGCTCGGTTTCCACCGAGTTTAGGAGAATTCGAGGTAGTAGATAAAACCGCTTTTCCACTGCGACGGATGCACGCTAACCGATATTCGCGAAACAACGTGGTATTAATCGGAGACGCGGCACATCAAATTAATCCATTGGCGGGACAAGGTGTGAATCTTGGTTTTAAAGATGTTGCAGCGTTAGTTGAATCGATCAAAAACAACCCCATTACTGAGTCTAATCACGAAGCACTACTTGATTACGAAAATAAGAGGCGAACACCAAACTTGCTTATGATGAGTGCGATGGACGTGTTCTATCAAACCTTCAGTAATGATGTGGCGCCTCTGAAATTGCTTCGTAATCTTGGCGTTCGAGTGGCTAACAAGGCCGGACCAATCAAGAATAAAGCACTGAAATACGCGATGGGTATTGAATAGCAATAGTCTTTAACTATTACTCATGGCCCAGTACAGGGCACAAAGAAGTCTAAAAACAGTGAGAAAGTAGCGGATTAACGCTACATCTTAAATAAGGAAATAGTTATGGCAGTTTTAGGTATTTTGGCAGTGTTGTTTATTGCCTTAATCGTTATCGTTCCGATGCTTGAGAAGTCAAATATGAGGATATCTCCTGAAACTCAAGCTAAGTTTATGAAGTGGGTAATACCACTTATAGTCATTTTGCTTGTCATTCAGCTCTTTATGCATATATAGGCGATGTATATATAGGTGATGTATATGTAGTTAGTGTACATTTCTGCGAACTATATCGAATGAGTTCATACGCAGGCAGTGTTTTCTATTGGTGAGTATCCTTTATTTAAGTAGCCCACCAATAGAATATTTGTTCTTACTTCCAGATTTTGTCTTCTGTGCTACCTTGAATGTTGCAATCAGCTTCCACAAAATCCATCTTAGCTTGGTTCTTGCGCTTTTCATTGTAGTCTTTTGTAACCGCTACAATGGTAGGTGTAAGCAATACTATAGCGATGATGTTTACGACGGTCATCAAGCCTAACGCCATATCTGCCATTGCCCAAACTTTAGGCACTGCAGCCATAGAGCCCCACAAAATCATCGCAAGATAGCCCGTCGTGTAAAAAGCTCGGCCATATTTGTTGTCTAGTTTAAACACATGTAAATTACTCTCACCGTAAGCGTAGTTTGCGACCACTGAGGTAAATGCAAACAAACTAATCGCTGCTGCAACAAAATCGCCGCCGTAGGCTCCCAGGTGACTCTCCATCGCAGTCTGGGTTAATCGAATACCTTCCATTTGACCAACTTCATTGCCGTGACCAGCTAGCAATATGATGAAAGCAGTGCAAGTGCACAAAATCATCGTATCGATAAATACGCCGAGCATTTGTATATAGCCTTGTGATACAGGATGGTTAGGATGAGGAGATGCACTAGCCGCAGCGTGCGGTACACTGCCGGAACCCGCTTCGTTAGAATATAATCCACGCTGTATCCCATTCTTCACTGCCGCGGCAAATGCACCGGCTCCAGCTTCTTGTAAACCAAACGCAGATTTTACGATGTCTATGATAACGTCAGGCAATAATTGAATATTGATAATGGTAATAACAAGGGCAACTAAAACGTATGCGATCCCCATAAAAGGGACAATCCATTCGGCAAATCTTGCAATTGCGCGCAAACCGCCAATGACGATTAAACCCGCTAAGATGATAATGACCAGTCCTGAATGAAAGGTTTCGATGCCATAGCTATTGCTGAGCGCGTCAGTGATAGTATTCGCTTGAACCGCTGAAAATACAAATCCATAGCCAAAAAATAAACATAGGGCAAATAGAATAGCGAACCACGAATTATTTAAACCTTGCTTGATATAGTATGCTGGGCCGCCTCTATATTCACCGTTCTCATCTTTTATTTTATATACTTGGCCTAATACGCTTTCAGCATAACCAGTTGCCATGCCGAGCAGGGCAATAACCCACATCCAAAATATTGCGCCAGCACCACCTAATGATATAGCCACAGCAACACCGGCTAAATTACCGGTGCCGACTCTCGCCGATAGGCTAGTGCATAGCGCTTGGAACGAACTGATCCCCGCGGCGTCACTTTTGCTACTGCCTTTCAGCAAGGAAAACATATGTTTGAAGTTTAGTAACTGGATGAATTTAAGTTTTACTGTAAACCAGACGCCCGCAATCAAGAGCATGAAGATAAGCACCTGCCCATCACCCCACAACACCATGTTGATGAAGTCGACAGTGTTAGTGACGGCCTCACTGGCATTAAAAAATAATTGAGAAAAAATGTCTGAAAATTCGGTGCTGAGGGTTTGGTTCTTCGTGACTGAGTCAAGTAACAAAATTCTTTTCCTTTAAAACGCAAAAACGCCGGATAAACCGGCGTTCGTGAAATTTGGCTGGGGTAGCAGGACTCGAACCTACGAATGACGGGATCAAAACCCGTTGCCTTACCAACTTGGCTATACCCCAAGAGTAATCAAGGATGTTCTAAATTACAACTCAAAATTTTGAGTTTTAAAAAACTGATTGGCTGGGGTAGCAGGACTCGAACCTACGAATGACGGGATCAAAACCCGTTGCCTTACCAACTTGGCTATACCCCAACAGTTTTTTTTTGGTGCGGAAGGAGAGACTTGAACTCTCACGCCGTGAAGCACTGGAACCTAAATCCAGCGTGTCTACCAATTCCACCACTCCCGCATATCTCAGTCACATATTATTCCTAATAAGTGAATTGGTGGCTACGGCGGGACTCGAACCTGCGACCCCATCATTATGAGTGATGTGCTCTAACCAGCTGAGCTACGTAGCCATCATTACCCCTCACAGCGCTTGTCTGTTTCAGAGTGGCGCGTATTATGCTCAGTTGAAGTGAGGTCGTCAACCCCTTTTTTGCATGAAATAACTGGTTGGACACAAAATAATCAAGAAAGCTAAATAATGACCAACATTAAGGGTGTTTTCTCGGTAATATTCCGGTTCCTATATTGAATTTTTGCATTTGCAGAGCGAGTTTTTGCCCTAACACCGAGTCTGATAATCTAGGCACTCTCGTTTCATCGGTTTCGTAGTTACTTTGTTTAAATGCGACGGCGAAGTTTGCATCATTTTCCGTGAGGCCTTTGTGTCGGGTTTTAGCTGACAAATCGCTTATCTTTCCAATGCTATTTTTTCTCGAAAAGCGTGCAAATGTCTTAAAAGTAAAATGTTCCTCTACATGGCGGTTACTCAAATGCAGCAGTGCGTCCATAAGACTAAATAAAAATGCATTTTCTGTTGATTCTTCAATGATCACATTTAGCTTTGTTAGCGATAGCAATTCAGGCAATTTTGTCGCCTCTGATTTTTTATATTCAATGGTAATAAGCTGTTGTTCACCATTCAGTGGCAAAATCTGAGTAAGCGCAAAGTGGCCTTCATCGTACTGTAATTTAGCCAACACTTCCTTGAGTTTAGTTTCGCTCATGCAAGCACTCTCATCATTTGCATTTGTTCTGCGCGACATCGCCATTAGCGGCAAGTCATGATGGCAACTAAAGGGTGTAGTTACCTTGTTTTTTCTTTGTACTTGATGAGCTCTCGCACTTCGTGCTCTCTGGCTTTCATTAGTGCTAAAAATGCAGTTTGTATAATTTCAGAAGAGGGAAGCTGAGGTTCAACACGCCAACGTCGTCCATACACGATTTTTAGGCTTTCTTGCGATTGTCGACTTAGATAGTTATCTACACCAATGATACCGACCTGAATGAATATCCCACCGTTGTCTTCATCGACAAATAGGAGATAGCTTGGGTCGTAGCTTATTTCAGCGACTATGTCTTCTACAGAGTCTTTTGTATGATGATAAGACAAGTAATGTTGCGGTATACAGTTTGTACCATCGTCCAGCATGACGTTCGGCGCACTGGGCAAGGCGGTTTCGCCGGGTAATAAAGGAAGCTGTGTTTTCATATCGTCTGTTCACCAAATACTATTGACGTAACGCCGACCTACGCTGGTAAGTCGTATTTACATAATGTCGCTTTTGTACGATGAATCTAACATTTGGGTTTTGTAGAGAGTGTGAAATATTTATGAAGAAAAATTAAAGTAAAATGTTGCCTAAGTTGGTACCGTATTTTAGGTCTCAATAATGGCGTTGAGCGTTGAAAAAAAAGCCCAGTATATTCGTTATATAGTGGGCTTAAACTTGTTCTATACGTTAAATCTAAAGTGAATTACATCGCCGTCTTTTAGGATGTATTCTTTACCTTCTAAACGCCATTTACCTGCATCTTTGGCACCCGATTCGCCTCTGCATGCAATGTAGTCATCATAACCAATAATTTCAGCACGGATGAAACCTTTTTCAAAGTCTGTATGAATTTTACCGGCACCTTGTGGCGCGGTTGAACCGATAGGGTAAGTCCAAGCTCTCACTTCTTTTACGCCAGCTGTAAAATATGTCTCGAGCGTTAAGAGGCTATAACCAGCGCGAATTACGCGATTCAAACCAGGCTCAGTTAGCCCTAGCTCAGCCATAAACTCGGCTTTTTCTTCTTCGTCTAGTTCTGCAATATCTGATTCAATCGCTGCGCAAACGCTAACAACAATAGCGCCTTCGGCTTCAGCTATCGCACGCACCTTGTCAAGGTATGGATTCTTTTCAAAGCCCTCTTCGTTAACGTTGGCAATATACATCGTTGGCTTTAACGTTAAGAAGTTCATATAGGCAATTGCCGCATGTTCTTCTTTACTCAGTTGAACAGAGCGCAGTAACTCTCCCTCATTTAAGTGCGGTAGCAACTTTTCCAGTACTTTCAGTTCAAATTTAGCATCAGAATCACCGCTCTTCGCTCGTTTACCAACGCGAAGCATCGCTTTTTCTGCAGTTTCTAAATCGGAGAGGGCTAGTTCGGTATTAATTACATCAATATCTTCCTGAGGATCCACTTTACCTGCAACATGAATAATGTTTTCGTCGTCAAAACAACGCACAACGTGACCGATAGCATCGGTCTCTCTGATATTTGCCAAAAACTTATTACCTAAACCTTCACCTTTTGATGCACCAGCAACCAAGCCTGCAATGTCTACAAACTCCATAGTTGTAGGAATAACACGCTGAGGTTTAACTATTTCTGCTAATGCAGTTAAGCGTTCGTCAGGAACGGGTACGACGCCAGTGTTAGGCTCAATCGTGCAAAACGGAAAGTTGGCTGCTTCTATGCCTGCTTTAGTCAATGCATTAAAAAGAGTAGATTTACCTACGTTCGGAAGGCCGACAATGCCGCATTTGAAACCCATATTCGTTGTCCTTTAATATCTATTTCTTGAGAAGTACTGCGCTATGCGCAATACCAAATAATACTTAATCCGCTTTAAAAGAGTGTAAGCGCTGTGTGGCAGAGACTAAATCTTGTTTAATCAATATTTCTGTGCAGCGTATAGCTTCGTCTATAGCCGCATCTATTTTTTCTTGCTCAGCTTGTGAAGCTTTACCTAAAACATGACCCGTCACTTTACCTTTGTGACCGGGATGGCCAATTCCTATTCTCAAACGCAAAAATTCACGCTGATTGGCTAAATTGGCAACAATGTCGCGAATGCCATTCTGCGTAGAGCTTCCGCCTATTTTAAATTTAGCGATGCCGGGCTCAAAGTCGAGTTCATCGAACGCAACTAATAGTTGGGTGTAATCTATTTTGTAGAAGTTCGCTAATGCAGCAACGGCTTGCCCACTTCTATTCATGAAGGTTGTTGGAATGAGTAAGCGGATGTCTCTACCGTGCAGAGTAAAGCGACCAGTGAAACCAAAAAACTTACTTTCAAACTTTAAAGGGCAGTTAAACCTTGAAGCTAAGCTTTCAACAAACATAGCACCCGCATTGTGACGAGTGTTTTGATATTCGGGGCCTGGATTACCCAGGCCCACGATTAGACGAATGTCAGACAAACTGATTATTCCGCAGTAGTGTCTGCTTCACCTTCAGCTGCATCGTCAGCATCTTCTTCAACGCTTGGGCCTTTAGCTGTTTTAACAGTAACAACTGCTAAATCATGCTCTTCGCCTTTGCCTAACTCTACTGACTCAACGCCTTTAGGGAAGGTAACGTCAGACAAGTGAATTGTTTGACCAATTTCAATGTTCTTCAAATCAACTTCGATATATTCTGGTAGGTTTTTAGGCAAACAAGTGATTTCGATGTCGTTCATGTGATGCTCAGCGTGACCGCCATTAAATTTAATCGCATCAGATTCAGCTTCGTTAATAAAGTGAATAGGAACATTAGTCGTTAATGATTGGCCAGCAATAACACGCTGGAAATCGATGTGCGTTACTTTTGGCTTGTAAGGGTGACGTTGCATATCTTTTACAAGTGCTTCTACTTTTTTACCTTCGATGTTGATAGTCAACACGTGTGAGTAAAAAGCTTCGAAATCTTGTGCTTGGTTCACTTTGTTGTGATCAAGCGTAATAGATACTGGTGCTTCATCACCACCGTATACGATTGCAGGCACTTTATCCTGTAGACGAAGGCGGCGGCTCGCACCTTTCCCTAGGTCAGTTCGGATAGTTGCATCCAATTTAAAAATTGCGTCAGACATGTTATGTCTCCAAATATAGTAGTTTAATAAACTCGATTTCGCGACCAAATCGAGTACGTTGTCGTTCCTTACTTTTTATATGCTGTTGCCTAATTCTATTGGTATATGCAAGGAAAAATGACCTACATAAAATAATACGAATTAAGAACACAACACAGTAAAAAACAAAAGCCCGTACTAAAACGGGCGGCGCATTCTATCACTGTGATTATTAACAAACAACGTAAAGTTGGCCTCAGATAGCGTAAATTACGATGAAGTCCGAACGTTTTATTTTTACCTCAGGGTGCGGATAGTAACGTTCGTATCTTTAATGACTATATTCTGTGCATAATTTTTGTGAATAATTCGCAATAAAGAACTGGCTCAGATCACCTTAGATGTCTTTTTTAGTGAGCTCTGGGCGCCCTAGCTCTGCAGCGTTTGATTCATCTATAATAGAGACGCTTTCAACTTTAATCGCTTCACCAAACTGGGTTGTAGTGATCATGTCCGGTATAACTCTACCGCTTAATTCTATTACTAAACCGTGCCTTAAATGCTTTTTATCCATTCCAATAGGCGTGTACTTATTTCCATTTTCATCGATAAAACCAAAAAAGCCACCTTCAAACTCTTGAAATAAAACCTGGCCTTTCAACGTTAGTAATTTTGATTTATCACTTTTGAGTTCTTGCATATCATCACTCAATCCAAGTTCTGTAACTTTATCGTTAGCACTTGTTGTAGATTCTTGTGTGTTTTTATCATCAGATAGATTTGACTGGTTGTCTTGACTCATTTCAGTTGAAGAATTAAGCGTGGACTCTTCTTTTTCGGTTTTTTCACCGCAGCCCGATAACATTGCGCTTACCAATATTAAGCTGGTAATAGAAACTTTTGATGCTGACATACTGCTCCTTCCTTAAAACGTAAGTTGGCGTAATTGAACGTGGGAATATCTTACTATTAATCGCCACAGGTTTATATCATAGTTTGAGGTCGCAAAAGGGCAGTGGTGTTAGAGTTAGGAGCTTCTTTTGAGAAAGTCCATAAACAAAAAAGCCGCTGAACGTTAACGCTCTGCGGCTTTTACAAATGAGCTATGATTTAGTATTCAAACATTGCAGATATAGATTCTTCGTTGCTAATACGTCGAATGGTTTCCGCTAACATTTCTGACAGTGATAATTGTTTCACTTTCTTCAATGCTCTCATTTCTGCGCTAAGTGGGATACTGTCAGTAATAATAATTTCATCAATAACAGAGTCTCGAAGATTCTGCACAGCGTTACCAGAGAATATTGCATGTGTTGCGTATGCAAAGACTCTTGCAGCTCCATGTTCTTTCAATGCTTCAGCTGCTTTCGCTAGCGTTCCGCCGGTGTCAATCATGTCATCGACGATAATACAGTCGCGCCCTTTAACATCACCGATAATATTCATGACTTGAGCAACGTTCGCTTTAGGTCGACGCTTATCGATAATTGCAAGGTCTGTATCGTTCAATAATTTTGCTGTTGCTCGAGCTCTTACAACGCCGCCGATGTCAGGAGACACGACAATAGGTCGAACAAAATCACGCTGGAACATGTCATCGAGCAATATCGGTGTACCGAAGGCATTGTCTACCGGCACATCAAAGAAACCTTGAATCTGTTCTGCGTGTAAATCAATCGTCAGCACTCGATCTACGCCAACGTTCGATAGGAAGTCAGCAACTACTTTAGCGGTAATCGGAACCCTTGCCGAGCGTACTCGTCTGTCTTGACGAGCATAACCAAAGTAAGGAATAACCGCTGTGATACGACCGGCAGATGCACGACGAAAAGCATCAATCATGACAATCAATTCCATCAAATTATCATTCGTCGGCGCACAAGTAGATTGAATAATGAAAACGTCAGAACCACGCACGTTTTCATGGATTTCTACGCAAATTTCACCATCACTAAAACGACCAACACTGGCATTTCCTAATTTAGTGTATAAACGTTCGGCGACTTTCTGGGCGAGTTCAGGTACAGCATTTCCTGCAAAAAGCTTCATATCAGGCACAAGATAATCCTCAGTGCGTTGTTTAGATGGTGGCTGGGGTAGCAGGACTTGAACCTACGAATGGCGGGATCAAAACCCGCTGCCTTACCAACTTGGCTATACCCCAATAAGGTTTTAGCTTGTCCAAGAACTGGATGTTAGCTGTGTTGCATACCCAAGGCGATATGCAAACCTGAAAGGTTAACGCCTTTAGCAACAAAACCAGTGTAACATTCGGGTAGCAAGTGGAGAACCTTGTCTGCGTTTTCTTTCGCATCGAAAACTGCAAAAACACTTGCACCTGTTCCAGTCATCCGGGACGGTGCGTAGTGTACCAACCACTGTAATAAATTTGCAACTTCCTTATGCGTTTTCTCCACTAAAGTTTGGCAATCGTTGTGAGTTTCTTCAAAACGGTACGTTTTGAAATCAATCTTTGGGGTATTTCGCGGTAAATCTACAGACGTAAAAATAGCTTTGGTTGATATTGCCACATTGGGCGTCGCTACCAAATACCATTTTTCAGGTGTCGTGGTTGGTAATAATACTTCACCTACGCCTTCTGCGAATGCGGTGTTGCCGTGCACGAAAATAGGAACGTCAGCACCTAGCGCCAATCCAATGTCGGCTAAGGCGAACGTGTCGAGATTGCAGCCCCATAGTTGATTTAACACAAGTAATACAGTGGCTGCGTTTGAAGATCCGCCACCGATCCCGCCGCCGAGAGGTAATCTTTTATTAATGTATATTGTGCAACCTGATTTTTCTGCTGCAAAGGGCTTCAGCGCGATAGCAGCTCGGTAGACTAAGTTTTCGTGTTCAGGCACACCCGATATTTGCTCAGCTATATTGATTTCGTTCTTATGATTAACAACAAAGCCAATGTCATCGCCGTAATCTAATAGCTGAAATAAGCTTTGCAGCTGATGATATCCATTTTCATATCGTCCATTGATGTGCAAAAACAGGTTGAGCTTTGCTGGGCTTGGATACCACTTTATTTTCTCTGCCACTGGTTAACCTTAAATTTTAATCGAGTTTGCTTAATCGGGTTATTAACTTCAACAGAAAAGGGCAGCCACACACCCTGTACCTGTTTATATTGGCTGTAGGTGATTTCCCAGCCAAAGCAAGTTGCACAAACAGGTTGGATGCGTTGAGGTAAGCCGCTTTCGTTTAAAAAAACTTGGTCCTGTTCATTTGCGGAGCCTTTAATCCACTGAGGTAAGTTATCAAGCGGCAATATCCACCCAGTAGTTCTGTAAATCAGCGCTTCAGTTGACACGTCTTCGTAGTTTTCACCATCAGCATCTAAGCGTGCAATTTTTCCGTCGTAGTGTAAATTTAACAGCGATACGCCTATTAGGTTGGTCAGCCGAAAGTCAATGGACTGATTTGCTTGCTGCCAATTTAGGTAGGCACTCTTGCGCTCATCAGGCGTTATTACTGCAATTTTACCGGTCAGTTCCCAATGACTCATCAATCTGAGTTTTTCCTGATTTGGCAGCTGCAGATAGCCAGCGGACATATCGATTTCTGCTCGCTTGTCTAAATTAAGGGTATTCTTACATCCGCTAAGCAACAGCAAAAAAAGACAAACACCGAAAACTCGATATGATGAAAAGGTAAGCACTGAATCGCCCTGAATTAAAAAACCCTGAGGAGATTAGCATTTTTGACGTTTAAATTAAATTAGCGTAATCATTTTATGAAGAAGTTCTCTATGCTTGTTATGTTCTATTGACGACTGACGCTCTGTTTCGCAAGCTTCCGTTCGTTAAGAACCATCAATTAGCAGCATTTAAAAGGTTAAAAGTGGCGTCATCCTTTTACCAAAAAAAGCAAAAACAACAGAAATACGTCCACCTTTAACGAATTCTTTAATCTCAATTTCTTTCAATCATATACGCTTTTTCGTACAATGCCGCGAACTTAGTCAATTAGGCATCTCTACCTTTTTTAAATGACCATCATTGCGCTCGGGATTAATCATAAGTCTGCACCGGTAAAGTTGCGGGAAAAAGTCGCTTTTTCTCCGGACAAACTCGCGCACGCGCTGCAATCTTGTCCGCAATACACAAGTGCAGAGCAAGTGGTTATATTATCCACTTGCAATAGAACGGAAGTATATATACAAGCAAAAGAACCTGAGGATGCTCAAAAACTATCGGAATGGTTGGCTGACTTTCACCAAACTGATCACGAAACGGTTCGACAGCACAGCTACGTGAAGCATGGAGATGATGCAATCAATCATCTTATGCGAGTTGCATGCGGATTAGACTCTTTGATTGTCGGAGAGCCGCAAATCTTAGGACAAGTGAAGCAGGCATATACGGAATCAAAAAACGCGGGTAAAATCAGCACAGAATTTGAAAAGCTATTTCAGTCGACATTTTCAGTCGCCAAACAAGTGCGTACTGAGACTGAAATTGGCGCAAACGCAGTTTCTGTGGCTTTCGCGGCTGTTCAACTAGCAAAGCAAATATTTTCAAAGTTAACACACAGTAACGTGCTGCTAATTGGCGCGGGAGAAACGATTGAACTAGTCGCAAAACATTTGGTTGACGCTGAAGCAAAGTCGATTACAGTGGCGAATAGAACCCTTTCTCGAGCCAGTAAGCTAGCAGACAGCCTGGGTGGTAAAGCCATTACTATCAGTCAAATACCAGAGCATTTAGCGCAAGCCGATATAGTGATTAGCTCAACAGCAAGTTCACTGCCACTAATAAGCAGAAGTACGGTGGCGACAGCGCTTAAAGTGAGAAAGCACAAACCGATGCTGCTGATTGATTTGGCCGTGCCTCGAGATATTGAAAACGAAGTGGGTGAGTTAGATGACGCGTATTTGTATACCGTGGATGACTTGCAGAATATTGTAGAGCAAAACGTAGCAAACCGAGAAGTTGCAGCGCAACAAGCCGAACACATGATTGGCGGTATGGTTGCCAGCTATGGTTATTGGCAACAACATTATCAAAATGTTGATCTCATAAAAAACTATCGTGAAAAAGCGGAAAAAACCCGCGATGACGCTCTGCAAAAAGCATTGAAACAGATTGGCGATGGCATTGCGCCAGATGAGGCTATGAAAGAGTTGGCCTTCAAGTTAACCCAAGCTATGTTGCACGGACCAACAAAGGCTTTGCAACAAGCCAGTAAACTGTCCGACGATGATAATCTAAAGTTTTTAGCAAAAGCTCTAGGTTTAGAAGGCACAGTTAAAAGAAAAACAGGAAAACAATGAAACAGTCCGTAGTGCATAAATTAGAATCGTTGGTTGAACGCTTTGAAGAAGTTCAGGCCTTATTAGGCGATGCTAGTGTAATTGGTAATCAAGAAAAATTCCGCAATTTGTCTAAAGAATATGCTCAATTAGAAGAAGTTGTGAAACAGTTTGGCAGCTATCAATCGGCGCAAAAGGATGTTGAGTCTGCGCTAGAAATGCTGCAGGAAAACGATCCAGAAATGAAAGAAATGGCACAAGAGGAGTTGAAAGACAGCAAGGCACGTGTCGAAACGTTAGAAACTAGCTTGCAAATATTGCTCTTGCCGACAGATCCTAACGACGACAACAGCTGTTTCTTAGAAATTCGCGCAGGTGCTGGCGGTGATGAAGCCGCTATATTTGCAGGCGATCTCTTCCGTATGTACAGCCGTTACGCTGAAACGAAAGGCTGGAAACTAGAGTTGATCAGCGCTAATGAAGGTGATCACGGTGGTTTTAAAGAAATAATCGTTAATATAAGCGGTGATGGCGCATACGGTGTAATGAAGTTTGAATCCGGCGGGCATCGCGTTCAGCGGGTACCGGAAACGGAATCTCAAGGACGTATTCATACATCAGCCTGCACTGTTGCTGTTTTACCTGAAGTTCCTGAATCGCAGGCGATTGAAATTAATCCTGCGGACCTTCGCGTTGATACGTTCAGAGCATCGGGAGCCGGTGGTCAGCACGTCAACAAAACTGACTCAGCAATCAGACTTACACATATACCCACTGGCGTTGTGGTGGAATGCCAGGATGAGCGTTCGCAGCATAAAAATAGGGCGAAGGCGATGTCAGTACTGCAAGCTCGCTTGAATAAGATTGAAGAAGACAAACGTAACGCCGAAGAGGCCAGCACCAGAAAAACACTCGTAGGCAGCGGCGATCGTTCGGAGCGTATACGCACCTACAACTTCCCGCAGGGCCGTGTGACTGACCATAGAATTAACTTAACATTATATAAATTAGATGACGTAATTGCGGGTGATTTAGGCGCATTAATGGAGCCTATTCGCCAAGAACACCAGGCGGACATGCTCGCCTCATTGTCTGACGAGTATTAGTTTTTAAGTGATGCTTACTGAAAATGGGATACCGTTCAATGGTGCAAGCGCGGCGCACGTTAACGTCATTACTGAGAGCATTAACGAATGCATCACCATCGCGGATGCTTTGTCCGCTAGTCGAAAGTTACTAGCGGAACACCAAGAAAACCTGACTTTTAATGAGCCTATTCTCGAAGCGTCGATTTTTGTAGAACAAGCATTCGACAAAACATCTCTGCAGCTGATCACACAAAGCGATGCAAAACTTTGTGATAGCGCTAAGAAGCTGCTATCAACGATGCTGAGTAAACGTATATCTGGAGTTCCTGTAGCATATATTGTTGGTCATCAGCCGTTCTGGACTCTCAATTTGAAAGTGTCAGAGCAGACCCTAATACCTCGCGCTGACTCTGAAATTATAGTTGAAACGGCAGTATCACTGTCACTAGTAAAAGACGCTAGCATACTCGATCTGGGAACAGGAACAGGCGCGATTGCTCTCGCAATAAAATCAGAATGTCCACAGTGGAGTGTAATGGGATGTGATTTTAAAAGTGAAATAGTTGAACTTGCAAACGCGAATGCTCGCTCGAACCAACTTAAGGTCGATTTTTTCTTAAGTGATTGGTTTTCGGCCGTTCCAGCAGCGAAGCGCTTCGATTTGATTGTTTCAAACCCGCCTTATGTAGAAGCAAGCTCTAGCTGGCTTCAGCAAGGAGACGTTCGTTTTGAACCTGACAGCGCATTAACTTCTGGTGTAGACGGTTTGGATGACATCAGGCATATTATTTTGCGCGCTCCTCACTTTTTGAATACGGCTGGTTATTTGCTGCTTGAGCATGGACATGAACAAGCTGAAGTGATTCAAGAACTTTTACATGAAGCCGGTTACAAAGAAGTGACAACACACAAAGATTTAAGCGGATTGGATAGAGCTACGTTAGGACGTTGGATGCTTTAATCACTGGCTCAATATTTAAAACGACGAACAACAGTTCAATAAAAATAAAAAAGGACAACGACATGTATCAAGCAGCAATACATATTCACGTAGCCGCAGTGGTGATAAGCCTCGCGTTTTTCTCATTCCGCTTTGCGCTGACGCTAAAGGGCAGTAACATATTGCAACAGAAGTGGCTTAAAATAACGCCTCACCTTGTAGATACGGTACTACTGGGAACCGCTATTTGGTTATTAACACTCTCTAGTATGGTGGAGGTTGATGGTTGGGTTGCCAGTAAAGTGATCGGTGTCATTATGTATATTGTGTCAGGATTTTTTGCATTAAAATGGGCGAAAACAAACCGTTCGCGAGTTATCGGTTTTGTTTGCGCCGTTATTTGGTTGATGCTAACTGCATCAGTTGCATTTTCTAAACAGCCGTTTTCTTTTTTGGCATAGGTGCTGGCCTTTATTACGGAGCTCTGCTAGACGCTGAATATCCATTAGCATAGCCTCTGTTTTACGTTATTTATAATCTATAATTTGACTCATTGACCCTAGGATTACTCTGTTTTGATTACACAAGTAAAAGTACAAGATCTCACCGTCGATAATAATGCGCCATTTGTTCTTTTTGGTGGCATGAATGTTTTAGAATCACGTGATTTAGCTATGCAAATTGCTGAAAAATATAAGGAAGTAACTACTAAGTTAGGTATTCCATATGTGTTTAAGGCATCATTTGATAAAGCAAACAGAAGCTCTGTAAATTCGTATCGTGGACCTGGCTTAGAAGAAGGCTTGAGAATTTTTGAAGAAATCAAAAGTCAGTTTCATGTACCGATTATTACTGATGTCCATGAGCCTTTTCAGGCGGCGCCAGTAGCTGAAGTGGTCGATGTTATCCAGCTTCCTGCATTTTTAGCCCGCCAAACCGATCTCGTAGTGGCAATGGCAAAAACCAACGCGGTAATTAATGTTAAAAAACCGCAATTTTTAGCCCCACACGAAATGCGCCACATTATTACTAAGTTTGCAGAAGCGGGAAATGAAAAAATTCTGCTGTGCGAGCGAGGGTCCTGCTACGGATACAATAACCTGATTGTTGATATGTTGGGTATGGACGAAATGAAAACCATGGCGCCCGTGATTTTTGATGCCACGCACGCATTGCAGCAACCTGGGGGTCGCAGTGACTCTGCGGGAGGCCGCAGGCAGCAAGCCGCTGAGCTTGCGCGCAGTGGCATGGCGCTTGGCATTGCTGGTTTGTTCATTGAATCTCACCCTAACCCTGATGAAGCTAAATGTGACGGCCCGTGTGCATTGCCTCTTGATAAGTTGGAAGGCTACTTGTCACAAATGAAAGCGGTTGATGATTTGGTAAAAAGTTTTGCGCCGCTGAATATTTTATAGCGTCGTCATATTGTTTGGACGCCATACTATAGCTACGCTATATTGCAGCAACACGACAACAGAGCGAAGCAGCCGCTCGCTCTATGCGATGGTAAGGAAGCAAACTATGCTTGAAACAAGCGCTCCATTTACATTTTTCTTCGCGTTTCTATAAGCACATGGTTAAAAGCGAAGTCGTTAAAAACGAAGCTGTCATTCTGCTGCACGGCTTAGCTAGAAATGCGTCTTCCATGCATAAGCTTGAAAAAGCGCTAGTTAAGCAAGGCTATGAAGTTGTTAATGTCGATTACCCTTCAACGAAACATGATATTGAATCGTTGGCAGAGTGGAGTATCGGAAACGCCATACAAACAGTGCAGCGTCAAAATACCATTCATTTTGTAACACATTCCATGGGCGGCATTTTGGTTCGTCAATTTTTGCGTAAGCATGATATGCAAAATCTTGGCAGGGTAGTCATGTTGGGTCCACCAAATTCTGGCAGTGAAGTCGTGGATATTCTACAAAATTTACCTGGTTTTAAAACCGTTAATGGCCCGGCTGGTCTGCAGTTATCAGCAACCAAGAATAGCTTGCCGAATCAATTGGGACCGGCACATTTTGAAGTCGGTATTATTGCTGGATCACGCAGTATTAATTTGGTGTTATCCACAATGCTACCTGAACCCAATGACGGCAAAGTATCGGTGCAAAGTTCAAAGCTTGAGGGGATGACAGACCACGTTGTTATGCCAGTGACGCATACATTTATGATGCGCAATACTGCTGTCATTGAGCAAGTTATTGCGTTTTTACAAAAGGGGGCCTTTGACAAAGTCGAAGATTAGATCCTTTGTTTAAGCCGCACTTATGCAAAACAGGACTTATGCAAGACAGCACTTTTTGTATTTCTTGCCGCTGCCACACGGACAAGGATCGTTTCTAGTCGGTGTGATTTGTCCGCTTTTCTCTTTTGTAAGGCCGCTGGTATAATACCAATTACCATCCTGTTTTATGAAACTAGAAAGTTCATGCATGGCAAAAAAATCGCCGTCAATGCTATAAGTAGCGACAAACTCAACTGTTCCGACGTCATCACTTTCTGTCGTATCTAACACCTCAAGCCGCAACCATTTAGTGCTTTCTGAATTCTCACGTAGCGCCTGCAGACTTAGGTTCTTTTGTTGAACAGGAGCATAAGTTGTTAAAAGATAATCATAGTTTTTGACTACGTACGCAGAGTACCGAGACCGCATCAGTTGCTCGGGACGCTGGGCATTCTTATTTCTTATTATGGGTTCACAGCATTCTGAAAATTGGCGATTGCTGCCGCAGTGGCAATTCATGTATATCTCAATAACAAACGTTTGTGCCTGCAAGATACTCAAATTGATTGATTTGTTCTAGCAAAAGTTAAACTTGTATATTTGATGGTGTAGTATTTTTACAATAAACTCTGAACACCTTGATAGTTGGTCACTTGATTTGACCAAATCTTGAGTTTAATCGGTTGATCTCATCTGATGAGTTACGATGTCACCCTCAAATAACCCTATTCCTATATAAAAACTGTTTAAATTCCTTTAAAATGCGCGACTCAGATTTACATGCATGCATGATTTCATTTAATAATGATTAAATTTTGATTGTAATCTAACAACATTGCATTCAATCAAACTCGTTATTTTATTTTACAGTTAACAAGCATTAGGAATTTTAATGACTACTGATACATCCAAGATTATTTACACCATTACCGATGAAGCGCCGGCTTTAGCCACGCAATCACTTTTGCCGATCATTAAGGCATTTACTGCCTCTTCTGGTATTGATGTTGAAACTCGTGATATTTCTTTAGCAGGCAGAATCATTGCAAATTTCCCCGATTATTTAACTGAAGAACAACGAATTGGTGATGATCTTGCAGAGCTTGGTGAACTTGCTAAGACCCCTGAAGCTAACATCATCAAATTACCTAATATCAGTGCTTCAATACCGCAGCTTCAAGCCGCGTTAAAAGAACTGCGTGCCAAAGGTTATGCTTTACCAAATTATCCAGAAGAAGCAAAAACTGAAGAAGAAAAAATAATAAAGGCAACCTACGCAAAAGTATTAGGTTCTTCGGTAAATCCTGTTTTACGTGAAGGTAACTCTGACCGCCGGGCACCTGCTTCAGTAAAACAGTATGCTCGCATCAATCCACATTCAATGGGAGCGTGGGCGCCTGATTCGAAGTCTCACGTTTCGCATATGCAATCGGGAGATTTTTACGGAAGTGAGAAATCAACAACTGTTTCTGGCGCACAAGATGTGCGCATTGAATTTATCGACGCGAGCGGCACCGTTACGACACTTAAAGAAAAGGTCTCGTTATTAGACAAAGAAGTCATTGATGCATCAGTGATGAGCAAGAATGCCTTAGTTAGCTTTTTCGATAAAGAGATTGAAGCAGCGAAAGAACAAGACGTTTTGCTTTCACTGCATATGAAGGCAACCATGATGAAAGTGTCGGACCCAGTTATATTTGGGCACGCTGTTGAAGTGTTTTATAAAGACGTATTTGCTAAACACGGTGATACTTTTGCAAAGCTTGGCGTCGATGTTAAAAACGGCTTAGGTGATGTTTACGATAAAATATCGTCATTGCCGGCAGATGAAAAAGCTGAGATAGAAGCTGACATTCAAGCTGTCTATGGTACGCGTCCTGATATGGCAATGGTTGACTCTGACCGTGGCATCACAAACTTGCACGTTCCAAGCGATGTTATTATCGACGCATCAATGCCTGCTGCAATCCGTGCGTCAGGTCAAATGTGGGGACCAGATGGTAAGCAAAAAGATACCAAATTCATGATCCCAGACCGCAACTATGCGGGTGTTTTCGATTCGGTCATTGAGTTTTGCAAAAAGCACGGTGCATTTGATCCGACTACGATGGGTTCTGTGCCTAACGTTGGTTTGATGGCGCAGAAGGCGGAAGAATATGGTTCACATGACAAAACATTTATATTGTCTGAGGCTGGCACCGTCCGTGTGGTTAATACTGCCGGTGACGTATTACTTACTCACGAAGTAGAAAATGGCGACATTTGGAGAATGTGTCAGGCCAAAGATGCGCCAATACAAGATTGGGTCAAATTGGCGGTTACTCGTGCTAGAGCGACCAATACTCCTGCTATTTTTTGGTTGGATGAAGATCGTGCACACGATGCGCAAATGATTAAAAAAGTAAATATGTATCTAAAAGATCACGACACGTCAGGGCTAGATATACAAATTATGAGCCCTGTAGAGGCAACTGAGTTTACGTTGCAGCGTTGTGCAAAGGGCGAGGACACCATATCGGTCACAGGTAACGTGCTGCGCGATTACTTAACCGATTTGTTCCCTATTTTAGAATTAGGCACTAGCGCGAAAATGTTGTCTATTGTTCCTTTGATGAATGGTGGCGGTCTGTTCGAAACAGGAGCGGGTGGTTCAGCACCTAAACATGTGCAGCAGTTCGAAAAAGAAAACCATTTGCGATGGGATTCGCTGGGTGAGTTTTTAGCATTAGCGGCGTCTTTGGAACATTTAAGCGTGACAAGCGATAAGCCAAAAGCAAAAGTATTGGCGGATACCTTGGACCGAGCAACAGCGAAGTTCTTACAAGAAAATAAGTCTCCATCACGAAAAGTAAATGAATTAGATAACCGTGGTTCGCACTTTTACTTAGCAATGTATTGGGCGCAAGAACTTGCGGCTCAAACGGGAGATGCAGGTCTACAAGCTCAATTTAAGCCGGTAGCTGAAGCAATGACTGCGCAAGAAGCGACTATTGTTAACGAATTGAATGGTGCTCAAGGCGTTGCTGTTGACTTAAATGGCTACTACTTTGCCGATGATAATTTAGCAGCTGAAGCGATGCGCCCAAGTGCGACATTGAACGAACTCTTAGCATCAGTATAAAGATAGAGGTGTTTGCCTGCATTAAGACAAACACTTTTTATGTAACGCCGAATGTAATTAGTTTAATAAGCTAGTGAAAAATCAGCAAAGATAACCCCCGAATATTAGCAATAATGTTGGGGGTTTTTATATTTTAGGGCGTTACTAATCCAATAATACCCAATAACCGACGTTCAATAGTTCAGCGACAACTGCGATAAATTCGGGCTTATTAATGAGGTCCTCGGTTAACTCAATGCCTACCGTTACCTCTCTGCTGTTGAGCAAAGTCTCGAAATCGTTTCTTAGACTCTTAGCCACAGCAAATAGGTTGCCATCAATAAAAAATACAAATTTATCAGAAACCTGATGCTCTGCATAAATCGGCTTAACGCCAGTCATTCTGCATAGTGAAACACCTTGTGATAATGCTTCAAACGTTTCTTCGATTGTATAGTCTGCTTTTAAAGCTTCGTCGCTTGGCAGGCTTTGACGACTGAGCAATTGAAGAAGTGCATTTTCTGCTTGTTCAGAGTTAATAAGTTGAATGAGATGTTGTTTTACTTTTGTTATTTCAGCTAAATCGATCGCTGCGCTTTTGCTATTTTCTGCTCTGAGCGTGATTAATTCTGGATCGGTATAGCGTGCTGATGTGGCTGGGTTGATGCTATTTTCATCAACTAAACCGCTCAATATTTCGAGCGAAGTAGGTGCCCTAAAACCAATACTATAATTTAAGCAATCAGAGAGTGCGACGCCATTATGTGGATGTTTTGGCGGAATATAAACAACATCGCCAGGTAGTAGTATCTCGTCAATAATAGGTGAAAAGCCGTCAATTTGTTTTAGCAAAGGGTGAGGGACTGACTCCGTGTAATTGCCAGGTAAACCCACTTGCCAACGTCTTGAACCTTTGCCCTGTATAATAAATACGTCATATTCATCGGAGTGTGGGCCAACACCTGCACCTTCGTTAGAAAAGCTAATCATGACATCATCAAGACGCCAATTAGGAATAAAACTGACGAGTTGAGTTAACTCGTCAATGTCATCAATGTAGCGATCTACACCTTGGACCAGCAAAGACCAAGCGCCAGTGCAAATTTCGTCAAATGTATCAAAGGGTCCTTGATAAGCACTCCATTGACCATTAATACAGGAAACAACGCGGCTATCTATTTCATCTTCTTGGGCCAAACCCGCTAATTCGTGCTCGTCTATTGGATCGGTGAACGAATCAATAAAACCTCTAATTATGCAGGGTTTTTTTTGCCAATATTCATTTAGGAAGTGAGCTTGGTCAAAATCAGTAATAATCATTTTTTACCTAATAATTTATACACGGTAACTTGCCCCAAACCCTTCAATTGCTTAGTAGCGCCAGGACAAAATTCATAATGCTGCATACTATACAGCATCGTTTGTTGACAGACTTGAATTTCTCTATTGGCTGCTGTTGATTCTAGTCGAGAGGCTAGATTCATGGTATTGCCCCAAACATCAAACGCAGGTCGTGAGTGGCCAATAATTCCCGAAATGGCGTTACCTGAAGCGATGCCAATTTTAATTCCGATATCAATACCGGCTTCTATTTCAAACTCTTTGCTTATAGCTAGCGCAAATTCACAGCAATGTTGACTTGTTTCATAAGCGCTCAATCGGGCCGTATCCAGACCTGCTGCTGCGATGTATTGGTCACCATTAGTTTTGATTTTAGTTATATTGTGTTGTTCTGCAATTGTATCGAATACCGTATATATGCGGTGCAAAAACATCACTAAATTTTTATCTGAAGTTTGCCGACTGAAGGGGGTGAACTGAGTGAAATCAATAAATATAATACTCGTGAAGGCGTGCTCGTTAATGCAAGTACTGAGTTCCTGTTGCTGGGCTGACATTAGATATTCTGAGATATGCTGAGGTATCACCTTTTTTAATAGTTGACTGGTCTTTCGCTCAGTCGCACGAATTTTTTGCCAACTGCTATCCATCTGCCAACGTATCCATGTGGCAAGCATGAAGCACGATATTGCCAAAGCAAAGCCATTTACATTTATCAGGCTAGTTTGCCATGCTTCTTTATGTACAGAAAAAACAAATCCGGTTTGAAAATAAATGAACAGCCCACAGAATGTGCACAGAGTTATCCACATCTGTTTTGTTTCATGTTGATGAAAAAAGTAGAGGGAGGCGAACATCCCTAACAAAAAGTAAAACTGAATATTGAGGTTTATTTTCCACAACAAAATAGCGGTAAAGAGGTAGCTAATGAAGGTCAATATCAGCAGCCATCTGGCTAATTCAAAGAAACCCAGTTTGGTTAAGAAAAAGGCCGATGAGAAAAAGCCAATATGAATGAGCATATTGATCACATGCATATAGATATCAGGAATATTTGAAAACCAGACCAACTTTAACGATTGTAAGAACAGCACGATGCATAAACAAAGGCAAACGCCGGCAAGTATCTCTGCACGGGTGCTTTTTTTGGTGAGGAGAGTAAGAGGTGCTGACTGTGAGCGCTCGTAATAACGCTTGAGACTTGCAAGTACCTTAAGCATGACACACATCCTTGTGAGTCTTTAATTTGGTATTTAGTTTTTCAGAATGTTAGTTGTCAAGCAACTGATCGACAAGCCTGATCGCGTCACCGATGTAGTTTTCCGGAGACAATTTTTTCAAATCAATTTTAACTTCTTCAGGTAAGTCGAGCTTATCTATGAATTCAGCCATGACAGTAGCATTCACCTTCTTACCGCGCGTTAAATCTTTGAGCTTCTCATAGGGTTTTTCAATACCATAGCGACGCATGACGGTTTGAATTGGTTCGGCGAGCAACTCCCAATTATTATCGAGTTCAGCACGCAAACTTGCTTCGTTAACCTGCAGTTTGCTGATCCCTTTTAATGTAGCTTGGTAGGCAATAACCGCATAGCCTAGACCAACACCTAGGTTTCTCAAAACGGTTGAGTCTGTTAGATCTCTCTGCCAGCGACTTACAGGTAATTTACTCGCTAAGTGACCTAGGATGGCATTTGAAATACCTAAATTACCTTCGGAATTCTCAAAGTCGATAGGATTTACTTTGTGTGGCATTGTTGAAGAACCAATTTCACCTGCTATCGTTCTCTGTTTGAAATGACCCAACGCGATATAGCCCCAAATATCTCGGTTAAAATCAATCAATATCGTATTGAAACGACTTATCGCGTCATATAATTCGGCAATATAATCATGCGGCTCAATTTGTGTCGTAAATGGATTCCAAGTAATCCCTAGTCCGTCTACGAATTCGTTTGCGAAAGCATGCCAATCAGTATTTGGATATGCGCTTAAGTGAGCATTGTAGTTACCTACGGCACCATTGATTTTACCCAACAGTTCAACGTTTATGATTTGTGCCCTTTGACGCTTCAAGCGCATTGCCACGTTAGCCATTTCTTTGCCCATAGTAGTGGGAGAGGCGGGCTGTCCATGAGTTCTGGCCATCATTGGAATACTTTTATATTCCTTAGCCAAACGCGTTAATTCTGAAATAAGTTGATCACAATAGGGCAATAATACGTCATCGCGTCCGCCTTTGAGCATGAGTGCATGCGACAGGTTGTTGATATCTTCTGACGTGCAGGCGAAGTGGATAAACTCATTAATTGCCTGTAGCTCTGCATTATCAGCTACTTTTTCCTTTAAAAAATATTCTACTGCTTTGACATCGTGATTTGTGGTTGCCTCAATATCTTTTATGCGTTGAGCGTCAGTTTCACTGAAATCATCAACAATATTATTAAGCAGGGTGTTTGCTGCGCTACTAAAAGCAGGAACTTCAGAGATGTCTTTGTGCTTTGCGAGTGCTTGTAGCCACCGAACTTCAACAACAACGCGCTGCTTAATTAAACCGTATTCGCTGAAGTACTCTCGTAGTTCCTTGGTTTTACTTCCGTAGCGGCCATCCACAGGGGAAAGAGCGGTAAGTGCGGATAGGTTCATTGTGTGTCCTTAATAAATATAAATTATGAGTAAAATATGTATTTCAAAATTGAATGGCTCAGCATCTCCAGCATGACTGCTTCATGAGATAACTCTCACAGCTTGTTTTGCCGCTTTTAAAATCTGACTTTTGTTGAATAATATGTGTCTTCGTTTACCGCCCATTTGACGCCACAGCACAGCAGAACGAACGCCAGCCAGCAAAAGTGCACGCACTTTGTGTTGATTAGTGGGTGAACTGAGGTGCTGCTGATTTCCAGCGATTTGAATTTTGGGAGCAAGAGGACTTACTACGTCTGTGTAGACGCTAGCGAGTGATGACATTATTTGACCATTCTCAAAATCGACGTGACCCAATTGTCGCTGCACGTGTGATATCCGTTCGCCTAAATCGCTCAATGCTGAGGGGTGTTTGCTGAGCTTTCGCTCCAAACTCAATATAGATGCCACATAGCGCGTTATTTCAGCGTCTTTGTGTCTGCTTTCATTGTCTAGTTGTGCTACCAGTATTGAAAATCCGACTGACAGATTTGATAGTGAGCCATATACCTGCTGGGGATTGTCAGGTGTGGTGACTAAAATACTTGAGATACTCGCCTCAATTGCCTGTGTGTCGGCGCTACCTTTTCGCGCAATACTTTGCACTAAGGCTGCTGCTTGGCAGACTCCCGCTAAGGCTATGTGGCGCTCTATATCAGGGCTAATCATTTATTTATTACCCTTCTGCATTGACTGCATTTATTGGAAATGTTTTTACTTCGTTATCAACTAAATAAGCTTCAATGATACCGCCCCCTAAGCAAATGTCACCGGCATAGAAAACCGCTGACTGACCAGGCGTCACTGCCTTCTGAGGCTCATCAAAAATGACTTTTACATTGCCGTCTTTATCAGGAGTAACAGTGCAGGGGATATCGCTTTGTCGATAACGCGTTTTTACCATCATTTTTGTTGTTTCAGTGGGCCCAATTCTGTCAACCCAATGAAGTTGATTGGCAATCAAACCTTCGGAGTACAGTTTTGGATGGTCTGCACCTTGGCCAACAACTAAGACATTGCGAGCTACATCTTTATCAACAACATACCAAGGCTCTTCGCCATGCTCTTTTTTACCGCCAATTAGCAAGCCTTTACGTTGCCCTAAGGTGTGATACATAAGACCATCATGATGACCTATTTCCTCGCCCTCAGCGGTTTCGATGATACCGGGTTTAGCGGGTAAGTATTGGCCAAGGAAGTCTTTGAATTTACGTTCTCCGATGAAGCAAATGCCGGTGCTGTCTTTTTTATTATGTGTTACAAGGCCTTGCTGTTCTGCAATCTCGCGTACTCTCGGTTTTTCTATATCACCAACAGGGAACAGTGTCTTTGCAATGTGTTCATGGCTTAGCGTGTATAAAAAGTAGCTTTGGTCTTTGTTACTGTCATGGCCACGCACCATTTTCCATTTACCGTCTTCGAAGCGGCGCTGTACATAGTGACCTGTAGCAATATAGTCAGCCCCTAAGTCTTCTGCAGCAAATTCTAAAAAGGCTTTAAATTTAATTTCTTTGTTGCACATGATATCGGGATTTGGGGTTCTACCTGCTTTGTATTCTTCGAGGAAATATTCAAAAACGTTATCCCAATATTCTGCCGCAAAATTAATTTGATGAAGATAAATACCAAGTTTGTCTGCGACCGCCTGTGCGTCAGCTAAGTCTACTGCTGCCGCGCAATATTCGTCATTATCATCTTCTTCCCAGTTCTTCATAAATAAGCCTTCAACTTGATAACCTTGCTGTTGAAGAAGATAAGCAGAAACGGACGAATCAACCCCGCCAGACATACCTACGATAACCTTTTTCTCAGAGTTTGTTTTTGATGAACTGGAAGTATTATTGTCAGTCAACGAACTGCTACCTTTTTTGTGATGCGTATTGCTAGTGTTTTCGGGCGCACATAATAGCAATTTTTGACGTATGTTTATAGTTTCTCGTAGTGCAAAATTGACTAAATTATATCGCCTTTACCTTAAGCTAGTTCTACATATTCGCCATTCGCAATATTGTCTAAGGTCCAATTACCAATTCGGTATCTAATTAACCGTAGTGTTGGAAACCCGATGTGCGCCGTCATGCGACGAACTTGTCTATTTCTGCCTTCAGTAATCGTTATACTCAGCCAAGTGGTTGGGATATTTGCTCTAAATCTTACTGGCGGCGTTCTTTCCCAAACATCAGGCACTTCCATTTTCTCCACTTTAGCGGTGAGAGTAGGACCATCGTTGAGAACCACACCATTGCGGAGTTTATCCAAATCGCTAGAGGAGGGGGCGCCCTCTACCTGAACCCAATAGGTTTTGCTGGTTTTGTTTTTTGGTGAAGAGATTGTATTCGCAAGTTTACCGTCGTTGGTTAGCACCAATAGTCCCTCACTGTCACGGTCGAGACGACCAGCAGCGTATATATTTGGGATAGGAATAAAGTCTTTGAGGGTTTTCCGGCCATCTTGGTCGGTAAATTGGGTTAGCACCATATACGGTTTATTAAAAAGCACCGTTTTTGTCGGCTCGGAAGGCTTATTATTTTGTTTTTTTCGGCGGTGATTAAAATACGTTAAATGCGAGTTTTTCACGAAAGTAGACAGCCTGAATTTTATTTTCAGTGTTTATTGTAAATAATTATGCCACGAAGTTGCTGTTATCGTAAGTTTCTTTTTACGTTTTGATACGACTTGCATAAACTGCTAAGCCCAAAATGGCAGATAAACAGCTGAGGACTTGCCGCATAAAATAGTTTCGTGTGATTAAAATAGCCTTAGATTTTTTACCAACTGCACCTTTTGGTGTTGATGAAGAGCGCTCTTTTACAGGCACAAAAAAGCAGGATAAAACCCTGCTTTTTATGTTTGTTTATATGCTTATCTTAAATTATCGTTATCTTTCAGGCTCTTCGCCATTCAAACCGATATTTTCTGCATGTAAACCTTTTGGACCTTGTTGGACTTCATAAGTCACTTCTTGGCCCGCTTTGAGAGAACGATATCCATCCATTTTAATTGTCGAATAATGCGCAAAAATATCTTCGCCGCCGTCTTCTGGTACGATGAATCCGAATCCCTTAGCATTGTTAAACCATTTAACTTTGCCGACTGCCATACAACTACTTCCTTTTCTTGATCCTTGAAATACCGCTAATTTGCCCCCACAATAAGGAAGACATCGGGGTGTGACTCACAACAAAAGCATCACATTCTAAAACTGTAGGTTTTTTGACCAGCAATTGTCAAGTAGAAAATACACATTTTGACGTTTTGTTAAAAAAACTGTTCTTGTTCTCATTTTTGACACTATTATAGTAGCTATGACAAAAGAAAATATTAGTATTGACGGCGAAAAGCAAATTGATACCGTTAAAAAGAAAGTTGAGCCGCCACCCATGTATAAGGTGATGCTTAATAACGATGACTATACGCCTATGGATTTCGTGATCGAGGTGCTTGTAACCTTCTTCAAAATCGACTCTGAAAAAGCAAATCAGCTAATGCTTACCGTGCATTATCAAGGTAGGGCGGTTTGTGGCATATATACTGCAGAGATTGCAGAGACCAAAGTGATGCAAGTGAACCAATATTCACGAAAAAATCAACATCCATTGATGTGCACAATGGAACCGGCGCAATAGTAAGGGGAAGAAATGTTAAATAAAGATTTAGAACAAACATTGAATGAAGCCTTTGTCTTCGCGCGTCAGCACCGTCATGAGTTTATGACAGTGGAGCACTTGTTACTTATGTTGCTCGATAACTCTGCCGCCCAAGAAGCATTAAAAGCCTGTGGTGCAAGTATTGAAGCTTTGCGCACAGAGCTGACTGATTTCGTCAACGAAACGACACCGCTGATGTCTGAACAGCAAAGCACAGAGCGAGAAACACAACCAACGCTCGGCTTCCAACGTGTCTTGCAGCGAGCGGTATTTCACGTGCAATCCTCCGGTAAAGGGGAAGTAACTGGAGCGAACGTACTGGTTGCTATTTTCAGTGAACAAGAATCACAGGCCGTTTATATTCTCAAAAAAGCGGATGTAACTCGTTTGGATGTCGTCAATTATATCTCACATGGCGTAAGCAAATCGGATGAGGAATCAGGAGCGCCAGAAGAAGTTCAGGAAGAAGGCGTCGAGAGCGAAGAAAATCAATCTATGCTCTCAAAATACGCCAGCAACCTAAACATTGCCGCAAAAGAGGGCAAGATTGATCCGCTTATTGGCCGTGATCAAGAGTTAGAAAGAAGTATTCAGATTTTATGCCGCCGACGTAAAAATAATCCGTTATTGGTAGGCGAGGCTGGCGTTGGTAAAACTGCCATTGCTGAAGGTTTAGCATATAGAATCGTGCAAGAGGACGTGCCTGATGTTATTGCATCTTCTACCGTTTATTCGCTAGATTTGGGTGGTTTATTAGCGGGTACAAAATATCGCGGCGATTTTGAAAAACGATTAAAAGGTATTTTAAAAGAGCTAAGCGCTGATCCGGACGCGATCTTATTCATTGATGAAATTCACACGATCATAGGTGCAGGCGCTGCTTCTGGCGGTGTTATGGATGCGTCTAATTTATTGAAACCGAAATTGAGCAGTGGTGAGCTACGCTGCATTGGCTCAACAACGTATCAAGAGTATCAGGGGATTTTTGAAAAAGACCGAGCGCTTGCTCGTCGTTTCCAGAAAGTAGATGTTGTTGAACCGAGTGTACACGATACGACAAAGATACTGATGGGATTGAAGTCACGTTATGAAGAACATCATAGCGTGCGTTTTACGCAAAAAGCACTGGCGGCCGCTGCCGAACTATCAGCAAAATATATTAATGAGCGCTTTTTACCAGACAAAGCCATCGATGTGATGGATGAAGCAGGTGCAAGCCAGCGCTTGTTGCCAGCGTCTAAACGTAAAAAGACCATAAACGTTGCTGACATTGAGCAGATCATCGCGAAAATAGCGCGTATACCTGAGAAGTCCGTATCGACTTCTGACAAGCATGTACTGAAGAACCTTGGTCGCAATCTTAAAATGGTCGTTTTCGGTCAGGACCAAGCCATTGACACGCTTTCAGATGCAATACAGCTGTCGCGTTCAGGTTTAGGCAACGAGTCGAAGCCGATTGGTAACTTTTTATTCGCGGGGCCAACAGGCGTCGGTAAAACAGAAGTTACGCAACAGCTTGCTAAAATCATGGGTGTTGAATTAGCTCGTTTCGACATGTCAGAGTATATGGAGCGTCACGCAGTATCTCGACTCATCGGTGCTCCTCCTGGTTACGTAGGTTATGATCAGGGTGGTTTGTTAACCGACGCTGTGATTAAAAATCCATACTGTGTTGTATTGCTTGATGAGATGGAGAAAGCCCACTCTGATATTTACAACATATTATTACAAGTGATGGATCACGGTACGTTGACTGACAATAATGGTCGCAAAGTTGATTTTAGAAATGTTGTGCTGGTAATGACAACCAATGCTGGTGTACAGCAAACGGTTCGTCAGTCGATTGGCTTTAAAGAACAAGACCACAGTCATGATGCGATGTCTGAAATTAATAAGACATTCTCACCCGAGTTTAGAAACCGACTCGATGGTATCGTTTGGTTCAATCATTTGGATGAGCAAGTTATATTGCAGGTAGTTGATAAGTTTATTATCGAATTACAAGCACAGCTTGATCAGAAGGGTGTGTCATTAGAGGTGTCAGACAGCGCACGTGATTGGTTAGCTAAGAAAGGCTACGACAAATCAATGGGCGCAAGACCGATGGCTCGTATTATTCAAGAGAAGCTTAAAAAGGATCTTGCCGCTGAGTTACTGTTTGGCAAACTGAGTAATGGTGGTGAAGTGAAAGTTGACCTTAAAGATGACAAGTTAACGTTTGCATATGTACCTGTAACCAAAGCGAAGACAGAAGCTTAGGTAAAGTCCAGTAATCGAAAGACATTAAAAAACCGCCGAAAGGCGGTTTTTTTTGAAACTTTTTTGCTTGTTTTCTAGTTGACTATTGTCATTACAAGCTAGCATCGTTTGAGTCCTATCGCAGCGAAACTGTTTAGCGCGATGGTCTCGGTTGGATTATTAACGCGCTCTATAGATGATACGGCCTTTACTTAGGTCGTAAGGAGTCATCTCAACGGTAACTTTGTCACCTGTTAATATACGAATGTAGTTCTTACGCATCTTTCCAGAAATATGCGCGGTTACTACGTGACCATTTTCCAATTCAACTCGGAACATGGTGTTTGGAAGTGTATCTTGTACAGTCCCTTCCATTTCAATACAATCTTCTTTTGCCATCTAAAGCAACAACCTCAATTTGTTAGTCAATAATTTTGCCGCGCAGAAAATAACTCAAATGTACCGCTATGTAAAGGTATTCATGTGTTTTTTACAGATAAATGCCACTTATTGTCAAAGAAACGCTCGTGTGGGTAAAAGTTTTGTTTGTAATTCATTTTTTTACACGCATCAACTTGGTAACCTAAATAAACATAAGGTAAATTTTCGTCTGCGGTCAATTTGATTTGCTGTAAAATGAAAAAGATGCCAAGCGAGCGTTTGCTCATGCTGGGTTCAAAAAAAGTATACAGCGCAGAATAGCCTTGTTTGAGTTTGTCAGTTACCGCTACTCCGATGAGTTCGCCGTTTAAATGTGCCTCAATAAACGTGGGACTTTGCCATTCGCAATTTACAAAGCCATAGTATTGCTGTTGCGATGCAGGGTACATCGTACCATCAGAATGTACCTCGTTGACGTACTTTTCATAGAGAATGTAATATTCAGGCTTGTTTTCATTACTTATTTTTATCTGCAGATCTTTGTTTTTAGATAGCACGCGTTTTTGGCTTTTGCTGATGGTAAAAGCTCTTGCCAGCACGCGGATTGACTGGCATTCGCTGCAGTGCAAGCACTGAGGTCGATATATTTGTTCACCACTGCGTCTGAAACCAGATTCAGTCAGGTCTGAAAAGATCTTACGCAGAACCGTCGGAGGCTCGACGCAAACAAGTAATTGTTCTTGTCTTTCCGGTAAATAATTACAATCAAACTGTTGCGTAATACCAAATTTCAAATCAGCTTCCTCAGCGATTGTGGACGCCAAGCTTCAGGATCTACATTAAGGTCTTTGTATTTTTTTAGGCGTTTCAGAAAAGTTTCTCGTGAAATGCTTTCACAGCCTAGCGTTGCTAGATGTGCGGTCTCCATTTGGCAATCAATAAATCCCATATCAAATTTCTTCATATGCTTAACCAGCGCGTATAAGGCAACTTTGGAGGCATCTGTTTTTAAGTGAAACATCGACTCACCACAGAATACGCCGCCAACTGCAACACCATACAAACCACCGACTAATGTTTCTTTATGCCAAACCTCAACTGAATGTGCATGTCCCGCTTCATGTAATTTAACATAAGCATTGAACATCTCTTCTGTGATCCAAGTTTGCGTGCTTGTTTCCCCAACGTGGCCTAGTCCAGACACTTTTCTTGGTATCTTAGAACATTGATTAATGACACCCAAAAAATTGTTATTCAGAGTAACGTGATATTCGGCTTTTTTTAATGATTTTAGCAGGGTCTTGGAAGCATGGAACTTGTCTAACTCGAGAATTCCTCTTGGATCAGGCGACCACCAGAGATAGGGGTCTTCCTCTCCAAACCAAGGGAATATGCCTGAGTGATAAGCGTTCACTAATCGATCGGTCGACAGATCACCGCCAAAAGCGAGCAGGCCGTTCGGTTCATCTAATGCTAAATCAACGGCGGGAAAACGATTTGAATGGTCAAGTTTAAATAGTTCAATCATGCGCAACCCCAGACAGGATTGCCGCACAATTTATTTGCGACGAAACTTATTTGTAAAGAAGCGCTACTGAGCATCCAAGAACTTTTCAGCATCGAGCGCCGCCATGCAGCCTGTTCCTGCTGATGTAATTGCTTGTCTATAGACATGATCGCTTACATCGCCAGCAGCGAAAACGCCTTCAACGCTGGTTTGTGTTGCGTTGCCGTCTAAACCGCTTTTTACTTTGATATAACCATCTTTCATGTCTAATTGACCGTCAAAAATGCTGGTATTAGGTGAATGTCCAATTGCAATAAACACACCCATTACATCGACTTTAGAGATATCGCTTGTTTGTGTATCTTTGATGTTGATACCGGTTACACCCATGTTGTCGCCAAGCACTTCATCAAGTTCTTTATTTAAATGCAATACAACGTTGCCGTTTTTAGCTTTCTCCATCAAACGGTCGGCCAATATTTTTTCACTACGGAAGCTTTCTCTGCGATGTATGACATGCACTTCTGATGCGATGTTAGATAAGTAGAGTGCTTCTTCAACTGCGGTATTACCACCACCAACAACGGCTACTTTTTGATTTCTGTAGAAGAAGCCATCGCAGGTTGCGCAGGCGGAGACACCTTTACCCATAAATGCAGTTTCAGATTCTAAGCCTAGATATTTAGCCGATGCACCGGTTGAAATAATTAAGGCATCACATGTGTAGGTGCCTTGGTCGCCGATAAGTGTGAATGGACGTTTGCTTAAATCCGTTTTATTGATATGGTCGAATATGATTTCTGTATCAAACTTTTCTGCATGCTTCTGCATACGCACCATTAGATCTGGACCTGTTAGGCCTTCAGGATCACCTGGCCAGTTTTCTACTTCGGTAGTGGTCGTCAATTGACCGCCTTGTTGAATGCCAGTTAACAATACTGGATTTAAATTTGCTCTCGCTGCGTACACTGCGGCTGAATAGCCTGCGGGTCCAGACCCTAGTATAAGTAAGGGTACGTGTCTGGTTTGTGACATGTAAATCTCCAAAAACTGCTTGTTAGTATAAGACCAATATTGGGACGGTTATTTTCAATTCAACGTTGATCTTTGCGTATATGCGACGCAGTATAAACTTGTTCGTGGTAACGCTCCATGCTTAATGACTATTACTGCAAATGTTTTGGCATTATGGTTTTACAATATTCAAGAAATATTGTTTCTTTTTTGTGCTAATATCCAAAAGAGTTAGGAATTAGCTTTGAATCGGTGAAGAGAATGACGAATCAACTACCACATGTAATTCAACAAGGCCAAAGCTACATGGACGCTTGGCCAATGCAAAAGCAGCTGTATGGATTGTTTCCTGAATGTAGAATCATTGCAGCAACTAAATTTGGTTTCAAAGTAATGCCAGCATTGGCAGTGTTGACTGTTGCAGTGCAGCTACACTTTATGGGGACGTCACAGCTACCTCATGCACTCACGTTAGGTATCTTCTTCTTAAGCTTGCCGGTTCAGGGTCTTATTTGGTTAGGCTTTCGGTCTCAAAAAATACTTCCGCCAGCAATAAAAGCTTGGTACCAGGACATTTACCTGAAAATGCAGCAGCAAGGCTGCGCATTAGAGCAGCCAAAATCGCAACCTCGATTTCATGAGTTGGCGCTGCTGTTGCGCACTGCGTTTTCTGAATTAGACAAAGCGTTTACCAAGCATTTGTTTTAAGTAGGAAAAAGACGACTGGTGTGAATCGAGAATTGACAAGCAGCTTATTTTTCAAGGTAAGCAAATAAGCTGATTAACAGGGCGTTAACACGGCTTTGCACTTCTGGCATCGGTACCGTTGAGTACCTCTCATCACTTTATTGTGGCGCACTACGCTAAGCATAATCAGATTATTGCATTCACATTGGTAGGCAAAATCCTGCATACCAACATTACTAACATCAAATTTATGAGTTACGTGCGCATCTAACTGAAAAAGTGAGCGCATCAAACTCTGCCATTCGGCTCCGTGCGGCTTTACTCTTCCAAATTGCTGATAGCAGATGATGTGCGCTACTTCGTGCGGAATGACCTGTTGTAAAAAATCGTCAAAATTTTGAATAAATAACTTTCTATTTAACTTTATTAGATTTTTTTGTAGATGGGCACTGCCGGCAATTTTACCGCGTTGATGTAAATTAACTGTCGGAATGGAGAAAGACACTGAGAAATAATCTTCAGCGAGCTTACAGCTTTGTTCAATAGCTGCCGCAGCAGCGTTGAGAAGGGATGTATCATTCATGACTGCATTTTACGTTATGCAAAAAAAAATGGACAGTCGAAACTGTCCATTTTTGTGTTTAGTTGTCCAATGCAGTATCAGCATAACAACTGCGTTATCAATGCATGATAACTGACCTTAGTCTACCTGGCATTCAATGCACATGGCATAGGTAGCAAGAGGGTCATTTAGTTGCGAAAACTGCTTAAGGTCGGCGTCAACCTTAGACAAGATTTCTTGAAAAGCGCTTGTTTTGGGTTCAATGTCTAAACCTGAAAATACATTAGCCGTTCCCTGCAAAAAGTTTTGCCAAAATAGTTCTTTGTCAGACAGTGTTCTAACAATGTACTTCGTTTCGTAGTCTTCGAGTTCAGCAAGCGCAGCGGCCGATTTAACGGCGTCATCTAAACTACCTAATTTATCAACCAGACCCAACTCTAGCGCTTGCGTCCCAATCCAAACTCGACCTTGAGCAATCTCATCAACGGATTCTGCCGTCATGCTGCGTTCCGTAGCGACAAGGTTAATAAAGCGCTCATAACCACGTTCGATATTCATTTGGATTATTTGCTTTATCCCAGGTGAAAGTCCGCGGGTAGGGCTCATACCTGCCAATTCAGTTGTCCCTACACCGTCGGTTCTCACGCCAACATATTCCAGCGTCCGCTCGAACGTTGTCATCATACCGAATATACCAATAGAGCCTGTTATAGTACTTGGCTCAGCAAAAATTTCATCGGCACTGGCGGATATCCAATAGCCACCGGACGCTGCATACGTTGCCATTGATGCAACAACAGGTTTTCCAGCGGCTTTAATGAGGTCTATTTCCTTGCGAATAACTTCAGAGGCGAAGGCACTGCCGCCACCAGAGTCAACCTGCAGTACAACGGCTTTCACATTGTCGTCTAAGCGCGCTTCTCGAAGTAACTGAGCAGTGCTATCACCACCAATCGTACCCGGTTTTTGAGTACCATCTAAAATGGTGCCTTTTGCAATTACAATCGCGACTTTTTGTTTGTTTGATTCAGGTAAAGGAATTTTTGGTGTAATTAGGCTGAGGTAATTTTCATACTTAACCGTGTTATAGCCCATTTTGTTATCGGCCTCACCCAACAATGTAACCATTTCCTCACGGAAATCATTGCGTGATCGTAAACCATCAATCCAACCGTTTTGTAACGCGTATTGTGCAAAGTCGCCGTTTACGGATTCAAATTTTGGAATTAACTGTTCCATTTTTTCGTCAAAGTTGCTCAACTCCATCTTTCTCGCTGAAGTAACATCTGATTTATACTGTGACCATAGTTCGTTCATCCACGCTTCATTAGCAAGCCTTGCTTCAGGTGACATATCGTCGCGCAGGTAAGGCTCAACAGCTGATTTGAACTTGCCGACTTTAAAGACGTGTACTGAAGCACGCAATTTCTCCAAGCCTTCTTTGTAATACATTCTGTAACGACCGTAACCCTCAATGATCATGGCACCCATTGGGTTCAGATATACATTGTCGGCGTGAGCGGCTAAGTAATATTGATTCTGACCGTAGTAATCACCCATAGCGTAGATGGGTTTGCCAGATTCTTTAAAGTCTGTCAGTGCTTCAGCGACCAAGCGCATCTTGTCCAAACCACCGCCGCCAAGCCCGTCCAGTTGCAAGACTATTGCTTTGATGCGCTTGTCTTCTTTAGCATTATTGATGACTTTAACTAAGTCTCTCACCAATATTTCAGGGTTGTCTGTGCCTTGCCCAAATGCTTCGGCTGCAAATTTTTCGGCTGGGTCGACATATTGTTTTTCAATTACCAAGTTGCCGCTAAGGTTGAGCACAAGTGCACTGCTGTTGGGTACAATGGCCTTTTCAACACCTGAATTGCTTATTCCTACGAGGACAGCAATAAGTATGATGAAGAAGATGATGTTTAACACGAACTTTCTAGTAAAGTTGATCACGTTCCAAGAACCGATGAAAAACGACTTAGTCCAACTCTTTTTTTCTGACATTTTAATAATTTACCTTTTAATTTCCTTCACTTTCGATGATATCGAATTGATGTGAAAAACGAAAATGTTTAAATGTAATTGTTTGTTACGGTTTCTGCCGATGCTCATTTAGCCAAGCTTGAATCAATTGAGCAATTGCCTTATGTTCATTACTTGCGAATGTCATCAACAGATCGCTTTGACGTTTTTGTATATGTGGCGCCTTTGCATGTTTACGCATAATGTTTTGCAAGGGCCTAGATTTTTTTTGCACCGGTGTGGTTTCCTGCTTTGTTTTTAGTTGCTGCTAGTTGCTACGTTTTCCGTTACTGCACTTCCTGTCGCCGCATTATTGCTCCGCAAGGTGTTCGTTGTTTTAAATACATGTGTGCAATACAATACAATAGAATACTCAATAACACAGTATGCAAACTGCCTAGGTTAGTTTGCAGAACAATACTTTTAGCTGTCTAGGTAGCCCCAGACTGTTTAATAATTCTGTTTATCGTTTTTTGGAGGTGAATGTGCAAGCGTTAGATCTTTTACTAAATCGAAGTTCTCAACCGCGATTGACTGAGCCGGCACCTGAGGGTGTTGTGCTTGAAAATATAATGCAAGCTGCTTTACGTGCACCGGACCATCGTTGCTTAACCCCATGGAAGTTTGTTGTTTGTAAAGGAAAAGGGCTTGTAAAGCTGGGTGAAATATTTGAGCAAGCAGCCATAAACTCTGGGCTTGAACAAACTATTGTGGATCGAGCGGTGCAACTTCCGCTACGAGCGCCTATGGTTATTGTCGCTATTTGTAAATATAAAGAGAATGATAAAGTTCCTTGGGTAGAGCAAGTCGCCTCAACTGCATGCGCCGTTCATAGTATGCAAATGGCCGCTTTAGTACAGGGGTTTCAAGGCGTTTGGCGCACTGGGAACTATGCACAAGATAAAGTGGTGAAAGACGCGTTTGGCTGTTTTGATCACGATGAAATTCTAGGCTTCCTGTATGTCGGCAGCAGTAAGCTAAAAACAATGCCAAAACCGCAGCGCCTGAGCGCTGAGTATTTTGATGTTTGGGAATGACACTAGGTGTTGTTAAAACGTAGATAAAGACCGTTGCGGCTGCAACGGTCTTTATTAGGTTCTTAGTTTTGCTTCTTTGAAAGTTGTTATTTACTGCTCACGTTAAAGTGACCGATTACTGCAGTCGAGACGTGCGCCGCAAAAGCTGCATATTACGCTTCTATCTTAAATGTTAGCCCAGCATTGTCCGTTAAACGTTTGATTAATTTATTTCCCAATGCAGGTGCCGGCGTGTAGAAGCCTCCTGCAATAGTTTCATAATTCTCAACTAAACAAAGAGCACTTTCTGCAATCATCTTAGACGTAGAGCCGTAGCCCGGATCGAGTTTGCCAGATACGCTTGAAATTCTTGTCTTTCCCTTTTTGTCTTCACCAACGAACATGAGAGCGTAGAAACCGTTGTCGCGTTCTTCTTTAGTGGGCCCTTCACCGGGTTTAGGACCATCGTCACCGCCAAGAGACTTATCATTTGCAACAGCGTTTGCCGTTGCTTCACCAGAAGCACCAGGTCCTGTTAGCAGCATTTCATCATACTTGAAATCTTGTCCATACTGGTGACCCAGCAACATGTTTGAGCGATGTATGTTGCGCGTGTTGATTGCCGCCATTATAAACGGAGCAACCCAACTGCCCAATGCGTCATCGAAATATGGCTTGTCGCCATTAGGTTGTTCAACCCCATCTGTAGCCAATGCAAGAGAGTACGGGTTTTTTAGCACCTTCATTACATTTGGATCTGAGAATGCAGCTTTCATTGTCGCTTTCAGACTTGCAGCAGTGCCGCCCGAGAATTTACCCTGCATCTTACGCACACGACCTTTGACATATTCAATGGGCGAGCCGGTTTCTGCGATGGCTGTTTGCTGCAAATGATAAACTCCGAGGTCAAAAGGAATAGAATCGAAACCGCATGAAAATATGATTTTAGCACCGCTGTTTTCTGCTTGCGTTTGATATTTGCCAATCATGTCATGCATCCAAGTCGGTTCACCACAAAGGTCAACGTAACCGGTTCCAGAAGAGGCGCAAGTTCTGACTAAATTTTCACCATATATTTGGTAAGGCCCGACGGTTGTTAGCACAACAGCAGTTTGTTTGACGAGTTTCGCAATGCTATCAACGTCGTTTCCATTGGCCTCAATTAGTGGAGTATCAGCAGGGGCATTTAACTCATCCCTTACTTCCGCTAACTTTTTTAGATTTCTGCCAGCCATTGCCCAACTAACGTTGCTGCCAGCAGCGTATTGACTAAGGAAGTATTCTACAACTAACTTGCCGGTAAAACCGGTAGCACCAAAAATGACAACATCATATTTCTTATTTGCGTTATTTAGCATTCGTTTCCCTGTATTAAAATAATATTGGCTTAGGGCATAACTATACGACCGAAGCTTTATCGGCAGTATTTTTTTAGATTATTTATGCCTATCACTCAAACTTCTTTTAAATAATGGTGACAATTTTACACGCGTTGGTAGCACCAACCGTCTCCATGCGATCGCCATAGGTAAGAATAACTTGATCACCATCTTGTAGCAGACCTGACTCTTTCAACGCCGCAATAACATCAGATGTCATTTCGCCTGGTAGGCACTTTGATGAATCGAAATATAATGGGATGACGCCACGGTAGAGTGCCATCATATTTAGTGTCGCAGTGTGTCTCGACATGGCAATAATGGGTAAGGATGTTGTTATCCTAGACATTAGTTTTGGTGTCGTTCCGCTCTCAGTTAGCCCGACAATAGCTTTTATTGTAGGTAAGTGATTAGCTGCATATACCGCAGACATTGCTGTCGTTTCACTGACATCCTTGAAAAATTCGTCTAATCGATGTTTAGATATTTTAACACTCGGGTGAGTTTCGGCACCTTCACAAACCCGAGACATTGCCTTGACCGTTTCAACTGGGTATTTACCCGCTGCGGTTTCTGCCGACAGCATTACTGCATCTGTGCCGTCCAACACGGCGTTGGCCACATCCATTACTTCTGCACGCGTTGGCATCGGACTTTCAATCATCGATTCCATCATTTGCGTCGCAGTAATAACAACACGATTTAACTGCCTAGAGCGAGCGATTAATTTCTTTTGCACGCCTGGAAGCTGTGCATCACCAATTTCAACGCCTAAGTCGCCGCGAGCCACCATGACAGCATCGGACGCCAATATGATATCGTCCATTGCTTCTTCGCTAGCGACGGTTTCTGCTCGCTCTACCTTTGCACAAATTTTTGCGTTCGAACCGGCAGCGACGGCTAGTTCGCGCGCATAGTTCAAGTCTGCACCTGAGCGAGGAAAAGAAACAGCGAGGTAGTCAACACCAATTTCCGCTGCGGTAAGAATGTCACGCTTATCTTTGTCTGTTAAGGCTTCAGCTGATAATCCGCCGCCTTGACGGTTAATGCCTTTATTATTTGATAATTTGCCACCAACGGTTACGGTAGTGATAACTTTTCTACCTTCAACTCTAACGACGATTAGCTGTATACGGCCGTCATCTAAGAGCAGTAAATCGCCTTCACTGACGTCGTCGGGAAGGGCTTTGTAATCAATACCGACTTCCTTGATATTGCCCGCGTTGACGTCTAATTCAGCGTCAAGTGTAAAAGTTTGGCCAACATCTAAAGTTACTGCACCATCGATAAATCGTGATACGCGTATTTTAGGTCCTTGTAAATCGCCCAGTATGGCAACGTATTTATTTAATTTTTTTGCTGCTGCACGCACTTTTTTAGCACGCTCGATGTGGTCTTGAGCATTTCCATGAGAGAAGTTCATCCTCACCACGTTTGCCCCTGCGGCTATAATAGCTTCTATGGTTTCTTGTGTGTCAGTAGCAGGGCCAAGTGTGGCTAATATTTTTGTTCTTCGCGACATATCTTTACTCAATTTATATTGTGGTTTCAGGTTGATATATTTTTATATCAGCAAACGATGACTGCTTTCATTAAACGCTGAGATTAAGTTTTCGTTACGTGTCTGCTTTTGTATATCGACTGCCTCTTAATGTGTCTTTCACTCTTTTTAAGTTTTCTCTAAATTTATTGCCTCGGCGCAAAGTAAAGCCAGTCGCTAAAACGTCAATCAATGTGAGTTGAGCGATACGAGACGCCATTGGCATGTATAAATCTGTGTCTTCTGGCACTGCTAAAGAAAGGACATAGTTACATTCTTTGCTGAGAGGGCTGTCGGCAGACGTAATACCAACAACAACAGCATCGTTAGAACGTGCGATTTGTGCAATTTCCACCAAGCTTTTGGTTCTGCCTGTGTGAGATATCAAAACGACAACGTCTTCCTCCGTGCAGTTCATGCAGCTCATGCGCTGCATCAACGTGTCTTCAAAATAGACGACTGGAACATTGAATCTGAAGAACTTATTGAGAGCGTCGTGAGCGACAGAAGAAGATGCGCCCATGCCGAAGAATGAAATCTTTTTAGCTTGCGTTAGAAGATCGACAACGCGGTTCACTGTTGGAATATCAATAGATTGCCGGGCAACTTCGAGCGCAGCCATTGTTGATTCAAAAATTTTATTTGTATATTCAGCTGGACCGTCGAATTCATCAACATGGCGATTAACATAAGGTGTGCCATTTGCGAGACTTTGGGCTAAGTGAAGTTTAAAATCAGGGTAACCTTTTGTATCTAATCGTCGACAGAATCTGTTGACTGTAGGCTCACTCACGTTCGACATTTTTGCCAATGTAGCGATTGAAGAATGGATAGCCACTTGCGGATTAGCAAGAATGACTTCCGCTACTTTCTTCTCTGATTTGCTAAAATCAACTTTTTGTCGTGTAATTTTTTCGAGTATGTTCATTTTTGTTGTCTCACTAAAGAGGCTTTAGATCGCTCTCTTCTTTGTTTATAGCGCGTTCCAAGTAAATCCGAGGATGATCTTAGTCGCTCACGAACAGCTAAACTGTAATAATACTACGATTATTTTTTGTGTTTGTCATTTTTGTTGTAACTTTTTAACCAAAATAATTAACATTTTACTATGGAATAAATTTTTGATGATGCTTAATTATGACCCAGTATCGTACTTTGTTCGAGATTGCAGACAGTGGGGTTTTCGTCGTTGTAACAGGCGCTAATAAACAATTGTATGATTTTTAAGGCTATCTATATCATCGGCGCTTAAAAAATAAATTGCCGTGTATAATTATTGTTAAAGAGTTTCGTATTTTGAACCGTACTGGTTGTAATATTACTACATTTGTTGTTTACTATGTGCATTATTACCCGTCATTATTACAATGTTGCATGAATGTGATGCAAAGAGGCTACTATGAGTATAGAAATTGGGGAAACTAATTCTGGTTATGAACCCATTGATTTTGTCTTATTTGGCACCCTAGGTGACTTAGCAAGACGCAAGCTACTTCCTTCTCTTTATCAACTTGAAAAAGCCAATCTATTAAACGCGGGCACCAACATTGTCGGTGTGGCGCGGCAAGATATGCCCCAGGTGGACTACGCTGCTGAAGTGAAAAAAAATATCATTAAATTTTTAGGTGAAACTTTTTGCGAAGAAACATGGCAACGATTTGAACAGCGTTTAGATTATGTCCAAATTGATATGAAGCAACCTGAAGACTATAAACAACTCTGTGAGCACGTTGATGCATCCCGCACAATGGTTTGCTACTTCGCAACACCTCCTTCTATTTACGGTGATATTTGCCAAGGAATGAACGCGGCAAATGTTATTGACCCGAGTGTTAGAGTCGTTTTAGAAAAGCCTATCGGTCATGACTTAGTCTCATCTAAATTAATTAACGAGCAAGTTGCAGAGTTTTTTAATGAAAAACAAATTTATCGTATTGACCATTATCTTGGTAAAGAAACCGTTCTGAATTTGATAGCACTGCGCTTTGCAAACAGTATTTTTGCAACGAACTGGGATCACAATTGTATTGATCACGTTCAAATAAGCGTTGCTGAATCCGTGGGTATTGAAGGCCGTTGGGGTTATTTCGATGACGCAGGTCAAATGCGAGACATGGTGCAAAACCATCTATTGCAAATTTTGTCCTTAGTCGCAATGGAACCACCGACTACCTTAGATGCTGACAGTATTCGAGATGAAAAGCTAAAAGTGCTCAAAGCCTTGCGCCCAATAAATTCATCAAATGTGGGTGTTAAAACAGTGAGAGGGCAATACATCACTGGCTTTGTGCGCGGTGAGGAAGTGCCTGGATATTTAGAAGAGCCGGATGCTAATGAAAAAAGCAAGACCGAGACTTTTGTAGCAATTAAGGCAGAAATCGACAACTGGCGCTGGGCAGGCGTTCCTTTTTACTTAAGAACCGGAAAGCGCTTACCCAACAAAACCAGTGAAGTCGTCATCTATTTTAAGCGTCAACCGCATAATTTGTTTGGTGATAGCTTTACTACGTTACCGCAAAATAAGTTAGTTATTCGTTTGCAACCGGACGAAGGCGTTGAAATTACGGTAATGAATAAAATACCAGGATTAACTAGTACTGGTTCGATGGATTTGCAGAAATCTAAACTAAACTTGAGTTTTTCTGAAGCATTTGAGGCACAGCGTATACCAGATGCATATGAAAAACTGCTCTTAGAAGTGATGATTGGAAACCAAGCGTTATTTGTTAGACGCGATGAAATAGAGCAAGCGTGGACATGGGTTGACTCAATTAAAGCCGCATGGGATTCAAGCAATGAGCCACCGGAAAGCTATCAAGCAGGCACATGGGGACCGGTGTCCGCTATTGCACTGTTAGCGAGAGAAGACCGTTCTTGGTATGAAACAAAAATTAAGCGCAGCAAATAGGACCATAGTATGAGTTTACACACAACTACGTTTAGCTCTGCTAGCGAACTAGCGACTGTTTTTAGTCAACGTATAGCAGATATATTGAAGCAAGCAATTAGTGAACGCGGTAAAGCGAGTTTAGTGGTAAGTGGAGGAAGTACACCCTTACCCCTGTTTAAAGCGCTATCCATTCGCTCCATCGATTGGTCCAAGGTCACAATAACACTAGCGGATGAGCGTTGGGTCGCTAACACAGATGCTGCGAGTAATGAAAAACTAGTCAGGGAAAACTTGCTGCAAGATAAAGCATCTAAGGCGAATTTTGTTCCACTGAAAACAGTACATGAAAATGCTGAGGATGCAGTTCAGCAATTAACGGCAACGTTTAACAAAGTAGGCTTGCCATTTGATGTTGTTATTTTAGGCATGGGCGAAGATGGTCACACGGCTTCGTTGTTTCCATGTTCTGCGCAAATTGAAGCGGGACTTGACGTTAATTCTCCAGCAATGCTGATAGCAACACAACCGACGACTGCGCCACATCAACGCATGTCGTTTACATTACGCGCACTCGTAAGCAGTGCGAACGTATTCTTACACTTAACTGGCCAGAAAAAACGAGACGTTCTACAAGATGCACTCGAGAACTATACTGACCTAGAGAAACCGATTAAAGCTGTCTGTGATAAGACCAACGTCGAATTGATGTGGGCACCTTAGGAGAAAGACATGAACCCGATGATTCAAGAAGTAACTCAACGTATTATTGAAAGAAGTAAACAAACACGCCAAGCTTATTTAACTAAAATAGAGAAAGCACGTAAGCAGGGTCCTTTGAGAGGCGCGCTGTCCTGTGGCAACTTAGCGCATGGTTTTGCGGCATGTAATACAGATGACAAATCTGACTTGCGCAGTATGACCAAAGCCAACGTTGCAATTATTTCGTCTTACAACGATATGCTGTCTGCACATCAGCCTTATGAAAATTATCCTCAAAAAATCAAACAGGCGATTAATGAAGTAGGGAGCGTTGCGCAATTTGCGGGCGGTGTGCCTGCTATGTGTGATGGTGTTACTCAAGGAAATCCAGGCATGGAATTGAGCCTGATGAGTCGCGATAATATAGCGATGGGAGCTGCAATCGCGCTTTCACACAACATGTTCGATGCCACTATTATGATGGGTATTTGTGACAAAATAGTTCCCGGTTTGTTATTGGGTGGTTTAAGTTTTGGGCATTTGCCCACGGTATTCGTCCCAGCAGGACCAATGCCATCTGGTCTGCCAAATAAAGAAAAGGCGCGGGTTCGTCAAGCCTACGCCGAAGGTAAAGTGGGTCGCGATGAGCTGCTTGAGGCTGAGTCTCAGTCGTATCATTCTGCGGGTACGTGCACTTTTTATGGTACTGCTAACAGTAATCAATTAGTCGTTGAAGTGATGGGTCTGCATTTGCCGGGAGCTTCTTTTGTTAACCCGGGAACGCCTCTGCGTGAGGCGTTGACGAAAGCGGCTTCTGTACAGGCAACGCGCTTGACCGATTTGGGTGAAAACTATATGCCAATTGGTCATATTGTTGATGCTAAATCAATGGTCAATGGTATCGTTGCTTTACTCGCTACAGGTGGCTCTACTAATCATACTATGCACTTAGTTGCCGTCGCTCGTGCGGCTGGACTGATCATCAATTGGGATGATTTTTCTGACTTATCGAAAGCAACACCGCTATTAACTCGAATTTATCCAAACGGTTCGGCCGACATTAATCACTTTACTGCGGCTGGCGGCACGGGCTTATTGTTCAAACAATTGCTGGACGCAGGTTTACTACACAATGATGTAAATACAATTTGTGGCAGAGGGTTAGAGCAATATACAAAAGAACCTGTGTTACGGGATGGCGAACTTTTGTGGGTTGATTGTCCAAAAGAATCACTGGATAAAACAGTCTTAGCGACAGTGTCTGAACCATTCAAACCAGATGGTGGCCTCTCTGTATTGGAAGGGAACATCGGTCGTGCAGTAATGAAAACATCCGCATTACGCGAGCCTAGTTGTCATATTAAAGCACCGGCTGTTGTTTTTGAAGACCAATACGCATTAGATAAAGCATTCAATGATGGTGATTTAAACAAGGATTGTGTTGTTGTTGTGCGCTTCCAAGGGCCCGCAGCAATTGGAATGCCGGAATTACATCGCTTAACGCCACCATTGGGGGTCTTGCAAGACAAGGGTTATAAAGTCGCGTTAGTAACTGATGGTCGAATGTCAGGAGCATCGGGTAAGGTACCTGCGGCTATCCATCTGACGCCAGAAGCTTATAAGGGCGGTTTGATCGCAAAAGTAAAAAATGGCGATATTATTGAGTTAAACACATCAACAGGTGAATTTATTTTACACGTTGACGAGGCAGAATTAGCATCACGTGAACTCGCAAAAGCAGATTTGCGAGATAGCCACGTCGGTATGGGACGAGAGATGTTTGCTGGAATGAGAGCATCACTTACCGGTGCAGAAGAAGGTGCGTGCTCGTTGTTCTTTGAGCAAGAGCAAGCGCTATGAGTCAGATGTTTGTAGCCGACGTAGGTGGTACAAACATACGCTTGGCATTGGTAGAAAATGGCAGCTTGATGCACATTACGAAGTATTTGTGTAAACAGTTTGACACTATTACTGACGCAATTACACATTTTGCGCGCGAAGCCAATGTCGATAACTTTGAGTACGGTTGCATTGCGATTGCGTGTCCGGTAAATGACGACTTAGTGAAAATGACAAATCATACTTGGGCATTTTCCAAAACAGCTTTAAAAAAGGAGCTGAATTTAGCTCGCCTTTTAGTCATTAATGATTTTTCGGCAGTTGCGTATTCGTTGCCTACCTTAACAAAAGAGCAGGTGATACAAGTTGGTTCAGGCGTACCTTTAGAAAAAGGGAATATTGCCGTTTTCGGTCCTGGCACAGGTTTAGGCGTGGAGCATTTAACTTGGACTAGCGGCGGTTGGCAAACTCTTGATGGCGAGGGTGGGCATGTTGATTTTGCGCCAAATGATGAAAATGACCTCATCGTTTGGCGGTATATTAAAGCAAAATTAGGTCGCGTTCCTGCTGAAGAGCTACTGTCTGGAAGAGGTCTTGTTAATATTTATCAGGCCCTGGCTAGGCATGATGGTATCGAAACCGTGTTTGATGACCCTGCTGATATCACCAAGCATGCACTAGCGAATACTGATCCGACATGCGTGAACGCTGTTCAGCTGTTTTGTCGTGTCATGGGGAGTTTTGCCGGTAATTTAGCGTTGAATCTTTGCACCACTGGAGGCGTTTTCATCGGTGGGGGCATTGCGTCTCGCTTGGGCGAATTTTTTGTTAACAGTGACTTTCGTTCAAAATTTGAAGATAAAGGCAACTTTGCTGGGTATGTTAAAAATATACCGACTTATTTAATTAATGAGCCTGATCACGGACTACTCGGCGCATTAGCTTATTTACTACAACAAACCAAAGAGAAACATTGATGATGAATAACTGGATCTTTTCCTCAGAAGAAATTTTTAATCAAGGACCCGTTGTTCCTGTTCTCGTGATTGAAAATGTTGAAGACGCTGTGCCTATTGCAAAAGCACTGATAGCAGGTGGTATCAATGTATTGGAAGTGACACTGCGCACAGAAGCTGCGATGGATGTCATCCGTGTTATCGCCAAAGAGTTGCCTGAAGCTTATATTGGCGCTGGCACAGTCACTAATCGTGAACAACTGAAAGCGGTGACGGAAGCCGGAGCAAAATTTGCAATCAGTCCTGGTTTAACTGCTGATTTATTGCAGGCAGGTAAAGAAGGGACTATCCCTCTGATCCCAGGTATTTCAAATATTTCAGATTTAATGACAGCAAAGGATGCAGGATACGACCATCTGAAGTTTTTCCCTGCTGAAGCAGCCGGCGGCGTGAATGCATTGAAATCAATTGGTGGGCCTTTCCCTGATATTTCATTTTGCCCAACAGGTGGCATCAGTCCAAGCAACTACAAAGAGTATTTGGCACTTCCCAATGTCAAATGCTGCGGTGGTTCCTGGCTAGCGCCAGCGGATGTGATTGAAAATAAACAATGGTCAAAAATTACCGAGCTTGCAAAGCAAGCGGTAAAGGTTTAATTGCTTGCGCAGGTTATTACGCAATCAACAACACAATAGTTGGCGTAATAGCTTGTTAAATAGACTGAAATAGTAAAAGATAAATGGACTTCGGCGTGCGTCGAAGTCCGCATTTTTTATTTACTTTAAAGCAGGTAAATGGAATGAAGCTAATCCAGTATGACTAACTAATAATTTGCACTAGCTCATGCTCTGCGTTAGCCGCGAGATCGATGCCTTGGGTAACGGCAGCTTCTATACAAAGCATATTGAGATAGCCAGTATCCTGCATATCAGCCATCGCTTCACTCTTTTCTTGCCATGGGTTCCAAACTACAACAGAGTCGTGCCCGCGTTGCTCTATAGCAATGTTATCGTTATTCGAATTAACCGTTATTAATTCAAATTTATGATTATCGCTTTGTAAATGTATTCTGTCTGTCTCACCAGTAAACAAGTAGGGTTTACTCTGTTTGAAAATAGCGTTGCCTCTGGTTTTATCTAAATACTCGCCTTCAATTCCTAATATTTCGGTCTGATGGATATCATTTACATTGAAATAGCTGTGCAACGCTGCCGTTATCCTTACAGAACGCTTACCTGCATTTTTAGTGATGAGTTTGATACTGCACTTTTCTGAGAAAGTAAATTCAACAAAAACTGAGATTTTATTAGAAAAGCCGAACATGCCCAGTTGATTTGGGCTTAGCATAATAACGGTTTCGTCTTGGGTTTCTGTTATCGCATGGACATGCCAGTCTTGATTTCGGACAAAGCCATGAGCAGGAAGTTGCTCATTAACTTCGTTTTTAGGATGAATATTCGAAAACCATGGCCAGCAAATAGGCACTCCGCCTCGTATGGGTTTGCTCTTGTTCATGACAGCATTTGGGCTTAACCATAGTCTTTCTCTGCCATCAGAGTTTGGTATAAAACTAAGTAGGTGAGCCCCAAAAAGCGCTATTTCAGCGTTACAATGTTGAGTTTTAATGGTAAGTGTTGTTATCTGCTCTCTATAGCTCGCTGACACCGAGCTATAGTCCGCATTCATAAATGTGTACATAGTGTTTCCTGATTGAGCGAAAAATAAAAAAGACGGCAATTGCCGTCTTCTTTTACTTTTTTTGTTACTCATGCTTTTGAGCTTAGTTAACGACTTTTAGTCTATTAAAGCTTAACAATCATCTTTTTGAAACAATTTATTGGGCAATGAATTACTTTGAAATATGTGCAACTAAGTCCAATACGCGGTTTGAGTAGCCAACCTCGTTATCATACCAAGAAACAACCTTTGCAAACGTATCTGTTAATGAAATTCCCGCGGTTGCATCAAAAACACTAGAGAGGGTTTCACCGATAAAATCTTGCGATACTACGGCGTCCTCAGTATAGCCAAGTATTCCTTTTAGCGAGCCTTCAGAAGCCGCTTTCATCACTTCACAAATTTTCTCGTAGCTGGCTGGTTTAGATAGGTTAACGGTTAAATCAACAACTGAAACGTTAGCGGTAGGGACTCTGAATGCCATACCCGTTAGCTTACCGTTTAGTGCTGGTATTACTTTGCCTACGGCCTTTGCAGCGCCTGTCGACGATGGAATGATGTTTTGCGAGGCGCCACGGCCGCCGCGCCAATCTTTCATTGAAGGGCCGTCGACCGTCTTTTGCGTCGCCGTTGTTGCATGGACAGTCGTCATCAAACCATCTTTAATGCCAAACTCATCATTTAGCACTTTTGCGATAGGGGCTAGGCAATTAGTTGTGCATGAAGCGTTCGACACAATTGTTTGTCCTGCATAGTCTGCGTGATTAACGCCCATTACAAACATAGGGGTATCATCTTTTGATGGCGCAGACAGTACGACTTTTTTCGCGCCGGCGGTAATGTGTTTTTCGGCTGTTTCTTTGGTTAAGAATAAGCCGGTTGCTTCAACAACAACATCGACATCAACAGCGTCCCACGCTAGATTTTCTGGCGTTCGTTCGGCCGTCACCCTAATTTTCTTGCCGTTCACAATCAAGTGTCCGTCTTGTACTTCCACCGTTCCATCGAATCTGCCGTGTGTGGAGTCGTACTTAAATAGATAAGCGATGTAGTCTATATCCAAAAGATCGTTTATTGCTACAACGTTAATATCTTCGCGGGTTGCTGCTGCGCGTAATACCAAGCGTCCAATCCTACCGAAACCATTTATACCGACATTAATAGCCATGAGAAACCTCTGTTAAAATAAAATTCATTATTTGAAATAAAATTACATAAATTATGGATCAAATACGTAAATATTGCAAAGTTATAATATTAATTGTAGTTTAATTACAGTATTTTTAGCGTAAACTACGAATGCAAACGTATTCAATATCCTATTCTTCTGATTTGTTGAATAATGGCGTGTTAACAACATTTCGTTAACAACTGTGTTGCATAAGCGTGGTATAAAAAACGTGTTGCTAAAAAGCCAACAACTTTCTTCGGTGCATTTACAAATTGAGACCAAAGGAGATTAGGATAAATAAAATGAGCGAAATAATTGAAGATTTAGTGGTATCCAGAGGGATCGAATCGGCATTCGTTGATGCATGGGGAAAGCCTGCAACCGTAATGGATGATACCAAAATAAAGTTGCTCAGAGCCATGGGATATAAAGTTGATGATGCAAATGCGCTTGAACAACAAGTTGAAGATGGTTTAGCCCATCAGTGGATGACAGCACTTAATCCTGTTCAGGTAATAAAGCACGATGAAGCGTTTATATTTCCCTTGCGCCTGTCCATTGAAATGGCCGCTCAAAAATTAACGCTCACTGTGCAGTTTGAAAATGGCGACTTAGAAACACGAGAGGTAGAAGCGGTTGATCATCAATTGATCAATGTTGTGGAAATTGAAGATGAAGAGTTTCACGAGTATGCCATAACACTAGATATTCAGTTACCCATGGGTTACCACACATTAAGTGTGCAAATAGGTGATATTGAACTTGCGTCTTCGTCGATTATAAAAGTGCCGCAGCGTTGCTTTATTCCTGCAGAGATCCAACAAGGTAAGAAAATATGGGGTTTAAGTATACAACTTTATTGTGTGCGCAGTCGTCGCAATTGGGGTATTGGCGATTTTACAGATTTACAATTACTAATTAAACAAGCTGCCTTGCAGGGTGCGGACTTTGTTGGCTTGAATCCGATCCATGAATTATATCCAGCTAACCCAGATGTTTGCAGCCCTTATGGGCCCAGTTCTCGAAGATGGTTGAATTATCTATATATCGACGTCGAACAGGTGCCAGAATTTGATAATCGCGCCGTAAAGACATGGTTCGAGGGCAATGATGTTGCACAAAAGTTAGCAACATTGCGCGCTGTCGATTACGTGGATTACGAAGGCGTAGCGGCAATTAAATTAGCTGCGTTGAATGAAGTGTTTACTCAATATAAAATGAAATATCTGGGTAAAAATACAAAACAGAATAAAGCATTTAAAGCGTTTATTGCTCACGGCGGTGAAAGTCTGCAAACGCTCGCCGTGTTTGAAGCACTGCAAGAAAGTTTAAAGTCTGAAGGAAAGGAATGTTGGGGATGGCCGGTTTTTCCTGATGAATATCAAGCCTACAACATGCCAAGTGTGGCTAAGTTTTCAAAGCAGTATAAAGATAGAGTTAATTTTTATTTGTTTTTACAATGGCAAGCATCCCTGCAATTTGAGGCAGCAAGCAAAACGGCCAGTGAAGCAGGAATGTTGATTGGTTTGTATCGAGATCTTGCTGTAGGTGTTAGCGAGGGTAGTGCAGAAATATGGGGGAATAAAGACCTTTATTGTATCGATGCCAGCGTAGGTGCACCGCCTGATATATTGGGGCCGCTCGGTCAGAATTGGGGGCTTCCGCCAATGGATCCGATAAAGCTTTATGAACAAGCTTATAAGCCTATTATTGATTTATTTGCCTCTAATATGCACGCCTCTGGCGCCCTAAGGATCGACCACGTGATGGCGCTCTTGCGTTTATGGTGGGTATACCGTGGCGATCACGCAAGTAAAGGGGGTTATGTTTGTTATCCTGTAGAGGACTTGTTAGGCATATTAGCCTTGGAAAGTCAGCGCAATGAGAGCTTAGTAATAGGCGAAGACTTAGGTACTGTGCCAGAAGAAATTCGTTCGAAGCTGGCCGATAATGGTATGTACTCCTATCGCGTTTTCTTTTTTGAACAGGCTGAAGACGGCGGTTTCTTTGCACCTGAACATTATCCTGAGCAGTCTATGGCGACATTAACAACGCATGATATGCCCACGTTGAGCGGCTATTGGCATTGCGACGATCTAGCACTTGGTCGAGACGTAGGGTTGTATCCAGATGCTGAAGTATTAGCTGCACTTTATGATACGAGGCACGAGAATAAGCAACATATTCTAAATACATTGCATGGACATCATTCAATTTCTGCTGATATAAGTAAAAATGTTAGCGATGTTGGCATGACAACGGAACTCAACTATGGAATGCAAACCCATATGGCAAGTGGTTCTAGTGCTCTGTTGAGCTTACAGCTAGAAGATTGGTTGCAGATGGACAAGCCGGTAAACATCCCTGGGACGTTTAAAGAATATCCGAACTGGAAGCGAAAATTGTCGCGCAATTTAGAAGATATTTTTGAGGATGATGCTATTGTAAGCCTTGCAAAAAATTTAACGAGCCGCAGGTCGGACGCTAGTAAAACATAACTTTTGATGGAGTGAGCATGGCGAATTATTCAGAACTAACGCATGGTAATTGTGCGCAACCCTTTAGTCTATTGGGGCCCAAGCACGTAAAAACAAAAACCAGCGTAACGCTTTGGATACCTGATGCTAAGAACGTAACGCTATACAGCAGGAAAAAGAATAATCGCCTCAAACAGGAAAAAAAGCTTACGCAGTTAAGCTTAAATTCTGACGGTATGTTTGTTGGTGAGTTCAAAACACCAAAGGAAGATGACTTTATATATGAAGTTCTCGCAGAATATGAGTCAGGCGAACATCGTTTCGTTGACCCTTATCAGTTTCAATCCGAAGCTTATCATGCAGTCCATTTTGTTGATCATCAGCCTGAAAATTTGTATCAGCAAATTGGTGCTCAGCTAATTGAGTCAAAAGGTGTTACTGGTGTTCGTTTTGCTGTCTTTGCGCCTGATGCTTCAGCTGTATCGCTGATAGGTGATTTCAATATTTGGAATCGCTCGTCGCACCCAATGCAAAAAACTGATTTGGGTTACTGGGTACTTTTTGTGCCCGGTTTGAAAGCGGGGGAGCAATACAAATACGCCATCAAAGATGCCACTGGTCATCAACTTTCAGATAAAGCCGATCCTTTGGGCTTTCATCATCATCAGTATCCTTCACATAGTTCTGTCATCTACGACCAAGACGCTTATGAATGGCAAGATAAGAGTTGGCTAACTCGAAAGAACATCAATCACTATAAAACACCCATGAGTATTTACGAGGTACACCTTGGTTCTTGGCGTAAGCCTGGAAACACAGAACAGCGCTATTTAAGCTATAGAGAGCTTGCTAAAGAACTGGTCGATTATGTAACAGATATGGGCTATACGCACATCGAGGTAATGCCTGTATCTGAATTTCCATTTGATGGTTCTTGGGGTTATCAGCCCGTGGGTCTATTTGCACCGACTAGCCGATTCGGCGACCCCGACAGTTTTAAGTTTTTTGTTGATACCTGCCATCAGAATAACATTGGCGTTATTGTCGATTGGGTGCCTGCGCATTTCCCTGAAGATGGCCACGGCTTAGCGCGCTTTGATGGCTCTCATCTGTATGAGTATGCTGATCCACGCAAAGGATGGCATCCTGACTGGAATTCATGTATTTATGATTTTGGTAAACAAACCGTTCGCCAATTTTTAGTCGCAAACGCTTTATTCTGGTTTGACAAATATCACGTTGACGGTATTCGAGTCGACGCTGTCGCATCCATGCTGTATTTAGATTACTCACGTAACGATGGTGAATGGATACCTAACGTCGATGGCGGTAATCACAACTATGAAGCCATTAGTTTGCTGCAATGGATGAACACAGAGGTTTATACGAAATATCCATGGGCAATGACGATTGCTGAAGAGTCTACTTCATTTGCGGGTGTTTCAAAACCAGTGAGCTCAGGTGGTCTTGGCTTTGGCTTTAAGTGGAATATGGGGTGGATGCACGATTCGCTGCATTACATTGCGAAAGACCCAGCGTATCGACGTTTTCATCATTCTGAGCTTACCTTTAGCATGGTTTATGCTTTTGATGAAAACTTTGTGCTGCCTATCTCACATGACGAAGTGGTGCATGGCAAGGGGTCAATGCTGCAAAAGATGCCAGGAGATACTTGGCAACAGGCTGCTAATTTACGCGCTTTTTATGGTTTTATGTTCGCTCACCCGGGCAAAAAACTACAGTTTATGGGCAATGAATTTGCTCAGGATCGAGAGTGGAATCACGATATTTCTCTTGACTGGCATTTGTTAGAACAACCGAAACATTTAGGCATTAGTAAGTTATACAAAACCTTGAATGAAGTGTATCGAACCACATCAGCACTATTTGAGCGAGATCACGATCCCGCTGGCTTCCGCTGGATAGACCATAATAACGCAGAGCAATCAGTAGTATCGCTTCTGCGACGCAATGCGAATGATACTGAAAACGTTGTTGCAGTGGCTAATTTTACGCCTATTCCTAGAGATACCTTTCGCATCGGCGTAGAGCAAAAAGGATATTATTCTCTTATTTTGAACACTGACGATGCGGAATTTGGTGGCAGCGGCTATGTTGCGCTCACTGGAGCGATGGTTTCTAGTGAAAATAAACCTTGGAATGATTGCCCTTATTCTGTTGTGGTGAATTTGCCGCCCTTGAGTGTGCTTATGTTGAAGTGGAATAAATCCTAATTATGTCTGACGCGGTCTGTGCTCAACAATTTATTTTGTTACCCGGTCAAGTTGCTCCCTTTGGTGCAACTCTAAAAAATGATGGCTGCAACTTTTCAATATATTGCCCAGACGCAAAAGATATTTATCTTTGTTTGTTTGATGATAGTGATAGAGAAGTTGCGCAAATTCGCTTGCAACAGCGAGTGCAGTCAAAGTGGTTTGGCTTCGTTACGGGAATTAAAGAGGGGCAAAAGTACGCTTATCGCGTGCACTCAAAACCCCATCGTAAAGTGAACGAAGAAATGAGCGTAGGCCGTTTGCTCATTGACCCTTATGCCAAACAATTAAGTCACGAACTAAATTGGGATAAGGATGCTTATGTTGGTATCACTAATCTTGTTTTAGGCCAGTCGGTGAAGGATAATAGTGTTTTTATTCCAAAGTCCATTGTGACTGCCTGTGACGCAACGAGTAAGTCTCGACTGAGCGTAGAAGGGAGCAGTTTAGCTAGCCTGCGCAAAGGTATTCCGCGACGAGACCGCATCATATATGAAGCTCACATCAAGGGGCTAACTCAACTTCATCCTGATGTACCTGATGAACATAAAGGCACTTTTTTAGGCGCATGTCACCCTAGCGTATTGGCGCACTTAACTGAATTAGGGGTAAGTTGTGTTCAATTTTTACCTATTTTTGCCTTTATGCCAGAGCCTTTCATTAGTGACAAAGGTTTAACAAATTATTGGGGTTACAACCCCATTAATTTTTTCAGTCCTGATCCAAGATACGGTGTAAATGACGCATTGTCTGAATGCAAATACATGGTAAGTGAGTATCACAAAGCGGGTTTTGAAGTCATTCTCGATGTGGTTTTTAATCACACAGCTGAAAGTGGCGAACCCGGCAGTATATTGTCTTTTAAAGGCTTTTGTCACAAACATGCTTATTTGCAAATTGAAAATGATGAATTGAGCACACCAACCTACATTAATTTTTCTGGTTGTGGCAATACTATAAACTCAGCGAATACTTACATGATGACCCTCATTATAGACGCATTACGCTATTGGGTCACAGAGGTAGGAGTAGATGGCTTTAGATTTGATTTAGCGGCTTCCTTAGGTCGCGAACCTATCGATTTTCATGCTGATGCTGCTGTGTTTAAAATACTCAGGCAAGATCCTGTCCTGAAATGCGCAGTAATGATTGCAGAACCCTGGGATATTGGACCAGGCGGTTACCAATTAGGTCAGTTTCCTGATTATTGGCTGGAAGTGAACGACAAGTTCAGGGATACCGTACGTGGGTTTTGGCGTTCTGATACCGGTTTGAAAGCCGGTTTTGCGACGCGCTTCATGGGCTCTCGAGATGTATTTCCAAAAGGCGTAAGGCCAATGCAAACTAGCGTCAACAATGTCACTTACCATGATGGCTTTACCTTGCACGATCTTGTGAGTTATTCACAAAAGCATAACTTTGCCAATTTGGAAGACAATCAAGACGGCCATAATCACAACTTGAGCCACAATTATGGCGTTGAGGGGGAAACAAACGACGTAGCTATTTTGTCCTTGCGTGAAAAACAGAAACGCAATTTGTTCGCGACCTTGATTTTGTCCCAGGGAACTCCGCATATCTTGGGTGGCGATGAATTGAGTCGTTCACAAAAAGGTAATAACAATGCTTATTGTCAAGATAACGAATTGAATTGGATGCACTGGCAGTTAAATAAGCGCCAGAGTTCATTTCTTGAGTTTTGCCAATACGTCATCGCGCTGCGCAATAAAAACCCACTGTTAAGCCATATGTTATTTAAGGACGATGAGTTTAACAATGAGGTGAACGTCACCACCGCAGACTGGTACCGAGTAGACGGAACATTTAAACGTGATCAAGATTGGAGTTCTGATAAGCATCACTGTTTCGCTCTGCATGTAGTGGGGTGCATGTCATCGACAGGTCCACAGTATAATCTGGCTTTGGAAAATGCTATAGAAAATGAGATCGTACAGGATACCGCTACGCCGAACGCAATTGCGCAGAACGACGTCGCACAAAACGCTGTGGCACAAGAATGGCTTTACGTGGTAAATAGCTCAACAGAAAACGTTGAGTTTAATTTACCCTTGTTGTCCAACCATCAGGATTGGCAATGTGTGCTCAACACAGCAAATAGTGATATTACACAAATTCAGTCGCAGCAAGTTAGTTCCCTATTTACAATGGAGTCGCGTAGCTTTTGCTTGTTCAAACTGCACTCTTAGAACGGGTTCCGTTTAGTTGTAACAGGCTCAGTGGCAATGCATAAACAAGGCGTTACGAGATCAGATTCTAATAAAAGATAGTGTTAAGCTGTTTATCCGTTTGTGCTTTGAGTGGTATGATCCCAAGATAATCAACATACAAGAGAGCTATGCATGAGTGGTGTATCCGCAAATCCTGAGAAAAATGAAGCATCAACGTTATGTGATATTGGGTTTATTGGTTTGGGAGTGATGGGCAAAAACCTCACGCTTAACTTAGTCGATAACGGTTACAAAGTAGCGTGTTTCGATCTCGACCAGAACAAAATAGATGCTATTTTAAGTCAGGATGAATTAGAACGGAAAACCGCCGAACCTAGAGTGATTGGCTGCCGTTCTTACACCGAATTATTAAAGAACCTCAAAGCCCCTCATACAATTATTTTGTCTGTTCCTGCCGGCGAACCTGTTGACCATGTTTGTCATCACCTTATTGATGCTGGTGTGCAAGCAGATGATATAGTGGTGGATACTGGAAATAGTTTATGGACTGATTCGGTTGAACGAGAAGCCAAATATAAAGGCAAGTTTATTTTCTTTTCTACCGCGGTTTCTGGTGGTGAAGTTGGTGCTCGTTTCGGTCCTTCACTTATGCCATCCGGCGACCCTTATGCATGGACTCGCATAGAATCTATTTGGCAAGCTGTGGCGGCGAAAGTCGATCCGAAAACAGGCCTGCCGATTGAGTCATACGAACCCGGTAAGCCGGTTACCGAGGGCGAACCGTGCACTACTTATATAGGTCCTGTTGGCGCAGGTCACTACGTCAAAATGGTACACAATGGCATTGAATACGCTGATATGCAGCTTATTTGTGAAGCGTATCACATCATGAGAACGGGGCTTAATATGAGCCCTAAAGAAATTGCACACACATATCGAGAGTGGAATAAAGGCGCATTAAATAGCTACCTTATCGAGATTAGTGCGCAGGTACTGGATCAAGATGATCCAGAGACTGGCGCCGCATTAGTTGACATGATCATGGATAAAGCTGGCCAAAAAGGCACTGGGTTGTGGACTGCCGTAAGTGCGCTACAGGTGGGAAGTCCAGCGCAAACAATCACACAGGCTGTATTTGCTAGAAGTCTTTCCGCCTTTAAAGACGAGCGGGTTATTGCGAGTAAAAAGCTTTCTGGACCTGATCCGTCAATGACGAAGAATGAGTCGAAAGAGACCGTGATCAAACAACTACACGATGCCCTGTATTGTTCGAAAATATGTGCGTATGCACAAGGTTTTCAACTAATGAGCATTGCCGCCAAAGAACACGGTTGGAAACTAGACTTTGCTGAAATAGCTAAAATTTGGCGCGCTGGTTGTATCATTCGGGCTATTTTCTTACAGTCCATTACTAAAGCTTATGAGAATGATGAGCACTTAGAGAATCTTTTACTTGATCCATTCTTTATTGAACAAATTAACAAATATCAATCAAATTGGCGAAAAGCAATAGCATCGGCAACTATAGCCGGCATTCCTTGCCCGGCAATGTCTTCAGCCTTAAGTTACTACGATTCTTATCGTTGTGAGGTGTTGCCCGCTAATCTACTGCAGGGACAACGTGACTTTTTTGGGGCACATACATTCTCTCGCGTTGATAAACCAGAAAGCAAAAAATACCATATTGAATGGAATAGCCCAGACCGACCACAAGTGATTGTCAAAAGATAAAAAAAGCCAAGAGCTAAGAGGTAAGCAACATGAGTGATCCTTGGAAAGATAAATTAAGCGAAGAAGAATACAGAGTTACTCGTCAGGCCGGTACAGAAAGGCCATACACAGGGGAGTATCTAGATAATAAGGCGACCGGTAATTACGTATGTAAATGCTGCGGAGCAAATTTGTTTGCATCGGACGCAAAGTTTGATTCTGGATGCGGTTGGCCTTCGTTTTTTGAACAAAGCGAAGAGGCTAACGTTGTATATCGGGTTGATAATTCGTTAGGCATGAAGCGAACTGAAATAGTGTGTAAGAATTGTGACGCTCACTTAGGCCATGTTTTCGACGATGGACCAAAACCAACAGGCCAGAGATATTGCGTAAACTCCATATCTTTGAACTTCAAGGGACAGGAAGATTGAGTAAAATCAAATAAATCAATTTTTTTGATGTAATTTTGTTACATCTGACGACTTGAAAGTAAAGGCACATTGATAATGTGCCTTTTGTGTTTTTTAGCCAGCTGCTTTAAAAAATAATGATTCGTAAACAGCGCGTTAGAGACGTTGATAAACGATAGCTTTCTTTGTTGTGCGCTTGTTTTGTAATTATACTGAGCCGTGCACAAAGCGTAAAACGTAGATTTGTTGTTAAAATTATCGCTTGTTTCCAATATTTGTAGATAAATTACAATCATAATCACGCCGTTCCTAATAAAATATAAAAAAGTGAAATTTATCAACAATTTGGCATAGCTCCATGGATTGCATAGAATGCGCCTCGCAACGCGAGCTTTGCCGCCGTTGACGCGCGGTATTGGACAATTAATAGCAACATTCAAACTATGTTTAGAAGGCACTTTGCATGAATCAGCAGTTCGAACAGGAATTATTATCTAGTTGGCAGGAAAGACAAGAGTTTGCAGAAAAAATGCTGCCCTTAATCGGCAGTCTTTATCGCAACCATTGCGTCGAAATCACACTTTATGGACGCACATTGCTCAATGCGAGCTCGATAGACGTCATTAAGGCCCATCGGACAGTCAGACGCCATGAAGGCGAGAAGCTGCGATTGAGAGAAAGCTGGCCTGTACTCGAAGCGATTAGCAAAATGAAATTAGCGCCTGTGGAAATTGATATAGGTAAGCTTGCGTTTGATTTCCATCATGCAGAAAAATCAGGTAAGGCGAATGATGGAAAAAATCGAAGCGACCTGCAGGCATACTTGAATGAAGAGTTAAAAGAAGTACATAACGCTGCTGATAATCATGAAGCTAAAGACGTAGTTTTATATGGATTTGGTCGAATTGGACGTCTATTAGCGAGATTGTTAATTGAGCGTCAGGGCAAAAATAACAAACTGCGACTGCGCGCTATTGTTGTTCGCGGTGGTAGAGATGGTGACTTAGAAAAACGCGCGAGTTTATTGCGCCGGGATTCAGTACACGGTCCTTTTAACGGCAGTATTACGATTGACGAAGAGCGCAAGGCAATCAAAGCGAACGGCTCTTACATTCAAGTTATTTATGCGAACAATCCAGACGAAATTGACTACACGCAATACGGAATCAATAACGCTATCATCATTGACAATACTGGTATGTGGCGTGATGAAGAGGGCTTGGGTTTACATTTGAAGTCAAAGGGCGCAGCCAAAGTATTGTTAACTGCACCGGGCAAAGGTGGCATAAAAAATATTGTACATGGTGTGAATCACGGAGATATATTGGCTTCGGACAAAATATTGTCGGCTGCTAGTTGCACCACAAACGCTATTACGCCAGTGTTGAAGGTATTAGACGAAGAGTATGGTATCGAGAATGGGCATGTTGAAACGGTGCATTCATTTACCAACGATCAAAACTTAATAGACAATTATCATAAAGCAGACAGAAGGGGCCGCGCCGCTTCATTGAACATGGTGATAACTGAGACGGGTGCAGCACAAGCTGTCGCGAAAGCTTATCCTCAACTTTCTGGTAAGCTGACAGGTAACGCAATCAGAGTGCCTACACCGAATGTATCGATGGCAATTCTAAATCTGAACTTGAAGAAAGTCACAGACAAAGAAAGCATTAATAACTTTTTGCAAACGGTGAGTTTATTTTCTGACCTGCAGCATCAAATTGACTTTACGGCATCAACAGAAATCGTATCTACCGACTTGGTGGGTACTAGAGCTGCCAGTGTTGTGGACTCGCAGGCAACGATTGTTGCTGACAACCGCGCCACTTTATATGTTTGGTACGACAATGAGTTTGGCTATAGCTGTCAGGTAATGCAGGTGGTTAAAGACATGGCTGGCTTAAAATATCCACTGGTCCCACAAGCTAAGATAGTAACGGCGTAATTCAAGTACGTTGAAAGTTTTGGCACTGTTGTCGTATCTTGTATGAAACGGCAAGGTGCCAAAACAAAAACGGCTAAGGTATGCTCAGTACTCGGCCGCAACATTATTTGGAACTAGATTGGACATTAAGTCGTTTTTCAAAAAAAGCTCTTGGACTCGAGATATTCTTTTCGGGATGCTCATTATTTTAGGCTTTATGGCTTATCAAAACCGAAATCTGCTAGATGATGACGGTTCTATTCAAATAAGCTCTCAACACTTTATTACGCTCAGCGGTGACATGTATTCACTTGCTCCGAGCGATAAAAAAACATTGGTTTATTTTTTTGCGCCGTGGTGCACAGTCTGCAAGATGAGCATAGCAAATTTGGATGTTGTCGATACCAATGAATACAACGTCGTCAGAATCGCTTTAGACTATCAGTCGGTAGAAGAAATTGAGGCTTTTGCTAAAGATGCTGGCGTTAATGGGACCGTTTTACTTGGCGGTGAACCCCACAAGCAGCGTTTTAACATAAGTGGATATCCGACGTATTATATCTTGGATGAACAACTGCAGGTAATTAGTCACGACATGGGCTACAGCACTTCTCTTGGTTTGAAATTGAGAACTAAGGTTCTTTGAAGATAAAAACCGTCAAGTTTCGATATAAAACTGCGCCATAGAGCCAATAAAACGCGATAAAAGCCAATTACTATATTACCGAATAAATTTCCCTATGGTAAAGTAGGCAAAAAGTCGGAACAGAGCACTTAAATGATAATAACAAGCCAATTTGATAGTGGTAATATTCGAGTTATTCAAGCTACAGATCCTCAAAATATAAAGTTAGCTATTAATCCTGATAATGGTTCAGAGTTTTATCAATGGTTTCACTTTAAACTTCAGTCAACAAAGTTTGTTGAACATAAGCTGGTTATTACTGACCTAGAGAAATCGGCATATCCTGATGGATGGCCTGGATATCAGGCTGTGGCTTCTTACGATCGCGAAGAATGGTTTAGAGTTGAAACCAGTTTTCATGACAACAATTTGACCATTGATTTTGTGCCTGAATATGATTCAGTCTACTTCGCCTATTTTACTCCTTATAGCTACGAGCGCCACCAAGACTTCATATCTGCTGCGCAAATGTCATTTGATTGTGAACTAAGACACATTGGATTTACGTTGGATAAGCGTGATATGTCGTTACTTGTCATCGGTGAAGAAGCCGAAGGTAAGAATAAAATTTGGGTGACGGCAAGACAGCATCCAGGTGAGTCTATGGCTGAATGGTTGGTAGAAGGTTTAGTTCGACGTTTACTTGATGAAGATGACGGTGTTGCAAAAAAATTATTGGAAGACAACGTCTTTTATGTGATCCCTAACATGAACCCCGATGGGTCAGCGCGTGGTCATTTGCGCACCAATGCGGTCGGTACTAATCTGAACCGTGAGTGGAAAAACCCCAGCGAAGATAAAAGTCCTGAAGTGCTATATACGCTGCAAGCTATGGATAAATATGGCGTTGATATGTTCTTAGATATTCACGGCGATGAAGCGCTGCCGTATAACTTTGTCGCAGGTTGTGAAGGTAACCCAAATTATAATGCGCGTTTAGAAGCCCTAGAAACGCGGTTCAAAGAAGCGTTACTATTAGCAACACCAGAATTCCAGGATGTATTTGGATATGCTAAAGATGCGCCTGGTACTGGAAATACAGCGATAGCTGCTAACGCAGTTGGACATCGTTTCGATTGCCTTTCATACACAGTTGAAATGCCTTTTAAAGATAATGATAATTTACCCGATCCAGCCTACGGTTGGTCAGCTCCGCGCTGCCAGCAATTTGGCGAAGATTTGTTAATTGCAATAAGAGCTGTTAGCGCTAGTTTGCGCTAAATTTACCGGCGCTATATTGCAGTAACGGACAGTGTAAGACGTTTTACCCAGTCGCTAACAAATTATGCTAATGTTGCTAGCGAATAAACAAAATTAACAGTAAAAATAAGAACAAGAGGACGTGATTTTGGAAGGTTTATTAGATTTTTTTAATCTGCTCGATGGATTTTTGGGCAGTGCGGCTTGGTTTCCATACATCCTGCTGGGTGTTGGTGCATTCTTTACTATTTATCTTAAATTTCCGCAAATACGGTTCTTCAAGCATGCTTGGTTAGTCGTTACGGGTAAATTTGATAAGGCGGATGAACCAGGTGATACCACGCATTTTAGGGCGCTAACTACAGCGCTCTCCGGCACAGTTGGTACAGGTAATATAAGTGGTGTGGCGTTTGCTATATTTTTGGGCGGTCCTGCTGCTCTTTTTTGGATGTGGGCAACGGCATTCTTAGGAATGACGACCAAGTTTGTAGAAGTAACACTCTCGCACAAATACCGCGTTAAAACCGAAGATGGCTCGATGGCTGGTGGCCCAATGTACTACATGGACCGTAGACTAAACATGAAATGGTTAGCGGTCGCGTTTGCAATCGCAACAGTAATCAGCTCATTTGGAACGGGTAACTTACCTCAGAGTAACGGTATTGCAACTAGTATAGAATCAACGTTTGGTTTCGCACCGGTGGTTGTTGGTGGCGTTCTTTCTGTGCTGCTTGGTCTAGTTATTCTAGGTGGTATTAAACGCATCGCTGCGGTTACTAGTAGAATAGTACCGTTGATGGCATTGATTTATATCGTCGGCGCCTTCGCTGTAATTTTTGCTAACATAGAAAATGTCGGTCCAGCTTTTGCTTCAGTTGTCAGTGATGCATTTACAGGCTCTGCGGCTGCGGGTGGCTTCTTGGGGGCAACACTTGCTTATGCGTTCAACAGAGGCGTAAATCGCGGTCTATTCAGTAACGAAGCGGGACAAGGTTCAGCGCCTATTGCGCATGCTGCAGCAAAAACCAAAGAGCCTGTGTCAGAGGGCATGGTTTCTATATTAGAGCCATTCATCGACACTATTATCATATGTACGATTACAGGCTTAGTAATACTGTCATCTGGCGTATGGAAAGAGAAGCATCAAAACACCTTCGATCGCTCAGATATGACTTTTTTCGCGGGCCAATATGACGAATCAAACAGCGAAGACATCAATAAATTGTTTTTGCACTTAAACAATGTGGAAGGCGAAAAGGTTGAAAACTTCACAGGCCAAATTAATGTGGTCAATGGGACGGCCACGTCAGGCGGTTTCACGTTAATTAACAGCCGTTCAATAGCTGAAGACGTGACTTACAGCGTTGGCTCTTCTGAGGACCCATTCACCGGTACCTTAAAAATAGAAGACGGTGCTTTAGTTAAGGAAAGCATCATCGTGGAAGGGAAATCGCTGGTTCACTCGGCTAACCTAACTGCCATTGCCTTTACTCGTGGCTATTTTGGTGAGTTTGGTAAGTACATTGTGTCAATCGGGCTATTACTATTCGCGTTTTCGACGGCAATTGCATGGTCTTACTATGGTGATAGGGCAATGACATATTTGCTTGGTCCACGTTCGGTCATGCCTTATCGCGTCATTTATTGCGCTGGTTTTTTCTGGGCAGCTGTTTCAGATACCACATTAGTTTGGGCACTATCAGCAGTAGCTATTGTCGTCATGACCTTGCCAAACTTGTTCGGTATTATGATGCTGCGAAAGGAAATGAAAGAATCAGTCAATGAGTACTGGGAAAAGCAGAAAAAATAAAGAGTCACTTAATAGTGAGAAAAAGGTTAGTCGAATGGTCGATTAACCTTTTTTTACGTATTAAACAGTTGAAATTAGTCCTTAGAATTAAAATTAAACGGAGACATGTATGGCTATTACAGCATGCCCATCTTGTTCAAAACCTATTTCTGACAAAGCAAAGTCATGCAGCCACTGCGGCTTCAATATTGGTAGCGCGACGGCAGAAGATATCGAGAGAAAAGCGAAGTTTGCACATTATCAAGCAATGCAAAAATTACAGAATCAATCAATGCTTGCTATCCTGTTGTTTATAACTGGATTTGGCTTTATTTATTGGGGCGGCTCAGAGCCAGGTGAAATTCAATATAACTTATCAATTGGCGCAACGATAGTTGGGTTCGTTTGGTATGCAGTCAATAGAGTCAGGCTCGCATTGGCAAAAAGGAAGTAAACGTGGATATTCAACAACTTGTTCGTGCAATGACACCGCAAATTTATGAAAACTTGCGCACAGCTGTCGAAATCGGTAAGTGGCCAGATGGAAAAGCGCTAACTGAAGAGCAGAAAAGCAACTCTTTGCAGGCGGTATTAATGTACCAGTCGAGAGTAGAGCAGTCAGAGCAGCACATGACCATTGGTAAAAATGGTGAAGTCGTTCAAAAAAGCCGTTCGCAACTCAAACAAGAGTTTGATAAAGCCTTGGGTAAAGACACAACATCAGAAGCTGCCGAGCAGAGCAGTGCAGACGACTTAAATACTATTGCGCGGTTTAAACAAAATGATATTTGATAGGTTCTTTAAAGCAAAACACCTTAGCTCAGATCCCGAAGTCCGTCTAACTGCTATTTCTAGTTTGTCATTGGATAAACCAGCAGACAAGCAAGCCTTGCACGAACTAGCATTTAACGATAGCCAAGCAAATGTAAGCGTAGCAGCGCTGGATAAGTTAAATTCCTTTCCTTTGTGGTTAAAGGCGTCAGAGACAGCAGAAAGTTCGAGACTAAAGAGACTTGCTCACGAGCGGGTTTTGGCGGAAGTAAATAACCCCAATTCAACTTTGCTGACTCAAGCCGATTTTAATTCATTTGTAGCCGAATCTAAGAATCTGGTGTTACTTGAACAAATGCTATTCAGCAATCAACGCTTGCAAAACAATGATGCACTAGCACTATCTGTGCTGTTGAAAATAAATAAAGTAAATACAAATCGACTGTATTTTAAAGATCATGCTAATCAAGCACAGCAGCAGGTCATCGTAGCTAGAACAGATGAAATTAACGAATTAAGTAAAATGCTTAAGTTCGCAAACCATGATGTTGTGATTAATGCAATTGAAGCGAAAATTGAAAATCTGAGAGCGTTGGCGGCGTTGCCAATTAAGATTAAACAAGATGCAACACTGGTTATTTCGAAACTTCTTGCGTTAAAAGACAACAATGATTACGAACAACTGTATGAGGGCAAACAGCAACTTTGCCAAGAGTTCGAGCAATACAAAGCCCAATTTAATGTTTTAGATGAGGAAACAGCGCTGTTGTTGGCCGAAAAATACTTGCGCGTAAATGAGTCTGTTGAGAAGCGTTTAGCTGCACTAAAAGAAGAGTGGCAAAATACTAACGAGCTGAAGCTGACAACAAATGCACTGTCTGAAATAGAGGAACGCTTCAAAGAAGTGAAACAGCAGATAGACGCGATTTTAGCATCAATTGATGACCCGAGTTTGCTAGCGCAGTCGAAATTACTCAGCAACGCATTGTCTGACATTAGTCTCGATATTGAGGATGCGAAGAAGCGTCCGCAAACCGTAGCGCATAAGCGCACAATTAAGCAGATATACGCAAACATCGAAACTTACCAAGGTTTTTTGGAACAACTACCTAATGTGCGCGAGACACAAGAGAATGCCAAAGCTTTAGTTATAAAGCTGCAGGCGCTATCCGATGAGTTACCCGTTGATGAACTTGCTGATTTGGTAAAGCAACTAAAACGTGAGTGGAATAAGATGTTGTCGGAGTGTTCGTTGCCGCTTCCGGAACCGATATTAGCAGCTTGGCAAGGCGCAGAGAAAAAGCACCGTAGCAAAATCACTGCTGTTCAGGAGGAACTTAAACAGCAAGAAAAAAAGACATTAGCTAAGCTTAAAACCGTTCAGAGAATGATCAATCAGGGTAGCTTTAAACCTGCGCTGTCGACATTTAAATATGCGCAAAAAATGTATGCGTTATTACCTGATAAAAATCAAAAAAACTTGTCGAAACTATACTTAGAATTACATGAGAAGGCCACTGAGCTGCAAGAACTTCAGGCTTTTATTGCGGGCCCAAGAAAACCTGCAATGCTTGAAGAAGTTAATGCTTTAGCACTCCAACAAAACGTAGAGGATATCCCTGGTAGAGCGCAAAGCGTTAAAACCTTGAGGGCGCAGTGGAATGAACTTGGTAAACTTGGAACTGATGAAGATGATGCGCTCAATAAAGCGTTCGATGATGCAATAGAAAAGGCGTTTATGCCGTGTCGTGAACATTATGCTGAACAAGATAAAGTTCGAGCTGAAAACGCGCTGCAAGCAAAGGTAATTATCGACGAGTTAGCGGAACTGGCTAAGCATGAAAATACAGCAACTATTGGTCGTGCCTTAAGCGCTATTAATAAAAAATGGCGCGCCTTAGGTAATCTTGAGCAAAGTGAACGTCGTAAGCTGCAAAAGACGTATCAAACTGCGCTAAAGCCTATACAAGTGCGCTTGGATGCTTTTTATTCTGACAATTTAGAGCGTAAACAAGCGCTCTTGAAAAAAGCTGAGCAACTCGATGCAGTAGAAGATGTTAGCAATGCAGCAGAATCTGCAAAGCAGTATCAACAGCAGTGGAAAGAAATCGGCTTTTCAGGAAAACAAACAGACGATGAGCTATGGACAGCATTTCGCAAAGCCAATGATGCCGTTTTTGCAAAAATAAGTGAAAAAAGAGACGCTGAAGCCTCAGAGCTATCGCAAGCAAAAACAGAGTTTTACACCGATGCTGCAGCCTTGAGTGAGCAACTCAAAACAGCGACTGAACTGAAAGACCTGTCTGATTTTAGCGCTAATGTAGAGGTGTTGAACGATAAACTTCGTGATATACCAACGCGACAAGCGAAAACGGAACAGCAAAAGTTAGACTCGATTTTAGTGCAGTACAAAGCGAAACAGCTTGAGTTTGAAGAACAGAAAAACACCGCACAGTGGACTAATCTATTTGATACGCTGGCAGCTTGGACTGACGACTCATTGCCAGAGAGTGCAGCTGAGTTACCCAACAAATTTCAACAGCTAATGAAGTTATCAAGTAACGACAAAGGTGATGACAAACGCAAAGAGCTTACTATACAAGCTGAGATTATTGCTGATTTACCGAGTAATAAAGCGGATGAAAAAGAGCGTAAATTACTTCAACTGCAGCTAATGGCTGCTCGGTTAGAAGGAAGCGATATTCCGACTGTGGATGCTTTATTAGCCGATTGGATTAGTTGTGGTCCTTTGTTGAAAACGGACCAGGCACTGTTGAAGCGCTTAAAGAAAGTCATTCTGGCATAAGGCGATTCTCATGCGCAAGCATATCTATGTGGCATATACAGGCGGTACGATAGGCATGAAACCATCGAGCAGCGGCTTTGTGCCGGCTGCTGGATACTTGAGTGAAACCTTGCTCAATATGCCTGAGTTTCATCGAAAAGAGATGCCAGCATTCACTATTCATGAATATGATCACCTCATTGACTCGAGTGATATGTCGCCCGCTGATTGGCAGCTTATTGCAGATGATATCGCCAATAACTATGCTGCCTATGACGGTTTTATTATTTTGCATGGCACTGACACCATGGCCTACACGTCATCCGCCCTGTCGTTCATGCTTGAGGGGCTGACGAAGCCAGTGATAGTAACAGGCTCACAAATACCTTTGGCTGAATTAAGGTCAGATGGTCAAACAAACTTGTTGAATGCCTTGTACATTGCAGCAAACTATCCCATTCCAGAAGTTACGTTGTTTTTCAACAATAAGCTGTATCGCGGAAACAGAGTGCGAAAAGTTGATGCGGACGGCTTTGATGCCTTTGATTCACCGAACTTTCCAGCGCTGTTGGAAGCGGGTATTAATATTGAAGTAAATCATGATGTGGTCAGTGTTTTTGATAGTGTGATTAATAGTGTGATTGATAGCGACGTTGGTAGCGAAGAAAACGGCAAGAAAGACAGCGAAAACGTTAAACAGGCAGACGCAAATAACTCGAGCTCATCGAGTAATTTAAAAATAAGCCCAGTAACACCTCAACCAATAGGCTTAGTGAGCTTGTATCCAGGAATTTCAGCAGATGTGGTTAAAAATATCATACAGCAGCCTGTCAATGCGCTTATCCTATTGAGCTATGGCGTTGGTAACGCTCCTCAAAATAAAGCATTATTAGCCCAACTCGTTCAAGCACAAGAGAATGGAGTGATTGTGGTGAACTGCACCCAGTGTTTTAGAGGGACGGTCAACATGACTGGCTACGCGAATGGTCATTTATTACAAAATACGGGGCTAATTTCTGGCGGAGATATGACGCCTGAAGCAACCTTAGCTAAGCTGCATTATTTGCTTAGCAAGCCTGAGCTCAGTACACAAGAGCGTAGAAAATTGATGACTAGAAACCTTCGTGGAGAGCTAACTCGTCGCTAGCGCTCATTTTGGGCTGCTTAAAGGCTATCTAACGCAGCTATTACATCATTAATTAGATCTTCGTGACGCTCACATCCAACGCTGAATCTGATAACACCTTCTGGTATCTGGTCAGTTCCCCAGCGAGCACGCCGCTCAGCGATGCTGTGCACGCCACCAAAACTGGTTGCTACATAGACCAAGTTGCAAGCGGCTAAGAATTTATCTGCGGCTTCCTTGGACTCTAATTCGAAACTTATAATAAAGCCAAACAGTTGCTGCTGCTGCTTGGCAATCGCATGTGAAGGGTCGGATGTGAGCCCTGGGAAGCGAATTGACAGCACTTTTTCGTGTTTTTCCAGAGCATCAGCTAACAGTATCGCGGTGTCGCACATGCGTTGTAATCTAACATCTAATGTAGATAAGCTTCTGTGCACAAGCCAAGTTTCCATAGGCCCAGGAATATTTCCCGAAAATTTGCGCCAATTTCTTATTTTGTCGCTAATCGTTTTATCTAATGTTGAAACGTGGCCAAATACAACGTCGCTGTGCCCGTTAACCGCTTTAGTATCAGCACTCATCGAAATGTCTGCGCCCAAAGCTAGTGGTAACTGCCCTAAGAATGTCAGCGTTGTGTTATCGATGGCTAATATACCGCCTTGCTGATGGATCTTGTTGGCAGCTTTGCGTATATCAAAGGTGTCCAGCATGGGATTACTTGGGGTTTCCAATAAGGCAACAGTAATGCCGTGAAAATCAAAACTGTCGATTTCACGAGTTGCAATTGTTTTTAACTTAACGCCAAACTTAACCAGATAATGCTCGGTGTAATAGCGTACCGGAGCGTAGCCGTCGCTGGGCAGCAATATTGTGTCGCCCGGCTTAACCAAACTGGTTAAAATTGCTGAGGCAGCAGACATTCCTGAAGGAAAAATTACGGTATCGCCACCTTCTAATTCAGCTAAGCCTGTTTCTAAGCTTGTCCAAGTCGGCTGTCCAAATCGACCGTATTGATAAACCTCAGGATCTACATCACCGGATAAATGAAACGTGCTGGCAAATTCAGGGCCATGACGAAATGCGTTTCCATTCTTTGCTACAGGCGCACCGGCATTGATACTGAGAGAGGCTAGGGAAGGTTTACGCGTCATACTTTCTGTCAACTCTCTTGCAAACGTGCTGCAAGGTATTTTGCTAATTCTAGCATTGCAAATTGTCCTGCTATTTTTTCTGCATCAGAGTTGTAGTTTGTGTTTGTATTAACGTCATAGGCATAGCTGATGCCATCTGCATCTTGTATAGCTTCGATACCAGCTACTTGAATATCATTTTCTTGCAAGAACGCCTCGTAGGCATCAATAAATGCTGGACGGTAGTTCTTGAGAATTTCGAACTTTGCGGTAGCTGCTGTTTGTGGCTTATCCGTCGGACAAAACATATCGTCAATAGAGCAAGCATCTGCGGGGCAAAGTTCAAAGCCTTCAGATGTATCAACTTTGACGCCATAAAGGAATTTGCCACCAATAAATTCATGTCTAATGATGAAGGATTCGGGCGATTCAATATATTGTTGGATCAAAGTAATACCGTCAACGGGTTCATCAAAATTCGCACCGTCAATATAATCTTGTAGTGCATTAACAGAATGAAACAGCTGCACTCCTTGACCTTTGCCTGCTCGGTTATGCTTAGTGATAAAAGAAGGCATGCCTAGTGAATTAGCGGCATCGATAATGTGCTTTTTACCTACTGCGGCGAGTGTTTTTGGTGTTTGGATACCGCCCGCATTAAGCGCCATGTACTGATTTACTTTACTCACTTCTAAGCGCAGCGCTCTGGTGCCGTTTACCACTATACGACCGTGACGCTCCAACCAAGCAAGCACTGCTTCTGTGAATTCAGGAGCAAAGCGATGGTCTCGGGTGTGTGAAGAAGCACTGATTCGATTGTAGAAAACGCCCTCGGGCGGCTCGCTGGACAAGTCTATGACACCTTCATCCAAGTGCCAAAGCTCGTAGGGTAGACTTAATTCTTCCAACCTGTTCTGCAAGTGAATAGTCCACTCGTTATTTTCATGCAGTACGTAGATTTTGCTCATAGTCGTTATTTCGCTTCTACACCTTCAGCTTGCTTGTCGGCATGGTAGCTAGAGCGCACCATTGGACCGCATGCTGCGTGCGAGAAACCAATCGAATTTGCGTATTCTCCAAGCGCGTCAAACTCTGCAGGCGGCACATAGCGCTTAACTGGGAAATGGTGTTTACTTGGCTGTAAATATTGACCAAGAGTCAGCATGTCGACATTGTGAGTGCGAAGATCATCTAATACTTTTTGCATCTCTTCGGACTCTTCGCCCATTCCCATCATCAATCCTGATTTTGTCGGGATTGTAGGGTGCTGCTCTTTGAATTTGCGCAGCAAATCAAGCGACCACTGATAGTTTGCCCCAGGGCGACACTCTCTGTATAAACGGGGAATGGTTTCTAAATTATGGTTAAACACGTCTGGAACGCCGTTTTGAAATATCTCCAAGGCTCGGTCCATACGGCCTCTGAAATCAGGAACCAAAACTTCAATTTTGGTGCTCGGGCTGTGTTCGCGAATTGCATTTATGCAATCAACGAAGTGTTGAGCGCCGCCGTCACGAAGATCGTCGCGATCAACTGATGTGATCACCACGTAGCTCAATTTCATCTCCGCAATGGTCTTTGCTAACTTAATAGGTTCCTCTGCGCTTGGTGGTAGGGGTTTACCGTGCGCAACATCACAGAATGGGCAGCGACGAGTACAAATGTCACCCAATATCATGAACGTCGCGGTGCCTTTATTAAAGCATTCCGCAAGGTTAGGGCAGCTGGCTTCTTCACATACCGAATGTAAGTTATTTTTGCGCAGCGTTGATTTGATGTGGTCGATGCGATCTGTTGTTCGAGGCAGCTTTATTTTGATCCACGATGGTTTGCGCAGCATCTGTTCCTTTTCGGTCGGAACAATGGTGATCGGAATGTGTTTTAGTTTCTCATCATCGCGAAGTTTTACACCCGCTTCTGAACGTGAATTATTCATCAAAACCTTCTCTATATTCTTTATGCTTAATACCCAATAGCGAGCAAAAGTGATCAACTATTTTAGGGCCTGCAATCTCTAGTGAATCAGGACCACCTAGTGCGGCACAATCTATCATTTCCATGCCTGCATAGCCACACGGATTTATGCGCCCGAAAGGACGTAGATCCATATTTACGTTTAGTGCTAGACCATGAAAAGAACATCCTTTGCGAATTCTTAAGCCAACAGAGCATAGCTTCTGCTCATTGACATAAACGCCGGGAGCATCCTTTTTAGCGTAAGCTTCGATGCCATAGTCAGCCATTAAGTTAACGATACAGTTTTCTAAGCCATTAACTAGGTGACGAACCCCCAATTTGTTTCTGCGCACGTCAATTAGAATGTACAGCATTTGTTGACCCGGACCGTGATAGGTTACTTGCCCACCTCTGTCTACTTGCACAACGGGAATGTCGCCAGGTGCAAGGATATGCTCAGCCTTGCCGGCTTGGCCTTGAGTAAAAACGGGCGTATGTTCCACTAACCAAATTTCATCAGCTGTTTCTGGCGTTCTTTGGTCAGTAAACTCCTGCATTTTCTGCCAAATTGGACGATATGATTGCGAACCTAATTGGCGAATGATGGTTGATTGCATAGAAATCAGAGCACGAACCTAACCAGCTCAAGACTGGAGATCTCTGTGTAAATTGTTTCCATATGGTCTTTACTAGTTACTTTCACTTTTATTGATAGTGAATGATAGTTGCCCTTGCTGCTTGGCTTAATGCTAGGTGAATAATCACCGGGCGCATGCTGCTGCAGACACGAGATAACAACGTCAGGCAAACTTGGGTCGGCAACTCCCATGACTTTAAAGGTTTGGAAGCAGGGAAACTCTAAAATTTCGTCAAACTTTGTATCCAATGTCATAATTAACTCTCAAATCCCATTTTTAAGGAAAACCAATCCATCGCTTTTTCAATCAAGCCGCCTTCCTGCACTTCATGCAGTGTGACTAAGGGGTAGGTGGCAACATTTTCACCTTCTAATTGTAAAAATAATTGACCAACAACTTGTCCTTTCTCAACGGGTGCTTCAAGACTCTGGCTTAGCTCGAAGTGCGCTTTCAATTTGCTTGCCTGACCGCGCGGTATCGTAATTGGCGTTGATTGGTTCAGACCTAACTCCACAGTCTCACGGTCACCCATATAAATGCGATGAGCAACAAAGCTATCGCCTGCTTGGTAAGGCGTTACTGACTCAAAGAAACGGAATCCGTAGCGCAATAGTTTCTTATTTTCAACTTTACGAGAGCGTTCGCTGTCGGTACCCATAACGACAGACACTAAACGCATGTCGCCTTGGGTGGCTGAGGTAATCAAACTATATCCTGCGTCCGACGTGTGACCTGTCTTTATTCCATCTACGTTAAGGCTCTTATCCCAAAGCAAACTGTTACGATTAAATTGCTTAATACCGTTGTATGTGAACTCTTTGATACTGTATAAGGCGTAAGCCTCTGGTAATTCGGAAATTAAAGCCGATGACAGAGTCGCCATGTCGCGCGGTGATGTGTAATGATCTGCATCGTGCAAACCATGGCTGTTGACAAAGTTACTGGCGTTCATGCCGAGACTTTGAGCATGTGCGTTCATCATGCTAGCAAATGCATCCTCGCTGCCAGCAATGTGTTCTGCCATTGCAACACAGGCGTCGTTGCCTGATTGAACGACAATGCCCATAAGCAAATCTTCAACCGACACTTTGGTTCCGACTTCAATGAACATCTTTGAAGAGTCTGGGAAGTTCTTGGCCCATGCATTCTCGGATATTGTCACCATGTCAGTCAGACTAATATTACCTGCCTTAATCTCTTTACCGATGACATAGATGGTCATGATTTTGGTCAAACTTGCTGGTGCAAGTCGCATATCAATATTTTTTTCAGCGATGATATGACCTGTGTTGTGATCCACCAACATATAACCGCCTGCCGCCACACTGGGTGGGGGAGGAATAACAATCGCCGCATTTGCAAAGAAGCAAGATGCTGCAAGAAGTAACGTATAAACTATTTTTAAGCGCATTTATTCAACCATTCTTTTGAGGTTTTTATCATCTGTGTGCATCGACTTTCAAGGTATAGCACCTAATCTTTCGGTGACCTTGAGTTGCTTTCTTAATGAGCATGCAATCACGTGATCTAGTAAACGTGGATTTTATATCAATCCACCTGTGGACGGCTAGTGATTCAGCCTATTTTTTATTAATTCTGTATTCGTTATGACAAGCAATAATGACGAAGTTGTTAGATTGTCAGTTGAATCAATCAGCCGACAGGATCTGAAATGCACTGTCGAAACCGATGCTTCTCAGATCTTGGATTAACTTTTCTGCTTTTTGTTCATTTATTAATGGGCCAAGCCTTAATCTATAGATGTTATCAATTAACGGTGCGTCAGTAGGAACCTGATAGAGGCGTGCTAATCCTTCAGACAGTTCGCTTACTTTTTCAGCGTCAGAAAACGCAGCAACTTGTACAAAAATTTGACTTTTTTTGTCGCTACCAGCCATCACCGATGCTAAGGCATTCGAAATTGGCGGCGCTGCAGATTCAAGTTCTACTCGGTCTTCCATGGTTGTTTTAGTATTTGCTTGAGCAACCATGACTGCGTTTGATTCGGGTTGAGCCAAAGATGGCGGTATTTCTGGCTGCTGCGGTGCGCCAGCACCAACGGTCATGATGCCATCTTCATCGATATGAACAACTTCAACTTTTACGTTAGCAACGCCTGTCGACAATACATCTAACTTTTTAGCCGCAGCATACGACAAGTCGATGACACGACCGGGGTGAAATGGGCCCCTGTCGTTAACACGAACAATCGCTATTTTTTGATTATCTAAGTTGGTTACTTTCACAAAGGAAGGTAAGGGCAATGTTTTATGCGCCGCCGTCATTGAAAACATATCATAAACTTCGCCATTAGAGGTTAAATGTCCATGAAACTTCTGCCCATACCATGAGGCTTCACCATGTTCTTCGTAACCTTTTGCTGTCAGCATTGGCGTATAATATTGACCCAGCACCGTGTAGGGGCGAAAGTTAGCTGGCGCGTAGGGTTCATATCTGGGTGTCGCATCCGCGAGCTCTAAGTCGCCGTAATGGAACTCAGGCGCGCTGTCTTGTTTTTGCGAATATCGACTATTGTTGATACTACAAGCGCTTAAGCCTGAAAGAGCTATTACCAATATTGTATATTTGTTTAGCGTATTCATTCCGTTGCCATTATTTTATCGTTATTGTTGTTTTGTTTTATTGCCACGTTATTTAGCGGGACATTAATCGCTTTTGCGTACTGATTGACATCAGAATACCAAAGCCTGCTAGCAAGGTCACCATTGATGTTCCGCCATAGCTGACAAGCGGCAACGGAACCCCAACAACAGGCAATAAGCCGGAAACCATTCCCATATTAACGAAAACATATACAAAGAAGGTTAAGGTTAAACTGCCAGCCAGCAATTTACTAAAGGCGTCTTGGGCATAATTTGCAATCATTAGTCCACGAATAATAATACACATGTAGATAAACAAGAGTCCTATAACCCCAATCAGACCAAATTCTTCACTAAAAACAGCGAAAATAAAGTCGGTGTGTCGTTCAGGCAAAAATTCGAGTTGAGATTGAGTGCCCTGCAGCCAGCCTTTTCCGCTGACACCGCCGGAGCCTATGGCTATTTTGGACTGGATAATATGATAACCAGAGCCCAGAGGGTCACTTTCTGGGTTTAAGAAGGTGAGAACGCGCTGCTTCTGATAGCCTTGCATCAAGAAGAACCACATTATTGGCGCGAATGCGCCGCCTAACGCGCTTATTAAACCGATTAAACGCCAGGACATGCCCGACAGAAACAGAGCAAATATACCTGAACTTGCGACCAAGAGGCTGGTACCTAAATCAGGCTGTTTAGCAATCAGGATGGTCGGAATGAAGACGAGCACAAAGCCAATCGCGATATTACGAGCGCGAGGCGGTAAGTTAAATTTACTAATGTACCAAGCAACCATAAGTGGAACAGCTAACTTCATTACTTCAGAGGGTTGAAAACGAATTACGCCTAAGTCCAACCAGCGCTGAGCGCCTTTTCCGACAACGCCTACAAGAAGAACAAGAATGAGCATAATAAGCCCAAAGCTATAGAAATAAACCGCCAGGCGCCTGTATGCCATGGGCGGAATTTGGGCAAGAATGAACATAACGATGAGGGCAATACCAAGGCGTGTTAGCTGTCTATTTACCAAATCCCAGTCTTGTCCTCCAGAGCTATAGATGGTCACAAGTCCAATACCCATTAGGCAAACTAGTGCGAACAACAAAAAGCCATCAATATGAATGCGCTCGAGCATAGTCGTTTTTATGGTTGTAAACTTTGCTTCAGCCACCGTTAGTCTCCGTCATAATTGTCGCTGCAACTTTCGGTGGGTATTGTGTTGCACCCGCAGAGCCATCTTGGTTTGTCTTTAGGGCAATCCCTTTGGGTTTTATTTCACTAAAATAATAATCCATTACTATCCTTGCAGCTGGTGCCGCATTCGAACTGCCACCGCCAGCGTTTTCAATTACTACTGAGATGCTAATTTCAGGGTCAACGAAGGGTGCGTAGCCTATGTACATTGCATTATCTTTTAGGCGAGCGGATACATTCTCTTCCTCGTATTCAGCATCTTGAGCAACGGAAAATAGCTGTGCTGTTCCGGTTTTTCCTGCTGAAATATAATCTGTATTTCTAAACGCGGTATGCGCCGTGCCATGATCACGATTAACTGTTCCGTAAAGCGCATCCAGCACGATATCCCAATTGTGTTCATCAACGACAGGAATGGGAGATTGTATTTCGATAGGTAATTTATTTACGGCACCTTCAACCATATAGCCCTTGATTAGGCGAGGAGTGTGGCGCTGCCCTTTATTGATGAGAAAGTTCAGTGATTGAGCCAACTGTAGTGGCGTGGCGTTCCAGTAGCTTTGACCAATTCCGACAGGTATGGTGTCACCAATATACCATGGCTCGTTGAAGCGCGCTCTTTTCCAGCCTCGACTCGGCATGTTCGCGCCAGATTCTTCCATCAGATCGATACCAGTGCGTCTACCAAAGCCAAACAATTGCATTGAGTCACTGATTCGGTCGATACCTAATTTAAAAGCTAAATCGTAGTAAAAAATATCACATGACACTTCAATAGATTTAGTTACGTCGACCATCCCATGCCCATATTTCTTCCAATCACGCCAAACATGGTCGACGTTCTTTAAACGGTAGGTACCACGATCACGTATCTCAGTGGCTTCGTCAATCACGCCTTCCTCAAGGCCCACTAAAGCTAAAAGTGGTTTTATTGTTGAAGCTGGCGGATACCGGCCTTGCGTTGCGCGATTGAGAAGCGGGCTGTTTTTGGACGCGAGAAGTTTGCCGTATTCTTTTTGGCTTATGCCATGCACAAACAAGTTTGGATCATAGCTTGGGCTGCTATATAGCGCCAAAACACTGCCATCGTTTGGATCCGTGACAACAACCGAACCTCTTCTTCCAGCAAGTACTTCTTGTGCTTTCTTTTGCATGTTTATATCGATATTTAGCACAATATCCTTGCCTGGCAAAGGCGGTTCAAAACTTAATACTCGGATAATTCGGCCTTGATTATTAACCTCTACTTGCTGATAGCCGACGACGCCGTGCAGCGTTCGTTCGTGAAATTTCTCTACACCTTGTTTACCGATATCATGAGTGGCAGCGTAGTTTGCAAGCTGGTCATTCTCCTCTAGATTAGCTAAATCCTTTTTATTTATTCTTGCAACATAACCCAGCGTGTGGGTGAGGGTGTCTTTGAAGGGATAATTTCGTGATAGCCTTGCTTCAATGCTCACACCCGGGAATTGATGCTGCTTGGCAGAGAAAAGAGCAACATCTTCATGCGAAAGTTGCTGTCTAATTGAAAGCGGTTTGAAACGACGCTGTCTTTTCAAACCGCTTTTGAATTCTTTGATTTCGCTGTCCGTTAAGGACATCAGTACTGACAGTTGTTGGATCGTGTCGTCCAGATTATCGACTTCTTCGGGAGTCACTTCTAAACTGAATACGGGCTTATTTTCGGCGAGTATTTCGCCATTGCGGTCATATATCAACCCGCGGTTTGGTGCAACGGGCAATACTTTAATTCTGTTGCCATTGGAGCGAGTTTGATAATCTTCGTATTGCCGAACCTGCAGCTGGTATAAGTTTACAATAATAACAGACATCAGGATGCAAACAAATATGATAGAAACCACGGTACGTCTGGCAACCAGGTTCGCTTCTGCTGAATGATCTCTTATTGTTTGACGCTTTGGTGCCATATAATACTCTTGTCTCTACAACCTGCTTTATTCTCGATGGTATGGATGATTTTGAGTCACCGACCAAGCGCGATAAATGCTCTCAGCAACAATAACTCTTACCATCGGGTGTGGCAGCGTCAATTTAGACAACGACCATTTTTGCTCGGACGCTTGTTGGCATTCTTCTGATAGCCCTTCGGGACCGCCAATTAAAAGACTAATATCACGTCCGTCCATTTTCCACTTCTCTAGCTGCTCTGCGAGTTTTGGTGTGCTCCAGCTTTGGCCAAGCACTTCCAGCGTAACAATTTTGTTTCCTTTTGGGACTTGTTGTAAGCAACGCCGACCCTCATCAAAAAGAATGCGCTTCACGTCGGCATTTTTGCCCCTTTTACCGGGAGCAATTTCCGTGAAATACAATTGGCAGTCAGCTGGGAAGCGCCTCACATACTCTTGCGTACCTTCGACAACCCAACTAGGCATTTTGTTCCCAACCGCGACAACTTGTATTCGCATTTGTATATCACCAAAATTGCAGAGCGCAGGCTCAGGCTATTGCCAAAGCTTCTCAAGTTGGTAGAAATCGCGTGTTTCGTCTTGCATTACGTGCACAACAACGTTACCTAAATCGACAAGTACCCATTCACCTGTTTCTTTGCCCTCGACGCTTAGTGGAGGCATATTTGCAGCTTTCATTTCAACCACAAGGTTTTCAGCAATCGATGAAACATGCTTTTTTGAGTTTCCTGAGCATACGATTAGCACGTCAGTGATGGTAGACTTTCCTTCAACATTTATTTGTACAATGTCTCTGGCTTTCATATCTTCAATTTTGTCTATTATAAATTGAACGTATTCTTGTTGATTCAATGTTATTCCTAAGGGATTTTTCGTTCATATAATTGGTGTTGCTTAATATATTTCAACACCTCTAAAGGCAGTACTTCGCCTGTTTCCAAATAAGGATAGTCTTTTTGCTCGAGTTTATCTCGAATTAAAGTTGAAGACACCGCAACGTTTGGAAAATGGCAAGACACAACAATTCCGTTACTTGTTGATAAAACCTGCTTGTCTGCTAAGGATACAGCATCATGAGGCCCACATGAAATATATTGCGTCACTTCTTTCAATCTTTTTAACGGCTGGTTGTCTCTATTCAACACAATAATATTACAAAGCTGCAAGATCTCTTGCCATCTATGCCATGTTTCAAACGATTGGAACGAGTCTGCGCCCATCACAAAACAGAGTGATTGTTGATTATTCTTCTTTAATTTTTGCAAGGTATTGAAGGTAAAACTCACTTCATCACTTTCTAATTCGATACCTTCGATATATAGCGATGACTCAAGCTCACAAATAATTTGTAGCATTGCCAATCGGTGTTGATTGCTAATCTTTAAGCGTTGCTTATGAGGAGGAATGTTGCATGGCATCAAACCCACTTTCGTTATGTCGAGAGCTTGCATCGCTTGTTTTAATGGCTTGACGTGTCCCCAATGCGGCGGGTTAAAAGTGCCACCGAAGAGCGTGATTGGTTGAGAATAGGTCATTACTAATTTAAAGGTAGGTGTTGCAGTGCTGCGGGCATGAACAACAGTGCCAAATGACTTAACAAAATGTAAGGTCTTGCTGTTGTCTCACTTTTCAATATTAAGTCGGCTTGTTGTAAATGATTGTGCATCAAACTGATATGACCGGGAGTGAGCCGCCGCAAGGCATTCTTATATAGGCTTTGCTTATTTTGCCAAATACGTAACTTATTGAAGTTGATACTCCCTTCAACGCTCTGCATTGCCTGGCATTCAGCTAGTGTTTGCGCTTCTTTTATTAGATTCCATAGAATAATGTTTGGCTCTACACCTTCGCTTTCCAAACGGTACAAAATTTTAATCGCTTTTTGAATATCACCTGCGAGTAAATCGTCGACAAATTGAAACACCGTGAATCGAGATTGCTCGACCATACCAGCAGCCAACACTTTTTCATCGACTTGTTGGCCATTGTCGGCATACATCAAAGCTAGTTTTTCAATTTCTTGTTTAGCTGCAAGTAAATTACCTTCACTGAAGTCAGCTAGGAGGTTTACTCCCGCAGGGCTAATGTTCACCTTAGAAGCACGGCAGCGCTGTTCAATCCATTGGACTAACTGCTTACCCTCAAGGGGATAACAAATTGAAAATATACCCTTTGCGTCAAGCGCCTTGAACCATTTTGCCTTTTGAACATCTTTTGCGATTTTAGGACCTTGGATCAAAATTAAGGTATCAATCGATGGATTTTCGGCAATGGCAGTTAGGACTTTACTACCCTCGGCGCCAGGCTTACCTGTTGGTAGGGTAAGCTCAATATACTGTTTGTCGGAAAATAGCGACATTGATTGAGTGGCTTCAATCAACTGCGACCATGAAAAATCAGTGTCAGCAATCAATGTTTGGCGTTCATCAAAGCCCTGAGATTTTGCTAGTATGCGAACGGAATCGATCATATCTAGCTTCTGCTGTGGTTCGTCACCAAAAACAAGAATAAAAGGGGCCAGGCCTTGCTGTTGAATGTGTTGTTGAAACCGATTGGGATAAACTTGCATTAGGGCTTGTTCACGTTAATTTTTGACGCTTTTCGGGTTTTTCGTGCTTCAATGGAAGCTAGTGCTTCAGTGTATTGACTAGACAGCAATCGAATCATACGGTCAGCGGACTCCGCTCGCATTTCATCGAGTACCAGGTCTAACTCTCTAGATTTTGCCAGCACTTGATCGGGATCATCCTGATATTCTCTTGCCACCGTCATTGATGCGCTTATGGGTTCAGCAAAAGGAAAAATAACCTCGTAATTTACAGAATAAATCAGCTCGTATTCTGCAACTTGCCCACTTGAAAAAATAGAAAGTAGACGGCGCTCAAGCGCTTCAGGCTGAAGCTTTATGACTACGACAGTCGTGGGTTCTATACCTTCAGGAATTGTTTTTTCGCCGACGATACTCTGCAATTGGTACACAGGAAGCCTGTTGTCTAAGGCTCTGGATAGCGGCAAATAGTCAAATTGTGAGAGAATAACAACGTTATTTAAATAACTTGGCAATGCCTGGCTGCCGCGCAATTTAAAACCGCATCCTTGCAACACTACCGTGATCACGGCAATGATAAACGCCAGTTTCGACTTTTTAATTGTAGTACACACATACCCGCCTAAATTGGAAAGTATAGCGCTAACTTGGCTCACTCGGCTTATCAAAATCCTACTCCGTCGATGTGGCCCAATATGTTAAATTTTAGGCCAACGTGTCTTTGCTATTTAACGAACATACGGCAAAAATAACGTCTGTGAAGACGTAAGTTCGGCAACGTTTTTCTCACCACGTTGCTGACTTACTAGTTAGCTACAATATTGACAAGTTTACCCGCAATATAAATAACTTTACGTACTGTTTTACCATCAATAAATGGCTGCACATTCTCTTGCGCTAATGCTTCTTCTTGCGCCTGCTCGCTGCTGATGTCGGCCGCAACCGTCATTTTTGCCCGCACTTTACCGTTCACTTGAACAACGATCAGTTTTTCGTCTTCCACTAACGCTGATGCATCTACTTGAGGCCATGGGGATGTTTGTAACTCGCCCTTACCATCAGCGCTCTTTCCGCCTAATAATGTCCAGAGTGCTTCGCAAATATGCGGTGTGATTGGGTTCAATAATTGCACCATTGCCATTAAACCTTCGCGCTGAAGGGCAATATCCTGGTCATCAAGCATTTCAGCTTTCTGCAAACTATTTAATAACTCCATCACTTTTGCTACTGCGGTATTGAAGGTTTGTCTGCGTCCTAAGTCATCAGTGACTTTTTCAATTGTTTGGTGAATTTCTCTGCGCAGCGCTTTCTGTGTCTTGTTCAGCGAGGCTTTATTTAGTTTGGGGACGCCTCCTTTACTTTCACATAATTCACAATGTTCATTGGCTAAACGCCAGAAACGTTTTAAGAAACGATGTGAACCTTCAACGCCTGAATCTATCCACTCGAGGGTTTGCTCTGGTGGCGCGGCAAACATTGTAAATAATCTGACTGTATCTGCGCCATAAATATCGATTACAGCTTGGGGATCAATGCCGTTATTCTTTGATTTTCCCATTTTGATCATGCCAGCATGTTCAACTTCTGTGCCATCCGCGAGAGTAGCCTTAGCAATGCGACCTTTATCATCTTTTTCAACTATGACATCAGTTGGCGCATGCCAAATCTCTTTACCTTTTTCGTCTTTAGTAAAAAATGCATCTGCTAGCACCATGCCTTGGCACAATAGCTTTTTGAAAGGTTCATCGCTAGTAACAAGGTCTTCGTCACGCAAAAGCTTGTGAAAAAAGCGCGCATACAATAGGTGCAAAATAGCGTGCTCAATGCCGCCAATATATTGATCGACAGGAAGCCAGTAATTGGCTTCTTTGGGATCAAGCATTGCATCAGACGGGGCAGATGCATAACGAGCGTAATACCAAGACGATTCCATGAAAGTATCAAACGTGTCAGTTTCTCTGGTGACGGGCTGGCCGTTGTGAGTGGCTTTTGCCCAATCTGGATCTGCTTTAATTGGCGAGGTGACGCCATCCATAACAACGTCTTCTGGTAATACGACCGGTAAGTCTTCAGCGTTAACAGCAAAGGATTCACCGTTTTCGTTAGTAACAACCGGGATCGGTGCTCCCCAATAACGTTGTCGCGATACGCCCCAGTCACGCAGACGATAATTAATCGATTTTTTTCCTTTACCCAATGTAGCAAGCTTTTCAGCGATAGCGTCAAATCCATCTTTAAATGAGAGTCCACTGTATTCTGCGGAATTCATTAGCGTATTCTTTTCGGTATAAGCGGCCTTACTAATATCCGCGGTGTCAGCATCATTAGGTGTAAATTCGACCACTTGCAATATAGGCAACTGGTATTTAGTCGCGAACTCCCAGTCACGTTGATCGTGAGCGGGAACCGACATAACTGCGCCAGAACCATAACTCATCAACACGAAGTTGGCGATCCAGATCGGAATTGTTTCACCCGTAAGCGGATGAATGGCGCTTAGGCCGGTTGGCATTCCTCTCTTTTCCATCGTTGCCATATCGGCTTCTGTGGTTTTTGTATTTTTGCACTCATCAATAAATGCGGTCATATCAGGATTCGACTTGGCCATTTCTAAAGCCAGGGGATGTTGTGCAGCGACAGCCAGATATGACACACCATACAGTGTATCCGGTCGAGTTGTGTACACCTCGATTTGACTAATGCCCGCCGTTTCGGCACTTAGGTCGAAGGTAACATCGACTCCTTCAGAGCGCCCAATCCAGTTGCGCTGCGCGGTGACTACTTGCTGCGGCCATTCGCTCAGTTTATCTAAATCAGTCAACAATTGTTCAGCGTAATTTGTAATTTTAATGAACCATTGCGGTATTTCTTTTTGCTCGACTAATGCACCTGAGCGCCACCCGCGGCCATCAATCACTTGCTCATTCGCCAGTACGGTTTGATCGACTGGGTCCCAGTTTACCGTTGCATTTTTCTTGTACACGAGCCCTTTATCGAATAAACGTGTAAAAAACCACTGCTCCCAACGATAATAGTCTTGCTTGCATGTTGCTAACTCGCGGCTCCAATCGTAGCCAAAGCCTAGTGAGTTAAGCTGAGTCTTCATGTAATCAATATTCTGATAGGTCCACTTTGCTGGCGCTGACTTGTTGTTTATCGCTGCATTTTCTGCCGGCAAGCCAAACGCATCCCAACCCATCGGCTGTAGTACATTTTTGCCCTGCATGCGATGAAAACGGCTGACCACATCACCAATAGTATAATTACGCACGTGTCCCATATGTAGGCGGCCACTCGGGTAGGGAAACATAGACAAGCAATAGAACTTTTCTCTATTATCGTCCTGCTTCGCTGCAAATATTTGAGTTTCATCCCAATGCGTTTGCGCTGATTTCTCTACGGCTTGCGGATCATATTGATTTTCGGTGTGGTCTGTATTGGCCATTTATATCTGTATCTCTGGGCATATTGTTATTTTATTCCGTATAGAATACCTTGTTGAAGGGGCATGGGACAATAGACGAAACTGATAAAGCGAGCCATCTTGGGTTATTTTTGTCAATTTATTAAAAATCACTGTCATAGCTGCTGTTAAAATACACAATCAAGCAAAGAAAAAAGGTCAAAAGTATTAAATCATCACAAAATTACAGCAATCTAACAGCACATCAATTACCATAGAAAGAGAGGAGCAAAGTTGGTCGCACGCTGACTGTGAAAGTATGCAATGATGAATCGGTGTTTTCGTTTCAAGAGCATTAAATGAGACTACGATTTTTGTCAGTAGGTAACATACAAGCTTTCCACTCTTTGCTAGCAAAGAAATGCTCAATAGATTCAATAAGCACAACATTCACCAGACTATTCATAAATAGAAACGAAAGAAGAAAAAAATATCTATGGTTGCAAAACTCTCGTCCATTCAACAAGTCATGCAAAAACTGAGCATTGCCGCAGCCGATTTGAGTGCGGGCGTTAATAATGAAATGTTCGATATCGCTATGCAAAGCCAAGCAGGTGAGACAGCGCTAATTGGACAAAATAGAGCAAAAGAAGCGTTAAATTTTGGTTTGGGCGTTAACTCAACTGGCTACAATTTGTATGTCATGGGTGAGCAAGCGACAGGCCGCTATACCCTGGTGCATAACTTTATTAATCAGCGCGCCCATGCGCAACCGACGCCTAATGACTGGTGTTATTTAAATAATTTTGATGATGAACGTCAACCTATCGCTTTGCAGTTGCCAACAAGTCAGAGCAAAGCTTTTGTTGAAGATATTGAAAGTTTACTTGATGAATTAATGGATACTTTTCCCGCAGTCTTCGAAAATCCAAGCTATCAGCGTCGAAAGGCAGCCATTACTCGGTCCAATGAGCAACGCTACGATAAGGCCATTGATGAAGTTGAGAAAATTGCGTTTGGCAAAGGCATTGCTCTCATTGAGGAAAATGGCACTATTAGCTTTTCTCCCATTATTGACGGCAAACCAATAAATGATGCCGATTTCGCGCTGCGTAGTGATGACGAAAGGCAGGTATATTATGGCCTCATTGATGAACTTGAGGAATGTTTGAGCGAAGCACTCATTGAAGTCCCTTTATGGCAACGCGAGAGTGCCGAGCAGTTGCGAAAACTGAAGCGTGACACTGCTGAGCAGGGTATTCGTCCTTTGCTTAAGGAACTAGAGCATAAACATGCATCAGATATAGCGATTCTGAAGCATCTGAAACAGTTGAAGCCGCATTTAATTGACACAGTGACAGAATTACTGGTTCCTGAAACCAAAGATGAGAAACAAGACGATTTTGATATAAGCGCAATTTTGGTTGATACCTATGTTCCAAATGTGTTGGTACGACATTCAATTGATGCTGGCGCGCCTATCGTTTATGAGTCCAACCCAACACATCAGAATTTGTTTGGTAAAGTCGAATACACAAGTGTCCAAGGTAGTGTTTACACCAACTACAGGATGATCGTTGCAGGTGCCTTACACAAAGCTAACGGTGGTTATTTGTTGCTGGATGCAGACAAATTTGTTGATCAGCCCTACGTTTGGGAATCGTTAAAGCTGGCACTAAAATTTGGCCAACTAAAAATGGAGTTACCGCAGCAAGATGTAGGCATGGTGAATTCGATCACGCAAACCCCCCAAGTGATCCCATTAAAAGTAAAAGTGATACTGCTAGGGTCGCGTGAACTCTATTATGCGCTGCAAGATTATGACGATGAATTCAAAGAGCTGTTCCGAGTTCTCGTAGATTTTGACCATGAAATTCCTTTAAACCAACAAAATTTGAATGACTTCGTCGCGAGGGTAAAGGGGCACGTTCAACATATAGGTCTTAGTGGTATTGATGCAGAAGCAATGCGACGACTTCTTGAACATAGCCTGAGACTGGCTGAACATCAGTCAAAATTGAGCGCAAGATTTGCTGATGTGATTGAGTTGATAAATGAGGCGCAATACTTTTGTTTTCAACAGCAGCAAAATCAGCTTGAGGCCATTCATATAGAAGCTGCATTAGCGGCCAAGAAAAACCGAACAGGTCGTGTGAGTGAATCACTTCTTGAGGATATAAAAGAAGGCCATGTCCTGATTAATACCGATGGACACGCTGCTGGAAAAGTAAATGGACTCACCGTACTGGAGGTTGGAGACACTGCTTTCGGAACTCCTGCTCGCATAACCTCGACGGTTTATGCCGGTTCAAGTGGTGTTATTGACATTGAGCGTGAAGTGGAACTGGGACAATCGATACACTCTAAGGGCGTTATGCTCCTCACTGGCTATCTTGGTAATAAGTATGCTCAATTCTTTCCGCTTACTCTGTCGGCCAATATCGCGTTAGAGCAATCGTATGGCTATATTGATGGCGATAGTGCGTCCTTGGGAGAATTAATAGCGCTCATTTCTGCTTTGACGGAATTACCCGTTGACCAAGGATTGGCAGTAACGGGCTCTATAAATCAATATGGCGAAGTGCAGGCGGTCGGCGGCGTAAATGAAAAAATCGAAGGCTATTTTTCACTTTGTTTGCAACGCGGCTTGAATGGCAAGCAGGGCGTGATTATTCCAAAATCGAATGCGCTCAATTTGGTCTTAGACAGTGAAATTATTGAAGCGGTTAAGCAAGGTTTATTTCACGTTTATGCGGTAAGTTCGGTTGATGAAACGTTGTGTCTATTAATGAAGAAAGAAGCGGGTGAGTTGAATGTAAAAGGACGCTATCCAAAAAATAGCATCCACTATCAAGCAGTTAATCGCTTATATAACATTGCCAATATAGTTAATGGTGGCGCAGACGACGAGTAGGGCAGCTAGACGTATTGCGCCAAGCCGCTCTGTTTTGACTATTTAGGCGGCATTCTCAACGCGCCGTCTAAACGCACGGTTTCGCCGTTTAAGTAAGCGTTATTTGCCATATGTAGCACCAGCTTTCCGAACTCTTCTGGTAAACCTAAACGCTTTGGAAACTGCACATTTTGTACTAAGGCTTCCTGAACTTTATCCGGCATTGCGAGTAACATTGGCGTACCCATTACGCCTGGTGCTATTGTATTCACTCGAATGCCAAGCGGTGCTAAATCTCTTGCCATCGGTAAACACAAACCAATAATACCGCCTTTACTTGCAGCGTAGGCCGTTTGTCCTATTTGACCTTCATAACCAGCAACTGAGGCTGTATTAACAATTAAGCCCCGTTCATTTGCTTCACCTAAAGGCGCATTTTTTGCCATAGCGCTGGCGGCGACACGAGCGACATTAAAGGTACCGATTAAATTAATATCAATTACTGATTTAAAGTTGACTAAGGGCATTGCTTCGCCTTCACGGTCTAGGGTGCGCTTCGCCGGAGCAACACCTGCGCAATTTACGCAAAGACGTATTTCTAAGTCGCCTTTCGCGACTTCAGCAACAGCTGCTTCTACACTTGCGTCATTGGTTACATCTACTTTATAAAACGTACAAAAATTGTCGCCAAATTCGCTAACGCGTTGTTTACCTAACGCTTCATTTAAATCAAATATAGCAAGATGGTAACCGGCTTCTCGCAGCACTTTGGCGGTGGCATGCCCTAGTCCTGAGCATCCGCCCGTAACTATTGCTATTGTATTTGTATTATCTGTCGTCATGTAGGCCTCACATTATTATTTTTTGATGAGTTTATGCACTCAAGCAGCTTCACCTGAGTGTTTGTAAATATTTATAATACGTTATTTGTAAAAGAAGGCGCTTATCGCTTTGGAATACTGATTTTTTTCTCATCACTTTGACGATACATCACCAAAACATGTCCAATAGCTTGAACTTGCACTGCGTTTGTCTCGCCTATGATAGCTTCCATAATGAGCTGTTTTTCTTCTTTGTCATCACTTGGCACTTTTACTTTTATTAACTCGTGAAAACTGAGCGCGTTCTCTATTTCGGCTAAAACACCTTCAGTCAATCCGTTATTCCCTAGCTGGACAACCGGTTTCAATGGGTGCGCTAGGCCTTTTAAATATTGCTTTTGTTTATTTGATAAATTCATTTGTTATCTTTTGTAACGATTAGTTTGTGTTAAACACCTTGAAAAAATGTATTCTACCTCTATCTATACAACATTCCTAATCAGTTTCACGATTGTGTACAAAAAAAGAAACACAGTGTAAACAGTAACGAGCAATTCAAGCGTAGTTATGGGTGGATAAATTCATCAGCGTGAACTACGATGACAACGTAGGATACGGTGAAAGAGGCTTTGTTAGTGGCTTTGCATGCAAAAAGATTCATGCCAACGAGATGATGAGAAGGGTATCTTGTGGCGAAGGTTTTTAAATTATAGTAATCTCATTTACATCTATTCTTCCTTATTAAGCGTATAGATGTGTAATGAACAATCCAAGATTCATTTTTATTAGAGGTAAGCAGCGTTGAGCGACATGGCAAAAAATCTCATTTTATGGCTCGTCATAGCAGTAGTGCTAATGATGGTGTTTCAAAATATATCCGGCGGAGAAAGTGCAACAAACAAGCTTGCGTATTCGACGTTCCTAGAGCAAGTTAAACGTGGCGACATTAGAGAAGTTACGATTGACCAAAGCACCAACGAAATTAGCGGTGTACGTAACAACAATGATGCATTTGTTACGCAGATCCCATATTTAGACATGAAGTTGATGGATGAATTGTTAATGCAAGGCAATGTGATTGTGTCGGGGAAAAAACCTGAAGAGCAGTCGTTCCTAGCATCAATCTTCATAAATTGGTTTCCAATGCTTCTGCTTATCGGCGTATGGATTTTCTTTATGCGACAAATGCAGGGCGGTGGCGGCAAAGGCGCTATGTCATTTGGAAAAAGCAAGGCAAGACTGCTTGGCGAAGACCAAATCAAGACGACGTTTGCCGACGTGGCTGGCTGTGATGAAGCGAAGGAAGATGTTAGCGAATTGGTAGACTTCTTGCGCGATCCTACGAAGTTTCAGAAGCTAGGCGGTAAAATACCGAAGGGCGTACTTATGGTTGGTCCTCCAGGAACGGGTAAAACGTTGCTGGCTAAAGCGATTGCTGGTGAAGCAAAGGTTCCTTTCTTCAGTATATCAGGTTCTGACTTTGTAGAAATGTTTGTGGGCGTTGGTGCATCTCGTGTACGCGATATGTTCGACCAAGCTAAAAAATCGTCACCCTGTATTATATTCATCGATGAGATTGATGCCGTTGGTCGCAAGCGTGGCGCGGGTCACGGTGGCGGTCATGATGAGCGCGAGCAAACGTTGAACCAAATGCTGGTTGAAATGGATGGCTTCGAAGGTCACGAGGGGATCATCGTTATTGCGGCGACAAACCGTCCTGATGTTCTGGATCCAGCGTTATTGCGCCCTGGTCGTTTCGACCGTCAAGTGATGGTTGGTTTGCCGGATATTCGTGGTCGTGAGCAAATTCTAAAAGTACATATGCGCAAAGTGCCGCTAGGCGACAATGTTGTAGCATCTTTAATCGCTCGCGGAACGCCTGGTTTCTCTGGCGCTGACTTAGCCAACCTTGTAAACGAAGCTGCTCTATTTGCTGCTCGCACAAACAAACGCGTAGTCAGCATGGAAGAGTTTGACAAGGCAAAAGACAAAATCATGATGGGTTCTGAACGCAAGAGCATGGTCATGTCGGAAGAAGAGAAAACAAATACTGCTTATCACGAAGCTGGTCATGCCATTGTAGGGCGACTGGTGCCTAAGCATGACCCTGTTTACAAAGTGTCTATTATCCCTCGTGGACGCGCTCTGGGCGTGACGATGTATCTGCCGGAACAGGACAAGTATAGCAACTCAAGAGAAGAGTTAGAGTCACGTATCGCGACATTATTCGGAGGCCGTATTGCGGAGGTAATTACTTTAGGTGAGGCTGGTGTTACCACTGGTGCGTCGAACGATATTGAGCGGGCAACGAACATTGCACGTAAAATGGTTACCTCTTGGGGTCTATCACCTAAAATGGGACCAATAAACTACGAAGATGAAGAAAACGAAATGTTTATGGGCGGAAGCGGTAAGCCGAAGTCTGCAGAAACCGTGCGAGACATTGACGCTGAAATTCGTTTACTTATTGACCGCAACTATGCCGCTGCAGAGAAAATTTTAAGAGACAACCTCGATGTTCTTGAAGCGATGAAAGATGCACTCATGAAATATGAGACGATTGATGCTAAACAAATTGATGACTTAATGAATCGCGTCGAAGTTCGTCCTCCTGCTGATTGGGAAACAGACGACAAAGCTGGTTCTGACAAGCCATCAGGTGGAGCGTCGATCAATGCTGGCGGTGAAGCAAAAGATGCGCCAGATAGTGACACAAGTGATGTAACTCACTAATCCCAATTGCTGAGAGTAGAAAACGCTGGTTGATACCGGCGTTTTTTTTATGTAAAAAATGAATAATGCAAAACGCCTGAAATGTAATACAAAGGATTCCATTTTCAGTGAATTTAAGGAACGATAAACTTTGATTCGAACACATACAATGAACTTTAGAAATCGTCAGGTTATATTTGATACGCCAAAAGTGATGGGTATATTAAACGTCACCCCTGATTCATTTTCGGATGGTGGCAAGTTTAGCGAGCTTGAGTTAGCAATTCGTCAGGCTGAGTCGATGGTAAAAGCGGGTGCAACATTTATCGATGTAGGGGGGGAGTCGACGCGTCCGGGCGCCAAAGCGGTCGCCTTAAATGAAGAGCTTGATCGCGTTATTCCAGTGATTGAAAAAATAAGTAATGAACTTGATGTGGTGGTATCGGTTGATACCAGCAAGGCGCAGGTGATGACCGAAGCCGTGCAAAGTGGTGCGGGTATGATTAATGACGTCAGAGCTTTAAGAAATGAGGGAGCTCTGCGCGCCGCCATCAATGCGGCGAAAGACTTCAATGTGCCCAGCTGTTTGATGCATATGCAGGGCGAACCCCTAAGCATGCAAGATAAGCCCCAGTACCACGGTGTCGTTGAAGAGGTGATGGATTTTTTCGAACAACGCATTGAAGAATGTGAGAAGGCGGGACTCGAACGACGGTATATTCTGATTGACCCCGGCTTTGGTTTTGGTAAGACACTTGACCACAATTATCAACTTTTGAAACATATACAACAATTCAATAGATTCAAAATACCTGTGCTGGTCGGCATGTCGAGAAAGTCTATGATTGGCAATTTATTGAATCGAGAAGTTAATCAAAGGTTGGCAGGAAATATTGCCACTGCTACTATTGCCGCTACAGCAGGCGTTGAAATTATTAGAGTACACGATGTTGTTGAGACAATGGACGCCATCAAGATCGTGAATAAATTACAAAGCATAGAATAAAAACGTAAAGGAAGTTGTATGACAGAACGAAAGTATTTTGGCACCGATGGGATCAGGGGTAAGGTTGGCGAGAGCGCCATCAATCCTGAATTTGTAATGAAGTTAGGTTACGCCGCTGGCAAAGTATTGGCAGGGCACGGTACCAACAAAGTCCTCATTGGTAAAGATACTCGAATTTCTGGCTATATGCTTGAATCAGCGCTGGAAGCAGGACTTTCAGCTGCAGGGATTAATATCGGGCTATTAGGTCCAATGCCCACTCCAGCTATAGCGTATTTAACAAAAACCTTCCGTTCAGAGGCGGGTATTGTCATCAGTGCTTCGCATAACCCTTACTATGACAACGGCATAAAGTTTTTCTCATCTACAGGACATAAACTAGACGATAAGATCGAACTTGCAATTGAAGCACAGCTTGAATTACCCATGGTTTGTGTTGAGTCTGATAAGTTAGGTAAAGCGACTCGAATTAACGATGCTGCTGGGCGTTATATCGAATATTGCAAAGGCACATTCCCGTCCGATCTGTCGCTTAAAGGACTGAAAATTGTGGTCGACTGCGCTCACGGTGCAACTTACCATATTGCGCCTGACGTGCTGGCAGAACTGGGTGCTGAAGTTATTGAGATAGGAACCTCACCCAACGGCATAAATATAAATCATCAGGTTGGCGCGACATCTATGCGCGCCGCAGTTGAGGCGGTTAAAGAGCATAAAGCAGATATTGGTTTCGCGCTAGATGGTGATGGCGACAGAATAATGATGGTGGATGAGAAGGGCAACGTGATTGATGGTGATGAAATAATTTTCATTATCGCTCGTGAAGCCATGAAGCACGGTCAACTGCAAGGTGGTGTTGTGGGCACTAAAATGTCTAATTTAGGCATGGAAGTCGCGCTCGAAAAACTGGGTATTCCATTCGCACGCGCCAACGTTGGTGATCGTTATGTAATGGAGATGCTGCTTGAAAAAGGGTGGAAAATTGGTGGTGAAAATTCAGGGCACGTACTTAATTTGAGCCTAGCTTCGACGGGGGATGGCATTGTTGCTGGGCTGCAAGTAATTGCAGCAATGTTGCGTTCAAATATGAAATTAAGCGTATTAAATTCTGGGTTTACTCGGTTCCCCCAGCGCCTTATTAACGTCAAGTTTGCTGACCCAAGCAAAAATCCGCTTGAATCTGATAAAGTTAAGGCCATTGTTATTCAAGCAGAAGAGGAAATGGGTGATGCAGGTCGTGTGCTTTTACGCAAAAGCGGAACCGAACCTCTTATTAGAGTCATGGTTGAGGCGATTGATAAGGGCCTAAGTGACTTCTGGGCTGAAAAAATTGCCGAAGTGGTTAAAAAAGCATCATAAGAACTCAACTTATTACGTATTTAACAAACTGATACTTGTATAATTGTGAGTGGTTAGTTAATATCACGCCCGCTTTGCAGTGGGCCTTGGAGAAAGTATGACAAATTCCAAAAGAAGGCCTTTTGTAGCAGGCAATTGGAAAATGAATGGAAGCAACGAGTTAGTTGATTCCTTTTCTTTAAAATTGGCCTCAAACCCGGCGGTTGACGTTGTGATATGTCCTCCAGCTGTTTATTTATCTAAATTCAGTCACGCTGAGTTTGATATAGGTGCACAAAATGCAAGCGAGTTTGCTTCTGGTGCGCATACCGGTGAAATTTCGTTAGGTATGATTTCGGAAGCAGGTTGTAAATACGTTATTCTCGGACACTCAGAGCGACGTGAAGGCCATGCGGAATCGAATGAAATAGTTGCAAGGAAAGTAAAAGCAGCTATAGCAGCGGGTCTCACACCAATCATATGTGTTGGTGAGCCCTTAGAAGTAAGAGAGAGTGGTAATGTATTCGCTTTTGTTAAAGCGCAGCTAGATGCAGTAGCCAACGAATGTGGCGCTGATTATATAAAGAATTCAGTGATTGCCTACGAACCAATATGGGCAATTGGAACGGGCAAAACAGCAAGCCCGGAGCAAGCGCAAGAGGTACATGCGTTTATTCGAAAAGAGTTAGCCGCATTAGATACTCAAGCAGCCGCAAGTGTTAGGCTTTTGTATGGTGGTAGTGTGAATGCTGCAAACGCCAAAGAGTTGTTTGCAAAGCCAGATATCGATGGCGGCCTCATTGGTGGCGCCAGCTTAAAAATAGAAGATTTTACAACAATTTGCCAAGCGGCAAGTTAGAGAGGCAAGAATGTTAGAACAAGTATTAATTGTAGGTTATTTAGTTGTTGCATTGTTATTGATTGGATTTGTTTTAATCCAGCAAGGTAAAGGCGCTGATATGGGCGCGTCGTTTGGTGCTGGCGGCTCTAATACTGTGTTTGGTTCGTCAGGTTCAGGTAATTTTATGACAAAAACGACCGCAGTATTAGCGACTTGTTTTTTCGTTATCAGCTTACTTCTAGGTTCAATTGCTGCAAGTAAAAATGAAACAGTAGACGAATTCGACAATCTCGAGGTTCCAGTAGTAGAAGAGCCAGTTAGTTCGGAAATTCCGACACTAAGCACTGAGATGCCGGCTGCATCGGATGTACCAGCAGCAACTGAAGAAGACAAAAAACAAGAAGATATTCCAAATTAGTTGGGTGTTTTTGAGTAAATAATAACAAGAAATAGCGACGAAAAGTAAAACGCGGAAGTGGTGGAATTGGTAGACACGCCATCTTGAGGGGGTGGTGACTTAGGTCGTGGGGGTTCGAGTCCCCCTTTCCGCACCAAATAAGTGAAGGGTTAGCATATTAGATGCTAACCCTTTTTTTTGCTCAATTTTTACATCGTCTAGTTCTTGTCGATAATTTGACTATGTCGTTTGTCTACAATAAAGGCAGATATGAAATGGGTAGTGCTGATTTAAGTGATCACGAAAATCTTGTTCATTCTGACACTCTTTGACTATCCATTGCTGTAAGCAGCCGTCTGCCATAAGAGCGGAAAAATAATATTTTGTTGTTGTCTTAACTTCTTCAGATTGTTCGGTTAAATAGTCAGTATTCAATGTTGTTCACCGTTTTTGCTCATCCAATTTTTATTAGAAAAAAAGACCGTCATACTGCTTTGGCGGACTATATCTATGAGTCCTACGTTTTAATAACTGGTATTTTGGACGTCTGGACGTCTATTTTATGTGATTGCCAGAGGATTGCAAGTTAATCCAGCAAGAAAAACTTACAAAATAGTAGTTGTCAGAACTCGTTTGAAAAGATAGCTTGTGCGTCGAAGATACTAATGTGCAGTCTCTCTAATGTCAGATTGCCTAAATAATACAAGCGCAATAAAACAAGTTATAAACACAAGGAAAAAAGATGAAAAAGTGGATTATCGGTGCATGCGCACTGACATTAGTTGCACCCTTCAGTGCAGCGCTAGCCGACGAAGGGATGTGGCAGCCGCATCAACTCCCTGATATCAAAAAGCAACTCGTAGCAGCAGGGTTGAAATTAAACCCAGATGATATGTCTGATCTGTCAAAATTCCCAATGAATGCCATAATTAGCCTTGGTGGATGTACTGCGAGCTTTATCTCTGATCAAGGTTTGGTGGTGACTAATCATCATTGTGCGTATCGTTCGATACAACATAATAGTTCAGAAAAGAATAATTTACTCGCTAATGGCTTTGTGGCCAAAACAAAGCAAGAAGAGTTGGCGGCAGCACCTGGTAGTCGGGTATATATCACAGAGTCGTTAACGGATGTTACTAACAAAGTCATCGGCGGTATTTCTCCAGAGTTGACTGGTAATGATTATTATCAAGCAATTGAAAATAACCGTAAAAAGCTCGTTGCTGAGTGTGAAACGGACGATGATTATCGTTGTTCTGTTTCAAGTTTTCATGGCGGTGCGAGTTACGTGTTGATAAAATTACTGACCATTAGAGACGTGCGCTTAGCATATGCGCCACCGTCAAGTATTGGCAAATTTGGTGGCGATACTGACAATTGGCAGTGGCCTCGTCAAACCGGTGATTGGGCATTCTATCGTGCCTACGTTGGTAAAGATGGTAAGCCAGCGGATTATAGCGAAGACAATATTCCTTACAGCAATAAAGCGTTCCTAAAAGTGAATGCTAAAGGTGTTGATGAGGGTGACTATGTCATGGTTTTAGGCTATCCGGGCAGCACAAACCGTTATAGAACCGCGGTGGAAGTTGAAAGCACCTTCACTTGGACTTACCCAACAGCCAAGTTATACCGAGAGGAGTATATTGATGTTATTAAGCAAAACTCTGCTCCAGACAGTGATGAACGCATTAAATATGCTAGTAACATAGCCAGCTTAGCAAACTATGCGAAAAACTACGGCTCGATGGTAGAGAGTTATAAGAAGGGCGATATGTTAGCTCGCAAGCAACGCTTAGAATCTGATTTGGCGAATTGGCTAGCGAAAGATGCACAAATGAACGCTAAATACGGCGCAAGTTTAGTTGTACTTAACCAATTAATCGAAGAGTCTGATAAAAATAAAGAACGTGACCTTTTGATGAGCTACATGGGCCGAACCACCATGATGTCGACGGCGAGAAGCTTGCTTCGATTATCTCATGAGCAGGAAAAACCAGATACTGAACGAGAACGGGGTTATCAAGAGCGAGATTTGAAAGGCTACGAGCAATCGATGGCCTCGATTAACTCACGCTATGTTGCAGATATTGATAAAGCGCTTCTTAAGCATTTTTTAGCTAAATATGTCGATTTGCCAAAAGGGCAGCGTATTGCAACTTTTGACAAATTCTTTGAAATAAAAGATAAAGACTTGACCAAAGCTACGGCCAAAATTGACAAAATGTACGCCAACACTAAGCTGGGTGAGTTAGATACCCGTCTTGCTATGATGGCAATGTCAGAAAAACAGCTACGTGCAAGTGATGACCCTTTCATTCAATATGCGGTAAGCCAATTTGACTACAGCATGGAAGAAGAAAAGCTCAGCAAAACACTGTCAGGAAAACTACAGCAAGTTCGACCTGAGTATATGAAAGCCCTGATTGCATTCAAAAAGTCGCGTAATGAAGCTGTATACGCTGATGCTAACAGTACGCTGCGCATCACTTATGGCAATGTTAAAGGCTATAGTCCGCAGGATGGTTTAACAGCCACGCCTTTTACTACCACTGAGGGTATGTTGGCTAAGTATATTCCAGAGGATGATGAATTTGATTTGCCTTTAAAGCTGCGTGAAGCGATCGAGGCCAAACGCTATGGTAACTATGCTGATCCAAAACTGAACTCGGTTCCAGTCAACTATCTAAGTACTTTAGATATTACGGGTGGTAATTCAGGCTCACCGACATTAAATGCGAAGGGTGAGTTTGTTGGATTGGTGTTTGACGGCGTATATGAGTCTATTATTGGTGATTGGGATTATGACCCAACATACAATCGAGCTATCCATGTAAGCAGCCCATTCATGCTGTGGGTTATGGATGAGGTAGACGGCGCTGAAAACTTGATAGAAGAAATGGAAATTGTAAGATAAGTCAAGCATAAGCATCAAGCAGCGGCTTCACCCAGCTGTTTGATGCTTTCTTATTGTTAAAAGCCTGTGTTTGTGCGGGATCTATCCCTATTGCCGCGTCTTTGCCTATCTATTTGACGCTTCGCTCTGCTAATAGAATTGTAAAATGCGTCTTCAATTGCTGTCGCCGTAGTTGATGTCGATGCAAGACCTTTGGGCAAAAGCGCTATTTCAATCGAACATCGTATTATTGTCTGACCGAACTGGTCTACATCTTTCTCAAATACAGCATTAACACATTCAATTAGTTGCGTATACCGACCCAGCTGCATCTGCAGTGTCTGATTCAAGCGTATTAGCTGAGATCCACTTATTTTTACATCAGATTTTACAATTTTGAGTTGCATGCTTACACTTATGAAAGGTTTTCCTGTCGATAAGTGAACATTATCAACTTAAAGTGAACGAATATATTCGTTTAAATGTATAAAAAAGAATCGAAAAAACTGAACAGCTCGATTGCATTCGATTTAATTGCGCTAGATTCAATTATTTCACATTGAATTGTTTTTAAATAATTAAAAAAGGCTAGAAAGTAACAGCCTAGGAATAACAGTTTAAATGTCTGAAAATTTAAATTATAAACACCTTCACTACTTTTGGGTTGTCGCAACAGAGGGCAGTATTGCGAAGGCTGCGGAAAAACTTTTTATTACTCCTCAAACCATCAGTGGCCAACTAAGCATGCTCGAGGAGCGAATAGGGCAACCGCTGTTCGACCGTGTTGGCCGTCGTTTACGCTTAACAGAAACTGGACGCTTGGTTTTGCGTTATTCTGACGAGATATTTGAATTAGGCAAGGAGCTTAGTGATGTTCTGCGTGGAGCCCCTTTGGTGGGAACGTCAGAGTTCATAATTAGCGCAGCTAGCGCTCTACCTAAAACGATTGTTTACAAAATTATCGAACCAGCGCTAAAGCTCTCAAAAGAAGTTAGCCTGATCTGCAAAGAAGGGCCGGTTGAGTCGATCCTGGCCGAGCTAGCTATCCACGAGGTTGACATGGTGTTGACGGACACGCCCCTGTCTAGCAATTTAAGTGTTCGCGCTTACAACCATTACTTAGGACAGTCTGGTCTGACATTTTTTGCCTCAAGGAAAGTGAAAGAGCAGTTGAGCGGGGAATTCCCGCAATGCTTGCATCAAGCCCCTATTTTATTGCCCACTAAACAGTATGCTGTTAGACAGCTGTTTGATAAATGGTCTAACGATAACGGCATTTTTCCGATAATAAGAGGGCAGTATGATGACAGTGCCTTGATGAAGTCTTTTGGACATGCTGGATTTGGTGTTTTTTTCATGCCAACAATTATTGAGGAAGAAGTTTGCGACAGCTTTAAAGTCGAAGTTGTTGGCCGCCTGAACGATGTAAAACAGAAGTTTTATGCCATTTCAGCTGAGAGGAAAGTCACACATCCCGCCGTTGCCGCTGTATGCAATTCCGCAAGAGATATAATTTTTAAATAGCAATCGAGGCTTTTCATCGCTATACTATGCCCCGCAATAATAAGCATAAAATATATATAAACTAAAGGATAGAGTGTGACTCCTATTACTAAAACATTTCAGTATGGTCAGCATACTGTCACCCTAGAAACGGGTGTAATCGCAAGACAAGCAACTGCAGCAGTAATGGCAAGTATGGACGATACGTCTGTATTGGTTTCAGTTGTCGGTAAAAAAGAAACTAAAGCAGATCAAGGTTTCTTCCCATTAACAGTTAACTATCAAGAAAAAGCGTACGCAGCGGGCAAAATCCCTGGTGGCTTCTTCAAACGTGAAGGTCGTCCTTCTGAAAGCGAAACATTAATCGCACGTTTAATTGACCGTCCAATTCGTCCGTTATTTCCAAATGATTTTAAAAATGAAGTGCAAATAATTATTACAGTTGTTTCTGCTAACCCAGAAATCCCAACTGACATTATTTCTTTAATTGGTACTTCTGCTGCACTTGCTATTTCTGGTATGCCTTTCAGTGGCCCAGTCGGTGCGGCGCGCGTTGGTTATAAAGATGGCGGCTATATTTTAAATACTCGTGCCTCTGAGCAAGAAGAAAGTCAGTTAGACCTTGTTGTTGCTGGTACTAAAAGTGCAGTATTGATGGTTGAATCTGAAGCAGACATATTATCTGAAGACGTGATGCTTGGTGCAGTTATGTATGGTCATGAGCAATCTCAAACCGTTATTAACGCAATTACTGAGTTTGCTGCAGAAGTCGGCACAGAAAGCTGGGGCTGGACAGCACCTGCTGAAAATACTGAGTTAAAAGCAAAAGTTAAAGAACTTGCAGAAGCAGGTATGACTGAAGCTTATCAAATTTCTGATAAAATGGTGCGTAAAGATGCGATTACTGCTGTAACAAGCAAAGCATTAGAAACCATTCTTGAAGCCAATCCGGCGCAAGATCCGAAAGAAGCGAGCGACCTACTGCATGACCTAGAAAGCGATGTGGTACGTTCACGTATTCTTGCTGGTGAAAAGCGTATTGACGGACGTGATCCGGACACCATACGTGCACTAAACGTCGCAACTGGCTTGCTGCCAAGAACTCATGGTTCTGCATTATTCACACGTGGTGAAACACAAGCTATCGTTGCTGCAACTTTAGGCACAGAGCGTGATGCTCAGATGCTAGATCAACTTGGTGGAATGGCGACTAGCCGTTTCATGTTGCATTATAACTTCCCTCCATACTGTGTAGGCGAGACTGGTTTTGTTGGTTCACCAAAGCGTCGCGAAATCGGCCATGGTCGTCTAGCGAAACGTGGTATGCAAGCGGTTATGCCTTCTGCTGAAGAATTCCCGTATGTTGTGCGTGTTGTGTCTGAAATTACTGAATCTAACGGTTCATCTTCAATGGCATCGGTTTGCGGTACTTCATTGGCATTAATGGATGCAGGTGTTCCAATTAAAGCTTCTGTTGCTGGTATTGCAATGGGCTTAGTTAAATCTGACGAAAACTTCGTTGTACTTTCTGACATTTTAGGTGATGAAGATCATCTTGGTGACATGGACTTTAAAGTTGCAGGTACTACTAACGGTATTACTGCACTTCAAATGGACATTAAAATTGAAGGTATTACGCATGAGATTATGCAGTTAGCGCTAAAGCAAGCAAAAGAAGCTCGCTTGCATATCCTTGAAGTAATGGATTCTGCAATTTCTGGTCACCGTGAAGAAATGTCTGAATACGCTCCGCGTATATACACAATGAAAGTTGATCAAGACAAAATCCGTGATGTTATCGGTAAAGGCGGCGCAATGATCAGATCGATCACTGAAGCTTCTGACACCAACATTGAAATTGAAGATGACGGCACAATTAAAATCTTTGCAACTGAAAAAGCGAAAGCTGATATTGCTATTGACCGCATCAAAGCTGTTACAGCTGAGATTGAAGTTGGTACAGTGTATAACGGTAAAGTTATGCGTATCGTCGATTTCGGTGCATTTGTTGAAGTGTTACCAGGCAAAGAAGGCCTTGTTCATATCAGCCAAATTGCTCATGACCGCGTAAACAAAGTAACCGACTTCCTTGAAGAAGGCCAAATGGTTGACGTTAAAGTCATGGAAATTGATCGTCAAAATCGTATTCGTTTAAGTATCAAAGAGCTATTAGAAAAACCAGCTCCTGCTGCTCCAAGCGAAGGCGAGTAATTTAATTTGAATAAAATGGCCCTGGCCATTAACAGTATTAATATAGCTTAGTGCTGATTTGAGTTAGAAATGATATGAAAAAAGGAGCTTCGGCTCCTTTTTTATTATTTTTACAAACTCGACATGAAAAATAGTGAGGATATATAAAATGAACGAACAACAAAGAACTGAAGTCGAAGCCGCAGCGTTTAGACGCCTCGTCGATCATTTAGACAACAACAAGCAGGTTCAGAACATCGAATTGATGTTGTTAGCAGACTTTTGCAGAAATTGTTTGTCGAAGTGGTATTTAGCCGCGGCACAAGACCGTGATTTTGCATTAACTGATGACGAAGCACGAGAAGCTATTTATAAGATGTCTTACGGCGAGTGGAAATCAAACCATCAACTGCCAGCTACTGATGAGCAATTAGCCGCGTTCAATGCGAAAAGTGCGGCGAAGCAGGATAAATAAGCGCATGCTATACTTTACCTCAAGCGTCCTTTAGCCAACGCTTGAGGTAGTTGTGTACAGATGTGAATACGCCTTTGTTTGTAAAAATAGAACGGTGTTTAATAAGGAATTTTGTGAAAGTAAATAAAAAACGCATAGGTATTGGTGCCGCGGTAGTCTTACTTCTTCTACTATCGGGATGCTCAATAAAAACTAACGACGCATATGGACCGATGGGTAACCTTCTGTTAGCCGAACCAGAGCCTGTTGACGCACGCTCGCAAATGGCAATTGCGCGCTATAATCACATCCTTACTCAAGCGCCTTTAAAGGAAGATGAGCGCGCCGAGCTGCTATTTCAACGAGGTATGCTTTATGACAGCGTAGGCTTATCCGGTTTAGCTCGATATGACTTTATGCAGGCACTGGAATTGAAGCCTGATATGGCTGAAGCTCACAATTCAATAGGCATTCATTATATCCAGCAAATGGACTTCATAATGGCCTATGAATCTTTTGACTCAACTTTAGATATAAATCCTGACTACGACTTTGCCATTCTAAATAGAGGTATTGCTCTTTACTACGGCGGTAGAGCGGGCCTCGCTGTATCTGATTTATCTCGATTTTATGAAAAAGATAAACGAGACCCTTATCGTGTTCTCTGGTCATTTATTGTTGAACAAAGCGTCGACCGAAATAAAGCGCTTATAAATCTTGCTGAGCACAGAAAAGCACTGGATGAAGACAATTGGGCAACCACAATCGTTGATTTTTATTTAGGTAAGGTTGATGAAACAGCCGTTATCGCCAAGTTAGTGGAAGATGTTAACAGCCAAAAGCAGCTGAATGATCGATTATGTGAGGCTTATTTTTATTTAGGTAAGTATCACAGCGATATCGGTAATAAGGTGACAGCAGCGAATTACTTTAAGCTGTCGTTAAGCACCAACGTCTTCGAGTACGTTGAACATCGATTTTCTAGGGTAGAGTTATCTAGGCTGCGTGAAAAAAGAAAAGAAGACAGTATAGATTCTGAGCAGAAAAATGCGGAAGCCACCCAATAGAAGAATCAAGAACATAGGATGATAGTGCGTGGGACTAGTGATTAATTATCTGAAGGCATTGCTGGGCGTCGTCAGCATCTGTTTTTTCTTGCAAGCTGATACGTGCTATTCACCGACGAGAGTTATACCACAACACTTAGCATTGCAGAATGCTCAGGCCGGCTATCTTCTTTATCCCTTGGTAAAACGCGGTAATTCCGATGCAGTAGCTGCATTGACCAAGCTAGCAATTGATTCGGATGACGGTTATTGGCTAGGTTTGGCCGGTGAACTAGGCAGCAGTGCAGCGCTTTACTATGCCGCTATGCGCAGCCAAAATCCCATAGAAATAAAGTTATGGCTGAAAAATTCAGCTGAAATGGGACATGCTCAAAGCCAGTTTGAGTACGCATTGTTACAAACCTCAAATGATGAAAAGCGACTTTGGATGCAAAAATCCGCGGAAGCTGGCTATCGACCAGCCGTTATATCAATGGCAAAATATACATTTGAGTCTCACGATAATTCACAAGCAATAATTTGGTTAGAAAAAGCTGCGTTGTTTGATGCATCTAGCGCTTTCAAGCTTGCAAATTTGTATTGGAAGCAAGATAAAATAAAGGAATCTAAGCTGTACTTTAATAAAGCAGCTGAACAAAGTTTTGCGCCTGCTCGAACGGCTCTGCAAGTTATCGAACAACACCAAATGAAGCCCTTAAGTTCCTTACTGGATGTGGCTCCGCAAGGCCCAAACTGCGCTCAAACAATTCAGTTTGTTGCTACGACTCTGGTTTCATTCATTCAAGCAATTGCGTTCCAAGACCAATTTGAAAAAGATAAAAGACTGGCCGACTTACCTTTGTGTGTCTTGCCACCTATTTGGCTACAAAAGGACAGTTTGGCGTGCAGCAGCAATTTTGATAACGAGGCTAGATTAGGTTGCGGCCTTTATCCGTTAAGCCAGTTAAAAACGCCATTGAGTTTTACACACATGGTTGTGTTCGCTGAGCAAGGTAAAGCGAACGTTAACAATGGCGTCATGTTTCTTGATCAATCGGACACTTATTCGGTTTTTGTGCATGAACTTGCACACTTTGCTGGCTTTGTTGATGAGTATGCGCTGCCGGAAAGTCTGGCGGATTATCATTGCAGCAAAAACTTGGCGCCTAATCTTTTGTTATCACCACCTCCTGAGGCATTTCAAATAGAGAGTGAAACGGGCAATTCCCGTTATTTACCTCTAAGTAGAGCGAATAATTGGAAAGCAGCGATAGATGCGCACAATCAGCTGCAGGTTTTGGAAAGCAACAACCCGGTGTTACATCACATCGCACGCTCTAGGACTTGCAAAAATACTCAATATGAATCTTTCAAGCCGACTCAGCAAATGACCTTTCTGGAATACCATGATGTGCCTAATATCCCAAGGGTTTATCGAACGTTGTGGCGTCAAGCTCTTATTAATGAAGTAAATTATTCTGCTATTAATGACAACTTAGCCATTGCTGCGTTCGCCAACAACGATGACGCCACTGCTATGTTCTGGTCTACGCTATAGCCGGTTTTCGTTAAATTCGTCGACCCACAGTGAAGTTGCACCGCAAATAGCAACCGGCATAACAATGAAGTTAACGATGGGGATAAGTGAGAAAATATTCACCAGTATTCCGAAACTTAAGCACTTCCCGCGTCGTTGATTTAAGTCATCTCGCATTTGCCTAAACGCAACTTTATGATTATCGAATGGGTAATCACAATATTGTATTGCCATCATCCATGCAGTGAATAAAAACCACAAAATTTGACCGATAACAGGCAGCACGAAAAATAAGATTAAGAAGCCTACGGCGCGAGGCAAAAAATATAAGACTTTTGACAGTTCGCGACCTAAAGTTCTTGGTATGTCTTTTACCGCGCTGAATAAACCTTCGTTACCCATATCTTGGCCGCTTAAATAACGTTCCACTTTCTCACTCAGCAAACCGTTAAACGGCGCAGCAATCCAGTTGGCTAGTGTGCCAAAAATAAGAGCAAAGATGAGTAAAACTGAAATAACGGCAATTGGCCAGAGTATGAAACTCAATGCTGTTTTTAACCAACTTAGAAAGTCAGGTATAAAGTTGAGAAGATAGCTTATGCCAATCTCCAATTGTGGCCATAGAAAGTAAAAAGCCATGGAAAATAGCAGTAGATTTATAAATAAAGGCACAAAAACGAAGCGTTTAAGGCCTTTTGTTTTGATCAGTGAAAATCCTTCGAAAAAATAACTTGCGCCACTTCTATTATTCATGCTTTCCCTTTATTTGATGTGTAATTCTTGCTATCAACTGCGGCTAGTATATCGTGCTAAATACAGAGATGTAATGAGCAATTGTTACCAAGTTTTACTTTTGTTACATTGGCATTAATCCGATAATCATTGAGCACTATTTTTTGCCAACAGCCTTTATTCAAATGTCATGCGCTTAAAAAAAATAAAGTTAGCGGGATTTAAATCATTTGTAGACCCTACCACAATACCATTTCCGGGTGAAATGACTGCTGTAGTAGGGCCTAACGGCTGTGGAAAATCCAACGTTATCGATGCAGTGCGATGGGTGCTGGGCGAAAGTTCAGCAAAAAATTTGCGCGGTGACGCCATGACAGATGTCATTTTTAACGGCTCGACTGCGCGTAAAGCGGTTTCACAGTGCTCCGTTGAATTAGTTTTTGATAATTCTTCTGGTCGGATTGCAGGTGAGTATGCCAACTATAACGAGTTATCGGTGAAGCGTATTGTGACTAAGGAAGCCGTGTCGAGCTACCTGCTGAATGGCAGCAAATGTCGTAAACGAGATATAACTGACTTATTTTTAGGCACGGGTTTAGGGCCGCGAAGTTACGCTATTATTGAACAGGGTATGATTTCGAAGCTGATTGAAAGTCGCCCTCAAGAGTTGCGTGTCTTCGTGGAAGAAGCCGCGGGTATTTCGAAATACAAAGAACGTCGTCGTGAAACAGAAAACAGAATAAAGCACACAAAAGAAAACTTAGAGCGTTTAGACGATGTTCGTGGCGGACTTGGTGAGCAATTGAGTAAATTGCAGCGCCAAGCTGCTGCCGCGACCAGATATAAAGAACTAAAAGCAACGGAAAGAGAACTAAAAGCGCAACTTGCTGTTATTCGCTGGCTGAAACAAAATGACTCAATTAATCAAGCTGAAGCATACATTTCACAAAAGGAAATTGAGTTAGAAGAAGTTATTTCACGTAAACGCGGCGATGAGACTAGCATTGTTCAATATCGAGAAGAACAAGAGGTCTGCAAGCTTGAAATAAACGATATTCAACAAGAGATCTTCAAGGTCAGTACCGATATTACAAAAATTGAGCAATCACAAGTATTTTCAAAAAAGCGTAAACAACAAATTCAAATGGAACTGCAACAGCTGCAAAGCCAAGCGCAGCAAACTCAAATATTGTTTTCAGATACCGCTGATGAGTTAGTCATTGTTCAGGATGAGTTAGTTAACTTAGAGCCAAATAAAATGCTGCTTGAAGAGGCTGTGGAGCATGCTCAAGCAAAAAGAAGTGAAGCAGAGGAAGTGCTTGTTCAATTCAATGAAAAAAATAGAGATAGCGACATTCAGTATCATTCTTTAAAGCAGAAACTCCAGAGTTGTCATGGTCAAATTCAAAACACAATGAGCATGCAGTTTCGCACTGAATCAAGAATTAAAGAACTCAAACAAGAATTGGCTGAACTTAAACAGGGAGATATTCAACAGCAGTTAGAAGATATCCAAGCGGAATTGTTGCTAGCGCAAGAGGGATTAGCTCAGGCGAAAGAAGATTTGCTGTTCACACAAGAGCGCCAGCAAAAAACGTCGGTAGAGCACGCTAAAACAAGTGCGGTGGTGGAAGAACAAAAAAGCAAATTAATTAACTTACAAGCTCGACAAGAAGCCCTTCAAGAGATTAATAATAAAAATAATCATGACAAAAGTACGAGTTTAAATGCTAGTGAGAAATATGAATTTGAATCATCACTGCTTGAATTATCATCATTTCTAAATGTTGAACCTGGATATGAGGAGCGTTGTGAAATTGTATTTTCACATATTGCGAGCCCCTGCGTATTGCCTTCATTGCAAATTGAGCAAATAGAGCAGAGCTTTTTCGATAACAAACATGGTCAGGCGATCATGTTTGAAAAGCACATGACAAGTGAAAAATTGAAGGGTAGTTTAGGTGAAAAAATAAACAACCCGAAGATCCCTCATTTTTTAAATATGATCAGCTTGGTTGAAAATGTTGAAGCCGGGTTGAAGCAGCAGAAAAGCCTGCTTCCAGGTTACTCGCTAATAACACCATGTGGCTTATGGTTATTCAACGATATGCTAATTAACGGCGCTGGCGCGCTTGTTGACTCATCGCTAAGTCGGACAGCAGAAATAGCGTCGTTGGTCACACAGGTGGAACAACAAAAGCAGCATTTAGAGATTGCTGAACAGGCGTTGGCATTGACATCGCTGTCCCTCAATGAAGTAACGGTTTTGATAGATGACGCAAAATCACTTTGCAGTGACTATTCAGAGCAAGTATATAAATTTAGTGCGCAGTCGAATCAACTTGAGCAGCATTTGACTCAGCAAAAAATGCGTCATGAACGTGTATATGAAGAATTAGAGCGTCACCAAATGAACGCTGAAGAAGAGTTGGAAACACTTGAGACATTAAACGAACAAGTGGAAATATATGCATTGGATTTAGCGCAATTTGAAGAAGTAGTGGATGAGCACACGGCCGATGCAGAAAGACTGCAAAAAAATGTGCAAATGGCTCGCTCGCAAGTTGAACAGTTGGTATCACAATCTCATGAATTAGCCATGCAGGTGCAGCAAACTAAAAACAAATACACTTTATTGAAAGACAAACAATCAAGCCGTGAAGAACAGATTAATGAAAACAAAGATAAGATAGCGATGTTGCAAGAAGAGTCCGAAGAGTTATCGATGCCATTCGAGGATCAGCAAGAAAGGCTGCAGACGCTATTGCAAGATAAGACTTCTTTACAGCAGCGTCAGAGGGAAATACAGGAGACGCTTGCCGATGTTGATGAGAAGCTCTTAGAAGCCGAAAAAGGCCAATCAGGTATCAATCAGATGGCGGAGAGAATTAAGGCGGAGATAGATAGTAAGAAGTTACAAGCAGAGGGAAGTAAGGTGCGTGCTCAATCCTACATTGAGCAATTACAAGACATGCAGCAACCATTGAAGCCAATTTTAGATGACTTGCCTGAAGATATTAATGAGGAGGTTTGGCAGCAAAACCTTGAGAAAACGACTTTGTCTTTATCGCGTTTGGGCGCTGTTAATTTGGCCGCCGTGGAGGAGTTTGAATCGCAATCGGTAAGAAAGCGCTATTTAGATGAACAGAATGATGATTTGACGCAAGCGCTCGAAACACTTGAGACAGCGATTAAAAAAATAGATAAAGAGACTCGAAGTCGCTTTAAAGCTACCTTTGACCAAATCAATGCTGACTTGAAAATGCTGTTTCCCAAAGTGTTTGGAGGCGGCAGTGCTCACCTTGCACTGACAGAAGATGATATGCTTGATACTGGAGTAACAATTATGGCGCGACCGCCGGGTAAGAAAAATAGTACAATTCACCTTCTTTCTGGTGGAGAAAAAGCGCTAACCGCATTATCATTAGTGTTTGCTATCTTTAGATTGAATCCGGCGCCCTTTTGTTTACTCGATGAAGTAGACGCGCCCTTAGATGATGCAAATGTCGGACGTTTCTGTAAATTGGTTTCAGAAATGTCAAAAACCGTGCAATTTATCTACATCACACACAACAAAGTGGCAATGGAAATGGCAAGCCATTTGACAGGTGTTACTATGGCGGAACCGGGAGTGTCTAGGATGGTCGCGGTTGATGTAGAAGAAGCTTTAGCTATCGCAGAATAATAATAAGTAGAGTAGTTTAAAATGGAAGATTTGCGCTTAACATTTTTGATTTTTGGTATTGTTGCCATCATTGCTATCCTTGTGCACGGAATGTGGACAATCAGGAAAAATGCGAAAGGCAATGAAAAAGCAAAATTTGAAGCCAGAAACTGGCAGAATAAGAGCGACCCATCGTTAGGAGACGATGATAAGTTCGATGAACATGGTGTTGGAAGCGTCAGAGTTATTTCGACGAAAAAAACGGGTGCTAACGGCAATAATGGAAAAGACTCATATAGCGATACTCAACACGATCGTGCCGATAGTAAAGATTATGATGATGAAATCACCACTGATCTCAATTATGACGATGACAATTATAATCATTCGGAGTCACTTGACGATATTGATGAACTCGACTCAGAGCGTCAGCATGTTAAAAATATCGTCTCCGATTCAGGCGGTAACAACGATGTTGCAGCTGACGAAAGCAACGAAGGTGGCTTTAATCCTAAAAATGAGATTGAAAAAGACTTAAGCTTAGATGATGATTTATCTTTGGAACGCAGTGAGATGGATTTTGCCAAACTGGCAGAAGAGCATGAGCAAACAGCTCCTAAACTATATGGTAGTGTCGTAACTCAGCCAAAGCCTGCGTTTCAACGTGCTAAAAAATTACCTGAAACCTCACATCGCCAAGCACCGAATCAAGATAATCCTCATATACCAGAACCACCACCGTTTTTGTTAAAGTCAGCTGCAGCAAGTCCGGAGGTGAATCCGCAAGCAAACAAAATGGCTGAGCTGGAAGCAAAATCTGAACGTGAGCCTGAGTCTCAGCATAAAATTGATACTAGAGGTCGAGTTGAACCTGAGTTTAAACTTGATTCTGAAGCACAATCACCCGCAGAGCCCGCAAAACCTATCAGCCTTGCAGCTCAGGCAAGAAAGCTCGTTTCGCGCCGCAGAAAGAGTGTTGCTGACGTTATTCGCAAAGAACCAGAAATGCAAGCAAGCAATAAACTTAACGAAGAACAAATGCGCATTGATTTTACAAATGAAGAGCCCTCAGCGAGTAGAGAGCCCTCAGCGAGTAGAGAGCCTTCAGCGAATAAAGAGCCCTCGGCTCAAAATCAGTCTACCTCAGTGCAAGCGCCAACAACAACACAACAACCTACGTCGAGCAATCAATCCACAAACTCGACGTCGGGAAGCAGCACCAAACAGAGTGAACAAGCGACCGATGTTCTTGTTCTAAACGTTAGAGCACCCGAAGATCGCGAAATTACAGGTGCGGCTCTACTCCCAATGTTGTTAACGCTAGGCCTAAAGTTTGGTGAGCAAGATATCTTTCACCGACACGTAAATACGAATGGCAAAGGGCCGGTTTTATTCTCATTGGCTAATTTATTTAAACCGGGTGTTTTTGATATCGACAGCATTGAGACCTTCAGTACCCGTGGTCTATCTTTGTTTATGATGCTGCCCATTGAAGGTGATCCGCAACAAGTTTTTAATATGATGCACAACGCAGCGCGAAAATTGGCCGATGAATTTGGCTGTCAGATCCTCGATGGCAGCCGAGGAGTGTTGACCAAACAAGGTCTACAAAAATATTCAGAGCGCATTCGAGAATTTGAACGAAGACGCATTAACCGATAGTAAAAAATGACTGAACTAAATAAAGTGAAAGCGCACATTGATGCGCTTAAATCGCAGCTAGAAGAACACAATTACCAATACTACGTTATGGATGCACCCAGCATTCCTGATGCAGAATATGATCGATTAATGCGGGAGCTTATTACTCTTGAAAAGCAAAATCCAGCCTTAATCAGTGCCGATTCTCCGAGTCAAAAAGTAGGCGGCACGCCATTATCTAAATTTGATACAGTTGTGCATGAAGTCCCGATGCTGTCGCTTGACAACGGCTTTGAAGCGTCTGATTTGACTGCATTTGAAAAACGACTGCAAGACAGATTACTTTCATTTTCTGACATTCAGTTCAGCTGTGAACCCAAACTTGATGGCTTAGCTGCCTCTATTCTTTATGAAAACGGCATACTCACCAGAGCTGCAACAAGGGGTGACGGGCAAGTTGGTGAAGATATTACAAAGAATGTCAAAACCATTGCCAACGTGCCCATTAAGCTGCGCGGGGAAAATATACCGAGTAAAGTCGAAGTCCGAGGCGAAGTGTTTATGCCGAAAGCGGGTTTTGAGAAGCTCAATGAGACACAAAAGAAAGCCGGAAATAAACTATTCGCTAATCCAAGAAATGCGGCGGCAGGCAGCTTGCGTCAACTTGATTCGCGAATTACGGCGAAACGACCGCTACTGTTTTATGCCTATAGTATGGGCGTTATTGAGGGGGAGAGTCTTACCGACCTGCCGTTGCATACCGAACGACTAGCCGCACTCGGTAAGTGGGGCATCCCTTTATGTAAAGAGTCTGCGATTGCTAATGGCGCCGAAGAGTGTATTGCCTATTTTACGAAAATAGGTCAGATGCGCAATTCGCTACCATATGACATTGATGGTGTTGTGTTTAAAGTCAACGATATTAACTTACAGCAGCGTCTGGGCTTCGTTTCAAAGGCGCCGCGCTGGGCCATTGCACAAAAGTTTCCAGCGCAAGAGGAATTAACCACCTTACTCGACGTTGAGTTTCAAGTTGGCCGCACAGGCGCGATTACCCCTGTGGCTAGGTTAGAACCAGTTTTTGTCGGTGGAGTTACCGTATCTAATGCGACGCTGCACAATCAAGATGAAATTGCTCGTTTGGGCGTTAAAATCGGTGACAAAGTGGTTATTCGACGTGCGGGAGATGTGATCCCGCAGGTTGTGTCTGTTGTTTTAGAAAAACGCACAGATGATGTTCGTGATATCGTTTTCCCCACGCATTGCCCTGTTTGTCATTCGCACATCGAGAGAACGGAATCAGAGGCCGTTGCTAGATGTACTGGCGGTCTGGTCTGCGCGGCACAACGAAAGGAATCTATTAAGCATTTTGCTTCGCGTAAAGCTCTCGACATTGATGGTTTAGGAGACAAAATCGTTGAGCAGCTAGTAGACGCAAACATGATTAAAAATCCTGCCGATTTGTTTAGATTAAATATGCCTAAGTTGCTCTCAGTAGAGAGGATGGGGGATAAGTCCGCTGTTAACCTCCTCAACGCAATCGAAAAGTCAAAACAAACAACCTTGCCTAAGTTTCTCTATTCTCTGGGAATAAGAGAAGTGGGTGAGTCAACCGCACGCAATTTAGCACTACACTATTTGACTCTAGAACGGATTATGCAAGCAGATATAGAATCATTGGTAGAAGTGCAAGATGTTGGTGCCATTGTAGCGCAGCATGTTTTCCACTTTATGCGAGAGCCTCACAACGTAGATATAATCAATGATTTGTTTGAGCTAGGAATTCATTGGCCCGAAATACAGCCAGCGTCACTAGATGAACAGCCGTTTGCTGGAAAAACGATTGTGCTAACCGGAACGTTATCGCAAATGGGCCGAAGCGAGGCTAAGGCGAAGCTACAGGAACTGGGCGCAAAAGTGTCGGGCAGTGTATCGGCTAAAACGGATCTGCTAATTGCTGGCGAAAAAGCGGGTTCAAAGTTGAGTAAGGCTGAATCGTTGAATATAGAGGTTTGGAATGAAGCTCAGATGGTGGCTTTTTTCGAGCAACTTTAAGATTGTACTCGGGTGTTTGAATTACTAAGCACTCGATTTTTTATTTTTATTATCTATTTATTATCGGGATTACGCGCCTTCCAAGCGCGGATCACGGATATTCTCCAAACCCAATCCAAACTAAAATAACCCAATATACCAAAAAATACAGAGCAGATTCCGCAACCTAAAATAAAGGCCGGACCAATGGTGGATAAGCTTTCAGCTAACCAAGTCCAACTCAACTCAAAAGCGAAGTGGTCAACTTCAGTCCCAAGTACAGTACTCCCAACCAAATAAGCCCCGTAGAATATAGGCGGCATAGTCAATGGATTTGTCAGCCAGACAGTGGCGATTGATAGAGGTAAATTCACTCTGAAGATGATAGCTGCAGCAGATGAAAACACCATCTGAAACGGTACAGGCCAGAAAGCGAAGAATAGCCCAATACCAAAAGCACCGCTAGCAGAGCGACGGTTCAAATGCCATAAATTTGGATCATGCAGAAGGGTACCAAAGATGCGTAGATATTTATTTTCTCTCACCTTTATATGGTTAGGTAAATAGCGTCTTATAAATTTCTTTGGCATTCATCTAATCTCTTAAGGAAGACAAGTTGAGTAAGCTACATAGCGCAATGTTTGCATTCATTATTGTATTCCTAAGTAGTCTTTTTTGGCCTGCGCTACCTTCAATTCAGATTATGGCAACGGTTGCTTTAATGACCATTATTGCAGCGTTCTGCGTACGCCTTCGAATCAAAACCTGGATATTTGGAGCAATACTTGGTTTCCTCTGGGCGGGCAGTGTAGGGCATTGGTATTCGTCTTGGCAACTACCAAATCGATATTTTAATGAAAATGTCATTATAGAAGCGACTGTGCAGTCACTTCAACTCCCGATAACAAAAGTACAACAGCGTCATTTCTTTAACAGTAGCTTGCTTAAACGTAGTTCTCTAGGTAATTCAATACATGGCGCTTTGTCAGCAAATGCCCAGGAGTACGGTGAATCAGAGAATCGGCAATTTGAGCACAAAAGCTTAATGCTCAAGCTGAGTAAAATAGGCAAAACGACGCTGTACCACTCACCACTGGTTAAACTCTCTTGGTTTCAACCAAGCATGCTATTTGAACAGGGCGACAAAGTGAGGTTGGTGGTTAACATGAAAAAGCCGCATGCCTTAGCAAATGAGTTTGGTTTTAATCGTCAAAAATGGTTAGCCAGTCAAAACATTGTTGCGGTTGGCAGCGTAAAAGCAAGTCCTACCAATGCGATTTTGATGTCTCATAGTTCAATACGACAAAACATAGTTAACCGTTTGTTGCTTGATGCAAACAAATATAATCTAAAAAATACTAGATGGATTTTAGCATTAGGACTGGGAGAGCGAGGTTTATTCACTGACGAGGATTGGAAGTTGCTGCAAACTAGCGGGACAGCGCACTTGTTTGCAATCTCTGGCTTACACCTTGGCATTGTGAGTTTGTTATTTTTTAATTTAACAAAAGCAGGCTTGTTTTTAGCTATCAAAATCTTGGCTTTGGATCATCAGCCAAACATTGCGCCATGGGCAATTATAGTGAGTATCCCTTTCTGTTTCTTCTATGCCTATTTAAGTGGCTTTCAGGTTCCGGTTATCCGATCAGCGCTCGCAATCGTTTTTATGGCCTATTTGCTGTTTTATCAACTTCATTGGCGACCTATCGCCGTGATTATTTGTTTGCTGATGAGTTTCTTCTTGCTGTTTCCCCTCTCTATAATAGGAATAAGTTTCTGGTTTAGTTTTGGAGCGATTTTTGCCATTTTGTTTTTTATGTGGCGTTTTCCTCGATATGATAATACTTTGTGGGAGGGGGCTAAACAAGCAATTTTTCTACAGCTATTTTTGTCCTTAATTATGCTGCCATTAGTCGCATTCAATTTTGGTATGATTTCGACTGTGTCCGCACTCGTAAACTTAATAGTTATGCCTGTTGTGAGTATGCTGCTTGTGCCTTTGTGCTTAGGACTCATAGTCATGATGCTGCTGGGTATTGACGCATTCATAAGGGCTTTGCTGCTGTCACTAGAGTACTGTTTTGAACAGCTTATTTCATTTATGCGGATACTGAGTACCTTGCCTAATGCGAGCATGGAAGTATACAAAATACCGTCAATAGCTTGGTTAATGACATTTATTGTTCTTTTATTGATGTTTTTGCCGTTTTGGCCACATCGCAAGAAAGTGATAACTGCTCTGTGCGTTGCTATCATCACGCAAACTATGGCGCACAATGCGGTTGAAGAAGGTTGGTCGGTGCGCGTTTTTGACATTGGGCAAGGGCTGAGTGTACTCGTACGCCAATATAATCGTTTCCTGTTATACGACACCGGTCAATCCTTTATATCTGGCGGTAACTTAGCTCAGTCGGTTATCGCACCGTATTTCGAAGCTGAAGCTCACTTTATATCAAGTGAGTCGCATACCAAGAACACAGTGCCGAGCATTGACTATTTGATCAATAGTCATATGGATAATGATCATGCGGGCGGAAATAACTTTGTTTTCTCACGCTATAACGTGACTCAATGGTTGACGCCTGCGGGCGGTTGCACTAGCAACGACAGTTTTACATGGGGAGACCTGAGTTTACAGATGTTATGGCCAGATAAAACAGTTTCAGGAGAAGAAAATAATCATTCCTGTGTAATTAAAATTAGCGGTAAAAATTTGAGTTTACTGTTAACTGGGGACATTGAAGCAGCAGCAGAACGCTTAATTTTGAATAAATATGCTGACCTCGGTACCTTGCAAGCGGATGTCTTGGTGGCTGCTCATCATGGCAGCAAGACATCATCTACACTCCCATTTGTTAACGCTGTATCGCCCAAATATGTGGTAATAAGCAGTAAATATTTAAATCGCTGGCAATTTCCGCATCCCAGTGTCACCGCTAATTTTAGAGAGGTAAATGCTAAGGTGTTCAATACCGCGTTTGACGGCGAAGTCGTTTTCGAATATTCAAATGGTAAGGTAAAAGCACAAGCATACCGCCAACGCTGGTTTACTCCTTGGTATATGCGAATTCAACGCTCGCAACACGAATAGTGGACAAAGCCTTTAGCAACAAAGCCTTTAGCAACAAATCCTTGTGAAATTGAGGGCTTACGTTAGAATACCACCCCTGTAGCAATGAAACTTCTGAAAATGCTAGATAGACCAGTAACTATGATAAAGGATGAGAATGACTGCCACTACTGAAATTGAGCCAAGGGTTATCAAACGATTCCTGACTTACTTGTCGCCTTTTAAACTCCCTTTTTCAATTGCAATATTAGGTATGCTCGGCTACGCAGGCATCGACGCTTTCGTTATTTCCCAGCTGCAGCCTATGATCGACGTGGGCCTGAAGGACACTAGTTCAGATTTTCTTAGGATTGCTGCTTTTGCTATCGTTCCGCTTTTCATTATCCGTGGTTTGTTTAATTTTATGGGAAGTTACACCCTAAGTTGGATCAGCTCACAAGTTGTCATGAAAATGCGTCAGCAACTGTTTGATAAGTACATTCATTTACCCGTAGAATTTCATGATCACCAATCGGCCGGTACGCTCATATCGAAAGTTACTTTTGATACCGAACAAGTCGCAAATGCTGCAGGCAAAGCATTCTTAATACTTATTCGTGAAGGTGCGTTTGTTATAGGCCTGCTTTTTGTTATGTTTTATCAATCTTGGCAACTGTCTGTTATTTTTCTATTAATCGGTCCTATCGTTGGGATTATCGTTAATATTGTCAGCAAGCGGTTTAGAAAAATCAGTAAAGCAATACAAAAAGCAATGGGCTCACTAACAACCGGTGTCGAACAGGTGGTTAAAGGCCACAAAGTGGTATTGATGTTTGGAGGCCAAAAGCTAGAATCAGAAAAATTCCAGCAAACAAACAATAACAATCGTCAGCAAACCATGAAATTGGCAACAACGCAGATACTCAGCGTTTCTACTATTCAAGTTATTGCATCGATTGCCTTAGCTTTTGTTTTATACCTTGCAAGTACGCCTACCATGTTGAGCGCATTAACTCCTGGGGTGTTTATTGCCGTGCTAATTTCTATGATGGCTTTACTAAAGCCATTAAAGCAAATTACGACAGTCAACAATGAATTTCAAAAAGGCATGGCTGCTTGTGCCAGCATTTTCGATTTGTTAGATCAAGACATAGAAATGGATACGGGCAAGAAAGAGATAACACGTGCGCAAGGCAACCTAAAGTTTAAAGACGTGACGTTTACTTATCCAAGCAAAAAAATGCCCGCATTGCGCAATGTGAATTTCGATATCAATGCAGGGCAGACTATCGCCTTAGTGGGACGTTCAGGTAGCGGGAAATCGACTTTGTCGAGCCTGCTGACTCGTTTTTATCGCCCGCAGTCAGGTGAGATATTGCTTGACGGTGTCGCACTTAATGATGTCACTTTGAGGTCATTGAGAAAGCAATTTGCATTGGTGTCGCAACAAGTGACTTTATTCAACGACACAATTGCAAACAACATTGCTTATGGTTGCGCTGACAAAGTTACTAGGGAGCAGATAATACAGGCAGCTAAAGCGGCACATGTGTCTGAGTTTGTTAATCAGCAAGAAAACGGATTTGACACTATCATTGGCGAAAATGGCGTGACTCTCTCGGGTGGGCAACGTCAGCGCATTGCTATCGCTAGAGCAATCTTAGCCGATTCACCTATTCTTATTCTCGATGAGGCAACTTCTGCACTTGATACTGAGTCTGAAAAGTTAATTCAGCAGGCGCTGGAAGAATTGCAAAAAAGCCGCACTAATATTGTTATTGCACATCGCTTGTCGACTATCGAAAGCGCAGATCTTATTCTTGTCATTGAGCAGGGCGAAGTTGTCGAACGCGGCACTCATACTGAATTGCTTGCTAAAGACGGTATGTATGCGCAATTGCATAAAATGCAATTTTCTCAGGCTTAGCAATGGTTCTGCAAAAAGCGTGGTACGGAGATAAAAAATGGGTGTGGTTATTATTGCCACTCACGCTCGTATTTTTTTGTTTAAGTAATTTACGCAAAATCTTCTACAAAGTTGGTGTGTTTGCATCATCTAAACCCAAGGCGTTCGTGATTGTTGTCGGCAATATTTCTGTTGGTGGCAATGGTAAAACACCGACTGTCATTGCAATATGCGAACATCTTGCCAATCAGGGCTTGCGCTGTGGCGTGCTGTCACGAGGTTACGGCGGGTCGCAAACGCATTTTCCGCATTTGGTGCAAGAGCTAGATAGTCCAAGTCTTGTAGGGGATGAGCCGAAGCTGATGCAGCATCGACTGCCTTGTCCTATTGTGATTGATCCTAAACGCGTGCGCGGTGCAAAATTTTTGTATGAAGAGCATGGCTGTGATGTGATTATTTGTGATGACGGTCTACAACACTATGCTTTGCAAAGAAATTTTGAAATCGTTGTGATGGATGGAAGGGGCGTTGGAAATGGCTTTCTAATGCCAATGGGGCCGCTAAGAGAATCAGTGACTAGACTCAATACAGTCGATGCCGTCGTGTTTAACGGTCAAGCACACACCGATATTTCAATTTCACCAGATAAGACAGCCTTGATGACGCTGGAACCAAGTCAATGGATCAACGTTAAGAGCGGTGAATGTCAATCTTCGTTAATGATTCAAGAAGCGACGGCTATAGCTGGTATCGGCGACCCCAAACGCTTTTTCGCGACCTTGAGCAACATGGGTATTACGTGCGATAAAACCATTGGATTTCCTGACCATTATGCATATAAATTAGCAGATATCCCAAAAGGGATGGTGCTAATGACAGAAAAAGACGCTGTAAAATGCAAATCATTAGCGCATGATAATTGCTGGTATTTACAAGTGAGTGGTAATATATCGGAAAATTTGTATTCGATGCTAGATAACAAGTTGGCAATTTACCAGCGCTAAGCAAACATCATGTAATGACTGATGACGAACTATCAATCACGTTCCTTGTGAGCGGAAAATAACGCGTAAGATTCTAATCATAAAAATTAAGGATATTCATGGCTTTTGATAAGCAGTTACTCGACATATTGGCTTGCCCAGTTTGCAAAGGCAAGTTGTTGCTTCCCATTGAACAAAAGGAACTCATCTGCCGCTTTGATCGCTTGGCTTATCCAATAAAGGACAATATACCTGTATTGCTTGATACAGAAGCGAGAGTGTTATCGTTAGAAGAGCTGGAAGCATTAAAAGCTAAGGGCAGCTGAAGGTGGCTAGTTTGAAATTTATCGTCGTCATTCCTGCGAGATACGGTTCAACCCGTTTTCCGGGGAAGCCATTGGCTTTGATCAAAGGTAAACCGATGATCCAGCATGTTGTTGAACGCGCAATCGAAGCTGGCGCGCAAAAAGTGATCGTTGCTACCGATGACGAACGCATTGCTAACGTTGTTAGTGAGTTCGGTGCAGACGTTTGTATGACTCGTAACGACCATGAATCGGGCACAACTAGGATAGCTGAAGTGTTAGCAACGCTGGCATACCCTGATGACACTATCGTAGTGAACGTTCAAGGCGATGAGCCTTTCATTCCTGCAATCAATATTCAACAAGTTGCGCAGAACCTGCACGATAACTCACAGATACCGATGGCAACCTTAGGCTATCCAATTAGCGATATTGAGGATATTTTCAACCCAAATGTTGTTAAGGTTGTCACAAATAGCCACAAACATGCGATGTATTTTTCTCGAGCAGCCATGCCATTCGATCGTGACGAGTTTAGCAATAAATCAGTCGATAACATTTGTATGGATGATTTAAGCTCAGTGTATTTGCGTCATATCGGTATTTATGGATATAGAGCGGGGTTTGTTAAGCAGTACGAAAACATGTCTGCAACGCAGTTAGAGCGAACCGAGTCTTTAGAACAATTAAGAGTACTTTGGCATGGACACGTCATTCACGTTGATGTGGCAAAACACGCTCCACCGCACGGCGTGGATACGCCTGAAGACTTGCAGCGCTTTCAATAGCGGCATCTAAGCGTTGCTAATTTATTGCACTTGGATATCGTTGAAGTGAGTAAGTTTGTATGCAAATGCGCCACGGCGGGAGCAGCAGCTCCCTTGTATATCTTAAGCGTCTTGTATATCAGCTTCTTCATCTTCGACGGGCACAGCCCATAGATCATGTTCGTCGGCATGAATAATTTCAGCCCATAAACGTTGGCCTGGCTGAACATCAAATACGCCGTTTAGATGCACGACACCGTCTATTTCAGGAGCATCACCAAACGTACGTCCGACAGCACCTTCTGCATCAACAGAATCGATAACGATGTTGTACTCTTTTCCTATTCTGTCCTGCAGTCGCTGTTTACTTATTTGCGATTGCACTTCCATAAAACGCTGTAAGCGAATATCTTTGATATCTTCATCAATGGGGTCAGGCAAGTCATTTGCTTTCGCTCCATCGACCGGAGAATATTTAAAACAGCCAACGCGGTCTAGCTGCGCTTCTTCTAAGAAGGTCAGTAATTCTTCAAACTCTTCCTCGGTTTCGCCAGGAAAACCAACAATGAAGGTTGAGCGAATAATCAACTCGGGGCAAACTTCTCGCCATTTCCTAATGCGTTCAATGGTTCTATCTGCACTTCCTGGGCGCTTCATTAAACGCAGAATTCGTTTGTTTGCGTGCTGAAATGGAATATCTAAATAAGGTAATATCTTACCTTCGGCCATGAGCGGGATCAGATCATCAACATGTGGGTAAGGGTAGACATAATGTAGCCTAATCCACATATCCATTTCGCCAAGTTTTTCGCACAATTGCTGCATGTGCGTTTTAACCGGCATGCCATCCCAAAAATCAGTTTTATATTTTACGTCAACCCCATACGCACTTGTGTCTTGAGAAATAACGAGAAGCTCGTTAACACCAGCGGCTTTCAATCGTTTCGCTTCACTGAGCACTTGACCTACAGGACGACTGACTAAATCGCCGCGCATCGAGGGGATAATGCAAAAAGTGCAACGATGGTTACACCCTTCTGAAATTTTCAGATAAGCGAAATGTTTTGGCGTTAGTTTTACGCCATGGTCAGGCACTAAATTCAGAAATGGGTTAAATTCAGGTTTGGGTAAATGTTCGTGAACTTGGTTAACGACTTCTTCATAGGCGTGAGGCCCAGTAATAGACAATACGTTTGGATGCACCTCACGAATTTCATCTTCTTTAATACCTAAGCAGCCGGTAACAATTACTTTACCATTCTCTGCCAGCGCCTCACCGATAGTATCCAGTGATTCTTGCACCGCAGAATCGATGAAGCCGCAGGTATTAACGATAACTAAGGCCGCATCTTTATAGGTTGATACAACGTCATAACCTTCAATTCGTAACTGCGTCAAAATGCGTTCTGAATCGACGAGATTCTTTGGACAACCCAGTGATACAAATCCGATTTTGGTTGTTTCTGGCGCGCTATCAAGCTGTTTCACTTGTATCGACTGCTCTTGAATGATTTGTTTTGGACCATCCATCGTCGTTGTTTGTTTTGGATTGAATTGTTTGACTGTCATTTAATTTGCCCCTGCTCAAAGCACCGCTTTTGAAGCCGCACTGTCTTTTATTTCATGAAATTTTGTTAGGGCTTCATCAACGAATATTGGTGCATTCAGATTCAAGCCAATTATGCGCGCATTATAGCGGATTAATGCAAGAACAAATAGTGCCAAACAGGCGAGTGAGCTTAATCGTAACTTACATCTCCTTTAATCAATTTGTGCTTGGTATAAGTAATGCATCTATATGGTTGTTTATGCAGAAATAACTAATTAGACTGTCGGTGTTAATATTTTGTGAGTGAGCCAATGTCACCTTACTATTTGAAGGTATTGTGTATCACTGTTTTTGAAAGTACATACTCGTTGCCGTTAAAATTGAAGTCGTTTTATTAAAAGTTGGCCTATTATTTTGAATATTAAATGTTTTTTATTTCCTCTGCTTTTTTATCCTGGAATCTTGGTTAATGCTCAAGAGTTAGATGAACTTGATAGATTTATTCAAGACGTAAAAGTGAAGACGTTTGATTGCCCAAGTGACGACATGATTCCCAAATTAGACGAATATTTAACGAATACCAGCATCAGCAATTCTCAACGTTTTCACCTTCAGCTAGAAAAAACTCACTGGCAAATCTGCAATGGAAACTATAGTCAAGCTGAAGCCACCGTTGATAGTGTTATCGCGGATCCAAATGCCAAACAAAGCGAAGAATATTACGCGCTCGCTGTGTATCAAAAAGGTTTCCTTTTTGATGTTAAGGAAGATAAGCGCCGCTGCGATTTTTATCAACAAGCAAAAGAGCTTTCACTGGGAAAATTTGATGATATTAGTTTGAGCTCGGAACTAGGCTTGATGACGTATTGTGAAGCCCGCATTGATGAAGGTCAAAAACTAAAACGCTTGTTTGATATCTTGGAACTATACTCATTACGCGGAGACGCGCCGACGATTGCCCATATTCATAACAATATTGGCTTGATATATGGGCGCATAGGTCAACATGTTTTAGCCGCAGAGCAATTTCAAAAGACCTATGAAATTGGCTTACCTCATTATCAAGGGGCTAACAAATATGCGTCGCTAATTAGTGTGTTTACCTCCTTGCTAGCCAGTGGTCAATTTTACGACGCTGAACGCGTTATAAGTAAATTGGATGGCGCACGCAAAGAAGTTGATGTGCCGCTTGTACATGCTTGGTATTACTATGCAAAAGGACGCTTTTATCAACGCTTAGAACGAGCTGTTGAACTACAACAAACCGTAATCGATTGGAAACCTCACTTGGTGGATATGAAAAACTCTATTTTTACGGGTATGCATCGGTGGTTTGAAATAGAAGTTTGTATTAACGAAAAGCAAATTGAATGCATAAAGCAGTTCGTGAATGAAGAAGAAACCGGCGGGCCTAAGGCCTTAAGCTTTTTAGGCGGAAACGTTGACTACCTTACATTAATGGCAAAAGCATACTTAGAGCTGGGTGATATTGAAAAGGCCAGAGCATATTTTATCGATTTTTCAGCTGAATTAAGAGCGAAACTGGCGAGTAATCAGTCCTCTGGGAAAGTGTTAGGTGTCGCTAACTTATACAACAAAATTGGTGAACTTGAGTCCACATTGATGAGAGAGCAATTGAATCGAGAAAGAATTGCGATCGTATTTATTTGTGTTTTTGTTGTCGCAATATTAATAGTGGTCATTGCTTGGCGTAAGAAGGAGGCGAAGGCAAGTTCTATTGATTCAGTGAGCGCTTTATTGAATAGCATTGCTGCGTTGAGAGAAATAAGGAAAGTGCCTGCGCCATCGGCAAATAAGATTAACGCACTGGCAATATTTGACTTAGCCAATTTTAAAGAAGTTAATCGTTTACTAGGCTCAAGTAACGCTGATGAGGCTATAAAACAAATAGCGTCAACCTTTAAAAATAGTACAAGAGAGAGTGATATTCTGGGCAGATTTGCACCAGAGCAGTTTATTGTGTGCTTACCCGATATTGAAGAAGAAAGTGCTAAAGCATTTTTCGAACGCATTCGTTTTGCGCTTGAAAATACTAATTTAGGTAAACAGAATGATATTAAGATAAATGTAAGCTCCAGTATGAGTATCTACCTCGCAAATGGGCCACTCATCGATTTAGATGAAGTGTTAGATGACATGATGCTTTCTCTAAGCCTGAAATCTGAAACAGCCTAAATACAACGAATACGAAAGTCACTTTCTGCCTCCTCTCTTTCTGCCAAAGAGTGTCAAGCGGTGTCAAGTAATGTAAAGAAGTGTAAAGAAATAGAACTTACTCACCTATTCATAGACCTATGATGTGACATCGTCACGCTTTATACCTATCCCTGTCTGACTTTGCACAATTGTTATGAAGTAAAACGCCTATACCGGTAAGGCGTTTTGCAACAAGCAAACGACTTAATCATAGGAATCAAAATGAAATTCAATTACCAAAGAAGCGAATTGACTCGCTTTGCACAAATATTATGTGTTGCACTCACTATTACCGGTATTACTGCCTGCGGTTCAGATAGCTCCGAGGGCGAAGATGGCTACATCAAATTTTACAATGCATCGCCAAACGCGCCTGCTATTTTTTTGACCGTCGATGAGGATGTTGATGCAGATCCCGATGATGAAGTTGAAATAACCTATTCATCAGTTCGTTTTGGCGAGACAACGACCAACAAGCAACTACCCGCTAATACAATATACTGTAGAATTGGGTTGGCAAGAAGAGGATAGCGCTGCGCGCGCTGACTTGACGCTGTTGAGCCAAGAAGAACTAAAAATTAACAGTGAAAATATACACTTCATTGTTTTTTCAGGAGATGTTCAAGCGCCCCAAATTCTTAATTTTGATATTCCTATTATTGACGATGAGGAGGATGATGATTTTGATTTATTTAATATTCGAGTACTGAATATCACAAATGAAGGAGCCACCTTTGATATTTATTTGTCTGAGTCAGATGAAACATTTAATGAAGCTGAATTAATCGGGTCATACGTTCCAGAAGAGCTGTCAGAAAATCATAAGTTTGAACAATCGCAATACGTTTTTTACGCGACACTTGCTGGGGAAACCGATGTGGTTTATCAATCAAGTGAAGTGACATTTAGTTTTACTACTCAATACATTCTGGCATTGCGGGATAACACCGGAGTAGGGAGCTCACCTATCGTTTTGGATTTACTCTCAAGCAGCACGACCATTAACCTACCTGATGATGATTCTGAGGCAAGAGTCCGATTTTTCAATGGGATGCAGCAAAGTGCTTTGCTTCCAAATTATTCTGGTACTGTTGATATATATACAGATGCTGCGTCAACAGAGCCTGACATTAGCGGTTTGCCATCTAATCAATTTAGTGCTGCATTGGACAAAGACAACGGTGATTTTAGTGTTCGGATTATAGACGCGGATACACAAGAAAAGCTGTTTGCCAATCAATTGCTCAGTTTGCCTGAAAATACCTATAAGACAATTTTTTACTACACTCAGGAAGAGGCGGTGGATGAGGACGGAGATGGTAACGTTGACGAAAATGATGACGGTATTGTCGATGCATATAAGCCAGTACTTCGCACACTCCAAAGCACCAACTCAGAGGGAAGCAGCATCTTTGAGCATCAGATAAAAGTAATCAATTTGGTTGATAGTCAGGATTTCACGAGGATCAGCGTATATTTTGTTAAAAGTGATGAAATCATTTCTACCGCAGATGCAAATCCTTCGGTCGTCTTTGGGAACCAACAGACCTTGTTTTTACGAAACAATACCTATCAAGTTTTTGCTGTTGCCGAAATTGACGGAACCGATATTATACTGACCCAAGATGAATTGGTTTTGGATGAAGAGAGTGAACCTTTATTCTTGATTTTAACCGAGGACGCTCAAGTTGAAAATGAAGTCACAATGCAATGGGAGCTTCAATCACCCAATTAGCCTTAGTTGTGAAGCAATAATGGCATAAAAAATTAAACCAGTGACCAATAATTTATTAGTCGCTGGTTTTTTTGATTGAGCAGTCAGGCATTATCACGTGAGATTAATATATACTTTGATGCAAACCTTGATGTTTCAGTATTTGCCTATACTTTCAAACCATGAAATTAAAACTGCCCTTACATAAATACGATGAAGCCGGACGCGTAAAACCACCATGGTTGCTTTTCTTGTGCCTGTGCTTTTTAGCTAGAGGTATCGTTGTGTTCATTGCGTCACTGTCGTTCAGGCAAGACGGAGGCTTATTGCTGAGCATATTTTATCCACTAAAATATCAGTTCTATCTTTCTTTATTAACGGCAATACCTGCCATAATGACACTGCTTTTCGTAGGTTTTAGGGAGCGTATATGGAAAGCCGGCAAAGGGGCTTTTTACATAGGTGTACCTGTGATGCTGGCTTACCTCATTGCTTCAGACCTTATAATTCAGCTTTATATCCTGCGGGCGCAGCACTTTGCTTTTGCTTGGCCGACGGCATTAACCTTATTCTCAGCGTTATTGTTTGCTTGGTATTTAATAAGGAGCAAGCATATGAGGATTATGCTTGCCGACTGGCGACTGAACTCTTAATACCACTGCCGTAAACGTATTTGTATTCGTCTCTTATTGCGTGGCGCTGCCAAGTGCTTCGTTGAAATAACGCTGAACGCTGACGCTGCTATCATTAACTAAACGCTCATAGCAAATACCAGCGAATGCAAAGGTTTTTTCCTGATACATTAACATGATTGAGGGGGCTTCCTCGTCTTGCAAATTATACTGCCATTGTCCGCCAGCGAGCTTGCGAAATGTTTCACCAATGTACGCACCGTAGATATTACAGATAGTAAACACTGCTTTGTCCTCCAGCGCTTGGTCATTATATGTATCTAAAAACTTTGAAATTACAGTATCAACCGATGCAATGCTTTCAGGGGAAAAGTCCAACTCGATAGCAAACTCTTCTCTACTTGTTTTTATTGCATCATCAGCGCTTTCGCGCATAAGTTGATTTAAGGCTTGTTGTTCCATATTGACTCAAACATACTCAAATTAATCGTTATATAGAGAAGACGGTAAATCAATTTGACGATGATGTAAAATAAGAGTCTCTAATAATTGGGTCCCAGGTCCTTTATTGTCCGGTGTGGGGCAAATTAAAAAGGCCGTCATTTGCTTAAATTGACTGCCTTGTACTGGCAAGCACACTAATTTCCCTTCGTCGATTAATGCTTTTACTTTGTGTTGAGGTATCCAGCAAAACCCAAGTTTTTGAAGTAGTAAATCGATAGCGGTATCAAACTGACTGACGGTCCATCGATTTTCTGATTTCAGCCATCCTGATTTCTCGTCAGGGGACAAAGATGAGTCTTTTATGACGATCTGGAGGTGCTGTGCAAGTGCGTTTGAGTCAATGGGTTGCGGCATTGACGCGAGAACGTGCTCAGGGTGGCATACTAAAAGGAATTCAACTGTAGCAATAGGTTCTCCTAAAAAGCCTTTAGGGACGTGCATGTTAATCACAAGATCAGCTTTATGTTGGTTAATCGCTTCTTCTGTTCCGGTTAGCACGTGGTCAATAACCTGTAAGCGACTGCCTCTTGACTGCGGTAAGAATTCTCTTAATGCGGGGTACAAGAGTTCTCTAGGAAAAGCCAAGTCTACAACAAGTTTAATTTCTGGCTCCCAATCTTGATTAATATTTATGGCAAGTGATTCAAGATCTTCAACATTTTGTGTCAAGTATCTTGAGCGCCTCAACATAACTTCACCGGCTTCAGTCAATACAGCCTTGCGGCCAATAACCTCAAGTAATTGAACGGCTAACATACTCTGTAACTTTGCGACGGCATGATTAAGAGACGATTGTGACTTATTGAGCTTTTGTGCTGCTTGAGCGTATCCGCCATAGTCAACAACAGCTTGTAAAATACGCCATTGTTCGATGGTTGTTTTAGGCCTATACAACTTGTTTGTTTCCTTCTCTCTGTTTTGTTTACCGACATGTTAGTCTATGTTAATCAGGTACGATGGAACCAGCACTTTATGATAATAAAGGATGGTTTGAATCGTATCGCTGTACTTGATTCACTGACGTTATCTATATTTTCAATGGACAGAGTTTCTGAAATTTAGAGCTTTGTCTGTATGATCCTACTACGAAGCATAGCGTAATCTATGCATAAATCACTTTTTACTGGCAAACTATGAAATATGCAGCGTTCCTTCCTCTTTCAGCGCTAATTGCACTCTTACTCATCAGCGTGCTGGTGCATTTTGGCGTCATCCCGCCAGGAATGAGCATTTTAGAGTCGCTGCAGGGCAACATGCAAAACGGATTTTTCTTCATAATTTTTCTTATTATTTTGCTAGAGTCGATTATTTACGTTGGCTTTTATTTTCCAGGGCAGTTTTTTGCGGTGATTTTAGTGGTTGGCGCAAAACCTAGCGCAATGGATGTTGTTTATCTAACTCTATGCATGGTCGTGGCAGCAACATTAGGCTCTCTGATCAACTTTATGCTTGGAAGGGCTTCACGTAAACACTCATTAAAGCAAGGCGAGCAAGTTGAGGAAAAGAAGACGAAGCTTAAGCATTTGCTGCTGGCCATGATACATATTAATTCTCTAGCCTTTTTCATGTTTTCACAGGGAAATCAGTTAAAGTCACCTAAAGTAATTGGTTTGGCCGGCTTTCTTAACTTGCCTTATTATTTATTGCTAATAGCGGGTACTGCAGTGCTAAGTGAGCAAGTCATGGCGATGGCAGAGAATACCGCGCTGTTGATCGGTATTGTCTGTATTTGGTTAGTAATTGCGTTAGTTTTTGACGTGAAACAGCATCGAGGGGCCAAGGCCGCCGCAAATACATGACGTAACGTTAACGGCCAAGCACAAACTGTATCGCTCTCGTTGCTGCGACAAAGCCGAATGTCGCTGTGACACCAACAAAAGCACCAAAGCCGGTAGCGCAATCCATTTTACCTGCACCTTGCTGCTGGCCTTTTTCAAAGCTTATGCTGCCATCGCTTTGCGGATATCGTAATTGCTCAGTTGAATAAACACATTCAACCCCGAAGTTTCGCTTGGGGTTTTTACTGAAATGATAAAATCGGCGTAGTTCGGAGCGTAGTTTTGCAGCTAGCGGATCTTGAACAGTTTTAGCCAAATCGTTGCAGGTGATTTTCAACGGGTCTAATTGACCTCCGGCACCACCAACTGTGATTATTTTTATTTTGTTGCGCTTGCAAAAGGCGATCATGGCGGCTTTTGCTTTGATACTGTCAACGGCATCGATGACAACGTCGAACGATGTCGTAATATAATCTTGAAGCGTCTCTGTCGTCACAAAATCTTCGATGACTGTCACATTGCATTGAGGATTAATGTCGAGAATACGCTGCTTCATTATCTCTACTTTTGAGGCCTCTATCGTCGATGATAGTGCGTGCAGTTGTCTATTTACATTGCTGAGCGCAATATCATCCAGATCAATCAAGGTGATATTACCTACTGCGGTGCGCGCTAAAGCTTCAGCGCTCCAAGACCCAACGCCACCAATGCCAACAACGGCAATATTTGCATTTTGTAATTTTATTAGGCCGCTGCTGCCATATAATCGAGACAGTCCTGAAAATCGAGTGGCGGTATTTGCTGTTGTCATAAGGTTTTGTTTATCATCCTATCCTGAAGCATTGATGTATTTTTTTCTAATGTCAAAAGGTTCTAAAAAATAGAATGTAACTTGCTATTTTAAGCGAGTTACGTTCAATTAAATAAGTGTTTTAATTGCCTCATCAACTAACATCAGTAAATATGAGGAATTCAACATGGGTTTACTAGTCGATGGTGTATGGCAAGACCAATGGTACGACACAAAAAAGAGTAATGGCAAATTTGTTCGTCAAGATTCTGCATTTAGAAATACCATAAGCAGTGACGCTGGCGCAAAATTTACGCCCGAATCAGGTCGTTATCATTTATTTGTCAGTTTAGCCTGTCCGTGGGCGCACAGGACGTTAATTTTTAGAGCACTAAAAGATTTGGAGGCACACATATCGGTATCTGTTGTGAGTCCAGATATGTTGGAAAATGGGTGGGTGTTCGGTGGATACGATGGGGCAACGGAAGACCATTTATTTGGCTCTAAGTACATGCATGAAATATACACCAAAGCTCAGTCAGACATCACTACGCGAGTTACCGTGCCAGTGTTGTGGGATAAAAAGACTAATCAAATTGTAAATAATGAATCCGCTGAGATAATTCGCATTTTTAATACAGCGTTTAATGATTTGACGGGTAATCACGACGATTATTATCCCAATGCTCTTAAGAGTGGTATTGATGAAATAAATGATTATGTTTATCACCGCATCAATAACGGTGTCTACAAAGCGGGTTTTGCTACGACGCAAGTGGCTTATGAGGAAGCACTTTTCGCATTGTTCGAAGGTTTGGATTTTTTAGAAGAAACCTTAAGTGCAAAACGTTTTTTACTTGGCAATCAGATTACCGAAGCTGATTGGCGTTTGTTTACAACTTTAGTTCGTTTTGACCCGGTTTATGTTGGGCATTTTAAATGCAATTTACGCCGCATTGCCGACTATCCAGCAATCTCCGGATATTTAAAAGAGCTTTTTCAAGTGACAGGCGTTAAAGCAACGACCAATTTTGACCATATAAAAAGACACTACTATTTTAGCCATACTATGATTAATCCAACGCAAGTGGTGCCTGCTGGTCCTGTAATGGATCTCGATTCACCGCATGGTCGCGACAATCTTTAGGTTTGCAAGAAGGAATAAGGTAATGAGTACTTCCAACATAGCGACAAATACGACAACAAGAATAAAGCAAATTGTGCAGGGTATGGCTGCCTCCGACGGTGCGGGCGTCAAGCTGAAAAGGGTGCTTGGACAACCCAGCCTTAAAAGATTAGACCCGTTCCTAATGCTAGATGAGTTCGGTTCGGAAGACGCGCAAGACTACATCGCCGGTTTTCCAAAACACCCACATCGTGGCTTTCAAACAGTCACTTACATGCTTAACGGCAAGATGGGGCACAAGGACTCAACGGGTAATGAGGGTGTAATTGAAGATGGTGGCCTGCAGTGGATGAATGCGGGTAAAGGTATTATTCATGAAGAAATACCAATGCAAATCGAAGGTAAGATGCGCGGCTTCCAACTTTGGGTGAACTTGCCTGCGGCTGAAAAAATGTCTGCGCCAGGCTATCAAGATATTCCCACTGCGAATATTCCGGAGTTGAGTAGCGAAAAAGGTTCTTTGATACGCGTGTTGGCTGGTAATTACGAAGGCCAAGAGGGCGCAGTGACAACACAAGCTGTCAAACCTCAGTTTTTTGATTTCCATTTAGTGGCTAATGAGTCGCTGACTGTTGCCACGCAAAACACGCACAATGGATTTTTATACGTTTATGAAGGTGAGCTTGAAGTTGCAGGCAAAAAATTGAAAAAAGGCGAGTTGGGTGTGTTGGATTTCACCAATGAGTTAGTGCTCGATACTAAGGTGGAGACTCGTGTCATTTTAGTTAGCGGCGAGCCAATTAACGAGCCAATCGTTCAATACGGACCTTTTGTGATGAACTCTCAAGAGGAAATTAATCAGGCATTGCGCGATTTTCAACAAGGAGTATTGGCGTAGGATTGTTCGTAAGTCCATATTTCGTGCCCTGTAACCACTTAATCAACGAAATATGGACGTTTTGCATTGAACTAAAGGCTTTTCTTCAATACCATCAGCTTAATGAAGATTTTAAAGGAATGTAAATGAAGCCTGTTGTTCTTGCCGGTGGCACTGGAAGCCGACTGTGGCCTAAATCTCGCGCTGCATTACCAAAGCAGTTTTTATCACTTACGTCTGATAAGACGATGCTGCAAGATACAATCTTGCGTTTGCCTGCCGATAAAATGGAGCTTCCATTATTTATCTGTAATGAGGACCATCGCTTCTTGGCTGCAGAGCAACTTCGTGTTGCGGATATTGATTATGACAGCATCATCTTAGAGCCTGTCGGTCGCAATACTGCGCCTGCAATAGCTCTCGCTGCATTAAGAGCTGTGCAGCAGGGAGAAGATCCCGTATTGCTGATCTTAGCAGCAGACCACCTTATTTCTGACCACAATGCCTTTCACGCAGGCGTTGAGAGAGCAACGTTACTAGCAGAGCAGGGAAAGTTAGTTACTTTTGGCGTGGTGCCGACTGAAGCTCATACTGGGTACGGATACATAAAGTCTGGTGATTCAGTAGATGAGATCGGTTTTAAAGTTGCTCAATTTGTTGAAAAACCTGATTTGGCAACGGCGCAGCAATATCTCAAAAGCGGTGAGTATTATTGGAACAGCGGTATGTTCATGTTCAAAGCGAGTGTGTATTTGCGTGAATTGAGTGAACACGCCCCCGATATTTTTGCTGCCTGTACAAACGCGATGCAAAATACTAACAAAGACATGACATTTATACGCGTTGACGCTGACGAGTTTGCTAAATGTCCTGATGACTCTATTGATTATGCGGTGATGGAACGCACCTCCGACGCCTGTATGGTTCCGCTAGACGCCGGTTGGAATGACGTTGGTAGTTGGACTTCTCTGTGGGAAACATCACAAAATAAAGATACTTCAGGCAACGTCGTAATAGGTGATGCGATCCTTGATGGCGTCACCAATAGCTATATCAACTCTGAACAGCGCTTAATTGCCGTTATTGGTTTAGACGACGTCGTTGTCGTTGAAACTAAAGATGCCGTAATGGTAGCCAACAAAAGTAAAGTGCAAGATATAAAAAATGTGGTGAACAAGCTTAAGGCCGAAAAACGTTCCGAGTTTGAATTTCACCGCGAAGTTTTCAGACCTTGGGGCAGCTACGATTCCATTGATAACGGGCGCCGCTATCAGGTTAAACGCATCAGTGTAAAACCCGGCGAAAAACTGAGTGTACAAATGCATCACCATCGCGCAGAGCACTGGATCGTAGTCTCTGGCACAGCTAACGTCACTGTGGGAGAGGTAACTTCATTAGTAACCGAGAATGAGTCTATTTACATCCCTATCGGTGAAATTCATGCATTGGAAAACCCTGGAAAGATACTACTAGAGCTGATTGAAGTGCAGTCTGGCAGTTACCTTGGTGAGGACGACATTGTCCGCTTCTCCGATCGTTATGGCCGTGTTGAAGTCAAAAAATAAAGCTTTTACAACGTGGCAACTTTAAGGGTTGCCATTGTTTCCACGCATCCAAACTAAAAAAATACTAAAAGAACAAAAATCATGACTAAAATTACCTGTTTTAAAGCTTACGATATTCGTGGTGAACTGATTGAACAATTAACTGAGTCAGTTGCTTACCGCATCGGCAGAGCCTTTGCAGAAGAATTACAGGCACGCACTGTCGTTGTGGGCGCAGATGTCAGAAAAACTTCATTGCCACTTAAACTAGCGTTAGCTGCAGGTTTAATTGACGGCGGTGCGAAAGTAAGTGATTTAGGGATGTGCGGTACTGAAGAAATTTATTTTGCCACAAAGCACCTTGGTGTTGATGGCGGTATAGAAGTAACAGCTTCTCATAATCCTATCAATTACAATGGCTTAAAGTTAGTGAAAGCCGGTTCTATTCCGATCAGCGGTGACAGTGGCTTATTCGCTATCAGAGATAGAGCTGAAAGTTACGATGAGATGAATATACAAGCTCGATTACTGGCATTTAGTACCGGTGAGTTAGTGACTGATGGTGAGTTTTTGAGTGGTATGCATTCAATTCAAGAAAGAAAATTACTTGAAACCAAAAATTACGAGCGCGTTCGCTGTGTGAATGATTACGTTTTGCACCTTGCAAGCTATATCAACTATAAAAAGCTGTCTCCACTTAAGCTTGTTGTCAATGCTGGGAATGGCAGTGCTGGCCCAGCACTCGATGCAATTGAGCTGTTTTTTCAAAACCAACATGTACCCGTTGAGTTTATTAAAGTGCATCACGAGGCTAATGGTGACTTTCCCCACGGCATTCCAAACCCATTGTTGCCAGAGAATCGCGCGGATACATCAAAAGCCGTTATTGAAAACAAGGCTCATATGGGGATCGCATGGGATGGTGATTTCGATCGCTGTTTCCTATTTGACGAGAAAGGCGAATTTGTCGAAGGCTATTATATTGTCGGTTTATTAGCGCAGGCCTTTTTAGCGAAAGAGAAAGGCGCCAGTATTATTTATGACCCGCGTGTTTTTTGGAATACAGAAGAGATTGTTAAAGCGAATAAAGGTAAACCCATTAAATGCAAAACCGGGCATGCTTTTATCAAAGAGAGAATGCGCAAAGAAGACGCTGTCTACGGTGGCGAAATGAGTGCTCATCACTATTTTCGTGATTTTGCTTACTGCGATTCAGGAATGATACCGTGGATGCTCGTCGCTGAACTGCTTAGCACAACAAAACAGCCATTGTCAGAGTTGGTGAGAGAGCGCATCGAAGCATTTCCATCTTCTGGCGAGATAAACTCCACTGTTGAAAATGCGGGCTTAACAATTAAGAAGGTTGTTGAACATTACGCTGATCAAGCTGAAGTAATAGATAAGACGGACGGTATTGGCATGGAGTTTGGCAATTGGCGATTTAATTTGAGAAAGTCGAACACTGAGCCGGTGATACGCCTAAATGTTGAATCACGCGGTGATATTGCTTTAATGAAAGCGAAAACCGAAGAACTGATGGACTTAATTACGGGTTAAAATACCGAACGCAGCTTTTTAAAGCTATTTCCTTTCGCAATCAAATCAATAGAGCCGAGTATCGATACTCGGCTCGTTCATGCTATCAAAGCCATTGCTAAATGACTTATGACTACGACGGTGGTCAATACTAAACGCAGCGTTGTATATTCAATGACCTTTTGTTTTTCCATTACCAAAGTATATTTGTCGTACATTAACATAGCGATAAATGCACAAGACAAGACACCTAGTAGTAAACCTCCATCGAGAAACACTAAACTTAACCAAGCAACAATACTTGGTAGCATCGCGACATAAAGTTGATGATTTACACGGTTATGCTGAAGAGCGTCGTACCAATGAATGCCACCGAAGAATGAAAGTATAATGGCAGAATATTGAACAAAGTGTTGAAAACTATAAAAATAATTATTTATGTCAGCAAGTGCTATCAAGGGAAGCACTATAAATGGAATAAGTCCCGCGTAACCAAGTATTTTAAACTGTATTGGCATGGTAACCCTCTGAATTCTCTATTTTATTTCGACAAAAAAGGCGCCAAGAAGGCGCCTTAATTAAAAGGGAGTTAAGCAAAGCCTACTTCTTGATAGGAGTATACTTACGCTGAGTTTCACCAGTATATAACTGACGAGGACGCCCAATTTTTTGGCCAGGCTGACTCAACATCTCATGCCAATGTGAAATCCAACCTACCGTTCTTGATAGTGCGAAAATACATGTGAACATGTTAGTTGGAATACCAATAGCTTTAAGCACAATACCTGAGTAAAAGTCGACATTCGGGAATAATTTCTTTTCCGCGAAGTAAGGGTCGCTCAGCGCGATTCGCTCTAGTTCCATCGCTACTTCGAGTAATGGATCGTCTAGCTTCAACTCGGCCAATACTTCGTGGCAGCTCTCTCGCATTACAGTGGCTCTTGGATCGTGGTTTTTGTAAACACGATGACCAAAGCCCATTAAACGGAACGGGTCATTCTTGTCTTTTGCTCTATCAATGAATTCTGGAATACGATCAACAGTTCCAATTTCTTCTAGCATTTCCAAACATGCTTCGTTTGCGCCGCCGTGTGCAGGACCCCATAAGGAGGCAACACCGGCTGCAATACAAGCATATGGGTTAGCGCCAGATGAACCAGCTAAGCGCACAGTAGAGGTCGATGCATTTTGCTCGTGGTCAGCATGGAGAATAAATATTCTATCCATTGCACGCTCCACAGCTGGGCTTACTACATACTCTTCAGCAGGAACCGAAAACATCATGTTGAGGAAGTTTGCAGCGTAGCTTAATTCATTTGTTGGATAGACAAAAGGCTGACCGACATTGTATTTGTAGCACATTGCTACTAACGTTGGCATCTTAGCGATTAAACGATGCGCACTACGTAGGCGCTGCTCTTCGCTGTTTACATCTAAATCACTGTGGTAGAAAGACGACATCGCGCCAACAGTGCCGCAAAGCATCGCCATTGGATGCGCATCGTTTCTAAAACCATGAAAGAACATGTTGATTTGTTCATGTAAAAGGGTATGACGAGTAATCGTGTCTTTAAAATTAATATATTCGTCTGCGTCCGGAGCGTGTCCGTGCAGCAACATATGACAAACTTCAAGATAATCAGAATCGCGCGCTAACTCTTCAATTGGGTAGCCTCTGTGTAGTAACACACCTTTGCCGCCATCAATGAACGTGATCGAAGATTCACATGAACCTGTAGCCATAAAACCGGGGTCAAACGTAAAATACCCGTTACCACCAAGTGGTCTAACATCGATGACAGGGTGACCTGCAGTCCCAGTTAAAATCGGAAGTTCGATTTCTTTATCACCTACTTTTAAAATGGCTGTATCATTTGCCATGTAATGTTCTCCTCGTTAATTTTCTACTATAACGTTGTAGTCGACAAACTTACGTAGCTATCGACGATATTGTTCACATCGTTAAGAAAAGTGGCGCTATTTGTACTGGTATTGTAGTAATAAGTCAATTTAAATGCACATTCGATTAATAAATATTCTGTATTGTCTACAGCTATATGGGTAGCAACAAATCTTTACGACTAAAGGCTTAATACGCAACAAAAAATTGTAATTTACGAGGCGGATTGTTATATTCAAGGCCGCTAAATTCAACGAATGTATTTTATTTCAATTTAGCAATATTTTATTCACAAATTGTTAACAAGATAAGGGCGAAAGTACGCCCCACAAAAGTAAAACACACAACTAAGGTAATCGCTTAAGCATCCGATTGTTACGCATTACCTACGAACGACTACAGGCAGATTATTGTGAAGAAACAAAGACCGGTAAATTTAGACCTTAATACAATTAGCTTTCCACCCGCTGCTGTTGCGTCAATACTCCATCGCGTAACAGGCGTTGCAATGTTTTTCGCGTTGTTATTCGTCATTTATGCATGGGCGACTTCAGTTGCTTCAATCGAGGGTTATAACTCGGTGCTCAGTATGATGGATGCATGGTACGGAAAAGTTATTTCAATCGGCACATTATCTGCGCTGTCTTACCACATTATTGGTGGTGTGAGACACGTGATTATGGACATGGGCCATTGGGAAGAACTCGACTCAGGTAACAACAGCGCGAAAGCTGCAATGGGGCTGTGGGTAGTGTTAACAATCGTATTAGGAGTTGTATTATGGTAACTAATCAGGTGTCAATGAAAAGAAACGGTATTCAGGATTATGTATCACTGCGAGCAACTGCAGCGATAATCACTGCGTTTACGTTATTCATGGTGTACTTTTTTGTAACAACATCAGTTGTCACATTTGAAGTTTGGCAAGGTCTCTTCGCCAATATCTATATGAAAGCATTTACGCTCGCCACATTGATCTCAATCATGATCCATGTGCGTATAGGTTTGTGGCAGGTATTGACGGATTACGTCAAGCCAACTGGTCTACGCGCCGGTCTTCAATATGTTCTTAACCTAATTGCATTTGCGTATGTTGCAGTAGGTCTATTCGTTTTATGGGGTGTTTAATATGAGTTTACCCGTTCATGAGTTTGACGCGGTAGTTATAGGCGCTGGCGGCGCTGGCATGCGAGCTGCTTTGCAGATTTCAGAATCAGGAAAGTCGTGTGCGTTGTTATCAAAAGTATTTCCGACCCGTTCACACACAGTATCTGCACAAGGTGGTATTACCGTTGCATTGGGTAATTCACACGAAGATAACTGGGAATGGCACATGTACGACACCGTAAAAGGGTCAGATTACATTGGCGATCAGGAAGCGATCGAATACATGTGTAAAACAGGTCCTGAAGCCATTATCGAAATGGAAAACATGGGCTTACCTTTTTCACGGACTGAAGAAGGCAAAGTATATCAGCGTCCATTTGGTGGCCAATCAAGAAACTTCGGCGGAGAACAGGCGGCAAGAACAGCCGCTGCTGCCGACAGAACAGGCCACGCATTATTACATTTGTTATATCAACAGAATGTAAAAAACCGCACAAAAGTATTCAGTGAATGGTACGCGCTCGATCTTGTAAAAAATCAACACGGTCAAGTAGTAGGCTGCACAGCAATCGACATTGAGTCTGGTGAAGTGGTTTACTTTAAGTCTAAAGCCGTTGTTCTAGCGACGGGTGGTGCTGGACGCATTTACGCTTCAACCACAAACGCGCACATCAATACTGGCGACGGCGTAGGCATGGCAATTAGAGCCGGCGTGCCGCTACAAGATATGGAAATGTGGCAGTTCCACCCGACAGGTATCGCAGGTGCAGGTACGCTTGTAACTGAAGGTTGTCGTGGTGAAGGCGGTTACTTATTGAATAAAGATGGCGAGCGTTTCATGGAACGTTATGCGCCAAACGCTAAAGACCTTGCTGGTCGTGACGTTGTCGCTCGTTCAATGATGACAGAAATTCGTGAAGGTCGCGGTTGTGATGGTCCTTGGGGTCCTCACTTGAAGCTGAAGCTCGATCACTTAGGTAAAGATGTGCTTGAATCACGTTTGCCTGGTATTCTTGAGTTGTCACGCACATTTGCACACGTGGATCCGGTGAAAGAGCCTATTCCAGTGATACCAACATGTCATTATATGATGGGTGGTATTCCAACGAATGTAGATGGACAAGTTATTAATGTCGATGTCGATGGTAAAGAATCTATTGTAGATGGTTTATTTGCTTGTGGTGAAATTGCCTGCGTATCAGTGCATGGAGCAAATCGACTCGGTGGTAACTCCTTACTAGATTTGGTTGTATTTGGCCGCGCTACTGGCTTGCACCTTGGCAAGAGCTTGGATCATGTAGACGTTAAAAGTGAAGCATCTGCTTCAGACCTAGACGCAGCAATGTCACGCTTCAATCGTTGGGAAAGCTCTGAAATAGGTAAGGGTGAAGATCCAGTTCAGATTAAGAAAGATATGCAACAGTGCATGCAGCTCAACTTCTCTGTTTTCCGTGAAGGTGAAGCAATGGCTGAAGGATTAAAAGAGCTTAAAGAAATTCGCGAACGTTTACAAAACGCAAGTTTGAATGACAAGAGTTCTGACTTTAATACTATGCGTATTGAATGCTTGGAGTTAGACAACCTAATGGAAACTGCTTACAGCACGGCTGTTGCAGCTAACTTTAGAACAGAGAGTCGTGGCGCGCACAGCCGTTTCGATTTCCCTGAGAGAGACGATGAAAATTGGTTGTGTCACAGCTTGTACTTGCCGGAATCAGAAACTATGCGTCGTCGTGATGTCAATATGACGCCGAAGCTTAGAGAAGCGTTTCCGCCAAAAGTACGTTCGTATTAATAGGAGTAGTCATTATGATGTTAAATTTTTCGATTTATCGATATAACCCAGACGTAGATGATGCACCTAAGATGCAAGATTATCAGTTAGAGGTCGAGGAAGGCCAAGACATGATGGTGCTTGACGCTTTGATTGCATTAAAAGAAAAAGACCCAACGTTGTCTTTCCGTCGCTCATGCCGTGAAGGTGTTTGTGGTTCAGATGGTATGAACATGAACGGTAAAAATGGTTTGGCGTGTATTACACCTCTCTCTGCACTTGGCAAAGGTAAAGTAGTGGTGCGTCCATTACCTGGTTTACCGGTAGTACGTGACCTTGTGGTTGATATGACACAGTTCTATACTCAGTACGAGAAAATCAAACCATTTTTGATTAATGATGATACGCAGCCACCAGCGCGTGAGCATATTCAAACGCAAGAAGACAGAGCTAAATTAGACGGTCTGTACGAATGCATCTTGTGCGCTTGCTGTTCTTCGTCATGCCCTTCATTTTGGTGGAATCCAGATAAATTTATTGGACCAGCCGGCTTGTTGCATGCTTACAGATTCTTAATCGATTCTCGCGATACGGCAACTGATGAGCGTTTGAATGATTTAGACGACGCATTTAGCGTGTTCCGTTGCCATGGCATCATGAACTGCGTTAGTGTATGTCCAAAGGGATTAAATCCAACAAAAGCTATCGGCCAAATTAAGTCGATGCTGTTACAACGGGCTGTTTAGTGCCTAGTTGCCTATTCGTTAGGTACGTTTGATTGCTAAATGGCCGTCCCGAGAGGGATGGCTATTTTTTTATCTAGACAAAACTAAAGGTGAAAATAATATCAAATAATGGGAAATGATAGAAATATTCAAGTTTTTCTTATATTTGGGGTTATATATATGCAGTGTTATACCCTTTTAGTCGTATATATCCGCTCAAAGGTGTAATACGCAATTTACAAAAAGAATCTATATAGAATACAATACACTTAACTTTTTATATCAAGGCTTAAGAATGCAAGATAGCGTGATGAAAGCATGGTGGGATTCATCCCACATGGCGGGAGGTAATACCGCTTACATTGAAGAGATGTATGAGACTTACCTTGAAGATCCACAAAGTATTCCAGACAACTGGAAAGTTATTTTCGACGCGCTACCAAAAGTAGATGGTGTAGAAGTCGAATCCAACCACACGCAAATCAAGGCTGATTTTAAACATATGGCCTCGTTGGGTCCTGCTGCACGATTCACTTCAGGTGCTGCTGCTACGCCCGGCGATGTTCAAAGCGATGAGCGACAGGTAAAAGTATTACAGTTGATCAATGCTTATCGATTCCGTGGCCATCAGCACGCCAATCTCGATCCACTTAATTTATGGAAGCAGCCGAGAGTCCGGGATTTAGAATTATCACACCATAATCTTTCTGAAAGCGATTTTGACGCCATGTTTAATCTTGGCTCATATGCTGTTAACGCAGACAAAATGGGTTTGGGTGATTTGTTTAAATCATTGAATCGTACCTACTGTGGTTCGATTGGCTCTGAGTACATGCATATTACTGATACTGAACAAAAACGTTGGCTACAGCAGCGGATTGAGTCAGTCGAAGCAAAGCCTGTAATTGGCCGCGACGAAAAAGTCAAAATTTTAAAAGGCCTTATTGCCGCCGATGGTATGGAAAAATACCTTGGCGCTAAATTTACAGGTGCTAAACGATTTTCATTAGAAGGTGGCGATTCGCTTGTTCCAATGCTTAAAGGCTTAATTACCGAAGCCGGCGCAGCTGGAACGAAAGAAGTCGTCATTGGTATGGCTCACAGAGGCCGTTTGAACGTGTTAGTGAACGTGTTAGGCAAAAATCCATCAGTGTTGTTTGATGAATTTGCTGGTAAACACGACGATACTTTGGGCGCAGGCGACGTAAAATATCACGCTGGTTTTTCTTCTGATTTTGCGACACCAGGCGGCAATGTGCATCTGGCACTTGCTTTCAACCCATCGCATTTGGAAATTGTTAACCCAGTCGTCATGGGCTCAGTCAGAGCGAGGCTTTCTCGCCGTCGTTGTGAAGATGGTTCAGCGGTATTACCAATTACCATTCACGGTGACTCTGCGATAGCGGGTCAGGGCGTAGTGCAAGAAACGTTTAATATGTCACAAACTCGTGGCTTTAAAGTTGGCGGCACCGTTCGAATAGTCATTAATAACCAAGTTGGTTTTACTACCTCGAACACTGAAGATACACGCTCTACCCAATACTGCACTGATATAGCGAAAATGGTGCAAGCACCTATTTTCCACGTCAACTCTGATGATCCTGAAGCCGTTATGTTCGTGACTAGACTTGCGCTAGAATATCGCAACAAGTTCAAACGTGACGTTGTTATTGATTTAGTGTGCTATCGCCGCCACGGTCATAATGAAGCGGATGAGCCCAATGCGACTCAGCCACTCATGTATCAAAAAATTAAAAAACATCCGGTACCGCGCGACATTTATGCTGACCAATTGATTGCTGAAGGCACAATTGAAAAGCACGAGGTTGAGAAGCTAATGGCTGAGTATAGAGCAGCATTAGATCATGGTGCCTGTGTGGTTGAAGAATGGCGTCCAATGACTGAGCATTCAGTTGATTGGTCACCTTATATCGGCCACGATTGGGACGTCGAATATGATGGTAGTTTGCCGGTTTCCAAAATAAAAGAACTTGGACAAGCTTTAATCAATTATCCTGAGAGTCACCGCTTGCAGTCTCGAGTTAACAAACTCTATGTTGACCGCAAGGCAATGGTTGATGGTGAGAAAATGCTCGACTGGGGTATGGCTGAAAACTTAGCATACGCGAGTATTCTAGCTGAAAAAACAGATATCAGAATGACAGGTCAAGATTCGGGCCGAGGCACGTTCTTCCACCGTCACGCGGTTTTGTACAACCAAGATGACGGCTCAACGTATTTACCATTGAAAAATATTTCTGATGACCAAGGTCGAATTGAAATTTACGATTCTGTTTTGTCTGAAGAGGCTGTAATGGCATTTGAGTATGGTTTTGCTACGGCTGAACCTGCATGTTTAACTATTTGGGAAGCACAGTTCGGCGATTTCGCCAACGGTGCACAAGTGGTATTTGACCAGTTTTTATCATCAGGTGAAGCAAAGTGGGGCCGCTTGTGTGGTTTAACTATGTTACTGCCTCATGGTTATGAAGGCCAAGGCCCTGAACATAGCTCTGCTCGTTTAGAAAGATGGTTACAAATGTGTGCTGACCATAACTGGCAAGTATGCATACCATCTACGCCGGCTCAGGTGTATAACATGCTGCGCCGCCAGTCAGTACGACCAATGCGTCGACCGCTGATTGTGATGTCGCCTAAATCACTGCTTCGCCATCCACTTGCGGTTTCTTCCATGGAGGAGCTAGCAGAGGGCGTTTTCCACAATGTGATTGATGAAATTGATGAGATAGATCCGCAAAACGTCAAACGCGTTGTGATGTGTTCCGGTAAAGTGTATTACGATTTATTGGATCAGCGTCGTAAGAATGAGCAAAATGACGTTGCAATTGTGCGTTTAGAGCAGTTGTATCCATTCCCTCAGGACGAGTTCAAAACTAAGATGGCCAAGTATGAACATGTGACTGACTGGATTTGGTGTCAAGAAGAACCGCAGAACCAAGGCGCTTGGTATTGTAGCCAGCACCATTTCTGGCAATCAATTCCGAAAGGATCTAACTTAACTTATGCAGGTCGTAAAGCTTCGGCTTCCCCTGCAGTTGGCTATGTTTCTGTACACAACCAACAACAAAAAGCGTTGGTTGAAGACGCACTTACAATAAACTAAGGAACCCAGATGACAATTGAAATAAAAGTTCCCGTATTACCTGAATCAGTAGCAGATGCAACAATCGCAACTTGGCATGTAAAAGCTGGCGAAACTGTTACCAGAGACCAAAATTTGGTTGATATTGAGACTGACAAAGTAGTATTGGAAGTAGTAGCACCAGAAGACGGCGTCTTGTCAGAAATTATTCATGGTGAAGGTGATACCGTTTTAGGTGAACAAGTCATTGGTAAAGTAGAAGCGGGAGGCTCTGCTAAAAAAGAGTCAACGACTTCTGAGCCAGCTGCCGAGGAAGAATCTGCTGCATCAGCTGATTCAGGAAAAAAGACTGAGATTAAAGTACCTGTGCTTCCGGAATCAGTCGCAGATGCAACAATAGCAACTTGGCACGTGCAGCCTGGACAATCAGTCAAGCGTGATCAAAATTTAGTTGATATTGAAACAGACAAAGTTGTATTGGAAGTTGTTGCGCCAGAAGATGGTTCAATTTCTGAAATTTTAGCTCAAGAAGGTGAGACAGTGCTTGCTGAGGCTGTTATTGCAAACTTCGTAGCAGGTGCGGCCGCAAAGCCATCGAAGGAAAGTAAAGACAGCGCGCCAGCAGCCGAAGCTGAGCAAGAAGAAGGCGACTCAGACGCATTGAGTCCTTCCGTTCGCCGTTTGCTTGCTGAAAAAGGCGTTGATGCTAGTAAAGTTAAAGGTACTGGTAAAGGCGGCAGAGTAACAAAAGAAGACGTTGAAAAGCATTTGAAAGCGCCAGCAAAAGCGCCGTCAACAGATTCAAAAGAAGCACCATCGATTGCATCTGGCGAGCGCACTGAAAAGCGTGTTCCTATGACGAGATTGCGTAAAACAATTGCTACTCGTTTATTAGAGGCGAAAAATTCAACGGCAATGTTGACTACGTTCAATGAAGTTAACATGAAGCCCATCATGGACTTGCGTAAGCAATACCAAGAGAGCTTTGAGAAGCGTCACGGTATTCGTTTAGGTTTCATGTCTTTCTACGTGAAAGCGGTGACCGAAGCGTTGAAACGTTTCCCAGAAGTGAATGCGTCAATTGATGGCGATGACATTTGTTATCATAACTACTTCGATATCTCGATTGCAGTTTCCACGCCGCGTGGATTAGTGACTCCAATTTTGCGTGATACCGATACTCTAGGTATGGCAGGTGTAGAGAAGGGTATTAAAGAACTCGCATTGAAAGGTCGCGACGGCAAATTAGCTATGTCAGATCTGCAGGGTGGTAACTTTACCATTACTAACGGTGGTGTCTTTGGCTCACTATTGTCTACGCCAATTATCAATCCACCACAGAGCGCAATTTTGGGAATGCACAAAATCCAAGATCGTCCAATGGCTGTGAATGGTAAAGTAGAGATTTTACCGATGATGTACCTCGCGTTATCTTACGACCACAGAATTGTGGACGGCAAGGAATCGGTTGGTTTCTTGGTAACTGTAAAAGAAATGTTAGAAGATCCAACGCGTTTATTGCTTGATGTGTAAATATTAAGTTAACAAGCTGTTCGGAATAAAAAAATTAGGGTGATAACGGCGTTATCACCTGAAGTATGGCTAAGTTTGTGATAGGATTTAGCGAAATTAAAACAAGTCGCCTGCAGTACTTTTTTAAGTGAGCAACGGCGGCTTTTCTATTAAATAAAATCGGATAAATTAACATGAATTTGCATGAATACCAGGGCAAACAGTTATTCAAAGAATACGGTTTGCCAGTATCTGAAGGATACGCTGCTGAGACTCCTCAAGCTGCTGTTGAAGCTGCAGACCGCATTGGCGGAACTGAATGGGTAGTTAAATGTCAAGTACACGCTGGCGGTCGCGGTAAAGCGGGCGGTGTGAAACTAGTTAAAGATAAAGCAGACATCAGAGCTTTCGCTGAAAACTGGCTTGGTAAAAACCTAGTCACTTATCAAACAGACGAAAATGGTCAGCCGGTCAGTCAAATTCTTGTTGAAACCTGCACAGATATCGCGCAAGAGCTTTACTTAGGCGCAGTGGTTGATAGAACATCACGCCGAATCATTTTCATGGCATCTACTGAAGGTGGCGTTGAAATTGAGACTGTTGCTGAAGAAACACCAGAAAAAATCTTGAAAGCGGAAATTGATCCACTTGTCGGCGCTCAGCCTTTCCAAGCTAGAGAAATCGCATTCAAGTTAGGTTTGAAGGGTGTTCAAATTCGTCAGTTCACCACAATATTTATGGGTCTAGCTAAGATGTTTGAAGAGCTTGACCTAGCGATGATTGAAATTAACCCACTAGTGATTAAAGCAGATGGCGATTTACATTGCTTAGATGCGAAATTAGGTGTTGATGGCAATGCATTGTATCGTCAGCCAAAAGTTCGCGACATGAACGATCCATCACAAGATGACGCTCGTGAAGCTCATGCAGCAAAATTCGAATTGAACTATGTTGCACTAGACGGCAATGTTGGCTGCATGGTTAACGGTGCTGGTCTTGCAATGGGAACGATGGATATCGTTAACCTGCATGGCGGTAGCCCTGCTAACTTCCTCGATGTTGGGGGCGGTGCAACCAAAGAACGTGTTGCTGAAGCATTTAAAATCATTTTGTCAGACAGCAAGGTTAAAGCCGTATTGGTCAACATCTTCGGTGGTATCGTGCGTTGCGATATGATTGCTGAAGGTATTATCGGTGCAGTTAAAGAAGTTGGCGTTAACGTGCCAGTGGTTGTTCGTCTTGAAGGCACAAATGCAGAACTAGGCCGTGAAGTACTTGCGGGTTCTGGTTTAGATATCATTGCTGCAGAATCATTGACGGATGCTGCACTTAAAGTTGTTGCTGCTGCGGAGGGCAAATAATGTCAGTATTAATCAATAAAGATACTAAAGTTATCTGCCAAGGTTTCACTGGCGGTCAAGGTACGTTCCATTCTGAGCAAGCAATTGCTTATGGTACGCAAATGGTTGGCGGTGTAACACCTGGTAAAGGCGGCACTACACATTTAGGTCTTCCTGTATTTAATACAGTGAGAGAAGCGGTTGAATCAACAGGCGCTACAGCAACTGTTATTTACGTACCGGCTCCATTTTGTAAAGATTCAATTATAGAAGCCGTTGATGCGGGTATCGAGTTAGTGGTTTGTATCACTGAAGGTATCCCGACTATCGATATGCTTTACGTGAAAGAGTACGTTGATCGTAAAGGCGCACGTATGATCGGTCCAAACTGCCCAGGTGTTATTACTCCGGGTGAGTGTAAGATTGGCATCATGCCTGGTCACATTCACAAGCCAGGTAAAGTTGGTATTGTTTCACGCTCTGGTACATTGACATACGAAGCGGTTAAGCAGACTACTGATGAAGGCTTTGGTCAGTCTACTTGTGTTGGTATTGGTGGTGATCCAATTCCTGGTTCTAACTTCATTGATATATTGAAGCTGTTCCAAGACGATCCAGCTACTGAAGCAATCGTTATGATTGGTGAAATCGGCGGAACGGCAGAAGAAGAAGCTGCAGAATACATCAAAGCACATGTAACCAAGCCTGTAGTATCTTACATAGCTGGCGTAACAGCGCCTGCTGGTAAGCGTATGGGTCATGCTGGCGCAATCATCGCCGGCGGTAAAGGTACTGCTGATGAGAAATTCAAAGCTTTAGAAGCGGCAGGCGTTAAGACTGTGCGTTCACTTGCTGAAATCGGTAAAGGACTACGTGAGATTACCGGTTGGTAATTTTGTAAGTCGAGATTAAATCTAAAAACCTGCCAGTCGGCAGGTTTTTTTTTGGCTTAATGGCAACTAGGGCAACTAAGATAATTACGAATAAGTTCGCATAAACCTTAGGTGAGCGCGTAAAACGAGCACTTAATCATCCTTTCTTTTAGACAGTTCGGAAATTTTTATGCAATCAGTACTAAAATCGCAATGTTAGAAAAATGTAAACTGTATTTTCAGCGATAAATACAACAGATTGTTTTTGTTGAATAAATTTTTTTATGATTTTAAAAGGTGTATAAAACCTAAGAATCTAACTGCTATTTTGTTAACTAAATGTAGCGATATGTTATGAATACGTATGCACATAATGGTGAATGAACTCGCAAGAATGTAACATCCTATCCAGTACAAATAGGCGTACTTGCGCAACAGATCATTAGGTCTGGTAAGCACGGAAGCGTCAAACTCAACAGTAATGGGATACAAATATGACTAAATTCAAACCCAGCTTGATTACCGTAGCCTTAGTTGCTAGCGGGATGATGATTGGTAGTTTGCCCCTTTATGCACAGCAAACCCCTGAAAATTCTCAAGAAGATCAGACGGAAGAGCGTGCAGAAGAAAACATCGAGAAAATTGAGGTTGTTGGCTTTAGATCCAGCCTGATAAGATCGCTCAATCAAAAAAGATTCAGTGACACAGTATCTGAACAAATTTCTGCAGATGACTTAGGTGGATTACCCGACGTATCAATGGCAGACGCGTTGACACGCTTACCCGGTATATCAGCGGTTAGAACCGGTGGCCAAGCAGCAGAAATTAACATTCGCGGTTTATCTGGTGATTTCGTTTTTTCTACGCTTAACGGCAGAGAGCAAGTCTCAACTAGCGGCAGTCGCTCAATAGAGTTTGATCAGTACCCATCAGAATTAATTAGTTCCGCGGCTGTATATAAATCGCCTAAAGCATCATTGTTAGAAGGTGGTGTTGCAGGTACTGTTGAATTGAAAACAGCTAGCCCATTGGATAACGATAAGCAGCATAGTTTTAACGCGAACGTTCGCGGAATGTACAACGACCGTGCCAATGAAGTTGCTGATGCTGATGAGTTTGGTCATAGACTGAGTTTTTCCTATCAAGGTAAGTTTTTAGAAGATACCTTGGGCGTTGCGCTCGGTTATGCCAAATTATATCAACCCAGTGTGTCAACGCAGTTTATCGGATTAGCTTACAACCGAGAAAAGGACGTTGATTTTGTTGAAAATGATATAGATAAGCTTGGAGGCGATTGTCCCGAGTGTGAAGATATCTCTGAAGGCTTTGAAATGCAGCACGCCGGCGGCGGTGAAACTCGCAATGGCTATATGGCCGCTTTTGAGTGGGCACCGGTGGACAATTTCGTATTAAAAGCAGACGCTTTCTTAAGTAAATTTGAATCAGAAGAGTTTGCCCGTGGTTTTCGAGTAAAACTTGAAGCACCTAACGTAACTATTGCTAACCCAACGCTGGTCGGGAATGACGTAATCGGTGGCACCTTTAATCGTATTCCGGGCGCGAACACTCGGGTTGAACTGGTTAACGACGACAATCAAGATTTTGATGAAGTGCGTAGTTTAGGCATTAATGCAAAGTGGGACATCAACGAAGACTGGACCGTGTCTTTTGATGTTTCACATTCTTCTGCTGACAGTGATTTCAGAAACGGTTTGCTGTGGTCCCTCGTTGCTGAAGACGCAAATGCGTTATCGCCGGTGTTAGACGAAAATATCTCGATAAGCTATTTACTGAATGGACTTGATTTGCCCGACCTAGGTTTTAATCAGGCCAGTGACTTTATTGATTTAAATAAAGTGATGGTATCTAAATACGGTATTTATCCATTCCAAAACTCAGATGAATTAGATGCCTATCGGATAGATTTTACATATCAACTTGACAATGACTGGGTTCGTTCAATTGAGTTTGGTGCTCGTTATTCAGATCGCGCGTACAGCAATGACCGTTCCGTATTCGAATATGGCAGTGATTCAGGCTTCTCAAGAAGTCAGCCACCGTTGCGTCTGACTGAAGACATGACGACAGTGGTCAATTGGGAAGGGGAATTCTCATATTTCCCAAGTTACTTAGCAATTGATTTAGACAAAGCCCTGAATGCTTGGTTTCCAGGCGGCGTGCCACAGCCAGTGCAAAGCTGGGGTGGTTTTGACGGCGTATTAAACCCACCTGACGGCGCTACTCCTAACGATACCTCATGGTCGGTGTTACAAAGTGGTGAAGTTTATGAAGAAGTTAACTCCGCTTATGTCATGGCCAACCTCGACATGGAGTTAGCAGGTATTCCAGTTACGGGTAACATTGGCGTTAGAATGGTGGACACGAAGCAGGCATCGACGTTCTTGCAGAATGTAGATGGCGACCCTGAGTCAGGAGCACAAATCATTGTTGATGATATCGGTTTAGCGGTTGATACATTTCGCCCGGTAATACTCGAAGATACCTACACTGACTATCTACCATCATTAAACTTAACCTTTAAATTGACCAGCAATCAGCAAGTGCGTTTCGCTGCTGCAAAGGTGATGGGAAGAGCTCCGATCAACGAAATGTTTGCTAATAGCGGTACGCAAATTAATGAACCGGCGGCGTTTCAAAGCATCGATACTGGAGAGATTACGGTGATTGGTGAAGCGAGAATATCAGGTCAAAGCGATAACAGTCCTTATTTGCGTCCTTTTTACGCAAATCAATATGATATCTCCTATGAATATTATTTTGATGATTCTGATGGTGCAATAATAGCGGCGCTCTACTACAAAGACATCCAGTCGTTTGTCGATAGAAGTACAAGAGATCCTTATGATTTCGCTGCAAATGGCTTTGTTGTTCCTACTTCAATTGACATCCCTGTATTCACGGACGAGGAAGTGGCGCAGCCAGTATTAGATGAATTAGGCGAGCAAGTTACTATCACTGTTCCGACTGTAAATGGCGCCTACACCACATTCGAAAACAATGCTCGAGGAGGATACATTCGTGGTCTCGAATTATCCTACACCGAAGTTTACAGTGACTTACCGGGGATGTGGTCTGGTTTGGGTGTTAGCGCGAGCTATTCCTACACCGAAACTGAAATTATTAAAACGGCGAGTGCCAACGATGGTGTTTACTCGACACTGCTTCCTGGTTTGAGTAAACAAGTATTATCCGGCACCGTGTTTTGGGATTACGAAGGTTTTGAAACTCGCGTGAGTGCGCGATATAGAGACCCATTTGTGTCCAAGCAAGTTGCTGTCAATGACCAAGTCGTTAATTTTGATTCTGAGCTGATTATTGATTATCAAGCGAGTTACGAAGTGAACGAAAACCTCGGTATCTTGTTCCAAGTGAATAACTTAACGGATGCACCGACGAAAAGTTACTTTGGTGATGAAGCGCGCACGGGCACTATCCAATACTTTGGTACTCAATTCTTCTTGGGGCTAACGTATTCATTATGAGAATAATTAATTTAACGTCTCTGTTTAAAAAAGGCCTTAATTTAGGTCGTAACAAAAGTATGACATTGGAGTGTTTACCTATGTTTAGTCGTAAAAGTTTCATCAGCTATGCTGCTGTCCTCTTGTCAATATTCGTATTGTCCGGCTGTGGCGGATCAGAAGTTGAATCGGGGCAGGTTGCATTAACCTGCAATGTTCCTAATGTTCCTAGTTCCGATGGTTCGGGTTGCGTGCCACCGCCCCCTATCGTTTGTGCGGCACCTACTGTGCCTAATGCTGCAAATGATGCTTGTGTAGTTGGTTTTAATCCAACTCTAGCGCCGCCGGTTGTTTTTCCAACAGCAGATCAAGCTGTTTTGTATTATAACCGAGCAGCAGTAGGGGCTGATAACAGCCCAAATGACCCTTCTTATGAAGGCTATAGACTGCATACTTGGAGTAATGATGCGTGCGATGCTTATGCCGACCCAGACACCGCTTGGGACAACGGTCGAGTGCATACGGGAATTGATCCAACATACGGCGCCTATTGGGTTTTAGAGTTAAAACCCGGATATGCGTTAACCCCTGGCGCTTGTCAAAACTTTATCATCCATATTGGTACCGATGATGCTGGTAAAGAGATGGGCGGCATAGACGGTAAGGCGAAACTTCAACAACCTGATGATGAACGCTTTGCTCGAATGAATTTTACGTTTTCTGGCGTTCCAACAATCTATGAATTTCCAGTTGATTCTTTAGGCGAACAGCCCGTATCTATTGATGGTGCTCAGGCGCATTGGTTAGATGCAAGCACATTACTATGGGATGTTGATTTTGGCATTGTGGATACAGTTAAATTGCATTATTCCGCTGATGCTAGCCTTGCGGTGACGCTTGATACCGGCTTAAATGGCACGGTAGTTGAGCTTACAGAAGTTGACTTAACTGACGAACAAAAAGCAATCGCTCCTCATTTATCAGCGTTACCTGCTTTCGCTGGCGACTGGAGCGTCGATGATGCAAAAGCTGTGCTAAAAACACAAGCGGTGCTAGGTGCGTATAATGCAGAAGGTGAACTTGTCGCGGCTACTCGCATTCAAATTCCTAACGTTTTAGACCAGTTGTATACCTTGGGTGAAAACGATGCAGACGAAGCAGTACTAGGTCCTGTTTACACCGATTCAGGTATTGAAGCCAGAGTTTGGGCGCCGACGGCAACCAACGTTGCACTTAAACTTTATGCTGCTGATAAGCGTCTGCAGTCGACTAAGCCAATGACGTATGACTCGGCAACAGGCATTTGGACATATGCAGGCACTATGGACATGGATCGCCAGTTATATCGCTTTGAAGTGACTGTGTATCATCCAGAAGATGAGCAAATAGAAGTTATCGATGTAACTGACCCATACTCAGTTGGTTTGGCTCTTAATGGTCGATTCTCTCAATTTGTTAATTTAACAGATGAAGACCTTAAGCCAGAAGGCTGGGATACACACATTATCCCGAGCATTACGGATCCAGAAGATGCGGTTTTATATGAAGGCCATATTCGTGATTTTAGCGCTTTAGATGCGTCTACTTCAGAAGCGAATCGAGGTAAATATCTCGCGTTCACTGAAAAAGAGTCTGCGCCTATGCAGCACCTTGCTAAACTTGCTGAAAAGGGCTTAACGCATTTCCATATGCTGCCAGCAAACGATATTGCAACTATCAACGAAGATACGAGCAAAACGGTTGATCTTTCAAGCACGGTTCAGCAAATATGCGCATTGAAGCCAGCATCAGCAGTTTGTCTTGATAATACGCCTCGTGATTTGACGATCGGTGAGCTTTACAACAGCTTTAACGTGTTATCTGAGCCGGGCGCTGCACAAGCACTATCAGAACAGCTGCGTGATATTGACCAGTTCAACTGGGGTTATGATCCGAAGCACTTTAACGCACCAGAGGGCAGTTATTCATCCAATCCAGATGGCGTTGCGCGTATTATTGAAATGCGTGCGATGAACCAGTCGCTGCACGAGGTTGGCCTTCGTGTTGTGCTTGACGTTGTGTATAACCACACCAATGCTTCGGGTTTATTTGAAAACTCAGTTTTTGATAAAGTCGTGCCAGGTTACTACCATAGATATGAAGTCGACAGCGGCGCAATTGTGCGCGAAACATGCTGTGATGATACTGAACCACGCAACCGCATGATGGAAAAATTCATGGAAGACTCGCTTCTTCTATGGACTGAGCATTATAAGTTTGATGGATTCCGTTTCGACATTATGAGCCAAGCAACCAAGCAAACCATGGTTGATTTATATGCCAAAGTACGAGAATTAGATGAAGACAATTACTTCTATGGTGAAGGTTGGATTCGTCAAGATCGTGGCTACGAGCAAGCGAATCAAATCAATATGGCCGGCACTGAAATTGGTACTTACAATGACCGAACTCGTGAAGGTATTCGTCGCGGTAACATTTTCTACAATGGCAATAGAACTAGCCGTTTAGGCGTTGACGGTGAAGTGAGCATAGCGAGTGCAATGAGCGACCAAGACATTGTCAAAATGACCATGGCCGGTACATTGACTGATTTTATCTTAGAAACATCAGGCGGCAATGCCACTGAAACCAGCTCACTGGGTGGTTACGCGCTAGATCCTGCGGATATCATCAACTATGTGTCAAAGCATGATAATGAATCACTTTGGGATCAGTACAATTACAACCTGCCAGCAAATCTGAGCTTGGATCAAAGGATCCGCGCACAAAACATAGGTATTGGTATCCCTATGCTGTCGCAAGGTATTCCTTTCTTACAAATGGGCGGTGACTTCCTACGTTCTAAGTCAATGGATCGCAACACTTACGATTCCGGCGACTGGTTCAGTCGGGTTGACTTCACCTACGAGACCAACAATTGGAACGTTGGTTTGCCGTTGGCACAAGACAATCAGGCTATGTGGGACACCATTTCTACCTTTATGTTCTCACCTGAACGTGCAGCAAGTATGTCAAACGTTGAGTTTGCAGCAGAAGTATTCCAAGAGTACTTAAGCATTCGAACTGACAGTAAACTGTTTCGTTTAACTACTGCAGAAGACATTAAAGCACGCGTTGGTTTCCACAACATTGGCTCGCGTCAACAGCAGAGCTTGATTGTAATGAGCCTTGACGATGGCGTGACTGCCAATAGCGATTCAGTATTGGCCGATCTCGATCCAAAATATGACGCGCTTGCTATCGTGATTAACACGGGCTACGAAGAAAAGTCGATTGATGTGTTAACGGCTACCGGCTTTGAGCTTCATACGGTGCTTGCTAACTCGGTCGATCCAGTCGTACGCGGTGCTTCGTTTGCTGAAGGTGCTGATGCCTCTGGCAATGGTACATTTACTGTGCCGCCATTAAGTATGGCTGTTTTTGTTAAAAACCAAGGCATGGAGCGTGGTTACGGTTTATCTGCATTTGCGACATCGGGCGCACCTGATGTTGTCCCATTTGGCGATACCACTGTGTTCTTGCGTGGTCAAATGAATGCGTGGGGCGAAACTGATGCAATGAGCTATAAAGGCGATGGTGTATATGAAGTTGCAATAGCCTTGAACGGTGCAGAGACCTACGCATTCAAGATCGCATCTGCTAATTGGACATCGGTTGACTACGGCAATAACGATGCGCCAGAAGTGACTGAAGATTTAGAGAAAGATGTCTTCAGTGGCCAAGGCAACATGACCTTTACGCCAAGTGTTGATGCTACCTATGTGTTCAGCTTCAATGCGGCAGATACCGGCGCAGCAACGCTTACCATCGTTAACGAAGAACCGTATGTTGGTAATCCTATTTTCCTTCGTGGCGGCATGAACGGTTGGGGTTTGGACAACGAGTTCAATTATGACGGTGGACGTTTGTACTCTGTTGCGGTTGAGCTTAGTGCTGAAGAGTATCAGTTCAAAGTAGCGAACGAAGGCTGGGATAGTCCAAACTTGGGCGCATTTAGTGAAGATGATGTTGATGACCTGGTAGTGTTGGGTCAAGACCTGGCGCTTACTGAAGGGGGAAGCAATGTTGTGATTGATGTGGCAGAAGCCGGAAAGTATGTGTTTATTTTCGACAGCACAAACCTTAATGAGCCAAAAATCAGAGTCTTCAACGAACAGTTCTTTGGTGCTAACACGGTATTTATTCGCGGGAGCCTGAACGGTTGGGGTGAAGATGATCCTTTAATCTATCAAGGCGAAGGTGTTTACACCGTTAACATCAATTTAGATGGCACTGACGTAAACTTTAAAGTGGCTACATCTGACTGGTCAACAGTGAATCTGGGTGCAACCTCTGATGATACTGCTGCGGTTACCATAGGTGAGCCTAAAGTCACCTTCCAAGATGGAAACAGCGCTAACTTAACGATTGCGGCACCAGCGGCGGGTTTGTATCAATTCAAGGTTCAAGGACCGGATGCAAAGGCGCCAACAGTGACGGTTACGCCTGTACAGTAGAGCGTCTCCCTAAAGCTTAGAAATAAGCGTAAACCCTAAAAAAACCAGCGCAATGCGCTGGTTTTTTATTGGGGTTACAAATACCTCAGTTTGTAACAAAATTACAAAAGCGTTATCATTTGCCGCAATAAACAATCTAGGGAAAGTACTGTTACTCGTTATACTGCCCTAGACGTCATCATCAGAAGCACTGTTTTACTACGTGCCGTCGTTACCGCATTATTTGCGCGGTTTATTCGTTTTAAAATTTTAATTTGGATTTTTCTCTGCGTTGAGGAGAGTTCTCAACATTAGGCAATATACATGCTCGAACACATGAAAAAAGACTGGCTTTCAAATATCCGTGGCGATGTGCTTGCGGGTATTGTTGTGGCCTTAGCCTTAATACCTGAAGCGATTGCTTTCTCAATTATTGCAGGTGTAGACCCTAAAGTTGGTTTATACGCCTCATTTTGTATTGCTGTCATTATCGCTTTTGTTGGTGGACGACCGGGTATGATCTCTGCCGCAACAGGAGCAATGGCGCTATTAATGGTAACGCTGGTTAGAGAGCATGGTTTGGAATACTTGCTTGCAGCGACATTACTTACTGGCGTGTTTCAAATATTTGCGGGCTTTCTGAAATTGGGCAGTTTAATGCGCTTTGTCTCTCGCTCGGTCGTCACAGGTTTCGTGAATGCACTGGCTATTCTTATATTTATGGCACAACTACCCGAACTTACAGACGTTACATGGCATGTTTATGCGATGACAGCAGTCGGTCTTGGCATCATATATCTTTTTCCCTACATCCCCAAGATTGGAAAAGTCATCCCTTCACCACTGCTGTGCATTGTTGCTTTGACGATAGCAGCAATGCTGCTAGGACTAGACATTCGAACGGTCGGTGATATGGGCGAACTGCCCGATACATTGCCAATATTTCTGTGGCCCGATGTTCCGCTTAATATCGATACACTGATGATAATCCTGCCTTACTCGCTCGGTTTAGCCGTAGTGGGTTTACTTGAATCTATGATGACGGCAACCATCGTAGACGACCTGACTGATACTAGCAGTGATGCTAATAAAGAATGCAAAGGTCAAGGCATTGCCAATATCGGTGCTGGTCTTTTCGGTGGTATGGCTGGCTGTGCAATGATTGGTCAGTCGATTATTAACGTGAAGTCGGGTGGTAGAGGACGATTGTCGACTTTTACTGCTGGCTTGGTCTTGATTATCATGGTGGTCTTTTTAGATGACTGGGTAAAGCAAATCCCCATGGCTGCGCTCGTAGCAGTGATGATTATGGTATCAATAGGGACCTTTTCATGGTCGTCCATTAGAGACTTGCGCAAGCATCCTATGTCGTCGAATATTGTTATGATTACCACTGTTATAGTGGTCGTGGCCACACACAATTTGGCAATAGGCGTGTTAATCGGAGTATTGCTCGCTACCTTGTTCTTTGCTAACAAAATTGGTCGTATTATGGCAGTGAAATCGCACCATGATGAGTCTGAAAATAAGCGCACATATGAGGTTGTTGGTCAGGTGTTTTTTGCATCAGCAGAACAGTTTATCAATGCATTTGACTTCAAAGAAGCCTTAGATACTGTAGAAATTGATCTTTCACATGCGCATTTTTGGGATATTACAGCCGTAACCTCCTTAGATAAGGTTGTTATAAAATTTAGACGTGAAGGCGCAACGGTAAATATCGTGGGAATGAATGACGCAACAGCAACCGTGGTGGACGAATTTGGAATACACAATGATCCCAAAGAAGTAGAGAAAATGTTTGGCGGTCATTGATTTGGCTCTGTCGCAAAAAAGGGTAGGGTCGTCATTAATAAGGGTGCCACAGTTGATAAATAACAAAGATTATTTTGACAAAGGAAGGAGAAAAGGATGACAAAAATTATTACTTGTGTGGATGGCTCCGCAATGACAACAGCGGTGACAAACGCAGCCATCTGGGCGTCAAATAAATTGACTAAGCCAATATTATTTTTACATACCATTGAAAAAGAACAGCAACACGGTGCAGACAATTACAGCGGTGCTATTGGACTCGGCGCGCGTTCCGCACTTTTACAGGAAATGACCAAACTTGACGAGCAGCGCGGCAAACTAGCCCTAAAACTGGGTAAAGAGCTGCTTGAACGGGTTGCCAGTCAAGCTCAGACATCTGTTGTACAGCAAGTGGAATCAACGCAAAGACATGGTGAGTTAGCAGATGCGATTGTCGACATGGAAGATAAAACGCGATTGATTGTGATTGGGCGAAGCGGCAAGGGGCATGAGGATGATTACAGTGCACTGGGCTCTAACATCGAGACACTGCTTCGCAAAGCCACTCACCCAGTCGTGATAATCCCTGATACATTTAGCGAGCCCACTTCGTTTATGGTTGCGTATGATGGCAGGCAGACTGCGGATAATGCGCTACAGAGAGTGATTGATGGTGGACTATTACACGGGCTTCACTGTCATCTTGTTTCAGTCAAAAATAACGAGCCAGACTTAAAAGAAAAGTTCTTAGCCGCCCAGAAAAAGTTGGAAGAAAAAGGCTTTACTGTCACTTCATCCTTTGTTGAAGGAAATATTTTCGACGCATTAATGGAATACAAACAAAAGCATGACATTGGTCTTATTGTCATGGGGGCGTTCGGACATTCAAAGCTTCGTCAGTTCTTTTTAGGCAGTAATACGATGAAAATGCTCGAGCGCAGTAAAGTCCCTATGGTTGTGCTGAGATAGTTGTTTTTCTATATTCCTACTTCACCTCGGGCAAAGCAGCTTGAATTAGTTTAATGTTGTTATCTATTGCTTCTCCTAGGGCACCAGCGCGTTTTGCACGCTGGTAATAGTACAAAGACTCACTGAAGCGCTGCTGGGTAAACTTGATCTCAGCAATTTGTAGATTATATAAGCCGTTGTGCGGCAGTGCATCGGCGAGAATTTGTATCGCTTTAGCCATCATTGTTGGATTATTGTCACTTCGGTATCGTTCTAAACTGGTTTCCATCATTTGTAGCCAAGATATTTTTTTAACAAAAAAGTCTAAGCCCAACTGCTGCTGCCAGTCGCCTGGTTTGGGCAGAGACGGTGTTGTTGGGTTTTGGCTAAAGGGATAGTCAGAAGTCAAATTCAATATGGTCGCAAAACCATAGTATTCCTCTTGTGTAAGCACTAAGCGCTCTCTCCACGCTCTATCTATGCTGACCTTAGTAAACGGTTTTATATTGGCGTTCGCCGCAATGGCTTCATAAAATGCGTTTGAAATGACAAAATAACCCTGTAGGTTTGGATGCAGATGCTCCAACATCATCGCGCTACCTACGATTCCGTCAGGGCTGCGAATGGCAAGCTCGCTCTCTGCGTCAACTAGCACAGCGTTATATTGTGTTGCCAGTTTGCGAATAATGTCATTTATTGCCGACGGCGCTCTAAAGCGCAATTGGTCATGTTCTAGTGCCAATGCAAAATGTGTTTTCGCAATACTTGCTTGTTTCAGCTGTAGTGCAAGATTAGCGATTTTAAAGTGTAAATCTGCTGATGTTGACTCTAAAAATGTTATTGAAGCTGATCCCAAGTCTCGAAGCTGCTGTTGCCGGCTTATCTTTCCGATACCAGAGAAAAAAGCATTTGTTGAGTCTATAAATTTACTCTCAATCGGTAGGCTAGAAAAAGGCGCTTGATCCGCTTGGTTACTCGCAATCGTTGAAATATAAACTTGAATGTTTGCCTTTCTGTATTTAGCGAGTAGTTCGGACATATTGTTTTCAAACTGGGCGAGACCTGCTTTATAAACGCTGGAGCCTTTCGCAATCGCTTTATTTTTCGCTACTTTTGCCATAAACGTGCGAGACTGTTGGCCAGTTTTCTGTTCTTCTAAAGTAACGAGCTGATTGCCTTTTTTTACGGTATTTCCAGATTCTTCTGGAGTGGCAAGTCCGAAATAAATGCGCTGGATTAACTGAAAGATTCTGAAATCTTTTAGAGATAAAAACCATCTAGTGGTTGCCCCTGAGCCCATCGCTGTATAGTTCGAACCGACACCTAAAATCCCAAGAAACTCATTGTGACCCGCATAAATCAATACGGCATCGGGCTTTTGCTCAATAATTTCATCTGCAAAATCGAGTAAGGTGTAGCTATTTACCGCAGACATGGCGGTATTGAGTACTTCTACATATCGTCCAGGCATGCTCGCTTTGAGGCGTTGATCAAGCGTACCTGCGATACTCGCACCTAAACCATAAGGGAACCCTGCCGCAGTGCTTCCTCCTTGCACAACTACTCTGTAGCCATTCTTGGGTTTTTCTTTAAGAATAAAGTTAGCTTCCATGGTGACCGAAGGTTTAGGCGCATTTTCTGGGAAATAACGCGACATGACATCTGGGCGGGGTAGTTGATAACTTGGATGTGCTGGATTTTCGATAAACAATGGTGCCGAGTTGCCAAAGCCAACAAGTCGTAAACCCATTTCAAGAAAAACAAAAAACAAGAGTGGAATAAGTGCCGTAATTACATAGAAGATAACTCGTTGTTTCTTTCCATTCTCGCTATGCTTATTTTTTGTGAGATTTTTTTTCATTCGTCTTAATTCAATTGATTCTTGATAGTAATGGCGCGTGTATTATCAGGTTCAATTTCTAACAGTTCATTTAATATAGAAACGGCACCTGAAATATCACCTGATTTATAAATAACCTCAGCAAGAGTGAGGTAGTAATTAGCGTTTGTTCGCTTGTTTTTTATGCTATCGGCAAGCGCACGACGAGCGTAAAATTCTGCAAAGCCAAGCTCGTTTATTTCTAGATATAACAAACTAGCGACGCGAGCGGCCTCGGTCTCATTTGGCAACGCATCATATAGCAGACCAGCAGCTTTTGCTGCTTCACTTATATTATTTTGCTGCTGCAAGACCACTAAAAGCTCTTGCTGTGTTGTGATCCACGGTTCACCCTCAACGCGTCTTTTCGCTATTTTCTGCATTGGGGTATCGCTCTTAGGCGCAGCCACATTAATTTTGCTATTCGTGAAGGGATAATCAGAAGTAAGTGTTGAAATTTTATACTCACCTACCAACTGATCTACAACAGAAAGTGGCATATTCCGCCAAGCTTGTTCGGTTAATTGCGAGTCTGAAATCGTCCGCCTTGCCGCGGGTAGCTTATTAAAGAAACCATTAGCTAATAAGGCTCGGTAAAACGAATCTGCAATTAAAAAGTAGCCGCGGGGTGTTGGATGCAAATGTTCCAACATATGTTGAGCACCAATAATATTGCCACTAGAGTCGTTCCTGATGGCGGCTTCACTATCAACTAAAAATGTAGGTGAGCTACCTACACTACTTTTCTCTGCAATTTCTTCAATAATATGATTAAACGAAGATGGCGCTCGAAAACGAAGAAGATCGTAATCTTTTGCCAGTGTAAAGAAATCCGCGGCGCGTTCGTCACTTTCGTCTAACATTGCTTGCGCGACTGCGTAAGCCAGATCGGCCGATGTATCGCCGCGCTCCAAAAGCGTCACTCCTTGTTGAATGATTCGTCTATTTGAACGAGGTTTTGCTCGGTCAATAAGTTGCTCTACATCGGGATTATTGCTTGAGGAAAACGGCGGCAAGTCCATTTCATTAGATGCAATGGTGGATAAATATAAAGGGACCTTAGCGTTGCGTAGTGCAGACTGAATGGCCATCAAGTTTTGTTCAAACTGCGCTGAACCTTGTGCAAACAAGGCTGAGTCAAAAGCAATAGCTTTCTCTTTGGCTACAGACGCCATAACGGTGCGTGAACCATCGCTATGATCGGCATCAACAGGTGTTTGAAAGAGCGCGTAGTAGATTGACTGTATTAACTGAAAAACTCGCCAGTCTTTCAATTTTAAAAATAGTAAGTTGGCTGCGTGACTGCCGTTTGAAGCATAAACTGAGCCTACGCCCATCACGCCTAAGTATTCATTGTGACCTGCGTAAATGAGCACGGCATCGGGTTCAATCTCTATGACTTCATCAACGAAATCCAACAACGCGTAACTATTAATGCTGGCCATTGCCACTGAGATAATTTCAACATGACTATCTGGAAATTGTGCTTTTATCCGTTGATTCAGCATACCAGCAGGGGAGCCGAAACGACCGTATGGAAAACCGGCTGCGGTTGACCCACCCATCAAAACAATGCGAATGCTGTCCGGATCTTTACTCTTTTGAAACAAAAAGGTGTCAGGGCCGACAGGCGGAGCAAATTTTGCTTGATGAAAGAAACGTTTTACTACCTCGGGGTTTGCTTGCAAATAGTCTTGACTGTAGTTCGATGGAACAAATAAAGGATACTCCTTACCAAAGCCTGATATGCGCAATAGACCTTCAAGTATAAGCAGCAATACGAAAGGTAACAAAATAGCAATCACATAAAAAACAGGGCGCTTTTGATCAACACTGGAACTCGTTCCTGGACTTTGTTTCGTGTTTTCCGACATATTTGCTAAAGCACCTTCGTATTTTTAATCTAGTGAGTCTTTGTTGCTGTCAGTTTATCCTAAAATAAGCGTAAAAATCATGTAAATGGATTGTTGCATACGTATTCGGTGCGAAAAACTGGCTAAATACTGGGCTTAGACTAGTTCACACCAAAAATATCAGTAAACTAACGATTCGTTTGTAAACAGAACCGGCCAAATGATAAAAATTTTAGGGATATCAGCTTTCTATCACGACAGCGCTGCGGCGCTAATAGTCGATGGTGATATTCAATGCGCAGTGCAAGAAGAGCGTTTTAGTCGCATAAAGCATGACCCTGATTTCCCTGCGCAGGCTATTCAATATTGTTTGCAGAGCACCAATACCGACTTGCAGAATATCGATGCAGTGGTGTTTTACGATAAACCTCTGCTAAAGTTCGAGCGACTGCTTGAAACCTATTTAGCAACAGCGCCACGCGGTTTTTTGTCATTTTTGCGCGCTATGCCTATTTGGTTAAAAGAGAAGCTGTATTTGAAATCGGTACTGCGCACCGAACTGCGCAAGTTAATTCATGAGCAGCGGGCTCAAGCGAACGGCACATCTTATTTCGATGAAGTAAACAAAGAGAAAAAACCCAAAGTGCCGCAGCTACTTTTTTGTGAACACCATGAGTCACATGCCGCGGCTGCCTATTTTCCAAGTCCGTTTGATGACGCAGCAGTGCTATGCTTGGACGGTGTAGGCGAGTGGGCTACGTCCTCAGCTTGGCGCGGTATATCGGGTGAATTAAGCCCTTTATTTGAGATCCATTTTCCACATTCTCTTGGTTTACTCTACTCGGCGTTTACCCAGTACTGTGGCTTTAAAGTAAACAGTGGCGAATATAAATTGATGGGCTTAGCGCCATACGGTGAGCCAAAGTACGTTGATATTATCAAGCAGAACTTAGTCAATATAAGAGATGACGGCAGCTTTTCGCTGGACATGGATTATTTTGACTATGCTGCGGGTCAAACGATGACAAATGCAAAGTTTCATCGTTTGTTTGATGGACCAGCTCACCCTTATGACAGTGAGACAACACAAAAACAAATGAACCTAGCGCGCTCTATTCAAGTTGTTACCGAAGAAATTGTGTTGAAAATAGCAGGATATTTACATCAGCAAACCGCTTGTGAAAACCTCTGTCTGGCTGGCGGCGTTGCTCTTAACTGCGTTTCCAACGGTCGCTTGAGCCGAGAAGGACCGTTTAAACATATATGGATCCAACCTGCCGCTGGCGATGCGGGGAGTGCCGTTGGTGCAGCATTACAAGTTTGGCATAAGTATTATCAAAATCCTAAAAAGTTGTTAGAGATTAATAAAGCATCAGGTGAGTTTGCAGAACGTGATCACATGAAAGGTGCTTATTTGGGCTGTCAGTTCAGCTCTGAACAGGCCCAGCTCGCCTGCAAAAATAAGTCACTGCCTTTCTCTGTCGTTGAGGACGAGGCATTGTTCAGCCAAATTGCAGCCTATCTTGATAGTGGAAAAGTGGTCGGTTGGTTTCAAGATGCAATGGAATTTGGACCTCGCGCGCTAGGTAATCGTTCGATTATCGGTGATGCCCGCAATACGCAAATGCAGTCTCAGATGAACATTAAAATCAAGCAGCGGGAGTCTTTCAGACCTTTTGCACCAGCCGTTTTGTGTGAAGACTTGAGTCACTGGTTCGACATGGAAGCTGCTAGCCCGTATATGTTGATGGTTGCCGACCTTAGAAACGAGCATTGCTTGAAATTAGAAAATTCTCAGCTGGAAGGACTAGAGAAACTGCACCAAATCCGAAGTTCAGTTCCAGCTATAACTCACGTTGATAATTCAGCGCGAGTACAAACCGTTCACAAAACAACTAATCCTAAATTTCATCGCCTTATCAGCGAGTTTAAGCGTCTAACGGGCGTTGGAATGGTCATTAATACTTCTTTTAATGTCAGAGGTGAGCCACCCGTTTGCAGTCCTGATGATGCTATACGCTGTTTTTTGGCCACGGATATGGATGTATTGGTGATGCAAAACGTGGTGCTTTTAAAGGCAGAACAGCCAAATGAACAAATACAGGCTGCAAAAAACATCACTTTCGATAAGGATTAATAGACATGAAAAATAGGCTGAAAAACGTGATGTTACCGCTGGCTAATAGCAATGACACGAGAGCGATGCGCTCATTTGCATTAACTATGTCAATTGCCTTTCCCTTCGTATTTACGCTTCTGTTACCGTGGCTATTCAATCATGCGGTGGCATACTGGCCTCTCGCAGTCAGCAGTGTATTGATGTCACTTTATGCCGTTTATCCAAAAGGCATTTACTACCCTTATTATGTTTGGATGATCATTGCCTCTGTTTTGGGATGGTTTAACACAAGGTTAATTTTAGGACTGGTTTTTTATATTGTAATAACACCTATCGGACTGATCATGAAGGCATTAGGCAAATTACAGTATAAAAAGCAGGTAAACAATCAGAGCAACTGGGTTAAGCAAACACACACGGATGCTAGAAAAGATAAGAAACGCTTAGAGGAACCTTTTTAATATGACTGAATTTTTACAAGATTTATGGGCTTTTCTAAGAGTACGTAAAAAGCTTTGGCTGTTGCCAATTATTATTATTCTGGCTTTATTGGGCGGTATTGTTGTGGCGACACAGCAGTCATCACTTGCTACTTTTATTTACACCTTATTTTAGGGATATCGCATGTCTTCTATCCGCAAACGTCACTTTTGCACCTTGTTAGCCCTCGCATGTTCGGTCATTGTAATGGGTGCTTGTTCACCATCAGACCCGCAGCAGGCGTCCAATAATACAAGCGAAACAAAGCAAATGAAAAACACACAGCAAACTATTATCGATACTCATCCTCACGCGGCGCAAGGTGAGGGTAAACCAGTGGTCTATCAAGTGTTCACTCGTTTATTTGGAAACACAAATGAGACCAATAAGCCGTGGGGAACGCTAGAGGAAAATGGCGTGGGTAAGTTTAGCGACTTTGATGCAGCAGCATTGCAAAGCATCAAGGCACTTGGTGCATCCTATGTTTGGTATACCGGTGTTCCTCATCACGCCGTTGTTAATGATTACACAGACAATGTTTATAAAGAGCTTGGTATCACGCTCGATGATCCTGATGTGGTGAAAGGACGCGCGGGTTCTCCCTATGCAGTCAAAGACTACTACAACGTTAACCCCGATTTAGCTGATGATCCCGCAAATAGACTCGCCGAGTTTGAAGCGTTGATCGAACGCACTCACGAACAGCAGTTAAAAGTCATTATTGATATTGTGCCAAATCATGTTGCACGCGCTTATGAGTCCTTAAGTAAGCCTGAGGGCGTCAGTGATTTTGGTGAAAACGACAACACAGATCTTGAATATGCACGCGATAATAATTTTTACTATGTGGTTGGCGAAGCATTCAAAGTGCCGTTAAGCGAAAATGGCTATAAACCATTGGGCGGCGAAGCGCACCCCTTATCGGATGGTAAATTTGTTGAAATGCCTGCTAAATGGACGGGAAATGGTGCACGTGAATCGCAACCTAGTGCTAACGATTGGTATGAAACGATTAAAGTGAACTACGGTGTAAAACCAGACGGTAGCTACGATTTTGATAGGTTACCGAAGGAATATGCGGATAAATCACTGAGTCAGCACGCTGCTTTTTGGCAAGATAAATCCGTTCCCGATTCATGGATTAAATTTGAGCAAATAGTGCATTACTGGCTTGATAAAGGCGTGGATGGTTTTCGCTATGATATGGCTGAAATGGTGCCGGTTGAGTTTTGGTCCTTTCTAAACTCATCGATTAAAGCAAAGAATCCGGATGCATTCTTATTGGCCGAAGTATATAACCCGAGCTTATATCGTGAGTATTTGCAGCTTGGCAAAATGGATTACCTGTATGACAAGGTAGAGTTTTACGACTCGCTCAAATTATTAATGCAAGGAAAGGGCGATGCTCAAGCTCTAGAAGATATTCAATTGTCCCTTGCTGATATTGAGCTACACATGCTGCACTTTCTTGAAAATCACGATGAACAGCGCATTGCCAGCGATGAATTTGCAGGCAGTGCTGAGAAAGGCAAGCCGGCAATGGTGGTTTCTGCCTTAATCAGCAAGTCACCAACGATGCTTTATTTTGCGCAAGATGTGGGCGAGGATGGTTCAGAGGAAACGGGTTTTGGTGATCCATCACGAACCACGATATTTGATTATGCTGGGGTACCTGCTCATCAGCGGTACATGAACAACGGTAAGTTCGATGGTGGTCAATCGACAGAGTTTGAAAAACAACTACGTGCGTTTTATGAACGCGTAATGCTCATTTCTGCAAATCATCCAACTATGCTTGGAAAATATCAAAGCTTGCATTCATTTAACGTTACAAGTGCACAAGTTGACAGCACGAATGAATATTCAAATGCACAATTTGCATTTGTCAGGTGGACTGAGAATAAGGCGCTAATCGTGGTAAGTAATTTTAGTGAAGACGACTTATCGACGGTAACAGTTAAGTTGCCAATTTCGCTGTTAACAGAGTGGCAAGTAAGCGAGGGAGCCTACGCAGCAAACGATTTACTGAATGGTATTGCATATGAAATGCAGGTTGCCAGGAAACGTTCTGATGCTTTTGTGAGTGTTCAATTAAATGGACTACAGTCGGTTGTACTTGAAGTTAACTTGAAGGAACAATTGAAATGAAACGCCTACACAGCTTATCAAGTCAACTGATGCTTGGGCTGCTATTTGGCTTTGTTCTAAATGTTAGTGCCCTCTACACTGGCAGCGTAGAGGCAAAAAATAGTATTCCATATGCAAGTCAGGGAACGGGTCAGAGCGTTGAAGAAAGCAGACAGGAACATCTTCAACTTGTTGAACTTAAAGATGCCAAAAAACAAAAACAAGTTTTGCATGTCACGCTATCGACCGGTAATTTAACAATAACGGCAATCAATGATGCGTCGTTTGAAATTTTTTATCAGCCAGAAAACGTGAAGCAATTACCTTCGTTTGCATTGGCAGAAGGGGTTACTGAACGCCAGTATTTAGATGCTAAGTTGAGCTCATTTGACGATTATCTTGAGTTTTCGGTTGCGAATTTGACTGCCCGTCTGCAAATCTCTCCTTTTTCTATCAGCTACTACCGCGGCGGTAAATTACTTATTGCGGAGGAAGCCGGTCTATTTCATTTTGATACTCTGCGTGGTTTTCGATTTATCCTGCAAGACGATGAAAAAATTATGGGCGCAGGGCAACGTGTTTTAGGAATGGATAGGCGTGGTCATCGCCTGCCTTTGTATAATAAAGCGCACTATGGTTATACCACTGAGTCGTCGCAGATGTATTACGGTTTGCCTGCCGTGATGTCTACCAATATGTATGCCATCGGATTTGACAATAGCGCCTCTGGTTTCCTCGATATCGGCCACACTCAAAGCGATGTTTTACAATTTGAAGCAGAGGCAGGAAGAACGTCATACATCATTAGTTCTGGCTCAACTTACGCCGACTTAGTAGCTAATTTCGTTGATGTGACAGGAAAACAACCTCTACCTCCACGTTGGGCGTTGGGTAATTACGCGTCGAGATTTGGTTACAAGACACAAAAGCAAACCCTCGATACCATCGATACTTTTTTAGCTGAAGATTTTCCAGTTGATGCAATAGTGTTAGATTTATATTGGTTTGGACCTGATATTAAGGGCCATATGGGCAATTTACAATGGGATAAAGCTGCCTTTCCAGAGCCAGAAAAAATGATCAAAACACTCAATGATAAGGGGGTAAAGACCATCTTAATCACCGAGCCCTTCATTTTATCAACATCATCTCAGTGGGATTCAGCCGTTGAAAGCGACGCTTTGGCGCGCAGTATTGGCGGCGGTCCAAGGCGCTTTGACTTCTATTTTGGAAACACAGGTTTAGTGGATGTTTTCAATGAAGCCTCGCAAGATTGGTTTTGGCGTTTTTATGCTGCTCTGGACGAGCAAGGTGTTGCGGGGTGGTGGGGTGATTTAGGGGAGCCTGAGGTGCACCCAAAAGATAGCTTGCATTTATTGGACGGTAAGTTTGTAACGGGCGATGAAATTCATAATGTTTACGGTCATCAATGGGCGCAAATGGTATATGAACGTCAAACTGAACTGCATCCTAATGAGCGTCCCTTCATCATGATGCGTTCTGGTTTTCTGGGCAGTCAACGTTATGGCATGATCCCGTGGACGGGCGATGTATCGCGAGAGTGGGGCGGTTTGAAACCACAAGTGGAGCTAGCCCTGCAAATGAGTCTGTTTGGTTTAGCTTACACACACTCCGATCTTGGTGGTTTTGCTGGCGGTGAAACATTCGACCCTGAGCTCTATATTCGCTGGCTGCAATACGGCGTTTTTCAACCTGTATACCGACCGCATGCGCAAGACAACATTGCCCCAGAGCCTATATTTCACGACCAAAAAACGAAAGACATTACGCGTGAATTTGTAAAGTTGCGTTATCGCATGCTGCCGTACAACTATTCTCTATCTTTCGAAAATTCGCTCTTTGGCACCCCTATGATGAGGCCGACATTCTTTAATACCGCTAGCGCTGATATTGATAACGCACTCAGTTACTTTTGGGGAGATGCGTTTTTGGTAAAGCCTATCACAGAGCCAGGCCTTAGTGAGGCTACAATTGCTTTGCCAAAAGGGGTTTGGTTTAACTACTGGAATGATGTTAAATACACCAACCTCAGTGACACCAGCAAGGCCCTTACTATCGAGTCAACGCTCGAGCAGATCCCTGTTTTAGTGAAAGCCGGTGCATTTGTGCCGATGGCGCAGAATATGCGAAACACCACCGAATATGATAGTGCGGAATTAAACGTTCATTACTATCATGATAGCTCTGTGACCCTGTCTCAATATGTGATGTTCGATGATGATGGAAAAAGCGCAGATTCCATAGCATCACAGAATTATCAAACGCTCAACTTCGCGTCAGCTTTAGCATTAACCTCAAATGCTGAAGAGCTTGATTTGTTAGTGTCGGTTAAAGGGGCCTACAAAGGGTCACCGAAGCATAGAAAAATGACCTTTGTTGTGCATGGCGTTGAAAAACAGCCCCGAGATTTAATGGTAAATGGTAGATCTATAAAATTGCAAGAAGCTGATGATTTTGAACATATTTCAAGCGGGGCATACTGGGACCAAAAAACGCAGCTTATTCGAGTGAAGGGAATTCTTGAGACAGAGCTACAATTGAAAATTTTACTCTAAGAGCATTGTTGCTGAGAGTGCTTTACTTTGCTTATTAAGCTGAAGTATCCATTTGTTGATGCTAAGACTGATGTCCTAACTCATCGCTGTTGTCTAAGCTCTGCGCTGTCATCTGAGCGCAGAGACTTTACAAACAACAAGGACTGTTGTTTGTATTGTAAGTTGGTAACACAAAATCCATGATTTACGTGCTTATTCCTAAACTTTCATTGTGCGGGGCAAAGTGAGATGCGTTTTGCATAATGTAGTGCGCTAATTGCTTCATGTTGCTGCTTGGCAGTTTGTTTGGAGAAGTTGCTGGTGCGAAGGAACCGTACCCTGCTAGCAGGCAATACCATGAAATAACTGGATAATAGTGGGTCATTTGATGCTGTTCCAACACTGCAGCAATATCTTTCTTTGAGCGCCAAGTGTCGATAACATCGGCTAATTGTGTCGAAATGTTGTTATTTTCTCTATTATCGACCCAGTATTGCGAGTCCGTTCTAGTGTTCATTTTGTAATGACACACAATGTAATCTCTTATGCCATTGAAGCGCCTTTTTATTGCTTCATTGAACCTGAGCTTAATGCGTTCTTGCTCAGAATCAAAAGAGGGATCTGTCAAACTAGCCGCTAACTTTTGAATCGTTTCCTGCACGAGATGCAGTGCGGTAGCCTCCAATGGCTCTATAAAGCCTTGCGATAGCCCAACGGCAACGACGTTTTTATGCCAGTGGCGCTGCACTTGACCTACTTTCATATTAAGGTGTTTTGCTTCGCTTCGGGTTTCGCTCTCGTCAGCTATATTTGAATTGATGTGGCGTCGAAGCTCTTCTTCGGCCTGCTCTGGTGATAAATACTGATCGCTATATACATAACCATTTCCTGTCCTATTAGTTAATGGTATCTGCCAAGCCCAACCAGCAGAAAGCGCAGTTGCTTTGGTTTCAGAAGGAATGATTTTTTGACTTGTAGAAGGTATCGCTACGGCTTTGTTGTTAAATAAGTTGCTGTCAAATGAGTCGAATGGTTCTTCTAACACTCCCTGTAACAACAATGAGTTAAAACCTGTTGCATCGATAAATAAGTCGGCATCCAGTGTTTCACCTGTTGCTAGTTTAATTGCTCGCATGCTTTTATCTTTATCCTGTATTGCACGTTCCATTTTGCCGTTAATATGCACTACGCCTCTATTAACAGCGCGCTGACATAAAAAAGCGCCTAACTTTGCTGAATCGAAGTGATAAGCGTAATTTAGCGGTATTTGTGGTTTTCCTAACAAGGGTTTTGGGCTTCGATTCAGCTGAGCTAATTTAGCTGACAGGAAGAAGTCATCAGGATTAACCGGAACGTCCATTCCTCTTGAGCGCATTTGACAGTGATATAAAAAAGCCGAGGCTGTCTGTCGGTCAAAAGGAGAGGGGAAAGGATGAAAGTAGCGATTAGTTGCTTGGTGTTCACTCCATTGCAGAAAACTTATGCCATTTTTGTAAGTAGCGTGGCAAGCGGGCATCCATTCGGACTCTTGGATCCCAAGCAGGTCAAAAAATTTCTTTAATTGAGGTGTTGAGCCTTCACCTACGCCAATAATTCCGATTTGTGGTGACTCTACTAGTGTAATCTGCCAACTCTTTTGGTTTGGATTGATGACTTTGCTTTCTGTGAAATAGTGATTCAGCATATTTGCTGCCATCCAACCGGCAGTGCCACCTCCCAAAATTAGCAGTTTTTTCATTGTCATCTTTGTAATCAATTTATTATGTGTAAAATTTACCAAATATTAACAAGGAATACATGACTTCGTTTGGTTTTGAGGTGAAAACACTTAGCAATACGGCCTGAATACGTATGCACTTGGATAGTCATTTATATATGATGACGTTACACTAGCTATATTAATTAACATACAGTTTACATGGGTTTAGCTTGTCGGTCAGATAACACTTCTGTTGTCTTTGGTCTTCGCGATACTGCTTAAAACGATAAACACGACAATAACAATAACAACAATAAGAGTAATTTATGCAGAAACAGCAACCCCGGTTGAGCTTTTGGCAGCTTTGGACTGTTAGCTTCGGTTTTTTGGGAGTACAGTTTGGCTTCGCTTTGCAAAATGCCAATGCCAGTCGAATCCTTTCTGACTTAGGCGCCGATCTTCATTCGCTTTCTTTCTTTTGGTTAGTTGCACCGATTATGGGCCTACTTGTTCAACCTATCGTTGGCGCAGCTTCAGATAGAACATGGAACAAACTAGGTCGCCGCAGACCGTTTATTTTAGCGGGTGCGATTGCCGCAGCCGTGGGTATGTTTTTGATGCCAAACGCGTCATTGTTTGTGGCGCTGATTGCTCCTATGATTTTTGGCGTATTGATGCTGGCATTGATGGATGCTTCTTTTAACGTTTGCTTTCAGCCATTTAGATCCTTAGTTTCTGACATGGTGCCTGCTGAGCAACGCAATTCAGGCTACTCAATTCAGTCACTTCTCATTAATGTGGGGGCCGTAATCGGTTCAATTCTGCCTTTTGTGTTGACCAATGTTGTTGGTTTAGAGAACACGGCAAAAGCCGGTGCCGTGGCGCCATCTGTTGTTTGGGCTTTCTACATAGGCGCTACAGTCTTATTGGGTAGCGTGCTATGGACCGTTTTTAGAACCAAAGAATATAAACCTAAAGACTACTATGCTTATAAAGGATTGGACGCAGAGCTGGTCGAAAAGGAGCTAGCAGTCCAAAAAACCTTAGGCCAAAAGCTATCCGAGTTTTTTAGGCTCATGAAATCAATGCCAGATACAATGAGACAGCTCGCCGTCGTGCAATTTTTTTCGTGGTTTGCGCTGTTTATTATGTGGGTATATACAACGCCCGCAATTACCCAGCACATTTGGGGGGTAGAAGTGAAATGGTTCGATCCCGTTTATCTAAATTCTGTTGACGTGCCTGCATCGATAATTGCAGCCAAAGGTGCAGCGGGTGATTGGGTCGGGATCTTGTTCGCAGCCTATTCCCTGTTTGCCGCCATATTTTCAGTCGTTTTGGCAAAGTTAGCTGACAAAATTGGGCGTAAAGTCGTTTACGCCGGCTCGTTATTCATTGGCGGTATCAGTTACATCAGTTTTCTATTTTTCCAAGACCTGACGCCCACTACCGTTAATTTGCTTATTACACAGGTTACGGTACCTGCCGGGGCTGTCAATTTGGTATTACCAATGGTCGGTATCGGCATCGCTTGGGCTGCTATTTTAGCTATGCCATATGCAATGCTAGCAGGTGCTTTGCCTGCCGATAAAACCGGCGTTTACATGGGGATTTTTAATTTTACTATCGCTATGCCGCAAATTGTTTGCGGTTTAACGGCTGGATTTATTCTTAAATATGCATTCGACAATGAGGCCGTAAACATTATTGTTGTGTCTGGCGTTGCTATGATAATTGCAGGATTTGCCGTATTTAGAGTGAAGGAGCATGTTCAAGTTACCAGGCTTTAGGAAAACCTCATTCAACAAAAGTAGAAATCAACATAGGTGGAAAACCCCATTCCGCCTGTGTTTGCAAGATAACCATTCCTGCAGCTCAAAGAACATAAATCTCTTTTCTATCAACCTACTCAACAAGCAGTTTGATGATTCTTAATACAACAATAGAAGACCTCATTAAGTAGAAAAGATATTTAACTCACTTAATTTTGAGGGTTTTTAACGCATTGAGGAAAGCACTGGCCTAGTTACATAATCTAATTGTGTCTACATACCTTTTGTGTGCGGCAGACAGTCAATTTTGAAATTAAATTCTAATGCTTCTCTATCAAATTTAATTGTATTTATTTTTACAGTAGATTGAGCGCTTAGTTTGTAAACTAAATAAAAACCCCCAAAAGTCTCACTTAACTTTTAGGGGTTTATTGTAGTTCATTTGCAAATAACTACTTGTCATTATCGTTATTTAGCTTTTACTCTATCGTTTTTACATCAGAGTATTAAACAAAGCTGATTAATCGAAGTTGACGACCACATTTGCGACAATACGGCGACCTAGCAAATCGTACAATGGATTTAAAGTTACGCCTGAAGGTAGCTTATTACCGATATTACGAACACCAAACCCTAGGGTAACGTTGTCAGTTAGCGTATAGCTAGCTTGCACATCGTGAGTCACAATAGATCCAATAAAAGCTGGAGATAAATCTTCAGCAATATCGGTACCAACAGCAATACGCGCAGAACGATCAATGTATCTTGTCGTAAGATTCACGTTCAGGTCGTCGAGTCTGTAGCTAATGCTGTTGCGGAATTGATTCATTGGATCGCCAAGCTCACCGCGCTCCGCATTAATTTCGTCTGGACGGTTTTGGAACTCAAATATATCAAGCTGTTTTAAATGCGTAGCAGAGAAGTTAAAGCTTACTTCACCCGGCAAATCAAACATTGCTAAGTCTGTTCTATATCTTACTTGAGCCTCAACGCCTTGTGTCTCAAGTTTAGAGGCATTGATGTACCCTGAACGAACTAAATCAATATCCAAAGAGGTACCGTTTCTATCAACTTGTTGACAGAATATAGGGTCAAGGCCAGCCGCAGAATCTACACAATTATCTATAATAGTTTGTGCGCCTAGGAAGGTAATCGCATCAGTTATTTCAATGCTATACCAATCAACAACAAAGCTTAGGTTTTCAACATACGATGGCTCATAAATAAGACCAACCGTTTTAGAAGTAGATTCTTCTGACAGCAAGTCTGGGTTACCGCCACTGAACACGTCAATACTAACGTTATCGTTCGCTTCAAAACCAGCAGGAATGCCAAGTGCAGCACAGTTAGCAGCTCTGTCAGGGTCGTTGCCGATGTTGTCGTTGTCACAAGGGTCACTGATGTTAGCAAAACCAGGTGACTGTGGATCAAATGCTTCTGTAATGTTTGGCGCTCTTACAGACTCACCGATTGAACCCCTGATGGTGAGGTCTTGCATAGGAGACCACATTAGACCAACACCCCAAGCATCAGCAGAACCAGCGTGGCTATAATCAGCTGTTCTGTATGCCAGTTCAAGGTCGAGTTGTTCAGCTAAGAACGTCTCTTTTAGGATTGGAAACAGTAATTCAACATAATATTCGTCAACGTCATATCCGCCGTCGGCGTCAGGTGTTGCGGCATTCGTAAAAAAACCTGCTTTAGTAAACTCATCAGTAATTGTGCTTGATTTCTCTTCTCGTGTTTCGAAGCCCAAAACCATCGCGACTGGTCCGCCTGGTAAGCTAAACAATTCCTCAGAATCGAAGCTAACGTACCCACCTGCAACCTCTTGTGAGATTACGTCAGTACGCGTTACGTCACCTGTGATGTAGTCTTGCGCCGCAGCAGAAGAATTCCCAAAGCCAAACGGGTTAAATGGGACACATGAACCAGGGTTTACATCAGCTGGGCTAACGTAACCGCTTGGCTGAGCACTAGGCACTGAGCTTCGGCAGGCCGCAAGTCCTGTGTCTGGATCGATTACCGAGTCTAATGCTGCGGTGAAGTTTCCAGGGATCAAGTCATTCAAAGTTTTGCGTGTGTTTGATGTCTCGCCGTACGTATAAAAAACGTCGTAATCAACAACGGTATTCGAAAGTTCGAAGTCGCCTTTGAATCCACTGACAACTCTGAATAGTTCTCTGTCGTTGCTTGCCGTTCTGAATCCAACATCGCCGAAAAATCTAGCAATCGTAGCAGTCGTCTGACCACCATCAAGCAGTCTTTGCTGTAATCCAGCGTCAATGAACGCATTATCGGTAACGCTTATCGCGTCAGTGCCAAATCTAAATGATGATTGAAACTGTTGCGCAATTTCTTTGTCTACATATTTCGCTTCGCCATAAAAGCGAACGTTTTCTGTAAGATCATATCTAAATGTCGTAGCTAACGTAATAGTTTGTTGGTCTGGGATATAGTTTTCATTGTTTTCTGAATAATATACTGAATCATACTCTTGGTCGAAAATACCGAACGCAAAACTGTTCGTAAATGTACGACTAACCTGGTCAATTGGAGTGCCGTCATCAGTGAACGTAATTAGCGGACCGCCACCGAAAGGATTGATAACGGTGTTGTCGTTGATAAGTTCAGAACCACCAAATGGGGCCGTTAATCTATCTGGAATGCCGTCTTCTTCTCCCGTATTTTCAGGGTTGGCATAAGTTGAAAAGTTATTAGTTTGCTGAAGCTGTGGTAATAATACTTCTTTGATATTATCTTGAGCCGCAAAAAAAGTTACGTTAGCACGGCCGTCTGCCGAGTTTGCGCCTGCAAGTACGCTGAAACCATGCGTGCTGTAGTCAACATCCTCAGTATCTTGAGTTGTATCTGCTCTGAACTGGAAGCCTTCGAAATCATCTTTCATGATAATGTTTACAACGCCAGATACCGCGTCTGAACCGTAAACCGCAGAACGACCACCGGTTACGATATCTACACGATCAATAAGACCGATTGGAACGGCACCAGTATCAACTGTTGCAGAGCCAGGAGAGCCTGCTACGTGGCGAATACCATTAACCAAGGTCAAGGTTCTTCCTGCTCCTAGATTACGCAAGTTGACAGCACTCAATCCTGCGTTAGCGTTGCTGTTGTTATTGCCGATCAGAGTCGAGCCAGCACCGATTGCTGGAATTTCTGATAATATTTGGCCTAAGTCAGGAACGCCCAAACGGGTGATTTCCTCTGAACCTATGCTCAATACCGGTGCGGGAGTCGCTAACTCTATACGCTTGATGCGCGAGCCAGTTACTGAAATTTTTTCGATTACCTGTTCTTCACTAGCGGTTGCGTCAGTTTCTTGCGCGTAAACCGTGTTAACAGATGATAAACCTAACGCTAGCAACACACCAGCAGATAGCTTATGTAGTTTTCTTGTGTTCGTCGTTGACATTATTGTTCCCTATTTACAAATTTTATCGGCTTATTTAAAAGCCGTAATTTTTATTATTTAGTTTTCTATGCGATTAGAGTGCACGCAAAAAGTTTACAGTAAAATTTACTGGTCGGTCAACTCTCTTCATTGCTAAAACAACTTCGCGCGTTTTGTTAACGGCTGTAAAGAGACAAGCGGAACTGCCTCATTATACGTTGCGCGATGCATCCCAAAACGCTGCCTGAATTTAATACCGATTGCAACAGTATTCAAATAATAATCAAAAAAAATAAATTAAACTGTAAACAAACTTTTAATAGTAAGTTAATTTTTAAATTATTAGTTTTAAGGTTTTGGGGCTGGGGACTACACGCAGTTTGAGCTTATAGCCTCAAGAAGATTAAAAATCTAAAATTATCATACTGACTTAAGCGTTAGTTCTGATCGAGCAAATTGACAAACCATAACTAGTTATTTTTGTATGAAATAAAACCACACCCGCAAGATTCACGCACGATCAATTCAGGTGGCATCAAATAATCTGTTACTGGCTCATTGTGTATCAACTTTAGCAGATTTGAGACCAGCAATTCACCGGCAACTTGGGTGTTTTGATGAACCGTTGTCAGTGGGGTAGAGGCAAATTGACTTATTTGGATATTGTCATACCCTACAACTGCAATGTCTCTAGGAACTTTTAAGCCTTTGCTTCTAATGGCTCTAATCGCTCCCATTGCAATAAGATCTGAAGCGCAAACAATCGCATTTGGATGCTCACCCTCCAGTATTTCCATGGCTGCTTTGTAACCAGACAGCTCCGTTGAAATAGCGTTTTTTTGCACGACTTTTGAAGTATCAAATCCAGCTTGTGCAATAACCGTCATGAATCCATCAAAGCGGCCTTTAAACTCTGGCGCACTCTCATCGGCTTGGCCAATAAACGCAAAGCTTCTATGTCCTAAACTTACTAGATGTTTGGTTATTTCCACGCCACCTAAAAAATTATCACAACCGATCGAAATGCCGGGATGCTTCTTGTCAGGAGCTCCCCAACGCAAGAAACGGGTTCCTTGTTCTTCCAATTGAGATAGCTTGTATTCGTAGTCGGTGTAACTGCCATAACCTAACAAAATAAGTCCGTCAGCTTTATTGGAGTCTTCATAAACAGCGTGCCAGTCATCCTTCATATTTTGAAAGGAGACGAGTAGGTCATATCCGGCAGCAGCGGTTGCTTTTGTGATACTTCCAAGCATTGATATGAAAAAAGGATTAATGAGTGAATCATCCGAAGTAGGATCTTCAAATAGCAGCAATGCAAGGGTTTGGCTATGTTGCTTTCGCAAATTACTCGCGTTTTTATCAACCTTGTAGTTAAGATCCTGTGCAATCTTTTTGATGCGTTCTCGTGTCTCTTTATTCACCAATGGACTGTCACTCAGCGCTCGTGAGACAGTAGATTGAGATACACCAGCCATGTGCGCGATATCAAATGAGGTTGCTTTACTCTTCATTTATGCAGGAATTCTTATTTTTCATTACACCGTTTATACACTACTCAAGCCCGCAAGTTCAAATTCTTTGCATGATAGCCCAGCGAAAATGCAAAATTCTGGCTATTGTATTAGCTTCAAAGTGATATACTCCTGAAAAAAATAGCCCTATAGACTTAAGGAACATATTCACATGGCCGAGATTGAGCATCGACCGTCCAATTTTATCAGACAAATTATCGATAAAGATTTGCAAAGTGGCTTGCATTCTAGCGTAGCTACTCGCTTTCCACCTGAGCCAAATGGTTATTTACACATTGGCCATGCTAAGTCTATTTGCCTAAATTTTGGAATTGCTCAGGATTATCAAGGAACGTGTAATTTACGATTTGATGATACTAACCCAGAAAAAGAAGACATTGATTTCGTTAACTCTATCAAACACGATGTTAGCTGGCTTGGTTTCGAGTGGAATGGTAAAGAGCGTTATTCATCCAATTATTTCGATCAATTACACGGCTTTGCAGTTGAGCTCATTCAAAAAGGCTTAGCTTACGTTGACTTTAGTCCGCAAGAAAAGATGCGTGAGATGCGTGGAACATTAACTCAGCCAGGCATCAACAGCCCCTACAGGGATACTAGCCCTGAAGAAAATTTGACGCTTTTTGCAAAAATGCGAGCGGGTGAATTTAAAGAAGGCGAGTGTAGCCTGCGCGCTAAAATTGATATGACGTCATCCTTTATGTGTATGCGTGACCCGGTAATCTACCGTGTGAAATTTGCTCATCATCATCAAACAGGAGACAAGTGGTGCATTTACCCGATGTATGACTTTACTCACTGTATTTCTGATGCGATAGAGGGAATTAGCCATTCGTTGTGTACGCTTGAATTTCAAGACAATCGACGTCTTTACGATTGGGTCATAGAAAATATTTCAATTGACTGCACGCCAAGACAGTATGAGTTTTCTCGCCTTAATTTAGAATACACGGTGTTGAGCAAACGTAAACTGATCCAATTGGTTGAAGAGCATCACGTTAGTGGTTGGGACGATCCTCGGATGCCGACAATAGCTGGTATTCGCAGACGCGGCTACACGCCATCTTCCGTGCGAGAGTTTTGCCTGCGCATTGGTGTCACTAAAATGGATAACATGGTTGAGATGAGTATGCTCGAAGCATGTATTCGTGACGAACTCAACGCAAACGCACCTCGCAGAATGGCAGTAATAGAACCGTTGAAAGTGATTATTGAAAACTATCCAGAGGAACAAGTTGAATGGCTTGATGCACCTAACCATCCTTCTGATGAGTCGATGGGAACGCGCAAAGTGCCATTCAGCAAAGTACTGTGGATAGAAAAAGAAGACTTCAAAGAATCAGCAAATAAGAAATTCAAACGTTTGGTCCTTGATAAAGAAGTGCGATTACGCAATGCATATTTCTTGAGAGCCGATCGTTGTGATGTTGACGAAAACGGTGAAGTGACGACAGTATATTGTACATATGACCCGACAACGCTAGGTACAGACCCAGAGGATGGCCGCAAAGCTAAGGGCGTAATTCACTGGGTTAGTGCTGCTAAAGGTAAGCAAGCCGACATTCGATTGTATGATCGTTTGTTTACTGTGCCCAACCCAGCGGCGGAAGAAGAGTTTACTGCAACGATTAACCCTGAATCCTTGATTGTTAAGAAAGGTTTTGTTGAACCGTCTCTCGCAACGGCCGAAATTGCACAAGCGTTTCAGTTCGAGAGAACAGGTTATTTCTGTATTGATAAAGACAGCAAGCCAGACGCTTTAGTTATTAACAGAACGGTTGAGCTCCGTGATACATGGGCAAAAATGAATCAGTAAATTTGTTTGTGGCAAGTGGGTCACTTGAAAGATAGATATAAAAGGGTCGCCTGAGTAATTGGGCAACCCTTTTTACAATCTACATGTTTAGTTTTTGGATGGCTTCTTTGATGAGAAAAAACCTACTTAGGCTGGCAGTCTAACGATTGACCATTCACGCCTTTACTGTCATCAGAGGCTAAGTATAAATAGCTAGGCATGATATCACTTGGGGTTTTCAATGAATCGGGCTTTTCACCAGGAAACGCTTTTGCTCGCATTGTCGTTCTCGTCGCTCCAGGGTTGATGCAATTAAATCGAACACCTGTGTTTTTATATTCGTCTGCAAGCACCTGCATCATGCCCTCTGTTGCAAATTTGGAAATACTGTAAGTTCCCCAGTAAGCGCGTCCATTTCGACCAACTGACGATGTTGTGTAGATAACGGAGGCTGACTTATTCAATTTTAGCAGCGGCAGTAGGGCTTGAGTCATAAAAAACTGACTGTTCAGGTTAACCTGATTAACCTCTAAAAATTCTGACTCTTTAATTTCTTCAAACGGGCATAAATTGCCAAGAACACTGGCATTAAATAACACGACATCAATTTTTTTATACTGCCCTTCAATACTGGCGACCATTTCCTGATAGTGCTTAGGAGTGGCACCTTTAAAATCGATTGGCACGATGGCTGGTGTTACGCCGCCATTATTGATTATCTCATCGTAGGTGCTTTCTAACTTTGACACGGTTTTGCCCAGTAAAATTAGTTCAGCACCGTGTTTTGCGAAAGTAATAGCGGCTTGTTTGCCAATACCGTCACCAGCACCTGTCACGATAACTACCTTATTTTCCAATGCATTGTTTGCAGGTTTATATTGAAGCGCAGCGTTTTCTGTAATTGATTGCATATTTGAATGATTTTTATTTGCTTAGAATCGAAAGTAGCTATGGTAACTTACAATATTATGAGGCTAAAGCGCTTCGTGCTTATTTATTAATATTTAGTAATTTTAATTACAAAGTGTTAACAAACCTTTGCAAATTGAACTCAAAGTCAATACTATTACGCTAATTATAACTGGTCATACTTGTTAGAGTATCCGCAATACCATCACGTTAATAAAAAGTAAAAATGTGATGGCTTAATATTATCTGCAAGCAAGTGGGGAAAATGAATGAATAAATTGTTAATCAGCACCAGTGTTTTGGCCGCCTTAGGCCTAGCTGGCTGCGGCAGCGACACTTTGGAAGAAATTAATACCGAAGCAACGCCACAAACTCCTTTTTCGCGTATCGTCTTTGATCCGGCGAACGGTAACTTAAACATTCCAAATGACTTATTAATGCTGCCAGGGGATGATGGCTTTTTCGATTACACACTGAATATCCCAGTCGCTGATCCTACTAATTTTGGCGATCCTCAAAATGCATTGAATATTCTCGACGGTTGGTCAACTAACCAGCCTTTCGTTATTGATGTTGAAACACCACCTAATGCTTCACTAGATGCATCAACGTTGAGTGCAGGCGTACATTTATACGAAGCGACACTTGGCTTAAATCAACAAGACGCTGATTGCGCTGCTATTCCAATTCCTAGCGCGGGCTGTAAAGTAGGCGACAAACTAGCGTTTGGTGTTGACTACGTTCTGAGCCTAGCTGATAACAACACAATTGCTTTTGTACCTTTAAAGCCACTGAAAGCGGCGCAAGGCTATTTGTTAGTGATGACTGAGGACCTTAAAGATTCATCGGGTAAGCCGGTAAAAGGTTCTACTACTTGGGATTTAGTATCTCAAGACATCGATACTAATCCTCTTGCGACCGAATCTCAGTTGAGCCTACAAAACTTGATCAATCTGCATCTTGATTCACTGTCAAACGCTGGCGTTCAGACTGACAACGTTACTTATGTTTCAGCATTCACAACTCAGTCAATTTCTACGGTACTCGACACCGTCAAGCAACTGATGATTGCTGAATTTGCAGGTAGAGCTGCCGCAGGCGACCCTACAGCAGGAGAAGCACTCCCAGCGATAGTAACAAGAGATGTTGAATCAGGCACAAACACAATGGAAGCCTTGGGTTTGGTTTCCAATCAGCTTGTAGCTGGTGCAGTACAACAAGGTATTGATGGCTTACCGGCAGAAGCCGCAGCGCTCATCCCCGCGATTAATGCAGCTGATTTTTCAACGTTCACTACATGCTCTGGTTTGTTGGTTAGTGCTGGAGGTGGTTTTGGTAACGATATTCCTCAAGTAAATGAATTTGCCGCGGGTGTTGCGACAGGGATTTTAGGTCAAGTAGGGCAATTTTGTGCTGCGAGTAGATATGAAGGTAACATTTCATTGCCTTACTACTCAGCAATCCCCAGTGCCGAAAATCCATTAGCGCCAGTCAACAGATTCTGGACTGCCGCATGTGACAGTGGCATCGTTTTAGCTAACGCCGGTTCTGCATTGGCAACGGCTCAGCCGGGTCCAAATGCAGCATTGTGTACTCAAGTCGGTTTGGCTGATGTAAGAATTAATGGTGAGTTACTCGATCGCGACCGTAACTTAACTAAGTTCAACCCTGTTCCACAGTTGAAGGGCGGAAATCAAGGTTTTGAAACCTTAGATGTGCAGGTAACTGTACCTAATCCTCAGGTGGCTGCTGCTCTTGGTTTTGATATTGCAAAGCCAGACGCTGGTTGGCCTGTGGTTATGTTAGCTCACGGCATTACATCACAAAAAGAAGATATGCTTGCCGTCACAGGTGCCTTATCTTTGGCAGGTTTTGCTACTTTTGCAATCGACCAACCAATACACGGCTCACGTGGCTTTGACTTAGACGGTGATGGTAACGATGATTTAAATGCAACAACTGTCAGTGCAACGCACTACCTTAACCTAGGTGTATTACCGACAGGAAGAGACAACTTGCGTCAAAGTGTATCTGATTTATTAGGTCTCAGATTGGGCTTAAATGCGGTTGTTGATACAACAGCATCACAATCAGTTGATATTGATACATCTAATGTTTCAATCTTTGGTGTTTCTCTTGGTGCAATCACTGGCGGTAACTTTGCGTCTATCGCAAACACTGGTTTTGCAGGTCCGCTAGCTGCCTTTGACAGCATGTTTGCAATACAATCTGCAACCTTAGAGTCTCCAGGCGGTGGTACAGCAAACTTCCTGCTAGAATCAGCGGCGTTTGGTCCGTTAATCAAAGGATTGCTATTGTCACAAGGCTCGCCAGATTTTCAAGCATTCTTAATCAGCACATTTGGCTCCGTTAATGTGTCAGAGGCTGAATTAGTAGGTGCGGTGAACGGGTTTTTAGCAGCATTAACGCCAGAGCAGCTTGCTGGTGCCAATGCATTGTTTGCTCAATTCTCTTTTGCAGCTCAAACGATGATTGATTCAGCAGATCCTATTAATTACTTTACTAATTTAGCAAGCAACACCCCAGTGCTGATGCAAACTGTGATTGGTGATGGTGGTGAGAATCTGCCTGACCAAGTTATTCCTGTAACGACAGCATTGCCTTTGGCGGGTCAGCAGGCCTTAGCGAATATCATGGGATTACAACAAATATCAGTCACGGCTAGTGGTGGCACAAGCCCAATTAGCGGTATTGTAAAATTTGTTGAAGGCGCTCATGCGAGCAGCTTAAACCCTGCTAGAAGCCCAGCTGTAACAGCAGAAATGCAGCGAGAGCTAGCAAATTATGTTGGTTCGGGTGCGACTGTGATTGTTATTACCAATGAAGACGTAGTTGCCAATTAAGCATTATTGAAGCATCGATAAATAAACGCTAAAAGCCAGCTTTACAGCTGGCTTTTTTTAACTATAACATTGTTATAATCTTTCAAGGTTTCACGCAGTAAGGAAAAGTTTCAATAATCGTAAGGGAACAAACACTTATAAATGGCTTAAATACTCAATGTTGCTTACTGTTAACAAAGGTGTGCATGTTAATTGTAAAAAAATCATTAATTAATTGTAAAGCATCTGGTTTTTTGACTAAACTGGCGTATCGTTTTGGATCTAAAATATAAAAAAGGGATATATTCTTGATGAACTTACACTTTGGGTTATTCAAACAAACACTTACGGTTGTTGCTGTTGCAATAGCGCTATCTGGCTGCGGGAGCGATGAAAAGCAATATACATTGACTCAGCCGCCGTTACCGGCTGCTCCATCAGCACCTCCAGCCGCTGCACCTGTTTTACCTGCATTTGACACTGACGGCGTTTTAGAAGCAAATATTCGTTGGACAGACTATGGTGTTCCTCATGTTACTGCTGACAATCTTGAAGGCATGTCATTTGGTGTGGGTTATGCGTTTGCACAGGATAACTTGTGTATCTTAGCCGACCAAATCGTCAAATATAATTCTGAACGTTCCAAATACCTAGGTCCAGACAGAAATCCTGGCAGCGGCGATTCAGAACACCTTATTAATGACTTCGGATTCTTGACCGTTGGCATTCGTGAACTCGCAGAGCAAAATTTAGCAACTCTCAGCGCTAATAGTCGCGCAATGCTGAGTGGCTACACAAAAGGGTACAACCAATACCTAAACGAAACAGGTGTTGCGAATATTGATCCTAGCTGCGCTGGTCAACCGTGGGTGCAGGAAATTGACAGTATCGATTTACTAACTTACTCGATGGGCGTTTCACTTCTACCTGGAGCAGCAAATTTCCTCGGTCCAATGTTTCTAGCCGCTCCTCCAGGAGAGAATCCATTACCAACGCCTGCAACAGCAGCCCTTAATGTAGATTCAAAGCAAACACTTCCATTTAAGATTCAGCCTACAATCAGCTTACCAGAACGTAATCCACAAGAAATGGGATCGAACGGTTGGGGCTTAGGATCGGATAAGACTGAAAATGGTATGGGCATGGTGCTGGGTAATCCTCATTTCCCACATACCGGTAATTTACGCTTTTGGCAATTTCATACTACTATTCCTGGTCATTTAAATGTGATGGGTGGCTCATTGATGGGCTTGCCCGGCGCGGTCAATATTGGTTTCAATGAAAACGTTGCGTGGACCCACACTTTCTCTACAGCAGAGCACTTTGTGGTTTATCAACTTCAACTAGATTCCGATGACGCTAGTGGTCTAACGCATTCTGTTGATGGTAATAGACGAACTATCTTCAAGAAAGAACTGGTTATTGATGTTGCTGTTGCACCAGGACAAACAATTAAACTTAAGAAGAATTCTTACTCAACTAACTATGGCCCAATGATTGTAGTTCCAGGGAGTTTTGGATGGGGAGCAGGCGGTTCAGCATTTGCTATAAAAGATGCTAATTTACCTAATTATGATGTTCTGGATCATTGGTTAGCAATGAATTTAGCTGGCGATATGAATGAGTTTAAACAAGCATTCAAGGACTACGATGGCGTTATTTTCAATAACACTATGGCCGCGTCTAAAGAGGGTGAAGTTTTCTATATTGACGATTCAACAGTGCCAGGTTTAACGGCAACAGCCGTGAATGAACTGACAACTAATCCTCTGTTAATCCAAACCAAAGAAGTAGCTGGTTTTACGGTACTGCCGGGTTTTGCAAGCGCGTTTGATTTCAATGCACCGGTCTCCTATGAAAATGCACCTAAGTATGAAGGCACAGATTATGTGCAAAATTCAAATGATAGCTTTTGGTTAACTAACTTTGAGAATCCAATTACTGGCGTTTCGCCATTATACGGTAAGGTGGGCAACCAACAGTCTTTGCGTTCAAGAATGGCGCATAAGCTTCTTAATCAAGCGTCGGGCTCTGACGGCAAATTCAACATGATGGAAGTTGAAGAGGCGTTGTTTAGTAATCGTTCTTATCTCAGTGAGGATATTTTTACTGAGATTTTATCTATATGCCAATCAAACAGAGAGGTTGATTTCGATGTTAATGGGCGTACGGTTACTTTAGGTGAAGGTTGTGACGCAATGAGTGCTTGGGACGCGACAATGAATGTTGATAGTGTCGGCGCTCACGTCTTTAGAGAGTTTGCATTTCAATTTAGACGCAATCCTCAGTGGGCCGTTGCTTATGATGCAGACGACGTTCTCAATACGCCAAGAGGCTTAAAGTATAACTCCACTACACTGATGCAATTAGCGACTGCAATCGACAAAATTGAACGTGCCGGCATCGCATTAGATGCGACATTGGGCGAAGTTCAGTTTGTTGAGAAAGGCACTGCAGAAGGTCTACCGAGTGGCGAACGCTTCCCATGGGGCGGAGCGCACAACGTAGAGGGTGGTTTTAATGTATTTGATGCAAGAACCTCTAACAATGGTACTGAACTGCCTAGTCATACCTATCCTATGATGGACAATACATCGATATTGAGTGCTGATGCTAAGGGTTACCATATAACTTACGGGAGTAGCTGGATGTTTATAGCTAACTTTACGGAAGATGGTCCTGTTGCTCGTGGTCTTTTAAGTTACTCACAATCGCATAATCCTGAGTCGGAGCAATCTGATGATCAAACCAAACTTTATTCTTCTCAACCGCAATTGCGTCCATTGCGCTTTACTGAGGCAGATATCGCAGCGAATTTGGTTAAAGAGATGAATGTTAGTAATGCACCTCAAGAGTAATTAGGCGAAATTCGCTATTATTTGAAGTGCGTGTCTAATTTATGTGATATAAATTCGCGCAGTAGATGATGTTGAGTAGCGTGTACATCAAAATTAAAAGGGCCTTTTGGCCCTTTTGTTTTTTCGTTTCAGCCCAATATCTCCCAAAGCAATGTAGCGCATAATTGAAGTCAATAGGAGCGTAGTTTGGAATTTTTATTTGTATATGGTTTGTTTTTGGCCAAAGCAATTACCATCGTTGTTGCGATAGTTGTCGTTGTTGGCTTTATTGTTGGTATGGCTGCAAAGCAGAAGCAAACCAGCGGTAACCTAGAGTTCGAGTCTTTATCTGAACATTTCGACGATATCAAAAGCCAAGCACAGCATGTTCTTTTAGATAAGGACGAGCTGAAAAAAGCTGAAAAAGAAGAAAAGAAAAAGCAGAAAAAGAAATCAGCCAAGAAAGGCGAAGATAAAAAAAGTAACATGTTCGTTTTGCACTTTAATGGCTCAATGAACGCGCAAGAGGTTGAGCAACTGCGCGAAGAAATTACCGCGATACTGTGTGTCGCAAGCAAAGATGATGAAGTGTTAGTTAACGTTGAAAGTGGTGGTGGCGTTGTGCATGGCTACGGACTTGCGGCATCTCAACTGCAGCGCATCAAAGATAAAGAAATCAAACTGACTGTCAGTGTTGATAAAGTGGCTGCGAGCGGCGGATACATGATGGCCTGCGTAGCAGACCACGTAATTAGTGCTCCGTTTGCTATTATTGGTTCAATTGGTGTTATTGCGCAGTTACCGAACTTTAATAAGGTATTGAAGAAAAACGATATTGAGTTTGAACAACATACAGCAGGGGATTTTAAGCGTACTTTAACGATGTTCGGTGAGAACACAGCGGAAGGGCGAAATAAATTCAAAGCAGAAATTGAAGACGTGCATCTTATGTTCAAAGAGTTTGTTCAGCAACATCGTCCACAGCTAGATATCGATAAAGTTGCGACAGGCGAATATTGGTATGGACAAAGAGCTAAAGAACTGAACTTGGTTGATGAGTTGAAAACGTCTGATGACTTTCTAATGGAAGCAAATAGTCGTTTTAAACTGTTCAACATCAAATATGCAGTTAAGAAGACTTTAGCACAAAAGCTTGGGTTTTCAGCATATCAAGCGGTCGAGCAAACTTTCATGAGATTAGTCGATGCAGGTAACAAGCTATATCGCTAGCTGATTTCTAAAATTTGAGCAATAAAAAAGCGGCTTAGCCGCTTTTTTAATTATTAACCTACTATTTTAGGTTGTCGTAAGCTTGGCTCAGAGCAACTACCTTGGAGCTTTAGCACCAGGATTAGTGTCTTGAATTTGCTTAGTATAAAAATCCTTCACTGAAAAGCTCGAAGCCGATTTCTTAGCTTTTGCTTTCGCTTTAGCAGGTGCTTTGGGCTTGTCTGCTTTTGCAGCAGCTTTTGGCTTCTCCGCTTTAGCTTCTTTCGCAGGTTTTTCCGCTTTTGCTTTTTTAGGAGCAGGCGTTTCCATACTATCAGCCATTTCTTCCAGCTGTGCTAAACGGATATTTTTACCACCGTCTACACTGTACCAACCACCTTTAGCCTCGATAGTTGGAGCTTTACCATTTGCTGCTTCATATGCAGCCGTGAATTTTGCTAAGACGCCGTCTTTGTCTAATTTGCTCATCTGTTCTTATGAACCCTTTTTGTTGTACTAATGTTAAGATAGTAACAGTGTAAACCTTTTTTATTTCAAATGTCTAATTTGAGTGGCTATGGAGCTATATTTTTGTGAAGAGACATGAATTTATTACCTTAATTGACGATTTACTACTGCCAAATACGGTTAACGATTATTGCCCAAATGGACTGCAAGTGGAAGGTTCTGATGAAATTAATAAAGTCATTACCGGCGTAACAGCATCTCAGGCTCTAATTGATGAGGCAATCAAGCGCAAGGCAAACTGTATTTTGGTTCATCATGGCTATTTCTGGAAAGGGGAGTCTCAGACGATTACAGGTCTTAAAATGCGCCGTATTAAATCGCTCCTAATGCACGATATTAATTTACTAGCGTATCATTTACCCATTGATATTCATCCAGAGCTGGGAAATAACGCACAACTAGGGAATTTATTGCAGGTAAATAATATTCAGTGTCACCCCAACTTGAAGCCAAGTGGCATAGTAATGTGGGGAGAACTAGGGGGAGAGGTTGAGGCAATCAACTTTAAACAGCAATTGGCAAGTATTTTACAGCGAGAACCCGTGCATGTGAGCGCAAACTCGGATAAAACGATTAAAAAGATCGCGTGGTGCACAGGTGGGGGACAAGGCTATATTGATGCTTGTGCGGAACTAGGCGTTGATGCCTTTATTTCTGGAGAGATATCAGAGCAAACAACACACAGTGCGCGCGAACTTGATATTCACTACTTTGCTGCTGGTCACCACGCTACTGAACGCTATGGCGTAAAGGCATTAGGAGAGTATCTAAGCCGCGTGTCGAACGTCGAAGTTGAGTTTGTGGACATCCCTAATCCGGCATAGGCCTGATTGAAAGTTGCTGATATAAATACGCTGATTTAAAGCCGGGCAACGTAACTGGATAAGAACGAATAAACATGAAAGATAAAAAACTAGTTACGCCAACGGATACTTTTTTTAACGGCATTGCTAATAAATTTGATAACAACATTTATGGCACCAGTAAAGGGCGTTTGCGTCATCAAATGCTGTTGCATTATTTATCGGCAATAATTCATTCACCGGAGTCCTATAGAGTTTTAGACGCGGGTGGTGGCACAGGAATGATGTCATTAGAATTTGCGCAAGCTGGCCATGATGTCACATTGTGCGATGGCTCAGACGAAGTGCTAAATATTGCGAAGCAGCGTTTAGCCGTGACAGCAAATGCGAGTATTGAACAAACAGATATACTATCACTTGATTACTCAGAGCATTTTGACGTCATACTGTGCCACGCTGTACTTGAGTGGGTGCAGCAGCCGATGATGATTGTCGACAAGTTATTTACTCAGTTACGCAAGGGCGGCCGATTGTCATTAACTTTTTTTAATCGTGATGCAGCTCTGTTTAATAATGCGATTTGGGGAAACTTTGATTATATTGATGCCGGTCTCAAAGCTCGCAATCAGGTAAGGTTAAACCCGCATAACGCGCAACGACCAAGTGAGATGATTCAATATATAAAGGATAAATACCCACAGTTTACAATTGAACACAAAGCGGGAATAAGATGTTTTCATGATTACTTACAAGACCGCACTAAGCAAGTTGATGAGTATGACAAGATACTGCAGTTAGAAATGAAGTACGGAGCAACCGAGCCCTATATGTGGCTCGGCAAATATTTTCATTTGATCATAAAGAAAAGCGAATAACCACAAATCATGTCACCCGCCAAATTAATCTAAGCGTTTAAGGCTTTCGTAATGTCAGCTTCAATTTGCTTTGGCTTGGTGGTTGGGCTGTAGCGTTTTAACACTTCACCATTTTTGCCAATCAAGAATTTAGTGAAATTCCATTTTATGCGTTTGCTTCCCAATATACCCGGAGCTTCATCTTTCAATAACTTATAGATTGGTGCGGCGTTGTTTCCATTAACCTCTACTTTTTTCGAAAGTGGAAATGATAGATTGAAACGCATTTCGCAAAATTCGGCAATATCGCTATCCGTGCCGGGCTCCTGATGACCAAATTGATCGCATGGAAAACCAATTAGCTCAAAGCCATGTTCTTTATGTGTTTTGTATAAAGCTTCTAATCCATCATACTGAGGCGTGAATCCACATTTGCTTGCGGTATTAACAATAAGGACGACTTTGCCTTTGTATTGCTCAAATGGAACGGTCTCGCCATTGTTAGCAACATAATCTAAATCATAGAATGTACTTGTCATATTATTCTCGTGTTAACGTGTTTTTTGTAGTGTAACAGCGAGTGCGTAATAGTCAGTAATTAAAAGCGGATATTGTATGAGTTTTAGGCAACATCTTCCGACAGTTGTTCGTCATATTCGGGCATGCGATATGCTTCAGGAAAGTCATTTATCTTCTTTTGAATCAAGGTAAATCTTTTCTTATTTGATTCGGATAAGCTTTTGTCTTTCAATTCCTCTACTAACTCGATAGTTTTTTGGTCTTTGTATTCGGCTTTCTTTATGTCGCTTAAACATTGTAATAAGTTGAGTGTGAAGGCAGGTACGCCGGGATTCAACTGACGCGCTTTATAAAAAAGCTCGATGGCGTCGTTCAGTCGATTACCAAGATAGAAAGCCATGCCTTCGTCGTTTACTCGTTTGGCTTTTTCTTCTGATAGCCCAAGTGACTTTTCCGTTTCTAGTATTAAGCTACCGGCCAATATAAAATCTATCTGGTTATCTTTAGCGGATAACTTTTTATCTACTTCGTTCCAGATTTCACGCGCTTTATCTTCTTTGCCCAAGCCAAACCAGACTTTAATTGCGTCGACCATAGTCGCCAATTTTGCGTTCTTTGCATCTCCGACAGTCTTATCTAGGATAATACGTTCTGCTTTTTGCTGGTCACCCTCTAGTATGCTGGCAAGAGCAAGCATGAAGTCACGCTGATGTTGGGTCTGATTGTCAAGGATACTTCTATTGGCGTTGCCAATAAGACATTTTGCTGCATGTAGCTTCGGAGCTCGGTCATTTACTGCAGAATTTTCAGCTAGCTGCAAGTGATATCTGGCTAGCTCTATGGTGTATTCATCAAACCTTTCTTTCACCGTAAAATTACTCTGGCGTTTTTTTTCTAACAGTCTTATTGCATCATCACTTCTTCCCTGCATCTTGTAAGCCAGTACTTTTAGCTTCGTTGCAGGAATTGTCAGATCATTCTCTTTGATATTGTCGAGAATCTTTTCAGCCAAACTATAATTTCCTTTGCCGATTTCAACGCATGCCATCCATTCATACGCCTTGTCTTTGGTTAGCTGCTCGCCTAATAGTCCATCTAGCATATTTTGACAGTGGCGCCATTGCCCAGACAGAAATTCGCTCTTGATAAGGCCCCAATGCGCCCAGAGCACGTTAGATGAACGATCGAGTATGCCTCGATATAGTTCAACGGCCTCAGAATAGCGTTGTTCGTTGATTAATAAGCGTCCCTTGAGTTTTGTAAACTCGGCTCTGATGCGTTTGCCTATGCTTCCTTTTAGAGCATTGTCGATGTACTTGAGGGCCATTGTTGACTGGTCATTATCTAAGTATTCGAGTGCTGGCTTCATTTTTTCACGAACAGTTAAGTAGTGAGCAATAGACGTATGTAAGGTTTTTATGGTGTAAGGTTTTATGATAAGAATGTCAGGGTGGACGTCAAGTATCTGGCTAATTGTCTGAGGTACCCTGTCAGAGGTTAAAAATACAATGCCCGTTGAAGGTTTTATTAGTTTTGCTTCCGTCAAGTACTGAACCCATTCAACACCGTTTTTACTTTGACCTAGGTGAAAATCAATAACAACGAGATCAAAATCGATTGTACGTAAACCGTTCCTAAGTTCCTTGCCGTTGCTGTAGCTGGCAATATCAAATTCGCCCAACGACATTAAATGGCTACGTAAATTGAGTCGCGCAGTTGCATTGTCCTCAACAATTGCGATTTTGACTTTGTACTTGATCATAATAATTTCATCCATTTTATTCTGTCTTGAGCTTATCAATTGACAGTCTAAGTTGCATTCAAGTTGAGCGAAATTTGGCCTGTTTTTGGGTATGTAGTGAAATACATAGGTCTGTAGGTTTGAGTAAAATCGGTATTACATAACAGGCACGTAACAATAACTTTACAATACAGAACTGGCTCGACTATACTTTACGTTTACGTAAAGGTAATGCCGGTTTACTGTAGCGGCATATTCACTTATCGAATCATCTTAAGGTTTACTATGAACAAAATAGCTCAATTGATTGATGGACAGTTTGTCCAATCTACAAGCACTGATTTTATTGAAGTGACAAATCCTGCTAACAACCAAGTTATCGCCCATGCGCCCTGTGCCACGGACGCTGAAATTGAGCAGGCTATTAGTGCTGCAACTAGTGCATTTAAAACTTGGAAAAAGGTTTCTGTGCCAGAAAGAGCGCGTTTAATGATGCGTTATCAGCATCTGCTTAAAGAACACCATGATGAAATTGCCACAATTCTGAGCGAAGAGACGGGTAAAACATTTGCTGATGCAAAAGGGGACGTCTGGCGTGGAATTGAAGTTGTTGAGCAGGCTGCCAATATTAGTTCGATGATGATGGGCGAAACTGTTGAGAACGTAGCAACTAACATTGATACCTACAGTATGATTCAACCCCTCGGTGTTTGTTTAGGCATTACGCCATTTAATTTCCCAGCGATGATCCCGCTATGGATGTTTCCATTGGCAATTGCCAGTGGTAATACATTCATATTGAAGCCGTCTGAGCAAGACCCAAAAACACCAATGAAATTAGCTGAACTCTTTCTTGAAGCCGGCGCACCTAAAGGTGTGTTGAACGTGATACATGGTGGCAAAGATCAAGTCAATTATTTGCTTAACCACGATGCGATAAAGGCTGTCTCATTTGTCGGTAGCGTGCCGGTTGGGCAGCATATCTATAAAACAGCAACTGACAACTTGAAGCGTGCGCAATGCTTTGCAGGCGCCAAAAATCACTCTGTGATTATGCCTGACGCCAATAAAGAATTTGTGTTAAACAATTTAGTTGGCGCAAGCGTTGGTGCAGCGGGACAGCGCTGCATGGCAATTTCAGTCGCTGTTTTCGTGGGTGAAAGCGCAGAATGGATACCAGAGTTAGCGAAAAGAATTGGTGAAGTCAAACCTGGACTTTGGGATGACAAAGACGCTGGATTTGGTCCATTGATCAGTCCTCAGGCAAAAGCAAAAGTATTGTCACTTATCGAAGAAGGCAAGAAGCAAGGCGCTACCTGTCTTGTTGATGGCTCTGACTTTACTTTGGAAGGATATGAAAGCGGTAACTGGGTTGGCCCAACTGTTTTCACTGATGTCACGACTGAAATGAGTATTTATCAACAAGAAATATTTGGTCCGGTCTTATGCTGTATGGTCGTCAATACGCTTGAGGAAGCAATTGAGCTAGTTAATTCGAACCCATTTGGTAACGGTACGTCAATCTTTACTGCTAGTGGTGCAGCTGCTCGTAAATATCAGAGCGATATAGAGGTTGGTCAAGTCGGTATTAATGTTCCGATCCCAGTGCCGCTTCCATTTTTCTCTTTTACCGGTTGGAAAAATTCATTTTACGGCGATCTTCATGCATACGGAAAGCAAGGCGTCCGCTTCTACACCGAGACAAAAACGATTACTTCTCGTTGGTTAGATGACGATATTCCTTCAGGTCCCAACATGACGATTGAACTAAAGTAATCTATTACCGTTTGATTCGGCCACATTGAACTAACGTAGCTTACTCCTAGAGTTTGCTACGCTATTCTTTTGCCGACGAAAAATTGAATACAGAGAGACTCAACTATGAATTTTGAATTAAATGAAGATCAAACTGCTTTTGCTGAAACCGCGAAACAATTCTCTGATCAAGAGCTAGCGCCATTTGCAGCTAAATGGGATCAAGAACACCATTTTCCTATTGAAACAATCAGAAAAGCCGGTGAGCTTGGCTTTTGTGGTTTGTATACGCCTGAAGAAGATGGCGGTCTGGGCCTTTCTCGACTAGATTCTTCCATTATTTTTGAACAACTCTCTATGGGCTGCACAACAACCACGGCTATGTTAACCATTCACAACATGGCAACGTGGATGATCGCAACTTGGGGCACGACAGCAGTTAAAGAAACTTGGATGTCGACCTTGGTGACAGGCGAAAACATTGCGAGTTATTGTTTAACTGAACCTGGTTCAGGTTCGGATGCTGCCTCGATGCGCACGACCGCGAGAAAAACAGATTCAGGCTATGTGTTAAATGGCGCTAAAGTATTTATTTCGGGCGCAGGAGCCACACAAGTATTAGTGGTTATGGCCCGCACAGGAGAAGCTGGCGCGGCCGGAGTTTCTGCATTTGTTGTACCTGCTGATGCGAAAGGCGTTGAGTATGGTAAAGCAGAAGAAAAAATGGGTTGGAACGCGCAGCCGACAAGGATGATCACGTTTGTCGACGTGGAAGTGAGTGCCGATGCACTGCTGGGTAATGAAGGCGAGGGATTTAAGTTTGCTATGCAAGGCCTCGATGGCGGGCGCGTGAACATTGCTACTTGTTCTATCGGTACTGCGCAGCAGGCATTAAATACAGCACAAGCTTACATGCAAGAGAGAACGCAGTTTGGTAAGCCATTAGCCAGCTTTCAGGCTTTACAATTCAAACTTGCCGACATGGCGACAGAACTTGTTGCTGCACGACAAATGGTTAGGCTAGCGGCAAGTAAATTAGATAACAATCACCCCGATAAGAGCACTTACTGTGCAATGGCGAAACGCTTTGCTACCGATGTTGGCTTCGAGGTTTGTAATCAGGCATTGCAAATACACGGCGGTTACGGCTACATCAAAGAATATCCGCTGGAGCGTCATGTACGTGATGTAAGAGTGCACCAGATACTCGAAGGCACAAATGAGATTATGCGCGTTATTATTGGTCGTCGTTTGATCTCCTCTGATATAGAAATACTGTAGGAGTAAGCATGGCAGTCATTGAAACTAAGTTACTCGCGCGTCAAAGATCGGGTGAATTCATAGGGCTTATTACACTTAATAAAGAAAAGTCGTTAAATGCACTTAATCTTGAAATGGTGCAATTGATGAGCGCTTGTTTAGACGAATGGCGTAATGACGACTCTGTGGTCGCCGTATTTGTTGAAGGCGCCGGTGACAAAGCTTTTTGCGCCGGAGGTGACGTTGTTTCGATGCATCAAGCGATGAAGCAAGTACGCAATGAAGAATCGAACAAAAATAAATCGAAACTTGACCATCCGCCTCAGTTTTTAATCGATTTTTTTACTCAAGAGTACAGCCTCGACTACTGCATTCATGCTTATCCGAAGCCGATAATTATGTGGGGAAGTGGCATTGTAATGGGCGGCGGCTTAGGTTTGTTCGCTGCCTCGAAATTTGCAGTCGCTACAGAAACATCAAGGTTCGCAATGCCTGAAATCAGTATTGGCTTGTTTCCTGATGTAGGAGGAAGTTATTTCCTAAATAAAATGCCGGCCGGCGTAGGGCTATTTTTGGGAATAACGGGCGCCAGTTTTAATGGTGCAGACGCTGTTGATGTCAAATTAGCCAGCCATAAATTGGCTAATTCTAGTAAGCAAACACTGTTAACTCAGTTAGTTGAAATTGACGGCGTCTCTGAACAAAGTATTGAACAAGTGCTGTCAGCGTTACAACAAACGGACGAACTCTCATTTGCCTCTATTGACACAAGACTTCACTCGAATTTTGCGATCTTAAGTCAGCTGGCTAAAGCACAGACTTTATCTGAGGCCATCTCATCATTGACCAATATCGTGGAGCAGAAGGGTGACGATAGGTGGTGGGGAAAAGCGTTGAAAACACTGAAAAATGGCAGTCCTATCACCGCTAATTTAGTGTTTGAACAGTTAAAGCGAAGCAAGGGCTTAACGCTAGCTCAGTGTTTTAGCCAAGAACTGAATATGGCAGTAAACTGCAGTATGTACGGTGAATTTGAGGAGGGAGTGAGAGCACTGCTAATTGATAAAGACTTTGCTCCTCAATGGTTATATCAGACCAGCGATGATGTACCTCAAGACCTTATTGATGCACATTTTTCTTATTTTGCTGAGGCGACGCATCCTTTGCATCAACTTGAACAAACTTATGGAGTTTTACATGACTAATATTGCATTTTTTGGATTGGGCAATATGGGAGCGTCAATGGCTAAAAACTTGGTCAAAGCGCAGCTGAATGTTACTGTTTTTGACCTTGTTGAATCGCAGGTTCAGCTGCTAGCGGATGCTGGCGCAAAGCCAAGTAAAAGTGTGGCTGAAGCTGTTGAAAACGCAGATATCGTTATATCGATGCTGCCAGCAGGTAAACATGTTGAATCACTGTATTTTGATGACGATGGTATTGTTAATCATCTTACAGGTAAGGCTCTATTTATTGACTGCAGTACAATTGAGTCAAGCTCTGCGATAAGCATTGGCAAGCAGCTAAAGTCACATGGTCATCGTTTTATTGATGCACCTGTATCTGGCGGCGTAGCAGGGGCTGCAGCGGGCACCCTGACGTTTATCGTCGGCGGCGACAAAGCAGACTTCGACGAAGCCCATACTTGTCTGCAGGCGATGGGAAAAAACATATTTCACGCGGGCGATGTTGGAGCCGGACAAGTTGCGAAAATTTGCAATAATATGCTGCTTGCCATTTTAATGGCCGGCACGTCAGAAGCACTGCAAATGGGTATTGATAACGGTTTAGATCCGAAAGTTATGTCAGATATCATGCTACAAAGCTCAGGTCGAAACTGGACATTGGAATTGTACAATCCGTGTCCAGGCGTCATGCCAAATGTGCCATCTTCAAACGACTATCAAGGCGGTTTTTTGGTCGACTTGATGAACAAAGATCTTGGACTGGCCATGAGCACAGCAGCAAATAACGAATCTGTCGTTCCCTTAGGTCAATTAGCTAAATCAATATTTCAAATGCATGGTAATGCAGGTAATGGCAGATTAGATTTTTCTAGCGTATTTAACGCTTATAAACACGGCTAACAGGTCTGCTGAGTTTTTATGAGGGTGTGGTATCATGCCCTCAAATTAATGAACTAAGTTTTTATAATTATGTGGCAATGCCCACTTTGTAAATTACCTCTAAAAACACATCAAGATGATGCGCTTAACAGCCCCTTGAAAACCTGGTCATGTGACAATAATCACACTTTTGATAAGGCCAAACAGGGTTACGTTAATTTGCTTCCTGTGCAAAATAAGCGCTCGAAAATGCCAGGTGACGATGCCGAAATGGTGGCTGCCAGAACTACCTTTTTTGCTGAAAAACCGTACCAAGCGTTGGTTGTAAAGCTGTCAAATGTTATTAGCGATATAATGCTTGCTAATAGTAATGATTTTGAGGTGCTGCGTAACCCCGATAATCCTCCCGGCAGCCCAGTGATGGTATACGATTCCGGGTGCGGTGAAGGTTACTACATTGACGAGCTTTCTAAATTGCTTTTAGACCCAGATGTAAACCATAATTCGACTAATTATTCCTTTGCTGGACACGATATATCGAAGGCTGCAGTGATTGCCGCCGCAAAGAGAAATAAAGATAAACAATTGGTTGTTGCATCCACCATAAACATCCCAGTTTTGCACCATTCTCAAGACGTTATTTTACAAGTTTTTGCGCCGGCATGTGCTAGCGAATATGCTCGGGTTTTACGTTCAAATGGAATCGTTATTACGGTTGACCCAGGAGCAAAACATTTATTTGAATTGAAAGAGCTGGTTTATGAGAACCCTCAATTACATGAAGAAAACGCCGCTAACTTGTCGAGTTTTGAGATTGCTGAACGGCACCAACTTAATTTTTGTGTGGCATTAAGCAGTCCTGAAGTACGCTCAGCACTGTTACAAATGACCCCCTTTTATTGGAAAACTAATGCTCAACAACGCGCACTGATCCAGCAAGAGTTACTTCAGGTTACAGCCGATTTCACTATTACGGTATGGCAACTAAACAAATCATCGGCAGCACTACAAAACGCTTCTGAAGCTGACCTTTTAACGAGTGATGCAAACAAGACAAAGGTTTCACAAGATAGCTGTGCTGAGACAGAAGGAGGCTTATGAACAAGGCGTTATTTTTAGATCGGGATGGTGTTATCAACGTTAATCATGGCTATGTCCACCTCACAACAGATTTTGAATTTATTGATGGCATTTTCGATTTAGTTCAACGCGCCAATGAGCAAGGCTATAAAGTAATTGTTGTTACTAATCAGTCTGGAATAGGTCGCGGTATGTACACCGAGGCTGACTTTGAACGCCTAAGTGCATGGATGGTGTCACAATTTGCCGAAAAGAGTGCTGTTATCGATGATGTGCTTTTTTGCCCGCACCACCCAGAGGCAAAACTAGAGCAATATCGACAGGTGTGTGAATGCCGGAAGCCCAAAGCTGGGATGCTAATCACTGCGGCTGTAAAACACGATATAAGCTTAGCAAACAGCATCATGGTTGGAGATAAACTTTCAGACATGGAGGCTGCGATGACGGCAGGTCTTGGCCACGCTGTTTGGTTTAACATTGAATGTGAGGATGCCAATAAGAAAAGCGCCCTAGCACTAACTGCTACATCACGTTTATCAGGGAAAACATCGATTGCTGTAACGCATAGCCTGTCGACAATATTAGCACGATAATCCACAGCGATATTTTAAACAAAACCAATAAAATCAATAGCCCTTGCATTGTCTCGGATTAGCTTTTATCCTTCTGGCTACTTAAAAACGCCGCTATAGTAAAAATATTGTAAGGGGCTCAAAACGCAAAAGGACTCTGCACGATGGAACCATTGCCAATCAGCATCCGAACAATCGCACCTGTTTACATCCCAATCGAACTAAAAACTGGCGTTGACCGTTCATCCGCTGAATTCTCCGCTTTTACAAGTCTTATTCATGATCAGTTTGAAGACGATCTGTCACCCATGGCGTCGGCGAAAAGAACGGAATATGAATCTATTGATAGTGATAGCTGGGACAACAGGCTGTTCACTTGGAGCAATAAGCAACTTAACCCTAATTTGCAGATACATGTTTTTCCCAACAATATTGGTATCGCCGTACTTGATATAACAGTTGATTATTCTGACAATGTAAAGGCACTTGAACAAGCGGGTCAGGATGCAACGATAGCGGCTATTAAAGATATATATTCTGCATTCATCGAATCCATTACACATATCAGCAGCAAGCATTTAGGCGACTTTCTGCATATGGATCATAGCGCTAATAAAGAAGCTCAAATTTTATGGGTGTCACGCGCAATTTTATTAAAAAAACCAGAAATAGAAAGCCAACGCATCAAAACACTTATTACGGAGTGGCTCAAACACACGCATCGTCCTAAGGACGCTGCTGATATTATTTCAGGTCACAAATCATTTTCTTTAACCTGGCTAAACTACGTCATTATCAATACTGAGGTAAATGATGAGCGTATCGATGCGATGATTTTAGCGCAATATTATTATGCAGCTCAGGAAAACTGCAATAAGCATCTCAAACAGGCTATTGATTCTGCTTACAACGGAAATAAAAAGAACGACGCGCAGACCATACTTAGTCGTAGTCGGGTAACGTCGCGTCTGCATCAGGTTGCCTTTCACGATCACTTGAATTATTTGACACAGTCTAAAAGGCTTATTTTAGTGAATATACTGGAATGCTGGAATTATGAAGCGTTAAGCGCAAACGGCCAGCGTATGATTGAAATTTGCACTAGTAAAATTGATGAAACAGAAAATAAAAAACGGGAGCGAAGCTCGTTGCTGACCGACTTACTGCTGGTTGCATTAAGCTTCTTCACTGTGTTTGAGCTGTCACTTTATCTTACTGAGCTAAGCCGAGAAATGATGTCGCGTCCTACGCTTGATTATAATGACGACAGTCGTTCATTTATGCTGCAATTCATTGCTGAAATTGATACCGACGTAATGTTTGGCTCAGGTTTTTTTCTGACGCTATTACTGGTATTTGTTTATAAAATCATTAAGTCGAGGTAGCAAGAATGATGAGATTAGCGTTAACAAATACGATATCTACAGGGCTTGCAAAAAGATTTACTCGGTGTTCATTATTACTATTGTCATTATCTTGCTTTTTTGTGCCTGCGCATGGAAATGAAAAACTCATTATATTAACAGATAGCTGGCCCCCTTATATTAATGCTGAGGGTGAAAAGAGCGGCTCTGCCGCGCGACTGATTGAGATCTTGTATGACTTTGAAGGCACCAAAACAAGCTGGCAATATATGCCCTATGAATTATCCTATTTGAAAGTAAAAAATCAAAAAGCGGTTTTATCGTTTCCTTATTTTAAAACACCTCAAAGAAGTCAAGAGGTACTGTTTTCACAACCTATTTTTTCAGTGACCAGCAAGGTGTATTTTAACCGTCAATATCTTACATCAGACGCAGCGCAACAAGCTTATGCAGACAAAAAACGGATAGGGCGCGTGTCTGGGTATAGCTATGGTGAGTCGATTGACAAAGAGTTAACTGAGGCGACTGTTTTCGCTAGTGAGAAGCAGGCTTTAACCGCATTGTTTAACAACGTGATCGATGTTTTACCCATGACTGAGGGTGTGATGGTTCAACAATTAAACGACTATTTTTCACACCGTAAACAGCTGATTATTGCACTTGACGGCATAATGGAAACCTCTAGTTTGCACGTGATAGCAGCTAAAAATCCAGTAGGGAAGAGAGTGATAGAAAAGTTGGACAGGGTGTTGGCCTATTTAACTAAGGAAGGAGTATCTAGTTTACCTACTGCTTCTGTAGTTGAAGCTGCTCCTGTTGATGTTGCTAAATTGATTACCACCGAAGGTTATCCGCTGATTATTGGTCAAACGGCAGAGTCTGGTAATGACATTGCTTACTATACGCTACCGCAGGGTACTCAGGCACTAGTAATAGAGTGGAGTAGCAAAATAGTGCATCCCTCAAACACTGACCGAATATACAAAAACATGATGGATTTAAGCAAGGTGGTGTTGCTAAATGGACCGCATGTTGGAAAAGAGCTTTTTGTGCGCAATATGCATATTGAACTCATGTAGGAACTATCGAAAGTACGCCTTAAGTAACTCCTTTTCCATTAAGGCGTGACCTTCTACAATGCTTTGAATGTGTTGCTTACTGTTTTGAAAAAGCAGTAATGTGCTTAATTGAACGACTTAACAGGTTAGTGTCGATTTCAGTCAGGACTTTTTCGTTCGTCATATAATCTCGAATTTCAAAACTACCATCCTTACTCACTTCCGTAATTAAGCCTTTGTGTACAACAATTAAATGTCTACCCTGCGAGCTGACTGCCCAAGCTCGGGTTGGTGACTGCAATGCTTGGCCAATCGTATAGTTATTTGGCGCCGCGTTACAGCCGAGTTGCGTTAAAATAGTGGGCGCAATGTCTTCCGTAGTCGACATCGTCGTTTTGATTGGCAAATTGCTATACAGTCTATGATAGGGACTGTTTTCTGGCTGTGCGACAAAAAGAATTTTTGTAGTCGCTGAAAGGTCCTGCAAATCGATTGAAGCTAACTCTTCATTCGTGACCGTTGCCATAAACAAACCGCTTTGTTGTTCATTTAATTTTTTCGTGAACTCGTCCCAATTGCTAGAATAGAAGGGCTTTTGCTCAGCATTGTCTTGGTTGCTGGTTTCATGGTTGTACATGCTAACGTCAAGATTAAACGCTTTTGACAACGCGAGTGTAACCGGCTGTGAGCCAGCTACGCTTGGCAATAAGCCTTGCGGCAAACCGTACACGACCGACATTAAATAATCATTTTTCAATGTGTCGCTAACAAAGTGGAAACCATTATCTATCAAGCCTTCAGGTTCTGTTGAAAGAGAAGCATTGCGTAAACTAACAAAGAGGACTTTCTGCGTTGCGTCGACTGAACAATAAATGGGCTTTGGGGGATAGTTGAACGTTATGTCACTATCGTTGAATTGTAAATTTTGGCGTTGTTTGTAGTCCTGAAGATCGAATACACCGATGCGCGACATCAATGTCTTAGCCGTTGCTGGATAAGAAAGTGGAAGCATATTGTCTTGTTGCAATACCGGAGCATACAAATTTGCATCGGCCCATACGTGTATTGCATGACTACCAATAAAGCAAGTTACGAACGCACTTGTGACATAGACGCCAATATGTACCTTCATAAATCGTTTTATTCGCTTATGAATAGCATTAGCAAGCACAAGTTGAAACATCAGCCATACGACTATCAGCAATAGAAGATAAAACCACTGCAACCAATTGAATGCGCCCATCTGTCCTTCGGTTTCACTTCGCAGTAATGCAGCAGAACTAAAAGTAATGTGAAATCCTGTCTTACTGTAAAGCAATACGTCAAACGCAAGGAGTGCTAACCCAATAGCCGCTATAACAGAACCAATGGTTTTCAGTATGCGAGGCTGCTTCACTTTGTAGCAAAGTGGCAATAGCAAGAGCACGAAGCCGAAGAACGTAATAAAACTAATGTGACCAACCCACGTTATCAGCGTATAAGTGATGCTCACGGGCGTGCTTGCAATGGGCGACGACAACAAATACCCCGATGATATGATCAATGCCATCAAAATATTCGCGAGAGCAAACCAATGTCCCCATGCAACGAGCTCGTTTATTTGTTTACGTCTTGGCGATTCATTAAACATCATTTTGGTTGTTAATTCCCTTTGACTGCTCTTTTTAATACATTACAAAATTGCTCTACCATTGCTTCTCTTTTTTCAAGCGCGACATGCTGCGTGAATATGTTTGATAACACATTGCCCAACACCATTAATGATAAATCTCGGTTTGCATTATTTTTTTCTAAGGCGTCAAAAACGTCTTGCATGGCCGCTTCAAACTCTTTATTAGAGTATCGGGATTGTTGTGGCATTAATCTGTCCTGTGATTTTTGATGAAAAACTAGTTACAATTAACCAGATTCAGAGCGCTGATTATAATGGTACTCTATTCATTCACAAACAATTGTTTAGAAAATCTAAGTTTATTGTCGAGGTACTTATCGGTAAACTACAGTAAATACGATACTAAACCAAAAGTTTAGCACATTTTATAAGGTAGTCTTTTAAGTATATGAGTGCACTCATTCACCAATTTGTTGTTCATCGTTTAAATTTGTCAGACGATGGCAAGCTTCATTTTATTCCACGCTCGAGCTGTTTTGAGGCGAGTAAAGATATTGAAACCTTAGCTCAGCAGCTGCATGCAACTTTTAATAGCAAGCCAGGAAAGGGCGTGGGCGGGTTTTCGGAAGAAGCTGAGAATGCTTTTTCTGATGACTTGTCGCAGGTATTACAAAGCGAAATGGATTTTCATGCTTTTAGTGTCAAAAGTGGCGAATTTCTACTACAAACCTTAGCAAAGGAAGAAATGATAGAGACAGGGTTTCTAATATTCAGTCAATATGAATATCTCGCAACACAGTATCTACTCATTGCGCTCATTGACACAAAACAGCATGTGGCTGTCAATCAGCAGATGGATTTGGACTACAGTGACCACCTTGACCTCAGCAAAATGCAGTTAGCTGTGCGCGTTGATATTACGCAATGGCAGGTATCGCCTGAACAATTTAGATATATTAGTTTCTTGAAAGGGCGCATGGGCCGAAAAGTGTCTGATTTCTTCCTGCAGTATATCGGCTGCGAGGAAAAGGTTGACGTTAAGCAGCAAAATAAACAGTTGATGCAAAATGTCGACGATTACTTGTCTCAAGAACAGTGCGATGCGTATGAAAAAAACCAACATCGTGGATCCGTCGCAAGCTATTTTAAAGAAAAAGTAGATGAAGGCGAGGATGTTACCGTTGAAGAGATAGCGCAGTTTTTACCGAAAGATGAAGATTCAGGCCAATCTTTTTCTGCATTTAACGACCAGCAAGAAGTGCCACTAGAACAAAGTTTCCAACCAGATCGCGCTGTTATTAAATCATTAGCAAAATTTAGCGGAGCCGGCGGAGGTGTAACGATTAATTTTGACAGGCCACTGTTAGGTGAACGTATTTTGTATGATCCGCATACAGATACACTGACCATCCGCGGTATTCCACCCAACTTAAAAGACCAGTTGCTGCGCGCAACAAAAGGAAGCTAATTGCTGATATGAAATTATTCGTAAACGATTTAACCGTCATGGATTTTTCTTATCTGTGTCCAACACGTGGAATGGTCGGTGAGAGCTGGATTGTCGATATTTTGCTGAATGGCGGATTAAATGAAGAAAGCATGGTGCAAGATTTCGGTAAAGTAAAAAAAGAACTCAAGCACGTGATTGATGAATACGTTGATCATAAACTTGTCGTACCGGCTGAAAATCAGTGCACGACCATCACCCACGATGACAGTAATGAACGTGTTCAAGTTGACTTTTCTTACCAACATGACGGTGCTGAAAATGCGCAAAGTATGCATCTATATTGCCCGCCTGAAGCGTATGCATTTGTGTACTCTGATGAGGTCAATATGAGCTCAGTAACAGAGTATTTGAAAGAGGTCATAAAAATTCACTTGCCAGAAAATGTGCACTCTGTAGAGCTTTTTTTGCGTGAAGAAGTCATTCCGACCGATTTTTATCACTACACTCACGGACTTAAAAAACATGATGGTAACTGTCAGCGTATTGCGCATGGGCATCGTTCAAAAGTGTTGGTTTTTGAAGATGGAAAAGAAAGTGAAACGTGGCAAAATTATTGGGCAAAAAGATGGGCCGATATTTACATCGGTACTCATGAGGATTTAGTAACATCAAGTGAGTTGAGTTTTCAGCACGATAATATCAATGACGAAAAATACTATTGTTTCAAATACGAAGCATCCCAGGGTGAGTTTGAAATGGCCATTGAGAAACAGGCCTGTGAAATCATTGAGACCGATTCAACTGTTGAATGTTTAGCGCAATTTATGTTTGATGAACTGAAAACGATGACCGATGTTAAGTTAGAAGTGAGAGCGTTCGAAGGTGTAGGCAAGGGTGCTATAGTTGCTGATGAATAAATCCACAAGAAAGCACGGTTATCGTTTTATTAAAAGTGGCGTTTTGTCAGTTATTTGTAGCGCCATGTTTTTTAATATCAGTGTATTGGCAAATGATACTAGCACCAAGAGTGTACTTGAGTTATCCGCTGCAGAAGTCACAAAGCAGCCTGAATTAAATGGAAAGTTGATGCAAGGCGCGCTGCTGAGGGGAAAGCTGCCCGCAGGCAGTGCTGTTTGGTTGAACGGCAAAGCACTTAATATTTTAGCATCCGGTGATTTTGTTCTGGGTTTTGGGCGAGACGCGACATTAACGCAAAATTTAGAATGGCAACTGCCCGGTGAATTGACCCGCAATCAAGAATCACTTCAGTTGCTTAAACGTGAATACAATGTGCAGCGCATTGAAGGTGTAGCTGCTAAATATGTTTCTCCTCCAAAAGAGGTACTAGCGCGTATTCGGGAAGATAATATGCAAATAGCCGCAGCGCGCGCGACAAGCTCAGAGCAAACCGCATTTTTGAGCGATTTCATATTGCCAGCAAAAGGACCTATCTCGGGAGTTTACGGCAGCCAAAGAGTGTTTAATGGCGAACCCAAGCGCCCACACTTCGGTTTGGACATTGCTGGTCCTGTGGGCACTGATATCGTTGCACCAATTGATGGCGTTGTGACCTTAGCGCATAAGGATATGTATTACTCTGGCGGCACACTCATTATTGACCACGGACTCGGCGTATCATCAACCTTTATTCATCTATCCTCTATTGATGTTAAACGGGGAGATATGGTGAAACAAGGCCAGAAGATTGCTGAGATGGGTGCAACGGGCCGCGTAACCGGCCCACACCTTGACTGGCGCATCAATTGGTTTAAAGAACGCTTAGATCCAGCCCTCGTTGTTGATGCTCTCTCTGCTGAGTAATAGCAAAAAATACCTACTGGGAAACAGCTCCAGAAATCCAAGCGTCAAAGATTTCAGCATTCTCAATAGTAAAGTAGACCGTATCGTTAATCGCAGGCTTAATCGGTAAACTACTGCGAATAATTCGGCCTTGTCGCAGCAGCGTAATGTCTACCTTTGAGCTCTGTTGATTATCCAACAATCTCTGTAAGTTGCCCGCGTTTACTTGCCACTGACCTAAGGCAATCAATACATCGCCTAGTTGAGCTCCCGCTTGAACAATAGGCGAGCCGTCATGCATTGTCTGCAATACAACGCCACTGCCTTGGTCTTTAAAAGTAGCGCCAAAAGCATGCTTCGTCGTCTCTTTATTAGCCTTGCCGCCCTTATCATCCGCGCTAGCTCGACTGCGTAAATTAAGCTTTAGTCCAATCGACTGAACCATTGTGTCCAATGGTAAATCCATTGTCGTGTATATCGCAATATCAAGAAATGAAGAAATATCAATATTGAAGTGTGCTTTACACAGAGTATGTATAACGTCATTCGGCGTACCGATATTCTTGATGCCGTAATGTGACCAAAGCAGCTGCATTAACTGGTCGATAGAGTAACGGTTATTACTCATTTGGCGCAAGGTGATATCAAGCGCTAAAGCGATAATAGCCCCTTTATTGTAATAACTAACAATGTGGTTATGTGAACCTGCATCTTGCTTATAAAACTTGGTCCAAGCATCAAAGCTTGATTGGGTAATTGTTTGCTTGTGTCGCCCTTGAGTTCGATTTAATCGAGTGACATTCTCGCCTAATATTTCAGCGTACCGCTGTGGGTTAATAATCTTCGTTCTTGCCAAAGTCAGGTCGTCATAAAGGCTCGTAAACCCTTCATATATCCAGAGCTGCTCCATATATTGTTCGGATTGCAAGTCAGGTGAAATCATCAATTCAGGTTTGATTCGCTTCACATTCCATGCATGAAAAAGTTCGTGACTGCACAAGCTTAAGAATTGCTGATATTGCTCCGGGATGACATCTGTTTCACTGCGCATAGGTAAATGGAATCTCGGAAACATCAAAGCGGTTGAAGCGCGATGCTCTAAACCGCCAAATCCATCTTCACATAATAGGGTGATGAACCAATAGTCTTTTTCTGGCAGGCCGTCAAACAAGTCTATGTGGTGTTTGCAAATTGGTTTTAAATCGTTGCAAATTCGCTCAACGTCAGTTTCATTATTGCCAGTCAACACGAAATGAAAACGCACACCGCAAATCTCAAATGTGTGTTTGTCAACTATCCCCATAAGAACAGGGTGGTCAATCAGTTCTTGATAGTCCTCACAAATGAAAGAATGTGTTGCATTGCCTTCAAACTCCACAACAGCTTGCTGTGTTAGCGACGTGCACAACTGCCAATCTTTATCGAGTTGGTTGTTAATAATGTTGACTACTATCGGTGTGGTAGCGCTTTCTGTAAATTCCTTGACCTCTAAAAAGGTACTAGTTCCATTAAAAAATGCATATTCGTCGAATAGATAGGCACCGCGCACCGATAAATCAAAGGCGTAAACTTGATATGTTACTTCTAGCCCGGGCGCCGCGTTTTCGACTCGCCAAGTTTGCTTATCCACTTGACGGATGGGTGTTATTTCTTTGTTTGGTGATGCAGCTGCTATGCTGTGAATATTTTTACTGAAGTCCCGGATCATATAGCTACCCGGTATCCATGCAGGGAGCGTGAGATGAATTACGTTATGTTTTGATGCCGGAACAGAAAGTTTGACATTAAAAACGTGCTCAGCTAGATTTTCAGGTACGATGTGGTATGTGAGCATGTCTGCCATGGATGGACACCTATATTAGTTGCGTGATAGATAAGTTTTATAAAGCAGCCATATTACCACGTTATCAGTTACTTGTGACCGACCACTTGTAACTTGGAAAAGGAATTTTAGTGAAACCTACCATATCATCAGCCGACATAAATGCGTTATTGTGCCTGTTGCCGAACACCGACGCTGATATGCAGTTAATTGCGCAAGCGCAGCCTGTGCGCCTCAAAACAACTTACTTTGGTACCGATGGTCAGCACTGCTTATTTTTCCGATACCCAGCATCAACAGAAGTAGTCAATACGACACTCCTGATAGAACCTGATATGCACATTGTCATACGTTATGTTCTTGATGAACCTTATGGGGAGGTCGTTGCCTTTAAAGTGCGTATTTTGAAAGTGATTCATTCTCCTGTGCCGATGGTGATCACAAGTTTTCCATCAGTCTTACAAAAATTGGGATTACGATCTGAAAAACGCGCTATTTCAGGTGTGCCTGTGGAAGTGGTTCTGGACGAACAGGAAAATAAACAAGTAGAAGGCCTGATCGTTGATATTTCACAAAATGGCTGTAAGTTGCTCATTCCTTTCAAAACTGTACTTCAGGTTATTCAGGGTGACGAGAAAATCACACTTTGTGTTGAATTAGCAGACAGGACAATGCTGTTGGCGGCACGAGTTAAAAATGCACGAATTGAAAAAGACTATCATGCTTATGGCATACGGTTTGCAGACCATGATAATCAACTTGAACGATTACTTGAGCGATACATGATCACGTTGTAAACTGTTTGTTAAAATAAAAACCAAAGTTAACAATCCAAAATAACAATAATAGAGAGAGATCAAATGCGCGAAGTCGAGCGGTTAATTACTAAGTATGGTGAAAGCCACACCAATAGAACCAATATCATGATCCACGCCGTCGCTGTTCCTGCTATTTACTTTGTCACGATCGGTTTGTTATGGTCAATCCCTGTGCCTGAGTTTATGCAAGCTATGAAAATTACATTTGCACACGTACTGGTTATTCCTACATTGTATTATTATTTTAAACTTTCTGGGCCAATTGGTGCAGCGATGACGCTGCTCACCTTAGGTGCTTTTGGTGTCATTAAGTTGCTTGTGATGTTCAATATTTCAGTTTGGATGTTCAGCTTAGGCTTGTTCGTTATAATGTGGATTTTGCAGTTTATAGGTCATCACGTAGAAGGTAAAAAGCCTTCATTTTTTGAAGATTTACGCTATTTGTTAATTGGTCCTGCTTGGTGGTGGGTACATTGGCTTAAAAGAGTGAATATCAGTTATTAAATATTGGTAGTTAAACATCACTTTGAAAAAAACGCTTTTATTAAAAGCGTTTTTTTATGCACCACTCAAAGGCATTTTGCTTAAGGTTTTTATTCGAAGGCGAGAATTCTATCTTTGCTGCCGGGTGAGTCTGTTTAATGGTCATGCTCATGGAGTTTTAGTCTTTTCATCATGGGCAGTGCAGAGTGAGTTGAGGTGATTTTCGTTCAAATTTTTGCAAAATATTGAGCTGATTTACGTTTAGAATGTTTTTTAATCACCAATTTTAAACCTTTACTATCAGAGTTGTCGTAAGAACAGGCAAGCAACAAAAGTCCAGATTGGGGTAAGTTAAAGTGAAAAAAATTATTGTTATTGGTTTGGTACTGCTGCTGTCAGGCTGTTCCACAAAATTCGTTTACAAAAATTTGGATTGGTTAGTCTATTGGTACGTTGATGATTTCGTAGAACTAAGCGACGAGCAGGAGAGAATGGTCGATGTAAAATTGGCTACTTGGCTTGAGTGGCATAAAAACACAGAAATACCTAAATACGTCGCCCATTTGAACGAATTGTCAGATGATATTCGGCTGCAGCAAATAAGCCTTGATAAAATGGACTATCATCAGCAAAAAGCGGCAGAACATTGGACTCGACTCAAAGCCAAGATAATTCCCGATTTAGTAGAAATGGCACAGATGCTAACGCAAGAGCAAGTCGACTCTATGTTCAAAGAAATTGATGAAATGAACAAAGATGAGGAAAAAGAACGACAAGAGTTGTTAGCAAAATCTCCTGAACAACGTCAGAAAAGGTCAATCAAACGCAACATTAAAAATCTTGAACGTTGGTTAGGCGACATCACTAGTGAACAGGAAAGTTTGGTTGAAAATATGTATGGTCAATATCATTCAAATGGAGAATTATGGCTAGAGTATCGTGTTCGATATCAAGCAGAACTCCGCTCATTATTTAATAAGTCTGATAGAGGTGATGAATTCAAAGCGAAGTTGAACCGCTTGCTTATGCAACCGGAAGAATATCGTAGTGAACTGCTCAATCAGCGTAACGATGAAAATCGTAATTCTTATAAGACATTTTTACTTGCAGTTGATGCCCTTGCAACTGATGAGCAAAGAACGCATTTGCTTAGTGAAATTGCTGACTTTGTTGAGGACTTTAGTGACTTGGCCAAATAGGCTGGAGTCACTGCTTTTTTTGTACAGTAGTTTAAAAAGCTTCATAGCCTCATTCTGACTTTACATAAACCTAGCAATTTAAATCATCCCTTTTTGACTAACAAAAACCTAAATTTGACTTAGGTCAATTGTTACTGCGTCAATAAACCTAAACTTCATCAATGTTCAATTTACATAGCTTAATCCTAGCGATTTTATGCTGGTTTAAGAAAAATTAACCTTAAAGTAGGAACATTAGCTGATGAATATTAACGAAATAATGAGTCTGAATGTAAAAACGTGTGAAGCGCAGTCTAGTCTTGATGATGTTGCGCGATTGATGTGGGAGCATGACTGTGGCGCCATTCCAGTCGTAGATGATGATAACAAGCCGATTGGTATCGTAACTGATCGAGATATAGCAATGGCCGCCATGTTAAAGCATAAACCGCTGTGGTCACTCACACCAGAGGAATTTATCTACAGTCAAAAATTAAGTTGTTGTGAACAAAATGATTCGCTTCAGAACTGCTTAGATAAAATGCGAAGTGATGGTGTGCGCAGGATCATGGTGACGAATGCCGATGGAACACTGGCTGGAATTGTATCAATTGGGGATATAGTCGCTTTTACTGGTAATTCAAATATGAACAGCACCAGCCCTTCACACTCCGTAAATATGGGGCCAGTTGTTGAAATGCTCAAAGAGGTGAGTGCTCATCACAGCCAATTAGAGAAACCGATGACTGCAGTAAAGCCAAATTAATAAAACTAATAGATGTATTAGGCAGAATCGAATGATTGAACACTAATTAATTCCTGCGATACAAAGGAATTAGTATCAGGAGTAATATCCGCATGAACAGATATGTAACTATACCGATTAGAATGTTGTTAATAGTGCTAATGCCTTTTAGTTTGGCAACAGCATCCATACAAGAAAATGGAATTGAAAACTTACGACAAACTAGCAAGGCATTTGCTGACGTATCAAGATCTGTATCGCCATCAGTGGTGTTTATTCAAGTAGAGGGAAGAAAAGCAGTAGCCCCGACGTTTCGATTTCCATTTAATGATGAAAACTGGTTTGGTAACGATTTGTTTGAGCGGTTTTTTGGTGACCGCTTTGACGAATATAAATCGCCTCGCTCGCCACAAAACCAGCGTGAAATGATAGGTCAAGGCTCAGGGTTTGTATTTAAAGTAAAAGAAGGTTTACTTAAAGACAAAACATATATCTTGACCAACAACCACGTTGTTGAAAATGCTGAAAAGATCACGGTAGTACTGCAAAACGATCGTAAATTTTATGCACAAGTCGTTGGTGTCGATCCGCAGTCAGATGTTGCTTTGATTGAAATTAATACGAGCAATATTCCAGCGGCTCTGTTAGGTGACTCTTCAGCATTAGAGGTTGGTGAATGGGTAATTGCAATTGGTAGCCCTTTTGGTTTAAGTCACAGCCTTACCGTAGGAGTCGTTAGTGCTACGGGACGAACTAGCTTGGGTATAAACGACTATGAAGACTTTATTCAAACCGATGCAGCAATCAACCCTGGTAATTCTGGTGGTCCTTTAGTCAATATTGATGGTGAAGTTATTGGTATGAATACCGCAATCTTTTCCCGTAATGGTGGCTACATGGGTATTGGTTTTGCGATCCCAATTAATTTAGTGAAGAGTATTGGTGAGCAGTTAATGAGTAAAGGAGAGGTCATTCGCGGTCATTTAGGGATTGTGGTACAGGAATTATCCGACTCGCTTGCTAAATCATTTGGAATAACAGATAACGACGGTATATTAGTTTCACAGGTTATGCCAGATTCGCCGGCGGCTAAAGCCGGTTTAGAACAAGGCGACGTGATTACCCAGTTTGGTGGAACAGCAGTAACTACGGTTGGTAAGTTTCGAAATTTAGTTGCGCTAAGCAAGCCTAATAGTAAAAAAAATATCTCAGTTGTACGTAAAGGGAAGGATATTACCTTGGTCGTAGTAGTGGGCTCTATGCAGAATGATAAAGCTACGCTTTCTGGAAATGCCGTTTCCAGAGAAGAGCTTGGGCTGGTTGTAGAAAATATTACTTCAAGTTTAGCGGAGCAATATGATGTTGTTCAGGAAAAAGGGGTTATTGTTACCGCTGTTGAACCAGGTTCAGTGGCGGCCTTGGCTGGTATTGAGCCCGGCACTATTATTTTACAGGTTAATCGTAAACCAATAAGTAATGTTCAGGAGTTCAGCGGAATGCTCAATGAAGCGCTTAACAAAAATGCTGTGGAGCAATCGGTTCTTCTTTTGTTACTTAGAGGAAACATACAGCAGTTTTTAGCGTTAAATTGGAAAGGCTAGGATGCCCAAAACTAACTTTAGGTGCAACAAAACAGGCCTCATGTATGCCCTAACAACTTAAGCAGGTCGGACAATGAACGAGTATTCAATATATCGGCTTTTTCCAACCAACCTCTCCGCGCTTGGTCCACCCCATATTGTAGATTATTAAAATCAGTGAGTTGATGGGCGTCGGAATTAATACTCACTAATACGCCAGCAGATTTAGCCATTCTGCAATGTAGCGCGTTCAAATCGAGGCGCAATGGTTGTGCGTTTAACTCCAAAAAGCATCCCCGCTGTTTAGCATGCTGTATAATACGTTTCATATCTAAATCGTAAGCTTCGCGGCTTCCTAATAGACGACCAGAAGGGTGCGCTAGCATCGTAAAGTGAGGTCGGTCCATAGCTCGCATAATTCTCTCTGTTTGTTTATTTCGCGATAAATGGAAGTTGCTATGCACTGCACCAATCACTAAATCGAGTTTAGAGAGGACTGTATCGGATAAATCTAGTTCACCATTCTCGAGAATGTCGACTTCAATACCTTTCAACAATGTAAATCCTTTGAATCGACTGTTAAGTTGATTGATTTCATCTATTTGCTCTATGAGTCGCCTTTCATCCAAACCGTGTACTAGGCTCAAACGTTTGGAATGTTCTGTAATTGCCAGATACTCAAGACCCGCTTTTTTAGCGGCTTCAGCCATTTGTTCAAGGCTGTGATGTCCGTCGCTTGCAGTAGTGTGAGAATGTAAGTCTCCCTTAATATCGTCACGTATTACCAATGTAGGCAATTGACGCTGTTGCGCCGCATCAATTTCTCCGCTATTTTCGCGTAATTCAGGTGGGATCCAGGGTAAGTCTATCGCAGCTAATACTGATTCTTCAGTTTCTCCCGCTATATGTCTTTTATCTTTGTAAACACCATATTCATTAATTTTAAGCCCGCGTGCTTTGGCGCGTAAACGCAGTGCAATATTATGTGATCGTGAGCCTGTAAAATAATACAAAGCTGCACCATAACAATCGTTGGGCACAACGCGTAAGTCAACCTGTAGGCCAGAATATAAGATAACGGAGCTACGGGTTGGTCCGGTGGACAACACATCGCGGACTTGGTCGTAGTTAATAAAAGCGTGAGTTACGCTATCTTCATTTCCTGTCGTTACCAATATATCGATATCTCCAACAGTCTCTTTGCAGCGACGATAACTGCCGGCAATCACTGCGTGTTCGACTCCTTGTATTTGCTTTAAATAGGCTAAGATTGGCTCGGCATATTGTTTTGCAATGGCGCGACTAAGTCTCGTTTTTCGCTTCAGGTTTGATTCTATGGTATGGATGATGTTGGCTTGAATTTTCTGACCCAGTCCAGCAACAGAACTAACTCTACCGTCTTTTGCTGCCTGCAAAAGCTGTTCTTGGGTATGTACACCCAACACGTGTACTAACGCATTTACTCGTTTGGGGCCAAGGCCGGGAATGTGCAACAATTCAGTCAGACCAAATGGACTTTGCTCGCGCAAAGTTTCCAATGCAGAGCACCGACCTTGTTGAATGATTTCGACTATTTTTTGGGCTAATTTAGTCCCTATAGCGGGTAATTGACTCAGATCCTGACCTTTTTCAACATATTCGGCAACATCAACGCTCATATCACGAAGTTGCGCCGCCGCTTTTCGATAAGCCCGAATACGATAAAAGTTCGCTCCCTGCAAAGTGAGAATATCGGCTATCTCTTCAAATATGTTGGCGATATCATTATTATTTGCTGTCATATTGACAAGTCTACGATCGGAACTGTTTTTCAATACGACGTTCGTTGTTAAACAGCTTGAGCACCTTTGTCATATCTTGGCTTAACACTTTTAATATGCCTTCGATGTTAATAATGCCAAATAATACTCCCTTGCTATCTACTACTGGCGCTCTTCGTATTCCATTAGTTTGCATAAGCTCAAGTGCTTTCTTTAGACTGCTATCATGATTTACCGTTATTAAATCTAAACACATAATACTTCCCAAGGTTATCTTATCGATGTCTATTTCCATCGCGATAATCTCGATAACTAAATCACGATCAGTGATAAGTCCAACAGGAATAAGTTTACCCTGTTTACGCTGAACTATAATGACTTCACCCACATGATTTGTACGCATCAATTGAGCCGCTTCCAGAATGGATGAATCTTGCGTTAACGTACTTGTTTTTTTATCACAATATTGGCTTACCGACATAACATACTCTCCAATTTAAGTTTCTATGTTCTTTAATATCAGCTACACCTCTTAATAAACTGACCCACGTCAACAATTCCAAGACTAGTCTCTAACTTCATATTTTTATTAACTTAACTGCTAAAAAGTCAAAACTTGACGTACGTCAAACATCAATTTTTCTTTCAATCTATCTTTAGTTTTAGTGGTAAACGAAATAGATATTCATTCATTTTTGATGCTTCGAAAATGCATGCTGAGCTAAGGGTTTTGCTCAGGAAAGTAATCTAATTTGATGTAGCTGAATGTTGGATCGTGAAGTGATAAAGGAAAAATTATGTACGAAGTAGGACAGTATTTTGACTATTGCATGCCTCAAAGAGCATGGAAGTGCATCACGACGAATAAAGCACTAAGTAATAAAGCATTGATTGCTATATCTAGAAGGCTTTGCGCATTACGCATCATTAACAATGCTGCGTTTTTAAAAACGATGCTGATTGGCTTTGCTCTTTTAATGCTAAATGCTTGTGGTAGCGGAACGAGCGATGCTGCAATGTTATCTCCGATGCAGATGCCGTCAAGCCAAATTAGACTATACCAACTTGGAGACATGTTGGAGTTTTCGGGTGACGTAAGGATATCTAAACGAGATGAGCCAATATTTATCTCTAATGTAACCGTTCTAGCGGAATTTAAACCGGGCAGATTACGTTATCAAGACAAAAAAGTATTTACCTTACGCACAATAACAACATTCCTAGCAACAGGTGAACAGCAAATAGACACACAAGACATTTGGCAAGAGCCAAGTGGACAACTATTTGAACTCTCTAATAAATACGGCAATGAATATGTTGTTGGTACTGTTTTTGATAAGGGCTTACTTGCGATCCCTATTCCCCTAATTAATTTAGACAAAAAGAGCATCGACTTTTTTAGTTTATACGGTGGAGCGGCATCGGGCCCCATAACTGAGGGGAATCGAGAAATCAGTGTCGAAGTCGCACATTCAATTCCCACAGCATTAGGTAATTACAAAGCAAACAAAATTACGCACAAAGAATCCTACAAATATCTTTTTACTTATGTGAATAACAAAAGGGGAACTACTGTCGCCACTGATAGAAGTCTATGGGTTTCTCCTGACAAAGGCATCCTTAAAAAAGTGGAAGTACGTCGAGTTTTATCGGCCTCTGGCGCTTTGTTATCTGAGAGTCAGTGGGAGCTTGATATAAAAAGTATTAATTTTTGAGATGTTAATTTATGCCTTTCAAAATTGTAGAAAAAGAAGAAAAACTGAATGCGAATATATTTTTCGCAATTAACTTAAAAAGGAAGTGATTATGGAAGTAATACAAGCAAGTAAATGCCTATCGTTAAAGGTACTGATAATCGCAGGCTGCACATTGATTACCTCGTTCGGGGCCAGTGCTGGGATAATTTATGAAAGTGTCGCTGAGTTTGAACTCACTTCGATTAATGTGACGAGTGCTGGCGGCGGTGCCGGTGGCGGTTCTGGCAGTGGAGGGGGCCCTGGCAATGCTTCAAGTTATGAAATTACACTGTTAACTACCAGCACTTTCGATACTTTCATCGCAAGCACCGGTGATGGGGATGCAAGTTTCTATACGGAGCTTCAACCTTTTAATCTCAATTGGGCTATCGGTGACGAATTTTATCAGTATTCAGAATCCATAGGAGAGGCTGGATTTTCAGTATCTGCTAACGGTACAGCCGATTCTCGCGCAGCCACCGATTTTTCCATGTCTTTTGCAAATACCAGCAATGGAAGCCGCTTAATGACATTCGAGCTCTTATTTTCGTCCTTTGTCAGTACTTATTTGGAATTTACCGGCTTGTTCGACTCAAGAGAAGATGGTGGAAGTTATGCAGAAATTTATCTAGTTGACTCCGCATTTCCCAATGATTTTTTGTTTTTCTCTTCAGTCGAGTTGTTTGCTGGGGGAGCGTTGTTTGATGATATTTTTCTTGAGGATAGCTTGAGCTTCACGCTTGGGGCTGGGGAAAGTAAGACAATTTATGGTTCTACTTACACCGAGGGTTACGCAACAGCGGTGCCTGAACCATCAGTTCTTTGGACAATGAGCGCAGGTGTGCTGGGATTATTCGGCTTGCGTATTGCCCGACATGTAAAGAATGGTCAGCCAAACTTAATTTAAAATAAAATGAAAATTTTTAAGGTGAAACACTATGTTAACAAAAAATATGAAAAAATCGCCTATCGCCATAGCGATAATTGCCGCAGCATTAAGCGGGACAGCATTTGCAGCGCATGAATCAGTGCACGTATTTTCGGTAAATGATGTTTTGGGAGGATTCACAGGAACAACTTATGGTACTTCTGGAAGTGATAATGACCCCTCCATTATTTGCGGTATTGGGGACGTCCCCTGTACTGACGTTACTGATTTTTTGGATAAGTCTGGCGTTAGACTTTATCCAGTAGACAGTGAATTTGGCTATTACGTCGTTGACTTTCTTGGTGCTGAAGGAAAAATCAGAGATTTTGATTATGCTGAAGGTTTCGTTGGTAACGAACCTAGCGGCGGCATTAGAGTATCAAATGCTCCAACGCTTAAATATAAAGTTAAAGCCCCTCTAGGTACGTGGTGTCAGGGACTTGGCGGCACCTCAGTAAAGTGCGAGACCGAGCACTACACTGCCATGGAACATGTATTGAGCTGTCATGAAACCATTCCCTATCAGTTTGCAGATCCTGTCACTGGCGAACAAAAAATATTAAGCACCGAAAGTGGCAATCTTGTTTACGATTGTGCTGATGCTCCACTAGATGATAACGCATTAATTTTAGTGGATGGTGAGTTAGGTCCGCGCTTAGAGAGTTCAGTTCCTTGCGATGAGGTTGGCGTTCCGGATGGATGCCAAATGTTTCCCAATGACAAAACGGACATGTTAAATAACATTGCATTGAGCACCGACTATTCGGTTCAACTGAAAGATGATGGTAAACCACTATATGGTTGGGGCGGATTACATAAGCGGCCTAACGACGTGCGAATGTATGCCCGTTTGGCATTGCCGGATGAGTGGAAAGACCCAGATATAGAGCCTTTTGTTGTAACCAAAGCCTATTTGGAAGTAGATCATCTGATCACCAACAACCCTAATGATCAAATACGCCCTGAAGATCTTGAAAATGAGGCTGCTACAGGCCGTAAGCCGTCTTATTTTATAGAAAATTATGATCCTGAGAACTTAGATCCTGAATCTGAAGTGTGGAAATCTACGGTATCTTGTTATGAAGGCGACGGTGACTTTATTGAAGGCGAGGCTCCAGCAACTCCAATTGGCGCTGGCACTGTTCTGCGTAATATGCCTTTCGCACTAAAGAAAAACGCAACACCGGGTACTTTGGCAGAAGATGACCCATATGCATTTTCAGCAGATCTCTACAATGCTTTCACTAACGCATATTACACCACAATTAATCGAGACCCTTTTGAGTGGTCCTATGTTAGCACAGAAGGGAAAGCTAATGGTGTATATGACTTTATTGGGAGTGCTTTTCCAAAAAGCGAAGAAGAGCTAACTGCCGATGGTCTAGAATTAGTGTCGGGTCCTCGTTGGCGGTTAAAGCCAAACAAATTTGGTCAAGACTTGCCTGGGCTAGAGGTACCAAAAATCGAGTGTAGTGCGCCACCGTTCAAGAGTGACAATATTAAGTATGAAGTGGGCGAACGAGTAACTACAGTTATTAACCTGCTGGATTGGGATGATAGCAAAGGTCCTTCTCCGCTAGCCACTAGCGCTGGCTGGGTTGATGTATATCAAAATGATTTTGTTACAGTTGCCGGAACTATCAACGGCGTGCCATATACAACTAATGGGTTACCGATGACCAGTGACTTTGATGTAGCTTTCTACATAAAAGGTGATGCTAAATCGACCGCAATCTATAGCGCGAAGTTGATTTTAGAATATGAAGGTCAAGGTGATACGCCTCCACCTAGCGATATTGACATGGCATTAGTTAGTCTTGCGGTTCCATCGAGAGCGACTATTAATTCTGAGCAGATAGTTGCAGTTGAGATTGTTAATAATGGGCCAGCTGATGGTGCTGAAGGTACTGTCTTAGTTGAAGGAGTATCCTCCAGAGGTCAGACAGTGCAGTTTAGCGATGTATTCAATAATGTCTCAAATGGTGACAGTGTGAACTTCGTATTCAATTGGACTGCACCTGCTGCACCAGCAACATTTACTTGGACGGCCACAGTGGTTAGCGATGGTGATACCGACAATAGTAATGATACTGCAACGGCAATAACGAGGGTACGCCGTTAATTGTCACAACATCAGGACGCGGGCTTCGAAGGTGATATAAGTTCACAATCGATGCCCGTATTTTAGTGATATTAGTCTGATCATATCAGGAGTGTAAGATTGATTAGCAAAACACAATTTATTCTGATTTTGCTGTTTGCAGTCATATACCTTTCTACATGGAACGCAGCCGCAAATTCCGCAAAGAGAATAGTCGACCATAGTGAAGCGAGAGAGGAGCGGACTCGCGATCTCACATTACTGCGTTTGGTGACAATAAATAAGGTAACTCAAGTTCAAAATTTACTCAAACAAGGCGCCTCTGCTAATGCTGCAACGCCGGATAAAAACCGAAGAAGCGCACTGATTTTAGCGACGGCAGCTGGAAATATCGATATTGTTAAGGCACTTATAGATAGTGGTGCTGATATTGAGTACCGAGATAGTGCGGGACTGACGGCATTAAGTTGGTCCGTCATGCGCAAAAGAAATAGACTTACTGAATATTTCTTGTCTGAGCACGCGAATACCAACACGCTGGATAATAGAAGCATAACGCCTCTTATGTACGCCGTCGGAACAGGAAACATTAAGATGGTAGAAATGCTGATAGAGAGTAAGGCTCAGCTTAACGCTAAGTCATCGCATACTAGGATGACGCCGTTGTTAATTGCAGTGGAGAATAATAATGCCGAAATGACCCGAAAGTTACTTGATTTGAATGCTAACGTTGATGGTGCTAACGATCATGGATATACGCCCCTGATGGCTGCGGCTGAGGCAGGGTATCTAGAAATTTTAAAAATCCTCATTCGTTATGGTGCGGATGTGAAAATACAAAACTTAAAAGGAATGACCGCGCTAAATTTAGCCGAAAAGAACAACCACAGCTCGATTATCAATTTCCTACAAAAACAATAAAGACGTATACCATTCATTGTCTCATTCATCTTTAGTTTTGGCGTTTGCAGAGTTCTCCAAATTTTAAATAAAGAAATCATATTTGATATACGTCAAATTCAAATTTCTTCTAAGTGTGAAGCTACGCAAAGGGAGTAGGTCAGCGCCTATTCTTTTTCGTACGACATGTTTTTATTTAAATTTGGAGAAATCTATGACACGTATCAAGTTACCTGTTTTTGCAATTGTTGGGATGATGGGCATTGCATCCCTAACACCGTTTACGTCTGAAGCTCAGCAAGAGCAAAACCGCGATAAGGATAAGGAAAAAAGAGTTGATAGAGAGTATCAATCTGACCGTAATTTAGATAGAGCTCAGGATCGCGATCGTGATAAGGATCGCGAACAAGATCGAGATGCTGATAGAGATCGAGATAGAGACAGAGAGCATTTCAACGATGGTATGGGTGGGGTCATTTTCGGCGCCCAACAAATGACTGAGCAAGAGAGAGCGTCTTATCGTCAAAGAATCAAAACAGCTGCATCCGAACAGCAACGTATGCAAATACGTGCTGAGCATCAAAAACAGATAGAGGCTCAAATGCTAAATAGCCCGTTACTTAGTGATGAAGCTGGCGGTTTTATCTATGGTGGTTATCAAATGACAGAGCAAGAACGTCAAAGATACCGTCAAATGCTAAAATCGGCTGGGTCAGAACAAGAGCGTAAGCAAATACGTGCGGAACATCAAAAACAGATACATATGCAAGCTCAAAATAAGGCCCTATTTGATGATGAAGCGGGTGGTTTTATCTATGGTGGAGATCAAATCACAGAGCAAGAAAGACAGGCATATCGTCAGATGATCAAGTCTGCTACATCAGAGCAACAGCGAAATAAAATACGGATGGAACACCAGGAAAAAATGCAAAAAAGACTCTCTGAAAAAATGCAGCAAGACCTATCTGAAGATTCTTAATGAAAAAGAGATTAAGGGAGTTTGAGTTTATGAAAACGAGACACGATACCTTGCGTTATGCAATGACACTGCTGTTAACCATTACCGGAACTGAATGTGTTGCTCAATCCAATGATTTTGTCGTAGCAATAGGTGCTGAACATTCTAGCGGTGATTATGGCGGCGATCGCACTATTGAGGACCTCTATGTTCCGATTACGTTTGGTTATCAAGGGGAATCGCTGGGCGTTGGTTTAACTGTTCCTTACCTTTCGGTGCGGGCACCAAGCGGCACCACTCTCACAGGTAACGATGGTGAAATTATTGTTGGTGAGGGTGAGTATCGCACTGAAAAAGGTCTTGGCGATATCATTGCCAGGATCACTTTTTTTGATGTATATCAGAATGATAGATTAGGTATTGCGGTTGATTTTGGGGCGAAAGTAAAGCTAGGAACCGCAGATGAAGAAAAAGGTCTTGGTTCCGGTAAAACAGACTACTCAGTGCAGAGCAATATTTATAAATATTACGATAGCTACTATTTGACGGGAACACTGGGTTATAAAATTAGAGGGGAGCCCGAGGGACTGAATGTCGATAACGTCTGGTTTGGGTCAATTGGCGCTGTGTTTCGATACTCTATCCAAACCAAGCTGGGTATCGCATTTGATTACAGACAATCTTCGTTTGAGGACACTGAAGATATTCGCGAAGTTAGTCTTTTTGTTTCACACAGAGGAAAGGGATCGTGGGGGCTATCTGCATATACATTCGTTGGGTTCAGTGATAGTAGTCCTGATCTTGGAGCAGGGTTGTCTTATAAGCACTATTATTAGCGACGGCCGCCTCGTTTCGGACTAATAGTAAGCTTACTATTAGTCCAGTCTATGCTTCTTAAAACGGTAACGTTTCGTTTTTAATGCTAATTTTCTTAAATAACTGCGCAAAAAATTGTGCGCAGTTTTATTTTTTTCAAAAAAATATTTAAATTCTGTCGTATTGTTGGCGTGAGTGAGGTTTGTTATTGGATCCAGAAAGGCGAATGTGCCAAATCAAACTGCAGCGAGCACTAATTGTTACTATTAGTACGAGCTTTCTATACAGTTAAACTAGACGATATAGCTGTTGATAGACACATTCTGTTCCAGTATTGCTATATCATTAATCTGCTTTTTGCAGCTCTTTATGAAGTGCACTGATCATCGCCATTACTTTAAAGTGATGAGTCTTTAAAGCATAGTGTGACTCTGACTGTTCAGCATGTACTTGACGTTCTTTTAGATGTTTAGTTGCTTGTTTTTCATCTTTTACTTTAGAAACCTCGCTACTAAAATCTTGTTCAACGTTCTTCATGCTTTCTTCGTGTTTTTCAGTTTTTTTACTATGAGCTTGAATAGCTTTGGCATGTTTAGTTAACAAAGTTGATTGTTGCTTAAGTATTGCTTCAATCTCTTCTAACTTTTTTAGCGCTTGAGCGTTTTCTTTTGTCCAGTATGCCACCTCATCTTGCCATATGGCATTGTCGGAATGCCATTCATTGTGTTCCTGATGGGCAGCGAGATGACTTTCTGTCACGGCGGTTTGTGCTCGGTTTTGCAGTGCTCTAGAGAATTCAATTAAATCAACCGTGTTTGACTTGGCAATTGTCTGTAGCTTGTCCCAAATTGAATTATTAACATAAGCCAAGTCAAATTTTATTCGTTCCTTATAAGCTTCACCAACCCCCTCTGCAGTTTCACTTAACAAGCGTAAATTGTTCTTTAATTCTTTACTTGCTTGTTGGATTTTTTCTTTGCTTATGTCCTTAGCATTAATCAATTTCTCTTCTGCTGCGTGAAAGGCCTGTTGCAAGGTTTTACCTTCTTTAATCACAAAGTCTTCAACGTTATCAACCATCGCTTGATAACTTGCCTGTAAATCTGATTTGTTTTTTTTGCTTTTCATAACGCGACCCTTATTAACATTTAAATTGATATACAAACGCAATTATCGATATTTTTGTTAGACAATATCCGATAATACTTATCTAGCGTTCATTGAAAAAATGCTGATGATTGTGATGCTGAGTACTCTAAAGCAGTGGGTGTTGTATAACGTTGACCTATATCAAATATTAGTAATTAGCTTTTTGGTAAGTGAATTGAATCGACGATTTTTGTGTTAAATTCTGAAATTTATGTGTTCAGGACTGAAGGGAAATGCAAAGAGCAATGGTCTGCACGCATTGCTCTTTGCTGATATTCTAATCTGGTGAAAAGAATAAATGAGTTTATCGTTCGTTCTATTTTTCTAACTTATACTCAGCAGGCTGACCTTTCGAATCAGACTTAAGAATAAACGCTCTTATATCGTTATTAGCATTCTCTAAATCGGCGCGTCGTAAATACATCATATGACCGCTTCGATAGCCTTTGAACTCAATTCTGTTGCTCATTTGAGTACTGGGATCCAAATGCCACATATTATATTTAGCATCAAAGTAGTTGGTCGCACCATCAAAGTAGCCCGATTGAATCAACACATTTAAATACGGGTTTTGAGCCATCGCTTGGCGTAACTGTCTACCCGAGTTGTTATCACTTCTATCCCAAGGGCGGACTGGGCCAAACATATTGTATTTCATGTCGGTAACGAATTTTAATTCTTCACGCAAGTAATAGTTAATTGCAGGAGTGAATGAATGCAACCAAGAAGTGAGTTCAGCATTGTAATCGGGGCGGTCTCCCGAACGTTTCTCGTCGATACCCAAGTAGCGTGAATCGAGGCGGCCAATAGTACGGTTTTGCTCACGAAGTAGCTCTTTCCAAAAGAAACTTGCGCTAGGCGCTAGATTATTATCAAGAACCGCTTGCTTAGAAATGCCAGAATAATAAGCAACACGTTCAGCCATTTTCTCGCGTGCATCACCACTTAACATCGCTCCTTTTGCGAGTGCCGGTAAGTAGTTATCAAGCGCAAATGCTTCAACTTCTGGTAGCATGTCTAGCAGATCTTTTTCTTGTAGCTCTTGCGGAAGAACACCGTGATACCATGCTGCTGCAGCAAAGTAAGGGAGTTGATTAGCTTGTTTAACCGGTCCATCACGATCAAGACCAATGTCGGTGGGAGACACTAAAATAACGCCGTTTAAATACATCCACTGACTGTTTTGTAATTCGAGAGCAAGACCCGAAACCCGGGTAGTTCCATAGCTTTCGCCAATTAAGTATTTAGGTGACTGCCAACGATTTTTGCGAGAGGTGAAGGTGTTCATCCACTCTGCTAAGTATTTTATGTCGGCATTGACGCCAAAAAAGCTTTCTTTTTGCTTGTCGCGAGAGGGCATTTCGCCATCTTCATTAGGCAATACGCGAGAATATCCGGTGTTAACTGGATTGATGAAGACAATGTCAGCAACGTCCAAAATAGAGTAGGGGTTGTCCTGCACGCCGTAGGGTTGAATGGGATAACCTTCATCACTTAAATTAAGCACCTTTGGGCCTGTGTAAGCAATATGCATCCATACTGATGCTGATCCCGGACCACCGTTGAATGAATAAACAATGGGTCTTGCTTCACGCTTATCTACATCTTGACGTTCGTAATAGGTGTAAAACAACGACGCAATTGGCGAACCTTCTTCATCCCATACTGGTTGCGTGCCTACGGTGGCGGTGTAGGACACCTTCTTACCATTGATTTTTGCGCTATGTTTGGTAACAACTTCAGTGTCGACCGGCAGAATTCTGCTATTCGATTTTGGCGCATCCTGTTGTTGAGCAATGGCCGGAGGTAAAACCAACAAGTAGCTAAGTAAAGATAAAGATGTAATCAAAGCGAGTGTCTTTCGCATAACGTGTCTCTCTAATTGGATAAAGTGTTAGAAGGTTAACAAATAGTGAGTTTAAAAAGCAAAGTCTTATTCAAGCGGATGTGATTTATAAGAATGTAGTTGGCAATTAGGATTCATCGGTATTAATAGTTGGTTGTAGAGTAACGTTGTCAGGTGTTGAATATCAATTGATTATATCTTAAGTCAAAACAGATGATAAAAAACCGCATTTCATCATGCGCTATTTTTTTTCCAAGTTAGAATGTAATAAATAGTCGTGGATTTTGTTTGTTAGGTACGTCCAATCTTATACTTCGACTAACTAATGTTCTGAGTAAATAATTCAAAGCGTTCAAAGCACAACATACATTATTAGTGTTTCTAAAGGAGAATCTATATGAGTAAAATAGTCAAAGAAGTGGTATCGGCAAATGCGGCCTACGTAGCTGATTTTGGAGAAAAAGGCGACTTGCCAATGCCACCAGCAAGGCAGTTTGCCATACTGACATGTATGGACGCACGCTTAGATCCTGCCAAATACGCAGGTCTTGCAGAGGGCGATGCCCACGTTATCCGCAATGCTGGTGGAAGAGCTAGTGATGATGCGATTCGCTCGTTAGTCATTTCTTACAAACTGCTCGGTACCAAAGAGTGGTTTGTCATTCATCATACTGATTGTGGCATGGAAACATTTACCACGGAAATAATGGGTGATTTACTAGAGGGTAGCTTAAAAACATCAAGCGTAGATGCTTCCGGTTGGACTGATAGCAATTCTGGTGGTGGCACGACCGACGGCAAGTACATCAATTGGTTAACAATAAGCGACCAAGAAAAAAGTGTTTTAGAAGATGTTCAGCGAATTAGAAACAATTCAATGGTTCCAAGTGAAATTCCAATTTATGGATATATTTACGACTGTAAAACAGGAAGTCTTAACGAAGTTCTTGTAGCTACAGAGGCTGGTAAAGTCGTCTAAGATCTGTTGCCAAATTATAAGATACAAAGCTCAAGTAAAGTATCAACGATACTCTACTTGAGCGCTTGAACCCCACACTACGTAGAGCATAAAAAAGGCGGTATTGAACTATATTAATCATTGCCGTTTAATTGTGTTTAGATTACTTTACGCTCCTGTTATCACTGCGCATTCCTGCGAACCACATATTAACGAGTCAATAGTCAGTGTTTATTAAAAGCTCTCGTTCTACACAAGGTTTTTTACTTGCTTTGCTTACCGCTTTTCTGTGGGGTATTTTACCTGTCTTTTTAAAAATACTGTTGCAGCAAATGGATGCATATACGATCACGGCTTATCGCTTTGCAGTCGCAGCTATAATTCTTTTTGCTCTGTTGTTTTTTTCCAAGTCCTTACCAAAGTCACGACAAGCAAGTAACAAAATTGTCGTCGTTGTAATAGTCACTGCAATATTGTTAGTGATGAACTATGTGACTAATGTGTTTGCGCTGATTTATATAAGTCCAGGTACTGTTCAGATTGTGATGCAAATTGCACCGTTTGCGCTAATGGTGGGAAGTGTCTTGTTGTATTCTGAGCAATTTAATCGACAGCAAGGATTAGGAGTGCTTATTCTATTTGCCGGATTGGTATTGTTTTTTAGTGAGCGCATTCCGGCCATTATTGAGTCGGCCGATGAAAATATAATAGGCGTGTTTATTACTGTTTTTTCAGCGTTAGCTTGGGCAAGTTACGCACTAGCGCAAAAGAAACTGTTGCTTAGCTTTACCGTAAAACAATTGACTCTTTTGATTTATGGTATCGGTTTTACAGTTCTCATTCCGTTTAGTGATTTTGGCGCATTGTTTCAATTAAACAGTGTTCAACTTTGGTCATTATTGTTTTGTTGTGCGAATACGTTGATAGCCTATGGTGCTTTTACAAAGGCTATTCAAATATGGGACGGGTCAAAAGTGAGTGCAGTAATATCACTAGCCCCCATATTCACCTATATTAGTAACAGAATTGCAGTATCAATTGCTCCTGACATATTCATAGATTCAAACTTGAACATGTATGCCTATATTGGAGCGGGCTTGGTAATATTGGGAGCTATGACTGCTTCCATAGGAAGAAGACAAAAGGCTGTAGCAACCGATGAATTACTTTGACATCAGTCTCTCTACGTCAAGTTTCATGCTTTCAAATTTTTGCTGATGTACTTTCCGCAAAGGCATATTCGTAATGTAGCGATAATGCTCCCTGCATTCCTGCTGTAGCGATACGTCAGGTTTATGAGTCATTTCAAGCAGTTTTACGATGCTTTGTAGCAGATTAAGGGTTACTCCAATATTCATTGGTGAGATAAGTTTTGCTTCAGAAAACGACGCGTACGAGTCTCTGTACTTACCTTCTTTAAATTTTAAAATACCGTCTTTATTGTGACCGATATATTCTTCTTGTTTAGCGCTTACTTTTTCAAACGCACGTGACATTGAATTTTGGATGTTACTATCGAGCTCCACGTCTTGCTCTTTTATTGCTTTACGAACTTTTATAGCATCTTCAAAGTCACCTAAATCCAACATGCTCTTCAAACTTTCGGCTGCTAGACTCACCGGAAACTGACTAAACTGCTGTTCTATTTTTATTTGCGCCTCTTCTAGTGCCTTTTTTGATTCGCTTCGATGGTTTTCAAGAAATGCAATGCGAGACTCAACAAGCGTTTCAAAAATATCAAAATCAAAACCGTTTTGCACAATTGATGAGTTAGCGTCTAATTTTATTTTTTTATCGCGTATATTGCGTCTTGCTTTAGCCTATTTCCGTCTTTCTTATTGTCGGCATGTTCTGCGGCGTCAAGTATGCTGCGAATATAGCTGCACATATGATTTACGTTGCGATGGACTGAGCGCTGAGACAACTCAAAAATTGCCTGTGAGGAGTGCATAGCGGTTTCATAGTCGTCGTTGACTCTAGCGATTTTACAAACGTTGTAATGACGTTCTATGGATAGAGGGGAAAGGCTGAGTGCATCCTTTATGGATTTGAGGGCTTGGTCGGGCATGCCGTTTTGAAGGTAAGCTTCGGCTAGAATATCGTATGAATCAACGTCATTTCTTGATGCATCGATTGCTTGCTTTGCTAAATCTATCGCTTCAATATAATTTTCTTTCAGCAATTGGGTGCGTGCCATAGCGCTTAACGCCCATTGGACTGAACGTTCATCAAGTTGCTTTTGTAGTACATTTTCTGCTTTATCATATTGCTTAGTTAGCCAATATAATTGCACTAGTATTTGTATACAATTTGCGGTGTACCTAGTGCCAACATCGAGAAAGTGCTTACACGTTTCAATACTCAGTTCGTATTTTTTATGCTCAATAAGACTGTACAAAGAGGCGAGCGTTATGCGTCTGTTCTTCGCTCTTGTAATTCGGGAATTCAATTGCGCCTGTGAAAAGGGCTTGATTAGATAGTCATCTGGCTGTTTTTCAAGGGAGCCTAAGACCATAGAGCGCGCACTATCGCCACTTATCATGATAAAAACTGCAGAAGGGCTGATAAGGTGAAGTTTTCTGATTTCTTCTAAGAATTCAAAGCCATTCTTTCTGTCGTTACCTAAATGAAGGTCGCACACAATAATGTCGTACGACACTTTTTTACAAGCTTTTAATGCTAACTCTGCACTTAACTCTGTATCAATTTTTTTCGCCCCGAGGCTCATTAGCAAACCTTTAAGGAGCATCAGAAATGGGCGTCTGTCTTCGACAACCAAACATCGTTTGTCGGCGTAATCGAGTTTATCCATGCAAAAACGAGTGACCTAATTGTGCAGTTAACGTCATGTCAACCGGCTTTTGTTGTATCTTTTTTATCGTTTCCATGACTAAAAACTTGAGTAAAATGACTTAAGTGACGATAACAAATTACCACTTAATAAACTACTTGTGCAATGGATAAAGTCAGCATACCGCATATTGAGCAGCAGCTTCGGCTCAACCGCAGTGTAAAAGCGCTAAATACAGATAAAAGCTTGTTTTATCTGTATTTATCTATGCTGGAGAAGGACCTAAGCCATACTCCTCGATTCGCAGATGCACAATCAACGAATGAGATTGTATATGCTGATATAGAATCACATTATTACAAACATCCAGCACTGCAGTTCACAAAGCAAGATTTCAAGCTGCAAGCGTCATTTTCTGCGGCTGTGGATTCTCAAGCCAATAGTACCCTGCAACTGCTCAACGCTTTTTTCCCGCAAGGTTTATCTGAACACAACAATCATTTGAGGTTGGATGAGGAAGTGGTTAATGGACTGGACTACTATGCTAAGCAACGCATAAATGCGGTGATGTCTGCAGATGTCGATAGTCAGTCAGAACAAAAACCCATTCAAGTTGATGAGACACTGTTATTCGATCTTATTCCCCAAGCGTCTGAATTTGCGCGTTAAGCTATTGAGCTAGATCAAGCTCATTTAAGTTTGCATAGAAAAAACACCATTTTTCTGCTATCTTGCGCGCGCAATTTTGCTCTGGTTTTACGTTCCAATCCGCAAAAGGAAAAATATGAACAACTACATCGTATGTGCGTTATATAAGTTTGTCACTCTTAGTGACTTTGAGGAATTACGCGAGCCTCTTCGCCAATTTATGGAAGAACGCCAAATTAAAGGCACCATTCTGCTTGCCTCTGAAGGGATTAATGGCACTGTATCCGGTGCTCGAAATGCAATTGATGAATTGCTTGCTTATTTGAATGCTGATGAGCGCATAAACCCTATTTCACATAAAGAGTCGCTGCATGAAGAACAGCCATTTTATCGTACTAAGGTGAAACTTAAAAAAGAGATCGTGACGATGGGTGTCGAAGGCATAGATCCAAAACGCACCGTCGGCAGTTACGTCAAACCAAAAGACTGGAACGATTTAATTTCTGATCCTGAGGTGACTTTGGTAGACACCCGAAACGATTACGAAATTGAGATCGGTACCTTCAAGTACGCGGTTAATCCTAAGACTGAAACCTTCAGAGAGTTCCCAGCATATGTAGCAAAGGAACTTGATCCCGCTAAGCACAAAAAAGTTGCTATGTTTTGTACTGGCGGCATTCGGTGTGAAAAATCCACTGCATATCTGAAAGAGCAGGGCTTTGATGAGGTTTACCACTTAGAGGGCGGCATCTTGCAATATTTGGAAGACGTTCCTAAAGAGGAATCCTTGTGGGAAGGTGATTGTTTCGTCTTTGATAATCGCGTTGCGGTTAACCACGATTTGCAAAAGAGCGAATATGACCAGTGTTATGGTTGTCGCTTGCCAATAACAGATGAAGACAAGTTAAGCGACAAGTTTGAGCCTGGCGTAAGTTGCCCTAAATGTTTCGGAACCCATACCGACGACCAAATTGAACGTTTTAGAGAGCGCGAAAAGCAGGTGCGTCTTGCAAAGGAACGAAATGAAGAACACGTTGGAACTGAGGCGCGATTAGTCATAGAACAGAAACGTCTGCAAAAAGCGGAAGAACAGCGCGCTCGCAGTCTATTGAAAAACAAACAAAAAGCACAGTAACGCAGCATTTCTCCTAGACACTCAAGGGGCTAAAGGGGTAAACTTTAGTTATATAAAGTCAAACGATCAGAAGGATCGACGATGAGCCAAGATAAAAAACTAACAGCAGAACAAATTGCTGAAATAAGAAAAGACTTTGATTTTTTCGATAGAGATTTAAACGGACAAATTGACCTTCGTGAGTTCATCGAGTTATTAACAATATTATCTCCAAAAACAAAGGCGGGAAACGTCCAAGAAGGCTTTTCGCTCATTGATGGTAATAATGATGGATATATCGACTTTGAAGAGTTTCTAGAATGGTGGAAAGATGGTTGGTGGGAATATTAAGACTGGCGATCTATTCTAAAAATTCTCCCGAGCTCTTATAAGCTGAATGCAAATGCAGGGGGGCGATAAGTAGCCCCTCTAATTGATCCTTAATTTATCTAATATAGCACTTCAACATTACTTGACACCAACTTAGCATTTTCAGTTGCTTTCACTGTGCTGTCGCCTCTCGCGATAGCGACTCCTAATCTGCGTTTACCCGCGATATTTGGCTTAGCAAATAAGCGCAATTGTGAGCCGGCGACCAAACCCAAAGCTTCGCTTAGGTTGGCGAACTTAATATCTTGAGAATGACCATTACCCAAAATGACACTGGACGCTGTTGGTCCATATTGAGTAATTTTCCCGATTGGCAAGCCTAGAATGGCTCTTACGTGTAAAGCAAATTCAGAGAGGTCTTGAGACATAAGCGTAACCAAACCTGTATCGTGTGGGCGAGGAGAAACTTCATTAAAGTAGACCTCATCGTCTTTCACAAAAAACTCCATACCAAAGAGTCCGTGTCCACCCAATTCTTTAACTACCTTGGTCGCTATTTCTTGCACTTTTTGTAATGCCAAATCTGACATTATTTGGGGTTGCCAAGATTCACGATAGTCACCATTTTCCTGACGGTGGCCAATAGGGGCACAAAAATGAATACCATCAACCGCACTTACGGTTAGTAATGTAATTTCATAATCAAACGGAACAAAGCCTTCCAAAATTACCCGTCCGGCGCCGCTGCGACCTCCTTCTTGGGAATAAGCCCACGCAGACTCTAAATCTGCTTCTGACTTAATTATGCTTTGTCCTTTGCCTGAACTGCTCATCACTGGTTTAATAACACAAGGGATACCAATTTCTTTTACTGCTTGCAGGTATTCGTCTTTGCTATCAGTAAAGACATAAGGAGAGGTTTTTACCGAAAGCGTTTCAGCGACCAAGCGGCGGATCCCCTCTCTATCCATAGTTAGCTTTGTTGCGCGCGCACTAGGCACAACATTAAAGCCCTCAGCCTCTAATTTTATAAGCGACGCTGTGGCAATAGCTTCAACTTCAGGAATAATGAAGTCAGGCTTTTCTTTTCGAATAATTTCCTCTAAACGCTCTCCATCAAGCATACTTAGGACATACGAAGAATGCGCTATCTGCATTGCAGGTGCATTTGCATAGCTATCTGCAGCAATGACTTCGACACCAAGTCGCTGTAATTCAATCGCAATTTCTTTACCAAGTTCACCGGAGCCCAATAATAGGGCTTTTGTTGTGCTATTCGACAGAGCACTACCAATAAAAGAACGACTCATAATATTTAGCTCACTATTTAAATTAAAGAGAATTTTTTATACTGGAATAATTTCAAAAAAGGCTACTGGCTTGACGTAAAAAACAAAACGCAAACAGAGGACAATTTTTGGTGTGAAGCTGAGTGCTTAGCTCAGGCGGTCACATTGCACAATAAGCGTCAGCCGCTCATTAGTCACCACAACAAAATCAGTCATTGTTGCTGTATCTGCTTTAAATATCTGTTTTGCTATCAGTATCCGTGTCAAAGTTTAAATCAGTACTGTTATCTTCATCATCTACAACCACTCTGGCTTTCCGCTTCACAGGAATGAAGCCAGTATCTACAGCATCCATTGTTCTTACGCGCTTCTTAACAGGGTTCTTAATGGCTTTTGGTTTTGCTTTCACGCTTGCCTTGCTTTCGGTTTTCTTCTCAACGAACGCACGTCGTCCTTTAAACTTAGCAGGCAATTCTTCATATTCAGAAAACGAATAGTCTTGAGGCATTTTCGACTTGATTGCGCTAAAGCTATGCCAGTCTTTACCGCTGACAAACGAGATTGCAACGCCCTTATTACCGGCTCTGCCAGTGCGGCCTATACGGTGAATGTACTCGTCTGCAAATTTAGGCAAATCGTAATTGATCACTAAAGCAACATTTAATAGGTCAAGTCCACGCGAAGCTAGGTCGGTGGTAACCAAAACAGTGTGCAGGCCACGAGAGAATGCGTTGATAACGCTAGAGCGTTGACCTTGCGCTAATTCTCCATGCAGGCTAACTGCTGCAAAGCCTTCATCTTCAAGCTGTTTGGCAATACGACCGGTGTCTTCGCGCGTCGCGGTAAACACAATAGCTTGAGTCCTATTTGCCATTACCAACGATTTTAGAAGTAATTGGTCTTTGTGCGTCACACCGTCAGACAAAAAGAACTTTTGCTCAATGTCAGCGTGCGGTATAGCAACATTGTCGATAACAATTTGTTCTGGAGCATTCAGCATTTTCTCAGTCATAGCGTGAACCGCGGCGCTATCGATTGTTGCTGAAAACATCATTGTTTGACGCTTGCGGTGATTTGCAGAGCGATGAATTAGGTCAAGTTGTTCCGAAAAGCCAAGTTCAAGCATGCGATCTGCTTCATCTAATATCAACAGTTCGATTCCGTTGAGGAAGAAACTTTTGCCATTAATGTGGTCCGCAATTCGACCTGCCGTGCCGACAATGATGTCAGGGTTTTGACGCAATATTTTCACCTGATCGTTATAGTTTTCGCCGCCCACGATTAACGCTACAGATATGTTTTGAGTGGCGGTAAGCTTTTTAGCCTGCATGAACACTTGTTTAGCAAGCTCACGAGTGGGCGCTAATATAATCGCTCTAGGGTCGGCCTTTGTGAGCGGTCTGCTGGTAAGTAAACGATTTACCGCAGGCACTAAGAATGCGAGTGTTTTTCCTGAACCTGTTTTTGCGCCAGCAACAACGTCTTTGCCTATAAGTGCATGGGGAATACTTTTGTGCTGTACTTCTGTTAGCGTTTCAATTTGCATAATTGATAACGCTTTCAGTACGCGACTGTCGATAGGGAGTTCAGAAAATAACAAGATAGAGCCTCTTTGAATAATTCCTTTGCATTATCCTTGAAATAGACCCGTTATAAAAGAAAAACCCCAACATATTACTGTCGGGGTTAGATTCTAGCTAGAAAATAGCAATAATTAGGCGGGTGTTCCCACTTAGCTCAGTTTCATCTCTGGGATATCACCGTCAACGACAAGTTTTCCAGCTGTTTTTTCTTTAATCTCATCAATAGTGACGCCAGGCGCGCGCTCTCTCAAATGAAAGGCGTTGTCCTTAACCTCAAGTACCGCTAAATCTGTAATGATCCGTGTAATGCAATTTACACCGGTCAATGGCAGTGTGCATGATGGTAGGAGTTTTGAATTGCCGTGTTTGTCCGCATGTGTCATCGTGACAATGATATTCTTTGCGCCAGCAACTAAATCCATTGCGCCGCCCATTCCTTTGATTAACTTACCCGGGATCATCCACGATGCGATGCTGCCAGAGACATCTACTTCAAATGCGCCTAGGACAGTAAAGTCGACGTGCCCGCCACGGATCATCGCAAAGCTCTCTGCTGAATTGAAAATAGAGGCGCCGGTCGAAGCCGTTACGGTTTCTTTGCCAGCGTTAATCATGTCAGCGTCTACTTGATCCTCAGTTGGATAAGGCCCCATTCCCAATAATCCGTTTTCGGACTGCAGCATAACCTGTATGTGTTTAGGAACATAATTAGCTGCTAGAGTAGGAATACCAATGCCTAAGTTCACGTAATCGCCATCTTGGAATTCTTGAGCGACGCGCATTGCAATTTGATCTCTTGTTAATGCCATGATTATGCTCCTTTTGACGTAACTAAACGTTCGATACGTTTTTCGAATGACCCTTGAATAACACGGTCAACATAGATGCCTGGTGTATGAATTTGACTTGGCTCAAGTTCACCCGGTTCCACAATCTCTTCAACTTCAACCACTGTTATTTTGCCCGCTGTTGCTGCCATTGGATTGAAATTCATCGCGGTGTGTCTATACATGCAGTTACCGTAGCGGTCGGCTTTCCATGCTTTTACGATTGCAAAGTCACCGGTAATAGCCTCTTCAAGAATATAATCACGGCCATTGAATTGACGACTCTCTTTACCTTCGCCAACTGGCGTGCCGAAGCCAGTAGCCGTATAGAATGCAGGAATACCAGCGCCGCCAGCTCGCATTTTTTCTGCGAGTGTTCCTTGTGGCGTTAGTTCAACTTCGAGTTCGCCGTTGAGTAATTGTTTTTCAAATAGGGCGTTTTCGCCAACATATGACGAGACCATCTTCTTAATTTGTTTGTCTTCTAATAAAACACCAAGACCGAAACCATCAACGCCACAGTTGTTGGATACCACAGTGAGTCCTTTGGTTCCCATGCGCTTAACTTCTGCAATTAAGCCTTCAGGAATGCCACACAGGCCAAATCCGCCTGCAATGATTGTCATGTTATCTTCAAGTCCATGCATCGCGTCTGCGTAGCTTGTTACTACCTTATCAAAACCAGCCATGAGTACTCTCTTATGTTGTTTATTCGTTAGATATTATTTACCAAGATGTTACATTTGTAAAATTGATTTATTATCAGTATTAATAAATAATAGTTATTAATGCGAAAGCCAAAGGAAGCTTGGTACGTTAGTTTATATCACGGAATAGGAGTGCGATTATGGTTTCAATTAAAAATCTTCAAGCCTTTATTGAATTAGCAAAATACCAGTCATTTGCCGAAGCTGCAGAAAAGCGACATATATCTCAACCTGCACTATCAAGTGCAATTAAAAAGATGGAAATGCAGCTTGGAGGCGCTCTTTTTAGTCGCTCGACAAGAAGCGTTAAATTGACACCTGAAGGTGCTTCTTTTTTACCCGTTGCTAAACGATTATTAGACGACTGGGAGAATGCACTTTACGATGTGAAACAGCTTTTTACGCTTGAAAAAGGTTTATTGACACTAGCATCAATGCCGTCCTTTGCTGAAGGTAGATTGCCGTCTTTATTGGCCTCCTTCGGTTACGCGCAACCTAATATCAGTATCAGAGTACATGATGTGGTGATGGAGTTAGTGATTGAGAGTGTGTTGCGTGAAAGGGCAGAAATGGGCTTTGTATTCGAACCGGAAGAACATGAACTATTAAACTTTTATCCGATGTTTAATGATGAATTTGTCGTGATCATGCCACCCGATCATGCACTCAATGTAGGCGCAGAGCTCACACTAGATGACGTTATTAAGTATCCCTTTGTAAGCATGAATAGGGGCTCTACCACCCGTAAATGGGTCGACGAAAAACTGATAAACGGCGATCGAAAAATAAACATTGCAGTTGAAGCATCTCAATTTAGCACTATTGGGAATTTGGTTTATTCGGGAATGGGAATTGCTATTGTGCCGTCTATGGTGCAAAAGCAAATGGAGGCAAAGGGCTGCATCAGTAAAAAAGTGTTGGGCTTGGACATCATAAAGCGGGTTGGTCTAATAACGCCAAAAGACCGTTCTTTATCCTTTGCCGCTCAGGCCTTCATTGAAAGTCTAAAATTGAATCCTTAATTGATGGAAAGTACAAAAACTCCGCAAGCTACCATTTCTTTTTAGGGCCGAATAGCTGATCAATGTCCTCACTTTCTTTTTCTTTTTCGATAGCAATTGCAGCTAAGTTGCTTTCCTTCATTGCAGTTTCTAAATTATTCAACATACTTTCGAATTCAGAGATCCGTGTCGTTGTATATTCGTCCTGTGGTTTGTGTGCTTTTAATGCAGCAACTGCTTTTTCAATATACTGTCTTGCGCTGCCTTGCATGTTACCGGTTATCGCGTCTGCGGTTCGCTTGTGTAAGGTTTCTATATTGACCCTTAGCTGCAGTCGTTCTAGGCTTTTGTCTTCCGCTGCGAATACTTTAGGTGTGATATTTCCTTTCCCGTGCTCAGAGCGCAAAATTACTCGTAATTTCTTAACTGCCTGAATGTATTTGATAATCACTTTGTCATTGGCTGGAAGCTTGAATGTACTGTGGTCTGGAGTCGGTTCAGCTAAATCAATGTTTTTTAAAAGCACTGAGGTGTCATTCAAACGCTGTTTTAAATCTGGGTTAGGGCTTTGCTGCAAACTTTGCTTCATTGAATTCTGAATTCTTCGCAAAATGATGGCAATGAGCTGTTGTGAAACAGGCATTTGCCCGGCAGCCGTGAGTGCGTTTTCGGTCTCGTCGATAATTGCTCTTTGACGACTAACTTCCTCTCGCTTCGCTGCTTCTTTGCGCTCTTTGTGCTGTTGAACAGCACTCGCAGATATGCCTGCGACGATAACGATGGCGATCAAAAGTATAACAATTGTGAACATTATAGGTTTCCGTTTAGGAGTCGGTTACTTATCCTTCAGGGCAATAGTACCTTAAATATACTTCCGCCTGTAACGCTATTATTACTCAGTTTGATACTTCCTTGTCGATTCTTGTTTTTATGTGTCTGTGCAATCATTCTTGCGAAGAATAAGCCTAAGCCTGTTCTTCCTTCGCTTACACACAACGATTCCATCGCAGCGTCTGACATATCTAGCATTCTTTGTGGATAGCCTGAACCATTGTCTTCAACAGTAATACAAAGATAGCCATCTTCCACAAGCGTTGAAATTTTAATTTCACTCGCACCGTACCGGATTGCATTAACCAATACGTCATTCATTAATAAAAATAACAAATCCTTATCAGTAAACCAAGATAATTCACTATCAACGTCCACGATACAGGTAATATTTTTTTGCTTTGTATAGGTTTTATTAGACTCAATTAATTCATATACCAAGTCTTCCATAAAGCATTCGTCAATATTTAAGGGCAGGGAATCGAGTTCCGCTCTGTAAAGTGAGAGTATTTGAACTAAGGTAGTGTTCATTCGATTTGCCTCATAGTGCAAATCGACGATTTGTTGTCTGCTTTCGTCCTGCGCTGGAGACAAAGACTTAGACAGGTCTTCTATTGTTTGCATCAGCAAACTTAATGAATTTTTCATATCATGCACAGCAACGGCCATCACTGAGGCAAAATCAATGCTCAGATTATCACTTTGTGTGGAATGGCTACATGGTTGATTATCTAGCATAGCTCACCTTATTTCAGTCCTGTTTGAGTTATCGGCCAATCGCGTGGATTCTATATCATTTATGGTTTATGACGGCATTTTAAAAGAATACGAGGGTATCAAACCGTCGTGATTCTCCATGCAAATCCTGCATCGGAAAACTAATTTACGAAATTCTTATGCAAATTAGTTTTAAATTGTCTATTATTTGGTTATAAAGTGAATAAAACAAAGATACTGAAACAGCAATATCAACCTTTAGGTTATTTAATGAAATTACAACAATTAAGATATATCGTCGAAGTCCTCAACAATAACCTGAATGTGTCAGCCACAGCTGAAACGCTTTTTACGTCACAACCCGGCATTAGCAAACAAGTTCGGATGCTCGAAGACGAGCTAGGCATCCAAATTTTCGGCAGAAGTGGTAAGCATCTTACTCATGTTACTGAAGCGGGCAAGGATGTGATTAACATATCCCGTGAAATTCTGGCGAAAGTAGAAAGTATCAAGGCGGTAGCCCGTGAGCACACTTTGCCAGACCAAGGTAAACTGAATATAGCAACCACGCACACGCAGGCGCGCTACGCCTTGCCCGACGTTATTAAGGGCTTCATGTCAAAGTATCCTAGAGTTTCTTTGCATATGCATCAGGGGACTCCTTCACAGATAAGTGATTTGGCTGCTAAAGGCGAGGCTGATTTTGCTATCGCAACGGAGTCTTTGCATTTATATAACGACCTCGTCATGTTGCCTTGCTATCACTGGAATCGTTCAGTAATTGTGAATAAAGAACATCCCCTTGCAAAGAAAACATCGATAACTATCCAAGACATCGCTAAATATCCTTTAGTTACTTATGTGTTTGGTTTCACCGGGCGTTCCGAGCTTGATCAGGCGTTCAATATTGCGGGCCTAGAACCTAAAATAGTATTCACTGCAACGGATGCCGATGTTATTAAAACATACGTTAGGTTAGGTGTGGGTATCGGTGTAATAGCCTCTATGGCGGTTAGCGATGACTTAGATTCTGACCTAGTAAAAATAGATGCCAGTCACTTATTTGACTACAGCACAACAAAAATTGGCTTTAGGAAAGGCTCTTTCCTGCGAAATTACATGTACGACTTTATCGAACGCTTTGCGCCTCACTTGACTAAAGACGTGGTAGAAAGAGCGATGATGCAAAAGAATAATGAAGAAGTTGAGAAGATGTTTAAAGGTTTAACGCTGCCAGTCAAATAAGCGCGGTGTTGAGTTCCGCGCTGTTATATTTAGCATCACTATGCAGTCAACGTTACTCAGCAATTAGCACTCTATAATGTTGACTGCCAAACCTCCGCGAGCAGTCTCTTTGTATTTTGTTTTCATATCGTTGCCGGTTTCCCACATCGTCTTGATAACTTTATCTAATGATACTTTGTGATTGCCGGTTCCTCTAAACGCCAGTCGAGAAGCGTTTATGGCTTTGATAGCGCCCATTGCGTTTCTTTCAATGCAAGGCACTTGAACTAGGCCGCCAACGGGATCGCAGGTTAATCCTAAATTATGCTCCATTCCAATCTCAGCGGCATTTTCAACTGCGATGACTGAACCACCCAATATCTCGGTCAATGCGGCAGCAGCCATTGAACAAGCAACGCCAACCTCGCCCTGACAACCCACCTCTGCGCCAGAAATTGATGCGTTTTTCTTATACAAAATACCAATGGCAGCAGCCGTTAATAAATAACGACAAGCTGTATCGTCATCGACAGGTCTTACGAATTTGTCAAAATAACATAATACGGCGGGAATGATCCCTGCTGCACCATTAGTTGGTGCGGTCACGACTCTTCCGCCTGCAGCATTTTCTTCATTAACTGCAAGTGCGAATAGATTTACCCAGTCCATTGCTTGCATTGGATCGTTATTGCTTTCATTTTTAAGCTTTCGATAAAGGCCATAAGCACGGCGATGCACTTTCAATCCGCCGGGCAGAATCCCCTCTGTATTGATACCGTTTTGAACGCACTCTTTCATTACTTCCCAAATGTAAACTAATCGCTCTCTGAGTATCTCTTCTGGTAGGATTGAAATTTCATTTCTAAGCATTAATGTGCTGATAGAAAAACCATTTTCATGACAAATTTGCATCAATTCAGTCGCGGTTGAAAATGGAAAGGGAGCATCGACCTGTTGTTCAGCAAATTTTTCGTCTTTTTGTGCCTGAAATTCAGACTCTTCAACGATAAAGCCACCGCCTATCGAATAATAAGTTTGCTTCAATATACATTCAGTTCCAGCATAGGCGAATAATGTCATGCCGTTAGAATGTAAGGGCAGTGTTTTTCTGCGATGGAATACAATAGCGCCATCTTTCGGGAATAGAATTTGATGTTCTTGATTCAGCATCAAAGCTTGTTCAGTTTCAACAAGCGTTAGCATGGCGTCAACTTTTTTGACCGGTACGTTTTCTGGTAAGTAGCCTAGTAAGCCCAGTATTACTGCTTTCCCGGTGCCATGACCTTTGCCAGTCTGCCCTAGCGAACCGTACAATTCTGTTTTTACAGCCGTTATTTGCTCAAACACTTCTGCTTTTTTTAATACATCACAAAATGCTGCTGCCGCTCTCATTGGCCCCACGGTATGGGAGCTTGATGGGCCAATGCCCACCTTGAACATGTCAAAAACACTGATCATTTTACATCGCTTAACTATTAATTTTATCCATGTTAAGTCTTGCATAGTTTTGATAATAAACAAATGAGATTTGCTAATCGCTTGCATTAGATTTGTTAATGCGATGTTATGGACTGTCGTCGAGCTTTTATAAACTGCGTTGAGTGATATGTACGGTATCAAAAACTAAAAGGGTGGCAAAACGATATCGAAGGTTTACAGTTTTACTAAGAGTAAAAGTCAAGATGCTTGCAAAGCAGGGCTGTCATGCCTGCTGTTGCCCCCCAAATGACATCGTTCTGATATTGTATAAAGTACACGGGAAAGCTTTGTTGTCGACGTTCTACGTGGTGAACAAAGTAATTTTGTCGGTTCATTAAGTGAGACAAAGGGACTTGAAATATACGGCTAACCTCGTTTTTATCTATCGTTAAGTCAACATCAAGGTCAACCGATTCATCTAAGATACCAATAACGGGCAAAACGGCGAAGCCACTAATTGTTTTATACTCTGGAAGTGTACCAAGGATCCTAACTTTGTCTGATTTTAAGCCAATTTCTTCTTCAGCTTCACGCAATGCCGTATGCACTAAGGATTCGTCTGAAACTTCATACTTTCCGCCGGGGAAACTTATTTGCCCAGCGTGATGGTTTAAATGGCTTGCTCGCTGCGTAAATAGTACGTGTAAATCATCAAATGGAGGCTGCAAACAGATGAGGACCGCTGCAGGTCTGGTTTTTACTGGAAACGGAAAATCGTGCGATGGACCTGCAGACCAGGGAAGATGAAACTTAGATAAAAAATGTTTTTCATTCATTGTTTTCTGTTCATTTAGTTGGTGTAGTGACTTCTCGTTGATGTCTTTCTTTTAACGCACTGGCCGACGGATTTTGTACAAGAGAGCCTTCAGCAAAAGAGCCTTTAGCTAGAGCAGTGTCGATCTGCATAGTTTCTTCAAGTACAGGCAGTATCTTTGCTACTTTATCCAAACTTTCCTGATATTCGCTGGCGATTTCTGAGTCTAATACGATACCGCCTCCTGCCCAACAATATAAACGATTATTTTCTGCTAATACAGTGCGAATACAAATACTGGTATCCATATCGTCACGCACACCAATATAGCCTATGCTACCGCAGTAAATACTGCGTTTATTCGGTTCAAGCTCTTGGATGATTTGCATTGCGCGATGCTTAGGCGCACCAGTGATAGAGCCCCCAGGAAAGGCGCCTTTGAGTAATTGAATGGGAGACGAGGATGCCTTTAACTTGCCCAAAATCGTGCTAACCATATGATGAACAGCAGGATAACTTTCTAATTTAAATAGCGCCGGAACAACCACAGAATGCGGCTCACAATGTTTGCTCAAGTCATTTCTAAGTAAATCAACAATCATGAGGTTTTCTGCTCTATCTTTCTCGGAATTCAGCAATTCTTCACTTAACTTCTTATCATCTTCATCATTAAGAGCACGCTTTCGTGTACCTTTAATTGGCTTGGTTTCTACTACTCCCGATTTTACTTGCAGGAAGCGTTCGGGAGAGACACTTAAAATACAGTTTTCTTCTAAACGAATAAATGACGAAAAAGGCGCTTTGTTAACGTCTCTGAGCAGACGATAAGCTTGCCATTCAGAACCTTGATAGCTGGCATCGAAGCGCTGTGCAAAGTTTATTTGATAGCAGTCACCAGAATGCAAGTAGTCATCAATTCGCTGCAGTTTTTTATGGTATTCAGACTCGGTTTGATTTGCTTGCCAATGACTCAACTGTTGGAAATCAGTCGTAGCTTTCGTTTTAGTTTTATCAGTTGTTAGATTCTTTAGGAGTTCAGCGCGTTCGTTATCAATATAACAACAAAAAACCTTGTTCGTTTTATTGTCAAAAATGAGGCTCTGATCATAAATGCCAACTGCCAAATCGGGAGATGAATATTCATCTGGAACAGTGTCTTGGATACCATCTAACTGAATATTTAAATCATAATTAAAGTATCCCAAAGCGCCACATAAAAAGGGGAGAGGGCTGGCATCTGTAACATTAACCATGGATTTGAACTTATTATGAACTTCTTCTAAACGTTCAAATGGGCTGCCGTTATTTGCGCTTAGCTCTGTTTCAATTAGCGTAGACCACTCCTCAGCGGCTGTTACTACCAATTGCTTATTCTTTACCACTAGCTTTGCAACGGGTGAATGCACGATAATGTCGTAACGACCATCGCTTAATTGATTATTGCAAGTATCGAGCAACATCGCCCAAGGCAAATGCTGGAAATTGGAGAATACTTGAACTGCAGAAATTCCTTCGAGTTCTAAACACTCTTCAATAAAAATGGGTAATGACAATATTAACCTCGTAAATAATCAGGTTTTTTTGGCGAAATAATCATGAGTTAGGTAGTATACTCGGCAAACTATCAAAACCATATCAATCTTTGAAAAAACAGGGGACATCATGACCGTCATTCGTCAACAAGACTTTATAGACAGTATTGAAGATGCGTTGCAATTTATTTCATATTATCACCCATTAGATTACGTCAAGGCCGTCGAAGCGGCCTACAATCGTGAGGAAAGTCAGGCGGCGAAAGACGCTATGGCACAGATACTAATCAACTCAAGAATGTCTGCAGAGGGCAAACGTCCTTTATGCCAAGACACTGGAATTGTGACTTGTTTTGTCAAACTCGGTATGGATATTAGCTGGGATAAGACAGACATGACTGTTCAGGAAATGGTCGACGAGGGAACGCGTCGTGCGTATTTAAATCCTGACAACCCCTTGAGAGCGTCAATCGTTTCAGACCCTGCCGGCAAACGCATCAATACAAAAGATAATACGCCTGCTGTTGTTCATATTGACACTGTGAAAGGCAATAAAATAGAAGTGATGATTGCGGCCAAAGGCGGTGGTTCAGAGAATAAATCAAAAATGGTTATGCTCAATCCTAGCGATGACATCGCAGACTGGGTTGTGAAGACGCTTCCCACAATGGGCGCCGGATGGTGTCCGCCGGGTATGTTAGGGATAGGTATCGGTGGCACGGCTGAAAAAGCGGCTGTTTTAGCCAAAGAAAGTTTGATGGACCCAGTCGATATTCAAGAATTAATGGAGCGCGGCGCGGTTACTACGGAAGAGAAACTACGTTTAGATATATTCAAAAAAGTGAACGACTTGGGTATTGGCGCTCAAGGTCTAGGTGGTCTAACAACTGTCGTTGACGTTAAAGTTATGTCAATGCCAACGCATGCAGCTTCAAAGCCTGTTGCGATGATCCCAAATTGTGCAGCAACTCGCCATGCACATTTCTATCTTGATGGATCAGGTCCTTCAGAACTACAGGCACCGAAGTTAGAAGACTGGCCAGAAGTAACTTGGGAAGTCAGTAAAGACACTCGTAGAGTCAATCTTAATGACATTACAAAAGCTGACATTCAAGACTGGAAAGTTGGCGAGACGGTATTACTGAGCGGTAAGATGCTTACCGGTCGTGATGCTGCCCACAAGCGAATTCAAACAATGCTCGACAATGGTGAAGGTTTGCCTGAAGGCGTTGATTTAACTAATCGATTTATTTATTACGTAGGCCCTGTTGATGCAGTCGGCAGTGAAGTTGTTGGTCCAGCGGGGCCGACAACAGCCACACGTATGGATAAATTTACTGACATGATGTTGGAGCAAACCGGCCTAATTGGCATGATTGGAAAAGCAGAACGTGGTCCAGCAACAGTCAAAAGTATAGCGAAACACAAAGCGGTATATTTAATGGCTGTCGGGGGCGCGGCTTATCTAGTTTCTAAAGCAATTAAAAAGTCACGCGTTGTTGCATTTGAAGATTTGGGAATGGAAGCCATTTATGAATTTGATGTTGTTGACATGCCCGTAACAGTTGCAGTGGATAGTTCCGGTGCTAACGCTCACGAAACTGGGCCTGCTATTTGGAAAGCAAAAATTGCTGACTTAGATGCGGCTTTAAGAGTTAAATAGGGTCTATACAAATTGACCATTTAGATACCCGCGCAAAAATGCGCTAGTAAAAGTAGGGCCCCGAAACTAACGGGGCCTTATTGCATGTGACATAATGAATTTATTCATTGTTATCATTTAGTTATTGGGCGAGGCTTTTGATAATATTCACACCAATGTGCCGAGGTCGCTGCACACGTTCGTTTTTTACACGATATACAGGTCGAAACTTTACAAGGATAAAGTAAACAATGCACCCCATGTTACAGCCGTTTATGAATATCGAAGTTGCTATAGCTACAGGTGCAGCAGCTTTTATTGCTATGCTGTTGGTTTGGTTGCTTATGCGGTCATATTCAAGGCGTGAACTTGACTCCATAAAGGCACAGCATCAGTCTGAATTAGTGCAGCAATCTGAAACGTACATTGGTGATCTAAACAAGCAAAAATCGATTTATGAATCGGAGATCCAAGATCTAAAGCAACAAATAGCATTAAATGACCAATCTTTTGGTCAATATGACGCTAAAATTGACGAACTTCAGGATACCTTGCAAAAGAATGAGCTTGTATATAAACAGCAGTTAGATACAGGTCGAAGCATAATATCCGAAAATCAGCGTGAAATTGGAGTGTTGAGTCAAAAAGCAGATGAGCTGCTACGCAAGCAGAGTGAAAATGAGGTTTTTTCAAAGAAGTTAGATGAAATAAATCACAAATACGCAAATTTGCAGGCAAGCTACCAGTCGCAGCAAGTTGGTTTTGAGCAGGAAAGAAAGAGTTTTGCAGAAAAATTGAATTTACTAGAGAACGCAGAAAGACAGCTTTCTATTCAATTCGAGAATTTAGCAAATAAAATATTCGAACAAAAATCAGAAAAGTTTACGAAAACGAGTGAAACCGGAATAACGCAGCTGATCGCTCCACTTAAAGAGCAGATCGAATCATTTAAGCGCCAAGTTTCAGATCAATACGTTAAAGAAGGTCAGGAAAGGGCATCCCTCAAAACTGAAATTTTAAGTTTGAAAGAATTGAATAAACAGATCACAGAGGAAGCCGCCGCGCTGACCAATGCATTGAAAGGCGATAACAAACAACAAGGAAATTGGGGAGAGCTTGTATTAGAGCGAATTTTGTCTGAGTCAGGATTACGTAATGGCCATGAATACGAAACTCAGAAATCGTTAAAAAATGTTCACGGTAAGCGCTATCAGCCCGATGTGGTGGTTCATTTGCCTAACGATAAAGATATTGTTATTGATTCGAAAGTGTCATTAATTGCCCACGAAAGATACGTTAACGCGAAAACTGACGAAGGTCGCCAGCGAGCCATTAAAGAACACGTTAATTCAATAAGTGGTCACATAAAAGGCCTGAGTAAGAAAGATTATCAAGACCTTACCGGCGTGAGAACGCTCGATTATGTTCTCATGTTTATTCCAATAGAATCAGCGTTTATCTCAGCTATTGAACATGCGCCAGACTTGATAAAAAGAGCGCTCGATAACCAGATTATGCTGGTTAGCCCAACGAATTTATTGGTTGCATTGCGCACAATTAATAATATTTGGCAGTATGAATATCAAAACCAAAATGCAAATAAAATAGCTGAGCAAGCACGAAAGATGTATGACAAATTTCACGGCTTTATTACCGATATGGAAAAAATCGGTCGCAATGTTGATGCCACAGCAAAAGCCTATGAGGCGGCGATGGGTAAATTATCCACGGGCCGTGGGAACTTAGTGAGGCAAGCAGAGCAGTTTAAAAAATTAGGGGTTTCACCAACAAAATCGATAGATATTGGTTTAGTAGACAGTAGTGCAGATGGCAATGATGATGAAGATTTTGATGTTGATACTTACGACGAAGAGGACACGTTAGCCGAAGAATAACTATGTTTATTCATAGTCGAGTCGGTTTAAAAAATAATATTTTCGATATTCAGATTTTTGCCTTGAGTGATATCGTTGTATTCATTTTGAGATAAATCAAAGCGATATAGTAGGGTATATATCGCTTGGTGCTGCAATTCATTTTGGTCTTGCTTAGCAATACTAAACAATATTTCCCGCAACGCTGCAGACCTATCCAATGTGCCAGCCTGTATCGAGTCCATAATAATTGACTGCATTTCGGTGTTTGATTCGTCATGAAATGCATCGAGCGCTAACTGCTCTCGCTGGGCGGTATTGCTGAAACGCAACAGTTGACTGAAGTAATACGGATTATCGGGGTTTGTACTATTATTGATAGCGGCTAGAAGACGCTCGCGAACCTGTTGATTTTCTACATTGCTCAACTCATACGGCATCAGCATATCCAAGGCCCTTAGCGTTTCTTCATCTTTCTCACTAAAAATCGCGATATCTTTTAGTGAGGAAGTAATGGATGGCGATTTTACTCCAGTTCTTGCTACTAACTCTAAAAAGTTGGTGGCGTTTTCAGGGCCTTCTTTAAGGAGTGCGTTTTCCATAACACGCTGCATTGCTGGCTTACTTAATTCTTGCGGCAAGCCCATTATAATTGACACCAGCATGTAACTTGCTTGAGAATCAATTGGAACCTGCTCAAAGTATTCCAAAAGTAAGGCAAGATCGGCACTAGATGAAATTAAAATATTACGAATATCATCTATTTTTTTACCGTATTCTTTGTAGTCTGAGTTTGAAGTAGAGTAAGTTAGAAAGTCGTTAAACAATGCAATGATATCGCCATTGTCGACAAGTAAAGGTTCTTCGCTAACAATGCTGCCCTCTGACTTGTCAGTTGGAGCAGGTGCTGAAGCTCGCTGTTCAGCATTACTTTTCTTTGTATTAAAAGCACTAGTCGTTGTAGTAAGCGAGCTGTCGGTTGTGTGCTGGTTGCGCTCCGTTTCGCTTGAATTTAACACGGAGGTTGTAGGCTGTGCATTGCTTCCAACTAAGTAACCTGCAACGAACGTCACACACAGAATGCATGCAGTTAAAATAGATTTTGTCATAAAATTCATATTAACTACCTAGTTTTCGTAATAAATATAGAGCTTATGTCATTCGTGCTATAAGAAAAAGACAAACAGTTAGAACGACTATTTCTCCTGAACCTCAAAACTGGTGGTGACGTTAACATTACCGGTTAACATCAGCATGACAGAGCAGTACTTTTCAGTGCTTAGCTGCACGGCTCGCGCGAGGTGTTTTTCATTTATATTGTTCCCTTGAACAACGAAATGGGCATGTATCTTAGTAAATTTGCGAGGCGCAGATTCAGCTCGCTCAGCATCTAACTCACAGTAGCAGCCATGCATGTCTTGACGAGACTTGCGCATAATTTCAACGACGTCAACAGAGGAACAAGCCCCCACGGAAATTAGTACGGCTTCCATTGGCGACAGATTTTTACCATTGCCGTCTAACTTCAGCTTTCTGCCATTGTCCATTTCACCTTCAAAACCTAAGCCATCTTCAGATGGTTCCCATACGACTGTTGCTTTCATTTTTCCTACCTAATCATTCTTTTATCTGGGGTGTTAATTTATTTACTTTCGACTATGCTGATATGTGTTTTGCTCAATACTATCTTTTTATTTTTATAGAGCGTACCGATAGCGCGTTTATAAGCGCCCTTGCTAACATGAAAGCGCGCAAAAATTTCCTCTGCTGAACTCTTATCTGTCAGTGTGGACATGCCTCCATGTGCCACTAGGTCGTCCATAATTTCGCTTGCTAAGTCTGTTCTCGCTTCCTTGCCTTCCTTTTGTAGAGACAAATCAATTTTACCATCTTCCCTTATATTTTTTATAAAAGCGGTAAGTTGGTCGCCAACAGACAGTCTTTTAAATAAATCGCTCTTAAACAGTAGTCCTTGATATTGTTTGTTGATAACACATTTAAAGCCTAACGAGGTTTCGTCAAATACAATGACGGATACTGTGTCACCCACGTTTAAATCATCCGTGGTTTCTTCTAAAAATCGATAGAGTTTGGTGCTTCCAATCATTTTTCTATTGTTGGGATCGTCTAAAAGATAGACCACATAGCATAAGCCGATATCCATTGGCTTATGCTGCATCGATTTTGGCACTAACAAATCGCGTTCTAATCCCCAATCAAAAAATGCACCGAAATCAGTTGCACCAGTGCAGGTCAATAATGCGAAATCATTCACTTTAATTGGCATATCTTTTTGTGTGGCATGCATGCTGCCGTCTTGCGAATAGTATACGAATGCTTGTAGGGTTTGTCCTTCACTGAACTGACCTTTTGCATCGCTTACAGGAAGGAAGACTGACTCATCAGGATCATTATGTGATCCTTTAGTGGATAATGAGTAACCAAAGGGGAGTTCGTCGGTGACGATTAAATCATTCACTTGACCAATTATTGGCATTTAAGACTCTCTTTTACATGATTTTTTAACGTTATAGCTTTAGTATAACAGGATTGAATTTTTCAACATCAATCTTAATTTGGGAACTATGAAATTAAATGCGGATTTAGGTGAAAGTTACGGGCATTGGCAGTTCGATGCCGACAGCGACATAATGCCCTATATTGATATGGCAAATGTTGCCTGCGGTGGTCATGCGGGCGACCCTACGGTGATGCACAAAACCATTGAGCTAGCGGCAGAACATAATGTTCTCATTGGTGCTCATCCCTCTTATCCAGATCTACAGGGTTTTGGGCGCAGAAGTATGCGGGTTCCGCCTAATGAATTGATGCTCATTATTCAAGCCCAAATGGCGACCTTGGATGGACTTGCAAAATGCCAAGGTAAAGAAGTGAGCTATGTTAAACCTCACGGTGCACTTTATAACGATATGATGGCAGATAAAGCGGTAAGAAACGTTGTGTTTTCTGCTGTTTCTGGTTTTTACTGCAACTTGCCCTTAGTTGTTCAGGCTAGTACTGAAAATGAGACTCTGCGAATTGAAGCTAGAGAGCGTGATATTACCTTAATATTTGAAGCTTTTTCTGATCGTCTGTATTTAGATTCTGGACTGTTAACGCCTCGCAGTCATCCTCGAGCCGTGTTGAATGCTAATGACGCAGTTGAGCAAGCACGGCGTCTTATTCAAAGAAATGAGGTCATCACTGAGAGTGGGGCTATTTTGCCCATTTTTGCTGATACCATTTGCGTTCATGGTGATACGCCAGAGGCAATGCATACCGTTAAAAAAATAAGAGAGTTATTGCAATAAAGCACAACCAACATGGCTGACGACAGCATTATGATGATTGAAAATGATAACGATATAATCGAATTTAGAACGGCCTCGGACTGTAGTGTCATATTGTACGTGGACGACACAACAATAGGCTTAGAAACAGCAAATACGATTATTGAAATACTGACACGCACATTATTAGCGAACAAGCCTGATTGGCTTCGCGAATATATTCCTTCTTACACATCCTTAATGATCGAGTTTTCGCTTTACGATATAGACCATCTTGGCGTAAATGCATTTTTGCGACAGTTAGTCAGTGATTTAAGTACTCAAATCACTGACTTCGTGGCAGAAAAGCCGAGCGCCTTCAAACGAATTGACTCTGAACAAAACAGTGCCAAAAACCATAATGTCGAAGTGCCAATATCGCCCAGTAAACGTATTCACAGAATTCCCGTTTGTTATGAGCTTTCTGCAGCCGAAACAGATTTGTCTAAAATCGCTCAAGAAAAAAAGATGAGCGAAGAACAAGTTATTACTTCGCACTCTGAAAATACATACCGTGTTTATGCGACTGGATTTATGCCTGGTTTTGCTTATTTAGGGGAGTTGCCCGAAGCGCTATCTCAACCGAGATTGAGCAAGCCTCGCCTAAAGGTACGCAAAGGTGCCGTTGCTATAGCCGATCGCCAAACCGCGATTTATCCAGATGAATCGCCGGGTGGATGGCATATAATTGGCTATACGCCGCTCGATCTTTTATTCAAGGCGTCAGATAAGGTTAGTTCTGAACACGGAGATATTGAAGCACTGCTGAAAACGGGTGACTATGTTGAGTTTTATCCTATTACTGAGAGTGAGTATCTTGGTTGGGCGAACTCATGAAAATACTGGCTACGGGGTTGAGTGCACGATTTACTGACTTAGGCAGAGTAGGTCATCAACACAAAGGCTTTGCCCAGTCTGGGGCGCTTGATAGAAACAGCCATTTGCTTGCGAACAGCATCGTGAAGGTTGCTGAAAATAACCCAACGATTGAAGTTTTGCTCGGCGGCTTCAAGGCTGTCGCAACACAAGATCTTGAAATTGCAGTTACCGGCGCGCAATCGATTATTAAGATCGGTGATATTTGTCAGCCATTAAATAAACAGTTGCTTTGGAAAAAAGGTGAAACTCTACAAATTATGGAGCCGAGCCTTGGCGCAAGGAATTATATAGCCTGTCGCCATCGTTTTAAAACAGCGATGTTTTTGAACTCTTGTTGTGCCGTGATGCGAGAGAAAACGGGTGGATTAAAACTAGATGGCAAAGGACTGCAGATTGGTGATGAGCTTAGTTATGAAAACAAGGCTTTGATGACAGCTAATGCATCAACATCAGGTGTTCCTGATATAGCTAAATTGGCTCATGAAAAACAAATTAATCAGTCTGCCTCTCGTTCAGCCTTAAAGGAAGTATCGCTTCCCACAACCAGCTTGGCAAAACATTATACTGTGCGACTAGTGTTGGGCTATCAGCATGCATTATTTGATCACAAAATGAAGGCTCGTTTTTTCAATCAATGCTTTTCTGTTAGCAACGAGGCGAGCAATATGGGAATAAGATTAACAGGTGAATCTATCGAGCAGGTTTCAGTTAAGCTATATTCTGAGGGCATTGCCAATGGTGCAGTTCAAATAACACCGACTGGCTTACCTATTATTATGTTGGCTGAGAGACAGACAATTGGTGGCTACCCTAAAATTGGGAGTGTTATCGCGAATGACTTGCCAGAATTAGGTCAATGTCGTCCTGGAAGCACTATTCAATTTGAAGAATGTGATTTATTGACAGCAAGAAAAGAATGGTTGCTTCGCCAAGTAAAAATGAATAGATTTTGTCAAAATGAACCACAAACAAGTGTTGATGAATAAATGTCAAGGCCCATACAGCAGGACCGACATAACAATATAAGAATGAAACAATGAATAAAGTTTATTTAAATGGCGAGTTTGTGGATGCCAGCGAAGCGAAAATCTCACCGATGGATAGGGGGTTTTTGTTTGGTGACGGCATTTATGAAGTCATTCCTACATATTCAGGAAAACCTGTCGGGCTAAACCTACATCTCGAAAGGATGAAAAACGGCCTGCAAAACGTTGGGATCAATTATGCACTTGATACCGAGCTTTGGGCTGATATTATTCATCAGCTTATTTCACAGCAGACATCCGTTTCTCAGGGCGTGTATGTGCATGTGAGCCGTGGTACTGATGTAAAACGATTCCATGCTTATCCTAAAAATATCGCGCCTACTGTGTTCGCCTACGCATTTGACACACCGCCCAGTCAAGACGCTTCTAGTGAGAAAGTGAAAGGTTTTCATGTGACAACTGGGCAAGACTTACGTTGGCAGCGTTGCCATATTAAGTCCACGTCTTTACTTGGCAATGTGATGCATTTTCAGCAGGGACAGGACGCTGGGGTTGATGAAATTATATTGTATAACGAAGATAAAGAAATTACTGAAGCTGCGGCGTGCAACGTGTTTATTGTGAAGAATAAAGTGATATATACCCCTCCCTTGGACAATCATTTGCTCCCGGGGATCACAAGGCGCATTGCGATTGATGCTATTCGGCAGTACACAGACTTTGAAATGCAGGAAAGCGTTATTACCTTGGATGAGCTATTGGACGCTGACGAGGTTTGGATAACGAGTTCTAGCAAGGAAATTGGGCCTGTGCTGTCAATCGATGGAAACTTAGTAGGTGATGGACGGGAAGGGCCTGTATGGATGGCTGCTCAAAATGCTTATAACAAGCACAAATTTAATTGCTAGCGCAATGCTCAACATTGCTCAATACATCTTTCTAGGAAATGCTTTTTTGAAAAAGTGTTTGCCTAGAAAGGCTTTGCACTAAAATCCATTTCAAAAGAAAGTCAGTGCATAGTAAACCGTTTAATGAGTTTAGCGTTCAGGTTTAAGCTTTATTGTTCTGCGTTTTCGCAATCTACTTTGGTGCATTCTCCGTAAAGGTATAAACTATGATTTGTCAGCTTCATGTTATTTTTCGCTGCAATTTCATCTTGTCGTTTTTCAATCACATCGTCCTCAAACTCGAAGACTTTGCCGCAACTCAAACACACTAAATGATCGTGATGCTCTTTATGACTGATTTCGAAGACAGATTTACCGCCTTCAAAGTGATGTCGGTTTAAAATACCCGCATCGTCAAATTGATTCAAAACCCGATAAACGGTTGCTAAACCAATTTCTTCATTTTGCTCAATCAGTATTTTATATACATCCTCCGCGCTGATGTGCTGATTTTGCGGTTCTTGAAGAATTTCCAAGATTTTCAAACGAGGTAATGTAACTTTCAGTCCTGCTTTTTTTAATTCTTTATTTTGGTCCATGAGAAACTTCGTTTTTGAAACTTGAGGTATATTATAGGTAAGTTGTAAAGATTTAACAGTGTCTGCCGTAATATTTATAAGATAAGCGGAAATTGCTTTCAAAAACAGTGTTTAATAGACAAACATTAGTGTCTTTTGAAATCTAAATTTTCAAGATGAGTTTTTACATAAAACAGTAATTAAGTTTTCCATTGAGTTACCAAAAGAGTAAAGAGAGTAAAATGCCTGAAATGATGAAACAACTGTCCGTTGTTCGAAAAATGATCCTCGGCTTTAGTGGCCTCGCGATTTTATTACTGTTAACCAGTTTTATGTCGTACTTCGGTCTGCAAGATATAAAATATTCAGCGTCGACGGTTATTCAAGAAAAAATGCCGATGCAAAAGGCAATGACCGATGTTCGCATGGATATTTTGTCATTATCTAATGTCAACATCAGCGCGTATTTTGAAACCGAAGGTACTCAGCTCTCGGCGCAAAAAGAAAGTTACGAAACACTCTCAGCAAGCTTAACTGCTGGACTAAATTCACTAAAAAATTATGTAGCGATTGAGAATGAAGCAACACTCTCATCTACGGTTGAGTTGAGCACTCAGTTTATTGCGTACAGTGAGAAAATGTTTGAGGACGTAGAGACCATAATAGCGATTAGAAAACAACTGACGACCTCAAGTGGGGCGACACTTGCCGTTGCCGATGAAGCAAGCGCCCTTATGGCAGATTTAAGTTATCTTGAAGGAAATGAGGCAAATTTAGAACCACTTATTGGTATGGGCAACAATATTGATAACAAGTTGACATTGATACTGGGTTTTATCCAAGAATTAGCGAGAGCTTCAGAGCGTGACCATATTCAGCAAACTATCGATGATATGCAATACAATATTACTAATATTGAGGCTGATGCAAGCTATCTAAATCGACTCGCTGAGACAGTTGATAATGATGGCTTGGTTGATGGTTTTAACCAACAGTTTATGAAATTGAAAGCAATATTATCTAGCGATAATGGGATCTATGCACTTCAAATGAAACGATTGAGCTTAATTGAGGCTATCAATCAGTCCTACCAAGACGCCAACATAGCGCTTAATAAAACTAATGAAATATTAGCCGCTCTAACAGAAAGCGTTAATGCTGCGACATTGCAAGGTCAGGAAGATATTTTAAACACAGTGACAAGTAATGAAATTAAGAATGTTGTTGTGTCTATGATAGGTATAACGGCTACGATTATTCTCGCACTGATAGCAACGCGGATTATTGCAAAGCCTTTAAAAGAGGTTAATCAACGCTTGAAGGTACTCAGTAGCGGTGATCTAAGTCAGCGTATGAATGAGGAGGGTTCTGATGAATTCGCTGAATTATCGAAAAATGTTAATCGCCTTATCGACTCATTACAAACCTTAATAGGCAGTATTCACGAGCAAGAACAGGTATTAACAGATGTCACTAATCGTTCTATTGAAATGGGCGATAGAAGTTTGCAGCAAGTTGCAATGCAGCAGCAACAAATTAGTAAAACATCCACAAACACGCTCAAAGTGAAAGAAACCAGTTTGAATAACTTACGTCAGATAGAAGCATCTAAGGAGCAAATGACGCGGGCTATTTCGCAAACTGACAACATAATGTCTTTGGTTGAGCAAAGTCGACGCCAAGTAAATGAACAAGCAGAGCAGGCAGCACAATCTGCACAAGTCATCTATCGATTGGGTGATAACAGTAATAAAATTGGGGGCATATTAGACGTTATTAAAACGATTGCGGCACAGACTAATTTATTGGCGTTGAACGCAGCAATTGAAGCAGCGAGAGCGGGTGAGCAAGGCAGGGGCTTCGCCGTGGTGGCAGATGAGGTAAGAACATTGGCTACCCGAACACATAAATCCACGGAAGAAATTGAACAAATGATCGGTGCGCTGCAAAAGGACGCAACGGAAGCGGTTCAGGCAATTAATTTGGGTTCTGAGCAAGTTGAAAAGGGCGTTGCTCTTACGCAAACAGTAACAACAGAGGTTTCTGATATTCGCGGAATAATCGAAACGCTTGCAAACGTAAATAGTCAGATTGTTGCAGATACGCAGAGCCAAGACGCTTTACTTGATGATGTGGTTGAGAGTTTAAAGCACATTGTTGACTTAGCAGATAACAGTGCGCAAAGCACCAAAGAATCTAATCGAGCTACGCATCAATTGGGCGAGCAAATGGACTCGTTGAAGCTGGCTGTTTCTAAATTTAAATTGTAGAGGCAAGGATATCTTGAGTTCTCTAGTGGTGCTGGGAGGTTCCTGCCTGCGCAGGAATGACGTAAGTAATATCAATAACGTAGTGAATATTAATGACGTAGGTAATATCAATAACGCAGGATGTTTCACGGTCAAAAAAAAGAGCTTCAGTCGAAGCTCTTTTAGATCCTGTTCTAGTAATCCCAGCGATATTGCACTTTACGCAGCGCTGTTTATAACACTATATTTGGACGCGTACCGATACCGGGACCGAACACAACTGCATTTAACAACAGTCGATTCGTGCCCAAGGTTGCCCCTCTAAATATTGGCTCTCCAGAAAACATAATAATCTGACCGTTACCGACACTTTCTCTCGTTAAGTACGCTGAGTTAGCAATTCTCTGCGCTGCTTCAGGCCACAACAGTCCGCTCATGCGAATATTGATTTCTTTGTCTTCAGGCAGTGTATACCATCCAATAGCTTTGCTTTCATCATCATCATCTTTCGATTTTTTCACCTTCTTCTTATCGGTATAAACACCAACGGTCACAACGGCTTCCGCATTTTCAGGCACAACTAAAACAGGTTGGCGACTATAAAGCAGTGGCAAGGTCTCTGATGTTCCAAAGGTTAACCAATGTTGAGTGTCAACGTCACCCGAAAGCATTGCACCAGCAGGCATAAATAACTTTTGCCATGTGTTGCGCTTTTTAAGATCCTCTTTGCTGAGTCTTTTCGGCGCATCGTCCCAAGGGTATGCGAGGTCTTCTTGTACTGTCATTGCGAAATAATCTTTCATATCACCCAATGGCTCTTGTGCAAGTAACCTGCGCTGCAGAGCAATGTCATACTGCTCGGCATCTTCAAAGATATCGTCAACTAGCTTCACTTTGCTGAACTCTTTTGACGCAATGGCTTGAGTTGAGTTGTCATGCGTAATCAACGTGCCGCCTTGTTCAACCCACGCTTTTAGCGCATTCGCGGTTGTATCTGAAACCGAGTAAGCGCTCGGCATTATTAACACGTTATATCGACGTAAGTCGGTGCGCGGTAGGGCAGATGAGTCTAGTTGAGTATGACGAATACCTAAATGTGTATCTAAGCTCCACCAAGTTACACCAACATCATTACTACTCGTACCAGACTGCCCGAGAATCGCAATTTGCGGCTGGGTAAGTAACTTGAAGTGCTCGCCACCCCATTCTGGTGTATCGCCAGTGCCATAACCCGTTTTTATATTTTGAATAGATAATGCTGTTTCAGCTGCCGTTTCGTTGATTAAAGACAGTAAATTAGCATTATTTAGGTTGTCAGTAATGGTCACAACAACTGAACCTCGCACTAAACTTTCAGTTCCCAATTGTGTTGCTTTATCAATGACGCGCACCTGCACACCGCGCTCCATAAGTCGTGCAGCAAAAGCCACCGAAGCATCATCGTCGCCATTTACCGCCCAAGCAATTGCGTCTTTAGAGGCTTTTACTTGGTCTTGACTGCTTTTGGTGAACGGACTTATGTCATCTGTCACATTCGTCGGCAAAGTAAGAGCCTCCAAACCGTACATCATGGTTAAGTTCCAAGCAGAAGTGTCATACATTATTGACTGACCTTCACGCAGAATTTTTTGACGCTCTTCTTGCACTGTTTCAGGCAAAATTTGTGCATCAAACTCCATAATTGCAGATAAGAGGCGAGCCTCAGGCTGGCGATTAGGGATAATTAAACTGCCTTTAGGCACTGTTGCTGTTTGTGTTTTACCCAAATGATTCGTTGCATCTTTCGCTTTAAACTCTTTATCAGCAACATACACTTCAATATCTTGAGCCTGAAGCTTTTCAACCAATGTATTCATGCGAGTCTGATTATTATTCGCTAACACAACATAAGTTTTATTCGCGTAGGGACTGTCTTTATCTAGAATTGATTTTCTATCGCTCCAGTAATCTTTATACATTTCCTTACTGTGTTTTTGCAAAGATTCTAAATTGGCCATTGTGCTAACAAATTGATGATGCACGGACTCTTTATAGGTTTGAATAGTTCCTTCTGGACGTCTTACACCGTCCTCAGCCATGCGCGATTGCTCGTACAGAATATGCATAGAGCCTCTGTATTCAGCATAGTTCGAATAACCAGGGTACCAGTTCTCAAACCACTCTCCGGTGTAGTAACGCCACCCGTTTTCATCGAATGCAGCGCCTTGATCAACTGAAAAGGTCTTCGCCCACTTTTGTACACTCGGTGCAATATTAAAATTGAGCGGCTGTCTCGGCGGGCCCATTAGATATGTGTCTTGCGGCCCCATTTCATGGCCATCAATCATCAACTGAGGGCGCCATTTATTGATGAGCTTAACTCTGCCCTTTGTTTCAGGCTGCGTTAGATAGACGAAATCTCTGTTGAGATCAAAATAGTAGTGATTCGTTCTACCGTAAGGCCAATCTCCGCGATGGAGTAGGGATTGATCATCTACATTTGGCGCGGTTCCTCTGTATTGCTCAAGTGATTTTGCAAAACGGTCACGGCCATCAGGGTTCATCATCGGATCGATCACGATAATCATGTCTTCAAGTAGTTGCTGTACTTTAGGATCCTCCGACGCTGCATAATGATAAATAGAGGTTAGTGCAGCATCGGCACCGGATGTTTCATTGCCATGTATAGAATAGGCCATCCAGGCTATCGCAGGTAATTCATCGATAATTTGCTTGGCTTTTGCATCGGATGTTTTTCTGGGGTCTGACAGCGAATCTAGTTTCGCTAAAATCTCATCCATTTTTTCCAAGTTTTTTGGACTAGAGATAAATACGGCGTGCAGAGGTCTGCCTTCATGGGATTTAGCATACTCAATTACATGGAGGCGATCAGTTTGCGTCTTCCAAGTTTCAATTGATTGATTAATTTGTGCTGGTGTCGCTACTCTCTGACCGATTGGAAAGCCAAGAATTGTGTCTGGATGGGTCAGGGCTTTGTTGTAATTACCGGTAAGCATCTGAGATTGATAATCTAAATCTGCATTATAGGTGGGTTTCATTAGCAAACTTGCTTGACTGGTGCCAATCGATAAAGCAAGTAATCCTGCACAAACTGCAGCATTAATGGGCTTTCGCATGAGTATTCCTTATGTCGTTATAATAATTTTTATTTGTCCTCCTTAGTGTGCGACAAAAATAGTATAAATGACAAGTTAAGATTGAGAATTACGCAGTAAACGAAAACTAACGCTGCGAGGTATTACTTCAATATCGTTTGCTTATGAAGAAAATGATGAAAGAATATTTAAAAAGTCTGATAATTTGGGGCTAGTTTTCAATTGTGCGAACGTTGGCACAGACGTCGAATAACCGTCATTTTTAAATTTAAGGTAAGAATGCCCGAGAGAAGTCCTTAAGCATAGATAATCAATAGTCGCTTGGACGGCAAAAGTAGACGTACGCCGTTCAAAATTGAATGAGTCTTCTATGCCATAAGAAGAAAGGGAGACAGCTCGAGAAACTGGTTTTGACGACCGAGTTCGCCACCAAAACTTTCTTAGAGAATTTAAATCAGCACGGCTGCTTATTGATTTAAAACTGAGGTTAGGTTAACACTTTTAGCTTAAGCATAATTTCAGATTCCAGAAAACCGTCGACTCTAACGTCATTTAAATAACGTTCTAACATGGGTAAATTATCCGGTTCGAAACCACTGTCAGGCAACCAACAGCTAAATAGGTAGAGCTGTGCTTGTGTGATATCTTCTGGAGATCCTTTTACATATATCACCGCATATTTTCCTTCAGGTAAATCTCCTACCCCAAACGGTTCATTAACAGTTACCGTATTGTCAATTTCTATCGACGCTTCATATTGGCACTTGTGAGCAGCTGTCAATGAAGGGTTGTCATAACACCAAGCTAACCTATATTGCGTTTCCTCAGGTATTCCTTGAATTTTAGCCCAATGATTTAATATATCCCATGTTTCAAATAACGACTCTGGCTCATAACCACCTTTCGATACTAATTTGCATAAACGTTTTCGCTCTATTGTTTTAACCTCCACATTCATCTGATTGTTGTTTTGTCGAGTTTGGTCTATCGGTGCGGGGTATAACTCATTAGGATTGAATTTTTTTCCGTATTTGCTAAAAATATCGCCAATATTGGGCAGCTCATCAGGCTTTGGTGACCGAATTTCGGTGGGACTATAACCAAAATATTTTTTAACAGATTTAGCAAAATTAGCGCTAGACGAAAAGCCACAATCAAATGCAATATTTGTGATACTCAGCTCTCTTCGAAACACCAATAAATTAACTGCTTTTTCTAGCCGTTTTCTCCCGACATAATTGTTCAATGTTTCATTCATCACACCACTAAAAATACGATGAAAGTGAAAAGGTGAAAAATGACAATGATTTGATACTACGTCCAAATTAAGAGGTTGCGCTAGATTTGATTCAATATAGGTGAGCGCGGTCAAAATTTTTTGTTTATAAATAGGATTCATTTTAACTCCCTATCGTTACCGAAATAGCAAGGCTATTAGTTTGCCTTTCTATTTTAAATGAGCAACATGCGTCGGCAGATATAAGTAGAACGGTTGTGGAACCAGTTTCTGTGCGCTGTGACGGTTGCAAGCAAAACTTTGTATACAAACAAAGTATAAACGCGAGAAAGATAAAATCCCTCGATACTAGTTTATTCGTTTTCATGCTAGATGACCTTTATCAGTTTAATTCAATTAAGCTTATCAACGAATGCTTTAGTGAGATTTTCCAATATTGCTATTCTTAATATTTTCTAGCAAGAATGGAAAAGCTTGAAAGACTGGTGCACGTATATAATTAATGGAAAATAACGCCTAGAGATAAATTATCATGCAAACTAGCTACTTAAATCCAACTGACGAATCAGCAAAGAAACTATTTTCAAAACGAATAAGCGGCGAAGTTATTATGCTGAACTTGCTTCGTTTTAAAGAAATTGCAGACTATAGTCAATATTCTGATATAGCCCCTATAACACCTATAACAGGAAAAGAGGCCTATCAACTCTATATTGATCAAACGTTGCCGTTCTTAGAGAAAAGTGGTGGTGAAATTATGCTACTTGGAAAAAGTGAACATTTTTTTATTGGCCCAATGGAAGAAAAGTGGGACTTAGTGATGATAATAAAGCAAAAGTCATTAGATAGTTTTCTTTCGTTTGCGTCTGACCCAAAGTATCAAGTTGTGATAGGGCATAGAGAGGCAGCAATTGATGATTCAAGGTTATTACCTATTGAAGCGATAAGTTCTCTTTTATAAAGGATATTCACAAATGATTACTTCAATAAATTTAATTACTTAATTCCACCTATTAACTTCATCTTACGTAATAGATTTATCCCTATGATAAAGCTTAACTAAGGTGGTTCATGGCTTTAAGTTAATATCAAATGATGAAAGACCAACGGCATCAATCCGTTCTTTCTGCTCGTTCAACTCGGTCTTAAGTACGGCAATAGCCGTCATGAGTTGTTTAAATTTGAAAGAGTAGTCTATATACAGATATTAGTGCCAAGAATTTTTACACTTATTTCGACTGAATGGCAAACCGACTTTTTAGGCAGTCGTAAATTACTTCTCTTTTCGCCATGCTTGGGTGCACAGAATTCAAGGATGATCTAATATCATTTAACTACCGTTTATTTTTACATATCAAAACTATGATTTGTAATCCTCAAGCATACAAGTGTCAGTATATTTTACATCACAATAACACTAACTTTAATTAATCTTAAAAATCATCTAAAATCAATGGTTTATATTTTTGGTGTAAGTTTTGCTTATATACTAAAGTATAAGAAAATTGATTACATAAAAGTTCATATTAAATAGGAAACTTACAAATGAAAAAAAACATGACGTTAAGATTATGCGCAGCATTTCTATCGGTAGCAGCATTGTCTGCAAATGCTGCTGTAATTGAGGTATTACCGTCTGCTAGCGATTGGGGAACAGGTGACGCAAATAGCGCAATAACAAATACAGTAGCAAAAGATGGAAACGGCTCACTAGAGTTAAATGGTGACAGAACACGATTTTTTGGTTTGGGCAACCCCTATAATAATGCAAGTAATATTGGTCTTCTTTCAGATCTAACCAATTTTACGTTTGATTGGTTAATTGCCGGCACCAGCATATCAAACTTAAGCCCAGACTATACGCCAGCATTGCGCTTGCATTTGTGGAATGCAGATGGTTCTGTTCGTAGTGAGTTGATTTGGGAAGGCGCGTATAACGGTACATATGGCAACACCGACCGCGACGTATGGTATAGCACTAGCTTCAGTGACAATTTCTACCTTGGTGGAGCAGCAACCCCAGACTACAATGTTAGCCTGGGCGACCAAATCACACAGCTCGCAATGGGAACTTACATTAGCGCAATCAGTGTTGGTGTAGGCTCATCGGCGGGCAACGGCTATAAAGCTTTTGCGGATAATGTAACGATCGGGTTTGCTGGTCAAGAAAGCAGAACGTTTAACTTTGAAACTGACTCAGTTGCTGTGTCTACTCCTGCTTCATTAGGTTTGTTTAGTTTGGGTCTACTAATGCTTTCAACACGCTTAAGAAAAATGAAAGCTGCGTAATACTTTAACATCCGATAATTCGGTAAAACGTAAATTCTATTTATTGAGAATAAGGTAAACAGTATGTTGTTCTCGATTGAGTGAGCGATAAACATAAGCATCAAGGCTTCGGGATTGTTATATCGACGTACACATTATGTAGATTAGTGTGTACGTTTTTTATGGCTATAGAGAAATTTATCGCCGTTTGTTATGAATGTATTAACGTTAGTTGTGGAACAACTTCTGTTAAAATTAAATGCGTTCAGGGCCTGTTTGCCACTAGAGCGGCCATTCATATAATTACAACCCCTATCTAGTAGATTAGGCTAATAAAGGGATAATCTATTTCATTAAAGTACTAAGTTAATTTTCATCTCCAGATGGAAGATCTGTTACTGTGACTGAGGTTCCACCTAAATTTTTTGCTCTAACAGACATCAGTTCTCTCAATTTGGTTATTTGCGTACCCGATATTTTACCCAATGACTGTTTATCATACTGAAACTCAAGGTCAGAATTCAATACAATTACGGTGGATCCTCCACCGAAAGTTCGAGTAGTTCCATATAAATCAGTTACCTTCCAATTTGTTATATTTGGATTGAGTTGTTTAGATAGCATTATCTCACCGCGAATATCATCATTAGCATAAAGCAACAAGTGCCGTTTAAGGTCGTTATTAAAATTAGGGAAATATGTAGAGTTTTGTAGATAAAAATAAGATGTTTTCACCTTGTGGAGTTTTGTATCGACTGAGGTACCTCGATTAGAATTGACAAAATTGATAGCATTATCTTCAAGCAACTCATATACATTTTTGCCGGTAAAAGCTTCTTTTCTAATATCAGGACCACCTACAATACCTTGATAAAGCCCATATAAAATCAGTGCATCATTATTATATTGTTCTTTCAATATCTTGTATTGAATATCGTTTAGGCTTAAATTCACTCCTGCGACATAAAGTATTTTTTGTTCAAATATAGAGTCTTTTCCGGTTAAGAATGATTTTAAAACTCTTTTAGGGTATTTCTTAACAATTTCATTTATAAGGCTAACATTATATAAATTAAGCCAATAAGCCAGTTGCTCACGTTTATTAAATAAATTTAGAGGTGTTTTAGATGGCAAATTCTCTAAATAGCTCTTAACTGCAATTAAATTTTTCTTTTGTTCGTTACCTTTAAAAAACTCATAAGAAAATTTATTTCCTTCATTGTCTGTTCTTCTATTTACGGATTGAGTAAGACGTGTACCTGTGCCGGCTTGATTAACTTTTCCTCTCGTACGTTTAGATAGCCCCATTTCAAGAACACTTGCATCTAATAATAAATCAACTACATCAAAATTTATTCTTAGATTAGAATCTGGAGAAGCTCCTTTAAACTTAAAAGGAATATCATTTTCAGAGACCGCATGACTAGAAGTGACATACAAAAAAAAGACTGAAAAATTGATAACTCTTTTTAGAATATTCATTATGATCCTTATAATGCTATATTAAAATAACGACGGTACAGCGCTAAACAATATAGCAGGACATTTTATTAATTCAATAATCCCTTGAACAAGATAGCTTTGGTATTAAGGGACCGGCCCCCTCACGGCAATTGCTGACCTAAGATAGCTTCTCTCGAAATAACCAACACGTCATCCTTGCCTTCGCAAGGATGACGTGAGGGATGTTTCCTACATGGGTTAAATATGATGTTTTTATACGTCCGGAAACTGCTCATTGAAGCCCGTCGATAATGATTTTTAAACGAACGCTTCCTTCAGTAATCCAAATAATAGTGAGGCCAAAAAAGCTTTTCGCTACTTAAAGTGCTTATTTGATAATTGTGAATAGACAGCACAAAAGTGGCAGAGAGTCTTCGGTAATGTCGAACTCAGAACACATTACTATTTGGAAATATTAACTATCTTAAGAAATATCAAACGTTATTATCTGCTGACAAGAGGGGCCTAAAAATTAATTGCAGGTATAAAACACTTGAACTAACGATTGGTAGTCACAATAAAAAACGCGATTTGGCTAACTTAAATTAACCAACACCGCGTCTCTTTTGTTCGAAGACAGAATTGTTATCATTGTCGAGCGCGCTAGTAGGGCGCTATCCTAATTCAGCTAAGCACAGCTCTTCTGCAATTTGCTTACACCAACCTTTAACTCTCTGTTCAGTTAGTTCTGGTTGACGGTCTTCATCGATGCCTAAGCCTACGAAGTGATCGTCGTCAGCCATGCCTTTGGATGCTTCAAAATCATAGCCTTCAGTTGGCCACTGACCAACTAAAATTGCACCTTTAGGTTCGACGATGTCTCTTATCATGCCCATGGCATCTAAGAAGTATTCAGCGTAATCTTCTTGGTCGCCGCATCCGAAGATTGCAACAAGCTTATCTTCAAAATCAATTTCTTCAAGGTCTGGGAAAAAGTCGTCCCAATCACATTGAGCCTCACCGTAATACCAAGTAGGAATACCAAAAATCAATAGATCGAACTCAGCAATGTCTTCTTTACTGCTTTTCGCAATATCTTTTACGTCGATGAGTTGTTTACCCAATTCTTTTTGGATCATCTTAGCAATGTGCTCTGTATTACCTGTATCGCTACCAAAAAATAAACCAACGCTAGCCATTTGTTACCCTCTAAAACGTCTTTCTGATTGTACTAGCCTATGAAATTCCGCTAGCACCATAAATTAATTGAATAATGCCTTTTGCAACAAAGCCTGCAGCACCAAGACCCAAAACGCCATAAGCGACAACTCGGCCTATGAGTGGGACATCATTTTTCTTTAGTACGTCGTGAATTGCTAAACCGAGCAAAATAAATAAACCAACCAAACATACATTTAAGACAATAGACTCAATTTGTTGATAGCTTTCTGGCGTCATATCACTCTGCAAATAAGTTAAATAACCTCGGTCGCAGATATTAGCACGATTAACTTAGTTTTTTGAAGCTACTTGCGTGATTAACAATCTATCAATGTTACTTATCCGCACCAAGTAAAATGCGGGTTAACAGGGTGTTAATAAGTTGTGGTTTTTCAGCGTGCAGCCAATGCCCAGCGTCCACAATTTTTGCTTTTGCATTTGGAAATTGCGTATTTATCGTAGCTTGATGATGCGCGCTGATGTAGTCGCTTTTCTTACCTTTTATAAAGGTCATTTTGCCAGAGTAAAGCAGGCCTGAGAATGGCCAATCACTCAATAATGGATAATCTCTTACAATGAGGGGCAAATTAAACCGCCATCGCCAACCCAGTGTTTCATCCTGATATAAGCTTTTAAGCAAAAATGCACACGTGCTGGCGTCCTTAACGTTCTCTGACAGCTGCGCCAGTGCTTCTTTTCTATCTGTTAAACCATCTAACTTTACGCTGCTCAGACCATTGATGACATTCTGATGCCGAGGCTCATACTTCACTGGGGCAATGTCCAACACAACTAAGTTCTCTATTAACGCTGGCGCTAAGCTAGCAACTCTCATTGCTATTTTTCCGCCCAATGAATGCGCAACAATCATTACTTTATCCACGTTCAATGAGGACAGCGTTTCAATTACTTGTTGTGCGCCGACATCAAAACTGAAATGTTCACTGCGAGGCGATTTACCATGATCAGGTAGGTCAAGCGAAATAACATGGTGACTCGCCTCGAAATGGCGGCGTATGACAGATAAATTGTCACCGCTACCAAACAAACCATGGATGAGTACTACGCTGGGCTGATTGGGAGAGGAAGCTAGATGTTCCTCTCCAAATGTTTGATAAAAAAGCAATTCAGACATTTTATCCGCTACATATTAGGATAGTTTGGACCACCGGTACCCTCAGGTACGACCCAGTTTATATTTTGATTCGGGTCTTTGATATCGCATGTTTTACAATGTACGCAGTTTTGCGCATTAATTTGCAATTGCTTCTCGCCAGCATCACTTTCAATTATTTCATATACACCTGCTGGGCAATAACGCTGAGCGGGTTCATCATATTTAGGTAAATTAACCGTTATTGGTATAGATGGGTCCTTAAGGACCAAGTGACAAGGTTGATCTTCTTCATGGTTTGTATTCGACAAAAATACCGATGATAGTTTGTCAAAACTAAGCACGCCATCAGGTTTTGGATAAGCAATTTTAGGAACATCTGCTGCCAATTTTAAACAAGTGTGGTCTGGCTTTGTATCGCTTATATTAAACGGTAGTTTACCGCCAAAGAAGTTCTGATCTAAGGTATTGTAAGCGCCTCCAATGAAGTTGCCCAATTTATGGATCGCAGCACCAAAATTTCTCGAACGATATAATTCGTCATATAACCAAGACTGCTTGAATGCTTCTGTGTATTCAGTCGGATCTTTCACTTCAACTGATTCGACAGACAACAGCTCGAATAAAACTTCAGCGGCTATTATGCCCGATTTCATGGCCGTATGATTGCCTTTGATTTTTGCGAAATTTAAAGTGCCGGCATCACAACCCACCAGTAATCCGCCAGGAAAAGTCATTTTAGGGAGAGATTGAAAACCGCCTTTCGCAATTGCTCTTGCCCCATAAGTTACGCGTTTACCATCTTTTAAGGTATCGGCAATAACAGGGTGGTGCTTAAGACGCTGAAATTCGTCGAAAGGGCTCAGATGCGGATTTGAATAATTAAGATCGACAATCAGACCGATAAACACTTGATTGTTTTCTGCATGATACAAATAGCTTCCGCCCGTTGTATCGGTCAGGGGCCATCCTGCGGTGTGGACCACTAAACCTTCTTGGTGCTGTTCTGCTGGAATATCCCAGATCTCTTTAAAGCCAATCGCATAATGTTGAGGAGAGGCGTCTTTATTTAAATCAAACTGCTGCATAAGCTGTTTGCCCAAATGTCCTCGGCAGCCTTCTGCAAATACGGTATATTTTGCGGTAAGCAACATACCAGGCATATAGCTGTCTTTCTGTTCGCCTGCTTCGCTAACACCCATATCACCGGTAATAACACCGCCCACACTGCCATCTTCATTGTAATGGACATTGGCTGCGGTAAAACCAGGAAAAACTTCTACCCCAAGTTGTTCCGCTTGCTCTGCCATCCAGCGGCACAGGTTCGCCATACTCGTAATATAATTGCCGGTATTGTGCATTGTTTTTGGGGTCATAAAATTAGGTAGCTTTGTTGAACCCGTCTCGTTATTTAACAGATAAATATGGTCTTCTGTTACCTTCGTGCTTAAAGGTGCACCCATTTCTGCCCAATTTGGAAACAATTCATCTAGCGCTTTTGTCTCGAAAACAGCACCTGAAAGAATATGTGCACCTACTTCAGACCCTTTTTCGAGCACACAAACGTTTAATTCTTGGCCTTTTTCATTAGCCAATTGCTTGAGTTTACAAGCTGTCGATAGACCTGAAGGGCCCGCGCCAACTACGATAACATCAAATTCCATCACTTCTCTTTCCACGTGCGTCTCCTAAACAACTCTTACCAGTTATAGTAAAACATTAATTAAACGAATATTACAGCTTGTCAAAACATTGTAAAATCTAATTACCAAGTAATGGTATTTTATAGTGAATACAGGTTGACGTTTACGTAAAGTGTAAGTAAATTTTGCGTCAACAGTTAGTATGACTGCTATATTTACGTGAAAGTGTAATGAAAGCGAATAGTATTTATTTATCGCAAGCCCTAAATAGAGGTGATTATGAAAATTTTAGTTCCGGTGAAGCGGGCAGTAGACTACAACGTCAAGGTGCGAGTAAAACCTGATAACTCGGGTGTTGACCTTAATAACGTGAAAATGGCAATTAATCCTTTTTGTGAGATTGCTATTGAAGAAGCGATTCGTCTGAAAGAAAAGGGCGTAGCAACAGAAGTTGTTGTCGTGTCTATTGGCGATAAAGCTTGCCAAGAGCAAATCCGCACTGGTCTAGCGCTAGGTGCAGACCGTGGCATTCATATTGAAACGGATGCAGGCGTGGTTGTTGATTCTTTACAGGTTGCAAAGCTATTGCAAAAAGTGGTCGAAGCTGAATCCCCTGATCTAGTTATACTAGGTAAGCAGGCAATAGATTCTGATAACAACCAAACGGGTCAAATGCTTGCTGCATTGACTGGTATGCCACAGGGCACTTTCGCATCAGAAGTTGTTGTAGCGGACGGTACGGTGAATGTGAAGCGCGAAATCGACGGTGGTTTACAAACCGTTAAGCTGCAGCTGCCAGCTGTGGTAACAACCGATTTGCGTTTAAATGAACCAAGATATGCATCATTACCTAACATCATGAAAGCCAAACGTAAGCCGATTGACGTTAAGCCTGTTGCAGATTTTGGTGTCGATATGACGTCTAAAGTAACCGTTCTTAAGGTCGAAGCGCCAGCGCAGCGTAGTGGCGGTGTGAAAGTTGCAGATGTTGCAGAGTTGATTGAAAAACTAAGAAATGAAGCGAAGGTGATATCATGAGCGTACTAGTATATGCAGAGCACGATAATGAGTCGTTAAAAACAGAAACTAACAAGTTAGTTCATGCTGCATTAGGTGCATCATCGGATATCGTTATATTGGTAGCGGGTTCTGGTTGTGCAGCTGTTGCTGATGCTGCTGCAAAAATTTCTGGCGTTTCCAAAGTAATTTTGGCTGACAATGCTGTTTACGAGCATCAGTTGCCAGAAAACATTGCGGACCTTGTAGTTGAGCTTGCAGCAGATTATACGCATGTATTTGCCGCTGCTACGACTACGGGCAAAAACTTTATGCCACGCGTTGCTGCACTTTTGGACGTTGCACAAATATCTGACATTATTAAAGTGGAGTCGGAAGACACCTTCGTCAGACCAATCTATGCGGGTAATGCAATAGCGACTGTTCAGTCGACTGACACTAAAAAAATAGTGACTGTTCGCGCGGCTTCTTTCGACGCTGCGGCGAATGACGGGAGTGCATCAATCGAGACTTTGGATACAGTGAAAACTTCCGAGAAATCGAGCTTTGTTTCTGCTGAACTTACAGAGTCAGAGCGTCCTGAATTAACGGCAGCAGACGTCATTATATCTGGCGGCCGCGGAATGCAAAATGGTGAAAACTTTGCCCTGTTGCATGGCATTGCAGATAAATTAGGTGCCGCTATTGGTGCATCGCGAGCAGCGGTTGACGCTGGTTTCGTACCGAACGACATGCAGGTTGGTCAAACGGGTAAAATAGTTGCTCCTCAGCTTTATATTGCTGTAGGTATCTCTGGTGCGATACAGCATTTAGCCGGTATGAAAGACAGTAAAGTTATTGTGGCAATCAATAAAGATGAAGAAGCTCCCATTTTTTCAGTCGCAGATTACGGTTTAGTCGGCGATTTGTTTGATGTGCTTCCTCAGTTGGAAGCAGCGCTTTAACACTGTTTTGTTAAGACGCAGTTGATGTGTATTTAAAGCCCGTGTGACCAAATGGTCACACGGGCTTTTTATTGTTTAATACAGAGTACTGAAAACGGTTTTTATATAAATTGTTGTATCAACCTTAATTCAATACTTAAGCTAATTTGACGTTAACCAGTCGTTGGCTTTATGTTTGTCTGATGATTTTGCGTCGACCCAAAATTCACCTTCCGTAGTTAACTCTTTTTTCCAAAATGGCGCTTGTGTTTTCAAAAAGTCCATCATGAATTCGGTAGCTGCGAATGCTGCTTTTCTGTGTTTACTACTCACGCCAACAAATACAATTTGTTCATCGGGCGGAAGCTTTCCGATTCGGTGAATTATGCGTATAGAGCCTATAGGCCAGCGCTCACGGGCTTGTTCACAAATATTCATAAGGCTTTTTTCTGTCATTCCTGGGTAATGTTCAAGCGTCATATACTTCAAATTTCCACGCTCAGTTAGCTCTCTAACCAAGCCAGTAAATGTCACAATCGCGCCGTCAGAATCAGAATGCTTCCTGATCTGCGTATACTCGAGAGCCAGATCAAAATCTTGCTCTTGGACGCTAATAAATGTGGTCGGTTTTTTCATAACTTAGATCGCAGCTTCCGTTAAGTTTGATTTCAAAATGGTCAAGTCGCGCCACTTCTTTTTGTTTTGTATTGTATAAAATTGAGCTTACAACAAACACGCGACAAATGGCTTGAATGAATTTAGTTTTCGTCTGCAACATTCCCACGAAGAGAGTTGTTTTTCAATAGTTTTCAATAGTGATATACGACCGAATACGAGGAACTTCGTCAAAAAGCGGCGACAAGACCTCAGTGACTTAACAAGGAAGTTGAATAATAAAAGTATCGAGTAATTTTCATTTATTTTCTATACTCATGTTAATAATGTGTCAACGAGTTAAATGAGAGGGAGACATTGCCATAAACATACCAACTATTATGGATATAGAGGCGAGTGGATTTGGACCTGAAAGTTATCCTATCGAAATTGGTGTTGTTCGCTCTGATGGCGCTCGCTATTGTAAGCTGATTAAACCTTTTGACGACTGGTGCCATTGGGATATTGCCGCCGAAAATTTGCACGGCATCAGTAAATCGCTGTTGAGCCAAAAAGGCATCTCAGGAGTTCAGATATGTTTAGAACTCAATGATTTTATTCGTTCTGAACCTACCTATAGCGACGGTTGGGTGGTTGATTCTCCGTGGTTGGTAAAGCTGTATGATCGCGCTCAAATTGAAATTGGTTTTCGATTAAGTTCCTTGGAGATGATTTTAAAAGAAGGTCAATATGATGTTTGGGATGAAGCAAAGGCATCTATATTGAGACGGATAAATATACAGCGCCATCGTGCGAGCAACGATGCAATGCTTATCCAGAGGACGTACATTGAAACATTTGATTTATAGTGTTTTTTGCAGGCGGCAGCGGACAGGCTATCAACGTTTAAATTATGCTTTGCAATAGACACATCTATTAACAATTTTAAAGTGATGTAAAACAACGTTTACGCTGAAATTTGCGTACAATGCGCAAGGTCCATATTTTCATTACATTCACAGGGATTTTTTCAATGGCAAGCGGTTTTAAAAAAGCAGGTATACCTATATTGATTTTAGTTGGCGCAATCATCGTGATGTTTGTGTTAATCAGTATGAAACAAAAGCCTGAGAAAGAAGAGGTGATCACGCGTGACTTTTTGGTTGATGCCAAACCAATCGAGTTAGAAAATGTTGATTTCTTAGTTTATTCGCAAGGCTCAGTGCAGGCAAAAAATAAAACGATGCTGAGCACACAGGTTAGTGGGCGGGTAATAGCGATTGCTGACAACTATATCGAAGGCGGTTTTTTCAAGAAAGGCGATGTGCTGGTAGAGTTAGAAACTTCTGACTATCAGACTGATTTGTTACTTGCTGAAGCAGAATTGGCGCGAGCACAAGCGTCATTTGATGAAGAAAAGGCACGCGGAAAAGTCGCAGCAGAAGAGTGGCGTTCATTTAACAAAGGACCTGCGCCTGAATTGGGACTCCGAAAACCTCAGTTAGCTCGCGAAGAAGCTTCAGTAAAAGCAGCGCAGGCAAATTTGCAGCGAGCACAGCGCAATTTCGAAAGAACAAAAATAAGAGCGCCGTTCGATGGTTTAGTCAAAACACGTAACGTCGACTTAGGTCAGTTCGTGACGATAGGCTCGCAGCTGGGTGAGGTGTTTTCAACCGACGTGGCAGAAGTGAGATTACCTTTAACCGATGATGATATCGCTTTTTTAGCCGATTTGAACGCAGTTAATCCTCAAGTCACATTGAGTTCAGATGTCGCAGGAAAAACCATAAAATGGCAAGGGGTTCTGGTTCGTGACGAGGCTGTGTTAGACAGCAAAAGTCGAGTTATCTATGGCGTCGTTGAGGTGAAAGACCCATATCAGTTAAACGCGTCGACATCGCAAAAAGGCATGCCCTTGCGTTTTGGACGTTTTGTCAATGCAACTATTACCGGAATAACAGCTGCGAACATTGTTGTTTTACCGCGCAATGTTTTACGTTTAGACGGCACAATATTAACTGTCGGTGAAGACAAACAAATCAAAATAAACTTTGTAACAGTACAAAGAGCAGATGAAAATTTTGTATACATTAGTGACGGTTTGGACCCGCAGGAACAAGTCGTGATGAGTGCTGTGCCTAACCCTTATGAAGGAATGCCAGTTAGATTTTTGGGTGATGAAGAGAAACCACCAAGTCAGCCAGAAACGGTGCAAAACGATAATGCTATTGAGGTCAAATAATGAGTAAGCAATACGAAGAAGAACATATTGATACCGAGAAAGGCATCATTGCTTGGTTTGCGCGCAACAGTGTTGCTGCTAATTTACTGATGTTTGTCATTATTCTCGGTGGAATTTTTGGCATTATTAGAGTTCAAAAGCAAGTATTCCCTACGTTTGAAGTCAACGTTATTTCAGTCCAAGTACCGTACTTAGGTGCAGCACCTCAGGAAGTAGAGGAGGGAGTTATCCTCAAACTTGAGGAGGCGATAAAAGACCTTGAAGGCATTAAAAAAATGACCTCAACAGCACGAGAAGGCGTTGGCTCAATTAGTATCGAGGTTGAAGATGGGTATGACGTTCAAAACTTATTAGATGAAGTTAAGGTGCAAGTAGATGCAATTCCAAGCTTCCCTGGTAACACTGAAAAGCCAGTGGTATATCGTATTAAATTCCCTCAGGACGTGCTGTGGGTCTCAGTTTATGGTGAAACAACTGAACGTGAACTGAAGGAGTATGCACAGGGTATTCGCGACGATATTGCCAATTTAGGCGGAATCTCTGATGTCTCGGTTGTGGGCTCTCGTGACTATGAAATTTCGGTTGAAATATCTGAACGTAAACTGCAGGAATACAACCTAACATTCAACGAGTTGGTAACGGCAATTCGACAGTCGTCCATCGATTTACCGGGTGGTTCGATCCGTTCTGAAAATGGTGATATTTTACTCCGCGCTAATGGTCAAGCTTATAACGCTTGGGATTTTGCAAAAATCGTTTTGGTTTCGCGTGAAGATGGTACGCGCCTGCTTCTTGGCGATATTGCTACTATTAATGATGGCTTTATTGAAGATAGACAATTTGCATTATTCGATGGGAAGCCTGCTGTTAGCATCCGCGTTAGAGCGGTTGGTGATCAAAACGCATTGCAAATTTCCAAGTCAGTAAATTCATATTTAGACGAAAAGCGCAAAACCATGCCGGCTAATTTAAGCGCTGATACTTGGGGCGATAGTTCGTTTTATTTAGCGGACCGCTTAAGCATGATGCTTAAAAATATGGGCTTTGGTGCCTTACTTGTGTTTATTGTGCTCTCACTATTTTTGAGAGTAAAACTCGCTTTTTGGGTAATTGTAGGCTTACCGGTTTGCTTCCTCGGTACACTGATGTTCATGCCTGCGTCGCAAATAGATGTTTCAATTAATATGTTGAGTCTATTTGGATTTATTCTCGTTTTAGGGATCGTGGTAGATGATGCCATTATTATGGGCGAATCTGCGTATTCAGAAATAGATAAAAAAGGTCACAGCACAGACGCCATTATCAGGGGTGTGAAAAGAGTTGCGATGCCTGCAACCTTTGGTGTGTTAACTACCATTGCAGCATTTTCGCCTATGTTAATGGTGAGCGGCACGTTTGGTGTTATTTGGAAGACGATTGGTATCGTCGTCATTATGTGCTTAATATTTTCTTTGATTGAATCAAAATTAATATTGCCTGCGCATTTGGTACATATGAAATTAAAGCCTTACGATCCTAGCAAGGCGACGAAATTCCAAAAATTTAGAGATATATTTAGTATTGGTATTAAAAGTTTTATTGAAAATAAGTATATCCCATTTCTGAAAAAGGCAGTGCAATACAGGTATACCACGTTAGCCAGCTTTATTGGCCTGTTGATTATTACGATCGGTTTGTTTGCAAGTGGTTTAGTGCGGTGGCAGTTTTTCCCTACTATTCCTTCAGACTTCATGCAGGCAAGTGTAGAGCTTGAGCCCGGGTCGTCGCTAGGGCAACGTGACCAGGCCATCAACGCGATGCTAGATGCAATGTATAAGATGGACGATGAAGTTGCTGATGAAACAGGCACTAAGGCGGTCAAACATGTTATCGCATTTGATAATGGTACTTTGGGTGGCTCAGTGTTTGTTGAATTAACCAAAGGCGAGACGCGGGAACTAACAGATGTTCAAATACAGGACATTTGGCGGGAGTATTTGCCTGAAATCCCGGGGGTTAAGAACTTCAACATTGGCAGTCCAGGAGGTCCTGGCGGCGGCAACGGCCTGAGCTTTGAGTTTCGATCTGATAATATTTCCCAACTTGAAAATATTTCAAAAGAACTGCGCAGCTATTTAGGTTCCTACGCAGGCATCACTGAGGTCAATGATTCGTTCAGCGGCGGAAGCGACGAAATCAAATTAGCCCTTAAGCCGGAGGCCGAGTCTCTTGGTTTATCGTTGTCGCAGCTTGCGCAACAGGTGCGCTATGGGTTTTACGGCGCCGAAGCTCAGCGTATACAGCGAGATGATGAAGAAATAAAGGTCATGGTTCGTTATCCCAAAGACGAAAGAAACTCGATAGGCAACCTTGAAACAATGAGAGTTCGTGCGCCCAATGGGGACGACATACCGTTTAGTGAAGTGGCTGATATAGAACTAGGTCAAGGCTATGCCAACATCATTCGTGTTGATGGTAACCGCTCTGTATCGGTAACGGCTAAAGTGAATGCAGATGTTGTTGATACGCGAGACTTATTAATTGACGTACAAACGAAGGTCATTCCTGAAATGTTGGAACGTTATCCGGCCGTTGATTTTCGACTACAAGGAAACTCAAAAGATGAGTCTGAGGCGATTGTCTCTCTGGCCCAAGGTTTCTTGTTTGCACTTGTCGCTATTTATGCGCTCATGGCAATTCCATTAAAATCGTATTCGCAACCGATTATTATTATGTCAGTTATCCCGTTTGGTATGGTAGGTGCTATTGTTGGTCACCTTATATTAGGTCAAGCAGTCAGCGTATTATCCATATGCGGAATTATCGCGCTAGCAGGTGTTGTAGTAAATGACTCGCTTATTATGGTCGATTTTGTAAATAGAGCTAGGGCAGAGGGGCGCACCTTAATTGAGGCCGTTTTGAAGTCAGGCAGTGAGCGTTTCAGAGCAATCATACTTACTTCACTTACGACGTTTATGGGACTCATGCCCATTGTTTTTGAACGTAGCTTACAAGCTCAGGTTGTTATTCCAATGGCTATCTCACTCGCCTTCGGTATTCTTTTCGCTACGGTCATTACGCTACTGCTTATCCCAGCTTTGTACATGATACTCGACGACTTTAAGCGGGTCTTTAAGCGCAAGGATAAAACAATGTTAACGCAGCCTTTGCCTGATAATGGTTAGTGGAAGTAGTGTAGCCAAGATTCTATCCACTCGATAATAGTAGAGCTTCTTTTGTTAGGAGCCTATTTAATAAACGAGGATTGAGAAAAGTGCCTTTGCTAAGTAAAAAAAACGCCTCTTAAAGAGGCGTTTTTTTTTGATGGGATTTGACTTGATTTCTGCACTGTCAATAAAAACAAACAGAAACCAAGTCTTAACAACTATAGAATCTTAGAAGAAGCTAATTTTACCTTCAATACCAATAACACGTGGCTCGTTAATAATGCCAGTAAAGTTATTGAAATCGATAGCGCCCTTAACATTATCTTCATCGGTTAAGTTTCTTGCGAATAAAGCAACCGTGTAGTTGTGTGCAAAGTTCTCGTAACCTAAACGTAAGCCAGCTTCAAAGTTGTTGTCTGTTTGAAATTCAACTGATTCGTATAAGAAAAGGTTAGTTTTACCTTGGAAAGCCCAATCTGTGTATGCAAACAATTCGCCGTCGTCTCCCATTGGAACACTGTAGCGTGCCGTAAAGTTGAAGATAGTTTCAGGAGCTTGCGGGAATGGGTTGCCATCTATTAACGCACGATTGTCGTTTGTCATTGGATCAGTAACAGTACAGTTAGGACCGAATGCTGCGCTTGCACCACATGGGAAAACAGACAAACCGTTGTCTTCAATTTTAGTTTTGTTGTAGCTATAACCAGCCGTCAGCACTAAATTATCATCAACAATATAAGTTGCGTCTATTTCAAAACCGTAAGCAGAGCCTTTATCAGCATTTATTAGGGCTGTATTATTCGCGCCACCGCCAATCGCTGAAAATTGAATGTCGTCAACCGTGTAATAGAATACAGCTGCATTTAAGCGCAAGCTATTATCCAACAAATCAGATTTAAAGCCAAATTCAACACTATTGATAGTTTCTGCTTCAGCAACTGAAGGAGCTCCTTCAAATGCTACGTCACGAGCCTGAATACTTTGAGCTCTGAAACCATTTGCATAGCGTGCAAACAACGAAGTGCTGTCGTCTAGTTTATAATTGGCGCTTAATTCATAACCCACTTGGTCGTCTGAAACATTAATTGGGTCGTAATCCTGAACACTAGCTGCACCAATAACTAAGGCAAATCCGTCAACGTTTTGATTGCCAACAGTGAGTGACTTTTCATCATCTGTATAACGTAAGCCAGCAGTAACTGTTAGTTTGTCTGAAAGCTCATAAGTACCTTGACCAAATACAGCCCAAGTTTTATTGTCGTGAAATACAGTTGTCGCGCCAAAGAAACCGTCAATACTTGTAACGTTAAATGACGAGTCATAGTAAAACGCACCAACTTGCCAATTAAAAGCATCAGTGTTGTTGCTTGCTAAGCGGAATTCCTGAGTAAACTGCTCTAGGTCATCTAGGTTATCTTGGGTAACCGCGGTGAACGGAATAAAACCAGGGATACTTGTATCACCCGAACCAGCGCCGCCGTCGACATCGCCTAAACTTGAACCGTTAGCTTCTTCGTTAGCGGTAATCGAGGTAAATGTGAGTCCATTAAAATCATAATCTACTTTAAATGAGAACCCATAGTTTTCATATTCTTGTGGATTGTTATCAAAACCATTACCAAGCAAGTTCGCATCATAAAAAACAGTGGTGCGATCGTAGTTTTGGTTTAAGTTATTAGAACCTTTGCTAAAAACGTTCGCACGGAAAATTGACGCTGTTCCTTCTAATTCGCGACCGTGTATATTCAGTAGCATCTCTAAATCGTCAACGGGAGTAAATAATAACTGTGCGCGCCAAGCCAACTCATCGTAACCACCAATGACATCATCTTCACCAGAGAAAGCATTGTCGATGTAGTCGTCTCTTTGCTGTGACAGGAACGAGAATCGACCTGCAACATTATCCGTAAGACCGCCGCCAACAGCACCCTCAACATTGACTGTATCGAAAGACGCGACACTTACTTTTCCATAAGCATCAAAGTCTTCAGTTGGCTTAACGCTATCAAATTTAATGATACCGGCTGTTGTGTTACGACCAAACAGAGTGCCTTGTGGGCCACGAATAACTTCAACCTGTTGAATGTCGAATAATGGGAAGCTCTTAAGAATAACGTTTTCTTTCACTACGTCATCCATGATGATTGATACTGGTTGTGATGCCGCTAAATCAAAGTCGGTATTCCCTAAACCACGTATATAAAAGCGAGGTGCAACTCTTCCGTTTGAAGATTCAGCATATAAACCAGGCACGCGTACAGCTAGTGCTAGAATGTCTTCACCGCCAGAAAAAATACTCTCGAATTGTTCTCCACTCAATGTCGCGATTGAAATCGGTACATCTTGTATTGATTGGCTGCGCTTTTGTGCGGTGACGGTAATTTTTTCTAAAGCAGATTCTTTCACTGCTGTTTCTTGCGCGACTACTGTGTTTGCCTGCAATGCAGATGCCACGCATAGAGCGATACTAGCTAGTTTGTATTTCATTCGATGTCACCTAAAATGAGTGTATTAATATTGAGTATCAAGCCGTTCAAAGCAAGAAAGTTATTTACGAGTATAGTCGTAAATTGTTTATTTGTTGGTTTTCAGTCAGTCAATATTCAACAAATAAACTGCGCGCCACACGCTGCGCACTGAGCGTAAAAATCGCGCAGGATGCTAACAGAAAATAGTTCTGATCGCACGTTTCTTATGATTAGGTTTTATACCTTTTCGTGCTTACTAAACCTTTATTCAATTCACTGTTAATCTTGTATTGATAAAATGAATTGGCAACAAGGCGCGCATTCATGATGTTATATGCTTAGACAAACTGACATTTGCGTATTATTTATTTAATTAGATGTTAAAAAATAATTCACGACAGAACCGAGGCGCTTACCAATGACAGACAAATTGATCCCTGATCTAGAAATGAATTTTCAACTTTATGATGTACTCCAGGCAGACAAATTATGCGAACACAGCAAATTTGAAGAGCACAATAAAGACATATTTACGGCAACTTTAGCCACTGCTGAACAAATTGCGACTAAGCTATTTTTACCGCACAATCACATTGCTGATAAGAATGAACCTACTTTTGACGGTCATAAAGTAAGTATGATCCCCGATGTTCAAATTGCTTATGATGCGTTTTGTGAGGCTGGATTTATTGCTGGCCGATACAGCTTTGAAGACGGCGGTATGCAATTGCCAGAAGTAGTCATGACAGCCGCGTCAGCCTATTTCATGGCCGCAAATCCAAGCACTACATCTTATCCATTTTTAACCTCGGCTGCTGCCAACGTTATTTGCCATTTTGGTTCAGCATCGCTGAAAGAACAATTTATGCCTCGTATGCTAACCGGAGAATTTACTGGCACTATGGCGCTGACTGAGCCGCATGCTGGCTCATCTTTAGCAGATATAACAACCTCCGCCGTTAAACAAGAGGACGGCACTTACAAGATAAAAGGCAGTAAAATTTATATCTCTGGCGGTGATCATGAATTGTCTGAGAATATCATTCATCTAGTGCTGGCCAAAGTGCCCGGCGGTCCTGCTGGTGTAAAAGGTATTTCACTCATGGTAGTGCCTAAGTACCGATTTGATGATAACGGTGAACGAGGAAACCGCAATGATGTGCAGCTTGCTGGATTACTGCATAAACTCGGTTATAGAGGGACCACTTCAACTGCACTGACATTCGGCGAAAATGATGACTGCTATGGTTATTTGGTAGGTGAAGAACATCACGGTTTACGCTATATGTTCATGATGATGAATGAGGCTCGAATCGGCGTTGGCTTTGGCGCAGCGATGATTGGCTATCGTGGATATCAATATTCACTGGCGTATGCAAAAGACAGAACACAGGGGCGCCATGCGGAGCATAGCGAACCAGATAAACCCGCACCGATCGTACTGCACGGTGACGTAAAGAGAATGCTTCTTGCGCAAAAATCCTATACTGAAGGCGGCATGGCGCTGTGCATGTATGGTTCTCATCTGATTGATAGGATCAACACATGTGATGACGCTGAGGAAAAGCTAGCATTGAAAGAATTGCTAGATTTATTAACGCCCGTTTTCAAAGCGTGGCCGTCTGAATTTGGCCCTAAAGCGAACGACTTAGGCATTCAAGTTTTAGGTGGTTCAGGCTACACCAGAGAGTATTATTCAGAGCAGTTTTGGCGCGATAATCGTTTAAACCCAATACATGAAGGTACTAATGGTATACAGGCGCTTGACCTTTCATTCAGAAAGCTTTGGCAAAAAGATGGACTGGGACTAAAGACCCTGCAACGTGAAGTAGAGAAAGACTTGTCACAAATAGTTACACCGAAAACAGGGGCTATGGCAAAAGAGTTAGCGCATTATTTGAAAGCATTACACGACATTATTGTGCATGTTTCGGGAACGATTCAATCTGATAAACAAGCAACACTACTAGCAAACGCTCAAGCGTTAATGAATGTTTTTGCGCAAATAGTCGTGAGTTGGATATGGATACGTCAAGCTAGGGTTGCTGAAGATAAGCTTGGTGCAGCAGACGTTACTGAGAAAGAAGCCGCATTTTATAAAGGCAAAATTCAAGCCGCACAATACTTTATTAGTTGGGAATTACCCACCATCGAACGTGATTTAAAAATACTCAAACAAGACAATGATGTTTGCAGTGACATGCACCCTGATTGGTTTTAAGGAAAAATAATGAAAAACAAACAATGGCTATTGGCTAAAAGACCGTTTGGCGAGCCTACTAGTGACACATGGCAGTTTGCCGAAGCAGATGTCCCCGAGTTAAAAGACGGTGAGCTATTAGTGAAGATTAATTATGTTTCGCTAGACCCTGCAATGCGCGGTTGGTTAAACGATGCAAAATCGTACATAGAGCCGGTACAAATTGGTGCCGTAATGCGCGCCGGAACGGTGGGCAAAGTCGTTGCCAGTAAAAATGAAAAATTTGCGGAAGGTGATTATGTATGTGGTCATCAAGGTGTGCAGGAATATGCTGTTAGTGATGGCAAAATGCTGCATAAGGTCGATCCTAAATTAGCTCCATTGTCATACTATTTAGGCGTATTGGGCATGCCTGGCATGACCGGCTATTTTGGATTGCTTAAAACGGGTGAACCCAAAGCGGGCGAAACCGTTGTTGTCAGTGGGGCAGCTGGCGCTGTCGGAGGACTAGTTGGACAGATAGCAAGAATTAAGGGCTGTCGTGTTGTCGGTATTGCGGGCGGAGCTGAAAAATGCCAGTTCCTAATTGATGAGTTAGGTTTTGATGCTGCTATCGATTACAAGTCGCAAAATGTAAAGAAGGCGCTAAAAGAGGCGTGTCCAAAAGGCGTCGATGTTTTCTTTGATAACGTTGGCGGTGATATTTTAGATGACGTTTTAACTCAAATAAACATGAAAGCACGTATTGTTATCTGTGGTGCAATTAGCCAATACAACAACACAACGCCTGTAAAAGGACCATCAAACTATCTATCACTACTTGTTAATCGTGCAAAAATGGAAGGCATCGTGGTATTTGATAATATTGCCGAATACCCAACAGCAATGAAAGATATTGCAGGTTGGATCCACTCTGGTGAGATGAAAGTGAAAGACCATGTTGTGGAGGGAATAGAAACTTTCCCAGATACATTAATGATGCTGTTTAAGGGTGAAAACTTCGGTAAGTTAGTACTCAAAGTGGGGGATGAATGATGAACACTGCGGCAAATGTTGAAAATAAGCGCATTTTAATTACCGGTGGTGCATCAGGAATTGGTGCAGAAGTAGCTCTGCTGCTGGCAAGTAGAGGTGCCAACGTTCTTATCGCTGATTTGTCTGAGAACAACGGTTCAAAAACACTCGAACAGGCAAAAGCCCAAGGTAACGACATACATTTTGTGAAAGTAGACGTTGCTAGCGGTGACTCAGTGCGCGCATTGTTTGCTACTGCGATGAAAAGCCTAGGTGGTCTCGACGTTGTGATAAACAACGCAGGCATTGATCATACGCCAGCGCCAATGCATGAATTGTCGGACGATGATTTTGATCGAAATATTGCGGTCAATCTTAAAGGTGTTTGGCATTGTATGCGCGCAGCCATCGCTTGTATGGCACCGAATGGTGGTGGGCACGTTATTAACGTAGCCTCTGTCGCTGGTTTGCGTTCATCACCTATGATTTCTGCTTATTCAGCATCAAAACACGGTGTTATCGGTTTAACAAAATCAGCCGCAGTAGAATATGCGCGCGCAAACATTCGTTTTAACGCGGTGTGCCCAAGCTTTGTCGATACCCCAATGGTTCAAAACACCTTAGCTAAGCTTGATGAACGTGGTCAAAAGGCCATCATCAAAGCGAATCCTATGAAACGATTGGGTAAGCCAGAAGAAATTGCAGGCGCCATGGCTTGGTTATGTAGCGACGAAAGCAGTTTTATGACCGGACAAACGATGGTGCTGGACGGCGGAATGCTGGCGTAAATTTGGCGCTGGCAAACTTCGGCAATGTATCAACAATAAAAAAATGAAGGACTAAATATGCAAGATTTATTCGATTTAACAGGTAAAGTTGCCCTCATCACTGGCGCTAGCCGCGGTATTGGCGAGTCAATTGCGAGATTACTAGCAAGCAAGGGCGCACACGTTATCGTTTCAAGCCGCAAAATTGATGGTTGCGAAGCAGTAGCAGCAAGCATTCGGGAAAATGGCGGTAAAGCGTCTGCTTTTCCATGTCACGTAGGTGAGATGGAGCAAATAACGGCTGTGTTTGAACATATAAAGAACGAGTTCGGTAAAATTGATATTTTAGTCAATAACGCGGCTGCAAATCCTTACTTTGGCCACATTCTTGACACTGATTTAGCCGCTTATCAGAAAACGGTTGATGTAAATATTCGCGGTTATTTCTTTATGTCGATAGAGGCCGGCAAGATGATGCGCGAGCAGGGCGGCGGTGTCATTTTAAACACGGCGTCTGTTAATGGTGTCACTCCTGGCGATATGCAAGGCATCTATTCAATTACGAAAGCTGCCGTTATTAGTATGACAAAGTCATTTGCAAAAGAATGCGGTAAGTTGAATATTCGCGTTAACGCTTTACTACCAGGCTTAACCGATACAAAATTTGCATCTGCACTTACCACCAATGATTCTATTTTAAAGCATGCGCTAAAAGTTATTCCATTAGGACGTGTTGCTGACCCTGATGAAATGGCGGGAACAGTATTGTATTTAGTGTCTGATGCATCTAGTTACACAACAGGTGCGTGTATTAATGTTGATGGTGGGATGCTGGCTTAATGCAAATTTGGGTTGACGCAGATGCGTGTCCTACCGTTATTCGAGAATTGCTGATAAAGGCCTCTCAGAGAACAATGGTGCCACTCACTTTTGTGGCAAATCAGCCTATTTCAGTTCCACCTAATGCACATATTACCTCGCTGCAAGTGAGCTCTGGGTTTGATGTTGCCGATGATGAGATTGTAAAGCGCTGTAGTGCCAAGGATCTGGTTATCACAGGCGACATTCCGCTTGCAGCTGAAATACTCGCAAAAGATGGTTTAGCGGTGAATTTTCGCGGTGAGGCTTACGACAAAGCAACCATCAAAGCGACGCTTACCATGCGTGATTTTATGGACCAAATTCGCGCCAGTGGCGAGAGAACAGGTGGCCCAAAGGCATTTTCTGCGAAAGATAAAATGAACTTTGCGAATCAAATAGACAGACTTCTCGCCGCACGATAATCACTATTGAACTTATTTAAAAGCCCGCCATGACTGCAAAGTCATGGCGGGCTTTTTGTATTGTTTTTGTAAGTTATTAAATAAACCCAGCTCTTTTTATAACTTACAGCACACCAGCTATGGCAGCAGCTAATACTTCGACGTTCTTAGTATTTATACCAGCAATATTTACGCGACTAGAGTCCACAAAGTAAACGCTGCTTTCATCGCGCAACTTTCGCACCTGTTCGGGCGAAATGCAAAGGAAAGAGAACATCCCTTTTTGTTGGTTTATAAAACTAAAGTCTTTTGATGCGCCTTGTGCAGCAAGATTATCAACGAGTAGTTTACGAAGCTGGATCATGCGTTCACGCATTTCAGTGACTTCACGCTGCCACAATGAATTTAGATCGTCATTTGCCAATATAATGTCGACTAAAGCCCCGCCGTATGATGGCGGCATTGAATAAATTCCGCGTGCAACAGATTGAATTTGAGACTGAACAATATCGCGATTCGCTGAATCATGAGTGATTAGCGCAGCTAATCCAACGCGCTCACGATATAAACCAAAGTTTTTGCTACACGACGCGGCGATGATCATTTCTGGCACGCTTTCAGCCATTAAACGAACACCATAGGCATCTTCTTCTAAACCTTCACCAAAACCTTGGTAAGCAATATCAATAAACGGTAAAAAACCGACTTTGTTTGCTAACTTTGCAACAGCTTGCCATTGCTCTTTAGTTAAATCTGCGCCTGTTGGGTTGTGACAGCAACCGTGCAACAAAACGACGTCGCCTTTTTTGACCTGTGCCAAACAGTCCATCATTTCGTCAAATTTGATACTCGCTGTTGCTTTGTCGAAGTAGGGGTAAGTCGCTATTTCAAGACCAGCATTACCGATAAGTGGAATATGGTTAGCCCATGTTGGATCACTTACCCAAACTTTAGTGTCAGAATTACAGCGTTTTAGCAACTCAGCCAATATGCGCAGTGCACCACAACCGCCGGGCGCCTGAACAGCGGCAACTCGATTTGCTAATAAAACCTGGCTGCCTTTACCTAAAATGAGGTCAAGCATGCCGTCAATAAAACCTTGAACGCCTTGGGGAGTGATATACACCTTTGAAGTTTCGGTTTCCATTAATTGCTTTTGTGCTGCAACAACGGACTTCAAAATTGGCGTATTACCTTGCTCATCTTTATATACACCAACGCCAAGATCAATCTTTGCTGGGTTGGTGTCTTTTTTGAAGTCTATAGATAAACCTAGAATGGGGTCGGACGCTAAAGCGGGCAAATTTTCAAACACGATTGTTCCTTAAAGATGAGTTAATGGTGGCATTTTTTCAATGTTCATATTATGCCAGTTCTATCCTAATTTTCGAGCTAAATTACGCTTTCTTTATATCGAACTCAAAGTGTTGGACTGAGGTTTGTTCTGCTTGAGCATTGAAGGTTCTCTCTTCCCAAACAACTTGTTGATGATGATCGACCAATAATACGGTTGATGAGCGAGTGCCGTATTCAGGACTTTGAATAAATATTGACGACAGACGTCGTTCCCATTCTATAGGAACGCCAGTCTTCGGAAGCATACTATCTTCTGCGGGCTTGTTGTTACGAAGGAGTTCAAAAAGGTGTTCCGTGTCTAATACATCAGCATGCTGGCAATACTTTGCTAAAGCATCACGTCCAGTCGATATTTTTGGCCATGGACTGTTAAGTGACGCATTCGAAAGGCCGAAAACGCCATCCTCCAATTGTACACAAGTGTCCTCATGGTTATTATAAACATACAGTTGTTCCAGCGTTCCAAACAATAGATTATAACCATTATATTGTGCTTTCGAATCAGCTAAGGTCTTAGCATATTTCTTTTGTTGCTTGCTAGAGCCCTTTAAAAAATTAATCACTAACTCGCCGCGCGTAACAGGATTAGGAATGTCTTTGTCTGGGGCCCGAATATTTGTTAGCGCGGCAATACTGCCGTTTTTATTAACCCCCATCCATGTGCCGCCGGCTTCTTCGTCTCGGCCAGCTAAAATGTCTGTCTGATTATTCCAAAACGCTGAATTAGTGGTTGGGCGAACGTGAAATTCATCACGATTTGCCGCAATGATTAGCGGAAATTTGGGGTGCTGATTAATTGCAATAAACAAGATACACATATATTGAGTTGAAACCTTAACTTATGATGGGCCGTTTGACGCTAGTAGGAATAACGAACCAGAGAATAATTAAACCCATATTGTTCTAACAAGGTGGCGTAGAACAAGCCGCTAACTATGGTATTATCTAGATAACAAGTCAATACGAGATCCGTTTTCAGTGAAGAAATTAGCTTTTGATACCAAATTAGTCCACGCAGATAGAAAGATTAACAAACCACAGTTTGGTGCTGTTCATGAATCAACCAATAACTCAGTGTTATTTGAATTTGAGGACGTTCAAGACCTTGTCGATGTATTTCAGGGTAAACAAGCTGGGCACGTATATTCTCGCTCTAGCAGTTCTTCCGCGGTTGCTTTGCAAAATGTTCTAAACGAAATGGAAGGGGGAGTGGGTGCTGTCGTTTTTGCAACGGGTATGGCAGCCATCAGTTCAACGTTTCTTTCTTTATTGAAAAGCGGTGACCATATTGTAGTAAGCCAATATTTATTCGGCAACACACGTAGCTTCATGTCAACGATTGAAGGTTTTGGCATTCGCGTGAGCTATGTTGATGTGACCGATGTTAGCAAAGTCGAAGCAGCCTGCAACGCTGATACAAAAATGGTGTTTTGCGAGAGCATCGCCAACCCTGTAACCCAAGTGGCTGATCTATCAGGAATAGGAAATTGGTGTGAGGCAAATAATATTCTTTTTGCACTCGACAATACCATGACTCCTAGCGTTTTATTGGATGCTAAAGCGGTGAAAGCATCGTTATTGCTGACCTCACTGACGAAATATATTGGTGGGCATGGAAACGTGCTGGGCGGTGTTTTGGTAGATACTGGATTATTTGATTGGTCGCGCTATAACAATATTGAATTAAACTACCGTGTTGCAGACAAGCAACAGTGGGGGCTAACGCAGGTTAAAAAACGCGGATTACGAGACATGGGAGCGACATTAGCACCTCAGTCAGCGCATTTGGTGTCCATCGGATTGGAAACGCTAACCATGCGCTTGCGCAAAACATGTGCAAACGCACAGGCGCTTGCTAAGTATCTGTCTACGCACAAGGGCGTTAATGCAGTTCACTATCCCGGTTTAGAGGCACACCCACAGCACGAGAGAGCAAAAACTTTATTTAAACGCGGTTTTGGCGGAATCCTTTCTGTTGAATTAAGTGAAGAAATCGAACCGCACGCTTTTTTAAACGCACTCTCACTCGTAATTTCAGCGACGCATCTAGGCGATACTCGAACCCTAGCACTGCCTGCCGCATCAACGATTTTCTATGAAAACGGGCCTGAGGAAAGGGCAAAGATGGGCATAGCCGACTCATTAATTAGAATTTCGGTAGGTATTGAAGACATCGAAGACATCCTCGCAGATTTCGACCAAGCCTTCATCTCAATGCTCAGCAAATAATGGGGTCAGTGGAAATTAAAAAAATATTTTTAGAATTAAGCAAAAACTTATGAACTAATATGAAATGTTGGTGACTAAATAGTTACTGTTGGTTAAGTTATGACGTTTCTGAAAAGTAAATGTTTTTAATTAATAGTGTGTTCCTAGTTGAGTGTGCTTAGCCCCATCTGTTTAAGATGGGGCTTTTTTTTGCGCTTCGCTCAGATTAATTTACAATAAAACTACAACGCTAATGCGCTTTTGATATCAGCAACAAACTCTTCGTTGTCAGGCTTTGTAAATGCGCTGTACGATTCAACTACATTGCCGTTTTTATCCATCAAATATTTATAAAAATTCCATTTAGGCGCTGTGCCCGCTTTTTCTGCAAGCATTGCATAGAGTGGGTCCGCACTCTCACCACGAACGGAAATTGATTCGAACATTGGGAACTTAACCCCGTATGTTAGTTCGCATAACTCGGCCGTTTTTTCTTCATCGCCAAATTCTTGGTTAAAATCATTTGATGGAAAACCAAGAATTACGAATCCTTGGTCTTTATATTGACTATAAAGCGCTTCTAGGCCTTCAAATTGCGGTGTAAATCCGCATTTGCTTGCCGTGTTAACGAAGAGAACTGTCTTTCCTTTATACGCATCGCACATATTCACAACTTCTTGTGAATTTAATTTTCTTTTCGCAAATTTGAGTAAATCAGGGCATTCAGCGGCTAGGGCTATTTGGCTGCTCGCCATCATTAATACCAAGGAAATTACTTTTTTCATTTTTGATAGTCCTTTTCACATCATAATAGATTGTGGTTAGTTTGATCATATTAAGGGATTTTAAGCACTTGTTAAAAACCAGTTCAGTCACTGAACAAATTACAGTAACATGCTAAGCTCAAGATTATCTTATCCGAGGGATGATTTAACATCTCCCTTACAAAGATTAATATAACGTGATAATTACCTTTAAAGAACACTAATAATGACAAAATATAAAAAAATAGTTTACTCAAGTGTTGGTATAGCTTTACTTAGCGCTTGCTCTGCAACTGAAACGTCGCTTTCTAGTGCAAATAAAAAAAGCGCTGCTAACTTCCCGACAGAAACAATTTCTCAGAACAATAGTTCAGTATTGGCAAACAACAAAGTTGAATTAACACTTAAGCAAATTATGTCCGATCCTGACTGGCTTGGTCGTGAACCAGAAGATGCATTCTGGAGCGCTGATAGCGCTTCAGTTGGCTACTATCGCAAGCAGCAAGGCAATCCAATACGTGATTTATGGCTGGCCACTCCTAATACAGCCGGCAATGGTCAGAAGGTAAGCTTAGCGAGTATCCATCAATACGAGTACGACGAAATTATTCGTGATAAAGATGTAGATTTTGTTGCTTGGATTTTTGAAGGCAATATCTTTGTCCAAGCAAAAGCAGATAAGGCAATACGCCAACTCACTAAGAGCTTAGACGGCGCAAGCAATCTTCAATTTTATAAACAAGACGGCGTTTCTTTTCAGCGCGGTAATAGTTTTTACAGCGTAAATGTCAACACGGGCATGCAGGAACAAATGCTGTCGTGGCACTTCGAGGATGAATCGGAGGCCGTAAGTGCCCCAGAAGACTATATTGCCGAAGAACAGATTAAGTTGATAGATTACGTTAAACTTCAACGCAAAAACAGGCAGTTGGAAGAAGATAACGACAACAATTTGAGGAACGAAAATAGCAGTTTAATGACATCCTCGTTCTACTTTGCACCTGAACATAGAACAGTATTGGCGAGTTTTTCACCAGATGGTAAATGGGCAGTTGTAGTTACGACCGAAGATAAGCCCAGCAGTGATGAAACCGACATAATGCCTGATTATATTGAAGAGAATGGTCGTATAAAAGCGCAGAGAGTACGCCAAAGAGTTGCCGACGCTACACCTATTCAACATGATGTTTGGTTACTCGAAGTCCAGTCGGGCGAAAAAACCAAATTGGATTATAAAGCATTACCAGGCTACAACGAGGACGTGTTGGCCGCAGTTAAGCGTGAAAACGCAGAAGCAAAAGGTAAGACCTATCAGGAAAACAGATTGCCACGCGATATTAGATTACTGTTTGGTTCTGAATCTCCGGTTCAGTGGCATGATAATAGCGATAAAGTGGCTGTCATGTTGGAAGCCTGGGATAATAAGGATCGCTGGATAACAACAGTCGACGTTGACGATAAAGTATTAACGACTCAACATCGTATGCATGATACTGCATGGGTGAATTATCGGTTTAATAGCTTTGGCTGGTTCGATGATGCTGAAACGCTGTATTTGTTATCAGAAGAGTCGGGCTATTCACAACTTTATACAAAGCCAGTAGACGGAAAGTTAAATCGAGTTACGCAAGGCAACTTTGTAGTGGACGACGTTGTGCTTACGCAAGACGATAACTATTTTTATTACAAAGCAAACAAGAAGCATCCGGGCATCTACGAGATATATCGTGTGCCGTCTGACTCAACAACATCAGAAGCGCTAACAGATTTGAATGGAATGACAGATTATCAGTTGTCGCCAGATGAATCGTCGTTATTACTCACACATTCAAAGTTAGTTATGCCTCCCGAGTTGTATTCGGTCGATTTGCGTGCTGATTCGTTCAAGCCAGTTAAAATTACAAGCACAGTAAGCGATGAATTTTTAAGCATAGATTGGACATCACCATCCATTGTTGCGGTTAAATCTAGTCATACAGAGCAACCTATTTATTCTCGCGTTTATGCTCCGCAGGGGCCGGCGAGCGAGAAACATAGAGCGGTTGTTTTTAACCATGGCGCGGGTTATCTACAAAACTCACACCTAGGCTGGTCAGGCTATTTTCGTGAATTTATGTTTCACAGTTTCTTAGTATCACAAGGTTATGTTGTCATGGATATGGACTACCGAGCTTCAGCTGGATACGGACGTGATTGGAGAACGGCAATATACCGCCAGATGGGCACTCCAGAGACACAAGATCTAAAAGACGGTGTCGACTGGCTCGTGGAAAACGCTAACGTCGATCGAGACAGAATCGGTACTTATGGCGGCTCTTACGGTGGTTTCATGACCTTTATGGCATTGTTTACCGAGCCAGATCTATTTCAAGCAGGTGCTGCCTTACGTCCCGTTTCTGATTGGGCGCATTACAATGATGGATACACTTCTAATATTTTAAATAGACCAGATGTTGACCCTATTGCATATGAACGTAGTTCGCCAATTTATTTTGCGGAAGGCCTGACTAAGCCGCTTCTGATAAATGCGCCTATGGTTGATAATAATGTTTTCTTTGTGGACGTTGTTCGACTGGTGCAAATCTTGATCGAAAAAGAAAAAGAAAACTTTGAAACTGCAATTTATCCGGTTGAGCCGCATGGTTTTGTGCAGCCAAGTTCTTGGTTGGATGAATATCGTCGCATATACAAATTGTTTGAAGAAAATTTGTAGGCTTCGTGATGAAGCATAAAATCCTTCAATTAGAGAAGTGAGAGACCTTTGAGCTTTTACGAAAATAACGTACTCCCTCATCTCATTAACTGCGCTTGTTCTTCAAGCGCAATAATGAAACTAAGAGAAAAAGTCGTTCCTTTGGCTTATGGAAACGTTTTGGAAGTTGGAATGGGGTCGGGCGTTAACCTGGCTCTATACAATGCTACAAATGTTAATATGGTCTGGGGCCTCGAACCTTCTACTGGAATGCGTAAAAAAGCACAGAAAAACATCGCCTCATGTGCTATTCGAGTCGAGTGGTTGAGTTTACCAGGCGAACAAATTCCCCTAGAAGATAACTCTGTTGATTCAATCGTATTAACCTATACTTTATGCACTATTCCTGATTGGCGTGCGGCTATGAAGCAAATGCACCGAGTCTTAAAAGCGGACGGTAAAATATTCTTTTGCGAACATGGGCAAGCCCCTGACGAATCAGTTGTCAAATGGCAAGACCGTGCAAATGGCCTGTGGAGTCGAGCCTTCGGTGGCTGTAATTTAAATAGACCTATTATTGAAAGTATAGAAGACAGTGGGTTTTCTATGGATTGGTTCGAAAGCAAATACATAAGGGGGATGCCAAAGTTTGTGTCCTTTATCAGCGTTGGCGCAGCGTCCAAAACTTCCGCTTTAGTAAACTAATTACACCGATGAGCAAGCCACTAAGCGCGCCATACAAATGGCTGTCGACGGCAACGCTCGCATCAATAAGCTCAGGCATGAATGTGCCAGCACCATTTATCTGTTCATTTCCTACTTTAATTACAAGGCCAATAATTAGCAGCCAGCCACTTGAACGCTTGTTCTCTAAGTCTCTTATACAACCCCAAGCAAAAACACCATGAATTGCTCCTGATAAACCAACGTACCAAGTAATTTCTGGTGAAAAAATATACATACAAATAGAAATCACAATACAAATTACAACAAATTTGGCGAGGTAAGAAAGGGTTTCGTAGTCGTCACCATGTAACGCCCACAATAGTAATAAACCTAATAGATTAAATAATATGTGAATGAAGTTCGTGTGTAGAAAATGTCCCGTTATAAGCTGATAATAGTGTCCTTGTGACAACCAAGTCCTTTCAAGTACGAAATACTCTGAACTCATGGGTTCAGACAAAAATGCAATGATGCTAATTATGCCTATTATGAGCGGGCCTAAGTATTGTTTTGGGCGAGTAGGAAACTGGATCATGTGTTGGTGGCTTAAGCGTTTATAGATTATTTTGATGGTATCTTATCATTAGAAAACAACAAAACGCTCACATAATCTGTTAAATTAGCTACAGTGGATAGTTTGAAATTGAGAATGATAAAAGATGATTAACGTAAGTCGAAACAACGCCGTACTGACAATTGAAATTGATAGACCTGAGAAAAAAAACGCTTTAGTTCCGCAAATGTATATTGATATTGCGGAAGCCATCGAATCTGCCAGTGAAGAAGATATAAATGCGGTGCTAATTCAAGGAACAAAAGGTTGTTTTACGGCGGGCAATGATATTTCTGATTTTATGTCAAAAGGCAATGATCAGGATATAAACGAAACGTTTCGCTTCATGATGGCCCTTGTTAACTGTCCTGTACCCGTTGTTGCAAAAGTTGAAGGGCTGGCAATTGGCATTGGTACAACGCTGTTATTGCACTGCGACTTTGTTTATTGTGCAGACAGCGCTAAGTTTGCGATGCCGTTCATCAATTTGGGCTTGGTTCCTGAATATGCTTCAAGCTATATTCTTCCTCGTATTGCAGGTAATTTGCAAGCGGCAGAGCTGTTATTGTTAGGTGAAACCTTTGGCGCTCAGAAAGCATATGAATGTGGTATAGTTACGAGCGTTCATACTGATGAAACGCTATCGGAAGTCGTCGCTCAGACACTCGCTAAGTTGGTCGCAAAACCCAAGATGGCACTTGTTCAATCGAAAGCGCTTTTACGTAATCAGAGTGCCGAAATAGAAAAACACATTACCGCCGAATTAGCTGTTTTTGCTCAAGCTATGGTGAGTGAACCTGCAAAGGAAGCATTCTCAGCATTTTTAGAAAAGAGACCCGTAAATAGGTTGATATATAAATAGCCCAATCCAAAAAAGCGTTTAAATCAGCAAAAGTCTCGTTATTGAAACAGGTATAAAATGAAGAAATTAGTCCTCGCTACATTAACCGCATTCGCGTTTTCATCCTTTGCTCAAGCAGCAAACCAAGTGAGAGAAGATCGCGAACCCGAAGCTGATACAGGTAAAACGGTCAAGCAAGCGGTCGAATCAGAGCAGTATATGGTTGTGGCAGCTAATCCCTATGCCTCTATGGCAGGTAAAGAGATACTTGAAAAAGGGGGTTCGGCGATTGATGCCGCTGTCGCTATACAGGCTATGTTGACACTGGTTGAACCACAGTCTTCAGGTATCGGTGGTGGTGCTTTTATTTTGTACTGGGACAACAAAAACAAACAGCTGCATACCTTTGATGGTCGCGAAACCGCACCTCTAAATGCAACGCCTTATATTTTTGTAGAAGACGGCAAAACCATGCGTTGGATTGACGCCGTTGTTGGGGGTAAGGCGATTGGTGTACCGGGTGTACTAAAAGCGCTCGAAATGGCACAAAAAGAATTTGGGAAACTAAAGTGGCAAGATTTGTTCGATGACGCCATTAAAACTTCACGAGAGGGTTTTACAGTATCGCCGCGACTCGAAAGATTAGTAAAGCTTGACGTTCATCCGGGTCTGAATAACTTCAAGTCGTCTCAAGCTTATTTCAAACCTAATGGGCAAGCTCTGCAAGAAGGTATGACAAAAACGAATGAACAACTCGCCATTACATTAAGCAATATTGCACAGCAGGGGACGGATTATTTCTATAAGGGCAAGTTAGCAGAAAAAATAGCTGAAGCTGCACGAACGACAAGCATCAATCCGGGCTTCATGACTGCCGCCGACTTGGAAAACTATGAAGCGAAAAAACGCGCACCAATTTGCGCTATTTATCGCACCAAAAATATCTGCGGCATGGCCCCTCCAAGTTCTGGCGGTATTACCGTTTATCAAATTTTGAAAATGTTAGAGCAGCACGATTTGCGAAAGTATGGTCCAAACAGTAAAGAGTTTATTCATTTGTTTTCTCAATCGAGCGCGCTAGCATTTGCCGATAGAAATCAATATATTGCTGACACTGACTTTACTAATTTGCCTGCACTTTCTCTTATCAATTCGATATATTTATCAGAACGAGCAGGCCACGTTGGATTGAATAAACCGTTTTCTAAGGTTGCGGCAGGAACGCCATATTTGAATGCAATGGTGGGGGATGATCACACGGCTGAATTGCCAAGCACCAGTCATTTTTCTATTGTTGATAAAGAAGGTAACGCCATTTCGATGACAACGAGCATTGAATTTATGTTTGGTTCTGGTGTAATGGTCGATGGATTCCTGTTGAACAATCAATTGACGGACTTTTCTCTATCACCATCTAAAAACGGATTTCAAGCATTGAATAGAGTTGAGCCAAACAAACGCCCTAGAAGCTCAATGAGTCCTACAATGGTGTTCAATGACAAAGGTGAATTAGAATTGATTATTGGCTCACCAGGTGGCAGCCGGATTATTGATTATGTTGCGCAAACCATTATCAACGTAGTCGATTTTAACATGAATATCCAAGAAGCGATAAACGCGCCGAGAGTAACCAATCGCAATGATTATACCGCACTGGAAAAGGGTACGAAGCTGCCCGAATTACAAGCTGAGTTAGAAAAACAAGGACATAGCGTGCGGGTAATAGACCTCAACAGCGGTTTACACGGTATACAAATGATTGATGGGAAAATTTTGGGGGGCGCAGACCCACGGCGTGAAGGGGTCGCAGTAGGGCGCTAGACTTACCAATTAATACAATCCCTTAATTAAGGGATTGTATTTGACACTCCAGATATTTTCCAATCCCCAGATTCTTTGACCATTGAAATTGTTTTTAAGTCGACAATTTTATTGTGGTTATATGTGCCCGTAATTTTAACGTCAACAGTGGCTTCTTTTTTGAATTCAGTCATACCCTGAAAGCCACCAGAGACAGGTTCAACGGTCATCTCTGTCAGACGCAAATTGAGAACATGACGCTGAACGCCACTGTTAGTATGGTAGGACTTTAGTAGACGTCCAAATTTATCAGTTGATATTTTGATCGCATCGTCTAGGTTGTCATCTTCATAAATAACCATAATAAATACGAGTGCGGCATACTGCGGCGTTTCATCGCTCATCATGCCGTAGCGTCCGGCTTTTATTTCTCTTTCCGGTTTATTGCAAGCGGTCGCAGTAAGTGCAACTAGACATAATAAAATAACTTTGCATACTTTGTTCATAAACTTGTACTGCCGTAATAAATTGTGCTCGCAAGCATTATGCTTGCTTAATTCAGCCGCAAATTTCAATGATTGAAAACACGGGCACTATGCACGTAGTGTGTTTGTTTATCGGCAAAAAGTAAAGGGACTAAAAAGTCCCTTTACAAACTGGCAAAATAGCCTAATAAATTTACGTCTACAACGCTATGCGATAATGCGCTATTAAGCCGATACTCTGCTGAATCTTTTACTGGATTTCTTCTTCCGCGGTGAATTCATCAGCAAACAACGGGCTGCTTAAGTAACGCTCAGTGCCACTTGCTAGCAACACTACTACAATTTTATCTTTGTTTTCAGGACGCTCTGCAAAACGCTTGGCAGCAACAACAGCCGCGCCAGAAGAAATACCCGCTAGGATGCCTTCTTCTTTCATTAAACGTTTACACATCGCCATGGTATCGTCATTGCTGACTTGTTCAACTTCATCGATCATGCTTAGGTCAAGGTTGCCAGGAATGAAACCAGCGCCAATACCTTGAATTTTGTGAGGTCCAGGCGTCAATTCTTCACCAGCTCTCGCTTGCGTAATAACAGGACTATCCGTTGGTTCAACAGCGACAACCGTAATCGCTTTGCCCGCGGTATTCTTAATGTAACGACTTACGCCAGTAATCGTGCCGCCAGTGCCAACGCCAGCGACGAAAGCATCAACTTTGCCCTCTGTATCGTCCCAGATTTCAGGGCCGGTTGTTTTTTCATGAATTGCTGGGTTAGCAGGATTGTCAAATTGATTTAGGGGAACGTAACGTCCTGGATCCGCATCCATTAATTCTTGAACTTTTGCTAGCGCGCCCTTCATACCTTTAGGTGCTTCAGTAAGAATTAAGTTTGCTCCTAAGGCCTTCAATAATTTTCTACGCTCTAAACTCATGCTGCTGGGCATAGTTAAGGTTAATTTATAGCCACGAGACGCTGCAACAAAAGCAAGTGCAATACCAGTATTACCGCTAGTTGCCTCAATAAGCTCTTTGCCTTCCGTTAGTAATCCCTTTTTCTCTGCGTCCCAAATCATGTTCGCGCCAATGCGGCATTTGATACTAAAACTCGGGTTGCGGGATTCAATTTTTGCGTATACGTTACCGCCAGTAACTCTGTTAAGTTTGACTAGGGGCGTGCGGCCAATAGCAAGTGAGTGGTCGTCAAATGTTTTCATTATTGTTCCTTTAGTAAACAATTAGGACGAGTTAACTTCTCATAGAGGCTTGTTAAAAAAACAACTATCACCGAGAGTTACCCGTAGCTATTATTAATCTTTAGTGTTCTCTTTGTCGTAAAACTTTTAGAGTTGTACTTCACAGTTATAAGAGTATGCGCAAATAAAAAAAAACAAAGTGCTTTTTTGCTATATGTTATTTTATATTTCACGATTTTTATTTCACAATCATTATTTCATTTACGATAAAAACAAAAGTTGAGGGATCCCATGGGGTTTACTGGTACTAAGAATTACATTGCGAGCAAAGAACTGCAGTTAGCGGTCAAAGCAGCCATTACATTGGAAAAGCCACTTCTCATTAAGGGCGAGCCAGGCACCGGTAAAACAATGTTGGCAGAAGAGTTAGCGTCAGCGCTAGGCTCTGATTTATTGCAGTGGCACATAAAGTCGACAACCAAAGCCCAGCAGGGTTTATATGAATATGATGCCGTTTCACGCCTGCGCGACTCGCAACTCGGCGATGATCGAGTACATAATATAGGCAACTACATTGTTAAGGGCAAATTATGGCAGGCATTTACGGCTGAAAGTCGCCCCGTTTTGTTGATTGATGAAATTGATAAAGCCGATATCGAGTTTCCAAATGACTTACTACTAGAACTCGATAAGATGGAGTTTTTCGTCTACGAAACCCAAGAGAGAATTGTTGCTAAGCAACGTCCCATAGTCATCATTACCTCTAATAATGAAAAAGAACTGCCAGACGCATTCCTTCGCCGCTGCTTCTTTCATTATATTCAGTTTCCAGAAAGAGAAGAGATGACGCAAATTGTCGACGTGCATTTCCCTAATATCAAAAAAGATTTGCTTGAAAAGGCACTAACATCCTTTTTCCAAATCAGGGAAGTCAGTGGTATTAAGAAAAAACCGTCAACGTCAGAATTGATTGATTGGTTGAAGCTGTTAGTCGCTGATGACATTCCTGCGTCCGTATTGCAAGATAACGATGCAAAGAACGCACTCCCTCCACTGTATGGAGCCTTGTTGAAAAATGAGCAGGACATTCATTTATTTGAAAAACTTATGTTTATGGCGCGTCGTTAATGTTAATTGAATTCTTCTTTAAATTACGTGAATACCGTTTAAAGACGAGTATTACTGAATGGCTAGATCTAGTGAATGCGCTCGATCATGACGTTGTGCACGCTGATATTGAAGGTTTCTATTTTTTGGCGCGCACAGTACTGGTCAAGGATGAAAATCAGTACGATAAGTTCGATAAGGCATTTGCAGACTACTTTAAAGGCGTACAGTCGATTAATTTGTTTGATAAAGAAATTCCTGAGGATTGGTTGCGATCCGAAATGGAAAAGTTTTTAACTGACGAAGAAAAGAAAAAGCTAGAGGCGCTAGGCGGCCTCGATAAGTTGATGGAAACTTTGCAAGAACGCCTTAAAGAACAAGAAAAGCGTCATCAAGGGGGGAATAAGTGGATAGGTACTGGCGGCACTTCGCCGTTTGGGGCGGACGGTCACAACCCTGAGGGCGTGCGTATTGGACAGCATAAGAATCGTAACTTTTCAGCCGTCAAAGTGTGGGATAAACGCCAGTTTAAAAATCTTTCTAGCGACGTTGAAATTGGCACTCGAAATATTAAAGTTGCGCTTCGCCGTTTACGTAAGTTTGCTCGCACTGGTGCTAGTGAAGAGCTAGACATGCAGGATACAATTAGCTCGACCGCCAGAAACGCCGGTTACTTAGATTTAAAAATGGCTCCTGAACGCCACAACGCTATAAAGCTGCTGTTATTCTTTGATGTTGGTGGGTCTATGGATGCACACATCAAACGTTGCGAAGAACTGTTTTCAGCAGTGCACACAGAGTTTAAGCACATTGAGTTTTTCTATTTTCACAATTGTATTTACGAAGGTGTTTGGAAAGACAATCAAAGGCGCGGTCAGCAAACCATGGATGTGTATCAAATTATTCATAAATATGGCGCTGACTATAAAGCGATATTTGTGGGTGACGCTACCATGGGACCTTATGAAATAACCTATCCCGGCGGCAGCGTTGAGCATTGGAATGAAGAGCCTGGTGCTGTCTGGATGGAGCGCCTTCTGCAACATTTTGATCACGCAGTGTGGCTAAACCCGCAGCCTAAACAGTATTGGCATTATCATGCGTCACTGCAGATCATGCAGGAGTTGATGAAAAACAGAATGTACCCCTTAACAGTTGACGGATTAACAGAATCGATAAAAACCTTGTTGAAAAAGAGCTAAGTTACCCGCTATTCATTGCACAATAGCGGGTTAAGCTTGTATCATTGGCCGCGCTTATTACAGGGAAGCCAAATGTTAAAACGTCTTAATAAATACATCAGTGATTCCGGTTTTTGCTCACGTCGTGCAGCAGATGCTTTAATTGAAAAAGGCAGTGTCAGAGTAAATGGTGAGGTGCCAGAACTTGGCACTAAAATTGGTGTTGACGATCAAGTCACTGTGGACGGTAAGTTAATCAAACCCGTTGCAGAAGATAAAACTGACCGCGTTTATCTGGCTTACAACAAGCCTGTGGGTATCACTTGTACAACTGAACGTAAAGTGCAGGGGAACATAATTGATGCTATTGGCTTTCCGACGCGTATATTTCCTATAGGTCGCTTAGATAAACCTTCTGAAGGCTTGATATTACTAACCAGCGATGGTGATATTGTGAATAAGATATTGCGAGCTGAAAATGCGCATGAAAAACACTATCGTGTGGTTGTAAATAGAGTGGTTTCTGACGATTTCATTCAGAAAATGTCGTCCGGTGTGCCAATTTTAGATACAGTTACTAAGCCATGTGTCGTTAGGCGAGCAGGGAAGTTTGGTTTCGATATTGTGTTAACCCAAGGTTTAAACCGTCAAATTCGCAGAATGTGCGAATACTTGGGCTATGAAGTCACACGTTTAACTAGAAAGCGCATAATGCATGTCGATTTAAGTGGCATTAAGCCTGGGCAGTATCGACATTTAACGGCTGCCGAAATGACAGAAATGAACAAAGCATTGGAAGGTTCAACGAAAACCTTTACAGAGCGTTAATTATGCATAAGCTTTGACATCATGTGCCACGCGTTTTTGAATCACCTTAACGCGCCAAAACATTAATACTGCTGCACAACTCAATCCTGAGATAAAACCTATCCAAAAGCCTTTTGCTGCCATGACAGGGAAAAACCAATCTGTTAGGCCAAGAATAATACCAACGGGCAGGCCAACTAACCAATATGACACAAAACTTAGAATTAACATGGCCTTTGTGTCTTTGTATCCGCGCAGCGCATTCGCAGATACAACTTGAATGCCGTCGCTGAATTGGAAAAGAGCAGCGAAAAACAAAAGGCTAGAAGCGATCATAATAACCCCCTGATTTTCCGTATATAAAGCCGATATCTCAGTGCTCAAAATGACGGTCATTGTTGCCGTAAATAAGGCAATTACTATTGAACAAACCAGAGCGCAGTAAACAGATATTTTAGCGTTTAGCGCATCTTCATTGCCCACGGAGTAACCTATACGGATCGCTACGGCCATGCCAATACTCATTGGTAACATAAACATCAAAGAAGAAAAGTTAAGTGCAATTTGATGTGAAGCAACCACCTCTGCACCAAAACGAGCAAGCAACACCGCTACAACACCAAATAAGGTGACCTCAAAAACGATAGTGAAAGCTATCGGTAAACCAATTTTTAATTGTGAGAGCTGTAGGTCAAGTTTTGGCCAATGAAACTTCGTGAACAAGTCATATTGCTTCAACTTCTTGGCTATCATCATGTATAGCAAAGTAACAAATGCCATAACATAAATAACTAATAAAGTAGCAAGACCGCAGCCTGCGCCACCCATTTCCGGTAGACCAAACAAACCATTAATTAAAATATAATTTGCAGGAATATTAACCAGCAATCCGGCAAACATAATGATCATGGTGGGACGAGTGCTCGACAAGCCTTCACAGCAGTTTCGTAAACTTTGATACAAAGCAAAACCAGGGGCTGCGAGCAAAATATAAATGATATAATCTACCGTAATGGTTCTTACAGCGGCCTCCATTTCAATATTCTCAAGTAGTGGCACCACCACAAAAATAAGCAATAAGGCAAAAGCACTCAGTATTAAAGATAACCAAATACACTGATGTAGGGCGTTTGCGACTTTATTGGTTTGCTTGCTGCCCTGCAATCGACTGATGATTGGAGATAGACCTAAGGTTACACCTTGAATAAACATTAAGACGGGCATTGTGATGCTAAACCCTATGGCAACTGCGGCCATATCTGTATAACTGTAGCGGCCTGCCATGATAGTGTCTGAAACGCCCATTAGCGTTTGCGTCACTTGTGCAATAAGCAGCGGCCAAGCCAGCGTTAACAGCGTTTTCATTTCTGTTAGAAAGGCTTGTTTAGTAATTGTTTGGTTCAAGAGATTGGTTCAGTGAAAAATTTTTGCCGATACTAACATATTATTCGGGCAAAAAAAGAGACGTCCTACTAGTAGAATTGAGTAACAATTAAAACTGATACTTTTTTAGGTTTCTACACTATATAACTCCCTTGGTCGATGAATAACATATTCATGGGGACTAAAAAGCAACTCGGCTGATTATTAACTTATCAATAGATTTTGCTTTCAGTGTTAAAATGAAACGTGATGAATGCATTCCTGACAGGCATTGAAGAGGCCATCTCTTGCGGACGAAGATTTAACTCAAAGTTTGCAAATAGTTAACAAATAGGATGATTCATTCAAAAATATGCGAGAACAAGGTAGTTTATCATTTGTCGTTTGCAAAATATGAAAAAAATAGCAAAACACAAGAGATAAACCTTAACTAGAATATAGCCTGTAATTTAACTCTAATGGATGTTGAACATGCAAGACAGAAATCATCTTTCTGATGTACAAGCAACAAATAGCGTTTCCTTGATTGAAAATGGTCTGGTAGAAATACCGATGTTGCAGTTGCTCGATGAAAATGGACACGAAACCAATAAAGAACAAAGTCCAGAAATAAACGAGACAACGGCGAAGAGAATTTCAACGACAATGCAATACATCCGCTTGCTGGATGAGCGCATGGTGGGTGCACAGCGACAGGGTCGAATCAGTTTCTACCTTGCTTGTACAGGCGAGGAAGCATCGACCGTTGGTAGCGCTGCCGCTTTATCTGAAAACGACATGATTATGTCTCAATATAGAGAGCAGGGCGCACTGGCCTACCGTGGTTATACTACCGACCAATTTATGAATCAAATGTTCAGCAACCAATTGGACCCAAACAAGGGTCGACAAATGCCTATTCACTATGGTGATAAGAAATTGAATTTCATGACGATTTCATCACCATTAGGTACACAAATCTCACAAGCTGCAGGCTATGCATACGGACAAAAGATGGCGGGTGAGCCGGCCGTTACTATTTGTTATTTTGGCGAAGGCGCAGCTTCTGAAGGTGACTTTCACGCCGGCGTTAACATGGCGGCTGTACTGAACTGCCCAGTTATATTCTTCTGCCGAAACAACGGTTATGCCATCTCTACGCCTTCTGAGGAACAATTCAAAGGTGATGGTATTGCTTCTCGCGGCATAGGATATGGTGTCAAAACGATTCGGGTTGATGGCAATGATGTCCTGGCTGTGTATGCAGCGACTAAAAAAGCGCGGGAGATCGCGTTGGCTGAAAACTGTCCTGTATTGATAGAGGCGATGACCTATCGTTTAGCAGCGCATTCAACGTCGGATGATCCGAGTGGATATCGCTCTAAAAGCGAAGAAGACAAATGGAGAGCAAAAGACCCAATCGAACGTTTCAATAAATGGTTAGACGGAAAAGGTTGGTTCGACAAGAAAGCGACTGACGCATTTTTAGAAAAGTCACGAGCAGAAATACTAGCAGCTCTGAAGAAAGCTGAAAAAGTGCCGGTTGCTCCAATAGAGGACATCGTTGAAGATGTGTACGACACACCACCTTGGCACCTAAAGGAACAACTTGTTGAATTAAAAGCTCACATTGCTAAATACCCTGAGCATTATCCTAAAACCTCTGGGAGACTAAAATAATGGCGCAAATGAATTTATTACAAGCGATTAATAGCGCGCTAGTTACGGCAATGACAGAAGACGAAAAAGTCATGGTATTCGGCGAAGATGTTGGTCATTTTGGCGGCGTTTTTAGAGCAACCAGTAATTTGCAGCAGAAGTTCGGCAAAGGCCGTTGCTTCAACACTCCACTAACAGAACAAGGCATAATAGGCTTTGCTAATGGCTTAGCCTCACACGGTTCAGTCCCGGTAGCAGAAATACAATTTAGTGACTATATTTTCCCTGCGTTTGACCAAATTGTGAATGAAACAGCTAAATGGCGTTATCGCTCAGGTGGTCAGTTCACCTGCGGTACCTTAACTATTCGAACGCCTTACGGCGGTGGCATAGCAGGCGGACACTACCATTCTCAGTCGCCTGAAGCGTTCTTTGCACACATTCCAGGTATGAAAATAGTGATACCGCGTAACCCTAAACAAGCGAAAGGATTACTGCTTGCTTCAATTCGCGACGACAATCCTGTTTTATTTATGGAACCGAAAAAGCTTTACAGAGCTGCGGTTGGCGATGTGCCTGAAACTGATTATGAATTGCCATTGGGTAAAGCAGATTTAGTAAAGGAAGGTACCGACATCACTTTATTAGCATGGGGTGCTCAGGTCGAAATTATAGAAAAAGCAGCTGCGATGGCCGAGGAAATAGGCGTGTCTTGTGAAGTTATCGATTTGCAAAGCATATTACCTTGGGATGTGGAAACAATTTGTGAATCTGTTTGCAAAACTGGCAGACTGTTAATCAATCATGAAGCGCCATTAACGGGTGGTTTCGCAAGTGAAATTGCCGCAACCGTTCAAGAAAGATGTTTCTTGTATCTTGAGTCGCCAATTGCACGAGTCTGTGGACTTGATACCCCTTATCCGTTGGCGCATGAAAAAGAATACATGCCGGATCATCTAAAAACGTTTGAAGCTATTAAACGCACAATGGATTACTAGGAGGCAATAATGAACGAATTTATATTGCCTGATATAGGCGAAGGAATTGTAGAGTGCGAACTGCTTGAATGGTTAGTAAAAGAAGGCGATGTGATTGTTGAAGATCAACCCGTTGCTGAAGTTATGACCGATAAGGCAACCGTACAGATACCCGCAATGCACAATGGTGTAGTGAGAAAACTGCATTACAAAGAGGGTGATATTGCGAAGGTACATGCTCCTTTATTTGCTATGGACATTGAGGGCGAAGATAGCGATGAGGCAAATACTCCCGCAGCAAATAGTGACGCCGTTGTAAATGAATCAAGCGTAAAGGAAGCCCCTGCGAAAAGTCATAATGTATCTTCAACAGAAACACAATCTGGCGCTGGCAGCAGTGAAAAAATTGAAGCCTTTATTTTACCTGACATAGGTGAAGGCATCGTCGAATGTGAAATTGTGAAATGGTGCATCGAAGAAGGCGACTTGGTTGAAGAAGACCAAGTTGTGGTCGAGGTCATGACCGATAAAGCCGTAGTAGAGATACCAGCAAAGTATCAAGGAAAGGTTGTTAAGCTGCATTATCGGCAGGGAGATATTGCCCAAGTTCATACGCCTTTATTCGACCAACTGATACTTGCTGATGGCGCGACAACGACTGACGCTGCAGCGAACTCAGACACGAAAGCTGAACAGGAAAGTTCATCGAAAAGTGCTTCTTCACAAGCAACAACTCAACAGGTAAACACTTCAAACGAAGTGGGAACAGCCGAAAGCAATCGCGCAAAGGCCCTTGCTAGTCCGGCCGTGAGAAGGATCGCTAGAGAGTATAAAATCAATATTGCTATGGTTGCTGGCTCAGGTAAAAAAGGGCGTGTATTGAAGCAAGATATTGAGCTGTATGTTCAAAGCGGTGGCGCTGATAAACAAACTACTCAACAAGCGCCTTCTGCGTCAACGACCAACTCAGTTGTCAATGACGGTCGCCAAGCAAACAGTGGTTCGAATGTTTCGTCAGAAGTAAGCAAAGTAATCGCAATGCGCGGTATCAAGGCTGCAATGGCTAAACAGATGATGGCTAGTGTTAGCACCATACCGCACTTCACGGTGTCCGATGAACTGATTATGGACAATCTCATCGCACTGAGAGCACAGCTTAAACCTGAGTTTGAACAGCAAGGGGTGAAGTTAAGCTTCATGCCGTTTTTCATTAAGTCATTGTCGTTGGCCTTGAAATCCTTCCCTGAAATTAACTCACGATTAACGAAAGATGATGCTGAACTACACTATTTGACGTCGCACAATATTGGTATGGCGGTTGATTCTAAAATTGGTTTGCTTGTACCGAATATAAAGAATGTTCAAGACCTTTCGTTGTTTGAAGTTGCTCAAGAATGTGATCGAATTATTAACGCCGCGCGCGAAGGTAAGCTATCTAATACTGACCTGAGTAACGGAACGATTAGTATTTCAAACATCGGCGCATTAGGTGGAATAACAGCAACCCCGGTGATCAACAAACCAGAGGTCGCGATAGTCGCCTTAGGTAAAACTCAAAAATTGCCGCGATTCAATGATGCAGGAGAGGTTTTTGCGCAAAGTATCATGATGGTGAATTGGTCGGGTGACCATCGTGTCATTGATGGAGCAACAATGGTTCGCTTCAATAATTTATGGATGAGTTATTTGCAGTCGCCGCAAAAAATGCTGGTTCATCTGAAGTAAGCCTTTTTAACTTGGCGTCTATCATTGTAATATAGATGCATCAACGTGTTTTATTAGCCCGCATTGTGCGGGCTTTTTAATTTAAGAGTGAGAGTTTTTGTGCTCAGTTATCAACATTCGTTTCATGCTGGAAATCATGCAGATGTGCTTAAACATCTCACGCTAGTAGCTGTACTAGAACGCCTAAATATAAAGTCAAAACCCTATTTCTTTTTAGACACGCATGCTGGCGATGGTGTATACGAACTCAGCTCCAAGCAAGCTTTGCAAAATGAAGAAGCAAAAACGGGGGTGTTAAAATTCGACTTGGGCACTCAGACAGGTGAGGAGGATGACAAGACAACTGGAGATCTTCCCGCTTTTGTAGACAGCTATCTCAACATTATCAATAAATATATAGTAGATGGGCAGTACCCAGGGTCTCCTGTAGTTGCCTCTGCTTTGTTGAGAAAAGGTGATAACGCTTTTGCTGCAGAGTTACACCCGCAAGCATTTGAATCATTGAAGAATAATTGTCGTCGTACAGCAATCAAAGCACAGCATCGAGACGGATATGAAATGATGAATGCCGTGTTACCTCCGACGCCAAATAGAGGCGCTGTGCTGATTGACCCTCCTTACGAACAGTCAAGTGAATATGAGCAGGTCGTTGATGCAGTCTTCAGGGCGGTTAAACGCTGGCCAATCGGTATTTACATGATTTGGTATCCATTGCTTTCTGATACCAGAGAAGACAGAAAAACGGGTGAAATAGTCAATAATCCAAAAGCTGCATTGAGCGAAAAAATGTTATCTCAATTCTCAGGTCTCGATGTAAAGTCGGTATTGAACATTCAGTTTTGCTCAGTAAAACCATCAGCCGCAGTGGGCATGTATGGCTCTGGGATGTGTATTATAAACCCACCTTGGCAATTAGAGAATGACCTAAAAGACATTCTTGCGATCATTCAGAAACAGTTGTCAGGTGATAATAATCAGCTTTCAAAAGTAGAATGGTTAAAAACTGAATAATGAAGCAGCCACAGCTTAAACATTTCTATATCCCTGACGACCAATCGGTATATTTGCTGTCCCATAAGGACGCAAAGAAGCTCAAGAATTGGTTTGGCTTGTGTATATCCCAATTAAAAAAATTAGGCTATACCGATATCGAAATGATCGGCAAAGGTGCTTTTGGATTTGCATTTGCAGGTACTGACAAAAAGGGGAATGAATTAGTTTTTAAATTCTCTCGCATTACCTTGCCACAACATATACAAGACAGACTCGAAGAAGAAGCTTTTATGCAAGGCTTAGTTGAGCATCCGAATGTGCCTAAACTAATAGAGTTTCAGCGCATCAAACGGCAGTCAATCCTAGTAATGGAGAGAGCGACAGGCGTTGATCTAGAGAAGTATTCACTGCGTTTCGGTCCTTTGCCGCCCAGAGTTATTGTAAAAATCACCGTGCAGATTTGCGAAATTTTACGCTTTTTAAGAGAGTTTCAGCAGAATGGAGTATTTCGTCCGATTGTTCATGGCGACATTAAACCATCCAATTTAGTATGGGATGAAACACTTGAGCAGGTTTGCCTGATAGATTGGGGCTCATGCGTGTTTGCGCAAATAGATTCAAGCGGTCAAACCATTACTACCAATGTGATGGATCTAATGTCTGCCGACTTACAGCAAACCAATGCAAGACTCGGTGATGTGTACTTTATAGGTGACGATCAGCTTGATGGTAAATTATCGAGTCCAAGGTTTGATGAACAAGGCTTAGCGAGCACAATATATGCCTTAGCGTCAGGACAGGGATCGCGGTATGGGCGCAAAGCGATTCCCCCTGATTCGCTGGGTTTACCGATAGAATTTGCCAATGTGTTGGCCGCTTTAATGAGCGATGATGTTAACGAGAGAAATCAAGGCGGAGACTATTTATTGAAGCAATATAGCCGCTTTCGTCAGTGGGTGTTTGCTGAAGATAAGCTTCAAGATCATCCTTGTTTGGTGCCAACTTGGGTTCATCAGGAAGTTAAAGACATAGAAACGGTTGTTTATAGTTCGAGAAAGTCATATTTACGCCAGCAGGAAGGCATCGATATGAGCCAATTAAATTACATCGACGACGCGCAATTTGAACGCTACTATAAAAATTATTTACAGGGCATGGGTGAAACAGAAAAGGGGTTTATTGCCGCAGTCAGTCGTTTAGGTAAATATCCTGTTGTGGGAGGCTTAGCTATTCGCTGGGAAGACGAGGGTGTTTTTGTCGACTCTAGCCTCAATTTATATGACCCTAGTCTGCAGTTGTCCTTTGACAGAAGCGTTGATAATGTGATCAATTTAGCGAGAGCCATTCTGCGCAAAGGTGTTTTTAAAAGCTGTATGTTTAATGCAAAAAATACGCTACACGTTGAGCGTGTGACTGAGAAAAAGCCATTTATTCCTCACCCTAAAATGCAAATACCCTACGAATTAAGTAAAACATCGCTTGCCGAAAACGAAAGCCGTATGCATTCTTACTTTGAAGACGGCGATGATCCAGATGAATTACTGAAGTTACCAGAAGCGCTTATGTCAAAAATTAAAAGTCTAAATGCAATTCATCATACTGGGTGCATTATTTTTGAAGCACTTCCAAAGCATTTGAAAGTTCATAACTATTATACATTGCTCGATCACGGTATGGAGTTGGAATTTAAAAGCTTATTAAAAGAGATTATTGATTTGATCCCAAAAATTAATGGTTTAGGTATTTCTGGATTTATGAAACTACCTTACAAAGACACGCGATTTTTTAAGCATCAAACTAAAATGCAGCAAAAGTTTTACCCAAGAAACCCCAAACAAGAAGATAATTTGTAGTTAATTAACTATATGTCAAAGTGAGGTTACATTGTCAGACGTTAGATTAGAGTCATTGTTCGAGATGGAGAAAATTGAACAAGGTTTATATCGAGGCCAAAGTTGGGACCTAGGTTTTCGAGCGCTATTTGGCGGTCAAGTTCTGGGTCAGTCTATTGCAGCAGCCTACAAGACTGTTGAAGAAGGGCGTATTATTCACTCACTGCATTCTTATTTTCTGTTGCCGGGCGATGCTCAAAAACCGGTTATTTATGATATAGAAAATGTAAGAGACGGTAGAAGCTTTTCATCGAGGCGTGTAAAAGCGATACAAAATGGACGTACTATTTTTGATATGACTGCATCTTTTCATGCTCCAGAACCTGGATTGACGCACCAGTTCGCGGTTATGCCCAAAGTGCCCGACCCTGATCTCGTCGCACAGGATATTCGGTTTTATGAAGATAATTATGAACAATTGTCAGAGAGAATGAAGGAATCTCTAAGTTATCACCGTCCGGTTGATATTCGCACCGTAGACTCTGCTAATTCGTATACAGCGGAAAAACGTGCTCCTAAGCGTGCTATATGGTTAAAGGGAAGAGATAAACTTGATAGCCCACTGCAAGTGCATCAAGCATCGCTTGCCTACGCGTCAGACTATCATTTTTTAAGTACGTCTCTGCAACCTCATGGCTTAGCTGTGCATGATAAGTCCCTTAGACTAGCGACCATTGATCACGCTATGTGGTTTCATAAGCCCTTTAAATTCGATGATTGGTTGCTGTATGAAATGGAAAGTCCATTCAGTGGCGCAGGTCGTGGATTAGTGCAAGGCAAAATATTTGATAAGCACGGTAAGCTGGTCGCCACAACGGTTCAAGAGGGCCTTATGCGCCAAGTGGCGCCTTAAAATAATGGCCGTTTACTAGCCTTAGACAGTAATGAGTTATCGCTCAAGCAAAGCATAAGAAAATGCACTACAGTAACGCTTTCGTGAAGCGCAAGGTTTTATAAATAAGGTAGAAAAATGATATATCAATTAGGTTCAGACAAAGTAACACTCGGACAAAATACCTATGTCGCACCGGGCGCTCACGTTATGGGGAAAGTCGTTTTACATGATAATGCAAGCGTTTGGTTTAACGCTGTTTTGCGTGGAGACTGCGACCTAATAGAGGTAGGTGAAGGTAGCAATGTTCAAGACGGTTCGATTTTGCATACTGACTACGGGTTCCCAATGCTCATCGGAAAAGGCGTGACAATAGGTCATAAAGTTATGCTGCATGGTTGTACTATTGGTGATTATTCTTTGATTGGAATAAATGCTGTGGTTCTGAACGGGGCTAAAATTGGTCATCACTGCGTTATCGGAGCACATGCATTGGTAACAGAAGGGATGGAAATCCCAGACTACTCAGTGGTCATGGGCTCGCCAGCAAAGGTGGTTAAAACGATTAAGCCTGAGCAGGCTGACATGCTAGAAAAATCAGCTGAGCATTATCAAAAGAATGCCGCGCGCTTTAAAAAAGAACTGAATGAGCAGTCGCTATAGTTAATTAGTCGCATTCACTGTTGAATTTAAGGTAACGTTTCTAGCGCTAGAAATAAAAAGGCCCGGAACAATCGTTCCAGGCTTAGGGGAATGGCTCATTGCTGAGCCGTGCGCTAACTTTTACTGCGGATATTGTGTTTAGGTCTAAACACGTAATTCATATCTTTAGTACAACGTCCATATTGGGGAGAAGCGTGCTACAAATTACAACGGACGAATATAATAGACTAAATTTGATTGAAATATAAACAGTTTTTTTCAATTAATTTACAAATTTTCAATAGATGAAAAATAACACAAAATAATTAAAATACCTAAAACTATTTAAAGTCAACGGCTTAGCTTGTTTTTTCTACACAGTTTATACGCAGGATATCTACAGCTTATCCACAGCTAGCAGCAAAGGTAGCCTTCATTTTTACGTTGCAAGGCTGAAAAACTTAATAGCAATGATGTAAAAATCACTGAGTTTGATTATGTATTGTGTTAATTTTACCGAAAACTACAGAAAAGCCTCCGTAGTCACACCGTATCTAATGATTGGTAGAACAATTCGCAGGCCGCAACAGTATCGATAAACAGAATAAATAACGTTTGCAAGTGTTAGAAAATAATAAAAATAAAGGGAAATAATGCTTCACAGAATTTGGTTGTTTTTTATTGTCAGTGCTTTCGTTGCTACCTGCTGGAAAGTTGCGGTGACTGGTGATCTAGGTGGTTTTGAGGAAGTGATGAATGCCGTTACCTCAATGGCGAAAACGAGCGTTGATATCGCTTTGGGTCTAATTGGTTTACTCGCATTTTGGTTAGGTATCTTCAAGGTAGCTGAAAATTCGGGGCTAATCGCTAAATTTTCAAAAATACTTGAGCCACTCTTGTGTCGGATTATGCCCGACATTCCTCGCGGGCATCCTGCACTCGGCAGTATCACAATGAACATGTCTGCGAACGTGCTGGGCTTGGATAACGCAGCCACGCCGTTTGGTATAAAAGCGATGCAAGATATGCAAACGTTATCGCCGGTAAAAGATACGCTTAGCAATTCTCAAATTTTATTCTTAGTTCTGAATACATCGTCGGTCACCTTGTTTCCAATTGCCGTTTTTCTTTATCGAGCAGAGCAGGGCGCAGCGCAGCCGACAGATGTCTTTATTCCAATTTTACTAGCAACGAGCGCTTCCACTTTGTTTGGTTTATTTGTTACGTGTGCCGTGCAAAAAGTGAATTTATTCAATCGTGTGGTTCTCACTTATTTGGTAGGTGTTTTTAGTTTACTTGCGGCGGTCATTTTATACTTTTCTAAATTGGCTGCAGACCAGTTAGCCGCGCAGTCTTCGTTGATCGCTAATTTCCTACTGCTGTTATTTATTGTTGTTGTATTAGTGCAGGGATGGAGAAAAAAGCAAAACACATATGAACAGTTTGTTGATGGAGCAAAGCAAGGTTTTGAAGTTGCGGTAACTATCATTCCTTTTTTGCTGGCTATGCTGTTTGCTATCGGTATGCTAAGAGCGAGTGGTTTACTTGATATTGTCATGAATGGCTTTTCTTATGTTGTTGGCAGCATTGGAATCGACACACGGTTTGTCGAAGCGATACCCAACGCATTGATGAAACCTCTGAGCGGCAGTGGTGCTAGAGCATTAATGATTGAGACAATGCAGCATCATGGAGCTGACTCGTTTGTCGGAAGGCTAGCGTCAGTTATGCAAGGCTCAACGGAAACAACATTTTATGTGTTAGCTGTTTATCTGGGCGCAGTTGGCATTAAACACAGTCGTTATGCTGTGGGTTGCTGCTTAGCGGCAGACTTTGCCGGTATTTTTGCTGCGATTTGTGTAAGTTACTGGTTCTTTGGTTAATCGCTAGTTCAGTGGGTGGCACAACTATTTTTGACTGGTCTAATTAGCGTTGCCTCTTTATTAACGCGGCTCGGTGTTATTTTTATACAATTTGTGGTCGTTTTATAACTAATCGCCTCCATATCGACACATGTAGAAACAATTAAACACGCTATCGTTATAGAAAAGTAGTGAAAGCGCTTCTATTGCCCTTTCACTGAGTGTTATTATGCGGATAGTTCAATTTTAACCCTATTATTAAGCGACGCTTCCAACAAATGAGCAACAAACAAAAGCAATATGAACTGATCAATGCGCAAGTACAGGCGCTTATATCTGGTGAGCCTGACATGATAGCCAATATGGCGAACATTGCAGCCGTACTTTTCAACAATTTAGAACGGGTTAACTGGGCTGGATTTTACCTATATAAGCAAGATCAACTGGTTTTGGGCCCATTTCAGGGGCAGCCAGCTTGTATACGAATTCCGATGGGCAAAGGCGTTTGTGGAACAGCGGCATCTCGCCGAGAAACCATGGTAGTAATGGATGTGCATGAATTTGCGGGACATATAGCTTGTGATGCTGCGTCTAATTCGGAAGTGGTTGTACCTATTGTTGTAAACGATCAACTTATTGGTGTTCTAGACATTGATAGTCCGATAACAGCGCGTTTTGATGATGATGATCGTGTGGGTTTAGAAACCCTGGTGAGTACTTTTGAGGCGTCATTAACTGCCGCTGAAGTATCATAATGAAGTGTTTAGTCGATATTCATGTATTATTAAGCACGCCGGATGATATGGAAGATGTGCATGATGACCCTTATGAAGCGTCTGAAAAGTTAAACACTATCCTGCATATGGTTTTCGATCACATAGACGAAGACGAAGAAGTTGAAAAAATTAACAGAATTATAGAGAAAACGTGGGAACATTGGCATCTTGAGAGCTATTTATTAGATATTGAGGTTGACGACTTGGTTGATTGGGTGGATCATCTACTCTCAACTTGGGATGATTCCGAATCCGAAGAATTGTAAACAACACAAACTACGAAGTAATTTAATGGACGAACAACAAAAATTAGCAAATAGCAAAGAAGTGTTAGCCTTTCTTGCTACCGAATTCCCTAAGTGCTTTTCGCTTCAATCTGACGCTAAACCACTTAAAATTGGCATTTTTCACGATTTGTCTGAACGCCTAAAAGACGACACTCGATTAAGTAAACGTCTGTTGAGAATGTCTTTAAGGCATTACACCAGTAGTTGGAAATATCTTGCATCGGTAAAAGAAGGTGTTCATCGCATTGATTTAGATGGTGTTGATGGAGACCAAGTTGAGAAAGAGCATGCTGATCATGCTGCAACTCAATTAAAAGAGAGTAAGGCGAAGGCTGCTGAAAAACGTCAAGAGCAGAAAAAGCAAACTCAAGACAAAAAAGGCTTTAAAGCTAGAGCAAAAATTCCTGGTAAAGGAGACTCAAAAGACAAAAAACCGGCAGAGCGTAAAGTAAAACAGGCAGCTCCCAAGGTAAAAGTTCGCGAGTTAGTGGACGATGATTTAAAAGTCGGCGTAGAAGTATCAGTAAAAGTAGGCAGTTCTCCAATGCCTGCAACAATCACTGAAGTTGCAAAAGACGGTATTCAAGTGCAACTAAATTCAGGCATGACAGTCAAAGTACAACGCGCACAGTTGCGCCTAACGCTTTAACGTCAAGCCAAAACAGAAAGGTAGGTAATATGCAGTTAAATTTGGGTAAGTCTTTTAAAAAGCAACTGATATGGATTTCTGTCGCAAGTGCTTTAGTTGTTGGTGTCAGCATCGCTGGCCCATCCACAGAAACCGCTGATTCCATTCCTGAGCTTTCGCAAGAATCCCAACACAGCAAATCTGCAAAACGTATTACCGACCACTTCACACGCTCGCACTACAAAAAAATCAAAATAGATGACGAACTTTCTGAAAAAGTATTTGAAAGATATTTACGTTCACTAGACGTGAACAAAAACTTCTTCTTAGCGTCGGATATTACTGGGTTTGAAAAGTCTAAAGATTCTTTCGATGACGCGATTCGACAAGGTCAATTGGACATTGCATACGATATTTACATGGTTAATTTGAAGCGCAGAGCCGAGCGCTTTAATTATGCCCTTACGTTGCTTGATAAGCCGTTTGATTACGAAGTAGAAAATGACAAATATTTCTATGACAGAGAAAAAGCTGTCTGGGCCGCGACAAGCGCTGAATTGAATGAAGTGTGGCGCCAACGCGTAAAATACGACGCATTGAATTTAAAAATGGCTGATAAAACGTGGGAAGAGACGCAGGACATTCTTACAAAACGCTATAAACGTGCGATTAAAAGGCTGAGTCAAACTAACAGCGAAGACGTATTTCAAACGGTAATGAATTCATTTGCTCGCAGTATTGAAGCGCACACAAGTTACCTTTCTCCTCGGAATACTGAGCGCTTCCAAATGGAAATGAACCTTTCCCTAGAAGGGATTGGTGCAGTATTGCGCAGTGAAGACGATCATACGGTTATTGTTAGTCTTGTGGCTGGCGGGCCTGCTGATAAGTCCGCTAAAATAAAACCTGAAGATAAAATTATTGCAGTTGCGCAAGAAGGTGAAGAGTTTGTCGACATCGTTGGCTGGCGTTTAGATGAGGTTGTTGAACTCATTAAAGGACCAAAAGGCAGTGTAGTGAAGCTTCAAGTATTAAAGGGCAGCAGCGAAAGTAAGAAAATTGCTGAGATCCAAATTACGCGCGATAAAGTGAAGTTAGAAGACAGAGCTGCAAAATCTGAAGTTTACATTCCTGATTCTGGGCCGCACAAAGGTCAGAAATTGGGCGTGATTAATATTCCAAGTTTTTATCATAACCTGCATGTAGACGTTAAAAAAGAATTAGATAAATTGAAAGACGAGAATGTTGAAGGCGTTATCGTTGATTTGCGCGGTAATGGTGGAGGTTCTCTTCCTGAGTCAGTTTTATTAAGTGGATTGTTTATTGATAAGGGTCCCGTTGTGCAGGTTCGTTATGAAAACGGACGCATTAGTGTTGACCGCGATACAGATGGACTCGTTTATTACGGTGGTCCATTAACCGTGATGGTTGACCGCTACAGTGCTTCTGCAAGTGAGATATTTGCTGCTGCAATGCAAGATTATAATCGTGCGGTTATTATTGGTGAGCAAACGTTTGGTAAAGGAACGGTTCAGCAACACAGAGGTTTAAGCCGTATTTATGACTTAGACAAAACGCTAGGAGCTGTTCAATTTACAATCGCTAAGTTCTACCGCATTAGTGGCGGCAGCACGCAGCACAAAGGTGTATTGCCTGATATTCTGTACCCGTCACCAGTAGATCCGGCTGAGTGGGGCGAAAGTAAAGAAGAAAATGCGCTACCATACGATAGCATTCAGAAAGCTAATTACTCCCAATTAGGTCGTTACGATGGTGTTATCGATGTACTTGCTGCCAAGCATGCTGCTCGTGTGATTAAAGACCCAGAATTTGCATATATCTTCACTGATATTGAAGAATATAACAAAAATAAAGATAAAAATTATATCAGTCTGGTTGAGTCAGAAAGGCTTGAGACTAAAAAAGAAACTGAAGAGAAACAACTCGTTAGAATTAATGAGCGGCTTGAACGGATGGGGCTTGAAAAAGTGACTTCCTTAGAGGACGAATTACCTGAAGCGCTTGAAAAGATAGACCCGTTTCTATCTGAGGCAGCCAATATCACATTTGATATGGTAAGTTCAGGAAGTTATGCATTAAACCTAAAAGACTAGACTTGAAATACATATAGATAGAATAAAAGGCAGCGCCATAGCTGCCTTTATTCGCTTTAAAAAGTACCACTAATAAAAATAAATATAATGGGGTAATTTATGAGTGCACGCGGTGAGTTTTCTTCGCGAATTGGATTCGTGTTGGCTGCGGCAGGTTCTGCTGTCGGATTAGGCAATATTTGGGGTTTTCCCACAAAGGTTGCCGAAAACGGTGGCGCCGCCTTTGTGTTGATGTATTTGGTGATGGCATTTTTATTGGCTTACCCTGTACTAATGGCAGAACTCATTATCGGTCGTGCAAAGCGCGCTAATATGATTGATGCGCTTGGCTCTCTCTCCTCAAATTCTAAAATTAGAGTTGCTGGTATTTTTACTGGCTCTATCGGTCTGTTGACCGTCGTCTTCATTCTTGCTTTTTACAGTATTGTCGCCGGTTGGATGATTGCGTTTTTCGTTGACGCGGCGAGTAATATGCTTGGTTTTAGCATTCCATGGCTCACGGAATTTTCAATTTCAAGAAATGCGACATTTATGGCGTTATTTCTCTTTTTGACTGGCTTCGTTGTCAGCGGTGGCGTGAGTAATGGCATAGAGCGTTGGTCAGTCAGACTAATGCCAACTCTGTTTACTATTATCGTTATCCTTATTGTTTACGTCAGTTTTCAGGACGGTGCTATTGAAGGTTGGAAGGCCTATTTAGTTCCAGATTTTAGTCGTTTATTAGACGCTGGTTTACTGATTGATGCGATGGGACAAGCTTTCTTTTCTATGTCCCTTGGTGTTGGAACGATGCTGGTTTACGGTTCCTATATTCAAGCAAATGAAAATCTACCCAAGTTAGGGGCTTCCGTCGCTTTAGTTGATATTGGTGTTGCTGTCTTTGCTGGGATGCTAATCATTCCCGCAATGTACGTAGCGGCCAATAATGGTGTGCAAATATTCACTGAAACCGGCGCTCTTATTCAGGGTGACAGCCTAATATTTAATGTGTTACCTGCGCTATTTGCGACGATTGACGTGGTTGGATGGGTTGTAGCAACTGCATTTTTCGCGCTTATGGTGATTGCTGCCTTAACGTCTTCAATTTCAATGTTGGAAGTGCCTGTCGCTTATTTAGTAGACCACCAGGGAGTAGAACGAAAGAAAGCTTCCACAATACTCAGCGTAGTTGTGTTGGTCATTTCCAGCGTAATTATTCTTAACTTTGATGCTTTATTTGGTTTGGTTATTTCGATAACGACACAGTACAGTCAGCCCTTACTTGGTTTTGTCTTATGTTTGTTTGCCGGGTGGGTTTGGAATAGAAACGAGATATTAACTGAACTTAAACAAGGGCAGGTTGGAGTTGAGCAGGGTTTGTTCTGGAGAATTTGGCCTTGGTACATAAAATTTGTATGCCCAATAGTTATTGCATTCATGTTTTACCGTTCACTGACCGCATAGGGAAATCAAATAATGACTGAACCACGCATCAAAGAGCCGACCCTAACAGACGCGCTAATTCCGATTATACTTTTGGTTTTTTTCATGGGTAGTGCGGTTTTTTTGTATGGTGAAGATTCATCATATGGACCAAATCAGATAGCTCTATTGCTTGCTATGGGCGTCGCGGCAATTATAGGGATAAAAAACGGGCACCGCTGGAGATCAATCGAAGAAGGTTTAGTGAAGGGGATTTCGATGTCCTTGGGAGCCTGCATGATATTGTTTGTGGTTGGTTCTCTTATCGGCACGTGGATGCTGGCAGGTACTGTCCCAACTCTCATCTATTATGGCTTGAGTTTACTTAACCCTACGTTTTTCTATGCCGCTGCTTCAATAATTTGTGCTGTGGTCGCAATGAGTATCGGTAGTTCGTGGACAACGGCAGCAACCGTAGGGGTTGCGTTGATTGGCGTTGCAACCGGAATGGAAATGTCGCTTGCTATAACAGCCGGTGCCGTCGTATCCGGCGCTTATTTCGGCGATAAGCTGTCGCCTTTATCCGAAACAACTAATTTAGCTCCAGCAATTGCGGGCACAGATTTGTTCGAACACATTAAATATATGCTGTGGACAACGATACCAAGCTTCGGAATTACCTTAGTTCTTTTCATTATTATCGGTTTAACCGAAGATACAAGCCAAGTGAGTGACAGCATTGAAAAAATGCAGCAAACATTAGCGAGTCAGTTTGAGCTTGGTATCCATCTGTTGATCCCGCTTGTGGTTTTATTGACCTTAGCCATTAAAAAAATGCCGGCTTTCCCTGCAATTGCTATTGGCGCGTTATTAGGCGTCATTTGGGCTTTATTATTTCAGGATAACTTGGTTTCCTCATTTGCTGACAAGCTCACAGTTACGGCACCAGATGCTATTCACTGGCTTTTTAAAGAAATTCCAGAGTGGGTTAAGCATATTATGGTGACTTGGAGCGCATTATTCGACGGTGTCAGTTTTGATACTGGCGATGAAAGTTTAGATAAGCTGCTTAGCCGCGGTGGCATGTCCAGCATGCTTAATACGGTTTGGTTAATTATCTGTGCGATGAGTTTCGGTGCCGTTTTAGAAAAAGTAGGTTTATTAAAAGCGGTTGTTGCCACTTTCTTAAAAGGTGCAACGAGTGCGGGCGACATGATTAGCAGAACAATCTTAACGTGTATCGGTACAAACATTATTACTGCGGATCAATATATCAGTATCGTGATGCCGGGTCGTATGTATAAAGAAGAGTTTGAAAAGCGCGGTTTAGACCAACTTAATCTTTCTAGAAGCTTGGAGGATGGGGGAACATTAACCTCACCACTTATCCCTTGGAACACCTGCGGCGCATACATGTCGGGTGTATTGGGCGTCTCTGTTTATGATTATTTTGTGTATGCTTTCTTTAACCTTATTAACCCTATTCTTGCCGTAATTTATGCTTATTTAGGCATTAAAATTTTACGCTTAACACCTCCAAAAGTGAAGGTGGTAGACCAAGGAGTCTAAATTTGTCTCAAGCAATAGCTAAAAAGCGCTTAGATTATCAAGCGCCCAATTACCTCATCAATGAAGTTGATCTTGTTATTGAACTGGATCCAACCGATACAATTATTACCTCAACGCTGAAATGTGAAACTTCGCCACATGCTATATCAAGCAATGCTGGCGTAGCTTCCGAGCAAGATCTAATTCTGGATGGTGAAGACCTTAAATTAATCAGCGTTTTTTTAAACGGTTCGGCGTTCACCAACTATAGAATAGAAGAGGGGAAACTCGTTATCCCGCAGGCTGAGCTTGCGCAGTTAACAGACTTCACTTTGCAGATAAAAAATAGCGTTGACCCAATCAATAACGGAAGTTTGGAAGGACTCTATCTATCTAATGAGGCATACTGCACACAATGTGAGGCCGAGGGTTTCCGCAAGATCACCTATTTCTTAGATCGTCCCGATGTGTTGTCTGTTTATACCGTCACCATCATTGCTGAAAAAGCGGCGTTTCCGCACGTATTGTCGAATGGTAATCTAGTAGAAGAACGTGACCTTGCTGACGGTAAAAAGTTAGTTAAATGGCATGACCCCTTCAAAAAGCCCTGTTATTTGTTCGCGTTAGTTGCCGGTAATTTCGACAAGCTAAGTGATTCATTTACAACAATGTCCGGTCGTCAGATACAGTTAGAATTATTTGTTGATAAGGGTAAAGCGTCACAAGGTCATCACGCTCTGGCATCGCTAAAAAAAGCGATGAAGTGGGACGAGGATGTGTTTGGTTTAGAATATGATTTAGACATCTATATGGTTGTCGCCGTCGACTTCTTTAATATGGGAGCAATGGAAAATAAAGGGCTAAACGTTTTCAACAGTAAATTCGTCTTAGCAGATTCCAACACTGCCACAGATGACGACTTCTTTAATATTGAATCGATTATTGGCCATGAATATTTCCATAATTGGACTGGCAACAGAGTGACGTGCCGAGATTGGTTCCAATTAAGTTTGAAGGAAGGTTTAACTGTATTTAGGGACCAGCAGTTTTCTGCAGACATGTTCAGTTATCTCGCCACTCGCATAAGCCAAGTAAAGGTCATGCGCGAACATCAGTTTGCTGAAGATGCTGGACCGATGAGTCATCCCATCAGACCAGATGAAGTTATTGAGATGAATAACTTCTATACCGTCACTGTCTACGATAAGGGCGCTGAAGTCATAAGGATGCTCCACACATTGCTAACTGCTGATGGTTTCCGACGTGGTATGGATTTGTATTTTGAAAGACATGATGGACAAGCGGTAACGTGCGATGATTTTGTGAATGCGATGCAAGATGCTAATGAAGTCAACCTTGATCATTTTAAATTATGGTACTCACAGTCAGGTACGCCAAGAGTGAAGGTTGAAAGTGGATTAGAGAGCGGCAGTAAAGAGCTAAACTTCACTCAACGCACAAACCCTACTGCCGATCAGGCAGATAAGCGAGCTCTATACCTACCGATTAAGGTGGAATGTTTAGAACGTAGCGGTCGTAAAATCGATTTAAACCTGAATAACGATACCTTTGTTTTAGATAAAGCAAATGCTAGCGTAACGGTTCCTAGCGAGGATTTTGTTCCGGTATTACTAAGCGATTTTTCTGCACCTGTGATACTCGATTATCCTTATTCCTTAGAAGATTATTTGCTTATCATGACATTTTCATCTAGCGATTATTCTAAATGGGATGCAAGCCAAGCACTATATTCAAGCCTCATATCTGAGCTTTATCACAATGAAAGCGTTGAATTATCAACATCTGTTTGGGGAAAGCTAGAAGCTGCATTGAGGCAAGCTTGCAATAACTACGAACTGTTAAATGAGATGCTAACAATACCTAGTGTAGAATCCTTAACTCAAGGTTTTGAGTTTTCAGAGCCGCTTAAGTTGTCAGCTGCGCGGTCTGCTTTTCTTGTACAAATGCAGGAAAATCTACAAGACTTTTTACTTGAAATTATGGCTAATACAGCGCAAAAAAGTTATGAATATACTAAGGTTCAAGTTAACGAACGACGAGTACTTAGTGCTGTTTTGCAGTTGCTAAGTTATTCAAAAACACCGGAAATGGCTGCGCAATTAGAGAAGCGTTTTAATAGTGCGGATAACATGACGGACAAGCTAACTATGTTGAAGGCTTCCCAAATATGTTCGGTTGAGCTATTTGAAAAGCTAATGCTGTCTTTTGAAAGCGAATACCTCGAGAACGCGGTAGTGATGGACAAATGGTTTGCTTTGCATGCAACCACTAAAAGCAATGACATCTTGTCTAAACTAACGTTGCTTGCAAGTCATCGACAGTTCAACCTTAGAAATCCAAACAAGGTGCGGTCTTTAGTCGGCAGCTTTGCATTTTATAACACAGACGGTTTTCATGCTATTGATGGTAGTGGTTATCAATTTTTAACTGACTATTTGCTTGAACTTGACCCAATAAACCCACAAATTGCTGCGAGGTTAGTGACGCCACTTATTCAATATAAGAAGTTTGCGAAAAGCCATCAAGAGATGATGGTAATGCAGTTAAAACGCCTGCTTAACCGGGCTAACTTGAGCAAAGATTTATACGAAAAAGTTAGTAAGAGTCTGACGAGTTAAAAGCTAGGCTATCTTTATAGCCGGGTTCTTGAGAAGAGTCTTCTATTTAGAGTGTTGTTAGAGTGAAGTAAACGCTATGAAACGCTACCTTTTTATAATCAGTCTGTCCTATGCAGAATGTGAGAACCTTTACCTAACAACAGTGAAAACCGTTGTTGTAACCGCAACGACTGGAGAAAGGGTGCAAATTCCATCAATTAGACTGCGGCCTTTTGTTGAACCTTCGGGAATTAAAGGCAAGTTTTGTTTGACGGTGAATGGCGAAAATAAAATACAGTCATTTGAAAGGGTGACTGGTTGAAAATAGAGCATAACAAGCTATTTTATGTGGTTTTTTTGCATAAATTGTTAACTGGTACGATTTGTTCTTGCGATTGATGTAAAATGATGTAATCATTTTGTTAATAGTTTAGAAGTTACTAGAAAAGTATCGCATCAGGCGATAGTTCGGGAGAATGTAGGAACATGACAAATAAGCCTCGCGCATTTAAAAAGTCTTCAATCGCAGCAAGTGTTGCTGTGCTTTTAGCCGCAACGTCTCAAGGCGCTAATGCAGCTGATTGGAATTTTGGTGATTTATCAATAACGTTCGATTCAAATTTCACACTTGCTACCAGCATAAGAACAGAAGAACGTGATTTCAGCCTTATCGGAAATAGCAACCAACCGGGCCTTGATTGGACCGGTTATAACGCAGCGACAAACGTAATTTACCCCTCAGCTGACGTCTGGGCATTAAACGACGGCGCATACTCGACCAACGGTGATCTTGGCAACTTGTCTTACGACAAAGGTGATGCATTTTCAACACAGTTCATCGGTTTGCACGAATTAGAAGCTGTTTACGGTGACTTCGGGTTTTTCGCTCGTGGTTTCTACTTTTACGATTTTGAGAACTCTGATAACGATCGTGCTTACAGAAATCCTATAACAGGTAACGTTGCTGATCCTTGTAGGGACGACAAGGCGTCTGAAGAACTATGTAAAGACTTCAGACTTTTAGATGCATTCGTATATGCTGACTTTTGGGTAGGTGAGATGCCTATCTCTTTGCGTCTTGGCGACCAAGTAGTTAGCTGGGGTGAGAGCACCTTTATCCAGCATGGTATTAACACAACGAACCCTGTTGACGTTTCCAGAGCACAAGCACCGGGCGCAGAATTAAAAGAAGTATTCATTCCGGTTGGGATGTTGTTCGGTTCAATTGGCCTAACTGACACGCTTAGTTTGTCAGGATATTATCAGTACGAGTGGGAGCGTTCGCGTTTACCTGTATCAGGCAGTTATTTAGCTGGAAATGACTTCGCAGGTGAGGGCGGTTCATTCAACAATATTCAACTTGGTTTTTCGGGTAATCCTGATATCGATGCTGACACCCTGTTAACACAGTTAAATGAATTAGGTTCGGCATTGAAAATGGGCGCAAGTCCTGCAGCAATTGGACAAGCTTATCTTGCTTACCCAACTAAAGTTGCGGTGCGTGAACAAAGTGACGCTGCGCATAACGATGCTGATGATCAGGGGCAGTTTGGTTTAAAATTAACGTGGTTCGCCGCTGAATTGAATGAAACAGAATTCAGTTTGTATCACATTAATTATCATAGCCAACGTCCATTAGTTGCTGGTGTTACCTCTGACTTTAGTCCGGAGGCCATAGCCGCTGATTTGGCGTTACTTGCGTCACCCGGCGGTATCACAAGAGATAATCTTGCCGATTTACGTGCTTTTACTAAATCTCGTTTTGATTATCCTGAAGACATCAAGTTATACGGTTTCAGCTTCAACACGACAGTGGGTGAAACAGCAATTGCTGCTGAAATTGCTTACAGAGAAGATGAACCTTTACAAATTGACGATGTCGAATTGTTGTATACAGGGATGCCTGAGCAACTTGCAAATGCAGGCTTGAGACCAGATCTTGGTGGTATCTCTCAGTTAAATAACATTGGTAGAAACGTAGGCCCAGGTGAAACTGCATTGGGCTACTTACTGTCAGATACTTGGCAAGCGCAAATGACGGCTTCTCATGTATTTGGTCCAAAATTTGGTACCGATAACTTCATTGTATTGGGTGAAGCTGGCTATGTGAAGATTATGGATTTTCCAGATCCTAGCGTGATTAGACTTAACTCTCCAGGGACGGCAAGAACACCATCCTTAGAGCCGGTATTAGATGCGCAAGGCAATGTTATAAGTGATAGAGCGGGCTTGCATACGGGTGTTTCCAATGGTCCAGAAACCAATCCATTCGCTACTTCAGGCGCATGGGGATATCGCTTACTAGCAGTAGCTGATTACAATAATATTTTCGCAGGCTTCAATTTACGTGCAAGAGCAACTTTTTCTCATGACGTAAACGGTACAACGCCTGATCCATTATTCTTATTCTTGGAAGATAGAAAGTCAGCAAACGTGGCATTTACGTTTGATTATTTAAGTAAGTGGTCGGTGACTGCTTCTTATAGTTCTTTTTGGGGCGGTTTAGGAACAACAAACGCGCTCGCAGACAGAGACTTCGTATCTTTCAATATTAAATACGCAATTTAAGGACGTAGTAATGATTAAAAAACTAGGTTTAATTACGGTAGGGCTTGCGATAGCTTTATCGAGTCAATCAGTGTTATCTAAAGTAACTCAAGCCGAAGCGGATAAATTAGGCAATGAGCTTACTCCCTTAGGTGCGGAAAAAGCGGGTAACGCGGATGGTTCAATCCCAGCTTGGACGGGCGGTATTACTGAATTGCCAGCCGGATATACGCCAGGCAGCTTTCATATAGACCCATTTGCTGACGATAAAATTTTGTTTACTATTACAGCTAAAAACTACAAAGAGTACGCAGAGTTTTTAACTGACGGTCAGAAAAAATTATTCGAAACATATCCTGACACATACAAAATGCCGGTATATCAAACTCGACGTTCAGCAAGTAATCCTCAGCGTGTTTATGATGCGACTAAGGCTAACGCAACTAGAGCTGAATTACTGGACGGCGGGAATGGTTTAAAAGGAGCTGCTGTTGGCGTTCCTTTTCCAATTCCAACAAATGGTTTAGAAGCAATATGGAACCATACTTTACGCTATCGTGGTGAAGCCGTTCAGCGAAATGGTGGACAAGCGGCAGTAACGGCAAGCGGTGATTTTAACGTTATCGGTTTTGACGAGCAGCTAATGATAAAATACTCTGAGATGGGCGCAACACCAGAGTCGTTAAGCGAAGAAAATATTTTATTTAAGTTTAAGCAGAGCGTAACGAGTCCTGCAAGACTTGCCGGTACGGCACTATTGGTGCACGAAACAGTCGATCAAGTTAAAGAACCTCGTCAGGCATGGACCTACAACACAGGTCAACGCCGAGTGCGTCGTGCGCCTAACATCGCTTACGATGCACCAGGCACAGCAGCAGATGGTTTGAGAACAACGGATGATTTCGATATGTATAACGGTTCACCTAATCGTTATGACTGGGAATTAAAAGGTAAAAAAGAACTTTACGTTGCCTATAATAACTATGCTTTGCACAGTGATAATGCTTCTTATGCTGATATTTTAAAACCAAATCACGTAAATCCTGATTTGACTCGTTTTGAAAAACATCGCGTATGGGTTGTTGAAGCGACGCTAAAAGAAGAGTTTCGTCACGTCTATCAAAAGCGTACTTTCTATATAGACGAGGATAGCTGGCAAATCCAAGTTGCAGATATGTATGATAACCGTGGTGAATTATATCGTGTCGGCATCGCGCATGGTGTAAACTATTACGAAGTTCCGACTCAATGGTCTACACTTGACGTATATCATGATTTAAACTCTCGTCGTTATTTGGCGATTGGTTTGGATAACGAAGAGCAAATGTATGACTTTAGTATCAAACCAGACGACCGAGAATTCACGCCGCAAGCACTAAGGCGAGAAGGCAAGAGATAAAACAGAACAGACGGTTGGCTTAGCCAGCCGTTTTTTTTAACCACGGTGAATAAATGACTTCAAATTTTAAAACTTTCTCTTTAGCGGGGCTTGTTGCTTTTAGTGCAATGCTTTCCGCAAATTCTTCATATCAGGCTCCACTTGTTAAAGAATCACTTTTACTTGATATTGCTGTTGGCGATAGCATTGTGATCGTGGGTGAACGAGGACATATCTTAACTGGGACAACGCAACAAGACTTAGTTCAAGTATCCGTGCCCACACGAACTACATTAACGGCAGTTGCTCTCTCTGGCGTTAATGCTTGGGCTGTTGGCCATGACGCTAGCATTTTGCATTCGTCAGATGCTGGTCAAAACTGGCAAACACAACTTAGTATGCCTGAATTAGACCGCCCATTTCTCGATGTATTTTTTATGGATGAAAATAACGGTGTTGCTGTGGGTGCCTATGGTTTGTTTTATAGAACAATTGATGGCGGTGTTACGTGGATAAAAGAACTGCATGCGTCAGTCCTCCCACAAGACGACATAGACTACTTAGAGAGCATAAAAGACGATCCTGCTTTTTACGAAGAAGAGTTGTCTTTTATTTTACCGCACTTTAATCGGCTTAGTTATACTGATGGTAGGCTCTACATGGCTGGTGAGGCGGGAATGCTTGCAGTAAGTGAAGACTTTGGGCGCTCTTGGAGACGCTTCGACTTAGACTACAGAGGCTCATTTTTCGATATACAAGAAACCGAAAACGGCCAGCTTTTTGCTGTTGGTTTACGAGGCAATATTTTCCTAGCCGATAACGACTCCGATGATTGGAACAGGTTGCAAACTTGCGTAACGACATCATTGAATTCGATTGTTCATGGCAAAAATAACAATATATACATTACGGGTAATAACGGTGTTTTGCTGTCACTCGACCAAACAAGCGTTGGCGTTAATCAATATTATCCGGCGAATGATGAAGGCTGTGCTATGCACATTTCAATCAAAAAATTAAAAAATGATTTGAGCGATTCCATATTAAATGGTTTGGTTATCAACGACGCCATTCTTGCTGTAACAGCATCAGGCATTAAGCAAATTGAGTTAAAATAATTAATATGACAAATTTTATCAACGTAATAGAAAAAGCTGTATTTCGTCATAGAGTGGCAGTTATTGCTTTTTTCTCCTTAGTGACTTTATTCCTTCTTTATAATGCCTCGCAGTTAAAATTAGATGCGGGTTTTGAAAAAAACATTCCTCTTAATCACGAGTATATGCAAACCTACATGAAACACCGACAGGATTTCGGCGGTGCCAATAATGTCCTCGTTTCAGTATGTGATAAGAATGGTGATATTTTTAACCAGAATTTTTTTGATACGTTTAAAAATGTTCACGACCAAGTGTTTTTCATTAATGGTGTTGATCGCTCATTAGTCACATCTTTGTTCTCGCCAGCAACTCGATTTACTGAGATCGTCGAAGGCGGCTTCTCCGGTGGCCCAGTTATTCCTGCAGATTTCGATTCGTCAAATCCTGCGGCACTGGAACTTGTGCGCAAAAATATTGATAAAGCAGGGATCCTAGGCAGACAAGTGTCTAATGATTTCCAATGCGCCATGGTGACGGCACAGTTACTCGATATTGATCCAGAAACTGGATTACCTCTCGATACTCTGGCCATTGCTGCCGATTTAGAAACACAACTTCGCGGTCTTTACGAAAATGAAGCCACGTCTGTGCATATCATCGGCTTTGCAAAAATGATCGGCGATGTCGCTCAAGGTGCAAAAGACGTTCTCATGTTTTTTGCCATAGCGATAGCCATCACAGCCATCATGGTTTTCTTCTTTTCAAAATCCTTAATGCTAACTTTCTTGCCATTATTCTGCTCAATTGTTGCAGTCGTCTGGCAGCTAGGGCTACTGACCTTGTTTGGCTTCGGCCTTGATCCAATGTCCATACTCGTTCCTTTCTTAGTCTTTGCTATTGGTGTGAGTCATGGGGTTCAAATGATTAACGCGGTAGGAAAAAGGGCATCAGCGGGCATGGACGTTAAGGTTGCATCGCAACTGGCGTTTAGAACACTCCTTATTCCAGGCGGTATTGCGTTACTTTCTGATACCGTTGGATTTATGACTTTGCTAGTTATTGATATAGGTATCATTAGAGAGCTAGCGATTACGGCAAGTATGGGTGTTGCCGTTATTATCTTGACCAATCTATTGCTGCTACCTGTATTGATGTCGTATGTAAAAGTATCAGATAAATACAAAGCAAAAATTGCTGAGTCGAGTAAAAAGAATGAGCATAGTTGGGACCTTGTTGCAAAATGTGCAAGTCCTAAAGTTGCGATTGTTATCGTAGCAGTAACCGCTGTGCTATTCGTGCTCGGATTCATGCAGTCACAAAATATGAAGATTGGTGATCTGCACGCAGGTGCGCCAGCGCTGCACGAAAACTCTCGTTATAACCAAGATACGTTTTTAATCACCGATAAGTATGAAATCACGGTAGATTACATATCCGTTATTGTCGAAACAAAAGTAGATGCCTGTACTGAGTTTGAATACATGACGGCGATGGATGATTTTCAATGGCGGATGGAAAATGTAGACGGAGTGCAGTCGGCAATTTCATTGGCCTCAGTTGCGAAACGTGTTAATGCGGGCTACAACGAAGGTAATCCTAAATGGGAAGTTTTGCCAAGAAATCAGGCAACCATTGTGCAGGCAATATCTCGTGTTCCTACGTCAACAGGTCTGTTGAACAGAAACTGTTCTGTTATGCCAATAATTTTATTTATGGAAGATCATAAAGCTGAAACGATTGAAACGGTTGTTGCAGCGGTAAAGGAAATTAGCCAAGAATTTTCGAAAGATGACCTACAGTTCAAGCTTGCATCAGGTCCTGTCGGCGTAATGGCTGCAACTAACGAAGCGGTTAAAGAATCACAGGATCCGATGTTGTACTACGTTTTTGGTGCCGTGATTGTGCTGTGTCTTATAAGCTTCAGGTCAATACGAGCGACCTTAGCGGTTGTAATACCCTTATACGTTGTTTCCGTGTTAGCGCAGGCACTAATGACATATTTAGAAATTGGCTTAACAGTTTCAACTTTACCTGTGATTGCACTTGGCGTCGGTATTGGGGTGGATTACGGTATTTACATCCTCTCAACCATGAACATAAAATTGCGAGAGGGTCTGTCGGTTGAAGAGTCTTATCTTGAAGCTTTAAAAGAACGCGGCAGTGCTGTTCTATTCACAGGAATTACCTTAGCAATTGGTGTAAGTACTTGGGTATTCTCGACACTCAAGTTCCAAATGGACATGGGGATATTGCTAACATTTATGTTTATTGTGAATATGTTAGGTGCAATTATTGTACTTCCGGCCATTGCTAGACTATTGTGGTTCAAACGGTAGAGAAGTATTTTTGAGTAATTATTTGAAAAAAGGCCGTAAGGCCTTTTTTTATGCATAAAACGAACATGCTTATGCACTTTGTAAATTAAAGGTTAAATAGTGCTTTCAAATCGTTAATATTTTAGCGAAAATACCGATAAAGAAAGAGATAGAGAAGGTTAACTGGTTTTGATAACTCAATATTTTTGCTGCTAAAAAAGTAAAAAAAGTCGTCGGCCAAGTTTACATCACACACACAACATACAACCTAACGAGAACGTAAATGTCGGTAACAAACCATCAACATTCTGTTTTACTTGAACGTGTATTTTCCCTCATCAATGAAAAAGTAGATAACGGCGATGCTCCGTTAATCCAACAATTTGGTCGCCTGCTATATAAAAATATGTCGTTTGAGGACATTAATGGGCGCAGTGACAGCGATCTCTATGGCGCTACACTTAGTTTATGGCAGCTCATGCAGACCTTTCATGTTGGTACTCCATGCATTAAGGTCTTTAATCCTGAAATTGCAAAACACGGCTGGCAGTCTTCACATACCATTATCGAAATTATCGTAAAAGATATGCCGTTTTTGGTGGATTCTGTGCGCATGGCGATTAATCGATTTGGCATCGCTGCTCACCTTTTATTGCATTCTCCAATGCATGTTACTCGCAATCAAGATAACAAAGTAACAGGCTTCGTAGACAGTAAATCAAAGTCTACTAAATATTCGTCAGAGACAGTGTTTCTAATTGAGATTGATCGTCAAGCAAAAAGATCAGACATCGAAAAACTGCGCGCCGAATTATTATCAGTCGTAGATGAGGTTTCACTTTCCGTTTCTGATTGGCAGCCAATGAGAGAGAAGTTGGCGACTATTACCAAAAGCTTTGAAGGTTCGAAGTCGGTAGCATCCTCAGCAATTAAAGCGCAAGGAAAAACGTTTTTAAATTGGTTAAACGATCATAACTTTACGTTAATGGGCTATCGGTATTATCAGGTTAAGGCGATACAGGGTGACCATCGTTGGATCCCTGAAAATGATTCAAGCCTTGGTTTGATGAAAAACTCTATAAATGATCGTCAACGCGTTTTGTCTAATTTACCGACAACTGCAAGAGACGCAGCATTAAGTGACAACCCGTTAATTTTAACTAAAGCCAATAGCCGCTCTCGCGTGCATCGTCCCGCCTATATGGATTATGTCGGTATTAAAGAATTTGACGAGAAAGGCAACGTCACGGGCGAACACCGCTTCTTAGGTCTATATTCAGCCGCATTCTATAATAGTAGCGCAACTGATTTACCTATGTTGCGTGAAAAAATCGACAGAATGTGTGAAATATCTGGTTTCGACAAAGGTACGCATGCTTATAAAGCCTTTGTAAATATTGTTGAAACCTATCCGCGCGATGAGCTTTTACAAACTTCGGATGAAGAACTAGCGCAAATTGTAAAGGGTATTTTTCAGATGCAGGAACGAGGTATTTCTCGTTTATTCGTAAGAAAAGACGCATTTGGTCGCTACTATTCTTGTTTGGTCTACGTGCCAAGAGAGCGGTACAACACTCAATTGAGAAAAGAAACTCAAGAGTTACTGAAGCGCTCGTTTAAGTCGGATGAAGAAGTCGAATTTAATACGTACTTTTCAGAATCTGTGTATGCAAGAACGCACTACATAGCGCGCGTAAAGAACAACAATATGGAGTTTGATGTGAAAGAAATTGAAGATAATTTGATTGAGTTAACCAAGTCATGGCAAGACAAGTTAGCTGCAAAAATCACATCTGCATATGGTGAAGCTAAAGGAAAGGCAATTCAGAAAAAGTATGTAAATGCGTTTAGTCGAAGCTACGCAGAGCAAAGTTTGCCGAGCGCAGCGATGGTGGACATTGAGCGTATTGAACTGTTATCTGATGAAAACGAACTCGACATGCTGTTTTACCGTCCTCAGGAAGAAAGTGCCGACAGTGAAATTGTTAAATTAAAACTATATCACCGTCATGTGCCAATTCATTTGAGTGATGTGCTTCCAATGTTGGAAAACTTTGGCTTGAGAGTCATTGATGAAAGCCCATTTCGTGTTACTAATGACGAAGGTGAAGTTAGTTGGATCATGGATTTCACGATGTTACACAAGAATGGCCAAAGCTTCCAAATGGAGAAAGCGCAAGAGCTATTCCAAGACGGATTCAGTAAAACTTGGAACAAGACCCTAGAAGACGATGGTTTCAACCGTCTAATTCTCAGTGCTGGTATCACTGGGCGCAATGTGACGATTTTGCGTGCATATGCGAAATACATGCGCCAAATAGGCACGTCATTCAGTATTGACTACATGGCAAACACCCTTGCAAACTATCCGGATATTGCAACTGATGTTGTTAGCCTCTTCAGATTATTATTTTGTCCAACGATTAAGCGGATGCCGAAAAAGATAGAAAATCTGAAGGCCGAAATTTTAGCGAAACTTGATAAAGTGTCGAATCTGGATGATGACCGTATAATTCGTCGCTATCTGGAACTTCTGAACGCAACGCTGCGCACCAACTTTTATCAAAACGACAGTGAAGGAAATGAAAAATCTTATATTTCATTTAAGTTACTGCCGAGTGAAATTAGTGACATGCCACTACCTATGCCTAAATTTGAAATCTTCGTATATTCACCAAGAGTTGAAGGTGTGCATTTACGCGGTGGAAAAGTTGCTAGGGGCGGATTACGTTGGTCTGACAGACAAGAAGATTTTAGAACTGAGATATTAGGTTTGGTTAAAGCACAGCAAGTTAAAAATACCGTCATTGTTCCTGTTGGCGCAAAAGGCGGTTTTGTTTGTAAAGCGATGCCAGCTGATGCCGATCGCGCTGCAATTCAAGAAGAAGGCAAAGCGTGCTATAAAATATTTATCCGCAGTTTACTCGATATTACCGACAACATAGTTGAAGGAAATATCGTACCGCCAAAAGATGTGATTAGATTAGACGAAGATGACCCATATCTAGTTGTAGCGGCCGACAAGGGAACCGCAACGTTTTCAGACATTGCCAATGGCATCTCGGACGAGTTTCATTTCTGGTTGGGTGATGCGTTTGCATCAGGCGGAAGCGTCGGCTACGACCACAAGAAAATGGGGATTACAGCCCGTGGCGCTTGGGAGTCTGTTAAGCGCCATTTCCGCGAAATTGGCACCAACTGCCAAACAACGCCTTTTACCGTCGTCGGGGTAGGTGATATGGCAGGTGACGTTTTCGGTAACGGCATGTTGCTGTCCGAACAAACCAGAGTTGTATTTGCGTTTAACCATCTGCATATTTTCTTTGACCCGGCACCGGACGAAAAAGCCAGTTATAAAGAGCGTCAGCGTTTGTTCGAAGACCCATCTCTAAGCTGGGACGACTACGATAGAAAACTTATATCGAAGGGCGGTGGTATTTTTAAGCGCTCTGAAAAAGCAATCCCACTGTCACCTGAGATGAAAAAGTGGTTGGGAACACGTCAAGCGACGATGACTCCAAATGAATTAATACATAATGCCTTAAAAATGCCGGTTGATTTGATTTGGAATGGTGGCATCGGAACCTACGTTAAGAGTTCCAAAGAATCACATGCTGAAGTTGGCGATAGAGCCAATGATACGACTCGCGTAAACGGCAAAGATGTGAAAGCAAAAATTATAGGCGAGGGTGGTAACTTAGGGCTAACCCAACTAGGGCGTATTGAGCTTGCCGCGAATGGTGTCCTAGTCAATACCGACTTTATTGATAACGTGGGTGGTGTGGATTGCTCGGATAATGAAGTAAACATTAAAATTTTACTGAATACTCTAGTCAATGCGGGTGACTTAACGCTTAAACAGCGCAATGCTTTGTTATATGAAATGACAGATGACGTTTCAGATATTGTTATTCAAGATTGTTATCGCCAAACTCAGTCAATTTCTATCACTAATCTAGGTGGTGTTAAGCAATTGAAGGAGCAACTGCGCTTCATTCATGGCCTAGAGCGTGAGGGTTTCCTTAACCGAGAGCTTGAGTTCATTCCATCTGATGATGAAATCTCAGATAGAGTGGTTACAGGCCAAGGTCTTACCAGACCTGAACTAGCGGTACTTATTGCCTACGGTAAAATGGTGATGAAAGATAAGTTTAATATCCCAAAAATCACCGATAATCCTTATTACAACAGATTTTTAGTAAACGCATTTCCTCCGGTATTAAGAGAAAAGTATCAAGCACAAATGCAGGACCATCCTCTAAGAGGTGAAATTATTGCTACGAAATTAACCAATGAAATGGTTAATGACATGGGGTTGAATTTCGTTTATCGCTTGCAGGAAGAAACAGGGGCACTTGTTGAGCAAGTTGCAGCGGCATACACTGTAGTGAAAGGCGTTTTTGAGATGTCGACACTGTGGGAAAGTGTTGAAGACCTTGATAACAAAATCGACGCCCAACTGCAGCTCAAAATATTAGACAGTATGCGTCGTATATTGCGCAGAACGTGTCGTTGGTATATTCGCCACGGTGGTAAAACAAACAATATAGAAAAAGCAATTAGTCGATACAAACCGGCTTTCAAATGCATTTCTGAAAATCTTGGTTCATTGCTAGTCGCCTCCGAGTTTGAGCAGGTTCAGAATGAGACGAAACGCTTGATTGAAGCCAAAGTGCCAAAAGATATAGCTAATCGAATCGCAAGCTTGAGCAATATGTTCTCAAGTATGGACTTAGCTCAGATAGCTGAAATTGAAAAACGTCCTGTTGAAGTTGTTGCGCGGCTTTATTATCAGTTGGGTTCAAAATTTGAGCTGCACTGGTTCTTAGAGCAAATTAACCAACAATCAGTTTCAAACCATTGGCAGGCCTTGGCGAGAGCTTCTTATAGAGAAGAACTTGATTGGCAGCAGCGTTCTTTAACCTCTGTTTTGCTTAATATTGAACCAGAAGAGAAAGACGCTGATAAAATCTTAAGTGATTGGTGTAAAGCGAATAAAGAAGCATTAGAGCGCTGGTATCACATGATGACAGAGTTCAAAACAGCCGATAATCATGAGTTTGCTAAATTTTCTGTCGCATTAAGAGAATTGATGCTGTTAAGCGTGAAGGCAAACCATTAGAATATAGGTGTTTGCAAATAGCCCTGCTTTGCGGGGCTTTTTTTTAGTCTGGGGAAACTGTGTACTCTTTTGTTCAAAAATTCTTATTAAGTCGTGATCCAGAATGGAGCCATGATGTCTCAATTAGCTTTCTTAAGCGATCACAACGAAATTTCATGTCAAAGTTTTACGCACAGGACTTGCAAAACAAGCCAGTAGAATGTTTAGGAATGACATTTAAAAACCCAATCGGTCTAGCGGCAGGTTTAGACAAAAATGGTGAGTGTATAGACGCATTTGCAGCGATGGGTTTTGGTTTCATCGAGGTAGGTACCGTTACACCAAAACCTCAGGCGGGTAACGACAAGCCTCGTTTGTTTAGGCTTGCTGAACATCGTGCAATCATTAATCGTATGGGCTTCAATAATAAAGGGGTCGATTATTTAATTGAACAAGTTAAAAGTGCAAATTACAAAGGCATCTTAGGCATTAACATTGGCAAAAATAAAACCACGCCTGACGAAAGTGCGCTTGATGATTATTTAATTTGTCTCGATAAAGTGTATGCCGTTGCTTCTTACATTACGGTTAATATTTCCTCACCAAATACCCCTGGATTACGCAACCTACAATATGGTGAAGCACTCGATAGTTTATTAACTGGCTTAAAGAAAAGACAATTGTCACTTGAAATTGAGCACAAAAAATATGTGCCAATACTCATCAAGATTGCACCAGATTTAAGTGAAGACGAAGTTAAGTCAATCGCGGCATCGTTAATTCACTCAAAAATGGATGGTGTGATTGCTACAAATACAACGCTAGATCGTGAGCCGGTGAAAGGGCATGAGCATGCTCAGGAAGCAGGCGGACTAAGCGGTGAAGTGCTTACAGAGAAAAGTCTTCTTTTAACCAAAATACTCGCGAAAGCACTAGATGGCAAAATGCCTATCATCGGTGTAGGGGGCATTAGCAGCCCGCAAGATGTAAAACAACGAATTGAGGCCGGTGCTAGTTTAGTGCAGGTTTATTCATCTTTTATTTATCAAGGTCCACCACTTATTAAGGAGCTTGTTAATGCATAAGCTAATTGTTACTACATCCAAAGGTCTCGATGAACTACTCAAAACAGAAATCGAGCAAATTCTAAGCACTCTGAATATTGTTGAAAGCACGAGTGACACTAAAAATAGCACTAGCGCAGAAGATGACGCTGACGACTACGAATTACCCGCGCTCAAGTTGCAACCAGGTCAGGTTTCGTTTGAAGGAACGTTAAAAGACGCATATCAGTTATGTCTTCATTCGAGACTTGCTAATAGAGTGCTGTTGGTAGTGGCTGAGGGCACAGTGAACAGCGCGGAAGAGTTATATGATGTTGCGAAGGAAGCTGATTGGCCATCACAGTTTGATTCTTATGTTCCTTTCATGATCCAATTCAACGGCACTAACAACGCAATCAATAATAGTCAGTTTGGTGCGTTGAAGGTAAAAGATGCCATAGTTGATCAGTTTCAGGAAGCTGGGTTTGAGCGACCGTCTGTCGACAAGTTGAAGCCAGGAATTGTGATCCAAGCAAGATTAAGACGAGACAGCCTTCATCTTTGTATCGATCTTTCAGGTGGCAGTTTGCATAAACGTGGTTACCGTACTGACGCAGGCGAAGCACCATTGAAAGAGCATGTTGCGGCAGGCATATTAATGCGCAGCGGTTGGGCGCAAGATGCAAACAGTGTGTTACTCGACCCGATGTGTGGCTCCGGTACAATACCTATTGAAGCTGCAATGATGGCAGCCAATATACCGCCAAATTTAGATAAAGAGACATGGGGTTTTGAGCACTGGAATCAGCACGAAAAAAATACATTCAGTGAAGTAGTAGCGCAAGCAAGTAAGCGAGTAAAAACGCCTAACGCAGCAATTTATGCCTATGACTTAAGTACAAAAATCGTTGAACTAGCAGAGCAAAATGCTATGAGGGCAGGTGTTGCTGATTTTATCACGTTTAAACAATGTGATGTCTTGGACGCTGTGATTACAGAGGCCCATAATAATACAGCTTCTAATAATGCGGAAGACGAGGCAAGTGAACCTGCCGTTAAAGGATATATTGTTTCTAATCCACCCTACGGTGAACGACTGGGTGAATATACCTCATTATTACCTTTGTTTGATAAGTTAGGGCATCATCTGAAAAAACATTTTGCCAATTGGCATGTCTCGTTATTAAGTTCTAACCAAGATCTTCTTAAAGCTTTAAAGCTCAGATATACAAAAAGCTACAAACTCATGAATGGTAAACTTGAGTGCGTACTCATGAATTATCAAATTAGCGGTCAAAATTTAGAAATATTCGAAAGTCAGACCGATGAAAACCATGAGTTTGCAAATCGATTGCGCAAAAATTTAAAGCGATTAAAGCCTTGGATAAAGCGCAGTGACACCAACGCTTATCGTGTTTATGACGCCGACTTGCCACACTATAACCTAGCAATTGACATATATAACGATTGGGTTGTTGTGCAGGAATACGCTGCTCCTAAAGACGTACCTGAAGAAAAAGCAAAGCAACGTTTGCAAGAGGCCCTGATTCATATTCCAAAAGTATTAGGCATTCCGGCGAGCAAGATGGCAGTTAAAGTGAGACGCCAAAACAAAGGCAAAGAGCAATATGAAAAAGTGGCCCAGAAAGGCCAGCGCGTCATTGTGCATGAACATGAAGCTCAGTTTTATATCAACCCAACAGATTACTTAGATGTTGGTTTGTTTTTGGACCACCGAGATACAAGGTTACTGTTTAAGCAACAATGCGTGAACAAAGATGTCCTCAACTTGTTTGCATACACGGGAAGCGTTTCGGTGCATGCAGCTAAGGCAAAAGCGAAAAGTGTCACCACGGTAGATATGTCAAATACGTATATAGAGTGGGCAAAAGACAACTTTTCGTTGAACAAACTGAATGGCTCATACCAGTTTATTCAAGCCGACTGTTTGAAATGGTTAACCAGAGAACATGGTCAATATGACCTCATGTTTATTGACCCTCCATCTTTTTCGAACTCTAAAAGAATGGATGACACTTGGGACGTACAGCGCGATCACGTTAGCTTATTGAGTGACGCGAGGGCTTGTTTGAAACCAGGCGGGAAAATATTTTTCAGCAATAATTTGCGTCAATTTAAACTTGACCAGAACGCTGTTGAAGCCTTGGGTTTTAAGGTTGAAGATATCACGCAAAAAACAATCCCAGAAGACTTCAAACGTAATCAGAAAATTCACAAGTGTTGGATATTAAGTTTGTGAAAATAGTGCTATACACAGGCCCTCATTGTTCGTTGTGTGATTTAGCTGTCGATATTGTTGAGCAGTTTAATGCGCTTTATACAAACACAAATACAATCAATGAACCTGCTTTTCAACCTAGTCCAACAGACATTATCAGTGAGCGAGTCGAACTTGAAAAAGTAAACATTAGGGATTCTGCCGATCTATATCATCTATACGGCGCGAGGATCCCTGTTTTAAAAAGAGAGAAATCAGATTCGGAACTAGGTTGGCCCTTTACACTTGACGATTTAATCGAGTTTTTAAAATGAATTTAATGCAATTAAAAAACGCATCCATCTTATTTGGCCAACCGCCTTTGATAGATGGTGCTTCCTTGAATATACAAAGCGGAGAGCGCGTCTGTGTAGTTGGACGCAATGGCAGTGGCAAATCGACGCTTCTCAAAGTTATTGCTGGTGAGACCAAATTGGACGAGGGACAGATGATTCTGCCCACCGGAACTGTTGTTTCAAGGTTACCTCAGGATCCGCCACAAGACATTAGTGGTGATATGTTTGACTATGTCGCTGAAGGATTAGAAGACGTCGCGCAAATCCTTAAGGACTACCATCACATAACCAATATTATTGGTGCAGATCCAAGTGAAAAGAACTTAAATCGCATGCAAGAACTGCAGGAGCAACTGGATTCAAGAAATGCTTGGCAGTTTGAAACGCGTATTAGCAATGTGCTTACACAGCTCCAATTAAAGCCAGACCAGATTCTGTCAGAATTATCGGGCGGTTGGCGCAGAAAAGCAGCTTTGGCGAGAGCCTTAGTGAGTGAGCCCGATTTACTATTGTTGGACGAACCAACTAACCACCTCGATATCGACATGGTTCAATGGTTAGAAAAAGCGCTTCTTAACTACAACGGAGCCATCATATTTATCAGTCACGACAGGGCATTTATTCGTAAATTAGCCACGCGAATTGTCGATATTGATCGCGGACAAGTAGTGAGCTACCCCGGTGATTACGAAACTTATCTTGCGCAGAAAGCGCACGATATGGAGGTTGAGCAAAGCACTAACCGCGAGTTTGATAAAAAATTGGCGAAAGAAGAAGTTTGGATTAGACAAGGCGTAAAAGCTAGACGTACTAGAAATGAAGGCCGAGTTAGAGCATTAAAGGCTCTTCGAGATGAATACAGTTCGCGCAGAAACGTGACGGGCAGTGCGATAATAAATCGAAACGCAGGCGGTAAGTCAGGTAAACGTGTATTTGAAACAGAAGGTTTATACTTCAACATCGAAGATAAGCTACTTGTCGAAAATCTTGATTTGTTAATTACGCGCGGTGAAAAAATCGCCTTAATTGGCGGTAACGGCTGCGGCAAGAGTACTCTGATCAAACTGCTTTTGGGAGAGCTTGAGGCAAGCCAAGGTGAAATTTTCAGAGGAACCAATTTAGAAGTTGCGTACTTTGATCAGCATCGCTCAACACTTGAACTCGATAAGTCAGTTATTGATGTTATCGCTGATGGCAAAAGAGAGGTCACTTTCAACGGCGGCACGCGCCATGTTATTGGTTATTTGCAAGACTACTTATTCTCTCCAGACCGCATAAATGCACCAGTATCGACACTTTCAGGAGGGGAAAAAAACAGGTTAATATTAGCCAAGCTGATGTTGAAGCCGAGCAATTTATTAGTGCTCGATGAACCAACTAATGATCTCGATGTCGAAACCCTCGAATTGTTAGAGTCCTTGCTAGTTGACTATGATGGCACGGTTTTATTGGTCAGTCACGATAGGGAATTTGTGGATAATGTGGTGACTTCTAGCTTAGTGTTTGAAGGCAACGGAATTATTAAACAATTCGTTGGTGGCTACACTGATATGCGGAACTGGTATGATGAAAAGGAGCTTCTTGCGAAAAAAATGAACGAAGACCTTGAAAAGCGAGCTAAAACTCAAATTGCACAAGAAAAGCCGGTTGCTTCTACTTCTACTAGAAGCAACAAAAAGCTATCATACAAAGTCATAAAAGAACTTGAAGATTTACCTAAAAACATTGAAAAAATGGAAGAAGAACTAGAGGGCTTGCAAGTGCAGGTTAATGCCGCTGACTTTTTTCAAAAAGACGCCGATGCCACGCAACCGGTGTTAGACAAATTGACAAACATTGAACAATTATTATCAGTCGCTTATAAGCGCTGGGATGAATTGGAAAGCTTACAAAATAACGAGTAGTAACAGGATAATTAATGAAATTTAACCGATTAGCGTCAGCAGTGATACTTTATACCGCATCTCTGCCAATTTTAGCCGCTTCATATACAGTCACTGAACTGGCGACAGACACGCTAGGCCCAATTCAATATGGTGTTTCTATAGACAATACTGGCCTTATATTAACGGCTGTTGAGAATATTTATAACGCGCCAGTGGATTTGAATACAATCGACTTTGAAAACGCGACCATTATTGCGAATTTGACCGATATTGAATCTGCAAAAAACGGTGTTTTTAATCTCGCTGACTATACCTACTTAATCAATATAGCAAGATCCGGTTCAAGCACCTTCAGTTACTTTACACAGCAACTTGGAAGATTACAGGGATACAAAACGGATGGCTCAGTTAATAGCGCTGACTTTATCAATGCTTTTGATACAGAAAGTGCAGAGCTAAACGGTTTCTCGCATTCTATGAATACCACACCAAGAGATTCAGCTGGCGGCACACATATTGTCGGCAATAGTGTGGGCCCATTCAGAACCATAGATTATGTCACCGACAGTGGAACCGAAAGCAAGTACATATTGAGTGACTTTGACCGTCGTGCTTTTGTGCAAGTCGGACAAAATGTCGTGCCACTATTACCGATCGATACGACATTGGGCGGAATAAGCCAAGTTAACAGCATTAACGGTAATTATTTAGCAGCAGGCAGTGGTTCAGTTGCTCCTAGCGCAACAACAACTACAGCAATTGAAAATTGTGGCGTTGATGAAACTCGCGGTGATCAGCCTATTGAGGCTTGTTACAGGAATATTCTAATATTTGGGCAGGGTACTTCAACCGCTTCAAGGCGCACGGGCGTTTGGTCACAACGTGCAACGTTATGGTCTTTGGATGTTGAGGGTAACGTTGTTGATACAACGACGTTTGATACCCTAGTGACAGATGAAGAAGAGCTCGCTGCGCAGGGTTCAAGTCAGGCATTAGATGTAAATAATAATGGTGTTGCAGTTGGCGTGTCGAGTGTCAAAGTAGATGTCAGAGAACAAACAGTGTTAACAACTGCAGCTTCTTTGTTTCTGCAAAGCGGTGAAGTAGTGCGTATCCTAGAAGATGACGATCTGTTGCCGAACAGTGCTATTGCAATAAATAATTCTGGCTATGTCGTCGGGTTGAGAAGTCAAAGTATTAACCGAGTTTCTCGAAATAAAATGTTTATCTACAACATGAATGACGACACGGTAAAATTCCCTGATGATTTCTTTACTAGTTCAAGCACCATACCGCGTGCCTTGAATAATAATAACCTAGTCGTTGGATCTGCAGACATTGAAGCAACAAATACCAGCATCAGAAAAACAGCGGCATTTTTGTATGATATTGAAGCGGATACTTTTACCAACCTGAATACGCTGATTAGCTGCAGCAGTCCATTTGATTTGATCGAAGCAACTGACATCAATGATAATAACGAAATCGTTGTATCAGCATTAACTAAGAGGCCATCTAAGAATGCGCGTGGAGAGCTCTTACTGGATGAGAGTGGCGAAAGTATACTCGTGGACACCGTTGTAACGTTGAAACTAAATCCGACCGGGCAGGCGCCGGCTGCATGTACAGATGAAGAGTTAGGTGTGATTGAGCGGCAGGGAGGAAGTACGGGTGTCATTTTGTTTACCGTTCTTGCTTTTACAACTTATTTCAGAAGATGGTTAATGAAGTAGTTTCGCTACTAAGAGTTGACTCTACAAGCCCCGTCTATCGGGGCTTTTTTTGTTTTAATAACTAAGCGGTCTATAAAAATGATTGCATAGATCAAACTAAACCAACGAAACATTTCAATACTTTTCAGTGTCTTATTCACGTACCTTGCACGTGTCAAAATTTAATCGTTGAACTATTTGCATCTAAACGATATCTATATGTATGTGGCAAAGGAAAGAAACTGACAACTAATTTTTTGATTTCACTTCCTTCTGTTGCATATTTTAACCAAGAGAGGTTTATCGATGAAAAGACAAAAAAGAGACAAGTTAACACGTGCCCATTCAAAAGGTTATCAAGCTGGAATCTCAGGTCGATCAAAGGAAATATGTCCCTTCCAAGCAACCGTAGCGCGCTCGGAATGGTTAGGGGGTTGGAGAGAAGCTCTAACCGACAGGCAAGCCGGTTTAGTTGGACGCTAATTATTCACTAATATAAAATCAAAAAGCCCAATATTAATATTGGGCTTTTTGCGTTACACCATCTAACTTTTCTTCTTTTAATTAGAATGCGCTGGTATCTTGAAAGAGGCCAACTTTCAAATCTTTCGCAACGTAAATGACTTTACCATCTACTGCTACAGTGCCATCTGCCAAACCCATAAATAAGCGACGTTTAACTACGCGTTTAAGGTTTATCTCATACGTCACTTTTTTAGCAGTAGGCAAGATTTGGCCTGTAAATTTAACTTCTCCAACACCTAGAGCACGACCCTTACCGGGACCTCCAGACCATCCAAGGAAAAATCCGACAAGCTGCCACATTGCATCTAATCCTAAGCAACCAGGCATTACTGGATCACCAGGGAAGTGGCAAGCAAAAAACCAAAGGTCAGGTGTAATGTCCAACTCCGCGATGATGTGGCCTTTACCATATTCTCCGCCATCCTCTGTAATTTTCACAATCCTATCCATCATCAGCATGTTTGGAGCAGGAAGCTGACTGTTGCCAGGTCCAAACATTTCGCCTGAACTGCATTTTAAGAGATCATCTCTGTTGAATTCTGATTTTGTATTTGTCATATCACACACTAGTTTTCCATAAGAGGGTGTAATTTAGCGAACACTTGTACGCTAAACAACTCTGAACAGTTAATTTTGCTAAAAAAAGTCAGTTTTTTACAGTACACTGGCTAATCTGAATGTTTTTAAACCAAATAATGAGCAAATGAAGAATCCAAAGAAATCTGCAAACGCAGAAAAGCAAAGACGGTTTCGTGAAAAACAAAAGTCCTTAGGCAAAAAATTGATTAGGGGCTATGTCACGCCGGCAGCAATGGAAAACTACAAAGAAATCGTAGAGAAAACAGGTTGGACCGATAGTGATGTCTTATCAAATTCGTTACGCATAACGTTTGCAGCCTATAAAAACGGTCAGATAAGACTCTTGAATCAGTGGCTAAAAGAACAAGACCAAAAAAAGCGTAAGTTATTATTAAAACAGGCTGCTCAAGATAAAAGTAGCGATAGCGAAGAAAAGTAGGTCATAAAATAAGCGAGTGCTTAGATTGTGTGTATCTTTAATATTCGTGACGCCTCTTTTTTTACCGCAGGCTTGTCTCGATAAGCCCACATTCTATCTCTTGCCGCTTTTGCCTCTTTCTCCACATCAATGATTGGAGAGTAGTAATCTCTTTCGCAATTGAAATCGTACATTGCTTCCTCCATCGGCGTTATTACCCAAGGTTGATGTATGAGTGGATTCGGTAATGGTTCAAGTTGTGGCAACCATTTTTTGATAAACAGACCTTCTTGGTCCTTGTCGATAGATTGCTTTACGGGATTATAAATGCGCAGCGTATTAATGCCTGTAACGCCAGCCTGCATTTGAAATTGAGGATAATGTATTCCGGGTTCAAAATCTAAAAATTGGGCACCCAGAAAACTAGCGCCTTTGCGCCAATCGATGTTGAGATGGTGGCATAAAAAGCTAACTACCATTGCTCTCATTCTGAAATTAATATATCCCGTCTTAACGACGGCACGCATGCAAGCATCGACAATAGGCACACCCGTGCATCCCGTTTTCCAAGCATGCAACCTGAGCTCCTCTTCTTTACCTTCACAATAGGGGAAATCAAGATAGGCTTTGTTAATAGGTCGAAACTCCATAGCCGACTCAGTTTCAAACTTCTGAATAAAGTGACAATGCCAGTGTAATCGTGACTGGAAAGCGGTGATAGATCTTGCCCATCCCTTGCGCTCAGTTTGTGTCAAACTAAATTGATAAACCTGTTTTAAAGAAATGTTTCCCCAAGCCAAGTAAGGAGATAGCCGACTGCAAGTTTGTCGAGACATGCTGGGGTCACCAATATTGCCGAAGTAAGCTTTGCCTCTTTCTTTAAAGAAGTGCTTCAACGTATACCAAGCGCGCTTTTCGCCGCCTAGCTGCATATTATCGTCAGCTGTGAGCCAAAGTTTAGGGACGGTGAAAATGTATTGAGAGTCTAAGCTGTCGCTGATAGTTGAAATACACTGTATATCTTCAAGTTCGGGCTGACTCGCAGAACGTAATATTCTTTCATTCCAGAGCTGTGGCCAATTTTTTCGAGTATTCAATGGTCGGTAAACGGCGCCTTGTGCAAGTTCTGTCCAGTCTACTTTATTGTTTGTGCACCAATTAGAAACGGATTTATCTCTTGAGTAAGTATGCGTTAAGCCCACTTCTTGGTGACTGACGATCTGCTTTATCTGATATTTTTCATGTAACTGTGAGAAAACATCTAGCGCAGCTCCATAAAGTATTGAAATAGACGAATTATACTCAGCTAGTTGCTCATTCAGATCTTTAATTGACTGCACGATGAAACGCCAATGGCGAATATCCATATGCGGGTCGTTTAGCATGATAGGCTCGACGATATAGATGAGCGCTAGTGGTCTATTCTGCTCACAGGCAGTTTTCAGCGCTTCGTTATCGCGTAAACGCAGATCTCTCTTAAACCACATGACGGTTATACCTATACCGTCATGCTCAATGGATTTTAGTTGGCCCATTTATTTATGAATTCATGGTTAGGGTCGTATATCTCCGTTTGTTTTACCAAATTGAACTGACGGTGGCCTCTAGGATCTGCGCCAACACCGCCTAAGTATTGCCAATTTCCCCAATTGCTAGCGACATCAAAGTCTATGAGCTGGTACTCAAAGTATTTGGCACCATATCGCCAATCCAGGCCGAGTTCATGCGCAAAGCAGCTAGCTACCAGTTGCCTTCCTCTATTCGATATAAATCCTGTTTTTGATAGCTGGCGCATGCAGGCATCAACAATCGGGAAGCCGGTTTCGCCTTGCTGCCACTGCTGAAACTTATTTGGGTCAAAGTTCCGCGAGCGAACTATGCCTTGCACACCTGATGCAGAGAAGAGGCGCTCAGCATAAACAAAGTGGTGCCAATGAAAGAATTCTCGCCACAGTAGCTCAAAGAAAAGCCAGTACGTTGAATCGTTTTTAACTCGCGCTGATTCATAATTTTTTAATTCTGCGAATACCTGCCTTGCGCTTACGCAACCAATAGATAACCAAGCGGAGAGCTTGCTTGAAAAATCCCATCCATCAAGTCCGTTTCTTGTTTCCTTATACTTGCTGATGTGATCAGTATTCCACAAGTAATACTCAAGTTGCTTATGGGCGCTTAACTCTCCGCCAGCCAACTTTGGATAATGGTTGTTTGCAACAGCTAGCGTTGACGAACACATTGATTTTTCCAAAGTAAGGTCTGACATTCTAGGTAGTGAATGTAGCTTTTCTGCGACTGATTTTACCTCACAATATTTCTCAAGCTTCTTTCGAAAAGGTGAAAATGTGCCAGGCATATTTTCTACCGAGAAGGGAAATTGGGAAATATCGTATAGGGTTGATGAATTTTCCTGAATAAATTGCACGTTTGGAGCAGATTCTTTCAGCGTATCTTGTAATGCTTGCCACTGCAGGCGCTCATTGAATCCACAGTGCCATTCGGCCGATACGTGTGTGGCGTTAAGTTCGTCAACTAAGTCCAACAATTGCTGAAGCGAACTGGATCCGTTTACTGGAAGAATAATTAAACGTTGATTCAAGCCGTTTAATGCGTCCTGTAGTTGTATCAATGATTGATTGATGAAGTTTATTCTGTGTTTTCCGATAGCTTCATCTTTGTTATCAATAGCAACACTATTTGGACTAGTTTGACCTTGATATAGATAAACACACACCAATTCGTCTACCTGAGAGGCGATTGAAGCAAGACTGGCGTTGTCTTGAATGCGTAAGTCTTTCCTGAACCAATGTATACCTACTTTTTTGCTCATCACTCTTTTCTTTTATTTTAAGACTATAAGGTAGCTACTTTGTATCGTGTATTTTCGATCTATTTAACTGTGAATCCTGTAATAATAGCTCTAAAGTGGTCAACTGCTATACTAGTTAACCAAGCAAATTATGCAGCACTAATAATGGAAATAAAGCTTTGAGTTTGAATCCAACAAAAAAAATAATCGTCTGGTTTAGGCAAGATCTGCGCATTACAGATAATCCTGCTCTAAGTCTCGCCGCTGATAATGGCAGCATCATTCCCGTCTTTATTCTTGATGATGACGCGCCTGCTGAGGCTGTATTAGGAGGTGCAAGCAAGTGGTGGCTTCATCATTCGTTGCTTTCGCTAAGCAAATCGTTGAGCAACAAGCTAATTATACGCCGTGGTAATCCGCTCAGTATCCTATCCGACATAGCTGAAGAGTTCTCGGCTGATACCGTCGTGTGGAATAGGTTATATGAACCTTGGCAACGTTCACGAGACGAGAATATCAAAACCGAGCTTAAGAAAAACAACATCAATGCTAAAAGCTTGAATGGTTCCTTACTTTGGGAGCCAATGTCGGTGCTAAAGAAAGACGAAACGCCGTATAAAGTTTTTACACCATATTATAGAAAAGGGTGCTTAACTCGCCAAGCTCCTCGATTTCCTTTGACCAAACCAGCACAAATGGACATTGCAGAAGGTGTTGAATTCTCTAATGATGCCTTACTTAGTTTAGAGCTTATTCCTAAAATCGAATGGTATAAAGAGATAGAAGCGCAGTGGGAGCCCGGGGAGGAGGGCGCTGCAAATAGGCTACAGCGATTTATCAATGATGCAGCAACTAGCTATCAAGACGCTAGGAACTTACCTGCGGTCAAAGGCACGTCTTTGTTGTCACCACATTTGCATTTTGGTGAAGTTTCTCCTAATCAGGCTTGGTATGCAATTCAGGGCGCATTTGAAAATGCTTTTGATAATAAAGATCTCGATGTTTACCTCAGCGAGTTAGGTTGGCGCGAATTTAGCTATTATTTGCTTTTTCACTGGCCAGAAATTCAACATAAAAACTTCAATGCAAAATTTGACCATTTCTCATGGCGTTCGAGTGTGGATGACCTGAAAGCATGGCAGTTTGGTAACACTGGCGTACCCATCATAGATGCAGGAATGCGTGAGTTGTATCAAACAGGCTATATGCACAACAGAATAAGAATGGTTGTTGGATCATTTTTAGTAAAAAACCTACTGATTGACTGGCGAGAAGGAGAGCGTTGGTTTTGGGATACATTGCTCGATGCTGATATGGCGAGCAATTCTTCGGGCTGGCAATGGGTAGCTGGTTCTGGAGCGGATGCGGCTCCTTATTTTAGAGTTTTCAATCCCATCCTTCAGGGAGAAAAATTTGATAAAGAGGGGGAATACGTTAAGCAATACTGCCCTGAACTTAAAAAACTACCTAAAAAGTTTATTCATAAACCTTGGGAAGCTCCTGCAGAAATCTTGAAAGCCTGCGGTATCGAGTTAGGCAAAGATTATCCGAAACCCATTGTTGATTTGAAAGAGTCTAGGAAAAGAGCACTTGATGCATTCGCCCAACTAAAGGCAATATCATGAGCAATTTAGTCATTGTTTTAGGTGATCAACTCAATTTAAAAATGAGCTCATTACACAACTTCGACAAGGGCAGTGATACGGTGCTCATGTCAGAAGTTAAAGAAGAAGCGACCTACGTTAAGCACCACAAACAAAAGATAGCGTTTGTTTTTAGCGCAATGCGCCACTTCTCAGAAGTGTTAGAAAAAGAGGGGCATAACACGCTTTACGTTAAGTACGACGCGAAGGATAATCAAGGCTCATTATTTGAGCAAATAAAGCACACATGCAAGAACAATTCATACAGTTCGATCACCATTGCCCATCCAGGCGAATATCGGCTTTTGGAAGAAGTTAAAACATGGGAAAGTAAGCTAAACATACCGGTAAATATAACGTCGGACAATCGGTTTATCGCCTCTCAGCAGTTTTTCTCTGATTGGGCTGAAGGTCGCAAGCAATACAGAATGGAGTTTTTTTACAGGGAGCTGCGAAAGAAAACGGGTGTTTTAATGGAAGACAAGCAGCCGCGCGGTGGTAAATGGAATTATGATGCAGACAACCGTAAACCGTTTGGTAAGAATCCCGACATCCCAGAGCGGACGCAGTTCTCCCCCGATGAGATAACCGAGGACGTTCTAAATTTAGTCGAGTCTCAGTTTTCCGATCACTTTGGTGACATCCATAATTTTAGTTTCGCGGTAACAAGGGAGGGTGCGCTTTCCGTTTTATCCGATTTTGTTGAACAACGATTAACTGATTTTGGACAATATCAAGACGCAATGCTTGAGGGCGATCCTTGGCTATTTCATTCTCACATAGGTCTATATTTGAATGTCGGCCTTTTGATGCCAGAGGAGGTAATACAGGCGGCAGAAGAAGCATATCTGAATGGCGATGTTCCCATTAATTCTGCTGAAGGGTTTATCAGGCAGATTCTTGGATGGCGTGAATATGTTCGCGGTTTCTACTGGTACTTTATGCCGGGATTAAAGGAAAAAAACTATCTTGAAGCGTCAAGGTCGTTGCCTGAGCTTTACTGGAGTGGCAAAACAAAAATGAACTGTATGTCACAGTGCGTGCAAGATACTAAAAAATATGCGTATGCACACCACATTCAACGTCTAATGGTGCTAGGGAATTTTGCTCTGTTGACTGGAATTGAGCCAAAGGCGCTCAACGAATGGTATTTATTAGTTTATGCAGATGCTTATGAATGGGTTGAGATGCCAAACGTAAGCAGTATGGTCCTTTTTGCCGATGGCGGTCAGTTGGCAAGCAAACCCTACGCTGCGAGTGGTTCCTATATTAATAAGATGTCTAATTACTGCCGAAACTGTGAATATAGTGTGAAGGAAAAAACAGGACCACAAGCTTGTCCTTTCAACTACTTATATTGGCATTTTTTATATCGTCACCAAGAAAACTTCAGCAGCAATCCAAGAATGGCCATGATTTACAAAACAATGTCTAAAATGGACCAAACAAAGTTCAATCATATGCTTGAAGACGCAGATACATTCCTTATAAAACTGGAAAATAATGAAGAAGTCTGAGTTACCAAGTAAAGTTTGCCCAGTTTGTCATCGGCCATTTAATTGGCGTAAAAAGTGGGAGAAAAACTGGGAAGAAGTGAAGTATTGCTCGAAACGCTGCTCATCCAAAAGGTAAGAATACTGGATGAGCAGTACTAGTGAGATTACAAAACAGTTAGTAAATAATCCGCTAATTTCCCGACAGCAATCCCAAAACTAAAACTGAACAGGGTTCCCAGCATAATGTATTCGGTCAGTTTTCTATCGCTTTGACGGCGCATATCTCCAAACCTAAAAACGCTTTTTGCCGCCAACAAAAATCCCACACCAGCAAATTGCCCAAGTAAAATAAAAGTGGCGATTAATCCACGCTCAAAATAGCCAATGAATTCACCGGCAGAGGCTAAGCCTTCATTTGCTTTTTCAGACTCATCAAATTGTTCAGTATATTTTCTTAATGAAAGTGTGATAATCAATGAAACGGGCTTACATAAGAATAGGTAAAAGCCGATCAACATCAGTGTTTTACTGTCGAAAAAAGTATGCAACTCAGAGAATACCGCCTGTAAACTAAGTCCACTTACCCACACAGATACCGCTACAATGAAAATAAGATGACCTATTTGATCAATCAGGAAATACTTCAACACAAAAATACGATAGGTTTTCCATATATCGATAGCATAGTGGCTCGCAATAATCACGAGCAAAGCGATAAGTGCCGTAGAGTCGAGCGATATTCCGCTCAGCGCGATCGCTATTGAAGTTAAAGCTACATGCACCAGCATGTGTTTAAACAGACCGATTGAACGATGCTTATTTTCTACTTTACACATAATCCAACTGTGCTTTTGCAAATAGAAATCTGCGATAAAATGTGCGACTAATAATAAGAAAAATAGCTTCATTTTTGGCTTCCTATGCAAATTTCTCGATAGCCTAATAGGTATGCTTTAACCAAGTCTGCGCCACTGCGTTTTAAATGTGCGGTGACATTCTGTCTAGTCATACTCATGTGGTCAGCAATACTCTGGTGCTCTGGAAAATCAAAGTCGATGTAATAATACAGTACTTCAGCTTGTTTCTCTGTTAAACCATCGAGTAAGTGATGCAAGAACAAAGTTGATATTTTCAAATCGTTTGAGTTAGTCGTACTCGCTAAATTGACGACTAAGTCACCCCTTGACGCCTTATCTAATGCTCTGCCAGACAAAATAAAAGCTTCGCCAAGAGAGCTACTGAGCTTGTGTGAAGCCTTATCAAAGGTCCCTGTTGCAAGTGATTGAGTCAACTTTACGGCAGGGCAGCTAATCGAGGATTGCAAAAAAAGTCTAATTGATAAAACGGATTTCATTGCATCATTGATATCGGGATAAAGGACTTGAAAACTATCACCTCTAAATATCTCGAATTTACATTGATACTTCGATTGATGAGACTGAAGTATTTTTTCAAGCGTGGTCATCACTGCTGAGTAGTCGGCTGCACTCAGCTTAGTCGAATGAACGATATCAGTTGTTAATACAGCATATTGCTTTGATTCTGCAGTGGTCAAAATAAAAGCTCCTGTTAAACTCAGTTGACGCTTAATATGATTCTTAATATTAAAATACATGCAAATAAATATGTTTGCAACAATAAATAGCAATCAAATATGTTTGCTTTATGCTTGAGCAATCTTTTTTGTTTACACGGGCGTGTATTGCGGGTCTGCATATTTGATAGGATCAGCTAAACAAAGAGTGCTGGAGATACGTTCCTAACTTCAATTGATTTTGACCCGCCCAGTGCTGAGCGGGGTGTGCTTTACTTCATCCAATGCTTAAGTTTTTATTTTTATATCGATTGTAAAATGACTATTTGTTCAGCAAAGTAATTAGACTTGATGTATCGAAGCGGCCGCCACCATTAGCCTGCACTTGCCCGTAGAATTGATCAACCAAGGCTGTAATAGGTAAGTTTGCGCCGTTAACTTTAGCTTCATCCAACACAATACCGAGGTCTTTTCTCATCCAATCAACTGCAAAACCAAAGTCGAATTCACCTTTGATCATCGTGTTTGAACGGTTCTCCATCTGCCAAGATTGTGCCGCACCTTTCGAAATAACATCCACAACCTGCGTTGTATTCAATCCTGCCTTGCCAGCAAAATGGAGAGCTTCTGATAGCCCCTGAACAACGCCAGCAATACAAATTTGGTTTACCATTTTGGTTAATTGACCGCTGCCGCTTGCACCCATAAGCTGATGCTTTTGTGAATAACAATTAAGCAGATTGACAATTGAATCGTATGCTCCTTGTTCACCTCCTAGCATGACCGTTAATTTGCCGTTTTGTGCGCCCGCCTGACCTCCAGAAACTGGTGCATCTAAGAACTGTATACCTAAATCGTCCGCTGCTTTAAAAAGTTCGCGAGCAAGTTCAGCAGAGGTGGTTGTATGATCGATGAGTATATCGCCTGGTGACATTCCCGCAAAAACACCATTGTTTCCATATACAACCGAACGAACATCATCATCGTTGCCAACACAAAGTAAGACAACTTTCGCGTCCATAGCGGCTAAGCGGGGTGTTTCTTTATAAGTACCATTGGCATATTCTTCCACCCAACTAACAGCTTTCGCAGATGTGCGGTTGTATACGGTTGTGTTGTGTCCAGCATTTGATAAATGTCCAGCCATTGGATAGCCCATTGCACCTAAACCGATAAACGCGATATTCATACTCATTTTAATTCCTTGTTAGTTTGCTTCACCAAGCTACGGACTTAAGGTTGCTCAGCGTTTTTAGTAAATCTCTTATCTATAAAAGATTGAATTTCCAATGCTTTGCACTGTACATTTCCACCCGTAACCATGCTCAACGCCACAATAGCCTTAGATCCTGCACCATCGCAGTAAACTATGCTAGGTTGATTGGCGTTGAGACGTTTCGTTGTATCTCGTGTGCCTATAGTATCTATAATTGGTGAGTTTTTCAGCTTATTAAACGACTCAGTTTCTTGTTTTAACATCGCTTTATAGGCGTCTTCTTGGAGTAAATCGATAGTACCGGTAGGCACACTCATTGTACCAAGAGGTTGTTGGGAGAGTGCGTTGATGCTTTTTTGAACACCCGATTCTTGCTGTTTTTTTACTACTGTTGGCGTTTGTACCTTTCTACTCGTCGAATTTTTGGTGACTTTAATAGGGGCTTTTTCTTCGCCTGTAGATACATCTATAGGTTTTGGGGATGTTTCTCGTTGATTTTCTGGCAGCGATGTAAGGCTACTTTCGTCAACGCTGACACTTTTTTCTGGGGTCTTCTTTTCGAGTAAATAGCTATTTATGATTACGTCATCGACTGTCTTTATTCTTTGCGGTATCGCAGAATTAAACACGAGTAAATAAACGATGGCAACGTGCAATAGCAGTGAAAGCAAAAGAAGCGCAGTGTTTGCATACTTGCGCTTGATTGTTTTTTTGTTGGCAACTGGTTCAAGTCCAATAACATTCAAAATGTGTTTTCAGATATCCATTCCGTTGTTCTCAGTCTGACCTTGCTAGGGCGTTTTAGTTTCAAACACATTGATATTTGTCATTCAATTAAAAAAAGACACCTGGGGTGCAAAACGAGGCGACATTCCTAATAACCTATGGTGCAAGAGTTATGCGTTACTAAAATTGAATTGAATAGGGTACTTGTAAGCATTATTTATTGCGTTATTTCTGTGCATTCTCAGGGAGATCAAGAGTCTTGAGAAACAAACTTTTGTTAGATATAAAAACAATATTTGAAAGTGTATTAATTCTGACTATTACTACTGTTTAACAAGATTAAAAGAGCCAATTCGGGAGGCTTGCTTAGTAGCGTCTGGTCAACAGTTTTTTTCAAACAACGATAGAAATCGATTATTTATATCGCGTAGTTTATTAAGTAAATTCATTAGATTGTTGTCCTTTAAAAGCAAACTAATAAAAGGTTGTCCATCCTACAAATGCTTTATTCTGTGTTATCAATATTTCTACTGCCGGTTACAAGCACGTGAACGGATATGTTGGAGCAAATAGAAAAAAGAGATTAATGATGCTACGACGATGGTAATCATCAAAAGAAGGATTAACTTGCCAGACAAGAAAATGAGCTAAATAGTTTTAATAGTTAATCTGAATCGGAAATAGTTGTTCTAAACACTAAAACACTAAAACACTAAAACACTAGAACACTGAATTATTTAATTACTACACAAAAAATAAATCCTCACACAAACAATCTAACCCAATAAATTGTTGAAACGTAAACGAGAGCAAATAAACAAGCTCAACATGCGTAAAAAATAATTTCATCAACACAGCGTTACGATAGCTAATATGTAAACGCTAATGAAGGAATAAGGACATAAAACTTTCCTTAAGCATCTGAATTAACTAAGTTTAAGAGGTTTATGATGCTATTTAACAAACTTATCCACCTATCTTGATAACTATTCACAATTACGCATAATGTATATTATGTTAAATTGCATATATGCACACATAGTTATTCACACCCTTTGTGTATGGTCAGATAAGTTGAGATTTCACGGCGCAATGAGAATTTAACCAACTCCCCTGCAATTGATGTTCGTTAGTTAAGTAGGTTGATAAGTGAGAATTATAAAAAAGGAAAATGACTAAGACATTTTGGTTTGGCGGTTGGAATGGTTTATCGAGTTAGCTTAAGCGAGTTAATTGTAGTTCTGATTCGTAGAATCGCGCTTGCCCAATAACGAAATTATTGTGTCTCAGCTTTGTTGAAAACGACCCGATGAATGCAGAACTCCTTTGCGATATACGTTTTCACTAACTTGCCTTTCGGTTTTAAAGCTGGTTTTTAAATTATGTGGCCTGTCCAACTATCAATTTTTATAAAAAGAAGAAGCTCGCTAACGCCACAAAAAGCATATCTGAGCGTTGCATTATGAAAAGAAATCTAACCAAATAACCAACTTAGACGTAGGCCAATAACGATAGTGCTGCGATTCTTATTTGTTTCACTTGCAATAAAATCACTGTTGACGATGTTTTGTAAATCGGCAGTGAGATAAATCTTCGGCGTTAACGCATAACGAACGTACAACTCATATTGTTCAGTATCTTTGACACTGTTATCCTGCAAATTAGTCGATAAAAAAGCGCGAGCTAAGCCAATGCCGAAAACGTACTCGGCAAAACGATACTGATAGCCTAGGCTGCTAAACGCCATCGCTTTACTGACTTGTTCGTTTGCAAGTCCTAATCGCATATTCCAAGCATGATTTCCTGTTTGATAGCCGGTTAACAGATACAAACCGTAATTATTTGCTGTGCTGCGGTTAAGATCTAAGCTCTTGTGGTCAGCTGTGTTTGTCCATGCTCCCAGTCGAATTAGATACGCCTGGTTACGCCATGACAGAGATGTAATTGCAAACACCCCTTTTTCTTTCTCAGTTAATGATAAGACCTGATTATAAGAGCGAGCACTATTATCCGCCAGACCATTAGAACTGCTAACGCCGGCTCGTAATACCGTACCTGGCGCCAATTCATGTTCGTACACTACTCCCAAGGTATAATCTGGAAATTCGATCAGTGGATTTCCAGTAAAATATGTCCCTAAAAACTGAGTAGCTTCATCACTTGCAATACGACTTTGTTCAAAAAAGCCAGATATATCAACCAGACCTGCACTAATCTGTTGTGTGCTATTCAAACGGTGCTGATAATATAGTTCGGACAATTGCAGACGACCTTTACCGTCTTTGTTCAACGCCGAGCCTGCGTCCGTGTTGGCTTCCGGTAAGTTGCTCGCTATTCTCTGCGCGTCCAATGAGCTTGCTGCTTCGAGGTGCAACACCCAACTGCTCGATAACTGAATTTTTGTTAAAATTAAATCGGCCGAACCAGCTATTTCGCTTGCTATTGCCGGACGATTGGTTCGCTGATAGGTAATTACGCCGGCACCAGTTGCCTCCCAATTTTGAGCTTGTGAGGGTGCAGAGCAAGCCAAGGTCGCTATCGCTAAAACGCTAATATTAAAAAGACTGTGTTTATCAATGGGGAGCTATAGGAAGGATTAAAAGTAGATAACGTAAATGATAAGCCTATCCTATGCAACAGGCAGATAAAAGATATCCTAGATAGTTATTCGGGTTCTCATATTCTTGAAATCTCCATCAAAAAGCTAATGCAGTACCATAGGACTATTGTACTAATACTCAATCAATGGAGTTTCTGATACACCAAATGGTGCCTAATCTGAAATTGAGTTGACTAAAGTCGCAAGGCCCCTCTCAGGTGTAAGTAAATATTGCATCATTATTGTGGTGCACACTGACAAAGCAGAAGAAGAAAGCTTTTCATATTTGGTGGCTTTGACCTATTTTCTAAATCTTCGTTACTTTCATTTAAAAATGAAGTGTTAAATTTTTGCGGCTGCAATTAGCAGCCAGAGTCAGTAATGGTGATAGACGGTTTAACATTTACACCTGTGGGTTCTCGGTATACCACAAAGCAATTTGTTTGCCCAAGTGGAATATTGTTGTTGGTAGTGCCACTATGCCCAGCAATATCTTCCGGTGCAGCTTGCCATCTTCTGCCTCCAGGGTTAAAAGTCGCGTATCCCCACTGAGTTTGGAAGGAGTCGTCCATAGCTAATGGAATGCCAGCTGAGGAGCTTACTGATGGGTAACCGTAAACAATATTAATGTCACCGGTGCCGTCGCCGTCGATATCAAGATTTGCAGTTGCTTGTGTATCTAAACCTTGGACGACAGCTTTAGCAAATATTAAGTCAGCGGCTGCTTCAATCGCACCAGCGCCCGCTTCTAGCGTGGCAACTTTGGCGTCAGTGCTAATATCTAAAAAACGGGGTGCAGCAGTTACCGCTATTATTCCCAATATGACAATGACAATAATGAGTTCAACGAGGGTAAAGCCAGTAATCTTTTTATTTACTCTTAATTGCATTACGTTATTTCCAAAAATGCTAATGTTATGAACGGACTATAGCGTTTCTTGCACTTAGGATAGTAACGTTCACTGATATAAAGGTACATTTAAAAATACCCATTCTTAATCCAAGGTTTGGCAGTTGATTAGTTAGTAGTGTCATTGCAATATCAGTATCTGCCCCTCACCCTGCTCTGTAACCCCTCACAAAACGGCAAGTTTTATGGCTTCGGCTCTTGAGCGGAGCGAAATGCTAACGTAGAGTTGTCCAGCGAATGAAGAGATGATTCTTGAAATTAAAAAGCCTTATTATCTTTTACTACTCGTGAGCATGGCCAATCCCAACCAAAAAAACCATACAATTTGGCTTATACCAAAAATTTCGGTGAGCACTTCAGCTGGATAAATAGTGAGAACACCAACAATGCCAACGAAAAGCCCAAAGTAGTTAAGTATTTTAGGAAGCTCATGACCCTTTAAAGCAGCAAAACTTAACAATACAACCCATAGACCTCCAACAACTTCGTTCCCACCACCTAGCCCTTCAACTACAGAGTAAATAGCCAGCCAGACTGTCATTGCTTGTTCCGGATCCTTAGCTGATAGTTCCAAGACTGCAGCTAAACCTATGTTTGCAATCATTCCACTAGCAATGACTAAACCCACCCAAACAAGCCCAAAAATAGAAGCGATTTGTGACAGGATTGGGTTATTGGCCTTCACGCGTTCATGAAGCGCTAGTACTAATACAGCCAAAAGAATTCCAAATAGTACATACATAATTAGATTTACGATTGACAAGATAACCTGATTTTCTGCTAGAAAAGCAAATTGTTTAGCCGAATCAGTATCCGCAGGAAAATTCCAGAACGCACCAAAAAACACGAAAGCTGACACGTAAATAATGGATTCAAAAAGAGCTGAAGCTCCCCCAATTTTTTGTAAATTATTCACGATATCAACTCCATATTGATTGAATTATGAGAAAGCTAACGCCCAATAATTAGGCAGATAATAGCGATTTTAGCGCTTTGTTAGGCACGTTCGTCTAAAACCTTGATTTGCGCCATGTCCATTATCATAATGTGCGTTTGATAATAATATTTATTAGATGGTTTATTTTGCGAAACAAAATTAATTCTCACCCTTTTTGCCTGCCCATAAACTACGACGGATTTATTAATGAAGTACTCTTGTGGTGTTACTCCATACTTTTTGACAAACAAAGGAACAAGACGAGGATGGATAGCCACTGTGACAGAGCGTTGGTCACGGTAGTCAAATTCTGTATTGAGGTATACGAACGGCCCTTGATTTCCAGCCGCTTTGATTTTTAATACGTATTCGCCTTCAACGCCATCAGGCGCAGATCCTGCCGCGCTTCTGATGATCTCCATAGTGTTGGAATAAGCCCCTTTTGACTCCTGATAGGGCTCCGGCTGAGTTGTGGCGCATCCAGCTAAAACAAGAACGAGACCAAGTAACACTAATTTCATTTTTTATTTCCTTATAAATGCCTGATATCTCATTCTGAAGACTTAATAGTAACGACGGGACTTTGTCATTTATTAAACGCCCCATACTTCAATTTTTTCAACATCTTACCAACAATTTGATGATAATTTCTACCCGTTTTTCTAGGGTTAATCAATAAAGCCACTCGCCCGCACCTCACCTTAGCTCAATTTAAGACAGGAAATATTTGCCCAAAGTTACAAGAAAATTAACTTGGAAAGAATTTTGCAACAAACGAGTTAGGAAAGAGTCGTTTGAACTTAATAATTTTTCGACCTCCGTTAACTAACTGAAAAAGTTAACAAAGTTACTTTCTATTGGAAGCACGAAGCTTTGTTTAATGTGCAATTTTTACAAACTGAGTGAAAAAAATACGCAACAACAAGGAGCCGACTGTCAGTTGATGATTGCTCGTGGATGAAGGCCATGATACCGCACCACTCTATCGCCATATTAACCAGCGGCAGAGCAAACATCGAAGACCCTCGCGTTAAGAAGTTGGCAAACGAGATCATCAGTGCGCAAGAACGTGAAATTAAGGAAATGAAATGGCTGCTTGAAGACATAGAGAAAAATGGCATCGCCACATCAGCCAATGAAGCCTCTAAAAGAGCTGTCCCAGAATTTAGCGGACAATAAGCAGTGTATAACCAAGTTTAAAAAAGGACTATAAGATGAAAAAAATAGCAAAGCTTTATCGAATGCACACCAGTGAGCACATTTGCCCGTATGGATTGCGCTCAAAAGACCTTCTCGAAAGAAAAGGTTTTGAAGTAAAAGACCATAAATTATCCTCTCGAGAAGAAACCGACAAGTTTAAAGAAAAGCACGAGGTTGATACGACACCACAAGCTTTTATAGACGAAAAACAGATTGGCGGTTATGACGATTTAAGAGATTATTTTGGCATGGCGCCGGCAGGTCAAACCGGCACCACCTACACGCCAGTACTGGCCATTTTTGCAGTCGCCTTTTTAATGAGCTTAGCCACTATTTTTGCACACACGTCCGGCTTTAACTTAATAAAGGTAGTTGAGATGTTCGTTGCCTATAGTATGACCATATTGGCCATTCAAAAGCTGCGTGACCTATACACATTTTCGAACTCGTTTATTACCTATGATTTGTTAGCCATGCGCAACATCAGATACGCCTATGTCTATCCGTTTGCAGAAGCGTTCGCTGGTATTGGAATGCTAGCATCGATATCTGGGTTTATTGTAGGGCCTGTGTCCCTATTCATAGGAACGGTGGGCGCAATATCAGTGTTTAAGGCTGTGTATATCGACAAACGAGAGCTAAAGTGTGCGTGCGTTGGTGGCGATAGCGACGTGCCACTTGGATTCGTTTCGCTCACAGAAAATCTGTTCATGATTGGAGCAGGTGTATGGATGTTGTACTCAGCACTCTGAGTGCTATATCAACGGCTGTTTGCGCAAGCAAACAGCCTGTCTCTCTACGATAATTAAATCAGCAAATGGCACACCGTTAGTATCAATAACGACTGGCGTGTTTGGTGTTTCTCTATTCTTTGCTATTGATGACTATCATGTTTATCTCATCAACCATACAATGAGGCTTGATTAATATAACCAAGGCCATCTAAATGACCAGTTCACTCGCATCTCCAATTTCGCTACCTAATGGCACAGTTATTCCAAACCGACTTTGCAAAAGCGCGATGACAGAAGGTCTAGCTGATAAGCTTGATCAACCAAGTCCTGAGCTAATCAAGTTATATAAGACTTGGTCAGAAGGCGGTACAGGGCTGCATATAACTGGCAATGTTATGGTAGACAGAAGATATTTAGAGCGAGCAGGAAATGTTGTATTAGAAGACGATAAAGCACTTAGCTTGTTCAAGGAATGGGCTGAACAAGGCACTTCTGGAGGTAATCACCTATGGGTACAGCTTAATCATCCGGGACGCCAGTGCCCAAAAATGGTGAATCGTCAGCCTTTATCCCCCTCTGATGTGCAACTTTCAATGCTGGGAAACTTTGGTAAGCCGCGTGCTATGCAAGAGAGCGATATAGAAGAAGTCATCACTCGTTTCATTCAATCCGCAAAATTGGTTAAGCAAGCTGGATTCACTGGTGTGCAAATTCATTGCGCTCATGGCTATTTACTCAGTCAGTTTTTATCACCCAAAATTAATCAGCGTCAAGACCAATGGGGTGGCTCTTTAGACAATAGAGCACGCATCATTCGGCGAATCATAGTTGGTGTTCGTGAAGCGGTAGGCACTGATTTTCCGATTGGAGTTAAACTTAATTCAGCCGATTTCCAAAAAGGCGGCTTCAGTCTAGAGGATTGTATCACCGTGGCAAGTTGGCTGGGCGAAGACGGTGTAGACTTACTCGAAATTTCGGGCGGTACTTATGAGCAGCTTAGTTTGATAGGCATTGAGCCTACCGATGTTCGAGAAAGCACCCGTAAGCGCGAAGCCTATTTCATTGAGTATGCTGAGAAGATTAAGCAATCTGCAAAAATTCCAGTGATGATTACAGGTGGTTTTCGTAGCCGTGATGTAATGGAACGAGCAATACAGAGCGGTGAAGTAGATATAATTGGCTTAGCTCGACCATTATGTACCGACCCTAATTGCTCAGCAAAGCTTATTCAACAATCAATCGATAGTGTTGATTGTTACGAGGATAAATTGGTATTGGGTAAAGGTTTTTGGGGTAATAACAGCTCGTCAAACCTAATAAAAGCGATTAATAGTTTTGGTCAGGTTGGATTTTATTATTGGCAGATCATTCGCTTATCTAAAGGCTTATCACCCGAACCTAGTTTAGGTACTTTCAACGCTTTTACGCGACATATGATCAACGATTTCAAATTAAATATAAGAAGAAAAGGATGATGATATGAAAAAGCCAGAAACACACATGGTGCAGCCGAAAAAATACGGTTCCTAAGGGATGTGTTATCTAGCTGGGTAATGGTTTAGAACCATCTACCTTAGGATTGATAATGCTTTCACAGCGTATTACAAACATTCTTCTGTATAGTTATTAATATTCATCTTCAGATGTTTAGCAAGAACTTCATCACCTTTAGCAATGCGTTTTTGGTTGAAGTCAGTAAATTTACCTAATTGTTGTTTGGGGACTGCGTAAATAATGCCGTTATGGATGATGCTATTATTTTTTATAGGAAAAACAGCGATGAGATCTTTATTGTTATCTACGAATACAAGCTTGTCATATGAACAAAGAGTTTCGCTTGCTTGAGCGGTTTCATTCCCTGTCGCAATAGTTGTTGAGACTAAATCTCTTAAGTTGTGAAATACTTTGAATCTACTATAGAGGATTGCTGAATTTGACTTGCTGTCAATCCAATAAATTGATTTTGTATCATCTAAAGTAGACGGGTTGAATTGGACATCATCTTTAGCGATACATCCAAAAGTTAATAACATCAATAAAACTAGTACTTTCATTTCACTCTCCATGTTGGATGTATCTTGTAAATGAGCCTGTCACACTTGATTACATATTTTCCGTCTTAGTAAGCAAATCTTTTGCTAAATCCGCATCGCTCGTTTACAGGTTTCAGCGAAGCCCACTACTCTAATTGCTTTTCTTTCCTTTGTCTTTTTAAAATTTTAGCAATTCTACTATTTATAATTTCTGACAAATTCCAATTGTATAGTTCTGGATCGGTTGTGCTGTAGAACTGAATTACAATAGTATCTAGGTCTTTGTGATATGACGCGAAACTCTGATATCCAGGAACCCAACCGGCGTGTTCATACTTGTAAATAGAAGAATATATTTTCTGCTCTCTCCTATCAAAAATGCGTCCATCATTCAGTGCTCTTAAGAAAATACCGACATCTTCTGCTGTTGCTAGCATGCCGTGTTCGTCGGCTTTTAAATCGAATGGATGACCTACATGGTAGCCACTCATCACATCCTCCATATCCACTTCATTGAGCGAAGCAAAAGTATGCGTAAGGTTTAGTGGCATTAAAATACTTTGCTGAATAAATTGAAAGTTACCATAGCCAAGTGCATTGTCCATTATCTTATTGATTAACAGATAATTAGTATTGCTATATTCATAGTCATCACCGGGTTCAAAGTTGGCAGGTTTGTCCATGATTAGTGCGAGACTTTCTTCATAAGATTGCGTTGGGGCTGCCCAAAAATTTGGTGCGTTCGTAAAGTTTGGGATCCCACTTTTATGTTGTATCATCAATCTTAAAGAGATTTTATCGGCATATTCTATTCTTCCCACAAGGTCAGGTAAGTAGTCTGCTATTGTTTTATCAAGGTCAAGGCGCCCTTCACTAACCAGTTTAGTAACAGCCACAGCATCGTATAGTTTGCTAATGCTGGCAATTTTAAAAAGGGCTTGTGGTTTTGCGGGTATCTTGGCTTCTCGATTATGCCAGCCAGAAGTAAAGTATAAAGGGGGCACACCGACTTGATCGACATACACAATTATTCCGTCAAATCCGTGACTAACTGCCTCATCTAACTGTTCTTGGATCGTATCCGGAAGAGGAAGTATCCACGCTTTTACCAACAGCCATGGCACGAAGAACAAAGAAAATAGTGATGCAACGATCAGCAATATCCTGAGTATGCGTTTTGTTTTGTCCTTGGTCAAAATTTCGGTCCATTGAATCTATTAAATGGCCTTAGCTTATCAGTTAAGCATCCTTATCAACAAACCAATATATATTAAACATAAAAAGCCGATTGCAGGATGCTATTACCATCGTTATTTGTTTTTTTGTCTACTGCCTTTGTTTACTTATCTCTATTGTAGAGCAAAGCACTGGCAAATATGTCTACTAGCTATTGTAAGCCCACATAAGGTATGACTTATCTCGTGCAGATGTTTGTAGCATTTCAATTAAAGGCATAGCTCGATGCGCAAGACTTATAGGAGCAGGCGTCTCGTCTTCATTTTGTAACAAATCTGACTCCGGCGAGGGCTCAATATCATCGATAGCATTTTGTAACTTTGCTAGCGCGGCAGGAACATCTTCTGCACTTAGGGCGCTTGGAACGGTGCCACTGTGGCCCATTAGTTTTAATAATTGAACTGCGATATCACCAAACATCGTTATATCACCAGATAGGCGATTGGAAAAAGTTACTAACATGTTCATATCCTTGTTTTTATTCGAAACAGTTTCTGCAATTTGCGGCAAAAGGAATAGCATCTAAACGCTCTGAACTAATCTTACCGTGGCATTTTTCACAGATGCCGTATACTGAATTCTCTATTTTAGTGAGAGCGTGATTTATTTGCTCTAACTCTTGTTCTGCTTCACTTTTAAGATTCAACAGAACATCATCGTTTTGACGGTCAACGACTTGCTCAGAAAATTTGCCACTCGTCCTACGGTTGTGCAGTTCTGTATTAATTTTAGCGATACGAGCACTTAATTCTTCTTTAAGTGTTAGCAACTTATCTAGTCTATCTACCATAAATTATCTCCAACTTTTGAGCACTCCTGACGTTTGAAGTTTACTCTTAAATAACAGTATGGCATTGATACGCATCAATAGTATGTTGATTTTAAGAGTATTTTCATATTAAGTCGGCGCATGAGGTTTTATGCAAAGGTAAGATAAAGTCGAATTGTGCAATTGATGATATGCAGAACGCTATCTATTCATGTCATTGAAGGTTTTCTAAACGGGTATAAAGATAATTCTTCGCATCATCTGGGAGGTGCAACAGAGCGACTTCAACATCAAGCTCTTCTGACGTAATAATCTTATCTTCCATTATTAAGCACAATTCACTAATGCAGTTTGCCTCAACGAGTAACTGACCTAAGGGGGTTTTTGGTTTTTGTTGTTGGTAATACGCGAGATCGGTAATTGCACGCTCAATAATTTCGGGGAGTTCCCATTTTCTAATGGTAAAAATACTGAGTTCCATTGACTTTTTCTGTAGTAACTTTTTAACCACTAAAGATTGGAGCTCTTCATCTGGATGCACTCTTCGAAAGGATTCCACCATTAATTTGAAAATAAATATTTTGCCAATATCGTGAACAAGGCCAATTAAGAATGCAGTTTCAGTATCAAGACCTCTTTCTTTCGCCAAGTGTCGGCATACCGCTGCCGTATCATCGCTATGCTTCCAGATCTTTTTGCCAAATGTTTTAAAGTAGATAGGGCTGCATTTAGATAAATTTTTAACAAATCCCTGAAGAACGTGTTCCTTCACGCCTTGACTACCCAATAGCATAAATGATTGCTTTATATCGGTGACATCTTTACCGCTATGATTATATTGAGCGCTATTAGCGACCGCTATCAATTGTGTTGCCACTATAGGGTCGTGCTCTACTACCTTGCAAAATTCGTTTAAGTCAAAATCATTTTCGCCCAAGAAACCCATGAGCTGATTTAAAGATTGAGGCAATTGAGGAAAATTCTCTAGTGCTTTTTTTGGATTCGATAGAGCTTCATTGACATTAACCAAAATGTCATATTCAAGTGCACTTATCGTACTGTCAGATTTTGAGGCTCCAAGTAAATAATCGTAAAATAGGAGTTCAGACTTTTGCAGTGAATGACTGGCTTGCTTGGCCTCATTTTCCACTGATTGACGTTTACTCTCAATCTCTTCTGCTGATAATGCTTGGTCTAAAAGGTTTTCTTCGGAAAGTATAGTAGCCTTGGGCAAAGTAGCTGAATTATCAGTTTGCAATTGCTCTGTTGATAGAGTTGATGCCGTCACCTTTCGGGGTGTAAAAAATAAAGACCACAGTTTTTTTAACATAGTTTACGCTTTCAACTTAGAGGGCAATAGAGACACAAATATGCGTTTCTATAGCGGAGGAATATTGGTCTAAGTCATAGCTAATATACGCATACGACACTAATGCAGCTGTTTCAATTTCATCAAGGTTAGCCGAAAGAGCTTTTATCATAGGACACTTTTTTGGACATATTGCCCTACTCATAATGAATAAAACTGTAAACTGGCGAGTAGTTTACGCATCGTTAAAGCTTAGTCTACTAAGATAGCGTCTATTAATTTATACCATTGAATAAAAATTGAAGAACTAGTTAAAAAGTAATTCATTGTCGGCGGTGGCATTGTTATTATATCTGCTGCAAATTAACAAGCCCCCTATTCTTTCCAAGTTTAATTTGGCTTACTATCAGCCACCATTAATTAACTCTTCACCTGCCAACTGCCATCTGCTTGACGGCACGCGGTGCCATAGATTTGCTCTGTTTTTCCGCCTATACTTGCATCCACGGTGTATTCACGACAAGGCCCTTCTGGCGCCTCATAAGTGCGAGTGGGAACAACACGATATTGATACCCCGTGTCTGGGTTTTTCCAGCGTGTTTCTACACCTGTTCGGACTGTTTCAAGAGAGTGGCTAACTTTTAGGCGATCGGTTTTGTCCATACTCCTGCCTACATTTCCTCCGATGGTAGTACCGATCATGGCACCAATTACTGTTGCTGCTGTTTGTCCGCTGCCACTCCCTACTTGATGGCCAAGTACTCCTCCTAAAATCCCACCAATGATCATTCCTCCTGCCTCATTTTCGCCTCTGGGTGTGGCACAAGCGCAAAGCAGCAGCAATGTCGATAACAAAAAGTAAATAGGTACTCTTTTTATAGTGGTAAACATGTAAAACCTCGTAATATTTAATTTATCAAGCTTGTAATTTATACAATCAAAGTAGCGCAAAACGATGTATAGTTTTTGACCTCAGTCAAGATTTATGGATATCTAATTATGATGCCTCTCACAGATTTATTGTTTCAGGGAATGGAGTGCTCAAAATGAATTTATTAAGTAATATTAAGAAAGGAAATCAGTATCAGTTGATTGTTTTTACTTTATTGTTTGTCGCTGTATGGGGAAATTCATTAATCGGAACTACCGACATGGCAAATTGGATTATTGAAAATACCCTTACTGTCATTTCATTGATTTTTTTAATCAGCACTTACCGAGCGTTCAGGTTCAACAACTTTAGTTATCTGTTACTCTGCATTTTTTTATGTATGCACGTGTATGGTTCAAAATATACCTATGCCGAAAATCCTTTGGGGTTTTATTTTCAAGAAATTTTTAATTCACCTAGAAATCAATATGACCGTTTTGTTCATTTTAGCTTCGGGCTATTACTCTTCTACCCGATGTGGGAATGTTTTTCGAAATGGTTAAAATACCCGGAAAACGTTGCGCTTACTGTACCTTCACTGTTAGTCGTGTCTGTTGGTGCGTTTTATGAAATTATAGAATGGTTAGTTGCTGATTTGTTCTTTGCCGAACAAGGTATTTCTTACTTAGGGACGCAAGGAGATATATGGGATGCTCAAAAAGATATGGCTGTTGCAATTGCGGGGGTATGTATAGCAACGGCGCTATTTTATTTTTACAACTTGTCTAATAGAAAAACGATAAATAATAGTTAACAAACACAATTAATAAATTATCTTATGCTTTTCTCAGCGCCCAACCAATCGCAAACAATGCCCACCCATCAAAAAATAGACTGATGCCGACATACAGACCCACTAAATATAGTGAAGTGCTTGGCCAACCAAACAAAAATAAAATGGCTAAGAGCAGCGACGTAAAACCATTGAACGCCATCCAAAACCAACTCTTCGCCGGATAAATTGAATTTGCTAAGAGAAAACTGTTAAAAGCGTCCACTAACAGATAAATAGCCAACAAGAGAGCCAAAGCTTCTATACTTGGCATCGGATATAGGAGCATTAGTATGCTGACGGTAATAAGCAGAGTTGATTTAATCCAGTTTATGAAGCCTTTGCGATCATAGCGGTAAGTGTAAATTCCCCACATTACGCCGCCTAGGAACAATAACCAAGCAGAAAAAATAACAGTTCCGAGCGACATAACAACCGGTACTATTATCCCTGCAGTCCCCATAAGAATAAACAATACGCCCACAAGTAGCGTGTGTAAGCCGAATTTACCAAGAATTGTTTGATTCTGTTTGGTTAAGGTGCTCAAAATTAACTTCCTTCATCAGTCTAGCCGTCCGAGAATTAAATTAACAGCAACTATGAATGAGCGTAGTATAGCGTTTCGTTTGCGTTAGCAATATTGGGGACTTCCCTTACTACAATGTGGTAAGCCCTTGATAAAAATAAGATAGGCAAATGGAATTATGAAAGGGGTTTTCAATAATTAAGAGTAGCGGATGTCAGCAGATGCTAATGAGCAAACAAGTTCTTACTTACAAAATAATGTTAAAAGAGCTTGTAGCTCAGCGTCAATTATATGTTCTTTCACTCGAGACTCAAACGCGCTTAATGTCGGCCTATTATTGCGGACCCCCGCCATTTTATTTGATTCACCTTGAAAGAGCGCTTTAGTTGCGAGCACACCTAGCCTTATACCCAACATACGATCTTGAGCAGAAGGGTTTCCACCTCGCTGAATATGACCGAGCTTAGCTATTCGCAAATCTATATCAGTGTTTACGCTCCGTATTTTTGAAGAAACTTCTTCAACACTTACCTCATCTCCTTCCGCAACCACCACGATAAATGCATCTTCGCTGCTGTAATTCTTAATTTTCTCTAAAAGATAGGTGAAATCTTGGGCACTTTCGGGTATCAGTATGGAATCCGCACCACAACTAAGACCTGAATAAATACTAATATAGCCAGAGTCGCGTCCCATCACCTCGACTAAAAACACTCTATTATGAGATTCAGCAGTATCCCGAATATTATCAATACACTTTATCGCTGTATTCACCGCTGAATCAAACCCGAGCGTATAATCAGTGCCCGCTATGTCGTTATCTATTGTACCGGGGATGCCTATAAAGGGAATATTGCTGATACTTGATAGCGATAACATACCTCGAAAAGTACCATCACCACCAATAGCAATAAGCGCATCAAGTTTATTGTCTTTAATTGTTTGCACAGACTTTTCTTGTCCCAGTTTAGACTTGAAACGCTCACTACGGGCTGTTTTAAGAATAGTGCCGCCTAGGTGCATTTGTTTTTGCAATTGCTGAGATTGAAGCGGTATTAGATCATCATCAATCAAACCTTCAAACCCTCTTCGTATACCACTCACTTTTATGCCGAGAGTCTCAGCGGTTTTTACCACTGCAAATAGTGCCGCATTCATACCGGGAGCGTCACCGCCTGAAGTAAAAATACCTATATGCTGTATCTTGGTCACAATAATCCTTTAAATAATTAAGTAGATAAGATGTTATACAACGTTATCATGACATAATAAAATGAAGTGTAAATAGATTACCAGTCTCAGCTTTGCTAGTTGAATTGTAGACCAATGAGCATATAGTCAAGCACATGTGTTAGCGCGTTTATAAAATATTGGGGACGGGATTACTAGACGATGAAATATAGAAACCACTTATTCTCTTTGAGAATTGGCCATGCACTTAAGGAGTCTCTAAATGACGGTCCTTATAAAGGCAAAGCATTCTCTAAAGATTTATTAGCCGGTTTAACCGTTGGTATCATTGCCATTCCATTGGCAATGGCACTCGCCATCGCCATTGGTGTCGCACCTCAGTACGGACTATATACCGCTATTATTGCTGGTTTTATTATCCCGCTTACCGGCGGTTCCCGTTTTAGTGTATCGGGCCCTACCGCCGCATTTGTGGTTATCTTATACCCTATCGTTCATCAATATGGGCTGTCAGGTTTACTGCTTGCCAGTATATTATCTGGCATTATTCTGATCATCATGGCTGTATTGCGGCTAGGACGATATATTCAATACATACCGGAGTCAGTAACCCTAGGCTTCACCGGCGGCATTGCCGTAGTAATAGCAATACTGCAAATGAAAGGTTTTTTCGGCTTAAATATAAGCGAGATGCCGGAAAGCTTTGCGGGCAAAGTTGTCGCCTTAGTTGAAGCAATACCAGAGCTTTCATTACCGACACTGCTGGTCGGAATGATCACCATTGTAGTATTTCAATTGTGGTCTAAGATGAAGCTGGCGATACCTGCGCATCTCCCTGCTATTGTCGTCGCCAGTGTTATGACATTGATACTAAACCAACAAGGTTTTGAGGTAGACACGATTGGTTCTACCTTTAGCTTTACCCTTTCTGATGGCTCATTGGCAGCGGGTATTCCATCAATGTTGCCTGACTTTCAATGGCCTTGGCTGCGCTCTCAAGACGGCGAACTACCATTGGTGCTGAGCTGGCAATTAGCAAGTGACTTATTGTCTGCCGCTTTTGCAATTGCCATGCTCGGGGCTATCGAGTCGTTACTGTGCGCAGTTGTACTCGACGGCATGTCGGGGAAAAAACACAGTGCTAACAGCGAATTACTCGGTCAAGGTATTGGCAACATAGTGACACCATTTTTTGGTGGTATCACTGCTACTGCAGCAATTGCGCGTTCTGCAGCAAACTATAAGGCAGGAGCAGTCAGTCCTATCGCCGCCATGATACATGCGCTCGTCGTATTAATATCCTTGCTGTCACTCACTTCAATTTTGGCATATATCCCAATGGCGGGTATGTCAGCTTTGTTGATAATGGTGGCTTGGAATATGAGTGAAGCTCCTAAAATCATCCATCTACTTAAGAAAGCCCCGGCTAGTGAAGTGCTGGTATTGGTCGTGTGTTTGTTATTGACTGTTTTATTCGACATGGTGATCGCGATAAGCGTTGGCATTATTCTAGCGTCGCTTTTGTTTATGAAACAAGTGGCGGACATGACGAAAGTGCAAGACATAAGTGAGCAGAAAAAACATGTGGATGTTGATTTACCACCTCGTTGGAAGGTTTTCAAAATCAATGGACCGCTGTTTTTTGCAGCCGCCGACACGGTCTTTGTTGAACTTGCACATCTAAGCGAACAGCAAGAAGGTGTGGTGTTGTATTTTGACGGTGTCTCTATTTTAGATTCTGGTGGCGTTGCCGCACTGTATAAGTTTATTGAAAAATGTAAGAACAATAATACTCGAGTATTGCTAGCTGATTTTCAATTCCAGCCACTCAAAACATTAGCAAAAGCAGGATTTATGCCAGACGGAATCCACTGCGCCACCTACTCTACTCTAGCAGATGCATTAAGTGTTGTAGTGAATGAAACTAGTCAATCGATAAGCTAATCTAAAAAGCTTTGTTTAATTTATGTTCTACCCGCTCGCCATAATTCGTACACCGCAATGCACTGTTCTAGAGCTTTGTGAAATTTATGCTGCTGGCTCTCATCTAAGGACTTCTGTTTACGACTTCTATCCATCGTTTTTTGAATAACTTGGCGGCTTTCTTTGTCTAAGCCCTCTATCCAATGGCTGTCCGCTGGCGCTAAATCAAGTAAATCTCGACCAGCATGGTTTCTATGGCTAATATGCCACCAGTGATCGACGGCTCGCCCTAATACTACGTAAGCAAATTGGCTGTCTTGAACCGGACCAAAAGTAGCGGTTTTAAGACCGTTATTGAGTGACGCGATTTTTAATGCGGGTAAAAGTAATTTCCCTCCATAATAATAACTTCCAGCAGCCCCGAGTAAACCTCCCAAGAGAGCGCCTGTTCCGAAAGAAGTGCCAAACGTCAACGCATCGATACCCACACCGCTTATTGCACCAGCGCCAAACCCCGCCGTGGCAAGGTATCGACGACTTACCGCCCAGTGATTCCGACTATCTTCCGAAAATAGGTCGTGCTCGCTGTGCCATTCGAGTTCGGCTTCTTGTCTGCGAATGCGCTGGTGTTGGTATAAATGTTCAATGTCGATGCGAAGGGTTTGTTCACGTTCACGTTGATGCTGATACCAATTTTTGCGCAGTTGTTCAGCTAGCTTATTGTCGTTTTCATCAATGGACTCATCGTTCATCAAGGTACGCTTTTCTTGAAACGACATCATGTCAGTCAACGCTTTGGCTATTATGGCGGCGGATTGACTTTGCCTTTGTTGCCGCTGCCTAGATAGATAATGTGTGGCTTTATCCATCGTTTGTTCCCAGTCAGGTTCCAGCTGACCAAAAGCACGTAAAAGGCTTAGATGCTGCTTAAATGGAGCGTGAACAGCATCAAACTTGCGTACGACTTGAAAGAACTGTCCTAATGCTGCCTGCCATGTATCGCTGTAGTCTTCAGAACCAATAGTATTAATCAAGGCCAAGCTAGGGCGACCGCTCCAGCGTAAGATAGTCATTTCAGCCTCATGCTCTGCGCTATAAGGTACAGAACCATCTACGACATAAATTATACCCGCGCCTTGAATAAGTGGTGTAAGCAATTCACATTCGTCAGTAAAGCGCTTGTCGTCTTTATGTTGAACCACAAATGCGCTTAATGTTTCGGCGTGATCCGACGCAGAAACACTGTGGGCTTTAAGCCACTCCAGCACGCGCCTCGGCCTTTGAAAACCGGGGGTATCGATCAATGTATATAGCGTCTCACCATCAACACGCAATGGATAAGAGTTGCTTGTACGTGTCGTACCTGGCTCAAGTGCAATCGCGATTGCATCGTTTTGAGAAAGCGTAGCCACTATGCTCGACTTGCCTTTGTTCGGATGTCCTACAACAGCAAAATTGGGTGGATTTCTCATGCTTTTGGTCCTGCTTGAGTAAAGTGACTATCGTTACCTGAGCTTATGACACTAACACTCACAAATTTGCTTTGCATGCGGCCAGCAAACCTTAGCCACTGCTGTATATGGTGCTGCTCAGGTTCACGTGAAATATTACTCGCCAGTGGAACTAACACTATGTGCGCCCCTTCAGGCCATAGCTCTTTTGCTCTGTTTATAAAATCTTCCAGTTCTCCGGTCGGAGGCTCCCAGCAGCGAGTAGCTAAGAGAACACAGCGCTTGGCTTCTTTTGTAAGTTGCGCGGCGACTCGTTCTAAGGTCGCTTCATCTTCCTGTAAGGTGCTTCTTCCACCTACCTTTGCCTGAATACTTTTCGCCTCAGTAAGCAAGGTTGGCATTTCTGAGTCGCCCGCGCCTGCCCAAGTCAATATCGTACTGGCTTTTGGCAATGGCGTGAGCGTTGATTGGTTATTGAGATTAGGGAAATCAGAAGCATCGTTGTGTTCATTACCTGTGTCTAGTGTTTCGGTTTCCATACGATACATCAATGCACTCATCGCTGGATGTTTCAACAACAACTGGCGCGCCTTGCGTTTAATCAAAACTCCGGATAATAAATAGAGAATTAGTCGAGGAAGCAGTGCCCAAGTGGTCCAAAGCATAGCAATAAACGGCCACCATTGGCCCCATAAACTGGGGTTTATAGTATTTTGCCCGAGGCTAGCCTGAAAAAAACGAGTTGCTTCAACTAGGCCAATCTCGGGGGCAGCAGCGGGCCAAAGCCAAGCCCAAGGCGCTGCAATCGCTGCAATCATCGCATGGTATGAACTTGCATCAGTCTCAAGCGTGGTACTCCAGCCAAAGGCTAGATCTTGTAGCAGCACCATTATCAACAGGGTTATCAAACCTCCGAAAGCAAAACATAGGCCACCTAGCTGAGCAGCCTGAGCCATAAGCACCGGCTGAAGCCTTGTTAAAACGGCCGACTGCGAATTTTTTCTAAAGCGCTTAATGACTGAACGCCATGGCTGCCAGCCTGCCAATGACTGAGTGGTGGTAAGCAACGCTAGCAAAAGCTGAAAAGCGACAAAGGCGATGATAACAGTGACATTAATACGTTGGCCGCCATCATAAAACAGCAGGCCTAACATGCTAAAAATACCAAATAAGGCGCCTACAGCCAAAAAACTTGTGTTAACACGCTTCCAGAACCGGAGCGTTTGGGTTAATTGTTCACGCCCAAGTTCAGCGTCGCTAAAACGGTTTATGTAGGCAATCCATCGCTTTGGTGTAGCTTCTACGGATTGCTCTTTGCAGGTCAGCGCGAATTTGCGATCGCGTCTGTGCAGGAATACAGATGCCTGCCCAGAATCTCTTTGGGCGCAGGCATCAAAATCCAGCAGCAGGCGAAGAGAGCGATCTGTCATTAGTGGTTCCGATGGTTTAATTGGCATTTGCGGGACAAGAAGAATAAACGATGTACTTGTTGTATTCAACCGATGTTGATTTTGTGCGGTTTGGCGAATGCTATCATCGACGAAGTAAAATGATGTTATTTACTAAACACTTTGCCGCCGATAATTTTAAATGCGGGGGCACCCCTCACCAAAGTGTCTCTGGCAAAAATGGCATTACAACTCGGGCATGTGCAAGGCTGCGAGGTATAGTCTTTAGTAATGCGTTGTTTAAAACATTTTATTAATGAACCTTTGCCACCTTTGCGATACTTGAATAATTGTGTTTTGCACTGATTGCAGTAGACGTCGACGGAGGACTCGGGCGTCTTTTTATTGGGTTTCGCCATTCAACACGTCTCCTCTAGTTTTTAGTAGAATGCCCATCGGAAATTTAAGGACATCTTTTAAGCCATCGTACTTAACTTTACTTTTAGTTGATAAATTAACAAATAGTTTCCCATATGTACTTTAAGAAGAGCATACTGAGTTCACGATTGTTTCTCTTTATATATTAATGAGTAATTTATGTCACCCATCGCAAACGAGATTTAGTGGATAAACATCCTATAAAAATCGTCGGTATCGGAACTTCTGCTGGAGGTTTAACAGCCTTAGAGGACTTCTTTAGTAACATTCCGAGCACAAGCGACATTGCATTTGTTGTGGTTCAGCATCTTGACCCAAATCATAAGTGCATGATGTCAGAGCTATTACAAAGGGTAACGACAGTTCCTGTCAGCCAAATAGAAAACAAAACGCTGAAAGAGCCCAACCACGTTTATATTATTCCTCCAAACAAAGACCTTTTTATCCTCAAGGGCCGCTTAAATCTAAAAGCCCAAACAAAGTCACTTGGATTAAAATTACCGATAGATAGTTTTTTTAAATCTTTAGCAGAAGATATGAAGGAAAACGCAATCGGCATCGTTTTATCAGGAATGGGCTCTGATGGGACGCTTGGCTTACAGGAAATTAAAAAAAACGGGGGATTAACGTTAGCTCAAGCACCACAAACTGCTAAATTCGATTCTATGCCGCTCAGTGCAATTAACGCGCATTCCACAGATATTGTTGCATCGACAAAAGAGCTTGGGCAAAACATTTTAGTTTATTCCAATGCCCCACGAACTTCACTAAATAATACTCTTCCCTCATTAAGTTCAGTGAGCTCGTCATCAGCGATGGATGCTATTTTTCAGCTATTGTTAAAAAGAAGTGGTAATGATTTTTCATTTTATAAACCCACAACGCTGTGTCGTCGAATTGAACGAAGATTAATAGTCCATAAAATGAAATCGCTCGAAGAATATCATGAATACTTAAGCAAAAACGCTCAAGAACTTGATTTACTCTTTAATGAATTACTTATTGGGGTGACGGGCTTTTTCAGAGACCCTGATGTGTGGGAAATAATTATTAATAAAACTCTCCCTGATTTAATCGCTAACCACCCTATGGATAAACATCTTAGAGCTTGGGTCACGGCCTGTTCAAGCGGCGAGGAAGCTTACACCTTAGCTATTGCGTTCCAAGAATGCTTGAAGTTTTTGGGAGATAAAAATGGAGCAACATTGCAAATATTTGCCACAGATTTAGACAGTGAGGCAATAAAAGTTGCGCGTGACGGCATATATCCAAAGCAAATAGCAGAAAGTATAAGTTCTGTTAGGCTTAGCAACTATTTTGAGACCGATAATAAGGGCTATCGAATTAGTAAAAAAATTCGTGAGATGGTTGTCTTTGCACCGCAAAATATTATCGTTGATCCCCCATTTACGAAATTAGATATTTTAACATGTCGTAATCTGCTCATTTACTTCAATACAAAATTACAAAATAAAATCATCCCTTTGTTTCACTATGCGTTAAACCCAAGCGGCATATTGCTGCTAGGAACAGCTGAAACCATTGGTGAGTTTTCGAGTCTTTTCAAAAAATCCAGCAGCAAGTCGAGTATCTATCATCGAATCAATACAAGCACACAGCACGCAGATTTAGATTTTCCAGCGCGCGTATTCCCTATCGTATCTAATAACAAAACAATCACTGTGAAAAATATGAATAACAAAACAGAGAATTTACAATCTTTAGCCAATGAAGCCCTACTGCTTGACTTCGCTCCAGCGGCTGTATTGGTGAATGCTGATGGCGACATCCTCTATATAAACGGTCGCACAGGAAAATATTTAGAGCCTGCCGCAGGAAAAGCGAATTGGAATATCTATGCGATGGCAAGAGACGGTCTTCGTTATGAAATCGATATGGGAATTAAAAAAGCACTTAAACAAAATGATATCGTTTCCTTTGTCGGCCATATCACAAAAAGCGAAGGTAGTGAGCAGAGTGTGCTAATCCGTGTAAAAGAAATTAAGCAACCGGAGGGGCTAGCAGGAACAATCATGATTACCTTTGAACAAATGGCTCCTGTGCAAAAAAACGATCACAAAACAACGACATTGAAAGACGACACTCTTCTAAATGAACTGAGTCAAGCAAGAGAACAAGTTCAACTTATGCGTGAGGAGATGAAACATTCGCAGGAAGAGCTTAAAGCGGCTAATGAAGAACTCCAATCAACCAACGAGGAGCTTCAATCTGCTAATGAAGAGCTAACAACGTCTAAAGAAGAAATGCAGTCCTTAAATGAAGAACTGCAAACCTTAAATTTTGAACTACAGTCTAAAGTTGACGACTTAACTTGGGTCAATAACGATATGACTAATCTTCTAAATAGCACCGAAATAGCGACGATCTTTTTAGATAACAAGCTCAACGTTAGGCGCTTTACTACCCTGTCCGCACAGTTGTTTAAACTCATTGACTCAGATGTTGGACGACCACTATCTGATGTCGTTAGCTCACTGAAATATGACACACTTCAATACGATGCAAAGGAAGTATTACGTACTTTGATTTTTCATGAAACGCAGGCGATAACCGCAAATAAACGCTGGTTTAAAGTTAGGATCATGCCCTACCGCACTCAGGAAAATATGATTGATGGCGTGGTTATTACCTTTACTGACATCAGTCAGCTGAAATCACTTGAAGTAGAGTTAGAAAAAAGGGAGCTTAGCGATGACCGTAAAACAAACTAATAGGAATACACAGGAATTGCTAAGGGAACGAGCGCTACATAAACTGCCGAAAAGGAACTCTCTGGAAATGGTAGGTAGTTTTGCAAACGACGCTGACAATCACAGGCTATTGCATGAGCTCATGGTTCATCAAATCGAACTTGAAATGCAAAATGAAGAATTGCTAGCAACCAAAGAACAGACAAGCCAAGCCTTGGACCGCTGCACTGAATTGTTCGAATTCGCACCAATCTGCTATTGCACAGTTAATGAAAATAGCGAATTGAGTTCGATAAATTTATTAGGCGCTAATACCTTTAATATGACCTCTGAAAAGCTAATGGGAAAACGCCTCGCTGCTTTTGTTGAGTATGAATTTTTGAGCACATTCAACTACCATCTAAATTCTGTATTTAGCGCAAAACAGAACACACACTGTGAATTACGACTGAACATTAATTCGAAACAAATATGGATGCAGGCCAACTTCAAGCTAGATAAAAATCAGAGTAAATGTTTCATTGCATTGATCGACATCACCAAGCAAAAAGTGGCAGAAGAAGAAATTAGACTTGCTGCAACGGTTTATGAATCGCTAAACGAAGCTGTTGTTGTTGCCAATAATGAAGGCAATATTATTGCGGTTAATCCCTCATTTATAAAGTTGACGGGAATGAGCAGCGAACAAATAGTTGGACAATCTTGTAATGTATTGCGCTCAAAGTTTCATAACAACGCATTTTATAAGAATATGTGGTATTCGCTGCAGAAGACGGGAAGATGGCAAGGTGAAATAACCAACAACAGACAAAATGGCGAGCGGTACATGGGTTGGTTAACCATCAGTACTATTTATGATGCAGATAAAAACGTATCCAAGCGCGTTGGCTTGCTCACTGATATCACAGAGAAAAAACGCGCAACTGACCTGATTGAAAAACAAGCAAACTTTGATAGCTTAACAGGTTTGCCGAATAGGCGTCTCTTCAATTCAAAGCTCATGCAAGAGCTTCTCCTATCTCACCGCAAAGAGAGACAGTTTGCTTTGTTTTCTATTGACCTAGACCAATTTAAAGATATTAACGATTCATTGGGTCATCATGTAGGTGACCAACTGCTAATTGAGACCGCTTTGCGACTTCAAAAGTGTATTCGAAATGTTGATACTGTCTCTCGACTTGGTGGTGATGAATTTACTATTATTATGAGCAACCTTGCGACGATCGAAAGCACAGGGATACTAGCTGATAGAATTCTGCAGACTTTAAACGCACCGTTTCATTTGGGAGATAATTTGGGGTATATTTCGGCCAGTGTCGGCATAGCGATTTACCCAGATGATGGTACCAATATAGAGACATTGATAAAGAATGCTGACCAAGCTATGTATGCTGCCAAAAATGATGGTCGCAACTGCAAACGCTATTTTACTCTTGCTATGCAAGACAAAATACAAAAAAGACTAAGCCTAAGTCATGAGCTTCGAAGCGCAATTGAAAATAACGAATTCTGGATAGCCTATCAGCCGATTATCGATTTGAATTCAGGTCTAATTCAAAAGGCCGAGTCTTTGTTAAGATGGGAGCATCCCGAGCTAGGCAACGTGCCGCCGATGGAATTCATTCCCATAGCGGAAGAGTCTGGACTAATCTCGAACATAGGAGATTGGGCTTTCGAGCAGGTAACATTGCAAACTCAGCTGTGGCTGCAAACATTCCCGCAAGATTTCCAAATAAGTATTAACATGTCCCCCGCTCAGTTTAGAGGCGAGAGAACCACTCACAAGCATTGGCTAAAACACCTAAAAAAGTTAAATCTGAATTCAAAAAACGTAGCGATAGAAATAACCGAAGGCTTGTTAATGGATATGAGTAATCAAGTGATGGCTCAGCTTGATAGTTTCGATACCGCGGGGATCGAAATATCGCTCGATGACTTCGGCACTGGGTACTCTTCGCTTTCTTACCTTAAAAAATTCCATATCGATTACTTGAAAATTGACCTTTCCTTTGTGAAAAACCTTGAGGCAGATTCAGATAACATGGCGCTATGTGAAGCGATTATCGTGCTAGCTCATAAACTAGGTTTGAAAGTAATAGCAGAAGGTATAGAAACCACAAAGCAGCGAGATTTACTAATTGCAGTTGGCTGCGATTACGGTCAAGGCTACTTATTTTCAAAACCTCTATCGGCAGTGGATTTTGAGGCACTTGTCCGAGAGAACCTAAACGAACCATAGTTACTTGGCAAAAGGGGAAATGCAAGATAACTAAAAATTCGTCACCGATAGGCTATATCTGTATCCCTAACTAATTCCCGAATTCTGTTTGCAACTTCCTTAAGTGCTTAATCACACGCATCATGGCCGTGCGCGTCGTTTATCAATCTAAACTAGGTATAAATTGTGAAAGCAACTAGTAGACCAACTAAACGCAGAAATTGGCAAAGCTAGTGCCGTAAATGCAAAGATGTCCCTTTACACAATGTTGTAAATATCGTTAATATTAATTGAATCAGTAATTTGCCGATAAAATAATGGCTCAAACTCGATTAATTATAAAAATCGTTAGATACTTAGCGAATAATTCAATTTTTGGCACATGTGAACTATGGCATTTTCAATCATTTTTTTCGTTCTTATCAGTCTTGCTATCATGTGGTTATTAATTCTCAAATATGACACTACGTTCTTGCTTGCCAATGGCATATACAATTCAGCAAATAAGCTTGAAGCTAAAATTGCCAATCTAAAGCATTATTCAACTTGGAGTGAAACCTTTAATCTACAAACACATTATTTAAGCAATGTAGAAAAATTTGATAACGATAAACCGATTATTGTTTTACTTCATGGATTCAGTGCAGATAAGTATATTTGGAATCGAATTTGTAAAAAGCTAACGAAAAAATATCAATTATTTTGTCCAGACTTACTAGGACATGGAGACGTTATATATCGTCCAAGTGACAACTATTCGGTGCCTGAACAAGTGCGATATTTGATTGATATGATTGATCAACTTAAAATTCAAAAGTTTCATATCATTGGCAATAGTATGGGCGGACTTATGGCAGCAAAAATGCTAGAGCGCTGCCCCGAGCGTATACGCAAATCAGTTTTAATTGACCCTGCAGGTATACGTTCTGATTTTTCATTAGAAATGGCTAAAACCAATCAAAATCCTTTTAATCACTATAACGAAAAAGACTTTTTCTATTTCTACGACCTGGTGATGACCAAACCACCTTACTTGCCGAAATTTATTTTGCGTGCCATTGCAAATAGATACATCGGTAAACGAGAACAATATGTACATATGTTTCGAGATTTCTTCAATCCTGACGATTTTTTTGACATAACGCATGAAATTGAGGCCTCTAACGTGATGTTGATTTGGGGAGTAAATGATAAACTCATGCCTGTAGCTGATTATATGATTTGGCAGAACATGTTAGATTCTACTACGTACATATACGAGGACTTAGGGCATATGCCGATGGTTGAAGATGTCCGCAAAGTATCCAAGGATATCATGTCGTTTTTAGAGCAAAGCACCTAAGCCCCTATTTTTGGTGCACTTTGGCTGTATTTTTTCGGCCCCTTATTGATTACTTGAGAACATAAAACGCCAATGGAATATATCTACTTATTACTTGCCTTTACTTTCGGATTTGCCTTTAAATTATTGAGCTTACCACCGCTGATTGGGTATCTCATCGCTGGCTTTGCGTTAAACGCTTGGGGAATAGAAAATAACAGCAGCCTGCAAGAAATAGCAGACCTTGGTATAACAATCATGCTGTTTACGATCGGCCTTAAGCTTAACATTCAAGATTTATTGAAACGCGAAATATGGTTGAGCAGCATTTTACATACGACTGCATGGATCGTATTTATTAGCTCTATATTTTTGTTATTAAGCTTAATTGGACTGCCCTACTTTACCGATATGTCACTCGCGACAGCTGCTTTAATTGGCTTTGCATTTAGCTTTAGCTCAACCGTTTGTGTGGTAAAAATATTAGAGGAAAGTGGTGAAAGCCGAACTCGTCACGGTAAAGTTGCTATTGGTATTTTAGTAATGCAAGATATATTCGCCGTTCTATTTATGGTTGTGGCAACAGGCAAGATACCCTCACCTTGGGCTTTGTTACTCTTTTTACTCATACCTGTCGTCCCCCTTTTACACAAGTTATTAAACAAGTCGGGACATGGTGAATTACTTCCATTGTCGGGTTTTATTTTAGCATTGGGTGGTTATCAGTTATTCGAACTTGTTGGCATTAAAGGTGATTTGGGAGCCCTTATATTCGGCGTATTGATTGCAGGTCACTCAAAAGCAAACGAGTTGTCAAAGGCACTACTGAGTTTTAAAGACTTATTTTTGATCGGCTTTTTCCTGACCATCGGTTTAACAGCGCTCCCAACCCTAGAGATTACCGTTATTGCTCTGCTTATAACCCTATTGCTCCCAATTAAATTCTACCTGTTCTTTACATTACTGACCAAATTTCGACTAAGAGCAAGAACGTCTTTTTTGTCCAGTTTAGTCATGTCTAACTACAGTGAGTTCGGGCTTATTGTAGCAGCCGTTGCAGTTAGTGTAGGGTTCTTAGACAGCGTTTGGTTGGTTATTATGGCGCTTAGCGTTTCATTTTCTTTTGTTTTTACAAGTGCAATTTACAAAAGTTCACACAGCAGATATAACAAGCATAAAGACCAATTGAAAAAGTTTCAATCACGCATTCCCTTGAAGGAAGACGTTTACCCGGAGCTACTAGACACCAAAGTGCTAGTTATTGGAATGGGACGGGTTGGCAGAGGTGCTTTTGAAACCTTAGCGAAATTAATGGAAAAAGGTGTTACTGGTATGGACGCAGATTTGGATAAAGTGAGTTCATTACGAGAACAAAATTTCAGAGCGATTCTCGGAGATGGTGAAAATATAGATCTTTGGGAAAATGTAGATATCAGTAAAATTGAATTAATTCTACTAGCCCTTCCGTCTATTCAAGATTCATCAAATATCACCAATCAGCTGAGAACAGCATCTTATGCAGGAAAAATTGCGGCTATAGCCAGATATGAAGATGAAGTTCAACCACTGTTAGACGTAGGCGTGGACAAAGTATTTAACTTTTTTACCGAAGCTGGCTTAGGCTTTGCTGAAGAAAGCTTCGAGATGCTGAAGCATGCAAAGGATTGAGTGATTTCAATTGCCAAACGTTGTTACTTAATGCAAATCATTCTCTTTACTATCATGTTGAAATTTAAGGATTATTTACCATCCAGATTGATATTACTCAAAACCTAGCTATAATAGATTTGAAAAGAAAACAACCTGTTCACTATAGTCAGGTAAAGAGGCAGTCAGATGAAAGGTAAACCCGAAGTTATCAAAGTACTGAATGAAGTGCTTACCACTGAACTCACTTCAATAAACCAATATTTTTTGCATGCTCGTATGTATAAAAATTGGGGTTTTGAAGCGCTTAATCAAAAATGCTACAAAAAATCGATCAAGGATATGATACAAGCAGATGAATTGATCGCTCGTATACTATTTCTAGAGGGTCTGCCTAATTTACAAATGCTTGGAAAAATAAATATAGGTGAAGAACCCGTCGAAATGCTGAAGTGTGACGCAGGCTTTCAAACTAAACAAATTCCTCAGATGAAAGATGCGATCGCGCTTTGCGAATTACATTTAGATTTTGTATCTCGAGACCTATTATCTAACATTCTTGAATATGAAGAAGATCATTACGACTGGTTAGATACACAAGCTTATCAAATTGAACAATTGGGAATTCAAAATTACCTCCAATCTCAAGTAGAGGACGATTAATATGCAAGGCAACAAGAATGTAATTGATGGGCTAAATACCCTACTTGGTTATGAGTTAGCGGCAATGGACCAGTACTTTGTGCATTCACAAATGTATCTTGATTGGGGCTTACATAAGCTATACGAGCGCATTAATCACGAGTTTGACGATGAAAAGAGTCACGCGACTAAACTGATAGAGCGGATGTTATTTTTAGGTGGCAAACCCGACATGGAAACTCGCGTTGGCTACAAGGTAGGAAATACGGTTGCTGAAATGCTGCAGAGTGATTTGCGCGTAGAGTATGAAGTTGCCGATAAGTTAAGAACGGTCATTGCAATGTGCGAAAGCGAAAAAGATTTTGTGACGCGAGACATGCTAATGATTCTGCTCGATGATACTGAGATGGACCATGCGCACTGGCTTGAGCAACAACTCGGGCTTATAGAAAGGCTCGGTCTAGCGAATTATCAACAATCTCAAATGTAGTTTATTCGCTGCTAGTATAAAAAACGGCTGAGTATGAATTTACTTGGCCGTTTTTGTCTATAACTTTTATAGTAAGTTGCCAATGCATTGTTTCAAGATTGCAACTTCCTAAAAACGTAACGTAGCGCCCCGCTTCCTCTATGACAGGTGTTTTTCCCATGAACATATTGAGGCCTTCAATCCAAGCTTCGGTTAGTTTAACGTTTGGCGGTAACTCTAAACGAAGTAAAACTTCCTCTTCAGTGACGATCGGCGATAAAAAATTTACAGATATTTCATCATCTCCGTATACAAATGTGCACTTTCCAAGGTTTAAATCACACTTATCTTGCGAGGCACCCGAGCTGTTAACATTTTTATAATATACTCCTGCAAGGCTTATAGCTAAAAGAGCTACGAAGAGTATTAGTGCCTGTTTTGAATACATTTTATCTACTTTATTTACTTTTTATTAACGATTAAATTAGGTTTATTGATGAAGATCAAGACAACCGTAAGTATTATATCTTTTTGTACTTAAAAACATTATGATCCGTATGTAATACCTCAATAGCTTACTTAACTTGTTTCCCTTACTCAACTAGTGAGAGACAGTGGGTTGGCAATATTGCGATTTAGTTATTTTTTCTCTACGCGGAAGATTTATTGATATGAGTGAAACAAGCCAAGTACATCCTGATTACAATTATAAGGTAGTCAGACAATTCACGATAATGACGGTAGTTTGGGGCATTATTGGGATGTCATTGGGGGTATTAATTGCTGCGCAATTATTTGCTCCTGCGCTAAATTTTGATATTCCATGGTTAACTTATTCTCGTCTGCGCCCTCTACACACCAATGCGGTTATTTTTGCATTTGGTGGCAGTGCACTGTTCGCCACTTCGTACTATATTGTGCAGAGAACATCGCAGGTGCGACTCTTTAGTGACAAGCTGGCAGCCTTCACTTTTTGGGGCTGGCAAGCGGTTATTGTAGCGGCTGTAGTGACTTTGCCTCTCGGTTATACGTCTAGCAAAGAGTATGCTGAACTAGAATGGCCAATTGATATCTTAATTACATTGGTTTGGGTTGCTTACATAATTAACTTTTTCGGTACATTGGTTATACGAAAAACATCCCACATTTACGTTGCGAACTGGTTTTTAGGCGCCTTTATGTTGACGGTCGCTGTATTGCACATCGGCAACAGCATGGTCATACCCGTCACTTTCGGTAAATCATATCCAATCTATGCAGGCGCTGTTGATGCGATGATGCAGTGGTGGTACGGACACAATGCAGTAGGTTTCTTCCTAACAGCGGGTTTCTTAGGAATGATGTATTACTTCGTGCCTAAACAAGCTGGCCGCCCTGTTTACTCATATCGTCTATCAATTGTTCACTTCTGGGCGCTTATATCTCTATACATCTGGGCTGGACCTCACCATTTGCATTACACTGCGCTTCCTGATTGGACACAATCTTTGGGTATGGCTATGTCTATCATTCTATTCGTACCCTCTTGGGGCGGAATGATTAACGGCATCATGACGCTCTCAGGTGCTTGGCATAAGTTGAGAACCGACCCAATATTACGTTTCCTTATTGTTTCACTGTCTTTCTATGGTATGTCTACCTTTGAAGGTCCGATGATGGCTATCAAAACGGTAAACGCTCTATCCCATTATACTGACTGGACAGTTGGTCACGTTCACTCAGGTGCGTTAGGTTGGGTAGCCATGGTCACGATCGGCTCTGTATATCACTTGGTCCCAATTTTGTTCGGGCAACCAAAAATGTATAGCACCAAGCTTATCAATGTTCACTTCTGGCTAGCTACAATCGGTGTGGTTCTGTACATCGTTGCAATGTGGATGTCAGGCGTTCTGCAAGGATTGATGTGGAGAGCAGTAAATGCTGACGGCACTCTAACCTACTCTTTTGTGGAGTCATTAGAAGCCTCTAAGCCATTCTACATCGTTCGCTTCATTGGTGGCTTGTTCGTTGTAGCCGGCATGTTAATAATGGCTTACAACTGCTATCGCACAATCCGTGCACCTAAAGAAAGCATTGTAGAAAATACTGCAACCGCTGCGGCATAAGGAGAACGATAATGAAAAATCCACATGAGTTGTTAGAAAAAAACGTTGGTTTATTAACTGTTCTTATTCTAGTCGCAATTAGCTTTGGTGCTATGGCGCAGATCTTACCATTAATGTTTGACCAACAAGCATTAGAGCCAGTTAAGGGCTTGCGTCCATATACCGCCTTAGAGTTGGAAGGTCGTGACATTTACATCCGTGAAGGTTGTGTTGGCTGTCACAGCCAAATGATCCGCCCTTTCCGCTCAGAAACAGAACGCTATGGGCATTACTCAGTAGCCGGTGAATCTGTTTGGGAACGACCCTTCTTATGGGGTTCAAAAAGAACAGGTCCTGATTTAGCGCGAGTTGGCGAACGCTATAGTGATGAATGGCATCGCGTTCACTTGATGAATCCAAGAAACGTAGTACCTGAATCAAATATGCCGGGTTATCCATGGCTAGCTGAGAACACACTTGATGGTAAAGATATCGTCAAAAAAATGGAAGTTAACCGTATGCTAGGTATGCCTTACACAGATGAAGATATTGCAGGTGCTGAAGCTGCAGTAAAAGGCAAAAAGGAAATGGAAGCTTTGATTGCCTACCTACAGCAACTTGGGACTCATTTAAAATAATGGACCAGGGAACTATAGGCAGCATATTTACGGTTATCGTTTTCGTCTCTTTCGTTGGCGTTTGTTATTGGGCATTCAGCAGCCGCAATAAAAAAGGCTTTGATGAGGCAGCAAACTTAGTTTTCGATGACGAAGAAAAGAAAAACTTAAATAAAAAAGATCAGGAGTCTTGAACTTATGAGTATGTTTTGGACAATTTGGATATCAGTAATAACATTAGGTTCAATATTAGGCTGTTACGTTCTTTTACGTTGGTGTTTATCAAATAGCACTGGGGTCAAGGAAGGCGAGTCGATGGGACACGTTTTCGATGGCATAGAAGAGATGAACAACCAATTGCCTCGTTGGTGGACAATATTATTCTACATTTGTATTGTTTGGGGTGTTGCTTACTTACTCTTGTACCCTGGTTTAGGCGGGTATAAAGGGCTTCTTGGTTGGGAAAGTTCTAACCAAGGTGTGCTTTCACTTGAAGAGTCGAAGCTTGCATTGCAAAAAGACATTGAAGACGGTAATTGGAACGAGTATGCCCTGCAGATCAAATATGCAAATGAGAAATTCGATCCCATTTTTGCTGAGTATGCAAAAACACCGGTCGAGCAACTAGCAAAGAATGAAGAAGCTGTGCAAGTTGGCCAACGCTTGTTCTTGCAGAACTGCGCGCAGTGTCATGGATCGAATGCAAAAGGTGCAGCATCAGGTTTCCCTAACCTTACGGACAACGATTGGATATATGGCGGTTCTGGTGACAAGATCAAAGAAACATTAATCTTAGGTCGTCGCGGCGCAATGCCTGGTTGGCTCAACAGCATGGGTGAAGACGGCGTAGCCGAGGTTGTAGCATATACCTTGAGCCTAAGTGGTCGTGACGTTGATCAAGGCTTAAAAGAAGCCGGCAAAGCCAGATTCGTGGTTTGCGCAGCCTGTCACGGAATGGATGGTAAAGGCAATCAAATGATCGGTGCTCCTAACCTGACAGACAATATCTGGTTATATGGCGGCAATCAGAAGACTGTGACTGAAACTCTCTATTATGGGCGCAACGGTGTTATGCCGGCGTTTAAAGAGACGCTTGGTGAAGACAAGGTGCATGTCGTTGCAGCTTATGTTTATAGCCTGTCTCAAATAAAGTAAAAATACGACTCAAAAAGCCTCGTAATGACGAGGCTTTTTTTTACCCAATTCCGTATACTCTCCCACCGACAGCATAGTTAATTCACGCAAGTAAAAAAAGAGTTAAAGCATTATGGAAGAACTAGACGTTAAGCCTTGGTATAAACAGTTTTGGCCTTGGTTTCTAATCTGTATCCCCGTTTCATCATTTATCGTTGGCGGCATTGTAGTCAATTTCGCAACGGATGGTACCAACAGTCTTGTAGTTGATGACTACTACAAAGAAGGCAAATCAATTAATGCTAGATTAGATAAAATTGAGAAAGCAAAATCACTCGGTATCAGCACTAGATTAAACATAACGGACGATGTCATCTCCGTTGAATTTTTATCAGGTGCACCGCAAACCAGAGAGGCATTAAAACTAGATTTTTTTCATGTCACCCTAGAAGAGAGAGATTTTTTTGTGTTGTTAAGTGCCGACGCCAGTGGGATTTACAGAGCTCAAAACGATACCAGCGTAGAAGGAAAATGGCGGTTACGACTTACTCCACTTGACGAGAGTTGGAAGGTTCAAAAAACCATTACCTTACCGACATCGAAAGCGACTAGTTTTAATCCATAATGGCGGTACCCATACTCAATGGCTATTAATATTTCAAAAGGTGATTGCTTTCATTGTGGGCTGCCAAATTTAGAGGGTGACAAATACCCCGTCACTATTCTCAATAATAAACATTATATGTGCTGTCCAGGTTGCCAAGCCGTGGCGAGCACAATTGTCGATAACGGGCTAGAGAGTTACTACGAATTCCGGACTGAACCTGCAGCAAAAGGCGATTCTGCGCTTGACAATACGATGAGTAAACTTGCGGTTTATGACGAGCCGGAACTGCAAGAAGAATTTGTTTTTGATAGCGGTAAAGATAAACAAATTCAGTTAACTGTTGAAGGTATAACGTGCGCGGCCTGTGGTTGGCTTATAGAAAAGCAACTGGCAAAAGTAAGTGGCGTTAAACAGGTTGCTGTTAACGTAGGTGCAAGGCGAGCGATGGTTACATGGAATGATGATGAAATTCATCTTTCACAACTGCTTGGCAAGCTTAAAACTATTGGCTATGAATCACTTCCCTTTCAAGCTGATAAACATGAAGCGTCATTTCAAAATGAACAGAAAAGTTATCTAAAAAAGCTCGGCCTAGCGGGTATCATGACTATGCAGGTGATGATGTTAGCCATGGCTCAATATTTCGATCTCTTCGGCGATATGGATGCTGAAACAACCCGCTATTTCAATTGGGTCAGTCTTGTTTTAACTACCCCTGTTGTTTTGTATTCAGGCAGTGTTTTTTATCTCAGCGCTTTAAAATCCACATTAGCAAAAACGATTAATATGGATATTTCAATTAGCATTGCCATATTATCTACCTATATCGCTGGGATAATCACAATCAATCAAGTTGATGCTGAAGTGTATTTCGAATCAATTTGTATGTTCGTTTTCTTCTTGCTTATTAGTCGCTACTTGGAACAAAGAACGCGTCATAAAGCAAATCAAATATCTTCAAATATGTTAAAGCATATTCCCGTCACCGCATTTAAGTGGGTAGATGGCGAACTGAAGTCCGTGTTAGCTAAGCAGTTACAAGTAAACGACCTAGTACTTGTTAAGGCCGGTGAAATCATCCCAGTGGATGGGGAAATCACTGAAGGACAAGCAACCATTGATGAATCGATGCTAACAGGTGAGTTTGAGTCCGTCGAAAAACAGCAGGGCGCACAGGTATATGGCGGAACAATCAACCAGCTAGGTGTTATTACTATCAGAGTCACTACATCGCTTAAATATGCGATGGTGAATCAAATTTTACGGCTGCAGGAAACGGCATTAGCGAACAAGCCTAAAGTTGCCTTGATGGCTGACAAACTTAGCCGTCACTTCGGTGCGATTGTATTGGCATTTACAGCTATCACTTACACATTTTGGTACTTTCAAGATGGTCCAAATGCATTTTGGATCGCTATTTCTGTGCTCGTTGCTACGTGCCCCTGCGCTCTTGGTTTGGCTACGCCTTCTGCCTTGACGTGTGCAATGGCTAAGTTAAACAAAGGCGGCATATTGCTTAAACGAGCCGATGCACTCGAGCAACTTACTGAAATAACAGACATCGTGTTTGATAAAACGGGTACGCTAACCCGTGGAGAGTTTTCTATCGAAAGAGCTTGGTTTGCTGATGACCAGCAGCGAGATAAACTGCTCTCAATAGCCACAGCATTAGAAATAAGATCCGAACACCCTATTGCAAAAGCCTTTGCAAAACTCAACATAAATACTAAAGACGAGCAAATTGACGATTTTAGCTTAAGCATTGGTAATGGCATTGCAGGTAAGCTTAACGGGCATGTTTATAAACTAGGTTCAGCTAACTTTGTTAATTTAACTGGGTGCCCACCTTTAGCTAATGAGCTTGATAATGCCACAGTGATACTTACTAAAAATGACGCTGTTGTCGCCGCGTTCTGGTTAGTTGACCAAATAAAGAGTGACGTAGCAGCAGTACTGAAGAAATTAAAGCGCTATGACACAAGTATATTAAGTGGTGATAGCGAAAAAAATGTTAGCTTTGTAGCACACAAGTTAGGCATTAATAATAGCTATGCACAATGTACCCCGTCACAAAAGTTAACAACAATAAAGACCATGCAGCAGCAAGGTAAAAAAGTATTGATGCTTGGCGATGGTATTAATGACGCTCCTGTATTAGCGGCAGCGGATGTGTCTTTGGCCGTAGGTAATGCGTCAGACTTAGCGAAAAACGCAGCCGACGTTATTTTGCTTAACGCACGATTGGATTCTCTTTCTTTGGTGTTGGCTATGGCAGACAGAACCCGGCGTAAAATAAAACAGAATATGGTGTGGGCAATTGGGTATAACGTGCTAGTTTTACCACTAGCAATGGCTGGTTTTTTAACGCCTTGGATGGCTGCTCTTGGCATGTCTATTAGTTCCATCATTGTGGTAATTAACTCTACGCGGCTGCTTAAAGATTAAGATAAAACCCTATAGGTAACGGAGTCTATTGAAAGTATGAGTATTATTTATGTGTTGATACCCCTTGCTATCATCATTGTAGGTATCGCGATCGTTGTATTTTTTTGGGCTGTTCGGTCGAATCAATTTGAAGACCTCGATCGCCAAGGCTATAGCATTTTGTTTGATGACGACATCAATACCCAGGATAAAGAAGCTGATCAGAGTATCGTTACACTAAACAAAAGTAATGGCTCCGACAGCAACGAGTCGAAGCCAAGCACTGTCGATAAGTAATAATGGTCGACATTAACTACATAGGAGCTTTCTTAATTGGCATCGCCGGAGGTGTTCATTGCATCGGTATGTGCGGTGGTATTGCCAGTGCATTTTCATTTGCAATTCCTAAAGGGCAATCACAGCTTCCCTATATTTTTTCATACAACCTTGGTCGTATAGTCAGTTACACGATTGCAGGTGCAATTACTGGTTTTATAGGCAGCATTGCAACCGTTAATATTCAATCCGCATTCCCTTTTTTGCAAATTATTAGTATTGTATTTTTGGTTTTATTAGCGCTTTACATCAGCGATTGGTACAAGGGTTTATCTTACTTAGAAAAACTAGGTGGAAGTCTTTGGAGAAAAGTAGCCCCTCTATCCAAAAAACTTATTCCCTTCAAAAACCCATTGTACACTCTACTGTATGGCATGATATGGGGCTGGTTACCCTGTGGTTTGGTTTATTCGGTGCTGACTTGGTCTCTGGCCAGCGAGTCGGCAATGCAAGGTGCGCTTGTAATGTTTTCTTTTGGCGTAGGGACACTCCCTACGCTTTTTGCAGCGAGTTTAGGAGCAAGCTTTTTAGTCCCCATTTTTCAACATAAATTGACTAGGATTACGATCTCTTTGCTGTTGCTTCTATGTTCTTTGGCCTTGACCTTAAACCTAGTTATGAGCTAACTTAACGGCATAATTAACAAGGATGAATAAGTAATGGCAAAAGCCCCCGAACTTTCGATTCACTGTCAAAGTTGTACCTTTAGTCACTTGTGTTTGCCGGTTAGTTTGAACAAAAATGAATTGGAATCGTTAGACGACATTATTGAGCGCAAAAAACCTCTACACAAAAATGATAAATTAGTTCGCCATGGCGATGATTTCCATTCTTTGTACGCTGTACGCTCTGGTTCGTTTAAGTCATACGTTAGCGATAAAGATGGTGTTGAACAAATTATCGGCTTTCATTTCCCTGGCGATATTATTGGCTTTGATGCATTAAAAGACAATAAGCACGGCAGTTCTAGCCAGGCCCTAGAAACGGCTATGGTATGCGAGCTCCCCTACGATACCCTCGACGAGATGTCGGTGAAATTTCCAAAGTTAAGACAGCAAATAATGCGCTTCATGAGTGCGGAAATTAAACATGACCATGATTTAATGATGTTGCTCAGTAAGCGCAGCGCAGAAGAGCGGTTATTGCACTTCTTGAGCCATTTATCGCAGCGCTTTGAAGAAAGAGGCTTTTCTGCAAAACAGTTCAACCTATCCATGACCAGAAATGAAATAGGCAACTACCTTGGCTTAACGGTGGAAACTATCAGTAGATTATTAACCCGCTTTCAAAAAGAAGAATTAATAAAAGTTGATGGCAAATTAATATCCATTATTAATTTTGATGGAATTAGGCAGCGTTTACCCGATATGGAAATTAACTTTACTAACGTTTGTTAGTGCAAATAGTAAACATCTCATGTGCTCTGTTATTTTGGCTCTTTCTGCGCAGAACTTAATAGAGCTAAACTTTTAACTTTTTTCGGCAATTATTTGATCTGCGGCAATAGCTTAACTGGTGTATTGAACAAAAAGCATCCACACTACAAACTTATATATCAGTGTTGGAGAAAATCATGTTTACGTGTAAAAAAATACTCGCTGTTACCGACCCCACCCTCGAACAACAAACTCCGGTGTTGCGTGCGCTGAAATTTGCGCAAAGAACAGACGCTACAATAATCGTGTTTTCCTGTATTTATGATAAATCTTACGATATGACCGCAGTGCTTAACAGCGAAGCACGTGTCAATATGAAAGAGGCCATGGTTGAACAAGAAAGATTAAAGATAGAGGCTCAAATAAAACAACTCAACCTAACAGGTAAAGTTAAGATTGACATAGTTGTTGTGTGGCATAAAAAATTACATGAAGCGGTAATAAATACCTGCAGTGATTATGGTTGTGACCTTATTATAAAAGCGACTAAGAAGCATGGATTACTCTCTTCTAGTTTATTTACTGCTGCAGATTGGCACATTGCTCGAAACTCATCTGTTAACTTACTCTTAGTAAAGTCTCACGAATGGCCACAAAAACCAACTATACTGACTGCAATCGGTGTTTCGGCTAAAGATGATGAACATGTATTCTTGAGTGATAAAGTGGCTGAAACAGCATATGAGTTATCTCAGCTACTTGATGCGAATCTTCATTTTGCCAACTCATATGCTGGTGCACCGGTCCAAGTAACGGTCGAAGTACCTAGTTTTTCTCCCGAAATTTACAATAAAACGGTGCAAGAAAGACATACTACACAATTAAATACACTGGCTGAGAAATACAAGGTCAACGATACTAATATACATGTGCAGGAAGGATTACCCGAAGATATGATCCCAGCCATTTGCCAGCAATATAAAGCCGACCTCGTAGTTATTGGCTCAGTTGGAAGAAAAGGATTAACCGCCGCACTCCTAGGTAATACAGCGGAGCTTATTATTGACTCAGTTGATTGCGATACCTTGATTGTAAAAACAAATTAAATTCAGTTGATATTAGCAAGAGCCAAGCTTATGCCAGAAAATTAAGCTATTGCGACCTAGGCAGAAGCTTTCTCTACTCGCTTTCTCAACTAAATACTTAAAGCGTTTAACTTAACGCCTCTTTGTTAATTGCTTACCAAGCTCACAAGCATTAAAATGACACCCATCGAAAAACGCCATATTTTTTTGTATTCTATGGAAGCATACACAGACCAGCGTTTTTATTTTGAATGAATTGACCCAGCTTATGGGTTGTCGGAATGCATAATGAGTGAAGAAACAGGCTTTAACCAAAAGCTAAAATACAGTAACGATAAATTAGCAAAAAAAATACGTAGAAACGTTGGCAAAGCTATAGACGACTACAACATGATAGAGGATGGGGATGTTGTGATGGCCGCCATAAGTGGTGGGAAGGATTCATTTGCCATGTTGGATATTTTGCTCAGTCTGAAAAAATCAGCTCCCATTCATTTTGATGTTATTGCAGTCAACTTAGACCAAAAACAACCCGGCTTTCCAGAGCATGTCTTACCTAACTACCTAGAATCAAAAAATATCCCCTACTACATTATCGATAAAGACACATATTCAGTTGTGAAAGCTAAGATTGACGAAGGTAAAACCACCTGTGGTTTGTGTTCTCGACTTCGTCGTGGCAGTTTATATTCGTTTGCGGAGAGCATAGGCGCAACTAAAATTGCACTTGGGCACCATATGGATGATATGGTTGAAACAACTTTTTTAAACATGTTTTATGGTGCCAAATTAAAATCAATGCCTCCTAAACTACTGTCTGACGATAAGCGAAACATTGTCATTAGACCCATGGCATACTGCCGAGAAAAAGATATTGTTCGATTCGCTGAGCTCAATGAATACCCCATAATTCCGTGCAATCTGTGCGGTTCTCAAGAAAATTTACAGCGTCAAAATATTAAAGCGATGCTCACTGATTGGGACAAAAAAACGCCGGGCAGAATAGAGAATTTATTTAAATCTTTTCAAAATATCAGTCCAAGTCAGATGGCAGATAAGCAGTTATTCGATTTTGACACATTAACGATAGACCGCAGTGCACCAAAGAAAGAATATAAATTCAATAGTGAAGAAATTTCATCGACCAATATCGATGATTCACTTGTGATACAAATTGCAAATATATAACAAGGAATAATATGAAAATTGGACTTGCACTAGGTGCTGGTGCTGCGAGAGGCTGGGCTCACATTGGCATCATAAGGGCCTTGCAAAAAGCTGGCGTTCAGATAGATATTGTCGCGGGTTGTTCAATTGGAGCATATGTAGGCGCTGCTTTTGCAAGTGGAAAACTTGATGAGCTGGAAGCTTGGGCAAATACATTAACCGAATGGCAAGTGTTTAAGCTACTGGGTGTCGGTTTTCGACGTGGTGGACTTGCTAGCGGACAAAAGGTATTTGACAAACTAAGAGAAGATTTTTGTGCTTCTACCTTTGAAGAAATGAACTTGCCTTTTGCTTGTGTAGCCACTGATCTTTACTCTGGTAAAGAGGTTGTTTTTAATCAAGGTGAAGTTGGTGATTCTATTCAAGCATCGTGCGCAATACCTGCATTATTTAGCCCCGTAGAACATAATGGTCGCTGGTTAGTTGATGGCGCCGTCGTGAACCCTGTTCCTGTGAATCAATGCAGACATATGGGCGCTGATTTTGTTATTGCTGTCAATTTGAGCGCAGACTTCCGTCCACGCCTTATTGAAACTTGTGAACGTGAGCACGAAGAAAACCAAAGAAAAACGGATGAAATGCTAGATAGAGCAAGCGATGGCTTTATAAAGAAATGGTTTTCACCAGACACTAAACCGAATAAAAGAACGCCTCCGGGGATTGTAGGTGTTATGAGTAGTTCATTAGAAATACTGCAAGCTAGAGTAACTCGGTCTCGACTCGCTGGTGAGCCGCCCGATATTTTAATTGAACCTCAACTGCATGATGTCGGGATACTTGAATTTCATCGCGCAATTGAGGTTGCAGAGAAGGGAAATCAAGCCGTTGAGCGCCTAGCGCATCAAATTGCGTATCAATTAAATATTGTGAAAGAAACTTAATTCCTAGACTACTTGCTGGCCATAGCCGTTATGCGTAACGGTATGGTTTGCAGTTTCAGCCCCTTTTTACGTTCAAACCATTCATCATCCAACATCAGTGTACCTGCATTGACCATCTCGCCTGTTTTGGTGGCTTCACGTAAGTCTTGGTCGCTAAATTGAAACATCAATCCCTTGACCGTTGGCATCATAAAGGATAGAAAGCTGCCCATCTCGTTAAAAAATGCTTCGTACTGTTCGTAAATAAACTGCATTTCTTCGAACGTATACTCTGCTTTTAAAAACTCTGGCTTTGTTTCAAGTTGAACGGAAATGTCGCACTGATTTGAAGGCTCTTTAAAATCAATCACAACAAACGCATCCGCCAAACTAAGGGCTTTTTCAGATTGTATAGTGAAGCGGTTCTCTGCCGTAACCGTAAGGGGGAGCTGAACTTTTTGTGTGCTTATTCGTGCTTTATTTATTGTGCATAGCTCACCGGTGCCAACATGCTTAAACCCAAAAGCAAACTGCAGGGCCTGAGTGTCTTCATTATCTAACTTTTTAACGTGACTATAAAATGTCTTGTAACTTACTTCTACTTCATCAGCATAAGCTACTTGCGTCAGTAACATTGCTAAAACTACCAATAAGATAGGTTTTTGCATTACATCAAATCCTTATTAACTCTAATCATTTGTTTTAATTCCACTACGTAATCGTCGCCGCGCTCTGAATACTTCGTTAGCCCTTCAGTTAGTGCAACAGCTGAAATCGGCTGCATTTTATTCCGCAACTGTTTTCTAATTGCGCGCATTTCTCGATAAGCGTCATGCCTATTCAAATTGCGCATATATGTATACATAGCCCTTGATAGATTATTAAACTTTGCTACCTCATGTACCGAACCATCATTACGACGTTTGGGCACAAAACCACAGCCTTCTTTAAAACACCAAAGACCAAAGAAATTGTAACCTTTGCGAGCAAAGCGTGATGTTCCCCAGGCTGATTCATTCGCAGTTTGGACCAACACCAACTCTACAGGAATAATATCAACCCTAGTTAATAGCTTATCAAATACGGGCTCTAGGCTTTTGTCTACGTCGACACGATATTCATCGGCGAGCCAATTGAGCTCTTGCATTTGTTTCTCAGTTATCATTTCGCCGGATATATATTTTGCCCTCAAGCCATGAATGAATTCTCGTTGTACTAAAATATGATTGTTTTGTGCTTCAACGGCTGGCTTTAAATAACTAAAAAATGCTCTCTTTTTTTCCGTCGTGATTTCATATTGGCTAAAGTCTGGGATGGGCTTTTTAGCCGATTCACTCTGCGGGATTTTTTGTATAACCGATTGCTCTGGTTGTAATGAATATACACCAAACAGCACTAAAACAAGAACGATGACGGCAATCGAAATAATTTTCAATTTATGCATCAAAATGCGTTTCCTCGGAGTTGCCAGCTTGTGTTTGAGGGGCCTCAACGTTGGTTCCAAACAAGTCATTATATAAAATGCCGATAACGTTGTAATAAAGAGGCAACACCCAAATAAATGCTAAACCAAAGGTTAGCATGCCGATCACGAACAAGACTAAGAAAATAGCGAATAAGACGGTAAGTTGCAATAAATACTGGTTACACATTTGAATCGAGGTTTTTATTGCAAGAAACGGTCTTAGCTGTTTATCCGCTATTAAAAGTTTCGCAAAGATGGTAGTAATAAAAATGTAAATTGCGGGCAAAATAAACAGCGTCATACCCACTTGGGTAAGCAAGGATATAATCAACTCTGCTGTGGCTAGCCAGAGTATAAAGGGGACGTACATAAACAAACTAATAACATTAATCGCTTGTTTTCGTTCAGTTTTAACCGCCAGCATACCCATCCCGGCCATCAGCGGTGACAATAAAACTGTCAATAACATATTAAAGAAATACGTTTCAGTTTGCATGGCTTCAAGTTGAGCCACTGTTTCTATCTCATAGATGTTGAAGAAAGCCACGAATGCAGCAAGCCCGATAAAAAGCAAAATAAACATGCAGCGAAGCATAACTGGTAAGTTTTGCTTGGTCGCGATGTTCCCTCGTTCAAAAAGGCTTTTAATATCTAAAGTATAATTTTGTTTTGGTACTTTATTCATTGAGACTTAATTTTCCACGTTAATTAGGTAACGCCACTAATTTTAAATTAGAACCACATACTCACCACATATTTTACGTATGAATTACGTCATTTTACAGATTTATTCATCGTTCCCATAGAACAAGTACACACCATTTGCCGTGACGAAGTATACTAAAAAATGTAAAGAGGTTCTCTAATCAACTGGTGACAACAAGGAATAAAGCCATGATTATGAGAACAACTCCCATAATACGGTCAAAGATGTAGCCATTTAGCTCATAAAACGCACGTACTTTTCGATGCGTAATGACAACAGATAGAAATATAAACCATGCGGCAGTGGCAACAGCCATATATAAGCCATAGATAATTTTATGTGATAAAAGCGTTTCTGATGATATTGCTACCGTGAAAACAGACAAAAAGAATAACGTGGCTTTCGGGTTTAGACCGTTAGTGATGAAACCTATCATAAATGATTTTATCAAGCTTTTTTGTGGGACAGGCACAGCCGATAGTTTGGCCTGGCCATGCGGTTGACTCTTTAAAGCACTGATACCAATCCATGCTAAATAAGCAGCGGCCAGATATAGCAGTATATTTAGCAACCACGGAGTGGTCTTAATTATTAAGCCTATTCCAATCAGAGAATAAGTAACATGCAACAGTATGCCAGTACCAATACCAATACTGGTGGATATTGCAGCCGCTCTTCCCTGCTGCATACTTTGCTTAAGTACAACAGCAAAGTCGGGCCCAGGACTTGCTACAGCAAAAAAGTGAATAACAGCGATTGAGAAGAGTTCTAACCAGTTAAATGCTATGACTTCAGTCATACACCCACCTCGATGGGCAATGTCTGACTGGCGCCCCACTCTGACCAACTAGCATCATAGACTTTAACGCGAGGCGCTCCTAAAGAATAGGCAGCTTGTGCAACAATGCAGGCTGTTACGCCACTACCACAACTTATTATCATTTCATTCTTGAGATTAATATTATTGTCCTCAAACATGTCTGTTAATTCGTCAGAGGATTTAAACTTGCCTGCATGCTGCAAACTTGCATAGTGTATATTCACAGAAGTAGGTATATGTCCCGACCTCATACTAGCCCTTGGTTCGGACTCAATGCCTGCATAACGTCCAAAACTTCTTGCGTCAATCAGTTGAGACCTATTTGTTTTGCCTGTCTGCAGGGTAATCGTAGTTGAAGCTTTAGATGCGGGTACTAATAAACATGCGGACAATGCAGTACAAATATAGTCTGCATCGACAAAGGAATAATTAAGCGATGCTTTCAACTGAACGTTGGACTCAATGTTGGGACTTATTAGAGAGCTTTCCGTTTTATAACCACACTTAATCCATTGGGGTAACCCGCCGTCCAACGTTTTAACATTCGTAAAGCCCATAGATAAGAGCATAAACCAAGCCCTTGACGCACAAAAATTACCAAAGTCGTCATAAACCACAATCTCGTCGTCTACGTTCAGTCCGAGCTTTTGAGCCGAAACTTGAAAGGCACTAAGAGATGGCATCATATTGCTAAACGAATTTTGTTTATTCACAAAGTCATTTTCGAAATCGAACAACAAAGATTTTGGTATATACAACGAAACATCTTCTCGCTTCAAATCAGGCTTTGACGTAGGTGCGTTTGCCATGGTTGTGAACAGTATTTTTATACTAGACGTGTTTTTAGACTCAATTTTTTTAAATAAGTCATGACACGAAATAATGGTGGATATCATGATGTAAGAAAACCAATAATGTTATTCGAAAAAACATGGGATAATTAAAACATTAATTTGTTATACATAACAGGTTGCTAAAAAATTATAAGTGCCGGGGCCTGAACATCACTATCTTTAGGGTATTGAAAGCGATGCATTATCACTGATTTGATTGCGCGCAATAGCAGTCCTGAGGATAGTTACTTTTAGCAGATGACAGAAATAAAAAAAGCACCTACCGAATGGCAGGTGCTTTCAGAAAAATTAATAAATTTATTTTTTGAAGCGACGCGCGCCTAAACCAATTAAACCTAATGCTAGGATGGCTAATGTTGATGGTTCTGGGACCTCATGTAGAGCATAACCATTTAGAACAGCTCTTCCTGGTTGATTATTAGGACCGTCGAATCCGACAAATAAAGTCTCTGCTTCGGCAGTAAACCTTACAATTAAGTTTACAGCATTTGGCTGCCAATTTTTTAACGAGAAGTCAGACCCTAACAGCGAAACAAAAATGTCGTTACCAGTAGAGTTTTTGTCATTTGAGAACAGTAATTGTAATCTATAGCTGTTACCGATCGTTAGACCGTCTAACGTGAACCCAAGACTCCCGAAACCAGATGCGTAAACCAATTCATCTAAAAGTGCTTCTAGATCAGTATTGAAATTATCATTAGAAAAATTTCCAGAACCATCTGTCCAACCTGCGCTCAATGCAGATTCGTCTGAGCCGAACAAGACACCGTTTATTGTTACAGGGTTATTGCGAGCCCCTAGATTATTAGCTTCGATTAATGAACCATCATTTAAAACGCTAATTTCGCCCGTTATAGAAGTTTGTAAAAAGATTGGAACAGCGTGAGCGGGAACTGTTAGCCCGATTGATAGAACTAAGAAACCGAATAGTGTTTTTGTAATTTTCATTTCTGTAAACTTATGGAGTTGTAATAGCCTTGTTAAGCAAGTTTTACGCCAAAAATTAAAACCAATATTTATCAATACTTTAAAGCTAATACTTGTTTGTTTTATTTAGCCTATGTAAAAAAAGCTGACACAGAAGTGTTTGAATTTTATCCAATTATGGAACAATACAAAACCGAATGCCGAACAACCGTATCATTTAAAACCGTCCATTTGTCCTATTTCGTCGCCCCAAGCCGAGAATCGCTCATTGTCGCCCCCTCCGGTTAAATAGCAATAATTCGGATAATGCCAACGCTTGCGCTAAATTGGCTCGCAGAACCTGATCGTTGGGATGGCCTAAAGCGCCAAAATTCGTTTTGAACGTTAGATTTAATTAATTAGGGAAGTATGGCGTTGATACAAAAAACATTGAATGTGTCATCATGAGATTTTCTATTGATACATGTTTGACGCGTATCTTATTATCATAGTAACAACTATCTTTGGAAGTGGTGCCCGGGGCCGGACTTGAACCGGCACACTCTTACGAGCGAGGGATTTTAAATCCCTTGTGTCTACCAATTTCACCACCCGGGCACTGATGCTGCGACTTAATTAACTAGCATTAAGTGGAGGCGGAACCCGTCCACATATAGCGTAGTTAACTAGCTGATAATTAATAGGTATTTGTGTTTACTAAATACCCTGTACCAACTAAAGTACCAACAGAACGTAGGTGAACGTCTGCGGAACGAGGAGCATTATACATACAGAAATGTACTGTGCAACAATAAATTTAAACAATTAAACTAAGTGAGTAAATTATGGGCAGCATGGTAGATGTATTCGTTAACACGAAGAAACATAATGTAATGCAAGACACATGGGGCCACATGTATCCAGAGCCAGGTTCTAAGCATGAGGGCTACATTGTGTTAGCTCATGGTGATTATGGCGGCACAACGATACTGGAGTACTCATTTGGCGATCTATGCGGAAGCCCACAGGTTGCAGAATTAGTTGCTACCTCTATGAGCATGTATGAATGGACAAATGGACTTTACCGATTAGATTGTTCGCTTTGGTTTTTTAAGAACTCAAGTAACCTCTATCTAACAAACGATAGCATCGGTCGGATCATAAAACCGAAGCTTACTACCCTATACACTTTTGAGGTCTAAACATGCTTTATTGGTTTGAAGAAGAAAACATACTCTGTGATAAATATGGAGAAGAATATTCGGTCATCAACGGAGGTTGGCGTTTTAAAATCAGAAATGGAAACTCAGTCTTAAGTTCTGGTGAAATTATTCATCGTGGAATTAGTGAACCACTCAAATTAACAAGAGAAGAATTTGATGAACGCCATCCTGAATTTGGTTATTAAATTCTGTCTCTCACCTATTTTGTTAATCATGTTAAAACTGTATGAGTCCCTAATAGAGATCCATAAACCCATTGTATATACTTATATTACTTAATTTATATTGTAATCTATTAGTTAAAGTACCATAATATGTACCATATAATTAAGTAGTAACAAGCCACCGCTGACGCTATGGGCTTGACTAGATCAACTGTTGGTGATTCTGTTCTCAGGGTTAAGAAGTATGCTGCTTTGCGTGGCTATGCCCCTGAACATGACATGATGCATTACACACCTGATACCCATTACGTTAAGGGTGTATCAACAAGATACAACGCAGAAGGCCAAGTTGCCGGACAGTGGGTAAAAACAGATGTAAACAAAGAAGACAGTATCGCTTTAATGCAGGCAGTTATTGACGGCTTAGTTAAAGATATGCCGGTCTACAAACCAACTAATAAAATCATACATGGATCATCCGATCTAATGGCGGTATATCCACTTGGTGACCCGCATATTGGAATGTTAGCACTAGCTGATGAAGCGGGTGAAGACTGGGATATTGCCAAGGCCAGAGAAGTATTCATAGGAATATTCACTCGACTGGTATTAACAGCTCCTCCTTGTAAACAATCAGTGATCGTAAACTTAGGTGATTACTTCCATGCAGATAACATCGCAGGGACTACTACCCGTTCAGGACACCCATTAGACACAGACAAGAACTTTCTTACTATGGCTGATGTTGGTGTAGAAATCTTATTACACATGATCATGGCAGCACTAGAGCACCATGAGACAGTACGTGTGATCAATGCAATCGGTAACCATGATGATACTGGCTCAATGTTCCTTCAAGTAACACTGAAGCACATGTTCAAAAACGAACCAAGAGTCATCATTGATGTAACCGCTAATCCTTATAACTTTGTGCGGTTCGGTAAGTGCTTCTTCGGAGTGCATCACGGACATACGACAAAGGCTGACAAGCTTCCGCTTGTTATGGCGACTGATAAACCGCAAGACTGGGGCGAAACCCAGTTTAGATATTGGTACACAGGCCACATTCACCACGACACTTTAAAAGAATACAACGGTTGTACTGTTGAATCCTTCCGTACACTCGCAGCCAAAGATTCTTATGCATCATGGGGCGGATACAGATCAGGACAAGACAGCAAAGCTATTGTACTTCATAAGGACTTTGGTGAGGTGGAACGACACACAGTAAACATCGCGCAACTAGGAAGTAAATTATGAAAACCAAAGAAGAAATTGAAACAGCTCGTGACAATGTGCAAGAAAATGAACCCAGTAAATACCCAGGCATGACCTATGAACAAGGTGTTGCTGATGCGTTAGATTGGGCTGCTGGTCATGTAGCAGATGACGAGTTCGAGTACTAATTATGCAATTAGACACACTGATTGAACAACTCACAGAAATGCAAGCCATCCATGGTGGCGAAATGGAAGTTAGGGTCAATGCTGATCATGGTCAAACCGCTATGGCAGCAACATACGTTAGTGCTGCTTATATCGACCAAGATACTTACATGCCTGAAAGCATAAACGATGGTGATTTGGAAGAGTTCCCAGATGCCATCCAAGTTATCGAAATACAGGGGTACTAGTATGTTCCAGCCTTTCCCAAAAATAGGACAGTTCCGTAATGTAGTTAAAGACATACGCGACATTGCAGAATCTTCCACGATTACACACCTAAGCTTTATTGGAACCGTTAAGTTACACGGAACCAATGCGGCAATAAGTTACTCGGTACAAAAAGACAAGGTTTACTATCAAAGCAGATCACGTTTAATTCAACCTCTTAATGACAATGCTGGTTTTGCTACATGGGCTGAAAGTATTGAAACTGATTGGCACTACTTTTTGCAAGACATTGCAGATGGTAAAGATGTCATCGTCTATGGCGAATGGTGTGGCGGCAATATCCAGAGAGGTGTTGCCTTAACTAATATGCCTAAGATGTTTGTAATGTTCGCAGCAGAAATTGAAGGTAAGCATATACCATTAAGTTCTCTACATCTAAGCAGCGATTCACACGGCCTACTTGAAAGAGCAGATGTATTCTTTATTGACGACTTTCCTGTTTATGAGGAAACAGTTGATTTACAGATGCCTGAAAACTCCATTAACCGACTCACAGAGCTTACTTTAGCTGTAGAAGACCAATGCCCTGTAGCTCATGCATTAGGTGTAACTGGTGTAGGTGAAGGCATTGTTTGGAGATGCACCCATCCTAGCCATACTGACTTACTTTTTAAGGTTAAAGGCGAGAAACACTCTGTGTCTAAAGTGAAAACTTTAGCAGCTGTTGATCCAGAGAAGCTTAATTCAATGAGAGAGTTCGTTGAGTATGCAGTTACTGAAAACAGGCTGAACCAGGGTGTTGAAGTACTGGGCCTGGATCAAAAGAATGTAGGCAATTTCATTGGTTGGGTAAGCAAAGATGTTTGGACGGAAGAACAAGATGTTCTCGAAGCCAATAATCTTACGATGAGGGACGTAGGTAAATTTATTGCCAACAAAGCCCGTCATTTTTATCTAACAAAACTCAATAACGAGGTGTTCGCCTAATGAAAGCTGAATACGTAGACCGTATGGGCAATGACCTCTCAGTAGTTAACGCTGCTAGAGTGAGCTTCAATAAAACGTCATCTTATGTCTACTTAGATGAAGATGGTAATGAGGTGGAATTAAAAGTCCAAGACGGTATTAGTAAAGACTTTTTAGATCCACCAAAAGTAATACGTGGCAAAGACGTAGGACTGATCAAATTCTTAGCCAAGCATCATCACTGGACTCCGTTCGCACACACAGCAATTACGTTGCGTATGCAAGCACCTATCCCAATCAGAACTCAAGCGTTTAAGCACAAAGTGGGTTTGATTGAGAATGAGGAATCCAGACGCTACATTAGCACTGCTCCTGATTACTTTACGCCTACTTTTAGGCAGCAAGCTAGTGATAAAAAGCAGGGCAGCGGTGAAGCATTTGATCCAAGCACTCAAACTAAGCTTCAGTCATTTTACGATGGTGTTATGAGTGATGCCGTTTCTAATTATGATTACCTACTAGAACTAGGTGTAGCTGAAGAACAAGCACGATTTGTTCTACCACAAGGCTGTGAAGTCAATTGGGTTTGGACGGGTAACTTAGTTAGCTTCGCTAACTTCGTAAACAAACGTTCTAAGTCTGATGCACAAGGTGAGATCCAAGATCTTGCTAAACAAGTGAACGATGTTATTGCGCCATTATTTCCTCATAGTTGGGCCGCTTTAACCTCTTAAACTTTGACTGCTAGGAAAGACTAGCAACCTCCCCCACACACACCACAGATTAGGATAATCATGTTTAATAAAAAACAAATGGTAACAATGCTGACTTTACAAAACAGCATGAACTACAAAGTCAACTCAGATTGGCTACAAGCAGGTAATGACTGGTCACTGGCTGCAATGATGGAAGCTACTGAAGCTATTGATCATCACGGCTGGAAATGGTGGAAACATCAAGAACCAGACATGGATCAACTCCAGATGGAGCTTGTAGATATTTGGCACTTTATCCTTTCAGGAGTTATGGAAGAAGGCTGCCACGGCTCTATTGATACAATATCCGAAATCATGCTTGAGCTGATAGAAGAAACCAAGATCGGTGTAACTACCACAGATAGCTTTAATGGCTTACCTGTAAAACCGGCAGGCATGACATTAGTTGAATTACTTAAGCTCTTTGCAGGTTCTTGCGCTTCTGGATTGATGCCAACACATGTCTTCTTACTTATCGTAGAACGCAGCGGTATGACTACTGATGACCTGTATAAGCAGTACATCGGTAAGAACGTGCTTAACTTCTTTAGACAGGATAACGGCTATAAAGATGGCACTTATCAAAAGATTTGGGCTGGTCGTGAAGACAACGAACACCTAACCGAAATACTACAAGAGCTTGATGCGACAGTAGATGATTTTGAAACCCACTTATACGATGCATTAGGTCGTATATACAAACTAGCAACGAAAACGGAAGCAGCGTAATTATGTACGAACAAGATCAAGCAGCAGCAGTGAAACGAATTAAGCGATACATCACATTAGCAATTGTAGCGGTTGTGGTTTTCCCTATATTACTTGGTACATTCTTCACAGTTGAAGAAGGCCACATTGGTATCGTTAAGCGATTCAGTGAAGCCAAGTATCAAGTAAACCCTGGTATTCACTTCAAAGTACCGATGATCGACTCTGTTGAAGAGATCGAAGTGCGTACTCGCAAGAACGAAGAGAACATGGCTTCAAGTACTGCTGAACAAATGCCGGTTACAGTTGCTGTCTCAGTTAACTGGACGGTAGAAAGATCCTCTGCATTGGATTTGTTCAAGCAATATGGTGGCCTAACTCAGTTTGAACAACGCATACTAGATCCAAGATTTAGATCAGCCACTAAGGACATCATTCCAAAGTACACCGCAGAAGCTCTTATACAAGACCGTGCGGCTGCTATTGCTGGAATTGAGCGTCTACTAATGGACGAGATGGAAGGCTTCCCAGTCACTGTGGACAACATTCAAATTGAGAACATCCAATTACCTCAAAAGTACTTGAACTCAATTGAAACCAAGCAGACTGAGAAGAACTTAGCTGATGCCGAGCAACATAGATTAGCTCGTCAAAACCTTGAAGCACAGCGTGATGTGAATACTGCTAAAGCGAAAGCTGATGGTATTACTCTAGTCGCAATTGCTGAAGCTGAGTCAACTCGTATCAAAGGTATTGCTGAAGCATCTGCTATCACAGCGAAAGCCAAAGCACTTAATGGTAATCCTCTTATCATAAAGTTAACTGAAGCTCAGAACTGGGATGGTAAATTACCACACACAATCTTAGGTGGTGGTTCAACACCTATCCTAGATATGCGGAGCAAATCGTAATGGCTATTAATTCCCTGATTAAAGCATTTGAAGTAATCAAGACAAAGCTAGACAAGTACATTGCCAAGCAAGAGTCTGAAGTCAATGAGCGTGAACTGATGCTATCGCAAGCAGCTGATGATCTTAGACTAGCCAACAAGCTTAAAACCAAGCTTGCTGACTTTGTAGTTTAATAAACCAAGGCGGTAACACCAGCCATGAGGCAGCGGGAAACCGAGGTTAGCCTTTAAAGACCCCTTCTGGTCGTGTTACAACTCAATGGAGATGGTATGACTACCACCCTAGAACCATTCTTAAAAGAGAGAGTCATTCCACTTACCCGCATACTGAGAAGAAAAGAAGTATTGCAGTTATGTGGCATTGGACAGACGCATCTCTATGATCTAATCAAACGAAACGAATTCCCCAGACCAGTAAACCTTACGGGCAAAATTGTAGGCTGGGTAGATAACGAAATTCAAGATTGGATTGATACAAAAATACAACAAAGGGATCAATAACGATCCCCTTTAATTAAACCCTTTAAGGAACACCATGGAAATCAAAATCACGATTACACCGGATACTAACCAATCTTCTGATATTGAAATGAATTTTTCGGAAGACTTAGTGTTACCAAATACACAAGCATTTGTGGAACTTAGCGAAGAAGATAAAGGCCGCCATTACGCAGCCTTTATTGTTGCTAGAGCAGTTCAAGACAAACTTCAAGAAACTCAGGCGCAAGCAGAAAATGCTGCACCACTTGAAGTAGCTGTTGAAAGCTAGTTACACATTGTTAGGCTACCTGTCGTCAGGCAGGTAGTCTTTACTCTAGGAGGATTCATTGAGTTAGCAAATGACTCTAAAGATTTATTATAATTTTCCACATACCTCTGTTCTCGTCCCTTAGCCTTGTCACTGGCGCTTTTTACCTGAGTTAATGCAAATTCATGATTCTTACAGTTACTAGCATTAGTGATCAAAAATCTAAATCGAATATCAATTTCTTCCTTCATCCTGTCAACATCGTAAACCCAAGTATTTAGTACGTGAGAAAAACTATCTATACCTTCAGCATATTGTTGAGGAGATATATAGTTTTTCTGGTAACAACCTACATTATCAGCCCAAATGTTTGCGAACAGTAAGTACACATCCGGTGTCATAACTTTCTTAGTTGGGCCTGTTGCACAACCAGTTAAGCCAACTACTAACAATCCTACAAGTAACTTCTTCATTTTATCCCTTAAGTGAATTTTCGTACTTAGATTTAATTTCTATATTGTTCTGTGTTTTAAACTCCAAATCGTCAAGGTAGTCCGACCACATTTGTAACATGACTCTTCGTTCATCTAACTTAGTTGTTCTGTTGTACGCCCTACCATTTACATCTTTAACCTTATGGGCTAACTGATGTTCAATGTATTCTGGGTTCTGAGACAACTCTTCATCTAACAGGGTTCGAGCCGTGGCTCGTAACCCGTGGGCAGTCTGTTTACCTACATAACCCATTTTTCTTATTGCGGTGTTAACCGTATTTTCACTCATTGGTTTGGCTAAACATCTAATTGAAGGAAAGACATAAGCTGAAGGTCTATTGTTATCTTTAATAAACGTCAACATCTTCTTGGCTTGATCACTCAGTGGAACCCAATGATCCTGACTCATAGAAGTCTTTTTCATATTGGCTTTATCAATCTGAATACAGTTCAAATCCCAATTAACATTCTCCCATTTAAGCGTTCTCAGTTCTCCTGGTCTGATGAACCAATGCAATGAGAGTCTCATAGCTATTACAGTAAGCCAGTACGACTTAGAGCTGTGCATATCACAAAGTAGTCTGCCAACCTCTTGTGGGGTTATCAACGCAGGGTGATGCGACTCAGGAGCTGTCTTGATCAGGGTTTTTATATCATTAAGCCAATTGCGATCAATCGGCACCGAGGGTTCTGCAATACAGTAAGCAAAGAACTGATTAAGCAACGCTGCAACTTTATGTGCAGTAGCTCTCTTGTTCTCTTTTTCAATATCTTGAATTAAGCCAAGTACTTTCTGTGCTGTTATCTCTCTACAACCAATAGTCCCAATCTTTGGTTTAATCCAGTTACGTATCAGACCTTCTGCTTTAGTTATTGTTTTAGGGTCTTTACCATCTGAATAGTGTTTAAAGAAATCATCAAGCACTTTTGATATTAAGACAGACTCCTGTTCTTCCTCAGTACGTTTTATCCTAATATTCTTTGCTTCTTGCTGGGGATCTATATCGTTAGCTAAAAGAGTACGAGCATTGTCTCGTTTATCTCTTGCTTGTTTTAAAGTTACTTCAGGGTAAACACCGAAAGCCATAGTCTTTTGTTTACCTTCAAACCTGTAAGACCATCTCCAGTATTTTGCGCTATTTGTTTTGACAAGCAGATAGAGTCCTTTGCCATCTGTCAGCTTGTAATCTTTATCCCGTGGCTTGGTGTTAACCAAAGCCATGCTAGTTAAGGGCATGTGATATTCCTAAATTTGATGGTACATTTTTAAGATACTACAAATTTGTTGGTACATGCAAAGTAAAAGTACCAACAAAAGTGCTGGTAGCACACGAATAGTGGTGAAATTCAGGCGTAAAAAAATCCACTCAAAAGTGGATTATTCTATGTGAATCAGTTGCTTGCGGTGTGTTGTGGTACTGGGTGATATGAGCATTGGAGGCGGAACCCGGAGTCGAACCGAGATCCACGGATTTGCAATCCGCTGCATAGCCATTCTGCCATTCCGCCGCAACATTGTTGCTTTTACATTTCGTCAATCAAGAGATTGGAGCGGGAAACGAGATTCGAACTCGCGACCCCGACCTTGGCAAGGTCGTGCTCTACCAGCTGAGCTATTCCCGCCTCGAAATGTGGGGTGCATTCTACCCTCAAAAACAAACCTGTCAACACTAAATCTTAAAGAAATATACTGTTTCATTAAAAATTGTACAGTTCGCTGCTATTTTGCACTGAAACGACTGAAAACTAAGCTTTTACCTGACTAAGTTGCTTCCACGCGGCTTTGGTGTAAACAACCATAGACCAGACCGATAGCACTGCAGAAAAATAAAGTAGAATTTTCCCTAGCGTGACCCAATAGATCGGAAAGCCCATGAACTCCTCTAAACCAGATAATAATCCGATTAACGCGAGCATTTGCGCCATCGTTTTAGATTTCCCGATAAATGACACCTTAACAACTGAAGCACTTCCATACTGCCCCATCCATTCGCGTAAAGCCGATACATAAATTTCACGCATCAACAAGGCAATGGCAGGGACAGTAATCCACACGCTAGCATAAGTGTGCGTTACCATGAGCAACGCTGCTGCAACAATTAATTTATCGGCAACCGGATCAAGGAAAGCACCAAAAGGTGTTGACTGCTTTAGTTTTCTGGCCAGATATCCATCAAACCAATCGGTTATAGCTGCAAACCAAAATATAAATGCGCCAGCCTGATGAGCCCATCGCCAATCAAGAAAATAGACAAGAACAAATACTGGTATCAGAAGGACTCTGAACATGGTGATAATGTTGGGGATGGTCCACATAATAACTACATACCTTGGTTTAAAACTCTTCTCTCGGAATATGATACCAGAACAGACTCAATTAAGAATGCAAATGATCGTATATGATATCGGCAAGTTCCTCGCTTATCCCAGGAACCTTGCTAATTTCTTGCTTACTCGCTTTTTTAAGACCCTGCAGACCACCTGAATATTTCAATAAAGCCTGTCGTTTCTTCGGGCCTACGCCTGATATACCCTCTAAGGTCGACGTTTTCTTGACTTTCTGCCTTCTATTTCGATGCCCTGATATCGCAAAACGATGCGATTCGTCTCTAATATGTTGGATTAAATGTAAACCAGGAGAATCACTTTCCATCGGAATAGTTTCGTACGAGCCGGCTCTTATCAATGTTTCTAGTCCGGCTTTTCTACTGCTGCCCTTAGCCACACCAATAAGCATGGGTTTGAATTCGGCTGGCCAGTCTTCAAAATGCGCTTCTGCTTGTGAAAGCTGCCCTTTGCCACCGTCTATGAATAATATATCGGGTAGCTTAGCGTCTGCGTTAGGCGACTTGTAACGGCGCTTCAATGCTTGTGCCATTGCTGCGTAATCATCTCCCGGAGTAATACCTTCAATGTTAAAGGTTCTATAATCGCTCTTTAATGGACCGTCGCGGTTAAAAACAACGCATGAAGCAACGGTTTGCTGTCCCGAGGTGTGACTTATGTCAAAGCATTCCATTCTACTAATGGGTGTATCTCTTTCAATCGCTTTTTCTAAATCGACAAATCGTGCAAACATCGATTTCTGCTGATTTTGTTGAGTTTCGAGTGAATTGTCGGCGTTCTTGTTTGCTAACTGCAAATATTGCCTTTTTTCGTCTCTCACTCCCTCAAAGAATTTAACTTTGTAGCCAGCTTCAGTTGTCAGCACTTTTTCGATATCTTCCATTTCTGGAAACTTCATTGGAATAACAATCTGTCTAGGAATAGTCTTATTTCCTGCAAGATAAAATTGCAGAATGAAAGACTGAAAGACGGTCTCACCATCTATATCTCGCGGAATTTTAGGAAAAAATGACTTACTGCCCAACAACTGGCTATCGCGAATAAAAAGGCCTTGGACGCAGGCGTAACCATTTTTAAAGGCAAAACCAAATACATCCATTTCTTGCTGATTACCAGTCACAAACTGTTGTTCTTGTATGCGACGCAGTGCGCTAATTTGATCTCTATAACGAGCAGCTGCCTCAAAGTTTAAGGCGATACTTGCCTGCTCCATTTTGTCGACTAACGAAGCTATCACTTCAGAATTCTTTCCTCTGAGAAATAGTGTAGCTAAGTTTACTTGTTCTCGATACTCTTCGTCGCTTACATAACCAGCGACACAAGGTGCTGAACAGCGCTTCATTTGATATTGCAAACAGGGTCTGCTGCGAGCTCTATAATAGCTGTCTTCGCACTGTCTGATTGGAAATATTCGTTGCATGGATCTGAGGCTTTCTCTTACCGCCCACGCGCTAGGATATGGGCCAAAATAGGTACCTTTTAGTTTTTTTGTGCCACGATGGAAGCTCAGTCGCGGGTGTTCGTGTTCAGACAGGAATATAAAAGGGTATGATTTATCGTCACGCAACACCACGTTGTAACGCGGACGATATTTTTTTATGAAATTATTTTCTAGTATAAACGCTTCGGTTTCACTTGAAACAACCGTCACGTCCATTTTTGCGATATGCGTAACAAGCGATTGAGTTTTTACGCTGTCTACATTTTTGCGAAAGTATGAACTAACTCGTTTCTTTAGATTTTTAGCCTTGCCTACATAAATGACTTCTTCTCTAATGTTATACATTCTGTAAACACCAGGCTTCGAAGTCAGGTTCTTGAGAAAGGCCTCTGAATCAAATAAAACGTCTTCACTCATCGCTATTCGGTTTGTATCAGCTTATGGCGCAGCGCTAAATGCGTTAATTCAACATCGGAACTCACATTCAACTTATCAAACATCCGATACCGATAGGTGTTCACTGTTTTAGCCGTAATATTGAGATTAGATGCAATTTCTGGCACTCGAGTGCCTCTTGTCAGCATCAATGTGATTTCGAGCTCACGATCTGACAAATTTTCAAAAGGATTATCATGATTCTGTGAAGTGCTGCCTATGGCAAGCTCCTGCGCAACGTCAGCTGATATATAACGCTGACCTGAAGATACTTTATAAATAGCATTTACCATTTCGCTAGGGTCAGCATCTTTCGTTAAGAAACCATGCGCACCCGCCTGCATTATTTTGGTAGGTATAGGATTTTCTTTGTGCATTGACAAACAAATAATGCGTGTACTGTCGCAAAATCGCAAAATTTTGCGTGTCGCCTCCAAACCACCAATGCCAGGCATGCTGACATCCATCATGATGATGTCAGGCGGACTTTTACGACACAGCTCAACGGCTTCTTCGCCACTTCCAACGGAAGCAACAACATTAAAATCTTTGACATCGTTTAATATACGACTGATCCCTGTCCTAACGAGCTCATGGTCATCAACCAATAAAATCTTGATCACGTAGGAACCTCAATTTCTTATTATTTATTAAATTCAGCTAACTGCGAGCCGAGAGTATCTTACATATAGCGCCATATTGGAATAACTTAATATATCAATAGTATTGATTTCTAACAATAAAGGAATGTGTGGTATCGATAATCTCTTTAAAGTACTGTCGATACCAATTTGGCTGCTGAAAAACTAGGCTTTGAGGATATTGCCTCTCCCTGTTCGTTCGATCACCGAAATCATTTAAAAAGGGTAAGCTAAGCTTTAAAGTTTGATAGTTAGCTTTTTAGGGCATTGCTTTCATTAATATTGCTTTCATGAATTAGAGAGTTTGTAGAAAAAACCTTGATAAACAGCTTGTAGAAACCGGCTCAGAACCAGCCAGTTTTATTTGCGCAAACCAAAAAGGGCCTAAACATTGTTTAGGCCCTTAAATTGGCGGATAGCGAGGGATTCGAACCCCCGGTACGTTTGACCGTACGTCTGATTTCAAGTCAGGTGCATTAAACCGAGCTCTGCCAGCTATCCATAAACTTTTTACGCTATGTCATTAATCTATTTCTAAATTAATGAATTGTCATATTACCCTAGCCCCAGGGTTAACTTCAAGTTATGACCCTGTTTAGGTTCATAAGTTCACCTTGAAACAAGTGACTCTGCGTAAGAGGTGCGCATATTAAGCATCAAACTGACTGTTGTAAAGTCTTTACATAGAAAAAACTGTTTTTTTTTGTTTGTTTGAACATTTTTTATGCATTCCTGTAATAATATACATTACTTAGTGAAAACTACTTGAAATTTTGAACCAAACACCCTACAAAGTATCTAACAAATAACCAACTGTTTTACTCAATTATTATTTAACGTGGAGACGTACAAAATGGAACAACGTTCAGTATATTCTGCTTCTGGCACTCGGTCAGCGATAGAAATCAATAAGGTATTAAAAAACACCTATCTACTATTGTCGATGACTTTAGTCTTTAGTGCTGTTTGTGCCTGGATCACGATGGGTATGAATCTAGGTGGTTTTGCAAGAATTGGCCTCATGTTGGCTGCGTTTGCTTCGCTGTTTGCTGTTTCGAAATATGCAAACTCTACCGCTGCACTTCCCTTAACGTTTTTGTTTACAGGTTTAATGGGCGCAGCGCTCGGTCCATTGATAAACTACTACTTAAATGTAGGTTATCCTGGACTTATTATGGAAGCGTTTGGCACAACCGCAATTATTTTTGTAGCATTGTCAGGTTACGTAATCACTACTAAGAAAGATTTTAGTTTCTTAGGTGGCTTTCTAATAGTAGGTTTAGTGTTCGCAATAATAGCAAGCATAGCAAACATGTTCTTTGCTGTTCCGGCCGTACATTTAGCGATTAACGCGGTTATTGTTTTCATCTTTTCTGGCTTTATCCTGTACGACACTAGCAGAATTGTAAAAGGTGGTGAAACGAACTATGTCATGGCAACGGTAGCACTGTATTTGAATATATATAACTTGTTTACTTCGCTACTAGCGCTGTTAAACGCATTTGGCGGCGACGATTGATCGCTCAAACTCACGATGGAAAACACCCCTTCTAAGGGGTGTTTTTGTTTGTTATGAATAGATTCCTTATTTTTATTACACGCTCTCCATTTGACTCTCTAAATGGCCAAACTGCTCTATCTTTTTGTGAGGCAGCAATCGACTTAGGCCATCAAATAGAACAGGTCTTCTTTTATCACCATGGTGTCTTGCACGCGAATAGTGACATTCAGCCGGGGGCAGGTGAAAAAAACATGCTTCAACTTTGGACGCAGTTTACAGAACAAACAAAAACACCACTGAACGTTTGTGTTACCGCATCAGCAAAACGTGGCGTATTATCAGAAGATGATGCGAGCATGTTTAAGCGACACAGCAATATCCACGAAGCGTTTTGCCCGGTAGGTATGGCTGATTATTTTTCTGCGCTTAATTCAGCTGCAATTGGCAACGATAGTTCGCCAATTTGTATTCAGTTTTAGAGACTGCTCATGACAACCTTACTGATCATTTCGACATCTCCACCTTACTACAACAGTGCTGCACAAGACGCATTAGAAGCAGCGCTGGCAGCAAGCAATGTTGGTGTCGAGGTGACATTTGTATTTGCCCAACAAGGGCTTTACCAATTACTAGATAAGCAAGACGGTACTTATTTACAAAAGAAATCGATGGCGAAACAAATCAATGTAATGCCCTTGTATGATATTGACGCTATATATTATTTAGAAGACGATATGGCTTCCCTTAATCTTTCCAGTGATACCATTATCGACACTGCATCAGCCATAAGCAGCATTGAATTCAGTCGACTTTGTGAATCGTCAGCCGCTGTTATTCGATTTTAGTTCAGGAATATTGTACTTATGTTAATTCTTTTTTTAGGTTCCGACTATCATGCCATTAAACCTATGCTGGGCAGTCATAGCGATGAAAATAGTGCTGAAAAGCACCATGCTATTATTGTAGCGCAACAAGCTGTTTTTCAACTGTATAATATATTGGATGAGCTAAACGAGCGCACTGACACTCTTATTTACGTCATCAAGCGTGACCTACAGGCGAGCGGTCTTTTAGCTAATTTTGCAGGGCACAATAAAATTAATATTATAGAATTTGAAGAGTTTGTAACATTATCTACGCAACATATCCCGTGTATTACGCTGCAATAGCACAGGCTGTCAGTTTAAAAGAGAGTATTTGTAAACAGTATGCAAGAATTTTTAGAGGTCGCTGGAAAGAAAATAGAAGTAGATGCAAATGGTTATTTGTTGGACCATACAGAATGGAACACCGAAATAGCAGAAATTATTGCGCAAAAGGAATCGATTGAGTTAAGTGATGCCCATTGGGAAGTGGTACTTTTTGTTAGAGAGTTTTATAAAGAATACGACACTAGCCCAGCAATACGCGTATTAGTAAAAAGCCTAGCAAACAAATTTGGGCCTGACATTGGAAATAGCCGTTATGTACAGCGTTTGTTCCCAAAAGGCCCAGCGAAACAAGCAACGAAAATTGCTGGCCTTCCGAAGCCAGCAAAATGCCTATAAGTTTATAAGTAAGTAAGCTTTATGCAGAAGGTGAAATTACTTCAACACCATTCATATAGGGTACTAAGGCTTCGGGAACTTTGACGCTACCATCAGCCTGTTGGTAGTTTTCCAGTATCGCAACTAGTGTTCGTCCAACGGCTAAACCAGAACCATTCAATGTATGCAATAATTCAGGTTTTTTCATCTCGTGAGATTTATACCTTGCCTGCATTCTGCGAGCTTGAAAATCGCCCATATTTGAACAGGAAGATATTTCTCTATAGGTATCTTGAGCGGGTAACCAAACCTCTAAATCGTAAGTTTTAGTTGCACCAAACCCCATGTCGCCGGTGCATAAAAGAACTTTACGATAAGCCAATCCTAACTTTTGCAATATGGCTTCAGCATGACCAGTTAACTCTTCTAGGGCTTGCATTGACTGTTCAGGGTGAACTAGCTGAACCATCTCAACTTTATCAAATTGATGCTGGCGAATAAGTCCCTTTGTATCACGACCATACGAACCGGCCTCACTTCTAAAACAAGGTGTATGTGCCGTCATTTTGATTGGAAGTGCACTTAAAGGGAATATTTCGTCTCTTGCTATGTTCGTCAATGGCACTTCTGCGGTTGGAATAAGCGACATTCCCTGACCTTCTTCGGTAGCCGGCTTGGTATGAAATAAATCGGCTCCAAACTTCGGCAACTGACCGGTACCGTAGAGACTGTCTGAATTTACGAGGTAAGGAACATAAACCTCTTGATAACCGTGTTCCTGCGTATGCATATCGAGCATAAACTGACCGAGCGCTCTGTGCATTCTGGCAACGGCTCCATTCATCACTACAAACCGTGAACCAGATAGCTTAGCCGCTGTTTCAAAATCAAGGCCGTTGTCTAACCTTGTAGAAACATCAGTATGATCCTTTACTTCAAAATCGAAGCTAGGAACTTCGCCCCACTTGAGGACTTCTTGATTTTCACTTTCATCTTTGCCAACAGGTACTTCGTCAGATGGCAAGTTTGGTGTTTCTTGATAAATAATGTTAAACGCATTCATCACTCGTTCTAAGCCAGATTTAGCTTCATCTAGCTTTTCACCAAGACCACTAACCTCATCAAGTAATGGCTGTATATCCTCACCAGAGGCCTTCGCTTTGCCGATTGCTTTGGAGCGAACTGTACGCTGATTCTGTAATTCTTCAGTCGCTAATTGCAGAACCTTGCGTTTTTCTTCTAACTCAGTAATTGCGACAACATCGAGAGAGTAACCACGTTTAAGCAGTTTTGCAGCCACTTCGTCAAGGTTATTTCTGATCAATCTAGGATCTAACATTTTTTACATTATCCTTTGAAAATTAATAAAGCCAACCACACTGAAATGAGACAAACAGTGACGTTGAAAAAAACATTGAGCGAGGCTTTCATGATTTCGCCGTGCTGAATGAGTAATACGGTATCGAGTGAAAAGGTTGAGAAGGTAGTGAATGCGCCTAACAGGCCAATGCCAATTAGGGCTCTTAACCCTGCGTTTTCACCGTTATCCTGTTGCATAAAGGAATACAATATGCCCAATAGGAACGAGCCCAATACGTTGACGACAAGAGTACCAAATGGAAAGCCCTTTCCCAATAGATTAGTCGAGATTTGAACAATTAAATACCGCATAGAGGCGCCAACTGCACCTCCCATTGCTACAAATAGATATACTTGAAACGTATGCATTTTATGAACCTGTTGTGTTTTTTCGTGATTTACCTTGTGCATGAGCTTCGGCATCAAGTTGGGCCAAATAGTCCATCTTCGCACTTAATTGCTTCTCTAAGCCTCGCTCACTGGCATGATAAAATGTTATTTCGGCGATATCCGGTGGCAAATACGATTCGCCTGCCGCATAAGCATTAGGTTCGTTATGAGCATAGCGGTATTCATCTCCATGGCCCATTTCTTTCGCTAGCTTAGTAGGCGCATTTCTTAAATGTGCGGGAACGTCGTAACTTGGGGTTTCGTCAATAAGTCGCTGTGCCTTTTTAAAAGCTGTGTAAACGGCGTTACTTTTGGGTGCAAGCGCGCAATAAATGACGGCTTGAGCAAGCGCTCTTTCGCCTTCAGCAGGGCCCACGCGATGATATAAATCCCAACTATTAAGACAAACTTGCAGTGCCCTTGGGTCCGCATTGCCTATATCTTCAGATGCTATCGCCAACAGGCGTCGCGCGATCACTAGCGGGTCACCGCCACTCTTTAAAAGACGACAAAACCAATACAAAGCGCCGTCTGGAGATGAACCTCTCACTGATTTGTGAAATGCCGATAACAAATCGTAATAGTGGTCTCCATTTTTATCAAAGGCTAAGGTTTTAGCGCCTGTTGCTTTCTTTATCAACGATAGACTTATTTTTTCACCGCTGTTGGCCAAATCGCTGCAAATTTCGACTGACATTAATAGGCTTCTTGCGTCTCCATTCGCTTGAGTAACCAGCGCCAAAGCCGCGTTTTCTTCAAACTCAATGGTCTTTTTTTCGCGTTCTTGCAAGAATTCAATCGCAGCATTCAGAAGCTTCATCAATTCATCTGTTGATAGTTTTTCTAAAATAAAAACACGTAATCGAGACAACAATGCGCGATTAACGGAAAAGCTAGGATTCTCTGTTGTTGCGCCAATGAGAATGATATGCCCGCTTTCGACATAGGGTAGAAAAGCATCCTGCTGACTTTTGTTGAAGCGATGAATTTCATCAACAAAAACCACTTTTTGCTTCGCAAATAAATCCGAATTCCCGCGAGTTAATGAGCCGCTGACCTCCCCAATAGCTGCACGTATCTCTTTTACTCCCGAGTTAATGGCAGAAAGTTCAATCACGTCGGCGTCGAGTTGCTCTGCAATTAAATGCACTAGTGTAGTTTTACCTGTACCTGGCGGCCCCCAAAATATCATTGAATAGCAATTATTTTGCGCTAGCATTTTGGAGATAGTCCCCTGCTCACCAATTAAATGGGACTGGCCCACGTAATTATTGAGGCTGCTCGGTCTAAGTAAGCTAGCTAGGGGCTTATAGGTAGAAGATTTCATCCATTACTCGAGGTTAGTAGCAAGTTAGGCTATTGCTGCAAGCTTCAATTATTGACTACGTTGGTCATCGATAATATAGTTTTCTGGGATTTGATACGAAAACAGCATCTGAGCAACCGGTTGATTTTGTTCGATATTTGAAAATATCAATAGACTCTTTTGTTGCTGTCTATCTGTAGACTGCAGGCGCGTAAGTTGATCACCGCTAAACTCAATATTCAATGAAATTATATTGGCATTCTCATCTTGCGAAACAACCATAAATCGAGATTCTTTCTTTTCAACAGTCACCGCATTCCATTGTTTTTGGTCATCCGAGACAAGCAGCATCAATGGGTTATTTTGTGTAATCGACGCTTGTTGCATCACAGTAACTTGCTCTACGAAAGGGTCAACATTCCATACGGTTGTGCCATCAGCAATGAGGAGAGTTTCATCTGGCAATTGCGTCTCCCAGCGCAGCATATTGGGTGTTTTAAGGGTCAACGTGCCAGAAGTTCTCTGCAGCTCTTTACCGTTGATGTCAGAGATGCTCTGAGAAAAGTTAGCGGAGTATGAAACCAGTTTACTTAGCTTCATTTTTAATTCATCTTTAGCCGCTATATTTTGTGTTTCCTGTTGCGCAAGCGCCGCGCTATTAGCAGTGCTGCTCATTGCACTTGTACTAACAGCAATCAGAGTAGAAGCACTCATCACGCTGGCTATCATCGTCAATAAACCAGCGCGTATCTTTTTATTCGCAGCGAACATAATCTAATCCTTTCGTGGAGGTGGAGCTAACACTTCTCTATTGCCATTATGGCCGGGTGAACTTACGACACCGCTCTGTTCCATTTGTTCAACCAAGCGGGCTGCTCTATTGTAACCGATTCTAAACTTACGCTGCACACTTGATACAGACGCTCGTCGTGTTTCTGTGATGAAGGCTACTGCTTCATCGTAAAAAGCATCATTTTCCTGATCATCACCTTCCGCCTGTTCTCCCGGCAACAATACTTCGGATGTCGCTTCGCCGTTAAGAATTTCGTCGATATATTGAGGAGCGCCTCGTTGTTTCCAGTCAGCAACAACAGCATGTACTTCGTGATCATCAACAAAAGCACCATGAACACGCGTCGTTATACTTGTTCCTGGAGGGTTATATAGCATATCACCTGCTCCTAACAATGACTCTGCACCCTGCTGATCTAATATGGTTCGAGAATCAATTTTACTGGATACCTGAAACGCAATTCTAGTAGGAATATTGGCTTTTATTAATCCGGTAATGACATCAACGGACGGTCTCTGTGTCGCTAAAATAAGGTGTATTCCCGCCGCACGTGCTTTTTGTGCTATTCGAGCAATTAACTCTTCTACTTTTTTACCGACAATCATCATCATGTCGGCAAATTCATCGACGATAACGACAATACTAGGCAGTTTATCGAGCTCTGGAGCCGTTTCTTCCATACTTTCTTCAGACTTCCACAGTGGGTCGAGTATGGGTTCACCGGCGTCTTTAGCGTCTTTTATCTTTTTGTTATAACCTTTTAAGTTTCTTACACCTAATGCTGACATCAAACGATATCGACGTTCCATCTCACCAACACACCAACGCAAAGCGTTGGATGCTTGTTTCATATCTGTTACAACTTCGGTTAATAGATGCGGTATACCTTCATAAACAGAAAGTTCTAGCATTTTAGGGTCGATCATAATTAGTCGGACATCTTCAGGAGTCGACTTATACAGCAGACTCAGAATCATGACATTCACGCCCACTGATTTACCAGACCCTGTAGTACCAGCAACCAATAAGTGTGGCATCTTACCAAGATCCACGACCACGGGTTTACCCGAAATATCGGCACCAAGTACCATCGTCAATGGTGATTCACTCGCTTGAAACGCTCTAGTTTCAATCACTTCACTCAAGCGCACCATTTCACGATGTTTATTGGGCAGTTCAAGACCAATCACAGACTTACCAGGAATAACTTCGACAACACGAACCGATATGGCCGACATAGCTCTTGCTAGATCTTTGGATAAAGCACTAATTTTGCTGACTTTAACTCCCGGCGCTAAGTCCAATTCAAAACGAGTAATAACAGGGCCCGGTAAAACATCAACTACATTCGCAATGATGTTGAAATCTGCTAGCTTCTCTTCTAACAGCCTAGAAACCTGATCTAACTCTTCTTGCGTTATCGGGTTTTCATGCTTATCAGCTCGTTGCAATAAGTCGAATGAGGGCATGACAGCTTTTTCTAAGGGCTTTATTGCCACGTTTTGACTGGTTGCTAGTGGCTTAATACTCTGCTCTGCACGCAAACCGCCCTGCCCTGCACTTTTTGAAGCTCGGACAACCTTGATACGCTGCCGCTCAATCTCTGGGCTTGGCTTTTTTTCATCCTCGTCGTCGCCAGCATTATAAACATATTTATCAGCTGGCCGAACATCATCATCCTCATACATAAATACAGCGTCTGGTATGTGAAACTCAGGTTCTGTTCTAATTGATGAGGTGTTATTTTGCGTGGTTTCAGTGCTTGTTGGCTGAGTTACTTTTTCTGACAATGCATCAGGTTCTGGTTCTGCGCGTAAACTCGTGATATTTAATTCAGAGCTATCAGTATTGATTGGTTTAGGTAAGGCTTTTTCGTTACTGTTGCCAAAAGTCGGCAGTGAGAGCGCGCTGACCTTCTTAGGTAGACTATAAATGTCCTTAGCTCGGTTAATCGTAAATGAACCAATACTGTCAATGATGCTCAACCACGAAATACCTGTCGCTAACGTGAATCCAGTGCAGAAAAAACAAATCAATAACAACACAGTGCCAACAAAACTAAAGTGCGGGATAAGCGCTGTGCTAATGATGTCACCCATTGCCCCGCCAGCAGATACGCTGTAGAAGTCGTCAAAGTTGATGCTAGCAATACCTGTAAAACCAAATATCACTAATAAAGCACCGACAAGGCGAAGGCTGATTGTTAGGTAATCTAATTTAGTTACACTCTTTATATGCAGGAAAATAAACCAGCCGCAAAATGCGAGAGTAAATGGAAGAACATAGGCCGTTATGCCAAATGTAAAAAGCAGTATATCGGCGGCCCATGCGCCGATAGAGCCCATTAGGTTTTGAATTTCGTTGTGTAAACCCGCCTGCGACCAACCTGGGTCGCTTGGGTGAAATGAAGCCAGTGCTATTAGCAAGAAGAAGGCCGTTGCACATGACAGCATCATGCCTACTTCCATCAACCGCTGTGTTCCGGATAATCGCGCCATATCCCTACAATTCTTTTATTTATAATGCTAATTGAATTAGCAATAATTTAACTAATCCATAATGGTCGGTAAGAATATCATAATCCAAACAACCGAATACAGAACGAATGTTATTTATCGTTAATTTTTATAATATTGGTATGTTTTACTTCTTCCATTACGACATATGTTCGAGATTCACTTACACCGGGCAGGCGCAGCAATGTGTCCCCTAATAACTTTCGATAGCTCGACATATCTGCTACACGTGCTTTCAATAAAAAATCAAAATTTCCTGAAACTAAGTGGCACTCTTGAATGTCATCGAGTCCTTGCACTGCCGCAGAAAATTCTGCAAAGATGTCTACTGACGTTTTTGATAAGGTTATTTCGACAAACACTAACATTGCCGCCCCTAGCTTCGTTGGATCAACGGTAGCAGTATAGCCTGTAATATACCCCTGCTGCTCAAGTCTCTTAACCCTTTCTAAACAGGGGCTAGGACTCAAGCCAACCTTCTTTGCTAACTCAACATTTGAGATTTTTCCGTCAATTTGCAATACAGTGAGAATTTTTCTATCAATTCTATCAATATGTTTGGGTGTTTTGACTAGCATTTAATTTCAAGAGTAATGAATTAATCAACATATTATACTGCAATTGCAAAATCTTCGATATTTTTATTTTCAAAAAATGCAGTACACTGCTCGCAATTAATTAACGTTTAAGGTCTAAAAATGATTGTTGGTGTACCAAAAGAAATAAAAAATCATGAGTATCGTGTTGGTCTTGCTCCAGCAGCGGTTCAGGAGTTTGTTAATTGCGGTCATGAAGTACTCGTACAAACCAGTGCTGGTGCATCGATTGGCTTTACAGATGAGCTGTACGTGAATGCAGGTGCTAAGATTATACAAACACCTGAAGAGATATTTGCTAAGGCAGACATGATCGTAAAAGTAAAAGAGCCACAGCCGAACGAATGTAAAATGCTTCGTAAAGGTCAGACTTTATACACTTACCTGCATCTTGCTCCAGACCCAACGCAAACAAAGCTGTTGGTTGAATCTGGTGCAACTTGTATTGCTTATGAAACCGTCACTGATAGTCGTGGCACATTGCCGCTTCTAGCACCGATGAGTGAAGTTGCTGGTCGTATGTCTATTCAAGCAGGTGCGCATTACCTTGAAAAAGCACATGGCGGTAGCGGCACATTATTAGGCGGTGTTCCGGGTGTTGCGCCTGGTAAAGTATTAATAATAGGTGGCGGCGTTGTTGGCTTGAATGCTGCAAAAATGGCTATGGGTCTTGGCGCTGATGTTACCATTCTTGACCGTTCATTAAATCGTTTACGCGAACTCGATGATATTTTTGAAGGCCGCTTAGCGACTGTATTTTCTACGGCAGACGCGATAGATTATTACTCATCACGCGCTGACTTAGTTATTGGCGCTGTTTTAGTGCCGGGTGCTGCTGCGCCAAAATTACTGAATGGCGAACATATCAAAAATATGAAGCCTGGTTCAGTGCTAGTCGATGTTGCAATTGACCAAGGTGGTTGCTTTGAAACATCTCGCGCAACGACACATCAAGATCCTGTTTATATTATTGACGATGTTGTGCATTACTGCGTAGCAAACATGCCTGGTGGCGTAGCGCGCACATCAACCATGGCTTTGAACAATGCCACGTTGCCATTCGGTTTAGCCCTTGCAAACAAAGGTCCTAAGCAAGCAATGCTTGATGACCCACATTTGCTTAACGGCTTGAATGTACACAACGGTATTGTTACCTATAAAGCGGTAGTCGATGCGTTGGGCGAGAAACTAGATCTTACCTACATGCCTGCAGCAGCAGCATTAAACTGTTAATTTTTTAATCTAGAACCAAAAAGGAGCAAATGTGAATTTGCTCCTTTTTTTTAGCTGTTCTATTCAACAACCGATAACGCCCACCAGAAAAACGAATCTTAAAGACTTAAATTTTTGTTAAATGCTCAATAGAGGCGTTAATTTGCTTTAAGCTACTTAGTGGATCAAGCGCTTGTGTAATAGGTCTGCCGATAACTAAATAATCAACTCCGCTTTGAATTGCACTCGCAGGTGTTGCCACTCTAACTTGGTCACCCTTTTCAGAACCCGCAGGTCTTATGCCCGGTGTAACCAACAAGAACTTCTCGTTGACTATTTCTCTTAATGTTATCGCTTCTTGCGCAGAACAAACGATGCCATCTAAACCACACTCTTGAGTAAGCAACGCCAAGCGCTTAACTTGCTCATTTATTTCTCTATTTCCTAGCACCGAATCCAATTGAGATTGATCCATGCTGGTCAACACTGTTACCGCCGTTAGCAAAGGTCTATTTTCACCTGATTCATTAAGCGCTTTTACCGCTGCCTTCATCATTTCAGGGCCACCGCTTGCATGCACATTGACCATCCAAACGCCTAAGGAGGCTGCTGCTTTAACTGCCTTAGCCACTGTATTAGGGATATCATGAAACTTTAAATCCAAGAAAACGTCGAACCCGAGTGCGACCACTTTTTTGACCCAATCAGGACCATAATAGGTAAACATTTCCTTGCCAATTTTTAAGCGACAGGCTTTTGGATCAAGCTTAGCAATGAGCTCATTAGCCGCTGCCTCGTCGTCAAAATCGAGTGCTACTATTACTTTAGGGTCAGAATGAGCGGTAAGCATACTAATATTATTCTCCGTCTAGTCCTTTAATAGGTTTAATGCTTGACCACGTTTTACAAGATGGACAAAGCCAGCGCAATTGACGGCCGGAAAAGCCACAGCTGCTGCATCTATATTTTGGACGTTGGCCGATTTGTTTATCAAGTAGTGATTGCAAGTGACCTAAACTCTCTTGAGTTTTTTCAGCATCGCTAAAATTCTGCTGATATAGTTGGAGTAGTGTTTTAAATCCGCGCATAGTCGGATGTTTTTGAAGCTGCGCAATCAATATATCAACGGCATGTTCATTGTCGCCACTGCGAGCAATAATATTGACCTTAGCAATATAGGATGAAGCACACTTCTGCCAGTAAGGCTCCAATAACTTATCTAGTTGTTCCCAACCATCTGTTTTACCCGCCCACTCTTCTAACAGCGGGATCGCTTCACTTAGCCAATCTACGTCACGCTTTGGTATTTCAGATAGATAAGAGAATGCTTCTTTATAGTTTTCAGATTCGAGAGCGAGCTTACCTAAATCCAACCAAGCTCTTACTTGACTACCATCGATCACAATAGCCTTTTTAAGTAACGAGGTTGCTTCATCGTTTTTATTTTCCTCGAGCAATGCTTTTGCTTGCTCGCAATAAAAATGGGAAAGCAACACATACAAATGTTTATCATTGGGCGTTATTTGAATACTAGCACTAGCCAAATCGATGGCTTTATTCCACTCTTTGGTCACTTGGTAAATGTTAAACAACTTCTGCTGAGCAACATCGAAGTGCTGTGTCTGTTCTAATAACTGTAGAAACACACCTTCGGCACGTTCAAGAAAGCCAGCCAATAAATAATCAGTACCTAATTCCAATAAAGCGAGCGCTTCTTGCTTGTTGCTGATCTCGTCTCTGCTGATTAGATTTTGATGTACTCTGATGGCTCTGTCGAGTTCGCCTCGATGTCTAAAAAAGTTACCCATGGCAATATGTGTTTCAACGGTATCGTTATTAACGCTGATCATTTTCATGAGAGTATCAACCGCTTTATCGGGTTGATCAGATAACAGGAAGTTGAGCCCCCTATAATAATGCTTTGAAAGAATAGATGATTGTCTACGCTGCGCTTTTCTGAGGCTGTTTCGGCCCATTACCCAACCATAGGCAACGGCTACAGGCAATGCTAAGAATAATGCTTCTAACATTTATGCGGAATCTTTGGATAGCTTCTTTAGCCGACGTTGCAAAAGTTTGTTTTGCACTTTAAGACCAAGAAAACGGAGTAGCATCATCAAAAAACCGATTAAAAATCCGATCGCAATGGTAATAACCATAAACGTCGAGACTCGGAGTTCAGCTTTAGCGATAACATAGTTTACGGTAATCATTTGGGTATTTTGAGAACCAATTACAATCGATATCATTAACAACAGTATAATAACAACGAAGACGATTATTGCTTTCATCGAATAACCTTGATTACTGAATAGCTAATATTTACAGGTCAACTCTATCTCTGAGTTCTTTTCCTGCTTTAAAATGAGGTACATGCTTACCTGTCAATTCTACTGTCTCACCTGTTTTAGGATTACGACCAGTGCGAGGCGCACGATAATGTAGTGAAAAGCTGCCAAAACCTCTTATTTCAATACGATCTCCGCGTTGAAGGGTCTGCGCCATTTGTTCAAGTAATTCTTTTATTGCCAGCTCAAGTTCTTTGCCTTGAAGGTGCTGTGCTTTTTCGCCTAAGCGTTCAATAAGTTCTGATTTGGTCACGCTAATCTCCTAGTTAAGAATGATACAAGCAACCGGGGGAGAAATTAGAGCGGCAGGAACTGCCGCTCTGAATTGCATTACTCGCCTTTAGCAGCTTTAAATGCTTCTGCCATCGCACTTGCGAAACCAGCTTCGTCAGTCTTGTTAACGCTATCGATAGCTTCTTTTTCATCAGCCTGATCTTTAGCTTTAACCGAAAGATTAACAATGCGGTTTTTACGGTCAACGCCCATGAACTTAGCATCGATTGCATCACCAACCTTCACTACTTCACTCGCATCTTCCACTCTATCGCGTGCAAGGTCACCAATACGGATATAACCAACAACTTCTTCACCAAGTTGAACTGTTACACCTTTAGCATCGGCCTCAGTTACTGTTCCATTAACAATAACACCTTTCTTGTTATCTGTCAGATACTTATTGAATGGGTCTTCATCAATTTGTTTAACACCTAGAGAGATACGTTCACGCTCTGGGTCAACCTGAAGGACAACAGCTGATATTTCATCACCTTTCTTATAGTCACGAACTGCGTCTTCGCCAGTTTTCTGCCATGAAATGTCAGATAAGTGAACTAGACCGTCAATGCCGCCGTCAAGGCCGATAAAGATACCGAAGTCAGTAATTGACTTGATCTTACCAGACACTTTGTCACCTTTTTCGTGTGACTTAGCGAAAGTTTCCCAAGGATTGTCGATGCACTGTTTAAGGCCAAGAGAAATACGACGACGTTCTTCGTCAATTTCAAGTACCATAACTTCAACTACATCACCAAGATTAACAACTTTAGATGGGTGAATGTTTTTGTTAGTCCAATCCATTTCTGAAACGTGAACAAGACCTTCAACGCCGTCTTCAATTTCTACGAAGCAACCGTAATCAGTTAGGTTAGTAACAGCACCGCTTAACTTAGCACCTTCTGGGTAACGATTAGCAATTTCCTGCCATGGATCGTTGCCCATTTGCTTCATACCTAATGAAACGCGTGATTTTTCTTTGTCAAACTTAAGTACCTTGACGTTGATTTCATCACCAACATTAACGATTTCGCTTGGGTGCTTAACGCGTTTCCAAGCCATATCTGTGATATGTAGAAGACCATCTACACCACCTAAGTCTACGAACGCGCCGTAGTCAGTAAGGTTCTTAACGATACCTTTAACTTCATCACCTTCTTCCAAGTTAGAAAGAAGTTGATCACGTTCTGCGCTGCTCTCTGCTTCGATAACCGCACGACGAGAAACAACAACGTTATTACGCTTAGCATCAAGCTTAATAACTTTAAATTCTAATTCTTTGCCTTCAAGGTGAACTGTTTCGCGAACAGGACGAACATCAACAAGTGAGCCAGGTAAGAATGCGCGTACAGTATTAACTTCAACTGTGAAACCACCCTTAACTTTACCGTTGATAACACCTTTAATTGTTTCTTTCTCTTCGTAAGCTCTTTCAAGCTCAACCCATGCTTCATGGCGCTTCGCTTTCTCACGAGAAAGAATAGTTTCACCGAAACCATCTTCAATAGCATCTAATGCAACGTCAACAACATCACCAACAGCGATTTCTAATGAACCGTCAGCCGCTTTAAATTGGTCTACCGGAATAGCACTTTCTGATTTTAAGCCAGCGTCAACAAGAACTATGTCCTTATCGATTGATACTACTGTACCTTTAACGATTGCGCCTGGGCGAGTTTCTAGCTGTTGTAAGCTTTCTTCAAAAAGTTGTGCAAAATTTTCAGTCATTTTATTTGATATTCTTTTTTAGACCGTAACATCATCCATAGAATTACGGGGTTGTTAGTAATACAGTCGTCTTCCTGATAACTGTCTTTAAACATCGTCGCCAAACAATTTGGATTCAATGAAATTCTTTGCCTTATCAAGTACTTGATTTATACCTAAAGAGGTTGAATCAATTACTAAAGCGTCACTTGCGGCCACTAAAGGAGCAACGGAACGATTCGAATCACGCTCATCACGAGCTTGTATATCTGATAAAAGGCGCGGAAGTTTAACATCATGGCCCTTTAGTTTCAACTGATCGTATCGTCTTTGCGCTCGCGATTCGGCACTTGCCGTCAAAAATATCTTTACGTCTGCATTTGGGAACACAATGGTACCCATATCTCTGCCGTCTGCAATGAGTCCTGGCGCTTCAGCAAAGGCACGTTGCCTTCTTAATAATGCTTCTCTTACGGTGGGTAACGCTGCAACTTGCGATGCAATTGAACCTACTTCTTCCGTACGAATATCGTCAGTAACATCCTCGCCTTCAAGGATCACTCTCGTCACTCCGTTTTGAGTGTCAAAAGTAACATCTAAACTGGAGGCTAAAGGTACGATCCCAACTTCGTCATCAGGTTCAATACCATGGTGAGTTGTTGCGACAGCCAATACCCTATAAATTGCACCACTGTCTAAAAATTGCCACTGATAATGCTCAGCTAAAAGCGTGCTTAGCGTTCCCTTTCCTGCACCGCTCGGCCCGTCAACAGTTACTACTGGCACCTTCTGCATAATTACTCCATTATGTTTGATGGCCAAAAAACGCCGCAATTATACGCGCATGCACGGTCAGTGCAATGCCTTATCGGCATTGTACTGTCCTAGATCGAGATATTTGCGGTTTATATGTAAACTAATTACTTCGCAATTTTTCGAAATTCATCAAAATAAGTAGGAAACGTTTTCGCCGTACATCCAGGGTCGTTGATAGTAATTCCTGCATCACCAAGAGCAAGCAGAGAAAAGCACATCGCTACGCGATGATCATTGTACGTATCTATAGCTGCGTGTTTCAGCTGTTCTGGGGGAGTTATCGTAATGTAGTCTCGTCCTTCTTCGACAATGGCACCCACTTTTTTCAATTCGGTTGCCATCGCGTGCAGGCGGTCAGTCTCTTTCACACGCCAGTTGTAAACATTAGAAATACGCGTAGTGCCTTCAGCAAATAACGCGGTTGTCGCTATAGTCATGGCCGCATCAGGAATGTGGTTCATATCCATATTCACTGCCTTTAACGGCGCGCCTGTTACCGCAATAAAATCATTGCCCCAAGTGACGTTAGCACCCATTTTTTCAAGTACATCAGCAAAAGCGATATCACCCTGTATCGACGCTTTTCCTACACCTGTGACTTTTACAGTACCGCCCTTTATGGCGGCTGCAGCAAGAAAATAAGATGCCGAAGAAGCATCTCCTTCAACCAAAAATGTGCCCGGTGACTGATAAACTTGATTTGCACCAATAACGAAAGATTCGTAATTATTATTAATGACGCTTACACCAAAAGTTTGCATTGTCTTTAGTGTGATATCAATATAGGGCTTTGAAACGAGCTCACCAATAATGTGTATGCTCACCTCGTGTTCAAGCAATGGTGCGGCCATTAACAGTGCGGTTAAAAACTGACTTGAAACAGACCCGTCAATATTAAATGACTTTGTTTTTAATTGCTTTCCCTTAATACGCAGTGGAGGAAAACCCTTATTTTTTAGATAGCTGATGTCAGCACCAGCGTTGACCAGTTCGTCAACTAAATCGCCAATAGGACGTTCTTCCATGCGAGGCTCGCCAGTTAGCTCCGCGTCGACATCTGAAAATGCTAGTGCCGCGCAAAGCGGACGCATTGCTGTTCCAGCATTGCCAAGAAACAGAGACAGCGGCTTTATCGTTGAAAACTTACCGCCTAAGCCATGCACTTCACACTTGGTTTTGTCATCATTTAATTGATAAGTCACACCTAGCTGCGTCAATGCCGTTAACATATGCTTGATATCATCACTGTCTAATAAGTTAGTTAACGTTGTTTTGCCAGTTGCCAAAGCGGCTAATAAAAGCGCTCTATTAGATAAACTTTTTGAACCGGGAACGTTTATCTCGCCATCTACATGGCTAATGGGTTCAAGAGTCAAGCTGTTCATCTATCCGTTTTTCCTTTCAAATTCTTTCATAAAATCAGCCAAGGCCTGTGCCCCGGCTAATGGCATTGCGTTATAAATACTCGCGCGCATACCACCTACTGCTCGGTGTCCCTTTAAGGCGACTAAACCGTTCGATTCCGCTTGTTTGAGAAATACTTCATTGAGGGATTCATCACTTAATTTGAAAGTTACATTCATTTTTGAGCGATATTCATTATGTACGTTATTACTATAAAAACCAGTGGCGTCGATTTGTTTATATAAAACTTGGCTTTTTTGCTGATTAACTCGTGCAATTTCTGTTAAGCCACCTTGTGCTTTTAACCACTTAAAAACGAGTCCAGCTAAATACCAAGAAAACGTTGGCGGCGTATTATACATTGAGCCACTTGCTGCCTGTAACTGATAATTAAAGATTGCCGGCGTATCCTTTCTGGCGAAGCCTATTAGATCATTTCGCACTATGACAACCGACAATCCCGATGGCCCTATGTTCTTTTGCGCACCGGCATAAATGATACCAAAGTCTTCGATATTCAGTGGCTTCGATAGTATATTTGACGACATGTCGGCTACAATTGGAACCTGACCGCTCTGGGACTTAGGGACCCAATCGATTTCAATACCATCAACAGTTTCGTTAGTACAATAGTGGAAATAACCAGGTTCTTCGGCTATCGACCATTCATCTTGCTTCGGTACATACATTTTGCCTTCAATTTCTTTACTCTTGGCAACGATGCTGCTTCGACAAAACTTTTGCGCTTCCTCTTCGGCACCGACAGACCATTGTCCTGTCACTAGATGCTGACTCAAATCAGATGATTTTGTGATGTTTAACGGCACTGCAGAAAACTGTGCCCTGCCGCCGCCGTGCATAAACAAGACAGTATAATTAGCCGGTATTTGCAATAACTCCCGCAGATCAGCTTCGGCCTGTTCAGCAACTTCGATAAAAGGCTTACCACGATGACTGACTTCCATCACTGACGTGCCTAAGCCTTGCCAATTGATAAGTTCCTCTTGGGCTTGTTGCATAACTTCTTGCGGAAGCATTGCTGGACCAGCACTAAAATTAAATATATTTTGCATTGATTTTCATCTTCCAAAAACAAGATAAGCGGCAAAACGCCGCTTATCTATACTCTACAATTAATTACCTTACTGCGGAATTAATGCTTATTCTGAATCGCTTGGCGTATCCGCGTCAGGTGCTTCGACAGATGAATCGGTTTCAGCAGACTCTGCCGTTACTTCAACTGATTCTCCGTCTATATCTTCCAAGTCTTCTTGTTCAAGTTCATCAATACGCTGTAGACCAACTACTAGCTCATCTTCAGCTGTTCTAATTAATCGAACACCTTGGGTATTACGGCCAACGGTAGAAACCTCAGAAGCACGTGTTCTCACTAGCGTACCCTGGTCACTGATTAGCATGATTTCTTTGCTTTCGTCCACTTGAATAGCGCCAACAACTAAACCATTTCTCTCAGAAACTTTTATAGAAACAACGCCTTTGGTTGCTCTGCTCTTCGCTGGATATTGTTCTATTGGCGTGCGTTTTCCAAAACCGTTTTCAGTTGCAGTTAAAATATCTCCTTCGCCCTTAGGCACAATGAGAGAAACAACTTTTTCGGTTTCCATTAGACGAATACCGCGAACACCCGTTGCTGTTCTGCCCATTGGACGTACTTGGTCTTCGCTGAATCTAACGACTTTGCCGGCGTCAGAGAACAGCATAATTTCGCTTTCCCCATCCGTTAAATCAACACCTATCAATTCATTTCCATCGTTAAGGTTCACAGCAATGATGCCGTTTGCTCTTGGACGTGAATATTGAGTTAATTCGGTTTTCTTAACGGTGCCGTTAGTTGTGGCCATAAACACAAATTTGCCCGCTTCAAACTCTTGAATAGGCAATATGGCAGTAATGCGCTCGCCTTCTTCTAAGGGCAGAATATTCACAATCGGACGACCGCGGGCATTTCTGCTCGCTAATGGTAATTGATAAACTTTAAGCCAATATAGTCTGCCTCTCGTTGAGAAACAAAGAATATGGTCATGAGTATTCGCAACCAATAATTTCTCGATGAAATCTTCGCCTTTCATCTTCGTTGCCGACTTACCCTTACCGCCACGTCTTTGTGCTTCATAATCAGACAGTTTCTGATACTTCACATAACCTTCACGCGACAGGGTAACCACAACGTCTTCACGCTCGATTAAATCTTCAATATCAATATCGTGAGTCGCCGCGGTGATCTCCGTACGACGCTCGTCACCAAATTCATCACGCACCGCTTCTAATTCTTCGCGAATGATTTCCATTAATCGCTCTGAACTTGCCAAAATGTGTAACAACTCTGCAATCGTATCAAGTAACGCTTTGTATTCGTCGAGGATCTTATCGTGCTCAAGACCGGTTAGTTTATTCAAACGTAAGTCAAGAATAGCTTGAGCTTGTTCTTCCGTTAAGAAATACTGCCCGTCGCGAATACCGAATTCCGGTGCCAACCAATCAGGACGAGCTGCGTTATTCCCTGCTCTTGATAGCATTTCAGCGACGTCTCCTAAATCCCAACCTTGAGATATTAGTGACTTCTTAGCGTCTGATGGGCTTTGAGATGCTTTAATCAATTCTATAATAGGATCGATATTAACTAGCGCGATGGCCAAACCTTCAAGAATATGAGCTCTGTCGCGTGCTTTTTTCAGCTCAAAAACAGTTCTTCGGGTAACTACTTCACGACGATGCAGAACGAATTTCTGCAAGATATCTTTCAGGTTAAAAATACGAGGCTGTTTGTTGTCCAAGGCAACCATATTGATGCCGAACACGGTTTGTAGCTGAGTATTAGCGTACAAATGATTAAGCAGTACTTCACCTGACTCATTACGTTTAACTTCGATAACGATGCGCATACCGTCTTTATCGGATTCATCACGCAGTGCAGAAACACCTTCAATTCGTTTTTCTTTAACTAAGTCCGCTATTTTTTCAATAAGACGTGCTTTATTTACCTGATAAGGTAATTCGTGGACAATAATTGTCTCTTTACCGTTATCTTCCTGCTCGATTTCAGCTCTAGCGCGAAGATAAATTTTACCACGCCCTGTTTTATAAGCTTCTACGATACCTTTTCTGCCACTTATTATCGCTGCAGTTGGGAAATCAGGACCCGGAATAATTTCCAATAATTCATCAATACTTAATTCAGGGTTATTAATTAATTCGATACAGCCATTGATGACTTCTGTGAGGTTGTGAGGCGGAATGTTCGTCGCCATACCAACCGCGATACCAGAAGAACCGTTAACTAACAGATTAGGTACTTTAGTTGGTAATACCTCAGGAATATGTTCCTGACCATCGTAGTTAGGTACAAAATTAACGGTTTCTTTTTCTAAATCTGCTAACAATTCATGTGCAATTTTAGACATGCGAATTTCGGTATAACGCATTGCTGCAGCTGAATCACCATCAACAGAACCAAAGTTTCCTTGACCGTCTACCAGCATGTAGCGTAATGAAAAGTGTTGCGCCATACGAACAATAGTGTCGTACACCGCTGAATCACCGTGAGGGTGATACTTACCAATGACGTCGCCGACGACACGGGCTGATTTTTTGTAGGGCTTGTTGAAATCATTTTTCAACTCGTTCATCGCAAATAAAACGCGTCTATGAACTGGTTTTAAGCCATCTCTTACATCGGGAAGAGCACGACCAACGATGACACTCATCGCATAATCGAGGTAAGAGTTTTTTAATTCATCTTCGATATTAATCGGCAGGATTTCTTTAGCGTTATCAGTCATGAACTGCACTGTCCTTTATTATTTGTAGAGCATTTATCAACTGATGCTATCCATTCTATAAATAGACGTTGACCTGACGTAAATGGCTCACTTGTTATTTTAGCCAAGGTTGGCATATAGATATTATCATTAAGACTGTGGAATATGTAGATGTATGTCATAATAATTCCTATAAAAATTGTCAGTTGATACACTTAACTGCATTAAAGGCTGAAATAACAAGAATTCTTTGGGGATAACATGACCACAGTTAATGTTGATAACAATGAAATAGAGAAGTTTTCCGCTCTAGCTTCCAAATGGTGGGACCTTAACGGTGAGTTTAAACCACTTCATGATATAAATCCGGTACGACTCTCCTTTATAGAAGAAAGGTCACAAGGTTTAGCTTCAAAAGAGATAGTAGATGTAGGATGTGGCGGCGGCATTTTAGCTGAGTCTATGGCTAGAGCTGGCGCACAAGTGACCGGTATCGATTTGGCAAAAGATTCTTTAGACGTCGCTAAGTTGCATGGTCTGGAATCGGGCGTAAGCGTGGATTATAAGTTAACTAGTGCCGAAGATTTTGCTCGGGCATTTCCCGCGAGTAAAGACATTGTAACCTGTTTAGAGATGTTAGAGCATGTTCCCGACCCCGCGTCAGTTATTCGAGCTTGTGCCGATATTGTGAAGCCAGGAGGACGCATATTTTTCTCTACTATCAATAGAAACTTGAAATCATGGGTCATGGCTATTTTGGGCGCTGAATATGTGCTGAATTTAGTGCCAAAAGGCACGCACAATCATAAGAAGTTCATTACGCCGGCTGAAATGACTCGATGGATAGACAGCACATCTTTGGTTCCAAAAGAAATCACGGGCCTACATCTAAATCCGCTCAATAATACCTATTACCTGTCAAACAAAAACGTTGATGTGAATTATATCTTGTATTGTGAAAAACCGCTTTAGCCACTATATCTAGTGGCTTTTTAATAAATCAACACTAGATACCCGATTTCATTAAAACAAATAAGTATAAACAAACGCTTTTTAGATTAATTTATTTTACTAGAAAATAAATTAAAATAATTCAGTTGCATCCTCCATAAGCTTGCCAATTTGGTCTCGTTCACGTTAGCCACTACTAACCGAAAAAAGCGCTAGTGCCCATTTGTTAGAAAAACACTATATGTTGGGTTGCAACAAAGTCAAAACAACACTATCTTGTGTTCATTCACTACCCAGCACTAGCAAATAAGTGTATAAAGCCATACTTAATAACGCGGTGTTAATAAGGCAAGTGTTTAAAGGAATTTAAATCACGCTATACAACTAGGCGCAGACCAAAGAGCGATAATAAATAATGAACAATACTCTTCTAGTGACAAAAAGAAACGGCACACAAGAACCGATAGAATTAGACAAAATCCACAAAGTCGTTGCATGGGCAGCCAAAGGGCTTTCTGATGTGTCAGTTTCACAGGTTGAAATCAAAGCTCAGATTCAGTTTTATAATGGTATAAAATCAGCAGAGATCCACGAAACACTAATTAAATCTGCTGCAGATTTAATTTCAACCGACGCGCCTGACTATCAGTATTTAGCGGCACGTTTAGCTATCTTTCATCTTCGAAAGAAGGCTTACGGGCAATTCGAACCGCCAGCGCTTTATACCCACGTAAAGAAAATGGTAGACGCCAAGAAATATGACGAACACTTGCTAGAGGACTACACGCAAGCAGAGTTTGAAGAAATGGATAACTTCATTGACCATTGGCGCGACATGAATTTCAGCTATGCAGCCGTCAAACAGCTAGAAGGCAAATATCTTGTCCAAAACCGTGTCACTGGCGAGATATATGAAAGCGCTCAGTTTTTGTACATTCTTGTCGCAGCGTGTTTGTTCGCAAAGTATCCAGCGGAATCTCGCATGGATTATATCAAGCGTTTCTATGACGCAGCTTCAACGTTTAAACTGTCTCTTCCTACACCAATAATGGCGGGTGTTAGAACGCCAACTCGTCAATTTAGCTCCTGCGTTTTAATAGAGGCCGGTGATAGCTTGGATTCCATTAACGCAACTGCTTCCGCTATTGTGAAGTACGTGAGTCAGCGCGCTGGTATCGGGGTTAATGCGGGCCGAATTAGAGCTCTTGGCAGTCCTATCAGAGGTGGTGAAGCTTTCCACACGGGCTGTATTCCTTTTTACAAGCATTTTCAAACGGCTGTCAAAAGCTGCTCTCAAGGCGGTGTCCGTGGCGGCGCAGCAACACTTTTCTACCCGCTATGGCACATGGAAGTTGAATCTTTGCTGGTATTGAAAAACAACCGTGGTGTTGAAGAAAACAGAGTTCGCCACCTAGATTACGGCGTACAGTTCAATAAACTGATGTACACGCGAATGATAAAAGATGATTACATCACATTATTCAGCCCATCGGATACTCCTGGCTTGTACGACGCATTCTTTGCCGATCAAGACGAGTTTGAGCGCTTGTATTGCATATATGAAGCTGATGACAGCATTCGTAAAAAGAGAATAAAAGCGATTGAACTGTTTAGCTTATTCATACAAGAACGTGCAAGCACGGGTCGAATTTATTTACAAAATGTTGATCACTGTAATACCCACAGCCCTTTCAATCCTAAATTAGCGCCTGTGCGTCAAAGCAATCTATGTTTAGAAATTGCATTGCCAACTAAACCACTCTCTCACGTCAATGACGAAGAAGGTGAAATTGCGCTTTGTACATTGTCAGCATTCAATCTAGGTGAAATCAAGAGCTTAGACGAGTTTGAAGAGTTATCTGACCTCGCGGTGCGTGCACTTGATAGTTTACTAGATTATCAAGATTACCCTGTACCTGCAGCGTATAACGCTACAATGGGCAGACGTACATTGGGTGTAGGTGTTATCAACTTAGCTTATTACCTTGCTAAGAACGGCGTTAAATACAGTGACCATAGTGCTAACGGTTTAGTCCATAGAACCTTCGAAGCAATGCAGTATTATTTGCTAAAGGCATCAATGGAATTGGCCAAAGAGAAAGGTGCTTGTCCTAAGTTTAATGAAACGACTTATTCGCAAGGCTTATTGCCCATTGATACCTACAAGAAGGACGTTGATGGCATTTGTAACGAAGCCCTTCACTACGATTGGGATACCCTGCGCGATGATATCGTCAAGCACGGTTTACGAAATAGCACTTTATCGGCACTTATGCCTTCAGAAACATCATCACAAATATCAAATGCAACTAACGGCATTGAACCACCACGCGGGCATATCAGTATAAAGGCCAGTAAAGACGGTGTTTTAAAACAGGTTGTTCCGGAATATCAGCGTCTGAAAGATAATTACGAGCTGCTTTGGGAACTTAAGTCGAACGACGGCTACCTGCAGTTGGTTGCTATCATGCAGAAATTTATTGATCAGGCTATTTCGGCAAACACCAGCTATGATCCGGGTAAATATGAAGGCAACAAAGTACCGATGAAGGTGCTGTTAAAAGACCTACTAACAACCTATAAGCTGGGTATTAAGACGCTTTATTATCACAACACCAGAGATGGTGCTTCTGACAATACTGACAAAGCCTATGTTGAAGAAGCTACATCTAAACCCGCTCAAGAAGTCATTATAGAAGAGGATGATGATTGTGCTGGCGGTGCTTGTAAAATTTAGACTCATTTGATTAAACCAATAGGTGAAAAATAAAACAATGAAATACACAACCTTTAATCAAGAAAGCAACAATACGATGATTGAGCCTATGTTTTTCGGTAACCCGGTAAACGTTGCCCGTTATGATCAACAAAAGCATCCCATTTTTGAGAAGCTAATTGAAAAACAAATATCGTTTTTCTGGCGCCCAGAAGAAGTGGACGTCAGCAAAGACCGTATGGATTTTCAAAAGCTCTCCGATGCGGAAAAACACATTTTCACGTCAAATTTGAAGTATCAAACTTTGCTTGATTCGATTCAAGGTCGTAGCCCTAACATTGCGTTTTTGCCGATCGTTTCAATTCCAGAGTTAGAGACTTGGATCGAAACGTGGTCTTTCTTTGAAACCATTCATTCACGTTCGTACACGCACATTTTACGTAATCTTTTTTCTGACCCAAGTGCCATTTTTGATGACATCGTTGTAAACGAAGAAATAAAGAAACGCGCGAGTGATATTTCAAAGTACTATGACGATCTTATCTATGCCACACAGTTGTGGCAGACACAGGGCGAAGGTGAGTACGTAATTGACGGCAAGACTCACGTCATTAACATGCGTGAGTTGAAAAAACTGCTGTACTTATGCATGAACTCAGTTAACGCACTTGAGGCTATTCGTTTCTATGTCTCCTTTGCATGTACGTTCGCATTTGCTGAGCGTGAATTAATGGAAGGTAATTCCAAAATAATTCGCCTGATTGCGCGCGATGAAAACATTCACTTAACCTCTACCCAGCACGTTCTTAATTTGTGGGCAAAAGGTAAAGATGATCCGGAAATGGCTGAAATTGCTGCCGAATCCCAAGAAGAAGCAAAAGCTATTTTCTTGAAAGCGGTCGAGCAAGAGAAAGAGTGGGCACACTACTTATTCAAGAATGGCTCAATGCTAGGACTGAATGAGGAAATACTCTGCCAGTATGTTGAATACATTGCGAACCACAGAATGGCCGCAATTGGCATGGGACAGCCATTTGATATAAAAAGTAACCCACTACCTTGGATGAATAACTACCTTAGTTCTGACAACGTGCAGGTTGCTCCTCAGGAAACTGAAATCAGTAGCTACCTCGTTGGTCAGATTGACAGTGAAGTTGCCTCAGATGATTTCGAGGCATTCGAACTCTAAAGTGTCAGAAAAATCAGGAATGTATCAGGTCCGAGTCGACGACTCGGACCCTTTTAATTGCTCAAATAACGAAGACTCGTTGTTGTCTCACCTCGAACAACAAAACATTGACGTGCACTTTCATTGCCGCGAGGGCTATTGCGGAGCGTGTCGCACCAAACTCATTTCAGGCGATGTAGAGTACCTTACGGACCCACTCGCATTTATCGACGATGATGAAATCCTACCCTGCTGTTGCAAACCCATTAGCGACATACAGATAAAACTTTATTAAACCCCAGCTGCACTCTAAGCAATTGCAACTTAATATCGCACTAAGCCTGATAATAAAGATATTAATACAAAAAAACCGCTATCGCATCAATGCCAGTAAACACTGGAGCCATATCCTCAATAAACGGTTTTAAGCTAAACCTGTAGATTACGCATTAATTTATTTGGTGAACAAAGGAATGATATTCTCTGAAGATTGATATCCAGGAATTATCTGAATAGCACCTTTCGTTAAATACATGAACGGGGTGCCCTCTAATCCAACAGTACGGCCAGCCATTTGTCCTTTTCTGATACTTTCAACACAGGCTGCGTTATAGCTTTCTTGCACAAATTCGCCATTATCAGTACCCGCTTTGATTTTGGTCATGGCCTCCGTTTTGTCTTTAGCACACATAACCTGTTTCATATTTTCAAATGCAGGTTGACCATCAACTAATTGACTTCTTGGATACGGAATATACTTCACGTCAATACCTGCATTTTGATAATCTTCAACTTCTAAATGCAGTTTCTTGCAGTAGCCGCAGGTAGTATCTGAAAACACATAAAGTTGGCCTATTGATTTGCCTTTTGCAGGATAAGTGACTAAATCACTCTCACTTAGCTTTGCAATCTCTTGTTGAACAAGCACTAATTGTCCTTTCTGCTTTTCTATTCGAGTCAGGTTGATCATTTTTTGCAGATCAAACAGCTCTCCTAAAACTGCTCTTGTACCATCTTTTGTAACCACAAGCGATTGACCGTCGATGGTTACTTCGTATAAACCGGGCAGCTTTTCATCACTCAATTCACGCATTACGACAACTGCAGAATTTGCAAATTGTGCATTTACGCTCTTCAAATTGTTCTCTACTTGTTGTAGGTCACTCTCCTGCGCATAAGTGACGCTGCTCAACATACTTGAGATGGCGGCAATTACTAATAAACGTTTTCTAATCATATTTTTTCCTTAAAAAAAGAGCACCTTCAGGTACTCTTTTATGGCAATCATTATTGGGAAGCAGCTACAGGTCGAGGCCAATCCTTTTAGCAACTTCGATATACGATTCAACGACTGAACCTAAACCCTGTCTAAATCTGTCTTTATCCAACTTTTTGCGCGTTTCCTTATCCCACAGGCGGCAGCCGTCAGGGGTAAACTCGTCGCCCAAAATTAACTCGCCGTTACATAGACCAAATTCTAATTTGTAATCTACAAGTAACATTCCGCCTTTTTCAAATAACGGTTTTAGGACGTCGTTAACCGCAAAGGTCAGGCGTTTCATTTCGTCGATTTGTTCTTGTGTGGCCCAACCAAATGCTGTTATGTGGTAATCATTCACCATTGGATCGTGGAGCGCATCATTTTTCAAAAAAAACTCAAACGTCGGAGGGTCTAAAACAAGTCCCTCCTCCACTCCAAGCCTGCGAACCATTGAGCCCGCGGCAATGTTCCTCACCACACATTCGACAGGGATCATATTCAGTTTTTTTACAACACATTCAGTGTCTGAAAGCAACGACTCTACCTGCGTTTTTATTCCAGCGGCTTCCAGCTTTTGCATGATGAAATGATTAAATTTATTATTAACTTCGCCTTTACGCTCAAGTTGTTCAATTTTTTCTCCGTCAAAAGCCGAAGTGTCATTTCTAAAATATAAAACCAGCTTGTCAGCTTCGTCAGTTAAAAAAACTGTTTTCGCTTTACCACGATATAATTCATCTCGTTTTTGCATACAAAGAATTCCTAAGCCTAAATATCTAAATCTTCATTGCCCATAAAGTCTTTAAATGGCGCAAATATTTTTGTGATTCTTTTAGCGTCAAACGGCTTGCTTTCATTATCCATGAAAGTCACTGTTGTTTTTTCGCCAACCCCACCTAACTGCAGACGGTACTCGTTTTTTTCAATGTCTAATTTATCTTCAGAGCCAAAAAGTCCTGACCACCATGAGCTTTCAATACCGTTGTATTGAACGAACAAAAGCCCTGTAGATTGGTCTAAATCTTTTACATCAAAGCCCATTTTACGCAAAACAAGCAGCAAGCGAGGCCACGTATTTTCATACACAGCATCTACCACAAACGCTGGATTGCCGTCGGCATCAAAGCCCATATCGGTGTTAAAACCTTGGCGTATTTTGGCAATACGTTGGGTATTTGCAAGACGAATTCCAAAGTCATATTCGGTAATAACGTTATTCAAAAAATTTGATTCAGCTGTGCGTTTACTAATAAGGTCTACCTGATCCAAAGCTGCTCGACCTTGCTCATCTACATAATCAACGAGCTCTGTTCTAAGTGCAGCTGTTCTGCCATGTGGCGCCAAAGTCATAGTGAATTTAAACTTTTTCTTCACTGTCACTAAGTTATCAGTAAAGTCATACCAACTAGACGGTACTTCACGTATCTCTGTAACCCAATCGGTAACTAAAATGTTATTTTCTTTTTCGAATTTCTCAACGCCCACGCTGCTTTTTTCAAGATAAGTTAATACCGTGTCCCACACTGTTTTCTGCAAAGGTTCGTTGTCATTAACTTGGTCAAAAAGAACTTTAGCGTCCTCTGACCCTTCTTCAACATGGGTTCCTGCTACCAGAGGTAATATTAGTGATGGTGGTGTTACCTTTAGTTTTTTTCCCTTTAAATCTTTCGGTGCGTTCTCACCTACATCAGGCAAGATATATCGTTGAGAATAATTTGGGGAATCAAAATCTTCAGGTACATCTAAGGACTTGTGCTGCGCTGCCTCCAAGTACTCAAAACTTCCTGATGCAATTTCACGCTCTTCCTTACCCGCACATCCAGCTATCGCAAATGCCACAAGGCCTAAACCTACCACTTTATATTTCATTCAAAACCTAACTAAATTAAATTCAACGCACTGAGAGCTTCTTCGATTGCTTTTTTGCTATTAAGTTCAGGTAAAACCATTGGAAGTCGCAAAAAAGCATCATCGATGATACCCATTTTATATAATGCCCACTTAGGGATTACCGGGTTTGGTTCAACGAACAAAACCCGATGTAAATCGATTACTTGTTTATTTAATTGCTGCGATAACTCGAAGTCACCGCTTAACGCAGCCTCACACATATCGCTCATAATTTTCGGGGTGATGTTTGCCGTTACAGATATAACGCCGTCTCCACCCTTACACATAAAGTTGCAGCCTGATTCGTCATCACCACTGAAAAATAGAAAATCATCAGCAACCATCTTTTTTGTCTGTTCTAAGCGAGATAAGTCACCAGTTGCATCTTTAATGCCGACAATATTCTTATGCTTGGCTAACTCAGCCACGGTTTCTGGCAGCATGTCAGCAACCGTCCGCCCAGGGACGTTGTACAATATCAAAGGAATATCTGTTGCGTCAGCTATTGCATTAAAATGAGCGACCATGCCCGCCTGTTGTGGTTTGTTGTAATACGGAACGACACTTAAAAATCCGTCAACGCCGAGGCCCGACATTTGTTCACTCAAAAATATGGCTTCTGCTGTCGAATTCGCGCCACTGCCTGCAATTACAGGTATCTTTTTATCAACAAATTCAATTATCAATTTAACCACATCAATATGTTCTTGAAACGGCAGCGTCGCTGACTCACCGGTTGTTCCAACAGCGACAATTCCATGCGTGCCATTATTCAAATGAAACTCAACTAACCTTTTCAGACTAGGAACATCTATCTTACCATCCGGCAGCATAGGTGTTACTAATGCAACATAACTTCCTTTAAACATTATTCCCCCTTTAAATCTGCCCGACATGTTAGTGTTCACGGGCAATAAACACAAGCAGATAAAGCCTAAGCTATTACATTTTTTTATAATATTTAGTGTATGCACATATTTTAAGCAACAATGTTCCTTAATTTTTTCTTGTGCTAAAATCCACGCTCTTATTTATGAGTACAGTTTTGATATGAAGCAACAGGTTATCGTTAATATTTTAGGTACGGACAAGTTAGGCATTCTAAGTGAAATCAGTGCCTGCGTGCACGACAAATGCTGCAACATCCTTGACAGTCGTCACGCCATTTATGGTAGAGACTTTTCGCTGTCTATGATCGTTGAAGGAACCCAATCAGCTATCACTAAATTAGAATTACAGCTTTCTACCCTTTGCATGCAGCATGATCTGCTGTCTATGATAAAACGTACAAGTGGGCACGCTAAGCAGAACTTAGAACAACTTATCAATTTAGAGTTTTCTGGCGAAGATGCTAAAGGCATTATAAAAAAGGTAACTGGCTTTCTTGCAGAGCGACAAGTTTCTGTCAGCGCATTTAGACAGCGTACCTTCATCGACAAAACCACCAATGTCGAAAATGTAAAATGTAAAATGGTACTCAGTGCCATGAAAGAATTAGATTTAGTTAGTTTCGATGAAGAGATAAAACAACTGATGTGTAATCTTGGCTTATCTGGCAAAGTAACGCACAACGAAATAAAGGAAGAAAATGAACACATTGAAAGCTGGTGATAAAGCTCCCCTATTTACACTACAAAACCAGTCTGATGAGGCTGTATCGCTATCTGACTTTTCAGGTAAAAAAGTATTGGTTTATTTTTACCCTAAGGCAATGACGCCTGGCTGTACCATTCAAGCTCAGGGTTTACGCGATATCAAGAGCGAATTGGACAGACACAATGTCGTTGTACTCGGAATTAGCCCTGACGCCGTAAAAAGGCTACCTAAATTTATTGAAAAAGAATCGTTGAACTTCACTCTGCTCAGCGACGAAGACCATGCCGTAGCAGATGCATTTGGCGTATGGGGTTTGAAAAAATTCATGGGCAAAGAATATGACGGCATCCATCGACTGAGTTTTCTCATTGACGAGAGCGGTGTTATCAGTCACGTGTTGGATAAATTTAAAACGAAAGAACACCATCAAGTGGTTTTAGATTTGTTGGCATAGTGTCAGTGTTAGTGAGAAAGACGGTCAGTTGACCGTCTTTTTTTTACTGCAAATTTTGATTTATATTTTTTCCGTGCCAGCTTCAGGAGCAACGTCAACTTGAATTGGCGATGACCAAGCAGTAATGACGGCTTTCACTAAAGTCGCCAAAGGGATGGCAAAAAACACTCCCCAGAATCCCCACATGCCGCCAAATACGAGGACCGCAATAATAATATACAATGGATGTAGACTAACGGCTTCAGAAAACAAGACAGGTACAATTAAATTACCATCCAATGCCTGAATAATTGAATAGACTAACATCAAATACCAAAACTCAGGCGTTAGTCCGAATTGAAACAAAGCAACAATTGCTACTGGGATCGTAACCACAGCCGCACCGATATAGGGTATTAAAACTGAGAACCCGACAAGTACTCCAAGTAACAAAGAATAACGTAGATCCATAAATGTGAATGCAGCGGAGGTTACTCCACCCACAATTAAAATTTCGATGACTTTTCCGCGAATATAATTAGCGATTTGTAAATTCATTTCTTCACCAACCTGAGTGATCAAACGACGCTCATTCGGCAAAATATTTGAAATGCTCTTAAGAAACAGTTCTTTGTCTTTTAGCATGAAAAAAACCATTAGCGGCACTAGTATCATGTAAATCAACAATGCAGCTACGTTGCCTATTGAACTGACGGAAATACTGATAACTTGTTGGCCAATACCAACGATACGTTGATTGACTGTCGCCATCGTATTTTTGATATAGTCAACTTCAATCACATCAGGGTACTTCTGGGGCAAGCTAGCAAGCCACTTTTGCGCTGAATCCCAGATCAGGGGTAATTCTTGCACAAGATTAACGCTTTGCTTGCTGATGATAGGCACCAAGCCAACGAGCATAAGTATACTAATTAGAATGAAGATAATGAGTGTAATAGAGGTGGCTAGAGTTCTATTAATGCCGCGCTTGTGTAAGTGAGTCACAGGCCAGTCTAATAAATACGCAATAATAGCAGCGACAATGACCGGCATCAAAATACCGCCCCACACAAGTAAAACAACTGTGGTAACAATGATTAACATCAATAACATCATTGCATTAGGGTCTGAAAACTTGCGTTTATACCAACGATCAAAAACGCCAAACATAAGGGGTCTCTATCCTTCTCTTTGATTTTTTAGTTAATTGCAATTATGGTAAACCTTGTTTCGACTTAAAACCAGATAAAGTGAAACTATATTGTGCTATAACGGTCTATGTATCGTATATATCAAACGTGACGTTAGGGACAATTAGAAACAAAACATGAGTATGAATTTAACTAAAAAAATATTTATCGCCGTCAGTTGTTTATTGTTACCCCTTATTAGCAATGCTCAATCTGTCGATAGCAACAAAAATCAATTGCCGGAAATTGGCGTTGTTGCTTCTGACACCTTAACGATTGACAAAGAGGTGCAGGTCGGAAAGGCTGTCATGCGCCAATTGCGGGGACAAGCTCCGATTGTTCACGATCCCGTTATTAATGAATATATTCAGGATCTGGGAAACAAATTAGTAATCGAGGCAGAGAGTGCAAAATTCCCCTTTTCATTCTTCATGATTAACAACGCTACTATCAACGCATTTGCGTTTTTTGGTGGACACGTTGGCATTCATTCCGGCTTAATTACTCAGGCTGATTCAGAGAGCGAGTTAGCCTCGGTGTTCGCACACGAAGTAGCACATGTTACACAACGCCACCTTGCTCGCGCCAGTCAGGCGCAAAAACGCAGCGCGCCGTTGCAAATAGCATCGCTAATAGGCGGTATTCTGATTGCAATGGCAGACCCTGAAGCCGGGCTCGCAGCAATCAGCGCAGGTAATGCAGGTGCGGCTCAAGGTCGAATTAATTACACCAGAAGCATGGAGCAGGAAGCCGATAATATAGGAATCTCAATGCTAGCCAGAGCTGGGTTCGATCCTGCTGGTGCCCCCGCTTTTTTCTCTAAATTAGCGCAGCAATCTCGCGGTCAAAGCAGTCAACTCGAATTTTTACGAACTCACCCAGTTCCGGAAAACAGGATTTCTGAAACACGCGCTAGAGCCGCTACTTATGGTACCCGAAATATACCTGCCAGTTTAAATTTCAGCTTAGTTAAGGCACGGATAATCGCACGATACGAAGGCAATCCACTTCGAAACATAAATTATTTCGGTTATCAGGTTCAAGAAAAAAAGTACGTTTTTCGAGAAGCGGCGCTATATGGTCTAGCGTTATCTTATTTTGAAAGTGAACAGTATGCATCTGCATCGCAAATTTTGACTGATTTGTTGAATGAAGACCCAGAAAATTTATTTTACTTAGATGCAATGACCGACGTGTTAATTGCGCAACAAAACCCAAAAGCGGCAGTTAAAATGCTGACGCCACTTTGGCAATTCAAACCTAAAAATTCGGTCCTTGCGTTGAATCTGGCAAACGCAATGATTCAAGCGAAACAATACCCAGAAGCAATTCAGATACTGCGCGACCTATTATTAGTCAATCCGGAGCACTTCTTGGCTTATTCACTCTTGATTGAAGCGTATACCGCGACAGGACAAAAGCGACAAATGTACAAAGCCAGCGCTGAAAGATATGGATTGTTACTAGCCTACCCTAAAGCCATTGACGAACTTCAGTTTGCCTATAACGAGAGCGGCATGGACTTTTTGGAAAAGCAGCGTATTAAAGCGAGGATAGAGCAATTTAGAAATGAGATGGACACATTAGAAAGGCTTTAATTAATCGCTCATTGTTAACAGTTTATTCGCCACTGATTGCCTGAGTGAGACTCGTAATATTTTGTTCACCAAGCAATTGCCCTGCTAATGTCCCATCGGGTCGTATTAAGTAAGTTGCGGGTAAATATTTTGGAGCATCGAATGGTAAAGCGGTTTCAACGTTATTAATAAGGGGAAACGCAATTTTATATTTTTCAGCCAGCAGAGATAGTTCGTGGTCTTGCATTGCGTCATAGCTTACACCAAATAAAATCGCGTTTTGATTGTTGTCAGTAAGCTCTTTAAACTCGTTGAGTTCTGGGATCTCTCGCAAGCAAGGCGCACACCACTCTGCAAAATAGTTGATGACAACCCACTTACCTTCTAATTCTTTAAATTGATAAGTTGAACCATCAAGCGTAGTAAAATCGTATTTACTATTTAATTGATAAGTAACACCAAGAACGAGCGTGCTGATGCCAACGACTAAATACAGTAGAATCTTTTTCACTCGCCACTCCTTGTTCGTTTTAGACTGTTCTTATTTCTGAGTATTCAAGCAGGCGAATCATCACTATATTTATCAATGCGAAAGAATCTCAGAAATTTAAAATATAACAGAAAAAATAATAATAACTAAATACGTTAATTTCGAAATAGACATCGAAGAGTATCTAAAAGTTCCCTTGCAGGCCAGTGAATTATCTCACCTACAAGGTGGTTATTTACCAGTGGCTACAGAGATAATAAAAAAGAAAAAAAGGTAGAAACAAGTAATGAATGAGACATCATGCCAAGTGCTCGTGTTGTATTATAGTAAACACGGCCTGACAAAAAAGATAGCAGAATCAATTGTGAAAGGACTTGAATCTGAGGGGGTTGAAGCCTTGTTAAGGACTGTGCCAGAGGTCAGTAATAATATTGATGAAAGCGCATTGGCTGTGCCAAAAAATGGCGCGCCTTACGTCACGCTTGAAGAGCTAGCAAACTGCGATGGACTAGCACTCGGCAGTCCAACGCACTTTGGTAATATGTCTGGAGCGATGAAGCATTTTTGGGACACGACCTCAGGCCTGTGGCTAAAAGGAAGTTTAATTGACAAGCCAGCATGTGCTTTTACCTCTAGTTCAAGTTTACATGGAGGTCAAGAAACAACGCTTATCAGCATGATGATGCCGTTAATTCACCATGGTATGATTTTCATGGGTGTGCCCTACTCGGTTGCGGAATTACACAAAACAACAACAGGTGGAACACCCTATGGCGCCTCTGCTGTTGCAGCAGATAAAAAAACAAAGCTGAGTCATGAAGAGGAAGAAATAGCAATATCGCAAGGAAAGCGACTCGCCACGATTGCTAAGCAGCTAAAAACAAATTCAGGAAAATAATATGAGCCAATCTGATAAAACGATCCCCATGTCCTCTCGCGTTAAGCAATTGCGATATCTTGCTTTGTGTTCTCACCTCGCACTAGTTACCTGGATGATTGTTTGGTATTTCTTTTTGCCAATGACCGCTGACTACTCTTTCGTTTTTAAAATCCTTTTTTACATCTTACCTCTGTTATTGCCACTTCCAGGCATAATGCAAGGAAAACCTTACACCCATGCATGGGCAAGTTTTATTGTGTTGCTGTACTTTTTGCACAGTATTACGGTCATATATGCTGAGCCTACTCAAATGCTTTACGCGATTATCGAATTGGTGCTCGCGATCAGTATGTTTGTCGGCTGTAGCAGTTTCGCGCGTCTGCGGGGACAGGAATTAGGTACAGGCTTACCTAAGTTATCAGCAGTGATGGATGAAGAAAAAGAACGGTATGAGGGCAAACCGAATGAGTAAAGGCGTTTTTATCAGGAAAAACAGGTTAGCGTTGACAGCAATCTGCTGCAGCTCACTTATTTTAAGTGCTTGCGGTGGCGGCTCATCAAATGATGGTGGTACTCCGGGCCGGGGTACTCTTCCTCCTCCAGTTCTAACAGAAAGCACTGGATTGATCGAACCTATTGCTGTTTTTAATAACGTTGCTCTTTATGGTGATAGTGAGTTCACCACCAATGGTTCATATGGTTTGGCATTAACCAGCAACGATGGTAGTCAAATAACATCAGTGCGCTGGGAGCAGCTGAGCGGCCCAGCATTAAGCTTATTAGCATCTAATTCTCAAACCATCGGTTTTGATGTGCTTGAAGCAGGCAACTACGCACTTCAAGCTGAAGTAACAACATCCGCAGGAGCGCAACAAAACACGCAACAGCTTACCTATGAATTTGCTGCTCAGCAGAGCGATGTCACGGTTGCCAACTTACGGCTCGATCATACCGTAACTGAAAGAGCTAAAGTATCACTTCGCGTTGACTCATTTAACAACGATATTGGCACAGCATCCATTACTTGGAAGCAAGTTGCAGGCCCAGCGGTATTAGACTTTCAAAGCCAAGGCAATAGCGCTTTTTTTAACGCTCCTGCGGTAACTAAAGACGAGGTTATTAAATTTGAAACCACCGTTAGTTTCACAGATGGTAGCAACTCAATTGATGCTAGTTTTATTACGATAAACGATACACAGATAATTGACGAAGCTTATTTCCCGAACAGTAATATTATTACTAGCGAGGATGTACATGCTTTCAACGCCGATTCACCCTACAAAAACGCGATTGAGTCATGTGTTTATACAAATACACTGAATAGCACCTGCACCTTTGGTAATTTACCGTTAATCGGACAGCAGTTCACTGCGCCAACAATTGACGACATACTCGATAGAACGCTGGTATCACACGACTGGATGGGTAAGCGTTTTCGTCAGTACTTGGAGCAGTCTGCGGCAGGTCCTGACATGCTGAAACTGCTACGCGGTGTAACCGCTATCGTTATTTCTTATGACGTCCGTCCATCGTTCTATTGGGCTGCTACGGGTGCAATATATTTAGACGCTAGGAACTTTTGGTTAACACCAGAAGAGCGAGATACCCTGAATGAGGTTCCCGATTTCAGAAGTGGGTTTAGTGGCGATCTCAAATTTAGAGTATTTTGGCGTTATGTTAAAAACAACGCGCCTTATATGCCGGGTCAAAGCTTTTCCTCTGCTGCTAGGGAAACGAGGACATTTGATGCATTAGAAGCCGATATATCGTGGTTGATGTATCATGAGCTAGGTCATGCAAATGACTTTTTCCCTTACGATGTTTGGGCTGGCCTGTCGAATTCTGATGATCCACTTAGTTTTTTCAGGAGCAATGGCACAAATTCTGACATCATGATTACTTCGTTTCCACTCAGTTCGTCTGAAATGAAGGGATTGGCGCAGGTTAGCTTTGCAGGTGAAACCGCAACCAACGCTCAAAAAGCGTATGTTGGCAGCGATATTGAGACATTTTTCACTCCTGATATTGCTTCGTCTTATTACTCGTATCTCAATGAACGAGAAGACTTTGCGACTCTATTTGAGCGCTTCATGATGCAATATCGTTTAGGGGCATCGGCCGACATCGGTATCATAAACACTCAGGATAATCCTAATCTTTTGGTGACATGGGGACAAAGAGATCGTTTTAATCACATTTCCATACGAGACAGAGCTCAATTTACTGTCAGCAATATCCTGCCTGAATTAGGAAATATAGAAGCTCTTCAAGCATCTTTGCCTGAAGCAGTACAGTTGCGCAGAAATGTCAGTTGGCTTGACAACATTAACTTAAGTGAAAGCGTAGGCACCGAAAGTGTAATCCAAGTTCCCTACCGCTTAGAAAAAGCAGCGACGGTTGAAGAAACTAACCTGCATATTGGAAGACCCGCTTTACCAGAGAGATAGTAAATATAAATCGTAGCGATAAATTGTGATTATAAATCGAGTGCTTGCTTAATAAATGGAATGGTAAGCTTGCGCTTCGCTTGCAGTGATTTTTTGTCTAATTCATTTACAATTAACATTAGGTTACTAAGCTCTCGGTCCACTCGTGTTAACAAAAACTTGATGCAGTCTTCGCTGGCTTCGAGCCCTCTATGTTCTAAGCGAAACTGAATAATACGACGCAGCAAATCGTCTGAGCGCGTCGCCAACTGAAAAACAGCGCCCCATGTGAGCCTTGACACCAGATCCGGCAAGCCAAAACCAACTGTGAGTGGCGATGCCTGCGCTGAAATAATAATTCTAGGTTGATGTTCTCTTTCTGATGCCTGATTAATCAGATCAAAAATAGCTCTTTCCCAAGCCTCGTTTTCTGCAATCTCATGCAAATTATCGATACATATAAGGTCATAATCGACCACATTATTGATAATCTCACTCGGCATTTCTCTTAATTCGAGCATATTGAGATAAACGGTTTGCAGACCGTTTAATTTAGCCTCATGACAGCAAGCGAATAGCAAATGTGACTTCCCAGTTCCTATCGTTCCGAACAGATAACAAATGGCCTTATTGCTATCAGTCTTGCGGTCACAAAACTTCTGCAGATACGCAACCGTAAACTCATTATCTGCAATTAGAAAAGAATCGAAAGTTTCGTCGTCAGGCAGTGAAACGGGTAGACTTAGCTGCAACCTCAGTTACCCCGCCATTCATAGTCTATAACAACGGCAGAGTCTACTCGCTGGTATTCTGGCTCTCGTAGATTTTGCTCCAGCTTCAAAATTGTTTTTAAACGCTGAACAGGAACATTAGAAGTCAAAGTAAAACTAGCAACATCTTTCGACTGCGCCTTCAACTCAACTTTTTGAGTCACTGTTAACGACGTTAATATATCCAATACTTTTCGATATTTAGCGAGAGTATTTACATTCGAAATATGTAAAGTCACCGAGTAAATCATCCCTGTTTCGCTTGTTCCTATGGAATACACGCTCGCTAAATAAGCAGCATACTCATTGACAAACTTTGTGATTAATCCACTAATCGTGTCTCCAACGATTTCGTTTGTTTCTATCGTTTGACCGTTTGTTATAAAGTAAGAAAGTTGCAGCTTTTCACTGGCGCTGAAATCGTCAAAAACGATCCCAACGCGAGCACCTACAACATAATTGGTGCCATAGCGAATTGATTTATTAAATATAGACGATGAATATAAGCCCCAAACATCCAGCGCTGTTACGTTCATTGAGTCTGTAAGGTCACCAATTGGCATCAATAATTCGATACCACGGTCATAAGTTGACTGTTGAATAAGGTCGAGATATTGACTGCTACTTGATTGCGTGACGAGCGATTTGCTTTTGTTCACATCATCTTCAATTGCTAACCAAAATAAACCGGATGGTCTGCGCTTCCCCCAAACATTAAGATTTTCGGCGCGTAATAAACCGACAATCTTTTGTTCATTAAATTCAGCTTGGTATATGAGCTTGTCGCCGTTTTGAACAAAAGTGCTTGATACCAAATATTGCTCAAAATTAGTTGCAGCACGTTTTACTTCAACATTTTCAAGCACAGAGGGATCGCCATTTAACTTAACAATTACCTGCTGAAATGCACTTTTGCCTGCTTTTTTTTGGGTAAAACTTGATTGATCCGTAACAATTATCTGCCCCTCATTGAGGTGCTCAATCGGCGCAGCTTGGCTATGCATCGACACAGCGAAGCACAAAGTAAAAACAAAGAAAATAGAAAACATGTTATTCAAAACTAGTAAATCCTTATAGCGTTCAGACGCCATTGTGAGATATTTCGCACTTTTTTGCATCCGATATTTATTCTTCGTCGTTTTTTGATACCTTTTCAGTCGTTGAACTGCTAAAATTCTGCCTTCAAAAATTTCAGGGGAAAGCGTGTGACAGAGCAAACCAAGCCACTAAGTTATAAAGATGCCGGTGTAGATATTGATGCAGGGAATCAATTAGTTGAAAGAATCAAATCGGTAAGCAAAAAAACGCATCGCCCTGAAGTAAAGGGTGGTTTAGGTGGTTTTGGTGCACTTTGCTCTATCCCAACAAAATATAAGCAGCCTCTTCTAGTGTCTGGAACAGACGGTGTTGGCACTAAACTGCGCCTTGCTATGGACCAAAATAAGCATGACGGTATTGGCATTGATCTTGTCGCGATGTGTGTGAACGACCTCATTGTACAAGGTGCCGAACCATTATTCTTTTTAGATTACTACGCGACAGGAAAGTTAGATGTTGATACCGCAGCAACGGTTGTCACTGGTATTGGCGAAGGATGCCAATTGGCTGGTTGTGCATTAATTGGTGGTGAAACTGCTGAAATGCCGGGCATGTATGATGGTGAAGATTATGACGTTGCCGGTTTTTGTGTTGGCGTAGTTGAAGCAGAAGACGTTATCGATGGTTCAAAAGTAGCCGCTGGAAATAAGCTAATTGCATTAGGTTCATCAGGCCCGCATTCAAATGGCTACTCTTTAATAAGAAAAATAATTGAAGTGAGTGGATTAGATTTGAACACTCAATTGGACGGTAAGTCCATCAGTGACCATTTACTTGAGCCAACTAGAATTTACGTCAAGTCTGTACTAGCTATTTTAGAGGAATATAATGTTAACGCAATATCACATATAACTGGCGGTGGATTCTGGGAAAACATTCCCCGAGTATTACCTTCAGATATGCAGGCAGTTGTTGACGGGAACAGTTGGCAATGGCCGAGTATATTTTCTCTTTTACAAGAAAAGGGAAATGTCACCACTCACGAAATGTACCGCACATTTAATTGTGGCGTTGGTTTGATGTTAGTGGTAGAAGAGCAAGACGCCGCTCGTATCACAAAAGCCTTCAACGATTTAGGCGAAAACGCATGGATCATTGGTGAAATAAAGTCGCTTACTGAAGGCCAGGAACAAGTGGTAATTAATTCATAATGGTTGCTACTCCAAAGCGTATTGTAATACTCGTTTCGGGCAACGGTTCAAACGCGCAGGCGATTATTGATGGCTGTTCGAGAGAATCAATACAAGGTACTGTTGTAAAATTAATTTCAAACGTGCCAACGGCTTTTGCGCTTAAGAGAGCCGCTCAAGCAAATATTCCATCGAGTTGTATTGATCATAAGGCGTTTGAAAACAGAGGCGCTTTTGACCTCGCGCTAGCTAAAGAAATCGATGATGCTAAGCCTGATGTTATTGTATTAGCTGGATTCATGCGGGTATTGAGTGGCGAGTTTGTTGAGAAATATTTGGGTAAATTATTGAACATTCACCCATCTTTGTTGCCGAAGTACCACGGACTCAACACGCATCAGCGCGCAATAGATAACAAAGACAGTGAACACGGGACTTCTGTACATTTCGTAACACCTGAAGTAGACGGCGGTCCTGTTATACTTCAAGCGAAAGTACCCGTATTTGAAGATGATACGGCAGACGAGTTAGCGGAGCGCGTGTTGGTGCAAGAACATAAAATTTATCCGCTCGTGGTAAATTGGTTGTGTAAAGAAAGAATTGTGCTGACAAATATGAAAGCATTTTTTGATGGACAAAAACTACCGGAGCGTGGCTATGCGAGTGACTAAGATGTTGAAGGTAACGAGCCTAATTGTGTTTGCAGTTTCTGCCAGCATGAGCTTTGCAAAAGAAGCAAATGAATTACCCTCACCTTTTATTGCTCACTATGAGGCATGGCGACATGATAACAACATCGGCAGTGCTGAGCTCAGTTTAAAATCATCAGGCGGCAACTTCTACGAGCTCAAGTATTCATCTAAAGTATCTCGCTACTTTCTTTCTGACAGGCGGTACGAGACAAGTTTATTTTCCTTTAGTGACGGCAAAATAACGCCAATTGCCTACGATTTTAAACGCACGGGAACAGGGCCAGACAAGGCATTAAGCGCTAAATTCGATGCAAAAACAAAGACTATTGTTCTAAGAGAAAAAGATAATCAACCCTGGGATGGTGAGTTTGATAACCAATTGTTTCGTATCGATATATCAAGACAATTAGCGCAGGACGAAAAAGAATTTGAGTATAAGTTTCTCAACTACCGTGGGCAAAAGCGCTCTTACGTTATCGAAGCGCTCGAAAAGGAAATATTAAACCTGCCGTATGGAAGTATTGAGGCAATAAAGGTAAGAGTTAATCGCGACAGCAGCTCAAGACAAACCTACGCATGGTTCGCCCCTAGTCTTGATTATGTGTTGGTGCGTCTTCAACAATTTAAAGACGATGACGAGCAAGGCGACATCCGTTTAAAAACATACCAAAAACTTTAATTCTATTCTATTGTATACTACGTAAACAAATCTTTGAGGATACTCGTCCTCTTTTGCGCTAATCGACTTGATCTTTTAACCTTCAAGTAATAACGTTAGCAATCTGGTCAGACCTGCGGGAGCTTACATGAACGAATTATTATGGTTACTTATAGTTATCGGAGTTTATGGTGTAACAGCCTATAAACAAACATCATCACAAACAACGCTTATTGCGACTGTGGTCGCTATGGTGGTCGGCACAGCGGCTGGCGGCATCGGCACTATTGCTTGGATTATATATGCTATCGTGGCTGTGCCCCTCGCCTATTCGCCATTTCGTAAAGGGTATATCACACCTAAACTTTTGGCTTTTTACAAGAGCGTAATGCCGGAAATGTCGACCACGGAACAAGAAGCGATCGATGCTGGTACGGTCTGGTGGGACGGCGATATCTTCAGCGGCAAACCAGATTGGCAGAAGTTTCACGCTATTTCTCAGCCACGATTGACTGCGGAAGAACAAGCGTTTCTTGACGGACCTTGCGAAGTTGTCAGCCGTATGGCTGACGAATGGCAAATTAACCATGTCGATGCAGATATGTCGGATGAAGTTTGGCAGTATCTGAAAGACAACAAGTTTTTTGCAATGATCATCAAAAAAGAATATGGCGGTCTTGCCTTTTCTGCTTATGCACAGTCACGAGTATTGCAGAAGTTAGCGGGCGTCAGCGCAGTATTGTCTAGCACAGTCGGCGTACCGAACTCTCTTGGCCCAGGCGAACTACTTCAGCATTACGGCACTAAAGAACAACAAGATTATTATTTGCCGAGACTAGCGGTAGGCGACGAAATTCCTTGTTTTGCGCTTACTGGTCCGGAAGCTGGCTCTGATGCCGGTTCAATACCCGACATTGGTGTTGTTTGCAAAGGCGAATTTGAAGGCGAAGAAGTGTTAGGTATGCGTTTAACATTTTCTAAGCGTTACATCACATTAGCCCCAGTCGCGACGGTTATCGGTCTAGCTTTCAAACTGCAAGACCCAGATGGGCTACTTGGCGATGTTAAAGACTTAGGCATTACTTGCGCCTTGATCCCAAGAGAAACCAAGGGGCTAGACGTTGGTCGTCGTCACTTCCCACTCAACGTGCCGTTCCATAATGGTCCCGTTCGTGGAGAAGACATTTTTGTGCCATTGAGCTACATCATTGGTGGCAAAGAAATGGCAGGTAAAGGCTGGCGCATGCTAATGGAATGTTTGTCGGTTGGACGCTGCATTACACTGCCATCATCAGCAGCCGGCGGTGCGAAGTCACTTGCGTTAGCAACGGGTGCTTATTCCAGAATACGTCGTCAGTTCCGTATGCCCATTGGGCAAATGGAAGGTGTTGAAGAGATGCTCGGTCGTATAGGTGGAAACGCCTATTTGATGGACGCAGTTACCTCGCTTTCGACTGCGGGGGTTGATTTAGGTCAAAAACCATCCGTCATCTCTGCTATCTGTAAATACCATTTAACAGAAAGAATGCGTCAAGTCGTTAACGATTCAATGGACGTGCACGGAGGCAAAGGAATTTGCCTCGGTCCAAATAATTACTTGGGCAGAGCCTATCAAGGTGTTCCTATTTCAATCACCGTTGAGGGGGCTAACATTCTGACCCGCAACATGATGATATTCGGTCAAGGTGCAATGCGCTGCCACCCATACGTATTAAAAGAAATTTATGCGTCACAAATGGAAGATCGAGAAGAACAGTTAGAAGCCTTTGATGATGCTGTGTTTGGTCATATTCGCTTTGCGATTAGCAATACATTCCGCTCAATTTGGTTTAGTTTGAGCGGCGGCCGTCTAAGCTCTGCGCCCTTTAAAGACGAAACAGCGAAGTATTACAGAAGTATGCAGGGTTACAGTGCAAACTTAGCGTTATTAACTGATATTTCAATGGGCGTGTTAGGCGGTTCACTTAAGCGGAGAGAACGTTTATCTGCTCGTCTCGGTGATATCCTAAGCTATCTATACTTGGGCTCAGCTGTTATGAAGCGCTTTGACGAGCAAGGTCGTAATCATGACGACCTGCCCTTCGTGCATTGGGCAATGCAGGATTGTTTATCTAAGTTAGAAGAAGCACTTGATGATTTTTTGAGAAACTTCCCTAACCCAGTTGTCGGTGTGTCAATGCGTTTGCTTGTATTGCCATTTGGTACGCGTTATAGCGCTCCATCTGATGCACTTGAGCATAAAATAGCGCACATTCTGCAGCACCCTAATTCAACAAGAGACAGACTAGGCCACGGCCAATATCTTACTCAAGAAGACGGGAACTTGCTGGGTGACTTAGAGAAGACGTTAATCAACATCGTTAAATGCGAACCTATTTTTGACAAAATATGTAAAAAATTAGGAGAAAAATTACCGATGACTAATCTTGATGCCTTAGCCGAACGTGCGCTAAAAGAAGGTATCATAACAAGTGAACAGGCCGAACTGATGAAAGAAGCCGAAGCGGGTCGATTGAGAACCATCAACGTAGATGATTTCGACAACCAAGAGTTGTTGATGTCGACCAGCAAGAAGGTCAAAAAGCCTGTGACAAAGCGCAAGGCAACCAAGTCTGTTAAGGCTGCGTGATCCGTTACAGGGATAATCTGTTAAAAGGATAGTCTGTTCAAGAGACAGTATTCTAAACAGGACAGGTCAAATTAAATATGAAGGACTTCAGGCGCTCTGAAGTCCTTTTTTTATGTTTTTAAAAACTGTTGCGCTTGACCATTGAGTTGAATTTGCTGTATCTGCGCTTCATTCAGATTAACGGTTTTGCTAGCAACAGAATATTCGTGCTTAATGTCGATATTGGAAATACCAGGGTCGTCAGTATTTAAACTCACCGACAATCCATGCTCCAAAAATGTTTTTATCGGATGATTCGCAGTATCCACCCATGCACCTGTTTGATAGTTAGACGTTAAACAGCTTTCAATACCAATATCATGTTTCAGCATATACTCAATGAGCTTCTGATCCTGGGCTACTGCCACTCCATGCCCTATCCTTTTCGCCCCAAGTAGTTCGATTGCTTCCCATACGCTCTCAGGGCCCGCTGCTTCACCAGCATGCACGCTAACCTGCAAACCAGCCGCTCTCGCTGCTTGAAAGTGCTCAATGTATAAGTGAGCCGGATAATTCAGCTCATCACCCGCTAAGTCGAGGGCAACAATATGATCTGAATAGGCCAAAATTGACGCTAGCTCTAAATGACATGACTCCACGCCGAATGTTCGACTAAGGATCCCAATTAACTGATAGTTTGTATCGTGAGCAGCATTTCCCGCTTTTACACCTTCTACAACAGCTTCAACGACAGCGTGCAATGGCAGGGAAAATGCTCTGGCCATGAAGAAAGGTGAAAAACGCAGCTCCGTGTAATCGATACCCTCGGCTTTTGCCATAGCAACATTTTCAAAAGCGACTCTATAACATGCCTCAGGGCTGCCTAATACAGAGACGCCATATTCAAGTTTGTTTAGGAAAGAAAGTAAATCACTGGTTTTATTCTTAACAAAAACATGGTCTGCGAGCTCAGATTCCGTAGTAAATGGAAGATTAATTAACTGTTCTCGGGCTAATTGCCAGATAAGTTTAGGAGGAATATTGCCATCCAAATGACGGTGCAAATCAACTAAGGGGAAGTTTTTATTGTACATCGGTAACCCTAAACGGTTGGGCTTTTATAAGAACATGACTATACAAACCAGACTAATCCAGTTGCAGCTTTTCCACAGCTAAGACGATTTGAGTTCTTGTTTTAACATCTAACTTTTTAAAAACAACACCGATATGCGCTTTAACTGTTGCTTCAGTGACATCAAGCGTAGTCGCTATTTGCTTATTCATTAAGCCATCTTTTACCAGCTTCAACACTTGAAATTGCTTTGGCGTCAATGTTTTCAATTTGTCTGCGATGTCTGTAGCATTGGTGTCTACGTTCACTATTGCCTTTTCGGCTTCTTTGGACAGCCACTTTCCGCCTTTTAAAATAGTTATTATTGCCTCTTTAATCGTTTCAGTGCCTGTTGTTTTTGCGATGAAACCATCTGCTCCGAACGCCATCACCTGAGAGATGACCTCTGGAGAATCACTCGCTGACAGAACTACCATCGGAACAGAAGGAAATAATTCTTTCACACGAAGCAAACCGTAAAAATTATCACAACCGGGCATTGTTAAATCGAATATAATAATAGAAATATTACGATTTTTACGTAAAACGGCAATGGTTGAGTCAAGAGAGTCAGATTCTAAAAACGTGACATTGTCAAAACAGTGCGATAGAGCACCTCTGATAGCTTCGCGCATTAGAGGATGGTCATCTGCTATTAAAAACTTGTACATAGTTTTATACTCAGCTATTTATTTATAATTAGTATGTTACAGCAACCGTGTTTTTTATATACTTCGCCATGCTTAAGTGTTGATATTATCACTACGACACAAAACATCCCATAGCTATATAATTGTTATCCTAAATATAAGTTTCAGAAAATCATGCCAGAATTCAAAAATAAAGCATCACCAGATACGATCTATCAGAAACCACAGACTAAAGTGGATGATTTTAGCTTTAATCACCAAGTTGTCGACGTGTTCCCCGATATGATTGAAAGATCAGTACCGGGTTATGCGAACATAATAGATGGCGTTGGAAGGTTGGCTGCAAAGTTTGCAGTTCCGAACACCCTAATTTACGATTTGGGTTGTTCCTTGGGCGCTGTGAGCTTATCTATCGCGAAACATAATCGGCAGCCAAATGTCCAAATTGTTGGGGTTGATAATAGCTCTGCAATGGTTGAACGCTGTCAGCGGCACGTCGATTCTTATAATTATGAAAGTCCTATCAGCATCACAGAAGCGGACATTGTTGATTTTAAGTTAGATAAGTCATCAGTAATCGTTATGAACTTTACACTGCAATTTATTAAGCCAAAGTTCAGAGATGCTCTAATGGCGAAACTATTCGACGCGCTTGTTCCAGGTGGTATCTTAATACTTTCTGAAAAAATTAAATTAGGTCATGCTGAAATGGATTCCGCCATCATCGATTTACATCATGATTTTAAGAGAGAAAATGGCTATAGCAATTTAGAGATTAGTCAAAAAAGGACTGCGCTTGAAAACGTGATGATCCTTGATGAGTATTCATCGCACGAAAAAAGGTTACTAACTATCGGATTTGAAGCTGTTAGCATTTGGTATCAACAGTTTAACTTTGTTTCATTCTTTGCCATTAAAGGACAGTAATATGAATTGGAAGTCCGCGTTATATGCAGAACTAATAGGCACAGAATTAGAGAAATGGGCAGCTCACCTAATACCTCAACTTGAACAATGGGAAAACATCGCTAACCATGGCGATAGAAAAAAATGGCAAAAGCAATTACAGCAGCTTCCCGCGATTGAAGCTGACAAGGTTGATTTAAAATCACAGGTCTCAATATCGCAAGTGGACGCATTTGGTCATGCGCAGACCGCGCATATCGAATCTGTGTTAAAACAATTTATGCCATGGCGAAAAGGTCCCTTTCACTTTTTCGGGATTGATATTGATACAGAATGGCGTTCAGATTGGAAATGGGACAGAGTTCTACCGCATATTGCGCCTTTGGCAAAAAGAAAGGTGTTGGATGTTGGCTGTGGTAGCGGCTACCACTTGTTCAGAATGTTAGGTGAAGATGCGAAGCTCGTCATTGGCATAGACCCAACCGAGCTCTTTTTCTATCAATTTCAAGTATTTAAAAAATACCTACCGAAAACTAGCGTTCATTATGTTCCTCTTGGTATAGAAGATATGCCAACTTTAAACGCTTTCGATACCGTATTTTCGATGGGCGTGCTGTACCACCGTCGTGATCCAATTGAATTTCTATACCAATTAAAAAATCAATTAGTTAGTGGTGGACAACTGGTGCTTGAAACTATCGTAATTGATGGCAATGAAACGTCAGTTCTGATGCCAGGCGAGCGTTATGCGCAAATGCGCAACGTTTGGTTTTTACCTAGCTCCGAGGCACTAATGCAATGGCTGTCTCGAGTTGGTTTTGTGGATATTAAGAAAGTAGATGAAAATACGACAACTGTTGAAGAACAAAGAACAACCGACTGGATGACTAATCACTCCTTAGCTGACTTTCTAGATCCGACTAACAGGACCCTCACCATTGAAGGTTATCCTGCACCTAAGCGGGCAGTATTTACCGCAATCAAAAAATAAATGTCAGAATTGAAGCGGTGAAAATGTCAAAAAGAGTGTCAAAGAGAGCGTCAAAGGCACTCTTGCCCTCTCAATCTTGTTATAACAGTGCTTTGGTCATTTGCTCATAATTCACGTCAGCAACTCGTTGGCATAGTCTTTGAATAGTAATTCAGTATATTGGCCCTTTGGTGCAATCTATAAATCGCTGCTACGGGACTATAACAACACTATTCCGACATCTAATAATAGTTTTCTATGCCGGTTATTATCACTGTAGAGCGTGTTACCAATCATTTTATAAGGCTTTAATGCTAAAACTTACAAAGTTAATTGAACAATACATTGCAAAAGAAAAGCTTCCAAACGCCTACCTTGACGTTGCACTAAAATGGTTCAAGCCTCTTTGTGACTCAATTGATTTGCACCAAAAAAAGTCAAAGCAAACTAAAGACGCATCTCCTTGTCCTTTTTTCATTGGTATTAACGGCTGCCAAGGCTCAGGCAAGTCGACCTTGAGCGGTTTAATGAGTTATTTGTTCAATGAATACTATGGCAAAAAATCAGTCGTACTGTCTCTCGATGATTTTTATTTTACAAAGCTAGAGCGCACAAATCTGGCACAAACTGTCCACCCTTTACTATTAACTCGAGGCGTACCTGGGACACATGACACCCAGTTAATGTCAGATGTTTTTGCGTCCTTGGCCAGTGGTGAAGCCCTGAGCATACCTACTTTTGACAAATCAATCGATGACAGAGCGCCAATGAGTATGTGGCAAGAGGTTGCTGGCCCGGTCGATATCGTTATTGTGGAGGGCTGGTGCTGGGGAACGCATGCACAAGACAATAAGGCCTTGGCTACTCCAATTAATTCCTTGGAAAAGAATAGCGATAGCGATGGTACTTGGCGAAGCTACGTTAATAACGCATTGCTCACTCAATACACCCCACTTTATAGCTATATGGACAGCTGGGTATTTTTAAAAGCACCAAGCTTCGATGCTGTTTATGCATGGCGCCGACAGCAAGAGAAAAAGCTAAAGCTGCGCGTCGGTAATGCATCAAACATTATGAGTGATGAAGAAATTCTGACATTTATTCAATATTATCAGAGGCTAACTGTGCATACTTTATGTACACTAGAAAAGTACGCCGACTTTATATTCGAATTAGATAATGAACGAAACATTACAAGAAGTAGATATCATGCAAAGTGAATTAATTAGTAAATACAATAGACAAGTCCTCATATTCACAGACCTCGACGGTACTCTCCTCGATCACTACAGCTATGAGCATGAAGATGCAAAAGCCTGTATGGAGCGTTTATTAGGACATGGCATTCCCATTATTCCTAACACGAGTAAGACCTTCGCTGAACTCATCACGCTGCGCAAGAGACTGGGCTTAAATGGGCCTTTTATTGTAGAAAATGGTGCTGCTATATTCATCAATAAAAACTTTCTACCAGAAAAGCCAAAAGGCGCAGTCTGGCAGGATGGATTTTGGGTAAAGTCCTTCAGTTCAAAAAGGAATTACTGGCTAGGCCTGATTAAAAAAATCAGCCCCGAACATGGGCATCTTTTCGAATCCTTTGCAAACATGTCCCTCGAGCGCATAGTTGAAACAACAGGACTAGAAGAAAGCGATGCCCTGCTTTCTTCTCAACGTCAATTTGGTGAGCCCTTGCTATGGAAAGGCACTGAAGAACAGCTCGAAAGCTTTATCCTGATGTTGCGTCGTTTAGGTGCACACCCAGTAAAAGGCGGTCGATTCTTGCACGTTGGTGGTGATTGTAATAAAGGCATCGCATTAACTTGGTTGTTAAAAGAATACCAGCGACAGCATCGAAACGTTACAGTGAGCACCATCGCTTTGGGTGATGGTAAAAACGACGTAGCGATGTTAGAAATTGCTGATACCGCAGTCAGAATTGCTTCGCCGGTGCACGAACCTCCGGAATTAGAACGAACATTAAAGCTATATACTAGCAATAAACTGGGTCCAAAAGGTTGGACGGAAGTACTTGATCAGCTTATTCCTGAATCTGTATTTTTTAGTTCAAGCAAAACGCCCGATAAAACAACTTAAGGAGCTATTTAATGGCTGATTTTTATCAAAACGGCATCGTAACCACTTTGCACAACTTAGAAGATCGTTCTATTGACGATCTCGAAGCAGAGCTGAGTGAGTTTTCTAAAAAGCGCCCATTAGGCTTAATCCTTCCGTCATTGTTTTCTGAACTTGAAGGTCAAGCACTGCCAGCCACAATAGAGCATTAAAAAAGGTTCCTTATCTCTCTGAAATTGTCATTGGCCTTGATCGTGCCGATTTAGAACAGTACAAATATGCCCTTAATTTTTTCTCAACGCTCCCTCAACATCATCGCGTGTTATGGAACGACGGACCCAGGTTGCAGGCACTGGATGCTGAATTATTAGAGCTTGGCTTAGCACCGAAGGAATTAGGAAAAGGCCGAAACGTATGGTATTGCATGGGCTACATTCTTGCATCAGGCAAAGTTGAAAGTGTTGCCCTGCACGACTGTGATATTTTGACCTACGATCGCTCTTTACTGGCTAGACTAATTTATCCAGTAGCAAACCCGCAATTCAATTATGAATTTTGTAAAGGCTATTACGCTAGAGTTGCCAACGGTAAAATCAACGGTCGCGTATCCCGCTTATTGGTTACACCGCTGCTAAGAGCCTTAAAAACAACCTTAGGTCACAACGATTATTTAGAATTTATGGACAGTTTTCGTTATCCCTTGGCAGGGGAATTTTCTTTCCGCAGAGATGTCCTAAATGACATTAGAATTCCAAGCGACTGGGGGTTAGAAATCGGTGTATTGTCGGAAATGCACAGAAACTATTCGCACAACAGACTATGCCAAGCTGATATCGCCAGAACCTACGATCACAAACACCAAGATCTCTCTTTGAATAACGAACAAGGCGGCCTATCAAAGATGTCGATTGACATTACCAAGGCATTGTTTCGAAAACTTGCAACTCAAGGCACGACCTTTAATACCGAAACATTTCGAACAATAAAAGCGACGTATTTCCGCATCGCCCTCGACTTTATCGAAACTTACCGCAACGACGCCGTCATGAATGGTTTGAAACTAGATATTCACAACGAAGAAAAAGCGGTTGAGATGTTTGCTCACAACATTATGAAAGCCGGACAAAGCTTTTTAGAAAACCCAATGGAAACCCCCTTCATACCCAGTTGGAATCGTGTTGTTAGCGCAAAACCTGATGTTTTAGAAAGACTTAAAAAGGCGGTTGAAGAGGACTTCCAAGAATTTAGCCAAGGACTTTGAGATGCCAAATCATTTTGTTCAATTTACCGCTAAAGTAAAACATCATTTGGAAGTAATTTATCACGATATTTTAACTCCCTCTGAAATCGAAATACTAGTGCCTAAATTGCAGCACAGTATTGGCGTCACGGGCAACGATAATTGTCATTACCCAACGCCGCATAAAAACAGATGGGATGAATCAGACATCGTCATGATCACCTACGGTGACAGTATTGTTGAGAACACCGAAGGCGTTGAATTTGGTTTTAGCCAGAAACCGTTGAAGACACTTCGGCGCTTCATTAATGAGTATTGTGACTCGATTATAAGTCACGTGCACATATTGCCCTACTTTCCCTATAGTTCCGACGATGGCTTTTCTATTATTGACTACTCTATCGTTAACCAAAGCTTAGGTGACTGGAAAGATATCGAAGCTATTTCAAAAGAATATGGTCTTATGACCGATGTTGTCATCAATCATTGTTCAGCGCGAAGCCAGTGGTTCGAAAATTTTAGCAAACAAGAAGGTATTGGTAGCGACTATTTCTTTACTGCGTCACCGGATGACGATCTTAGTATGGTAGTGCGTCCTAGAACTTCAGACCTGTTGAAAGTAGTTGAAACACCGAATGGGCCAAAGCATGTATGGTGCACATTCAGTCACGATCAGGTCGATTTTGATTTTAGAAATCCAAATGTGCTTATCGCTTTCATCGATATCATTCGTTTATATTTAGATAAAGGAACAAAAGTTTTTCGTTTGGACGCCATCGCATTTTTATGGAAAGTACCCGGTAGCCCAAGTATCAATTTGCCCGAAACTCATGAAGTTGTTCGACTTTTAAGAACACTTATTGAGCACACCGCGCCAGAAGTTATTATCATCACTGAAACTAACATTCCGAATAGAGAAAACCTGACCTACTTCGGTAATGCAAATGAAGCCCATGCTATTTATAATTTCTCATTGCCCCCTCTTCTCATCAATACGCTGGTAACCGGCAATTGTGCATATTTGAAAAGTTGGATGATGAGTATGCCGCCGGCACAAAATGGTACAACGTACTTTAATTTTATTGCCTCGCACGACGGCGTTGGCTTGCGACCTGCTGAAGGATTGCTGGATGAACAGGAAATTGCTGAACTTGCAAATTGTATGCAAAACTTTGGCGGCAAAGTTTCTTGGCGAAAGACAGACAATGGTCAACAAAAACCTTATGAGATGAATATTGCGTTGATTGACGCATTAAAGGGCACAATAAAAGGCCCCGATCAGTATCAATTTCAGCGTTTTATTTGTGCGCATGCAATTATGCTCGGACTAGAAGGGATACCGGGTATTTATATTCACTCTTTACTAGGTACACCTAATGATGAAGAGAAAGTTAAAAATACTGGGCATAACCGCGGCATTAATCGTCACCGCTGGGACTTCGCTGAGCTTATCTCTGAATTAGAGGACAAACAAAGCCTACATGCGAATGTGTTGTCTGCTTTGTCTCTGCTTATAAGAATACGACGTTCTCAGCCTGCATTTCACCCAAACGCGGTCCAATTTACCCTGCAGTTAGGGACAGAAATATTTGGTTATTGGAGGCAAAGTATTGACCGAAAACAAAGCATATTTTGTATATCTAACGTAACCGATATAGAGCAAAAGGTTAGACTGTCAGATATCAACCTGATTGAAAATAGTTTATGGCATGATCTGATAGCTGAAAAAACAATTAATCAGACAACTGAGTTTTTGTGTCTAGCACCCTACCAGACAATGTGGATTTCAAATAAAGCCACAGGTTAATCCTGTGGCTCTTTCTCAAAAGCGGGATGCATAGCCAACTTACCGAGAATATATCTACTCGTAAGTTCTCTCTCTCTTCACCTCAATTGTATCTATATAACCATGCCAACTAGCGTAGCCGATAAGCGGCATAAGCACTAGGAAAGCCAAGAAAAAGGTGAAAAAACCTATACATACAGAGATAAAGATAACAAAAGCCCAAAAGAACATGGCTTTTTTATTCAACCAAACTGCGTTCATACTTGTGAGCACAGCCGTTGCTAAGTCCACTCGTCTTTCTAACAGTATAGGTTGTGTAAACGCTGTGATAAAGAAAACAAGTAAGGTTAAGGCTACACCAATCAACGTACCGATTATGAGAAAGGTTCCTAAATTAACCAAGGTGTAAGCCTCGTTCTCTGGATAGAATGCATGCAGCAGTGATGCAATGCGAAGCCAAGCAATCATGAATACCATCAGCAGTATAGCGAAACCCCATTCGTTAACCGCATTTCTCGACATTGCTTTTAATGAATGTCGAAACGAGGGTGTTCTTTTTTTCTCAAACTGCCAAGCGACGTCATACAGCCCAGCCGCTAAATAAGGACCTATTAACATGAAACACACCATTGCAGGGAATATGATCATGTACCAACCGGTTGAATTAATGAGATAGTATATAAGCCAAGGAATGAGTGTAAATACCGCGCCGTAAGTTAAACTGATAACCGGTGCTCGTTTGAAATCGTTAACGGCAAGACTCAACCATTTAAGTGAATCAAACATCTCTAGTTTTCTACAAGGTATTACACGAGCAATACCACTGTTTTCAATCGCTGTATCTGGCATTTCGTCGAACTGCTGAGACATAACATCTCCTATTAAGCGTAAATCGTTAACTCATGATGGAGTATAAATTGTGATGTAGCATCTTTGGTTGTTGAACAAACAAATCAACAGCTACACTTCATACTAATTCAGAAACTGATTAAGTTCAAAAAATACTCACCGAAAATCAACTTTAGCTTCGTGCCAATTGATACTGGTCAAAAATAACGAAGAAAGTGCTTCATTTAAGTCACTAAAACTGGTTATTTTAGTTCTTTCACCTGTCAACATTTCGGCCACGAATTGATGGCAGTTATTATTGATCAAATGATAATCGCGCAACTGAAATAAATTATCGATACAACGCTGCGAGACGTCATCAGCAGCTAACGGCATGTAGTGTTCATCGCATGCGACATAAATCTTTTTACCTGTCCGATTATGCAAAAAACGTTCGGGAGACACCGAACGAATTAAGCCCTTACCACTCAACTCATAAATATTACCGTTTACCCACACACCTGTGTGGTCCAACACTCCATAAATTCCGCATGTGACAATAGCACCATTTCTTGGTGTTATACGTTTGCTCGAATCGCCCGGCAACGTGCGAACCGTATTTGTACTTTTTAAGTAAGCATCGTTTGCTCTATTAGAAGCATATAGCCCCAAGCAAGCTGCACCAAACCACAATAAAGGAGCAGGCATAAAACCCTCCGATTTAGTCAAACCCACAGTTAGCAATACAATATACGTTAAGCGTTGAGTATTTAGGCAATAAAAAATGTGACAAAATTTGTCATGCCCCCTTAACAGGAGGTTCTAGCTGTACTATTCTTATCGTCTATTGAACCTCTAGCCTTAAGACCCCTATTTAATGTCTAAAATTAATCGCTCTAGTAAGTTAGATAATGTGTACTACGATATTCGTGGCCCCATATTAGAACAAGCAAACAAAATGGAAGAAGCTGGAGAGAGAATATTGAAACTCAATATTGGCAACCCAGCTCCATTTGGCTTTGAAGCCCCCGACGATATTTTGAAGGACGTTATATACCAACTACCTAGCGCACAAGGCTATACCGATTCTCAAGGCATCTACAGCGCAAGAGTTGCGGTGATGCAGTATTATCAGCAAATGGGTATAAAACACATTCAAGTAAAAGACATCTACTTGGGTAATGGCGTGAGTGAGCTAATCATGTTATCCATGCAAGCATTATTGAATAATGGCGATGAAGTGCTGCTACCCGCGCCTGATTATCCCCTTTGGACGGCCGCGGTCAATTTATCATCAGGCACAGCCGTGCACTACCGATGTGATGAGCAAGCGGATTGGTTTCCAGATTTGCAAGACATCGAATCAAAGATTACAAAAAATACAAAAGCAATCGTATTGATTAATCCAAATAACCCAACCGGCGCGGTTTATAGCGAAGCACTGTTAAATCAAGTTGCCGATTTAGCGCGCAAATATAACTTAATCATATTCAGCGACGAGATTTACGATAAAATACTGTACGACAACGCAAAGCACACTTGTATTGCCTCCCTTGCCCCCGACTTATTTTGTGTCACGTTCAGTGGTTTGAGTAAAAACTATCGCGTTGCCGGTTTCAGGGCTGGTTGGATGTTAGTCAGTGGTGATAAACAATCTGCGCAAAGTTATATAGAAGGATTAACTATTTTATCCTCCATGCGGATGTGCGCCAACGTGCCGTGTCAACATGCGATTCAAACAGCTTTAGGTGGATATCAGAGTATTAATGATTTGGTCACTGGTGACGGCCGCTTATTATCACAACGAAATATAGCTTTCGATGGTCTCAACGACATTGACGGTGTGACTTGTGTAAAACCGATGGGAGCGATGTATTGTTTTGCCAAAGTGGACACCAAAAAATTCAATATCTCCAGTGATGTCAATATGGTGCTCGACTTACTTAATAAAGAAAAGATCTTGCTGGTGCATGGCAGCGCTTTCAATCTGCAGGAAGGATGCTATTTCAGGTTGGTATTTCTTCCACACAAAGAGCAATTATCACCAGCCCTTTCACAAATGAAACGTTTTTTTAGTAATTATCAACAATGATCTTCAATTTAAGCATTGTTTTGAAAGTAAGCTAAAGCACAACAACAATGACTGCTAAACTAGTGGTCTAACTAATCAATCACAAGCTTTGACTACCGCGCTCAGCGCGACGAGGAATAACAAATTAATGAATAGTGCATTTTTAGCATGGATTTTACGTATGCCCCTGATAAAAAGATGGGCGCTAATGCATGCAGTCAAGAATGAAAATGTTGCAGAGCACAGCCATCAAGTGGCGGTTATTGCCCACCTCCTTGCCGTTATAAGGAATACCTATTTCAACGGTACACTCAATGCCGAAAAAGCAGCGACAATTGCGCTATATCATGAAGTGTCTGAAACCAAGCTGCAGGACATCAACCACGTCACCAAATATCACAACCCTGACTTAACTCGCGAATTTAAAAAGATTGAAGAAATGGCGGAACTAGAGTGTTTGAAAACACTTCCCGTAGAATTGCAGCCTATTTTCAAACCATTGTTAGTGCAGAAGGAAGTTGACGCAGAATATAAAACCTTAGTGAAGGCTGCTGACCTTATTTCAGCGTACTTAAAAGCATGCGATGAATTACGCTTTCAGAACTCAGAGTTTTCACACGTCAAAACAAGACTAGAAAAAATGCTAAATGAATACAAAAATACGATGCCTGAAGTTGACTATTTTTTATCAATATTTAAAGAAAAATGCTTTGTCAGTGTAGACCAACTCGCCGATTAATAGATAAGTACACAGTCATTACACGCTGATAAACAAGCCGCACAAAGGAGCAACATGACGCACAGCAACGAGTGGACAGAACGAAGACTAACTCGCTTAGAGAAGCGTGACGGTGATCACCGCAACGCTTATCAACGAGATAAAGCACGTATTATGCATTCAGCGGCTTTTAGGCGGTTACAAGCTAAAACTCAAGTTTTAGGTATTGGTATCAGTGATTTTTATAGAACCCGTTTAACACACTCATTAGAAGCCGCGCAAATTGGAACAGGTATCGCTGCCCAACTGACTCAAAAGCAAGCAGAACTTTCTGCCCAGCTTGGCATTGATGAGCATCTTATTGAGAGCCTATGTCTAGCGCATGACATTGGACACCCACCTTTTGGTCACGGCGGTGAAATTGCGCTGCATTATATGATGCATGAACATGGCGGGTTTGAAGGTAACGGCCAAACCTTTCGGATACTCACTAAGCTAGAAACATACAGTCCGTCAGATGGCATGAATCTGGCACGACGCACTCTGCTAGGTTTAATTAAATACCCTAATTATATTGACCTACTAACCAACCATCATCTTGAAACAGAAAAGCCAGAGTCACACCGTTTGGTAAAGTCGAAGCAGTGGCACCCACCTAAGGGTTTATATTTGTGTGACAAGAACGCCTTCGATTGGGTAGTTGCACCATTAAGCTCAAATGACCAACAGCGCTTCAGTGAATTTTCCGTTGGCGATGATAGGCACTCCAAAACACGCTATAAATCGATCGACTGTTCAATCATGGAGTTAGCAGATGATATTGCCTATGCAATCCACGATTTGGAAGATGCAATTGTCATGTCAATGGTTACGCGTGACTCATTTGAAGTGGAAATTGTCGCGCCGATTAAAACCCTTGAACTCCCCTGGTTGTCAGTCCAAATAGATGTTTTAACAGATAATTTATTCAGCGCAGCACCTTATGAAAGAAAGAATGCTATCGGTGCGTTGGTCAATTGCTTCATAACGGCAATTAGTATAGAGAAACAGGACTTATTCGAATCAGAACTTATTGATTACAATGCTCAATTTGCAGAAAACTACCAGATTGCGCTCGGTCTATTTAAGTCATTTGTGTTTAATTACGTTATTCGAAAGCCTGAACTTCAACTTTTAGAGTACAAGGGACAACAGATAGTCATGGCGCTATTTGAGGCATTTAGTTCTGAACCTGAAAGGTTACTCCCAACAAATACCGCTAAACGTTGGTTAGAAGCTGATTCGGATATTTCAAAGCATCGAGTATTAGCCGATTACATTTCTGGGATGACAGACGAGTATGCAACAAGATTATACAATCATCTCTTCTTGCCAAAATCGAATGCCGTTACTGACTCATTAACCCCCTAGTGTAAATAGCTCGCTCGGCAAAAGTGATTCACACTGCTAATTGGCGAGTGAGCTATTCAATTTTTTCTACTTCTTCTCAAACTATCAAACGCTGCCTACCCACAATATGCAGCACTCCCCTAAACGAGGATATGTCGACGTTATTTTCATTGTCAGCAAAATGCTTATGCCCTTAACTCTGTATCACATGCACACGCGCTATATATATATAGATTCAAATTTCTTCTTTTTGCATTTTAAGCTCAACAAATCTAAAAAACTTAAAAATAGTGCTTGCATGTTTATTTATACAGTACTACTGTATGTAAACACATAGTGTATAAACAAACAGCGGATGATTAATATGCAAACTCAATTATTTAGTAATTCGGCGATGAACGGCCAACCAGCAATAAATGCTTCGCAGGCAATACTGGGAAAAAGTCGCTGGGTTGCCCACGTCTCTGTAAAAACAAAGCTCGCAGCTTCTCATAGGCTGGTATTAAATATTAAACCAACGGCCACAGCATCTGCCTTTGATATAATTGAACGTTTATTATTTGCAAAAACGTGTGCTGCAATATTCTGCGATGAAATATTACCCTTACATCAGGTGAAAATGCTCAAGCAAATGGCGATGTTTAGTGGAACGGAAGTCACGTTTATTGCTGATAAAGCTGAGTTCAACTCAATGCAAGCAGATGATTTAGAAAAAGCATAACGAATTGGAATCAGCGATACGGGTAGTAATTATTATCGTTTATTCCCGTAAGCTGAATCATTCACAACAGCGCTGTCTTAAATTAAGCTAAAGATGTAAACGCTTTTTTAGAAATATCGAGTTTGCAGTGCATTTCCTAACTGCTTCTAGGCGTTTACAACCACCTCTAACCAATCATTCTCAAAATCAGATAAACACCTCAGCTGTGGCGAGTTTTTCAAGTTCAGATAATCAACGGTCAAAGGGGTAAAAATGACAACGCAAAAATTGTCACTAATATCTTCGTCGACATTTTCCGAGCGCTGACTGAAATATTCTATGTCACTCTCGCTTTCAAATGGAGCCTTCGGCGTTGGCCAAGAAAACTGTGCCTTCGCAGCAGCAGATAGATTTTGCCACTGTTCACGTAAGAATTTATGAGAAAGGTAAGCTGGTTGCCTTTCTGGATTACGAATTTTCGCATCTTTGATCAATTCACTACTGACCAATGATACATGCCCTGCAACGCGATACTGCTCGCGTGAGCCGGCAAAATACCAACATATCTCAAATTTCTTTGGGGTACTAAGCTTCCAATCTGCAACTTTGTCACTTCGTATGTCTGTTACTGAGAGTAAGTTTAACGAATCGGGTACAAAGCCCCTAAATACCATCGTTCTATTTTTAGGTAATCCATCCATGGAAACCGTCGCTACTTGAAAGTACTTAGATTGAGCTTGGCTTCGATTTACATGAAGACTTCGTGCAAGCCTTTGTCTCCAACTTGGAAATTTGAAATCAGACATTGGGTTTGCTTACCATTGAAAACAATTTATAGAAATTCGCCGTCGTCGCTTCAGCTAATTCAGTAACGGAAATACCGCGCAACTCTGCAATGAAGTATGCAACATCAACGACGTTTGCGGGTTCATTTTCTTTTCCTCGATGAGGAACTGGCGCTAACCATGGACTGTCTGTTTCTATTAATAATCGGTCCAGCGGTATCTGTTTCACGGTCTCTTGCAGATCTTTCGCTGATGCGAATGTAACAATGCCTGATATGCTAATGTAAAACCCCATTTCTATTGCTTCTCGCGCCATTTCTAAGGATTCAGTGAAACAGTGCAGAACACCAATAGTCGACGACTCTCGGTGTTCTTTTAATAACTCAATCGTGTCTTTGTGTGCATTTCGAGTATGTATTATTAGCGGCTTTCGAACGACGTTCGCCGCTTTTATGTGATCGATAAAAGACTGCTTTTGAATATCTTCAGTTTCAGCGCTATAAAAGTAATCGAGTCCTGTTTCACCAACGGCAACAACGTCATCCTGCTTCACGCTGGCTAGCAGCTCGTCATAACTGCATACATCTTCATTATGCAGAGGGTGAACACCACAAGACATCGAGACATTATCAAATTTCGATACTTTAGCTTTCATATCGTTAAACTCTTTTACAGAGACAGCAACACAAAGCATGTGCTCCACTTTTCTTTTTTTCGCCGCAGCAACAGTATCAACGAGCTCTTCATCGCTCTTTTTTAATCTATCTAGGTGACAGTGTGAATCTACAAACAAAGAAGTTCCCCTGTTAAGAAAGTTGAATGTTAATTAATATTTAGGAAAAGTAGACCGAACCGATCTAATTAAACGACGCCACCTTTGTTGTACGTAATTGATCAAACAATGGGGTCAATATCAATGATTTGTTAAGACCTGGGTGACTCATACGCTTTGAAGCGACTAAGCATGCTTGGTAGTTATCATACGCCGAAATATTTTGAGTGCTTTTATAGCGCTCTAACCAGTGTTGAGCCAACCACTTCACAACCTTCGGCGCTTCTGTCTGCCATTTTAGGGCAGCCCTATTGGCTGTTTCGCTTCCTTCTAACAATCCTTGCAGCGTTTCTAGGAAATCATCAAAACCGATACTCTCTGCGTCTTCTAACTCCTTCTTGTATGTAATGGGAGATGAACCATGCGCCAGCAGAGCGGCTCTACTCGGTATGGATACATCAAGCGTTGCCAACCAGTCACAACTCTGTTCAAAACTTGGTAGAGCAATAGTTTGTTTTTCGCAACGACTTAGTATGGTTGGAAGCAATCGTTGAGACTCATTAGTTGTCATCAACAAGTAAGTGTTTGGAGTAGGTTCTTCCAATGTCTTTAACAAAGCATTACTTGCTGATTCAGACATCAGTTCAATTTGCGGAATAATAACCACTTTATTGCCGCTAAGCTGCGCTGTTTGTGTCACCTTGCTAATTGTCTGCCGAATGATGTCAATGCCAATTTGTGACTTCTCTGTCGTAATGATGTGTAAATCAGGGTGTGAACCTGCATCGATAAGTAAACAGGACTTACAAACACCACAGGCTTCTAATTTATCATCAGGCGCTTGCAGCGCAATATCTTCAATTTCAAATAAGCCACTGCTTTGAGTTTCAGCAGCGGCTTTTCTTGTTCCCGCTATTGTTTTACACAACAGCGACTTTGCGATTTCCTGGCATAATTGAGTTTTACCTGCGTCAGCTACGCCCATAAATAATAGACCATGATGCAACTTTGCTATTTTATAACGAGCAATTAAGCTGTCGAAGCTACTTTCTAGCCAAGGATACATTATTGGTCTACTCTTTTTATTTCAACATTATTAGTCGCTAAACAACCTTTAGCGTACCAATTTTCAAGCGCAGCACGTACGTCAGAATGAACAACATTCATTTCCTGCATCGCGTCTATTTCAACTGCTTTACTAGAGTCTTGAACTAATTTTTTGTATGTTCTACGCGCGTTTTCAAAAAAGGATAATCCTGACAACTCAATTCGGTCGAGTTCACCTCTACCTCTAGCACGAGCAAGACCTACACTTGGCTCAACGTCTAAATATAAAACTAAATCTGGCTCAAAAGAACCTAAAGTCATTTTCCGTAAGGTATTCAATACACTGATATCGATGCCTCTGCCTCCGCCCTGGTATGCAACGGACGACATGTCATGTCGATCACCGATAACCCATTTGTTTTTGGCCATCGCTGGCTTGATTTTGTTTTCGACTAGCTGACTGCGAGCCGCATACATTAATAGTAATTCGGTTTCTTGGGTAACCACTTCATCCCAAGTTTGCTTGACGCACTCTCGTATTGCTTCAGCCATTGGGGTGCCGCCAGGTTCACGAGTGCACTCGACATCATGTCCTTTTGCAACTAAGAACGCTCTAATTAATTCAATAACAGAACTCTTCCCTGCTCCTTCTAAACCCTCTACAACGATAAATGATGGGTTCATTATTTTCCTTTATTCAATTGATATTCACGAACTGCGGCATTGTGTTCGGCTAAGGTCTCCGAGAATTGATGAGTTCCGTCGCCCTTTGCAACAAAGTAAATTGCTTCAGTTATTTCCGGTTTTGCCGCAGCTTTAATAGATGCAGGTCCTGCCATTGCAATGGGTGTAATGGGTAGACCTTTAATTACATAGGTATTGTATGGGGTTCTCTGACGCAAATGCTTGCGCGTTAAATTGCCATCAAAATTATCGCCGACGCCATAAATAACGGTAGGATCTGTTTGTAGTCGCATGTTTAGCTTAAGCCGATTATCGAACACACCAGAGATTAAACCTCGTTCATCTTCTACTGCTGTTTCTTTTTCAATGATTGAGGCCATAATTAACAGCTGATACGGGGAATCATAGACAGTGTCAATATACCGTCCTTGCCATTCTTCACTGATCACAGTTTGCATGTTGTTATAAGCACGTTTAATAATATCTGTTGCGCTGGTCTGGTAATCAAAAAAGTAGGTATTTGCCAGCAAACAACCTTCTAAAGATCTATACTGATTATGACAAAAAGAAGAATGAAAATTTACCACACTTTCTCTCGCAGCTGTTTTAGACCGCTCGCCTTCATTAACCTCAGCGTCATAAGGCGCACCAACAATTTGATCATATAGAGCAGCGGCATCCTTTATGTTATAGTTGATCGCATCATTATTGGCTAAAAGTACTAACCATTGTTTTAATGTAAGTCCTTCAATGAGAGTAATAGAAAACTGCTTAACCCTACCGTTAGAAATTGCGCTAAAAATACTTTCAATACTCGCACCGGAATAAAATTCATAATATCCTTTTTTCACCGCGCTATATTCAGGATGAAGCTTTAGCCACAGCTTTGCTAATAATGGATTAGCAAAAACACCCTTTTGTTTTAATTTATTAAGTACTGACGAACCTGTATCGCCTGCTTTTAATTGAATAGTTAAGATTGCATCAGATTCAGCAACATAGGTATTGTTTATTCCATACTGGTCGATGCTTTGATAGACAAAGAATGCAGCTACCGCAGACACAATAAAAACAGCAACAAAAACGACAGCCAGCTTTTTCATGATTTCTCCTTTGCTATTTCATCCGAAATTTTTTGTGCTAAGCACTGGCTTGGCCCAATGTCATAGCAAGTTGACTCATTGCCTATGCTGACATGAGATACCGGCACTAGCTGGGTTACAGCATTGCAACTGAAAGCAGTTTGAGCAGATAGTAAAGCTGACACATGCATATCACTCACGTTGCAAATGATTTGATTACGCTGCATATAGTCCAAAATGTATTGTCGCATAACTCCATTTACACCTGATTTCTCAACACAAGGAGTATGCCATATACCGTCTATACAATAAAAAACATTAGAGGATGTAAGCTCAATAACTAGCCCTTTAGCATTAGTTAATATTAAGTCGTCTACGCCCTCATGGTCGGCAAGCTCAATTTTGGCCATGACCTGCTCGAGCCTATTTAAATGCTTAACACCCGACAATATCGATTGTTCAGCAAGCTTCATATGCGCTAGTCCCAAACTTACTGTGTGATCCGCTACTGGGTAATAGTCTTTCGCCGATGGTATGAATACAGGAGCGCTATCCATTGAAGGAGCATATCCGCGTTCACTGTCGCCTCTCGCTATTAAGAGCTTCACGATTTGCCATTCAGTTTCTACGGACTTAGTTTCTGTGCTTTGCTTCGCTGCATTGTAACTTTCTAATGCGAAGGTCTTTATCAGATTTTTTAAATCATCAATGGAGAAACTTACCTTGCTGTTAATGATTTTTAATTTCTTCGCATCATTCACTAGGCGTTTTGTGTGTCGATCAAGCAGTTGGATATGACCCTTTCTGCTTAACATTGTACTAAAACAACCATCGCCATAATTTAACGCACGATTTTTTAGTGAAGGCACCATAGTAACAGCGCAGTCTGATACATTCATCATGTTCTACCTATGACCAAAAATACATCATTAAAGGTGCTTCCCATTTTAATAGCGAATACAAAAAAGCCACGAAACCGTGGCTTTTAATCATAACAAATTGTGGTCTTTCTTAACTAGTTTTTCTACACATTTATCTTCGCAGCTTGCGTTGTTTTACTCAACGCCGACAGCCAGGGTTTAAAGAATAGAAATTAATTATTCCACTTCTTAAATAACAATGAACCGTTGGTTCCACCGAAACCAAATGAATTGCACAAAGCGTAATCAGAATCAAATTTTGCAGCTTTGTGAGCAACGAAATCTAAATCACAACCTTCGCCTGGATTATCCAAATTAATTGTAGGTGGTGCCATTGCATCACGCAAAGCCAGTATAGTGAATATCGCTTCTACTGACCCGGCAGCACCCAGCAGATGTCCAGTCATTGATTTTGTAGAACTTACTTTTACGCTTTTAGCTGCATCACCAAAAATACTTTTGACAGCGCTAACTTCAGCAACATCACCAGCAGGTGTTGATGTTCCATGCGCGTTAATGTAGCCCACTTGTTTGGCTTCGATACCAGCGTCTTTCAATGCGTTCTTCATTGCCAACGCGGCACCTTCTCCGTTTTCAGGAGGAGACGTCATATGATACGCATCACCACTCATGCCAAAACCAACTAATTCGGCATAAATTTTAGCTCCTCGAGCTTTTGCATGTTCATATTCTTCAAGCATAATTACACCTGAACCTTCTCCCATTACAAAGCCATCTCTGTCTTTGTCCCAAGGACGACTTGCTTGTTGCTGATTGTCATTATTCGTCGACAATGCCCGAGCTGCACCAAAACCAGCGATTGATAATGGTGTGATAGCCGCTTCAGCACCGCCTGCCAACATACCGTCGGCATCTCCATATGCAATCGTGCGTGCAGCAATACCGATGTTATGAACGCCAGTTGTACATGCAGTGACAACATTTAAATTTGGACCTTTCAAGCCTTCCATTATAGAAATAAAGCCTGAAATCATATTAGTAATTGTGGATGGAACAAAGAATGGAGACACTCTCCGTGGACCACTATTTAACAACTTACTGTGGTTTTCCTCAATAAGTTCTAGTCCCCCAATACCTGAACCTATGGCAACGCCAATCCGCTCAGCATCCAATTTTTGGATATCAATCTGGGCATCGCGAAGCGCTTGTATTCCAGCTGCAATGCCAAGCTGAATAAAACGATCCATTTTTTTAGTTTCTTTCTTCGGAATGTAGTCTTCAGGATTAAAGTCTTTCACTTCACCTGCAAACCGAGTAGAAAACGCTGACGCATCAAATCGAGTGATGTCAGATATGCCGCTCTTTCCAGCTAAAATGTTGTTCCAAGTAGTATCAACATCATTGCCAAGTGGGGAAAGCATACCGATACCGGTTACTACTACACGACGTTTAGTCATGATAGTCTCCATAATACTTTTTTATAAAACTCAGAAATGAAAAAACGGCTCGTAAAGAGCCGTTTTTCTAAAGATTCAATTACGCGTCTTTATTAGCGTTGATGTAATCAATAGCTGATTGAACTGTTGTGATCTTCTCTGCTTCTTCATCAGGAATCTCAGTATCAAATTCTTCTTCTAGAGCCATTACTAGCTCTACAGTATCTAAAGAGTCTGCACCTAAATCATCTACAAAAGAGGCTTCAGATTTTACTTCTTCTTCTTTTACGCCCAATTGCTCAATAATGATTTTTCTTACACGTTCTTCGATGTTACTCATAATTTCAGGTTTCCTTTACGTACCTAATAAAAATTCCGCAGATAGTTTATTTGCCTACCTAGCTGCTTGCAAGTCTTTCCCGCATTAATCGCTGTGGTCAAACCACGATTTTACTACAGCTAGGACAACTAAAACAGTCTCTTTTTTTGTTATTTTACCTATAATTGCAATTAAAACAATGAATAAGCAGTTATGACATGTACATGCCACCATTTACATGAATCGTTTCGCCCGTAATATATCCTGCCTCATCACTGACCAAAAATCCAACAGTTGCAGCAATTTCTTTTGGTAAGCCCAATCGATTTGCTGGAATATCTTTAAAAATAGCTTCTTTTTGATCGTCGGTTAAACCTTTCGTCATGTCTGTATCGATAAAACCAGGGGCGACCACGTTAACAGTAATGCCACGGGATGCGATCTCTCTTGCCATCGATTTACTAAATCCAATGACTGCCGCTTTAGCCGCTGCATAATTAGCTTGCCCAGCATTCCCGGTTGAACCAACAACCGAACCAATATTAACAATTCGACCGTGCCTTTTCTTCATCATACCGCGTAACACAGCTTTGGAAAGCTTAAACACCGGCGTTAAATTTGTTTGGATGATATCATTCCACTCGTCGTCTTTCATGCGCATCAACAGATTATCACGCGTGATACCAGCGTTATTAACCAAAATATCAATCGGCCCAAACTCTTCACCAATTTGTAATAACAAATCGGCTATTGACGCTTCATCGGTCACGTTGAGTACTTTTCCAGTACCGTTTGCAGCTAAGTATTCTGAAATTGCAGCGGCTCCATTTTCGCTCGTTGCTGTACCAATGACGGTAGCGCCCATTGAAACCAACTGCTCGGCAATTGCTTTACCTATGCCTCTGCTTGCACCCGTTACTAAGGCTATTCTTCCATTTAAACTAGACATTATTTACCTTTTTACTAAATCGTTATAAGTCGCTTGGTTGACTAAAAGATGATAACACTAAACTTTTATTAATTCGTTTGTTCAAACCGGTAAGCACTTTACCCGGTCCAACTTCAATAATATCGGTCACACCTTGCTCACTCAAATACAAAACAGACTCAGTCCAGCGCACAGGCAAATATAGTTGACGTAAAAGTGCGTCTTTTATCTTATCAGTATCAGTTTCAACGCTAACATCAACATTATTTACAACACTAATTAGCGGCTGATTCAAACTGATGTCATTGAATAGTAGCTCTAGCTTCTCGGCGGCCGGTTTCATTAAAGCACAATGAGAAGGTACACTGACAGCAAGTGGCAATGCTCTTTTTGCTCCTGCTTCTTTACACAAAGCACCCGCTTTATCGGTTGCATCAGACTGGCCCGCAATGACAACTTGGCCTGGAGAGTTAAAGTTGACTGCCGCAACAACCTGCCCCATCTCCTGCGAAACCTGTTCGCAGATTTCAATAATTCGACTATCATCCAGACCAATGATGGCATACATAGCGCCTGTTCCAGCCGGTACCGCTTGTTGCATAAACTCACCACGAGCACGCACTAGCTTAACGGCGTCTTGCAATGAGAAAACGCCTGCACAAGTCAATGCTGAATACTCTCCCAAACTATGGCCGGCTAAAAATGCGGGTGAAATGTCTTTTTCAGAAGTGAGAACTTTGTATGCAGCAACGCTGGCAGTTAATAGTGCAGGTTGCGTAATCTGGGTTTGATTTAACTGTGTTCCGTCGTCATTTTGAACAACTTTCCATAAGTCATAACCCAAGGCTTCTGATGCTTCAGTAAAAGTATCTGCTACAACTGTAAACTGTTCCGCCAAGTCTTTTAGCATTCCAACACTTTGTGACCCCTGTCCAGGGAATACACATGCTGTTTTACTCATTTATTCATCCTATCTTTTTTATTTATGTGATTAATCACTGTTTCATTACTTGTTCGATTATCACCAACTTGATGGTGATTATTGTCTTATTAATATTTAACCAGCGCAGAAGCCCACGCAAAACCGCCACCAAAGGCTTCCAGTAAAAGGTATTGCCCTCTTTTAATGCGTCCATCTCGAATTGCTGTATCTAGCGCTGTGGGCACAGTTGCAGCGGAGGTATTACCGTATTTCTCAAGCGTCATGACGACCTGATCAAGTGACATATTCAGCTTTTTAGCGGTAGCCTTTATAATTCTAAAGTTAGCTTGATGCGGCACTAACCAGTCAATGTCCGACTTCTTAAGATTATTCGCCTCTAAAGTTTCAATGACTATTTGACTCAATTTTGTTACCGCGACTTTGAAAACTTCGTTACCTTTCATTTCGCCCCAATTTTCATGCACGGACTGCTCATCGCCGCGCGTTGGATTGCCTATTCGCAGCAAATCACCGTGGGAACCAGCAGCATTAATATGTGTGGATAGAATTCCAGGCTCTTCGCTGGCTTCAATAATAGTTGCGCCAGCACCGTCCCCAAATAAAATGACCATCGATCTGTCGGCAGGGTCAATAAGACGACTCAGACAGTCGGTGCCAACCACAAGAATTCGCTTGGCCATACCGCTTTTTATGTATTGGTCTGCAACGCTTAACGCGTAGCAATAGCCAGCGCAAGCAGCTGCAATATCAAACGCTGGAATATTGTCTACATCGAGAATTTTTTGAATTTCGCAGGCTGTACTTGGCAGTGAATAGCGACCACTTGTTGTTGCACAGACAATCATATCAAGGTCGCTAGCTTCGATTCCTGCCGCTTCTAACGCTTTTTTTGAAGCTTCAGCTCCCATAGTTGCCGCAGTTTCATGCTCACCAATTATTCGACGCTCTTTAATACCTGTGCGATCTGTTATCCACTCATCTGAAGTATCAACCATTTTTTCCAAATCAGCGTTTGAACGCACATCGGTGGGATAATAACTTCCCGTTCCTATAAATCGTGAATATATCAATTAATGCTCCATCAAGACTGATTCTATTTTTGTTTTTATTTTGTCTGGAACCGCATTTTCTGCCTCCTCATAAGCTTGTTTTATTGCGTAATAACAAGCTTCTGCCGAAGCGTTTCCGTGACTCTTTACAACAATTCCGCGCAATCCTATCAGACTGGCGCCGTTATACTGGTCGGGGTTCATGCGTTGATAGAGTTTTTTTAGTAGTGGTAAGGCCAATTTGCTTAATATTCGTGCAAAAAGGGTTTCGGTTGTGGCTTGCTTAATTTCGCTGATCACAAGCTTCGCGATACCCTCGCTCGACTTCAGCGCAATGTTACCGGTAAACCCGTCAGTAACAACGACATCAGCGTCACCAGAAAAAATCTGATCGCCTTCGACATAGCCAATATAATTAACGCTAGGACAATCACGCAGAAGTTGGTCTGCATGCTTAACAAGGGTGTTCCCTTTTATGTCCTCTTCCCCTACATTTAAAAGAGCAACTTTAGGTGAGTGAATGTGAGAGCACTGTTCAGCTAGAACTGAGCCCATAACAGCATATTGAAATAGTCCTTCTGCATCACAGTTAACCGAAGCACCGAGATCGAGAAGAAGTACTTTTTTACCTTGGCCTTTTGGCAGCCATGAGATGAGCGCGGGGCGAGAGATCCCTGGTAACGTTTTTAGAACATAAAACGCCATGGCCATGAGTGCGCCCGTATTACCAGAGCTAACGCATGCCTGTGCGTCTCCTGATTGAACTAAATCAATGACTTTGCGCATAGAAGACTGCTTTTTCTTGCGCAGAGCAGTTGTTGGCTTGTCATTCATTGTAACCACTTCGTCGCAATCAACAAAATCGACTCGTGACAATGTTTTAGCATCTAGCCCGTTTTTAAAATGAGCATACTCGCTTAGATGACCGCAAATAGTAAGGTGTAGTTTGGGAAGTTGCTTTAGGGATTTTTCTGCAGCAGACAAGAGAACATGGGGGCCGTGATCGCCCCCCATGATATCTAATGCAATTTTTACGTCAGACAATGTTTTTCGCCGAATTAATCAGCAATAACTTTTTTGCCTTTGTAGAAACCGTCCGCCGTCACATGGTGACGAAGGTGAGTTTCACCAGACGTTTGATCAACTGATAAAGTTGCGCCTGTTAATGCATCGTGTGAACGACGCGTGCCGCGTCTAGCACGAGTCTTTTTATTTTTCTGTACAGCCATAGGTTATACTCCTAGTCTCGCTTAAGTTCTTTTAAAACCGCAAATGGGTTTTTACGCTCTTGTTCCGGTTCGATTATTCCGAATGTCATATCATCAGGCCCTACGCTACAATTTTCTTCTGCATGAAGTGCAACAATAGGTAGTGACAAAATCAACTCGTCTTCAATTAATTGAAGTAGATCGATCTCTCCATGGTCATTGACCTCTACCGGTTCAAATGCTTCTGGTAACTCTTCCTCTGTATCAGTGCCCTGCACAGGACTAAAACAAAACTCAACGTTAATTGGGTGAGAAAATTCATGGTTACATCTCTGGCAAAGCAATGTTGCCTGCGTCGTCGCTGTTCCCAGGAAGTAAGTAAGACTCTGCGCGTCTTTTAAAAACTTAACATCCACGAAAACGTTGTCTTCACAAGCAATTACAGACCCGACGAATCGCTCCATTAAAGAGGTAGAATAAACGCCAACGTAGGTTGAGCGTTTCATCGCACTTTTCAGTGGATCTATTAATCGGGGTAGTTTCACTTTATCCATAGCGCGCGCATTCTAAAGGTTTACATGTATTGAGTCAAAGTTTTTAGGCGAATCAGAGCAAATATCGCTAGAATATCCCTTCTTATTTTAAATAATCGGAAATAATACACTTTGGACACAAACAATGAAGGTTTGATACTCGCCTCATCCTCTCCCTATCGTAAATTACAAATGGCGAGATTAGGACACCAATTCACTACACAGTCGCCTAACATTGACGAAACGCGGCTAGCTGGCGAACCACCCTTAGATTTAGTCAAAAGACTCAGTTACCAAAAGGCGTTAGCAGTACAAGCGTCTTTTCCTAATTCTACTATTATTGGTTCCGACCAAGTTGCCTATATGAAGGAAGAAGGAAGTAGTATTAGCTTGTCTGATGTAAAAATACTAACAAAACCAAGAACTGTCGCAAATGCAATTCAACAATTGTCAGCATGCTCAGGAAAGTCAGTTCGGTTCGTCACCGGCTTATGCTGCCTTTCAACTCAACATGACGCCGAGGTCATTGCCGAATATGTTGACGTAACGTTCAGAGAGCTTAGTGAGCATGAAATAGAAAACTATATCAATATTGAAAAACCGCTAGACTGTGCAGGCAGTTTTAAAGTAGAAGGTCTCGGTATTACCTTGTTTCAAAAGATTGAATCTACTGATCCGAACACTTTAATAGGATTGCCGCTGATTGCATTGAACAACATACTTATTGGTATTGGCTATAATAGTTTGTTGAAGTAGTTAACTACTAGTCGTTTGTATCTTTCATTTAACAAACGACTTCATCATGTCTAAACTATCGATGATAGTTAATGGTTTGTGCTTTAGTAATTCAATCTTGTCGTGCACGCCATAGGAGACGCCTACCCGCGGCATCCCGATGTTCTCTGCCATCTGCATGTCATAAACAGTATCACCTACCATTAAGGCTTGCTCTGGCTCAATCTTCCACTCTTTTAATATTTGCAGCAGCATGTCAGAGCTTGGCTTTGACTCAGCTTCATCTGCACAACGAGATAATTCGAAAAAATGCTTTGTATTAGTATTCTCCCAAGCTCTTTCTAATCCGCGACGCGCTTTCCCCGTTGCTACCGCTAATCTCGCGCTTTGGCTAAGGTGGGTTAAGGTTTCACTCGCATTAGCGAATAAAGGACACGCCGTTTTATCCTGATCAAGAAATACACTCTTATAATGTGTAACAATTTCATTCGCTTTATCGTCATCTATCGAAAATAATTGTTTAATCGCTGGGTGCAAGCTGATTCCGATAATGTGCTCAACTTGCTCTTTTGTCGGAATATTTATCTGCCCCATTGCAGCTGCTTTTTGCATACAAGCTACGATTTTAGCAGCTGAATCCATCACCGTGCCATCCCAATCAAAAATGATGTATTCAAATTTCATGGCTTTGTTTCTCTATTAAATTGCTCAATGCGCTATCGTACTCTGCTTCAAATCTTACACGTTCTTTACTCACCGGGTGGTTAAATGAAAGACTCTTAGCATGCAAAAACAATCGTGTGAACTTCAATTTTTTGAGCTTCGCATCAAAATCGTCATCACCGTATTTGCTGTCCATTGCAATTGCATGTCCGGCGTGTAAGCAGTGCACTCTAATTTGATGTGTTCTCCCTGTTATAGGGCTTGCCTCAATTAACGTCGAGTGTGTGAAATTTCTTAATACTCTAAACCGCGTTTCTGAAGGTTTACCTTCATTAGAGACTGACACAAGTCGCTCACCGCTTTTTAACACATTTTTTTGCAACGGTGCGTCTACTTTGAAACAATTAGCAGGCCACTCACCGGCGACCAACGCGTGGTAACGCTTATCAACCTGTTTACTGCGCAACTGTTCATGCAAATCACGCAATGCAGAGCGTTTCTTCGCAATTAATAAACAACCCGATGTGTCTCGATCGAGTCGATGCACCAATTCCAAAAACTGGTGCTGTGGACGCAATGCTCGCAAACCTTCAATCACCCCAAAATTAAGACCACTTCCGCCATGCACTGCAAGTCCTGTCGGCTTATTAAACACGATGATGCGATCATCTTCAAAGATGATGTGGCTTTCCAACGTAGACACTCTATTCAAGTTTACATTGTTTTGTTCTTTGACAGCTGTACGCACAGGGGGAACGCGCACAACATCACCTATCGCCAATTTATACTCAGGCTTTACACGCTTTTTATTTACCCTTACCTCGCCTTTGCGAACGATCCGATAAATCATACTTTTCGGAACACCCTTCAGCTTGCTGGTTAGGAAGTTATCTATACGCTGAAATTGATTGTCTTCGTCAATTTCAAGCAATTGCACATTATTATATTCTTCATTCATATGAATAGTATATCCCACCTTTAGATTGAATACGTCCGCAAATCACTGTTTTTCTGGTTTTTTTAAGGTACTTTTTAGCTACGTGCTACTTGTTTGTCAGCGCAATATAAGCAATAATGCGGCTCGGTGCGACAGTATTCATCTATTAATAACAAAACAACGGGTCATTGGCCTGTTACAAAATAGAGAAACTGACACGTCAGCCCAACATACCAAAATGAGTATTTGCAGGCGATACGACACCAATTACCAACATTCAACTAAAACAAAATGAATGTGCGCCTTGATAAAGAGTGCTGAGAAAGACATGCACTGCATTCAAAAACAAATGCAACAAGGTTAAATTAAACAGGCAATAATTGACTGTTGAACAGATTTGAATTAACGCTAGTGAGTAAGCTCATTAGTTCAAAAGATTGTAAAAGGACGCCCTATTGTAAAGGGTTGTTGGATTTTTTAGTGCAGTGAAAGTTTATCATTACTATTAAGAAAATACTATAATAAACAAGAACTTGTAATTTCCGATATCGCATCAAAGGACAATTTAGCTCAGTCGTGAGGCTCAGTAAAACAGTTAATTCAAAACTGTATCTTCTAGGATTATTCCTATACAGAGTTAGATACAATGAAAAGAATGTTAATAAATGCAACTCAATCTGAAGAGTTGCGTGTAGCCCTTGTAGACGGGCAGAAACTCTACGATCTAGATATAGAAAGCCCCGGTCATGAACAGAAAAAAGCAAACATCTATAAAGGTACAATCACACGTGTTGAACCGAGCTTAGAGGCTGCGTTTGTTGATTACGGTGCTGACCGCCACGGTTTCCTCCCATTAAAAGAAATAGCAAAAACATACTTTCCTTCTGGTTATAAGCTTGAAGGCCGTCCTAATATCAAAGACGTTGTTAGAGAAGGCACGCAGGTAATCGTGCAAGTTGATAAAGAAGAACGTGGCCAAAAAGGGGCTGCGTTAACGACCTTTATCTCCCTTGCAGGTAGTTACTTGGTATTAATGCCTAACAATCCTCGTGCTGGCGGTATATCACGCAGAATTGAAGGCGACGAACGTACCGATCTTAAACAATCATTAGGTCAATTAGAACTTCCCGATGGTATGGGTTTGATTGTGCGTACTGCTGGCGTAGGCAAATCTTATGAAGAGCTGCAGTGGGATTTGGGTGTGTTAGTTAATCACTGGTCAAACATTATGAAGGCGTCTGAAACAAAACCAGCTCCCTTCTTAATACACCAGGAAAGTAACGTCATCGTCCGTGCTATTCGAGATTATTTACGCAGAGATATTGGCGAAATTCTTATCGATAAGCCTGCTATTTTTGAAAAAGCATTGGCACACATTGAATTAGTTCGCCCTGACTTTGTTAGTCGTGTAAAACTGTATCAAGGTGACGTTCCTTTATTCAGTCACTATCAAATTGAAAGCCAAATTGAATCTGCATTTCAACGCGAAGTTCGTTTGCCATCTGGCGGCTCAATTGTCATTGACCCAACAGAAGCGCTTACCTCTATCGATATCAACTCAGCCAGAGCTACAAAAGGCGGTGATATTGAAGAGACAGCGTTCAATACCAACTTGGAAGCTGCTGACGAGATTGCTCGACAGTTACGTTTACGCGATTTAGGTGGTTTGGTTGTTATCGATTTTATCGACATGACGCCAGTGAAAAATCAACGTGAAGTTGAAAACAGAATGAAAGATGCTGTCAAACCTGACAGAGCTCGCATTCAACTGGGTCGCATCTCTCGCTTTGGTTTGCTTGAAATGTCTCGTCAACGCCTGCGTCCGTCTTTAGGTGAATCAGCCTATCACGTATGTCCGCGCTGCAGTGGCCACGGCACCGTTCGAGGAACAGAATCACTCGCCCTATCCGTTTTACGTATTATTGAAGAAGAAAGCATAAAGGACAATACAGGGCAAATTGAAGCTCAATTGCCGATCAACGTTGCTACTTATCTACTAAATGAAAAGAGACGAGCGTTACGCAGCGTTGAAAAGCGCCATAACGTTGAACTATTAATCATTCCAAATCCAAACTTCGAAACACCGCATTACGAAATTGTGCGTCGCCGTCCAGATGATAAAATTGATGATATTAGTTATAACATTGAATTATCTCAGGTGCCGCAAACCGCTGCAGACACTACTGCACCGAAAGTTGTGAAACGTGAAGAGCCAGCCTTATCAGGCATGTCAGCGCCAGAGCAAGTAACACAGGCGCCTACACCATCTTCTGCAACGACAACGCCTAAGAAAGAAAAGAAGGCTGAGCCATCTGTTTTCACCAAGGCAATTGCTTGGATGAAGTCTCTATTTGAAGAAGAGGAAAAACAACCAGAGACAGCTCCTCAGCCTCGCAGCAACAACAATAGAAACAGAAATCAAAATAAGCGTCGAAGCAATCCTCGTGGACCTCGTCCAGAAGGAACTCGCCAAGACAAAACATCAGACAATGCGCAGCGTCAAGACAAACCTCAAGGTGAACGTCCAAACAATCGCAAACGTCGCACTAATAATGAACGCAATGAACAGCCCAAAAATGAGCAACATAAGGCTGCGGTTGAAAAGCAAGAAGATGTCGCTGAAGTAGCACAAGATAATTCAGCGCCTAAGCCAGCTAAGAAAAGAGCACCTGCTGAACGCAGAAAGCGCAGAGACACGAAAAGAAACGTTCGAGTGAACGACGACTCTCCTGCTCCAGCGCCGGGCAATCAGGCAGAACCTTCGAGCAACACCAATCCTGTCGATACTCGTCAGCTTGAAGAAGTTCGTGCGGTGGAAGATGCACCAGTACAAAAACCGGCTAACACCGAAGTTGTTGAGCAAACTGCGACTGAAACAACTGCTGTTGATGAAAACGCAATGCAAACGAATGACGCTTCTAAGAGCGAGACAGACGCGCCTAAGGGCAGAGGAAGACGTTCACCCAGACATGTGAGAGCTGCTGGCCAGCGTCGCAAGAAAGGAAAGGATGAACAGAACGCGGCCGACGCTAGTGACGATGCAAACTCAGTCCAAGATGAACTGCAGTTCGATGCACCCGAAGCAAAAAATGAAGTTCAAACTAGTGACGTTGAAAAGGCTGAAGTAACAAGCGAAGCTGCAACAACAGAGCCTGTGCAAAAAGAAATTGAACTAGACGCCAATGCAACTTCAGCGGAGCCAATTAAGGCTAAAGAAGAAGTTAGTGTCGATGCTGATGCTGAAAATGTAAAAGTATCAAGTCCGGCAGAGGATCCTGTCAAACTTGAGCAAACAGCCGAAGCTACAAGTGTACCTGAAGAAGTTGTTGCTCCTGAGCCTGTCTTGGCCAAAGCCGAGACAAAAGTAAAGGAAGCGAAGCAATCAGGACCGTACGTTAAGGCTGCAGTTAGATCGGTATCTCACCCTATGACAACGCCAGCGAAAGTTGCTATGCCAGCTGAAACAGAGACCGTGAGCGCTATTTCTGATGACGTCAGAGGCAGTTTTGAACATGGCGGCAAATCAGCAGCTGTTGCGAATGCAAAATCGCAGGCGAGTTCTCCAATGAAAAAGCCGAACTCAGTAGCCTAAATAAATAGCTCCAAAACTAAAAAAGCAGAATCATTAGATTCTGCTTTTTTTTACTTTGATGAAAATTTCAGTATTAAAATATGGAGAAACAATCTACCAGACAAGGTCGTCAGGAATATCGTAATCTGCATACCAATCATTGTCCTCACTACTCGCTTTATCTTCTGGCACTTCTGTCGCTTGATAAACAACAGATTCAGGAACCCGCTCTTTAATTTTATCCGCAACCGGCGTTGGTACTAGCTCATACACGTCTGGTTCACAGCTAACAATAGACAGCCTTCCCTGCGTAACGAGTTTATGCATCTTTTGGTCAACATACATTCTCTTCACTAAATTATTATCAGTGAAGTTCAGTACAAGGTCGCCTCTTCTGCGAGTTTGCGCATTGACTTTAATTAAATTAACAACTTGTGCAATAATTTCTTTACGCATTCGTTCTTCACGCTGCTTTTCGCTGAGCAAACGGTCTTTGTCTTGTTTAGCTGCCAAGGCAGCCTTCGCTGCCTTTTTGGCTTCGTTCTCTATTTCCTGATTGTTACGCTGTTTTGCTTTAACTTGCTTATGCTTTTCCTGCTTAATCTTTTTAGCCTTTTTTTTGTCAGCTAGGCCTGCTTTCAGCAGTTGTTCTTGTAACGATAATGCCATAATTACTCTCTATTATTTTTTAGGCTCTTTCTTTGCTTTCTTGCGTTTATCATCAGCAACCCATTTTCCATTTTCATACCATGCAGACCAGCCTGTCGCTTTACCTTTGCCGTCTTCAGACATGACGTACTGTTGTTTAGTCTTACGGCTAAAGCGAACAATCGTTGGGTTTTTATCTGGATCAGCTTTGGGAGCATCTGCTAGATAGTAAAATTTAGGAGAAATACGATCTCTAAAGCGCGCTAACTCCTCGACTAAAGGCGCCCGTGTTTCGCGTGATTTAGGAAAAGTATGTGCAGCCAAAAATAGCCCCGCAGCGCCGTCTCTCAGAACAAAATGTGCATCCGATTTTTCACACTCTAATTCAGGTAAAAATACCGGATCTTCTTTTGGTGGCGCTGCTTCTCCACTGCGCAATAATTTACGTGTGTTTTTACATTCTTCGTTAGTACAGCCAAAATACTTACCGAAACGACCCGTTTTAAGCTCCATGTTGCTTTTACACTTGTCACACTCAATGATGGGCCCGTCGTAACCTTTAATTTTAAACGTACCTTGTTCAACAAACACACCTTCACAGCTCGGCGCGTTTCCGCAAACGTGTAGCTTGCGATTTTCATCGACTAAGTAACTATCCATTGCAGTACCGCATTTGTCACAACGACGTTTTGCGCGCAGCACTTCAGTTTCTAATTCTTCTTCGTCATCAACCTTGATCACTTCATCACCCGGAGTGAGGTTCATGGTATTCGTGCATTTTTCTTTTGGTGGTAGATTGTAGCCCGAGCAGCCTAGGAAAACGCCTGTGCTAGCAGTCCGAATATTCATCTCACGACCACATTTACTGCATTCAATATCGACTGGAACAGCTTGGTTCAGCTTCATCCCGCCATCTTCTACCGATTTTTCAGCATTCTCTAGCTGCTCAGAGAACTCTGAATAAAAGTTATCTAACACGCTTTTCCATTTGGTTTCGCCGTGCGCGATATCGTCTAATCGTTGCTCCATCTTAGCTGTAAAATCGAAGCTAATTAGGTCAGAGAAGTTTTCAACTAGTCTGTCGTTAACAATTTCCCCCATCTTTTCAGCATAAAACCGTTTGCTATCAAGTTTTACATAGCCGCGATCCTGAATGGTTGAAATAATACTCGCGTAAGTTGAAGGACGACCAATACCTCGTTTTTCAAGTTCTTTAACTAATGAGGCTTCGTTGAATCTAGCAACGGGTTTTGTAAAATGCTGTTTAGGGTCTAACTCGTTTAATTTGAGCGTATCCCCCTGCTTCACATCCGGCAGCAATAATTCATTATCGCCCTTGCGTTTTATTTGAGGTTGCACTGCGGTCCAGCCATCAAATAACAACACTCTTCCCTTGGCAGTCAATTCATAGTTATTCGCTTCAACTCTGATAGTTGTTGCGTCATATTTTGCAGGTGTCATTTGACATGCAACAAACTGGCGCCAAATGAGCTCATAAAGACGCTGAGCGTCCCTTTCCATTTCTTTGAGTGAATCTGCCTTGACGGCAACGTTCGACGGCCTGATGGCTTCATGCGCCTCTTGAGCACCATCCTTGCTTCCATACGTTAATGGATTGCTTGGAAAATACTTATCACCGTAGTTTTTTTGAATATAATTGCGGCAACCTTCAACTGCATCTTTACTGAGGTTTGTCGAATCAGTTCTCATGTAGGTAATATGCCCGGCTTCGTATAAACGCTGCGCCATTGTCATCGTTTTCTTTACGCCGTAGCCAAGACGCGTACTTGCCGCCTGCTGCAAAGTTGAGGTGATAAAAGGTGCTGAGGGTCTACTTTGTGTCGGCTTAGATTCTCGACTAGTTACAGTGTAATCCGCATTTTCTAACGCACTTACTGCTTCATCAGCCTGCTTTTTATTAATCGGTTTAAAAGCAGCGCCCTTATGTTTCGCAACTAGCATCTTCAGCGCATCTTTTTTCTGGGTACTCAGGTCCGCATGGATATCCCAAAACTCTTCTGGGACAAACGCTTTAATTTCACGTTCACGCTCAACGACTAGACGCACTGCTACCGACTGCACTCTACCCGCGGACAAACCACGAGCAACCTTTTTCCATAATAAAGGAGAGACCATGAAGCCAACGACACGATCCAAGAATCGTCTCGCTTGCTGCGCATTAACTCTATTGATGTTCACAACGCCGGGATCAGAGAAGGCCTCTTGAATTGCATTCTTCGTAATCTCGTTAAACACAACCCGCTGATAAGTTTTGCCTTTGCTACCAAGCAGCTCTTGCAGGTGCCACGCTATTGCTTCTCCCTCTCTATCCAAATCGGTTGCGAGATAGATAGTGTCTGCATCTTTCGCCAGCTTCTTTAATTCCGCGACTACTTTTTCTTTGCCTTGCAAAATTTGGTAGTGCGCCATCCAATTTTGCTTTGGGTCAACTCCCATTCGATCTACGAGCTTCTGATACTCGTAATCTTTTAAATATTCTGCTTTCTTTTTATCTGTCCATTTACTTAATTCTTTCGCTGGTTTTTTAGGCTCAACTAGGCCTAATGCCTTAGTTGGAAGATCTCGCACGTGCCCAACACTCGATTTAACAATAAAATCTTTACCTAGATATTTATTTATTGTTTTCGCTTTGGCCGGTGACTCTACTATTACCAGTGATTTACCCATTTATGGAAAGAACCTTATGAAATACAGTGATTTAATCATAGAAAGCGCCAAGCGCGTTCAACTACGTTATTAATTTTCCTTTTTTACATATATCTACAAAGTGAATAGAAAACAAGTTGTTCCACATACTTATATTTTATAAATGACTAAACTCTTTGTTTTTTATGACTTTTTCATATTTATAAATTGGCATGTCAAATAAACTGCGTATAATTCGACAGCAATTCGCTCAACTAACACTATCCTTTATTTACTTGAACTCGGCGATTCTACCCGACTTAAGCATATAAGTGGCAATTATTGGAGATGCATATATGAAGCAATTTGAAGCTAATTTCGACGGCCTGGTCGGCCCAACTCACAACTACGCGGGCTTATCTTTTGGCAATGTTGCGTCAAAAAGCAACGCTAATGCGGTGAGCAATCCGAAACAGGCCGCACTGCAGGGTCTCCAAAAGATGAAGGCACTTGCCGATATGGGCATGGTGCAAGGCGTGTTAGCCCCGCAAGAAAGACCAGATATTTATGCCTTACGCAGACTTGGTTTTAGCGGAAGCGACGGTGATGTTATGCAGCAAGCATATAAAGAAGCACCGCATATTTTTCTTGCGTGCTGCTCAGCGTCTAGTATGTGGACAGCTAATGCAGCAACCGTATCGCCGAGCGGCGACACGCGCGATGGGAAAATACATTTTACACCGGCTAATTTAACCAACAAATACCATCGTTCACTGGAGCCTCAGGTTACCGGAAACATATTAAAGGCAACATTCGCTGATCCTGATCATTTCTCGCATCATCAACATTTGCCCGACAACGAACATTTCGGAGATGAAGGTGCTGCGAATCACACGCGTTTTTGTCAAGAATATGGTGGTAAAGGCGTTGAATTATTTGTATTCGGTCGCTACGCCTTTGATGAATCGAAACCAGCACCGAAAAAGTATCCAGCAAGACATACATTTGAAGCGTGTGAAGCTGTCGCAAGACTGCATGGTTTAAGCGAAGATAATGTTGTATTCGCGCAGCAAAACCCAGACGTAATTGACGCCGGTGTTTTTCACAATGACGTCATAGCAGTGGGCAACCAAAATGTATTGTTCTACCATCAGCAGGCCTTTTTGAATACATCAAAAATGAAAGCTGAAATACTAAGAAAATTCGGCTCGGACGACTTCCACTTCATCGAAGTACCCGACAACGAAGTATCGGTATCTGACGCAGTGAAAACCTATCTATTTAACACTCAAGTTATCCGTTTACCCAATGGAAATATGGCTATTATTGCGCCTAAAGAGTGTGAAAATAATGCGGCGGTTGCTGCCTATTTAGCTAAATTAGTGACCTTAAATACACCGATAAAAGAGGTGCATTATTTTGACGTTAAGCAAAGTATGCAAAATGGCGGCGGCCCAGCTTGTTTGAGACTGCGTGTTGCGATGACAGATAAAGAACAAACCAAAGTAAACCCAAACACATTTATCAATGACAGCAGCTATGACAAGCTTTGTACATGGGTTAACAAGCATTATCGTGATGAGCTACATGTTGCGGACTTAATTGACCCTCAGCTGTTGATAGAGTCGCGTACTGCGCTTGACGAGTTAACGCAAATTTTGGGTTATGGTAGTGTTTATCCGTTTCAAATTTAAACATATATGCGCTTACGCTATAATCAGAATATGCAACTCAGTTAGTAAACCGAGCTAACGATTAGAGTCAAAATATTATTTTTAAACATAAAAAACCCGCACTAATGCGGGTTTTTTATTTAAGATGAATTAGTTAGGTGTTGAGCAGTCCTGTATTTCACCGAATGGATTTGACGCAGGCGGATTATCTTCAGCGGAAACATCTGCGTTCGCTATCGGCAACCTTAACGATTGACTATCTCTAGCTTCACTACCTGAGCTCTCACCAAATACGGATATTTCTACTCCAACCCACGCTGCATACTGTTTTGGATAACGCAGTTCAAGTGTGGCTTGACCTGAAGCATTCGTTCTTGAAATCCCGTCTTTGAAGCTGATAGTCCCGATAATACCCGGCGTCAATTCACCGTCACCGTTATTATCTTCGTTCACTTCATCGTTAATGTCTAAACGACCATTGTTATTAACATCTTCGTTCACACAATTAATCGGAGTAATAATACCGGCATTTGAGCCGCTCTGTACGTATTTTTGTGCATCCTCAACCCATACCCAATAGCCTTTGCTATATGTCCCACCGTTTGCAAATTTAATAGGTGTAGCGGATGCTGTTAACGATGCGTTCTCAACTGGTCTTCCAACTGAGTCACTAACAAATACGGCAAACTCTTTTACATATGTGGAGGAATCTTGATCGATAATTTCGTTGCCAGTACCAACAGAAATGTCAAAGGCTCTATCACCAACAGTTAACACGACTGAACCAGTTATATTATCTGCTGTTGCTTCAACTAATACACCGTCTTCGGAGCTTACTGCATTGCTTGTATATACCGTTGAAGCAATACCATCACTTCCGGTAATCGCACTATTTGGTTCTATACTGCCACCGCTAGAATCAATCAACGTAAAATCGACCACTTTACCTTTTACTAAGTTACCACCCGGATCACGAACTACGGCACTGATTGTACTTGTTTGACCCTCTGGACCAATCAAGTCAGGTGTTGCATCAACAAAGACGCTTTTTACTTCACTGGCAATGAATTCTACATTAGCGCGGGCCGTGACATTATTGCCATCAGCATCGGTTCCGATTGCTGAAATAGATGCTGGTCCTGCAAACGCAGATAATATATTAACCTTCGCTATTCCTAGTGCATCGGTTGCTACCGTTGGAGTATCGATCGTTCCACGCGATGTTGTGATTGTTACTGAGCCTCCAACGAAAGCAGCGTTATTTTTAAACCAGCGCACCGAAATTTCCTGTGCCTCATTTATTGGGATATCGTTAACAGGTAGTGAGGAAAATGAAAAATCATCTTGTTGAACCGTTATTTCCAGAGTGCCTGTCGCATTTAGGGCACTGGCACTTATCGTGCCTTGGCCAGAGGTCGTTGCAGTGAAGTTGACAGTAACTTGTCCATTTGCACCTGTTGTTGGCGTTAAATTATCTAAGTCACCAACATTTGTTGACAACGTAAGCTGCTGTCCCGCAATACCAACGCCGGAAGAGTCAACCAAATTTAGCGTGATAGGCGCTTGGTCATTTATAATTACTGAAGTTGCACCACTAACATTAATTTCCGTACCGACTACATTTACTGATACCAAATCACTTAATGAAGCCGTGCTCGCTGTAACGTTGACCGTTCTGTTTGTGCGGTTATTTTCCGTCGTCAATGTGGCCGTCGCTTTACCATCTGGTCCTGTTGTACCTGAAACATTTTCGATTGATGCCCCAGCATCTGCAGAAAATGACACTACAACACCTTCCAGTAATACATTTTGTTGATTTTTCACTATCGCAATCAACTCAACTTTGTCATCACCGCTCGAAGCCATTTGCACTTGCGTTGCAAACAGTTCTAAAGAAGCAGGAACGACTTGTGCTTGCTGTATACCTGTTGAACTAAAGCCAACAGTGCCAGATGCCCCCGCATCTATTGTTGCGCTTACGATACCGTCACCTCGGTCGTCGCCAACTTCTAGCCCAATAACGGCGACGCCGTCAGCATTGGTTAATGCTGTCGCGGTGTCATTATTAAATGTGGCTAAATCAGGAGAACTCAATGAAAAAGTAACTAACACGTCGTTTACGCTACCGCCATTGGTTGCAGACAGGGTTGCCGTAATTGTGAGTGGACTACCCTCGCCCACTACATTCGAAGCATTACCTTGACTATCTGCAATACTCACTGCTACGGAATAAGTCACCTCTGGTTCTGGATCAGGTGCAGTTGTTCCGCTACCGCCACCATCTCTGCTAAGAGATTCACCACCACCACCACCACCACATGCGAAAAGCAAAATGGTCGTTGCGCACACTACAAGAAATTTTATTAACGCGTTCATTTAATTACCCTACTGAGTTCTCGCTAGTAAATTAGCCAATTAACAGGCACCAAAACAAAATATGTTTAGCTTTGACTCAAGAATTGGTAGTCTTTGGGTATACAGACATATAACGAAAATAAAAAAGGTCTATACATGTCCAAAGGCAACACAAAACTAAGTTTAACCACTAGGATCTTTATCGGCATGAGCGCCGGAATCCTTATTGGTGTTCTCCTGCAAGTTGGTAACTATCTTATAGGAGATCTTGATTTCAATATATTCTCAATGACGTTTTCTACGTATGGATTTTTCGTAGAAGGTATATTTCATGCAGGCGGTAAGATTTTTGTCAATGCTCTGAAAATGCTCGTCGTCCCTTTAGTTTTCGTGTCTTTAGTATGTGGCACAAGTAGTTTAAGTGACCCCTCAAAACTGGGGCGTTTAGGCGGGAAGTCGATTGCACTGTATATGTTCACGACATTTGTTGCGGTCGCATTTGCAATGTCGACCGCCCTGTTATTTAAACCTGGCGAAGGTTTCAACCCCGGCACCTCTGCTTCGACAGACTATGTAGCAAAAGAGTCTCCTGGCTTTGTTCAAGTTATTATTGACATGGTACCAAGTAATCCAATCAGCGCCATGGCTGAGGGTCAGATGATCCCAATCATTGTGTTTGCCATTTTATTTGGTATTGCGATGACTTATGCAGGAGAAGCTGGAAAACGTTTAACTGGATTCTTTAATGATCTTAACGACGTGATAATGAACATCGTTAATATTGTAATGAATTTTGCTCCTTATGGCGTTTTCTGTTTGCTCGCGAAATTGTCGGCAACGGTAGACTCAAGCGCAATTCTTGCAATTTTTAATTACTTTATAAACGTCTTCGTTGTATTAATACTGCATGCAGTGATTGTTTATCCACTATTGTTGAAAATAACAACGGGACTCAACCCTATTACGTTGCTAATAAAGATGAGAGAAGTTGCAATGTTTGCGTTTAGTTCTGCAAGCAGCAGTGCAACGCTGCCATTAACCATGGCCACCGCCAGACAAAAACTTGGCGTCAGTCGCTCTGTGTCTTCATTCACGCTGCCGCTGGGCGCAACTATCAACATGGACGGCACGGCCATTATGCAGGGCATTGCAACCGTCTTTATTGCCCAAGTTTATTCGGTTGACCTGTCTACGGTAGATTTACTCATGGTAGTACTGACCGCAACCTTAGCCTCGATTGGCGCTGCTGGGGTACCCGGTGTCGGCTTGATATTACTCGCATTGGTATTACAACAGGTCAATTTACCTGTTGAGGGTATCGCATTGATAATTGGTATTGACCGCTTGCTTGATATGACAAGAACCGTTGTGAATGTCACTGGTGACAGCACGATTGCAACTATTGTTGCAAAAACAGAGGGTGAGCTAGATGAAGATATCTATAATGACAAATCGTTAGCATCTCAAAAGAGTGTAATAGAATAAGAGTATGACTGAGTGATAAACGAGGCCTTCATAATGAAGGCCTTTTTTATTGAAGCGCATTAGCCGGTTTGATATTCGCCGCTTTAGATGCGGGATAAATCGTTGCAACAACACAAAGAAAAACGGCAACAAAATAAGTAACAACAACGTCGATTAACCTTAAGTCAGAAGGTAAATAATTGATAAAGTAAATACCGTCAGCTAACAATCGAAAGCCGAAAATCTCTTCAATAAATTCAGTAATGTTGTTTAAATAAAGCGCTGCCAACACGCCTAAAAAGCTGCCGATACTTGCTCCGTAAATACCGTTTATCATTCCTTTTATAACAAAAATGGCGCGTATAAAACCATCTTGAGCTCCCATTGTCTTCAACATCGCTATTTCACTCGTCTTCTCTTTGACAGACATTACAAGTGATGAAACGATATTAAAACAAGCAACACAGATAACTAAGGTCAAGGTAATATAAACAACCGTTCTGACCAGCTGAATATCCTGATATAGGTGGCCATTAGTTAATGTCCAGTCCGACATATAAACAGCTTGATTGAAAGCATTGCCATATTCTCTAATCAACTGACGTCCAGCAAACGGATCGGCAAGCTGAAACTCAATGTGTGTCGCGCCAAGCCTTACGTCCAATGCAAACGAAAGTGTTTGCTTTTTCATAATGCCAACAAAATCGTCTGCTTCACCGCCTAAGGAAATCACGCCAAGCACAGTTAACCAAACAACTTTTGGTGCTGCAAAAGACAGATCTTGGGTTGCAGCCGGAAGCAGTAACTGGACCTTGTCACCAACGCTCAGGCCTAACTTCTCAATGACACCTTTGCCAAGAAATACACCATTCTCATTTTTATTAAACGCTCCCGCAGGGACCTTTATTGCAGGTTTATTTTTTAGGTAATTGTCGTCGACGCCCTGCAATTCTACCGACTTCATTTTCGAGCCATTTTGTAAAAGACCAGAAGCTTTAGTGTAAGCATACAAATTGATTACGCGTGGATCAGCCGCAGCTTTCAATTTCGTTTCATCATCTAAATAAACACCATCAGGACTGGCAGCGATAAACTCAGCATGGGGAATATAAGAAAGTAGCGTATTTCGTAACTCTTTTTCAAAGCCATTCATGACAGAAAGCAACAAGATCAACACAAAACAACCCAAGCCAATTCCTGCTGTTGATGATGCTGAAACGAAAGAAATAAAACCACTTTGCTGCTTACTTTGTCTAAATTTATTGGCAAATATCCACGCTAACGAAAAATTCATACTAGTTATGTTCCATCAAGCGCAGTTGGCCATTTTCAAGGTACATAATCCTGTCCATCTTTTTCGCTAACTGCAAATCGTGGGTTACAAGTAGAAATGAGGTTTTAAATTCTTTATTAATGTCACTTATTAAGTCATAAATGGATGCGGTATTTTTATCATCTAAATTGCCCGTGGGTTCATCCGCAAAAATCATCGCCGGCTGGTTGATTAACGCTCTTGCGATCGCCACTCGTTGCCTTTCTCCGCCAGAAAGCTGATGCGGACGATGTTGCTCTCTGTCCTGCAAACCGACCCGTGCGAGCAACTCTTTGGCTCTTACTAGCGACTTTTTTCGATTATCGCCTTTGATGAATAATGGCATCGCGACGTTTTCCGCGGCACTGAACTCGGGAAGCAAATGGTGGAATTGATAAACAAAGCCAAGCTCAGCATTACGAAAAAGCGCTTGCTGTCTTTTAGATTTTGTAAAAAGACTTTGCTCCTTATAAAAAACGTCACCGGAGTCCGGAGTGTCGAGCGTTCCAAGAATATGCAAAAGCGTACTCTTACCGGAACCTGACGCACCTAAAATCGCAACAGTTTCACCTGCTGATATATAAAAATTGACGTTATTAAGAATTTGTAGTGTGTTGCTCGCATCTGAATATTGCTTGCAGATGTTTTCGCACTTAAATAGAGGAGAAGGCATTGATTAAAATTAGATAATAAAAACGTAGCTGTAGTTTACATGCTTCTGAATTGGCTACAAGTTTGGATGGTATTTTTTCTGAGGAATTCAGAATAAATGGCGGAGTGGACGGGACTTGAACCCGCGACCCCCGGCGTGACAGGCCGGTATTCTAACCAACTGAACTACCACTCCGCAGTGGTATGTGTTTAGCTTGCTTTACAACGATTGGCGGAGTGGACGGGACTTGAACCCGCGACCCCCGGCGTGACAGGCCGGTATTCTAACCAACTGAACTACCACTCCACAAAATTCGTTGTAAAGCTTGTAATTGGCGGAGTGGACGGGACTTGAACCCGCGACCCCCGGCGTGACAGGCCGGTATTCTAACCAACTGAACTACCACTCCGCTTTAACAAGCTAAATCAATGAGTTACTAGATTCTGCTGAACCTCGTCCCTACATTGCGGCGCAGATAATACGGTTTCATCCGTGGTGAGTCAACTGCTTTTTGAAAAACATTGTTTGCTTGATGGAAAAACAAGCAAATTGTATTGGCAAACAGCAACCCTGCACGCATTTTATACAGGTTGGACACAAAAATGTCCTTTACTCGCCTAATTTATCGGTTTCTTCAGCTGACTTCGTTTTCTTAAAATTCTTGATCTTAGCCAATAATTCAACACATGCAATTTTATATCTCAACATAATGTGATCATTTGGATACTTGCGCTTGTTAAGGATCAAGAAGATGACCATTCCACCAAACACAAAGATACATGAATTGATGGCTATTATTAAACTCACGGTGTTTGTTGCTGTCCATGCATCTTTTTCAGGTTCAATGACTACTGGTGGTGCAGACATTTCAACAACTTGACTTTCATCAACTTCAGGTTCTGGTTCTGCAGGCTCTGAAGTCAAGAAAGTGTACTCTGGAACATTTATAATGACTTCTCTATCATCGACAGTTGTTGCAAATGCCGTTAACTTAACGCGGTAAATACCATAGTTGTCATTTTTTACCCTAATCATTTTTACGGAATTATTGAACTCAGTGATGGTGACGTTGTCAATTTCACCATTTGGGTGAGTTACTTTGCCATCAAGCAACAACGAATCGAGTTTAATGTGTTCTGCGTCAGTGTCGACGGTTATAATGTGTTCCCCATAGGTTCTTTCGTCGTCCGTTTCATCCTTGCTCTCATTGCTTTCGCCATCGGCGCTTTCAACACTTGTTTCATCAATTTTTACGTTTATAAAAATGGGCGTTGGGTGCAAAATGACTAAATCGTTTTTTTGCTCTCGCGTATACATTGGGGTTCTGATACCGAAAGTCGGACGCCACTCACCACTAGGGATGCTCAGGTTGAATTGACCAGTAAAAACACCGTCAGCGGCCGCTTCATCGAAACCTTCACCGTTATCTTGGAAACGAGCCACCGTTCTTGAACCTAAGCCAAAATTTTCGTAGTTTGGATTATTATTACTCACAAAATCGATGGTTAAACTCACCACATCTCTAAATGGCGAAAAATCGACTTGTTTGCCATTATTTGTGAGCACAGCGGTTTGCTTGATGATTTCACCAGAGTATATGTTGCGAGGTATGGGTTGAGCATCTAGGACAATGTCAGCAATCACCATGATTTTGCTGCCATCAAGTATCTCACCAATTGCCTGCCAAGGGCCTGGCATCGGTTTTTTAATTGAGATCATGTCGTATTTTTGAGTTTCATACCATCTCATATCCGGATCGTCGTCGTCGTTTTCAATGAACAACTTTGAACCATCTGGACGAACAAGCACGATTGGCGCAGAGCCATCTTCCCTAAAAAATACCATTGTCACTTCTTCAACATCGTTGTCGACTCTAAACCGATTGTTTAAAAACTCGATGCTGTTCTGAAAGTCGTTGCCTAAAGCAATGATAGGTGTGGTGGTTTTTTTAGTTTCTGTCGTTGTTTGCTCAAGAGTTTTTCCTGCACCACTCGCCTCGAGTAGCTTTTCTTGTTGCGCAAAGCTTGTTGGCACAAAAACACAAACACTCGAAACAAGAATGAACGTAAGGCTTGCGTATCGCAGAATATTGTATTGTAGCTTAGCTACGCCAAACCACTTCTTGAGATTTTTTTTCAATTTTGTCCAAGTATGCTTCATGCTTACTTACTTCATCGGCAGATGCCTTAACAACCTTTAAGATACCCTCAAAATTAACTACTCTAGGTGCGTTTTTGTTCTTAGGATCAGAGCCTTCAGATTCATGAGCCCAACTCATCGCCGTTTGCCCACCGGTCATCCATAAATACACTTCCGCTAGAATTTCTGAATCAAGCAAAGCGCCGTGATAGGTCCTGTGTGTATTATCAACACCATAAACTCGGCACAGTGCATCCAAATTATTTTTTTGACCAGGACGCATTTCTCGGGCAAGCGCCAGGGTATCTAATACGGTGCAAATCTCACTTGTCTTTTTTATAGCACTGTTGTTTAGTGCAAACTCATTGTCCATAAAGCCAATATCAAATGGCGCATTGTGAATAACAAGTTCAGCACCTTTTATAAAATCAATAAACTCTTGGGCTATTTGTTTGAACCCAGGTTTGTCTTTCAAAAACTCATTAGTAATACCGTGCACCGCAATTGCTTCTTCTTCAATGTCACGATGCGGGTTAATGTAAACATGGTAAGTATTTCCAGTCAGTTTTCGATTGACCATTTCAACGCAACCAATCTCAATGATACGGTGCCCTTCTTTTGGATTGATACCTGTGGTTTCTGTATCTAAAACTATTTGGCGCATACAAAACTTCTTTTAATTATCATGCTGGCTAGTATACTTCGCTGCACTTACACCAGACAATCAGAATTCAGTATAAAAATGAAAAAACTTAGCATTTACACCGATGGATCCTGTTTGGGAAATCCTGGACCGGGCGGATACGGCGCCTTATTAATTTTCAAAGAGCACAAAAAACGTTTATCTCAAGGGTTCAAACTAACAACCAATAATAGAATGGAATTGTTGGCACCCATTGCAGCATTTAATAGTTTAACAGAGACCTGTACCATTGACCTTTATACTGACAGCCAGTATGTCAAAAATGGCATCGGTCAGTGGATCCATAACTGGAAAAAAAATGGCTGGCGAACCAAAGATCGCAAGCCGGTTAAAAATGCCGACCTATGGCAGCAGCTTGATGAGGCGGTTAATAAACATGAAGTTAATTGGCACTGGGTGAAAGCGCATTCTGGTCACCCGGAAAACGAAGAAGTCGATGATTTGGCTCGAGATGCAGCTTCTTCGTCAGATCTTCTCACCGACCACGAATACGAAAAAGGTAACCAATGAGTTCCATTACATTAAAAATAGAGCGTGATAAGTCTATGTTACGTCGTCATCCTTGGATTTTTGAAGGAGCGATAGAAAAAACAGAAGGCCGCATGAACTCAGGTGACACAGTAGATGTTCTAGCGAGTGACGGCACGTGGTTGGCAAAGGCGGCGTTCTCACCCGAATCACAAATCAGAGCTAGAGTGTGGTCATTTACAAAATCAGAAGCGATTGATAACGTTTTTTTTAAACGAAAACTAGAACAAGCATTAGCAAGAAAACAGGAAATTTTAAAAAAGCACAACACCAATGCTTTTCGCCTCATCGCTGCCGAAGCAGATGGTTTGCCGGGTATAACGATAGACGTATACGTTAACGTTGTTGTGGTTCAGCTGCTCAGCGCTGGTGCTGAAAAACATCGCGGTAAAATTTTATGGGCGATATTGCAATTATATCCAGATGCAGTCGTGCATGAACGCAGCGATGTGGATGTGCGCAAAAAGGAAGGGCTTACACCCTTAGTGCAAACGCTTCATGGTGAACTTCCTGAATCAGTTATTATTGAAGAGAACGGCGTCAAAATTTATGTCGACTTAATTCATGGACACAAAACTGGTTTTTATCTAGACCAACGAGAAAATAGACGTATTGCTGCCTCTTATTGTGCTGGCAAAAGTGTTCTTAACTGCTTTAGTTTTACAGGAACTTTTGGCTTATATGCCCTGGCAGCAGGAGCAACTGAGGTTATTAACGTTGACGCTTCGGAATCAGCTTTGGCACTCAGCAGTAAAAACGTTGCGATCAACGGTTTAGATGAAAGTAAAGTGACTCATCTTAAAAAAGACGTATTTCAACTTCTCAGGGATTATAAAGAAGCCGGAACCACGTTTGATGTCATTGTGCTCGATCCGCCTAAGTTTGTTGATAGCAAACACAACCTCAATAAAGCGTCGCGCGGCTATAAAGATATCAACCGATTAGCCCTTTCTTTACTGAATGAAAACGGTACTTTACTTACTTTCAGTTGTTCTGGATTGATGCCTCAAGACTTGTTTCAAAAGATCGTCGCTGACGCTGCTTTAGACGCTCAGCGTAATGTGTATTTTGTACAGCGATTAGCTCAGAGTGAAGACCACCCGGTCAGCGGTAACTTTCCCGAAGGTTATTATCTGAAAGGCTTAGTTTGTAAGGTATAAGTTTTGTCAGCCGCGATGCTTGAAGCTGCGGCTTTCTATTCGAAGAATTGAATTGAAGGAGTGCAAGCCTGCGACTCCTTACTTCATTTCGCTGATTTCCACGCCCAGTAAGCAAGTATTTTCAGTTTCTGCCGTGCATCTAATCACTTTTGCTTTTGCGTTAAGAGACGGTATTTGGTCGCTATTTGATTCAATCGAAACATCAAGCAAAGTGCCAATTTCCATGGCAGGTTGTTCAATTTCAAGCGACATGCCAGTTGCACTAATATCCTTGCAAATTGCTAGTATGCTGCGTTGTGCTGGATCATCCAACAACGATAACTCGCAGGGCGAATTGACCATCATTCTGTAAAAATTGCGTTTGTCGTCATAGCCTAACATTCATTACTCCAGACTTAATTATAGCAACAGAAGTTACATTTATATTGTGCTAGAGAAGATAAGTCAACCACTAGACTAAAATTCGTTTAAACGATTACTAATGCGCTTTAACGAGATAGGCATGCTGGTACCGAGTTGCTGTGCAAATAAGGAAACTTTAAATTCCTCAATCATCCATTTCACCTCCTCCAAAGGCTGAAGATCTGAACCACTTTTTTGCAGCTTGGTGAGCACTTCTTGGTATTTTCCAACCGCCTTGTCAACGTCGATTTGGTTGAGTCGGTCACGATTAGTGTCTACTTTAAGCTTATCAAATCGTTGACTAAGCGCCACCACGTAACGATTCCAATCGTCTAGCCTTGCATAGCCAAAATCAAAAACAAAGCCTTTGTAAACCAGTAGGCTGAGCTGACTCTTTATTGCACCAATATTAGTCAATAGATTCAATGGGATATTCCCTTTGCATTGTTTTTGAATGGCATGTGCAATAGTGAGACCTTTTTCAATTTTTTGCGCAATTTGCAGGGCCAAATCGTTTATATTTTCGCGAACAATATCACACGCTTTTTCGAAATCTGCCTTGTCTCTAATCGATGATGCACTATTCTTCTCAAACTCTCTGACCAGTTGGTCGATTGCCGCCAAAATAATATCATCAATCAAGATATTGATTTGTCCAAAAGGGTTAAAGTACAAACTCAGCTTGGCTTTATTCGGTAATTTTTGCTGTAAAAATTTTAGCGGCGAAGGCACCGTATTTTTAATCAACTGGTAAACGCCCAAGCGATGGGAAGTTTCTGCTTCCTGTTGATTATCAAACAGCACGATGTCAACTTTGCTCGATTTTTTCACAAGCGCTGGATAGGCCTTAATCTGGAAACCAGCATGTTTTTGCTCAAATGCTATGGGCAGGCTATCAAAATCCCAGGTTTCCAAATTTTGGCGTTCAAGTTCAGGCGTGGCGACCGATTCTAAGGTCTCCTTAACTTTTCCTTTTAACTGATCTTGCACCTGCAGCAGACTTTTTCCCTTAGTCAATGCAACACCCTTGTCGTCAACAACAACAAAGTTAAACTGTAGGTGGTTTGGTAACTCAGCATCAGCAAAATCTTCCGCGCTGACTGGCACCCCCGTCATTCTGTGTAATTTTCTCGCAACCGCTTGTGCAATAGTTTGCGGAACGCCATTTTTATCAATAGCCTGTATCTCAGTTAGGCAAGCATGGGCAAAGTCCGGAGCCGGTACAAAGTTGCGTCTCAATTTTTTAGGCAGAGATTTAATTAACGACACGATTAGTTCATGTTGGAAACCAGGCACTAACCAGTCAAAACCAATATCAACAAGCTGGTTTAGAATTGGTAGCGGGATCTCCATATTCACACCGTCGTTTGCTTCGTTTGGTTCAAATATGTAATGCAGCGGCAGGCGCAAGTTGCCTTGTTTCCACTCATCGGGAAAATCAATTTTGTTGATACCAGAAGCATCTTTTTTCAGCAGCGCTTGAATTGAAAAGTCGAGCAAATCTGGGCTTTTACTTGCTGTGATTTGCCACCACTTTTTAAACTTAACTTCATTACAGATATCCGCAGGCAATTTTTCACTATAAAAATCACAGAGATCATCTTCATCGATCAATAGATCTCGGCGGCGCGACTTGTGCTCTAATATTTCAATTTCTTCAATTAACGACTGGTTTTTTCGTAAAAAAGCATAGTTCAAATTCGTCTGACCGTTTACCAAGGCCTCGCGAATAAATATGTCTCTACAAACTACGGGGTCAACCAGTGAATAATTTTCTAAGCGTTTATTTACAATCGGTAAGCCGAATAGATTTACCGTAGCATAAGCGTGCACAGCCCCTTTCTTTTTACTCCAATGGGGTTCTGAATATTGCTTATTTACAAGATGTTGACTGATCGGTTCGAGCCATTTGGGGTCGACTTTAGCGACATTCCTGGCAAACAATTTTGATGTTTCAACCAATTCAGCTGCAAGTAGCCACTTAGGATTAGCCTTACTTAGCCCTGAGCCAGGAAAAATCATGAATCGGGTATTGCGAGACCCTAAGTATTCGCGATCCTTATCTTTAAAACCAACTTGAGAGAGCAAACCTGTTGCAATAGCTGTATGTATAGCCTCATAGCTTGGTTCATTGCTGTTCAATCGAAAGCCAATTTCGACGAGTGATTTTTTCATTTGGCTGACAATATCTTGCCACTCTCGCATTCTCAAATAGTGCACAAAGTATTGTTTGCACCATTTTCTCAACTGGCTATTTGACAATGTTTTTTGATAACTAGAAAATTCGTTCCACAAATTCAAGAGGGACATAAAATCTGACTCTGCATTGACAAATTCGCTATGCTTCTCATCCGCCGCCTGTTTCTTATCTTGCGGTCGCTCTCGAGGGTCTTGAATACTTAAACCAGCAGTGATGATCATCACTTCTCTTGCGCAATCGCGCCCCCCAGCCTCAACCACCATTCTGGCGTATCTTGGGTCAACCGGTAGCCTTGCAATTTTTCGCCCCAGCTGAGTTAAAACATAACGATTCTGTCTACGTTCAATGGCCTGCAGCTCCTCCAAGAGCTTCATACCGTCGTTAACGTTTTTATTGTCTGGTGGCTGAATAAATGGAAAATTACTCACCTCACCTAAACCAAGCGCTAGCATCTGCAAAATCACTGATGACAAATGTGTACGAATTATTTCTGGATCAGTAAACTCTGGCCGCGCAAGGAAATCTTGCTCTGAGTAGAGTCGAATGCAAATACCGTCTGATACTCTTCCGCAGCGACCAGCACGTTGATTCGCAGATGCTTGAGAAATCGCTTCTATCGGCAAACGCTGCACTTTGCTTTTATGGCTATACCGCGACATTCTTACTAAGCCCGGATCAATAACGTATTTAATGCCGGGCACGGTAAGCGAGGTTTCTGCAACGTTAGTCGCAAGTACAATACGTCTGCCGGTGTGAGATTGAAAAATTCGGTTTTGTTCAGCCGCAGATAATCTAGCATAGAGCGGAACTATCTCGGTGTTTCGATACTGACGTTTTAACAAAGCGTCTTGTGTATCTCTAATATCTCTCTCACCACTTAAAAATATGAGAATGTCACCCGGTTTTTCACGAAAGAGCTCGTCAACCGCCTCACATATTGCTGTTGTTTGGTCTTGCTCTTCATCTCCATCGCTATCTTTTGCAGTAGCAGGCTCATGATATCTAATTTCTACTGGATACGTGCGGCCACTAACCTGAATAATGGGCGCATCAAAAAAGTGCTTTGAAAACCGCTCAGGGTCAATTGTTGCAGATGTAATAATCAACTTTAAGTCTTTGCGCTTAGGCAACAACTGCTTGAAATAGCCTAGTAAGAAGTCAATATTCAGGCTTCTTTCGTGCGCTTCATCAATGATAATGGTGTCATATTGATTTAAGTATTTGTCTTGCTGAATTTCAGCCAGGAGAATACCGTCGGTCATCAATTTTATATGGCTATTTTCACTGACATTATCGCTAAAGCGAACCTTAAATCCAACTTCCTGACCAATCTCTGAATTCAATTCTTCAGCAATTCGGCTCGCGACACTTCTTGCCGCTAGGCGCCTCGGCTGAGTGTGGCCAATAAAGCCGTCAATCCCACGGCCTAATTCAAGACACATTTTAGGGATTTGCGTAGTTTTACCTGACCCTGTTTCTCCAGCGATAATAACAACTTGGTTATTATCAATAGCGAACTTTATGTCCTCGCGTTTATCGGATACGGGTAGATCTGGATATTCAATGGTGGGCATCGCATTTCTGCGGCCCTCCCTTGCCTCCTGTGATTGATCTACGCGCAGAAGAAACTGCTCAAACGCTACCAATTTCTCATCGCCATCGGGAAGCTTTTCAAGTCGTTGATATTGTCGTTTCAGTGGAAAACGGTCTTTGAGTAGGCACTTTTCAAGTGCATTATTTAATTTGAATTGCATCAGATATATACAGCTAGCACTTAATAGAGTTCATTTATTGTTGGGGAAAAAAGCAAAAATCACGCAGCACCGCATGCTTTCAGCCTTAAGACTAACAGAAGTGATTGTTATTGGCTATTGCTCCCCCTTATTCCCAGTACATAAATACTGTCGCTTAATAAATATGAACTCTCGAGCATTTCATTACGACACCTATCTACGCGAGGAGATCGCTTGCCATTTATTTAACTCCAATTGAGGCGCTGCTGATGACATTACTTGGTGCTTAAAAGCGTCAAACGAATGATATTCAAAGTCGCTTGTACTGTGCAATTCATTGTAAATAAGCCGCAGTTTTCTAATAGAAAAAAATGGAACAATACTCGACGTTAAATAAGAGTCGACGTGCGACATTCTGCTATTATCATCACCGAAAGATGGGTCGGGATCCATTTTTATTACTTCACGCATAGCGATTCCCTAATAAAAAATTGAATGTTAAGCATAGACCGAAAATAGCAAGTTGTTATATAACGAAACATACTAACAACACTATTAGTTCGCGCTAAAAAGTCTTTGAAAGTAGAAAGAATAGACCCTGTCTAGCTCTGCATTGATATCATCAAATTGAGTATTCCGTTCTTAGAGAAAAATAGTATTAGCTTGGTGTTTTGATCAACGAAATATAATAACTAATAGAAACAACAAGCTTTATATTTTATTTTTGAAAAATACATAATAATAAGTTGATGTGAGAAATAATGTTAAGCCATTAATAAATATAATGAAACCAACTCACTTTTGGAAATACTGCACGGACTATGCAGCACCATTCAACGATACAAAAACATGAATATTTTCATATAGTAAACCGCTATAAAACAACTATTAGTCGTTAAATTTATAGAGGGTCAGGTTCAATGTTTGTTTAGTCATGATAAAGTAGCGTATATAGCAATAATAAAAAAAAGTTAACAACGACCAACATGACCGCATCTTTCGACAAAGACAGTTCCGTAAAAAGCGGCTCTGAAAAAAACAGCTCGGTAAGAGAAACCTTTAAAGACATATTAATTGACATGTCTTCTCGTAAAAATAGCAGAAACGATGATGTTCAGTTTTCTGGACCTACCTTGCTCTGGCATGATTATGAAACGTGGGGGGTTGATCCCAAATATGATTTCCCATGTCAGTTTGCTGCCATAAGAACGGATTTAGATTTAAATATTATTGGCAATCCAGTAAGTTACTTCTGCCAAATACCGAACGACTATATTCCCCACCCTATAGCCTGTTTAGTAACAGGTATTACTCCTCAGCAAAGCTTACGTGATGGTTATATTGAAGCTGAGTTTGCGGAAAAAATTGCGCAAATAATGGATAAACCGGACACCTGTGTTGTTGGTTACAACAGCATCAGATTTGATGATGAAGTCACGCGTTTTTTACGTTATAGAAATTTTTATGACCCCTACGAGCGAGAATGGAAAAACGGCAACAGCCGCTGGGATATTATTGATTTGGCTAGGGCCTGCTATGCACTGCGACCAGAAGGAATTGAGTGGCCTATTCATGAAGATGGTAAACCTTCGTTCAAGCTAGAGGAACTTACCGCGGCCAACGGCATTGATCACGAATCGGCCCACGACGCTGTTTCTGATGTAAAAGCAACGATAGCCTTTGCGCAACTCATGAAAGCAAAACAGCCAAAACTGTTCGACTATTATTTTTCATTAAGAAATAAAAACACGGTAATGCAAAATATTGATGTTGCTAATCAGAAGCCATTTTTGCACATTAGCGGAATGCTGCCCGCTACGCAGGGCTGTTGTAGTTGGTTTATGCCAATAGCAATGCACCCTAGTAATAAAAATGCGGTAATTTGCGTTGACCTAGCCTCCGACTTATCCTCAATTGAGTCCATGGATTCAGACGATTTAAAAGCATTGCTCTACACCAAACAAGACGACCTGCCGTTGGGCACTAAAAAGCCAGGTATCAAACTCGTTCACATTAATAAATCGCCATTTGTCGCACCAGCAAAAACACTTACGCCAGAGCATGCCGTTAGACTAAATATCAGTCGCGATGACTGTTTAAAAAATCATGCGTATATAAAAAGAATAATTGATATTACCGATAAATTATCAGCTATTTTTGAAGAGGACGGCAGACAGCATACTGAAACTGATATAGATGCATCATTGTATACTCGCGGTTTTGCGTCTGCTGCCGATAAACATTGGATGACAGAGGTAAAAGCGTGTCCGCCAGAGCAGTTAACAGTGTGGCAAGACAGGGCGCCAAATCTGCAATACGCAGAACAACTAATGCGTTACAGAGCAAGAAACTTTCCACACACACTTGATCAATCAGAGCTGGACAAGTGGCAAGCTCACCGAAAAGCACGATTCACAGCGGACAACAAAAAAACCTGTCTTTCAATTTCAGAATGCCAGGCTCAGGTCGCTGAACTTGCGGAGAAACATGCAGAAGATGGCAAAAAGATGAAGTTATTATCGACCATAACTCTGTACATTGAGCAATTGTAATAGAGTCGAATTACTGCTAAAACAAGTTATTAGCCTAACAGAATTGAATGATGGCAAAAAAGGTGTGTAGAAAAGATATATGAAAGGTCTAACGTTAACTATAAACAAAGCCGCTAAACAATTAATAGCGACAATCGATCCTTTATTGGTTGATGACTTTCTGCAACCTGAAGCGATCGAAGCTTTTATTCACGAGTCCGAATATAAACAATTCTTTATCCTAAACAACGCGATAGCCTCACTTTGCGAACAAAGCAACGCAGCTAAGAAATCAAAGAATTCAGAAGAACTGCACCAAGCTGTAGGTGAAATCAGAGACGCTTCGGTCACTGTTACTGTTTCTAACGACCAAATGTCAGTTGAGATGACCATTGAATCGCCCTATTCTGGTTCAGTGCCGACTTACGAAGAGCTGCTTGCTCTTTTGCGCCAAAAAGGCGTTAACAGAGGTATTAGCAAAAAGCGTATAAAGAACTTGCTGTTTCAGGCTTCAGAAGCCGACAGTGGCATCGAGTTTACTGGCATAGTGGCTATTGGTCTTCCAGCAAAGGACGGTAAACCATCGCGTTTGAAATCACTCTTTCCTAACGCCCTAGACCGGATCCTGCAGCCGCAGGAAGCCGGAAATAATAAAGTCAACATGCGGAACTTAGGTGACATTTTATGCGTTCAAGCAAAAATAGCTGTGGCCAAAAGAGAGCCTCCTGGCAAAGGTCGAGCAGGCTACACAGTCACCGATTCTCCATTGAGTCCAATTGAAGGTCAATGGATACCCATAAAGTTAGGCGCGAATACTAGTATTAGCCCTCAAGATGAAAATATTATTTTAGCTGAAGTCAGCGGTCAGCCTAAGTTTGAAAACGACATTATGAACGTTGACAATACTTTTCAGACGAAAGGTGTCAATGTTGGCACCGGTAATATAAATTATGACGGCGCCGTTATAGTGAACGGTGATGTCACAGAGAGTATGGAGGTTATTGCTAAGGGTGATATAACGATCAACGGTTTTGTGGAATCAGCAACCATTAGAGCGGGAGGTGATATTATTATTACCGAAGGCGCAATGGGAAAAATGAATGAGGAAGATTGTAAACTGCATGCAAAAGGCAGTGTATTTGTTCAACATGGACAAGGCCTCGATATCGTAGCAAACAAGAATTTGAACGTACGCAAGCAGCTTGCATATTCACGAGTAAAATGCGGAGGAATTGTCACTATCGGTGAACCTGATCGCCCCATGGGTAATTTATTCGCTAGCACCATTCAGTGTGGCTCTACACTCTATGCAGGTACAGTTGGCGCTGTATCAGGAAGCTCATTAATCGTTGACTTCAGTGAAAGCGTAAACACGCTTAATGCACGATATGAAGCAGTTTTAACGTCTCTAAAGCAGTTACGGGAAAATAATTTCGATCATCAAATCAAGTTGCGTGAGCTACACGCGAAACATGTTCCAAATGGATTACTCAATCAACTGAATAAAATTGATGCGGTTTTCGAGTCAGAAAAACACCTTTTAAAGTGGCTGGAAACCGTTGAGCAGGATTTGCGGCAAGCGAAGATTGATTTTGAAAAAAATGCAAGAGTGGTTGCCCACAAAGAGCTGTTCCCTGGCGTATCTATAAAAATGAATAAACGTCATTGGCGTTCTGAAAAAGAATATTTAAAATCTGTGGTCAGCCTTGAGGAAGGAAAATGGCAACACACCCCGCTCATCAACTAGACTAGCAGAGCATCGCCCCGAATAAAGCGATGCCCTTTTGCATTTTCTCAATCCATTAGATTAGCAATATTTCCATGTTATAGCATTTCTACAGCGATAGCTGTGGCTTCACCGCCACCAATGCAGAGTGCAGCAACGCCTTTCTTGAGACCTTTTTGATTTAATGCGTGTAGCAGAGTAACCACAATTCTCGCACCTGATGCACCAATTGGATGACCCAAGGCACAAGCTCCGCCTTTAATGTTAACTTTATTGGCATCCAAACCGAGTTTATTGACCCCTAACATAGTAACCATAGCAAAAGCCTCGTTTATCTCGAATAAATCAACGTCGTCTTTTGTCCAACCCGTTTTAGCGAACACTTTCTCGATCGCTCCAACAGGAGCAACGGTGAAGTCTTCGGGCTTTATGGCGTTCGTTGCATGCGCAACAATTTTTGCTAACGGTGTTAAACCCAAAGCAGCGGCTTTAGAAGCAGTCATAACAACTAATGCAGCGGCGCCATCCGAAATGGAGCTAGAATTGGCGGCAGTAACAGTACCGTCCTTTTTAAATGCTGGGCGTAGCGCAGGTATTTTTTCTGGTTTTGCGTTGCCAGGGCCTTCGTCGGTATCAACGATGACCTCACCTTTTCGATCTTTTACGGTTACTGGAGCAATTTCATCAACGAATGTGCCATCTGCAATTGCCTTGTTCGCTTTCGACAACGAACTAACAGCGAATTCATCCATTTGCTCTCGTGTGATATCTTCCGCGTCAGCAGTGTCTTGGGCGAAGCAACCCATTGCTTTACCATCGTACGCATTCTCAAGTCCGTCCAACATCATATGATCTAGCACTTGTCCATGCCCCATGCGATAACCGGCTCTTGCTTTTGGCAGTAAATAAGGTGCGTTACTCATACTTTCCATACCGCCGGCCACAATAACGTCGGCGCTACCTGCACTGATTAAATCATGCGCTAGCATTATGGCTTTCATTCCAGAACCGCATACCTTGTTAATTGTTGTCGCACCGACCGACAAAGGTAAACCCGCGCCTAGCGTTGCTTGACGTGCTGGTGCTTGCCCCAAACCTGCGGGCAGAACGCAGCCCATAATAACTTCATCAATTTCAGTGGGAGCAATTCCGCTTATTGCAGCGGTAATGGCAGTTGCCCCTAACTGAGTCGATGGGACTGCTGATAAGGCGCCCATAAAACCACCCATTGGTGTTCGCTTTGCTGCAACTATTACAATTGATTCACTCATTATATTTTTCCTGTTGTTAATAAAATATCCCACACCATAACACTAGTCCGTAAGGCTAGATTAAGAGACTAACCTTGCTAGTAGCAAACGTTGTGATTGAATTTTGTTGATCTACGCTAAACTTTGCTTTACCTTTACGTTAACTCAGCTTTACGTTAACGTAAAGGTTAAGAACGCAAAAAGGTGACAAAGTGTCTCAAGAACAGCAATATTCAATTGGTGAACTATCCAAGTTATTTGATATTACTGCACGCTCTATTCGTTTTTACGAAGAGCAAGGTTTGTTGGTTCCTGAACGTCAAGGACAGAGTCGAATATATCACTTAAAGGATAAAGTTCGCCTTAAGTTAATTCTAAGAGGTAAACGTTTAGGCTTTTCACTAGCCGAAATAAAAACACTTTTTGATTTATATGATACTAACTTAAACAGTGCCGTTCAGCTTGAGACTATGTTGGCATTAACTGAACAAAAACGAGCTGTTTTGAATCAACAACTAAGTGATATTCAAATGCTCATGAATGAATTGGACGACGTGGAAGCACGTTGTAAAGACGAACTAATTGAATTGCAAAGAGGTAATAACCTATGAACGCACCCTACCCAACTCTAAACTTCGGTCTCGGTGAAGACATCGATATGCTGCGAGATCACGTTTATAATTTCGCCCAAAGCGAAATTGCTCCATTGGCTCAAAAGGCTGATGAAGACAACATGTTCCCAAACCAACTGTGGACTAAATTTGGTGATATGGGCTTGTTAGGAGTTACCGTAAGCGAAGAGTTTGGCGGTTCAAACATGGGCTATCTTGCGCACACTGTTGCGATGGAAGAAATTTCAAGAGCATCTGCGGGCGTTGGCTTGAGCTACGGAGCACACTCTAATCTATGCGTGAATCAGTTAGCTAAAAACGGTACTCAAGCCCAAAAAGAAAAATACCTACCTAAATTGGTATCCGGTGAACACATTGGCGCATTAGCCATGAGTGAACCGAATGCCGGTTCAGATGTTGTCAGCATGAAATTAAAGGCTGAAAAAGTGGGCGATAAGTTTGTATTAAATGGCAACAAAATGTGGATTACGAATGGGCCTGACGCTCACGTTTTTATCATTTATGCTAAAACAGACGTAACAGCTGGTGCACGTGGCATTACCGCGTTTATCGTAGAAAAAGGCACTCCTGGGTTTACCCAAGCGCAAAAGTTAGACAAGCTTGGTATGCGTTCATCCAATACCTGTGAGTTAGTTTTTCAAGACTGCGAAGTACCAGCCGAGAACATAGTTGGTGAGCTTGGTGGCGGTGTTAAAGTTCTAATGAGTGGCTTGGACTATGAGCGTTTAGTTTTATCAGGCGGTCCATTGGGCATCATGCAGGCGTGCATGGATGTTGTCGTTCCGTATATTCATGATCGTAAGCAATTTGGCCAATCTATTGGTGAGTTCCAATTGGTGCAAGGTAAAGTGGCAGATATGTATACTCAGATGAATGCAGCAAGAGCTTACGTTTATGCTGTAGCACGCTCATGTGATCGCGGCGAAACAACACGCAAAGATGCTGCTGGCGCTATATTGTATAGCGCTGAGTTAGCAACTAAAATGGCGTTAGACGCTATTCAGCTTTTAGGTGGTAATGGTTACATCAATGAATACCCAACCGGACGCCTGTTAAGAGATGCAAAACTTTACGAAATTGGTGCAGGCACCAGTGAAATACGACGCATGTTAATTGGTAGAGAGTTATTTAAAGAATCTACCTAATGCAAGATGACTGTTCACTTAGCATTACCAAGACGTTTACCTTCATGAAGGTAGCTGACAAACGCTACGTGTGAAATCAAAACGAAAAACAGTTAATGTCGCCTATTTGCAGGCGACATTTGTATGTTATTTTGTTTAGTGTCATAAAATTTAATTTGCCTTAAAATGCCATTATACGAGGTGCATCAGTGCCCAAAATTACTTCAAAAATAAATACCAATAGCCAAGAGTTTTCGGACAATGCTGCGCACATGCAAGCGCAAGTTGATGACCTAAACCGTCTTGTTAGCCAACTTGCCCAAGGTGGCGGTGAAAAAGCCTGTAAACGTCACACCGACCGAGGCAAGCTTTTACCGAGAGAACGCATCAATGCATTAATCGACAAAAACAGTGCATTCCTTGAAATCTCTCAGTTAGCTGCTTGGGAGGTTTATGACGATTACGTTCCTTGTGCTGGCGTAATCGCTGGTATCGGCAGAGTTTCAGGCATTGAATGTATTATTGTCGCTAATGACGCAACAGTGAAAGGCGGCACGTACTACCCGCTTACTGTGAAAAAGCATTTACGGGCACAAACAATTGCTGAACAAAACAACCTTCCCTGCATTTACTTAGTCGATTCTGGCGGCGCAAACTTGCCCCGTCAAGATGACGTCTTTCCTGATCGCGAGCATTTTGGTCGAATTTTCTTTAATCAGGCTAACTTGTCTGCGCAAAATATTCCTCAGATAGCGGTAGTAATGGGCTCCTGTACCGCGGGCGGCGCGTATGTTCCAGCAATGGCTGATGAATCGATTATCGTGCGTGAGCAAGGAACAATATTTTTGGGTGGACCTCCGCTGGTGCAGGCTGCGACCGGTGAAGTTGTCACGGCTGAAGAGCTCGGCGGTGGTGATGTGCATTGTCGCACGTCGGGAGTGGTAGATCATCTAGCTAATAATGACCGTCATGCGCTTCAAATCGCTCGAGATGCAGTGGCTCGTCTAAATCGCAGTCGTCCAGTCATAGCGGATAAAAAACCGGCGGTTGCTCCGTTGTATGAGACTCGGGAAATATATGGTGTAATCCCGAAAGACAGCAAAAAATCCTACGATGTGAGAGAGGTAATAGCTCGCGTTGTAGACGGCTCGGAATTTCATGAGTTTAAGGCGCTATATGGTACTACCCTTATTTGCGGTTTCGCTCGTATCGAAGGATTTAATGTCGGTATTGTGGCAAACAACGGTATTTTATTTTCAGAATCGGCACAAAAAGGCGCTCACTTCATAGAGCTATGCTCACAACGTAAAATACCGCTGGTATTTTTACAAAACATTACCGGTTTCATGGTTGGCAAACAATACGAATCCGGCGGTATCGCAAAGCACGGTGCAAAAATGGTGACCGCAGTAGCTTGTGCAAAAGTACCCAAATTCACTGTCCTGATTGGCGGCAGCTTCGGCGCCGGCAACTACGGCATGTGCGGTCGTGCATACGACCCACGCTTCCTGTTCATGTGGCCAAATGCTCGCATATCGGTGATGGGTGGAGAGCAAGCTGCAGGCGTATTGGCTCAAGTGAAAAAAGATCAAGCAACCAGAGCCGGTGAAGAATGGACGAACGAACAGGATCAGGCAGTCAAGAAGCCGGTTATTGATACTTATGAAAAACAGGGACATCCCTACTATGCTTCAGCGCGTTTGTGGGACGATGGTGTCATTGACCCTGCTGACACTAGAAGAGTTCTTGGCTTAGCTATTTCCGCTTCTTTAAATAAAGAAATAGAAGAAACGAAATTCGGTGTATTCAGAATGTAGCTCAGCTACATAAACTCGTGACAAACGCTGAACAACACAGACAGCGATTTGTGCACAGTCAAAATAACTGAAGCTGAATAACCGATGGAGATAAAAATGACAGAACAAGACGCAATTACAATAGACATTGACAATCGAGGCGTTGCTACAGTAACTCTTAATCGTCCACATATTCACAATGCCTTCGATGACACGATTATTGTCGAACTGATCAATGCATTCGAATCTATCCATCAGAATAATGATGTGAGAGTGATGGTTCTCGCTGCAACAGGCAAATCATTTTGTGCTGGTGCTGATTTAAACTGGATGAAAAAAATGGCCAGTTATTCCTATGCTGAAAATCGTCAAGATGCGGAGCAGCTAGCAAAGCTTTTTAGCACGCTATACAACCTCAACAAACCAACCATCGCGCGTGTACAAGGCGCTGTATACGGAGGAGGCGTAGGATTAGTCGCTTGTTGTGATATTGCGATTGGCAGCAAATTAAGCAAATTTTGTTTGAGTGAAGTAAAACTCGGTCTCGTACCCGCGACAATCAGCCCTTATGTTATTGAGGCGATAGGACCAAGATTGTCAAAACGCTACTTTATGACAGCAGAAGTGATGTCTGCGCTCAGAGCGCGACGCATTGGTTTGTTAAGCGAAGTAGTGAGTGAAGAAGAACTCGAGTCAAGTGTCGAGAATGTTATTTTACCCCTTCTCAACAACGGGCCATCGTCTGTTGCTATCGCCAAACAGTTAGTCAACAAAATTAGCTATTGTGCAATTGATGAGAAACTGATTGATGAAACGAGTGATTTAATCGCTAGCGTTCGTGTCTCAGACGAAGGACAAGAAGGCTTAACTGCGTTTTTAGAAAAACGTACACCGAATTGGAAAAACGTATGATCAAGAAAATACTGATTGCTAACCGCGGCGAAATCGCCTGCCGAGTCATAAAAACGGCAAAGAAAATGGGCATATCTACGGTTGCAGTATACTCCGAAGCTGATGCTAATGCGCTCCATGTAAAACACGCAGACGAAGCGGTGTGCATAGGTCCGGCGCCATCAAAAGACAGCTACTTGCGCGGCGACCTAATTTTACAAAAAGCCAAAGCATTGAACGTTGACGCCATCCATCCAGGTTACGGCTTTTTGTCTGAAAATGCGCAATTTGCCAAAGCATGTGCTGACCAAGGTATTATCTTTATTGGCCCTACTATAGAAGCCATTGAGGCGATGGGCTCAAAGTCAGCAGCAAAACAAATTATGCAAGAAGCGGGCGTACCACTTGTCCCTGGCTACCACGGCGACGACCAAAACCCCACTTTAATTAAGCAAAGTGCGAATGATATGGGCTATCCCGTTTTGTTAAAAGCGACCGCTGGCGGCGGTGGTAAAGGTATGCGCCAAGTTTGGTCAGAACAAGAATTTGATGACGCATTAGCAGCGGCAAAGCGCGAGGCGATGTCGAGTTTCAGCGACGACAAAATGCTGGTTGAGAAGTACTTGACCGAACCTCGCCATGTTGAAATACAAGTCTTCTGTGACAACCATAAAAACGGTGTTTATTTGTTCGAGCGTGACTGTTCAATACAACGTCGCCATCAAAAAGTGATTGAAGAAGCCCCTGCTCCCAACATGTCTGAAGCTCTCCGAGCTCAAATGGGTGAAGCAGCATTAACCGCAGCCTTCGCTATCAATTATTCTGGCGCTGGTACGGTTGAGTTTCTGCTCGACACCGACGGTAGTTTTTATTTTATGGAGATGAATACACGCCTGCAGGTTGAACATCCGGTAACTGAAATGATTACTGGGGAAGATTTAGTTGAATGGCAAATTCGTGTTGCTAACAATGAGCTGTTACCAAAAGAACAATCCGAACTAAGCATCAAGGGCCATTCATTTGAAGCTCGTATTTATGCTGAAGACCCGAATAATGACTTTTTACCGGCAACAGGCACATTGCATCTTCTCAAAACACCCGAAACAAACGCCAACGTAAGAGTAGACACCGGTGTTGAACAAGGTGATGAGGTTTCTATCTATTACGATCCGATGATAGCAAAATTGGTTGTTTGGGATGAAAATCGTGAGAAGGCACTATCAAGATTAGAAAGCTGTCTGCAGCATTACGCCATTGGTGGCGTTACAACAAACATTGATTACCTTCGCAGAATTGCAGGGTCAACGCCTTTCAAACAGGCCCAATTAACCACCGATTTTATTGAGCGTCATAACGAAAGTATTAGCACTCAAACCAGTGTTGACGTCGACACCTATCTACCGGCTATTGTTTTGGGTTACCTATTGTCTGAACATAATCAACTGGAGGGAGAGCCAGAAGATTCGCCATGGAATATACACGATAGCTATCGCAGCAATTTAGCCCATCCTGAGCTTATTGAGCTGCTGGTTAATGACAAGCTTTATAGCGTTAGTGCCACAATGAACATAGCATCAGTAGAAAGCCCTAAACAATGGACTTTACATATTAATCAAGTCGAGATGACTGTTTCAGGCAGCATCACTGACGACACACTTACCTGTTCATTAAATGGTGTAAAAACAGCCTCTCCTATCATGTTTAATGACGCCACCATTAGTTTATTTACCTCACAAGGTATGCTGACGGCGCAAATTCAAGGCCCTGATTTGGGTGAGGTTGGCGAAGATGATCATGCTAATGCGGTTGTCGCTCCAATGAATGGCACCGTGGTTGCGTTACTAGTGAAAGCCGGCGACAAGGTTACCAAAGGGCAACAGCTCATCATTGTTGAAGCGATGAAAATGGAGCACAGTATTAAAGCCCCCTATGATGGCACCGTTGCAGAATGCTTTTTTAACACTGGAGATCTGGTCAGCGGCGGAGTTGCTTTAATCGACATCACTAAAAGTGACACAGAGTAGCGCTTGAGCCAGTTGAGCAAAATAAAGGTGATAACAAATGTTTAATCTACTACCTAAAACGGTCGAAATCGTAGAAGTTGGTCCTCGTGATGGACTTCAAAATGAAAAAACAAGCTTAACGGCGCAAGACAAAATTGATTTTATCAATCAACTTTCTCTTGTTGGTGCTAAACGCATCGAGGCGGGTAGCTTTGTGTCGCCGAAATGGGTGCCGCAAATGGCCTCTTCCGATGAAGTCATAAGGACGATTAAGCGCGCTGAAGGGACACGCTACAGTGCACTCACGCCAAATATGAAAGGCTTTGACATGGCTATGGAGGCTAACACACAGGAAGTCGCGGTTTTCGGCGCTGCCTCTGAAAGCTTTTCACAAAAAAACATTAACTGTAGTATTCAAGAAAGTCTTAAACGTTTTGCTCCCCTCGTAGAGAAAGCAAAACAACGCGGCATTCCCGTTCGAGGCTATGTATCTTGCGTATTAGGTTGCCCATATGAAGGTGATGTAAAGGTTGACGATGTGGTCGCTGTCAGCAAAGCACTATTAGAAATGGGATGCTACGAGATTTCTCTCGGTGATACCATTGGCGTTGGCACACCATTAAAAACCAAAGCTCTTATTGAAGCATGCTTGCAAGTTATTCCGAGCAATCAATTAGCGGTACATTTTCACGACACTTATGGACAAGCACTGGCCAACATTCTAACCGCTCTGCAACTGGGCATACGCGTAATTGATAGTTCAGTTGCGGGTCTTGGTGGCTGTCCTTACGCCAAAGGAGCATCAGGTAATGTTGCATCTGAAGATGTTGTTTATATGCTGCATAATATGGGTATTGAAACCGGTATTAACCTCGCTGAACTCATCGAGGTTGGTAATTCAATATCGCTTAAGCTTAACCGAAAGAACGGTTCAAAAGTGGGCGTTGCTGCTGGGTAAGTAAATCGCCTTGTTTTATTTGTACCTTTGAGCGTACTTACAGAATTTTGGCAAAATAAATATTGAGAGTGTAGTTTCTACATTCTCTTTTTTGTCTCATTTTTCGCTATCATTTTTCATTCTTCATTCCCAAACTAAGCAGCAGGCCTGCAATAATTCCTAATGCGATGACAGAAAACAAAATGGTATTACCAGCAAACGTTAAGGCAGAATAAAGGCCACCTAAGGTCAAAATGACAATGCCAATAGCCGTGTTTGCCTTACCAATAAAATCAGTTCGGTCGGCGCCCTCTTTGATATCCAGTGCATAAACTTTTCGACCAGAGCGAGCTCCTTCATGTCCCACACTTATTAAAAAGTACCCTGCTACAAACCAAAATGAGTGAACCGATTGTGTTAATCCAAAGTGAATAATAAAGACTGTAACACAGCATATAAAGACAACGATGATAGCCCCTAGCTGCATGGTTAATTTAGCATTACGGTCTGAAAGTGCTCCCCAGATATAAGAAGATAAAATAGTCGCAGATGCTTGCGCGACAATGAAGCTAGATAGGGTAACTAATCCACTTCCGGTTGATAAACCGCTCGCCCAAGCAATATAAAAAGGCGCAACAAGTGCTGTGTGTACAAAGCACGAGCGCACTAAAATAAAGCGACCGAGTTCACCTGAAAAAGTATTTATATAGGACTTTGCTTTAGCTAACGTTAGGCTCTTTTTAATCGCATCATCTTGCTCGCTACTCTTCACCTCTACGGTAGTTTTGAGGCTTTTCAAAGTAATCACACTAAGTAACATAGCGACAAAACATGATATCGCAATGATCATAATGACCTGTTCATTCAATTTGCCAGACCACATCATATAGGAAGCAAACAATAACGAGAGTATGCCTGCCGACGTCGAAGCGATGCCGACCACATTACCGCGCTGCCCTTTTTTTAAGTGCTCTCCTTGAATGTCCTTCATTGTCAACGACGTCATTGCTCTAGCAAGGCTCAAGCCCATTAGAGCTAAAAGCACAACAGCACCGCTGAGCAAGCCATAACTTTCAGCATTTTGATTCATGATAATTGGCAACACAACTAGCGGTACCAATATCATAATCGCAATAAACGATGTTTGAATTAGCATACTGGCTACCCACGGCGCTCTGCGATCGCTTTTACTAGTCAGCCAAGCACTCATCATCGCCTGCGGTAGTAACGACCCCGACTCTCGAAGCGGTACTAAAAAACCAAGCATCCAAGAAGGCGCACCAAGTGTATTGAGTAATGTTGGTAAAGTTGTTTTCGCTGATATTAAAATATCAGTTAACTTGCTCAATACAAGTGTGCTTACAATTCGCCATTTAACTGTTTTATTGCTCACGAAACCTCTCTTCTTCAGGTTAATTTATACTCTGGTTGTACATTTTTAGTTTATCGTTTTATTTGTTTCATAAACACTATGTAAATCATCTCTTTTTCCTGTTGCATCATGGCTGCACATTTAGCGTTTAAACAATCTATCTGTTATTCTACCGCCATTCGTAAATATCATTAAAAAAAGGTGTGTCACGTCCATGTTTGTAGACCAATATTTTGTCTACCTTGAAAATACCAATCTTCAAAAGTCGGTCATCTCGGTTTGCCTCATTATCTTAGTCGGTGTCGTTAAATCAATATTGAAGCGTGTTTTAGTCGACCGCGGTAAAAAACTGAATAAGAACTATCGCTCGCAAGTAAATACCTTAAATAACTCTCTAAATATAAGCCTCGTATTTTTTATTCTGGTGCTCTGGTCTAGTGAAATTCAGCAGTTTGCCCTATCGATTGCAGCATTTATGTTTGCCATCGTATTCGCGACCAAAGAATTTATTCAATGCTTTATCGGGTATTTTTATTACCTTAGTGCAAGACCATTTCGAATTGGAGATTGGATACAGGTGCAAGACGGGGTCGGCGAAGTAATTGTGGCTGACTGGACCAAAGTAACCATGCTGGAAGTTGACCTGCATTCCAACAGTTATACAGGAAAGCATCTTTTTATTCCTAATAATCAGCTACTACTTAAAACGGTTAAAAACCTTAACTTTTTAAGACGCTACAGTATGAATCAGTTCACAATAACATGTGAGCCGCTTATTGACGTTATCCCTATTATCGAAAAGCTTTCAGTCAGCGCGCAAAAATACTGTGAAGACTTTGCCGATGTTGCAGAGCGTTATAAGAATGTTATTGAAAAAAGAATGGACATAGATTTCATTAACGTTGAACCCAACTTTCATATTCATACTAACCAATATGCGAAGGTTTGTATTACGGTTGACCTTTTCTGTCCCGTAGAACAGAACTTAAAAATTCAACAAGCAATCACTAAAGAGTTTTTTTACTTGTGGCATCAGAATCTGAAAGAACAAGAAAAAATGTCGCGCAGTGAAGATATAAAAGCACTATCTGTTGAATAAGTAGTGATGATTTCTATACAAATTATCTAAAAAGAGTATATTTAATGGAGTCAGTGAATTTGTTAATTTTGTAAAGCAAATACGCTCTCTTATGAATTTTTTGTAAAGGAATGCCTCAATGCCTAAAACGAACGATAACGTCCGCTATATTAGTAACCTAACAAAAGACACCTACGCATTAGTATTAGCCGGTGGTAGAGGGTCCAGATTGTTTGAGCTTACCAACTGGCGTGCGAAGCCTGCGCTCTATTTTGGTGGTAAATTTCGTATTATCGACTTTCCTCTCTCCAATTGTGTTAATTCCGGGATACGAAACATTGGTGTTCTAACCCAATATAAGTCACATTCTTTGATTAGGCATTTAGTGCGCGGTTGGGGCCATTTCAAAAAGGAATTGGGAGAGTCAGTCGAAATTTTACCCGCGTCTCAGCGCTTCTCAGAAGAGTGGTATCAGGGCACAGCCGATGCTGTTTATCAAAACATCGATATTATAAGAGACGAATTACCCAAATACGTCATGGTTCTTTCTGGCGACCATATTTATCGTCAAGACTATGGACATATATTAGCGCAGCATGTCGAATCCGGTGCCAAGATGACCGTGAGCACCATTGCCGTTCCTATCGAACAAGCTCGGAATGCGTTTGGTGTTATATCGGTAGACGAAAATAATAAAATAATCGAATTTGCTGAAAAACCATCAGAGCCCACACCCCTAGCAGGATCGCCTGGCTATTGCCTAGCGTCTATGGGCAACTATGTTTTTGATACCGCATTTTTATTCGAGCAGCTAGAGCGTGATTCTCAAACCAAGGGCTCAGAACGAGACTTCGGCAAGGACATTATCCCGGCCATTATCGATAATCATGACGTTTATGCCTTTGAGTTTTCTAAAAGCAGCAAAAATGATTCGTATTGGCGCGATGTTGGCACACTTGATTCATACTGGGAGGCCAACATGGAACTCGTTGCTCCGGTTCCTGCACTAAACTTGTATGACAAACAATGGCCTGTTTGGACTTACCAAGAGCAACTTCCCCCGGCTAAATTTGTCATGGAGAGTGCTGATAACCGCGGAGACGCTTTAAACTCAGTTGTTTCTGGCGGTTGTATTATTTCTGGCGCTACGTTAATCGAAAGCATCTGCTTTAGTAATGTAAGAGTGAGTTCTGGTAGCAAAGTTGAACAAACCGTAATACTGCCAGAGGTGACGATTGGTGCTAATTGTAAGATCAAGAAAGCCATTATTGACCGAGGTTGTCATATTCCGGAAGGAACTACGATCGGACATAACCATGACGATGATCGAGCTAGAGGATTTAGAGTGTCTGAGAACGGTGTTGTGCTAGTGACTAAAATGGCATTAGATGCCTTATAAGTTTCGCTGTCTTGTTTAGAAAAATGGGGGCGAAAGCCCCCTTTTGATAAACGGTCTTTGACTATTTTTAATTTATTATTTCAAAGGACCTGGCCCCTTGGTTCTTATTTCTGAGTGCGACCTTTAAATATCTTCTTTATTCAATCGGCAATAAACTGAGTAATTAATGAATTTAGTCGAGAGGCAACCTCAATGGGTCTTTCAAGTGGAAACATGTGTCCGCCAAAATCAAAAGCTTCATGAGTGATATTAGCGTTTCCCTTAATAAAGGGATTTCGAAGCTTTTCGACGCAAACTTCAGTATATTTTCCCGTTAACAAGTAACTTGGCGTGTTTAACTTACCGTATTGCTTATGCAAATTCGCAGGAATTGTTCTGAATATATCGGCCTCGACTTGGACATCAAAATGTAGCACTCTCTGCCCCTGATGCTCATGTGTGACCGCCGAAACGTAATCCGCGATACATTCGATATCCATATTTTTAAACAGTGCACGCTGACCAAAATATTGCACTAAATCTGTTTTATGATGCCATTTTGTATTTCTAATTTTGGTTTTACCCGCTGGCGTAATTTTGTCAATTAACTTCCCTTTCTTTGCAAATCTAAAAACCCAGCTCGCCAGGCCTGTTATCAGTGGTGGGTCGAGCATTATCAACCCAGAAAATAAGGCTGGCTTTTTACAACAAGCTAAAAAAGAAATCACTGCACCGAACGAATGCCCAACCAAAACAATAGGTAGATCAGGATTTATTTCAGCTTGTTTCATTTCGACAAAATGAATTAATTCATCAACTTGATTTTCCCAATTATTGTTGAGCGGAAATTCGGGGTTATGCGCAAATTTATCTAATGCTATTAGCTCAATATTATCATTCAAATGAGCGAAGAGTTTTGCATAACTTTGAGCCGGGAAACCGTTCGCGTGCGCAAAATGCACGATAACTTGTTTCTCGCTTTTCAACTTAGGGACTTCATTCGCTTGCATTCTCTTTCCTGTTTTTTGCGATCCATTCTTTAGGAGCGTCTCCGAACCACATTTTAAAAGCTCTTCTAAAATTGGCACAATCTGAGTAATTTAAAATATCTGCCACTTCAGTCACTGACTTTCCTTGTTGGAGAAGTGCAGTGGCTCTTTGCGCTTTTACTTTTTTCAGTAATATTTTGAAACTTGTACCTTCCCTCTCCAATTCGCGGTGCAGGGAGCGTTTGCTAGTGTGAAGCTCTTCTGCAATATTATCCAGCGTCAGATTGATCCCATCTTCTTCTCTTAACAGTTTCAAAACGTGATCAACAGCATTGAGATCATGCTGCAAATATGAATCCAGATCCTTTTGGCAGTTCAGCACAGCACGTTGAAAGCTAAACTCATCTGCAAATGCCAGCGGTTTATCAATAAATCTTTTTGAAAAGTATAATGAGCATTCTGACTTATCGAATATGAGTTCATCAACTTTTAGATAATCATACTTTTTGTAGTATCTAGGCTTCGAATAATCAAACTTAACCAAATCAATTAGCAATTGGCTGCTATCTTGAAACTTAATCGCGTGAAGCATATTAACGATAGCTATCATAACCGCTTCGATAACGGCCCTATGCAGACTTCCTTGCCAATGCTCATCGGCTAATGTTATGACCACTTGCGATCCCTCTATCCTATAGCTTAGCTTTACAAATGGCACTCTGATAGGAAGAAAAGTAACGTGAAAATCGAGGACTTGATGCAGCGTGGCGCTATTTAAAATAGCCAGCCCAAAGTCACCGTGATGCGCAATTTCAAGCCTTTTCCCAACCAACAGCCCGAGGTCTTCGAATCTGCGACTTTCTATCACTGTCTTCATCAAGCCATCAAACTGTTGCACACTGACTCTTGCATCAGCCTCTAACAATTTTGCCAAATCTAAATGTTGCGATGCGAGCCACTTATCAATGCCAATGCCCGCCTGTTTGAGCACACTGATAACGTGACCAAAATAATAGGTAGGTAAGCTAATGCTGTCTGTCATTGAGTTTCACTATCCGCTTCGCTGGTGATGTTTTCCACATCAATATAGTTGAGCATGCAACAACAAACTACGCTAAAAGTAAAACATTGGCAATAAATGACTGATTGATGGCACAAATTGCTACTATGCATTGCATTGCCCCGTGAGACAGTAAGAAGGTCTAAAAAGGAGAAGTCTCATGTTTCATTATTTAAAATTCACTAATTATTTCATCACGACCTTACTAGGTGTTAGCTCAGTGCTTTTGGCGCAATATTGGATTTTATTAGGCTTTGGTGTTTTTATCATCTTTTACATTGTCGGAGATGCGTTTTTTGGCGAAGACCTGAGTCAGCCAAATCTCACAAAAAAATGGGCATTAGATGCAATGCTTTATGCATCTGTTCCGACAACGTTTATCTTAATGACCGTTTGTATTTGGCTAGTTACCCCTTTTAATTGGCCAATCATGCATTGGTTATCTAGCACTATTGGCTACGATTTTGTTGCCGCTAAGGCAAATACGCATATCATTGAAATTTTAGTTGCTGTCGTTTTTTGCGGTCTGATGCTAAGTGGTATAGCAACGGTCGTCGGTCACGAATTAATCCATCGAATTGGTAATAAAAAAGCGATAACGACAGGGCGTTGGTTGTTATCGCTGAGTTTTGATGCCAGCTTTTCAATTGAACACGTGTTTAATCATCATATTCATGTAGCGACTGAAAACGATCCAGTAACAGCACCACGTGGACGCTCTATTTACAAGCATGTTCCTATTGCAATTTGGGGAACCAACAAATCAGCTTGGCAGATTGAAGCCAAACGGCTTAAGCGCAAGAAAAAAGATGTGCTTTCTTTACACAATCAATATATTACTGGCTGGTTAATGACTGCAGCTTGGCTAGGATTTGTATTTCTGGTAGCCAGTTGGCAAGGTGTCTTGTTCGTAGCAGGTATCGGTTTAGTGGCAAAAGTTGTACTCGAAATCGTGAATTATATGGAACATTATGGTCTAGTTCGCCATCCCCGTGAACGCGTTATGCCAAAACACTCATGGAATACTAATAGAAGAATTAGCTGTTGGGCTATGTTTAATTTACCACGCCATAGTCATCACCACGCGAAAGGTGCCGTTCCATTCGAGAAGTTAGAAGCGATGCCTGATGCACCCGTGATGATTGGTGGTTATATATCGACAATAGTCCTCGTGTTATTGCCGCCTCTTTGGTACCGATTGATGAGACCCAAATTACAGCATTGGGACGACACAATGGCCAATGAAAACGAACTTTCTATTTTAAGAACCCAACAAGGTCATGGCATTCCGACCAGTGAAATGACAGGCGCTTAATCTAGCGCCTGCATCCTTTCAGCTTCATGCCAGTCATGTTCTATCTTAGTCGATGCCCAATAGAACGTGGCTATCGAAATTATATAAGGTAAAAGAAGCCAACTCAGAGATGTTCTCAATGCTTCGGCTTCTCCCATTGTCGTTGACAATGAGGCACTCAAAATACCCACAATCGTTGGGCCACCACCTAGCGCTATAATATTTAACACAAAGAAAAACAGTGCCGTGGACATCGCTCTCGCATTAACAGGAGCAAGTGTTTGAGCGATAGCAAAACAAGGCCCTAAATACATTCCACTTCCAAACAGCATAATCGTCAGTAAGCCAATGGATAGCCACACACTGCCAACATGCAGAGAAAAGTAAAAGCAAGGAACACCGATGATCATGGCATAGAAAGGCAATAATGCATAAGCTCGTTTAGTCTTTTCACCCCATTTGTCGGCAATTACGCCCCCTAACCAAACCCCCAAAGCATAAGCAGTGCCGTTGACAATACCAAAGATAATCAACAGTTTTTGTATTGGCATATCGGGGTGAATTCGCACATAGAAATCAATGATCCATGTTGAAATCGCATAATTACCAAATGAACCAAAAGAAATGCCTAAGCACATTCCCCACCAAGTAGGAATTTTAAGCAGGCGTTTTACTGATGTCATGAAATCCATTTGTTGCGGACCGTGTGACACTTTTGCTCTTACGGGTTCTTTCACTGTAAATTTCAGTAAAAGTGCGAGGATAACCCCAGGCGCACCAACGCTTATCATGACAATTCGCCAGTCGGCAGAGCCACCATCAAGAAAAAACGCCGCGGCAAAATATGCCGCCATAATACCAAACGGTATACCCAGTGAATAAACAGCTAAGGCTTTTGCACGTTCTGTTTTATCAAACAAATCCGATATAATTGAATGACTAGGTGGACTGCCGCCGGCCTCACCAATGCCAACACCCACTCTTAAGATAGCCAACTGCCAGAAATTAGCAGCAAAGCCAGAGAGTGCAGTGAAACCACTCCATAACGTCAATGAAACTCCAATGATATTGATACGATTATAACGGTCGGCAAGCCAAGCAATAGGAATACCTACCACCGTATATAACAATGCAAAGGCAAAACCTTTAAGCCAGCCTAATTGTGCATCATCTAAGCCTAGGTCGACTTTAATGAAGGGCGATAAAATACCAATGATTTGTCTGTCAATAAAATTAAAAGCATAAACCAAGGTTAAAATGATGAGCACATAGTTTCGATAAGCCCGCGTTGGCCTTCTAGCCTCCTGCGAAACGTCTGGTATTTTCATTGAATCAGCCACAAGCACTCCAAGATTATAGTTCGAGTTATTTACTCGAACTACATAGTGGATGAGCTTTACTTATTTTGCCACTTGATGTTAATTATTTGTGAACATAAGCATAAGTAGGGTGAAGTTACTTGCAAGTCTAAATTATTAAATACAAAATAGACTTATCAGACCAGTTATTACAAAGGCATTTAATGCACATTGATGAATTGCTAGCATTGGCACAAACTCACAAGACCAATCCTAATTTAGTATTAACAATACCGTCAGACTGGGCACAAGGGCGCACCGTTTATGGCGGTTTATCGGCAGGTCTTTTGTATGCAGCAGCGCGTGAATATGTCGCAGCTGAGCGAGTAATGCGTTCTAACTCAACCAACTTTGTTGGCCCGCTTATGGCTGAGCAAGCGTTTACAATAAGTGTAGAAATTGTGCGTGAAGGAAAGAATGTTAGCCAAGTAATGGTGCGAGCCATACAAGACAACAAAACCTGCGTTGTTTCGCAAATATGTTTTGGACATGCACGTGAATCGAAAATTTTAGTACCAAACACTGATACACACAATATGACGCCGCCGAAGAAAGGCAATTTCATTCCCCTTATTCCTAAAGTAACCCCCAAGTTTTTAAAGCATCTCGACCTTTGCATTCAGGAAGGTGGCGTGCCTTTTACGGGACGAAAGACCTCGCACTTTCATGGATGGATGAGATTCAAAAAGCCGCCTTCAATATTCACTGATGCCCATCTAGTCAGCATTATTGATGCATGGCCTCCCACTGTTCTGCAAATGTTAAAGTGGCCAGCACCCGCGAGTTCAGTTAGTTGGAATTTAGAGTTTATTCATCCACATAGACCAATCGCAGGTGATGATTGGTTGGCGTATCAAGCCCACACGCGCCAAGCGGCGGATGGTTATGGCCATACAGAAGCAAATATTTGGGATAAAGAAGGCGAACTAATTGCGGTTAGTAGACAGACAGTTGCAATATTTGACTAACAATTAAAACGCTATGCGCTCTGAAAAACGTCCGGATTAAACAAGTGTATGACTTGCTCTACTTGGTAATTGTTATTATCGAGAGCTTCTTCGATTTCTTCACTGCTAAGATTCAATGATTCAAACAGAAAACGCGGTAAATGAGCTTCCAAATTAAAATGATGAGAGTAAGTGTTAATAATAGAAAGCTCGTAAGCTAACTGCAGAACCCGCACTTCAAGTGTTTCTGCCGGCGATTCGTCATGATGCTGCATAGCAACTGTTGACACGATTGAGTCAGGCACCATCCATTGCTGGCAAAGCGCGGCCGATACTTCAGCATAGGTAAATCCGAGTACCTCATGTTGGCAATCTCTTGGGCTGAGTTTAGCATCAAAACGTGCGCAATCTTTTGCCAAACCTGGAGCCACTTTTAAAACGACTAATTCCCCTATATTGTGTAACAGACCGCTAACAAATAGTCTGTCTGCATCTTTAGAACCGCATAATAGACCTAGGTTTTTAGCTAAAATTGCGCAGCTAACGCTCTGCTCCCAAAACTTATCGAGGTCGACAAATTCGCCTTGCTCTTTGCTAAAGGCATTCGATATCCCAAATATCAAAGCAAAGTCATACACTGCAGATGTGCCTATAACTTGGACAGCTCGTGGAAGCTGATCAATCTTTCGTGGAAATCGATATATTGCGCTATTAGCAATTCTAAGAATATGCACAGCCAGCCCGGGGTCAGACTGCACTACGGCAGAAATGCTGTCTGCATCTGAGTGCTCATCATCTATTAAACTTTTGACTCTGACGACTGTTTTTGGCAGAGCGAATAAGTCAGAGACTTTTTTTGCATAGTCAATCGCGTTCATAATTGCCTTTTAAAATAGTTTCATCATTCAGGTTGTGTTTGTCATGTCACACTAACTCATATTCTAGCGTAACTGTTAAGACATACGCCTTACTAGACTCTTCTATCTATTTTTCTACACTAGTCTGCGACTGACATCAATCTTTATACTCAATATCCAGTAAAAAAATGCTTAAGGAATGTAAATAGTTACATATTATCAAGCATTTGGCTATTTAGTTTCTGACTTTGGTATTTTATTTCGCGCACTCCACTGAATTTTCCAAATAATTGACATCAAAACTATCGCGAACAAGGTATTGCTTTTGCAACGTCAGTGTATTTTTGAGACTGTTGATACTCAATTATTAATGCCAAAATTCTAATAATAATTAACTCGCTGAATTATATGGTGATAACATAGTGATGCAGCTAAGTTATCCGCATAGCATAACATCGGCATATACAAAATACTGAGCTAAGTATTTAATAAAGCAACCTGTGAAGAATAAGAAGAGTTATGTCAGTAAATAAAATCACGCTTCCGATAATTTTTATGGCGATCCTATCTGTTGCTGCAATGATTTTCATTCACATTAATGAAGCGTCATTGATATCGTTTCCAGTTGCGAACCTTGTTCCTTATGTTTCGATCAGCCTCGTTTTAATTATTATATTTAACCTTTCTATGCGACAAGCTTTGACAATGTACGTTGCGAGTATTATCGCTCTCATTACGATCGCGCATTTTTACGTCATTCCCGGCTTAAAAATTTCCGATGAGCAAGTTAAGCTGGTGGCAAATACCAAGCATCTGCTATTGTCATTCATTGCTTTGCTACCTATTTTTGGTCTCGTTAAAATTCCGGCTCACAAAATATTTAAAAGTATTATTTACCTTATTGGTAGCTTGATTACTTGGGGCTTTTTCAGTTTTTTAATTGCAAAGATGGAATTGCCGGTCATCAAATTAGCTGACAATATGTTTAGTTCCATTGGTATGATATCCCCGTTTCAAGACATCTGGTTTTCGCCTTTACAATTTGCGTTAATCGGTATGAGTGCAATGACGCTTTTGATTCTGGTTATCAAGTCATCCAATAATATATATTTACTTGCCATTGCATTTTTAGCCGCTTTCGCAATAGCTCACATGTCATCGTTGAGCATCATTTTATTTGCCATTCTTAGCAGTGTACTTTGTTTATCTTCGGCGATGATAAGCAGTCGAAATATGGCGTTCAACGACGAGTTGACTGGTATTCCTGGCCGTCGTTCACTAACGCATTATTCTGAAGAGCTCTCGTCTCAGTATGCAGTCGTTATGATTGATATCGATTTTTTTAAGCGGTTTAATGATAAATACGGGCACGATGCTGGCGATGATGTGATTAAGCTTGTGGCTAGTAAAATTGCCAAAACAGGTAATAGGGGAAGAGCTTTTCGGTATGGGGGTGAAGAGTTCACATTAGTGTTTGACGGCAAACTGATTGACGATGTTCGTGAAACAATAGAAGATTTACGCGTACAATTAGAATCCTATCCAATGGCTATCCGCATCCAGCGAAGACCGCCAAAATCAGCTTCTGAATCAAGAAATAGAAGACAAACACCGGTAAAGCAAGACATTGTAAAAGTCACCTGCAGTTTTGGTATTGCAGAAAGCATGCTCGGCAGTAGCGACTTTAAAGCAGCTATAAAGCGAGCCGACTCTGCGTTGTACAAGGCGAAAAAAGGCGGACGAAACTGTGTTAGAACAGCGCAAACATAAAGTTCTGTTTGTTGGTTTAGTGTGGCCTGAACCTAAGTCAACTGCTGCAGGCCAAAACATACTAAGCTATATCAATTTGTTTATCGCCAGTGGCTACGAGGTAACGTTCGCTTGTGCTGCTGAGCAAACAGAGCAGTCCGCGCCGTTGACAAGCCTTGGTGTAAAAGAGCAAGCAATTACCCTAAATGACAGTAGCTTTGATACTTTTGTGAATCAACTTGCACCTGACATTACTGTTTTCGATCGTTTTATTAGTGAAGAACAATTTGGCTGGCGCGTTTCTTTGGCTGCACCGATGTGCATGAAAATACTGGATTGCGAAGACCTGCACTTTCTGCGTGATGCTAGACATCAAGCATATAAAGATATTAATCAGCGCGGCAACAATGTTGTTTGCAATGATGTTGATAACGCGTATTTGTACAGTGATATGTGCAAGCGAGAATTAGCGTCTATTTGGCGTTGTGATCTAAGTATTTTGCTTTCAGAGTACGAATACAAATTACTCACGCGCATCTTCAAGGTTCCAGAAACGCTTCTCCACTATTGCCCTTTTTTGCTCTCTGATGTTGATAATAAAGCGACCAAGACATACGAGCAGCGCTTTGACTTTGTTAGCATAGGAAGCTTCCGGCATGCTCCTAATTGGGATGCTGTACTTACGTTAAAGCAAAAAATATGGCCAACAATTACTAGGGCGCTACCGCATGCGCGGTGCCATATTTATGGTTCATACTTAACACCGAAAGCCAAACAACTTGAAAATAAAAAGCAGGGCTTTTTAGTGCATGGCTTTGTTGAAGATGCAAAAGAGGTAATTGGAAACGCCCGCATATTGCTAGCTCCGTTGAATTTTGGAGCAGGTATTAAGGGTAAGCTAGTAGATGCAATGCAGTGCTATACCCCATCAATCACCACCGAAATTGGTTCCGAGGGGCTTTTACCTTTAGCAGATAATATCGATAATGTAAGAGAGTTATGGCCTGGTGCTATTCACAATATCCAGAAGTCATGTGACGCATTTATAGAATCATGTATTGCACTATACGCCAACGAAGATAAGTGGACACAAGCCAGCATGCGATGTCACACTTTGTATTCGTCTATTTTTAATTATGAACGACAGTCAAGAGAGCTAAGCGATTCAATTGCTACGATCCGAACCAATTTGACTAAGCACCGGCATCAGCATTTCATCGGCCAAGTGCTGCAGCACCACACCCTTAATAGCACTAAATACATGAGTCAGTGGATTGAAGCCAAAACCCGTTTACAGCAGGCTCAGCGCTCAGATTGACGCCCCGTTAATACAAGTTTCCTAACTTCGCTTTTATAGTTAATATAGCATTCTGAATACCATCTCGCCTACCCACACTAAAAAACGGCGTTAGGTTTAATTCAGTTAAATAGGCAAAATAGTCAAAGGCAACGGCCGCGTTACGTTTCTGTTGATTGCTGTCAACTGTCAGCGACTCATTTAATTGCGTCGCTTTCTCTATAACAACAGCTAATATTCCCCTAATGATCTTACTTTGAGAATAGGCACACAGCTTATGGTTAGTATAGGCAATCCATAACTCTGACTCGCAACCAAGTACTGCATTTTCGTCTGTCCGCATTTCAAGCGGCAATATTGTTAAATCCTTACTCGCCAAAAGTAGCTGTCGATATTGATTATCCCAGCCCCTCGCCTGACTCACCTTTTGTGCAATCGCTAATGATTGATTTTCGTTAATAGCAAGCGTGTCGCCCTTATTGAGATCATTTGGGGTCGCATTAACTCGTGCTCCTACGTCCGAGTTTTCTATCTCTTTACATATTAACCCTGCATCCGCTGCAGCTGCGCTGTTATCAAGATTTAATTCGCTGTTGCACAAGCTGTTCAAAGCACGATTTAGCGTTTCCAAAAAATATTGAATATCTTGCTCAGTGGTGTAGCAAGCGATTGAAACCCGCATCGTTCCGCCAATGTTTAATAGATTCATCAACGGCATTGCACAGTGATGCCCTACTCTGACGGCGATATTTTCTTGATACAATAACGCCGCTACGTCATTTAGGTGATGCTTGTTAAAAACAAAAGAGCACAGACCGATTGACTGGTTAAAAATTGTCGAGGTTTTACTCGCACTTATGGAGTCAGATACACAAATGTTGTTGGCACCAACGTTGCCGAATATGCGAATATCATCTCGATTGTATAAGCCCCGGCTAAGTGACTCAAATAATGCCCCTTCATGACGCTTAATTTCGTCCATGTTTGCCATCAAAAATTTAGCTGCAGCGCCAATTCCAATTACCCCAGTCACGTTGGGCGTGCCTCCTTCAAACTTTAACGGCGGTGCTTGATATTCAGCGTCTGTAAACGAAACTCGAGTTATCATTTCACCACCTAGCCTAAGTGGCAACAAAGCATCTAGCAGTTCGATTTTTCCGTATAAAACACCAACGCCCGTCGGTGCATACATTTTGTGACCGCTGAATACGTAGAAATCACAGTTAACTTTTTGCACATCAACCGTCATATGAGCAATAGCTTGAGTGCCATCGATGACGGTTAATATATTCTGTTGAATGGCAATTCGACAGATTTCCTCTACGGGATATATATTTCCTAAAGCATTGGAGACATGCGCCATTGCTAAAATAGCCACATCTTTATTGAGCTGCTTTTGCAGGGTTTCATAATCGCTTCGCATGAATTGGCCCTGAAGCGAGATATTAACCACTTGTATGCTTAGCCCTAGTCTCTTGGCTAGACGCTGCCATGGTAGAATATTAGCATGATGCTCGCTGGCCAAAATCAGTATTTTATTCCCACTTATCATGTGAGGCTGCAGGCCAGCAGCAATGGTATTAATCGATTCAGTTGCTCCACTGTTGAACGCAACTTGTGCACTTGAGGCGCTATTAATAAGTTGTGCCACTGAGTCACGAGCATCCTCGTAAAGTTTTGTCGCTTCATTAGCGATAGCATAAGCACTGCGATGCACCGTCGCATTGCAGGAGCAATGATAGTCATTTACCGCTTGAATAACTGAATCATGTTTTTGCGTTGTTGCGGCGCTGTCTAAATAGACCTGTTCAGGTTTGTTGGTAAAAAATGGAAATTGATTTTTGAACACGTAAACCCTTCACATCATTTTGGTTAATGTAAAAATACTAAAAGAATATTAAACCGTTCACACTATAATAAAGGTATTAAGATATAATTTCTCGATGATTAGCGAGATTTATAACAAAACAGGCAATAATATATTATGAATATGCATGACTGAACTACAAATACTAGGCGCCATAGCCAGTGCAATTGGTTTGGCGATCATTATTAAAAACACAGAATTCAAACAGCTCGTTGACGATGCAGCTTTCCAACATCGGTTTTTCGGTGCAACTGCGGCAGTATTTGTTCTTTGGATCTTTCGTGTGGGTATTGTCGATGAGCTCCAGGTTCACTTCATTTGGTTGACATCACTGGCACTAATTTTAGGCTTCAGATGGGCTATCATATCTTCCAGCATCGTTTTAATTGGTGTTACCGTTGTAGGCTATGAAAAATTTTCAATGTTAGGCGTAAATTGGCTTTTAGGCACACTCATGCCAATTTCAGTTACCTATGCAATCTTCAGTTGGTCATTCCACAAGCTGCCTAAGAATCTATTTGTCTATCTTTTTGTTTGCGCTTTCTTTCCAGGAGCGATAACGGTTTCACTTAAAATACTCATGATGGCGGGTTATTTTCAGCTTGATACTGATTTAGGTTGGGATGTGATTTTCCAAAACTATGTGTTGCTGATACCACTTTTACTCTTCTCAGAGGCCTTTTTCAATGGGTTTACGATGACATCTTTGGTCGTGCACAAACCTAAGTGGGTTTATACTTTTCATGATAAGTTTTATATTGATGGAAAATAGTTACCGATATTGTTATTCAGATAGTTCAAATGCAAAAAAAGACAATGACGATGAATCATCATTGTCTTTCTTATCGTTGTAACTCAAACGCTATGTAGCTAGTTTATGTAACGCAACTAGGCTGGCCAGTTTAACTATTTGCTATACACTTGCGTTACAGCGCAAGGCATCCGCACTAATTTAACTTTTCAAGATATCTGGAAAACTGAAGTCTTAATCAAAGATCACATCTAAAATATTAGATAGCTCAGACTTACCTTCTATAATTTCTTCTTTACTCAAGCCAGCTAGCTCGTGCGGAAATACTAACCACTCATCACTTTCATTAACGAAATAGTCAGGCACGATATCTGTTTTATTATTGGCAGGCTTATACCAAGGCGTCGCTATTCTAATTTCTTTCGGCGTATTCAAGCGCATGAGCACTTCAATTTGCTTTATCAATGCCTCCACACTTCGCCCTGAATCGAAAACGTCATCAACAATCAACAGGCTATCTCCTGCATTTGCATTCTCAATAAGATAATGCAAACCGTGTACTTTTATTTCTTTTGATTGTTTGTTGATGCCATAGTAAGAAGAAGTTCTAACAGCGATATGGTCCGTGGGCGTATTTTTGTATTCGAAAAACTCTTGTACTGCAATTCCTATTGGAGCACCACCACGCCAAATTCCAATGATAAAGTCTGGACGAAAGCCATCTTTGAAAACTTTAGATGCAAGACGAAAACTGTCTTCTAATAATGATTGAGAGCTGATGTAATTTTTACTCAAAGTATAGATTCTCTTTTTATGTATCAATAAATTTATTAACGGTATATTGACGTAAATTCATTCTTACTACTGCTCTTCCTTGAAGCAAAATATTCAGCCACCACAGCTTGAAACGAATTGTTACGCGGATTATAGCGTTTATTGTGTTTGTAAGCTATTTGCCGGTTGAATAGATGCCGCTTTATACGCTGGATACAAAGTGGCGAGTATGCACAAGGCGAGTGAACCGCCAGATATAATGATAATTTCAGACAGATTCATTTCAATTGGTAAGCCTGCACCATTAGGACCAAAAGCCAGTCCAGAACCCAATGCGGCTAAAATATCATTCAAGAAAAACACGACGATTAAGCCAATCAAAACGCCTGATATGACCCCTTTTATGCCGTTAAAAATACCGTTAAGAACAAAAATCAGCATCACATCTGTCGGCACTAATCCTTGAGTTTGTAAAATTGCAATATCGGCGGTTTTTTCTGTTACTACCATGACTAATGCCGACACGATATTAAATGCTGCGACCGCTATGATTAAAAATAACATGAGGGACATCATGTTTTTTTCCATACCGACAGCATCGAAGAGAGGGCCTTGCCTCTCTCGCCATGTGGTGTATTTCAGTCCCTGCTTGTCTAATTCATCAACGATAGCTTGATACTGGAAAGCATCTTGTAAATACAAGCGCGTGCCGACAAAAGATAAATCTCTCTGACGCGATAGCTTTGCGACATCATTTATGTTCATTAACATGACTTTGTCGTCGGCTTCTGAATCTAGCTGAAACATGCCGGCAACAGTGACTAAGCGTTGACTAGGCATTCGCCCTAGAGGAGTATAGGTACTTGCCGAAGGGCTTATCACTCGCAATCTTTGCCCTATCGACACTCGCAGTTGATTAGCTAAGGACTGACTAATTAGCACGTTGAAACTGCCGCTTTGCAGCGCGTCCCATTCACCCGCGATCACGTTTTTGGCGATGATAGAGTGGCGCTTTTCGACCGAGGTATCGATTCCTTGTAAAAATAAACCCTTAATCAATTTACTCGATTGCACAATGACTTCTTGTTCCACAAAGTCTGTGGTGGCTAAAACCTCGCTCTGTAAACCTTCTGGCAGTAGTATAGGTCCTCTGTTATCCACAACAATATGCGGCAAAATGCCCAAAATTTTCTGTTTCAACTGCCCTTCTAAGCCATTCATAACCGAGAGCACCGTTATTAATGAAGCAATACCAAGGGCGATACCAACGACCGAAAATAAGTTGATGAAGGAAACAAAGCTGCGTTTATTTGAGGTTTTCGAATATCGTAAACCAATAAAGGCAGATATGGGCAATGAAGGAAGTATGGAAAAACGCATAAGCTTAGTTTTGTGCTCTATTTTATTAAGCTGCCCCTCGATTAAACGATGCTCAGCGTAATTTATTTCATATAAAGACAAAGGATCGCAAACCTGAGTGAAACCTGAGTCGTTTTTTGGTAAAGTCACAAACGGTAAGTTGGCAGCGTTGCTGCATTTGTCTTGTCTATGACATTGTTTCAGACGTCGTTATTATAAACATCTGATGCAAGATAGTAACAATTTATCCTAAAAGATTAATAATCTGTGAATAAAACTCACATTGTCAGACATATTGCATAGGACATTGCATTTGAACTCATTAGAAGAAAAAAAGCAGCGATTTGAGTCATTTTTCTTAATCAAACATCCAACTAAAGTCAACGTCAGCATTGTTGATGGAAAGCAGGCAATGCAGACTATGCAGGAGTTTGAAAGCAATATGCCGTATGCCTTCAAGATAGCATCTGAACTTTCGGAAATTGAGTCACAAGCCTTAAAACCATTGCGTTCAATGGGTGAAAAGCTCGAAGAGCTCGTTAAATATTTGCAACTTCAAGCTCGAAAAATAGATCTTATGATGTCCTATATTTTGATTCAGCAAGATGACGAGAATAGTCGTGCTGAGGCTGTTAAATTTGGGGGCGGCGGTATTATTGTGAGTCACTCATCAGCTATCGATATTGGCACAACGGCAGAGGTAAAAATCTTTCTCGAACAAGAGGCTGCGGCAATATATTGTCTCGCAGAAGTGATTAACGTAGAGGCGGTAGATGATCTTTATCACGTTAGCTACGTTTATACGCACATCCGCGAGCAAGACCAAGAACTGCTTGTTCGGGCTAGCCTTCATTTGCAAACCCATCAATTGCGAAACAATCGTTAACCAACCATAGAGAAGCAATTTAGCAGCATGTCGAATCTATTTTCTGTGCCTTTACCAAAGGCAAAATCACTGAATAGCTCAAACATTATTGATCATATTCAATGGGGCGAACTAAAAGGTGCCAGCCAAGCACTCAGTATTGCGAACGCAGCAAAACAACACAATGGACCTCTACTAGTATTGATAGAGGACAGCCCAAGTGCAATTAAACTAGAAAAAGAGCTCGCCTTTTTCCTCCGTAATCAAAAAGTGCACGTTCAACTATTTCCTGACTGGGAAACGCTACCTTATGATGGTTTCTCGCCGCATCAAGATATTGTTTCGCAGCGCCTAGAAACACTTTATTTGCTGAGTAAAAAACAGCCCGGTATATTCATAGTTCCCATTAATACGATCCTGCAGCGTTTAGCGCCAGTTGACTATGTTGGTCAACATCTAATGTATTTGAAAGTTGGCGAAACGATTAATACCGATGAATTTAAACGCAAGCTTGAAAAGTCAGGATACCTGCATGTAAGCCAGGTAATGACTCACAGTGAATTTTCGGTGCGCGGTAGCATTATCGATTTGTTTCCTATGGGAAGTGACCAACCGTTTAGAATTGATTTGTTTGATGATGAAATTGATTCGATTCGCTACTTTGATCCAGACACTCAGCGTGGCTTAGAGGAAACTAAAGAAATACGTTTGCTGCCTGCTAGAGAATTTCCAACAGATAAAGATTCAATCACTGGCTTCAGAGAACGTTACCTAGACAAGTTTGAGCGCAGTAATACCGCAGACAAAGAATCTATTTTTTATCAAGTTAGCAAAGGCACAATGCCCAGCGGTATAGAATATTATTTACCGCTGTTTTTTGAAAAAACATCCACCTTATTTGATTACCTGAATGATGATGCCTTAATGCTTTATTATGGCGACCTAAATAAGGCATCTGAACGGTTCAACAAAGATTTATTGCAGCGCTACGAACAGTACCGTTACAACTTAGCAAGACCATTACTGTCGCCTATCGATTTATATCTCGACTCGAATGAGCTAATGAGCAGACTTAAACAGTGGCCAAGCGCTCAGATAATGAGTGAGTCATTGCCGAAAAAAGCGGGAAAGCATAATTTTGAATGCCGTCCAATAGAAGGTATTGGCATTGACTTAACGGCAACAAATCCCTACCAAGCTATTCAAGCTGAAGTTAAAAAGGCAAAAGAAAAAAACAAAAAAGTAATTTTTTGCGCTGAATCACAGGGCCGCAAAGAAAACTTAATGGATGTGTTGCACAAAGCAAAGATATTTCCAGTCAATAGCCCGACTTTTGATGCTGCGCTGAATGAGTCAACACATTCTGTTTTTATCTGTGTCGGGATGGTCGAGAACAGTTTTGAGTTTAGCGATAAAAAACATGCTTTCTTATTTGTCACTGAAACACAGTTGCTCGGCCATAAAGTTAGCAAACGAAAATTAAAAGACAAACGCAAGGCTAATGACGAAAGCGCCATTGTTAGAAATTTAGCAGAGCTAACGGAGGGCCAGCCGGTTGTGCATATTGATCACGGCGTTGGTCGTTTCTTAGGATTGCAAACGCTTGACGCTGGCGGTGTTACCACCGAATATTTAGCCATCGCTTATGCAAAACAAGCGAAGTTATATGTGCCTGTATCTAGTCTTCATCTCATTAGCCGTTTTAGTGGTGGCGATCCTGACCACGCGCCTTTGCATAATCTTGGAAACGACACTTGGAGCAAGGCTAAACGCAAAGCGGCTGAAAAAGTCAGAGATGTTGCGGCACAACTTTTGGACGTTTATGCAAAACGAGCAGCAAAACCTGGCTATGCATACCCTATTGATTGGAATGAATATAAAGCATTTGAAGACAGCTTCCCGTTTGAGGAAACCATAGATCAAAAAACAGCTATCAATGCAGTCCTGCAAGATATGGGCAGCCCAAATGCAATGGACAGATTGGTATGTGGCGATGTCGGTTTCGGTAAAACCGAGGTGGCCATGCGCGCAGCGTTTATTGCAGCATCAACAGGAAAACAAGTCGCTATTTTGGTACCAACAACGCTGTTAGCACAACAGCATTATGAAAACTTTAAAGATCGTTTTGCACAGTGGCCATTTAAAATAGAGGTTATCTCTCGCTTTGGTTCTGCCAAAGAACAAAAAGCCGTCATTGAAGATCTTGCCGACGGACAGGGTGATATTGTTATCGGCACCCACAAACTGCTGCAAGACGACGTCAAGTTTAAAGACTTAGGCCTTGTCATTATCGATGAAGAACATCGCTTCGGCGTTCGTCAAAAAGAAAAATTTAAAGCATTGCGAGCCGATGTAGATATTCTCACACTAACTGCTACCCCTATTCCTCGAACGTTGAATATGGCGCTTAGCGGCATGCGTGATTTATCTATCATCGCAACACCGCCAGCCAAACGACTTGCCATAAAAACGTTTGTGCAAGTGCGTCAAACTGACATTATTCGCGAAGCTATCATGCGCGAAATTTTGCGCGGTGGCCAAGTTTACTTCCTGCACAACGAAGTGAAAACGATTGAGAAAACAGCTAAAGAAATCGAAGACATCATTCCTGAGGCCAGGATTGCTATCGGTCACGGTCAGATGCGTGAGCGTGAACTCGAAAACGTGATGAATGACTTTTATCACCAGCGCTACAATGTATTGGTATGTACCACTATTGTCGAAACAGGCATCGATGTCCCTACCGCAAATACCATCATAATGGACAGAGCAGACCATTTAGGCCTGGCACAATTACATCAGCTTAGAGGTCGTGTTGGCCGTTCGCACCACCAGGCCTATGCTTACTTATTAACGCCACATCCAAAACGCATGACTAAGGATGCAGCCAAACGCCTTGATGCTATTGCATCACTCGAGGATCTTGGCGCAGGATTCGCACTTGCAACGCACGATTTAGAAATTCGTGGGGCGGGTGAACTATTAGGTGACGACCAGTCTGGACAAATCAATACTATTGGCTTTAGCCTTTACATGGAAATGCTTGAGCAAGCTGTCGAAGCGTTGAAAGAAGGCCGAGAGCCATCATTAGATGACGTACTTGCCGCTCAGACTGAGGTTGACTTGCGCATACCCGCCCTACTTCCTGATGATTATATCGGCGATGTAAATACACGTTTATCGCTTTATAAGAAACTGGCTGGTTGTAAAAATCAAAACGAGATTGATGAATACCAAATTGAGCTAATCGATCGCTTCGGTTTACTGCCTGATAGTGCAAAGAATTTGGTCAAACAATCAGGTCTTAAATTAACGGCCCAAAAAATTGGGATTCGAAAAATCGAAGCAACGCAGACTGGCGGTCTTATTGATTTCGATCAGACGACAACCATTGATGCTGGCTTTTTAATACAGCTTATCCAAAAGCATCCCAGTCAATACAAGTTTGAAGGCCCTCAAAAGCTAAGATTTATGAAAAAGCTCGACAGTGCCCAGCAAAAACTGGATCATGTTAGAGAATTACTCAACAAACTATTAAAGGAATGCCATGCAAGCTAGCGCTATAGTTATCAATCTCTGCAGTAATCGCGTCGCAAATGTTCGGCGCAATGTCATTGCGGGTTTAAAAACTGCTGCAAGCTGCGTTGCCAATACAAAACAGCGTTTATCAACTATCACAGCCTTAACTTTTGCACTGTCCATGCTATCAGCACCGATGCATGCATCTTCACAAACATCGTCGGCAGAAGACGAGGACTGGTGGTTTGACGTTGAAGTGATTACCTTTAAACGCAACACCTCAAGCACACCGCTTGAGGAAGACTTCAGCTACACTGGATTGGAAGTATCTCTTGAAAATGTCACTGATTTAATCAGCCTGCCTTTATATCGCCAAGCAAACCCACTAATTGATTTACAAAAAATGCTTTACGAATGTTCAGCGAATCATTCAATATTTCAGTCGAATCTCTCCGCTTTCGACATTTTCGCGCTTACGAGCGATAGCGGTGAACTAGAAATAAAGACAGAAGAAAAAAACAACGATGATGTTGCTAAACAGTTTAAAACACGTCAGCCCGTATTAACTACTGAGGAACGTTTTGCGATCCTGCTAGACAAGCAAAATTGCGGTGCAGCTAAAAAAGAGATAGCTAGCTCATTCCTAGCTATCAATAGCGTCAATAAAACATCAACGTATTTACAACAACCCATAATGACTATTTCTGAGAATGCACATTTGTTAGCTGACAAACAGCTGACGCTAATTGACTATGCTAAGAGGCTGTTTGCTCAACGTGACATCACTCCACTAAGTCATATGGCATGGCGTCAACCCGTTGTCTTTGGAGAAGATAACGCAAAATTTTATCGCGTATTTTCTGGTGACAAGTTATTGCTTCCCCCTGAACCTTCACCATCTTATGCCGTATTGAAGCAAAAATACGATCCTGAGCTCAACAACGTTATCGATCAAAATTCGGAAACATTTTTTGCTGAGTTAAAGCAGCAATTAGTCGATGCGAAGCCTGTTAATTGGCAAGACAGAGAGAATATCAAAGCCAGCGGCTCCGAGACAAAGCCCTCAACTGACGACGTCTGGGAATTGGATGGTAAAGTAAAGGTTTACTTGAATTATATTAACCGAGTTCCCTATTTGCATATTGATTCAGAGTTTGGCTTCAATGAGCTGCAGCTAAACACGTTTGGTGAAGCTGAAATCGAACAATACCCGTTTAAGCAACGAAGACGTGTTATTAGTAAGCAGATACATTATTTTGATCATCCTAAAATCGGGATAATTATTAGACTAGAACGCTATGAAAAGCCAAAAGAAGTAGACGATGAAGATATATACTAAAACCGGTGACAAAGGGACGACGCAAGTCTATACCTCTGAAGTACTCAGACTAAATAAAAACGATGCTATTTTAGAGTGCTATGGTTCTATTGACGAATTAAACAGCCACATTGGAATGTTAAGTGCGTTGTTAATTACCGACAAATTCGACGAGGCAGAGCCCTGCTTGAGTCAAGCGTTTATGTTTGGCATTCAGAAAACCCTGTTCAGCATTGGTTTCGCTATTTCTGACAAGCCACAAATTGATGACAATGCGACGCAGCTTCTCGAGGAGGCGATTGATAAACTACAGCAAGAACTGCCGCCGCAGACCAAGTTTATTTTACCTGGCGGCAGTCAGTTAGCAGCTCAAGCGCATATATGTAGAACCGTCACTAGAAGAGCTGAACGCACTATTGTTAGTGTTGCGCAACAGCAAAACGTGCCTGATATTTGTATTCAATATTTAAACCGCTTGTCGGATTACTTTTTCGTTGCTGCTAGAGCATTAAACTTTCGATCGAAAATTGCAGATATTGAAGTCTGAAGAAATTCACACTGCCTTTCATTTATCGAATGGCAGTGTTTTTATAAATTAAAAGTCGCTCGTTTGTTCACATTGATGCACATAGCGGTAGCTTTAAGAAAACTGCTCATTTAGGCGATTAATGAGCTGACTACTCGAAAGGTAAGTGGCGTCTCGTTGATGCTTATCTACGTCGCGCTGCTGGCTGTTTTTTTGCAACAGTTCACGCCATCGTTGACTATAGACCTTAAGTTGACTCAATCCATCTAGCACTTTCTCCGCCTGTGAGGGCGAATTACATACTAAAACCATATCACAACCAGCTTCAATTGCTTGCTCTGCCCGCTCGGTCACACTTCCAGCAACACTTGCTGCCTGCATTGACAAGTCATCTGAAAATACGACGCCTTCAAAACCGAGTTGCTTACGTAAAATTTGCTGTATCCAAATTTCAGAAAAGCCTGCAGGTTTATCGTCTACTTGAGGATATATGACATGCGCAGGCATAACTGCATCTACTTTTTTCGCTTTAATAAGTTGCTGAAACACTCGCATATCTTGCTGTTGAATGTCTTCAAAACTGCGATTATCAACTGGCATCGCAATATGACTGTCTTCTGTGACGGAGCCGTGACCTGGAAAATGTTTGCCCGTACTTTTCATACCCGCCTTATGCATTCCGTCTATATAAGCGCCACTTAACAAAATTACTTGGTCTGGATCCGATGAAAATGCTCTACTACCAATAACTTCACTTACACCATTAAGGTCTAGCACCGGTGCAAAGCTAATGTCGATATCCAACTGCAATAGTTCATGAGCCATGCAAAAGCCCATGCTTTGTGCCAAGGCAAGCTGAGCACTGTGCGATTTTTCAAACTTTTCAATATTCGCCATTGCCGGAATTTGCGTAAATCCGTCTCTGAAACGCTGAACTCGACCACCTTCATGATCAACAGAAATGAGGAAAGGCTTATTCACAGTTCGTCTTATGTCTTTAATCAATTCTGACAATTGTCGCTTTTCAGCATAATTGCGACTAAATAATATCACTCCTCCACATAGTGGATGCTGTAACATTTCTCGTTCAACTGAACTGAGTTCAAAACTGTGCACATCAAGAATAACCGCTGACATAATGTTCCTTGTAAACAATTTTTTTGCGATGATCAAAAACCGCGTTAGGGATAAAACTTGTAAGCGAAGTAGGTTTCGCTTAGCCTTAACCATCATAAAGGTTAAACATAAAAAGAAAAACAAATGAAGTACGTCAAACCTCTCCTCTTTACTATTTTTTCTGTCGTCATCCTGATTTTCCTTGTCGCTTATTTTATTTTGCGTGCAAGTTTACCCTCGTTGGATAAAGAATTTTCAACACAGTGGATAAAAGCTGCTACAACAATTGAACGAGACAGTATTGGCGTTGCTAAAATTACAGCATCATCGCATTCTGATGCAGTTTTCGCTCTGGGTTATGCACATGGGCAGGATCGTTTATTTCAGATGGACCTACTGCGTCGTAGCGCTGCAGGTGAGCTCTCCGAGATTGTAGGTAATATTGCTATTAACGTAGATAAAAAAGCGCGCTTTCATCAGTTCCGCCAACGCGCAAAAAAAGCAGTTAAGAACCTGCCTGAAGATCAAAAAATATTACTAGAAAGTTATGCAAAAGGCGTCAACCTAGCCGCTAGTGAATATACCGCAAGACCTTTTGAATATTTGCTAACTAGCACGGAATTTAGAGACTGGCTGCCTGAGGATAGCTTGCTAGTTAGTTATAGCATGTATCTTGATTTGCAGGGCAATCAGGTAGAAAGGGATTTAGTAAATACATTTTTAGTTGAGGAATTTGGTTATGGCCTATTAGATTTTTTTAATATGCCAAGCCCTTATCAAGCACCTTTAGACGGCACTATTGTTCGCGGAGAAAATCCTGACATTCCAAACTTGAACCTTAATTCGAGTAAAACAGGAATTACTACAGATGCCCAAAACGGCTTGCTAGCATACAACAGTATTCCAGAACCCCTAGATATTGGCAGTAACAATTGGGCCGTTACCGGGAACTTAACCGATACCGACAGCGCGATGGTCAGCGACGATATGCACTTGGGTCTAAGAGTGCCACCGATTTGGTATCGAGCTCAGTTAAATTATAAAACCGATGGAAATAATACAACTATCACTGGTGTCTCATTACCCGGAACCCCTATCATTATCGTTGGTTCAAACGGCTATGTTGCTTGGGGCTTTACCAATGCAAACTTAGATAATGTTGATTGGGTGAGACTGAACGAGAGCACAAAAACTCGCGTCGTACGCGAAGTCATTAAGTTAAAAAATAGCGAAGAAGTACTCGAAATTGAAATGAGTCAATATGGCCCGGTAAAGACGATGAATGGAAGTCGCTATGCCTTGGCGTGGGTTGCTCATCAAGACTACGCAGTCAACATGTCAATCATGGAAATGGCTGAGGCTAAAAATTTGACCGAGGCTTTTGCTATTGCAGACAAAGTGCGTATTCCAGTACAAAATTTCATGCTAGCAGATTCACAAGGCAACGCTGGCTGGCGCCCGATTGGTGCAGTAGCAGCTAGAACAACACCGACTCTTTTTGCGATCGATGAGAAGGACTACTCTGAACTCTGGTTGGCGCAAGAAGCAGCATTGCCAACTTATATTAATCCTAGTCACGGACGATTATGGACGGCAAATGCACGGGTTATTTCCGCAGATGATTTTCTGAGGTACGGTGATGGCGGCTATGCAGTTGGTGCCAGAGGATTGCAAATTAGAGATCGCCTGTTTGAAAAACAGCGGTTTAACGAACAGGATTTTTATTCAATACAAATGGACAACGATGCTCGATTTATTATGCCATGGCATACAAAACTGATTAACCTACTAGGCAATAACGAGAAACGATACGCGAACGATATTAAAATACTAATGCAGTGGAAAAACTGCGCATGCCCTGAGTCGATTGGATACACCCTAGCGCGACGCTACCGTTCAACAGTAATCAACTCACTGCTAGCTCCAATTTACAATAGAATGCAAGACAACAAGCTCTCTTTAGGAACCGCATTGCGCAGCATAGAACCAGCAGTTTGGCAGCTATTAGACAAAGAAGCACAGGGGTGGTTGCCAAGTGAATTTACTTCCTATGACGAGTTTCTCATCGCAAGTTATGAAAGTACAAAAGCAGACCTAATCAAGCAGTATAACGCAGATGCCGAAACATTAGAGGGTCTCGAATGGGGTGAGGTAAACAAGCTTAAGGTACAACATCCCTTTGCTGCTCAATTAGGCCCGCTTGCCGGCTTACTCAATATGCCAGAAGTAGATGGATTTGGAGATAGCTACATGCCTGCTGTCCAACTACCTAAGTTTGGCGCATCGCAGCGACTGATAGTGAGGCCGGGAAATGAAGACAAGGCAATTTTAACTGTGCCAGGAGGACAGTCTGGTCATCCTTTATCTGAATTTTTTAGTGCTGGTTTTAGCGATTACGCAGAGGCGGATAATACACCTCTATTACCAGGAACTGCGATACACACTATCAATATTTTGCCTACCGCAACAAACTAATAGCGAAGTTGAGAGAAAAAGACATCGGGCTAACGCAAGTTTTGCACAACTAGTTTCTTAATGTTTCAAGCCTACCGCTGTTTATCATGTAGTCTTGCCACTGTGCCCTTGCCTGCTGAGTAGCGTCGCCCTCTACCCCTTCTTCAGATAGCATGGTTGCAGCACGTTCTATTGCAACATCACGCGCATCAATCAGGGATTGCGCTCTTTTATGCACGCCAGTTAAGTGAGGATATTTTTGAATAAGATCGTCAATGCTTTGAAAATTCATAAACAGTTCAATGAACTCATCATTAAATAGCTGCTTTTTAGCCTCAAATTCTATAAAAAGTAATCCCTGCTGACCGCTTATAAGTTTAACGTCACGAGGAGCTAAGTGAACTTCTTTTGCTACTGCTAGCAGTTGATCTTGCCAGTCTTTGAGTGCGGCACTATCGTCATTAAGGACTGATTGCTTAATACCTGCCTGGAAATCACTTGCGTTGAGTAATTCGTCTAAGGTAAGTAAGGGCGGCACAGCGCTGTCATGTTCCGCGGTTTTTACTGGTGAGGGTGCTGAAGTATCGGTTTTGGTGGTGTTGCTTTCTTCTGGTTGACATCCCATCAAAGAAAGGAAAACGCCCGCATACAGCGAGCGTTTTAGAATTTTAGTCACGCTTGAGCAATGCATTCTTTTCAAAGTAAGCGCGTTAAGCCCTGTTCTACTAGTCAACTTTGACGTTTTCAACACGACTTTTTAGTTTTTGACCCGGTCTAAAAGTGACCACACGACGAGCTTTGATTGGGATATCTTCGCCAGTTTTCGGGTTTCGACCAGGACGCTCATTTTTAGTTCGAAGATCGAAATTACCAAAGCCCGAGAGTTTTACTTGCTCTCCGGCTGCTAGACAGGATTTTATTTCTTCAAAAAACGCTTCGACCAAGTCTTTTGCGTCTCTTTTATTTAAACCCAACTTTTCAAACAAATGTTCAGCCATTTCGGCTTTGGTCAATGCCATTCGATTAATCTCTCAAAGATGCACTAAAGTTAACTTCCAGCGCTTGAACTACTGTATCGACAGATTTTTGTATATCTGCATCTTCTAGTGTTCGTTCTGAGCTTTGCAACCAAATTGAAAGTGCCAAGCTTTTGAAGCCAGGCTCAATCCCCTTCCCTTTGTATACATCAAATAAGTTTAGGTCAATCAAATCGGTTACGCCAAGTTTTTCGATACATTTTAATATGTTACCTGTATCGACACTGTCTTCTACTGTAACAGCAATATCTCTTCTATTCACTGGAAATTTAGAAATTGCTTTTATCCAAGGCAATGCCCTTGTTGAAATACTAACCAATTCCAGCTCAAAAGCAAAGGTCTTACCGCTTAAACCTAGCCCTTTTTCTAATTTTGGGTGGATTGCACCTACAAAACCAATGCATTTATCGTTTTTATAGACACCAGCACACTGACCCGGATGAAAGGCTGTATGCTTTTCAGCTCTAAATTCAATGTCTTGGGCATCTATACTAAGACCAATCAGCTCTTCAGTAACGGCTTTAACATCAAAGAAATCCAAAGCAAGCGACGGAATTGTCCAATGCTCACCAGCAACATTACCAGACATAACACCAGCAATCATTTCTTGTTGTTGCACGCCCGACTTTTCTGCTGCGTCTGGCGTAAAACGCAAGCCAGTTTCAAATAACTTAATGTTGCTTTGTTGGCGTTTTTGATTGTATGACAGAGCAGATAATAAACCCGGCAACAAACTTACGCGCATTACGGACATATCCGCAGAAATAGGATGAGGTAAAGCCAAGCCTTCAACGTCCGGGAACATCATGGTTTGTTTTTTAGGGTCAACAAAAGAGTACGTAATCGCCTCTTGAAAACCTTGATCAATTAGCAGGTCTTTAAAGCGAGAAGTGGCAACGTTTGCTTCATTGCTCTCTCTCATTTGCAAACTCGCAACCGGTGCTTGATTTGGAATATTGTTATAGCCGTAAACTCTGGCGACTTCCTCAATCAAGTCTTCTTCAATGTTCATGTCAAAGCGGTATAAAGGGGCAACTACTTCCCAAGCACCGTCTTTCGAAGTGACTTCCAGTCCTAATCGATTTAGTATATCAGTCACTCTATCTGGCGCAATGTCGATACCAAGAACATGGCTAAGTCTTGCTGCTCTTAGCGTAATAGCCTTTGCTTTTGGTAAATGTGTCTCATCTTTTGCTTCAATCACGGGCCCTACGCTGCCGCCAACAGCATCAATGAGAAGCTGAGTTGCTCTTTCCATAGCCTGAAGCTGTAATGATGGATCAACCCCGCGCTCGTAACGATGCGATGCGTCGGTGTGCAGTCCATATTGACGTGCTTTACCCATAATGGCATCCGGAGCAAAAAAAGCGCTTTCTAAGAAAATATCAGTCGTAGAAGAGGTCACGCCTGAATCCAAGCCACCAAATATACCAGCCATTGCGAGTGCTTTTGTCGAATCTGCAATTACCAAGGTGTTTGCTTTTAGGCTCACCTCATTTTCGTCAAGCAAGGTCAGTTTTTCACCTTCCTCAGCCATTCGAACAACCACATCACCTTCCAACTTAGCGTTATCAAATGCGTGCATTGGGTGGCCCAACTCAAGTAAAACATAGTTGGTAACATCTACCACTGCATCAATACTTCTCGTGCCGCTTCGACGCAATTTCTCTTGCATCCACAATGGGCTCGGACGAGACAAATCAACGCCTTTAATAACTCTACCTAAATAACGTGGACACGCCTGAGGAGCGGCCAATTTGATGTCACGAGCATCGTTTATTGTTGCAGGCACAGCTGGAATTTTCGGTTCTGTTACGTCTAATTGATTTAGCACACCTACTTCACGAGCAATACCTTTCATGCCAAGGCAGTCTGCGCGGTTTGGTGTTAAATCAACTTCAATACTTTTATCATCCAAATCCAAGTATGTTCTTAAATCAGCACCAATTGGCGCATCAAGAGGCAATTCCATGATGCCGCTGTGATCGTCACCCATACCAAGTTCCGAAAAGCTACAAAGCATGCCAAAGGACGGTTGACCACGCAGCTTTGCTTTCTTAATTTTGAAGTTGCCCGGTAATACCGCGCCAACCATAGCAACCGCTACTTTGATGCCTAAACGGCAATTGGGTGCACCACAAACAATATCAAGTAACTCGTCGCCACCGACGTTAATCTTTGTTACCTGCAGTTTATCTGCATCAGGATGCTGTTCACACTCAACAACCTCACCAACAACAACGCCGGTGAATGCTTCTGCAACTGGCGAAACGTCATCAACTTCAAGACCGGCCATGCTCAACTGCTCTGACAGCTCATTTGTTGATATTGCAGGATTAACCCATTCTCTTAACCACTGTTCACTGAATTTCATTATTAAGCTCTTATTAAAATCTGTCTTACTTAAATTGCTTGAGGAAACGAAGATCGTTTTCAAAGAATGCGCGCAAATCGTTCACGCCATAACGTAACATGGTCAAACGCTCAACACCCATGCCAAACGCGAAGCCCGTATATTGCTCAGGGTCAACGTTGACTGCTTTAAGTACGTTAGGGTGAACCATGCCACAACCCAATACTTCTAACCATTTGCCGTCTTTACTCATGACGTCCACTTCTGCCGAAGGCTCTGTAAACGGAAAATACGAAGGTCGGAAACGAACCGTCATCTCTTCTTCAAAAAAGTGATTTAGAAAGTCATGCAAAATACCTTTTAATTCAGCAAAGCTCACTTTCTTGTCAACCATTAAACCTTCTACTTGATGAAACATCGGTGTATGAGTTTGGTCATAATCGTTTCGATAAACGCGTCCAGGAGAGATAATTCTTATTGGCGGCTTTTGCGCTTCCATCGTTCGAATTTGCACGCCAGAGGTTTGTGTACGCAACATCACATCAGGATTAAAGTAAAAGGTATCGTGGTCTGCTCTAGCTGGATGATTAGCTGGAATATTTAAGGCATCAAAATTGTGGAAGCCATCTTCGACTTCAGGGCCTGTTTTAACTTCAAAGCCTAAATCGCCAAAAAATGATTCAATGCGAGCAATGGTTCTATTCACCGGATGGAGATTACCAATTTGATGAGAGCGTCCCGGAAGCGTGACGTCTACCGATTCTGCAACCAGTTTTTCATTCAACTCAGCTTCTTGTTGTGCTTTAAGTTTGGCATTAATCAAACCCTGAACTTCTTGCTTGGCTTGATTAATTTTTTGACCTGCAGCGGGTCTTTCTTCGTTCGACAACTTACCTAATCCCTTCATTAGGTCGGTTATCTTACCTTTTTTACCCATATAGGCGACACGAACCGCGTCTAATTCAGCTGGGGTCTTGGCATTTTCAACCGCTGAGCGCGCTTCTTCTACTATGGCTTCAAGCTCCATTACTTCCTCTTCTTGAACGTTGGGGTTTGCTCTGACTTTATCAAAGCACAAACTGATTCTGTAAGGCGAGCATTTTACACGCTTTTACTTGAATTTACGCAGGATTTTTGAAGAAAAGTGAGGTTTATTGTGGATTAAGTGTGTTTGTTTCAGAGCGCATGCATAGAGGAAAATTTAAGTTGGGTACTTAAACATGTTTTCTTTAGGATCAAAAAAGCGAGCATCCTGCTCGCTTTTTCAAAAAGAACTTAAACTCGCTAACATATGTTAGCTTGGTTAATGAATTACGCTAATGCGCCTTTTGCTGCTTCAACTAGTGCAGTGAATGCCACTTTGTCGTGTACAGCGATGTCAGCAAGGATCTTACGATCGATTTCAACAGAGGCTTTTTTCAAACCGTTGATGAAACGGCTGTAAGACATTCCGTTTTGACGTGCAGCTGCATTGATACGAGCAATCCATAGTTGACGGAATTGACGCTTACGTTGACGACGATCTCGGTAAGCATACTGACCCGCTTTTGTTACCGCTTGTACCGCTACGCGATACACTCGGCTACGAGCTCCGTAATAACCTTTAGCTTGCTTTAATACTTTTTTGTGACGTGCGCGTGCTACTACACCGCGTTTTACTCTAGCCATTGTTCAGTCTCCTAATTCTAAGGTTATACGTACGGCAACATACGTTGGATAAGAGCTGTATCACTGGTGTGAATAAGCTTCTTAGCACGTAGATGACGTTTACGCTTAGAACTCTTCTTGGTTAAAATGTGACGCAAGTGAGACTGTTTACTTTTGAAACGACCAGAAGCAGTTTTTCTAAAACGCTTGGCAGCTCCGCTGTGGGATTTCATTTTAGGCATTGCTAAAACTCCGCATTGTTAATGTCTAACGAGGTTGCAGACCCTGTTAGTGGTTCATATTTAGCAGCAAGGTGAGACTAAGTGTGCAGCTTAATCTACTTTAGACCATTACTACTTCTTGAGTGGGGCAAGCACCATGATCATTTGACGACCCTCTACCCTGTGGGGGAAAGATTCGCAATTAGCAATGTCTTCTAAATCGGTTTTAACGCGTTTTAGTAAGTCAATGCCGATCTCTTGGTGAGCCATTTCACGACCGCGAAAGCGGATCGTTACCTTAGCTTTATCACCGCCTTCTAAAAAGCGACGCAGGTTGCGCAGTTTTACCTGGTAATCGCCTTCATCAGTGCCAGGGCGAAATTTAATCTCCTTGACCTGAATTTGCTTTTGTTTCTTTTTCTGTTCTTTCTGTTCTTTACTCTTTTCGAATAAGAACTTCCCGTAATCCATTACCTTACATACGGGCGGGGCTGCATTGGGACTAATTTCTACTAGATCCAAACTAGCTTCAACAGCAATAGTTTGAGCCTCAGCTAATGAGACGATTCCTGCTTGTTCACCGTCTTTGCCTATTAATCTAACTTCAGTGGCTGTTATTTCATCATTAATTCGAGCTTTGTCGCTCTGTGCTTTATTATTAGCGCCTTTAATTTGCATTTCCTCCAAAACATTAAAAAAAACCGAGAAGCTGTTTTATGTGTTAGCTCCTCGAATCGAGCATATTATACCTATATTTAAAATTCCTGCTATGGAATTTTCTTACTTTTAATCTCTTCTTGTAAAAGAATCGTAAAATCGGCTACCGACATCGTGCCCAAATCGATACCTTTACGGGTTCTGACAGCGACCATACCGGTCTCTTTCTCTTTATCACCAACCACTAAAAAATAAGGTACTTTACGCAAAGTATGTTCACGTATTTTAAAGCCTATTTTTTCGTTTCGTAGATCGGATTTCACTCTAATGTCAGCTGCTTTCAATTCTGCAACGACCGACTTAACGTATTCTGACTGACTGTCTGTGATATTCGCAACAACCACTTGAGTTGGTGCTAGCCACAACGGGTAAGCTCCGGCGAACTCCTCGGTTAGAATGCCAATAAAGCGCTCGAGAGAACCTAGAATAGCTCTGTGGATCATGACCGGTGTTTTGCGTTCACCGTCTTCAGCAACATAAGTCGAGCCTAAACGGCCTGGCATTGAAAAATCGAGTTGCACTGTACCACACTGCCATGCTCTTTCTAGGCAGTCGTACAAAGTAAATTCAATTTTAGGACCATAAAAAGCACCCTCGCCTGGCAGGTATTCAAACTCGATGTTATTTGCTTTTAACGCTTCAGCTAGCTCTTTTTCTGACTTATCCCAAACTTCATCAGAGCCCACACGCTTTTCAGGTCGTGTAGATAGTTTCACTGCAATGTTTGTAAAACCAAACGCAGCGTAAGTATCGTAAACCATTTGGATGCATTTACTTACTTCCGCAAGTATTTGGTCTTCAGTACAGAAGATATGCGCATCATCTTGAGTGAAGCCACGAACTCGCATTAGACCGTGCAACGAACCACTTGGTTCATTACGGTGGCAACAGCCAAACTCAGCCATTTTCAGCGGCAAATCACGATAAGACTTAAGACCTTGATTAAATATTTGAACATGACCAGGGCAGTTCATCGGCTTAATTGCATATTCACGTTTTTCAGATTCAGTAGTGAACATATTTTCAGCATATTTATCCCAATGACCTGATTTTTCCCAAAGTGAGCGGTCCATCATCAATGGTGCTTTTACTTCGTCATAGTCATATTCGCGTAGCTTTTGGCGCACAAACTTTTCTAATTCAGTATAAATAGTCCAGCCATCGTTGTGCCAGAAGACCATACCGGGGGCTTCATCTTGCCAATGCCAGAGATCCAAGGTTTTACCAATTTTACGGTGGTCACGCTTTTCAGCTTCTTCAAGACGCTGTAAATAACCTTTCAATTGCTTCTTGTCAGCCCAAGCTGTGCCGTAAATGCGTTGCAACATCTTATTGTCGCTATCACCACGCCAATATGCACCGGCAACTTTCATAAGTTTAAAATGTTGGCAGAATTTCATATTTGGCACATGCGGTCCGCGACACATATCGACATATTCTTCATGATGATACAAACCAGGTTTGTCATCTTTTTCAATGTTTTCGTCGAGTATCTGCATTTTGTACATTTCATCGCGAGATTCAAAAGTATCTCTTGCTTCTTGCCAGCTCACTACTTTCTTAATGACCGGGTAGCTTGTTTTAGCCAACTCCAACATACGTTTTTCGATCTTTTCAAGATCGTCCTGATTTAAAGGCTGGTCTAGATCAACGTCGTAATAAAATCCATTGTCGATAGTTGGCCCTATCGCCATTTTTACATCGGGATAAAGTTGCTTAATTGCATGTCCAATCAAGTGTGCGCAAGAATGGCGTATAATTTCTAAACCTTCATCATCTTTTGCAGTGATAATTTGCAGAGTTGCATCTGTATTTATCATGTCGCATGCGTCTGCTAATTTACCATTAATTTTACCGGCAATAGTTGCCTTGGCTAGGCCTGGACCAATGTCCATGGCAACGTCTACAATTGAAACTGGGTTATCGAAACTGCGCTGGCTTCCATCAGGAAGGGTAATGATTGGCATAAAAATCCTTAACAGTGGTGACACCTACGATGTGCCACTTGATATAAATTGTCTAAAATGACGTATAGTAAACATCGATGCGTTACTTTTGAAAAGTAGCTACCGAACTCGAGCAGGTGTTTACTGGCTATTCACTAGGAATCCACTAAACACCTAAAAAACGAAATTATACCGATATGACTGTCTAACATGCAATTATTAACTCAGGTTAATTCATTATCAACAGAACCTAAGCCACTACATCAAGAGAGTTATGTAATTTGAATAAGTCATTAGTTGCAAAAGATATTATCAGCAAGGGGTCGAAATGGCTGATTTTGCTCCTTGTGGCTTTTGCCCCACTAGTCAACGCCGCGAAGGAGCAGCCAGCAATAGATATTTCGATTATCGATATTGACGGACAATGGCAAGTTGAAGCTAAGATGCAGATTCAGTTGTCTGCTGTCGATTTTATTAAGCTATTAGATAGTGCGCCAAAAAATTGCTCTTGGATGCACAATTGCAAGTCGGTTACCCTTCTCAAAAAATCAGAAGAAAATGTCAGAGAAATTCAAACACGATTCGACAGTCCTTGGCCTTTTAGTGACCGCTTGATGCTGACCAAATCGGTGATTGAGTATAATCAAGACCATTCGGAAGTAGCAGTATACGTGAGTGAGTCCGGTTTGCTACCATCAGCAGATGAACTGAATAATACGGTACTAGTAAAAAACCCCAAAGGCACATGGCGGGTATCACGAGTAGGCGAGCACTATGAATTAAGTTATATCGGTTCAGCCGACGCAGATATTGCTATTCCAGCATTTTTGCTAAAACATACCTTGTTAAGTGCCACACAAAAAACCTTCGAAAATATCTATCGCTTATCACTAAGTAAAATAAAGGATGCGCAGTAAAATGAGTAGGCAGAAAATCAGCAAAACAACAATGGCTCGCTTAATTTGTGTAGCGTCTTTTTTGTTGTTTTTACAAGCCTGCCAACGCCATCAAACCCTACCAAATGCTTTAGAGAATTATAGCGACCGAATGTACAAGGTTTTGGAGCTTGAACAAAAAAACATCCCAACAACGGCAACATTAGCATTTCAAGACAAGATAGCTTTGGCTATCGACGTTCCTGAGTTAAATATTAAAATGCGAGAGTTTTATGCGATCGAAGGTTGTGCGATCAAACAGTTGATTGCAGAACGCAACACAGCACTGGGTAAAATTCAATTACCCTCGGTTCGTCTTGGTTACGAATGGACGCTCATTGATCTTTTGCGAAAGTGTATTGACAGCAATGTAAATTCAGAAAACAAGACGCTCGCTGTGAAAATGCGCGACTGGCTTTCGCAAAAACAAGCAATATTTCCATTGATATGGTCGAACATGCTGACACAGAGCGACGAATTTTACCTGGGTATAAGCTCATCTGCCGGATTTATTGATGGTAATGAGAACGACAACTTTACTGACGGCCTATTTGATTTAAAAAATTTGATTGGCATAAAAGAAGACCCGGCCGCTAATATTGCTTCAATGGAAGCGAGCTTAAAGTCTATCCAACAACACCGCATTTATGCTCGACTTTGGCGCTCTCAATTATTATTACGTGACTATCTTCAGCAAATGACAATTGACATATCAGTTTGGGCATCGACATTTACGTGTGAAACTCGCAAAGACAAGGAAAAGTTAGCCATTATTAGGAATGTATTTACACTATTTTTTATCGATGAAATACAGGGCATTGGCGCGCAAATGAATCAATATCATTATGCTCTGAAGCCTGAGTTTTTGAAACTTATTGATGACAATCACCTGCCCCACAACTTTACATCAACCGTCGAGCAATATAGTCAATTAGGATTCGATGACTACCAAAATGCAATGCTAGCTCATATTGAGATGTGGCAGGATATTTTTAAAAAATGTGACTAGGCGTGCTGAATTTATCGGTATAAACACTAAACTACATGAAGTTTAGGTACATACGCCCGAGGGAATATTGTCAATTTACACGCAAAGATAGATTGCCTTGACTCGCGAGCCTTGCTCTTCAAACGTTACATCGTCGCAAAGCTGATTGACTAGCTGTAAACCTCTTCCAGTGTACGCTCGTTTGCTTTCGTCGGTCATTGAAAGACTTTTAGTGACACCTACAACATCAAATCCTTCACCACTATCTTTAACGTTAATCACCATTTTGCCACCTACCGTTGAAGTGAAATACTTCAATGATATGTCAACAAATCCCTTCTTCATGTCGCGCAGTCTTTTCTCGCGCTCATTAAAATATAAAACAAAACCTTCTTCAGCGCTTTTTAATGTAGAACTTAAGCCCAAAACCCCATGATCAAGCGCATTAACAAATAACTCAGTTAAGATTACATTTAAACTTTGCCACTGTTGCGCAGCACCCTCAATTCCATTGACTTGATTCATGATAATGGGTATCGGGTTAACATGCCTTAAACGCTCAGCAGACAACCTTAATTGCCATTCCCACGCGGGGTTTTGCTCTGATAAACATTCATCCTCAGAATTTAAAACTGAATTATTGATACTGCTATGTGTGATATTAGCGTCGTCCCAGCCACCACATGGAATGTCGATTAATGAGATATCATCGCTTTGAGGAGTTGATCCACAAAACAATTTTATTTCTTTCATTACCGTTTTTGCCACATCCCCGTTTTTTACACCCACCGCAGCAGCACTTTCGAATCTAAAATAATCAAACATCTCACCAGCACTATTTTTTGCTTCAATAATACCGTCACTTATTAACACGATACGATCTGCTTTTTTTATTGAGGTTATGGTGAGTTTTGAATTAGGCAATAACTCAGAAAGAATACCTAAGGGAGGGTGACATGAAGCTACCTTATGTTTTATTTGCGCATTTTCGTCAAAAATATAAGCATCCGGTAAACCAGCATTGAATATATATGCCGTCTTTTGATGGTTGGAAATGGTAAGCAAAGTGGCAGCTAAAAACAAATCTCTTGGCAGCAAACTATGTAACTGACGATTCACTTGAGATATTATTTCGAACAATGAGAAACCTTTACTTGTCATTGCTCTAAAGGTTTCAGATAACGGAACGGCGCCAATCGTAGATCGTAAGCCATGCCCGGTGAAATCGCCAAGTAATATATTAATATCGCCATTAGGCGCTTGAGCCGTTAAATGAATATCGCCACTAAATACATCTGCAGCTTGCTTCACTATACAAATTTTATCCGTGCCAAAATTTTTCGATTCAATAACACCTGACATTAAGTTTTCTGCTATCTCAGCATCTTTTTGCTGCTCTTCTTGTAACAGTTTTACTCTATGATATAGGTCACTTGTACGCTGAATGGATTTTATCTTTGCTTTGAAGACGTCATAAGAAAATGGCCAAACCAGTATGCCATCGCCGCCTGCCTCAACGCTGTCGATAAACGCTTTATCGGAATTGTCAGCCGTAATAAAAACAATCGGAATTGCGTTTTCACTGTGATATGACTTAATTTTTCTGCATGCATCAAAACCATTCATGACAGGCATATTAATATTCATTAATATTAAGTCAGGTTGGTGTTCCAAACACATTTCAATTGCAAGAGCCCCATTACTAGCAATCACTACGTCGTAGCCCTCACTGGCCAAAAAGGCACAGAGAATTTGGCACTGTACTCTTGAATCATCTACAACTAGAGCAAGTTTCATATCGTTAGCTAGTGCTGAATCGTCAATAGTTTATCAAATTGGGCTATCTCTAATATCTGATTTACCATCGCACTGGGTTTAAGAATAATGAGCTCACCTGAAAGCTCATCGGCATGATCTTTTAACAAGAGAATCATGCCCAACGCAGAGCTGTCCATGTAGTCAGCCTTACTTAAATCTAAGGTGATTCTAATGCCCTTAATATCAACCTCACTGTAGGCGTCTCTGAAGCTTTGGTATTGAGAAAATTCAAAGCTTTCATGGATAGCAATCGTCAATACTTTTTTATCGTCTGAAAGATGCGTTTTAACTGTCACTTTATTTCCACCCCATTATTAAAATAACTCAATGTCGCCTTCATCCATAGAATCTTGACTGACGCTGCGATGTTCACTATCATTTTTGCTTTTGACTATTATTTCCTGGCACCGATTTCTCAAGCTATCAATTTGTTCTTGCGTGTGCGCTTCGTTTTGATTGCAAAATTCATCAAGGTTTTCGTTTACCTGACGAATACTGCTTGTATTACTTTTTAGCGAATTGAGGGATTGATAAGTTAAATCGTCAAATTGCAAAGAGCGAATGCCTAAGGCTGCCGCATTGGCTATTTGCGGTGAAAGACTAGAAAGCTCCTGAACCTTCGCTTTACCATCCTCATTCGCACTTTCAATATGTCTTACCATTACTCCTATATGCTCTTTCGCTTGCAATATAGGGGTCATGTCAGCAGAGGCAATTTCTTCTACCGCCTCTCTTAGCTTACTTATTGTACCTTTTGCTAGGTTAATCTCTCTGCGAATATTTTCATTTAATTCCGTTGAATTAACAGAAAGTGATCTTACTTCATTTGCCACTACCGCAAAGCCACGACCGGCATCACCCGCCCTCGCTGCCTCGATCGCTGCATTTAACGCCAATAGGTTGGTTTGAGATGCAATATTTTCTACTTGTTCTAGCAAAGCAAACACACTATCAAACTGTTTCACCATTTGGTCAGTAAACGCCATCGTTTGAAGACTTTGCTTACTCGTATTCACAATGACACTCACAAAGTTGTCTAAGGTTCTATTCGATTCTTGAACAAAATCAGCCAGCGTAGTGCCTTTACCATCACCAATACTTTGACTTTGCGCTATTAATTCTGAAATCATCACTTGTTGATCTTCACTGAGTTGCTGCAAGTTTTTAAAACAGTCAGAAATGCCTAAAACAGCATCACCGACCAAATCACTCGTGCGATCGATTTCATTATCTATTATTTGAACTTCGTGTTCGTAGAACGCCTGTAAATCCTGAATGATGGGTACCATTGAAGATATATGACTTACTTTATCCTGAGGTTTTATCTGGTTCGCGTTATCAGATGTTTGCTTATGCTGCAAAAATAATAGCGCGAGCAGAGCAAGGGAAATTAAAATGGTCAGAAAAGCAACGTCAAATAAAATTGCATTCACTAACAACAAGATAATTAAGCCAAAGCTTGTCCGAAACATAATAATTTTATCAATATTCATCATTTTTCTTCTTCATCTCCGCTTTATTTAATGATGCAAAGTTAACTAGGCTGTTTGCTATATTATCTAAAGGAAGCTCTTCGCAGTGTGCGTTAAGCGCATAAGCTTTGCCTGGCATACCCCATATCAAACTACTGCTCTTATCTTGAATTAACGTCCGAGCTCCTGACTCTTTCAAATTCAACATACCTTGTGCCCCATCTCTTCCCATCCCGGTTAATAAAACCGCCTGAACATTGTCGGCAAACGGAATGAGTGAATCGAATAAAACGTCTACTGACGGCTTATGCCGACTAACTTCAGCTGAATCTTCTAAAGTACAAAAAAGTCCCGCGCCTCTTTTCACTACTTTTAAATGCATATCTCCGGGCGCAATATAAGCGTGGCCCGTCTTGATTTTTTGTCCATGTTGAGCCTCAAAAACCGTTATTTTACAACAGCTATCAAGGCGCTCAGCAAAACGACCACTAAAGGATTTAGGAATATGCTGAGTGATGACAATAGGAGGAGAGTTTTCGGGTAAATTTATCAGTACTTTTTTGATTGCTTCCGTCCCTCCTGTAGAGGCTCCAATCGCGATCAAATGATCCGCTCTTTTTACACCGTTAAAGCGCAAAACTTGATTTTCGGTTTTACCGGCTAGCGCATTGGAGAGCTTGAAATTTCTTTGCTCAATAGTTACCCCTTGCTTGATTTTTCGTACCAAGGTTTGTTTAAAACTATTTTTAGTCGCGAGTAACTCTGCCACGCTGGGTTTTGCAATGAAGTCGACAGCCCCTATTTCTAAAGCCTCCAAAGTGATATCGGCACCTTTAGTCGTTAGCGTCGATAGCATTATTACCGGCATTGGCCTTAATCGCATTAAGTTTTTTAGAAACGTGATCCCGTCCATATTTGGCATTTCAACGTCAAGCGTCAGAACGTCTGGATTAAGTTTTTTAATTAAGTCGCGCGCAATAATGGGATCTTCAGCTTCACCGACTACTTCAATGTCGAGCTCATCCTTTAGGGTGTCTTTAACGATGTTACGTATTACCGATGAATCGTCGACAACTAATACGGTTATTTTTCTCAAATTCTATCCCACCCTTTTGCCACGTTAAAATAATTCAACTTCGCCATCAACGTTATCTTTTTCAATATTTTTAGAATAATCCTTCTCTCTCTGTGCAATGGTATCATTCTGTAAATTGTATAGTTTTTTAACGAAAGCTCTTCCTCCCGTTGGCTCAAAAATCACTTTCCTTGGGTACAAATCACCTACATCAGTAGTATCAATTGTGATGTTTTCCATTTGTAAATAATGCATCGCAAAATCAATATTGCGCTTTCCTACATCCGTCATTTGGTTTAACACTTTTCCGCCGCCAAAGACTTTTGCCAATAAATTCTCTCGCTTTCCACCATTTTTTAATATCACGTTAATCAGGTGTTCCATAGCAAAATTACCGTACCGCGTGGCATCTGAGGCAATGCCTCGTTTACCCCAATTCACTTCATGTGCCTTTTTATCCGTTAAGGGCAACATAAAGTGATTCATACCACCTATATTTGCCTCTTTATCCCAGATACACGCCGAGATGCAAGAACCCAGAGTCGTAGCGATTGTGACGTTGTCTCGTGTCATATAAAACTCACCAGGTAAAATTTTGGCGACGACAACCTGCCTACTTCTATCCCAATAATGATTGACATGACTGAATTCCGGCAGGCATCGAGAGATGCATCGCTGCACTTCTATACTTTTATTCCGTTCCACAGTGATTAACCTGCCGCAACTTGGTCACAAACTTCAGGCTTTCTAAAAATAGTCCGTCCACCGTTAGAAAAGTATTTTTGATAGGCGCCTAAGTTCTCGCTGTGCCCTAATATTAATAAGCCACCTGGTTTTATGTATTCGTAATACCTCGCAAATAACTCTTGTTGCGTCGGTTTGTCGAAGTAAATAATCACATTGCGGCAAAAAATCACGTCAAAAAGCCCAGTCATTGGCCAATCATGTAACAAATTTAACTGTTTAAACGTGATTAAATCTCGTAACTTTTTGCTCACCTTAATATTCTTACTATTGCTGCCCGTTCCTTTAATAAAATACCGTTGTTGTATCTCCTTTGGCAAATCATCAATGCGACTTTGGTCATAAATACCTTCAGCAGCTTTAGCTAGTACGTTGCTATCAATATCAGTTGCAAGAATCTTAACATCCCATTCTTGCAACTGAGCTTCCATAGACTCTAGCAATGTAACCGCGATGCTATATGGTTCCTCGCCAGTAGAGCATGCTGAAGACCAGATCCTGATAGACTTCTTTTGCTCTCGTGATTTTTTTTGTTGAGAAAGTATTTTTGGTATTTCATGCGCTTGTAAATAATCAAAATGATGCTTTTCTCTAAAAAAACTGGTCAGATTGGTTGTGATCGCATTAATAAAATAATTCTCTTCCTCATCGGGTTTTGTCTGCAATAAATGGCAGTAGTCACTAAAGCTATTTAGTTTGCGCTCTCTGATAATGCGCGAGAAACGGCGATAAACCATCTCTCGCTTACTTTCATTGAGTAATATTCCTGTTTTAGTATGAACATATTCACAAACAAACTTAAATTCCTTGCTCGATAAACTATGATCTTCGTGACGCTCATCAGCCATTGCATTCAACCTTCCAAATAATTAAAGACAAATATTTCAGCATTCACTAGAACTCTTTCCACTCGTCATCCGGTTTTGTTGCACGACGTGCTGGTTGACTACGTGGCGCTGGCGCTGCTGTGTTTGACGCTTTTCTTACTGGTGCTGATCTTGCTGGCGCTTGTCTTGATGCTGCTCGGCTATTAACCGCTTGAGTCTCTTGCTCTCCATTTTTGAAGAAGCTAATTTGTTCCAATAAGCCTTGTGCTTGCTCTTCCATTGATTTGCTTGATGCTGAGGCTTCCTCAACTAACGCGGCATTTTGCTGCGTCATTTCATCCATCTGACTAACGGCTTCACTCACTTCACCGATACCTGCCGACTGCTCTTTACCTGCGCTATCAATGTCTTGTAGCATTTTGCCTACTTCGGCAATGGCACTGACAAGTTCAGTAAAAGTTTGGCCTGTAGCGTCAACCAGTTTAGTCCCTTGACCGACGGCTTCAACGCTGTCATTTATGAGTCCTTTGATTTCTTTCGCTGCACCTGCAGAACGTTGCGCTAAGTTGCGAACTTCTGCTGCAACAACCGCAAAGCCTCTTCCTTGCTCACCCGCTCTTGCTGCTTCTACCGCTGCGTTAAGCGCTAACAAATTAGTTTGGAATGCAATTTCATCGATAACACTGATAATATCTGCAATTTTCTTGCTCGACTTATTAATATCACTCATTGCTTCGATAGCATTTTTAACAACCTCACCGCCATTAGTTGCTTTCTCCATTACACCAGAAGAAAGTTTACTAGCTTCAGTCGTGTTTTCGGCATTCTGCTGCACTGTACTCGTAAGCTCCTCCATCGCTGAAGCAGTTTCTTCAAGACTTGATGCTTGTGTTTCAGTGCGCTGGCTTAATTCATTGTTACCTTCAGCAATCTCTCTTGCTGCATCAAACACATTTGTTGATGCGTTGCGAATTTCTTCAACCATGTTGCCAAGATTTTCGATAGAACCATTCATTGCTTCGGCCAGAAGCAAGAACTGCCCACCGTATTTACTGTCCATACTCTGCGTTAAATCACCATCAGCTAATGCTTGAGCAATATTAATGGCGTCGTTAATCGGTTCAACAATGGCTTCCATCAACTCATTTATATTATTACCCAGTTGTAACATAAAGCCGCTGTACTGTGATGTTTCGATACGACGGTCTAACTCACCGCTGATCGCAGCAGTAATTAAGCCTTCAACTTGAGCTTGAGCGTCTTTCTCCTCAGTCAAATCTAACCACTGGACTGCGGTCCCAACATGAGTTTGGTTTTCGTCTTTGAGTGCAATTGCAATTAACTGGAAAGTTAAGCTAGCAACCTTAATTTCACTAGTAAAAGGTAAGTTGGCGACGTTCCCAAGTATGTTGCGCTGATGAGATGGATCTTTATGAAAACTATCGAAATTGCTACCAACTATAGTGGCTACCGAAAAAGCAGGTAAAACTGACCTTAACTCTGTCTCTCTGCGCGCCAACATTTTAATCACAGCCGGATTACAATATACGATATTGCCGTCTGTATCTGCCATCATAAGGTTAGTCGTCATACCCTCTACTGCGGAAGACAAACGCCCAACTTCAGTTGCTTTTGTGCGCGCATCCGTTACATCTTGCCACTCAAGCGAGTTACCTATGTAGTTGCCTGAGGCGTCTAATATTGCACTTACATTTAGTGAAAATGTTAAATGCGCAACTTTTATATCGGTGCTCCATGGTAAATTATTGACATCATCAAGAAGCTTGCGTTGATGTGCCGGATTTTTATGAAACATATCAATGCAGGCACCTAGTACTTTCTCTTTATTTGCACTAAAGCCAGGAAACACCTTTGCAAATGTAGCTTCATTGTTTTGGAGAAGAGATAAACTAGCGGCATTGACATAGGTGATAATAAAATCACGGTCTACCATCATGATTGGTGTTGCCGATTGATCTAAAGCTCCTTGCAGCTGCACCGCTTTATTTTCTTGCATACGGGTTTCGGTAACATTTTGCCACTCAAGAGAATTGCCTATGTAGTTGCCTGATGCATCTAATATTGCCGTGACATTAAGAGAGAACGTTAGGTGCGCAACATTTATATCGGTGCTCCATGGTAAATTATTGACATCATCAAGAAGCTTTCGTTGATGTGCTGGATTTTTGTGGAACATATCAATGCAGGCGCCTAATACTTTCTCTTTGTCAGCACTAAAGCCTGGGTAAACTTTTACAAAAGTTTCCTCATTACTCTTCAGCAACTTCAAAGTAGCAGCGTTCACATAGGTAATAATGAAGTCACGGTCTACCATCATAATTGGTGTTGCGGATTGATCCAAAGCCCCTTGAAGGCGCACGGCTAAGTCATTGTTAGTGTTTTTAGTATCCATGATTTCTTTATTACCTTTGTTGTCTAATTCTGTTTTTTTCGCGGGTGCTGTCGCTGCATCGGCTGCAACAATCATAGTGTCTGCCAATGTTTTATAAACCGCTGTCCACGCTCTTTTTACTGTTGTTGTATATTCATCACCTAAACCGGTTTCAACAGTTTTTAGCAATGCGGCTCCAACAGTGCTGTAGTGTTCAGGTTTAACACCATAGCTCACATGGCGTTCCCCTAGCTTTTGCACTGCTGGAATCAGTTTATCTGGGTCATCAAGTAATTTTATTGCAGCATCAAGCATCGACATCAGCTTGTTACCTTGCTCAACCATATCGCCTTTGAACATAGGTTTAAGCGATGGGTCCATTTCAAATAGTGTTTCATAAAAGATTTTCGCTGCTTGAGGCGCGATTGGCTTAAGTTTTTGCCAACTTTTTTGAACTACAATACTCTGTTTTATTGTCATCGCCGTATTCCTATCTTGTTTGCGGTAAGCTGAATGTTCATCTCGCTGCTACTGTTATTCTGATACATTTTTTTCAAGTGGCCTCGGCTCGGTGACAAATAACTCATCCTCATTCAATAAGGTTTGTGTATCGAGCAAAATAATCAGTTTTTCTTCAATGTTAGCGATACCTTTTAGGAAACAGCTATCAATTTTGTTACCAAACGATGGCGCTTTCCGAATTGCATTTGTAGAAAATTTATAAACTTCAGAGACTGCATCAACAATAATCCCAACAACCATGGGTTTTATTTTCTCTTGAGTGCGTAAAATAATAGTGACTGTATTTTCGTTATAATCTAATGAACTTTGGCCAAAACGCAGACGTAAATCGATGATTGGAATAATCACACCTCGCAGATTGATAACGCCTTTTAGATAGTTAGGTTTATTAGGCAATTCTGTGACTTGACTGCATACCCTTATTTCTTGCACACATAAAATGTCGACGCCATATTCTTCGCCTTGCAGCATAAAGGTAAGATACTCTTGCTCTAATTCAGACATGTCTAATTCACCTAATCTACTTTGTGTTTTTCAATGAGCTGCAATGTTTCGACGTTCAACAAAGTAACTACTTTTGTACCTACATTTATCAAGCCATCTATGTAAGCTTGGGGAACACAGCCACCAAAATAAGGTGATTTTTTAATCTCATTATCTTCTGCATTCAGCACATCAGATACAGCGTCAACCACAAAACCAATTGTTCTAGTGTGCTCATCAAGTTCCACTGTCAATACAATGACTACAGTGAATTCATTGTAGATTGCATCGCAAACTTTAAACTTTAAACGTAAGTCAATAATCGGCACAATAATGCCGCGCATATTAATAACACCCTTGACATATTTCGGCGCATTGGGAATAACTGTCGGTTGCTCCCAACTTCTTATTTCTTCCACACATAAAATATCAACGGCGTACTGCTCATCTCCTAACAAGAATGTTAGGTATTGCTTACCGCTCGTAATAAAGTCAATTCCCTCTAACGAATATTCTCCTTCCGCGGGAATATCTTTGGCCAACGCTTGTATATCCATTAAACCAATGCTCCATCAAGAGTATGTTCGTTTTGCTTTTCTTGTGCTCTTTCTATCGCCATTTCTATCATGCCTGGGACATCAATGATCATGGCAACCGACCCATCACCTAAAATAGTGGCTCCGGAAATCCCCTCAACTTGTTGATAATTATCCTTCAAGCTTTTTATAACAACCTGTTGCTGAGCCAATAAATCATCAACCATCAAACCAACTTTTTGACCATCAGCCTCGACCACAACTAATAGTGCGTTATTGACGTCTTTAGTATCGGCGGGTAAATCGAACAATTGGTATATTGGGATAACGGGCACATTGTCTTCCCGCAATCGGTAAAGGGTCATATCCCCAGAAACTTTATTAATAAACTCGGCTTTAGCCTGCAACGATTCAACAATAGTGATGAGCGGAATAATATATACTTCGGTACCAACACGGACTAGTTGTCCATCTAATATGGCTAGCGTTAACGGTAAGTTAACTTTAAACTTACTGCCTTTGCCGGGCTCCGACTCAACTTGAATTCTTCCCCCTAGCGATTGAATATTTCTTTTGACCACGTCCATGCCAACGCCGCGTCCAGAAATATCACTTATTTCTTTTGCCGTTGAAAAGCCTGGCTCAAACAGTAAATCAAATACTTGGCTATCGCTTAGTGTGGCATTGCTATCTACCAAGCCTTTTTCAATGGCTTTGCTCAAAACGGCTTCTCGATTAATACCACCACCATCATCACTAATTTCAATGATGATGTTTCCGCCTTGATGATAAGCATCTAATGTAATAGTGCCTGACTTAGGTTTACCGTTTGCTACGCGAATATCTGAAGATTCAATACCATGGTCAACCGCATTTCTGACTAGGTGCACTAAGGGGTCACCAATTTGCTCCATGACGGTTTTATCAAGTTCTGTTTGCTCACCTCTTATTACCAAGTTCATCTCTTTACCCGTTTTAATTGATAAATCATGCACTAAACGAGGAAAGCGGTTAAAGGCGAAACTAATAGGCAACATGCGAATTTTCATCACACTTTCTTGCAGTTCTTTGGTGTTTTGCAGTAATTGGTCTAAGCCACTCTTTAGTTTTTCAAGCTTAGATATTTCAAAATCGTTGCCTAGTTCTGACAACATTGATTGGGTAATAACAAGCTCTCCCATTAAATTAATGAGCGAATCTACTTTATCAACCCCGACCCGAATAGAGCCTACATCTTGTTTTGATTTTGTTTTATTCTTATCTGACTTCTCGGCGGCTTGAACAGCATTTGCTGGTTTTTCAATGGCTGAAGCAATTGGGCTAATTGATAATTCGGAGTCGGATGTTGGTGCAATATCAGAACTGGCGTTCGGTTCAACAGGTTCAGGCGATAACTCAGTACTTACAATTTCTAATGTGCATTCATCCTCTACCCATTCAAAAACTTCTCGAATGTCTGCTTCACTAGCCTCTGAAATTAATGATAACTCCCAACTAATATACAGCTCTGTCGCATCCATTTCTGCTATCGGTGGAATCAGGTCAGTTTTTGCTTTTAAGGTCAATTCACCGAGATCTGCCAACGCATTAAATAACAATAAAGGGTCATTGCCGGTTTGCACCAAATGATGTTCTGGAATAAAGGTGATGTGCCAAATTTTTCCTGCTGGCTTTTTCGTATCCGTCTCAATATCGACCATTTCACTATCGCTAGATGGCGTTTTCATTTCTAAGGTCAGTTCTAAAAGGCGGGTAGTTTCACTTACTTTGTTTTCATCATAGTCAGCGTCATCTCTGGCTGCTTCAATCAATAGACGCATACAGTCAACGGCAACCAGCAATAATTCGGTATCTTTAGGCGTAATCTCTCGTCGACCGTCTCTGATCTCATCTAGCAAAGTTTCGACTAAATGGGTAAACTCTGTAACATTATTAAATCCAAAAGTGCCGGCCCCACCTTTTATAGAATGCGCAGCTCGAAAGATAGAATGAATGGTTTCATTGTCGCCTGCGTCTAAATTCAGCAAGCTTGACTCCATTAATTCAAGTCCTTCAAAGCTTTCTTCAAGAAAACTAGGAACAAATTGAGACAGATCGACACTCATAGCCTTACCTCACAACACGTTTTATAGTCGCCAGCAATTTCTCTGGGTTAAATGGCTTTACTAACCATCCCGTTGCGCCAGCAGCCTTGCCACGCATCTTCATTTCGGTCGAGCTTTCAGTCGTTAGCATGAGAATTGGAGTGAATTTGAAGCTGGGTAATTTGCGTAGCTCCTGACACAAAGTAATGCCATCCATATTAGGCATGTTTACGTCTGAAATAACTAAATCAAAGCTAGATGATTTTGCTTTTGTTAAGCCCTCAAGACCATCTTTCGCCTCTGCAGTTTCAAAGCCTGCACTTTTTAGAGTAAAACTCACCATGTCTCGGATTGAGTTAGAGTCATCTACAACCAAAATTTTGGTCATTGGTCTGTTCCCTTTTTACAAATTAAAATAAAATTAAAGAATCATTAAAGCCGCCGTGCTTTGAGTTAGCATATTTTGCGTTCACTAAAACGAGAAGCCTTTCATACCTAGCTGTTTGACACTCTGATAAATAATTGATGATGGCGTGTGCCAGATATAAGACTTTTTTTGCTTTGAAACATACATCAATGCGCTGAGCAGCAGCTGTATGCCCACCGTATCAATTCGATTAACTTCACTACCATCAAGAATGATTTCTTCATTGTCGTCAATGTACGCAATAAACTCTGACTTGAATTCAGATACTTCAGAAATCGTTAATTCGGCTGGCAATTTTAATATCGGATTTGGCTTCATACATCCTCATTTACATATATAATGCTAAGCGATAAGCCACTGAAATTTTTGTAGAAAGCAGTATCTTATTGCATACATTGGGACTCTAAAGAATGTATCGGAGTATTGCTGAAAAGGTTTAGGTTTTATTTACCTAACTTTATACCTATGTATAAAAAGCGTGATTCAAATCAAATAAATAAATAACTATAGATTAAACAAGCCCGAGGTTTATCGGTAAACTTTCTCCTATTTACGAGACTGAAGCTAAGCTATGCAATCACTTCAAAGCCCAACAAAGTCATATCATCTTGGTAACTTACAGAAATCGGATTGTCCGCGAGACTCTCAGCACCTTCAATGAATAATAAACCACTGCGATACAGTTTTTCTAATAACTGGTCAATGGGGCAACTCGCAGATTCAGATAGCAAGCTGTTCAATTGTTCACTGCCAAGGTACGTTTTATCTTGCGCCTTCGCCTCAACTAAGGCATCTGTATAGAGCACTACTTTATCGCCCTGCGCGAGTGATATTGTTTTTTGCTCAAACCTTGCCATCGAATCGTCAAATACGCCTAGCAGTGAACAGTTAGTCGTTAGTTCGTGCACCGTCTGGTCGTCTCCCCTAATTAAATAAGCGCAAGGATGGCCAGCCTGACAATAGCTGAACGTTTTACCGACCTCATCAACAACACCATAAAACATTGTTATGAATTTTCCTGGCGGAATTTTTTTGTATAGTGCTTGATTAGTTTTACGTAAGACATCTTCAGGGTTGGAACTATTTTTTGCTGCTTCTTTAAAAACATGAGAAGCCATCAGCGTTAGTAACGCAGCTGAGGCGCCATGCCCTGTGACATCAGCAATCATTACACCAAAGAGATCGGGGTTTATCTGGAATACGTCGTAAAAGTCACCTCCAATATGGGTCATCGGTTCAAATTTCGCATAAAATTTGAGCGATTTACTGTCTGGAAATTTAGTCGGTAATATCGATTGTTGAACAAAACTAGCGTGTGCTAAATCTTGTTCCATTAACGCAAAATTTTCTTTTAATTTTTTATAACTTATAGCAGCAGCTTCTTTCGCTAAAATCTCTGCTGTGACATCTGTTTGCACGCCAACAAAATGCGTTAAACTTTTGTCATCGTCGAAAATAGGCGTCAGTGACAATCTATTCCAAAAAAGCTCACCACTTTTACGATAGTTTTTTAGCAGAACTGTGCAGGGTTTCGCTTGGTCAAGTGCTTGTTTCAACTCACTCAATGGGAGATCATTATCAGGGTCTTTGTGAGGGCCTTGTAAAAAACGGCAGTTTTTTCCTAACACTTCCTGATGCTGATAACCGGTGGTATATTCGAATCCCTCGTTAACAAAAATCAAAGGCCTTTGGGGATCTTTCATATCTGAAATAGTGATGCCCTCTTTCGCCCCATCGATAGCTAATTCCAATAAATTGAGTGTTTCATTTATTGAACGATCTTTGCTCTTCCACATAACAGTATCCTAAAAATAAGAACCCTTATATTGCTCAGGTGCCTATAAGCATAAAATTCGAACATAGCACTTTTAACAAATTGTACCGAGAACTTTTTAACGCAAACTGAATTATTTAGTCATCTTTTTGAGATTTGGCCGATAAATTTGTATATAAGTGATAAAAGTACTTCACACAGGGCGTGACAATGAGAAACAATCAACCAGTTACACAAAAAGAGTATGTATTCAAAGCAGCTGACCGACTCATATCAGGTACAGATGCCAAAGGTAATATCACTTATTGCAATGACGCCTTTGTTGAGGTCAGTGGTTATGCAAAAGAGGAATTGATCGGTCAACCTCACAATATGATCAGGCACCCTGATATGCCCCCAGCAGTATTCAAAGAGATGTGGCAAACCATTTCGTCAGGGCATGTATGGATGGGCTTGGTCAAAAATAGACGTAAAGATGGCGACCACTATTGGGTCAGTGCTTTCGTTACGCCAGTACTCGAAGCCAATAAAGTGGTTGGATATGAATCCGTGAGAGTGCTGCCGCTAAGTGAAGAAAAAGCACGTGCCGAAGCAGCTTATGCAAGAGTGCGAGAAGGCAAGTCGAGCTTATCATTGCTTTATCGCGCGTTAAAAATGCTGAAGTCCCTTTCCCCTATTATTGTTCCTGGGCTTATAGTCACCGCTATCGCTTATGGCATGTCAGGCCTATTAATGAGCGGTGCAGTGCTTGGCGCTACCCTACTTTCTGCGTTATGGATGTCACACCTTCAAAAAGAACAACTACAGGACATTATTAGCATTAGTCCTGATTCCTACTCAGACACGATGGTTGCACAAACGTATTTCGACGATGCAGGAAGCAAAGCACAGGCTAAATTGGTGCTAGCCTGTGAGATAGCTAGAAGCCGAACAGCATTGACGCGTATTGCTGATGCCGCATCAGTATTGGACACAATAGTACAAAATACGCAAAAAGAATCTGAGTCTACCTCTGCAGCTGTAGCACATCAGAGTCACGCAACACAGCAGATTGCGTCGGCCATTACTGAAATGTCAGCGGCTATACAGGAAGTGGCAGGTAACGTTCAAAACAACGCCGTCAGTGCACGGGACGCTCTAGGCAGTGTCGACGATGGCGCGAAATTAGCGGATGATGCCAAGACCGCTATTGATGCTCTAAGCAGCTCCGTGGCTAGCATTGCAGAAACAGTGCGCGAATTGGCAGACTCTACCAACGAAATTGGCCAGGCCGCGAATCTAATTTCCTCCATTGCCGATCAAACGAATTTGCTGGCACTCAACGCGGCTATTGAAGCGGCTCGTGCAGGTGAGCAAGGTCGTGGTTTTAGCGTTGTAGCGGACGAAGTTAGAGCTCTGGCTGGTAAAACTCGGGAATCAACAGACAGAATTCATAAAATTGTAGACGTATTAACGACAAGAGCAATGAGCGCTGTTGGTACATCAGAAAAAGGTGAGAAAGCGGCTCAACACGGAGTTGAAACGGTTAACCATACTAGAAATGCACTTAGCAATATTCGTGATTCTGTGCGAACTATTACCGAATTGACCGAGATGATGTCGTCTGCAGTAGAGGAACAGAGCGCTGTTTCTGAGCATATAAATGAGCAGATAGTAGAAATTGCAGATAATACTTCCTTAACGCAACAGTCCGCCACATCGGCATTGGATGCAAGTCAACGCTTAGCGCAAACGGTGGTAGACCTGCGCTCTATCATTGCTCGTTTTTCATAGGTAAAACATTGAAATTAAGTTAGCAAAGTAGACCATTAGATTATATCGAAATAGCGATAAACGTGTTAATTTTGCAGGCTAGCATTAGCGAAGCCTGCAAATGTTTTTTACTGTTGAATATCGTCACTATTTAACGCACCATAACAAGGAAGTGATAATCGATCGTCTTAATAGAAGAGCTGCACAATGAATAGTGTTGATCATCAAGAATTGGCAAGACTACAAGCACTTACAGAAAGTAATTTGCTAGATACACCTTCAAGTCCAGTATTGAATACATTATTAAAAATTGCGAAAGAAACTTTCTCGGTAAATATAGCCGCTGTATCCCTAATCGATAAGGAAAGGCAATGGTTTAAAGCTAAAGTTGGCATAAATATTTGCGAAACAGCTAGAGAAATATCATTTTGTGATCACACTATCAAACAAGATATAGCAATGATCGTTGAGGACACAAAATTAAGTGAAGTGTTTATCGATAATCCTTTGGTCACTGATTATCCTCATATCCGTTTTTACAGCGGCATACCCATCAGGTCTTCAACCGGCCACAAGTTAGGCGCTTTTTGCTTGATCCATAATGAGCCAAAAATATTTTCAAAAGAAGATGTTGCCCTACAAGCGAAGTTTGCCAGACTTGTTGAAATAGAGCTAGATAACTTAAGTCACACTCACAACGTTAATTCTCCTACAGCTGAACAAGTTAATAAGGCGGTTTTCAGAGCACAACATGTTTTTCTTGATACGGACAATGAAAAATTAACCTTCAACATTTTACTTAATGACTTACTAGAGCTCAGTGAAAGCGACTTTGGCTACATAGGTGAAGTAAAATATAGCGCTGACGAGTCATCAGAGCGCCAATATTTGGAAATGAAAAGCGTTTGCGAGATTACATCGAATGATGAAATCAACGTTCCTTATAATAATGCTGACAAAAATGCATTAAATTTGCGTGATATTGAAGATTTACTCGGATTTTCTTTTACCTCCGGTGAAAACCTTATTATTAATGATTTCAGCGCCGTGGCGGACACAAAAGCGCCAGCCCTTAAAGATATTATGGTTACTTCTTATTGCGCAATTCCGATCCGTTCAAAAAACACGATCATAGGTCAAATAGGTTTGGCCAACCGAAAAAAAGGCTACTCAAAAGCGTTTATAAACACAATCGAGGCAATCACCTATACCGTCGGCGTATTAATTGAACGCTCAAAATTATTACAAGAAAAACAGAACTATACACGCAGACTTTATAATGCAGCGCATATTGATGAAACATCAGGCTTACCTAATAGGCGCTCTTTATCTGATTACCTTGATACAATTGTGAGTGGTTCCAACGGACCCAGTACCTTCTCTATATGCTTTTTAGATTTAGACGGTTTCAAGTTGATAAATGATACCTATGGTCATCATGATGGTGATAAATTACTTTCAATCATAGGTGAAAAACTTGAGCAAGTAACAAGAAAAGAGGATTTTGTTGCGCGCATCAGCGGCGATGAATTCGTGGTTGTTTTGCATCACGCTAGTGTCGAAATATATCAGCGCATTTTGGAAGCAATTAATACCCCATTCCAACTTGAACGAGGTATTGTCAAAGTGTCTGCGAGTATGGGAATTGCTAAATATCCAGACGATGGGTCTGATATGGACCAGTTATTGCGGTATGCAGATCAGGCGATGTACATTGCGAAACACAAGGGAAAAAATCAAGCCGTACACTTTAATGTCAACCTATATCGAGAAGAACAGCGCAAATCAGAAGCGATGACCGAGGTAGCACAAGCACTTATAAATAATGAAATAAAGCCATATTTTCAACCCAAATTCTCAGTTACGAGTAAACAAATATTAGGTTTTGAAATATTGAGTCGATGGGCACATAAAGAAAAGGGTATTCTGTCCCCTGCTTTTTTTCTTCCGAGCATTCAAGAGACGCATGTTCAAGTCGCATTTGACGAATTTATCTTTACTCTAGTACCCGATTTATTAGATAACTTACATAAACTTGATGCGCAATTCACCTTAAACATTAACGTTTCTCCTGAGTACTTTAACAGTGAAGACTTCCTCAGCAGAATAGAAAAAATTGCATGCGAACATCCAAATAAAGTCTCCTACTTGATTCTGGAAATAGTTGAATCAACAGCCCTTGGCGATTTAGATAGCGCAGTTGAACGTTTACATTATTGTAAAAAATTAGGTTACCGTATTTCGTTAGATGACTTTGGTACGAGTTTCTCCTCATTGACATATTTTAGAAGTTTGCCCGCCGACGAAGTTAAAATAGATAGAACATTTATTGCGGATATATTAACCGACCCTCAAGATGTAGCGATAACAAAAGCAATAATAAACATGGCGGCTGCTTTTTGTCGGAATGTTGTTGCTGAAGGTGTTGAGAGTGAAGAACAATTAGCACTGCTCAAAGAGATGGGTTGCCAGACCGCTCAAGGTTACCTCGTAGCGAAGCCAATGCCATTTGATGAAATAGAGAATTTCCTAACTCAACAACAAGAAATTTAAAAATTTCGACTACTAACGAGGTGCTAGTACCTAAGTTTAGTTGAGCAATGATTCTTCGGGAGAGAACATGAGAAATTTGGGTATGCCAAGCTACTCACAAAAACAATGGTTAACTCAATTACAAGGCTCTAAATATGCGGACGGGCCAGTTGATGTTTATAATCAAAATGGTCGCGTTCTTGAGCTTGAGGAGCGAGTAGCAGCACTTCTGAATAAACCTGCATGTCTATTTTTTCCAAAAGGGACGATTGCTCAATTTTGCGCACTCAAGGTATCGGCTGAACAGCGCAGAAATAATAACGTTGTCCTTCACTCAATGTCGCACATGGTTTTAGACGAAGATGACGCTTATCAAACCCTCTTAGGCTTAAAGGGAATTCCGATTGGTGACCACAGCAGTCCATTTAATATGCAAGATATAGCAGCAATCACTGAAAAATTTGCAACGCTTTCTGTTGAATTACCAATCCGCCGTGCTGGATTTAAATTGACTCAGTGGGAACAGTTGGAGGCGATGAGCCAATGGTGTAAAACAAAGCAAATTCATTTCCATATGGATGGAGCTCGATTGTGGGAATCAACGTCACATTACCAAAAATCTGAAGCCGATATTAGTGCATTATTCGACTCCGTTTATGTATCGCTTTACAAAGGCTTGGGTGCTATGGGAGGTGCTGTTCTAGCTGGTGAAACAAATTTCATTGAACAATGCAAAGTTTGGCGAAGTCGATTAGGCGGCAATTCTTTCACCTCTTTTCCCATGGTAATTGGCGCATTGGATGGCCTGGATAATAGACTTAAACGTATACCTGAGTTTGTGCTTCGGGCAAAAAAAATCGCAACGCTCCTTAAAGTCTTCCCTCAATTAGAAGTAAACACTCCACAGACAAACGGTTTTTTTGTTTTTATCGAAGGTGATATTGACGAACTTACTAGAAAAGCCATACAACTAAACGAAGTAATGGGCATCAAGCTTTTTAATCAACTCTCCCCCTTTCCCAAGTCAAAAAAATTAATGATGGAAATTCAAGTTGGTGCCAATCATGAAGCAATCAGTGACCAAGAAATCATCGATTATTTTACGTCGTTATGCAGATAATTTATCGTTCTCTGGTTAATCGAACAGCTTCATTATTGCGTCTTCCCTTCAAATAGTGAATAAAATAAAAAAACGTTCAACGCTTAATGCGAGTTGCCAAGTGCCTTTAGTAAAGTGCATATATCAGCTGAGCTAAGTGGCCGGTAAAAATAGTACCCTTGGAATGCTTCGCATCCCTTGCTCAGCAGGAAATTGAATTGCTCAAGGGTTTCTACGCCCTCAGCAATAGTTTTTAATTCCAAGTTATGCGCAAGACTGATAATTGTTGATACAATTTGCCCATCTTCTTTTAGTGTGTCGCATTCCTCAACGAAAGAACGGTCTATTTTAAGGATATCTATCGGTAATCGTTTCAAATAATTTAAGGATGAATAACCGGTACCAAAATCATCAATAGATAAGCTAATGTTGAGTGTTTTTAATTCCGTCATTACCGTTATGCAGCGCTCAAAATCTGTTAGCAGCACGCCTTCGGTAATTTCTAATTCGATTAGGCTTCCATCAAGTCCACTTCGCTCTAATTCAGCTTGAATAAAACTTACCAAATTGCCTGAAATAAGATGCTTGCCTGAAATATTGATGGATACAGGCAAAAGCTTTAAGTTTTGCTCGCGCCAGACTTGCAACTGCTCAATAGCTTGGTGGATCACCTTCTTATCTAACAAAATGATGCAGTCTGATTCTTCTGCTAAAGGAATAAATTCGCCAGGCATTATCAAGCCTTCTTCAGGATGCAGCCAGCGAACAAGGGCTTCAAAACCGATGATAGAACGTTGCGCATCTATTTTTGGCTGGTAGTTTAAAAAGAACTGATCAGACTCTTGAAGCGCTTGGCGAATCGACTGTTCGAAATTAAATTGTTTGAGTGCCTTGTGCGCCATGTCAGGATGAAAAAATTGAAAGTGGTCTCGTCCCTTCTGCTTTGCGCTATACATAGCAATATCTGCATGTTGAATCAGTTGTTCAGCAGTAATATCTTCATCTATTGCCACCGCTATTCCTATACTAACGGGAATATTAATTTGCCTTCCGGCCAAGTCCATAGGTTCACGCATAACCTTTAAAAATTCCCTGGCTTTGGCGTGAATTAGGGCGATGTTGACATCTCCAGCTATCATTACTACAAACTCATCTCCACCCCAGCGCGCAATAGTGTCAGAGTTTCGCGTCGATTGTGTAAGTCGGTGTGCAACTTCGTTTAGCAATTGGTCTCCAGCTTTGTGACCCAGAGTGTCATTTATCTTCTTAAACTTATCTAGGTCCATAAAAAAAACGGCCACTATACCTTCACTTTTTATCTGATAGCTTAATGTTCTGCTTAAGGTTTGTAGCAGAAATGTCCGGTTATATAGCCCTGTTAGAGGATCACTGTAGGCCAATTGTTTCAGTTTCGTTTGCAGCTTAACCTCTCGTGTTACATCCCTGACATGCCAAGTATATTCATTTCTTAAATCATCGTTAACATTAGTGCTGGTAATCGTAATCTCGGCTGGGAAAAGGTGACCAGAATGCCCCTGCAACCTGAAGGAATTTCGACGGTTGATAAGCAGACCATCAGCAGCTGCAAACTTATGCTCTAGGCTCATTACAAATTTTTGTTGCTGTTCCGTTGGAATAAACAAACTTAGGATGTTTTTACCTGCCACCTGTTGCTTGAGATAGCCGAATGTAAGTTCTGCAGCATGGTTAAACTCGATGATATTACCCTTAAAATCGATAGACAAGATGCTATCCATTGAAGAATCAAGAATGGCACTTTTACGCTTTTCACTGGAACGAAAACGATCGATAGCGCTGTCCCGTTTTCCTATTTCGTCAGTAACACGTTGAATGACATTGTTGTACTGATTAGCAATTTGTCCTACCTCCGTAAAAGGTTCGACAGGGACCGGCTCCGAGAAATTTCCTCTGGTTTCCTGGCTATGCATATTATTCAGTAAGTCGACTAATTCGGTGGACGCTTTGTGCTCACTCACGTTCATGCCTTGCAGTTCATACTCAGCCGACACTCGCAGGGGGTGAATTTTATTAATCACCTTTAATCCAACAAAACCAATCACAAAAGCGTACGCACCAATTGCTGCTATGCCGACTAACTGAGCGAATAATTGTTCAGGTCGGCTTAAACCAGTATCGAGTAAGCTGAGATCTGCAAAGATCGCTACCGCTATGGTCCCCCATATTCCAGCAAATAGGTGCGCTGGCACAACCCCCAACGCATCGTCAATTTTTAGTTTGTTTATCCAAAGCGTACCTGAGACCAAAATAACGCCAGCGATACCACCGATAATCGCAGACGCTTGTGGGCTGACGGCGTGACATGAAGCTGTAATTGCCACTAGCCCAGCGATAACACCATTCATAATAAATGTGACATCTACATATCTATACACATAATAATGAAACGCGGCTGCTGAAATTCCACCCCATGCAGCGGCCAACGTAGTGTTCAATAGGATCCCCGGTACCTGATCGCCAAAGACTAAAGTACTGCCGCCATTGAAACCGAACCAACCAAGCCAAATTAACAATGTGCCTAGAACCGACAAGGGAATATTGCTGCCGATAGGGAAAGGGATGGCTGAATCAAAACGGCCTAAGCGCGGACCAATAATAATAATTGCTGCAAGCGCCACCCAACCGCCGACAGAATGCACCACTGTCGACCCTGCAAAATCGACAAAACCTAAAGCTTGTAGCCAACCTATATTATTTTCATTGTAAAAGGATGCCCATGCCCAGTGACCTGAAATCGGGTAAATAATAGAAGTCAGCAAGATGGTTGCATAAAGATATGCCCGAAAAGACATCCTCTCGGCAACTGCACCAGAGAGGATAGTGGCGGCTGTACCACAAAACATCATTTGAAAAATAAAGAAACTGATTTGGTAAGGTGAATTGTTTGCACCAAAAAAGAGCGTAGACGTACCGATAAAACCGTTAAATGAATCACCGAACATCAAAGCAAAACCGAACAACCAGAATATTATTGCCGCAATAATAAAATCAGAAATATTCTTTGCTGCGACATTAATGCTGTTTTTACTACGAATTTTACCCGTCTCAAGACATAAGAACCCAGCCTGCATCAAAAATACCAACATTGATGATAGTAACAACCAGCCGTAATCCATAAATATTCTTCTGTTTAAGTAACTTATTTAGTGCAATGCATGCAATTTATGTGCACGCTTTTGGGTATTGCGTCTCTTTTATGCCTGAACTAAATAATAAACTTTTCTCTGTTCATGCGCTCAAGGCTTATCTAAAACAAACATTAAAACCCTGGTTAGAGAATATCGAATCATCGTTGCTGATGAAGTTATTACCAGAGTGAAATGTGACTACAACTGCAACTAAAATTCAATTCGAGACTAACGACATACTCGGAATCACACCAAGAGAGCGCTATGACATTTATGATCTGGCTATCAAGAATGGATTAATGTGTTCTAACGAATGCAGAGCCAGAGAGAACTTAGCACCAGGAGAAGCGAGTGATCAATTCTCGCAGACTTGGAACGGTAGCAGTGAGCAAACAACAGAAAGCTAGACGGATTAAATATTATTTTTACACTCAGCCCCTCCCCCCTAAACAAAGACTAGGGGCTTTGAGTATCTATACCGCCGCCTACACTTATTTACACACCGTCACTTCAGAAATCGCAAGAACGGCAAACACAAGGCAATAAAAAGTTATGAACACTGGCAAATCAACAGCAGAAAAGATAATAGCAGGAACATTGAGAAAGGACAGAGAAGCCCCGAATCATAAGCCAGACGAGCATTATCGTTTCCCGGAATGCCCTAAACATTTACAAGGTGAAACAAGGCGCATTTGGTCACAGGTAAAGCGAGAAATGAATCAATACAGCCTTATTACAGGCGCAGACAGCCCTATTTTAGAGCAATATTGTTTTCTTTTATCCAAATTAAGAGCAGATCCGCAAGGCTTCTCAGCTTCGTTACACGGACAATTAAGAGGTATTGCTTCAGATTTGTATTTAACGCCTGAAAGCCGAACTTAACTAAAACTAGAGGTTCGCGATCCAGCAGATGAAATTTTGAAAAAGTATGGTATGTAAAAAAAAAGCACCTACCGAATGGAAGATGCTTTTCAGAAAACTATTAAACTAACTTTTTGAAGCGACGTGCGCCTAAACCAATTAAGCTCAATGCTAGAATGGCTAGTGTTGATGGCTCTGGGACGGCTACACCATTTCCAGTACGTTTTACACCAACATCATCGGTCAAAAATAATTCTCCATCGAATTGCCCACTAACATTGGTATTCCAACCTGCAATTGCCGATAAATCCCATGAGCCCGCTTTTATAGTTAAAATGTCCCCTATTGTCACGCTTATATTATTATTCCAGTACATATACGTGTCAGCAGGAGAGACGTCATTACTTGTAAAACTGAAAGAATCATACATTCCAGCTGCCGCAACACCAGCATCTACTCCGTTAACCAATAAACTGAATGGCCCCGAAAGTATCGATAATCTCCTAATACCCGAAGTCACCGCCCATTCGTCAAAAACCATAATTCGCACTATGCCCGCAGAGGTAACTTCAAACCTGTAATCTGTGGTAAGCTTTAGCACACCAGAACCAGCGGTCACGTCACCACTCAAAATAACTGCGGAATTAGCAAAACCACTCACCGTTAATACCAATCCAGCAAACGCCGCTTTTAACATTTTAAATTTCATTACACTACCTTGTTTTGAACACATCGCCTGCATAATCAGGTTTATTATTATTATTTTAGAGAATTCCAAATTAAATAATTTTATGTAAGCACTAATCAAGCCATGTATTTTTAGCTATAAATAACAACAGATTATGATAATGAAAAACTCTTAGGTAAAAGGTATGTATAGGAACCCGACACTAAACCGCGGGATTATTGTACGATTACGATTCACTAAAATATTAATTAAAACAGAACCTTACTATTTAACATTTAAAACCGCCCCACTAATATCATCAAGCAAGATATAAAGCCGAACAAAGCAAAGTCACCTAATAAGATTGATCTTGCTATTGGATTGATAAACGCGTTTCATGTTTACATGATGGAAGTGCAAGAGCTAAACCTGTATGAAAATCTTGGAATAATTAGTATCTAAAGTAATATGTGCGAAATTGACTAGCTAAAATCTATCGGGGCACAAGTTGGGCACTCGGAATTATTTAGTTTATTGTACTTATCCCAAACAACATATATCATCAAAATTCAGGCAAATTTTATGTGCGACTTTTGATTATTAGGTCTTTATTTTTCTAAAGAAGTGCAATGTAAAATTTGATTTTTTAGCAGTGAAAAATATAGAAAAGTGCAAGTAGTCCCATTTGGCCCCACTTTTATTTAATTCGGATATTGTTAGTAGTCACTAAGGCTGAAAGCCTTTAGATTTGGTACGACTACCCAGACTCGAACTGGGGACCTCTACCATGTCAAGGTAGCGCTCTAACCAACTGAGCTATAGTCGTATCGCTGTAAGCGGCGCGTATAATAACGATGCACATGGGATTGCGCAAGCGCTTTTTCAAAATATTTTCATTTTCAGAAACTAATATAAATTTAGTTGTATTTTAAAAGCTTAACTTATCAAACACTTTTAAAGCAAAGACCAAGGGAGCTGTAATTTGCCTGAATCAAACCGCAATGCTAAGTCTTCAAATTCAAAGCGAATAACCCTTGTTATTTTATGTTTGATATTAGTCGCAGTGATCACAATCGGGTTGACAAGAGCCGCTATCAAGACCACAGAGTCCAGCGTCAGAGCTGAATATGGAGCATCTTTAAATGCAGTAATGAATACGACAGAAGCAGCTCTTAGGTTTTGGACGGAACAACGAAAATCGGAATTGCTAAGGCTATCTGAAAACGAAATTGTTCAATCTATTACTTTAAATTTAAAGGAAGCATTTGAGAACCAAGAAGCTAGAAACCTAGCGGCCTACAGAGAGTCGACTGCGGTTTATCTAAACTCGTTAGATGCATTGCAAACAAAAACTGAATATCACCTTATCTCAACCGAAGGTAAATATCTTTATTCTAGCCGACCACTTTTCAACTCTCAAGAAAGTGCAATAGCTAGGACTTCCCCTCGTTTATTTCAGGATGCTCTGCAAGGAAAAGCAGCTTTTATTCCGCCTATGAAAATTAAAACGGGACCAAGTACATTTGAAACCTTTGTTTTTTTATTGCTCCCATTGTATTCGAAGAAAAAGTTATTGGTGTCATTGCGTCATCGCATAACCCCGAGGATAAAATCTCGCAAATAATGTCATTAGGTCGGATTGGAGAGTCTGGTGAGTCCTATATTATAAACGAACAAGGCCTGCTGGTATCCCTTTCAAGATTCAAAGAAACCTTAATCAATCTTGACAAAATAGCCGGCAGTGAATCTGAAATTCTCGCTGTTCAATTGACGGTGCCAAGTAAAGATGCTCCGGCAAACACTCAACTGACTGAAATGGCCAAAAGCATCACGCAATTTGAGTCAAGTCAAAATTTAGGCGGCTATGTTGGCTATCGGGGTGCTCAAGTTATAGGTACTTGGAAATGGTTGCCGGAATTACATTTAGGTATTGCAACGGAGATTAGCTTTGCTGAAGCAAATTTACCGTTTGAAAAAGCAAAGAACACAATAATTGCGCTTGTAGCCGTTAATATTGGCATTGCCCTATCTACTTCTATTGTCTTTTTTGTCATGTCGAATACGACAAATAGAAAGCTAAGAAAATCTGCCAGTATTTTGGAAGAAACTGTCGACAGCCGAACGCACGAATTGTTAAAGATAGCAAAGGAACTCGAGAGCCAAAAAATGACCTTGCAGAGTATTCTGGACAACATTCCTGATCCTATATTTTGTAAAGATAGTGATGGAAGGTACGTCCAAATAAACAAGTCGTTCGCTAAGTTAACTGGCTACTCACAAGCTTTCATTGTAGATAAGACCGACTATGAATTATACGATAAGGATGAAGCAGAGTTTTTTACTAAGGATGATGAAAAGCTCTTATCGAGCGGATTAGCCCATATTGTGGAACGTAACACTATCGATGTTACGGGCAAAGAACTGTTGTTCGAAACTCGAAAAACATTAATCCATTATGCTGGTGAAGACAAAGCTGGAATTTTGGGTATCAGTCGAGATATCACTGATAGAAAGCGATATGAAGGTGCAATGCTCAACGCTACAAAAGCAGCGCAAGAAGCAAGTAACGCAAAAAGTGAATTTCTTGCTCGGATGTCGCATGAAATACGCACCCCTATGAACGGCGTCTTAGGTATGATTGATTTGCTGCTCGACACACGACTGACAAGCGATCAAACTCATAAGCTTAAAGTCGCGAAAAACAGTGCCTCTAGTTTGTTGACCATCATAAACGATATTTTAGATTTTTCGCGGGTTGAAGCTGGAAGGATGGAAATTGAATCGCTCGACTTTAACCTCCCTCAACAAATCGAAAATGTTGCGCAAACATTAGCAATACGAAGTGATGCCAAGGGGATAGAGTTAATTGTAGATGTCTCAGACATTCAGCAAAAGATGGTTGTTGGTGATGCTGTTAGATTACGCCAAGTTCTTACTAATCTTATCAGCAATGCAATTAAGTTTACTGAAGTTGGTCAAATTGTGGTTAGGGCTAAAACAATTAACCAAGGTGACACAACACGACTTGAGTGCAGTGTTGAAGATACTGGGATTGGTATACCCGATAGCAAACTTGAGCATTTATTCGAGTCCTTTATGCAAGTCGACACATCTACCACGCGAGTATATGGTGGTTCAGGATTGGGACTAGCAATTTGTGAGCGACTGATTGAATTAATGGGAGGAAGAATACAGGTATCCTCAAGCATCAATAAAGGCACCATATTCAGCTTCGATATCAACTTGAAAACCAGTTTACTAGAGGACAAGCCTCAAGCGAGATCGAATATCGTCGATTGGCAAATACTGGTTGTTGATGACAACGAAACGAATCGAGAAATATTAGCAAGCCAGTTAGAGAATTGGGGCGTTAAACCGATCCTAGCTATAGACGCTTTTGACGCGCTAGACAAACTCAACTCCGCGCCACTTGAACTCGATTTAATAATTACTGACATGAACATGCCAAATAAGGATGGTCTATCGCTCGTAGCAGACATAAAAATGATTGACCGCTACAAAGACATAAAAATACTGATGCTCAGTTCAATGTCATTTCAAATGTCGGTTGCAGAATTTGGTTCATTGGGACTAGACTCTTGTTTAATGAAACCAGTTGGCTCCTCAGAACTATTTAATACGATAGCACTAATGTCAGGTGATGAGAGCACTGCAAGCAACAATATAAAAGCAGTAAACGCTAACAACCAACTGCCAGAAATTGTAAAGTGGCCCAGCTACCATAAAGTCCTTATTGTAGAAGATAATTCAGTTAATCAGCTCGTGGCTGAAGGGCTATTGAAGAAGTTTGGGCTACAGTATGGCGTTGCTATTGACGGCAGTATTGCTATACAAACCCTGATACAAAGCGAACTTGATCAACCCTACACATTGATTTTGATGGATTGCCAAATGCCCGTATTAGACGGATACAAGGCCACTGCAAAAATTCGTCAAGGGGATGCTGGTGAACGCTATAAAAATATTCCGATTATTGCTATGACAGCCAACGCAATGAAAGGCGACAGAGAAAAGTGTTTGCAGAGCGGTATGAACGACTATGTTCCAAAACCTATTGATGTTGGCGTATTGCAAAAAGCATTAGTGAGCGGATTTAGTTTAACTCCCAAACCACTGCTTAATTTTCATATGCTCGGCAGCGTAGATAAAAATATGATTACTGACTCACAAATTATCATTCCAAATAATTTGTTAACGATGGATTGGGAGTCTGCTCCCCCTATCCTTATTAATCAACCAACTATTTATCTTAAAAGTTTAGCTTTATTTAAAAAGCAGCATGGCGACACATCATTTGTCTTCCCAACTAACCGAGTCGATATGGATTTGTTGCGAGATAAGTTACACACAATCAAAGGGAGCTCAGGCAATGTTGGTCTAATAAAGCTCTATCGATTAGCAATTGTGCTTGAAGAAAAGATTAGTGAAAACAAATTAATCTCTTCCGATTTAAAGCGCTTTAACCTTTTGCTTGGTGATGCCATTTCCGACATTGATAATGTGCTAGAAATAAATAAAAAAGACAATTTTGAATCAGATACGAAACGCCTTGTTAAAGACATTTTAAACGAAATTATGCCTTTGGTTTCACGAAGCGAACTAGTACCTTTTGAACTAGTAGATGAGCTTGCCGATATTGCAAAAGATCACGATGACGACCTTATCCTTCATGTTATAGTGAATGCTTTGGAAGAGTTTGATTATGAAAAGACAAAGAAGTTAATCGAAGGGACTTTATGATTAATAAAAATGCGACATTCAGAATACTAGCGGTAGATGATGACCCAACAACTATCAATGTGATCATCAGTCACTTAAAACCGTTAAATGCACAAATGTTAATAGCTACTTCAGGGCTAGCGGCCTTAGAAATTGTCAATAGCACCCCTCCAGATCTCATTATACTTGATATCAATATGCCAAATATGACCGGTATAGAGGTTTGTCGACGCATTAAAGAAGACCCTAAAAACAAACATATTCCGATACTCTTTTTAACTGGTAGCGAAAACGACAGCAGCGAGGCATTTGCCGCCGGGGGTGTTGACTATATTGTGAAACCAGTCCGCTCAGAAGAGTTAGTCGCACGAGTCAATACGCATTTAACACTCAGCAATCTGGTAGAATCGTTAGATAGAGCGAACGCAATGTTAGAGAGTGCCAACGAAAGCCTTGAAATTAAGATTAATGAAAGAACAAAAGAGTTAGTGGCAGCCAACGCGAGGTTGCGCCGAGAAGTAGATGAACGTAGACGGCTTCAAGATAAGATTACCTATTTATCTAACCATGACTTTGTAACACGCATGTTTAACAGAACATCAATGGAACTAGAGTTAAAGAATGTTCTCGAATTATCAGTTCCCCGCAACACTCATTACTATTTTCTGTTTATCGATTTAGACCAATTTAAAGTTATCAACGATACCTGCGGTCATATTGCAGGTGATGAGTTATTAAGACAAATGGCAGACCTCTTGCGAAGCTTATTTTCATCAGATGATATCATTGCTCGATTAGGCGGTGACGAATTCGCGGTGCTTTTCTCTCTTGATTCGCTTGACCATGCAATTAGAAGAACCGCTACGATCAAAGACGCCATTGAAAGTTATCGTTTTGAGTGGGGAGAAGAAGCGTATAAGCATACCCTAAGTGCAGCGCTTGTCGAGATTGATGAAAGTATCGATTCTGTGTCACATTTGATGAGTATTGCAGAACGAACCTGTTTTGAAAGCAAAAGAAAAGGCGGTAGTGAAGTGTCCGTGTACAACTTCACGAAACAACACATCGATAAAACACATCAGCAAATGCGTATTATTCCGTTGATTCATCAAGCCTTAGAGAAAGATCTTTTCACTCTGTATTATCAAGAAATAACACCAATAAATGCAGAAAATGGCAAGAAAATTGAGGTACTCATTAGATTGATGGGGAGTGATGGAAAAATTAAGCCTCCTGGCCAGTTCATTCCAGTAGCTGAGAAGTTTCATATTATTACCGAAATAGACAAATGGGTTTTGCGAAATGCTTTTAGTGCACTCGCTAAAATGCCAACTAACGTCGAAATGTCTATTAATCTATCTGGTGACTTTATTGCTAAATCAAACGCCGACGCTGTGATAAAGACCTACGTCAGTGAATATAAGGTATCGCCTTCACAAATTTGCTTTGAAATTACGGAGACATCCGCTATTTCAAACTTAGAGAGTACACAAGCGCTAATTTCCTCATTGAAGCAGCTCGGTTTTAAGTTTGCACTAGACGATTTCGGCACAGGCACATCATCATACGAGTACTTGAAATTGCTAGCGGTCGACTATGTCAAAATCGATGGCATGTTTGTACGTGATGTCGATAAAGACGAAATAAGTCAGAAAATGGTGGAGTCGATTGCTGGGATAGCTCAAGCAAAAGGCATTAAAGTAGTCGCTGAATGTATTGAAACTGCTGAGTCTTTGGATATCTTAAGAAAGCTAAAAATAGATTATTACCAAGGCTATTATGCCCATATACCTGAAAGTTTAAGTAACTTTCGTCCTTAGTCTTGTTATCAATTTTCCTTGAGCCGAGACACCTAGTTTATGCTGTCCTCCTCGCTTGTCTTTGCTCGCGAGCGTCGTTCACAGAAAGCGGGCGTAATATTTCTCGTTATTGAAAGATAAGCTTACTAATCCAGGCTATGTATGGCATTTGTGTTTATCACAAACCATGCCAGAATCGCTATACATACATCCAACTGATTTATATAGCCAATACTTTAAAAACAAGGAAATAAAACAAAATTACACAATGGATTTTTGTCACTTTTGCCTTTGCCAAAAAAGACAATTCAACAATATATTCACTTAACAATGGCAGGGAATAAAGTGGGTTTTGGAATAGATATTGAACGGTTTATTGATTCTTGCCCAATAAGCATTGTTCAATAGTTTGTTGAGGTATTGGCAAAGGTGAATGTTTTATCACTCTACACTTGCGAGCATCAACCCTTTCTATTTCTCTTCAAGTCTATCGGTTTGATGCTCGACAATATATTGTCAGATTCTAAATGCTGTATAAAGTCTTCAGCAAGACGTTCTGACTGTTTTATCGTTTCAAGCCAGTACTTGATCCTTTGCTCAGCCTCCATGTCTTTAAAATCTTGCCTATCGGGTATTTTTGAATACGGAAGGCTAGCAACAAATTCTTGGCTTGGCACCAACATAACGACATTTTCGTAGCTACTTTCGTGGCACTGCCTACTGGGCACATTTTTATCGAACCACCCTGGCGTTGGCGTATTATAAAAATGAGGATAAAGCACCAGATCCGATTGTTGAAAAGCCAGGTCAAAATGATAATCAATAATGCCGCCATCACGATAAACTCCGGGCTTAGCATGAGGTATGTCTTTTATCCCTTCTAATACGATAGGTATTGAGCCCGAAGCCATTAATGACGGTACAAAATTATCCTTTTCCAACAAATAATAATCCGTTGGGAAATGATATGGGTCAACGAATAAATCTTGTTTTGGCTTAGATGAAAACACGGCTCGCGTAAATTGCCTTGAGATGGATTTCCTTTTTACCATGTTCCTTGCTGCGGCAACTGACAATCCTAATAGCTGTGACGCTTTTCTTTCAGAACCAACAAGACCGTGACAATGCTGAACGAAAAAATGCACATTCTTCTTAGTTGAGTTCAAGGCTTCAGTAATACCATTTTCACCAAGCATCCGGTACAAAAGGTCATATCCCTTTTCAGTAATTTCCTTGGCCTTAGGTTTTGCTGAATACACAGTTTGTGCGTAGTTAGTGGCGAGTCGTTCAATGGCGTCAGCCGGTTTGTCTTGAGCTAAGCAAGCGGCACGAAAGGCCCCTGCAGAACTTCCCATAATATCAATTGACGATGAACTCGAATCGAGAAACTCAGGAAAAATAACTTTATCTAAACCTGCTAGTACGAACCACTTCGGTCCTCCAGATGCACCTAAAAAGCCGCCAAATAGTCCGGCGTGAAACCCTTCTTCTTGAATTCTTTTGCGTGCAACGCTGCCCGCATAAATATTGAGTGAAGACATCTAGGCCCGATCATCCTTTTCAGTGTATACAATTTCGGTGTATAGTTTGCGTGAAAACAGCACGTAAATACAGTCCAATTAAGCTTTTTATTTCAGTTAATATATGTAATTTAACGATTAATAATCGATGTGCACGTTATATAGCCAATTAATATTTACTATTTAAAACATGGCGTTATACACTTAGGCATAAGTCGCACACAAGGTTATCCACAACTTTAGTGGATAAGAGAGAATACCATTGGGAAAACAAACACTTTCGGTTTTAGAGCCTACGTTTGCAATTCATTCATTGAGTGAAGAGCAGTCAATACCTCCATCGGTATTAAGTAGCGATTTCTATTTTATCGGCAAAACCCACGACGAATTGTCATTAGTGGTGAAACAAGATATCCAAATTGAAGCGATTGAGTCAGACTACGATTGGCGAGTGCTTGAGGTACTAGGCCCACTCAACCTCTCAATGGTTGGCATTATGGCTGAAATTGGCGCGGTTCTCGCCGCAGCCAAAATAAGCATATTTGTTGTCTCCACATTCGAAACAGATTACTTTTTGGTCAAATCAAATACATTATCAAAAGCCGTTGCGGCATTACAAAAAGCTCGCTACGACATAATCCAATAAGTAATTTTCGTTAATATTGGAACGTAATTAAATACAAGGATAAAAAAATTGACAAAGCTATACGGCATACCTAACTGTGACACCATCAAAAAAGCCAAGAAGTGGCTCGACTCGAACCAAATAGAATATCAATTTCATGATTACAGAAAAGATGGATTAGATGCCAAATGGCTCGCAGACACTGAAGCAAAGGTGGGTTGGGAAAATATGCTAAATAAGCGCGGAACAACTTTTCGAAAATTGCCGGAAGAGCAAAAAGATGCGATCAATAAACAAACCGCTCTGGCACTGATGCTTGAATATCCAGCCATGATAAAGCGACCTATTCTGGTCACTGAAGGTAACTATTATGTCGGATTTAGTGCGCAAAACTACAGCGAGGTCTTCGCATGATACGCGACGTTGTTCAGACAACCTTGGATCTGGTTTCGCGTCAATCAGTCACACCAGAAGATAGAGGCTGCCAAGTCTATATGGATGCTATTTTAGGACCTCTTGGTTTCAATAATGAATCTATGGTTTTCGACGATACTACCAATATGTGGTCACGCAAAGGCACCGACAAACCTGTTTTTTGCTTTGCAGGCCATACAGATGTCGTGCCAACAGGACCCGCTGAAAGATGGAAGTACCCTCCTTTTGAACCCACTATTGCAGATGGATTTATATATGGCCGTGGCACCGCAGACATGAAAGGAAGTTTAGCGGCAATGCTATGCGCTACCGAACGCTTTGTAAAAGATTATCCGAATCATAAAGGCTCTATTGCATATCTAATTACTAGTGATGAAGAAGGCCCATTCATAAATGGTACGACAAGGGTCATTGACACTTTAGAAGCACGCAATGAAAAGATTGACTACTGTATCGTTGGTGAACCTTCAAGCACAGTCAACACCGGTGATGTAATTAAAAATGGTCGACGAGGTTCATTAACAGGTGACCTTATAGTGAAGGGCATTCAAGGACATGTAGCCTACCCTCATTTAGTGAAAAATCCTATACATGCCGTTGCGCCTGTATTAGCAGAATTAGCGTCAACGACATGGGATCAAGGTAACGCGTTTTTTCCACCAACTAGCTTTCAAGTATCAAATATACATGCTGGGACCGGTGCTGGAAATGTTGTCCCCGGAGCAGTTGAGGTTTGCTTTAACTTTCGATTTTCAACAGAAGTAACTGACCAGCAATTGATAGATAAGGTTATCGCAGTACTCGCAAAACACGATACCGAGTATGATATTGCTTGGACGTTTAATGGACAGCCATTTATCACTGAACGAGGCACACTCGTTGATGCCGTTGTCGAAAGCATAAAAGAAGTCACTGGCATAGATACAGAATTATCGACCGCTGGTGGCACTTCGGATGGACGATTTATTGCGCCTACCGGTGCTCAAGTTATCGAATTAGGGCCAGAAAACGCCACCATTCACAAAGTAGATGAGCGCGTTAATATTGAAAATATAAAAGCATTAGAGAACATTTATTACGCTACATTAGTGCGTGTTCTCGCATGATTTCAGCACAGCAAGTACTCGGTTTAAATGAAGAACATGTTGTTCAGGTTGATGATAAACACCAGCTACAGCCGGCAGTCAAAGATGCGTTTTTGGCAATGCAAGAAGCGGCAAGCCTTGAGGGTCATGATTTACAAATCGCGAGCAGTTATCGTAGTTTTGCGAAGCAAGCAAGTATTTGGGATCGTAAATGGAGCGGCGAACTAAAATTAAACTCACTTGATGGTCACGTTCTCGATACTGCGTCCTTAAACAATGTTCAGAAAATGCATGCAATTCTTCTCTGGTCAGCGCTTCCAGGGGGAAGTCGTCACCATTGGGGAACTGACTTTGATATTTACGACCGCACAAAAGTGGCTGCTTGCGGTGTACCTTTTGAACTTGTTACTGAAGAATATGAGGGTAACGGCCCATGTGCCGCGCTAGCGAGATGGGTAGAAATCAACGCGTCTAAGTTTGGCTTTCACCGACCTTATGCCAAATACGCCGGTGGAGTAGCGGCTGAACCTTGGCACCTATCCTTCTCTCCGATAGCGGAGCAGATCATTAGCTCATTTTCTGTTGATTTATTGCGAGAGCAATTAATTGAATCAGGTATTTTGGGTTTGGATACTGTATTGTTGCACCTCAATTCGTTATTTGAACGTTACACCTTAAATCGAGGAAAAAAATGAGCACTTGGATTGTTGTTACTATTATCGTGATTGTATTAGCTTTTATCATCAGCACCATAACAGCACTGCTCAAATCTAAGCCGTTTCATTTTTCCGAAGAGTTTGAAGAGGCGCAAAGACAAAAATCGAACAATAAAGATGATGATGATAGTGCTGGTTTAATTTGAGTACTGTCTCATTTATCTAGTCTTACTTTCGAGCGCTCTTAAAAGCAGGGTTATTGATACCGACGTTCTTATTTAAGGGTATCCTTGCAAGAGCAATTCTTATTTAAATGCACCCTGGTCTTTTAGTAAATCATGAATTTTTTTAATTAGCATTAAACGGTCACTTTCCTGATAATTTACCATCGCTTGGCGCCCCCAAACCGGCGCAGGCCAGGCTACATCTGTTTTAAAACGGCAAATATGATGTACGTGCAGCTGAGAAACCACGTTCCCGATTGCTGCGACGTTCAGTTTGTCTGGAATAAAACCTTCTTTCAATGCTTTGCTGAGAAGTGCCGACTCCAACCACATCTGACGTTGCTGTAATTCACTCAGATCTATAATTTCTGTGACTGTGTTTATTTCAGGTACTAACACACACCAGATAAACTGACTGTCGTCGATCAATCTAACCTGAGAAAGTGGTAATTTACACACAAAATGGCTGTCATTTTGTAAACGTTTATCTAGTTCAAATTTCACAACGGACCACCGTTAATAGCGCTCGCTGACCAAGGGCGACGTTAGCATTTGGAAATACAATTGCTTCATCGTTTTCAAGAGCTCGATATTCTTTGTCACCATCTGTCGCCAACAAGGTTCCTTTTGGAAAGCCAGTAAAATTTGGGATGTTGTCCGCGAAATGTAGTTTAAAATCGTCAGTGTGTTTATCAATAACCTGTTTAACGTCAAACACATCTAGCGGGCATTCATCAAGAGGCGGCAAAATAGGTTCTTGGCGTGTAATAAGTTGCGTCAACATCTCGTTCACATTCCTAAAGCTAGCCATATTATTTTCACCAAAAGGCTTAACTTTTCCCAGCTCTACAGTGAAACCGTGGGTATTATAATTACGTGAAGTGTAGTAGCTAAAAGTTGATGTCGGCGATTGTGAAAGCAGGACCGTGTTCACGTCACACGCTGACAAAAAACGCAGCTGCTGTTTGCTATATTCGTGTCCGTGAAGAAAAGGGTAAACAACGAATTTCTCGTTTTTTGATTCTCTAATTGCTGTGTGCAAATCGTAGTGAATACGCTTGGAGTCAGAATGTGAAGACGGTGCTGCAGAGTCACTCTCGAAAAACCGATGTACTTCACGTTTTAGTTCTTGCGCTCGCACTTGCTCTTGGTTATCGATAGACACCGACGCGTTAAATAATCTGTTTAAATTTTCTTCAACAAAGCGCTCACCAATATTCATTGCCGGCAAGTTACCAAAAATGAACATAACACGGTGTTGAGTCTTAATTTTTTCTTGCAGCAAGTCTTCAACTAAGGCTTCGCAAATTTCTATGGGCGCAGTTTCATTTCCGTGAACACCTGACGAGAGCAAGATAGACTTTGCTGCATGCAACGACGCAGGCTCAAACGTAATGACGCCGGGACAGCAGGTTTCCACTGTCGTACCATTGCTTAATTGAAATCTTTGTTGAGCTTGTATGGTCTCAGGAGAGAATCTTGATTGTGCTAAAAAGCTTATTGGATTTGTTGACATGACTTCTTTTGCGAATTAGTAAAGACCACTAAATCATAACATTAACTTGCCGCGCTTCGCACCTTATCTGCCAATAACTGTTTAAAATTTCCGGTTTCACAAAGAGCTACAAAAGAATCAAATTTTACAGCTGGCGAAAACAAAAAGCCCTGCCCACTGAGTATATTAATGTCTTTTAAGATGTTTAATTGCTGAACCGTCTCTATACCTTCTGCAACCACTTCAGCATTTTTTGCATCACAGATGAGTTTAGTCGCTTTAACAATCGCTTTGTTGACAGGGTTTTCTTCAAGGTCCATAACAAAGGTTTTATCAATTTTTATTGCACTTAAATGTAAATCGCGTATGAACGATAAATTCGAATAACCTTTACCAAAATCATCCATAGATATCTTAACGCCCATGGCGCGAATTTCATCTAGCTGTCGCTTCACCATCAACGAATTTGATAATACGACATCTTCGGTTAACTCAAGCTCTATCATATTTGCTTGAATTTCATATTCTTGAAGTAAATCTGATAGAAGTCTTGGTAGCCCGCTGTCATACAACTGACTGGGTGATAAATTTATCGAGACGGTTATATTTATTCCTTTCTTATTTAGGCATCTTACTCGTTTAAAAGCATGTAATATTGTCCAATGCCCTAACTCGTTCATCATGTTATATGATTCTGCCGCCTCAATAAGCGTACCTGGAAACAATACACCGTCTAGTGGGTGATTCCATCTAAGTAAGCATTCAGCGCCAATTATCTCTGTGGTGACCAAGTTCACTTTTGGTTGAAAGTACAGTTCTAACTCATCATTTTTCATTGCACGCGTTAAGTCCGCCTTCAATGCTAGGCCTCTGCCTGTTACTGAGTTTTCGTTATCGTTTACGAAACTGCAGTTTTGATGCTGGTTATTTTTAGCTTGTTTTAGCGCGGCTTCGGCAAGAGAAATTATCTTTGTCGCTGTCACACTTCTTCGTGTTCGACTCGCAATACCCACATTGAAGTCAGCTATAAAGGCGGTGTCATTTGTATAAAGTGGCGTTTTAAAATGTTCAACGAGGCACTGGAACTTTGCCTGCATTTCCGACTCTGTTAAGCGACCTTCAAATACTAGGCCAAAAATATCTCCGCTGATCCGCCCGAGGATGAGGTCCTCGCCGAATATAATGTGAATACGATTCACTATCTGCAGTAAAATATCGTCGCCGGCCTTGTAATCAAAAGCTGATGAAACGTCAGAAAAACGCATAACGTCCACTAACATTAAGGAAAAATATGGGTGTGACGATCCTACAACTTCGATCATATCGATGAAGAGGTGCCGGTTTGGAAGCGTTGATAGACTTTGGTGCTTATGAGCCATATAAAAAGGTGCGCCGAAAAAATTGAAGAAATAGGCTAACGTAATCACATAAGTTGCTTATCATACAGTTATCGACTGTGTTTATGAAATCTTTAATAAAAAAAGCCAACACAAGGTTGGCTTTGAAAAGGTAAAAGCGAACTTTACCGATTAATTAACTTCACAAGGCGTTAATTTCCAGATCCGTTCAACGTAATCGGCAATCGATCTATCTGAGGTAAATTTACCCATTTTAGCCGTATTTAAAATAGCCATTTTAGCCCATCTTGGTTTATCTCTATACGCTGAATCTAGTGCTTTGTTGGCCTCACTATAAGATTCAAAGTCAGCTAAACACATATAGGGATCGCCACCCGATAACATACTATTTTTTAATGATGAGAGCGCGCCGGGCTGACCTGGCGTAAAGTAGTCGCTGTCTAACCAATCTAATACCGCTTTTAATTCCTTATTTTGATAATAGATATCATACGGGTTGTAACCTTTAGTTGACAGTTTAGTCACTTCGTCCACGGTCATGCCAAAGATAAATATATTGTCATCCCCTACTTCTTCGGCAATTTCTATATTAGCACCGTCTAGTGTACCAATGGTGACAGCTCCGTTAAGTGCCAATTTCATATTGCCTGTACCGGAAGCTTCCTTTCCCGCAGTTGAGATTTGCTGAGATACGTCCGCCGCGGGTATCATTTTCTCCGCAAGTGAGACGCGATAATTGGGTAAAAACACAACCTTAATTTTATGGTTCACTCGAGGATCGTTATTTATTTTATCCGCCACTTTATTTATTGCAAAAATGATATCTTTCGCCAATGTATAACCGGGCGCAGCTTTAGCACCGAAGATGAAAACCCGAGGATGCATATCGTAATCAGGATTTTCTAATAGTCGTCGATACAACGCCATGATGTGCAATAAGTTCAAATGCTGGCGCTTATACTCGTGTAAACGTTTAATTTGAATATCGAAAATTGCTTTGGTGTCGACACTAATCCCTGTTTGGTGTTTTATTTCAGCTGCTAACGCCTCTTTATTTTTCTGCTTCACCTTCATAAACTGATTCTGAAAGGTTTTATTGTCAGCAAATTCGGACAACTTGTCTAAACGCGGTAGATCAGATGGCCAATCATCGCCAATTTTCTTGCCTATAAGTTCAGACAATAATGGATTACACGCCTTTAACCAGCGACGAGGAGTTATGCCATTAGTAACGTTGGTCAACTTACCCGGCCATAGTTCTTCAAATTCAGGGAACAAGTTTTCTTTAACTAATTTTGAATGAATTTCTGCAACACCATTTACGGCAAATGATCCTATAACAGACAGGTTACCCATTCGCACCATCTTCTCAGTGCTTTCTTCGATAATAGAAAGCTTCGCCTTCATTACATTATCGCCCGGCCACTTTTTCTCAACTAAGGTTAAGAAACGATGGTTGATCTCGTAGATAATTTCGATGTGTCTTGGCAAGATTTTTTCAATCATTCTCACTGGCCATCTTTCTAGTGCTTCTGGCAATAAGGTATGATTTGTATAGGCGAATGTTTTGCTACAAATGCCCCAAGCGGTATCCCAATCAAGTTCAGCTCGATCGACTAATATTCGCATTAACTCGGGAATAGCAATTGCTGGGTGAGTGTCATTAAGTTGAATGACTACTTGTTCAGAGAAACGACTCCAATCGTCACCGTGAGCGCGCTTGTAACGACGAATAATATCTTTAAGTGAACACGCACAAAAAAAGTATTGCTGAATTAGACGAAGCTCTTTACCCGCTTCTGTCTCATCATTTGGATACAACACTTTCGAAATTGTTTCAGCCTGAATATTTTCACGCTGTGCGTCAACGTAACCACCTGAATTAAAAACATCCCAGTTAAAATAATCTGACGATTCACTTTGCCACAAACGCAGCACATTCACCGTTTTTGCACCGTAACCTACAATAGGAATGTCCCAAGGAACGCCCTTGACGATATTGCCCGGGTGCCACTCTTTTTGAACACGACCGTTTTCACCGTACTTGGTTTCAACGTAACCAAACAGTGGAACCTCTTGTATTGATTCAGGACGGCAAATTTCCCATGGGTTGCCGTAGTCTCTCCAGCTGTCAGGTCTTTCAATTTGCGCACCGTTTTTAATTTCTTGGCGAAATAAACCGTGTTCATAGTGAATACCGTATCCAATGGCAGGCAATTCCATTGTGGCTAGCGAGTCAATGAAGCAGGCAGCTAGTCGACCTAATCCACCGTTACCCAAAGCCATATCTGGCTCTTCTTCAAGTACATCCGCTAGTTCAACTCCCAGCTCCTTCAATGCTGCGTCTGCAGTTTCGAATAAATTGAAGTTATGCATATTGTTAGAAAGCAGGCGGCCCATCAAAAACTCAGCAGAGAAATAATGAACAGCGCGCGTATCATTCATATAGTGTGTTTTTTGGGTTGTACGAAGACGTTCTAGAACGAGTTCTTGCATAGCGGCACTAGTAGCTTTCCACCATGCGTGATTATCAGCTTTATTTTCATCGGTTCCCAGTGTGGAATGCAAATGCCTAACGATAGCCTGTTTAATGTCAGCTTTAGAATAGGAAGCTTCAGACGTATTTATCGTCTGTGCTTTCACTGACTTTCTCGGTGTAGCTTTACTAGAAGAACCTGTGGCTTTATTGGAAGATGCCATGATTTTATCTCTCTTTATGAAAATACCAGCCTGTAACTTTATTACAGGCAGTGACATAAAGCCATCATAAACTCATGAAAACGTATGCATATTGTTAAAATACTGTTAAATTATTAGATTTTTTAAAACGCCAAGCAATAAATATGTAATTTATTTACATTTTATAAACAAATTTCACTCAAAACTATAACAATTAGCGCTTTTTTAGTACTAAAGAAACTAACTCTTCAGCTTCTTTTACTAGTTTTTGTAAATGAGGTTCACCCAAAAAGCTTTCTGCATAAATTTTATAAACATTTTCAGTTCCTGACGGTCTTGCCGCAAACCAACCATTTTCAGTACTCACTTTTACACCGCCAATTGCTGCATTGTTACCTGGAGCGTGAGTTTGTATATTAGTGATATTTTCTCCCGCTAACTGTTTTGCAGTTACAACATCCGTTGTCATGCTAGACAATACATCTTTTTGCTCCAATGTAGCTGCGACGTCAATTCTGGTATAACAAGGCGTTCCGTGAATTTGTGTTAGCTTTTCATATTGTTGTGATGGATCCTCACCAACAACAGCAGTCATTTCTGCTGCTAGCAAGCACATAATAAAACCATCCTTATCGGTAGCCCAAGGTGTTGCGTCATGGCGCAAGAAAATACCGCCTGCTGACTCTTCGCCCGCAAAACCAATAGAGCCTGCATTTAAGCCTTCGACAAACCATTTAAAACCCACGGGCATTTCTTTCACTTCACGCCCCAAACTTGAACAGACGCGATCAATCATACTGCTCGATACTAAGGTTTTTCCTACATGCAAACTGTTGGGCCATTGAGGTCGATGTTGATATAGGTAGTTTATTGCCACCGCAAGATAATTGTTCGGATTCATTAATCCTGCGCTTGGCGTGACGATGCCATGTCGATCAAAGTCTGGGTCGTTACCGAAAGCTAAGTCAAACTTATCCCTCAAGTTTATAAGACCAGCCATAGCGCTGGCGGACGAACAGTCCATGCGGATCTTTCCATCTTTATCACAGTGCATAAAACTAAACTGCTGGTCGACCTTTTTGTTAACCACCTCAATGTTTAATTTATATTGCTCCGCAATTCGGTCCCAATAGTAAATACCTGAACCGCCTAGGGGATCGGTGCCAAGTTTCAAATTAGCATCGGCAATAGCGGACATATTAATTACTTGGTCTAGTTCATTAATGTATGCAGTCGCAAAATCAATCTGCGTTACATGGTCTGACTGCATCGCTTTGTTAATTGTTATCCGCTTAACTTGCTGGCAGCCATTAGCAATTATTTCGTTCGCTCGTTTTTGAATTCGATTAGTGACATTTGAGTCAGCTGGTCCGCCGTGAGGAGGATTGTACTTAAAACCGCCATCGGACGGAGGGTTATGTGATGGAGTAATCACAATGCCATCGGCAAACGCGCTTTTACGGCCTTTATTGTAAGATAGAATACAGTGAGAAATCACCGGCGTGGGAGTGTAACCATTATTTTCTTGAATAATAATATTGACACTGTTTGCAGCCAATACTTCAATACATGTCGTAATTGCCGCTTCGGAAAGCGCATGAGTGTCCATTCCAATATAAATTGGACCCGTGATATCGTTTGCTACTCGGTATTCAACCAGCGCCTGCGAGATCGCAGCAATATGAATGTCATTAAATGAAATCAATGAAGCACAGCCGCGATGTCCAGAAGTGCCAAAACTAACTCTCTGTTGAGCTATTTCAACTGATGGCTTAAACGCATAATAATCTGATATTAGACGAGCCACATTTATTAACATATCGGGCGTGGCAAGCTTTCCTGCCATTGGATGAAGACTCATATTATTCCTTTTGAGAGATTTATCACCCTAATATATTACCTTTAATTGCTTGAAAAACATACATACATAGGTATTAATCTGACGAAGGTAGTTATAGACTAATTCAACTACACTGCATGCTATCAATGCATATTTTTAAAAGTAAACGGCGTAAATAATAATCAGATGCGAAAAGATATAGAAAGCTGTGTTGCAGCAATAAGACAAAAAATAAAAGGTAAAGACGAGCAAATTCAGCTTGCACTAGTTTGCCTACTTGCAAAGGGACATTTGTTACTTGAAGACCTCCCGGGTATGGGAAAAACAACGCTAAGCCAGTGTTTGGCTTCAGTGCTCAGCATGGATTATGCAAGAGTTCAATTTACATCAGATTTACTTCCTGCAGACATGCTAGGCGTCAACATTTACGAGCCAGATACACATCAATTCAGCTTTCACCCAGGCCCAATATTTCATCAAGTATTGTTAGCAGACGAAATTAATAGAGCAAGCCCGAAAACCCAGAGTGCCCTGCTTGAAGCCATGGCAGAAAGTCAGGTGACTATTGATGGCAACAGCTATGAGCTGCCAACGCCATTTTTTGTTATTGCAACGCAAAACCCACTATTTCAATCGGGTACATATCCACTTCCAGAGTCACAGATAGATCGATTCACCATGAAGCTATCACTCGGTTTCCCTGATTTCGCAGCAGAAAAATCGATGTTATTGAACGACGATGACAAACTCATTACTAAATCAGTCATAGATACTGCGCAACTATTAGACTTACAAAAACAGGTGAGTGCCGTTGTCGTTAGCGAAGCGGTTGTTGACTATATTTTAGCACTCGTAAATGCAACCAGAAACAATCAAGAGTTTCCTAATGCTTTATCTCCCAGAGCATCAAAAGCAATCTATCATTGTGCACAAGCTTTTGCGTTTATTCACGACAGAAATTACGTTATCCCAGAAGATGTACAAATGATCTTCCCTTCAGTCACTGAGCATCGTTTACGCGGTCAAGATCAATACGCTCAAACCGCCAACTTACTGAGCGCGCAGCTATTAAAGAAAGTCGATCCTATTGCTGCGTAAAGGTGCTTTGATGAAATCTTGGACTCAATCTCGTATTGATAAATGGTTAGACAAACGTATTCCTTCTAACAACTCCTACCAAATGGATGTCAATAACACGTTCATTTTGCCGACTCGTTTCGGCTGGGCCGTTACAGGTTTAATGACTTGTTTATTTATTCTCGGGACAAACTACCAGAACAATGTGATTTTAATGTTCTGTTACTTTGTGTTCGCACTTTTACTACTCGCCTTATTTCATAGCTACACAAATTTTGTGCAATATAATATTAGTTTTCGCCCCATAGACAATTGCTTCGCAAATCAACACGTTCAATTAAGCCTTCAATTATCACATAAGCCAAACAGGTCATCGCTTCATTCGCTGTCGAATATCGCAATTTATAGCAACCATTACCCTTTATATGAGTACTTAGAAAATGGTTCAAACACTATCGCTGTTTGCTCTTTAGCAAGAGGACGTCATCAGTTGAACAGGATCTCAATTGAGAGTATTTTTCCTTTTGGTTTGTTTCGATGTTGGTCACATCTAACAGTACCAGGTCAGTTTTTTGTTTTCCCAAGTCCTGTGCCCTGTCGCTTAAAGCTAAGGCAGCAGCAATCTCAGGGTAAGACAGGTCATCAAACAAGCGTATTGGTGACGTCAGAGGACTTACAAGGTATTAGAGACTATCGTGATTCAGACCCTATACACCATGTTTCATGGAAGCACTTTGCCAAAGGGCAAGGATTACTAAGCAAAGACTTTAGTGAACGCTCAGCAATATCCGGCTGGCTGCATTTCATTGACTACTTTACTGAGAACGTAGAGCACGCTTTAGGGGAAATAACCTTTCAAATACTTGAGTTGAGCAACCAAGATGCCAACTTCGGTTTCTCAATTGGAAATCAACAGATAATGCCAGGCTCAGGCATGCAGCATCAGCAGCGATGTTTAGAAGCGGTTGCTTTATACCGTCATAAGCAAGCACTGCAAAGTATCAATAAGTTTGATAGCGCTAAAACAGGCGATCAATAATATGCAAAAAATCAAAGTCCACAATCGAAAAATTGCCGCATTTACCACGCTAGCAACCTTTACAGCACTCATATTCTCATTGTTAGAACCATTAATGGGTTGGGTTTTGGTATTGTGTGCCTGTTCATTCTGCATCAGTCTTTACAAATCTGTTAAACAAAGTACGCCTCTGAAGAATTCAGTTCTTAATTTACTGGCTATCTTATGTATCTCAATCTTGATCTGGTTAGCGGCAGATTACGGTCTGCTAAAAACCATGATTAATTTGCTTGTGGTTGCATGCTGTTTAAAAATTATTAATTTACACCATACTGGTGACTATCAAATGGTTGCATCCATTCAATTATTTTTAGTCGCGTGTGGGCTTATATTTCACCAAAGTTTATTAAACAGCCTGTTTTATGCATTTCTGGTGATTTTGATTTTTTGTGTCCTGCACGCTATAAAAATTAAAGAAACGGGGATCAGGACATACGCTAAGCATACTCTTATTCTTTTATTGCAGGCAGTACCAATCGCAGGCCTCTTGTTTTTTGTTACTCCCAAGTTATCTCCGCTATGGCAGATGCCGGTCAATCAATCGAGTAAAACAGGTTTGTCAGAAAAAATGACGCCGGGTGATATTGCAAGCTTGGCAAAATCTGACGAACTGGTTTTTAGAGCTGAATTTAGTGGTCGCATACCTACTGCGCGAGAACGTTATTGGCGAGCAATTGTTTTAGATGATTTCGATGGAAAAACTTGGTCAATTTCAAAAATTAACAAACAATTTGAGGGGCCGAAAACTTTAGAATTTCGCGGAGAGTCATTGGACTATGTAGTAATAGCACAACCAACATCAACTCAATGGCTATATTCGTTAGATATACCTATTGTCATTCAAGGACTTGCTACGCAAACAATTTCAACCAACCATCAATTTCAGCTGACTGGCAGTTCACCATTGCATACGCAGGGGTTATACGCACTGAAATCTTTTGTGGAACAACCTCTAAACATTTATAACGGTTATGAAGACCTGTCTCAATATTTGCAAAAGCCCTCCACGGGTAATCCGGAAACTGTTGAGTTTGTGAAGAAAAGCATAAACCAATCAATGACCACCACAGAAATAGTGAATAAATTAAGCGCAGTGTTCTCAGGTGATGAATTTCGCTACACCTTATCACCGCCCTTAATGCAGGCGGCACCTATTGATGAATTTTTGTTTGAAAATAAAGCCGGATTTTGTTCGCACTATGCATCTGCACTTACCTACATGCTGCGTTTGGCCAATGTACCGGCACGAATAGTCACTGGATACCAAGGTGGAGAAGTTCAGTCTGGCAACGTCATTAGCGTACATCAATATGATGCTCATGCGTGGGTCGAAGCTTGGCATAATGACAAAGGCTGGGTTCGAATTGATCCGACAGCGATTGTTGCACCAAACCGTGTTTTATCAGGCCTGCTCAGCTCAATTGAAAATAGACAAGAATTTAGAGAGCAGTCTCCCTACTCTCTAACGAACTTGAAGGAATATGCAGTATTTAATCAATTGCGCTTGCTGATGGCGAAAATTGATCATACTTGGGATCAATCAATATTGAGTTACAACCAAGATAGCCAAAAGTCATTGTTAAAAAAGATCTTTGGCAATATGAAGGCCGAAAGTTTTAGTTATGCCCTCATAGGAAGCTTCGTCATCATTGGAATATTTATCGGCTTGCTGTTTTTGCCTAAACGAAAAGCAAAGGTTTCCAACGAAATAAAATGGGTAAACAAGCTATTTCTAATATTCGAAAAACAGGAAATGCACCGCGCCGACTATGAAACCCTGCAACAATTTAATCAGCGAATTCAACCGCAATTAAGCGCGCAAGCGGCCAATGCACTTGCTTATATAGTCAAAGAATATTATGAATGGAAATATGCAAGTGTTGAACAAAAAACGCCCTTCGATTACCTTAAAGTTCGTCTGCATAAACATGTAATGACAATACAAACACAATTTGCAGAAAAATAAATAACTCGTAAGCCACCGACTATATTCAAATACAAAGCTTGCTTTGGCTCCTTAATAATAATTTAGTTTTCGCACTGCGAAAATAAGCTAGTATAAATTCAGCGCTTCTTAGATTAGCTTTATAACAGCCATAAAAAAACCCAGCGAAGGCTGGGTTTTTTGCATTACTTGTTAGCTAACAAATAGTTATTTCTTAGCTGCTTTTCTTGCTTTAACTTCTTCAATAACTGACTCAGCAACGTTTGCTGGACAAGGGTTGTAGTGTGAGAACTCCATAGAGAACTGACCACGACCTGAAGTCATTGTGCGAAGTGAACCGATGTAACCAAACATTTCTGAAAGTGGTACGTCCGCTTTAATACGAACACCAGTTACACCTGCTTCTTGATCTTTAATCATGCCACGACGACGGTTTAAGTCACCAATAACATCACCAACATGATCGTCTGGCGTATAAACGTCAACTTTCATGATTGGTTCAATTAGCTGAGGACCCGCTTTCGGGATTGATTGACGGAAAGCGCCTTTAGCTGCGATTTCAAATGCAATAGCAGATGAATCCACGGCGTGGAAGCCACCATCATATAACTCAACTTCAACGTCTAGTACTGGGAAGCCAGCCATCACGCCTTCGCCCATCATGCCCTTAAAGCCTTTCTCGATAGCTGGGAAGAATTCCTTAGGAACGTTACCACCTACAACTTTAGACACAAATGTGAAGCCTGAATTTGGCTCACCAGGACGGATTTTATAGTCGATTTTACCAAACTGACCAGAACCACCAGACTGTTTCTTGTGCGTGTACGAATCGTCAACTTCTTTAGTGATCGTCTCACGATAAGCAACTTGAGGCTTACCAACAGTCAAGTCAACACCGTAAGTACGCTTAAGGATATCAACTTTAATGTCTAAGTGAAGTTCGCCCATTCCGCGTAGGATGGTTTCGCCAGAATCTTCATCAGTTTCAACTTGGAAAGTAGGATCTTCTGCAACCATTTTACCGATAGCAATACCCATCTTCTCAGTTGAACCCTTGTCCGCAGGAGCTACGGCAATAGAGATAACTGGATCTGGGAAGACCATTGGCTCTAATGTACAAGGATGCTTCGGATCACAAAGTGTGTGACCAGTTTGCACATTCTTCATACCTACTATCGCAATGATATCACCTGCTTGCGCAGAGCTGATTTCAGTACGGTCATTCGCGTGCATTTCAACCATGCGGCCAACACGTTCTGACTTTCCAGTGAATGAGTTAAGGATGCTATCGCCTTTCTTCAACGTACCAGAGTAGATACGGATAAAGGTAAGTGCACCAAAACGGTCATCCATTATTTTAAATGCTAGAGCGCGGAAAGGTTCTGAAGCAGAAACAATCGCTTTTTCGCCGTTTGGCTCACCATATTCATCAGTCAAATCTTGTGGATCAACTTCAGCAGGTGCTGGCAAATAATCAACAACTGCGTCTAGGATGTTTTGAACACCTTTGTTCTTAAATGCAGAACCGCAGTAAGTTGGGAAGAAATCAAGTTTACGAGTACCAGTACGGATACAGCGCTTAACGTCAGCGATAGAAGGAGTCTCACCTTCCATGTACGCCATCAACAACTCATCGTCCTGCTCTAACGCAGTTTCAACAAGCATTTCATGGTATTCGTTTACTTTATCAACCATATCGGCAGGAACTTCGCCAATGACGAAATTCTCTGGAAGACCAGTGTCATCCCAGATGTAAGACTTTTTCTCAAGTACATCTACGATACCCACGAAGTCATCTTCGATACCGATAGGCAAGGTCATAACAAGTGGGTTTGCACCCAATACGTGTTTAACTTGCTTAACTACGCGGTAAAAATCAGCACCCATACGGTCTAACTTATTGACGAAGATTATACGCGCAACTTCTGAGTCATTCGCATAGCGCCAGTTTGTTTCAGATTGTGGCTCAACACCACCTGATCCACAGAAAACGCCCACACCACCATCGAGTACTTTCAATGAACGGTAAACTTCAACTGTGAAGTCAACGTGTCCAGGAGTATCGATAATGTTCATGCGGTGGTCTTTCCAGAAACACGTAGTCGCAGCAGACTGAATAGTAATACCGCGCTCTGCTTCTTGTTCCATGAAGTCCGTGGTTGATTCACCATCGTGAACTTCACCGGTTTTATGGATTTTACCGGTAAGTTTCAAAATTCGTTCTGTTGTGGTCGTTTTGCCCGCGTCAACGTGAGCAAAAATACCTATGTTTCTGTAATGTGCTAAATCAGACATGTTTCCACTTTATAGGTTCTAAAAAATCGTGCCGAATTATATAGATAATTGCAAACAATTTACACTCTTTTCACCATATTCTTTAAAAAGAATTCAGCGAACGCATAAATAAGAGGCAACTATTCGGCACATATTAGAAGAAAGTAACGCAATAAAACCTAGATTCAGCTTACAAACGGCTGTATTAAATTGATGCGCTACTCAAGTAAATGGGCGCCTGTAAGTATCATTACGGTAATTTCATCTCTGTCATGATAGAGATGCTTTGCACGCAGTTGATGTTTTATCTGACGTTCATTTAATGTGTTTGTAATATTTGCTATTAAACCAGCCACTATCTGAAATCGTTGCTTCATTGGTAATTTCAAATTAAAAATCGTGCTAGTGGCTTTACGATCACACAACCAATGAGTCATTAGTTCGGCAACACGCTCCGGTTTTTCAATCATATCGCACACTAGCCAGTCAACATGACCGTCTACAGGCTGATATTTAAAACCATCAGCAGCTTGATAGCTAACTAACCCTGTTGCCATTAATGTTTCAGCCATAGCACCGTTATCGACAGCTTCCACATGAATACCTCTGGAAACAAGTTGATATGTCCATCCGCCAGGACATGCCCCCAGATCCACTGCAGTCATCCCCTTTTGCAAACACAAACTTTGCTGAGCTGGACTCATAAATAATTGAATAGCTTCTTCGAGTTTCAGAGTTGAACGACTTGGTGCATCGTTAGGGAACTTTAATCGAGAAATTCCCAAGGGTTGTGAGTGACGGTTTTTGGGATATGAAAATGCAATCGTGCACTCGCTACTGTCCGAAAAAACAAAGTGTATAAACGGCAAGCCCGAGTTTGGTTTACTGCTTAACCACCCTTCCTTTCTAAGGGCTTGGCGAAGTGGCACAGTGAACTTCTTGCAAAATTTCGCCACCTCTTTGCCTTTCTCATGATCAGCATGCTCAGCGAAAATGTCTCCTAAGCTATGCTGACTGAGTTCTGTATTGTTTTTTAGGTAATCGACTATAGAACTTATGCGGTCTGCGGCGTCAGTCAATTCAACGCTACCAATAACGCATAAACGCTGCCTCGCAAAAATACAATCATCCAAGGCAAAGCTCTCAAATTGCTGCTTCGTGCTCAGTGATTCGTAAAAGTGGAATTGCACCATAGCATTGTGTGGCACAAATTTACTGTAGCCATAAAGGTGTTGATTGGCCGAAACTTGTTCAAGCTCCGCCGCAAGATCAGCTTCATAGCCTTCACGACAATAGAAAAGCATAGATTTACTTTCGAGCGCAATGCGTTTGGATGAAGAGCCTTGGCAAACAGAGTCCTTGTTACTAGTCTCCTGATTAAAACTGTTAGAGATCATACTATTTATTCCTAAAGACGGCGTACATCGTGATAAACCAACCCAATATCATAAAAACACCACCAATCGGTGTGATGATCCCTAAAAAGGAAATTCCGAGGAGCGCAATTGCATATAGTGAAAATGAGAACAAGCCTACTCCAACGGCTATGCAAATTAGCGCAATATAAAATAATCTTTGCTGATATAAAGAACAAAACAACCCGAGTATCAGCAGCGCAACACCGTGAATGAGTTGATACTTTACTCCCGTTTGCAAAATACCCATCTGATATACACTCAATGTGTCTTTTAGGCCATGTGCTGCAAATGCACCTAGCATAATTCCTAAACCCAGGTAGAACGCGCCAAAAAAAACACCTACCTTAGTTTCTTTCGTCATTGTTAATAAGCCAATTGGCTGCTTTTCTTCGTTCATTCTTTGATACTCACTTTAATACCCATTTGAAAACCAGGTCATAAGGCTAAACTGCGTTAGTGCCCTTGTTCATCTTCTACTTGCTCTAGCATCCAGTCGGTAAATACTTGTATCTTACTGACTTCTGCCTGTCCTGGATGGCAAACTAAATAAAAAGCATCTTTGCTTTCTATACTCTCCTCAAAGGGGCAAATAAGTCGACCAGAATCAATCTCAGGTTTAGCCAAAAGAGTGTTAGACAATGCAATGCCCTGCCCAAGCGCCGCAGCTTGCAAAACCAACATTGTGTGACTGAACATAGGACCTTGGTTCACGTTAACTTGTTTAACGCCAAAATGCTTCAGCCAATTTTTCCACGCCGATCTTGAACTGTCGTGCAATAACACATGTTTTTTTAAGTCGCTGAGGCTATCAAGCGGTTTAGCTTGTTGAAACAATAAAGGTGAGCACATGGGCGTCAAATATTCTGTATGCAGCTTAACCGCTGCAACTCTTGGCCAGTTTCCTTTTCCATAATAAATGGCAACATCAACTGTTTCATCCAAAAAGCCATCATCAAGGTCGACCGCTTTTATACGAACATCAATGTCAGGGTGACTAATAGAAAACTGACTAATCTTAGAAACGAGCCATTGACTAGCAAAGCTCGGAGGTGCAGCAACTGTAATCGCTCCTTTAGAGCCTAAAGCAAGCAATCGCTCCGTTGCGTCCTGCAAGTTTGAAAATATATCCCTGAGTTCCATGAAATATGACTGGCCTTCCTCCGTTAACAGCAATTTTCGATTGCGTCGTAGAAATAGCTTTGTCGACAAATAGCTTTCTAATGATTTAATTTGATGGCTTACGGCTGCTTGAGTGACAAAGAGTTCGTCTGCCGCCTTAGTAAAACTCAAATGCCTTGCTGCAGTTTCAAAGGCTTTCAGGGCGTTTAGTGGTGGTAATCTTTTTGCCATCGATAATTTCCGCTCATTTAATTACAGTAATTATACATTAGTTTTTCTAATTAATAAGCAAAGTTTTTATCATTATATTATTTGCATTTATTAGCCTAATATGACGACCTGAAATTATAAATAACACGTTGTAATTTAAAGGAATAAAGTTTTTACAACCTGTTAATAATTTAATAACAGAAACAACCAATAAGTCACAAATAAAATTAAGGCAAAGAAATGAAACTCATGAACAAATCAATATTATTTATATTGGCACTCACCGTATTTACAGGGACAGTAAATGCAACAACAAATGCGACAACGGATCTAGTTACCGATAAAGCTATTACTATGCAGCTTATCAAAGAATCATTCAGCCACGACAGCTTAGTGATAGATAAAGCTGATTTCGAAGACGGTGTAAAAATCCTTTTGGCTCAAAAACCTTATATGCCAAAACCACGCTTCTTCGCCCGTAGCAGTGACATTCGTTCAGCGACCGCGCTTGAATCTGAAGAATAATATTTGATAATGCGGGAAGTTAACTTGCTTGACTTCCCGTGTTATTAAACATTCTCCGCTAATTTACCTCCATCAAAATATCGCAAATAGCTTCAATAGGGTGTTGTGGTCTTTCATTATCGAACCGTTTCACTTGGCTACGACATGAATAGCCCGTTGCTAAAATCTTATTTTTATTCTTTGCAGCATTCTGCACTGGTTTTGACCAACTCAAGTCGTAAATCCCTTTAGAGTTTTCTAGTTGTTCAACTTCATGCCCATAGGTTCCTGCCATACCGCAACAACCGACTGGCACAATATCAAGCTCTAAACCAAACAAAGTGAAAAGGTCCTTCCACTGTGACTCTGTTTTTGGCAACGCGGTTTTTTCAGTGCAGTGTGCAAGCAATTTATAAGTCGTTTTCGCGTCAAGCACGTCTGTGCTCTCTTGCGTTTTGATACTTTTCACCAACGGTGTAATACGCTCATTTGGCACTTCAGATAACCATTCAGTAAGAGTATTCACTAAAAACTGGCCTCGCGCCTTACCTAATATTTTAGCGTATTCATCGCGGTAACACAGCACTAGAGACGCATCTGCGCCGATCATTGTCATATTCAGCGCCGAAATTCTATTTAATAACGTAGATGTTGTCTGAGCCGTCTTTTCAAAACGCTCTAAAAAGCCTTTAACATGCTGTGCTTTGCCGTTAGGAGAGAACGGAAGCAACACGGGCTGGTAACCTAACTTCTTTACAACAATTATCATTTTTTCAACGCATTGCGCATCATAGAAGCTGGTAAAAGGGTCTTGAACGATAACAACATAGTTCGCCCTGTCAGCCTCGCTAAGCCTCTGCAGTGCTGCAATGTCATGCGTGCATTCGATACTGCTAACTCTGCTCGCTAGCGTTGGATAAGATAACAGCGGCGCATCGACGTATCCGATCACTTTTTTAATGCCCGCTTTAACAATTGCTGAATCAAGGAAAAAGTTAAAAAAGCGCGGAAATTTGGCCATAGCAGGCGATAAGATTTCAACATTCGCTACAAAGTAATCTTTTAACGGTCTCGAATAACGCTGATAGTAGATTGACAAAAACTTTGCTCTAAAATCGGGGACATCGACTCCTACAGGGCATTGGCTCGAGCAAGACTTACAGGCCAAGCAACCATTCATTGACTCAAAAACCTCTTGTGAAAAATCGTCTTTTTTGGTTTTTGCATTACCTAGCTTTTGTAACCAATTGCTTTTGAATTGATGATAGCTGAGAGAAGACGTATCCACATCTTCCTTGCTCAGTAATCGCAACCATTCGCGGATCAGACCAGCCCTGCCTTTTGGACTATGCCTTCGGTCGTGTGTGATTTTACTCGACGGGCACATGGGCGAGGTAACATCATAATTGAAACACAATCCATTCCCGTTGCAGCTCATAGCCGGTTCAAATTCGTTCTTAAATGCAATTGGGATTGTGCGGTCAAACGTTGCTCTTTTGGTATCTGCAACCTTTACCATAATGGCTGATGAATCAAATGGCGTACAAATTTTGCCTGGATTCATTTTGTTTAAAGGATCAAAGGCAGACTTGACCTTGCGCAACTCTGCGTAAAGTTCTTCACCAAAAAACTCAGGAGCATACTCGCTCCGATACCCTTTGCCGTGCTCACCCCACATAAGGCCGCCGTATTTAGCGACTAATGCCACAACCTGATCAGAAATCTGATTTACTAGTTTTTCTTGTTCAATATCACAAAGGTCTAAGGCTGGACGTACATGCAAGACGCCGGCATCAACATGGCCGAACATACCGTACTTTAGGCCATGGCTATCCAGTAGATCTCTGAACTCCATAATAAAATCGGCCAAGTTTTCAGGCGGAACCGCTGTATCTTCTGCGAATGCTATCGGCTTTTTAATGCCTTTGACTTTTCCTAGCAAACCGACTGATTTTTTCCGCATCGCGTATATTTTATTAATTTCGGTCCTATCATAAGTCACTTGAAAACCTATGACACCGTCGGTTTCTTCCTCGGCTGCAGTTTGCAGTCGATTGGAAAGCATCGCTATTTTTGCTTCGATTTCTTCTTTATCGTCACTGTTATACTCGACCATATTAAGGCCAAGCATTGTTTTATTCTCAACGTCGGTAATTAATTCAGAAACGCTGTGCCAAATAATGTCGGCGCGAGCCATATTTAAAACAGTACTGTCAACCGTTTCAACAGATGTCGCATTTGCGGCAATCATACTAGGTGCATGACGTAACGCAGATTCAAACAAGTCATATTTAACATTAACTAGCGCTGTATATTTTGGAATTTTAGTGATATTTAGCTTTGCTTCTGAAACAAAAGCCAATGAACCTTCTGCGCCCGCAATTAATCTGCTTATATCTATAAGTTGTTCGTCTTCATTATATGCATGCTCTAAGTCATAGCCCGTCAGAAAACGGTTTAAACGAGGAAACTTTGCGATAATTTGCTCGCGCTTTTGCACGCAAGTTTGCAAGATTTGTTGAAGAATAACGCCAAGACTGTCATTTACTTCAGCACGGCTCCTTGCATCACTCAAGGCCATAGGTTCAGTATTAATAACATCGCCATTCGCAAGCACCGAGGTTAATGCAAGTACATGATCGCTTGTCTTACCATATACTAGTGAACCTTGTCCTGACGCATCGGTGCTAATCATGCCTCCAACTGTCGCCCGATTACTTGTTGATAAATCGGGAGAGAAAAAGTAGCCAAACGGTCTTAAAAAATCATTGAGGGCATCTTTTATGACACCTGATTGCACTCTAACCCACCCCTCGTCTATGTTGTGCTCAAGAATTTTATTCATGTGCCGCGAGGTGTCTACCACAATACCAGGAGTGAGAGACTGACCGTTGGTGCCAGTGCCCCCGCCTCTTGCACTAAAGGTAACCTCGGGCCACGCATTGGCAATTGTAGCGATAATACCGAGGTCTTCGGTTGACTTTGGATGCAGTACTGCCTGCGGAAGTTGCTGATAAATACTGTTGTCTGTTGCCACAGCGAGTCGACTTGAATAACTAACCTCAATGTCACCTGCGTATGCAGATCTTTCTAATTCGATAATATATTCTCGAACATTCTGGTTCAGCGCACTTTCAGGCGCGAGTAGAGGTAAAGTTTTCGTCAATTTGTTATCTACAACAGCTGTTAATTCAGTCAACAAGGCTCTCCTTAATTAGCAACGCTAGTATATAGAGTACGGAGCAAATGCTCTAGTCGGTTTATGTATGATTTAAATATCTCTTATACCCAAGTCATTTTTTTCAATGCAAGCTATTTCAGCTGTTTAACGACAGATAATTGACGGTAATAAAGACACCTAAATCAAGCTAATTATGCTTATAAGCCAATAGAATCAGCTATGACTAAAAAAACACACTAAATTACATATAGCTATTCATACCTATTTAGGTTATACTCCATCGGTCGATAACGATTAATAAGAGGATATAAGACCTAGTTGCCGCCTTACGACAAATGAGAAAACATGCGTGCAACAAAATACTTGGAGTTAAAATATGAAAAATTTATTAAAGAAAATATTTAAGAAACGTCATCCATATGCACCTGTTGCATTCCTCGGTAAGAAAGCGGTTGAAGGCTCAATGGGCTGTAAAGTCGTTAAAACCAAAAAGTTATACAAGATGATACAGGCTGAACGCGCCGACGGCTAATCAATGCCAAAAGCAGTACAGAAAAGATAATTAAGTGTCATTTTTTTTCTAATCGCTTTGAATCGCATCGAGTACTTCACAACTTGTAACATGTTGAAACACCTAAACGCACTTGTTTGAGCTAAGCTCTACAAAACCATTTATGGAAGTGTTTAAGGTTATTATATGAAACTACTTAGATCAGCTGCAGCAATTACGCTAATTATTTTGGGTATCATCTTTACGATCCTGCCAGGTTCGATACTACTAGTATTAGGTGGTCTCGTTTTGCTTAGCGTAGACTTTCCGCACGCCAAAAAATTCCTGAGTAAAACGCAGCGAGCGACTTCACGCACTGCCCGCAAGGTAGATCTGTTTTTATTGAAACGAAAGTACAGATAAGACTACGTACTTTGAGCAAAAGAAAATTTTCACTGCGGCGGTAATCTACAGAAAATTATCTAACTTTTGACAAAGCGACCTTAAAAAAAAAGGCTACAAGCTCATTAGCTTGTAGCCTTTTCTGTATCAAATTGATTTATCCGTGTTTTTCAGCAAGATATAACCAAGTTTCAACGACCGTATCAGGATTCAACGAGACAGAGTCGATTCCTTGTTCAACCAACCAAGCAGCAAAGTCTTCATGATCAGAAGGACCTTGCCCACAAATACCGACATATTTGCCTCTTGCCTTAGCCGCTTTTATAGCCATCGCTAGCAGTGCTTTTACCGCCGGATTTCTTTCATCAAACAAGTGTGCAATAAGACCTGAGTCACGATCAAGTCCTAAAGTTAGCTGTGTTAAATCGTTAGAACCAATAGAGAAGCCATCAAAGATATCTAGGAATTGATCGGCTAGCAATGCATTAGATGGTAATTCGCACATCATAATGACACGTAAACCATTTTCACCCTTCACTAGTCCTTGCTCTGCAAGAAGCTCAATAACCTGCTCACCTTCCTCCAACGTTCTTACGAACGGGATCATGATCTCAACGTTAGTTAAGCCCATAGTATTGCGAACGCGCTTTATGGCTTCACATTCCAAAGCAAAACAATCTCTGAAATCTTCAGAAATGTAGCGACTCGCACCACGGAAACCTAACATAGGATTCTCTTCGTGAGGCTCGTATTGATAGCCGCCCACTAAGTTATAATATTCATTAGATTTAAAGTCAGACATCCGCACAATGACTTTCTTCGGAGAGAAAGCTGCCCCGATAGTCGCAATACCTTCAACTAGTTTTGCGATATAAAATTCAACCGGCGATTCATAGCCAGCAATCATTTCAGTGATTTCTTGCTTAAGTTCTGCAGGTTGAGCATCAAAGTTGAGTAAGGCTTTTGGGTGTACTCCGATCATGCGGTTGATAATGAATTCTAAACGAGCCAATCCAACGCCTTCATGCGGCAAACGGGCAAAATCAAAAGCTCGGTCTGGGTTACCCACATTCATCATAATATTAAGAGGAAGGTCAGGCATTGAATCGATGCGAGATGTAATGACTTCAAAATCGAGTTCTTGATTATAAATAAAGCCAGTGTCACCCTCTGCACAGCTAACCGTAATCGCGTCACCGGTAGCAATAGTATCAGTGGCATTACCGCAACCAACAACAGCTGGAATACCCATTTCACGAGCAATGATAGCTGCGTGACAAGTTCGTCCACCACGATTGGTTACAATCGCAGAGGCTTTTTTCATGATAGGCTCCCAATCAGGATCAGTCATGTCGGTAACGAGCACGTCGCCCGCTTCAATCATATCCATTTCAGCAATCGAGCCCAGTACTTTTGCCTTGCCAGCACCAATTTTGTGACCAATTGCACGGCCTTCACAAACCACTTTTGTTGCATCGCTTTTCAGCTGGTAGCGCTCAATAACCTGCATATCTTCGCGGCTGCGCACAGTTTCAGGACGTGCCTGGACTATGTATAACTTGCCATCGATTCCATCTTTAGCCCATTCGATATCCATCGGGCGCTTATAGTGTTTTTCAATAACTTGAGCTTGCTTAGCTAATTCCATCACTTCATCATCAGTGAGAGAGAATCGCATGCTGTCGGCTTTATCTATATCAACAATATCAACCTGCTTGCCGTGTTCTAAATCATCTGAGTAAATCATTTTAATTAATTTACTACCTAGATTACGGCGCACTATCGCAGGATTTCCTTTGTTTAGCGTTGGCTTGTGTACATAAAATTCATCAGGGTTAACAGCACCTTGAACGACCATTTCACCTAAACCAAACGAACTAGTAATGAAAACAACATCTTCAAACCCTGATTCTGTATCTATGGTAAACATCACGCCGGAAGCAGATAAATCACTGCGCACCATGCGCTGAATACCAGCAGACAATGCAACGCCTTTGTGATCATATCCTTGGTGAACGCGATATGAGATCGCTCTGTCATTAAACAACGACGCAAATACGTGTTTAATTGCAACTAATACAGAATCGTAACCTTTTACGTTAAGGAAGGTCTCTTGTTGTCCTGCAAAAGAAGCATCTGGCATATCTTCAGCGGTGGCGGAAGAACGCACTGCAAAAGAGGCCTCGTCACCCATTTCGCCTTGCAGCTTAACAAATGCAGTTCTAATTTCTTCTTCTAGTTCAGTTTGAAATGGGGTGTCTAATATCCACTGACGAATGGTTTTACCCGCTTCAGCCAATGCGTTCACGTCATCCACATCAAGTGCATCCAGAATTTCGTGGATTTTTGTTTCTACACCACTCTGCTCTAGAAACTGATTAAAAGCGTGCGATGTAGTCGCGAAACCGCCAGGAACCTGAACACCTGCATTAGACAGATTTGATATCATTTCACCCAATGACGCGTTTTTACCACCAACACGGCTAACATCGTCCATGCCCAACTCTTGATACCAAAGTATGAATTCTTGCACTGCTACAGCCTCCAGCTAATTTATTTGCCGATAAGTTTTGTCACGATTTGTTGTAACAAGGTATGATTAATTTCGTGCATTAATACATGGTAGTAAATACATGTATACAATGCTCACGGGGGATTCTAAATTGACCTCAATACTAAAGTAAAATTTAATTTTATTTCGTAATTAATTTACAACAATGTTAAGGAGATGTTGTGCGAGCTGCTTTTTATATATCCGATGGTACAGCCATTACTGCAGAGGTTTTTGGGCATGCTTTGCTGTCTTTATTTCCCGTAGAGTTTCAACATATTACAATCCCATTTGTTGAAACAGAACAACATGCTGAAACAGTGCTTGAACAAATTAAAGCGCACTTTGAAGAAAGCGGACAGCGCCCATTAGTGTTTTATACGATGGTCAACAGTGAAGTTCGACAACTAATGAGTGAGTCGGTCGGCATAAACTATAATTTTCTTGATCAATTTGTTGCTCCACTAGAAAAAGTTATTGGGGTGCCGTCTAAACCTGAAAAACATCGCACGCACAGTATTCATGAAAAAACCTATGACATTCGAATTGAAGCGGTAAATTATGCCTTAGCTAACGATGATGGCTCAAATTTAAAGGACTATCATGAGGCCGATATTATTTTAGTTGGTGTTTCACGTTCTGGAAAAACACCAACGAGCCTATACTTAGCCTTGCAATACGGCATTAAGGCAGCAAACTATCCTTTCACTGAAGATGATATGGGCGATATTTTGAAAATGCCGGCATCGTTAAGAGGGTTTCAAAAGAAATTATTTGGACTCACCATTGACGCAAACCGACTGCATCAGATCCGCTCTGAACGAAAAGCCAACAGTCGTTATGCATCTATGCAGCAGTGTAGGATGGAATTACGTGAAGTAGAAAACTTGTACCGAAAAGAAAAAATCCCTTTCTTAAACAGTACTAAATTTTCCATTGAAGAAATTTCCGCTAAAATATTAGCAACAACTGGATTGCAAAGAAAAAAGTATTAGTTCGCATTTTTTCATTTATGGCGGCACTGCTGGGATTTTTTACATTCAAGCCGCTGTTGCTTCCCGCATCTCCACAAATAGCAAACAGTGCAATTCGATTACTGATCGTTTTGTTCTGTTTTGTTGTTTTTCATCGGGTTTGGTCGACCGCCAGTTACTTTGTCAGCTCGCCCTTCATCCTTGGCTTTCTCAGCGCGGCGCTTGCGAACTTCTTTAGGATCGGCAATCATCGGGCGATAAATTTCCACGCGATCGCCTTCAAATAAAGTGTCGTTCAATTTGCATGTTCTATTCCATACACCCACTTTATTTTCATTCAAATCAATATCGGTATATATTTTTTGTATTCCTGATGCTTCTATTGCCTGTAAAACAGTGCTATTCACGGGTACCTTTAAACTCAGTAGGCTTTGCTTTTCAGGCAAACCGTAAACAACTTCAATATTAATTGCACTCGACATTATCCATATACCTGTTTTGCTCGCTGACTAAATGCGCTGACCATATTGCTTGCCAATGAGTTAAATATTTTTCCAAAAGCAATTTCCATTAGCTTACTTGAAAAAACAAAATCGAGTTGAAGTTCAATTTTACACGCATCATCTGACAGAGGCGTAAAACTCCAGCCACCGGAAAGCGACTTGAAGGGCCCGTCAGATAAATCCATTTGAATTGATGAGTCTTTTATTAGCGTGTTCGACGTGGTAAGTGTTTGCTTTACTCCCGCCTTAGATAGAATCATTGACGCAAGCATATGATTATCACTGCTTTCTAACACTTCACTTTTTACACATCCCGGCAAAAAATTTTCATACTTTTCAACATCATTGACTAACTCGTACATTTGGCTTGCACTATATGCGACGAGTGCATTTCTTTGAATACTGGGCATTACTAAAATACAACCTCAAATTTCAATTGTTCGTAGTTTATCACGATATTTGTAATTTTCATGACGAAAAATCAAGGACGCAAATTACCTATCAACTTAGCTTTACGCCGATCTCCAAAACATCCACATTAAAATCTATAAAGACAAAGCAAACAACTCTACGTATAATGAGCGCCATGAAAAAATCAAAAAACACAAATGACACCATTGCTCTAAATAAACGAGCTCGCCACGAATATCACTTTATGAGTAAGTTCGAAGCGGGTTTGCAATTACAGGGCTGGGAAGTAAAAGCAATAAGAGCCGGTAAGGCGAATATTACCGACAGCTACGTTTTCATTAAAGACGGTGAAGCGTACGTGAGTAATATTAATATCATGCCGTTAAATCAGGCATCTACGCACGTTATAAGTGACCCTACTCGTGTCCGTAAATTATTGTTACAGAAACGCGAAATTGAAGAATTGATGGGTGGTTTAGATAGACAAGGACTCACAATTGTCGCCACGGCGATGTACTGGAAAGCCTGTTGGATAAAGCTGGAAATTCAGTTAGCCAAAGGTAAGCAAGAACATGACAAGCGCGACGCTGTGAAAGACAAAGACTGGGCTCGTCAGAAAGAACGGATGATGAAACATAGTGCATAATTACTGTTTGTAATTGAACACATATGCGTATTTCTTAAACAATACAGCACGGGTAAAAAGCAAATACCAGTGCTGTTTTCTCTGTAATACTATTCCACATATTGTTTGCGGTATCTCTTTGTCAATTTTGCAGTGCGAACCTGATCGATGATAAGCGTCATCAACGGTGACGAATTTACCTTTGGTTTATCTCCTTTACCTAATCGACGCAATTGTCGCTTCACCAAAGCCATATTAGCTAAACCACTCAAGGTTTTATCTTTCCAAGCTGTTGCTGGAATATAGCCCATTGTATCTTGGTCAACATGCCATTGGTTAATTAACGCGGGATTGTAAGCCAAGGCGGATGCAATACCAACCAGCTCCATATTACTGTCCAAAACTTCGTTGGCAACTGATAAGCGCTTGATGCCTCCTGTTGTCATTACTGGAATACTGGTGTGTTCGGCAATCTGTTTCGCGAATGTTAAGAAATAGGCTTCTCTAGCAAGCGTTCTTTGGTCTCCACTTTTACCCTGCATGGCAGGTGCTTCATACGAACCACCTGATAGCTCAATAAAATCTAAACCCATGTCATTAAGTGACTTTACTACCTCAATCGCATCTTCAACATCAAAACCACCGCGTTGAAAGTCAGCCGAGTTGAGTTTTACCGAAACAATAAAATCCTTGCCACAACTACTTTTAACCTGACGAACTATATCAAACAGTATTTTAGCTCGCGCCTGCAGTTCACCACCCCACTCGTCTTTCCTTACGTTGGTTAATGGCGATAGGAACTGACTGACAAGGTAACCATGAGCAGCGTGGATCTCTACGCCATGAAACCCCGCTTCTTCAGCACGCTTTGCCGTCGTGACAAAGCGCGCAATAACGTCTTCAATTTCTGCTTCAGACATGGCCTTTGGTTGCGTAAACAAGCCGCTGTGCTTACCCATATTTAGGGCGATGTTAGATGGAGAGAGAACTTTACCGCCCATTTTTTTAAACACTTGACGACCAGGATGGTTAATTTGCATTATTACCGTTGTGTTGTTTTGCTTTGCTATTTCAGCCCACTCTTTAAACGGTTGAATTGGCGTATCAGCTTCAAGTGCAACACCACCTGGCCCTGTCATTGCCATTTTATCAACCATCACATTGCCTGTAATGATCATACCTACACCGCCTTTAGCCCAAGCAGCGTACAGGTTTTTTAATGCAGTACCGGGTAGCTGATTGTCTTCAGCCATATTTTCTTCCATTGCCGCTTTTACAAACCTATTTTTTATTTCTGTTCCATTGGGCAGTGTGAGTGGTGAAAATGCTTTCATAGCGCTTAACTCTGTGTTGATAATCTATTGTCGTACAATGGCATCATCGATTTATATTTCAAGTCACGTCGATGAATAGTTTCTTATAAACTGTTGAATAGATGTTTGCTCGTACCACTAAGATATGAAATGGCGATAAATATCGCTGTTTTCAGCAGTTAAGCGTGTTATAATCTTCCCCTATCTCGGGGCTGCTCTGGATTCGACAGGATTCAATGATGCTGGAGGTGCATGCAGAGGTGCGGCTGGCCTCTTTAAAAAGCCGCAAAAAAATAGTCGCAAACGACGAAAACTACGCACTAGCAGCTTAATACCCTGCATAGGCCCTTCCACTCAAGTTCTTTTCACTAACTGAGGTACGGAAGGTCATACTAGTGAAATAGCGAGGGAAACTTGTCTAAGGTTGAACCGCGAAATAGTATTAGGCCAGTCCGAAGGAACCCTGTTTGTCGGGGTCCATAGGATTAAACAAATGACAAACTAAGCATGTAGTACCAAAGGTTGACGCTTTCTGGACGCGGGTTCAATTCCCGCCAGCTCCACCACATTGAGGTTCATGGAGAACCAAAAAAGACCCGCAAGGCTTATTTTATTGGCTTTAGCGGGTTTTTTATTGCGTTAAAGTTCAAAGACGTTCGTTGACAGTCAGAATCTAAGTGGTACATTTAGGGGTACAACCTCACTAAACAAACGATTTGTACCCCTAAAATGCCCAGAGTAGCAACACCATTAACAGATTCAAAGATACAGAGTGCCAAGCCACGTGAGAAAGATTATAAGCTCAGTGATGGCAGAGGATTACATTTGCGCGTTCGAGCAGGTGGCACAAAGGATTGGATATTTAGGTACCAAGTGCCTTTTAGTGGCACACGCAAAGATATGAGTTTTGGTATTTATCCAACCGTAGGATTAGCTGATGCTAGAGAAAAACGAAAAAATGCACACAAGCTATTATCAAAGGACATCGACCCAAAATCACATAAAGCAGAAGTTAAGCGCACGGCAACTCAAGATAAAGCTAACAGTTTTACTTGCATCACCCTTGATTGGCTGAGAGTCAAATCAACAAAAGTAACGGCTAAATACGCGGTTCAAATTGAAGCATCGCTCAGGAACCATGTATTTCCTCATATCGGAAAACGCCCTGTTAAAGAACTAACACCTTCTGAAGTGATTGAGTTTTTGCGGCCTATCGAAGCCAAAGGAAGTAAAGAAACAATCAAACGACTTTGTCAGCGCATTAACGAAGTCATGGACTATGCTGTCAATACAGGGCTGATCGACATTAACCCGTTGTCTAAGATCCACAAGGCATTTCTTTCACCCAATCCAAAGCACTTGCCAACAATAAAACCTGAAGAACTACCTCAACTAATGCAAAGCTTGAGCACTGCTAGCATTAAACTTGTCACACGTACGCTGATCGAATGGCAATTACACACAATGGTTAGACCGAGCGAAGCAGCAACTGCTAAATGGAGTGAGATCGACCTTGATAACCAAACATGGACAATCCCCGCTGATAAGATGAAAAAAAAGAACAATGGCGATCACGTTGTACCACTAACGCCACAGACACTCGCCCTACTCGATTTTATAAAACCGATTAGTGGTCACAGAGAGTTTATCTTTCCTGCTGATCGAAACCCTAAAACGCATACAAACACTCAGACGGCAAATATGGCCTTAAAGCGAATGGGTTATCACAAAACATTAGTAGCGCATGGGTTGCGGTCCCTGGCTAGCACGACGCTGAATGAGCGAGCGTTCGCACCTGACGTCATCGAGGCATGCTTGGCACACATAGACAGTAATAGCGTCAGACGCGCTTACAATCGCACTGATTATTTGGAGAGACGCAGAAAAGTTATGAACTGGTGGTCGGCTCACGTTGAACAGGCTGCTACTGGCAATATGAGTTTAGCGAATACCAATAAAACATTGAGATTGATTAATAATTAATACACTTTCAGAAAGTCTAGGTTGGCTCCCAAACAGCTGCAACCCTATCGGCCTGAATTGGTAAATAAAATAAGGAATACTTGAGGGTAGTATGTCATCACCAATACATTTAAAAAACACATGGGAAAATGCTAAGTATCTAAAGTTACAGTTTTCCGATTCTTCCCCCCCCTTCAAGGCTGTGCGGTTGGGTCAAATTCATAAAAAGGACATTGCTTTTATTGCTGATCGTTCAGATGAAGATATGTTTGAAACACCATTAGAAGCCCTCCTTTTTTATTTGAATAGTGATGCTTACCCGCCTGCGTATCTGTTGGAATGGTTAAAACAGACTTTCGGCTTCTATTTCATGAAAGGTGGCGATGTTGAACTTGAAAGAATCTTTGGAAAGATCAAACCAAAAGCTGGAAATTTTGCTGCGCAAGTACAAAGTCAACATCCTGTTCGCGATTTTAGTTGGAAGTATGATGCTGAGTTGCAATGCGCCGCTTCCGATGGAATCAAACCACTAACGCAGAAAGAATTTTTTAAAAAATGGAAAATAGAATTTCACGAACAGACTGGGACAAAAGTCGCTAAGGATGTTGAGTCTTTTTTGAGGGCGTATAGAAAATTCAAAAAAACATAGCGGACGAATAAACGCATTATTGATCCGGTACAACTACCTTTATATGTGAATAATAGGATGTCGGTAACAACAGAGGAGATACCGACAATGACTATTACATTTAGCCACAGAGTGATTCGTAGACCAGAAACACTCAGCCTTATCGGCTGTTCTAAAACAACGCTGCACTACTTACAAAAACAGCGCTTATTCGTAAAACCTATCAACATTGGTCAACGCGCTGTAGGCTATCTTGAGCACGAAGTTCAGGCAATCATCGCGGCTCGTGCAGCTAATCAATCTGATAGTGAAATACGCTTTCTTGTAGAAAAGCTAGAAGAGACTCGTACACATTCTGCGAACGCCTTTCTCAAATCAGTTGTTCAATACTCTCTAACTGAAAAAAAGGAATTTGCAGCATGAAAATCTGCGATGTATTTGCGATAGCGTTAGATATTAAAGAAAAACAAGATGTCCTAATAGCATTGCGCGCTGCTATGCGGGATGCAAACAGCAAGTTCAGAAGCTCAGAATCACAAGCCTGTCAGATAAACTGCTCGAACCTTGATTATGAGTTGGCCGTTACTATTGATGAATTGATGCACGAGTTAATTAAACTCGAGGACGTTAACTCTGCTGTCAACGGCGATTAAGAGAACTTGCAAACTAATGGCTGCTAACTGCCTGCCTAGACAGGTGGTCAGCACCTCTTTGCGTGAATATATCAATGAGCTCTCATCCATTCGTTAGCACACCGAAAGAGTATGTAGATTTTATGCGCTCACAGGTGCCAGAATTAAGTGCATTGTCTTGGCCAGTTGCCTTAGTATATGTCTCACTTATCTGGGCCAACGTGATAAATCCTAAACGGTTTCAACATGCATCCTCATCTAATCATTTTTTTGTAAGTTGCAAAACGCTTAGAGAACTTTTAGGGCCTACCTATAACAGGCTCTTGCGTGATTTACCCCTTATTCAACAAGGCAATTACTATCAAGCGAAAAACAAAGAAACTAGAAAGTACAACCTGACTAATCAAGCGAAAGAACTAACACAAATATTTCTTAAGACTTCGCCTGAGCAAATCAATCTGATTTCGAAAAACAATAAACCAATCCAGTTGAGAACAAAGCACGGTCCAACAAGTGCAATACTCTCAAGGAACATTGAAGGCAACAAAGCTAAGACGCAAGCATTCATAAAACCTAGCGTGCCCATTTCGACAACTTCGCTACATAGGCTGATAGAGATACTTGATGGCCCTGACAATCTTTTACCCATCGGCTTGCGGGAAGCGGTAACTGGTCTACCAGTAAATGAGCTTGAACAGTGGAAAGTAGAACGAATCCACAAGGCAGAGTTATTACTGCTTGCAGCAAAAGATACTCAGACTGTAAGTGGCGAAATAATTCAACAATACCAAGAAAAATCAACTGGCCGTTTATATGGTGTGAATATCCATCTCCAATACATGCCAAAAGAGGTTAGACAAGCAGCACTATTCGGTCAGCCAGAATATGATATTTCGAATTGTCAATACACCATTCTAGTGCAACTTGCAGCGCGCGAAGGGCTTAAGCTACCAACCGTCGAATATTATCTCAGACACAAAAGACAAGAACGCACAAGGCTTGCCAAAAAACTCAATCTCCACCAAAGCACAATTAAAGAATTACTCCTCAGTCTCATATTCGGCATGGCCCTATCAATCAAGAGGGATGAAACACTTGTGAAGACTGTAGGCAGCGTTAATAAGGCAAAACAGGTCCGAGATGACCTGACATTCAAAAGCTTGCGAAAAGAGCTGAGGGAGACTCGCAAAGTGCTTATTAAGTCTCATACGCAGCGAACAGGCATTTGTAATGCGATTGGAAAGAGGATCAGCAAAAATGCGTCAGAAACAAAGCAGCTTGCCCATATTTTACAGGGACAAGAGGCAGCGATTCAGCAAGTAGTGATTGAGCTGCATGGCCCTTCAATCACACTACTTCAACACGACGGATTTACATCTACCGATTGCAATATCGACCTAAAAAAACTTGAGGCTGAAATCTTCAATAAAACAGGTATCAAAGTTATGTATGAATGCTCATTTCCACAAGCGCAAAAAAACCTCAGTCTGTTAATTAATGAAAGCCACACCACGCTTACTCTACAGGCTTATTAATACTGAGGGTTTGTTCAATAATAGGGGGTTGCTATGGAATCCATATTCTAAAATACTATGAGCTCAATTAAATATGTGAACAAAGAATTAAGTAAATGTTAGCGTGAATGAGGAAAAAATAGCTGTTTGTATTCTGATGTTAGGTCTGGTCATGCGTGTCTAAAACACAACTTTGCTTTTAAAGACAAGTACCCACAAGAACAGATAGATAATAAATGGTGGGCTGATTATGATGCTGCACCTGATATGTGGTAAGATTTAACTCAGGTAATAGCTTTGCAGAGGCATAAAAATGGGTGCATTTGATATTATTGGTGACGTTCATGGTCATGCAGATAAATTAGTACAACTGCTCAAGAAGCTTTGCTACAAAGAAGTTGACGGTATTTGGTCGCATCCTAATCGAACACTAATCTCCATAGGCGATCTAGTTGATCGCGGACCTAAACAACGCGAAGTGGTCAATATACTGAAAGCCATGGAACAAGCTGGTCACGCCAAGGTGCTAATGGGCAACCACGAATTTAATGCGGTGTCATGGTACTTGAAGGATAAATCAGGCAACAACCTCCGTCCCCATACAACAAAGAATTATGATCAACATTGTGAATTTCTAGAACAGGCTGATGTTAATTCTTCTTGGTACATTGAAACCATTGAATGGTTTATGTCATTACCCCTGCTTTTTGAAACTGGACAATTTTGCTGTGCACATGCAGCCTGGGATGATAAGAACATTGCGTATCTCAAAGCGCACTTAACGACTGACTTCAGGTTACAGCAACAACAGTGGGTGCCAGCAACCACAAAAAGCCACCCGCTTTATGAAGCGATTGAGTATTGCCTAAAAGGCCCTGAGCTAGATTTGCCTTCAGGGCACTCATTTAAAGATGGTGGTGGCCATACTCGTTCTAAGATGCGTTTGAAATGGTGGGATTTAAATTCATCATCAACTTATAGAACTACTGCAGTGTCAGTGCCACATCCTTCGCAATTGCCAGATGAGCCGTTACCAGCAGAAGTTCTCAGTAATGCCAGAATATTGAAGCCTGTATTTTTCGGTCACTACTGGATGACAGGCAAGCCACAATTACTATCAGATAAGATTGCATGCCTCGACTGGTCAGTCGTGAAAGACAATGGCCACTTGGTTGCTTACCGATTTGATGGTGAAAGCACCCTATTAGAGTCAAAGCTTGTATCGACACAGTTAATAAGTGAGGTGAAGAAATGAGACCTACCAAGTATTGTAAAAAAGTTCAGGCAAAGGCAGACTGGTATGCCGAGGGAGGGTATTTAGATTGTGGTGATGCTGTACCGAGTCAAGCTGGGCTCGCCTGTGAATTAAGTGTAACTCGCCAAACGTTAGTTAATTGGAAAGAGCAGCACCCAAAGTTTTTAGACACGTTAGACCTGATCAGTGTCGTTCAGGAACGACTTAGCTTATCTGGTGGACTCAAAGGTGAAATGAATAGTGCTATCGTAAAGCTGCTTTTAGCTAACCACGGTTACTCCGAGAAAAAAGCACTACATCACAATGTCTCAGAAGGTTTAAGTGACAATCACTGGACAGTCAAATTTGTAAACGCCGATTTCCCAAGTGAATAAACAGCGTAATATAAAATTAACAGAATCACTGTGAGCATAGTAAGGTAAGTATATGAGCCTCGCGCAAAATAAAGCACTACCCATTTGCCCTTTTAAAACGCGGCCCGTCAAGGTAGGATAATTTGAATTTAGCACAATGGATGTTCATGTTTTTGAGTGTGCAATAAGATACAATTCCAGCGCTGCTTCAGCTTTTTAAAAGTATAAATAGAGGGTAAGTCAATAGATACTTTCCAAGATATTTTGTTGCATATTCCCCATGCCAGCACGCATATACCGACTGACGATATAGACCAATTCATTTGTTCAGAGGTAGAGCTTAAAAATGAAATTAATGCAATAACAGACCATTTCACGGACTGGCTGGTTAAACCGCTCGAAGTATGCAATGAAAATCGAATAATTGCCCCCGTTTCAAGGCTTTTGGTAGATATGGAGCGATTTGATGATGATTCATTAGAAACGATGTCACAAGTGGGTATGGGTGTTATTTATGAAAAAGGTAGTCAACGACAAACTATCCGACGAGATTTGACTCAACTGGAAAGAAGCGAACTTCTTAAAAAATATTACTATTCACATCATAAACTACTTGAGTCTCGAGCTGAGTCACTTGTAAAAAAATATGGCAAGATAATCATTATTGATGTGCACTCATACCCAAGTACTGCATTACCATACGAATTAGACCAAACCTTACCTCGTCCAGAAGTTTGTATTGGTTGTTGCGACTTTCATACGCCAAAAAGGCTCGAATCCGGTATAGTCTCAGCTTTCGAGCAGGAAGGCTTTGATGTAGCTGTAAACACCCCCTTTTCTGGTACATTAGTACCCTCTAAATTTTGGCGAACGAGTAAAAATGTAATGGGGTTTATGATAGAAATTCGACGTGATGTTTATATGGATGAGGGCCATTTTTGCTTGAATCAATACAGCGATAGGCAGAGAAGCAAAATATGTAATGCAATCTACAGTGGTGTGGATAAATTTAAAACAAAGGTTTTTTGAAACATGCTTAAAGAAGAGCTCATAAACGCTTATAAGACAGCTAAATACGTGGTTGTTGACCAAAACATTGATCACCGAATACGGGTTGGTGAACATGATTTTGTCATCGAGAAGATGCTAAGTGACCACGATGCACGGTTTGCTTATTTTATAACACCAGAAAACCCATTCAGTCAGAACTTAACTAATGAAGAAAACGACCTGAGACACAAACGCTTTACCCTGTCACTGAGCCAGAAAGACCTTACCTACTTGGAGGGGTATGGAACAGATGAGGATGAAAGCTGGCAACGAGAGAAAAGTTACCTAATCTTCTGCAATAATGGAAACGATATGCATCAACTCGCTGCACACTTTGGTCAGTTGGGAATTTTAAAAATAGAAAGAAATTCCCCAGTCATGCTTTTAATATTAGCTAATTTCGAGTATTTACCGGTAATAAAGTGACACGCCGTAAAAACTATTTGTGGCATCATTCTCGCTCATCTATTAAAAGGTATCAGGACAATGAAAGCCAGTATGATTCAAACACTGTTCGTCAATACTGAGTATTACAATGAAGTAACACTTGATAGTGGCATTAATGGCATCATAGACCTGGACGTCATTATAGATTGGGCCACTTTTATTGAGGCTATAATGGGTGACAACTTAGAATCTTACGACGACGAGGAACTACTTGACTGCTATGGCATAGAAAAGTCTGATTTAAACGTTGAAATAGACAGCAGCACATTTCAGAAATATCAAGACCGCATTTATTTTTGGGTTGATAACGAGGTTGGCGGAAACGCCAAGGCATTTAATTTGGTCACAAGATTATCATTGTTTATTACTGACGAAATGGGCAACGGAAGCATGCATGGTGTGACCACTTCTCAGTCGACAGCGAATGGCTCAGCGAAATCAGTCTATATTGAAAATGAAACAGCAGCTAAATGGCTTCAGCAGGCATTCGCCAACGAGGGAATTGCAATAGAAATTAAATTCACTTGAGAACAAAATGCCCATCGAGATTCATAATGCTCATAAATGGCGACATACTATTGAGCGTCTTAAATTAAGACTTCCTAACTTTGCTTGAATCGCTCGATAGTTAGACCGGTATCAACCATTGGTAATCAGACTGGTGCATTTATCAGAGCATCAAGGATTATTATTCAATACTGTAATAAGTCTTCGATAGAATGGGTCACTTGCTGGATTGTATGATTCAGCACCGCCCCAATAATAAGTTCCAAGTACGGTTTTTACATTGTCGTAGTGTGTTTGCAATGACATTGCTCTCCTTCTTGCAGTTGTACCTATGGCATTAGCAATCTGAGCTTTCCAAGGGTGATTGCTTCCCATGATATTTTCATTTCTCTTTATCAGCTTTTCGATAAAGTGTCTGCCAACTAATCTATCTGATTTCAACAGGTGGACTTCCCAGCTTTCACTAGACAGTCTGTTGTTCCAAAAAATACGTTTCCTCGAATTTAACAGGTGATACACTGCCTGTACGCGAATGGCGTTTTTTAGGATTGTAAAACATTTCTATAAAGTTAAATATCCCTGTCTTCGCTTCGTCCCTTGTCGAATATATCTTTTGTCTTATTACGCGTTTTTTAAATGTCGCAAAGAAGCTTTCAGCAACCGCATTATCATGGCAATTTCCGCGGCGGCTCATGGAAGGCTCTAGGTTATGCTCTTTCATGAAAGTAAGGTAATCATTACTGCCGTATTGGCTTCACTGATCGCTTTGCACTGACACAGGGCCTGTAGGTCGTCGTTGATAAACGGCCATCAATAAAGCCCCAACGACAAGGTGCTTATCCATGTTTTTGTCCATAGACCAACCGACAACTCTGCGAGAAAATAAATCGATAACGGTCGCCAAGTACAAAAAACCTTCATAGGTGCGAACGTAGGTAATATCGCTCACCCACGCTGTATTAGGCCTATTTGGAGCAAAGTCGCGCTCCAATATGTTATCTGCAATTCGAGATAGCTTGCTGCCTTTTATGTACCTGCGCTTGTAACCAATTTGCGCTCTATCGGCTGTTCTGCCGCATGATTTTAGCCATGCGATTAACACTACAAGATTCACCCACTTCACGAAGGTCACGGTGGTTCCAAGGACTGCCATACATTCCGCCACTGGCAACGTAACACTCTTTTATCCGCATCAGCAAACGACTGCCTTCGATAGCTTGGTTACTCAACGGTTGTTTGAGCCACGCATAAAAGCCACTGCGATTGATTTGAGCACTCTGCACATTGCTAACACAGAAAACTCGTCTTGGTGTTCCCGGATAAAGGCGTACTTCACTCTGGATGGCTTGTAAACTACCTTGCGCCTTTTTTAATATGTCGCGTCGTCTTATTATCGCTAAATTTGCTTTTCCAATAATAGAGCGATTTTGTTGTTACCCATAAACGTTCAGCAACGTCTTGAACAGAATATCCTCGTTCGGTAACTTGCTTTACTGCTTCAATCTTAAACTCTTCGGTATACTGTTTGCCTTTGCTCATAAACACCTAAATTTAAAGTTAAATTGTAACTGTTAAAAGTATCTAGCAAAATCTGAGAAGTCCAAACCTAAAAATAAAACCTGATGATGATCGAGCTCGTTGTAGTTTTAAACATCCATTTACGCTGATAAAAAGGACTATTCTTAATAAATTATTTAAGAGTATTGTTTCTTAATTGCAAATCAAGTAGCTTTGATCATCACGTTTCGTTGTTAAAAAGTGCTATGTCTGCGAATAATATGTCCATAAGGTATTTCCGAGGAGGTCAGTCTGCAACGTCTGAATATACAGGCAGACTCGGGATAACAGCACTGCACAAGTGTAAACCAACAAGACTTGTGCCAACCAATGAAGACGCGATGGAGAGAGCGGAAGCTTTCAGAAAAGCTAGGGATGCTGCCTGGGCTAATCGTGATCCAAGGTGGGCAGAAGCCGAGCCTGATGCAACTGGTAAGCTACCATATGTAATAAATACACGAGAACCGACCGAAGGATAGCTGTCTAATTATTGATAGAATTAGATTAAAGAAAGCATCGAAACACATCCTAAAATTAGTTACAGCCTCTGCTAGCCAATGCCAATGAGAAATATCTGACACCAGCCAAGTGAAGCATGGTAACACTATAATCAGGCTAAACTCATAGTGTTTTGCCTAGCGATACTAAACTTTACCATAATTTAAAAGCCAGTCTGTGCGGCTGGCTTTCATTCGAGTCCATTATTTCCTCATTAAGAAAAACTGACCTTTACTTTTATTTACGAAACTTGCGCTGCTTTCTACAGATAGCAATGCTTGTGCATCAATCAAAATTGGTAAGCCATCTAAGGCCTCTTCGTTAATTACAATTGGCTCTAGGTCATTCAATGTGGGATAACCACCACAGACTTCACCACCATCACATATGAAAAAGTCATTATCAATATCACTTCCAACAAGGATATAATATTCACCGACTGGCACATCTAATGCGCTAAGTGTTAACGTGCCGTCTGGGTTGAATTCTCCATCCAACTGTTTAATTACATCTTGCGTAAATGCATCAATAATCAGGGCATATACGTAGCCGTTTTGCTCGACAGTGATTTCTACAACTTCTGCCGTTACAGCAATATCATATGTTTCACCATTTGAATCTGTAAGCATTATCGAACCTGTATACGAACCTGCAACAACATCACTATTTAATCTAACTTCAAAAATACCAGAGCCATCTTCTCGAGTATTAATCGCATTAACCGTAAAAAAGTTTCCACTAAAGGTTATGTCTGTAATCGACAGTGGTGTGAAACCTGTTATGTTGACACTGAACTGGCCCGCAGATTGACTAGATGATAATACCAAGCGATTTACCGAAATATCTACAGTCGAATTCGCAAACCTCAGATTATCAAAGTCGCGCGCTGCAATAACCGCTTTTTCCGCATCAAGCAGACCATAGCCGTAAAGGCTGTCGCGATCTAAATCACCAATGTCTCGGGTCAAAAACCCTGCTTCGAGTAGCAGTTCAAATTCGGCACTTGTGAGCTGAGGGCGCACCGATTTCATTAATGCCGCCACACCAGCAACGTGTGGCGCGGCCATACTAGTCCCTTGTTCGAATTTATATGTAAACGTACCTGTATTATCGTCTTTTGTTGCTCCTAAAACGCCATCTGGAAAACCATCATTATTTTGATCCACTCTATTGTCTCCGCCAGGCGCGGCAATATCAATGAATGCACCAAAGTTCGAATAATACGCAATTTCGTTGTTAATGTCTGTTGCACTCACAGAAATGACATTATCGTAACTAGCAGGATATGCCGGCTGTGACGTGCTCGAATTGCCGGCTGCAGCAATGATAATAACTCCCCTTGAAGTAACCTCATTTATGGTCAACTGTGCTACGAGACTGTAATTAACACCGCTCAATGACATGTTAATTACATCAGCGGGTCTACTAGGTACGCTGCCTGAAGGATTAGGCAGTCCTGCCGCATAACGAATACCACTATATATGTCGAAGATGGTACCGCCATTTTTTCCAAGGACACGAATTGGCATATGTTTAACGTTATATCCTGCACCTGCAAGACCAATTCCATTATTAGTTGCAGCAGCAATAGTGCTCCCAACATGACTACCGTGATAAGAATTTGGACGCTGTTCTACTGCATCACCAGAATCATATGGGTCGGGATCGATACCATCGCCATCGTTAGATCTTAAAGGGTCACTTATAAAATCATAACCAGATACTAGATTAGGCGATAGGTCCGGGTGGTCACTGAGCACGCCCGTATCTGCAACAGCAACGATAACTGGATTATCAATGTTGCCTGTCGTTATATCCCATGCTTCATTCAATCTAATATTTTTGTAATGCCAAGTAAGTTCGTTACGAGGATCATTGGTTACTGCTGTTTTTTTTAAAATAAAGTTAGGCTCAACGAACTTGTAAAGGCCCTTCGCTTGTATTGCTTTTATATCTATCAGGGTACGCAATTTTGCGGCTTGCTCCGGTGACATCGTCATACCTTTTAGGCCATTAAAGCTGGTAGTACTCGTTTCATTTGACGAAATACGGCTTGCAGATTTATTAAGTGACATTGCAGCTGGCGACTTAAGTAGCTGCATAAATGTTGAGTCATCATTGTTGCTGCCTTCAACGCCTATCGATGACAAGGCTTCAGCACGCTTGCGTGAAGCGTCTTTAATCGACTTTCCTGACTCAATGGGGGATGAGACAATAATATCCCCTGGGACGAAATCCATGGTGGTCGAGGCCGTCGATGATTGCACTCCTTGAAAATTGATTACCAGTTCATATGTACTCATTCCAGAGAAAGCTTGAACAGCAATAAAATAGATTCCGTCAACTGGTGCGATTACCACTTCGCTATTTGTTGCTGAAGCTGAAATTTCTACTAATTCACCGTCAGAGTTGAAGAGACCTAAATCGAGATCCGATGTGGAGTCCTCTTCTTGGTCACGCGATAAGAAAACACGTTGCCCTGCTCTTAACTCTGTAGCAAAGACATCAAATTCATCAGGGAAGGCTTCAAAAACATCGCCCGGAGTGCCTGTGCTTGTTTGCGTGACAAACCCCACAACATTTGATGTGGGTGGAATAATTTGGGCCGTTGGGAAATTGTTGTTTTCAGTATATATTGCATCTGGTGAATTAGTGTCAGTATCGATATAGACACCGTTACGTAGTTTAAGATCCAGGCTCAAAGATTGAGTATTTGCTGCATCAGCAATCGTAATGGTTTCGCTAGAAATCGCTTCAAACCCGTCCTCGCCAAAAGCTTTAACTTCCACAATATATTCACCTGCTTCCTCAAACTGATAAGAATATTCATTTGTTGCTGTCGAAGCCGATGGTATGCCTCCACTAATCTGCCAGAGGTAATTGCTAATAGTTACGCTTTCATTAGCACGCACTTGTGCAAAAAATGTTACTACCTGATCTGTAGTAACTAATGCCCTGTCAGCATCGACGTTGATTCTAAAGGGAGTTTGATTTGCATTGGCTACCACTGCATTTAGCGTGGCCTCTTGCGCGACATTGAAATCATCTACTACAGTTAATGTCACGGTATATTCACCAGGTGTTGTGTAGGTATGGGTAACATTCTCACCTTGACCAACGCTAGCATCACCAAAATCCCAGTTATAAGATACAATTTCGCCCGTCAAAGAGGTTGATTGAGATGCACTAAACCTTACTTCTTCACTCACTCTTAACAGACTGTTACCTGTTATACGTGGTGAAGCTGGTTGATTAAAATCAACATTAATTGTGATGGTATGGCTAGAAGTAACACCAAAATCATCTTTTAATACCAACGTTACTACGCGCTCTTCGACCGAACTGTAAGTGTGTATTACCTCATTGCTACCTGAATACTCCGTGTCATCGCCCATATCCCACTGATAAGAAACTATAGTGCTATCGGGGTCTTCGGCATTTGCAATAATTGAAAACGGTAATTCCTTACCTACACGAAAGCCATTGTTGATCTCAAACGTGACTGCTGCGACCTGATTAGGCTGTACTTCAATAGTGACAGTGTCAGTGGCTGCACTTCCATCATTATCGGTCACGGTTAATGTGACATTGAGGTCTTGACCATTCGTGGGTTGTATAGTTATTGTTGCTCCAGAAAAGGCTTGGCCATTAACATCCCACGCATAACTCGTAATAGAGCCGTCGCTATCAGACGAATCACCACTATCAAGTGTCACTGAGTCACTAAAAAGCACAGACAAACTGGATGCCGAAATAACTGCATTCGGCGCAGAATTTGGCGGTGGTGGACTAAATGTTGCAGGTTCGCTACCGCCACCGCCGCCTCCACATGCACTCAATAACAAAATAGACAAGCACAAAAAATATGGTGCTATTTTTCTTTGTAAAGTAGATGATAAAAAGCAGGCCGCATATTGGGCGAAGGTATAACGAAAGTAAGTGGTTTTCAAAATTAAATGTCCTTATTTTTTTCACAACGAAATAAATTCGGGCTTTAATTTAAAGTAATACATTAATTGTAGGGTATTAAATTTTGTACATTTGTATTTTATATAAATACTTTTTAACACGAAGCTGAACGGCCATCATGAACCCAAACACTTTGAGTTGTTCTCGGTATTAGCTGTTGCTTGATTAATCAGACTACCGACATTGGTAACACTATAAGCAAGCGGCAACGATGAGTTTCCGACAGCATTTTAACCTAAATATACCCATAAATCTTTCTATGATATTTTAAATTATCCAGATTAATCAGGTGTTTTGGCTGAATAATGAGCGTTCCCGTAACAGCACCGAAAAACTATAGTTCACTTTGCAAGCTTCAACATCTCAAACACCAGCTTAGAAAATCCAGCCGCTCTGACAGGGTCTGAAAGTAACTGCATCATTTGATTTTGATGCGCCTCACTGCTATCCAAAACTGCATCATCGACTGCCTTAGCAAAGTCACCAAGGATGGCTTGTTCTTCACTATTATTGTTGATCTGTTGCATTACCGCAGTATTTTCACGCACTTTGTCAGTGATGGTATTGACGTAGTTCACCATATCCTGCTCAGTTAACTGGTCCACAATAAACAGTTCATTCAGGCGGCCTATAAGCTGTGATAGAAACTCTGATTTTTTATCAGTTGGTTTAGCTGTGCCTAAGCCTTCACCTGGGACTAATTTAGCTTCAGGCTCATTTATCTGAAGTTTGATATGCTGTTGTTTAATTTTAGATAAGCGGTAGTGGCTAAGCTCAACGTTACTTAAATCAATCTCGTCTTCTTCTACCACTGATTCTTTTAACATTGGCCTTAGATTACGAGCATATAAACTGAGTTTCTCTAAGTCTTTATCGTCGTAGTCAACGATCTGTGACATGAACTCATAGAATCTGACGAAAGTGCCTAGGTCCTTCTTAAATATTTCTAGCGCATCCTTCTCTTTCTTGCAGTCTTTAAAGCTATTCTCTGCGTTTGCAATCAGTACAGCATCATTGGTCTTCTTAGTGCGCTCAAACATGTCTCTAGCTTGTTTATAAGCCTCTACAGCTGACTTATAGCGTTGCGACCAACGCTCTATAGCTGGCTTACAAATATTCGCTATCGCTGCATTACTTTTGTTCTTAATAAAGTAAGCTGCACAGAACTGCTCCACCTCTGACCAAGTGAAAATAGATGCCATGCGTAACTTGTCAAACAACTCAAAGATTAGATTAGGATCGGATACATCATCTAATTCAGCCGTCTGAAAGTATGGCTGAAATGCAGCAAGGATGTCTTCAGAGTCATTGAAGAAATCCAGCACAAAGGTACCCGTTTGCGCCTTACCAGGATAAACTCTATTAAGTCTTGATAAGGTTTGTACACACTCTACCCCGCCTAACTTTTTATCAACATACATGGCACAAAGCTTCGCTTGGTCAAATCCGGTTTGAAACTTGTTCGCAACTATCATGACTTGATAATCATCACTATCAAAGGCCTTGCGCATATCACGACCTTTTAGAAATGGATTCATGTTGGTTTCAGTAAACTTCTCGCCTAACAGTCCAGCAGAGCTTGGATCTTTATCGCTAAACTCAACTTCACCTGAAAAGGCTACCATCGCAAATAACTTGTCATAACCTTTCTCAATGATGTACTTGTCAAATCCAAGTTTGTAACGAACGGCTTCTTTTCGTGAACCAGTAACGACCATAGCCTTGGCTTGACCACCGAGTAGACCCATTACATTGTCTTTAAAGTGCTCAACGATAACCTGTACTTTCTGACTGATGTTGTAGTCATGCAGCCGCACCCATTGGTTTAACTTTACTTTAGCCTTTTTGCTCTCAACTTCTTCATCACTAGCTTCTATTTTCATTGCTAAGTTATAAGCAACTTTATAGTTGGTATAGTTCTTCAGTACATCGAGTATAAAGCCCTCCTCTATCGCCTGGCGCATACTATAGACATGGTAGGCTTCTGGCCGGTTGGTTTTTGAGGGTGCTTCGTCTGGCTTTGGTAATCGTCCAAATAGTTCCAGAGTCTTGGTCTTGGGCGTTGCAGTAAACGCCAAGTAACTTAGGTTAGTTGAGGCTCTCCTTGAGGCTACAGCGGCCTCTAAGATGTCTTCTGTACCTAATTCACCATCTGGGTCAGTTGAATCAACCATCAAGACTTCTTTTAATTGTCTTGCAGTTGAGCCAGTTTGAGAGCTGTGGGCTTCATCAGCAATTACAACGTACTTTCTTTCTTTTAAGGTAATACTGTTTTCAATCGCTTTTAATACATGGGGAAATGTCTGGATTGTCACAATGATAATAGGTTGTGAATTCTCTAGCGCACTGGCTAGCTTCTCAGATTTAGAACCGTCACCTTCTTTATTGTTGATGCGCCCTACTACACCTTCTGTATGTTCAAACTGATAGATGGTGTCTTGTAGTTGATCATCTAACACCGTCCTATCCGTGACAATGATGACCGAATCAAAGTTCTTATTACCCTCTTCATCTCTTAACGCTGATAACTGATGGGCTACCCATGCAATTGAATTAGATTTACCTGAGCCAGCACTATGTTGAATTAAATACTTATGACCAGCACCCTCGGTGCAAGCAGCATCAACTAACTTGGTTACGACATCCCACTGATGGTATCGAGGGAATATCATCGTTTCTTTTTTATATTTGCGACCTTCCCAATCTTCCTTCTCTTCAATCTGAAGGTGGACGAAGCGAGACAATATATTCAAAAGGTTTTCAGGACATAAAACTTCGTTCCAGAGATAGTCGGTAGCGTATTGGTTTATATCTTCTGGCACATCATTACCGGCTGCGCCGTCAGATGTGCCTTTGTTAAACGGTAAAAAATAGGTGTTATCGCCTTCTAGGCGCGTAGCCATATACACTTCATATTGACTTACAGCAAAATGAACTAATGCACCACGTTTAAAAGTTAACAATGGTTCAGGTTTTCTAGTTATTGGGTCAACTGCAAAGCGAGTTGTTTTATATTGCTTAATCGCATTTTGCACAGCTTGTTTAAACTCAGACTTCAACTCTAGTGTGACTACCGGCAGTCCATTAACAAACAACACCAGATCAATACGCCAGGCCTTAGCCTTTTTACCTGTCTCTACTAAATGTTCTTCTGTCGCCCAAGGACTGTAAACCAATTCAGGGACTACCCGTAAACGGTTGGCTTTATAAGCGGCTAGTGTATCTGGGTTAAGGTCATGTTCTGGTTTGAACTGACAGAGGCTAAAACGTGTGCCGCGGTCACGCAGGTCATGGCGTAACACACCCAGAGTACCAAAGGTACGCATCTCTTTATTTGCTGCATTAGGATCAGCTTTGTTTAACTGCGCGGTAACACGCTCTAAGAATGTCTGGTCTGCGTTATTGGGATATATCGTCTTAAACTTCTGCCATTGCTCGTCTTGCGTTTCTTTGACAAAACCTAATAGGTCTTCAGGGTATAAAGCCAACTCGCGATTGTACTTCTCAGGTTTACCTAACAGCCAACCATTAGTAAGCAACTGCCTGACCATATCGTTTTGGAAGGTAAACTCGTTGGCTTTACCGTTGCCTGATAACACACTCATAAAGTTACTTCCTTGCGTCACTTGTGTTGTGCGGAGGTTGCCAATTTCTGACATCAATCTTGCCGGTAACGGCAGCGGAGATGAGGGCTGTGCGGCGCTCTTTCATTAGAGTAATTGCAGTGCTCGCTTTCTCTATAAGAGTACCGTATTTGTTCCTTTGAAGGTGGCAATACTCATCTATTTCCAGCTGTTCCGCTTCAGGTGGAATACAAACCTTCATTTGTCGAATAGAGTTCAGAGACAAGTTGAAGATCGTAGTTCCTGTCACTTCCAAATCAAAATAACGAAGCGCCTGACTACTCTGTAAGTAAAGCATTAAATATTCAGGCAATAAATCACCAGAACAATTCATATAAGCGGCACTCTTACCCAATATTATTTTTTCATCATTATATCTAGCAACATTACCAATCGTGCCGTTAATCGAGAGCAATACACTGGTTGCATCTAAATGAACATAGTGATTTTTATATTCTTCTTCAGGTACTTCTTTCGCAGTCGCTCCCACCCAAATATGGCCGTTTACTAAATTGTTTCCATTTACAAAATAATACCCAGTATTGTCTTGATATTTTGGTGTTGAATGCAATCCATCACCAATTCTGGATGTATGATGAATCAACTTTGGTAATTCCCAATGCTTCGGTACTTCACCTAACCACTCAACGCCTGATTCGCGCATGGCGGCGTTAGGATTAAGGCCTTTGGTAACGGCATGACTGATAACAGCCTGACGCTTCTCTTTGAGTAGTGCAATTAGTTGTTGTTGCTTGGCGATCAGGGTGTCGATTTTAGCAGTTTCATGGTCGAGGAAGTTGGCGATAGTTTTTTGTTCGGCGAAAGACGGATAAGGTATCTTTAACTTTTTAAGCTCACCTAGATTTATACGAATTCTTGTTGTACCAGTAGAAACCAACTCTGCATTGACTTTGACACATTCACTATTAATAGCCCAAACCAAATAACTCAAATCAACCAGTCCTATATTTGGAGTAAGTTTCACACAGTCTGCTACGATCAGATACTCTGGATATTCATCATTAACGATTGCGCATCGAGCAACTGGCTCAGCCATTTTGGCAATAACTATTTCGCCAGGTATTGCCAAATGCCTAATTAGCTGCTGTTTCTTTTCTTCAGTAACAAACTTCATGTTTTGCATGAGATGTTTGCTACCGCGTATATTATTCAGCTGTATTAAAGGAACACCACTATCTTTGTAGTCATTTGTTTTTAAGTCAGAACCGAAAGGGCCATCAACGAACGCTGTGCGTCCTTGATCTGCTAAATAACCTAATCGTTTCTCCTCCCAATATTCTGGTAAATCTGTATTAAAGTATTCACTGTATTTATAAGCGCTATACCTATTTTCAAATGGCATTACGAATGCACCTCTTGCAATAGTGACATGATCTCCGTACTGACTGCATCCAAATCAGCATCTATCTTAGCTAAATCTCGTGGTGGCTGATATTGATAGAAATGGCGATTAAACGGGATCTCGTAGCCTACAATGCCAACCTCTTGATCTTTTGTGTCTTTCTTACTCGCATCAATCCAGGCATCAGGCACATGAGGCTGCACTTCTTTTAGGAAGTAGGCTTCGTTCAAGTCATTCACTGCTTGGCTTGGGTCTAATGCGACGTTTTCATTGTCCCTCAGGTCCCCATCTGTTTTGTATTCCAGCACTTGTGTTCTGCCGTTATATTGCACTTCAAACAAACCATATAAAGGGTTAGGTTGGGTTGTATGGATCTTTTTAATAACCTTTTCTGCAGTTGGATTCTTCCAACTAACAGCGTCAGTAATCTGCTTCTTCTCCTTAGTATCAAGAACAGCGCCCTGACTTTGACAGGTAGCTTTTATCAACGCATCATAGGTATTCATATCATCACACTGAGCATCACCTATCGCACTCTGCAGTTGTTTGGCTTTAAGCATGATGTGCTTTTGCTGAAGCCAAAGTTTGCTATCAAGTAGGTCTTTAATTTGTTTTTCTTTCAAGTCGACGAAGTAGGATTTGATGTAAGCACGAATTTCAACGGCATCCTCTTGCAGCAGACCATAGTGGTGGTTATCAAGTTCATCTGACCATGAAGCCCCATAATGCTCATATATCCATTTCATCGGCGCGTTGAAAGGTTTAGCGGCAAAGCGTAGTTCGGCAATCCGTTCGTTGCTGAATTGATATGACTCCCTCAAAGGGCGTTCAATAGTAATGCGGCGATAACCAAATTCATGGGTCGCAAAGATTTTACTGGCGAAGGTTTTAGCAACTGCGGCTTTAGTATTGGCTGACTGACGACCTCTTTTACTTTTTTGCTCTACAGGTTTGTCTAGCTCTCTAGCGTCAACCACTTCAAACTCACCAAAAGTACGTGTAATAGTCGCAATATCACCGTCGCTCATTTCATTGCGCTTAGAGCCTAATGATTTGCGCATTTTACCACACAAATTAACGCCGTTTATTAGCTGTACTTTACCCTTTCGTTCAGTCGCTTTTTTATTCGACAGAACCCATACATATGTAGCAATGCCAGTGTTGTAGAACATGTCCGTGGGCAGTGCGACGATGGCTTCTAGTAAATCAGCTTCGAGTATATAACGACGAATTTCAGACTCACCAGAGCCAGCGCCACCCGTAAACAAAGGTGAGCCATTCAGGATAATTCCAATACGAGCACCGCCGCTAGCACTATCACCAGCGCCACTGTCACGTAACTTACTTATAAGGTGCAATAGGAACAACAACGAGCCATCAGACACTCGGGGTAAACCAGGACCAAAACGACCATCAAAACCTTTGAGGCTGTTTTCGTCTTTAATGCTTTGTTCAATCTTTTTCCAGTCTACCCCAAAAGGCGGATTAGCTAACATATAGTCAAATTTGTCGCTATACAGTTGATCGTTCGAGAGAGTGTTACCCAGTTTTATGTTATTCACTTCCTGGCCCTTGATCAGCATGTCGGCCTTACAAATGGCGTAACTCTCAGGGTTTAACTCTTGCCCATAAGCCACCATTTTTGCATTGGGGTTCAGTTCATGCACATACTCCATACCAGAGGACAAAAAGCCCCCTGTACCCGCGGTGGGGTCATATATAGTGCGAATTATGCCAGGTTTGGTCAGGGCTTCGTCATCTTCCATAAATACCAATGAGGTAGTGAGTCGCACTATGTCTCGCGGCGTAAAGTGTTCACCGGCCGTATCGTTTGAGCTTTCTGCAAAGCGGCGGATTAATTCTTCAAAAGTAAGCCCCATATCGTGATTAGAAATAGCTTTAGGGCTTAAGTCAGTTTGCCTGACGCGCTGCACTACCTTATATAATAGGTTAGCGTCATTGAGCTGACCTATAAATTCAGCGAAATTGAAGTACTCAAAGATTTCTCGAGCATCTTTAGAGAAGCACTGTATGTAACTTTGCAAGTTAGCCTTGATGCCCGACTCGCCCAGCTTAGACAGATCCATCTTAGAGGTATTAAAAAATGACAAGCCATCAGTGGCCCGTAATAAGAGTTTTTCCTGCGCTTCTTCAGGTAGGTTCATGGTCTGAATTCTGTCGAGTTCAGTAAGCACTTGCAATTTAGTGCTTTCTAACACGCCTTCGAGGCGACGCAATAGGGTAAAGGGAAGGATGATACGTCCATATTGGCTCTGCCTGAAATCACCCCGGAGAAGATCTGCGATAGACCAGCAAAATGCGGCCAAATTATTAGGGGTTTGAGAACTGCCGTTTTCACTCATGTAATGCTTTCCTTGAACAACAAAGGTACATCCCGCACCGGCTCAGATAACTGATGATGTGTACTTATTGATTATAATTGTGGATTACTAGGAAGGATTTGAACTTCCTGTTCTACTTGTTATATCCGTGTACTATCTAAATTAGCGGTTTAGTGATCATGCGTCAAATATTGTTGTGGAGAATTGGAGCTATTAACGCTAATTGTTGAAAGATATTTTTTTCAGTTGAATATTACAGCCTCTCGCTAATTGAGTTTAAAAAATGAATTGTTCTTTCGGCAATTCGCTTCTTTCCAAGTATTAGTCATCTTCGGGTTAATAGCTTACTGTTGGCGATAGTTTAGAGTTACCCTTTCAACAGAATCTCTACTGAAGTAGTAAACTTTTTGCTGTCGCTAACTAATAGGCGTCTTTGACTTAAATCAAATAATCACTCTTCCATAAAACGACAGCTCTTTCAGCCAACATCTGTTGGCGACATTCAATTGATTCTTTATTCCAGATTTCGTCAATAATCTCATTTGAGAGTTGATAGTCTGACATCTGATATATACTTTGTTTAGTAGACAGCGAATCATTACCAACCCTTTTGTTGTCAGAAGGTGAAAGTAAACAATAGTTACCTAACCTATATATATATTCCTCATGGTCTCTAGTTGCGATAACTTCTGTCCATTTGTCAGACGGATTTTCAGGTAAAATATGCTCAATAGTTCCACTGTTGGTCTCCCAATCCAGTTCAGTTTGACGCAGTGAGTTTTCAATTTTAAACAGTATGTACCTCACTACTTTCTTTCTATTTTTTGTTACGATTCTTGCTTTCTTAAACGATTGGAGGAAATCACCATCATTTACATAAACGTCTTTAAGTTCGTTAAATATAGCTCTTGGAGTAGTTAATTGACCAGAATGAACACCAACAGCTGCTTTGCTTAGAATGCTTTCAAGACTATTTGGGTTTAGTTTTCCAATAACGCTATATCTGAAAAGTATCGCTTCAATGAGTTTAAGGACTCTAATAACCTCACTATTAGCAAATTTTCTTACACACGCCATTAGCAAGGGATATATTTGTTTAGCACCAAAAACTTTTATAGATTTCAGGTATTTTGAAATTTCCGGATACCCACTCCAGTAATCGCTAGAAGGATCTTTAAGCGCATTGAACACTTCAGATTCTTGTTCCAAATCATTCAAGAATTTCTGAGCATTCGCAGCTGTTTGGATGTTCACCTTAATTCTTTTGAAAAGTTGATGTGACCTGACAAACCTTTCAGTTGAGTTGATGTAGTATCTTAGGAAGTCCGGAAGATCTTCACTTTTCACATTGAAACAAATTTTGTCCCATTGCCTCTGAATTATGTCTTGATCGGTGCTTGAGACAAGAAGTGAAAATAAATAGTTTTTTAACAGATCCGAAGAACTAAGTTCAACGCCTCTAGCATTGAGAGTTTCGAAAACAGTATATGCTGACAACTCATCTTCTACTTCGATTTGAATAAATATTAGTTTTCTTGCAACTTGATTAGTCAAAAAATCTACCACGTACTCGCCCGTCAATTCTGACTGGGCATAGGTAACTATCTTTTCTTTGAAATAATCTTTGCATTTTAAAATGAGTTTGGAAGAAGCATTAATCCCTCGAAGATTTCGAGGAGTGTCTAGTTGAATCAAAAACCTTTCGTAAATATCTTTATTGTTGTTATTTAGGCTTAGTTTACTAGAGTATCTGAGGCTTGTGGGGTCTTCATCTCCGATAAATCTTTCTCTAATAATTTTTGCTCTGCGTTTGTTGTCATTTGCTTCGTTATCTTGGTCTATTAGGTCATTAAGTATCGAAAGTACCGCGACTACAAAAATACTTAGAGTTGTAATCCGCTGCTGCCCGTCAATTATCTTATATTTTCGTTCTTGATCCTGTTGCAATACCAAAGAACCCATATAATGTTTGGTATCAAAATCTTGTGATATATCTAGTATATCGTTCCAGAGGTCTTCCCAGTGCTCCTGAGTCCAAGAATAATCCCGCTGATATAACGGAACTTCAAATCGTTTCTCACCGCTTAACAAGTCTGAAAGGCTTACTGTATTTGTCGCTAATAAATTCCCTGACATTAATTACTTCCCGTTTAAACTAATAGTTTCTAACTACAATAACTTCTCTATTAAAAGAATATCAACGCTAACTTCTCAACCTTTAAGAATACTAACTATGATGAAAACGCTCTATCTCGATGTTACCAATCTTCCATCCAAATTGATGCTAACTTCTTTGGCAACAGCAACAGTTTTAAAAGGGTCACAAGTGTATAGCACAAACACAAAAATTGACCCTTGGGGCTATACCTTGATGCCATGATAATTCAATTGTAACTCGTTGTAGTGTTTAGTAACTTGCTATATTGACAACATTTATTTACAGCATATTATTTTGTCAAGAGTACCGTTTTTACTCGAATGTTTCTCTGCGCCTTTCAATGCAAAACCATCTGGACAAAATAGCTTCCCACCATCGACCTTTGCGTCTATTACTTTACAGATTTGACTAGGCATATTATTAAAAAGTTTATATTCTAAACCGCTTAAATCTTTTTGAAGCAATTCGATTTGACCTTTAACATTTTTAATAAGGTCTTTTGGATCGTTTTTAATAGCCTCAGTCAGCTCATTTAGGTTCCTGTTTATAGTAGACACCTCAATTAGAAGGTCTCTGTTAATGTTTTCGTTATCATCATGCTTTTCTGTAAAAAAAATTGATGCTACCAGAAAAAGTACAACCCCAAAAAAACTCACAATAGCTTGAAAGTTAAATTTTTTAGTTGCAGTTTTGATTGTCCATGAGCTTTTAGCCAAAGCTACAGCTGTCTCCGTGATCCCCTTACCACCGACAATTATGCTGACAACAAAACAACAGAATGCTAAAACGGAAAGAACATTGTATCCTAAGGACGTTTGTTCGCTTTCATTCGCAACAAAAGCATATGATGCACCTTGAACAGCCAACATGGATAAGTTAGCTGTGATAATAAAACCGCTCAAATTTGTCATTAACCCTGAAGCGGCTCTGTTATCTTCATTCAATGCCATTACTTACCCCCCCCAAAGTTTTATTTGACTCAGTTTAAGATCGTCATAAATATTGGCAACCGCTTTGATCATATCTCCCCCGGTAAGAGTCAGAGAGACTTCTTGATGGTCGAGCCCGTAAGTTTGAGGTTTTTCTCTAACTTCGTGCTTCTTTTTAGATATACGAATCGCTTCACTAAATATAGATTCACTATCGGCACGAAGTTGGTGAACGACTTCTGTATTTAACATTCCTGCCATGCTCAATGGGAGTGCGACTAATTGATGTAAATTGATTATTAAAAAGTGCATGGCATCATTACGAACGAAAACTCTAGATTCGTTCTATATTTCAACATGCTCGTGGACGATTACTGAAATAGTTTTTCTTGTCTTGATATATGCAAATCGCTGATCTGGAGGTGATTTCCTAGTATTTTCATATGAATCCATTATTTCCTTATATAAATGATCAAACTCACTGCGCATTATTTAGTCCTTTTAAATTTTCAAATTATTGATAAGCCTGAAACGGGAAAACAATCCAAATTAGGTATAACAATTTAATAGTGCCTAAATAGCAAACGATGCTGATGCAGACACGCTCAAACTGATAATTTATATAGTTTTATCAAATTACTTAAGAAATTGCTAACTATGTGTTTTTCATACCATATGCGAAAAATAGGCTAACTAAAAATGCGGTCAGTGCTTATTTTCTTAAATACGGGAGACAGTTTCACTCAAGAACTGGAATATCATTTGTTGAATTAATATTTAACGGTCACTTCTAACTGTGAATTTAATCGGTAAATCTCACAATTTGGTTAACTCGCCCCACTGTCACCGCAAATTCTAATGTTTTTATAGAACTCTCTAAGAGTTAGCTTGCATCTTATTTAGACCTAGTTACTTTTTTAGAACAAATTTTTTTTGAACGTTAATTTCAAAAATTAGCAGCTCTGAGATTTAAGGATTACTTTTATTTTTAGTGGCACAGGTAGTGGTACAAAAATACTTTTATTTTATTAATTATCTTTTAAATCAGAAATTTAATTATTTAAATAGGTTCCCGCCAGCTCCACCAATCGAAATAAAAAAGGCTGATTTATCAGCCTTTTTTTGCCTGAAATAATCCACTATTTTTTAGAATGAAATGGACATAACGAAAAAAACTACTAGGCCTAATAAGTTGACTCAAACGAACTAAAGCAACGTAAGCTAGCTGCAGAAACAGCAATAGCCGAAATTGAAGCGGCAAAAGCGCGAAGTGAAGTTGTCAAAGTTGAAGCTGTGATGAAAGTTATCGCTAATGACTACATAACCATAAGACAACAAATGAGACAGTTAGCACAAAGACTCGCGCCTATTATTGTTGGTGAAACTAACGAAGATAAAATAAAGCTGATCATTGGTGAAGAAGTCGACCAAGTATTAACAGAGTTGTCGAATGAGTATTACGAAGAAAATTAGTTAATCACGTTTTATGTTTAAAAGGCTTAATAGAATAACTAACTACGCTTAAATGTAATATGTATGGTGACCTATTGGAAACAGACATAAAAAAAGCACCTACCGAATGGAAGATGCTTTCAGAAATTTTATTAAGCTTACTTTTTGAAACGACGTGCGCCTAAACCAATCAAGCCCAACGCTAAGATAGCTAGTGTTGAAGGTTCTGGAGTTTCAACAATATCACCCGTTAAACTAAAACTAACAAAATCAGAACCACCTTGCGTTGGATACGGATTAACCGCTTGACTATTTTGCCATACGAAATTCAAGACATCATCTGATGCTAAAGTGCTCCATAGCAGCTGTGAAATGCTAATCGTTCCGCTCATTGTGACGTCGTAATTATCGAAATTCGATACCACGGTTATGCCTGGAGTGTCCCAAGTCCAAACCAAAAGATTCACCCCATCAATAGAAAAGGATATGGTTTCAACTAAACGGTTACTTCCAAAATCACCCTTTGCGACAAAGTTTAAAACTACGTTCTCATACAATTCTGACAAGGTAACAGAATCACTAAAAGACTGACCACTCGCTGTGATTGACGTCTCATCAGAATAAATCAATGCCGCATTGGCGAACCCACTAGCCATTAATATCATCGCAGCAAAAGTCGCTTTTAACATTTTAAATTTCATAAATTTCTCTTTTCTCTAATAGACCTGTATTGTCAGGCTTGTTGTTATTTAAATTACTTAAAATTTACTTAGCACTAATTATGCCAATAATTTTTATCTATAAATATCAATAACATAAGTGCAAGTTAAATCTCAAGCAACAAAATATGTAAAAGAAACTGACATTAAAACGTTTAATTTTCATACAGCTATGAATCTATAATGCTATAGCCGCAATATAATTTCAGATATAAAACCACCCCGCTAATATCATCAACAAAGATTGAAAGCCGAACACAGCAAAGTCACCTAATAAGATTGTTCCTGATATTGGATTGATAAATGCTTTTCATGTTTATATGATGAAAGTGCAAGAACGAAATGTATATGAGAACCAAGGAATAATTAGTATCTTAAGCAATCTGTTTAATAATCAACCAATTAATAGAGAAATCAGAACAAAGCCGAAAATAATTGATGTGACCCTATTTGCGGCCCCAGCCTTTTAACGGGAAAATATTAATCATATAAAACAAACACTTAAACCACTTATAACGTGGACGCCAGCTCCACCAATTCGATTAAAGCCCCTATTTTTAAGGGCTTTTTTTTCATCTTGAAATCCCTACAGATTTCCTCAAAAAAATAAAGGGATCAGTGTTAATTAATGTAAGACCACATAGGGCATTATTTAATTTGCTAGCAGGCATTGCAATACAGCTAATGAACAGTAGCTTGTGCTCATTACGTAAGTGGCTAATTCAATCTTTTTTGCGCATTTCAAACCAGATATTGAGATAGTTTCCCGCAAAAATGATGCTGGCACCAACAAAAACATAAATATCAATCGACTCGTCATAGATCAACATGCCCGCGACTGCAATTATCGGCAGACGCACAAAATCAAACGGGGCAACAACCGTTGCAGGTGCTAACGTCAGTGCCTTTGTGATACAAAAGTGCGCTAATAAGCCGCAGACAGCGAGTAATGCGAGCAGAGGTAAATCAACAATATCAGGGAGAGCAATCACGCCATCGAATCCCGCTGAAACTAGACCAAAGATGAGTTGCAAAGCACAAAGGTAAAGCATGATCGCTGAAATACTCTCAGTCCGAGTCAGGCGTTTTGTAGACACATAGGTAAGCGCGAAGAAAATTGCGCAAGCTGCCGCAGCCAAAACCCCTGGATGCAGACTTTCGATATCCGGTCGCGCAACAATTAGAATACCGATAAAGCCCATAAGTGCAGAGACAAGTCTTATCGTTGTAAAACGCTCCCCCAATAACAATGGCGATAACAAAATAACCCAAAGTGGTGTAGTAAATTCAAACGCAAAGACCTGTGCCAATGGAATAACGGCCAAGGCATAAAACCACAGATTCTGGCCGGTGAAGTGGAAGATATTTCGGATCAAATGCGTGCGCCATGCACTTGTACCTATCTTGCGGTAGGTTTCGGTCGTATATATTAATACCAATACAATCAGCAAGGCAATGGCTGACCGGTATAGCATGATCTCAAAGGTATCAAAGCCAGCACTGAGTTCGCGCCCAGCAATCGCCATCGTCGTAAAACTGAAGATAGCTCCCAGCATCCATAAAGCTGCTTGAATAGCCAAACTCATCGTTGTTCTCTTTTTATCAATTGAAGCGGTATGTCAGGTATTTTGCAAGGACTAGGAGCAACGCGTTCATACCTTAGTCCTATAAAACTCGTTAACCGCAGCAATGACTTTTTGGACATCATCTGCCGTGACATCTAGGTGGAATACTAGTCGTATCACCTTCCGATTACTAATAATGATATTTTTTTCAGCAAGAAAATCGACAAGCTGTTTTTGTTTTTCTGCACTAAAAAACACCATATTGGTCTGCGCGCGCCCATGCAGGGTAATACCCTCAATAGCAGAAAAACCTTGCTCCAGTAATTTTGCATTGGCGTGGTCGTCATTGAGGCGTTGTAGGTTGTTATCTAAAGCATAAATACCCGCCGCAGCGAGCATACCCGCTTGGCGCATACCACCTCCCAAAATCTTTCTTATACGTCGGGCCTTAGCAATAATCGCTGAATTTGCAACTAATACTGAACCAATAGGCGCACCTAGACCTTTCGATAAGCAAATTGAAATAGAGTCGAAGGGCATCGTAATTTCTTTTACATCAACTCCCTGCGATATCATTGCGTTAAATAGGCGAGCTCCATCAAGGTGAAAAGCTAAATGATGTTCATCGACTAATTTTTTTGCTTGGGCAATATACGCAAGCGGCAGCACTTTACCGCCTATCGTATTCTCCAAACAAAGTAATTTAGTTTGAGCAAAATGAAAGTCATCAGGTTTAATGACGTTTCTGACGGCTTCTAAGTCGAGCGTGCCATCAGCTTCAAGTGAAACTGGCTGTGGTTGTATGCTGCCAAGCACTGCCGCACCGCCAGCCTCATATTTATAGGTATGGGCATCTTGACCAACAATATATTCATCACCGCGTTCACAGTGCGCCATGAGAGCAATCAGGTTACTCTGTGTGCCACTCGCACAAAAAAGAGCAGCCTCTTTACCCAGTAAATCTGCGGCCTTGTTTTCAAGGAAATTAACGGTGGGATCTTCACCATATACATCATCCCCAACATCAGCTTCGAACATTGTTTGTTTCATTGCTGCTGTTGGTTTAGTGACTGTATCACTGCGTAAGTCGATAGTTTTCATAGATTAATCAATTTAAAATGTTGAATGCGCTATTTACGGCTATAGCAGCATTGAAATTGTTGTTTTGGGATTGTTGTGGAATAGCATAACTTATCAGAGTGCCATCGAAATACAATAAGCGTGCTCGCCTTGAAAGTAGTGATAACACTTTAATACTTCATAAAAATATTTAGACACCTACGTGCGCATATACCAAAGGCAAGTGTGGACGTATCTAACAAGCCTACACTTATCTATTCTAAGGGCTCAGTGCTTGGCGCTAGGTACTTTTCAATAAAATCGTTGGGTAAAATTGGGCGACTAAAATAATAGCCCTGCAACAACATATTGCCATTTTCTTTCAACCAGTTAACTTGTTGTACAGTTTCAACACCTTCGGCAACCGTAACTATGCCCAAATTAACAGCGAGTTGAATGATTGATTTAACAAGGTTCTCGTCTTGTTTATCAACGTTAATGTCGTTAATAAACGAGCGATCGATTTTGAGTTTATCTACCGGTAGATCCTTTAAATGGCTCAAAGAACTATATCCGGTGCCAAAATCGTCCAAACTAAAGCTAATACCAATTTGCTTTAACTCATTTATCTTTTTAATCGTGTCTTTCAAATTATCTAACGCGACACTTTCAGTAATTTCAAATTCAAGATAGTGCCCTGCAATCTGGTACTTTCTTAATACATTAGTAACTTTCTCTATAAAATTAACTTCAGAAAGTTGTTTTCCGCTTATATTAACCGCAATTTTAAACGAGTTGGGCAAACGCTTTTCGGATTTCATTTGTGCCAAAAACTCACAGACCTTAGACAACATTTTCTCGCCAACATCAATAATCAGTGCGCTTTCTTCAAGAAATGGAATGAATTGGTTTGGTGGCACTACTGTGTCATCGCGCTGCCAGCGAATCAGCGCCTCGGCGGATGTCACTTCCATTGTCACTGAAGAGACAAGTGGTTGTAAGACAAAAAAGAATTCATCTTTAAAAATAGCGGAGCTAATGTCGCGCTCTAATTTTAGCAACTCAGCGGCTTCAGTAGCCATCTCATCTTGGAACAATGTTGAACAATTGCGGCCTGATTTTTTAGATTCATACATAGCGGTATCAGCATATTGCAGAATTTCATCAGCCGTTTCAAACCCAGGTTTAAAGACAACCACACCTAAACTTGCAGACAAGTTATAACGATGCAAGCCAATATCGATTTCTCGATTTACACACTTACGTAACTTTTCCGCCAGTTCAAACGCTGTCGTGCTGGCTATTGCACGGTTGCTGGATACCTGCTCACTGAGAAGCAAAAATTCGTCTGCACCCAAGCGCGCGACAAAACCGATATCTTTGAATTCAGTCGAAAGTCGCTCTGATAGCTTCACTATGAGTTGATCGCCAACACTATGACTCAAAGTATCGTTGATCCGTTTAAACTGATCTAAATCAGCGAGTATAGCCACCTGATACTGACTGTTTGAGACAGCTACATCTTGAGCATTTAACCTTTCATACACTTTGTTACGGTTTGGTAGATTAGTAAGTGAATCGCAATATGCTAAATTTTCAATTTTTTCTTCCGCTTCGACGCGTTTGGTTACGTCATTACCCACGACTAAAATACTCTGCCCATCATAGGTATGAAACTTAACAAATGACATTTCCATCACGCATTTCATTTTATGCGAATCGTAAGCATCAACGACTTTACTCATCTGTCGCGCATTGTCGCTTAAAAACTTGTTTAATACTTTCATCAAAGATGAGTCAACTGGCTCGATGATTTCGGATGCTAACTTCCCTTTTAGATCAAATATAGAATAGCCATAGAAAGAAGCAGTCGCCTTATTCGCAAATACAAATTTACCTTTATTGTCCAGTGAGTAAATAACCGCTGGTGCAGTATCAAGTATCAATCTAAAGCGTTGACTGCGTTGAGTAAGCAGAATTTGACCTGACGCTATTCGACCAAGTAAGGCATTAGCAGAATCAATAATTTTGCTGAATTCGTCTGATTCGTGGCCTTTGAGTTTGCTAATAGACTGTTCCGTTATCGAAGAAGTATTGACTCTTTCGAAGCGACTGGCTAGGCGCATAAGAGGAGCGGCGAGCATAAAGTGATAAAGTAGAACCAATGCGAACGAAATGACAATATAGCCGGTGAGTGAAATGATAAACGTTCTAACCGCTCGGTCATATACGTCACTAAGCGAGGAATGGATATTTATCCTCACAACCATCTTGCCAGATTCATTGGCCGAGGCAGCGAAGCTATTTTGTGACGAATCAGTTTGGATTAAAGGTACTGTCACTTCCCTAAAATCAGGAATAAGAAAGAATGAAAGGACTTTATTCGTTTGCTCAAGCTCTTTCTCGTTTGACTCAGCTAACACGTTGTCACATTCGTCTAGGATCGCAACATACGAAAAATGATTGAAATAGGTTAAGCCTTTGATAACTAATGCAGCTAAGTCGTTATCCAACTTCCAAACAGCATTATTTGCCGAATCTTTTGACGCATCAATAATTGATTCGATTGACGCATTAACTTCTGCACGTCTATTTTTAAAATCGATGTAGGTTTGCAAAAAAGACATAGCAAAACCTAACAGTAGTACCAAAATAAGCGTTCGAACACCTAGGGTAAACGATATTTTGCTGGTCAACTTCATATGATAATTCGACAATTTAGGAGCTCAAAATGCAATATATGTTATTGCAGTATAGCTGTCTATACCTTTCAATCATTAATGTCACGTTAAATGTATACCTATAAATCCTTGAATCTATTTTAAAACTATGGGCTAGAAGTGAATTTAAACATGATTAGTTTGAAATTTTGATTTACCATATCACCCGATGCTAAACACTATAAGAAACCATGTATATGTCACAAAACGATAAAGATTTTGCCCCCATTAACATCGAAGTTGATGAACGTCGCCCTTTAGGTAATAGAGTTCCGGAGCCACAACCCCCTGCTGCCGCATCAAAAGGCTTGAATATATTCACGTCGATTGCTTTGGCTGTCGCCATTGCCGCCTGTGTCGGTTGTGCTTTCCTATACACAAAATTAGAGCAGGCTAATGCACTGGCTGAGAATACTGAAAATAGACTCAAATCTCTTGAGCAGCGACTTTCCGCCACTGACGAAGAAATGGGCAACTCAACGGTAGCACTCAGTGTTAAGGTTACCGAGTTGACTCAAAAGACTGAAGAGTTATGGGGTCAGATGGATAAGCTGTGGGCTTCAGCTTGGAGACGTAATCAAGAAGAAATTAAGACATTGAATAATGACTTAGCAAGTACAAAAGGTAATCTTGCATCTGATATAAAGACCATGCAGGCGTCGCTCTCAGAGAATGCAACCGATGTTCAGCAAATGTTGAATCGCATAAATGGCCTAAACGAAAAACTGTCGACTCAGGCAAACGATATCCTCACAGCAAATGTTAATGCTGAACAAGCGGGTGAAAAGGTAAATAATCAAACTGGGCAAATAAAATCGCTAAGCGATAAGGTGAAAAGCTTGGAGGCAAAAAATTCAACACTGCTTGAAAAGATATCTGATTTAGAATCGTTGTTGCAAGAAATAGCAAAGAAAACGGTGTGAAGTCGACCTCTTTTTAACAGACATTAATGTTGCGACCTAGCAAGCACCTCAGCTTAGTCGCGATTACCGGCACTAAAATCGTTTTATAAGCATAAAAAAAAGCACCCGAAGGTGCTTTTTTTATACCTAACGTTAGGCTGTCGAATTAACGACGTAGGCCTAAACGCTTGATAAGATCTTGGTAACGCTCAACGTTCTTGCTTTTCAAATAATCAAGCAATTTTCTGCGCTGACTAACCATACGTAATAAACCACGACGTGAATGGTGGTCTTTCTTATGGTCTTTAAAGTGACCCTGAAGCTTATTGATGTTATGCGTTAACAATGCAACTTGAACTTCTGGTGAACCTGTATCACCTTCTTTAATTCCGTATTCAGATACGATAGTACCGATTTCTTCTGTGGTTAGTGACATGATTATCTCCAATATAGATAGATGGTTTAAACAACAGCACGCCGATCACTAATTCAGTCATGCCAAAAAGAGCGCGTATTATACCCGCGAAGTAATAATACACAAGTGCTTTGACTCAGATTTCGCCAAAATAGCTTTCTTTATAAACAACCACTCGTTTGGGTTGTAAATTTCCAGCAGAGTCAACCTCTGCCATACCATAAAAACGCTTGTCTGAGGCTCGATAAATCCTGACTAGGTCGCTTTTAGAAAATATATTTTCTTCTAGTATCTCTTGCCCATGCAAAAATCGATCAATGCTCGCGTCCTTGGCATCGAAACTCGGAAGATTTGAGACCGCTGTATCCATTGGTAACAGTAATTCATCCAATTTATCGAACCCGCGAAACTCTCTATCAATTGTCAAATCCTCTGACAGAGATTGTAGCTCATCAACCGTAATCATATTTTCCGTTGGATAATCTGCGACTTTAGTTCGGCGAAGCATTGTGACATGTGCGCCGCAGCCTAAAGACTGACCAAGGTCGTCTACGAGAGAGCGAATATAAGTTCCTTTTGAACAGCTTATTTGCATATCCAATTCGTTATTTTCAAATCGCAATATCTCTAAAGAATGAATAGTAATATCGCGAGCTTCCCGCTCAATGACCATCCCCTGCCGAGCATAAAAATACAAGGGTTTACCTTGATGTTTAAGCGCAGAAAACATAGAGGGGATCTGTTTGATAGGGCCACGAAAAGCCTTCACAGCGCTTTCAATGTCAGATAGTGTTGCGCTTACTGGCTTTGTTTCAACAATCTCACCATCAGAATCGGAAGTGTCGGTTCGTTCACCTAGCTTTGCGGTTACGATGTAAGTTTTATCGGCGTCTAAAAGAAACTGTGAAAACTTTGTCGCCTCTCCCAAGCAAATGGGCAGCATGCCAGTTGCAAGTGGGTCGAGCGCGCCTGTGTGACCTGCTTTTGCTGCGCCATATAAGCGTTTTACTTGCTGTAAGATGAAATTTGATGACTCGCCTGTATATTTATCAACAAGAACGACGCCATTAATCGCTCTGCCTTTTTTTCTTCTTGCCATGCTTAAGTTTAGTCTCTAATCGTCTTCAGGTGCGTCTTTTGCTTTAGCCTCGTCTTTAGCTCTAGCCTGATTTACTAGCGTAGAAATACGAATACCTTCAGTAATGGATTCATCTCTAAAAAAGTGCACCGCAGGAACAGCACGCATGCGGATACGTTTCGCAAGTAAACTACGAATAAATCCTTTCGCGTCTTGTAACTTAATTAGATCGTCTTTAATTTTTTCTTCATCGCTGTTGTAGAAAGTCACATAGATTTTAGCGTGTGCTAAATCTCGGGAAACTTCTACACTCGATATCGTGATCATGCCAACTTGAGGTTCACGATGCTTAAATTCATTTTGTAAGATACTCGCAATTTCTTTATGAACTTGCTGGCTTACTCTATCTGTTCGAGAAAATTCTCTCGCCATGTTCTTCTCCTGATTCAATTACACATCATTTGTATAATGAAAAAAACGGAGGCTAATAGCCCCCGTCTTTGGTTTCTCTATTGTGTTAAGTTGTCTTTTAGATTTCTCTTTTGACTTCAACGATTTCGAATACTTCTATCTGGTCGCCAACTTTAACATCGTTATAGTTTTTAACTCCAATACCACATTCGATACCTTTCTTAACGTCTTGAACATCGTCTTTAAAGCGACGTAATGATTCAAGCTCACCTTCGTAAATTACCACGTTCTCACGAAGTACTCTGATTGGATTGCTACGTTTAATGACACCTTCGGTAACCATACAACCAGCGATTGCACCAATCTTCGGTGATTTAAATACATCGCGAACTTCTGCAAGACCCATGATCTGTTGTTTGAACTCAGGCGCAAGCATACCGCTCATGGCTTGTTTCACTTCATCAATCAGTTCATAGATAATGCTGTAGTAACGCAAGTCAATTTCTTCAGCTTCAATAATGCGGCGTGCACTAGCATCAGCACGCACGTTGAAACCAACCACGATAGCGTTTGAAGCCGCAGCTAAACTTGCGTCGGTTTCAGTGATACCACCTACGCCACTACCAACAATGTTGACTTTCACTTCATCGGTAGATAGTTTGATCAAGCTTTCAGCAATCGCTTCAATTGAGCCTTGAACATCGGCCTTAAGGACTACGTTCAAGTCGCTCACATCACCAGACTCCATGTTCGCAAACATGTTTTCTAGTTTTGCTTTTTGTTGCTTCGCTAATTTAACTTCGCGTTGTTTGGTGTGACGTTTTGCAGCAACTTCTCTTGCTTTACGCTCATCTTGAACGACAAGCGCGTCTTCACCTGCAATTGGTACACCAGATAGACCAAGAACTTCAACTGGAGTTGATGGACCCGCAACCTTAATTTCTTGACCGTGCTCATCGCGCATAGCTCGTACACGACCGTATTCTTCGCCACATAATAGAATATCGCCGGCTTTCAATTCGCCTTCTTGAATTAAGACTGAAGCAACTGGGCCTCTTCCTTTATCCAAACGAGATTCAATAACAACGCCGCGAGCAGGACCCGATGCAACCGCTTTCAAATCAAGCAGTTCAGCTTGAAGAGAAATGGCTTCAAGTAAAGCATCTATACCTAAACCTGTTTTCGCTGAAACCGGAACGAATTGGTGATCACCACCCCATTCTTCAGAAATAACGTCGAGTTGTGACAGCTCATTTCTAACTCTGTCAGGATCCGCGCTTTCTTTATCCATCTTGTTCACCGCAACAATTAACGGTACGCCTGCTGCTTTAGCATGCTGAACCGCTTCTTTTGTTTGCGGCATTACACCGTCATCGGCAGCAACAACTAAGATAACAATATCTGTTGCCGTCGCACCACGAGCTCGCATTGCAGTAAACGCAGCATGCCCAGGTGTATCAAGGAAAGCGATACGGCCATTGTCAGTCTCAACGCTATATGCACCAATGTGCTGAGTAATACCGCCGGCTTCACCGTCAGCAACCTTTGCACGTCGAATGTAATCGAGCAAAGATGTTTTACCGTGATCAACGTGACCCATGATTGTAACAACTGGTGCACGAGCAACTTTATCGCCCTGTGCTGAAGAATCAGCAATAAGCTCGTCTTCAAGTGCGTTGTCGTTAACCAGCTCGTACTTATGACCCATTTCTTCAATGATTAAGACTGCTGTGTCTTGGTCAAGTACCTGGTTAATTGTCGCCATTTCACCCATTTTCATCATCGCTTTGATGACTTCAGTGCCTTTCTTCGCCATACGGCTAGCTAGTTCACCAACGGTAATGGTAGCGCCAATCTTCACAATTCGTTCAACTGGCTGTGCAGGCTTGTTAAAGCCATGCTTAAGATCTTCACCCGCATTTTTCTTTGACTTTTTACGACGACGTGAAGAGCGTTCAACTTGCATATCTTGCTCGTCTTCGGCTTCTTGAGCGTAGCGGTTAGAATGTAGATGAACGTCTTCAGCCTCTTGCTTCTTACGACGTACTTCTTCTTCCTTCCAACGCTTGTCGTTTTCTTCAGCTAACTTGCGCGCTTCTTCTGAAGCTTTCTTCGCATCTTCTTCAAGCTTGCGTTGAATTTCTTCTTCTTGCTGCTTCTTAATACGCTCTGCTTCTGACCGTGTTTCTTCTTGAGCTTTCTTTTCCTCTGGGGACATAGTTGGCTCATTTTTCTTACGTTCTTCAGCTTCTTTCTTCGCTTTTTCAGCTCGGGCAGCGCGCTCAATTTCTTGTGCTTTGCGTGCTTCAGCTGCTTTCGCAACTTTTTCTTCGGCGGCAGCTTTTGCTGCGTCGGCAGCTTGTTTTTCCGCTTCAAATTTCGCCTGCGCTTCAGCAGCAACTTTCGCAGCTTCTTCTTCGGCTAAACGCTGCTCTTCAATATCAGTGCGTTTAACATAAGTGCGCTTTTTACGAACTTCAACTTTCACTGCTTTAGATTTACCTAAATTAATCGTGCTGGTCGTCTTGCGCTGAAGAGTCATTTTCTTCGGCGCTTCCATACCTGTACCACCATGAGATTTACTCAAGTGATCAAGCAACTTTTTCTTCTCTTCCTCAGTAACTACTTCACCTGCGGCTTTCGTTACACCAGAATCTTTGAACTGCTGAACCAAACGATCAACGGTTGTGCCAATATCTGTGGCGAGTTTTTCTATGGATACTTCTGCCATATTCTTTACTATCCCCCTGTTGACCTATTCTTCACTAAACCAAACGATATTACGTGCAGCCATAATAAGCTTACCCGCAGTTTCTTCGTCTAGTTCTTCAATATCACTAATCTCATCAGTACCTTGCTCTGCAAGCCCTTCTAAATCAGTAATTCCTCTACTCGCAAGAACGAATGCAACATGTCTGTTCATGCCTTCAAGGTCGAGTAATTCTTGTTTTGGCTCAGATGCTTCCAACGATTCTTCGTTTGCTAATGCACGAGTTGTTAACCAAGCTTTCGCTCTGCCACGTAACTCTTCAACGATGTCTTCATCTAAACCATCTATTGCCAATAACTCGCTTACAGGTACATAAGCAATTTCTTCTAATGAAGTGAATCCTTCATCTACTAGAATCGATGCAAAATCGTCATCAATATCTAATCCTGATGTAAACACACTTAACACTTTTGCATTTTCTTCTTCATGCTTAGTATTTAGTGCTTCTACTGTCATTACGTTAAGTTCCCACCCCGTCAACTGACTTGCTAAGCGAACGTTTTGTCCACTGCGTCCAATTGCTTGAGCAAGATTATCCGCCTCAACAGCTACATCCATTGTATGAGAATCTTCATCTACAACGATTGAAGCAACTTCGGCTGGCGCCATCGCATTAATAACAAAAGATGCTGGATTTTCGTCCCAAAGCACGATATCAACGCGTTCGCCGCCAAGCTCGCCAGACACTGCCTGAACACGAGAGCCACGCATACCAACACAAGCGCCAATTGGATCGAGACGTTTGTCGTTAGTTTTCACCGCTATTTTAGCTCTTGCACCAGGATCTCGAGCTGCCGCTTTAATCTCAAGCGTTTCTTCTGCAATCTCTGGCACTTCTAATCTGAATAACTCAACCAACATATCGGGATGAGTTCTACTGATAAATAGTTGAGCGCCTCTAGCTTCAGGACGGATAACGTAAAGTAAACCGCGCACTCTGTCGCCTGGACGGAAGGTTTCGCGTGGCAACATATCATCGCGATAAATAACGCCTTCAGCGTTATTACCTAAATCGATAATTACATTATCACGGTTAACTTTTTTCACTGTTCCTGTGACTAGTTCACCAACACGGTCTTCATATTCCGCTATCATTTGAGCGCGTTCAGCTTCACGTACCTTTTGCACGATAACTTGCTTAGCCGTTTGTGTTGTTATGCGGTCAAAAGATATTGATTCAATTTGCTCTTCAACATAGTCACCCAATTGAATGTCAGGCTCATCAATTTGTGCAGCAGAAATTGTCATTTCTGCGTACGGATTTTCTTGTTCTTTATCATCTTCAGTCACTAACCAGCGACGGAAAGTATCAAAATCACCGGTTTCGCGATTGATAGCAACGCGAACTTCTATTTCGCCTTCATTTTTCTTTTTAGTGGCGCTTGCTAAAGCAAATTCCAATGCTTCAAATATCTTTTCTCTCGGTACTTGTTTTTCATTTGAAACGGCTTCAGCCACCAACAAAATTTCTTTACTCATTTTATAAGCCTCACAGATTGCTCCTAGAAGAAGCAAACACTCCCCAATAGTTAATCAAAATTTGGCACTAAATTGCCTTTTTCTATATTTGCAATTGCCAAAGAAAACTCATCGTTGTCGACTTTTATCAAAATGGTGTCATTTTCGCATTTCAATAGAAGTCCTTTAAAGTTACGTCTACCATCTTGTGGTATCGACAACTTCACTGTAATAATCTCACCGACAACCAATGCATAATGTTCAGACTTGAATAGCGGTCTGTCCATACCGGGCGATGAAACTTCTAAGTTATATTCTGTTGTAATAGGATCTTCAACGTCCATTACAGCACTTATTTGATGACTTACATCCGCACAATCATCTACATCGATGCCATTTTCGTGGTCGATGAACACTCGTAAAATCGAATGTTTACCTGCTCTTACAAATTCTACACCAACTAGCTCGAAGCCCAATGCCTCGACAGGGGGCGTTAGCATGTCTGTCAGTTTTCGCTCAAGTTGCGACAAATTTACACTCCAGAAACAAAAAAAGGGCTTGTAGCCCATACTTCAATCTATCTCGCTTATTTTACTAAACGCTAGATACAAAAAAACCCCGGTCAAGCGGAGCTCACAAATACTTCATGTTAGTGCCCGAAATGCCTACAGCCCTTCAGACGCTTGACCTAGACGCTACTATGCAGAAAATTACTGAGCTAATTAAACTCGATAACTTACGAATATGCAGGGAGCCCGCCTCAAAACTTGGTGCAAGTATAACTCTCTTGCTATATATACGCAAATATATGTGAGCTTTGCACTATTTACATCGACTACTTGAAATTTTGATTAACCTATACCAATCTTATCTATGTATTAACCCTATCTATTATTTAAAACTGAGAAAAATAAATGCCAGAAAAATACACCACAGCACAAGTTGAAGACGCGCTGACCCAATTGAATCAAAATTTGAGCGACGAGGAACAATGGGTAATTAAAAATGAAAAATTATGTAAAACCTTTAAATTCAAAAGTTTTATTAGAGCATTTGGTTGGATGACGCAAATTGCTATCTGGGCGGAAAAACTAAAGCACCACCCAGAATGGTTTAATGTTTACAACAAAGTTGATGTAGAACTAACAACCCACGACGCTGGCGGAATTAGCGAACTCGATTTTAAACTTGCCGAAAAAATGGAGCTATTTAAGTAATTGCGGTGAGGGAACTAACAAAAAACGTATTAATGGTAGCGTTCAGAAAATATTTATTGTGGATATAGGGGACGACAATTCACCATTAGCGCAATTAAAAGGCGATTTAGGCGGTTTTTGTGCGTTATTTGCGCGCTTAGCACTTATTTCAATAAAACTATAAAACTATAGTTGCCAAGCAGTTTTTGCTATGTATAATACGCACCACTTGAGACGGGAAAGAAAGTCTCAAACCAGAACAATCGCGGGATGGAGCAGTCTGGTAGCTCGTCGGGCTCATAACCCGAAGGTCGTAGGTTCAAATCCTGCTCCCGCAACCACACGATCCGACCTGTTGGAAACAACAGGTCGGTTTTTTTTTGGTACTAAGCCTCTATAGTCAACATACAAATCTACTCCCAACACACCATTTATCTCTCGTAAAACAATTTTTTCAATTAAACCTCTAAATGTTACAAGAGCGTCTTGCTTTAATTCTCTTGCACTTAATGATTTAATCATGTTTTTATATTTACTCGCTAAACCATCGTTATCAATTTTGTTTTTTTGGACTTCTTTTGTAATGATTTCTAATTCATTCAACTCAGCTTCGATTTTGCTCAATTCGTCTTTTGCTAGATTAAAAGGTAAACCCTCTTTGATTGATAAAATCAAGTTTTCCTGTTGTTTTTTTAACTCTTTTTTTCTATGAAGCCTATCGGTTTTATGTTTTTTTTGATTTTTATTTAGTGACTCTAATTCAGAGTTATACTCTTTAACAAATAAATCAATGAACTCGTCTGTTATTAGTTCTTCTTTGAAAAAATCTAACACTGTCTGTTCTAACTGGTCTCGCTTTATTGATATTCGACAATCACATGTCCCTTTATTTCTACTTGTGCTACAACCGTAACGAGAACTATTAATCATTGAGAAACCGCCGCCACAAGAATTACACTTAATTAAATCGCTTAAAAGGTAAGTAGCTCGCTTTTTTGGTTCTGCACCATTCAAGAGACTTAATGTTCTCAGTTTGTTCTTAGTTTTCTGCCAAACTTCATTATCGATGATTCTTAGATCAGGGACTTGAGCAATGACCCACTCATTTTCCGAATTTAATCTAGAATCCCTCTTTTTCGTTATTGGATTTCTTGTATATTTTAGTTTGTTCCAAACTAGTTTTCCGACGTAAAGTTCATTATTTATAAGTCCCGTACCACGCCTACGATTACCACTAATTGTACTTGCCGACCATTCGCCACCACTCGGGCTTTTTATGCCGTCTTTATTCAATTTCTTTGCTATTGTTTTGGCCGAATAGTTTAATTCTGTGTATTCATAAAAAATTCTTTCGACGATTTTAGCTTGTTCTTTATTTATTGCTCGATCACCTTTGGTTATTGTTCCATCTTCATTTATTGTATTAATTACATCATAACCATATGAATTACCTCCGCCAGATTTGCCTTTTAGCACCCGACCTGCTAGGCCTCTGCGTGTTTTGTTTGCTAGCTCTTTCAAGAACATTGCATTCATAGTACCCTTGAGCCCGATATGCATTTCGTTTATTAGTCCTTCATTTACACTAACGATTTTTACATTTTGATACTCAAAGTGTTTGAATAACGTTGGCATATCAGCTTGATCGCGGCTAAGTCGATCTATGGCTTCACAAATCACAACATCATATTTATGACAATTATCGAGAAGTGTCTGCACCGCAGGTCTATTCAAATCAGATCCTGAAAGTGCAGCGTCAGTCAATACATCTACTACCACATAACCATTTTTCTCAGCCAAATTCTGACAAATTCTGACTTGATCATCTATACTAGCGACATTTTGTTTGTCGCTGGAATACCTAGCATAAATGACCGCTCTCACTTTAAGTTCTCATTGGTTTTAAGATCATCATTAGCAACCTGTTGAGCTAAAGATCTTACAAACAAATTTAATTTAGCATTGTTTGTGTTGTTAATATGTCTGTTGACCGTTCTCTTAATATACATTTAAACATCCATTTTCTCCTACCCATTACCATATTATATCGTAGTTTTTTCAATAGTTTTAAATAGTCAATAATTAGTTCACAAGTAGGTTTTAGCACACTAAAGCCTATCTTCGATAAGCCGCGCTTCGCGGTGTGTTTTTATTAACATAAAAAAAAAAGCCAATATATTATGATATAATATATTGTAACAATATGAGAAAAGGAGCGAGCAGTGATTAACGTTGATGAAGAATACATAGCAGAATTGTTATTACCAAAAAACACGGTGAACATAGATGAAATTTACGGGAAGTTGCTGGGTGTTGTGTCTGATTTAAATGATAACCCTGAACAGTCTCTGTACAGCAAAAAACTAGAGTGTGCAGAACATCTAATACAAATTACCGTTTCAATGATCAGCAAAAAGTTTGACAACTTATGTGACGAGGAGCATCGACTTCTTAGATCGACAAGTTATTTATCTGAAACTTTGAATCTCATATTTGACGATGAAGATGTTATTTCATCGTTTAAATTTTCAGTAGCAAGAGTATTTAAAGGGCTTGATTATGTCTCAAATTAGCGGAATTAAAAGTCTGACTCAAAATCAGCAAAACCTTATTATGAGCGGCGCATTAAAACTATGTCAGTTATGCAAATACTCAATCTACATGGATGAAAGAGGTTTGAAAGGTAGTCTAATAACATCGTTTAAGATTTGCACTGTGACAAATGTCGCTAATGAACCAGTTGACTGCTCTGGGTTTTCAAGATGCCATAAAACAACTAATGAATTAGTAGACGAATATGAATAAATTTGTCGGTGTCAGTTCTTACTATTATAAAAAGGACGCTGCTCTTGCAGTATTAGATCATGCTCATAGCCTAAGGAATGGCTTTACAAAGTCAGTTAATGTTAAGACCGAATTTTCCAAAGACAATGCGGGTATTTATTACCACGGAGCTCAATCTTGCAGTGAAGCTTTACAGATACTTTGTGAAAAGCACAAAGTTTTGACCGGCAAGAAAGTAAGAAGCGACAATAATGTGCTCTTTGAACACGTTCTTTGGCTGAGCTTGGATCAGTATGAATATTTAGAGAAGCGCTACGGCAAAGACTCAACAAAAAAAGCAGTTTTAAAATGCGCACAAAAGTATTGTGAAAGCATCAAAAAGGAGTTTGGTTTCGAAATATGTGGGTTTGATTTGCATCTGGACGAAGGTTATTTTGGCGATAGCACAGGACTTGATGACTCGAAGTTCATAAGAAACCCTCACATTCACTGTCAATTTATGAATTATGATCTGACGAAGAAAATAAGCCCATTACGACATTTAATGAAGAAACAAAAAGTAGAGGGAAAAACTCCAAAATTAAATGCCCACTTCGTTAAAATTCAGGACATAAGTCACGAGTGCTTTCATCCACTGGGGTTTCAAAGGGGGGTTTCTAAAGATATAACTAGCCGAGAGCATTTACAAAAAGAGGACTTTGTTAAAAAACAACTGCAAAAAAGACTTTTAGAAACCCAAAAATTAAGACTCAGAAATGAAAGCCTTGAACAGAAGTTAAGCAATAAAAGCAAAGAGCTAGAGGATGCGAAAACAAAACTAAATGATGTTAAACATGAATATAATTGGTTAAATTCTCAAATTAACGAACTTGTAAAAATGCAAAAAAGACTCAAACATGCAGTTGAAAAACGCTGTGTTCTTGCAATAAGCGAACTTCGAAATAAACTCAATAAAAACATCTCAAAAAGTCTTAAAAGGAGCCGTTAAAATTAAACGTCTATACTTCAGCACAGTTTTATATGTCAACTACCACATGTAGGCTAAATAGTTAGTCAATTTATGGAATTAGGTACAATATGAGACAATCTGAATTAAGGTTAATATTGGACAATTTAAGGTCATCCTCTATTTTAATGTTAATGCTTTTGATTCATGCAGAAGATGAGAAAGATAGACAACTTATCCAAAATTTCTCAGATGAGCTTAATCAGTTATACTGCGTAATAGACGATACGCTCAGTATAATTTTGGCTTCACTCAAGTAAACGCTTTACGATAGCGCTAGTGCGGTCCCAGAAATCTATCACCGTTAAAGTGAATCATATGTGAAGGGGCATCTGATACCCAGACTTCCGTTTCCCAGCTGATTACCGATAGATATTTAGTCATTAATTGTCTAGAGGGAAAAGCAGTGACATAAACGAGTTCTGGGATAGAGCTTGCAAAAAGGGTTGCTAATTCTTGATGTCTTTTGCCGTCGACTGGACCGTGACTGGTAACTGACTCTACGAGTATCAACCAGTTTTTTTTAGCCCAGTATAAAACAACGTCAGGTAGTTTACCTTTTCTATCAACTTTCACTCCTAGTTCAGATAATCTATCCTTCTTGAAGAAATCTTCTTTTGCTCCAGTATCTCCAAGATAAATAACTTCAGAGCTTGGTACGAAACGCGGCCCAAACTCTGTAATAATATCACTTATCAACTGACTGTGAACTCCCGGGCTAAGTTTAATCTCGGTACCATCGTCTAGTATCAGAGGAATCATGTGCATATCCCGTTCTTTTGCATAGCTAGCAACAAGTGTTTCGCGTAAGCTCAACCAATTCTTTAACGACTTTTCCCATTGTTCGGTTCCAAACATTGACAAAACATCTAATAATTCTTTCGATATCTGATAGCACGCCTTTGGACTATTAACCGGACGAGCAGGCTTATCTGGGTTATATAATGCAAGACCCCCATCGACAAATTGGTGCAATGTCAGCCTGCGAAAGTTCTCTCTCGTATTTGCCGCATATTCCTTACCATAAATGTCTTTGCACCAATCCATGATAGGTGTTACACCTCTGAGAGGAGACTCTAAGGCTTGCCATGAGCCGTTTGGATGTAAGTTTACTAAAGATAAAAATGTGAGAGCAGAACGCTCGTTAAGCTGTTGCTTAGGCATTCCTAATGATTTAAGAATCGATAACGCTTCATCTATTTTGTTTTGGCTAGTCATTGGATTATTATCATTCGGTCCGTTCATGTTTGCTAATTCCCTTTCAATCAGAATATCAATTTGTTTTTGTGTTAGTTCAGTACCCATGGCATTAGCACCTATATTCTCGAGTTGCTTTTTAGATGGGTATTTAATTGCCCTGAGATCAGTCGCATTAACCTGAGTATGACCTCCAAACAACCTATAATATTTATCCAATAGACTGCTATTCAAATAAACATAAAGTCCAATGGCCGTTGTTTTATCCATTCCCTTTTTATCTGCATGAAACACATTTAATTTGTTTTCAAAACCGATGAGTTTTTCAGGTAAACTGTTGTCAAAAAGTGTTCCCACAATTCTTCGCTTTTCTTCTTTCGAACTAAATCTCTTTACTAAAAGATAATAGCCCGAACTCTGCCATAAATTTTTTTCAGTCTTTTTAGAGACCATGATTGCGTTAGGCTTACTTACGATCGGCCATTTTAAAGGCATAGCTAGGTGCTGTGGATATAACAGTGGAACCGCCCCAGACACAAGTTCCTGTCTCAGTTCATCCTTTGCTCTAAAACTGACTACCGGTCCAGTTGAAACCTCTATGTTCAATTCAGCTAAAGATGTTGTAAATACCGCCAGTTTATTAATTATTATTTGGTCTCTATTGTTTGCAGCTATGTGGATGAATTTATTTTCATCATTAGCGTACACTATTGACGAGAACTCGACGGTTCTAGTGGTCATATCTGTTGCCGTGATAGTGTTTGTGCATTTGTCCAGATGAAAGTCGGCTGTAGGACTTGAAGTTATTTTTACAGAGCCTTGATTAGCACCTTTTATGAGATGAATAATAATATTTTCTTGAAGCACTTCATCGTTAGAAAAGGCACTGTTTCGACTATCAAAAATGTGAATATGTTGTAGCGCCGAACTGCTTAATATCGAGCTGCGGAAATGTTTGTAATATGGCCCATTGCAAAAAGAACGCGGAATAATAGCAACTAATTCTCCACCATCTACCAATTGCCTCAGTGCAAGTGAAACAAACCCAGAATAGAGGTTCACTGTCTCGATATCTACAGTTCGCAATGCTTTCCTGTGTGCGCCCGCAGAATTAATTTTTTTATATGGCGGATTCATAATGCAGTGAGTGTACTGTTTGTTGTTACTTAAGTTTGTTGGGTCTGTTGAATGAAGAATGTAGTCGGTGTTTAGGTATGTAGTGTTGATCGCAATACCTGATTGTCTGCCATAGCTCTTGCAAACATTCAAACTTCTCTCTATGAAATTATTCATTCCCAATTCGATGTCAAAAGCATGCACGTGCAAAGAACTAGATTCGCCCCTTGCAACAGTCTCATCGACAAAAGCAGCTGCTAGTGAACATGGTCCGCAGCCTGGGTCGAGTAATTCCACACTGCCTTTTATATTGCTAAATAAAGAAGACATATATTGAGCAATTGAATATTGAGTAAAAAATTGACCGAGCGCTCCTTTCTTTGCAGGATCTATTTTTTTTGACGCTTCTATCCTAATTATATCTACCTGGTCCAATGCTGACAATTTTTACTACTCTTGATTGCGTTATTCTCATGTTACAGGAAGGATATCAAATAGTACCAATTGGCTCTAACAGTTTTTACCGTACTTCGCTTTCTAAGCAAAAATGTCTAGTAAAATCTGGGAAGTCCATAAAGTGACTCATAAGTAAGGTGTAATCAACTTTGTTCCTGATAACGAAAACTCAACATCTTACTAAAAAAGTAACAGCAGCAAGGGCTCGGTTGAGTTTTTGTGTTCTGGATTTGTTATATTCTCCATATCTCTGAATAAGCAACTTGTGCCATTTCTTCAGCGTTTCTGTAAACGTGATCAGGGGTCCATTCGTTTGTGTTTAAAATAAACTCCGGCAACGAACAACCCGTATCATTAAGGATGTATTTCTTTTCTAAAAAGCCTTTAATATCTAGCTCGCCATTAACTTTTTGGTCAAGGAATATTAAATTTCCCAAGCAACCAATAGATGACTCTGTCCAACCATCGTGACCAATATTTTTTTGAGGAGACAAATGCTCGATTGTCAATTCATCAAAATCAACAGGAAATTTATATCCATAATGCAACGAAAATTTTTCAAGAATATAACGAACTAGATTCTTTTGTTTCGAATTTGAGTTTGTATATATAACCTCTTTAAAAGCTACGTTAAATTCTTCCAATGAAGGTCGTTTATCTCTCAGTTTTGTCACAAACTCTTGAATTAAGTTTGACGCTTCTTGAGAATCTTTTGATTCAAACAACCTAATTGCAAACGAAGAATACATTGCTGATATGCCACCGGAGGATCTTGAAGAAGTAATTGCTGTAAATATAAAGTGAAACTTCTCTATAGCACTCAGAGAGTCACGAAGCTTTTTATACTTAATTTTATCTTCCCTATAAGCTCGCACTAGCGACATGGTTGCCGGAGTAGGTTGAGACAACTTAAACATTTGTAACGCATATAATGAATCAGAAACCTCTGATTCATTCTTCGACCATTCATAAGTAGGCTCATGTATTGAACGATATATTTTTGAATCCGATACCAACGAATTCAAATACTCTTTAGCTGTTGCCTTTATAATTTCTTTCTTTATTTTAGGAAATAATTTCTTTAACGGAACGGCTTCATACCTAGAAGACCAAAAATGATAGATGAAATTATCAGACGCTATATCACTTGATGAGTTATGTATGGTATCTAGCATCGACTCCCACTTTAATCTCGCATGATCCACCGCACCTCTGGCCTTTAGATGCTTTGAAAAATGATTTTTTACAAGGTCGGTTAACGCAAGGTCTTTTCCTCTAGTATTAAGAGTTTCAAAAATAAGATACGCATCATCTTCATTATCGAGAGTAATAAAAATTAGACTTAAGTTAAGAACCGCATCCCTTAAATTTACTAATTTATCTATCTTTACTTGATTTTTATTTTCTTCGGGTATTGACGCATCATTATCGATTGCGCTGATAACTGACCCGACGAGTTTGTTAAAGCGAATATGAGCATTACTAAGGTTTTTCTCTTCAATTTGAATATCTACGTCTAACTCAGGATCATCATCAAATTTCTGAATGTGTTCCTGAAAATATGGAAAAGATGTTTCTGTTTTTAAGACGTACTCGTTTCTATTACTTCTATCTTTGCGCTCGACTAACTGATGAATCCCTTCCGCTAAGTCATTCGAACCTACTTTCAAAAAGCAGTCTCGAATAACACAAAGAAGAATTGTTATCGTTGTAAGTCGTTGTTGACCATCAACAACTCCAAACTGCTGCTTCTCTTTTTTGAAAACAACCATGGAACCAATAAAGTAGTCTTCAGACTGATTAACTACTACATCATTCCAGAAATCATTCAGATTCTCGTCATCCCAAGAATATGGCCTTTGAAACCTTGGGATGTGAAAATATGATCCAACAAGTAAGCTTTCGATATCAGTATCTTTAGATTCTATTTTCATCTTTTATTTCCATATATTAAACGATCTCTGAATTTCTCAGGATGCGGCAACTTATTATGAAAGCCGCATTGTGATATTCCCCTAAGTCTGGAGTCATCTTCACTTTGATAGTAACAATTTTCAGTTTATGAATACAATCTAACTTGGAATTTTAATTAATCTCAAATTATCAAAAGATTGACTGAAATAAGAATCGTATTTAATCAACTCGTTTGCTAAGAATTTACGATTTATTGCACAAATATATTTACTTCCAATTCGGTGTTTTGGGACAGTTCTCTCGTTGCAGCTCAATAGCTGCGCATTTTATCCGTGACTAATGTGCACTTGGAGCAGCTTATTCCCCTTTTCGGATAAGTTTATTCAATAGTCAGGTTAATATCGTGCGAACACGTGATAGGTCAACTTTGCTTCTGCTCGATATCGCTTATCATTTTCACTTTGATGTACCGTTAGCAATTCCCCCCTAAATAGCTTGCTTTAAGTGTGGCGAAAATGGATGCAATTAACGCTCATAAAGCTAATTAAAATGTCAAGAATATGTCGTTTAACTGAAAAAGCGTGAAGAAACAATAAAAGCTTGGTTATATAGCCAATAAAATCAGCTTTTCCGATTAGTTATATCCATAGTACAAAATATTATATGTATATTAAGTTACTGAGTCTGAGAGGTTATATTTTTAAAAGTAGTAATTGCTTTGTTATATTGCTTAAGAAACTTATTAGTCGGTGGTCAAATGCTTGTTGTCAATTTTTTGTCGGTAAGTTATTGAAAATTAGATGATATAATGTTTATAGCAATGACAATGATGTCGTTACATAATCTAAAAAGGAATTTAAAAATGAGAGAATTTTTTTCAGTAAAGACGGAAACTCTTACAAAAGATACAAGTGGTGCTGTTGTTGAAAAACAAACAAGTGAACATCATGAAGAACGCCACACAAGCAGAAAAAGAGCACCCGCGTTTATCTGGCTCCCAATTGAAAATACACCACTTTTTAAACTTAGTAAATCTCAGCTAACAACGTTCTTGTGTATTGCTACCGAGATGAATTTCGATAACGAAATTGATTTATCACCCGCGATTAGGCAAAAACTTAGTTCTTTACTGAAAATTACACGCACTTCTTTTAGCAACAATTTGGCAGAACTCAAAAAACTTGGTTGTATCAAAAATAAAGGTTCAAGCCTATTTATGGTATCACCACATTTTGTGGGCAAAGGTGAAACTAAGTATCACATCATTAAACAAGTGGATTACGATGCTTTAAAAAATTCATAGACGAACCACTTGTTGTGACACGAATAAAACATAACAGAAGGTAAATTTAAGAAACATTGTGTAAATATGCTTTAAATACAGATAGTTACATAAAAACTGAAGACTCTTTATTTATGAGGCTCAGCCATGAATTTAACTGTAAGTAACCATGAAATACATGATGTGTATCAATATTTTATACAAGTAGACGATTAAAATAATGTTAAAAAGGCTGTTGGCATTCTGGGGTTGGAATTAACATTTGAGAGTTGCTTAGTCACACTTCCGTTTTGTGCAGTGGATGGTAGGTTTATGATACCAACCAGAAAAGACACTTTCGAACCTCAGAATGCAAATGGCCGTTAAAAACGACTAATTGGACTATCCGCGGCGTCGGATATTTCTGAATGGATTAGGTAGGATCTTATTTAATCCTGCTCCCGCAACCACTTTAAAAAACCAACACTTTGTGTTGGTTTTTTTTTGCTTGAAATTCATCGGTGGAAACCACCATTTCCCGTAATCAATAGAAAACGGTTGCCCTAATCAATCTAAACGGTGGGATAGCGCACTGACAAGCTGCAATAAATTGCGTAACATTCCATTGAAGATAGCGAACACCAAGTCGAAAAATTTAAAAATTTATCTTATCGATAAGGAGAAGCGCATGAAAAACAACGAAGCCACTCCTGCGGGTTCTACACGTTCGTCGACCGATACGTTTCCATTAGCCCTAGCGACCAACATTACGGAAATCTGGGCTTATATTGGCATCGCATCACCGTTAACAAACAGGGTTGGCGTATGCCCTGTTTACTCTCTTAAGGATGAATAGCAATTAGTAATACTCTTGAATTATCCCCGATTAAAGTAGCACTTGTTGCCGAAGGTGGTGGTCAACGAGGAATATTTACTGCTGGAGTATTAGATGCTTGGTTAGAGCATGACTTTGATCCCTTTGATTTGCTAATAGGCACATCGGCTGGTTCACAAAATCTAACGAGTTTTTTATCTCGACAGAAAGGTTACGCCCAGCGGCTAATAAGAGGCTTGTCAGGTCAAAAGCGCTTTTATCAGTTGCGCCGTGGATTAGTTGGAGGAAATGCTGTCGATCTAGATTGGTATTTTGATAAAACCATTCGTGGCAAATTTGCCTTAGACTTTGAGACGGCAAAAAAATCACTGGGGGAACGCGAGTTGTTGATCACCACAACCAATTCTGGCGATAGAGAAAGCTACTTTTTAAGCCCCAATGGCAATACTAAATACTGGCGCCAATTACTAAAAGCCTCAAGTGCATTACCTTTTTTATATCGACGAGGCGTTAAGCTCGCCCCTCGTTTCACCGCTAACTCAGTCACTCTAGCGGAGCCAAGAGCTGATTACCCAAAAGACGATTATTATCTCGACGGCGGGCTATCGGCCCCCTTACCTGTGCGAGAAGCATATCGGCGAGGTGCTAGAAAAATAATTGTTGTTCGCACTGTAAATGCTAACTTTAACGGTCAATCGGATTGGGTGCATAAATTACAGGCATGGATATGCAAATCAGGTTATTGCCCAAAGACCATTGACTACTTATCTCAGCATGAACAGGCTTATCAGCAAGAACTTGCCTTTATCGCAGACCCACCTGACGATGTCGAGCTTGTTCAAATCTTTGCAAAGAAGCCTCTTCATAGCAAACTCTTAGGAAGTAGCGATAAAGATTTACAACATGATTACAATGCCGGTATTACTGCAGGAAATGCTTTTTTACAAACTCATCAAACAAGGCATAAGAAGCCGCCATTTTGTCTGATTTAAAACTGACCACACGCCTAGTTTTTAAAAGCCGTCGGTTAAATTTGCATGCATGTGCATTCTCAAACTTATATTTCATTTCTCAATCAATAAGGTAAGAAAAGTACCCACTAAAGCAGGCTTATCCCGGTCTTTTATATTCACCTGTGCAGTAACTTTAAATAATCTTCCTGTTGGCTTTTCCTCAATATCAGTGACCTTAAACTGATATCGTATCTCATCATCAACTCTGACAGGTTCAAGAAATCGCAGGCTATCGATACCGTAGTTAAGCATGGTATTGCGCGCTGGGTCGACGGTGATCACCTGTTCAAACATCATGGGCATTAAGGATGCTGATAAAAATCCATGTGCAATAGGAGTGCCGAATGGACTTTCTTTAGCGCAGCGCTCTTTGTCGATATGGATCCATTGGTGATCCCCAGTAGCTACAGCAAACTCATTGATTTTCTGTTGGCTAATTTTAAACCAAGCGGTTTCAGGTAAGTTGTCACCGACGTTTAATTTCGAAAATTCCATCATAATCCTATTTTTATTACTAATTTGTATTGAATTCGATTTATACTATCAATTATATTAATGTATAGAATGACATTAATGATAGATTTAAGGCATTTTGTCGAATAATAAATAACAATGCCGCATTATAGGAAATAATTATAAGATGAATTTGAATCGTATCGATCTCAATCTTTTTGCTGTATTTGATGCTATTTACACAGCAGGCAGCTTAACGAAAGCAGCAGATGTGCTGTGTATTACTCAGCCAGCAGTGAGTAATTCACTTGCCCGTCTTCGCGAGATGTTAAGCGATCCCTTATTTGTCCGCACGGGCCACAGCATGACACCGACGCCTGTTGCGCAGAATATTATTGGGCCGGCTCGTGATGCGCTCAGCTTGTTGCGCAAGAGCGTGCAAGACTCGCATGTTTTTGAGCCCTCGACAGCGCATAAAGCGTTTAATTTTGCGAGTCGTGATTTATTAGAAGTGAGTATTATGCCAAGACTGATGGCGCTTCTACAAAATCGTGCACCGAATATTACGCTGACCAACTATGAGATAGCGAGAACTAACGTTGTCTCTGCGATGGCGAGTGGCAGTTTAGATTTCTTTGCTGATGCCTCAACCTACACTGACCCTCATTTATTAAAACAGAAAATTGCCTCGGACCGCTATGTCGTTCTAGCGCGCAAAAATCATCCCTTGCTTAAGAATGGCTTAAATTTAGATACTTTCTTAGAATTGGGCCATATCAATGTTTCTCATCGCAAGAAGGGCGTTGGCCCCATTGATATTGAGTTAGATAAACTAGGAAAAAAACGAAAAGAAGTTATGCGGGGTCAACATTTCTTAACCGTGCCAAGTGCAATCGTTAAAACAGACTTAATTGCTTGCCTACCTTATCACTTAGCCAAGCATTATGATCTGGCAATTTACGAAATGCCTTTCGAAATGCCGCATGTAGAGTATTACTTATACTGGCATGTTAGCGCAGACCATGACCACGCACACATTTGGATGCGAGAACAAATTTTAGAAGTATCTAAAACTTATAACCACTAGCACTATTAACAACTTGAAAAAAACGAGCTTATTTAGCTCGTTTTTTTTGATATTTATTATTAATCTTTTTCGTCATTATTTGGCAGTAGATTAATTAAAAACTCATTTAAAATACTCATAATATATTCTGGCTGCTCGTGATGTACCCAATGACTCGCACCTGGCACTTTACAAATACGCAAATTCGGCACCCATTCATCAAGACCATTCAGATTATCAATCACAAATGCTGAATCGTTCTCACCCCATATAACGAGTGTTGGCAGGTTAATCCGGATATTAGGAATTTTCAAAGGTGCTTGCTGACTAACGTAACCTTTGGTTTTAATTTGCGGCATTTTGCGGTAATAGCTAAGCATATTTGTAAGCGTTTTTGAGTCGTCCCACTGTCTTTTATATTCACTCAATTGTTGTGATGTAAATAGGCTTTTCTTGTGTTGTCTAACTTGAGCTTGCAGCGCAATTGAATCGCCAGAAGAAGTTACGCTGCCGGTCGCCTCAATATTGCTTTCAGAATTAAAAAATTGGTGACCTAATAGCTTTCTAAACAACACATAATCATTAGACTGCATTTGAGTCACAGCATCGTCTTGCATAAAGTCTGCAATGTATTCACTCTTCTCCTGCTGAACAAGGTTGTCTCTCATTTCTCGAGTAAAAGCACTAGGATGAGCGGCGTTTATTATTGTGAGGCTGTGGAACAAAGGTTCATGAAAAGCGGCAAGGGGCCAGGCAATCGCGCCACCCCAATCGTGAGCAATGAGATGCACTTTGCGTTGCGAGGACTCGTTAAGGATACGCTCTACAAATTCAGCCATAACGCCAATGAGATTTTCAATATTATATTCATCGCTGCTTTTAAAGCCACTAGACAAGCGATAACCAGGCAAGTCAGGTGCAATAACACAATACTCAGCGGACATCTCGAGCAAATACGTTTCCCATGCCCAACTGCATTCTGGAAAACCATGGAAAAACAGCATAATCGGCTTAACGTTGAGGTCTTCAATATTGGCACTGAGATATTGGATTGTTGTCGTTGACAATACAACTTTATATTCGCTGATCATTCAGACACCTTTTATCGAAGAGAAATCAAACCTAGTTGGGACTACTATACTAACAAGGCTTTATAAAATTTAAATAGCGTATATAGCGCTTCGGTAATCGAATAGCATCATTCGCATCCGCCTCAGCGCAATTACAAATAAAAAACGCTCATAAAAAAAGGCGAAAACGTTAAAGAATTCGCCTTTTTGCTGTTTTTACACTACGGCGTATTAACCTTGATAGAAGTGCTCGGCGTCCATCTGCATGAGGTTTTCTGAACCAGAGTTAATCGCAGACACCAATGATCTAGTGCGCGTTAACATTCTATCGAAATAGAACTTAGCGGTTTGTAATTTAGCATTATAGAAATCAACTTCAGACGTACCTTCGTCGATTTTCTGTTGAGCAACAACCGCCATTTTCAGCCAGAAATAACCGACAGTCACGTAGCCAGAGTACATGAGGTAGTCGACAGAAGCTGCACCTAACTCGTCAGGATTGTTCGCTGCTGAAAGACCAATGTCATTTGTCATTTGTAACCATTCATCAACGTGAGACTCGATCGCATTAGACCAATGATTAAACTGCTGCTTATCACGGATTGTCGCGCAGTAAGCTTTAATTTCGCTAGTAAAGACCTTTAAAAGCTCTCCTTTCGAACCCATTATCTTGCGCGCTAGTAAATCGATGGCTTGAATACCCGTTGTGCCCTCATACATTGTGCAAATACGAGTATCGCGAGCCAACTGCTCCATGCCCCACTCTTTTATGTATCCGTGTCCACCGTAAACCTGCATACCGTAGCTCGTTGTCTCTTGCGCTGTTTCAGTTAAAAACGCTTTAACAATAGGTGTAAGCAGTGCGAGTTTGGCTTCAGCAATTTTCTTCGCTTCTGGCGATTGGTCATACTGCGTAATATCAACCAGCTGCATGCAGTAAATAGCAAGTGCTCGGTTACCTTCGCGCAATGCTTTTTGAGTTAACAACATGCGACGAACGTCAGGATGCACAATGATTGGGTCAGCTGGACCATCAGGGTTTTTGACACCTGTCATTGAACGAAATTGTGTTCTATCTTGTGCGTAAGCTAATGCACCTTGAAATGCAGCTTCAGTTGCAGATAAGCCCTCAACACCCGTACCTATTCTTGCCATGTTCATGAAAACAAACATGCAGTTAAGACCACGGTTAGGCTCACCAATTAAAATAGCGTTCGCAGCGTCAAAGTTTATAACGCAAGTTGCGCTCCCTTTAATACCCATTTTGTGTTCTATTGAACCGCATTTTACTGCGTTGCGATCGGTAATATTTCCGTCTGCATCTACATTAAACTTGGGAACGATAAATAATGAAATCCCTCTTGTTCCGGCCGGTGCATCGGGCAATCTCGCTAATACAATATGCACAATGTTATCCGACATATCGTGTTCACCAGCAGAGATGAAGATTTTGGTTCCGGTTAGCTTGTAAGTTCCGTCTTCTGCCGGCTCAGCTTTACATTTAAGCATGCCCAAATCAGAACCACAGTGTGATTCAGTTAGGCACATGGTGCCTGTCCAGCTACCTTCAACTAACTTTTCAAGATAGATTTTCTTCTGCTCTGGGGTACCGTGGGCTTTGAGTGTTTCCATACAACCTTGACTCAAACCAGGGTACATTGCCCAACTATGGTTTGCGCCAGAAAACCATTCTGCCATTGAAGTAGCGAGTGAATATGGAAGGCCTTGACCGCCAAACTCAACAGGATGCGACATTGATGGCCAACCGCCCTCGACATATTGCTTATAAGCTTCTTTGAAGCCCGTTGGTGTTGTTACAACGCCATCATTGAATTGACAGCCTTCTTCATCACCAGTGGCATTAATTGGTGCTAACACGTTTTCAGCAAATTTCGCTGCTTCCGAATAGATAGCTTTCACTAAATCATCAGTAGCATCCTCGAAACCCAAACGTTGATAATGCTCTTCAAAACCAAGCAATTCATTGGTTACGAACAAGGTGTCTCTTTGTGGTGCTTTAAAATTCTGCATACTTTCCTCTTTCAACTTCCCAATAGCTGTTTTTGTCAGCTATTCTACATATTTATATTGTTTACTTTAGTGAACCGAAGGTCTTGCCAGCATCTGCGAGGTCATTCAATAACGATGAAGGCGTAAACCAATGTTGTCCGTATTCACCAAGTGTCTCTTTATAATGATTTAGGCGGTCGCGAACTTCAGCCAATCCAATCTCGTCTGCATATTGCATAGGGCCACCTCTAAATACTGGAAAGCCATAACCGTATACATAGATAACATCGATGTCGCTCGACTTAGATGCAATTCCTTCTTTCAGAATGTCTGCACCTTCGTTAATTAATGGATAAATACAGCGTTCCAAAATTTCCTGATCCGAAATTTCACGCTGTTGAATGCCTAGTCGTTTAGCTTCTTGCTTCGCAATTTCTATTACTTCTGGATCAGGGATAGGTTGACGGCTGCCTTGCTCATACAAATAAGCACCCTTACCCACTTTCAATCCAACTCTACCTTGGGCAACTAATTTATCAGCAACGATGCAGTAGCTTGGATCGTGTTTGATGAACTCTCTGCGCGACTCACGGACAAAGTAACCAATGTCTAAACCAGCCATATCACCCATAGTGAACGGACCCATTGGCAGCCCAAATTTACCTATCACTTTATCAACTTGTTCGGGCGTCGCACCTTCAAGCATTAAGCGATTCGCTTCTCTACCGTAAGGTTCAATCATTCTATTGCCAACAAAGCCGAAACATACGCCCACAAGAACACCAACCTTACGGATGGTTTTAGCAAGCTTCATTGCGGTTTTAATAACATCGTCAGCGGTTTTTTCACCACGTACTATTTCGAGTAACTTCATCACGTTGGCTGGCGAAAAGAAATGCAAACCAATGACATCTTGCGGACGAGAGACAGAAGCAGCAATTTCATTCAAATCTAGCGTAGACGTATTTGACGCTAATATTGCTCCCGGCTTGCAAACTTTGTCCAACATTCCAAACACTTCTTTTTTCACCGACATCTTTTCAAATACAGCTTCGATGACTAAATCAACGTTCGACAAGTCTTCGTAACTGGTTGTTCCGGTCAGCAAGGACATTCTTTGCTCAACTTGCTCTGTCGTTAATTTACCTTTTTTCGCTGAATTCTCATAGTTGCGACGAATTAATGCTAGGCCTTTGTCTAATGCATCTTGCTTTAATTCAAGCATGACAACAGGAATACCCGCGTTTGCAAAGTTCATTGCAATACCGCCGCCCATTGTGCCAGCACCAATGACTGCGACTTGTTTTATATCTCGGGCGACAACGTCTTTTGCAATACCTTGAACATGCGATGCCGCTCTCTCAGCGAAAAAGAAATGCTGCTGTGCTCTCGCTTGCGATGTTTTCATGCATTCCATGAATAGTTCAGATTCACGAGCTAAACCGTCTTTAAAGTCATGTGTAAACGCAGCCTTGACGGCTAGCACGCAGTGACCTGGCGCAAAGTAACCTTTTGTTTTTGCCGCAACGCCTTGCGCATATTGCTCGAACAATGCTTCAATATCACTTGTCATTGATAGCTCAATGTCACACACCTTTTTGACTGGCATCTGCTGTTCAACAACGTCAGTAGCAAAGGCCATTGCTGCAGCCTGCAGCTCATCAGCAGAATCTACTATCAGGTCAAATACACCGCTAAGGGTCGTAACTGGGGTTGGAGCACCGCTAACAATCATATCCAATGCTGTTTTAGGATCCGTTAATCTAGGTAGCCTTTGTGTTCCGCCAGCGCCAGGTAAAATACCTAAATGGACTTCAGGCAGACCTACTTTATTTTTTGCATGCGTAATGCGGTAATGGCACGCTAATGCTAGCTCAAGCCCACCGCCAAAAGCGTTACCACCAACAATAGCAATCACAGGCTTTGTAGATTGTTCTATCACGTCGAGAACTTCGGGCAGCATAGGAGACAAATCACCACCGCTGAATTCTGAAATGTCTGCACCGGCACTAAACAAAGGTAAATGCGAATACAGCACAATTGCTTTTACTTTGTCGTCACTCAATGCTTTCTTCACACTGTCAATAATGCCAATTCGAAGCGCCTTTGATAGTGCGTTTACAGGAGCGCCGTTTAGGCCCACGAGGGCGAGATGCTGTTCTTGATTATAGGTTACTGGAGTTGATTGCTTAGACATAACTTTTCCCAAATTAATCACATAATCTAAGACTATGGCAAATGACGCTATCAGCCCACTTTATTGATTTTATACAGCAAAATAAGTTTGGCTGATTGCGTTCTTTAAAAGCGCTCTAATTAAGAGGATGTTGTTCGTTGAAATTGACGGTTGACTTCGTTGTTCAAATGACCAGATTTAAATTTTATATCTTAGCTTTCCGCCATAGATATCTATTTAAATTATAAATGGCTAGTGAATATTTGACGGATTATACTAACTCCATTAACTAATTATTAACAATTTTAGATACTTCGCATTAAAAAAATAAAGGAAGAAAAATGGATAGTTTATTAGATTTTACAAACAAAACCGCGATTATCACTGGCGCGGCAAATGGTTTCGGTAAGAGGCTTGCCATCGAACTAAACAAACGAGGTTGTAACTTAGTACTCAGCGACATCAATAAAGAAGGCTTAGATAATACTGTTGACAGTCTAGTCATTTCTGACAGGGCATATTCATTACTAGGCGATGTATCTGATGAAACCAATTCAAAACAACTCGTGGAGCTTGCTATCAGCAAATTTGGCAGCCTTGATATTGCGGTTAATAATGCCGGAATTGCACATGAAATGGCGGCAACACATGAACTTACTGAATCGATCTTTGACCTTCAATTTGCGGTAAACGTAAAGGGTGTCGCGTTTGGTATGAAGTATCAAATTCCAGCTATGTTAAAAACTGGCCATGGTCACGTTCTTAATATTAGCTCTTTAGCCGGATTAGGCGGCGCGCCCAAAGCAGGCGCTTATGTTGCTGCAAAACATGCAGTAACCGGCTTAACCAAAACAGCAGCTGTTGAGTATGCACGCTACAATATTCAAGTAAACGCAATATGCCCTTTCTTTAGCCCAACGAATATTATGGATGTTGAAGGACTGAATACTGAGGAAGCAAGAGCTATGTTGGCAAAAGGTTCGCCCATGAAGCGTCTTGGCGATCCACAGGAAATGGTCAACGTGATGCTATTAATCTTGTCACCTGGAAATACGTATATGAATGGGCAAACTATTGCGATCGACGGTGGAGTGACCGCCTGGTAAGGGCTACAAGAAATAATAAAGATAAATTTCAAAAAAGTTAAAAACACACAAAAAAGTTAACCACTTGATTTTGTTGGTTTTACTTTAAAACCAACAAAATCAAAGTATAACTTAAAATACCTTAGTATCCAAGTACTGACTGAACAACTGCATTTTAATGCGTATATTCACTTCGAACCCAAAAATTGAAAGGTGTAAATATCATGTTGAAAACGAAATTATACGCACTTGCAGTTGCTATCCCGTTTGCTTTAAGTTCAGCTCCTACTCAAGCGAGTGATGTTGAATCGGCATTGGCTAATATCTGTAGTATCGTTGTTGCGGACGATAAAAGTGAGTTACGCAAAAAAATCAAAGGTGTACGTTCTAGCTTTAGACTACAGTTGAAAGATTATTACACAGGCATTAAATGCAATGGTAATAGTATGATACGCGAAGCTGCATTGAACAATGCCATTGAAGCCGGAACGCTTTTGGTTAAGAAAATGCCGAAGAAAGATTTAGAGACACCAGAAGAAGATGGTAAAACCCTTCAGGCTTGGTTAACTGAACAAGGTTTAGCAGACAATCCAATTGCTGTTGCCCTTCAGGAACGTATCTAATACGTTTTTGAGCAACCATTTTGAAAACAGTTTCAACATGGTAGACGAAGTATCCTTCGTCACTAAAGGCGACTCGAAAGAGTCGCCTTTTTTATTTTAAATATTCTAAAAATCAAAAAAGTTAAGGCGTAATAACTACCTTCCCTTTCACCTTTCTATCCGTTACTTTGTTTATAGCATCAACAGCATCAGCTAACGCAAAACGCTCATCGATAACCACTTTAATTTGACCTTGTACGTACCAGGTTAATAGCTCTTTCATATTGGCCATAAAATCTTGCGGCTGGTGTTGCGTAAATGAGCCCCAAAAAACACCGACAACTGAGAACCCTTTCACTAATGAAAGATTGACTGGAAACTTAGGTATTTCGCCACCAGCGAACCCAATCACCAAAAGCCTACCATTCCACGCCATGCTGCGAGAACACGTGTGAAACATCTCACCACCCACACATTCATAAACAACGTCGACACCTTTGCCTTTCGTGTGCTCTTTAATAGCGGCCTTTAAATCTATACCAGTATAATTGATACAAATATCAGCACCGTTATCCTTTGCTACCTGACACTTTTCGTCCGTTGAACAAACAGCAATGACTTTCGCGCCCATTAACTTGCCAATTTGCACTGCAGCCAAACCTGTTCCACCAGCAGCACCGGTAACTAGCAAAGTATCAGAACTTGATAAATTAGCTCTTTGTTTCAAAGCATGATGCGCCGTTGCATGCGCAGTGACCAAAGCAGACGCCTCATCCAGCGGGATCCCATCAGGCACTGGAATAACGTGGGTTGCTGGTAATGCGACTTTTTCAGCATAGCCACCCAACATACATAGACCGATCACTTTCTGACCCACTTTTAAATGAGCAACGCCCTCACCGATTTCAGCAACAGTACCCGCAACTTCACTACCAGGAATAAACGGTAGGTCAGGCTTCATTTGATATAAACCTTGAACCAACAAGCTGTCAGGAAAATTAACGCCAGCCGCCTCTACATTAACGACGACCTGGCCTTTAGCTGCCGTAGGATCGGGCATGTCTTGAAGTTTCAATTCCGAAACAGGGGCAAACTCGTTGCAAACAATTGCTTTCATATTAGTAATCTTCCTTTATGGCTCGCACTGCGAGGTTTGATAATGGTGTTAATAGTTGTTCGAGCTCCAATGCTTTTGGATTTGAGGCATTTCCGTCTTTGCCGCGTTTAACCACGCCTTGGACTATTGAGAGTAATCTAAAAAAGCTAAATGCGATATAAAACTGCCAGTTGTCTATCTTGCTTATACCTGCTCGCTGACAATACAATGCAACATAATCCTCTTCACTTGGTATCCCCAACTCTTCTCTGTATATTCCTCCCAAGCCAGGCACATTTCCCATATTGGCAGGTAATCTCAACTGCATACATTGATAAGCTAAATCGGCATAGGGATGCCCGAGAGTCGACAGTTCCCAATCAAGAATGGCACATAAATTCTGGCTGTCATGCGAAAATATCATATTATCTAAGCGAAAATCACCGTGCACAATTGAAACAAGGCCATCACCTTCTGGTAAATTTTCACCTAACCACTGGATCAGAAATTCTGCGTTAGGGTTCTCTTCAGTTTTTGCAGCAATGTATTGTTTTGTCCATCGGTCTAACTGACGAGCAAAATAGTTACCCGGACGACCGAAATCACTCAAGCCCACTTCCTCAGGATTAATACTGTGTAAATGCACTAATGCCTGATTCATCTGATCATAAACTTTTGCTCGCTTTGAATTTGGCGACTCACCAAAACAAGGCCTATCGTCTAGGTCGGCTAATGAGGCATTCCAAAAAATATCACCCGCCACAAAAGTCATGATAAAAAACTGGCTGCCAATAATATCGACGTCGGTGCAAAGATGAATTGCTTTTGGTACGGGAACATTCGTATTTTGCAAAGCAGCAATGATGCGATACTCGCGGTCAACTGCATGCGCTGATTTAAGCAAATGGCCAAGTGGTTGTCGGCGCAATACAAATTCACCGACGCTGGTTGTTAATTTGAAGCTCGGATTTGATTGACCACCACTGAATTTTTGCAGCGACAATAGCTCACCCACCTCAGGCACATTGCTATCGCAATATGCTTGAAGAGAGTTTAGGTTTGGCGTTATCTTAAAGCTCATCTGTTTCTACGACTGATTTCTTGCTGACATTTGCTGAACTAAGTTCCGCCCCAATTGCATCATGTGCACCTGATCAGGACCATCAGCAAGACGGATAGTGCGTGCGTAAGCCAATGTTGCACTTAGCGTTGTGTCTTGTGATGTTCCGGCAGCCCCATGGATCTGAATGGCCTCATCAATCACTTCACATGCCATTTTAGGAGCAACAATTTTAATTGCAGCGATAATGTTTTTAGCCACTTTATTGCCATATTTATCCATATGATCCGCAGCTTTGAGAGTGAGTAATCTTGCTTGCTCAATTTTACAATACATTGTCGCTAAACTTTCGCGCACTGATTGTTGCTTGCTTAGTGGTTGGCCAAAAGCAATACGCTCTTCAACACGCACACATGCTTCATCTAATGCTCGTTGAGCGCAGCCAATAAGACGCATGCAATGATGAATTCGCCCTGGACCTAATCGACCTTGTGCAATTTCAAAACCTTTACCTTCGCCCACCAACAGGCTGCTTGCTGGAACTCTTACATTTTCAAATAAAATCTCTGCGTGACCAACAGGTTCATCTAGGTATCCCATAGCAGACATTGGGCGCACGATAGTCACTCCCGGTGTATCTAAAGGAACTAAAATTTGCGACTGCTGTTCATGACGAGCAGCGGATGTATCGGTTTTACCCATGACCACCATAATGCGACAATTCTCGTTCATGGCTCCGCTGGTATACCATTTGCGACCATTGATCACGTATTCATCACCTTCACGCTGAATAGAAGTCTCAATATTGGTCGCATCAGATGAAGCAACGGCTGGTTCCGTCATTGCGAATGCTGAACGAATTTCACCATTGAGTAGAGGTTCTAACCACTGTTTCTGTTGTTCAGAATTACCATACTTCGCCAACACTTCCATATTACCTGTGTCTGGTGCGCTGCAGTTAAATACTTCTGAACTCCACAACACGCGTCCCATCAATTCGCATAACGGCGCATACTCAAGATTAGTAAGGCCAGCACCGTATGGCAGATATTCACTGGGTAAAAACAAGTTCCATAAACCGGCTTCTTTTGCTTTTACTTTTAGGTCGTGCATTAGCTGCGGGGTTACCCATGGATTCTCGGATTGATGGACTAAGTCATGGTAAATTGTTTCATTCGGATAGATATGCTCATCCATAAAAGCCTGTAATTTTTCGATATTATTTTTGGTTTTTTCAGTGTAATCAAAATTCATATTCGCCCCATGCGTAAGCTGGTTATTGAGTTTATTAACTATAAGTAATTAATGATTTATGTTCCGGCAAATCTAAATGCCCCACATTATTGAAACTGCTTAATTGAATACCATCACGGTTAAAGAAAAAATGATTGATACTCGTGTTCTTGATTTGTAAATTGAAATTAACTGTTTTCTCTACCGTCAATCCAAGCATATTCATCATGGTGATAGCAATTGCGCCGCCGGAACTTGCCACAAGTACATTCTTATTTTCTGATGCACAAATTCGTTCTACAGCGCCTGCTACTCGCCCCGTAAATTCACTCCATGACTCTGGAAGCTCTTGACCTATCTCTTGCTTAGACCAAGCCAGCATTGCATTCTTTAGCAATCGATAAAAGTCAGCTCTTGGCGCGTCACCCGCTGGACGCATTTTAGGATTCAATGCTAAGTACGAACTTACAACAGCATTAAAATCAAATTCATTCCAGCCTGCGTCGGTAATAACAGGTATGCTACTTTCGCCGCCTTTTTGAATGCCAGCCGCCGTTTCTTTATGCCGACGCATATCACCCGTTACCACGCTATCAAATTTAATGTCGCGATGGGCGAAGTATTGTCCTAACAGGACCGATTGCTGATGTCCTATTTCACTCAATTTGTCATAGTCTGCTGCACCAAATGACGCCTGACCGTGACGAACGAGATATAATTGAGCCATGCTTTATTCCTTTTATGTGTAAACAAAATGTTAGGTGCTTTAGCAGCATAAGGGTAATTGATTGTTTTGATATAGGGTTATTCATGAATTGTATGGAAACCTGTTTGAGATCAATTATTGCTCAACGACCTTCACTTATAATCTGGCATCAATTAAGTAATAGTGAAAATAATGATATGTCTAAGCTTGAGTATTTCGATAAGAACGTGCTGAATAAATACAATACCGCAGGGCCGCGATATACATCCTACCCAACTGCGCTGTCATTTCACGACGAATTTAGTGATCGAGACTTTGAGTTTCAGATAAAGCAAAAATCGACCAGTAAGAGCGCTCAGCACTTATCACTATACCTACATATTCCTTTTTGCCATTCACTTTGTTACTACTGTGGATGCAATAAGATAGTCACCCGTCATAAGCACAAAGCGGACCACTACCTTGAATATTTGTTTACAGAAATCACGCATCGCGGTGCACAGTTTTCAGGCTATCAAGTTACTCAACTGCATTTAGGTGGCGGCACTCCTAGCTTCTTAGATAAACAGCAATTAGCCAGACTCATGGCACATCTGCAAAGTCACTTTCTTTTTACTGAGAATATCGAAGCCAGCATTGAAATCGACCCTCGGGAGATTGAATTAAGCTACATCGATGATTTAGCTGACATCGGTTTTAACCGTTTAAGCATTGGCGTGCAGGATATAAATAAGGAAGTGCAGGAAAAAATCAATCGGGTTCAGAGCACAACATTCATTGCCTCCCTTGTAGCTCGAGCGAAAGAATTAGGATTTTCATCCATTAATTTGGATTTGATCTACGGCTTGCCTATGCAAACTTTCGATACATTTTTGGCTACTTTGCAAAAAGTCATCGATATTGACCCAGACAGGATCTCACTTTTCAGCTATGCCCATATGCCTGCGCTTTTTGCTGCACAGCGAAAAATTAAAGATGAATGGCTGCCTAACGCACACGCTAAATTTGATTTGCTAAGACTCGGTATTGAGTTTTTAACCCACGCAGGGTACGTGTTTATCGGTATGGATCATTTTGCAAAGCCCAGTGACGAGCTAAGTAAAGCCTTAAAATCAGGTCGTTTACATCGAAATTTTCAAGGTTATACACCAAAGCAACATAACGCCCTATTGGGCTTAGGCGTTTCTTCAATCAGTAGTATTGAAAACGTGTATGCACAAAACGAAAAAGACTTGAAAAGTTACTATCGAGCAATCGAAAAGAATCAATCTGCCCTGGTAAAAGGGCTGGTTTTAAACGCTGACGATGAGGTTCGACGTGCCGTCATTCATTCATTGATGTGTAACTTCCAAGTCAACAAAGAACACATATCAGAGCAGTTTGGTATCAACTTTGACAACTATTTTGCTCAATCAATTGCGGATTTACATACATTTGAACTAGATGGACTAATATCCATGACCGACACTCATATCAATATTGCGGACCGTGGCAGGTTGTTGGTCCGCAATATCTGTATGAGCTTTGATCAATACCTAACTCAGCCTGCGCATCAAATGCGCTACAGCCAAGTTATTTAGTAAGCAGACTAAATGGGTGAGCCTGGTGGTAATTGCTTAACTGCAAAACTGCCTAGCCATTCATTTGATGTCCAATAGTGCTCGATGTATTTTGACAAAACCTTGCCCTGCTCACTTTTGTCTTTCTTAGCTAGCCAAGCCTGATAACTCAGCAATTCAGCCTGCATCACCAACTTAACTTCCGGCGATAGTTCATCAGCTTTTAAAACATCAAAGAAAACGTTTAACGCCACTAGCTTAATACGTTGCTCTAAAACGTCAGCTGAGCGCGTCTTTACCAAGTTCTCAAATACCATATTCACTACTTTTTGAGGACTGGGAATGCTGCTATCAATTGAATGTTGATAAGCTAAGCGATTTAGTCTTATTGGCTCTAGCAAATTAGTGATTGAATAACCTGAAGCAGCTTCAGCGGCGCTCACAGGGTCAAATGCGATCCCCATTCTGCCGTTAGTGCTCTCTCTATATCTACTGCTGCCGTAGGCTTTAGGATTTATCAGTTTTGTCAGAGCAGGTTGTATTGCCAGATAGCTCGCAGAGGCGCTATCAACTATCATTTCAGCCGCTTTGAGCTGGTACTCCCCAGCAACAAAAGAATTACCTTTCACTGGTGAATTAAGCTCTTTTTGCTCATATTCATAAATCAAGCCTGACACTTGCTTCACCAATGCGTCGAGTTGATAGCGATGTGAGTAATAAATTGGTACCAAGCGTTCCTCTAGCGATGACAAGTCGGCGCCAGCTGGCAGTGAGTTAACACCGAAATTACTTAAAGCAAATTTTCTAAGCTCACTCATTCGGATAAACTCGTCTATTGGACTCTTACCGTTATCCCATAAATGGCCATCGCTAGATGCGCGCTTTGCAATTCTTGCATCAGGGTCTGATTTATACAAAAATCCACGTTCTCTTGCTTGCGATACTAAATCGCGCAACGCTTTACTTTCGTCTGCACCAGAAAAATCTTGATAACCATAAGCAATAACGTACTTATCCCAGTCGCCAATTCCCTGTTCATAGGCACTCTCCAGTGAAATTTCGCCATCCTTCAACGTAATAAGTGGGTGCGGATAATCCATTACTGACGCTCGGTTGTTTTCACTCGCTGCGAAATTATGCGCAATGCCTAAAGTGTGTCCAACTTCATGCGCAGAAAGCTGTCTAATGCGATCTAGAGCCATTTCCAACTGCTTGTCAGTGTTAGCTTTACCCGTGTTTTCACTGTCAAAAGGACTCGTCATGCCCAATGCGATTAGATAATCTTGTCTTACTCTTAGAGAACCTAGCGTGACATGCCCTTTTATAATTTCACCCGTGCGCGGATCAATGACCGAGCTGCCGTAGGACCAACCGCGGGTTGCTCTATGCACCCATTGAATAACATTATAACGTGCATCCATTGGGTCAGCGCCTTCAGGCAGCACTTTAACTTGAAATGCATTTTTATAACCAGCAGCTGCAAAGGCTTGATCCCACCACAACGCACCTTCTCTGAGTGCAGTCATCACTGGCTCTGGGATCCCCGGATCTAAATAATAAACAATAGGTTCAAGCGCTTCACTAACGTCTGCATTCGGGTTCTTCTTAGACAAACGGTGACGCGGAATAAATTTCTGTTCCATTTCAGCGTCTATAGGGACTGAATAGTCGAAGTAACTGTGCTTCCAGAATCCGGAATAAGGATGAAAAGTGCGCACTTTGTAGTTATCGTCTGGTAGCGCAACAAAAGAGTGATGTAAATGCACTGACACACTCTTCGCATCAGGTGTCACCTGTCGAATATATTGACCCTGTGGTTTTCCCGCAAATGTAACAAGTGCCTCAAGTTCAGTATTGCGCTCAAATGCTTTGGTCTTTGGCAGATAGATGCCCGAGCGACCTGTATCGAGGGAATAACTCCCCTGTCCGGTTTGACTCAATCGCTCTGCAACCCCGTGCACATCGGATAACAAAAAGGCAGTGTAATCAATATAAATTTTGTTGCCATGCTCATATGCAATTTCAAATCCGGCAATGACCGAATCAGCAAAGGCTTCATCAATGCTTTGACGCTCAGCGACGTTGGTTGCACTGGCGCGATAATCAGTATTTAGCTGCTTCAACAGTATCTTATTACCGAAGCGCTGAAATTCAACTAGTCGCGTATCGCCTAACTGGCCCCTGTCTAAACCGATATCGTTCGAACCAACCCCCTGAGGTAAACTACTTTGAAACAGCATTTGCTGGTTCAGCTGACCTGTATCTAGCGCCAAGTACACTTTATCCTCGGTGTTAGCGTAGACAACTTCTACGAAACCCGGCATTGATTGTTTGGCCTTCATGAAATCTTTATTATCTTTAGCCTGAACAACTTGCGATAAACATAGCAAAGCTACTATTAAGACGGAATTCATCCACTTGATCGAACCCATTTGACACCACTCCCAATAATGTTGTTATTTTTTATTTTGTCTACATATTGCTTGATCTGAATCATCAGCGACGATCGATTTATGACCTATTCTCTACCTTAGCTTACATTTTAAATAACACCTTTTTGTTTGCTGTAAACATTCAAAAAAATCACAGGTGTCTTTAAGGGAGAAACTATGCCCCACTCAGAGGCTAATAACAACTTGGAACAAACGATAGCTTGTAAAATTTTGTCATTGGTCGCAGATGAAGAGGCCAAGATAATTTTATCTGACCTCCCAGTTTTTGGTGCCAACCTGACATTTAGAGAAGATATCGCCACGTTGGAGAATAGCATCGTTTATCCATGTCAACCCATCGGTTGGATTGACTACTCATCATTGACTAAATTAGCGTGCTTAAACCAACAACGGTATTTTGATGCTCAACACTTTTTAAAAGTAGAGCAACATCAATTGTTTTTTTCAAAAACAGTAAAGGTACATACCGTCAATAATGATTTAAAGCTATCCAAAACTATTCTGACTTTCTCTATTGTTCCTGAGTTACTGAACCCTGTAGTCGTTAATATACGCAAATAATCATTCAACTAGCAATAAAGTTCATACACTCAACTTACTTTTCAAGCCACTCAATCTCGTCGATGTTTTACCTATGCACTCTTTTAACACTGATAAACTCGCTATAATGCCAAGACTATTTTTCGCCCTTGTTACTCCCGTGTAGAGTAACTCTCTGCTTAAGTGTTGGTTATTTTGAAGCGCTGCATCGCCTGCAGGAATGTTTGGCAGTAGTATATCAATATGCTCAAATTCCGAGCCCTGCGTTTTATGAATAGTCATCGCATATACCATCTCAAAAACGGGTAGCGAAGTAATGCTAAACGCTACATGGGGTTCAAGTGATTCAGGAGCGGAAAAGCACGCTTCTAAATGGCCGTTTTCGTTTGGCCAAATAACGCCGATATCACCATTGAATAAGTTTAAACGGTAGTCGTTTTGCACGATCATGATGGGCATACCACGATAAATCTGCCCAACGTTGACGTGCGAGAAGCGTTTTCGCAGCTGTTGCTCAATTTGTGTATTTAAAAATTCTGTCCCTAGGCGGCCTTTTTTAGTTGGTGACAGCAACCTATATTGTTTGAGTTGAGCAATGGCCTCATCCGCATTTCGACTTTCGAATATGCCCTGATAACGCTGTGCGATGGATGCTAATAATTCTGCATTTATTGTTCCATTTGGCGTGTAAGCATTCTCATGCCAAGCAATGGCAGGCGCAGTTGGCTCTTCCATTAATAACGATAGTTGTTGTATTGCCTGCTGATTATCACCATCGGAACCATTATTCCCACTTTTAAGAGGTGATAATAGCGACAAAAATGGCTTCTGTTTTCCCTGTAAAATGCATTGAGACAATTGCGTTATCTCATTTTGCGAACGCATGCTTGTTTGTAAAAATGTTACATGATTGTACTGATATGCTCTATGAACTGGCTCTGTCTCGCTATTTCCGTTCATTCCAGCATTAACTTCCTGAAGATTGGCAGACACTAGATCCGGCGCTAACTTACGCAATAGACTTAGGTGAGATTGAGTGTAAACGTTAGAGTAGTCGCTCGACGCGGCCGCGCTGCGCCAGGTTTCTTGGTTAACTAAATCTTTTAATAGACCTCCGCTTTCAACAGATGGCAATTGGTTTGCATCTCCGATCAGAACTAGCTTAGCGCCTTTTGGAAGTGCCCGAAGTAGCTTTGCCATCATGGCTAAATCAATCATAGATACTTCATCAATGACTAAGAAATCACAGTCCAATTGCTTTTTATCGTTGTATTTCGGATCAATGCCATGCATTCCCAAGCCAAGCAGACGGTGAATCGTTTTTGCTTTGATCATTGGCATTAAATCATCAATTAACGCACTAACATGATTTATTTTGTTCACTTTAAGCAGTTGCGTAAACTCGCCTAAGATAGACTCATTTAAGCGCTGTGCTGCCTTCCCGGTCGGTGCCGCCAGCATTAATTTTGCTTTGCCTGAACCCGCTTTCTTTTGTGTAAATAGCCAAGACAATAACAATCTTGCAACGGTATACGTTTTGCCCGTGCCAGCTCCACCGCTAATAATTGAAGTTTGGGAAATAAGCCCGTTGGCAACCGAAACCTTTTGCCAATCTGTACCTTGCTGCGGTTTTATTGGGAATAGCGTTGGCCATAGGCTATCTGCACACTGCTGCAAATGCGCAAATTCATCTCCTGAAGACGCCAAGTATTTCGACTGTTGATCTCTGAAAAATCGGGCTACTTCATTTTCATAATTAGCATAACGCGCAGTATATAAATTCGGTGCATCCCAGTTTATATCTTTTCTTGAAGGCACAATTTCCGTAAATTGCTGAATTACATCGCTAAGTTGCTGTGAACTTGCAAACGAAAAGCCTGTTTTTATGCGCGTTTCTTTTTGACTTAAAGCCTGCTCATTTTGAATAACATCAGCTTCAGACCAGTAGATCTGATCGGCAATAGCGGAAATGGTTAAGCAACTATGTCCCTGACGTTGAAAATAGGAGAGTGCCAACAGCATGTGAAATAGTTGAGCAAGGGATTGTTGATCGCTAAAAAATACATGTTCAGCCTCGTATTCATAGCGTTGCATGATAGCATTGTTTGCAAAATAGTAGTCAATCGATTGGATGTCAGCCAATACTAGCAGACAATCTGTGCACGTTGCGTAGCCGATTTTTTTTGAAATAGCGGGAGGAAGAGAAAATAACATACCTTATGCCCCCGCCTGATTTGCATTGAATAAAGTATCAAGCATCTGAAGATATTTTTCATCGACTCTGTCGAAGAATACGCCCTTCGACTGTCCATCTTGAGTTTCTTCAGCTGACATACCGCGTAAATAGAGGTAGAACACGCCGCCAAAATGGGTTTCAAAAGAGTAATCAACAAGCTGCTGCTGCAAATATTTTTGCAGCGCTAATGAATACAATAAATACTGTAGGTCATACAAATGATGTTGATTATTTTCGTTCAGTTTTTCGCAATGATAATCTGCGTACGAGTCGCCCAAGTGTGTCGATTTATAATCGGCAACATAGTATTTACCGTCATGCTCGAAAATAAGGTCGATAAACCCGTGCATCATACCGCTCAGTTCTGGAATGTCCGCCATTGATATCGATAACGCCGAGAATCCTTTTTCTTGCTGCAGGTGCTGACGATATTTTTGCAATACGGTGGCAATATGTCTAACTTTCAAACTTGGCATAGGAAAGTAGAACTCAGCTTCACGAAGGGTTTGCTGCATGTTTAAGTCCGCCAAACAAAAACCATCTATCAGGGGTGTTCTCAAGCAAGAACTTAGCCATTCAAATAGATCTGAAACTTCATTTTCTTCCAACGCTTTATATTTAGATAATGCAGCAACGGATGCATCTTCCCAGTCGGGTGAGTGAAAATCGACTTGCTCTAAAATATCATGCAACAAGTTTCCAGTATCCGCTCCTTTTTCCAGTTGAAACCGAATAGTATTTGAATCTTTAGTGCGCTTTGCTAATAGCGCCTCTGCTGAAATGTTCGATGGCTGTTCTGCCATATTGTCAATATTGAACGTTCGATGTTCGCTTGATGTTTCAATCGCATGCAGCGATATCTGATTCGGTGATGACACATCATAGTTGCCAGCACTGTCACTTCTTTGAAACCGCGATAAATTTGAAAATGAGCTGATGACCCATGCCGCCCGATGAGTTAATTTTGCATCGACGAAAACCGGAATAGTATGAATACTCTCAGTTGGATACATATTTGATACTGTTGGCAAAATATCTACGTTCACGGCATTACTATTGCTATGCATGTCTTTGTCAAAAGTGATGTTGTTGAGAGCAGCATCTTTCTCAGTTGTTTTATCTGGAATTGTTTTATCTGGAGCTGTGTTGAACTGCATTTCAAAAACATGCTTATCCAACCACGCAGCTAAATCTGCGTGAGCGGGCTCTTTTGACTTGCAGTCGTTTAACGTTTCTCTTGGGATCCCTAAGGCTTTATTTAAGGCTGAGTCGCTGTTACTTGCATCGTTTACCAAGCCCATATAACAGCGATGTTCGGCACGAGTCACGGCAACATACATCAAGCGTACTTTTTCGGCATGATCTTGCTTTGCATATTCGTTTAAACTGGCATGAGTGGCACCCAATTGATAAATCGCTTGGTCACTTTCTATATCTTGGAATTTAAAGTGCAAAATGGTGCTCGACTTTCTTTTTCGCGGATCCTTGTATTTATTGCCAAAAGGTACAAACACAAGAGGATACTCGAGGCCTTTAGAACCGTGCTGAGTCACTATTTTGATCAGATTTGCGTCACTTTCTAAACGCAGCTGCATTTCTTCATCGGCAACGTGGTCAAATATTTGGTGACTCAACCACGCTAATTGTTGCTCTGGTAGCTTGTTCAATACTGCATTTTTAGCCATTGCCTCAGCCAAGTGCATCATGTTTGTTAGACTTCTTTCTGCGGAGCCTTGCGGTGCATAGTTTTCTTTAATTAAGCTAAGAAGCAAACTAAAAATACCGTGCTCGAACCACTTATCTTTATAGCTAAAGCATGAATCGACCAACGTATCCCAAGAAGGGTGCATTAAGTCGTTGTGTAATTCAGCCATTAATTTTTGCTGTTCGTGTGTCGGAGTATTGCGTTTTGCTTCATTGTCTGTTTCATCGTTTGTGGCCAAACTTTTTAATAACGCACTGTTCAGCAAGGAACTATTCGCACCCGCAACCAAAGTCGATCTATTTGTGCTGTGTAATATGGCATCTAATACTCTATAAAGCTCTATCGCTTGTTGTGTAGAAAACAAAGGTGTTTTGTCACTTAAATAAACCGACGTCAATCCAACGGCATCCAAACTATTTTTTACAAGTGATGCTTCTGTTCGGTCTTTCACCAATATTGCGATATCCGCAGGCACAACCTTTTTGCCACCTATTTTTGCGTCTCTAAGTAAACGCATTATTTCGCGGGCGCTCCAATCAAGAACCTGTTGCTCGAGCTCACTCTTTTTTCTTTTTCCATCAGCACGGCTTCGTGGATCTTCCGTTGCTCCGCTAGCATTGCTTTCAATGCCGTCAGAGGCAAGCATGTAAGTCATGGCGGATCTTGTTTCTAAAGGATCGAATAAAGGCGTCTTGGCTGATTTTGACGATGCTGTTGATTTTATGATTTCATAGTTTATATCGAAGCCGAACACTTCACGTGGCTCTGTTTCTTCTAGTGTGTGTCCCCAAAATAAGCGATTATAAGCGCTTACCATTTGCGCGCTGGACCGCCAGTTGGTGTCCATCAACCAAATATAATCAGCATCATCTTTAGCTGCTAAATACACAAAAATATCCCCCCCCCTAAAACCATAAATTGCTTGTTTAGGGTCGCCTATCATCAGCAATAGACTATGTTTGTCTGCTTTCGGATATAGTAAGTCTAAAATTTGGTATTGATGGCGGTCGGTATCTTGAAATTCGTCTACCAGCGCAACCGGGAACTGCTTGCGGATGGAATCAATTAAGTTGGCACTCTGGCCTTTTAATGCGTTTGAAAATACACTAATAAGATCGTCAAAAAGCACAACGTGCGCTTTCTTCTTTGCTATCTCAACGCGTTTACGAATATCATAAATGCCCTCTTTTACAACGCCAAGTACCTCTATAAGTTGCGCGCTTTTTTCTAGTTGTTTGTCGCTTTGATCAACCCACTTTTTCAGGTCAGCGCGCAGCAATTTAAGAGGCTCTAACAGCTCTTTAGCCTCCGGTGCAGAACGAAAGCGATTACCATTGATAAAATCACCCACTTCTTGTGGGGTGGTCAATAACGCTTTAATATCTGTATCATCAGCTTGCTTTCTATGGTTGATGAAAGTGAGGATCCTGTCTAACCAAGCGATAAGAACGTGCCACTCTTGCGTCCGTTTTTCTTCATCTTTGTGTCCAATAACTGCTGCCTCAAATAAAAGGCTTTGGCTCTTATTCAAGTTATCGAATATCTGTTGAATAATGTCAGTCTTTAGGAAGAGTTGACGCGCTAAATTTGCGCTTTCATCCTTCTCTACTTGCGCCATTGTTACCTGAGTTAAGGCTGAATCTGAAGAAATTGCAGATCTAAACTCACTGAAAAAGGCATCCGGAATATGCCAATTCTTTGAAGCTAATAAGCCAAAAGTTTCCTCATCTTTCGTTGCGACTCTCAAATAATCTTGCACGCTTTGCATCATCAATTCTGTTGAATCGGTAACTAACTCTAATTCTAAATCTGCATTCAGCGAGACTGCAAACTGCTTTAATACCCGTTGACAAAAGCCATGTATGGTGAAAATTGACGCTTCATCAAGCGATAACAATGCAGAGGTTAGTAGTGCTTCGCCTTCTTCTATACCGACTCTTTCAATTAGCGTTTTGGTAAAATCAGACGGCTTTTCTGCATGCCATTCATTGTGTATATCAAGTAAAAAAGCGGCTACACGTCCTTTAATTTCTTCGGTCGCTGCGCGCGTGTATGTCATGACTAAGATTTCTTGAACTGATAACTTTTTTTCTAATATCAAACGCGCGTACAGCAGAGTGATATTAAAGGTCTTGCCAGTACCTGCGCTTGCTTCTATCAAATGACGGCTGTTTAGCTCAAGATTAAGAGGGTCGAGGTGTTGCATCGCTTAAACCCTCCCCTTTCTAGCAGTTTTTGCGCCGCTCTTTGCACCGCTTTTTACTGTGATTTTTGTTAACATATGTTTCTTCAGAGGCTGATAAATGGCTAATAAATCACTAATGGTCTCTTTGTCTTTCTCAATATATTGCGGAAAGTAATGGGTAAAGTATTTGTCCACGACAAACGGCGATGGGAAATTAGTGGCGTCAAAGAACGTTGACCATCTGTTTGCAATTTCAGGATGATGAAAGTAATCATCCGCGCTGGCAGAAAAGGGTTCAAAATCAGGATCTGCCTGAATACCAGACATCAATTTATCTGCAAGATCTGGCGCAATGAGCAACGGACGCTCTAATCCCCGAGTAAAAATATCCAGCAGCGTGCTTAAATACGCGAGCGCCTGTTGTTGTTCAATAACGCTGAATTGTTCGATTTTTATTGATACCGTTTTTGATTGAGTATTTTTGACGATACAAACAGCAACGCTGCTGACCGCACTCTCAGTTGCAGGTACTAGCTCATTCTCTTCTTGCTCACTCTCTACTTGCTCACTCTCTACTTGCTCACTCTCTACTTGCTCAGGCTGTGTTTTCTCTGACGTAGCTGAATTACCGTGCGCACATACAATTAGGTGTTTTATCCACGTAGCAATTAAATGACGTGTAGCATTTCCTGTCAGGCTGTAATCGACAGCCCCACCTGTAATTGACAAATCAAAATGAAAATCGATCAGACTAGATGATATCGCTAGCTGTCCACTAAGTTGGTCGTCTGAAATAAATTGAGATAATTCATCCGTCAGCTTCTGACTTTGCAGTGCATTTTCATCAATAAGTTCTTCAGAGTTTGGATAATCTGGAAACTTACCCGATAGCATCAAGCGGGTTTTCATTGAGTTCATCGCTTCTTGCTTTTGCTCCTCACTAAAACCAAACTTTTGGCACTCTAACATGCAGTCAATAAAATCAGACTTCATCAAATAAACATCTAAGCCATTTTCAATGAATGGTTCGGTATCAGATAAGCCTGTCTGAATATCGTCCAACCATAAACCTTGACTGTGATTGGCAAAAAACTCCACGGGCTTTTTGAAGAACTTCACTAAATCTGGCAATGCCACTTTTTCACTTAACCTTGATTCTTGACTTTGGCTAGCAACCGTTTTTTCTTGGTTATTCTGTGACTCTTGACTTGTAAATAGCGAGTCATCCTTACTGGAATGCAGACTCGTCATCAATCTATACCAGCCTTTATCGAAGTTTTGCTGAACTTGTTTAGGCACATCAGGACTGTTATTTTGCTCAGGTGAAAACCCTGCAATGCTGAAAGGGTGCAAAGGTTGTTGAACGAGATTATCGAATTGGTGGTGTTTCTTTAAATAAGCTAAAAACTCGCTCAGCACTAGGCTCGCCTCCCTGCTCTTATTATCTCTTATTCCTCTGCCTTGATAGCTTAAATATAATGCTTTGCGAGCTGAAAGTAGCGCTTCTAAGAACAAATACCTATCGTCACCCCTTCTTGAACGATCACCAATATGACGGCCTAAATGATTGACCAAATCCATATCCACGAAGGTAGATTGTCGCGGAAACTCTCCATCGTTTAGACCTAAAACAGCAATCACTTTAAACGGAATACTGCGCATGGGCATCATCGAGCAGAAAGTCACCTGTCCGGTCATGAATTGATTTTGGCTGTCTGGTGACGTAAATGCATTTTGTAATGCTTGACGGAGTGTTTGGTAAGACCATTGTCTCTGAACTTCTGCGTCATTACTCGCATCGGCCGCAACATTAGGAGCAAGCTTATCAAACAATGACATTTGATAATGTTCAAAAAATTGTCCGAGTGTTTTAGTAATGGTCTGCGATGCATATTGCTCAACAGTACTAGCATCGAAAAGGCTGTCTTTCATGTCGAAGAGAAACGCTTTCCACTCTTCCATTGTGCGCAGTCTTTTAAGCGAATCACCATAACTTGCCAATTTCTCCAGTAAGTGCAGCAACTTACCAAAAGTGACGGCAAGCTGTCCCTCAATTTCGTTTAAGGCGAGCAGCCTATCGTCAATTAAAAGGTCATTATCAGCATGACTAAATCCTTCTAGTAATCGACTCATCCCCCAATGCCAAGTAAACACATCGTTAGCTTTATCAACGCCCAATATCACTGATTTATGCTCAGCATCTAAACCCCAGTGAATGTTTGACTGCTTGACCCAATAAGCGAACAGGTCTAGTTCAGATGTTTTTATAGAATACTTTTGCATGACCGCAGGCAAATGTACAAAACTCAAGAACTCAGTCACACTAAAGCGGCTATCAGGTAACGACATCAGTTGCATAAACGCAGCAACTAGAGGATCAGCATCCAATGGATTGCGATCTGCTATTGTGCATGGAATACGCTGTTTTTCAGTATTGTTTAGCTCGGCAATACTTTTGCCAAAAACAGCTTCAATGTAAGGCGAATAATTTTCGATGGCTGGACACATCACTAACACGTCTCGTGGGCTTAGCGTTTCATCCGCACTAAACTGCTGCAGCAAATAGTCATGCAGCACTTGAACTTCTCGCAGTGCACTGTGGCAAGAGCGCACAATAATAGAATCGTCTAGTTCGGGACGGCACAATGTAACTTCATCAATTACCTCTGCGTCCGCATTTGATTCAACTTGTCGTGCTTCACTCTGGCCTGCTTCACCTTGAAGTATTTCTTGCTGTATTCTCTGTAAAAGTTTGGGGGCAGCGCTCTCTTGTTGGTAATCAGTGTCAAACGCGCTTATTTCATAGTGAGAAGATTGGGATAATAAATTGAATAAGTCTTTACCCTGCTGTCCAAGGTTTCTAAGTAAGGGATTAATTGCCTGCTGCTCAACCCAAGCATCAATTTTACCCTGCTGCAGTTGTTTGGCTAAGGTGCGGTCTGATACTGCATCCCCCCAGTAGTCAATACATGGATTCAAATGAAAAAAGTGAATTTGAGTGTACTTAGCAATCTGGTTGAAAAACGCAAGGGTTTGTGGAGCCATCGTATTTATTGCAAAAAAATATACTTCGCTGGGCAATACATGGCTTTTTTTATCGAGTTTTTCCAGCGCTAATAGCTGCAGTCTCACTGGGTGATTAGGTTCTTCCTTCGCTAATTCGAGCCAAATCCATCGCTGCCAAACTTCGTGTTTAAGAGCAACGTGGTTTTGCTCAGGATCGGCTATGACAGACTCCCCTTTCTCCCAAGCTAGCAACCATTCGGGCCGAAACATGAGATATTGCTCAAGCGTGTCCGCTATCAAGCGGCTAATGTTAACACGCTTATATTCCGCTGCTGTGCTGCTTTCTTCCTGCCAATAGTCGATGAGTGCAGCTTCAAAGTTTTGCTGTGTAAATGCATCTGAAGACAACAGTCTTTCAATGCGCCAAAGCATCACTTCTCGCTTATATGTTGACTGCATGGGCACCTTATCATGCCCAAGAATATCGCGACAAAGCTGCCAAACAAAGCGCGTTGGCATTGGATATTCAATATTCATTGCAATGCCGGCATGCTCAGCTAATTGTAAATTGAGCCAATGCTGCATACCTGTGCTTTCAACCAAGACGGTTTTAGATTGCAAAATAGGTTGCTGGCTATTGCTCATGACAGCTTGAAGCAGAAAGCTTAAGTGCTCTAATTTATTGGAAGGATAGAGTGTTAGCAAGGCAGATTATTCTTATTATTTTTCGACCAAAGATGACCCTACTATAACGTGAATAAACTTTTCATAACACTGATCTTAAGATTATTGAGTGCTAAATTTAATGAACAAAAGAGAGGAAAATACTCGGTAGACAAGGGACAATTGTCTACCGAGCAAAAGGTGCTCAGTGCCAACACATTGCAAAAATATCGCAATGGATGTAATGAGAACACACACAACACTTATCTAGTAGCAAAAGCATTGCCAACTTTTTTTGTTAATAAAATCAGTAGCATAAAATTAACAATGTTAAAAAAATCACCGCAATGGTGTTTTATAGTGCAAAAGTAATTTGTTGTGCACGATATTGGTGCCCAGCTTGATATTGTTTAATCCAGTGTTAAAGTTAACGTTAAACGTCTACAATATTGACCTATAAATCAACTCCCCTGCTTTTGGGTTGTCAACTTACGTAAATTTGAAAGGACGATTGATGTTAACAAGCACTCAACTTAACACCATGCTTAATCTCCAAGATGGAATGAATAAAAAAGTCAATCCACAATGGTTAACCGCAGGTTATAGCTACTTAAGAGCGGCCATGATTGAGTCAGTAGAGGCCATTGAGCATCATGGCTGGAAATGGTGGAAAGCACAAAAACTAGATCTTCCACAGGTGCAAATGGAGCTAGTGGATATATGGCACTTTGCTTTGTCGCACTTAATTATTCGTCATAACGGCGATATAGCCTTAGCCGCTGCTGCAATTGAGACAGCCTTGTTAGAGTCGCATACCGCAGTGACATTCGACGGTAATCACATTAACTTTAGTGAAGCGTCGCTAGTTGAAAATTTAGAGTTAATGGCCGGCTTGTGCGTTGCTAAACGCTTCGACGTTCCGTTGTTTATAAAAATTGTCGAACAAGCTGAGATGGACTCAAGTGCCCTATTCTCGCAATATGTTGGTAAAAATATTTTGAATTTCTTTAGACAAGATCATGGTTATAAAGAAGGGACTTACATCAAGATTTGGGATGGAAAGGAAGACAACGAACACCTGGTAGAAGTGCTAACAGAAACCAATAGTGAATTAGACAACTATGCTGATGTTATTTATCAACAGTTAGAAAAAAGATACCCTCGTTAAGCGTTTTGCTCAAGACAAAAAAATGGCTACTTACGAGTAAGTAGCCATTGCGCGACCAAGCATAACGAAGAGATTGCTTCGTTATCTTTGTAACACTTTAAAAAACGTAGTTAACTGCGAAACGAAGCAAGGTATCTTCATTTTCGTTAATATCGTTGGTTCTTTTGACAACATCAGCTTTCAAAGCCACGTTGGTGTCCAAATCATATCTAAGCCCAACAGATATCGTATTATCTTCAGCAACAGCTGGCTGTTGAATGCCGACTACAAGTTGCGTGACTCCTGGCTGAAATGCTGCAGGGAAACCGCTTACTTCAGATAGAAATTTCGGACCGTTGTTTAAATCTGACTTCTCGTAGGTTATGAATGGAGTCCATTTGCCTGAACGAATACCAGCAGTTACGTAATAGTTAACTTCATCGGGGTAAAAAGAATCCTCAACCTCTACACCTGTATATTCAGCCGCTACAAACCAATCAAATGCATCATATTCAATGCTACCGCCATAGAAGATACCACTATCAGCGTTTGCTTGCAGTTGATCACTCAAGCTTGCAGACAACTGCCCAAGCTGCGCGAAAGCAGGTGCTAAAGCCGGTATATCAAATGTCACTTTGCCCGTCGCATAAACGCCTCGAAATTTCCAGTTGTTGTAAGCAAAATCACCTGTGAGAGCAATGACATTATCAACCGACAATCCCGCATCCGCTCCAGCTAGAGTAAATTCACTTTCTACGTTGCCTCCTGTTACTTGGAATGTGTACTCCAAGTCTCCAGTGTAGCCAGAATAATCGAATCGAGCGCCGTCAATATTGTTAAACGGAACTGCATAAACAGATTGTGGAGCAACAACCCAATGATAAGAGTAGCCCACATCTAATGACGCGGAATATCTGAATAAGGGCAATCTAAGTCTACCGGCAGAGAGACTGGTATTGTCGGAAGTTTGATAAGTGATATACGCCCATTCAAACTCTGCTGAATAATCGTTGTTGCCGCGGGCAACGAGCTGACCTGTAGCGGTCATTTTATCATTGATGTCACCACTAACTTGGATCGCAAATAAACTCTGCGCACCAAAACTAACGTTATCGTCATAATCATATAGACTATCGTCGCTGCTGGTGATGCCGCCAGTTAAGTTAGCGAAACCATTAATGCGAATTTCTGCCTGCGCTTGGAATGTTGCTAGCACTGCAACAGCAATTACTGATAAATTTTTATTTAATTTGTTCATGTTCACGTCCTTACATTTCGACGATTTTAACAGCGTCTGTCACAGAAGCTCTATTGATATAACCTACTACGCTCGGATTTTTTGAGACTAAATCAATCACCTCTGCATCGCTCGATACTTCTTTCGGCGGAATGCCTTTGCCTGTAAAAACAAGCTTTGACCAATACGCTGAGACTTGGCTTGAGCTGCGCCCTAGCACTGCCTCATCAAAATCTTGCCTTATTTGTGTATCAGCACTTTGATTTACGGCAATCGACTCATTGCCATCGGCAAATTTCTTGTCTTTACCTAAGAATATGCGCTGCACCGTTTTGGAATCTAGTGTGTTGGCATTAGCGGGGTTTACGACGACTACAAGTTCCGCTAGAACGGAGCTTGTTGCAAATAACAAGGTGGCTGCTATGAGCATTTTTTTCAACATAGTTGAGTTTCCTATTTGACAGTGTAATTGATAAACAGTTGAAAACTCTTTGGGCAATAGATAGTTATTGGACACAAAAGTTTCGTGTTTTCAGTGAAACCGTTCATCCTTTTTCGACTTTACTTATTAATTTTAGGAGCTACATCTTGATCCATTGCAGAACGCTCCAAATACCTTCTAGTGACCTTATGAGCAGATGACGACTGTAACGACACTGCTTAATAACATCGCGTAGTAGTAACTAATCCTATTAACGATAACCTCAATTGAAGCCGCCGAGAGCAGACTGCCAGTAACAGAAGGCTTACCAATTATAAGGTCGTTTGTTATTGTTAAATCGACCTTAAAACCAATGTGAGAATTGTACGGTTGTAGCCCGAACTTTAATGTATAAGTATTGATACCTAATTATAAATTTTGCTCAAAAAAAAGGCAGCTAACGCTGCCCTTATAAAAACATAAAACTTAATCGTTCCAGACCACGCTATCTTTGTGGTCCGTCAAAATTACCGATTTGAATTTTTCTTCGATTACGTGACGCTTAACTTTTAAGGTTGGGGTTAATAAATCGTTTTCTATCGACCACTCTTCGTTAAACACAACAATTCGATCTAAACGTTGGTGACTTTCAAGGCCACTATTCACAATTGTTAGTGTGTTTTGCAGGCTTTCAACAATACTCTCTTTGTTGTGAGACCTAGCATGTTCGGAAAGCACTAGAAGCGCAATAGGCTGTGGCAAATTTGTACCAGTAACACAGACTTGCTCTATAATTGCATTCTCCATTAATTTCGCTTCAATCGGAGCTGGCGTCACGTACTTGCCTTTTTCTGTCTTGAATATATCTTTTAGTCGACCCGTTATTTTAACGTAACCTTCAGAATCCATGACACCTTTATCTCCGGTGCGTAAAAAACCATCATTTGTGAATACGCCAGCTGTCTTTTCTGGCTCTTTATAATACCCCACCATGTTGCAAGGCGAACTGACTTGAATCTCGCCGTCTTCAGCAATTCTTACTTCAACACCATTGTAGGCTTTTCCGATACAACCTATTTTATCCGTTCTGAATGGCACACTACTCGTCCCATAAGCGCTATTTTCGGTCATTCCCCAACCTTCAGAAATATCCACGCCAATGCTATGGAACCAATCAATAGTTGCTAGTGCAAGCGGTGCAGAACCTGAGGCCCAAAGCCTCGCTGAGCCTAGCCCCATCTCATTACGGATCTTTTTGGCCACTTTTTTACCCACAATAGGAATGCTCAATAAAAAGCTTAGCTTTTTTTGCGGAATTTTTGCCAACACGCCCAATTGGAATTTGGTCCACAAACGAGGAACTGAAATAAACAACGTAGGCTGGCACGCTTTTACATCTCTGTTGAACGTTTCTAACGATTCGACGAAGCGTATTTGTATACGAGAATAAAAACTGGCAAGCTCCAATAGCACCCTTTCTGTTATGTGAGCGAGTGGTAAATAACTCACAATTCGGTCGTTTTCATTTACAGACAAGGTATTTAGTGAATTTCGTGCTGCCCAACAGATAGTTTGGTAGGTATGAACAACGCCTTTCGGTTGTCCAGTGCTTCCTGACGTATATATGATCGTCATTATCTCGTTCATATCAGGGACCGGGCTTTCGCTTAACGGCTCTATATCAGTAAATATTTCCCACGCTTTCCCAACAGCACCAGGATAAGGAAAACCAATCTTCTCAATAGTCTCGGGAACGGCTTCTTCTTGCGCGTCTGAATTATCCAATTTTCCTACAAAAATAAGCGGGCAATTAGCGTGTTCCAAGACATAACTTATTGTATCTTTACCCGCGGTGGCAAAAATCGGGACAGAAATATGCCCAGCCATCATAATGCCAAGATCAGCAATCACCCAATGTGCGCAATTTTTAGACAATAATGCAATTCTACTTCCTTTGGGATAATTTTTCGCCTTTAGGGCAGCGGCTACTTTACGGGCTTCCCTTGCAGTTTCAGCCCAAGTAAAAGTAAGCTCAACATCACCTTTTGGCTGCGTCATATATAGGCTGTCGGGCTTTTCTTTTTCCCATTTGTATAGCATTGATAAAGGTGAAACCACACTTTCTTGAGGAATCAAATTGGCATCATCTAACGGCATAATCCATCCTGTCATTTACAAGTTATTCACATGCCTATAATAATGCGCGAATAATAGGAATATACAACCGATTTTTACACTCTTTACTATCAATTTTTTACGAACAGTTGTTTTCTTACAATTAATATTGCCGATGCTAAAAAGGGTTTAATTTAATAAAATCATAACTTTAAGAGAGGTTTATCACTGTCTTTTTTGGAAGTGAACTTGTATGACCAGTCTTTTTGTAACAATTCATAACATTTTTGATGATTGACAGGTTTCGAAAAATAAAAACCTTGTAAAAAGCGGCAGTTAGTTTTGTTGAAAAAGTCGACTTGCAGTTGTGTCTCGATGCCTTCAGCAACGGTGTCCATCGAGAGCATTTTTGTCATTATAAGGGTCGATTCAATAATTGACTCCGTGCCTTTATCAACGCCAATATGGTCAACAAACGACTTATCAATTTTTAACACGTCAATAGGAAAATCTTTTAAATAACGCAAACTCGAGTAGCCCGTTCCAAAGTCATCCAATGATATTTTAAAGCCCAAAGCGCGCATTTCATGCATATAATCTATTGTCTTGTCATTGTTATCAATTAACAAGCCCTCCGTTATTTCGAAGCGTAAACATGACGCTGGCAACCCATAGTCGTTCAACAACTGTAGGATCTTCTCGAAATCAGGACGAGTAGAAAACTGTTTCGCTGACAAGTTAATTGCCATGTATCCACGAAAACCTTGCTCGTACCATTTTGCAACATCATTAAGCCCTCGCTCTATTGCTTTTATCGTCATTTCAACGATTAAGCCCAGATGCTCAGCAATAGGAATGAAAACGCATGGCGATATCGCTTCATTATCGCTATGCCAACGCATGAGCATTTCAAACCCCACCGTTTTCTTATTTTTAACATCAATGATCGGCTGATAGTAATTTTCAAACTCATTGCGGGCAACAGCGACTTTAAGTTTGTTTTGTAGCAACATATCTAATTGGACTTTTTCATTCATAGTTGCCGTAAAGTGTTGAAAGCCGTTTTTTCCTAACTCCTTGGCGCTATACATGGCAACATCAGCATTCCTTAGCAAGCTTTCAGCGTCAATTGCATCGTCCGGATACATTGCGATACCGGCGCTTCCAGAAACGCTGACAGAGTGACTTCCGATATAAATAGGCTGCTCTAAAAGAATTAGCAATTCTTGCACTACATTATTAACACTCTCTATTTCTTGCGTCTCTTCGAGAACAACAACAAACTCGTCACCTCCTAGACGGGCGACGATATCGTTGTCTCTCAGCTTATGCTTAATTCGCTGCGCTATTTCCACAATCACCTTATCGCCAGCTTGATGACCAAATGTATCGTTAATCGGTTTAAAGCGATCTAAGTCAATGAATATGACAGATAAACTTGTGCCGTGTCTTCTGGCGTAAGAAATTGATTGCTTCAACTTTTCAATCAACAAAGAACGATTAATAAGCCCTGTAAGCACATCGTAGTTAGCCATTTTGAGTAAACTTTCTTGCGCTTCCTTTTGTTCGGTAATGTCTGTCAGAATAACTAAATAATATTCTATCAATCTATCGTCATTTTCATCCGCAATTGCATTCACATCGGTCAGCGTTGTCATTTTGGTCCCGGCAACGACAAATTCTAATTCAGTTTTCCAATGTTCACCGGGCTTCAAGCCTGCTAGTTTTAAAATAAACCGCTGCTTTATTCCTTCCTGATTATCAATGATATATTTCAATTGAGACTGAAAATCGACATTTTCACTAATGCCAAAGGCTTTGTAAAAACTCGGGTTAGCCCCCAAAGGTTGTTTTTCACGATCAAAAATAAGTACCCAATCACGCGTGTGTTTAAAGGCGTCACCAAATAACTTTAAACGTTCCTTCGACGCAATATTTTCAGTCACGTTAGTGTATGTTCCAGTTACCGTAATAACTTCATTTTCAGCACTAGAAATACTGCCAGCGTCTCTGAACCATAAATAGTCGCCATTGGCGTGTTTCATTCGATAAGTGTTGTCGAACAACTCTTCTTCACCCCGAATAAACTGCCGCCACGCTGACAAATACTGAAGACGGTCAACCTCATGAATCAGTGATAAATGGTCCTCAAACTCAGTGTCATTCTTGTTATAGCCCAATTCGTTGCGCAATCGCGGTGTATTGATTCTTTTTGTTTCTGATGACCACTCCCATATATCAGAATTACTAGCCTTAAGTGCACTCGTCAGTCTATTGTTGTAGAGCAAAATCTGCTTATTAGCATCGGCCAGCGAAGCTTGAACCCTGTTGCGTCTAACAATAAACCAGAGCAAGGCAGAGAAAAATAGGATCGCATAAATCGCGATCGCTAATGGTGACCACAGCGGAGCATATTTTACCTGAATATGTAATTTAGCCGTTCGCAAAGGCACAGCGTTTTCACCGATTTCATAAATCTCTAATGTATGGTGACCTGACCCAAGGATTGAAATTTCTATTTTGTTTGAAACTGAACCAGGAAAATTAATAACCTTATCATTACTCACTAAGCGGTAATTAAATCGCTCAGCTTCGGCCGTACCAAAATTTAATGAAGAAAAGTGTATGGTTAGCCCCATGTCGTCGTGCTCAAGGACAATTTCACTATCATTAAGGTTTTTATAGGGAAGATTGAGGCGTCTTGTGGCTAGTTCTATTTCGGTAATAATTGGTGCTCTGCTGTCACCGGTATACATAGATGACACTTTTGCAGGATCGAAAAGTGTAATGCCTTTTGTAGAACCGTACGCTAATCGACCGTCAGCTATTATCGTAAATGCGCCCTCATTAAATTCTGAAGATGACACACCTTGCATATATTGAAAGGTATAGAGACGATTAGTCTGTGGGTTAAACTCATGAATTCCCGAATGGGAACTGAACCATAAATTATCGCGCTCATCCAATGCAAGTCCGTAAATAAGGTTGGTCGTTAAAAAATTGCTGGCATTGAATTCGTTAATTTGTGCGAAGCTGTTGCCGTCCAATTGATAAAGGGCTTTACCTGCATAAGATACCCAAAAATTATTTTTCGAATCTCTAACCCAACTTGTTGGGGTTATATAACGAGAGGCACCATCCATTTTCACCGAGTGTAAAATGCTAACTTTATGAGTATTGGTATTAAATCCCAGTAGATTTGCTGAGCCACTTAGCAAGAGATTAGATGTGCGAATATCAAAACCAAGCGTTGCAAATGTCGTGTCGCCGTTAATACCCAACTGTTCATAGTCGAAAAGTTGCGCTGTGGAATTAGTTGAATCATATCTAACTAAGCCAAGATCAGTCAGAGACCAGATAATTGAGCGCCCTTCTCTTGTCAAACTGTAGGAATAACTATCAAGCAGATGTTTGTATTCCGGCGCTAGGTAGCTAAGGTCGTTAGCTTTCTGCGTGTTTGTATCAAAAATAACCAAGCCAGCACCGGTTCTAAGCCAAAGCTCACCTTCATTAATGCTAAGTATTTGGGTTATGTAAGATGAGTTGTAATGCTCGGCTCCGGCATCTGATTTTAAAAACTGCTTGATGAGTCCTGTGCCCAAGTCAATTTTGTTAAGTCCATTGGTTGTGCCTACCCAAAGCGTACTTTCATTTTCTTGATACAGTGAGAGCACATTATTATGGCTTAATCTATTTTCCGGTCTAGCGCTGATGGTGTTATATATTGTCGAAAAATTAGTACTGCTGGGAGACCATAGCATAGCGCCATTCAGACGTGTGCCAATCCATACAATACCATTTTCATCGACCTCGATAGCTCTAATACTCTTATCTGAAATATCTTCGTTATCTTGCTGGGGCGCAAACACAAAAGTAAAGCTTGAACTCGATAGGTCGGTTTTAAATAGCCCCAGATCCGTGCCAACGTAAAGCGTCTGTTCATCGAAGAAATGGATACTCCAAATATTTCTTTCGCTGTTGATAATAGTTGTTGTAGGCATAGACCAATCGCTCAAAACGAACTCCTTGAGCTCGCTGAACGAGAGACTATAGAGCCCCCTAACAGTGCCAATCCATAGTTGTCCATTGGGCATTTGCGTCAAGTTTTTAACGTATTGGTTATTGACATCACTTTCTAACGCTGGAGGTAAAAAATATATTTTTTTTATGCTGCCGTTTAGCAAATTCACTGATATTAACGAAGTAGATGTACCTATCAGTAACATGTTTCCACTTTTTAGCGCAGTTCGAATGTGGATGCTTTGTGCAACATCTTCAGCAGTAAGCGTAAATAAATTAAGCACTTTATTTGTATCGTAGTCATACAAGTCTACTTGATGATTAGAGGCAATGATTATGTTGCCTGTATCATCTTCTGTTATTAAGTCAGCATATTGTAGCCAATCAGGATCGTCTAAATAGTTAACGCCGATAATCCTTTCTGACTCTCTACTTTGCGGCGTTAACTTGAATACGCCATTCAATCCTGTGCTAATCCACAAGTTTTTGCGACTGTCCTCGTAAATATCATAAACCGGATTGTTCAAAAACTCGCCCTGTGAACCAGGTACTTGAATTACTTTATGGCCATCGAAACGATTCAGGCCCTCTTCGTTGGCAATCCATAAAAAGCCGTATGGATCGATATGTAGGTCATAAATCGTATCTTGGCTCAAACCATCAGATGTATCGAGGTGAAACAGGCGCGGTTGCTCTACAAGCGCTTTTAGCTCAGATAGAGCAGGACTTGGGAACGTCAAAGAAAAGAAAGCCACAAAAAAACAGAGGCCAATCACTAACTTGTGTTGGAAAAGCGACATACGGAGTGTTTTATATTTATCCATGCTTCCCTTCACATCCACAACACACTGATATGTTAAATTTTTAATTGAACTCATCAACACTCACTTCATTTCCGTTGAACGGCAAATTTCTTAGGTCAACATACCAACGCTATACGGCTACATTTTGTGCTGTCTTCGACTAAAGTGCAATCAATATCAAACATTTTAGGTCTCGCATGATTGCAAAAAAGCGGATTAAGTTTCAAGTTAACGCAATAACGGAGGCTTCGTCATGAAGCCAGCATATGGATAGTTAGCTAAGACTTCGACAAACCAGCCTGGAACACAAACGAAATATGCTTTGTTGCAAGTTGGTATCATAGTGTTTATGCTTTTTGCATTTATGGTTTTTGGATATGTCTGAAACTGCGGTATCCGTATCTAGCAGTTTGCTTTCTGCTTTTTTGTTTCGCCTTTTCGGTATGCGCTGAAGCTGAAAAATTAGAGCGCTTTGCTCTGCTAATTGGCAATCAAAAACATAAAGCCGTAGCATTGCATACTTATTTATATAGACCGTGAGAAAGTTCGTACTGTTAATTAGCAATCTGAAATAACGGTAAAATATTGTCACTCAGATTATCAAAGAATATAAAAACTTGTCTGGTTTTGTAACATTTAAATAATCAAGAAACTAAGTGGCTAGATAAGTGAGTTTTACTATCCAAGCACCTATTTTATTATAAACTGAGGCACACATGGCTATTCAAATAACGCCCAGCGGACAAGCCTGCGGCGCCGAGATTATCGGTATTGACCTAAGCAAACCGCTGTCTGACGATGAGGTCCTGCAGATCAAGAAGGCTTGGTCGGAGCATCATGTGCTCTCCTTTCCAGATCAAGATATGAGTGACGATGACCTAGAAAATTTCACTCAAAACTTTGGTTGTTTGGATAGTGATCCATTCTTTTGCCCAATTGAAGGACGCCGCTACATAGCCGCGATAGCAAGATACGCCGATGAAACAACCCCAATATTTGCCGAATCATGGCATTCAGATTGGAGTTTTAAAGCAGTCCCACCGATCGGCACCTGTTTATTTGGGATCACTATTCCACCACACGGGGGCGATACGCTATTCGCCAATCAGCATTTAGCATATGAGAGCATGCCAGATTCGCTGCGGCAAAAAATAAGCGACTTGACAGCGATTCACTCCGCCAAACTTGCCTATTCTCCAGAAGGACTCTACGGAAATCCTGATCCAGAATTGAAGAGCGCCATGCAGCCGATTATTTCATCGCGTGCGCGCGCCACGCAAACACACCCTTTACTGATTACTCACCCAGACAATCATCGCCAAGCGGTCTACGGTTGCATCGGCTACACCATCGGCATAGAAGGAATGCAGCAAGCCGAAGCCGAAGCACTGTTAATGGAACTGCACCACTGGCAAACAAGAGAACAGAATGTTTACCGCCACAAGTGGCATAAAAACACATTAGTTATGTGGGATAATCGCTCTGTGCTGCATTGCGCCACCGGTGGCTTTGAAGGTCATGCACGCTTACTGCATCGCACCACCATTTGGCCGAATTCAGCCAGTTCATCCCAATAAACGTCCCAGAGGATGAGTCTGTGTGTGGCGAAGAAGATCTTGGAGCGGCGCTGGAGGATTTTGTTACCCAAAGGGAAAACAAAAAAGGTAAACCTTAGTGAATACCATCAGTCAGCGTATTTCACGATGCCTGCCACTCACTGCTCATTTGAAGCAGCACGAACATTATAGGCAACAAGCACAATTTCGTTTGGTTTTATCCATTTTACCAACGCCCGGATTAAACGCATTGGTAGGGTCTAACGATTGATAGAATTGCTTTAAATCGGGCTCTGCTTCATACAAGTGTCCGACATTATGCTCTGCCGGATACTTCGCGCCGCGATCATTCAATAAAGCTAACATTTGCTTTTTTACCTGCTTGGCGTCGGTTCCTTTCTTGAGGATGTAATCTTGATGAAATACGTAGCAAAAGAAATGACCGTAGTAGAGCTTTTTATCTATCTGCTTATCTAATTCTTCAGGTAATGCTTCAAGCCAATCAACTGCGTTTCTTGGCAACGCAATATCGAGGGCCAATATATCGCCAACCTCCTTTTCAAACATAGTGTGGTATCTAAGCGCCGCACCAGCTGCTGCGAAACGGTGTAAATAAGCACGCTTTGCCTCATTTGCATCACAGACAATAAAGCTTCCCGATGTCGATTTGCTAAAAAAGTCAGTTAAGAAAGCGTCAGCCTCGGCAATTCCTTCATCACTCATTTTTAAAATAAGATGATGCTCGTAATCTTTACGATACTGCAGCAGACGTGGCGGGATATGTTGAGGAAACAGTCTGCTGCAAAACTGCATACATTTGTCGGTCAGTGACTTAGGTAACCAACTCACCTTACTCAGCGCCTCATCAATGCTACCTTTGATAGAAAATAAACGCGGTAATCGTTCTGTTCCTAAGTGCAAAACGCTTAAAAAAGTGTCCTTACCGTACTTTTGTGAAATATCAAAAATATCCCTGTGCATGTATTCCCCTACTTCAGGCATATTTGTTAAGCGCGACAGAATATCTTTTCTTAATTTTGTTAACTCTTTTGTATCGTTTGTCCCGATGTAGAAGGTTTGTTCACGCTTAGCAACAGGGAATGTGTCTATACGAACTGCAAATACAGCTAATTTTCCAGCGCACCCACTTGATTCATGCAGTCTTCGTTTGTCTGCATTAAATCGACTCGGCGTGTCGGCATTGACGTTTCTAATGCGCTCAACATACTCTTTATCAGATGCCATTTTATTGCTTTTCGCAATGGGATTGAGCGAAAAACTCCCCTTTTGTAAACTCGTTAAAATAGCCTCTGGAGAATCGCCTAATTGGATGCCTAGATGATTTACTAACACTAACTCACCCTGTGCGTTAATTTGCGCATAAACCGAAAGTTCAGTGTAAGCTGGCCCGCGCTTAACTAAAGCGCCGCCTGAGTTATTTGCAATTCCGCCAACAATAGAGGCACCCAAACACGACGAACCAATAATAGAGTGAGGCGCGCGCCCTATTGCCGCTAATTGCTTTTCGAGTTGGTGCAAGGTTGCACCGGGCAAACTAACAACTTGCTCACCTGAGTTAATCAAAAAGAGTTGATCGATTGCTAGGGTGTTTATTACAACGACAGGGCGATCATAGTCGTCGCCACTGGGCGCAGAGCCTTCGGTTAAGCCGGTATTTGCTGCTTGCATAATAATAATTGAATTCGTTTTGACGCAAACTTTTAGGCTTTGCCATAGCTGCAGTAAGCTTTGTGGAAATATAACCGCAAGCGCGCTGCCGCCTCCAGAACGCCATCCTTTTCTGAAGTGGGTATTCTTTCTTGGGTCTGCCTTGACGTTTTTTGCGGATAAGATGTCTGTTAACTCAGCCAGAATTTGATCCTGACTTATTGGCGTTTCAAGCCGATTATTGACATCAGAAAAATAGATATCATCGTTCATCTTGGCAGCACTCCAATTGTCATTAACCTGATCTCTTTTGCCTCTTTTTAAAGGCGATAATAAAACAAGATTCAGAGTAGCATTATCCCTGTAAATAAAAACGTGTAAAGAAAGAGTTCAATGATTCAGCCCTAGGTCCTGATTGATTTATTCAGGTCGGTAATGTCTATCCTTCCAACCTTAACCGCATTCTTTATTAATTTGATGCTCGGGGCGAGTTGGTACAGGTCGCCATTTAAGCCAACAAGCTGAGTTCCAACTCCTTGTTGTTTCGCAATTAAAGCATTTGCATGAAGATGCTCAGGCTCGCCGTGCACGGGAATAGCAACCTTCGGGGAGACCCATTCATACATGTCGCTTAGGTCTTCCTGATTTGGATGACCAGAAGCATGTATCGTATGCACAGACTCATTTGATTGTATGACGTTAAGCCCCTTAGACTTTAAGTTTTCGACCATTTTCTCTATCGGTTTCTCATTCCCGGGTATAGTAATTGAACTAAAAATAACGGTATCACCGGCTTCTACTTCACAATCTGGATGGTTGTCTCCAGCCAGCCTGCCTAATGCAGCTCGGGGCTCCCCTTGACTGCCGGTTGCTACAATTAATACTTCATGTTTTGGCAAATAGCCAATGTCACGCCGATGTGAGATTTTTAATTCATCCGGCCAGTAGCCTGTTGTTCGCGCAATGCTGTACATATTTTCCAACGAACGCCCCAGCAAGGTCATGTATCGCCCAGTTTTTGCAGCAACTCGTGCCAAACTAATGAGACGTGCAACATTGCTACCGAAACAGGTGACGATTGCTCGGCCTTGGCATTGTTGAATAGTGCGCAATAGCCCTAACTCACAATCCCCTTCTGAGAGCGAATACCCTGAACGCAGCGCATTTGTCGAGTCACACACCATTGCCGTTGGCCTCATTTTAGCGAGTTGTTTAAAAGGTGCAGCATTGAATGGTTGATCTGTTATTGGATTAAAATCTATTTTCCAGTCAGCAGTATGAAAAACAGTGGCCACCGGAGTTTGTATGAATAATGCATGTGCGTCCGGCAAAGAATGCGTAATTGCTAACCAGCTTACCGTAAACGGCCCAATATCTATTGTCGTTCCAGGATCAACAACAATAATTTGCACGAGCTCAGCAATATCTGTCATATACAATTTACGACGCAACACCTCTGCGGTAAATTTAGTTGTATAAATTGGACATTTAAATCTTTTCCACAGAGCGGGAACCGCGCCAACATGGTCTTCGTGCGCATGAGTGATCACAATACCGGCTAAACTTTCTTGACGATTTTCAATGAACACAGGATCGGGGGCCACCATATCAAACAGCTTTGCCGATGGATTTTGATCATCAAGTCTATCCAATGGAGCTCTAAACGTGACACCACAATCAACCATAAGCCAATTATTATTGTGGCCATATAGATTCATGTTCATGCCTATTTCGCCCGTGCCTCCTAGAGGTAAGAAAAATAAGTCTTTGTTAGATGGCCGAATGGTTCGAAAGTAGTTGATAATGACCTCGTGATTTTTTAAATTTCTAGCGACACTATTTCTAGTGCCCCTATTTCTAGTGACACTTATTTGCGAAGCGCTATTGTAAAAACAGTAATTTAGCGAAAACCGATCAAAAGTTCTTGAAGTAGTTGTGAGGGCACTGCTATATCCACTGCACCATGCAACACACCGTCGACATTATTGAGTATTAAAGACAGTGCGTCTAGCTTCGATGATAAAACCTTAAGCTTCACTTAAGTATTCAGTTATAATATCTCACCACACACTATTCAAAAACTTAGCGCATGAGACTACTACTAGTTGAAGATGATACTCGCCTTGCTGAAGAATTAAGCAAGTCATTGCGACACAAAGGCTATGCCATCACGCATATGCCTTCTGCCAAAAGCGCTTTAGATTCGTTAGCGAGTAATGAGTTTGCAATGATGATACTCGATTTGGGCCTGCCAGATATGGACGGCATTGAATTGCTGAAAATTGCCAAGAAAAAATACGCAGACTTGTCCGTCATTATTCTTACTGCAAGAGACACTACTACCGATAAAATTGACGGTTTAGATGCAGGAGCTGATGACTATCTCGCAAAGCCCTTTGATATTGAAGAATTATTAGCGCGTTTAAGAGCGATGGAGCGTCGCTTAGGCACCGCAACGTCTTCTTTAATCGACATAAATGAGGTAAGTTTAGACGTCGCCTCGCACGAGCTTGGGGTTAAAGGCGAGAAAGTTGAACTGCCGCGACGCGAGTTCATGCTGCTTAAAGCATTAATGGAGAACCATGGCAGGATACAAAGCAAACAACACCTCGAAAAAACGCTGTATGAATGGGGTGAAGAAGTCAGTAGCAATGCCATTGAAGTGCACATTCATAATTTGCGAAAACGGCTACCTGAACAGTTTATCAAAACCATTAGAGGCGTTGGCTATAGCGTTCCTAAACAAGCAAGGTAATTATGTATAGCATCAGTAAACAGCTTACTTTATTGCTTATTTGCTCGCTTACTCTCGTTGTCTTTAGTGCAGCAATTCAAGGTTATCGTTCAAGTACGGCTATCTCTAGCAAAACCTATGACGATGAGTTAAAAATTATCGCGCAGGGCCTTATGCCTATTGCCGTCAATTGGAGTGTTATCAATCCTGGTAACGCTAACGCGGAGCAGCAAACTTTACTTTTATCAAAAAAGGCGATGCCGCAGTTAGCAGCACAAAATATGCAACAAAGAGTAGAGTTTTCTTATCAAATAATCGTCAATGAAAAAGCTGTTATTCGCACTGAAAATACACCTACCAAACCCATTGGTGAATTGAGTCAGGGTTTTTCAGATGTTAGTTTTTCCGGCAAGCGCTGGCGTTTGTTCGCAGTCGAGTTTGCGGAAAATGAGTGGATATTGGTGGCTCAGCAACGAAGCTTAAGAGGCTTGATCGTTGAAGAAATGATTTTAGCTGCAGTAAAACCCATTATTTGGGTCATGCCATTTTTGGGCTTATTGATTTTTTTAATCACTACTAGAAGCCTAACACCGTTAAAACAATTGTCTAGCGACTTACAAAAACGCCAGTCGACCAACTTATCCCCATTAAATATAAATAATCGAAGTACCGAACTTGAGCCTGTCATCCAAACACTCAATTTGCTTTTCACCCGCCTAAGCTCTTCATTTGAGCGCGAGCGCGAATTTGTATCACATGCGGCACACGAATTACGCACTCCTTTGAGTGTTATGAAAATTAATCTGCACAATATTCAGAATAATCCAAGTGACTTAAACACCGACTTGCCAAAGCTGCAGGAAGATGTCGAAAGAATGATTCAGGCAGTTAATCAACTTTTAATGCTAAGTAAAACAAATCCTGAACTGCTGCTGCAAGATCAGGAGAAAGTCGATTTAGTAGAAATATGTCAGAGCGTTATTGCTGATTTATATCCGCACATTGAAGAAAGACAACAAACAATTGAACTGCTTGGCGAGTATCAATTTATTATGTCAAAACCTTTCCTGATGCAAACTTTGATTTCAAATTTAATCACCAATGCTATTAAGTATTCACCCGATAAAGGCTCAATAAGAGTGACCATAAATAACTCTGCAGAATTTGTCGTGCTTACTATTGAAGATTCAGGTCCTGGTATTCCTGTGTCTATGCGGGAAAATGTATTGAAGCGTTTTTATAGAACCGACGACGCCGTGAAAAAAGGCATTCTAGGCAGCGGATTAGGACTAACGATTGTCGCTCAAATATTAGCGGCACACGGAGCAAGCCTGAGCTTTTTGGATTCAGAATTAGGTGGTTTATCCGTTCAAGTTACATTTAAATCAACTGAGGACTATCTCCGTTGACTATTACCCTAAGCTTTCTCAAAACTAAGACTGTTAGCAACAAAGTTGCTTGTAACGGTGCTAATCAAGATAGCGCTAAGCGCACTAGAACTAGCAATAACAAAGTACCTACCAATAAACGTCTAAAACAGACCTTCGTATTCTTAGTAAGTATCTATCTAAGCATAGACACGGCCTTTGCGGCCAAGCTTGTGACTCTTAATCTGAAAAATAACATGTTTGAACCGAGTATCATCACGATCTCAAAAAACACCAAAATAAAACTAGTCATCATCAATCATGACGACTCTCCAGAGGAGTTTGACAGCTTTGACCTTAACCGTGAAAAAGTCATTTTTGCGAATTCGACAGCAACTTTATTTGTTGGCCCTCTTCCGAAAGGGACATATTACTTTTTTGGAGAATATCATCCTGACACTGCAGTTGGAAAAGTGATCGTCACAGACTGTGAGACAACGCAGCTTGATTCATCAGGGGAAATTGAAAAATGCTGATCAACAGTTTACTTATTTTTATTGAGGAAACCCTGCCTATTTTTGTCCTATACGCCTATCTCTGCGCGTGGCATTCTTATTTTGAATACCGCAAAGAAACGAAACCGGTGAAAACAAAATCAATTGGATCATTCGCTGGTGAGGTTTTCAAACTAAAACAAGATCATCACATTTATTTTATTTGCGCGATATTTCTAGGACTATTGTTAAGTGCCTTCATCACCAGCGTTCGTCCTTGGCTAGGAATGACGCTTGATGGCATTGGATATGAAGTTGTGCTTATTTTGCTTGCTTTATGCTTCGTTGCTAGCGTCTTGGTTGGACAAATTACGAATAACAGCAGCACGCGTAAAGTATTATTCAGCTTAAGTTTATTTTTGCTTGTGCTGCCACATGCGAGCGACTTTATGGTGTTTTTTGCATCGGTTTTACAAGTTCAACTGTATTCCAGTGTTTATGTTGGCGTCAGCATCGGTTTGGGAATTTGTCTCAGCATTAGCTACCTGCTTTTCTTCGTATTTAGAAATATGGGTAAAAGCCTGCCACTCAAGCTAGCGATGGCCATATTTTTAGCTGGACAGCTCAGTAATATAGTCACTATTTTGCAGCAAATTGATGTTTTATCTTCATCCCTTCCTCTTTGGAATACGAACCGTTTTATTGCTGACAGTAATGAGTATGGCCAGTTCTTTCATGTACTTGTTGGATATGACGCAACACCTACGCTCATTTACCTAGTCATTCTTAGTGCTTCCACACTTATTATATTTACGCTTTTGATGAGATTTAAACTTATCGAAGGCAAAAGCACTGCTTTTGGAGTTGTTCAATGAAACATCTAGCCCCCATTTTTATGTGTTTGTACATTCTTGTACTAAATAGCACATCTTTCGAGAGCAGCGCTAGTGAGGCTGTTGACAAAGTTTATCATCCTTACGTTTTACCCTTTGAGCGTGAATTTGAATGGCGTTTTAGTTCACGAAAAAATGATGATGGCAATGCGCTATTGCAGCGAATTGCTTACGGCCAGGCTATTTCGGAGTATGTCACAGTAGAAGGTTATTTTGTCGGTGAGCGGGACAAAGAGGATAACTTCGGATTACACTCATATGAAATTGAAACGCGTTGGATGCTAAGCGATCAAGGTGAATACTGGGCCGATTGGGGAGCATTATTTGAATTAGAAAAAGGGCATGAAAAAGACAGTTGGGAATTTACCACCGGCATACTTGCCGAAAAAGAATTTGGACGCACCAGTTTAACCGTTAATTTTCTCGTCAGTCAGAGTTGGGGAAGTGACTCAGATAAAACGCTGCAAGGCGACTTTAGGTTGAAGTACAGATATCGCTGGATACCGGAAATTCAACCGGCTATCGAGATATATTCGAAGCATGAATTTTTAGGCATCGGTCCAGCGTTTATGGGGATCAGTCGTTTTGAGGGGCAACGCCAGCTTAAATGGGAATTAGGTTTCATTGCGGGCTTGAATGGTAAGTCAACTGATCATACGCTACGCTTTGCTTTAGAAATGGAGTTTTAAACCATTAATAATCGAATTTTCACTATCGACGCGCTACGTACTTTTGCCATTGTTCTAATGGTAATATTTCACTTTATTTATGACTTAAAGTTTTTCGGCTATGTTGACTGGAACACACCTGATGGCGAAGGGTGGCGAACCTTTAGACACATAATACTGATTTCGTTTTTTATTTGTTTAGGCGCATCTCTGCATTTGTCATATCACAAAGTCGTGAACTGGAAAAAGTTCAGCAAGCGGCTAATCCAAATCATAGCCAGTGCTTTGGCAATCAGTGTGGTTTCGTTGTTAATGGTGCCTAATAACTATATTTATTTCGGTGTATTACACTTTATCGCTGTCGCCAGTATCCTCTGCATATTTTTTGCCAATAAACCTGGTACGTCACTTATTATCGGACTCGGCATTATCACAATTTATAATATAGGCTGGGTTTCCGGACTATGGCCATTTATCTATATTCGAGATTTGTTACCACGATATTCTAACGACTATGTTGGGCTATTTCCGTGGTTAGGTGTGGTATTTATCGGGATATGGTTTGCGTCAACAGCGTTCTTGAGAAACGACCCGCTAAAGCGCTTTTCTAAAAACACTTGGATAGCCCTACCCGGCAAGCATAGCCTAGTAATTTATCTGGTACATCAACCTCTGTTTTTTGCAATCTTCGGACTGATATCCTATATATCTGAGAGCTAAGGCACCCTTTTCGTGCATGTCCCAAAACAAGCAAGTTCACTTATTCCTGCACTTTTTAATGACCTTATTTAAATCTCACTATCTTATTTTAACTTATCTTAAGAAAAAATAGGTATCAGCTAAGGTTCTCTTAAGTTTCGCAAAATACACTTCGGGCATATAAAAATAGTTAAGTGTCATTATGCGAACAAAATTACATGTCTTAATCTTTATTACCTTGTTCTTCACGGCGAGTTTGGCCAATGCTGCCAGCGCGAAGGACTTTACGCTCACCGATTATCATTCAAGCGAACATTTAGTATCCCTCAACGACTTTAAAGGCAAAGTCGTCTATTTGGATTTTTGGGCAAGCTGGTGCAAACCCTGCCGTACCTCTTTTCCTTGGATGAACGATATGCAAGCAAAATACGGCAAACAAGGCTTTGAAGTTATTAGCATTAACTTAGATCAGGATAAATCCTCAATAGCAGCGTTCCTGAAAAGCTACCCTGCTAGTTTTCGTATCCTTCTTGACCCACAAGGTGAAGTTGCCTCTGACTATGAGTTGGTTGGGATGCCGAGCAGCTACATAATTGATAAAAAGGGTAATTTGCGCAAAACCCACACAGGTTTCTTTATTAAAAATAAACCAGAATATGAAAAAGAAATTATCGCTTTATTGGCTGAATAGGAGCAATTAAATGAACACTAGAAAAATACAAACTGTCAAAATACCCAATAAAAAGGCAAGCACCCGATTATTCTCCGCGCTTTGCGTTATTACCGCTTTGCAGTTGGGCGGTTGCGCAAACCTTGGTGTGCAGCCTTGGGAACGTGATCTATTAGCCAAAGACGAAATGGCGCTAAATGCGGATGCTGTCGATATCGGCTTAGATGAGCATATCTATTTCAGCAAGGAAGGCACAAGCGGCGGCCGTTCATTTGCTGGCGGAGGTTGCGGATGCAATTAAGTAAATCAAAGAAAATAGGCGCACTTTTAGCTACCGCTACGTGCACGCTTTTAAACGCGGGTGCTCAAGCCCAAGAAACTAAATCAGAAAACGATTGGAAATTCGATACTGCTATTCTTTACTATGGCGAAACCGACCGTGTCAGCCTGCTTGAAGGCGTAATTAGCGCAACCAAAGACTTTGGCGACCAGCATATTTTGAATACTAAGTTGGTCATTGATAGCCTAACTGGTGCCTCTGCGACTGGCGCAGTGGCGCAGCCATACGCGCAAACATTCAGCAGACCCTCTGGCAATGGTCAATATACGACCTCGCCAAATGAGCTGCCGTTGGACGATACTTTTAGAGACACTCGACTCGCATTAAGCGCCAACTGGACACAGCCTATATATAGAGATACAAGAATCAATGTCGGCGGCAACGTTTCACGTGAGTATGACTATTTATCGGTCGGCGCAAATGTGTCAGCAGAGAGAGATTTTTATAATAAGAACACCACAGCATTGTTCGGCCTATCTTATCAATTTGATAGCATAGATCCTGTCGGTGGTCGCCCTATTCCTCTATCCACTATGGTAGTTAACAACGGTCAATTTGGTGCTGGTGATGCTGGTGAAGAGGCTTTTGAAGCCGCGTTTGAGCAAACTCGAATTGACGGTAGCGATGATAAATCGACGGTCGACGCATTGTTTGGTCTTACACAAGTTATTAATCGTCGAATGATCGTGCAGTTGAACTACAGCTACTCGAACAGCAGCGGTTATTTAAACGACCCTTACAAGCTTCTGAGTTTGGTGAATGAAAACGGTGAAACACAGTCAATTGTGCACGAAAACCGTCCTGATAGTCGCGCAAAACACAGCGTTTATGCACAAACCAAGTACGCGTTTGATAACGCTGTAGCAGATGTTTCATACCGTTTTGCTACTGACGATTGGGATATTCAGTCGCATACCATCGACTCTCGCTTGCGTTATAACCTAACGGAGACTGACTACATACAGCCTCACGTTCGTTACTACCAGCAAAGCGAAGCCGATTTTTATCGTCCATTCTTAAATGAGGGTGAAGCATTACCTTCAGTTGCTTCAGCTGATTATCGCTTGGGCGAAATGACCGCAATCACAGTTGGCTTAAAATATGGTCATAAAATGAATAATGGTCACGAATGGGGTGTTAGAGCTGAGTATTATCAACAAGATCCAAAGAATGCCGGATTTGAAAGTATTGGTGTGCTCGCAACACAAGATTTGTATCCAAGTGTAAAAGCCTTTATCTTGCAGTTTAACTACAACTTTTAATGCATAGGTAAGACGATTTTGTCTGAATGGAAAATTCAAACTGCCGGCGATCATATCAAAGGCAGTTTTTTTTGTATGGCGAGCCCTTGTGAGCTACTCATCGATACTCGCGATCAGCTATTGGCGAGTCATATTACCGAGCTAGCGGCTAAAGAAGCAAAGCGCATTGAGCAAAAGTTTAGTCGTTATCGCAACGACAATATCGTGTATGACATTAATCAAGCTCAAGGTAAAACGGTCGCGATTGATAATGAAACGTTTCAATTACTGACCTTTGCAAACACCTGTTTTGAATTAAGCAGCGGCATGTTCGACATCACGTCTGGTGTGCTCAGACGCGCTTGGAAATTTGATGGTTCGGATAATGTTCCTAACGATGCGACCGTAAATCAGTTGGTAAAGCTAATTGCTTGGGATCGTGTTGAGTTTGATCAACAGCAGATTACAATGCCCGCCGGTTTTGAAATAGATCTAGGCGGTATTGGCAAAGAATACGCCGTCGATTGTGTTGCAAAACTCTGTCACTCTCTAGCACCTACACTTTCTATCTTGGTTAATTTTGGAGGTGATATTCAAGTCACTCAGCCAAAAAAAGAAGGGCAATTCTGGCAAGTGGGTATCGAAATGCCCGTAAAATCGACTCTCGCTGCTGAGGGTGATACAGCAAATTATCAAACCGTCATGGTAAAGATTGCTCGCGGAGGCTTAGCAACTAGCGGTGACGCAAACCGGTATTTACTTAAAGATGGCGTGCGCTACTCACACGTTCTCAATCCGTTGCTTGGTAAGCCAATTGTTGACGGACCTCGTTCTGTCACAGTTGCCAGTGATCACTGCGTGCAAGCAGGTTTATTAGCAACCCTAGCACTGCTGCAAGGTAAGCAGGCTGAACAATTCCTTATCGAACAGGAGGTGACCTACTGGTGTTATTGGTAAGTATCGATGCGATCATTAACGATAAATAAACGCGAATTAAGCCCTACTTCAATATCATTGGCTCAAACACACTAGCATCGATGTAACCCAGATCTTTATTGCCATTAATACCTTCAATAGGATATGAGCCAATAAAGTGTTCACGAGTACTTTCGCCGTTAACCGCTTTGTCTGCATCACAATAGGCGAGCATAAAACCAATCTCTTTATTTCTGCTTAACTTAGTTGGCTTTGCGTCTGCACCTGGCAAAAACGTATCGTCAAACAGCGAAATTTTTAGCTCCCAAGTGATCACTTGAGTTTGAGGCGAACGCGTCCATTGGCTTTGTATATGCTCGTTGTAAGTTTGCACAGTGGAGTCTGTGCTTTTTAATGTCGGGCCCATATCGCTCACATTGCGGTCTAGTCCAACATGGTAGGCAAACGCATTAAAGGTGAATTGATGATTTCCGCCGGAGCCATCTTCATCTACAAAGATTTCAACACAGTCGTCATCCCAATACTTTATCAATGGATCAGGATGAGTATCAATGAGCACATCGTCTGTTATTTCTAAGAGCATGTAGAGCGCAGCAGTATCCCAAAGAAGCTTGTAGCGCCCTGTAAAATCTTCGGCCTCTAAGTTCTCACCGAGCAACAGCTGATCGACTTGTCGCCATTGTGCGAGTTGCCAAGCTTTTTCATCTGAAATTGCATCCACAGTAATTGTTTCTGTGGCCTGTAATATCGGCGTGCGCACTTGAGTTTGTGCACAAGCCCAAGCCGAAATTGTGATACTAAAAGCGAAGCCAATTTTGATAACAGAGCGGCTTTTTTGGAGAGCCTTGGACAACGTAAAACTGTGCATGGCAATTTCCTTATTGTTTGTATAGCGGTTCGATGTCACAAATGATCGTGATGCGTTCACCGTTCTGGTCATCGGTCATTTCTGTAGGCACCGTTCCATGCCAAAAATAAGCAGGAAAAATAACTAACTTGCCCGCTTTAGGACAAACATACTGATCAACTGTGTTTTCAGGCGTTTTATCTAAGCCTGATTGGCCAAAAGTAAGCCAACCTTTTTTAGTGTCATCTTCTTCATTTGTACTGGGCGGCACCTGTATATAAAGACAAGCTGAAAGCCAGCCCTTCGGATGCACATGGTTTACGTGATGACCGCTGCCATGAAGTCTCACAGACCAATTGCCTGACAGATGGAAGTCATCACTTTTTCTCAATAAAAATGGATGATTGGGATCACTGGGTAATTTCGCTATGTAATGGTTTACAGCACTGATAATCTGCTGCTTCAACATTTTCATTAAGGGATGTTCGCTCGATAAAATCTTTCCTGTTGTCTGCGTTCCTTTGCGAACGCTTTGATCCAAGGGATTATTTATTTCACCATGCAAACCACGACAGTGATCAACAAGTTTTTGCCATCCATCCTGCTCGCCAAGTTGCTCAATAAAAGACGCTTTTATATCTTGTTGCGTTACAAAGTTAGAATAATCGCATAACCACGGATACTGCTGTGGTGACGCTTGCTTCCAAATTACAGCCAAATAAGCCAAGGTCTCTTGATTGAAAGGTTCGAGTTTTGACGCAGTTTGCAGCAGTGCATTTGCCGAATTATATTGCTTATGTTTTAAATGAAACACCGATTTATCAATAAGAAATCGCGAGTTTTGTGGTTCAATTTTCAAACAACGGTCCAGTGCCGCTTGTGCTCGAGCATCATCACCAAGCCTAGTATAAATAACGGATGCAATATGAAGGACCATTGGATGATTGAGCAACTCACTCGGTATCTTGCGCAGAGTATCTCGGGCATTTTCATATTGGCCGGCGATAATTTGCAATTGTAGTTTGCTGCTCTGCATTTCCAAATGAGTGGGAACATGCGCTAACAACTTATCGTAGGAGGTTAAAAAGCTTGCCATACCTCTGGTTTCCCAAAATATTTTGTTGAGAAATTCATGTGCCACAATATTGTCAATTTCAAGGTCAATCACTTGCCACAAAACATCAATCGCGGCTGCAAAATCCTGTTTATCGTAGTGCAAGTTAGCCAAACACATGAGGGAATGAATGCTTTTCTTTTCAAGCGTCAAGGCCACATCATAAGCGCGATCCAACTCACCGATAGTGCGCAGAATATTGGTTTTTGTGATCAATAAATTATTAGTCAAAACACCCGTTTTACTTTGGAAATCATCCAAAAAAGCCAATGCTTCTTGAGTTTGGTCAGTTGATTCTAGCAACCTCGCGCAAAAGTCAGCGCACTTTGAGAAAGACTCAATTGGCTGGATGTATTCGCGCAACAGCTGTATTGCAAGTCGAGACTGTCTTAATTCTTCTAAACAGTACGCGTAGTTGAAAAGCGTGTTTGGATTTTGGTAACAGCTTTTAGGTAAACTGGCGAAGAGAGTCTTCGCTTCTTGATATCGTGACAGCACCATTAGTAATTTTATATGCAGAAGTATCACTGCATCATCGCGACCGTGCAGTTCGTAGGCTTTCAGCACAACATCTAAGGCTTGCTGCGTATCCGCACTTTGTATTAATAACGCAACTAGCTTCTGCCTGAGTGAGAAATCACTGGGCGCTTGTTCTAGGCTGCGCTGAGTTGAAGCAATGGTATCTATTAACGGTGACTGAATGCTCATTCCTTATACTTTCCCTAACTTTTATTTTGTAAATTTCACTAACGCAGTTAGCTACTTAGCACCTGTCTCTCAGTACATATTGTTGTACTTTTTCACGGCGTCTTCTAATTCTTGTGGTGTGTTAACATTCGAAAATACAGCATGTGAGTCAACCGCTAGCTCCTCTACTCGGTCGGCTTCAATAAGATATCTAATAGACATCCCAGCAGCACTTTCCAACAAGCTAATTCGTGTTAAAACTGCTTCACTTAGAAACAAGCACAAAGGCATCGGATGCTTATTATAAATACATGTGCATTGCTGACTTACCGAATGCTCTAATAAGGCCAATAGTACCTCAGAACGTAACAGAGGCATATCGTTGGGTATTATTAATACAATATCTCCAGCTTTTAATGACAAAGACTGAATGGCTGAGTAAATACCACCAACCGGGCCTTTGTCAGGAAATATGTCAGGAATATCAAAGTTAAGACCACTTATTACTACTTTATCTAAGCCGAGAGCATTCAATAAGGCAATACTGCGCTCCAACATGGTCGAACTTCCTACTGTAATTGCAGACTTATCCTTCCCCATTCTGGACGACTTACCACCGCTTAAGGCCAAACCAACGCGCATTATTCTTCCTCACAAAACTAACACAAGGGTTTATTCTAGCCCAAGCTCAGAATAGCAGCTACGCTAATCACATTCTTTTGAAGAGATAATCCAGTTTTGAGGGATCACTTGTTCATTTAGCACGACATCCGTTAGGCCTAACTGCTTCCCCTGCAAGAAATAGCGGGCGCTAAAGGACTGCAGTTTTTTGTCGCCCAGCGCCGCTGCAATATGAGCGGCTAAATTTGCATCAAGACTGGCGGGAAAGATGCGAACAGGACGATTTCCTTTTCCATATAGCGTAAGCAAACTACGCTCATAGTTGTTGAGATAATCATGAGCCACGCGCAGCAGTTCGCTTGCTCTAAATTCTTGCGTTTGGGTTTTATCATCTGATAGCAGGATCAGTTGTAGCGGCTTATTATTCGTTAAAGCACCAAACTGCATATTCTCACATTGATACATATGCGCTAAAAATCGCTTTTTCGCTGAATTTGTAGCAGGCAGCAAAAACTGGATATGCTGACTGTTTAAGTCTGTTAATTGATTAATGACGCTTTTGACTTCAGCAGCTGTCGGTTGCAACGATACTTTTCCCACTGGCGTTGGGCTCTGAGAAATCTGTGTTGCAACACCGGCGCTGGCTACTTGCTTCACAGTCGGCATTTCATCAGACTGCTTAAAAGGTTCAGATGGAACAGAATTAGACTTCACAGGAACTGAAGGTAATGTAACTAACTTTAAATGAGCTAATAATTTACTGTTTTGAGTCAAACGTTCTAGATTATCTTCGTTCTGTTCTCGAACTATTGAGTCCTGCTTTTGAACTGTGTCTTCTGCCGTATCTTGCATGTAGAAAACGTCAAATAACCACACGCCAAGTGCACTGAATAGCAGAAAATAGATGCAATTGCGGGCTTGCGAGTAAGAAATTAAGGTGTCATTTGTTTCAAGTTGATGAGAAAGCATAGTCGATCTACCAAGTCAGTTTACTTCATTAACGACTAATCGCCTGCAGAGCTGTTAATTCCATCTGCTGCACGACCTCTCTTAGTCTGGCTTGTTGCTCAAGCTGCCTCTGCCGAGCCTCGAGTTTGTTCGGAGCTTCGATGGTGACTGTTTTGCCCACTGGAGCAAGGAATTGCAGATCTTCGGCTGTCTTATCCTCTTGGATGTGCTGCTCCTTTGGGTTACTAACAAAGGGTGTACTTTCACCCACTCGTTCTTGAATATGTTCAGGTAATGCGTTTTTTGATATCACTATTTCCTGAATTTTTTGATTTAATTCAGAAATATCTTTGTGCATAATCGAGATTTGGTTTTTTAATTGTTTGATTTGTTCGTCTTGCTCATTGCTTTTCGCTGTTTTATTCAACGAATCACTTAGTGTTTCAGCTTTAAGCTTATGCAAATTATCACGCTGCTCCTGCAATGCAGGCTCTATCAATTTAGGCTGTTGACTTTGAAGTAACCAACGTTGCCCATGGCTTGATTGCAATACCAGATAAACAAGCGCGCTGATGCTGACGATGATAAATAAAAGGTTGCGAATAGAAGGCATATATTATTCCTCAGAATGATGCATGAATGATGCGTGCTGTGAGATTTTGCGCTGTGGTTTAACCATGCTAATAGCCAATAAAGCTCGACTCAGCGTTGCTGCTGGCAGTCCTACAACGGTTGTCATAAAGGCCATCGAAAACTGTTGTGTTAATACTGCAATCACGTCGTTTACGGTGTCGGGGGTTAAACTCTGTTTTGATAATGTGCCAATACCGAGGCTTATGCCCAATAAGGTAAAAGTTAACGCTAAGGTGGACATACCATTGGCTGCTTGCTGACCTATTTCAAACCAGAATACTTTTTGCTCTGCGCCAATCGATTTCCGATTAATTAAAGCAATTGCGTAGACAGCAAAAACAAGCAAAGGAGCAAACAGTAAGACGAAACTGTAGCTAAACACTTTTTCAACATAGCTTAACAAGTCAGCTAAGGTCATATTAGTCATATAGCTTGCTGCTGCTAAGACAATCAATATTACACCCACTATCAGACCCGCTAGTTTAAATAGGCTCGGGATCCATGTATCAACAGTGACTGCGCAGAGCCCAGTTGCATTGTTCAGGGAGTTCATTATCTGTACCCCGCCTTCGCACTAAGCACTATCTCATTGGTAACATTCACACTATTCAACCATTGATTCATCGCACTCATCTGCTGCTCTGCCCCTGCATGAACTAAAAAAGTCTTTTCATACTCTTTAAATGCGTTCTCAACCATTGACGACTTCGTGCTTAGAAGTCGCTCATCACGCAGCACCATTCTTTCCATATCCGCCAGTTGACGCTGTCTTTGTTGTAATCGCTGCTGCTTTTGTTGACCATCAAGCTTGGTGCTCAAAAAGTCAGATATCAGTGTTGCTCTCTCTCGTTCGAGGTTTTTAAGTGTGAACAATTCATTCGCGTTAACGACTTGCAATGAACATAGGAATAGCAGCGCAGATACAGTGATTGTGGTAGTGATATTTGTTAGATATTTCATGGTATTCGTCTCCGTGGTATTGATTAAAAAAAGAGGTCAGCCGCTTGGCTCGGTTTCGTGAAGTTATTAATAAGCACACCGTCTTCTGTTTCTTCATAGGCAAGACGAAATTCAATTGACTGTGCGTCAAGTGCAACAAGCTTTGCCATGTAGCTAATCATTAATGCTTCTTGATCCAATAATGACTGGTCGCTAGCCGCTTGCATCAGCAATTGCCTAACATACTCTTGTGCGCTCACTTCAACACCGTCAATCGTAGGCGCTAGCGATGATTGATGCTTACTAATCGCCTCTTTTAATTGCTCAATCTTGCCTAGGTTCATGGCAAACTCGTCGGCATAAGGACTGGCTTTATCGAGACGACCACTCAATAAGGTCGCGTCAACTTGAGCGATAACTCGATCCATGCGCTGCTTTGCCTCTTCTTGCTTCGCTCTCAGCTTTTGCATGTCTAAATTTGCTGACGAATTTTGTTGATGAAATAGCTTCCTCAAGACATCTTCATACAAATATTGCTTTTTATTCAGCGCATCTTGGCGCAGCGACTGACTTAGCTGCATATCGTCTAAGTAGCTGGATTTTATTTGTACTAAACTCACTCGCTCTTCTGTCATTTCATTTTCGTTTGCGTCTGCCAACAAGCTTTGTAAGGCTTTAATTTTGTCGCCTTTATTTGCAATGGCGCTTTCCAATGTAAGCAATTGATTGGCGAGCGGAGACATTTCAAAATCCTGTTGAATACGCTTTTCAATTAGGTTTGCGGGTAGCTTTATCAATGTTTCAGAAGCGACGGGTTGCCAATGGTTGTTGGCGTTCGCGTGTGCTTTTATTGGGGAAAGCGCAGCAATAAGAGCAACGCTTAGCATTAAAAAATAAACGGTACTTAGTTGCTTAACTATTATTGCGCTATTTATTGCGCTATTTATTGCACTATTTAACCCACTATTTAATGCAATATTTGATGCATCAACCTGCTCTACTTTATTCATGATCTTTACCTTTTCATGAGGTTTATTTTTAAAAGTCGTTTATGTAAAGTGACTCATCTAATTTGTATTACAAAAAGCGTTGATTAGTTTCTGAGCCAATAATCATTGCGCTTTAATTCATGTCGCAATGCTTTATTAATATTCAGCACGCTGAGTTGGTGAACTGACAGTTCGCTATGCTGCAAAAGCGCAACGGCGGTATCGACAAACGAGGTATAGTCGGCAAATAACAAATCTTGCTGTGGAAACTGTTGCCTAAACTGAGTCAGACTTTTTTCAGCCATTTGGGTTTCTCCTGCTTTTATAAAGTTCACAACCGCTAAAGCATTTAGCTGCATCGCCATTTGCTTGTCAGGATGCTGAGGAAAGAAAGATTTGTTTTCAATGCAACGCAAAGCTGCATTAGCCAATGCAATCTGTTGAGCAATATCTGCCGAATTGCCAACGCTGTTTTCCCGCTGCAGTACATCGGAGTGACATTCGGTATCAAGACGCTCTATGCTTGACGCTTCAGTTAACGTGTTGCTGTTTAATCGTCCTTGCAGCGGATCAACAGAGGCTTTATGCGGGGTACTATTACATCCAGTTAGTAATAGTGCAGCGCTTAGAGCCATAAAGAAGTAGTGTGTGGATATGGATGTAGATTTCATTTTATTCTCCCGTCATATATTACTGATGGTTATAAAATGATTAGGCTGTTTTTTTAAATGCTCTGAGAATTATTCAGCATTTTTACTTAAAAAAGCTGAATTAATTATCTGGGGCCACAAGCTTATGACTGATATATTGTGGATTCACAGCAATTTGTGAAAAGAACATCGCCAGTATTTCAACACTTGGTTTCTGTGCTTGCTCAAGCCGCGATAAATAGGATTTTAAAGCGGATAAATCGGCAAGGTCTAAGGAACGCTCGGTAACAATAAGAATGTATTCTCGGTCTACCTGCTGCTGTTGGGGTAAAGGCACAGTCCAGTGAAGCTCGTTATCAATAGCGATAGAGCTAAGCTCAATCAGGGTTTTGCTATCTGCCACTAGCCATATCTGCGGTATTTTTTGTGCGGTAATCAAGGTCAAGCTGCAAACACCGTTTAATGTTGCTGACGGTATTCGTGATACATATTGCTGCGCTACATGAGTCAATTGTTCCACCGCATTTGCATCGCAATGTAGACCGCTTTTTGTCGTTGTAACAAAACGAGTTTGTGGGTAAACAGAACTCATGTTCATCATGGTATAAACGGACCCGATGGCAATTATCATAAAAGCGATGATAATCGAGGCTGTTCTTAATTTAGCAGCGGATATTTTAGTCGTAAGCGAGGTCCACAAAGTGGCCTCTGATAATAAGCCTTTCGAAACACTTTTATTGCCCTTCATCCTCTCGTCACGCAAGCGATTTAAGCTCACTGAAGAACCTGTCGCAATAAATGCTATCGACGCCTCTGCTTTATCCTGATTTTCATTCGCAGTGCTCGATGGCAATAGCTGTGTAACATGTTCTTTCAACTGGATAGTGTCAATAACGGGATAAATAGCGCAATCTACTTCAGGAAGTAACTTATGCTGAACACCTTTCACATGCTCAAATGCTGCTGGCTGTTGAATCTTTGTTTTTTGCTGCCAATCACTCGTTTGAGCACCGCTGGCCGGAACAAAAAACTCAACTAAAATTCCTTTATTCATCCACAATTTTATTTGCGCAGATGCAGTAATACATTTCTCTGGAAGATGGCTTACCGCTTCAATTTTACCAGAAGAGGTATTGATCTGACCCGTTGCTATTAGCACGACGTCTCCAGGCGCAGGACTACCTTGACCTAATTGCACAGTTTCATGTTGAGCTTGAGCACTCTGCATGCTGCTTAAAATTGCATTTGCCTGAATAAAATGCGCTAAATAGAACGGAAGCTGCCAACTGCTGCCAACGTCGATATTTCGTGAAATATTGGCGCGGAAACTGGCAACGCCAAACTCAGACTGAATAAGGCCAGTACTTTTTTGCACAAACCGATGGTATGACGGACTGATTGTAGCTAAGTCTGTTGAACCACTGATCGTAATCACGGACTGTAAAGCACTATCCTGTAAATCAGTAATGCTCTGTATCGCAACAAGACCTTTACTAGTTGCTATAAACACATGGATGTTTAGTGACATTGCGTGGTGTGCTTCCAATATTTATTTATAATATTAATTTTCCTAACAGATTTGTGCATTAATCCTTGGCTATTAACATAGATACAGCTTCGTATTTGGACTCGTTAGCAAATCATAGGTATCGCTATCTTCTGTAATAACGATTTGTGCTTGGCCGTCTAACACATTTACAAAATGTATCACTTTGAACGAGTCGCCCTGCATACAATGCAGAAATATTCCTTTCGAATACGCTGACTGTCCAATCTGTGACTCTTTTAAGCTTAGCAAAACATGCGCTTGCGTGTTGTTGCTTTTATCTGGCTTTATTTTTAAATCAAAATTATCAGTCGTTCTGGACAATACTTTTTGATCCGTGCTCGCCGCAACTTGTTCGCCGCTTACAGCAATACTCATTCTTTGCAATATCCACTCGTACTGTGTGTATAAACTGACATTTTTTGCAATAACAAGCATCAACTGTTTTGATTTTTTTGCCATTGGAAAACACGCACATTGCACTAATTCTGCAAAAGAGACGCGTTTTTTTTGCGACGTCATTGCCTGCACGTTGAGCGCAGAACTTTCTTCTATTTGAGTTTCAGAAGTCCGACGCGTTAACTGTCTATATTGTTGTCGTATCACAAAAATCGAGGATTGCTTAGCGTCAACATCATGTCTTTTGTGTTTACTGCTGCCATTACCACCGGCACCATCACTTTGTTTGTTATTCATGTTTTAGTCCATGCCTTTTTACCAATTCACTTTTGAATATGAAAAGATCAGACCTAAAAATTGCTTCCAGTGAGCCGAATTGTTCGTTTTTATTCTCTATCTGCTTAAAAACCGCTTCGTTTATATCGTGGATCAGTTTTGCACCTTGAACGATTTGCTCAGCGCCTTGTTCATAAATATCTGCTGCATGATAGTCATTATTATTTTTGAAACCTGCACGATTATTTTTTGCGAGCGCTTTTCTTGCTAAGCCAAAGAAATTATTTAGCGTGGGAGACTGCAATAACCACCGGCTAATATGGGTAAATGTCAGCTCAGATTTACCTGTTTCTTTTTTACTTATATCAAACAAACGCTCCAACATTTGTCTAAACTCTGCCTTTTCTTTGCGCTCTACCAATAAACCAAGGCCCTGTGATAATACCGTTAAACACCTTGCGTCCTTGTGCTCATACAATATTGCAGCGCAACATAAAAGCGTATTGGCAGCTTGTTTACGCCAGCTATCTAACAGCTCAAGATACATTGCGTAATCCTGTTCAGGCTCGTCAATTACCACCACATTTTTGTCTCTACCGTGTTGAATAATGGCGTTTTGCCATCGGCCAAATACTTCTGTTCGCATTACCGACAGAGGAAACTGAGTTGCCGACTGCCTTAATTCAAATAACAGAGCAACATATGCATACTCTTTTTTGGTGACAAATTTAGGTTGGTCAACTAGCCATGTTGGCGGCGTTAGTATTTCTCCATTCGATTCAAAGACAGCACCATAGAGCCAAACAGCGCTGCTTTGGTCGTCCTCATCTGCACTATTATCAGCGCCTACGATGGGTAAATCTGTTTGCCCATGAGCAATTTCGCGAGAAATATTGACCTGCTCGTAAGCAAATTGATAATCAATAATGTCAACGAGTGCACTCTCAAATTTGACATAGCCCTCTTCATTAATGGATGAAGTCCAAAACTTAAGGACAGCGTTATCATTAAGTTTTTCTGTATCACTGTTTTCGCTTACCCATTGATGAATATAACGATATTTTTGCTGTAGATTAGCCGTAGGCAAATGAGCTTTTAAAAACTCATATAGTTTTTTTTGTAAATAGCTTGCTAATTTACCGACACACTTTTCATCTGAAGTAGATAAATGACTTTCGATATCCTCTAATGTACCTTGAATATTACTCACTAATAGTTCTAATAACGCGCTCAGTAACATGACTCTTGATGCACTGATTGTAAATGTCTGTTTCGAAGAGCGAATAAGCATGCCCATTTCATTCAATGAAACTAAAGGGGCACAAGAATTCAGTTTCGTTAGCGGGGCAATAGTGTGTCTAAAGTGGGTAGGCGTTATTGCCTCCTCAATCCAAAAAAAATGCAGTAAACCTTTACTGTGTTCTTGATGCCGCACTATTGGCCAACACAGATAGGCGAGTTCTAAACAAGCTTTGCCATAGTTTCGGCACAGGAGATATTGCGCAAGTTTATCGATTGTCTTTGTAGCGTACTTGTATTGATGAATATTCTCAGTTTTGGATGCCTGCTTTTCTTGATACTCACGCATTGACAATGTGTCTCTGAGCATCTCGAATTCAGCCTGCAGTGTTGCGCTCACACCGTATTCAATAATATTAGTCATTCGGCATTTCTACGACAGCTTTACCGTTATCTAGCTCAGGCTTGAGTGTAATATCAATAAGAAAACCATTCACACTTAACTGACTTTCTAGCGGCAAAGGAACCGGCCCCACAATGCGAGTATTATTAATTTTCACGTCATACAATCGACTCGACAAGTGCAGCCAAACTTCACCCTTCAGATCAACGCTTAACACTTCATCAAAATGATCATCAGCTTCATGCTGTACTTGGCTTTTTCGCCATTCGGACTCGCAATACCAAACATACTTGCCAAGTGTAAATACCAGATAAAAGCGCTCTTTACTCAAATACCAGCAGTGGTCTGCATATTCAGAAGGGTTTATAAAGCTCTTTGACGAAGACAAGTTAACGGCAGGTAATATTGCGTTTTGACATAAACATAGCGCGATACTTTGATTTGATTCTAAACAACTCACTTGAAAACCAATCGTACCCAGCTCATCAGGCGGAGAAAGGTGAATTTGGTCTATTTCAGCAAGAATGTATTCCTTGTGTTTTTCACACGGTCGATATTGCAGCCACATGCCGTTCGTAGTGCCGATATCCTCGGCGGTAAACCCATTTGCTTGCCTAACAATAACGATACTTTGATGTACGCGAGAAAGCGTGTCTTGTGGCAATGTAATGTCTAAGTTTACAACAGATTGGTCTCGAGGCTCGCTTCTGCCTATGCGCATCACGTCACTGCAATTAATTTGTATTCGCTGGCTCGGAGAACTCATAATGAGACCAGAGCATTTCAATGCTTTGTGAGCTGAAATGCGTTTTATGAGGTTTTTGGTAGAATCAATTTGCAAGTCAATCAACGGACGATTGAGAGTTGCATGGCTTTCACACAATTCAAGCGCGATGTAGGCCATCTCTAAGGCCGCAAAGAGTTTACCTGATTGCGCTAATTCAATCGACTTTGATACAAAACCTTTGAACTGTTGACGCTCATCCTCAATTAAATGATGCTTCGATAGTTGCTCAGCTATAGCAGCTTCGAGCGCCTGTGCAGCAAGATTTGACGCATTATCTTCGAGTGATTTTTTTACAAAAACATTGGCTGATTCAATCTCATGGTTTTGCAGTAATTGCTGCGCGTTATCAAACCAAATATCGCCCTGCCTCACTCGCTTTTCCCAGTATCCCACCTGTTGTAACCATTTATCTCTGCACAAAAACGGCAAAGGAATAAGCCTAATTATGTGTATTAATCGAAGCCACTTAGCACTCTGATTTGTTGATTCGTACACATTTAATTTAAATTGAACCCATGACCAAAATGCCACTAATGAGAGTGCAATAAATAAAAGTAAAAATACGCTCCAAACGACAAATAAAGGTATTGAATATGCCGAAACCGACCTCGTGCTCTCAAAGAGATTTTCTTGCGGAATATACTTGCTAGAAACGTCGACTTTCATGCGTTGGAATAGACGCGAAATTTGTTCACGAAAGACGCTTGGTGCAATAAAAGTAGAGAGTTCAAAAGTAATGTCTTTACTTGGCATAAATAGATTTAAAAAGTGCAGCGTTGTTTTCTCTTCAAGCAGTCTTGCTTTTACCCCGTCAGTAAGAGATAACGCCATTCCTGAAATGACGTCGATTTCTTCAGGCGTAAATTGCATCAGCCTTAGCTTATAAACGTAGCGTTTTTTTATATTCGCTATCTGGCTTGCTAATTGCTGAGCATTGCGGTCGGCAAGCTCTGATAATTTTTGTAAATGTATGGAGTACGCACTTTCGGTTTGATTAGCGCCCGCAGTTGATGCTTCTCCTTCGTTGTAAAATGGCGTGGCCGCAACATGAGTAAAGCTTACTGCTGTGGAAACGGTATCGATTGCTCTGACTTCCAGCGTTATTCTGTGTTTATCGCCGCGGTTCTGATATTGAACTTCAAACAAAACCAGTAGATTGACCTTGAATTGTCGATCCTCGATTACGCTTAATAACTCCGTTAGTGAAGCATATCCGCATAATGCTTCAACGCAGTTTTCGAGAGTCGTATCAGCTGAAATGATATCAATATTAGCGCCGGTAAACTGTCGATTAAAGGCATCAATAATGATATCTCGTGAATCAGCGCTGATAGTCGTATTGCTATCGGGCATGACAATCACTCGCCAGTTCTCTGCACTTACTTTTGCAGAAAAAATACCAAGCGCGAAAAAAAACAAAAAGACAGCTTTATTCATTTACTTCCTCTACCAACCTAAATCCTGTGGTATGTGATCTAACTGTTTTCTTCAAAAAATCATCGATTGAAATAGCTAAGTCAGACTTATCGCTTAACCATGAACCTCCTTTTACGATGGCTAAATCGCATCGCGGCGCTAAATTAGACTGTGACGACAACGCACTTCTCGGCTGAGGGCAAGTGGCCGTCCATTCTTGTACATTGCCATGCATATCGTATAACTGCCAGCTATTTGCGGTAAAACTGCGCACAGGCATCGTGGTGTCAACACGACCCTGGTTAGCGCTGCTGCAGTTTTTGCAATGTGCACTATTCATTTGCATTCTTGTCCCCCAACTATAAGTCTTGGAGCTACCATCTACCGTGCCTGCTGCAGCAAACTCCCACTCTTCCTTGGTCGGTAGGCGCAGTTCTGAGTTGGTTTGAGCAGACAACCAAGGAATAAACTGCTCCGTAATATCATACCAACTGACGTTAACGGCCGGATGTTGCGGTAGAGAAAAAGTGCGATATCGAGGGTCGGTGGATAGCTTCGTTGATGTCGCACACTTACCATCACTTACACAGGCTGAATATAGCTGGTTAGTCACCTCGAATGACATCATTCGAATTCGTGCTTCGTGTAACTTCGTAGCTTCTGCGCCGAGTGCTACTGTTTGTTTCGGCAATAATAGGAATTCAACTGGAATGCCGTCTGCGACGGTTCTATCTGTGTTGCCAATGAAGTAACGTGTATCCGACAGCTCAAGTTGTTCGCTAATAATGTACGGATTGATGTCAATATTAATTTTCTTTGAAACCGTTTTATAGCCATTTTTGCTTACTCGCAACCAATATTCACCTTTCTGAACATTCTCGTTGCTTACCGGTATCCCTTGCATAGATTGCAGCACTACGTCGGCATCTGCGGGCTGCACCTGCAAAATGACCTGTATATTGCCGGCTGATATAACTAATGCACTGCTATTTTTTATCTGTATCTCGGATATATCAGTCGCAATACTCGAATCGGAATGAACGCGTGTGTTGCTGACGTCAGTTGATAAGTTGTTCACAGCTAACTCATTATCACTGTTGTTTAACACCACAACATCTGAGTTATCTTGGCTTTTTCCTGTTTTGTCAGACTGCAGCCACCAAGGTAACAAAAAAGCACACACGATAATAAAAACAGCAGATACGAAACGGCCTCTAGATTTGCTTTTAGTGCCTGTAGCTGTCGCGTTTTGTTCAATGCTCTTGCTAACTTTTGCCAGCAGCTTGCGCTCAATAATGTTGGATAACTCTTGAGTTTGTAAATTGAGCGTCGCGCTCCCCAGTTCAATTAAATTTCGCTTACTCTCCTCTGACAGCCCATCCATTTTCGTAGGTGTGCCTATTTTTTGTAAAGCTGTATTGATTGCTTCATTGACTTGCTGCACCCACAAAAAAAACGCAGCGGCATTTGCGTTTTCGCGTGCTAATTGAGACTGCGTGTGTTCAATATATTGGCTCAACCATTGCGGAGAATAAGTTTCATGCAGTTCAGCCTTAGCCAACAGCTCTAATCGAGTAAAATGAAACTGGTTTATTTCTCCTTCCTTTAACAGAGTGTGTTTAATACTTTCTTTTATCGAATCAATATTATTGTTAGCTGTTGCGCGATTTCCCCAGACTCGGGTGGCTTCAGGATCATTATTTTGTCCTTTACCGTTGATCTCATCTTCAAATCTTTTCAGTATTTTTCCGATAGAGTCGGCCATCTGTTTAGCTGATTCAGGTCGCTGTTCCGGTCTTGTTGACAAACCAAGTGCAACAAGGTTGCTCACCGCGTCATCAATTTTCGGATTCAGCTTATTTAAGGGCTGTTGTTTTTCGCTAAATTGCTCTGCACTTATACAACGGTACATCAACGCCGCTACTGCATAGATATCGCTTTGCGCAGTCACATTTTGAGCATCGGCTAATTGCTCTGGGCTTGCATAATATTGGCTGCCAATTCCAGTTTTACCAAGCTCCGACATAACGGTATCGTCCGATTTTTTTGAAACGGGCAACGCCTTCGCTATCGAAATACCAAAGTCTGCAATGAGCACTTGGTCATTGTCATCTAGTAAAATATTCGCGGGTTTGATATCAAGGTGAACCAGACCTGCAGCATGAATAGACTCCAGGCCCGTTAAAATTTGCTTTGCAAAAAGCAAGGTTTGACGCGTGCTTATTTTGTTTTGCGCGCCTAACAGATCTGCTAACGATCTTTTGTAATAAGGCATTACAATAAAAGCTTGCTTTGATTCAGTAAAATCAAATTCCATGAATGGGACAATATGAGGAGCCGATGATAATTGGTGTAAAATTTTACTTTCACTAATAAAATCTGTTTGCGGCTTTTTCGCTTCGTGCTGGTGCCCTTGGAACGGTTCACCATAGATGTGGCTACCGGTTTCTATTGGGGAGTCAAATACTTTGATCGCCACCTGTATCGAAAGATTGGGATCTTGAGCGAGATACACCTTACTGCTTATACCCCGCGCAATCAGTCCATTAATCTTATATTTTCCAATGCTTTTTAACAAAAATTTAGCCCTAAACCTATTTAATACAGCTCAAGTATGAACTCATTTTTATAATGTCACTCTGGCAAAGCCTAGCCCTATTAATATCAAAAAACCACATGCACAATGATAAAAATGATGAAGCGTCATTTATTTATAAACATGCTTGAGAGTTAAGCAATAATTGCGCCTACTTTGCACAAAAGAAAAAGCGCATTCTATAAGCTAATCGACTGGCGGAATCACCAGCCTTGCTGAACTGGCGTAACTGATGCGGCAAAAGATGCAGAGTTGTTTACGTTGTTTCTATTTAAGATAAGAGCACTAGAAATTCGGCTCAAATCATCTGCAGTATCATTGGTTTTAGAAAGGCTTAAAGGTGGCTGTTCAAGCTTTTGCTCAGTTTTACGCTGGTATCTTGTCACGTTATGCATTCGAATTGACTGCAGGGCGACAATTAACTGTCGTTTATTTGCAAGTTCCGAGCTAAATTTATACTGATTAATTTTCGCTGCGCTCGCTTGTGAGTTGCTTTTTTCCGTCAACGAAATTGCAATGAGGTAAGTTAAAATAATACCGCCAATCGTCACTAGCGTCATCTGGCTCGCAGCCAATAGCCTAGGCGTCAGATAATAGCTTGATGAAACGCGCTTTTTTTTCGATGCTTTTTGCTGTCTACATTCAATTTTCATAAGCGTAAAGTGCTCATATTTTCATGCTGTCTTCGAAAGCAGCCCGCCATTTATCATCCATAATAGTAAGCGATAAATCGAAAGATCTAAACTGCTTCTGTAATGCTAATGCTTGAGAAACATCGGTGTCCGTTGGCATTGCTATAACCAATTTTTGCATAGTATCAAGCTTGCTCATTGCAACATCCTTCAAGTGCTGATCATAAAACTTGGAATTAAAATAAAAGATATATTGTGTTGCAAGTGCTTCGTTTTCCGCTTGAGTATCTTTTGCTGAAGAACTCGTTTCGGTAAGCACGAACTCAGGCACAGTGACAGCCTTTATTTGCTCTCCATCCGCTGATTCAGGAACACCAATAGATATCAATGCAACTAGCAGCAATGAAAAGAATGCCATGGAAAGTGCCAATGAAACCTCTGTCATCGCCTGTGTACTTTGATCTTGAGCGTTGTTTAACTGCATCTTATTTTCCTTCGTATCTTCAAAAAGCATCACTTAAAGTTGAATATGAAAGGGTTAGCGCATTTTTTGCCTATAGAGCTTAAACTTTTAAAAATAAATCGAAAACAGCCGCCAATACGGGCAAATATATTCGAATGCCAGTCCTATTGAATAGCATTAATGCATCGTATACTCTTTGACTACTGATTTGTTGACTGTCACCTCTTGGCTAAGCTCAATGAATAAGAATACGCAGGCTACAATGGGTAACTCAATTTAGCTTCAAAAGGAAAAATAATGAAAACGAAAATAAGGAACACTAGCATAGCGTTGGGCTTCGGATTTGCGCTAAGCGCGATTTCTGCAGGAACACTTGCTAGCGAAGATGGCAGCAAGAGCCAGGCTCCTGTTGACAAAAGCCTCATTACTTATGAGGACATATTTAATATCGAATACGCGTCTAATCCTGTTGTTATGCCTGATGGTAAAACAGTGCTATACGAGCGCAACAGTATGGACATTATGGTAGACGCCCAGCGCACAAATTTGTGGACAGTTTCGCTCGATGGCACTCAACACATGCCTCTAATATCTAGCAAAGATAGCCATTACGGCGCGGTGTTTTCTCCAAACGGTTCTAAAATGGCGTATCTATCAGGTAAAGAAGGCGCAACACAAATATATGTGCGAGATATGGCCAGTGGCATGACGGCGCGTGTAACCGATGTAGCAATGCGACCCAACAGCCTCAGTTTCTCACCCGATGGCCAGCAATTAGCCTTTGCAATGTTTACCCCCTCTAAACCTAAATCGTTATTCAGTTTGTCTTTTAAACCTAAGGACGCAACATGGGCTGACGACGCACAATATATTGACCAAACATTGTTTCAGCGTGATGGCGCAGGTATGAACCGTCCTGGGAATATGCAAGTTTATGTGGTTCCCGCATTTGGTGGCACACCTCGACAAATAACATCAGGCGACTTTGATTACGGCGGTCAGTTAATGTGGACTCAGCCTGGCAGCCACATCGTTATGTCAGCCAATGTTCGTGCAGACAGTGATTTCGATATCTTTAACAGCGATTTACTTTCGGTTGATGTCAAAGATGGCAGTGTAACGAAGCTAACTGATTCAACGGGCCCTGAAAGCAATCCTAGTTTGAGCCCTGATGGCAAGCTAATCGCGTTCACGGGTTTTGATGACAACGGTAAGTCTAATCAGATTGAACGTCTTTATGTGATGAATACAGATGGGAAAAACGTGAAAGACCTGACCCCAAATTTAGACCGTGCGGTAGGTAACGTAAAATGGGCCGATAATGGCAAGGGTTTATACTTTAGCTATGACAATGCAGGCAAAAAACACGTCGCTTACGTGACCTTATCGGGCAAGCTGACAGAGAAAACCGACGCATTGGGAGGCCTTAGTCTAGGCCGGCCTTATACATCAGGTGATTATGATGCCACGGAAGACGGACGAGTGGTGTTTACTCTATCCACCGGTGATCGTCCTGCCGATTTAGCGGTTTTAAGCAAGCGTGGTGACATGCGTAAACTCACCGACTTAAACAGCGATATTTTTGGCCATAAAACACTTAATAAACCCGAACTCATCAAAGTAAAAAGTAGCGTTGATGAGCGTGAGTTACTGGCTTGGATCGTCAAACCGCCGAAGTTCGATCCAGCAAAGAAGTATCCTCTGATTTTAGAAATTCATGGTGGACCTCACACCGCATATGGGCCTGAGTTTTCGACCGAGATACAAATGTTTGCTGCGGCGGGCTACGTTGTGGTTTACGGTAATCCTAGAGGTTCTACTTCAATGGGTACTGAATTTGCCAACCTAATCGATAAAAACTATCCATCTGAAGATTACAACGATTTGATGGACATGGTCGACGCCACAATTGCGAAGGGTTACATAGATGAAAGCAATCTGTTTGTGACAGGTGGTTCTGGCGGCGGCGTGCTAACAGCATGGATAGTCGGCAGTACAGATCGTTTCAGAGCAGCCGTTGTTGCAAAGCCGGTCATCAACTGGATTAGTATGATTGGTACAAGTGATATATACACCTTTATGGCCAAATACTGGTTTACCGATTTACCTTGGAATGATGTTGACCAATATTGGGATCATTCACCACTTCGCTTAGTTGGTAATGTCACTACCCCTACTATGGTACTAACTGGAGAGTTAGATGTTCGAACACCTATGAGTGAAAGTGAACAATACTACGGTGCTTTGCGACTTGAGGGCGTCGAGAGTTCGCTCGTGCGTATCCAAGGCGCCTATCACGGCATAGCTGCTAAGCCATCAAACCTAAGTAGAAAGATTGGTCATATTATAGCTTGGTTCGATAAGTATAAAGACGCAGAAAAAAAATAGTTTTTGGTACATCAACACAAAAAAGGCTAGCACGGGAAACTCCTGCTAGCCTTTTTTATGAGCAGTTAACATCATCAATAAGTACGCCATATTTATACACAAAAACAGACCTTAACGCCGAGCACGTTTGTGAGACGAAGACGGTAATGTAAAACTAAGAAAAACAATGTGTGTTGCATAGTTTGCTCATAGCGTCTACCCTTTCTACACTGCAGATATATTAATTAACTGGCACTAGCGAACAGGTAAGCACTATGATTGAATTTTCATTGAACGGTAAAAAGATAAAATCCGATGCAGAGGCCGATACTCCTTTGTTGTGGGTTATACGCGACGAGTTCGACTTAAAAGGAACTAAGTTTGGCTGCGGGATTGCCATGTGTGGTGCATGCACAGTGCACCTGAACGGTTCGCCAGTGCGCTCATGCTCGCTTCCGATAAGTAGCGTCGCGAATGCCGAAATCCGCACGATTGAAGGTTTAGAAGGACAACACCCCTTGCAAAAAGCGTGGGTGGAGCATCAAGTACCACAATGTGGCTACTGCCAATCAGGACAAATTATGCAAGCCGCCGCTTTACTTGCCACTAACGCTAACCCTAGCGAAGAAGAAATCGTTTCCTACATGAGCGGAAACTTGTGTCGCTGCATGACCTATGCACGTATTAAAGAAGCCATCAAAGATGTGGCAACGCAATCAGACACAGTGGTCAAGATTTACAATCCAAAGATAGAAGAAAAAAACACTCAGGGAGTTAGTTAATATGACTCGATTACGCAAAGACAGTGTAGAACAAAGCCGCCGTAACTTTTTAATTGGTACCGTGGGTGGCGGTCTAATGATGGCATTTGGTCCCAGCATTCATGCGCTTGAAGTTGCTACAGGCAGCGCAGCAAATCAGCTATCGGGCAAATTATTTAGCCCGACAGTATGGTTTGAAATTGATACCAATGGACTGATTATAGTCAACGTCGCGCGCGCTGAAATGGGCCAACATGTGGGCACAGCAATAGCACGTATCGTTGCCGACGAATTAGGTGCAGATTGGAACAAGGTCGAAATTAAGCATGTTGATACAGACCCCAAATGGGGTTACATGGTGACTGGCGGTTCTTGGTCGGTATTTCAAAGCTATGTGCCTATGTCCCAAGCTGGAGCAGCTGGACGCACCGTACTAATTGAAGCTGGCGCGAAGTTACTGGGTGTGGCTCCAGCTGATTGTAAAGCAGAAAATAGCATGATCGTCGCGGGCAGCAAGTCAATTAGTTTTGCCGATGTCGTGAAAAACGGCAAGATTGATCGCGTATTCAGCGCGGATGAATTAGCCGAATTTAAACCAAAGAGCCCTGCAAGCCGTCAGCTAATAGCAAAGCCCAGCCAAGCACTAGACATTCCTGCTAAAACAAACGGCAGTGCGAAATATGGTATTGATGTAGAACTGGCCAATATGGTCTATGCAAGACCCATCATACCACCGACACGACATGGCAGTTCAGTCAAAACTGTTGACGACACTGATGCCAAGAAAGTAAAAGGCTATCAAGGTTATGAGATACTGAAAGATCCCAGTGATACTGTGCAGGGATGGGTAACTGTATTGGCCGACACTTATTATGGTGCGGTTAAAGCAGGTAAGGCAATTAAAGTTTCATATGACTTAGGCGAAACGGCCAACGTAAGTGAACAAAATATTATTGATGAAGGTGTATCACTGGCTAAAGATAAAAGCTCAGGCACGCTTGTCGTTGACAAAGGTGACATTGCAAAAACAGCTGAGGCCGCTAAAACATCCCTTGAATCTGTATACAGCACTTCGTCAGCCCTACACTTTACATTAGAGCCTGTGAATGCAGCCGTGGAATTCAAAGACGGTATTTGTCACGTGCATTGCGGCAACCAATGGCAGTCACTGTTTCTGCCTGTTGTTGCCAAAGCCGTGGGCATGCCAGAAGATAAAGTAATTATTCATCAATATTATTTGGGTGGAGGCTTCGGTCGTCGCTTAGCTGGGGATTACATGATACCGGCAGCCTTAACAGCGCAGGCGGTTGGCAAACCGGTTAAGCTCGTATTTACCCGTGAAGACGATACGCTCTTTGACTGCGTGCGCTCTCCTTCTGTGCAGCAGATGAACGCTTACTGGGACGCAGACCAAAAACTAATTGGTATCGAACATGGTGCTGCGGCAGGCTGGCCGACCTTAGCTATGGCTCCTGGCTTCTTGCCAGAAGGCGTTAATGGCAAGGGTAAATATGACCCGTTCTCGATTTCAGGTGCAGACCATTGGTATACGCTCGAAAATCATCGAGTTCGTGCCATTAACAACACGCTGGCACAGAAAACATTCGTGCCAGGCTGGTTGCGAGCGGTCGGTCCTGGTTGGACAGGCTGGGCAGTTGAGTCATTTATGGATGAAATTGCCCATGAGCAAAAAGTTGACCCCATCGACTTTCGCTTATCTTTACTGGATGCCACAGGCAAAAACTCAGGAACAGCACCGGTTTCTGTTGGCGGAGCAAAACGACTAGCAAAAGTCTTAACAGAAATCCGAGAACGGTCCGACTGGGGTCGCTCTCTGCCGAAGAATCAAGGCTTGGGCATTGCAATATCAGCAGGTCAAGAACGCGAGATGCCAACTTGGGGTGCCTGCGTTGCGCACGTTGAAGTTGATCCAAAAACCGGTCAAGTTAAAGTACACAAATTGACGGGTATCTTGGACTGCGGAACTGTCGTTCATCCCGATGGCGCATTAGCCCAAACGGAAGGGTCTATGCTGTGGGGCCTAAGCTTAGCTTTATTTGAAGGTACAGCCTTCGAAAAAGGCCAAGTAAAAGACACAAACCTGAATACCTACACGCCGCTTAGAATGAACAACGTTCCAGAGTTGGATATCAGTTTTGTACAAAACACAGAATTTCCCACAGGCTTAGGCGAACCCGGTTTGATAGCCGTCGCTCCAGCAATTGCTAACGCAATCTTTAACGCTGTAGGAGCCAGAGTGAGAGATTTGCCGATTCGACCAGAAGCGGTATTGGCATCAATGCCAAGCTAAACCAAATCAGCGCGCTATCGCACCGATAGCGCGCCCTAAAATTAATGGGGTCAGTGTTAGTTATTATTAGTTTACTGACGCTCATCTAGCTTACCAAAAGCAGACACAGCTAAGCCAGCTGAAGCTGCGCTGCAGGTTGTTATAAAACATCCCCACATCCAGTCAATCAGTGATATTTTCAAAGACCAATTTGCCAAAATTGCATAATTCGTCAGATTATATGCACCGTAGGCTGCTAGCCCAAGCACTGCGCCTCTAAAAGCCACAATCACTAGCTCTTTGGAAACCAAACTAGTTTGCTGCGACAATGACGCAAAGCTCGGTTGAACGGCTAAAATAACAATACTCAAAGAATAAATCAGATAAAAACTGACCCATGGCCAAACGGGATATTGTGTGCGCAGCAAACCCTGCATTTCTTGCTGATAAACCTCATCTGCAACAATCCCCAACCAAATACCATCCATGATCCCAAAACAAATGATGATGGCGACAAATGAAATTAAAACTGCTCTGAACATATTATCAATCCTTTGCTTATCAAATTTATCTTGCGCAAGAGTTTTACCAACTCAAACTACAGCTTTTTAACGTTATCTTTACTATTTCGATCGATAAAGCGAACAAAGGGGTCAACGCCAACATAGGTAAATGGCTTGTTAGTCGTAATGATAATGCTATTTTCACCCGAAATTAACTGATGTTTTTCTCGATAAACTATTTCATTTATTAAACTAAAATCGTTGGGGTCACCGCTAAATAACACAATTTCAACAGCGTCATCGAAGGCTTGTTCTGACTCTTCGCCCTCCCCACTCGCTCTAAATTTCTTAGCCGAAACGTTTAACGTGAGTATGTATTCTTCATCTTCTAGCTTTTTCACATCAGCTTCGTTGATTTTCAAATCGTAAATACTGATTTGATTAAATTGATCATCAATAAACGCAAAATCATCTTGCAAAGCAACAGTCTTGATTGCGGCAACTAAATCAAGCGTAGTTGGTTGTGCGGCGTCACTAAACTTGAATTTAGCAATCAGGCTCTTCAAGGCCTTGTTCATATTTTCTTCGCCAATTCTGTCACGTAACGCCATCATGACAACGGCGCCCTTACGGTAATATATGTAAGGCTGATTCTCAGCGCGTAGCAGCGGCATTTCCTCTAAATATTCATTCGCTCTGCCGCGCAAATAGCTATCGAGTTCGAATGTTAGGAACTTACGTATTTTTTGTTCCCCATACTTTTTCTCCATCACCATTAATGCCGCATACTGAGAAAGCGACTCGGATAGTACGGCACTTCCCTGCACATTGGCGGCATTAAGTTGATGACCAAACCATTGGTGCGCAACTTCATGCGCCGTCACATAGTAAACGGGATCTATTTCCTTCTTATCACGCAAGTCTGAAATAAATCCGATATTTTCCGAATAAGGCACGGTATTGGCAAAACTCTGAGCAAAACTACGATAGCCGGGAAATTCGATAATACGCAGCTGTTTATGCTGATATGGCCCGAATGCTTGAGTAAAATAGTCCAATGAATCTTTAGATGATTCAATCATGCGCTGAACGTTCCAATAGTGATCGGCATGATAATAAACCGCTATTTCAACTCCCTTATGCATTTCCTTTTTGACGTCCAATTCTGCAGACATCACGTTGAAAAAATTGACCATAGGGCTGTCCATCTCATATTCGAAATAGCGACGACCGTCTTGTTCCCACTCTTTTTTCAAATAGCCAGGCGCAATCGCAAACTGATCATCGCTGGTCGACAACCTTACTTTAAAATCGATGAGCGCTATTTGCGGCCCAAAGAAACTTTCATTGTATCGACGTGTGTCTTCGAGCGGGTAAGCTCTGCGGGGCGGCGGTAACTTGCGTTTTCTACGCTCATGTTGGTCGCTGATATAAAACCCTTGGTTGACTCCAAATGAAGGATATAAACTCAAATTTGAAATAAAGGTGCCGTTGCGAACAACGCTTGTGTCTTCACCTCTGTCCTTAAAACCTTTGTGTTCGCGCACCACTCTTATCGTTCCCTGGCGCTGTTCGCCCGGTTGCATAGGTTTATCAAAAGTAAACCATGCCGTATCGAAAGCTGCGTCTTTTTTGCCCAAGCTACCGCCTTCAATATTCACTTCAGACACTGGACTAAAGTTGGGATAGTTAACGAGGAACTTCTCAATGGGCTTGCTTGCGCGGTTTTCAACAATGATTTTTGTTATGGTCTCAATTCTGCGTGCGCTAGGAAAAATAGCAATATCAGCATCGACGGAAATAATAATAGGCGTAGGATCGTCTTCATACTGAACAAACGTTTTTTCATAAAATTCCTGCTCAGCCAATCCTGCATCTTGCGTCGTAAAATGATTCACCACTTTCGTGTTGTAGTGAATAATTGACCCTGACCCCATAAAAATTAACAAGCAGATGGTAATTGCAGTGAATCCGCCTCGTCCTATTTGATAGGGTAGTGTTTTAAGTCTTGCTCGCAGTCCACTGTGAGGGCCTCGGTGCCACAAACCAAAGCTCACAATGCTGAACACAACAGCCAGCGAGGACCAATATAGCAGGTACCAGTTTTGCGTGGTTAGTGTCCAACCGTAACCATTCATATCTGAGTATTGCATGGTAGGTGTCTGACCAAAGTTAAACATATTGTGTTCAATACCGATTTGACTAAACACAATAGAAACAAAGAAATAGCCGACAAATAGCAACATACCAATATATTTATTCGGGCTCATTGTTTGTAATAAGAAAGAAAGGACAATTAATAAAATCAAACTGCTCGCACCATAGTAAAACAACGACACGATGTATTGAGCGATATCGAGATTGGTATAACCTAGAGCAAGCTGATTGATGACTGTCGCCACCATACCAATGGTGAATATACTGATAATGACTAAGCAAACTGCAATAAATTTAGAAAGCCAATACGTTATGTTAGCAACGGGCATGCTATCAGTAATGTCTCCCATACCGACGGAGCGCTCGCGCCAGATAACTTCGGCACTGTAATAAGTAATTACAATGATATTGACAAGACTAAATGCGTTTTGAATCAGTTGCACCATTGTCTGCGTCAGCGGCCAGTTAGAGGCGCCATAGAATCCTCTGGGATCAAAGAACTGTGCAACCAGATTAAAAGCACAAAACAACATGAGAATGGGAAACGCGGGGCTAAATACAATCTGTTTAATCTCGAATTTGGTTCTTGCCAAAAACTGCTGTAGACCCGAACCCGGCAGATATTTCATTTTGCTCAATGGCGTTTTAGGCGCTTCAATGAGCGTCTTTCCTTTACTTGCCTTTTCCCTATTTGATCGTAGCGTCAGAGGTGAAAATAGACTTCCCAACACGAATAGGCTTGCTAAGCCGATACCAACCCAAAGCGCGCGATTTAATACAACTTCTTGGCTTAGCTGCACCGTTATTGTATTTTTATCGAACGGTGTCCAATAGCTTGTGACTTCTCTGAACGTATTAATACCGAATGGATCTAGTAGGGAGAGTATTTCTCGTTGATTTGGTTCGTCAAAAATCGCCGCCGAAACAACATAAATAATTAACAAACCCAAGGCGGTAAGGTATACAGCCATAATGCTGCGAAAACGAAGCGCAATAGCATAAAATAAAGTCGAAAGAACAAAAATTGTAGGCACTGAATAAATAAGAAACGGCGCTACATAAAACGCAAGATTAAAACCGCCAAGCCTTTCTTGATCAAGCCATGGCATTAATGAGCCAATAACCAATGCAAGAGGCACCATTGCAAAGACAGTCAAACACACAAGAAAAGCACCAAAAAAACGCCCCAATTTGTACGCCGTCGGCGGTATGGGCTTTGTGCAAATAATCTCTGACATCATCGAAGTGTCATTTCTACTTGCCGTATTAGCAACAAAATTAACGACCACAAACATCGCAAATAGGCCAAAACGTAGCATTGTTTCAGCGATTGCATACGGGCTATTGATATTTGTATTCCCACCCCTACCTAAAGATATTTCCTCAATCGTTATCGCCAAGTAAGGCAGCAAAAAAAACACCAAACAGGTCACAATAAAAGAGGGCTGTTTAATATAGTAGCGCCACTCGAATGCGAGCATCTTTAAAAACATTTACTTCCCCTTAAGCCGCGTTGCTGCGCTGTTTATGCAGCGTGGAAAAGTACACGTCTTCCAAGTTAGCTGGGGCTGATTCAAAACCATCTGGAGGCGTGTCTGCCATTACGTGGACAACGGTTCTGCCAGCAAACAAACGCTTGGATATTACTGCCATGTTAGCTTCAATCTCTTTTGCTTCATCCATTGTCACTATTTTGCGCCAAATTTTACCTTCAAGATTATTTGTCACCTCAATCGGATTGCCTTGCAATAAGATTTCTCCAGCCCCTAATACCGCCATATCTGCGCATAATTCAGATACGTCATCGACGATATGAGTAGATAATATAATGACTTTGTCCTCCCCTAATGACACCAGCAAGTTGTGAAATCGATTGCGCTCCTCAGGATCTAAGCCCGCAGTCGGTTCATCTACAATTAATAAATCAGGGTTACCCAGCAAAGCTTGTGCAATACCAAACCGCTGGCGCATGCCACCTGAGAAGCCACTTACTGCATGCTTGCGATGCTGGAATAGGTTTACGTGCGCCAATAGGCCATTCACCGCCTCTTGTCGCTCTGCTTTGTTTGCAAGGCCCTTTAAAATAGCTAAGTGGTCCAGCAAGTCGTAAGCACTAATGCGAGGATAAACACCAAAGTCTTGCGGCAGATAACCTAGTCGCCGGCGCAACTCGTTGGGCTGTGACAAAACATCGATGCCATCAAAAGTAATTGTTCCCGCATCGGCCTGCTGCAGCGTTGCAATAGTTCTCATTAACGACGACTTACCTGCACCGTTGGGTCCGAGTAGCCCAAAAAGGCCATTTGGAATGGTGATGTTCACATCATTCAAAGCTTTCACGCCATTGTCGTAGGTTTTTGTGATACCTGAGATACTTAGCATCGTGCTGCCCTCTTGAACCGATTTAGTTTAGTATAAGTGATATGTAGGCCTCATTATTGCATTCTGTTGATATTAGTTGCTATCAGTTTGTTAGCTTGATTTACGAACACGCCTGTAAACGCAAGTATATTAGGCTGACGCGTGAAACTCTTTCGAGAACCAAATCCGCAAACTAGGAAAAAATAACGATAAAGCGTGAAAAATTTACGCAGTAACTCATTAATAATCTGTATTAATTAACATCAATCTTCAGCCTTGGAGCCAACCTAGCATGTCAGAAAGCTTTTTCAATCGTTCAAATAAGCTACGATGTATTATTTCATTAGGTCTTTTCTTTTTATTGACCAGCCCAAAAGCGATGGCCCAATATGTTGATTTAAATATTGAAATAAAGGGGGCGACTGAAAGTGCAAAGCAAAACGCTGATCTAACTGAAGAACAAAGAAAACAGGTGTTAGCTGAACTGAACGATGCTTCAATTCTACTCACAAAAGCGCAAGAACAAATTAATTTAGCGAATACGTATGAGAAGCTTGCAGCCTCTGCATCGCAAAAGGTGATTACGATAGAGCGGAACATTCAGCAACTGAGAGATAAATCCGTCAATATTGATACTCGTAGGCCATTCATCGAGCTAGAAAACCAACTTTTATTGGAAGAATCGCAGCAAACCAGAGAATTTGCGAACCTTACCCAAAAACAAGCAGAACAAACGAACTTAAGTTTACGGGCAAATGAAATAGCTCAGCAGCTAAGTTCACTTCGAATAGATAAAACAGAAATCACCGACGATTTAAATCAACAGGCAGTAAATGGCCTGAGCCTTTTAGCTATCAGCAAAGACCTAAAAAAACGGGCTAATGTCGCGAAGCTGTCCGAGACTATAAAAACGCTTGAACGTGAAGTGGCTACGATACCGGCTCGCCAATCATTAGTGAACGCAGAGTTAATCGAGTTAAGGGTAAAAAACGAATTTCAAGAAAAACGCATATCAGCACTGAGGTCGTTTTTGGCAGCCAGTCGCACAAGCAAAGTAGAGAAGATTGTTCAACAAAACAAACAAACGCTAGGAGCTTTGTTACAGCACCCAAAATTAACCAGCATTGCACAAGAAAATTTAGCGCTTGCAGAGCAATTGGAGCGTCTGCAAGCTAATTCATATAAGAGCGAAGAAAGCACCGATAAGTTGCAAGGCCAGCTGTTGGAAGTGCAACAATCCTCAGAAACCGTGGAGCGCGTGTTGGCAACAGGACGAGTCACCGATGAGTTGGGTGAACTATTGCGCAGACTGCGAGCAAGTATCCCCCGCGAAGCTGCTATTGAATTGCGTAAATCTGATATTGAAGAAGATGCAGTGCGACATCAACTCAACGTTATATTATGGCAGGAGAGGTTACGAGGTTTAGCGAATATTGCGGCTGCCGCACAAAATTTACTTTTTGAACAGAGTACTGAAAAGGCGTCGAAGACCACGATGCAGCAAAAAGATGCCAACGATTATTTCAGCCCGTTCCAACTTGAAGAAGCACAGGCTTTGACAATTGCCCGCCGTAATTTACTGCAAGAGTTGATTGAACTATCTAACTATCAATCTGACCGAATAATTGAAGAAAAATTGATAATCAATCAACTCCTATCTGCAAGCATTGGACTGCGGGAACTTTTAGAACGCCGTCTGATTTGGCTTCCCTCTAACTCTGGTAAGGCCGGTAATTTGGGCGTAAACCTTCGTGATAGCATGGACTGGCTATTTTCGCCAAAAGCATGGTGGGATTTACTTCAGGACTTTTACAAAGGCGCGCTTGCCGTCTCTGTTTTACCTCTAACTTTATTTGCATTTGCGATGTTGATCGTGCTCGGACGCTCTAAAATCAAACGAACCCTTTGGTCTTTAGTCGATGGTGTGGGAAAGGTACAAAAGGATACTTATCAGACTACCCCACTTGCACTGCTGTTAACCTTAGTTCTTGCATTGCCTTTGCCACTTTGCTTATTTGCTGTTGCTACAACAATTTATAAGGGTGCGGCACCTTTGAGCTTCGCGAATGCCATCGCAACAGGTCTAAGCTCTGTCTCTAGCATCAGTTTAGTGCTCCTCTTTTTCCGTTCAATGAGCCGCAAGGATGGTCTGTTTGAGAAGCATTTTGGCTGGAGTGATGTTTCACGCATTAAGTTGCGCAGCATGCTCACTTGGTTTGTTTGGCTTCAGTCACTTGCCGCCTTCTTATTTGCCAGCGCCATAGCAAGTGGTTTAACTGAGCTTCGGTACGGACTAGCAATTCTCGCGTTTATTATTGGTTCAATCGGTATCGCCGTTTTCAGTTACCAATTTTTTCAACCTAAAAACGGCGTCGCGACAAGTATAGTGGGTGAGACGCCAGTGAGTGTACTAACGATACTGGCATTCCCAATCGTTGTTGCAGCTCCCTTATTTATTGGCTTACTGCCACTCTTTGGATTTTTTGATACCGCCGTCGAGTTACAATCTAGACTGTTCTCTTCAGGTATCTTACTCGTCTTTGCATCTGTGGCATACGGGATCATGCTACGTATATTTTTAGTCGCTTTTCGTCGCTATATTGTTAAAAAAGAGCGTTTGGATGCTGCTGAAGCTGAAGCATTAGCGTTACAAAACCAAGAGCTTAGTGAATCAGGCGTTGAGTCAACAGCAAGTGAGCCCCCTGCTGAGGGTATTGATGAACAAGAAGTGATGCGCCAAGGCCGTTCAATCATGCTGTGGATAACGGCCCTGTTTTTCATCGCTGGCCTTTGGTTTATTTGGAAGTCACTTCTGCCCGCACTGGGTATTGTTGATGACATTGTGCTGTGGCAGGAAATAAAAATGGTTGACGGTGTCGAGTTGTCTAGCGGTGTTACCCTATGGGACATTATATTATCCTTAGGATTCGTTATCGGAGGCTTCGTTGCGGCTAAAAATATAAGAGGCGTGATGGAAATTGGCTTTTTTGAACGCTTTGAAATGGATGCCGGAGCTCGCTATGCAACGATAACGATTTTAGGATATGTGTTAGTAGGAGCCGGCATCGTGATTGGTTTTTCCCAATTGGGTATCGACTGGTCCAAGCTACAATGGATTATTGCAGCCTTGGGTGTTGGTTTAGGCTTTGGCCTGCAAGAAATTGTAGCTAACTTCGTATCAGGTTTAATTATACTATTCGAACGACCTATAAGAGTGGGCGATTTTGTCACCATTGGTAATTTGAGCGGCACCGTTAGCAATATTAAAATTCGCGCGACAACAGTAACCGATTTTGATAACCGTGAAGTGCTTCTGCCCAATAAATCTATTATCACTGAGAATGTGACTAATTGGACCTTGAAAGACTCTGTCACTCGTATCGTAGTTAAAATTGGCGTTGCCTATGGCTCTGATATTGATAAAGTGAAAGGCTTACTGATGCAGGTTGCTGAGGGCTTAGATGAGGTGTTGAAACAACCTGCACCACAAGTATTTTTCTTGGAGCATGGCGATAGTTCTTTGAACTTCGAAATCCGCGTTTTTGTGGTTCGTCCTGAAGATCGTTTGCCGCTTACCCACGCTATCAATACTGGCGTGAACAAAGCATTAGCAGAAAACAATATATCTATTCCGTTTCCTCAGCGAGATTTGCACATCGTATCTGGTCATCTGGGTAATACGACGGTTTGAGGATTAAACCGTCGTTAGTTTTATATTGCTTACTAGCTAGCGCGACAAACTCGCATACTCATCGTAGGTACCTTGGAAATAGTTTAGCTTTTCATCTTTTATCTCGATGATACTGGTCGCTAGTGTTGAAACGAACTCTCTGTCATGGCTGACGAAAATAAGGGTTCCATCAAAGTTTTTTAGCGCCTTATTCAAGGCTTCAATCGCTTCCATATCCATGTGGTTAGTTGGTTCGTCCATGATGAGTACGTTAATATCTAACATCATCAATTTACCAAACATGAGTCTATTTTTTTCACCACCTGAGCACACGTTTACTTTTTTGTTAACGTCATCTGATGTGAACAGCAAACGACCGAGTATTGCTCGAACCGCTAAGTCATCGTGCTTTGGTGTACGCCATTTTGACATCCAGTCAAACAAGGTAATGTCTGCAGAAAAATCTTCAGTTGTGTCCTGCGGACAATAGCCAATACTGGCGTTTTCAGACCACTTGATAACACCGCCATTTGCTTTCAACTCTTGCATTAAGCAACGTAAGAATGTGGTCTTCCCCGCGCCATTTTCGCCGATGACGGCTAATTTAGAGCCTGCTTCCAGCAATATTTCATTGCTTTTGAACAAGGTTTCGCCGTCAAAGCCGTGAGTCACATTGGTAAGTTCAAGCGCTAAACGATGCAGTTTCTTGTGCTGCTTATAAGTAATGTAGGGAGTTTGACGACTTGAGGCGACAACTTCGGTTAACTCTATCTTCTCTAATCTTTTAGCTCGCGATGTCGCTTGTTTCGCTTTCGACGCATTGGCAGAGAAACGTGCAACGAAACCTTGAAGTTCTTCAATCTCCGTCGACTTTTTGTCATTTTCACGATGTATTTGTTCTTGCGCTAGCGCAGCAGCAGCTTGATATGACTCGTAATTCCCTGGGTAAATACGTAATTCACCAAAATCGATATCCGCCATGTGCGTGCAAACCGAGTTTAAGAAATGACGATCGTGCGAAATAATAACCATGGTACATTTTCGCTGATTCAACACATCTTCCAACCACTTAATCGTGTATATATCTAGGTTGTTGGTTGGTTCATCCAACAATAAGATATCAGGGTCGGAAAATAATGCTTGAGCAATGAGGACTCTCAGTTTCAAACCTGGAGCAACTTCAGACATAAGGCCAAAGTGATATTCGGCATCAATGCCAGCTTCGACTAAAAGCTCAATCGCTCTGTTTTCTGCAGTGTAACCATCCATCTCTGCGAATTCAGATTCTAAGTCTGCGACCTTCATGCCGTCATCTTCAGACATTTCCGGCAATGCATAAATTCGGTCTCTTTCTTGTTTTACTTTCCACAGGTTGGCATCCCCCATGATAACAGCATCAACCACTGAAAACTTTTCAAAAGCGTACTGATCTTGGCTTAAGGTACCTAGCTTTTCACCAGGTGAAATTGAAACGTTACCTGAGGTTGGTTGGAGTTCCCCCGTCATGATTTTCATGAAAGTAGATTTGCCACAGCCGTTTGCGCCGATAAGTCCGTAACGGTTGCCGTTACCGAATTTGGCTGATATGTTTTCAAAAAGTGGCTTAGCGCCAAACTGCATAGTGATGTTAGCTGTAGTGATCAAAGAAATGTCCGAATTTATAGAATATTAAAAGTGACAAAAGACTGTCTAATGAGTGAGGCGAATTTACCTGACAATTTGCCTTACTTGGTGTTGTTGAAAATCGCGCGCATTATACACGATTATTGCCTCTGATTAAACCTTGAATGTTCTTTAAACAGCTTTCAATGCGGCATTTCCAAACTCATAAGCGCTATAAACTTGCTAAGCCTTAGTATATACTCGCCTTTTTGATTTTGTGACAGATAAACTATGATCCACAATGATGTACTACGCCGCTTACGATTCGCTTTAAAACTTAACGATGGTTCCGCAATCGATCTATTTAAGCTGGCCGGTTACGATATGGAAACCGAATATCTGCAGCGCATCATGAAAAAAGAAGAGGAGCCCGGCTTCATTTTATGTCGCGACAAAATTATCGCTTTATTTTTAGATGGCTTGATTATCAAAAGACGCGGCAAACAAGAAGGCGTCGAGCCGCAAGTTTTGAAGGGCGATGAGCGATTAAGCAACAACGATATATTGCGAAAAATCAGAATTGCGATGTCATATCGCGATGACGATATGATTGAAGTACTTAAGTACGCTAACTTTCGCTTAAGTAAAGGTGAGTTGTCTGCTTTGTTCCGCAAGCCCGATCATCGCAGCTACAAAGAATGTGGTGATCAGCTCCTCAGAAACTTTCTACAAGGCATGGTCAAGAAGTACCGCCCTGACGCAAAGAAATAGTCTTTCTTATTGATTCAACGGCTGCTGTTTGGGATTAACAGTTTGGCGTTGCTTTGATGGTATTTTATTGAGCCCGTTTTATGATAACGCGTCTCTTTGCAGACGCGTCTAATCATTACACTACTCATTTTTAGTCAAGTTTACTCACCGCTATACTGCTGTTCTCCAACGAACCAAGAAACAAGTACCCCTCAAATTCTATCGCAGTAGTAATGCTCTGATATCCCTTGGCTGACTGTAGATTTTGTATGACTTTCCCTTCGGGCGATACGCCTATAACAAAACCGTAGTGCGAACTTGGTTTTAATAGCACTTTTGGCAAACCGCCTACGATTCGGCGCAAAAATGTATTTTGTGCTAAGCCTTCAACTAAAGGATCGCGCAGCGTAATCAAAGAAATCCAAAAAATACCGTCTTTGAAGTACAAGTTGTCTGGCATTGCTGGTAACTGTTCGATAAAGATATCTCGAAGACCCGCTTTCTCGCCCTTCAACCACAAGCGATGAACTTTCGCCCTTCCCGTTTCGTTTATCAGCACAAACGCATCGTTAGGCCCAACAGAAACGCCATTCGCAAAGAACAAATTATCCATTCTTACTTGTGTTTCCTGAGTGGCGGGATTGTAGCTTAGTAAGCGCCCCGTTGAACTTGCTTCTAAAAAATCATAGATAAAATCATGAAATTCGAACTTAGCGGACGCATCGCTAAACCAAATAGTGCCATCACTAGCAATATCTAGGTGGTCAACAAACAGCAGCTTTTTACCCTCGTATTCATCCACCAACACTCGTATATTGCCCTGTTTATCGATGGATAAAACCCCTCTAGCTGCATCAGCAACAATTAAATTGCCAGCAGCATCAAAGCGTAAACCTAAGGGGCGCCCCTGCGTGTTAGCGAACTCTTCAAAAGCAATGTTGTCGATATCAGCGCCCTCTGCTTCATAGGCTGAGAGTATATCCGCTACCAACACTCTGACAATTCGACCGTCGTCATATCCGGTATACAAATACCCATCTTCAGCAATGACGATATCTTCAGGTCCTTTACCTAAGCCAGTCAGAAACTGCTGCTGAACAGCTATAGTGTCTCTTTCAAACAGACGATCATTTGACGCATAAACGCCTGTTAAACCTGCGTCGGGGTCAGGTGTCCATGCAACCGGCCTAACGGCCGATGTTGCCCACGCGATCACAATACCAATGCCGAGAATAATAAATAAGCATAAGATGATTTTTTTCATTTAATGTCATCCGCCATCGCATCTACGGCAGGAAATGGCTTCGCTTTATACTCTGGGATCGGCTGCGTTTTTATTTTTTCTTGTAAATACGCAATGGCTTTTTCTAACTGCGCATCGCCACCTTTATATGTGGCGTGAGGCAAATTATTCACTTCAATGTCAGGCGATATACCGCGCCCTTCTGTAATCCAACGGCCATCCATCGCAAATACAGGAAACTGAGCAACTCGCGCAATACCGCCATCAACCACCGAGTTTCCTCCACTTAGCCAAACACCAGCGCCGGCTGTTTGTTTACCGATAACCGTGCCTAAATCGAGAGCGCGAATGCCCGCAGTAAAGGTTTCTCCGTCGGAATACGTGAACTCATCGGCTAACACCACTAAATGACCTCGAAACGCCTGTTGCATATTGGTCGATGTTTCGCCATTAGGGTTTTGCCAAAATGACCATGCGCGCCTTAACAGTTTTTCGATAATAATACTGTCGATGTTACCGCCTCTATTGCGACGCACGTCAATAATCAGTCCGGGCTTATTATATTGCGCATAAAACTCTCTTGCGAATGTCGACAAATCGCTGCCTGTCATCGCGTACAAATGCAGGTAACCTATGTCGGCATCTCGCCCATTCACTTTGTTGGCATTCGTATAAACCCAATTACGATATCGGTAGCGTGCCTCATTGCGAATCGATTCAGGTTTCACGATGGTTTTGACTTGCTCGTCATCGCGCAGCAGGGTCAGGAGTACCTGCTTGTCCGTTTGATATTTTAATGCCTTAACAACATCAGCCACAGTCGCAACAGAAGTATTATTGATGGCTTTTATGATGTCCCCATTAAGCACATTAACGCCAGGTTTAGCTAATGGTGATGCTTCGTCAGGTAGCTCTGGGTCATGCATGTAAATGTGCGACACAATAACTCCCTCGCGAGTATCTGCTAGCGCAGCGCCCAAGGAAGATGATGAGGCAACCTTGTCATTTTCGACAATATCACCACCTCTTACTTGTGAATGCAGGGCATTTAATTCACCCATCATTTGTTTGAAAATATCGTTTAGTTCGCGTCTGTCAGTCAGTCTTTTCAGAAGAGGTTCGTACTTCGCTTTTGTAGCGAGCCAATCGACTCCGCGCATTTTTGCGTCAAACAAACCGTCTCGGTGCATGAGCCAAGCATCTTTAAACATTTGTCGCCATTCATTTTGTGGCTCAATTCTTATTTTCCAGCCTTGAGCTTGCACCATATTGTCTCTTGAATCACTTGGAAAAGTAGCGCCTGCTGACACGATGTACATCGAAGAAGCGGCTCCACGTCCTTTTTGAATAAGTATCGATTCGCCGTTATTGGAAAGTTGAAAGGCAGTTATTGCCGACGCAAACATGCGTAGAGACGGATTCGGTTTAATGCGAATTGAGTGAAGAGCAGGTCTTGAGTCGGGCTCTTTTACTTGGTCAACCACGTATAAGAAACGGGCATTAGCAGACAGTTGAGAGTAATTTCCAGCGGCAACGGGTACTTTCCAAAGTCGCTGTTGGATGCCTTGCCAAGTGATCTCAATCACGTCGTCTTCGTCGGCGTTTGACTTCTGATCTGGTGACTTTTTATCATCTGACTCATCACGTTCATCATCGTCACTGATTGGCGCATCTTCATCGCTTTTTTCATCAGCTTCATCAGTTGGTGTCGTTGACGAAGTCATACTTTCTTGAGGCTCAGCAAACGGAAATTTCGAATCCTTGTTGAGCGCAATCGCATAAATTTCTGCAGTACGGTCAAACGCTGCGCCCATATTTCTGTCGCCCCAAGGGCTATTTGGGTTGGCGTCAAAGTGACGGTTTGAGAGAAAGTATAACCATTTACCATCGCTGCTAAATGCAGGCGAATAAGATTCGTACTTCTGACTCGTCAGAGTTTCAGACTTTTGCTGTGACAAGGAGTGCAATTTCACTGACCTTCGTTCCTCACCCAGTTTGGTGTATGACAGCGCGATTGTATCGTTGTCTTTAAACCACTGGAAGCGACTAACGCCAGAAGCAATATCATCGAACAAAAGCCGATTTTCTCCTGAGTTAAGGTCTAAAATAAACAGTTCACCCTGTTTTGTATCGTGCGCCAGTTTACTGCCATCTGGTGACAGCCACATATTCAATCTTGCTGTTTTTGAATCACTTGTTAGCTGCTTAGGCTCAGTTTGATTATCTAACCAAAATTGCCAAATTTCACTCTCACCAGTGTCATCATTAAAAACAAAAACCGATTTACTGTCGGTATTCAGGACGGCATTTCGGCTTCGTGACGTAGGCTTTGTTTTGATTTCGACGAGTCGTTTACTGTCTACTCCCGCGACGGCGACTCTGCCGCGAGCGGTTAGCGCCACTTTATTCGCTTTTGGTGCCAGTGACACATCACTCAAGTACTCAAGTGGCTTTTCAATCCAGCGTTCGCGCAACTGTGGAAAGTCGGACGTGAGCGCAATACCGACTTTCTCATTCTTATTTTTGACTACATCTAAAATCATAATATCAGCGCCAAGCTGATATGCAATTTTGCCATTATGCATTGTGGCGCTGCGTACCCCCCAATCAACGTATTTGGTTACGGCTTCAGCATTTTTGCCATTCAACGACATACGCCATAGGTTATCAATGCCACTCTGGTTACTGATAAAGTAAACATTATTATCAAATAACATTGGGTTTTTTACAGAGCCCGTATGCGCTTCAGTCAGCTTTCTAGCCTCGTCGCCGTTGCTTAAATTAAACTTCCATAACTCGCCCGTTGCTCCACCTTTATAGTGATTAGCATTGTCCGTTGATATTTGTAGGCCGTGTTGCACGAAATAAATGGTGTTTGCAGCGTCATCAATAACACCTTCTACGGCATCTGACACTTCAATATTATTTACCGTTAGCGTGTCTGGATTTACGGTTTTAAGTACCCAACTGTTGGCCGGCCCGGTAATTGTGGTTGGTGTTGCATACAAAATATCACCACTTTGCGTCCATCCTCTTACCATTGCACGACTATTCTCAAAAGTAATTCGCTTTGGCGCTCCGCCTTTAACTGACGTCAAATAAACTTCAAGCGTACCTTCGTAATTGGCAGAAAACGCGACTTGTTGACCATCCGGTGAAATAAAGGGGGTCATCTCTTCCGCAGAATGCGTGGTTAATCGCACCGCTTCATTTGTGCTGGCGCCGCTTTGATTTTTCACTCGCCATAAGTCGCCTTCTGCAGCGAATACAACCGTGTTATCGTGAATGCTAGGGCTTCTAAAGTAGCCGACGTTAGAAGTATCGACGGTTGCCAACGCCTGAGATGATAAAACGCTAAGCCCAATTGACAAAAATATGAGCTTAGAAAGTAAATATTGAGAGTTTTGTTTCATGGTTTACCTTGCTTTTTTGCAGCAGAGGCAATATTCACCTCAAGCTATATTTAAAAATTGTATCGACAATCTTGCATTAAGGAGACAGGTGAAATGTGAGACGAGACTACCTATTTGGTTCACTCCTTTGACTATGCCGTCTAGCATAAATGGGTTGTGAGATAAGGTCCAATGAAAGTGTTAATTTTCACTTTGAAGGTCTAATACGCGCATCCGTTGCTGACGAATATTGTCTATTTCAGCGGTTCGCAAGGCCTCACTGATCTGTTTACCCTTGCAGCCGTTTGCAATTGCTTGTTTAACGACACCCTTAGCATCTAGTGTTTTTAGCGAGGCTAAATATGACTTTGCGATGTCAGCCTGCGGATAAGCATTGTTCACCATCGTAGGTCCGCGTCCCTGAGAGTCGCATAAACAGGCGTCGAGAAACTGTAAAAAACGCCCTTCATTTTTCAGCATATTCATACTTTCGATTAAGAAAGCGTGGAGTTTTTTTGGTGTCAACTCTCGTATCCTATGGCACCGAGTATGATTGTCACTTGTCAGCTTTGCGATATCAGCGAGTTTATTGGGTATTTTTAAACGCTGACAAAAATCCTCAATAACCTTAATCCCCATCTGTTCGTGACCAAGCAGCTTTTCATACTTTGCAAACGCAACCGGTTTGCCGAAATCATGCGTTAAAGCTGCAAATCTGGTCGCTAGATCAAACTTTAAATCGGCGGCGCGTTGCACGACTAACATAGTGTGAATAAATACGTCCCCCTCAGGATGATGAACAGCGGGTTGAGGCACGCCACGCATGCTTGCCAACTCTGGAAAAATATCAAAATCGACTAATGTTTCGAAGAACAAATTAGGAAAAGGCTCCATCAAGGCCCGCTCTGTTTCTTTCCAAACACGCTCTGCTACCAAATGATTTAATTCGCCTTTACTGTGCATATCCCTCATAAGTCGCTTTGTAGATTCATGAATTTGCCATTTCGGTCCTAATCGAGCGTAGAATCTAGCCACTCTCAGCACACGAACAGGATCTTCGGCGAAAGCTTCAGTGGTATGCTTTAATATTTTGTTTTCTAAATCTTGGCGGCCATTGTAAGGGTCAGTAATCAGCCCATTCTTATCCATTGCCATTGAATTAATCGTGAGATCTCGGCGCGCTAAATCATCCTCTAAGGTAATACGCTCACTCGCATCTGCGGCAAATCCGCGATATCCCTTACCGGTTTTTCGTTCAGTTCTGGCTAGTGCGTATTCTTCCTTTGTTTTCGGGTGAAGGAAGACAGGAAAGTCATCACCCACCGGCCGAAAGCCAAGCTCTTTCATTTTCTCAGGGCTTTCACCAACCACCACAAAATCTCGGTCTTCACTTTGAACTCCCATAAGCTTGTCGCGCACAGCTCCTCCAACAAGGTAGACTTGTTCAAGTTCTCGTGGTGCATCAAAAAGAAAAGTAGACATAAGGTTCGGCTGTTTCCTAGCAATAACAAATTCAAATAATGCAGCTATTTAGCGAAGCAATTAGTTTGCGAATGATATCAGGTTGTTAACCTGACACGCTATAGTCAGCTCGTTATTAGTTGCATTTGCAATAAGATGACGTTGTGCACTAAGATTCATAGAGGGCCGTGACTAGAAACGTACGCATTATTTTCTAAACCATCGTTACCAGCATTCAATAACAATAATAATAAAACAGGACATATCATGCATATATTCAAGCTACCTAGACCTTTTAAACTTGCTACGCTCAGTGCAGTTGCTGTGGTTGTTATCACTTCAATCGCTGGCTGTTCAAAACCGACAAGCGACACAGAAGCAAGTACAACGATACAATCACCGACTAGTGAGCAAGCGTCCTTAATTATAGATGAATCAAGACTCGACATATATTATCCGGTTAACTTAACAGCTGACCTATCTGCTTATTCAGTTGAACAACAAAAAATGCTGAGTTTATTGATTGATGCTTCTAAAATTATGGATGATTTATTTTGGAAGCAGGCTTTTGGGAAAGAAAAATCTTCTTTTCTAGCCGGCATCAGCGACCCTAAAATTAAAGCGTTTGCCGATATCAATTACGGTCCATGGGATAGATTAAACGGTGATACTGCATTTTTATCAGGCATAAAAGAGAAGTCAAAAGGCGCAGAGTTCTACCCAGCGGATATGAGCAAAGAAGAATTTGAAGCGGCAGATTTTGATGATAAAGAAGGCCTGTACTCCATTGTCGTGCGAGATGAAAGTGGAAAATTGAGTACGAAACAATATTCACAAGTATATAAAGCAGAGCTTACAGCCGCGGCTACTCTACTAGAACAAGCAGCCAAATTGGCAAAAGACCCCAGCTTTGCGAATTACTTGAACATGCGTGCCAAAGCGCTATTAACCGACGACTATCAGGCTTCCGACTTCGCTTGGATGGACATGAAGACTAATCCAATTGATATTGTTATTGGCCCCATCGAAGTTTATGAGGATCAGCTATACGGTTACAGAGCCGCATTCGAATCCTATGTGCTGTTAAAAGACTTATCGTGGAGTGAAAAACTAGCGAAGTACGCTGCTTATCTTCCTGAATTACAGAAGGGCTTGCCCGTTGCCGATGCTTACAAAGTACAAATGCCTGGAACTGATGCAGATTTGAATGCCTACGATGTTATTTACTATGCAGGTCATTCAAATGCTGGCAGCAAAACGATTGCTATAAATTTACCTAATGATGAAGAAGTCCAACTACAGAAAGGAACTCGCAGACTGCAGTTGAAAAACGCGATGCGTGCCAAGTTTGATCACATCATGCTGCCCATTGCGGAGCAACTCATTGTTGCACAGCAGCGCCAGCACATTACATTCGACGCATTCTTTGGAAATACAATGTTTCATGAAGTTGCTCACGGATTAGGTATTAAGAACCTGCTTAATGGTGAAGGTACTGTTCGCCAAGCGTTGAAAGAACACTCATCTGCATTAGAAGAGGGAAAAGCGGATATTTTGGGCCTGTATATGGTCCGTCAATTACTTGATAAAGGCGTGATAACGGAAGGTATATTGGAGGATTACTACGTCACCTTCATGGCCGGCATTTTTCGTTCAATTCGTTTCGGAGCTTCAAGCGCGCATGGTAAGGCAAATATGGTTCGCTTCAACTTCTTCAAACAAGAAGGTGCCTTTAAACGTAATGAGGAAGGTCTATATTTAGTCGACATTGAGAAAATGGGCAATGCGATAGACGCCCTTTCAAATAAGATACTCGTACTACAGGGCGATGGCGACTATGCGGGCGTTTCCGACTTGGTTAATAGCATGGGTCTAATTAAGCCTGATTTAGCTGCCGATTTGCAAAAATTAGCTGACGCACAGATCCCAGTCGACATTACTTTCAAGCAGGGAAAAGAAGTATTAGGTTTAAAATAAGCTGCAACAAAAAGCTAAATTTTATGCTTTAAATTGCTAACTTTTTATTAAGTTAAAAGAAACGCCAACTTTTTTGGCGTTTTTTTGTACCTTATTTTTCTGTTTATTAGTTTTTTTTATAACATTATAAAAAAGCCTATTTGTCACTTCATTTTTTCATATCTCAAAAAAAGAATCCTCTCTTATAAGCCGCACCATAAAAGGGCAAAGACATCTTAAACATATGTAAAAAAAACAGTTTTTTTTATTTCATCCGCCCTAATTTGTAACAAAATATTTATTTGTATTGTTTGTAATTTAAGCTTAAGCACGGTATACCTATACGGTCAGCGTATAATATATAACGACAACTAAGAAAAGTTGTACGGAAAAACGCTGTTTAAAAGATTGCGAATAATAAAAATAACAACACGCAACTTATCTGTTTGGAATTTTAACAATATTTGGGATAACACATGAAAAATAACCTCACACTATTAACAAGAAGTGTGCGTGTTGGTCTGGCAGTTAGTGCCGCAGCATCGCTTACTCTTGCTTTACCTGCTGTTGCACAAGAAGACGCTAAGAAGGCTGCAGCTGTTGAAAAAATCGCTGTTGTTGGTAGTCGTGCAGCACCACGTTCAATTGCTGATTCGCCGGTTCCTATCGATATTATCGGTGGCGACGAACTCGGCAAAGGCGGCAACACAGACATGCTAGAACTGTTGAAGGGCACTGTTCCTTCATTGAACGTTCATGCAAACCCGATAAGTGATGCAGCAACCCTAGTGCGTCCAGCTAACCTTCGTGGTTTATCAGCAGATAGTACACTTGTATTATTAAACGGTAAACGCCGTCACCGTTCATCAGTTATTGCCTTTTTAGGTGGTGGTATCAACGATGGTGCTCAAGGCCCTGATATCAGCGTTATTCCTAGTATTGCATTGAAGCAGGTTGAAGTGCTTCGTGACGGTGCAGCTGCACAGTACGGTTCTGATGCGATTGCAGGTGTAATGAACTTTGTCTTGAAAGACAGCGCGGAAGGTGGAACGTTAGCTCTTCGTCATGGTTCATATTACGAAGGTGATGGCGATACAACTCAATTATCAGGCAATGTTGGTCTACCATTCACGTCGGATGGTTTTGCTAACCTAAGCTTCCAGTATAAAAATGCAGATGCAACAAGTCGAAGCGTGCAGCGCGCTGATGCCACTGCGTTTGAAGCAGCAGGACTAGACGTTGCAAACCCAGCACAAATCTGGGGTTCTCCTGAAGTTAAGGATGACATTTCAATTTTTGGTAATGTTGGCCTTGATTTAGGTGACGATAAAGAATTCTACATGTTCGGTAACTACTCTGAACGTGATGTGCGTGGTGGTTTTTACTATCGTAACCCAACCACTCGCCCAGGCGTTTACGGTGGCATCGTGCGCAATGTTGACGGCACTGCTGGATATCGTCCAGGTGATGACGATCCAACAGGACAAGCTGCGTGGGATGCGGCTCCGTCAACTATTCTTGTTGGTTCATTAGATGGTTTGGGACAGCAGTTAAACTGCCCAGTGGTAGAGGTTGGTGCAAATGGTTTGCCTGACGCAACTGCTTTAGGCCAACTAGCTGGCGCAAACTGTTTTGCTCATAACTTGAATCTTCCAGGAGGTTTTACACCAAACTTTGGTGGGAACATTACTGATACATCATTGACCATCGGTACAAAAGGTGAGATCAAAGGTGGCGTTGCTGAAGGTTGGTTCTACGATGTCAGCGGTTCAGTGGGTCGCAGTGAGTCACAGTTCCAGATTTTTGATACTTTGAACTCTTCGTTAGGACCTGACACACCGCGTGATTTTTCTCCTGGTAAATACATTCAGTTAGAAAAAAGCTTTAACCTAGATATGGTTAAACAGTTTGACTTCGATTTATACAGCGAAGTGAATATTGCAGGTGGTTTTGAATGGCGCGAAGAGAGCTTCGAAGTTGTTGCTGGCGACGTTGCTTCGTTTGAAAATGGCCCACTATTTGACCAAGGCTTCAGCGTTGGCTCAAACGGTTTCCCAGGTTTCAAACCTTCTGACCAAGGCGTTTCAACTCGCCGTAACTATGCGCTATACGTGGATACAGAAGTACCATTCACAGAAGCATTCTTGATGGGTCTTGCGGTTCGTTTCGAAGATTACGATACATTCGGCACAACAACAAACTTCAAAGTTTCAGGTCAATACCATGTCACTGATGACTTGTCTTTGAGAAGTTCATATAGCACTGGTTTTAGAGCCCCTACTGTTGGTCAAGCTAACGTTAGTAACGTGCAAACGAACCTAAGCAGCGGCGTATTGGTTGACTCTGCGTTACTTCCTCCTACTAACCCAATTTCAGTTGAACTAGGCGGTACAGAACTAACGCCAGAAGAATCAAAAAGTTATACATTGGGTGCAGTATACACCTTGGGTGATGTTTTCATCACACTCGATTACTACAACATCCAAGTTGAAGACCGTATTAGCCAATCTGAAAAAATTAACCTAACTGACGACAACAAAGCAACGTTGAAGGCAGCAGGTGTTCCAAACGTAGATGGCTTGGCACAGGTGAGTTTCTTTACTAACGATTTCGATACGACAACAACGGGTATTGATTTAGTTGCTAACTACGCGACTGAGTTAATGGGCGGAAATTCTACCTTTAGTCTAGCGTACAACTGGAATGAGACTGAAGTTGACAGATTTAGTGCAATCACAGGTGACTTTAAAGTTAAACGTTTAGAAGAAGACCTTCCAAACCATCGTGCTACGGCAACATGGGCACAAAGCATGGACGACTTTTCTTTCTTTACACGCGTTAACTACTTTGGAGAGTATCAAGGTGTTCACGTCGATTTCGACGCAACTGCAATTACAGCAGATGCTGCGGTAACCGTAGACTTCGAGTTTAGTTATTTCTTAACTGAAGAATTTACGCTTACAGCCGGTGCACAAAACATCTTTGACCAGGATGCAGAACGCATTAACATACCAGACAGTGTTGGTATTCCAAACAATAACTGGGGCGGTATCTACTATGAAACTTCTCCATTTGGCATTAACGGTGGTTTCTACTACTTACAAGCATCTTATAGCTTCTAAGCAGTAATCGCTGTACGAAAGCCTTGTCCTAATCCGACAAGGCTTTTTTTTAGCTTGAGTTTTGCTTTATTAATGGTGTGCTGTATGGCACTTTTATCTATATGATTTTTGGTTTCGCAAATTTTTTACAAAATTAATAAACGGAGGGTTATTTTTTGGCTAGTCAAGGTACACCAGCGTTTTTTGAACAACAGCTAAATTCTGCTCAAAATGCCGTTAACAGCGGTGATTTTAAACGTGCATTTAATCTTTTTTCAGAATTACAAATCTTGGCGCCGACGCGCGGTGACATCTACTTTTATTTTGGTTCAGCGTTGCTCACTGTAGAAGAGTTTGACGCAGCTATTCAGCAACTCTCTAAAGCCTGCCAGCTACTGCCTGCTCAGCATGAACCGCTTTTTAGATTAGCCGATGCTTTCGAAGCGGTTAATTCATTCAGTGATGTTGAAACCGTTATCAGTTTTGCACTCAAGCAATTTCCTAAGCATCCTGAGGTAATCTATCGAGCAGCTAACTTTTATAAGGAAATTGGACAATTGAACAAAGCGGACAATCTCGCCGCAGAATGCATTGTTTATTCCCATGACATGCTATTAAGTAGCTATGCGTGGTTGCTAAGGCTAAACCTTAGTCAACTGCAAGATATTGCGCCCGCGTATAACGCACTGTGCGAAATCAATAATAAAATACCTGATCTTGCGAATAACGCGCCAAATAAAAAGCCGCTGCAGATGATCACTAATTACGCACTCGCCCGTTTTTTTGAATTAGAAAAAAACACGAACGAGGCGTTTAAGCACTGGCAAATTGCTAACCAACTTCAATTGTCGATGTGTGATTATGAAGTGAAAGACTTAATTCCCCTGTTTGAGGCAATTAAAAAAAATTCAACGACATGGGCAGCAGACTCAAACAGAACAACGTCGTTTACTCCCATTTTTATCCTTGGATTACCGCGCACCGGATCAACTCTGCTTGAACAGACACTGTGTCGTCATTCGGATGTTTCAAGTTTGGGTGAGCAAGCAATTATTGCTAATCAAGTAGTCAAGCTGATAGCTCATCACACCCAGCAACCCTACCCTTTATTTATGCAGGAGTTAAACTCAGAGAAAGGGCGAGCGCTTTGTCAGAAGGCTGCCACGCTTTATGAAAAGGCAGTTAAAAAACGACAGCTAAATACGCCATTTGTGATTGATAAACTGCCGGCTAATTTTCAATCTATCGGCTTAATTAAAACAGTGTTCCCGCATGCGAAAATAATTCATTTATCTCGAAACTTTGCTGATACGGCTCTATCTATTTTTAAAAACCACTTTGCTGCAAACGAACCTTATCTATGTGATTTAGGCGAGTTATCTGCTTACCACAAGCTCTACAAAAATCTAATGCAACACTGGCGACAAATGGATGAAGATGAAATTTTTGAAATAACGTACGAGAATTTAGTCACTGCACCGGAGCTGTCGATTGAAAAGTTACTCACATTCTGCGGGTTGAACCATCAACAATTGGTTCGGTATAGCGAAAAAGACGAGCAGCCTGTTGCCAACATGGTAAAGACATTGAGTTCAGTTCAAGTGACTGAACCTATGCATCAGCGAGCAATAGGTCAGCACATCTCTTATGCTGCCTATTTACAGAAAAATGGCTTAGAGACTGACTAAGCCATCGTTTAGATACTATTTAAACAATAGAAGTAGCATTATCGTGGTAATTAGAATAATCGTTGTCCACGCTAAAAAAGAAAAATGTGTATAATTTTGTTCTTCTGCAAACAAGTCATACAAATCCTGAATTGTCTGCAGCTTCCGATTTAAAAATTCAATTCTTGCTTTTAAGGCGACGTGCATCGATAAATCAAGATACAACTGTTCCATCGCTGGAAAATTTACAACAAATTCTGGAGCGCCTAGCGAGCGATATTGCAGCAAAATGTCACTTTTGGTCTGAAAAAACTGTGCTCTTAATTTTGCTAACGCTTTTCGATTTATCGGACTTGTCCCCGTTTTTGCTAGTGTAGTGGTCAAATACTGATTGCTGCTGATTGTCTGCTCGGCGCGTGACTCGAAGTGCTGGAGTTTAACCGATTGGGCCAATGCGTGACTTAACGCTAACAAACTATCAACTTTCAAATTTGGCAGCACGAGCTTGTCTTGTATTATGGCTAATTGAGTTGCTTCTTTGTCTGCTTTAAGAAAGTGGTATTTATCGATTTGGACCGGATTCATTTCTTTTGCGATGGCTTTCAGCTTCACCAAGTATTGCTCTTGCTTCGCGGGATTGACGCCCCACGTGACAAGCACGCCGTAATCAAACACAAATAGATGTCCCTTAGGCATTTCAATATGCATTACATCGCGGTACCTCTGCATAATAAAAAGTTTTTCGAACTGAGCTTTTACTTCATCCAAATCAATTTGCGCTGCGAATGCGATAACTTCGGCACTATCATTGAAGAAACTCATTTTTGCCTCTTATTTAACGTTGATTTTCAAAGTCGATGTTTTATATCGATTTATTTGCCCGGCTTTATCACCAAGCAGGTTCTTAACTTGCTCTTACCAAAAACCGAAAGTGACGCAAAATCCTCCTTTAAAATCGGGAGATGTTGATAATCCAAATCGATATCTTCGCTCTCCCCTGCATCGCTTTGATTGTTGCGGTCTAATCTTGTACCCGTTTCATTGTAAAAGCCTTCGCCGCCATCGGGATCATGCAGATACAAACATCTATCATCCGCATGTGTTATCGCCACCCAATGCGGCGTTTTCTTACCATCAAACTGATAAGTACTAATAAGGCAGATAATACCAAAGCCCTTTGCCAAGGCCTTTTCGATTTGCGCGAGCTGTATTTCATTCTTGTGAACGCGTATGCCAGCCTCTTTTGCTTGTTCAATAAAATCCTGTTCAACTATGCGCATGATCGACTTTTTATGCTCACTGCGAACGCCATCGACAAACAAGTTATTCACTTGAGTTGAATAAACTTCAACTTCAAACCCCCTTTCGTGCCCTGCCAACGCGAGTCCTAATGGATGGCAACCGCCGTGTCCAGAGGTCATAAAAATAGTGGTTGCATGGCGCCAAATATCAATTTCAGTCGCTTGATCGAAGCGAGTGTTTTTCTGTAAATACTTCATTGCCATCATCAAAGCACTTGGACCACAGGTAAATTCTGTGGTCTGTTTGTACCATGGATAGTACTTCATGGTGTTAGCCATGTTCGTCTGTTGTATAGGCTTTTGAAAGCGCAACGCATCCGCGCCTGTTTCATAATACTGGCGGTAAATACCAAACTTACGATAACCTAATTTTTTATACATTTTGATTGCTGCCGGATTATCTTCGGCAACTTCCAATCGCATAAATAATCTTTGCTCATTCAATGCCAGCTCTTCAAGCTTCATTAGCAAAGCCGGCGCAATATTTTGACCTCTCGCTTTGGCGAGAACTGCAAGCGAATATAATCGCGCTGAGCGACTACCTTTACGCAAAATAACAAGACCGTAACCGACGATCTCATCTGCCTTTTCAGCAAGTACCAAAATACCGTGCTCGGCCTTTATCCAATAACTCATGCGCCTGCGCGATAGCCTATCGTTTTCAAAACAACTCAGCTCTATGCTTTCCAGCGCATCTAAGTCTTGCATTGTCGCTAAGCGCAAATTCACTGCGCCAACTTCCGTAGCGTCGCCTGCGTGTATATTAGCGCCCACGTGCTTCCAACCTGTTAGCAAACTCCTGCATAATGATCATGTACAGTTCTTTACCAAGATATAAATCTTCAACTTTTGATTCAATGCTTGGGTTGTCATTAACTTCAATCACATAAACTTTGCCATTGGCTTGCTTAATGTCGACGCCATACAGGCTTTTACCAATAATTGAGCAAGATTTAACTGCCGCATCTAATACCTGTTTTGGCACTTCAAATGTTGGCAAAGTCTCAAAACCGCCTGAGGTATTGGTTTTTGAATCATGATTATATATTTGCCAATGGCCACGAGCCATGTGATAACGACAAGCGTAAATAGGGCGACCATTTAACACACCAATTCGCCAATCAAACTCAGTAAAAATGTATTCCTGCACTAGCACTAGCGCCGATTCGCTCAACATTGTTTCAAGCTTGAGTTTAAGTTCCTCCATGTCCTTAACTTTAAATACACCCAAAGAAAAAGAGCTTTCAGGGAGCTTTAGCACCATCGGAAAGCCAAAGTCATCTGCTAACTTTTGACAGGTCTCTATCTTATTATCAGACACAAAATGACTGCGTGGCGATGGCACTTTGTGATAGCTAAAAGCATCATGTAAATAAACTTTGTTACAGCATTTTAGAATACTCGTAGCATCATCCATAACCACCAAACCTTCCTGCTCAGCTTTGCGAGCGATGTGATATGTCGGATGGTTTATGGCCGTTGTTTCGCGAATAAACAATGCATCGTAATGAGCAATATTGGCGGCTTGATTTGAGTTAATCACTTCAGCGTTAATGCCAACTAATTTAGCAGCTTTGATAAAGTGCTTAATTGCTTTAGCATCGCTAGGAGGCGTTGCTTCGTTTTCATTACACAAAATCGCCATGTCCCAGCGTGCTTGTTTTTGCTTGCTGCCGCGGCGCCAAGTTTTCACCATATACTCGCGAAGTGCATCAGCTAATTCAGCTTTATCACTCGTGTTGGCGGAGTGCCAGTCACCAAACCCTACTGTCATGACGGTTGCGTTTGCTTCTTTGCTAACTGATACTCGTAAAAATGGCGCAGGAAATCGTTCAAAGGCAAATTTTGCGATTGCGTTCATGGACGCAGCTTTAGTTATGCCGAAAAAGACATCACAATGACTACCATCCTGCACCTCATCGCTCAGCGATTTTGGTAAGGTAATCGTTTTCATTTGCAAGGATTGCTCTTGGCTTTCAATTATCAAATTATTGATAGTATTGACGCTCGGCAGCACTTTGTGCGTTCTAGCTTCAGCCAAAAGGGAACAATAATACCCTTTGCTCAAATATCGATCTGTAGCGCATAAGTTTATAACGCGCATTTTGCCTTCCCCACGCTTGGGGAATTCAGATAAATATCTATCAAAATCAATCACTTCACAATCGCGCAAGTCTAATTGACTGAATTCATTCGGCGAATCAACAACGATTAATGTCGTTATCATTTTTGGTTCCAAGTATGTGTAATGTTGCTGGGTTAATAACGCGCGAAATATAGTCTTAAACTGCACTATATCAAGCGATAAGTGATGTAGTTTGAGTAAAATAAATTGTCCTTCAAGAACATTTTTTTTTGCTCGCATTTGCACAATCACAACATACACTTACGGTGTTTGCTATACATATTTATTTGGAGATTATATGAAATATACAATTTTAGTCGCAAGCTTACTTTTTGCTATGTCGACTGCTGCAGAAGATCGTCCAGTCGCTGACGCGGATCTCGTTCAAGAGTATAAAACGTACTGCATGGAAATAGCTGAAGATGAAGGAACAGGGAAATTATCAATGGACGAATTCTTGCTAAGTTGCATCAACGACGAGCTAGAGTCTGAAGGTTATCAACCTATTACTTCGGTACCAAAATAACTATTCGCTGCACTTTAATTTTTAAAGTGCAGCGTTTTTTACCATCCCCTTTTTCAAATTTGGTTGATATCAACCTTTAGCGTAAACCTGATGTTATAAAATCAGTGACATCTTCCAGACCCACGTTTTTCTGACTCTTCAATTGATTTAAATATAAAGGTACTTTAACGTCTTGCTCTAAAGGATACGTATCAAACTGTAGCAGCGTTTGCCGAATTTTATCATCCAAAAACGCGTGGGAAGACTCCGGCAAGATAAGTCGACAGGATTCTGCAGTTGCCATAGTTAACGCTACATCTATTGACGAGGTTCGCAGTTTTGCCTTGCGTAATTCTGGGTACATCTTTGCTAATTTATCGTTGACTGAATTTGACCATTCAATATTAATATCATGAATATCCCGATTGTTTCCAAGCTCTGTCTGATTTGATTGATAAATACAAAGTGGCACTTCAAATAATAACATACTGTCAATATCATCAGACTTAACTTGCGATGTCGTTAACGCTAGGTCAATGCTGTGTTCGTGCAGTTGTCTTGTAATTTGTTCAACAGTGGCAATTTCGTGTTGAAAGCTAACGCTGCTGAAGTGAGACAGTAAATTAGGTAACAAATGAGAAAAACAAAGCACAAATGCGTTTTGAGTTGATGCACAACTGATGTGCTGGCACTCCTCTTCTGCTAGTAACTTTCGTGCTCTGGATAATGTGTCAGAAAGCTCTTGTGCAAATGGGATCAGCTTTTCGCCGGCAGGTGTAATTTGAATACTATTGCGGTTTCGAATGAACAAAGCGGTGTTAAAATATTCTTCTAACAACTTAATGCGAGCACTAACAGCCGACTGCGTTAGATATAAATTTTCAGCAGCGCGACCAAAATGCCTAGTTTCAGCTACTTCGAGAAAGGTAGTTAAGAATCTAATGTCCACAAAAAAACCAGTAATCAAATGATTACTGGTTTATATCGTGCTTTTGACAATAAGTGCAACGCTTAATGTTACATCTCAGCAAAAATGTTAGCTTAATGCATATTATCGCCATCGTCGACATGCTTATTGCGGGAGTCAGCTAAGAGCTTACTGGCGCGTTTTTTGCGCATCAATTCAGCTTTTGTTTGCTCAACTTTACTCTCGTCCCTCTGCTTTCCGACTATCCAATCTTGTTGATCGAAGTCGTCTGTCTCTTCTTTGCGAAATCTGTAATCTTTACTCATAACACTTAGCCGTTAATCAGGAAACTGCATCATCAGAAAATCCGACACACATGTAAAACAAATTATTTTCTTCTTAACGGCAAAAAATATCGATTACTCTACATATCCCTCATTCGCACTGACCGTTAGAGGATGGTAACCAGGTTTAGCCTCTTCAAACGCTTTTTTTGCAAACGCTTTACCATCTGGTGTTTTGGACAACTCACGGTACAAAGGCTTCACTAGCTTGTTTCTTCCAATGCTGGTTAAGAAGCTATATAAACGTTCATATGCTGGCTTATACTCATTCGTTACAGCGATCATCAACCAACTGTGCGCAATTTCATTATTTTTACTCTTTGTTAAAGAAAATGCAGCGTCAAGCTCGGCCAATTGCTTTTCGTCCAAGCGTTCCGGCATGTTGTTCAAAAAATACAACCACTGGTGCACGGTCCAATCTTTGGTTTCAATATCGTTGGCTCTGCTGTTCCCTGCTAGCCACTGTTCTCGGGAGTTATCCACTTTTACAAAAGCATCCGACTCTGGCACTGGTGCTCCTTCGGGGATACCGGGCTCAAAAATCCAAGCATTGATGCGTGATTTATCAAGTTTATCGGCATACTGTTGCAACAAGGTTTCATCTAGGTAAGCAATGAACTCATCGGTTGTAATGCTTTTGAATGAGAAACGCTCAAAATAACTCAACAGAAATTTATCAAAATTATCACGACCAATTTTTTGTTCAATCTCGCGTAAAAATAGTGCGCCTTTTTCATATGGAATGTTGGAAAATACATCATCTGGGTTTCTGCCGCGTAAATCGATAGCAAGGATTTGGTCAGCCGGTTCTAAGGACTCTATATCTGCCTGTAGGTCCTGATAACCAAGCACCGCCTCCATGTTATAGCGATCTTCACCGTAAATCATTTCCATAATGCGATAGGTTAAATAGGTGGTAAAGCCTTCATTCAGCCATAGATCACGCCATGTCGCGTTTGTGACCGTATTGCCTGACCAACTATGCGCCAATTCATGTGCAATTAAGGAAACTAAGCTTTTATCACCGGCAATTACAGTTGGTGTGATAAAGGATAATCTTGGATTTTCCATGCCCCCAAACGGAAACGAAGGAGGTAAAATTAATAAATCATAACGGTCCCAACTGTATGGACCATATTTATTCTCCGTTGCAATTAGCATGCTTTCTGTATCTTCAAATTCAGCAGCTGCAGAATCCAATATCGATGGCTCAGCATAAACACCCGTGCGCTCCCCCATAGACTTAAATTGTAGGTCGCCAATAGCAAGGGCAATCAGATATGAAGGAATAGGCTGCGGCATATTAAACTCATAAACACCATCTCGCTCAGTATCAGGGTCATTTGACGCGCTCATAACCGCTAGGAGCTCTTTAGGGGTTCTAATTGTTGCAGTATAAGTTACACGCACCTGCGGTGAGTCTTGCAGTGGAATGAAGCTTCTGGCATGAACAGCTTGCGCTTGAGTAAACAAAAACGGATGCTTTTTACCCGCTGTTTGCGCTGGTGTTAACCATTGTGCACCTGATGCCGCGGGTGACGTTTCATAATTAATGGTTACTGTCTCAGCGCCTTTCGGCAGTGTGATATGAAGCGCAGCCCCCAGGTTTTCGTCAGCCGCCTTCAAGTCAAAGGGAACATCTTCACCACTACTGGTAACACTAAGGATCGCTAAATCACGTGTATCAAGTATTAATTCATCCGCATTTTCTTTTTGACGTTTAACAGTGACTTGAACGCTCCCGGTCAGTTTCTTCACAGTAAAATCGGCGCTTAAGTCAAGATTCAGGTGTGTCACTAACACTTCGTCTGGATTAGCATATGAATGATAGTCCTTGCTAACATCAATAGCGGCAGTGGGTGCGATTTGATTCTGCGTATCTTTGTTAAGCTTATTTTCGGTAACATCCGAAGGTGCATTTTCTGCAGGGGAACAAGCTGCCAAAGCGATAACCAGAGCTAAGGTACTTAATCTAAAAATATTATTCATTTAGTTTTTCCATCGTTAAATTTTTGATTTGTTATTAATTATATAATATTTCAAAATCTAATATTAATGCGCCATCCAGTATAGAGCATTACAACAACCCTTGTAACCAGCGTTACAAAGGAAATCATTCGTTAACAACAAACACAGATACCATTGCTGGTACGCTTTCTACTATTCAAGCTATTTCTGATCAAACGAATTTACTTGCCTTAAACGCAGCGATTGAAGCGGCCCGTGCTGGCGAGCAAGGGCGCCTTAAAACAAAGACACCGAGTGTGCATTGCTGTTATCATCTTTAGATTGTCAATTTGCGTCTTATAGCGATATATAAATTCAAACATGAAATCTATTGCGGCCATCGCTCTCACATTCGGTGTGATGTTTATATCGATGTTGTGCAAGCCTTTACAGGCGCTTAATCTAGTTGATGCGAATGCAAGCGCATCGTCTACGCTCTACTCTAGCGAAAATCCGCGACAAGTAAGGGTTGCGGTGGCATCAAACTTCATTAAACCGATGCAGCAGCTAAAAGCACAATTTGAACAGCAAACATCCATCAAGGTACTCGTTTCCTATAGCGCGTCCGGAAAGCTTTTTGCGCAAATTATTAACGGTGCGCCCTACGATGTGTTTCTTTCTGCTGATCAAAGCAAGCCTCAGGAACTTATTAAAAAAGAAAAAGCCAGCGCAAACCAACGATTTACTTATGCCAGAGGAAAGCTGGTGCTGTGGTCTTCCACGCCATTGCTAGTGAATAATTCGCCTGAGATTTTAGAAACTAACGCGTTCAGAAAAGTAGCGCTGGCGAATCCTAAATTTGCACCTTATGGTCAGGCAGCGGTTGATGTTTTAACTAATTTGTCGTTGCTTGAGCAGACACAGCCGAAATGGGTGATGGGAGAAAGTATATCTCAAACTTACCAATTTGTTGCAACAGGCAATGCTGATATCGGTTTTATTTCCCATTCGCAAAAACCCGATCATGGATCATACTGGTTAATTCCCGAAGAGTTATACAAGCCGATACAACAAGACGCTGTTTTACTTAGCAGTGCTGAGAATAATTCAGCTGCAGTTGCTTTTTATGAATTTTTGAAAAGCAATGAAGCGAAAAACATCATACAATCACACCATTACACTGTTGATTAGAAAGACAGTTCGCTAAATAAACAGTTTATTACATTTTGCTCGGAGCAATTAGCGCTGTTTTGCTAACAAGGAATTTGCATGGCCCTTACAGAATCTGATATCAATGCAATTTGGCTCACTATTAGGCTAGCGTTTACCGTTACTCTGATCTTGCTAATTGTGGGCACACCCATTGCCGTTTGGTTAGCAAAAACCAAGTCTTGGCTGCGCGGACCAATCAACGCTATCGTTGCCCTACCGCTTGTGTTACCCCCTACCGTCTTAGGATTCTATTTACTCATCGCTATGGGCCCTAATGGTCCCATTGGTCAACTTACTCAAGAACTTGGCTTAGGACTCCTGCCCTTCACTTTTTGGGGTCTCGTGATTGCTTCACTATTTTACTCTTTACCCTTTGTTGTCCAACCGATTCAAAACGCAGTCGAAGCGATTGGAAAAAAACCTTTGGAAGCGGCCGCTACGCTCCACTCAAAACCCCTAGATACGTTTTTTCATGTAATTTTACCGCTCGCCAAGCCTGGGTTTATTAGCGCTGCTATATTAGGTTTTGCTCACACTGTTGGTGAATTTGGGATCGTTCTGATGATTGGTGGCAACATACCAACAGAAACTCAAGTTGTTTCAATCCAAATATACGATCAAGTCGAGGCTTTAGAATACGCTGGCGCTCACCGCCTTTCGGCTATTATGCTTGGCTTTTCCTTCATCGCACTATTGCTGCTATACAGTTTCCAGAAGCGCGGTATTGCTGCCAAATTTAGAATTGGACGTTGATTATGAGCTCGGTTAAAAGCGCGTCATCCAACATTATTGCTAATTTGAAAGCGAGTCTGCACAGCGACTCTCAAGTATTCGAACTTGAGGTAAATAGCGAATTCCCTAGTACAGGTATTACCGCAATTTTAGGCGAGTCAGGCAGTGGTAAAACAACCTTGCTTCGATGCATCGCAGGGCTAGAAAAAAATGCAAAAGGTTTATTGTCCATTGGCGACACCATTTGGTTAGATAGCGGACGTTGTGTACCTACTTATAAACGTGAGCTTGGATTCGTATTTCAAGATGCGCGTTTGTTTGATCACTTAAATGTAAAAGGTAATCTGCAATTTGCGGTTAAACGCAGTCATGAGAAAGTAAAAAACTCATTTTTAGAAGAAGTTATTAGTGCATTAGATATCGGACATCTGCTGCTGCACAAACCAGAGCAATTGTCTGGCGGTGAAAAACAGCGGGTAGCGATTGCACGCGCTTTGTTAGTTAAACCCAAAATGCTCATTATGGATGAACCTCTTGCTTCCTTGGACAATGCTCGCAAACAGGACGTTCTGCCTTACTTAGCGGCACTGCAAAATATGTTTAACTTACCCATGCTTTACGTAAGCCATTCAACTGAAGAAGTTTGTAAGTTGGCAGACCATGTCATTGTGCTCCACCAAGGTAAAGTGGTCATTCAAGGTAGCATCAACGACGTTTTTTCGAGCGCCCAATTACCTCATATTTATAGACAAGAAACGAGCACAATTATACAAGCGAAGGTAATTGAAAAAAATGAGCGCTGGAATCTCGTAAAAGCAGAGTTTAATGGCAACGTCCTTTGGCTTCAGGATCAGAATCAAGCCGTGGGCAAAGCGCTTAGGCTTCGTATTCTCTCTAGTGATGTGAGTTTATCGTTAAAAGATGAAAAAGAAAGCACCATTCTGAACCGCTTAGAGGGCAGAATTGCGGGTATCGAAATGGATAAAAATGGCGCAAGCGCACTCGTTACGGTTGAGTTAATGCGTACCGAAGTTGTAGCGCAAGTCACCCGAAAATCAATCGATGATTTGTTTCTGATGGTAGGAATGAAAATATGGGCGCAAATAAAGTCTGTTGCGATTATGAGTTGATACTGCAATCTAATTAAACATTTAAAGCAAAGCACACTATTTAGTTAGCTGTTGACTATCGTTAATCTGCCTAAACTTTGTTGCACTTATTTTTAAAGAAGCTGTTGCTAAACTTACCTCAAAGAAAAAGGCAATAAGCCCGCCGGTTAAAAATAGAATACTGATCATAAACGTCACTAACACTGCGGTGTCCAGACTTGTGCTGATCAAACCGTTGACCATCAATAAAATAACGTCAAAACAAATAACGAGAGCTGAAGCAATCAGAAAGTTTATAGACCAATTTGCCAAGCGCATACGTTTATTCAACGTTCGAATTTCATGCTTGGCTCGACGGTCTATTCGTGCCGGCTGTTCGCGTGCTAAATCTTCAAACCAGCGTGCTCGGTCAATCACTCTTGCTACTCTGCCAGTCGCCACATTTACGAGTGTTCCGATACCCACAATAAGAAATATAGGTGCTAAGGCTAGTTGAATAATTTCGACGGCATTGGGCGTTATGATTGATTCCACGGGCAACTCTTTTCAGTTATTTTTAGTAGTGTTGATAGACGCTGTTTGTAAAGAAACGGTCACTTATTCTGCTTTTGAATCCAATATTCATTAATATGTGCAAAAAGCACCTTTTTACTAATGGGCTTTGCAATATAGTCATCCATTCCTGCTGCTAAACACTTTTCTCGGTCTCCCAGCATAGCATCGGCGGTTGCGGCAATAACATGCAATGCCTTATTTTCTTCTCCCGCTTGTCCGTCACGAATTAAATGTACACACTCAAAACCGTCCATGATCGGCATGTTACAATCTAACAATAACAAATCAACTTTTAACTCTGACTTGTTTGTTTTATTTAAGAAATCAATTACCTCTTGCCCATTTTTAGTAGTAAACACAGTAAATGGAGTGTCTTCGAGCATTCCGCGCAGTATCGCTAGGTTAATCTCGTTATCATCAGCAATTAAAATCAAACCCTTTTCTATGCCCGAAAAATCGATAGACGCTAGATCAATCTTAGACTCCAAATTTGCAAACAGAGTCTGCAATGCTTTATTTTGCGGAAAATGAGGAGCCAGTAATTCACAGAATTTAGTCATGAAAAATGGTTTTGTTAACGCTGATTTGTTCTGCGAAGAGCTTTGCAAAGCTCGATTTTCGGAAGAGCAGTAGTCGAGCCAAACAGCTGCGCCATTAAACTTTGCTAAGAGTTTTTCCTGAATAATCGATAAGTCAGGGAGACTTTCATCAGCAAGTATAATATCAACGCAATTTGATTCGACTTCATTGAAGCAGTTTCCACCAATCGATTCGATATTTCCTCTCACGATGCTATATTCTTGCTGGTCATCGAGCAATAATAAAATATTCAGGCCGCCTAATAAAAGAGGGTCTTTATGAGCGGTCTTGCTAGTTAATAAATCCCCAGCATCAGAACTTATCTCAAACGAGAAACAGGTACCTTTACTCTGCTCCGATGTGAACCAAATTTTTCCATCCATTAATTTGCACAGCTGTTTGGTTATTGATAATCCCAAACCCGTTCCGCCATAAGTTTGCGCTGTATTGACACCACCTTGGTCAAATGCAACAAATATTTGTTCGTGCTTAACTTTGGCAATACCTACCCCAGTATCTATTACGCTGCACCCGAAACTTATCCTCTTACCGACAATTTGACTGCGTGCAACAACAACAATTGAACCCTTTGCGGTAAATTTGACTGCATTGCTTAACAAGTTGTTTAACACTTGCTTCACTCTGTGGCCATCGCCATAATAATTGAGAATATCGAGACCCGCAGTATCAAGATGCAGTTTCACCCCCTTAGCTGCCGTCAAAGGTTGAAATAATGCGACGGTGTCTTCAAGTGTTGCAAGCAAGTCAATATTTTCATGTCGAAACTCAAGCTTACCGGCCTCAATTTTTGATAAGTCCAAAATATCATTAATGAGATTTGATAAGTTGGTAATACTGATATCGGTTAAATTCATATAACCAAGCTGATTATCATTCAGCCCCTCCGCACGAATAAGCTCTAATGTTCCTAAAATGCCATTGAGTGGAGTTCGCATTTCATGGCTAACGTTGGAGATAAAAGAGGATTTAGTATGGCTCGTTGCCTCCGCTTGCTTTTTCGCTTTGTTTAGCTCTTTTGTTCTCTGCCTAACTTGCTCTTCTAGCGAGCGGTTGGTGGTTTCAATTTTTTGCTTAGCTTCGAATCGCGCAGTCACGTCACTAAAAATCACGGCGACACCTTCAACATCGCCATCGCTGAGTGAAACTGGTGACGCGTTCAGCGTTAACTGTTTTTCACCACTAGGACTGCTATAAACCACGTCAGTTGAAACCGCTTTTTTGGATGACACCACATCATTAATTAAGCTTTTCATTGAAAAGTTCTGAAAGAACACGAAATCATCAAAGTACTTGTTCTCGAAATCACCGCGTGTTTTGCTGAATAACGATAAAGCAGCGTTGTTCACAGTAGTAACTTTATTCGCAACAGAGATACTGATAATCGCATCATTTGTGCCTTCAATAATGGCTTTGTACTCTGATTGAGCTCGCGTTAGTTGCGCCTTTCTTTTCATATAAAGATTAAAAAATACAAGCAAACCAACTAAGAAGATAACAACCACACTAATGAAAATCGTCTGAATTATTCGTCTCTCTTTGATTAATTCATTGCGTTCCTGAGTGTCCATGCTGAGCAATAAATTAAAGATGAGGGGCTTAGCTTCACTTGCAATAACTAACTTTTTTTCAGCGTAAATATAGGATTTTTCTTCTGTATTTTGCTCAGTGATAATACCAAAGCGTGAGTCAGCGTCTTTGCTTAATCGATAAAACATGGATAAGTTTGTTTCACCGTCAAATTCCTGCCTAAATGCAACATCAGCGTCTGGGTGAATTAAAAATTCTTGCTTATCATTCAACAGATATGTCTGAAAACGCCCATCGATTGATTTCGTCAAATCCCTTAATAAATGATGCGCGTTGATATTTACAATCAATATCGTTTTGGGGGGCGCTTCGTTTACCCGCACAGGCATGGCTAAACGAAGGGTCGGAATAATAGGCGTTTCAATTTGACCAAATTCGCGATTTAGCGTTATACCGGAAATGTAATATTCGTTTTCTAATAGAGTTTTAGATATTTCAAAATAATCTCTACCGCTTTTATCTTGAAGTTGATTTTGAATAACGACGATCTGCCCACTTACAGTCCGATCAACTTTTACTAGCTCAAGCCCCGTTTGAACGTCAATAAGTCGAACCTGATCAATTTCTCGAGATTGCTTCATTAAAGCAATAAACATTTGCTGAGCTTTTTGCTCATTCACCTCAGTCGCGGCTTGCTCATTTGGTAAAGCGCCGCTTATGTATTGTTGTTCAAACGATAGAACAGGCGGAGAATCGTGGAGGATGAAAAGATCTTTTCGATAGTTCTCTAATGCTGAATTGAGCCTCTGTTCACCGTTATTAAGAGCTTGCGTCATATCCAACCAAACGCCGTCATTTACGTCTTGTTTGGTCATTCTGTTAAAAAATATCATTGATAAAACGATTAGAATAAAAAGTGTCGCCAATGAGGTTGGCAAAAAGAATTTGTAAAGGCGATCATTGGGTAAGTAGCTGGGGATAGCGTTCTCTATTAACTAATTAGCGATCTTGGCTATAAGTTATATCCTGAAATTGGATGCTTGTAAACAATCCAGTGCTAGGGAGTATCTGTAAAAAATTCAATAGCTATATGGATTAAACTGAATCAAATTAGTCTTTGGGCAAATTTGGGTTTAATTCTAGGAAACGCTCTGGAAATAGCGCTGCATAACGCGTTTCAAGTTCTTTTAACACTTTTTCAGCATTCGGATAGCTGCGTCGAATAGATAGTACGAGAGGGAGAACTTCTAGCGTATGGGAGCTTAACTTCACGTTTGGTTCTGGTTCAAAATAAAACATGGCCGGCTTGTGATACGACAATAGGTATGGTGCTCGCCCGAGAGAAAGCGCTTTTAAAGCTTGAGGATGACTTTCCGAATTAAAGCGTTCCGTTGTCACCAATGCCCCTTCCCCCCTAAATAAGCCGCCGTAGCTATAACCAGCGATGGTAATAAGAGGTTTCCCTTGTAGTTGACTCATCAAATTAATCGGCGGCGTATTTCCTTCTAACCAAAAAACGGATATCTCCAGAATATCAAAAACCTTTTCACCAAATATTAGTTTATGAGAATCCGGATGTTCAAAGGGCACAACCATCAGTAAGTCAATGTTGTCTGTCACAAGACTTCTGAACAAGCGACGATTCGGTCCAGGAATAGCTTCGAACTCAAAGTCTGACTCAGACACCACTTTTCGAATAATGTTACTGACTTCTCCACTCGCCATTCCATTTTCATCAGTATAAGTGTAGGGCGCGAACTCGGAATAACCAAAGTTTAAACTTGGAGAAGGCTCATTTTTAAATGACTGGCAGTCGCCACTAAAAACCAACATGCTGGTAAAAAGAGCAACGAAAATGTTAGAACATCGTTTCATACTTTCGCTTATTAAGAAGTGAAAACGTGAGTGATGTAGGATAAACGACTTACTTAATCTATTCAACAGCCGCTTTTTCTAAGTTAACACGGGCTAAATCCTGTCCTGCGGATTCATATGAGCTGTATCAAATAATAAGATTAGGCATAACCATGATGGTTTAGGTGATGTGAGCGGATGAGTTTGGAAACAAGACGTTTTATTTGGCACTTCGTAATTGGTCGGTGTGATAGGATTCGAACCTACGACCCCTTCACCCCCAGCGAAGTGCGCTACCAAGCTGCGCCACACACCGACCGAAGCGCGTATTATATTGATTGCCTTGTATAATTCCACCGTTATTTTGTTTTTATCTGAGTTTTATCCAAATAGCGTGCACATATTCCTTGTCAAACCCTACTTTCACCTGTAAAAGATGTTTTTTTAATCATAAGTTTATCCTATGCAAGTTGTAAATCTTCATCAACTTCAAACGCCAGTTCAACTCATAGAAGAACAAAATGAAAGGCTGTTTGAGCAAGTTGCTACTGATTTAACACAAAAAGGCTACAGCATTCAGCCCTTCGCACTGCCGCTTGATTTGTCCAACCATTTATTACACCACGTTACTACGATGTCATCCGACTCGTTTATAGAAGCCGGTATTGGCAGAATGCGTGAACATATGCGCAATGATTTTGTAAGGCGAGATGAAATATGTTGGATAACGGGTAAAAGTGACGCTGGCGCGCAATGGCTCGAGTGGACCAATCAATTGCAAAAATATCTAAATCGGCACTTATTTTTAGGATTATTCTCTTTTGAAAGTCACTTTGCGCATTATGCTGCTGGCTGCTTTTACAAACGTCATAAAGATGCTTTTAAAGGCGAAGCTAATCGCATTTTGTCGGTTGTTGCCTATCTGAATCCCGATTGGCAAATTGACGATGGCGGTGAATTAGTTCTTTATAAAGACGAGCTTGATACTGAGGGGCTGAAGGTTGTGCCGGCGCTTGGCACACTAGCAATTTTTTTGAGTGAAGAATTTCCTCACGAAGTACTGCCTGCACAACGCGACCGCTACTCGATTGCTGGTTGGTATCGAATCAATGCAAGCTCAGCGGATAGAGTTGACCCGCCGAGATAGGTTAATCTTGCACTTTACTTTCTGACAGTTTTATCATCAGAACTGATCCGGCTAGCTGTTGCACCGGCCTGATCTTTGTATTTAGCGTCAACTCTAGCATTGTAAGGTTTTTCAGCACTGCCGCTGAGAATTTCAAAACTAATGGCACCTATTTTCATTTTTGGCTTAAGCGCCAGCGGCAATTTTCCACTATTAAAAAATTCCAGAACAATTTGCCCTGACCAGCCGGGGTCAATTCTGTGCGCTGTCACATGCACCATTAAGCCTAATCTTGCTAACGAAGAACGACCATCTAACCACCCTACGATGTTGTCAGGTAAGGTAATTGATTCATGCGTAACGGCAATCGCCAACTCCCCAGGATGCAAATAAAACGAGTCGTTTTCACCTATCGTTATTTCGTCACTCATTACCGAATCAAGCGCTTTCTGAACGCTTTCTTTTGCGCCGCTCAAGTCGATGTAAGGAGCTGCATGATCTTGGAACACTCTAAACTTATTGCTTAAGCGAACATCCACCGTCACGCCGCTAATTTGATCATAATCAGGCGTAGGGTCAATTTTAATTTTCCCTTCTTGAATATACCGGTAAATATCCTTGTCACATAAACGCATGCTGTGTTTTCCCAAACTTTGTTATCTAACGCTGAAATCAGCTGTGCCGTATTATGATCACACTTGACGCAGGTTGCAACAAGCTATTAGCCGCAGTTTAACGCTTAGCTATTCTTTATTTACTACTTGTATATTAACGCCATTATTTGCCGAGCTGTTTTTTTGCTCTCTAGTCAGCTGATGCGACTGTAACGTTGTTCCTACTTTTATCGACACTTTGCGGGCGATGCTCAGATAAATGCTGGTGACGCTGCTTTCAGCAAGCGCATTTACTATTGGCTTCCCATTATCAGCATGCTCTCTAATATCGTTACTTAAAGGCAGTTCACCTAAAACGTCAATTCGATGTTGCTCGGCTAACGCAAGCGATCCGCCTTGTGAAAACGGATACGATTTTTCGCCACATTTACATTCAAAGTAACTCATATTCTCAACGATACCGAGCACCGGTATATTCAGCTTTTCAAACATCGCAATGCCTTTTTTAGCATCTGCTGTAGCAATGGTTTGCGGCGTTGTGACTATCACTGCTGCAGACAAAGGAACTTGCTGTGACAGCGTTAAATGAATATCACCCGTACCCGGTGGCAAATCAACAATCAAATAATCGAGCAGTGGCCACTTTGTCTCGTAAATCAGCTGCTTTAGTGCTTTTGTCGCCATAGGGCCGCGCCATATAGCGGCACTCTCGCTGTCAATTAGGTAGCCAATAGAATTAGCAGCAATGCCTTCAACCATCAACGGATACATGGTGCGATTGTCTTGACTATCAGGATGGGCTTTAGGGTTACCCAGCATAATTGGCACTGACGGCCCGTAAATATCAGCGTCCAAAATACCCACGCGAGCCCCTTCTTTTTGCAATGCGTATGCAAGGTTTACGCTGGTTGCCGACTTACCCACTCCGCCTTTCCCAGAAGAAACTGCGATCACATTCTTTACGTTAGGAATTGGCGGTAATTTGGCTTCAGTAATCGGGACATTAAACACAACGTCTATTTTACACTCGGCAAGCGCAGGTAAGCTCTGCCGCAATTTGTTTTTCAACGCTTCCAGTGTGCTTTTCACTGTAAACCCTAAACTGATCTCTATGTTTTGTTTTTTGCCGGCTTCATACTTTTCACGATCGGCTAATGCCACTATTGCATCGGCATTCGCTGGCAACCCATCAATGGCATAAAAACCGGCGATGGCTTGCTCAATTTCCTGAATTCTTTCCTGTTTGTTTCTCGAAAAAAACACGCATTGCTCCTTAAACGCAGTAAAACACCCCGAATCAAGCAATTACGTAATGCAAATTGACATTGTTTGGGCTACCATCTGCGCATATTTAAATTTTGTGAAACTGACTAAAAATCATCTATGTCTACTACTTCAGCACAACCTGCTCCAAAGCGTCGAATACTAGTTACTAGTGCCTTGCCATATGCAAATGGCTCTATTCACTTAGGTCACCTCTTAGAACATATTCAAACGGACATATGGGCGCGCTTCCAACGTATGCGCGGTCACGAATGTTACAGCGTTTGTGCAGACGATGCGCATGGTACACCCGTGATGCTCAAAGCCCAAGAACTAGGGATCACGCCGGAACAAATGGTTGAGCGGACACGCACTGAACATCATCAAGATTTGATAGATTTTCACGTAGACTATAACAACTATTATGTGACTCATTCTGAAGAAAACAAGGAACTTTGTGAATTAGTCTATAACCGTTTAGATGAAGCCGGCTATATAAGCAAACGCGTCATCAGCCAGTTATATGATCCTGAAAAAGAAATGTTTTTGCCAGACCGTTTTATCAAGGGTGATTGCCCGAGCTGTGGCGCTAAAAATCAAAATGGCGATAACTGCGACGTGTGCAGTGCAACCTACGATCCAACAGAGGTTATCAACCCGCGCTCAGTGGTATCTGGTGCAACGCCTATCTTAAGAGACTCCGAGCATTATTTCTTTGATTTGCCTAAATTTGAAAGCATGCTCAAGGGATGGATACGTTCTGGCGCTATTCAAAATGAAATGGCGAATAAACTAGAAGAATGGTTCGAAAAAGGCCTACAGCAGTGGGATATTAGCCGTGACGCGCCCTACTTTGGCTTTGAAATTCCAAATGCGCCTGGCAAGTTCTTTTATGTGTGGGTAGATGCGCCTGTAGGGTACATGGCTAGCTTTAAAAACTTCTGTGAGAGCAACGGAATTGATGATGCTCCTTTCTGGGCAACAAACACGGATACTGAGCTTTATCACTTTATAGGCAAAGACATTACCTACTTCCATTGTTTATTTTGGCCGGCAATGCTTGAGGGTGCAGGTTTTAGAAAACCGACTGGCGTCAATATTCACGGCTTTGTGACGGTCAATGGTGCAAAGATGTCAAAATCGACAGGCACATTCATTAAAGCAAGAACCTATTTGCAGCATTTGAATCCAGAGTATTTACGTTACTACTTCGCCTCTAAACTGAATGATTCAGTTACAGACATCGACTTAAATTTTGAAGACTTTGTGTTAAAAGTCAATTCAGACTTAGTGGGCAAGGTGGTTAATATCGCAAGTCGCTGCGCAGGCTTCATAACCAAGCGCTTTGATGGAAAGTTATCTGACAACATAGAGGCTCCTGAATTATTGGCTGAGTTTCAAAATGCGAGCGAAACGATTGCTGGCTATATTGAAGCGCGTCATTATCACAAAGCAATGCGGGACATCATGGCGCTTGCAGACAAAGCCAACCAATATATTGATACTCAAGCGCCTTGGGTAACGGTTAAAGATGAGTCCAAACAGACGCTAACGCATGACGTATGCTCGATGGGTATTCACCTTTTCAGAATACTCGTGGTGTATCTCACGCCGGTGATGCCGAAACTATCCGAACAAGCGCAAGCATTCTTAAACGACGAGTTTACTTGGGCAAGCGCACAAGAACTTAAGTTAGGGCAGCCGATTAACAAATTTAAAGCTTTGCTACAGCGAGTTGAAATGGACAAAGTGAATGCGATTATCGAGGATTCAAAAGATAACTTAGGTTTACCCAAAGCCGATACACCTAAAACTGATAGCAAAAAAAGCGCTAAAGCAAAGGATGTGAATGTTGTTGTTGATGATGGCTTATCGCCCCTCGAGCGCGATCCAATTGCTGAAACAATCAGCTTTGAAGACTTCGCCAAAATTGATTTACGAGTTGCCCGCATTGCAAAAGCTGAACACGTTGAAAAAGCCGATAAACTTTTACGCTTAGAGCTTGATTTGGGCGGTGAAACTAAGCAAGTTTTTGCTGGCATTAAGTCTGCCTATCAGCCAGAAGATTTAGTCGGCAAAATGACCGTCATGGTTGCAAACCTAGCGCCTAGAAAAATGCGATTTGGTATGTCAGAAGGAATGGTTTTAGCTGCAGGACCTGGCGGCAGTGACTTGTTTATTCTGGAGCCGCACGATGGCGCCAAGCCTGGCATGAAGGTTAAATAAATAGCAGTGAGCAATTAAGCAAGCAAATGCTGTCTCGCTTGCGATGAAATTGGGGATCTAGCTTTAGATCCCTTTTTTATTGTTGCCATATTTTCAAGAGCACAATTAAACGATATTTGTGTCGTTACTCAAGAACTTGGCTTTTCCCATTCAAAACGCGGCAATTTTTTAAACGCGCGTTTCAAGCCTTCATTCCACTGTTTTTGTAAAGACTTGTACATCGGGGAATTAACGTTAAAAATAGTTTGATAAGGACCATCTAAATCATTGTTAGTGTGGATCGCGAGTTCAATTGGTGGGCCAACAGAAATATTACTGCGAATAGTAGAATCGAGTGAGACAAGGGCACAGCGTGCAGCATCTTCTAAGCTCGTATTGAGCGCAATGACTCTATCCAATATGGGTTTACCATACTTATTTTCACCTATTTGTAAATACGGAGTCTCGAGGGATGCTTTGATGTAATTACCTTGAGGATAAACGTGAAAAATAGAGCACTCTTTGCCAGCAATTTGGCCTCCTACTATAAAGCTAGACTCACTGCTAATGTCGCTTTTTTTCATAGCAGTTTCATGCTTAGCTTGTTGGGCCTGACTCAAGCGACCGACATAATCAGCAATCTCGTGCATGTGATTTGCTTTAAGTAAATTGAACTCAGCATCCGGATCTTCCAAGTCTGTAGCGATACGATTAACCACTGCCTGTGACGTTGACAAACTGCCTGACGTTAAGACATAGACGCTGCGGTCTCCTTTAAAAATGAAGGTGCGCATTTTGCTGTGCGAGGCAACATAGTCGACCCCTGCATTCGTGCGAGAATCAGAGGCAAACACCATGCCTTTGTTTACATTGACAGCCAAACAGTAGGTCACATTAGGTTCCTTTATAAGTATCAAAGACTAAAGTCTAACAAGTCATTGAGATTTTAGTAATAATAGATAGTGGTTATTTGATTAATTTTTATATTTAACTGCTGTACTTAATTTTTCTTTATAGATACCAGTGTCGCTTTGATTAATAATTATTCCTCTGGTTTTTTCTTTACCACCGTTAACCAATCAAAATTCACTCCTGAAATAGCGTTAAACCTCGCAACTCTTAACACTAAAGATAGCATCTTAGGTCGCTGACGAATGCCAGTATCTTGCAAATTAGGGATAAAATAAAAGAAAACAAGTAATCGCCCTAGGCTAGAGCAAATAAAGACGATAAATAAAGAACTACTCAACCAAAGCGACAAACCGCTCCACTCGTTAAAAGCATTAGCGTAAGAGGCGACAATTCCACCAAGCAACGAACCAACAAAAACTAGCACGGCAGCAAGACCTGCCTGTGTCGCGGCATAAGTGGCGAAGTTACTATGATGAGGGCGAATATCATATAAGTAGTTTGCAGTGCTAAGGGTGAATCCGCTCCACCACAAACCTGAAAAGCATTGAATAGCAATTATGTATATGAAACTGTCAGAAAATAACCAGAGTAAAGGTATTAAGGTTATTGCCCCGCTCGTGACCATAATGACCAAGCGATTACCGAATTGATCGCTAAATTTTTCCCAAAATTTTAAGGTGAAAAACTGCGTCACAATTGACGCAATCCCGCTTAAAACAAATTCTAAATAAGTGAACTCCAAATGCGCTAGCATATACACGGCAAAAAACGGAGCTGAAATCGCTACCATGGACTGCATCGTGGCAACTAACAAACTGTATTGTCTAAACACCGGGTCTTGCCACGCCTCTTTAAACGCGATCAACGTTTGCACAAACGCAACTTTGCTTGGCTGCAAATGCTCATCGTGCATCTTTGAAAATAACCACGCTGAATTTAATCGGCCTACGGCTGCAATTACAAACAATAATGAAAATCCGAGCCAAGTTAAGTCAATTTTATCGACAGCAGTTAATAGTGCACCTCCGGCAAGAAATACACATAGTGAAGCAAACATAATGATGCGCGTACGCAATGCAAAAAAGGAACCTCTTCGATTTGCTGGCACAATGCTTCCCATCCAAGCCCGCCACTGAGGCTGAATAAGATTGAGTAAACCATGATGCATCAGGGCTAAGGCAATAAAGTACCAAATTCCATTGCTTGGTCTCAAAACCGCCACAGCGGCCATTGATAATAGGGTAATAGACTGCGCAATTGCCGAACCGATAATGATGTTTTTACGGCAAAAATGATTACCCAACCAAATGGAAATAATCTGAGTAATTGCGCCAAACAATTGCGGTATTCCGGTCAATATTCCCAACTGGGTCATACTGGCTTGCAAGTAGATAGCAAAAGCATTAAAAAAGTTGTCGCTAGTTGCCGTCATAGCCGAAGAAGCCAACGCTTCTTTCTGAGAGTATCTTAGCGTTGTTCGTAGCAGCGATTTTTGTTCTTTTCGTCGTTCAAGCAATCTGCTTGCTTCGCTGGTATCACCTAGCTCTGTAGGTGATTGCTGAGATTTTACTGGTTGACGTTTTGGCATATTCGAGTGATATATTTTATCGCTGTGCCCGCATGGCAATAGCTATTTGGTGGCTCAGCATAGACACTAATTTGGGGGATTACAACTAACGCGTTTGACATTCAGCTTTGCAAGTAAAACACTCTTAGCAAATGCAGCTGCTCATAACTAAACTTCTCACTTAGCGCTTCGTACACCGGTTTCAATCTTTCACTACCATGTTCTTCAAATGCTGCACACCCCTCTAAAACTTGTGCTTCAGTTAGCTTTGCTTCTTCTATTAATCGCTCCGGTTTATCCATTCTATTTGCGGTCTGGGCGTACTTATACAAATGGCTATAAATTGTATTTTCTTTAACTTTCATCAAGCGTGATAAGTTTGCAACCGAACTGCCATTTTCAAATTCCTCCACAACCCCTTTTGTCTTGCTGCTGACACTAGACGTTTTGGCAACTGCCTTTTTCACCTGAGCACTAGCACTTTGGGCGTTTGGAACCTCTTGCAAATTATGCTGCGAGCAAAATTCTGCAATAATTGACAAAAACAAATCTGCATACTTGCTCAACTTAGCGCTACCTACACCGTGAATTTGCAGTAAACTTTGTTTTGAATGAGGAAAATAATACGCCATTTCTTGTAAGCTTCTATCGGCAAATATAGCGTAAGGAGGCACATTTGCTTGGTCTGCAATCCTCTTTCGTTCGCTTTTCAATATGGCCATAAGCTCACTGTTGCCAATGACATCTGACTTTGATGTTGATGATCGCTTTTCAGGCACTGCTTGCTGCAGCATAGCGTAAAAAGGCACCTTGCCTTTTAATACATCAGTTGCTAACTGAGTTAACTTTAAACCACCAAATTGTTCATCTTGACGCAATAATTTCTTTTGAATAAGCTGTCGCGACAGTGCTATCCATTGTTTTTTATCTAGCTCATTACCGATGTCGTAGGTTGACAATAAATTGTGTTGGTTTTGCAGCACCTTTTCCGCATTTGAACCACGCAGCACGTCAACTATATACGCGGCGCCAAAGCGTTGCCCAGTTCTATGCACACAAGATAAAAATTTCTGCGCTGGCACGGTTAAATCAGATTTCTGCTTATCGTCACTCAAACAGTTATCGCATTTCACGCAGGTTTCACTAACTTCAGACTCACCAAAGTACTGCAATAACGGTAGTCTTCGGCATTCTTCCGTTTCGGCCAACGCCAGCATCTGATTTAAGTGCATGGTGGCAAGCCGCTTTTCATGCTCGTTGTTCATTTGGTCAATAAAGAACCGAATTTTACCGGTATCACCGTAACCAAATAATAGTAGGCAATCAGCATCGTCACCATCTCGACCGGCACGCCCAATTTGTTGATAATAACTTTCAATATTTTTAGGTAAATCGTAATGCACCACATAGCGCACATCGGGCTTGTTAATACCCATTCCAAAGGCAATAGTTGCAACAATAATATCAACGTCATCGCGCACAAACTTCTCTTGGTTTGAAGCACGTTTTTGATTATTTAAACCTGCATGGTAAGGCAGTACAGAGTAGCCGTCCTGTTTAAGCTTTGTTGTTAAGTCGTCTACTCCAGAGCGTGATTGACAGTAAATAATGCCTGACTGTTTGGCATGTTTGTCTATGAAAGTCTTGGTCTGCGCGTATGCTGATTCCTTCGGTGCTACTTCAAGATACAAATTGGGACGGTCAAAGCTTGCGATGAACTCACTTTCGTTACTTATATTAAGCTGACGTTTTATATCTTCTCTGACTCTAGGCGTTGCTGTAGCGGTAAGTGCGACCGTCACTGCGTCGGGGAAGCGCGATACAAGCTGATCTAACTGGCGGTATTCTGGTCTAAACTCATGTCCCCACTCCGAAATACAATGTGCCTCATCAATGGCAATACACGCCACATGAATACTCTGTAATAAACTAAGGATATTCGGTTGAAGCGCAGTTTCAGGTGCTAAAAACAACAGTTTAATTTCACCATTCTTTAAACTAACTAGATTGTTTTGATATTCATCACTGCTGAGCGAGCTATTTAATACGCCTGCAGAAATATCGAGCTCCACCAATTGTCTTACTTGATCTTGCATTAGTGAAATTAAGGGCGATATGACAACTGTCAGACCATCGAATACAATCGCTGGAATCTGGTAGCACAGAGACTTTCCGCCACCAGTGGGCATAATGGCCAGAGTATTGTTATGTTCAAGCACACTTTCAATAATTCCCTGCTGGGTGGAACGAAAGGAATCAAATCCAAATACGTCTTTAAGGATCGCTTGGGCGTTTTCCAATTTACTGCTGCTAGTGGGTAAGGTCATTCTAAAAAAACTGTCCGTAAATGGTAATAAGTTGCGATTTCCAAAGTTGGTGTTCGCACTTTGAATAAGTTCGTACTTTGAATAAGTTCGCGCTCTGAATAAAAAAGCGTAGTGTTGAATGCTACATCACGTTTTTTGAGTCTGATGTTTGTGGGTGCCCGACTCTTGCGCTTGCTGCAACAAAACTGGGCTTTTTCACCGTCCATTTTGGTTTGATGGTCGATAACGGTATTTCGCGCTTTCTTGCGACTAAAATGTACATCGACGAGAAAGCAGGCAAATAACGTTTACAAAAACGCTGCAGTTTTGATCCGGGTAAAAATCGTTTGTTCGCAAACAACGATGAATACATCACGTTCTCTTGCTCTACAATTTCAAAGCCAAGCAATTGCAGCCAATCTTTAATGCGCGCACTTGTAAAAAAGCGGCCTTGATGCAGTAAATTTTCTTTATTTATTGGAAAGTACTTTAGCACGCCAGCGAGACTATACGGATTAAACCCCGCAATAATCAACTGGCCATTAGCAGTGATTGCACGATCAACTTCTCGTAATATTTGGTGCGGATCCTGCGCAAAATCCAGTTCAGCGGCCAGTAAAAAAGCATCCACCGAGTTTTGCTGCAGTGGGAGTTCTCTTGAAATACCGCGAACACTGGTTTTATCATGTGATGCTTCAGTAATGTTCACCACGTGTTTAATTGGACAGCTAGAAATATTGATATCACTACTTAAATTTCCCAGTCTGACGAAGTGATACCCAAATACGCGCTCTAATATTGGCGCACAGGCATTTTCAAGCTCAGCTCGAATTTGTTCGCCCTGGCTGAGGGCTTTCCACGAACTTGGATATGGGGGCGTTGTGTCGCTAAGCGCTGACCGCATCACGTAAGTTTTTATTCCTGAACAATAGCAAAGTAGTAGTGAGTAAGGTTATAGTGAACGTGTATGGATATGCAAGCGTAATGACGTTAATTCGCAAGGTCCTGAACAATATTACTCAGGATTTTGATAAAACGAAGTAATCAATAACCGATAAAGACAACGATAAGACGAGTTTGTATGAATAACATTTTTGCGATTCCTGCTTTTTCCGATAACTATATATGGTGTGTACACGATGGCAAACATGCCCTAGTTGTCGACCCAGGTGATGCAGCACCAGTAATCCGAACCCTTAAAGAACAGAAACTAAGTCTCACTTACATATTAATTACTCATCATCACTATGATCATACGGGTGGAGTTGAAGCATTAATTGCGGCATATCCAGATGCCGTGGTATACGGTCCAAAAAACCCGAAAATTACAGGCATAGACCATCGCTTAGCAGAAGGCGAAAGTCTATTTTTACAAGATCCAGAAATTGAGCTCAAAATATTAGAAACGCCTGGACACACAATGGACCATATTGTTTTTTATAATGACGACCTATTGTTTTGTGGCGACACTCTATTTTCTGCTGGTTGCGGACGTATGTTTGAGGGCACTCCAGACGTATTTTATCGTTCGTTGCAGAAACTTTCACAATTACCAGACAAAACCAAAGTCTATTGCACTCATGAATATACGCTAGCAAACCTAGCATTTGCTTCGCATGTAGACCCTGAAAATAGCTCATTGCAAGAATACCAAACTTGGGCAACAGCGCAACGAAATAACGATCAAATCACGCTTCCTAGCAGCATAGCGAAACAAAAAAAGATAAACCCTTTTCTTCGCTGCGACAGCAAAACAATAAAACAAAATATTGAAAGTATCATGAACTTATCGACCAATACCGAAGTCGAAGTTTTCGCAGCATTAAGGCGCTGTAAGGACGATTTCTAATCAGTCCCTAAATTTGCTATTATCAGCGGCATAGAAACGCGTATATAGCTCGAGTATGAGGGCATAATAAAGCACTCAGATGCTTGTTTAAAGCACTCAGATGCTTGTTTAAAGCACTACAAATAACATTAACAATTAATCTAGTGCGCAACTAAAGATTGGGAACCAATGAAATATATAACAGCTTTTTTGCTGCCGCTGATGCTAAGTGGCTGCGTATTAACTGAGCAAAATACAAACCAGGGCGCCGCTGCGGAAGCAATAGCATTAGAACATGACGAATTTGCCTGTGTTGTCTCAGATGAACTTGGTCAAGAGATGTGCGAAACGACAAACGAAGGTGTCGTTGCTGTTATCCACCCTGCAGAGCCTATTGAGTTAAATCTTTCCGAAGAAACTGTTCCTGCACCAATAGAGATAACAGACACTTGGGATCGAGTAAGAAAGAATTTCACCTTTCATGTTCCAGACAAGCAGCGTGTTATTTCACAAAGAAATTGGTATTTACGTCATCCCTCTTATATGAGCCGCGTTTCAAAACGTGCAGAGCCTTTCTTATACTACATTACTGAAGAATTAGAAAAAGCGGGTATGCCTGCCGAACTTGCTCTCTTACCCATCGTAGAAAGTGCATTTGACCCCTTTGCGTATTCGCATGGTCGAGCCGCCGGTATGTGGCAGTTTATTCCAAGCACCGGCAAAAACTACGGCATGAAACAAACCTGGTGGTATGACGGCCGTCGAGACGTTATCGCGTCAACCGCTGGCGCAATAAAATACCTTCAACGTTTGCATAATATGTTTGACGGCGATTGGTTGCATGCACTAGCGGCTTATAATAGCGGTGAAGGTCGTGTTATGCGTGCCATTCGTAATAATAAGCGTAAAGGCAGACCGACGGACTTTTGGGCACTCGACTTGCCAAGAGAAACACGTGCTTACGTGCCAAAACTATTAGCCTTAGCCGATATTTTAGCTAATAAAGAAGAATATGGTTTTGCGTGGCCCAGCGTTAATAACCAGCCAGTCATAGAAATTGTCGATGTACAGTCACAAATAGACTTAGCCGTCGCAGCTAAAAAAGCGGGACTGACGACTAAAGAACTTCATGCATTAAATCCAGGCTATAACCGCTGGGCAACAGACCCTGACGGTCCTCACCGACTCGTTGTTCCTCTTCAGGTTGCTGAGGACTTTGTTGCCGCCCTAGCTGAAACCGATAAGAAGGACAGGCTAAATTGGGTTCGTCATAAAGTAAAATCAGGCGAAAGCTTAGGCTTAATAGCTAAAAAATATAATACAACGATTGACGTTATCCAAAGCATTAACGGCATGAATGATAATGTGATATTTACGAATGACTTCCTACTAGTACCTATTGCATTAAAAAGTATGGAAGAGTATTCCCTTTCAGCTGACCAGCGCCTAGCTCGCAAGCAGGCCGAAAAGAAAGGTGCGTATCAACTGACGCACAAAATTGAAAATGGAGATACATTTTGGGATCTTTCACGCACTTATAAAGTAGCGGTTAGGGACCTTGCAAAATGGAACGGTATGGCACCGCGCGACCCCTTAAGACCAGGAAAGGAACTGGTAGTGTGGGTGAACCAAGTATCTGAAAAGCAGACTGATAATAGCATTATGCGCACTCTCACCTACACAGTCCGCAATGGAGATTCATTGTCTCGAATAGCCAGTAAGTTCAATGTCAAAGTGAGTGATATTACGAAATGGAATAGCCTGAAAGCTAAACGCTATTTGCAGCCCGGCCAAAAGTTGAAGCTATATGTCGATGTGACTGAAACCTAGCCTTTTACTCGACTAGTTAAAGAAGAGTAATGATATACAAAATAGACGCCCTACCGTCAATAAACCTTTAAGTAAATTTAGAAAGAGCGTAAAAAATACGCTCTTTCTGAAAGTTTACACTTTTCGCCAAGTTGTTCCTGAAGGACCGTCTTCCAGCACAACACCTATTTCATTTAAACCGTCACGGGCAGCATCTGCCATTGGCCAATCTTTATTTGCGCGCGCCGTGTTGCGTTGCTCGATAAGTGCCTCAACCTTCGCGGCTAAATCATCACCTTCCTCACCACCTAAATTGCCCTGTAAGTAATCTGATGGTGCCATTTGTAAAATACCTAAAATAGCGCCTAGCTTTTTCAAAATACCAGCAAGATCGTTTGCCACTGCAGGATCGCTAGCTTTGTTCAAATCTTTTGCTACATCGAACAATACAGAGAACGCAACTGGCATATTAAAATCATCATTCATCGCTGCTTCAAATCGAGCTAAATAACCACCTTGTGCTAAATCTACGCCCATATTCGGCGTAATATCACGTAAAGATGTATACAGTCTTTCCAAACCCGCTTTCGCTTGTGAAATACTGTCCTGTGAATAACTTAATTGACTGCGGTAATGCGCCGACATCAGGAAGAATCTCAGCGTCTCGGGATCATGCACTTTTAATACGTCGCGCAGCGTGAAAAAATTGCCCAGTGATTTTGACATTTTAACGTCGTCCACCTGCACCATTCCGGCGTGCATCCATGTATTTACATAGGGTGTATCGAAAGCACAGCATGATTGCGCTATCTCATTTTCATGATGTGGAAACATCAAATCTGAGCCACCGCCATGAATATCGAAATGCTCGCCCAAATGTTTATGGTTCATTGCTGAACACTCAATATGCCAACCGGGGCGGCCATTGCCCCAAGGTGATGCCCAACTAGGTTCATCTGGTTTTGCCGACTTCCACAAAACGAAATCAAGAGGATCATCCTTATCGCTGCTCGTTTCAACGCGAGCACCTGCATTTAGCTGCGACAAGTCTTGCTTACTTAAGCGACCATATTGCTCATACGAACTCACATCAAACAAAACGTCACCTGAGGGAGCTTGATAAGCGTGCTTTTTTTCAATTAAGCGTTGAATAACATCAACAATTTCGTCCATGTGTTCAGTAACACGAGGCTCTATATCAGGCTCTGTTAGGTTAATTGACGCGAAATCTTCATGCATCATAGCAATGGTGCGCTTGGTTAATTCGTCTGGTGTTTCATTATTAGCGATCGCGCGTTGAATAATTTTATCATCAACATCAGTAATATTACGCACGTAGTTGACGTCGTAGCCAGCGTGACGAAGGTATCGAACCATAATATCAAAACTGAGGTAGGTACGGGCATGGCCCATATGACAGAGATCATACACGGTAATTCCGCACACATATAAGCCGACCTTGTTCTCAACTAGCGGAGTAAAGGGCTCTTTTTTGCGAGTTAAAGTGTTGTAAATCTGTAGCATGTTTTGTGCTTACCTTATGGTTCTATTACGTAGCTTTGCTATGCAGCAAGGTTAAAATCGGACGAATTCTAGCATCGACACCAAAAATGTGAACCGCTTTTATGAATAATGCAGCAAAAACATGAGCATCTCGTTGGTCTTACAGGCATTTTACGCTACCATTAGCGCATTAAAATCTAGCTTCAAAATTTCATGTTTTGGCTTGCATCTGTGCAAAGCGAAAAATTGAATATAACATTCACTAATACAGGATTAAACAATGGTTATTTTAAAGACAAATCACGGCGATATTAAGCTCGCTATGTTTGCAGACGCAGCTCCAAAGACGGTGGCGAACTTTTTAAGCTACGTCGAAGAGGGTTTTTACAACGGCACGATTTTTCATCGCGTAATCAGCAACTTCATGGTGCAAGGTGGTGGTTTCGAACCTGGCCTTGAACAGAAGACCCCTAAAGCACCAATTGAAAACGAAGCCGATAACGGCAAGAGTAATAAATTAGGTACGCTTGCAATGGCTCGCACAAACGACCCGCATTCAGCGACAGCTCAATTTTTCATTAACGTAAAAGACAATAACTTTTTAGATTTTACTGCCGCTAATTCTCAAGGTTACGGCTACTGCGTATTCGCTGAAGTTGTTGAAGGCATGGACGTTGTTGAAAAAATCAAAGGTGTTGCTACAGGTAACATGGGCATGCATCAAGATGTTCCGCTAGAAGACGTAATAATTGAGTCTGCAGAAATTATTGAATAACACGACATTCATTCTTAGACAATAATAATGTCTGTTACCTACTTTATCTCCGATCTGCATCTTAGTGCAGATCGGCAAGATATTAACAACTGCCTGTTTCACTTTCTGCAAACGGAAGCCATTCACGCAGACGCGCTTTATATTTTAGGCGACCTTTTCGAAGTATGGATTGGAGACGACAACGTCACTCCTTTCTCAGAAAGCATTGCCGCCGCATTAAAAAGTTTGAGTGCTACAGTACCTATTTATTTCATTCACGGTAATCGCGACTTCGCCATTCGCCAAGCGTTTGCTGACAGAGCTGGCATGACTATTCTGCCGGAACAGTATGTTATCGATCTGTACGGCCGCAGAGCCCTCCTAATGCACGGCGACGAACTGTGCACTCGCGACCTTGAGTATCAGAAGTTTAGAAAAAAATCTCGCAGTTGGTGGTGGCCTAGGCTCATGCTGTTGCTGCCTCTAAAAATACGTCAAAAAATCGCTAACGACGGTCGTGAGACAAGCAAAAACAATCAGAAACAATTGACCGCTGAGATTATGGACGTAACCCAAAGTGAAGTTGAATTAGCAATGCAGCGACATAACGTTGACTTGCTGATACATGGACACACGCATCGACCAAATGTGCATAAATTTTACGTTAACAATAAACCGATGAAGCGCATCGTGCTAGGTGATTGGTATGATCAGGGCAGTATTTTGATTGCTGATGCACATCACTTGTCGTTAGAAAATCGCGCCTTTCAGTAATCTCAACAGCTGCATTACCCCAGCACTTTTACTGTAGGTCAACCCCTGCCTACCTTGTAATAAAAGTGCAAAATTACGTTAACAAAAGCATAAAAAAACAGTCATAAAAACGTAAGAGCACTGTCACTTTTCCTACACTAATTGTTCATTTTTATATCCCTAAATTGTCACAATTAATTTTTAGTCTATAGCGGCTCGATGAAACCTTATTTTCATCAGTTCGCGCTCAATCGATTAACTTGACTTGGATTGTCTAGGAAAAATTATGAATTTAATCAGAAAGATAGCTATTCTCTCTCTTACAGCAGGCCTTAGTACGGTTGCTGCTGCAACAGCTCTGCCTGAACACCAAACATCAAATGCTTGGTACACCGATGCTCACGCTAAACTAATGGAAAAACTGCAAACGAACAACAGTTTTAAAGCCAAAAATGTGATTGTATTTATAGGTGATGGAATGGGTATTTCAACGCTAACATCTGCTCGAATTTTACAAGGGCAACTGAATGACCAACTTGGAGAAGAAGGTTACCTTAGTTTTGAATCATTTCCACACACAGCACTTGTTAAAACTTATAACGTTGATGCACAAACACCCGACTCTGCCGGCACAATGACCGCCATGATGTCTGGCTTGAAAACTGACGTGGGTGTTATCGGCGTTGATGAAGACATTAGTCGCGGTGATTGTTCTACCGTTGCTGGGAATGAAGTTGTTACTGCACTTGAACTAGCTGAAATTAAAGGCTTAGCAACAGGTATTATTTCGACCGCTCGCATTACGCACGCAACACCAGCGGCAACCTATGCTAAATCTGCAGATAGAAACTGGGAAGACATATCTGATATGCCGGAAGCTGCGATAACTGGAGGCTGTAAAGATATTGCTGATCAGTTAGTCAATTTTGAAAACTATTTGGAAAAGCGTTATGTCGGTGTTGATATAGATGGAATTGATGTTGTTTTTGGTGGTGGACGTCGTCACTTTCTCCCTAAAGATGAAGCATTCAATAGCACTGATGCAGCGAGCGCAGTTGAAGGCGATCGCACTGATGGACGCGACCTGACTGCAGAATGGAAAACAAAATACCCGCTTGGAAATTACGTTTTTGACCAAACAGGATTTGACGCAATTCATGCGGCAACGTCTACAAAGGTGTTTGGTTTATTCAACGAGTCGCATATGCAATATGAGGCGGATCGCGGCAACGATATCGCAGGCGAGCCGAGCTTGACGCAGATGACCGAAAAAGCGATTGATATTTTAGACAACCAAGAGAAAGGGTTCTTCTTGATGGTTGAATCAGGTCGCATTGACCATGGACATCACGCTGGCAGCGCATATAACGCCCTCACTGATGCTATTGAACTATCTAATGCAGTTAAGAAAGCTTATGACATGACTAGTAGCGAGGACACCTTAATTCTCGTTACCGCTGACCACGGTCACGTATTTACGATTGCAGGCTATCCAAAACGCGGCAACCCTATTCTCGGCAAGGTAGTCGGAGTGAATTCAGATACGCCAGCGCAAGATGCTGATGGCCTACCCTACACTACATTAGGCTACACCAATGGCCTTGGAATGATGGATTTGGGCACTGAAACAGATGCCGATGCATCTTACGCAATGACTAACAATGCTGGCCGCAAAGACATATCTGCGATCGACACTGAATCGTCAGGCTTCCACCAAGAAGCATTGGTACCACTAAGCTCCGAAACTCATAGTGGTGAAGATGTTGCCCTACATGCAAATGGTCCAGGAGCGCAGTTAGTCCAAGGTGTGATTGAGCAAAGTGCTTTGTTTCATGTGATCAATCAAGCACTTGATCTTATCCAAGAATAATTAGGGAGAATTAGAATGAAAAATTTAAAACTCAGTCTTATCGCAATTGCCGTAATTGGACTAAATGGTTGTTTTTTAGAAGGCGATGATGGCGCTAATGGCGTTGCAGGAATAAATGGCACTGATGGCCAAGATGGTTCAACGGGCAACAGCAGCCTAGTGGTGCAAACTAATCTGACTATTGGTGACACAAACTGTCCAAATAGTGGTGTGAAGTTTGAATCTGGGGTTGACGCTGACGCGAGTGGCATTTTAGAACCGAGCGAAATCACAAGTACAAACTACGTATGCGCACCTGGCGTCACGGCAGTTAGCTCTACGCAGTTGCTTAACAGCTTAAATAATCCGTGGTTTGTCGATGGTGCAGCACTCATTTCACAAAACAAAGATACATGGTTAAACGCGACAAGTGGCGCGAACACGCAAATTAACAGTGCCAATGCTGACAAAGCGCAGCAAGTTACGTCGTATGACACCACTGGGCCGGCGCAGCAAGCAGCTTTAATTGAGCAACTAAAAGGCTCAGCTAAGAATGTCATCTTGTTTGTAGGCGATGGAATGGGAGTATCAACGGTTACAGCTTCACGCATATTGGAAGGCCAGATGAATGGCCAGTTAGGCGAAGAAAATAGTCTTTCCTTTGACCGTTTCCCATTTACGGGCCTTGCAAAAACTTACAATGTTGACGCACAAACACCCGACTCAGCTGGCACCATGACGGCAATGGTAAGCGGAGTTAAAACCGATGTGGGTGTTATCGGTGTTGATGAAAATATTGTACGCGGCGATTGCTCAACGGTGGCCGGAAATGAACTGGTTACAGCGCTGGAGCTTGCCGAGTTAGCAGGTAAGTCGACGGGTATTATTTCCACAGCTAGAATAACGCACGCAACGCCAGCGGCGACGTATGCAAAATCAGCTGACCGTAACTGGGAAGATGTTTCTGACATGCCTGCGGCTGCAGTCACTGCTGGCTGCAAAGACATAGCAGAACAACTCGTTAATTTTAAAGCGAATTTAGAAACGCGCTTTGAAGGTAGCAATGTGAATGGACTCGAAGTCGTTTTTGGTGGTGGTAGAAGACACTTTTTACCGAGAGACGCTGCGTTTAACAGCGCAGATGCAGCTAGCGCTGTAGAAGGCGATCGTACAGATGGCCGTGATTTAACGGCAGAATGGTCGCTTACCTACCCTTCGGGCGCGTATGTGTTCGACCAAGCAGGCTTTAACGCAATTAATACTGAAACCACAACTCATGTATTTGGTTTGTTCAACGAGTCTCACATGCAGTACGAAGCAGATAGAGGCAATGATATTGCTGGAGAGCCTAGCATTGCAGAGATGACGGCCAAGGCAATTGAAATTTTGGACAATAATCCCCTAGGCTTTTTCCTCTCCGTTGAATCGGGTCGAATCGATCATAGCCACCATGCAGGTAGTGCTTATGGAGCTTTAACCGACACTATCGCATTCTCGGAGGCCATTGCCTTGGCCGATGAGATGACCAATGATGAGGATACATTAATTATTGTAACCGCCGATCATGGTCATGTATTCACCATTGCTGGATATCCGAAGCGCGGTAATCCAATACTTGGGAAGGTCGTTAGCGTAGGTCAAACAGAAGCCGCATTAGCTGCCGATGGCCAGCCATACACGACCTTGGGTTACACCAATGGCAGAGGTTTCCAAAATTTAGGAAATGAAGTGACTGACGCTGACGCTTCCTACGGTATGCCAATTGCTGCTGGTCGCCAAGACTTAAGTAACATTGACACCACATCTGCGGGCTTTCACCAAGAAGCATTAGTGCCACTAGAAAGCGAAACGCACTCAGGTGAAGACGTGGGTATTTATGCGAAAGGACCCGGTGCTTTTTTACTTAACGGTACTAATGAGCAAAACATGATTTACCATGTTATGGACTTTGCTTCCGATTTAAGCGGCAAGGCAAATAGCGCTCAATAGTTCACTGTTGTATTGGTTTAGTCTCTAGGTATAGCGGGTGATGATTCATCCGTTATACCTCATTTAGACCATTAGAAATAATAACAGACAGTTGAATACACGTGAACTTGCATGCGGTGAAAGCATCAAGCGACGTTAAAAGACTCAAAATTAAAACGGATAAGCACCCACTATGAAATCTTTAATAGAAATTGCAGTAAATTCGATGAAGAACATCATGAAACTATGTATTTTCATTACGAGTGTAACCGCGTTTGGCGCGCTAGCTAGCAGTCCTCTCAGTATTGATACAAGTAAATTCGTAAAACCAAGCGAGATAGCTGCAATAAATGAACAGTGCTTAAGCTCAGCCTCGCCTAAAAGCAAGCTTATTGCGGTATATGAAATTGTTAGTAATACTCACTCCAGAGACAAATCAGACCTAGCGCTGCAGATTACCTTACTCAGAAACGGCAACGAAGTCGCACATCAATATCCACAAACAGGTATCACTGAGTCTTGGCAATTGAATCAGGCGAGTCAGATAAAAAGCACTCGTTTTTTCGACCTGCACGAGCGAGCTATTGAATACCAACCTGGTGAAAAAGTGCATGGTAAATCAGAATCAGACTGGTCCTATCGCAATCAATTAATAAGTGATTCACTCCTTAAAAAATTTACCACAACGAATTCGATTAACGAAGGCTGCGGCCGTATCGAAACAAAAACATTCAGCAATGATGGGCTAACAATGGAAATCACTTGGTTTCCCGAGCTGAGCTTGATCAACAGCTTTGCTATTACAGAGAAAGAAACGGATAGCATAGTAGAATCATGGTCTTTACAAAGCGTAGACTTGTCTGGTGAACAGATAACGCCATTTTTCAAATCTCGCTACGACTATTATGCAACCGACTATGCCGACATTGGTGATGATCATACGGATCCATTTTTAACAAAAATGATGAATTTAGGTTTCATAGAACACGGTGCATCAGGATTTTATGACACCAATGGAAATCCAATGGCGGACGACCACAACAATAAGAATCACCATAGCCACTGAAAGTCTCTTAAAATACCTTGTAATAAGAAGTTAGGACATTTACGCAAAACAGATTGCTAAACGCTACTTTTGTCCTAATTTCTTACTAATCTCTTTGAGTATCGTGAAAACGTTTGTAAAGCAATCCATTCCTCTTTATCATTCTCCGTATGGTCATTAAGTTGATTCAAATATCGTGCTATGAAGACTGTCGTTACAAGGGAGCAAAGTAGCAAAAATTGCTTCAGTTACTGATGTTAGTAGCGCAGCAGTTTTAGAAAACAGGCCCTATTCAGACCAATACCAACTGGTTACGTTATAGCGATATACATTGGTATCTTCAGACGTCACGGCATTTACCCAGTGCTCTGAACCCTCTGAGAAAGGATCAAACAAAACACAGCGATTGTAGATAGGCTCGATGCTAATTGCGTTATCGTTTTTACCCATAAACATGAGCTCACCGCCGGCTTCGTTGTTCCATTCTTTATTCAAATACAAAAGCATACAGGCTACTCTTCCGGGCGAATCGTCAGCATGTTGATGCACAAAGTCTGCAGCACTTAAGCGAAAATAATTAGTATTGATTTCTGGCTTTGCCACATTTATATCGGTTAATGGCACATTAAATACACGTGATAATAATGACATAAATTCATTCCCACGCAAAAATGACAAAAAGTCTTGAGCTATATTAGCACTGTCAGTATTAATCTCTTCGCGTTGCCAAACATCTCGGCTTACAAAGCGTTCATCTTTGCTTGCGTCTAACCACTGGGCACTATCAACATATAAAGCAGAATAAGTGTGCTTTTGAGTTTGCCAACACGTCGTATTGCGTAAAACGCTCATTACTTTATCGAGATTCTCACTATTGAATAGATTGTCAATAACGATATGATTAGGACTAGCCTTTAATAAAGACTCTCTGTATGCACGTATTGCGGAATCGATTGTCTGCTCTTGATTCAGCCACATTTAAACGACTCACTTGTATTGTTAGTTAACTTTCTTAAAACTTGATAACACAAGCTTATGGCGAGAAGTTATTAATGAAGACTTTTACCTTTGTTGAAACCAAGTATATTAACTACTCCTCAAGAATAAAGGTATATCTTCCATTCGGGGTTTTGCGAAACTTTCCACTTGATAAATCACCGTTATCTATAATGGTATCTAACTGCATGAAGTCTTCTTCCTCGGCAGTGGAACCGTCAATTGATATTCCTGCGTAGGAATGGTTATTAGCTCCTTCCCAGTTCCAGTTGCCACCTAATAATGTTGGCGTTTCCCATTGCGTTTTGTCGATGGTGAGACCTGAGGAATTAGTCGGTATGACACCCACAGAGACGTCGTCAGGATATTTACCGTTTATTTGTTTCGAAGTATTAAAGTCGCGAGCAAAAGCGCCAAGTTGAACAGCTGTTTCTGTCAGTTTTGAGCGTAATACAAAGTTACTGTAGGTTGGCAAAGCGATCGCTGCTAGTAAACCAATAATAGCGACCACAATCATCAGTTCAATTAACGTGAATCCTTTGGCGAGAGGCTTTGATGTAACGCTAGCGTTCGGATCTTCTCTGCGTGCTAAGATTAGTTTCATAAATAACTCATTAATAAATGCTATTAATTGGCATGGTCAATTATTGACTGACCTCAGTGTAAACTATTTTTCATCTACGCCTTTGTCTCGCGTCAAGCTTCGCTAAAGCCTACTACCGGCCTAAAACCTTGACGATATTTTTAGTTATACTTGGGTATTAACACATCAATTTATGCATATAGACGTTTTAGGCTTAGCTTTTTAAAGTAATTACACAGTAAATTTATGTATATATTTTCGATAAAATTTAAGAAGCAATAAACAACTTATTTACAGCCAACAGTGCTTGAACAAGGATATTATAGATTGGATGTAACAAGACAAAAACACCATACTTTGATTGTTAGTTAAAAAATATTCCGCGGTAAGTACGCTTAGGGAGATAAGCGGGTCGTTGACGATGTTCACAATAATGGTTCGCGACGATGCTATGCCCTCCAATTGAAATTTTGTTGGCTTGTTCCGAATTCTGAGAGTGTTCGCATCTATGATAGTAAGTTCGTTTTGTTTGACGTTTAAGATAAATATGGCGTAGTGTACTGGTGTTCAAAAATTGAACAGCTTATAAATGAGCAATAACCAAAAAATTAATATAGGGATTATATAATGAACCTTGTCAAATTGCGTCTTGCTACACTCTTTACACTTGCGATTGCATTTTCAACAAATGCACAACAGCCAACTTGGAATGACTCTCAGATGGAGGTCTGGTCGATTGTCGAACAGACTTGGGTAGATGATGCCGCAGAAAACGGTAATTGGCCGGATAACTATGTACACGATAAGTACGTGACTTGGGGCGCTGATAGCGGCGGACCTGTTTATAAAAATGCTTCTATCAAGTGGTCACGTTTTGGCGATGCAGCCTCTGATACGCTTATCTATGAGATTTCGCCAGCAGCTATTACCGTTGAAGGAAACACTGCGGTAGTCAATTATTACGCGACAACAGTAACAAAAACCGCTGACGGTAGCCGTGAACGCTCAGTCGTTAGGATTTCAGAAGTGCTTGTTAAAGATGGAGAAAAATGGCTTTTCTTAGCAGGTAGTAACTTTGCACCCGAAATGAACTAAACGGACAGATATATTTTAAGAAAGGGCTAATTTAGCCCTTTCTTGGTTTTAATAAGAGAGTCCTTTGGTTATCACTTTTTCCAATTTGTTTGTTTCTCCGTGCCGACTTCTTACCAAGATAAGTTCTGATTAAATTTCGATCTAATCGTTGATTGATAATCATCGAATACAGCTTTTGCCAATTCAAATTTAACATAAAAAGCGTGCTGCAAAATTGGCCGTGACCCGTCCTTAAAAAGGTTTGAAAAGTGTCAACGTTATTTAGAACGGGTCACTGAAACGAAATTAGGGATCTATTTGATCCTTCTTTTTATTTTTAATAAACAATAATAGCAACAGTTTAAACAGACAAAAATCTTCAATAATAGTTAAAAAGCAAATTGGTTTTCATAGCTAATACAATTACTTAGTTGATTTTGTGTCATAGATTGATTGAGAGGTTAGCAATTTAACCTTTTAACGGTATTTACAACTGCATTAATGTTATAAACGTATCGTCACTAGACCTCCATTGAAGTGCAGCTTTGGGTAACAACGGACTTAGCTATTTTTTCGGATTTAGTCTCCTTTGAGCGAGAAGGAGACATTGGCTCGCTAATCTGTGACGGTCAGCTAAAGACAATCAGCAGACGTTCAACGCTGTGTTCAGGGGGCCACGCCCTGAGTGAGACGGAGTCGAACTGAGCAAACAACGATAACGCAAGTGTACCGCTGAAAAAAGCGAACGACCCAGTGAGTCACTTGCATTACGTTGTTGGGGGGAGAGCACCACAAATTGGACTAACCCCGATTGTTCCGATTTCAACACAAGCGCATTTTATGATAGGGTGGGGTTATGTAGTCGCGATTCTCGCATCTGTTAGCGGGCTTAGTGCGTAAGAATTGTCTCAATCCAACCCATGGAGAATGCCCTTTGACCGGATTTATCGCTGTGCTGCTTTACGTAGTGTGGATGCAACTGTTGATGCTGACTTACGCGTTTCCCCGCGTGCCGATGGCGCTGCTCGGAGATCGCAACTTGGCGGACTGGGAGCGTGCTGAAGTCAACCGCGACCCATCCTTTATGGTCCGCGCCAAAGGCGCACATCTCAACTGCGTGGAAAACTTTCCGCTCTTCGCTGCCGTCGTGGTGATCGCTGCGCTAATGAGTAAGAGTCCGGTTGTGGATGGCCTTGCGGCCTTTATCCTGGCCGCGCGTGTGGGGCAGAGCCTGGTGCACCTCATCAGCACCGCGCCAGCGTTTGTGCTGCTACGTGCCACGTTTTTCCTCGCTCAGGTAGGCATGATTTTCTGGGTTTGCTACCAACTCATCGTCTGACCAAGCCAACGTGCCCATGAAACCATGGGGTATCAAACGCCAGTCAGATCCACAACGCTGATGAAAGAACTCGGCGGGTAAAGCGTCATGCTTATTGACAGCGGGAATCATATCAACTTCCCACTAAGGGGCGATAACACATGGGCTAAAATTAGGAACGAAGTGACGCAGCCCCTGTTAGCGTGCCAGCGAGCGAAGCGAGAGCCTTGTTAGCTGCTATAAACAATCTATTTACTACCATTATTGCACTCGTAATTTTTAAGAATTTTGAAAATAGCATCATAGGAAATTGGCCCCCACAAAAGAGGGATTATTGGAATGATGATGAATGGAAGATAACTTCCGGAAAAAAAGTAACCGAATACTAAGGCAAAAGATAAAGCTAAACAGCCTAAAAAAATACAAGTTTGAGTTTTTGAGCTGAAAATTGCCTTTAGAACTGTCCAAGAACATAAGAGCACTAATAATAATAAAAATACAGAACTCTTTTCAGGCCTTTCGCTCGTTAGGGGATAAAGTGCCGCCGGTAATACGAAAATGATACTAGTCCCCCAAATTCGTCTTAAGTGAGGACTAAAATATGAATTACTCACGTTAATTCCTTGCTTTTCCCACAGGCAGCTAACATTTAAATGAAGCGGACCCTAAGAACCGCTTATAAATAAATCACTATTGGCATAGTACAGCTTTAAGCCGCTAAGTCATACACTTAGGCATTCGCAAAACTGGTGAGTGAAAATAAAAGCGAATACATGAAATGACTGTCGGGCCGAACGGCAGCTAAACGTACACAGCCTGCGGAATTCATCGAGATAACCTTCATGCAACAGATGCAAAACCCCTGACATCGCGAAGGCAGATAAATTTTATGTGACGTTCAACACAAACGAGTACCTGCGCTTATTAAAGGTACAAATACGCTTGAATTTAAGGAATGGGTGGCCCCAAGGCTTGGTTAGCGCTCACGTGATCCGGTCGAATTTGCTGATACATCAAAGCTCAACCAATCGTATTGCTCACGTTAAAATTAGCGATTAATGTGCAGGTTTGAGTAAAGGTGTTCTACTATTAAGTAGTTGCGACTTATAAATTTAGTTTGTAGTTGTTCATCAGCTTGGACATACTGATTATATGAATGAGCTCAACAGACTACATAGGGAGCTGTTTTCATGACAAAGCAACTGCAAAACCAACCCGAGCTATCTGGAGCAAAAACGACTAAAGCTAACATTAGGCATACCTTAATTGGGAAGCTCAAACAGTGGCGTTTTGGCTTGGGAGAGCGATGGGCGCAACTGCATGCAAACCAAATTATTTATGTACTCGCCCTAATTTTGTTTGTGTTTGCTGATGGCGATATAGATGAACAAAATTCGACGATGTGGTTGATTGGTCTTTTTGCTTTTTTCGGCATGGCCAGAGAACTTTGGGCTATTTTTATAAAAGTGTGGGAATCAACCTTTGGCAGACTAATTTTATTAGTCTTATATGCCGCAATAGCAAATTTCACACTTGCTGTTGCCTCGCAAAAAGTTAACATAGTTATCAATGCCGACCCCACGCAGCTTTACCACACGCTAGGAGTAACAACGCTTTTAATTTTGCCTCTATGGCTAATGATAGTCAGCGTGGTTGCCATGATTGTGATTTTTGGTTTACTGCAAATAGTGCGTTTATTGCGCGGCTTATTAGTATTGATGCGAATTATCGGAAAAAAAGCAAAACCAAAAGAGGCTTTTCCAAAGACATTTAGTATTGTGCGCTTAATTCTCTTAGCACCGGTTTCGATGACTATGATCACTTCTCTAGGTTGGTATGGTGACCAACTCAACTTACCGCATACGCCAGGGTTCAGATTTACTAGCAGTGCAGGAGGTATCGTAGATAAAAAGGTAGCAACGGTAGGCTTGGATGTAATCGAAGGTGAACTGCAAAAAGAAAACTTGAGCGAGCAAGATCGCAAGGAATTGTTAACAGCTAAAAATAAACTGCTAGAAAGATTAGATGCTAACGTCACCCCGGATGCGCCTGAAAATATTCGAAAAGTTGAACCTAATGAAACTCTCGTAGTTGATGTAAATGACGCAATCGTTGAGCAAACAAATATAAAACCGCCCAAAATATACTTTCTTGACACCTTAATCGCATCATTTGTCTACAATTATGAAGCATTTGAATATTCACATTGTTTAAAAGCACCAGATGAACGGGTTGTTTATATTAGTGACAATGACGTATTAGTTGTGAAAGAAGACAAGCATACGTCAACAGGATACGCTTTTAGTACACGTACATGTATCGTGGCTAATTAAAATCAATAAAAAAGCCGCTTAGTTTTTACTAAGCGGCTCTCTCAAATAAATATTATTTCACCCAAACCGTTTCCGCTATTAAATATTAAGCTGCTGTTGTATTTTCTAAACTAGAGTGCGGTGCTTTTTTCACATCAGGCGCCCCACTGTGAAAACGAAACTCTGCGCTATCAGGCGACTGAATAAGCTCCGCCTCAACTTCACCAAAGAAAGCCACTCGCTCTGCAATATCTTTCCCTGCGATTGACTCTGCGAGTTCAAGGTAATCTTCGAAATGTCTCGCTTCGCTGCGTAATAAAGAAACGTAAAAATCTCCCAATTTTTTATCAACATGCGGCGCTAATTTTGCAAAACGCTCACACGAGCGAGCTTCAATGAAAGCACCGCAAATTAATTTATCGATAAGCGCGTCGGGCTCATGATTTTTTACGTGGCGTAGCATCCCTTTTGCATAGCGACTTGAAGAAATATTCTCATACGGTATTTGATAATGCTCCATCATCTCTAGTACTTGATAGAAATGATGCAGCTCCTCTTTTATCAGCAGTACCATCTTGTCTATCAGGTCTTGCCCATAGGCAGAGTTTTGCACTGGCATCATCGACTTCGTAAGCTTGTTTTGCTTGGCTAGAACACGCCAGTCGCCTTGCATACGATAAGTGAAGTCTTCGTATGGCTTTAACCACTGTAAAAGCGCTTGCCCGCTTTCTTTATCAACAACATAACGTCGAATTAAAAACATCGCGCTTTGCGCAGCTTTGAGCTCACACACTAAATGGTCTAGCAATACTACCGACAAATTCTCAGGTTTAATGGCTTCGTCAATCCATGTTTGTGGCGTTTCGCAACGCAAAAATGCACTGACTGGGGCTAATAAATCGTTAATTGTCATGGCTGGCGTCTACTTCTTATTTATCGCTAATGAGTGCGTATTGTATATGAAGACAAACCCAGCGACCATTTTTTCACGTTTATTCATTTTCAGATATTTTTAGCAAGCGTGCACTTTTCATCACGCTGCTTTTATTACTTTAGAAACCACTTGCTTACTTTCACTGATCATTGCCACTGTTGCCCGGCGAACTTTAAGCAACAGCAAATAGGCTAACGGCACTAAGAACAGGCTGGTTACTGTGCTGAACAACAGACCTCCAATTATCGCTATAGCCATTGGCGCATAAGGAGGGCCATCGCCACCAATGCTGACGTCACCTAAAGCCAGCGGCAGCAAGCCAAGTACTGTTGTTAACACGGTCATGAGTATTGGCCTGACGCGGCTTAGACATCCTTCGATTATGGCATCAGGCACGCTCATGCCCATGTTCGCCAAGTGATTTATTCTATCCACCAGCACAATACCGTTGTTGACGACAATGCCCATTAAAATCAACATCCCGATCATACCCATCACTGTCATGGCATTGCCCGTTATCAAGAACGCCCAAAATACGCCAGTAAACGAAAAGAAAAGAGAAGTCAGCACGGCCGTTGGCAACATCAGTGATTCAAATAATGCGGCCATTACGATATATATCATAATGATGGCTAGTATCATGTTAGTCAGCATTATCGATTCGTCTTCATCTTGACGCTGGAAACTGCCTTCTAATGACCATGAATAGCCCGACGGTAACTCGATATTTTGCATAATACGTTCAATGCGCTCGCGAGCCTCATCGACCGTGACATCTGCTTCTAAGTTACCGCCGATGCTGAGTGACGTTTGGCGTGAACTGCGCTGAATTTGTGATAGTCGAGGCTCAACTTTCATCGTTGCCACCATGTCCAGCGTGACATTTTGATTCTCATCTCGAAAAATAGTCAAATTACGCAGCTTTTCCACAGAAGTTTGCAGCGCCTCGTCGAACATGAGTTTAATGCTCACCTCGCCTTCAGCTTCGCCTCTAAATGTGCGTAAATTGGTGCCACGCAATGCAGTGCTCACAATATTCGCAACATCACTTGAGCTTAAACCAAAGCGGAAGGCTTTTTCTCTATCTACGCTAAGCTGCAGTTCGAAATCTTGCCCATCGACATCTGTTTTCACATCAGTTAAGCCTTCAACACTGTTCATAACAGGCACGATTTGATTAGCTAATCGCAGCAGATTCTCTGAGCTTTGACCAAATAGAGTAAGTCGAACTCCGCCGCCCGAGCCTTGGTCCCACTGAAATGAAGGCTTCGCTCTTGCAAATAATGGCAAGGTTTCTTTAATGTCATTTTTTAAATCTTTTACTTTTACAGGTAGGTCATCTTCTAAGGTAATTCCCGAAACAGCAAAACCAGCGGTGTAATAGCTATATACCTGCTTAATATGGAATTTTTCCTTATTTGCATATAAATAATCTTCCATTTTAGCGACTGACTTTTCAACTTCTTCTAAGCTGTAATTGCCTTGAATATCGTAGTTTAGCCAAATGCGATCTTGGTTGTTATTGCTGTCTTCATCGCTTTTCAACAAGCTCATTGGAATCGCTGTACTCAGCAAGATTGCAACAGCAATGGCGGCTGTTCCTTTTTGATGCGCAATAGTCCAACGCAAAATACGTTCGTACACTGTCTTCAATCTAGAGGTTTTTTGCTGTACCAGTTTTGGTTTTATTTTGAGCTTCGTTGTGAGTAAAGGAATGAGGGTTTGCGCAATCACTAACGACGCTACCAGCGAAATGCATATAGACACAGCAACGTGCTCCAAGAAAACCGTCAACTCTGCTTTTACGCCGACAATGTTGGGCAAAAAGACAATGACGGTTGTTGCTGTACCTGCAATGACCGCTAAACTCACTAGAGAAACGCCTTTTTTGGTCGCTTCAATGATGTCATCTGATTTTTCTCGTTCTTGGAATATACTTTCTGTTACCACGACCGCATTGTCTACCAACATACCAACCGCCAACATCAAGCCCATGAGTGACAGTATGTTCAGCGTATAGCCCATAAAATACATACAAGCTAATGTGATACAAATAGCAAAAGGCACTGAAAGGACCACCACTAGCGTTGTCGCCAAATTACGTAAAAACAAATACAGGACAATGATGGACAGAAAGCCACCGACCAAACCTGAATTAATCAAATCTTGCAGTGACTGAGTGACACTTGTCGCTTCATCTTGCATCACAAACACATTGATGCCGCTAAAGGCAGTGCTGTTTTTCGCATTTTCAATTTCTGCCATGACCGCTGTCGAGACTTCAACCAAATTAGCACCCGACTCTCGAAAAATGTTCAATCCAATCGCATGCGTTTTGTCTAAATGACGTCCTTCCACTGCTTTTGGTGTCTCATACTTCACCTCGGCAATATCGCTCAGACGCACATTTCGCATGACAATAATGTCTGCAATTTCTTCTTTACTCTGATACTCACCGCTAGGATTGATCGTTATTTTTTGGTCGAGATCAAAGAACTGCCCCGCGGTCATTGAAAAGTTAGCGTCGCGCAAGGTTTGTGTTAATAACGCCACGTCAACATGCAGTGCAGCAACTCGGTCTGGATCAAGACGAATTGAAATTTGTTTTTTTTGTACACCATATAACTCGACTCGAGATACGCCCTTAACGCGCTCTATTGGCATTTTTAAGTTGCGCTCTAGCAAGTCATATGAATTTGAAATATCACGGTCGCTGGACAATCTTAACTGAAACACCGGCATATCGGCTAAATTGAATTTAAATACCATAACGCGCTCAACATCAGCAGGCAGTAAATGACGAATAGCATCAATCTTTTCGCGAGCCTCTATACTCTTCGCCTTGATGTTTGCGTCCCAGTCAAAGCGAATATTAATTTCAGCGCTATTTTCATTTGAAACTGAACGCAAGCGCTTGATACCTGACATTGTCGCCAATGCCTCTTCAACCGGGCGCGTAATCATTTTTTCAATTTCGCCTGGCGTTGCATCTTGATATGGTACTTGAATAAAAAGCTCTGGAAAGTCGATGCCGGGAAACTTCTCCAGCGGCAAATAGCGACTTGCCCCCAAGCCCATAATAAGCAGTGAAATGAACACCATCGTAATAGTGACTGGGCGACGAATAGCGAAGGACGCAAGCACTGCGCCTGCATGCGCAAACTTATCCATGGCTAGGCTCCTCAGTTGCGTTACCTGATGCCGAATTGCCAACAGGAGTAGGAACCTCAACAGATTTAAACTGCTTACGGTCAAACAAGCTGTAAAGCACAGGGATAAGGAACAGGGTTAGTAATGACGCAAATAACAATCCAAAGATCACCGTTACTGCCATCGGTGTTCTAATTTCAGAACCTTCGCCCAAACCAATCGCCATAGGGAGCAAGCCCAATACGGTGGTTAAGGTCGTCATTAAAATGGGGCGCAGTCGACTTTGCGCAGCTTCAATTATCGCTTTTCCTTTTTCAACGCCACTTTCGCGTAGCTGATTAATTCGATCAATCAACACAATCGCATTATTGACGACAATCCCTGCCAACATTATTAAGCCGATAAATACCACAACACTGACATTAGTACCGGTGAGCACTAAGCCATAAATGGACCCCGCGCAGGCCATCGGTACCGTAAACAAAATTAAGAAGGGATGCAGAAACGATTCAAATTGAGAAGCCATCACGATATACACCATAAATACTGCCAGAGCTAACGCTAAATAAAGCGACTCAAAGCTGGCTTTCATTTCTTCGCTCTGCCCTGCTACATTCGCCTGCAGACTCATAGGCAGTTGGATGTTGTCAATCGCTTGCTGCGCATCAATAACGGCTGCGCCGAGGTCACCATAAGCGAGGTTGGCTGAAATTAAGACCACGCGCTGCTGGTCAACACGGCTAATTTCACTTGGGCCCACAGACATTTCAATTTCTGCCACAGCAGATAAAGGAATGGCTGGCGAAGCACCTGGATTAACAATAATTTGTCCAATATCGCGAATTGAATTACGCTGCTGCTCTTGATTTCGCACTAAAATATCAACTTTGCGGTCATCGACGCTAAATTTGCTCGCGATTTCTCCCCCTACTTTCGCTGCAATCAAGCTTGAGACATTCGGTGCATTTAAGCCCAATTGCGCTAACTTCGAATGATCAAAGTTAATTTTTAACTCAGGGTTGCCTGCTTGCAAAGAGCTTTTGATATCGGCAAATCGTGTATTCTTTCCTAGTTCATCAGCGAGCACGTCGCCGTAACGCTTCAAATTCGCTAAGTCATAGCCAATAATTTCGATCTCTAACGGCGTAGAAAAACTGAAGAACTCAGGAGTACCAAACTTACTTTTTACACCTGCCTGATTTCTCAAGTAAGCGCGCATAGCCTCAATAACCGCCTGCTCTTGTGCAACACTAGCAGTATCCGCCATTACCACGTTCAATTTACCCCAGTTGTCGCCACCCTGTGCTGGTGAAGCGTTCATTAAACTGCCTGTACCCGCTAATGAATAAGTGCGTTCAACGCCTTCTTGCTGCTGAGTATAAGTGGCTAATTCAGAAAGTGTTTTATCGGTATTTTCAAGTCTTGAACCACTCGGTAAGGTAATTTCGACATCAAACTCGCCCTGTGACATAGGCGGTATTAACTCGACACCCAGCTTTGGAATAAGCAGCATCGACAATAGCGAGACCGAAATAATAAAAGCAAAAACCAAGAGGCGCGCCTGCATAGCCCAATCTAACAATTTAAAATAGGTGGCAGATAATGCATCATATATCTTATCGAACACCCAAAGCGCAGGTTTAAATAACCAACTCAAAGCAACACTTAGAATGCGAAATAATGACACCATTAAACCAACTACAAAAGCGGGTATAAAATAAAAAATCGTTTTAAACAACCAGCGTAAAGGAGCAGCTAAATACCAGAAAAAACGTGCGACTTTGCCAGACGGTTTGCCCTTAGCGGAACGCGGTCCTAAATCAAGATCAGCCTTTTCTGCTGCAACTGTGACATTAGATTTATCGCGCGCTGCCAACATAGGGATCAGCGTGAGAGCAACAATAAGGGATACGAGTAGCGCAAAGGTTACGGTTAAGGCCTGATCACTAAACAATTGACCTGCAATACCTTCTACAAAAACCAGAGGAAAGAAGACTGCCATTGTCGTCAGGGTTGATGCAACGATTGCCATCGACACTTCTGACGTACCTTTGGCGGCGGCTTCCAGCGCATTGACTTTGTTTTTCTTGTGGCGGTCTATATTTTCTAACACCACAATGCTGTTATCTACCAACAAACCGATCGCTAATGCAATACCGCCCAAGCTCATAATATTTAAACTGATGTCATAGCTATTCATTAGGTTAAAGGTAGCAATAATAGAAACCGGAATAGAAATGGAAATAATGAGCGTAGGCCAAATATTTTTGAGGAAAAAATACAAGATGAACATCGCTAGCACACCACCGATTAGCGCAGCTGATTTCACTTCATCAATCGCACTAGAAATAAACTCTGATTGGTCATAAACCTTTTGCAATTCATAGTTTTCAGGCAAACTGCCGCGAATGCGCTCTAAGCGCTCAGTAACCGCGTTAGCTACATCAACGGTGTTGGCATCGCCTTCTTTATAAATGGCAATTTCAACACCTTCAAAGCCGTTGAAACGTGTAATTGAATCTCGTTCTTTATATGAGTCGACTACTTCGGCTACGTCTTTTAACTTGATGAACCGACCCTCTCGCGTTGCGATATAGAGATTGCGCATATCGTCGAGGCTTTCAAACTGATTAATGGTGCGCACCAGATATTCTTGCGAACCATCTTCAACACGGCCTCCGGATGCATTCACATTCTCGTCTTTTAGGCGTTGAATAATATCACTCAGAGAGATGTTAAGCTGACTCGTTCTTTGTTGGTCAATGAGTACCTGTACTTCGTTTTCCAGGCCACCGCCAATGCGCACCGACGCAACACCTTCAATCGACTCTAGCTTGCGTTTTATTTCTTCTTCAGCATAGATTCGAATACGTTTGGTGGCGTTAGTGTCCATAGTAACTGCGGTTCTAAGCTGCGTATTTTCAGATGTTGGTGCAGCACTTACCGCTCCTAAACCAAAGCGCATGACGGGGTCGAGGCTTGGGTTGAAACGCAGTAGCAATGAACGTTTTACATCTAGTGGCAAGAATAGAACGTCTAGCTTTTCGCGAACTTCTAAACTGGCTAAACCCATTTCTGTGCCCCATTCGAACTCAAGCACAACGTCGGACTGCTCTGCTTTTGATGCAGAAACCACTTTGCGAACGCCCTTCACGACGCCCACTACTTCTTCGATAGGTTTGGTTACAAGTTGCTCCACCTCACTTGGTGCAGCACCGATGTAATCTGTCCGGATAGTGAGGGTTGGATAAGACAGTTCAGGCAGTAAGTTAATGGATAGACGAGACAGTGAAACAAAGCCGAACAGCAATACTGCCAAAGTAAACATCCACACGGTGACCGGTCGCTTCACGGCAACATTAATTAAGCTCATGATGTTTCCCTCAATTAACCGTTAACGATGTCGACAACAGCGTTGTCTTTTAGATTTTGATGGCCGGTGATGACAACTCTTTCATCACCCAACAAACCTTCTGTCACTTCAATATAGTTGCCTTCTTGATAACCAGTTTTAATCGCTACTTTTTTCGCAATGCCCTGGTCATCAACAACAAATACATTCACCTTATCATCTAAAGCCAGCATGGCCTTTCTTGGTAACAAGGTAGCATTCTCACGGGTATCGTAGTTTAGGCTTACCTGTGTAAACATGCCGGACATGAGTTTGTTGTCTTCGTTCGGTACTCGTAAGGTGACTTTGAACGTACCTGTTTTCGGATCTATCACCGGGCTAATTCGCTCAACAAATGCATTTATTGGTGCATCGTTCAACGCGTTAACAAGAAGTCGAGCTTTTTGATTTTCATGTACTTTTGATAATTCTTTTTCAGGTAAATACACAATGCCATAAAGCTCTTTTTGTTGAACGATGTGAAACATTCTTTCGCGTTGAAAGGATTCGGTAAGGTTGCCTACTTTTGCATTTCGTTCTGCAATAAACCCGCTAATAGGCGCAACAATGGTAGCTTCTTTTAAGTCTAATGTTGCAAGCGCGAGAGTTGCCTTTGCTGATTCATATTGCGCGGTAATTTTATCGTAAGTGTCGTCACTCACTAATTTCTTATCGTACACTTTGTTGATTTTTGATAGCTCTTTTTCTATACCGGTCATGTCTGCTTGTGCGCGTCTCAAATTGAGTTCATATCTTTCTGGCTCAAGCTTGGCCAACACTTGGCCTTTTTCTACGTAATCACCTTCTTCAACCAGTATTTCCTCGATAATGCCTGACGCTCTGCCTACAACAAATGCTTCTTCTTTCGCTTCTAACACGGCAGTGGTGGTGTAGTTTGAAGAAATACTGCCTTTATGCACGGCGCTAACCTCAACAGGAATGGGAATCACTTGGACTGCCTCATCCTCAGCAATCTCACCTTCTGTTTTCGTTGCTCCCGCCTGCCCACATCCGTTAATCAAAACGACGATACTTAGAAGGGAAGCGAGTGCTGCTAGTTTGAATTTTTTGGTAATCACTCTGTTTGTAATTAGAGAAGTTGGGGCATTCATAGTCAGATCCTTGAGCGAACTTGTTGTTTTAATTAATCATCTACGCCAAAGTTTGCATTGACTGTGCCAGATATAAAAAACATTGAAAATCAACAATTTAAGAATAGTCAGATTGAAAAAATAGGATTTTGACCACAAAATATGGCGAATTTTGCTAATACTTGGTTTAGTTTTGCAAAAAAGTGAAATATGAGTTTATGAGGTTGATACAAACTAGGTCAGGGTTGTCAATACAAGCTAGGTCAGGGTTGTCAATACAAGCTAGGTCACAGTAGTCAATACAAGCTAGGTCACGGTAGTCAATACAAGCTAGGTCACGGTAGTCAATACAACCTAGGTCAAAGTGATCAACACAACCTAGGTCATGCTCGCGAAGGCGAGTACCTCCAACATTACACGAAAAACATCATACTGCAGCATTTATTAGCTTGCCATTATGATTAGGAGGTTACTGCCTGCGCAGTAAAGACGGTGGGAGTTAAAACAATAGCAATTGTCGAGGACGATTCTTTTTTGTAACTCTACAATATTTGTTTTATAAAAGTAGCGGGAACACCACCTACGACAGTGTTTGCTAAAACATTTTTGTTAACCACAGCCCCTGCCGCGATAACTGCATTGTCGCCAATTGTTACTCCTGGCAATATCTTTGCGCCCATACCTATCCAAACCCCGTTACCGATGGTAATTGAATGCGCGCTTTCAATGCCTTTTTTGCGCTTTTCGGCGTTTAAAGGGTGCGTCGCGGTTGATATTAAGACACCCGGCCCGAGCATGACGTCATCGCCAATTGTGACCAATGCGCCATCAAGAATAACGCAGCCGTGATTAGCATAAAACTGCTTACCCAAGTGAATATTGTAGCCATAGTCGCAGTAAAAGTGAGGCTCAATCCAAAACGATTGAGTGCTGCCAAACAGACCCTTTAGCAGCTTCATTCCCTGTTTGTAGTCATTAGGTGAAAGTTGATTAAACTGATGGCAAACCGTTTTAGCGTTCAGTCGATCGGCCTGCAGTTGCTTATTACTAGGGAAATAAGCCTCTCCCGCCAACATCTTTTGCTTTTCGCTCATTTCAATCATTTATGTCTATCACTTTGTTTTAGTCCATCAGAGGTTTTGTATTTCTAATACACTTTAAAAGTTAGGCTTATAATCATACGATTCAACCGTGCCCGATTGATGAAAATTGTCAAGCTGCTGTTTTCTCGCAAACAAGCTATTCACTACATTATATGGGACCATTTCAATGGAGTTATTGAAATGCTCAACGCTGCGATTATAAATCGTAATTGCCGCCGCCACGTTTTCATTTTTATCGCTAATTTCGTCCATCAAATCCTGAACAATCTTGGTAGAGCCAAGTTCCGGATAGTTCTCTGCAGTTGCCTTGAATGAGGAGAAGACAGCCTTCGATTTGGTCTCAACATTTGCCAATGCTTTTACGTCAATGTCATCTTTGTCTAAAACAGAAATAGACTCTCTTAGTGCAGTCACTTTCTCTATGAAGTCGCTTTCAAATTCTTTAAAATTGTCCGTCAATTTCGTTAGTTGCGGAATAACATCCTGTTTTAGTTTTTCATAAGTGATCACGTCAGACCAAGCGCGTTTCGCTCTATTCAAATTACCGACAATTTGGTTGTATAAAATAATAATACCGATGATGATGACAGCGGCAACGACTAGTAGAGTAATCATATAAAATCCTATTTGTTCTCGTTAATAAACTGAATCAACCTTTTAGCGTCTTCCAACAAAGGAATTCGTGCAGGCTGCTGTAATTGTTTCACAAAATCTTCCGGCTTGCGCAAAGAAGGCTTTTTTACTTGGGTTGGAAAAACGTCTTTTGGTAGTTCAAAACAAGCCACAGATTGAGTATTTACATCCATTGATTTAATAAAATTATATTTGTCGGTGAAAGCTAACACCACTTTCGGATCGAAGAATTTAGCCGCTTGAATTTCACTAGCACATCGTACTTTATACAACTTATTAAACGCCCTACTTGCGGAATCCCACTTCGTCTCAAAGCGTTTTGCATTAAGTGATAAATAGTTAAAATCAATAAACTGCACCAGCATGCCATATTTGTAGTGCGTACTTCTTGTTTTCGATGTTCTTGAATTGCCATTACTGTCGGTTGTATGCTGTGTCGAGACATTCACATATTTAAACTCAAAAAGAGTTAGAGGCGTTGAATCGACGCCACATAGATAACGTTTAGTAATACTTTGGCTTTCATCACCACAGTTGAACAACGGAAATATCGTTTTTAATTCTTGCCAGTAGCTTTTACCATTGAAGGCGTAATCGCGCTCCATGCCCGCGTTGATTGCAACAGCCCGCACATATAATTGATCGCCGATACTTTTGATGGAAGCTATACGGATCCAAATATTTGCAATGCAAGCAACGCCGACAATAAAGCCGCCAATGCGCATCCAAATACGCTGGTCGTAGGACAGGTCCATTTGCGTCCAAAAAGACAGCAAAACAGAAAGCACGGCAAGCCCTAATCCAACTATCGCTAAACTGTGGTTGAATGAGTAAGCGCTGCGCTTTGAGAATTGCGAAATATGCTGCGCGACTCTATTTATATCATCCTTAGATTTAGCGGTTATTGCATGAGCCTTTAGCTCACCCAAATGCTCTTTTAAGGTTTTATTTCTTGAAGTGCGCTGCATTAATCCTCTCACAAAATCGGCCATATTTAACAGTGATGCTTGTTCTGTTTGTTATCACGAAACAAAAAATACCATGCAACTATACCACAGCAGTTTTAGTTTCGATTTCATTTACTTAAGGTTGAATAGCACGGTTGTATAGAAATCAAAAACTAAATCACAAGGGTGTATAAAAACAAGTTCCATATTGATAGGAAAGTCTTGTTAAATACTTGTTAATAAATTATATTATCTGTAACTTTTTGATAACACGCTACTGACGTAACGATATTATCTTAGCAATCGATAGAATGATGTAAAAGTAAACTCGGTTAGCGCAAATATTGGTGGGCTGCGCTTCAAGACCATTAACAGCATTTAGAGCAACCTTGTTGTAGCAGGAGTCACAATGATTTTGAATCATTTATGGGGTATTTATACTCACCCGAAGGAAGAATGGCAAACAATTGATAAACGCCATGAATCTTATTTTTATTCTCTTAGCCATATTATGCTAATCGCCCTTATTCCTGCAGGCATGGCTTATTTTGCCTCTGCTCATCTAGGTTGGGATATTGGTGCAGGAGCAACCGCTGATACGATTAAACTGACCCAACAAAGCGCAATACAAATGGCGATTGCTATGTATTTTGGGCTCATTATTGGCGTCATCGCATTAGCAGTCATAATCAATGAATTAGCGAAGTCGTTTGACGCATTTCCTACTTATACGCAATCGCTAGAACTCGCGGCATATACAGCAACCCCGATCTTTATGACTGGCTTTAGCGCATTCTATCCTGAATTATGGTTCATTATGTGCGTTGGTCTTGTGGGTCTATCCTACTCTGTGTATCTGCTTTATTCAGGTGTGCCAATTATGCTGCATATTCCTGAAGAGAAAGGTTTTATATACAGCAGCTCTGTAGTGACGTGTGGTCTAGTTTTGCTTGTGATCCTGATGGCTTCATCTGTGATCTTATGGAGTGTGGGTGTTGGTCCGCAATATATGTAAAAGCATAATTAACCATACAGTCAAAGCAGACAGAAAAATATAAAAAGGCCCCGAAAGGTTTAACTATCGGGGCCTTTTCTTTTATAACCTGCAGCTGTTCAATGAGTTTAGCTTAAGCCAGCGTTTGTAAGTTTGGGTAGCGAGCTCTATTAATAACAATAAATTAACTATGAGGCAGCCAAACTTAACTCTAAAGCTCTAGGCATAGCATCAACGTACTGTTGTACGTCAGAGATTAAGCCCATACTGACGCGCGACCAATTATTGTAGTCCTGATAGATGCCGCGAACTAACACATTTTGTTCTGCCATTTTCTGTCTAAATATTTCTGCATTAGCAGAACCTAAATCCACGAATATGAAATTTGTAGCGGAAGGCAATGCAATCAAGCCATTTGCTTTCACTGCATCAAATACCATTTCGCGCCCTTCAACTATTTTCGATTTGGACATTTTTAAGAAAGCTTCATCATTGTAGCTGGCGATCGCAGCGGCTAAACCTGCCTGATTCATGGCATAACCGCCTAGGCTGTGTCGATTAATATTAGCGATGTTTTGCTCAGAGCCCATCATATAACCAACGCGTAAGCCCGCTAATCCATAAATTTTAGAAAACGTTTTAGCAACAATGACGTTGTGACCCTGTTTAACCAAAGAAACCATGGAGTTCTTTTCTGGCATATCGGTGACTTCGTTATATGCCTCATCAACTAAAACCAAGGTGCGCTTTGATGCTTTTATACAAAATGCGCGTAACTTATCGGCATCTAATAAACTACCCGTAGGGTTATTGGGATTGGTCACATGAACCATAGCAACGTCATCATCAATGGCTGCGTAAAGGGCATCGAGGTCGATACTCAGATCGGCGGTTTTAGCAATCCGTTTTATCTTAGGAGCCCCGATTTTTTGAGGTGCTTTAGCGGTAGTATCCCAAAATAAATCAGGACCTAAGATTTTTCCTTTCTCAGCACTTGCGATAGCAGCATAAGACAGTACACCGCTTGAGCCAGAGCTCAAAGTCACCTGGCTTTTACTCAGGCCATTCTTCTCTGCAATCATGTCTACCAATACTTGATAGGGCTCAGCCGCATAATAAGCGCCTTTAGTACTTGCTTCGACTATCGCTTTAATAGCAGCGGGGCTTGGACCATATGGATTCTCGTTGGCATTGAGCTTGGCGACCCCTGACGCCGGCCCATATGCAACTGATGGTGGACTATAATTACCAGCTGAAGCTGCGCTTGGCAATGTCACTAAGCCACCAACAGCCACAGCAGATGCAGTGGCTAGAGACCCTCGTAAAAACATTCTTCTACTAATATTGTCCATCATATTTTTAGTCCTCGTGCTAATTTTTTAAAGTTAAAATGCTTTGTAATACATCGAAATAGACACCACTACCAAGTAGAGCCCAAACATTCTTTTTAGGTTTTTTTCGTTCAGCTTATGAGCCCAATTAGCTCCAAGTGGCGCAGTTATCATTGAAGCAGCGCTAATGGCTAGTAAAGCGGGTAGATTGATGTATCCAAAGGTACCAAATGGTAAATTAGACACGTCATGACCCATCAGCAAAAATCCGATTGCACCGGGTAAACCAATAATAAAACCGACACCAGCGGCAGTGGCTACAGCTTGGTGTACGGTACGATTACATATAACCATGGTCATGACTGTAATAGTGCCACCACCGATTCCTAGCAGAGCCGAAAATCCGCCTAAAAATGAGGCTAATCCAGCCTTTGCGGGTCCGGTAGGCATTGTTAACGCGTTTGGTGAAAGAGTAAAAAGCTTGGGGAATAAAAAATACACTGAATAAGCTAAAACACCTGTTGCAAACACTATTATCAAGCTCTGTGGCCTAGCTTGAGATGCAATATACAAACCACCTAGCACTCCTAGTACCAACCAAACAGCCCAGTCTTTTAAAATCAAAAAATCGACTGCATTTTTCTTTTTATGAGCTTGAACAGAACGAGCGCTAGAAACTACAATCGACGCTAAGGATGTACCAATGGCGACTTTTATCAATTGATCGGATGCTTGCGTAAAAAAAGGAAAAACGGCTAATAAGGCTGGTACAACAACAAAACCGCCTCCATTTCCAAACAATCCGGCAGTTATACCCGCAACGGCTCCCGCTACGCATAGAGTCAAAACAAAAAATAAAACGTCCATTTCCATAAAGCTGCTTAGTATTTCTTAGAAATTATGCAATATCGAAACGATATTGCTTTGCTTTAAAGAATTTGCAGAAATAGTGCCAATAGTCATTTGCAATGTTTACAAGGGCTTACCGAAAGAAGAATCAGAGAACTGCACTGAAATGGTTAATCTTTGCGCAACAATAATGCAGACGGCAAAACGGGAAGACTGCTTCTTGCTAGCAGAATTCTGAGGAAGTGAACTTTAGAGTTGGTGATGGAGAGGACAACAGCGCTTCATTAGAAGCGCCGAAGAAACAGCGAGTAGTCAATGGTCTTTTTATACAGACTTTTGGAATTTTTGACTTAACAAAAGACCCTAAACTCACTTTTTATTAATTTCATTTAGGATGCAACGGCGCTTAATGTGTTCCCATATTATGCATTTCAAGATTACTCAACTCTTCTTGAATCACTGGCGATTTAATTTTTTCGCCTCTGGATTTATCGATACTTTCAAGGTATTCCTGATTAACATCGCCAGTAATATAATTACCGTCAAATACCGATGTCTCGAAGCGTGTGATTGCCGAGTTTTCTTCTCTGACTGCATCAACTAGGTCGTCAATGTTTTGAAAGATTAAGCCATCAGCTTTTATGCATTCACAAATCTGCTCAATTTCACGGCCATAGGCGATTAATTCATTGGCAGAGGGCATATCTATGCCGTACACATTCGGGAAACGAATTTCAGGTGCGGCAGAAGCAAAGTAAACTTTATTCGCGCCTGACTCTCGCGCCATTTCAATAATTTGCTCTGACGTAGTACCGCGAACAATTGAGTCATCAACTAACAATACGTTCTTACCCTTAAACTCAGACGAAATAGCATTTAGTTTACGACGCACTGATTTTCTTCGCTGCGTTTGCCCCGGCATAATAAATGTCCGGCCAATATAGCGATTTTTCACAAAGCCTTGACGGTAAGGCTTATCCAAAGTAACAGCAATTTGTAGTGCTACATCCATCGATGTCTCAGGAATTGGGATAACAACATCAATATCAAGATCAGCCCATTCTCTGGCTATTTTCTCACCGAGTTTACGACCCATGTTAACGCGAGATGCATAAACACTAATACCATCAATAAATGAATCAGGTCGGGCAAAGTAAACAAATTCAAAGATACACGGGTTACAGCTTGGATTTTTTGCACACTGCTTAGTAAATAATTCACCCTTTTCATTAACATAAACCGCTTCACCCGGTGCTACATCTCTGACGAAGGTAAATCCTACTGAATCTAAAGCCACGCTCTCAGAGGCAACCATATATTCATCACCATGCTCAGATTGGCGCTTACCCAGCACTAGAGGACGAATACCGAAGGGGTCTCTAAACGCAACCATACCGTTACCGATAATAGCAGCAACCACCGCGTAAGCGCCTCTGATCTTAGTGTGCACAGTTTCTACCGCTGAAAATATCTCTTCGGGCTTTACTTCAAAGCCTGCCGCATTTTGTAGCGCATGAGCAAAAATATTCAACAGCAATTCAGAATCTGAGGTTGTGTTTATATGACGACGAGCAATACTGAAAACCTCTGCTTGAAGTTCGTGCGCATTGGTTAGATTACCGTTATGCGCAAATGCAATACCGAATGGAGAGTTTACGTAAAAAGGCTGCGCCTCCGCAGAACTTGAAGATCCCGCCGTAGGATAACGAACGTGCCCTATACCTACGTTGCCGGTCAAACGCTTCATGTGACGAGTGCGGAATACATCTCTCACCAAACCGTTTTCTTTGCGTAAGTGAAACATCCCATTATCAATTGTCATGATGCCTGCAGCATCTTGGCCACGATGCTGAAGTACAGTTAACGCGTCATAAATGTCTTGATTAACAGGGCCTTTACCAACAATACCAACGATACCACACATAAAAAAACCTTTTATTTTGTTGGAGAAAGGAAGCTGGAGCTTCCTTTCACGTATTCAAAAAACCACTCAATAATGACTGAAAACTCAGGCACCAATATAGATTGCAGCCACCACTCGCTCTCTGCAAATGGGGTAAACGTGTCCATGAAAAAAAGCAATGCGCTAATAATCAGCACGCCGCGTATTGCGCCAAAAACTGCGCCCAATGCTCGGTCTGTACCGCTTAATCCGGTTGCTTTCACTAGTTGCGAAACAATATAGTTAATAAGAGCACCGATAATCAATGTCGATACAAACAAGATGGCAATGGCCACGCCATTTCTAAACAATTCATCTGAAATTTGGGTCAAAAATTTTGCGAGTTGAGGATAAAGTTGACTTGAGATGATAAACGCAGAGAACCAAACAACAAGGGAGATGGCTTCTTTTACAAAGCCACGGATGACGCTGATGACGGCAGACAAGGCAATGATGCCTAAAATGGTGAAATCAAACCAATTCATATAAAAGATGCGTCTTAGGTTGAAGTTCTGTCATAAACCTTTTCTAAACATTGGCGCTACCAACAATATTGGCGAGGCCTACATTAATAGTTGGTTCTAATTTGGCGCGCATTCTACCAGAAGGCGTGATTCAGTCCAATGATAAAATAGATAAATAGTTTGGTTTTTTTATTAGTTGGAAACAACATCGAACGTAGTAACTTTACCGGTCAACCCTGTCGTCTCTTTCAGGTGAGGCAATGCTAACTCTAATTTTTCTTTATCTAGCTCGGGGCCAACAAACACTTTCGTTAAGCGTCCAGCGCTTGTTTGTACTTTTCGACTAAACGAACGATAACCTGCTTTCTCTAATTTTCTAAGCAAGTCATTCACGTTTTTTTGATTCCCGAAACTGCCTAACTGCACCACCCAACCGGCATTATCATTTGCAGTATTTGAAGCACTCTTCGCCACAGTTTGCTTGGCAAGAGAATTATCCTGTGCAGCAGACTCAGTGCCGCCGGAATTCGCTGCGACTTCTTTGGCGGAGTTGCTTGCCTCTGCTTTTAGATTATTAGCCATCCGTTCGGCTATTTTGCGTTCTTCATCGGTTTGTTTTTCAATATCTGAAGAACCAGGTGTCTGCGCTTCTCCCTGAGTGCCCTGCGCTTCCTCCAACAGCGCATCAGCAGCCTGCTCGTCAATGACGACAACTTCTCTGCGAGTTGCTTTTGCTACATCTTCTGTGGGGAACGCATCGGGTGCAGTAGCTGATAAATTAGACGTTGAGCGCGGGAAATCCACGAAAGTTTCAGTGTTCGTTTGCTTTTTTCCGTCCAAATAATCGGGCAGAAATATAACAGTCACGGCAACAAGGATGATCGTTCCTACAAGCCTATTTTGTAACGCGTTTGACACTGATGTTTTCCCCAACAAATTAATTCGAGTTGTTTGCCTACGGTTGATTATGCACTAGCATGGTATTTGAGAACAGCCGCAACGGTCAAAAAAGATCCCATAACCAGAATAATATCATTCGCTTGGGCATTACTTACGGCTTGTTTGAACGCTAAATCGACTGTTTCAAAAGGCTCTATTTTTGAATTCGTGTTTAATTCAGTGCTTGATTGAACAGCCCTAACTAATCGTTCAGCCTTCTCTCCTCTATTCGTTGGCAAAGCCGCACAATACCAATGTGCGTTAATATCAGAAAAAACCTGTAAACTTATTTCGATGTTTTTATCTTTTAACATCCCCACTACGATATGACAGGTATCAAAAGAATAAGTTCTCATTAAGCGACTTAATTGCAATGCGCTATCTTCGTTGTGCGCAACATCAAGAATGATAGCGCAGCACTCATCAATTTTTGGCTGACGTAAAATATGATGACGTCCCATAAGCTGAGTTTTGTCTATGATCGCCTGTATATCGCTTGTTTTCGCTAAGAATGGATGAGCCGTTTTTAGCTTATTACTTATTACATTATCACTTTTCGAAAATGCTGATTGGCTTAGAGCATTGACAGCGGCCAAGGCTGTTGCAACATTCTGCTTGGGTATTTTAGCGTTTTTCGCAGAGAACTGCTGACTCCGAATACTTATGAGACCAGAAGCTTCGTCGAACATAAAGTCTTCGCCACGGCAAATAAGCTTTGCGCCTATTTGTTCCGCATATTCTAGCATTGATTGTTGGGGTGTTTCTTCGCCGATGATCGCAGGCTTATTAGTGCGGAAAATACCCGCCTTTTCAAAAGCTATTTTTTCTTTCGTATCACCTAACCAAGCTTGATGATCGAGTCCGATACTGGTTATTACCGCTACATCTGCATCGATAACATTGACTGCGTCTAGTCGTCCTCCTAAACCTACCTCTAGGATTACCACATCAACTTTTTGCTTAGAAAATGCATTCAACGCTGCTAACGTGGCAAACTCAAAGTAAGTAAGGTCAATCGAGCCCTGTGCGTGATCTTTTCGACTGTTATCTATTTGCTCGAAGATATCGCAAAGCATATTTTGTGAAATCAAGTTCCCGTTTAAACGAATTCGTTCACAAAAATCGACGAGATGTGGCGAACTATACACACCTACTGTAAGGCCGGCATGCAAACAAATTTGTTCAATCAGTGCGCATGTGGTGCCTTTGCCATTCGTGCCTCCTACAGTGACCACAAACTGTTCTGTGAAGTCAATATTGAGGCGTTTTACTAGGTCCTTAGTACGAGACAAGCCCATATCAATTTCCTTGGTATGGGCTTGTTCGATGTAAGTCAACCAATCAGATAGACTTGTATTTTTGTTCATTACCGATGTTTATCTACTTTTAATTCGCTAAGCGCTTGTCAGCATGTTGATGATGTAGTTTTGATAATACAGAAAAGAGCTTATCTCGCATCAATCTGCGATCGACGATCATGTCTATCGCACCTTTCTCGATTAAGAATTCGCTACGCTGAAAACCCGCAGGCAATGTTTCTCGCACAGTCTGCTCTATAACCCGAGGTCCAGCAAAACCAATCAAAGCTTTAGGCTCAGCAACGTTGATATCACCAAGCATTGCTAAACTAGCAGACACACCACCCATTGTAGGATCGGTTAATACCGAAATATAGGGCAAACCCTGTTTGCTCATTTTCGCCAGTGCTGCACTTGTTTTCGCCATTTGCATTAGTGATAACAAGGCTTCTTGCATACGCGCGCCGCCGCTTGTAGAAAAACACACCAATGGTGTATTGTTTTCTAAGCAGGAGTTTACTGCGGCAACAAATTTAGCGCCAACAACGGAGGCCATTGAACCACCCATAAAAGCGAACTCAAAGCTTGCTACGACAATTGGCATACCGTTTAGTTTGCCTTTTACGACAACTAGGGCGTCTTTTTCATTTGTTGCTTTCTGAGCAGCAGTGATGCGATCTTTATATTTTTTACTGTCCTTGAACTTGAGAATGTCCTGAGGCTCAAGGTCTGCAGCAATTTCTTCGCGATCTTTGGTATCTAAAAATGCATTAATTCGAGCACGTGCTGTGATACGCATATGGTGATCGCATTTTGGACAAACTTCTAATTGTTTTTCCAGTTCGGTTTTGTATAGCACTGCATTACAAGAACCACACTTTGTCCAAATACCTTCGGGCACATTGCTTTTAGTTGATGACTGCGTGCGTGGAAGTATTTTCTCAATCCAACTCATTAACCATTCCTATTTTAATTCTTAACTAGACGCGCTCTGATGTTTGTATCAAATTTCAGGCATTGTGGCCACCTGCCAGCGTCCATTCTAACCGAATTTTGCGGTATTTACTGAAGCTTAGCCATGCATTAAATCATACTATTGTTGAATGACGAAAGTAAAACTGGTCTAAGAAGTACTAAAGTCATCCATACAACTATAAAAATATAGGGCCAAAAGAGCTCGTTGGCATATCAAATTCCTGTGGATAAATGACATTAACTAAGTAGAGACCATTTGGTCTTGCGGTTGTTCCAGCCACTTTTCGATCTTTTGCTTCCAGCGTATCTTTCATCCAAGAAACGGATTCTTCAAGCGTACCCACTCTCACTAAAGAGCCAACAATATTTCGCACCATATGATGTAAAAACGCATTTGCTGCAACTTCGACAATAACGTAATCGCCTCTGCGGGTAACTGAAATTTCTTCCATACGGCGCACCGGCGACTTTGATTGGCAGTTGGCCGCACGAAATGAAGTAAAGTCGTTATCGCCGACCAAACACTGCGCTGCTTGATGCATTTTTTCGACATCTAAAGGGTAGTAAATATGAGTAATACCCGCGTGTAATATAGCCGTACGCAATGGATGGTTATAAATGATATATCGATAGCGCCTAGACGTAGCTGAAAAGCGAGCATGAAACTTGTCTGTCGTAACCTGCGCCCACTTTACAGCGATATCTTTTGGCAGGTGCGTGCAAACGCCACGTGTCCAAGCTTTGATCGGTCTTTCAACTTCTGTGTCAAAATGAACAACCTGATAGGTCGCATGCACACCTGCGTCTGTGCGTCCTGCGCAAGTCACTACAACCGGTTCTAGTGCTATTTTCTCTAATGCATTTTCAAGACATTCTTGAACACTGATAAAACTATTTTGACGCTGCCATCCATAATAATTGGAGCCGTCATATTCTATGCCTAACGCTATTCGCATGGTAATAAAATCGCTATCTTCAAGTTACTTCTTCGTTCTAGCTTGTTGCGTAGCATTTCTTCTGCCTTGCCCCGCTTTATTTAGCTTGTGCTTTTTAACCGAACGACGCATTCTGCTTAACCGCGTATGGTCCAACTTATCGTCTTTCTGGTTTAACGTCGTTTCAGTTTCATTAGGCAACTGCACCATTTTTCTTAACTGATTAACCTTTTCTAGGTCCAATTCAATCCAAGCGCCTTGTGGTAAACGCTTTTGTAAGTCTAAGTTACCGTAACGCACGCGCATCAATCTGCTAACCTGAACGCCCTGTGATTCCCACAAACGTCTTACTTCTCGGTTTCTTCCTTCTGATAAAGTGACATTAAACCATTGATTTTGGCTTTCATCATCAGTCGGTCGAACGTGTATGTGCGTGAATTTCGCCATACCGTCTTCTAGCTCAACGCCCTTTTGCAAATCTCTGAGCATGTGCGGAGTTACTTCACCGAAAATTCTAACCGCATACTCTCGCTCAATTTCGTGACGAGGATGCATCAATCGGTTTGCTAATTCGCCATCGTTTGTAAATAACAAAAGGCCACTGGTATTAATGTCTAGGCGACCAACCGCTATCCAACGGTCTGCTATTATTTTTGGCAAACGCTCAAATACAGTTGCTCGTCCCTCTGGGTCATTGCGAGAGCAGAGCTCACCTTCTGGCTTGTTGTACATCAATATACGACAGGCTGACTTTTCGCCGCTGCGCGAAATCAGATGTCCGTCCACTCGAAGCTGGTCAGTTAGTGTGACGCGATCGCCCAATGTGGCTATTTGACCGTTTACCGAAACGCGACCTTCTTGGATCCAGCGTTCCATTTCTCTTCTTGAGCCAACGCCATTATTCGCGAGTGCTTTTTGTAACTTTTCTGTATTTTGACTATCCGTCATGTTTTTTCTTCACTTAATTTGATGTTAAATTTCATTTTGAAATTCAATAAAACCTGCAGAGCGCAATAATCTGTATCGTTCAATTTTAAATTAAAAAAAGAACAATATATTCATCGTGCCTTAATGTAACTTTTCACTACTTTCTTGACTACTTTCCGAACGCTTATCTGGCATGCCTGTTTGAGTGTGCTTATCACTCATATCTGCGTTTGCCTCATTCATGTCCGCGGCGCTCATTGCTTTCTCTAAGTTTTCAGTAAAATCAGCGGCTGAGGGCAATTCGGCCAGCGTTGATAGTGAAAAATAATCTAAAAATGTTTTAGTTGTCGCTAACAGCGCTGGTCTTCCCGGCACTTCTTTGTGCCCAATCTCTTTAATCCAGTTTCTCTCTGAAAGAGATTTAACTATGTGGCTGCTAACCGACACACCTCTAATCTCTTCAATTTCGCCGCGCGTAATTGGCTGGCGGTACGCAATAAGAGCTAAGGTTTCTAGCATAGCGCGACTGTATTTAGGTGCGTTCTCCTGCCAGAGCTTACTTAACATCACGCCCAGCGCTTCGTTAGACTGAAAGCGATAACCACTCGCAACTTTTACTAGCTGTATACCGCGCGGCGCGTAATCCAATTCCAGTTCCGCGAGTACCTTCTTGATCTGCATATTCGACACAGTGAAATCACTTAAAAATGTTGCCCTCATGACATCGATGCTAAGCGGTCCGTCGGCAACAAAAACACCCGCTTCAATAAGCTGCTTCAACTGAGTGTCGTTAATTTTTTGCATTCGCGTATTTTACCCTATTTTAGCTTGAACGACTGCGTTAATTGAGTGCACTGTCTCAATTTGATGAATATCGTGCCATAGTATTGCAGGCGCCAACGTTTAGATTTCTCGAAGTTTACACTTCTGCATACTCGATTTCACCTAACTTAACGTGAATATGGGTAAATGCACCCTCTTGAGAGCACAGAATCAACCCACTCTTGACCAGCTCCAAAATGGCAATAAAGGTAACGACTACTCCCGCTTTACCCTCAGACAAGGAAACCAGACTGGACAGTTCTGTGTAGGTCTCATGGTTGAGCTTTTGCAATATATAGGACATTCGCTCACGGGTAGACAGTGCTTCTTTTTCAATATGATGGTGCTCAAACGCTTGGGCTCGCTGCAAGACTAAATGAAACGCGTAGGCGATTTCTTGCATAGTAACCTGGGGAAGATGTTTGATAGCCTGGACGTTATCGCTAGTTTGCGCTGTCGCTTTAAAATTGTCTCGCTCCATTCTTGGAGCCGCATCCAGTTGTTCTGCAGCTTTTTTGATTTGCTCATATTCTTTCAAACGACGGATCAGCTCTGCACGAGGGTCGTCTTCGTCTTCAGGCGCATCGTCACGCTTCGGCAGCAATAAGCGCGACTTAATTTCAGCTAACATAGCCGCCATAAGCAGGTATTCGCCAGCCAGCTCGAGCTTTACTTCCGTCATTACCTCAACATATTCCATATATTGCTTCGTAATTTGCAATACCGGCAATTCAACAATATCGAACTTTTGACGACGTATCAGATACAACAATAAATCGAGGGGACCTTCAAATCTCTCCAGTATCACTTCAAGTGCATCGGGAGGAATGTAGAGGTCCTCTGGTTTGTCAACAAACGCTTCGCCATTAACAAAAGCCAACGCGAGGGGTTGCTGCTCTTTTATTTGAGCAACATCTGCGGCGACTTTATTGCTAGGCTGCGTATCGTTTTGACTCATTCAAAAGGCGAAGGGTCGCCGTTTCCAACGCGAATGACATCAGTTCCACCCTCAGACATGTCGATGACTGTCGTGGGTTCCTCGCCTAAGTAGCCGCCATGGATAATTAAGCCAACCAACTTTTCAAGTTTGTCTCTAATTTCTTCTGGATCAGTTTCAGCCATTGAAGCATTTGGCAATATCAAGGTCGTTGACATCAGCGGCTCACCTAGTTCTTCGAGCAGAGCTAGCGCAATAGGATTGTTGGGTACACGGATGCCGATGGTTTTACGCTTTGGATTTTGCAGGCGTTTTGGCACTTCTTTTGTTGCTTTGAGAACAAAAGTATAGGGCCCAGGGGTGTTGTTCTTAATTTGTCTAAATGCCGCGTTATCGACCCTTGCATAGACAGAGAGTTCAGACATGTCCCGGCACATAAGCGTAAAATTATGATCTTTGCCTATGTCTCTGATGCGACAAATTTGCTCAAGTGCTTTTTTGTTTTCCATCTGACAGCCAATGGCATAGCCAGAATCTGTCGGATAAACAATCACCTCGCCTGCTTTTATAATTTCACAAGCCTGTTTTATTAATCTAACTTGCGGATTATCTGGATGAACATAAAAAAACTGACTCATTGAACTACCTCTTTGGATGTCGCTAAATTCCAATTATGCCAAACCGGAGTGCATGAAAGCGGGATGTCTAAACGACGGCCTAACTCGGTAAAACGACTTGGAAAATGAAAATCAGACCCTACCGATGCAAGCAAGGCATTGTCAGACATAATTTCTTGTAATAATTTTTTCTTATCTGCTGCCATGTTGGGGTGTGTTATCTCCATTGCATCCCCCCCTAACTCAGCAAACTCAGACACTAGTCTGCGCAGCCATTTTGTCGTCATATCATAGTGACCTGGATGAGCTAATACCGCTTGTCCGCCCGCGTCATGTATCCATTCAATGGCTTCCTGAATACTAATCCACTTAGGTGTGACGTGCGCTCTTTTATTCTTACCTAAATACGTACTGAATGCTTGCTGAGCATGCGTACAAATTGATTTTTGCACTAGCGCTCTCGCAATATGATTCCGTGAAATCTGAGCGCCATCTGCAATTTCTAGCGCTAGATCATAAATACCTTCGTGCCCACATTTAGCCAATTTCTGACAAATTCGTTCAGCACGTTTATCACGTTCAGCAAGTTGGCCCTCTAAACGTTGCAGAAAAACGGGATCATCTTTATTCACCCGCAGTCCAACGATGTGAATATCGAACCCGTGCCAAGACGTCGACAGCTCAATACCCGCAATAATGCTTAATTTCATATTACTATTTTTTGCGTATTCAGACGCGATGCCAATGCCGGCAACGGTATCGTGATCGGTAATAGCAAGTACATCAACCTGCATTTGTTGTGCGCGTTGTACCAATTCTACGGGCGTAAGCGCACCGTCTGAACACGTTGAGTGACAATGTAAATCTATTTTCAAAACATTTTCTTCTTAAAATTTGCAACTAAAGCAGTCATTAGGCTTGACATAAAGACCGATTTGTTTTCTCCTATGCAGTATACATGAAAGCAAAACGTATAAATACGAATTAGCTTAAATACAAGACGCCAAAACACAAATTAAGAGAACACGTTGAAAAAAATTCAAACACAATTTAAAACAACCTTTTTTGCAGCATCGTGTGCAAAAACGAGCAGTCGTGCTCAGGTTAATGTTTGGTGGTGGCACAACCTCAACTAGGGGCTGTGTAAACGTGTTCGTTTCGCAATATTAAAGCCCGTTTGACGGGCTTTTTTTTTGATTCATTTTTACCCGAAAATAAATAACAAAAATCAAGCAAGTAAAAGTGAGACAATGCATAGAAGCCAGTTCAGCGGTTTCAAATAGTCGTAGAAATAGAATAAATAAGAACGAGAGTAAAAATGAGTTTAGCAGAATTAGGACAACTACCCGGCCAAGTTGAAAGTATCATCGTTGACGGACCTTACGTTAGTGACCCATTATTGGCTTATCAGGCACTTGGTAAAGAAAACAGTTTATTGCTGGAATCTGCTGAAATTGATAGCAAAGCGAACTTAAAGAGTTTGTTGTTAATTGACGCGGCTATTCGTATAGAATGCAATGATCAGAGCGTCACCGTTACTGCTCTTACGGCAAATGGCCTATCGGTGCTGCCGCTTTTAGTTGCAAAGTTAAAGCCGTATCATTCAGCACAAGAAGTGTCCGAAGACAGTATTCGCTTTGAGTTCCCTCCGGTTGATCAAAACTTAGATGAAGACTCTCGTTTAAAGCAAGCTAGCGTATTTGATGTATTACGCGCCTTAACTGAGCATATTCAAACCTTACGTGACCACCCTAATGCAGTCTTTTTGGGCGGTGTATTTTCCTATGACCTTCTTGGTACATTTGAAAAGCTTCCCGAGGCAATCTTTGGTGACAACAACTGCCCCGAGTATGTTTTTTATCTGGCTGAAACCCTATTACTGATTGATCATCAAAACGCACATACACAAATAATCGGGTCGGTGTTTAGCGGCCCTCATGTTGCACAACATTACTTTAGTATTCATCAACGGATAGAGCAGATAAAGCATGAGCTGGCTTCTCTTCCTTCAGAAATAACGGCAGCTGAAACAGTTACTGATATAAAATTAAAGGTAGACAAATCTGATGAGGAATACTGCGCAGACGTTGTTGCATTAAAAGAACACATATTAGACGGTGATATTTTTCAAGTTGTTCCCTCTCGTTCCTTCAGTTTGCCGTGCCCTTCTCCATTAGCAGCTTATCAACAATTAAAGGTCCAGAATCCTTCTCCTTATATGTTTTATTTGAATGATCAAGATTTCACCATGTTTGGCGCATCCCCGGAATCGGCTTTGAAATATGATAAAGGCAGCAATGTGGTAGAAGTTTATCCAATTGCAGGGACTCGCCCTCGCGGCAAACGCCCGAATGGTTCTATCGACTATGATTTGGATAGTCGATTAGAGCTAAACTTGCGCCAAGATGAAAAAGAAAAATCAGAACATATTATGCTGGTTGATTTGGCCCGTAATGACGTTGCAAAAGTCAGTAAGGCTGGCACCAGACACGTGAAAGATCTCTTAAAAGTGGACAGGTATTCGCATGTCATGCATTTAGTTTCTCGCGTTGTCGGCGAGTTACGAGAGGATTTAGATGCACTTCACGCCTACCAAGCCTGCATGAATATGGGTACTTTAGTCGGTGCTCCGAAAGTGAGTGCAGCCTCATTAATCAGAAATGTCGAGAAACAGAAGCGCGGCAGCTATGGCGGCGCGGTAGGTTATATTAACGGCAACGGCGACATGGACACTTGCATTGTGATCCGATCCGCTTTCGTCAGACTAAAAACAGCCTACATTCAAGCTGGTGCTGGCGTTGTAAACGATTCGATACCACAAGCTGAAGCAGACGAGACTCGAGCAAAAGCACAAGCTGTTATATCCGCAATTATTGCGGCGCACGCCCCTAAACCTGATTCAATAAAGCAGATTGATGATGAAAGTGTTGGCGATGAGAAACAAGGAGGAGAATCGGCATGAGCAACAACATTAATTTAGTGCTGATTGACAATATCGATTCATTTACCTACAACCTCGTTGATGAAATTAGAAGCTTAGGCATCGAGATGACGATTTATCGTAATACGGTAGCGCCACAAACGGTTCTCGATAAACTGGCAGAGTATGAAAAAGTTGGCCCGACCTTATTAATGCTTTCACCTGGACCAGGCGCACCAGCTGACGCAGGCTGCATGCCTGAACTCTTGCAAAAAGTACGCGGTAAGTATCCAGTGCTAGGCATATGCTTGGGCCATCAGGCGATAGTAGAGGCTTACGGTGGTGTTGTAGCAAGGGCACCTGCGGTAATGCATGGTAAAGCATCACAAATGAGCTATTGTGAGAGCGCAGAAACACGATCTATTTTTAAAGGTTTAAGCAACCCCCTATCGATTGCTCGCTATCACTCGTTGGTTGCTACCCAAATGCCTGAGGGTTTACAGATTATAGCTAACATAGATGGTTTGGTTATGGCAGTTTTACATCCGAATGATAGAATGTTGGGCTTTCAGTTTCACCCTGAATCGATCTTGACCTGCGACGGTAGTGTATTGCTAATGCAAAGCATTGCATTTTTAGCAGGTACATCTCCAAAGCAGTGATTCATCATAGTGATTTATCAGCAGCGTTTGAAGAAGCGAAAACGTTAGCTTACAAAAATAGTATCGGGCCACTCAGTGGTATCGGACAGATAGGTTAAAACAGAAATGAAAGCAGTGAATACAAAATCTCGTGAAACGGTCTTTGGGCCGCAGGACACGCTCAACGCATTAGAAAAACTCTATGCCCAGCAATCATTAAGTTTTGTGGAAGCAGAAGCTGTCTTTAACCGTGTGATGCGCGGAGAGGTGAGTGAAGTTGAGCTATCTGCCCTATTGATTGCATTGAAGATCAAAACCGAAAGCATTGAAGAGATAGCGGGTGCCGCATCAGCGATGGTGAGCAATGCAAAACCCTTCCCACGCCCAGAATACAACTTTAGCGATATTGTTGGCACTGGCGGTGATGGCCATAATACCATTAATGTATCAAGCGCAGCTGCGGTTGTTGCTGCAAGCTGTGGCGTAAAAGTGGCGAAACACGGCAACCGCAGTGTCTCCAGTAAATCAGGCTCATCCGACCTCTTTGCAGCCTTTGGTCTAGCTTTAGATATGAGTCCTGACACTGCACGCAAATGTCTTGATGAAGCAAACTTGTGCTTTTTAGCGGCACCTGCGTATCACTCTGGTGTGAAGTATGCGATGCCAGTTCGCTTAGCATTAAAAACCAGAACTTTATTCAATATTTTAGGCCCCTTGGCTAATCCAGCCAGACCGACGCACAGCCTGCTGGGTGTCTATACACCGAGCCTGCTGGACACCTATGCACAAACATTGGTTGCGTTAGGGCATAAAAAAGCGTTCGTAGTTCATGGCAGCGGTTTGGACGAACTCGCGCTGCATGGCAACAGCCAAATTGTCGAAGTCAATAACGGAGCGATCACGAAAAGTGAAGTTACCCCCGCTGATTTTGGTTTGAGCAATTATTCATTGAATGCTATCGAAGGCGGTGAGCCTGAACAAAACAGAGCGCTGATCGCAGATGTCTTCAATGGCCAAGGCACACCTGCTCATACCGCAGCTATCGCCATGAATGCAGCGGCATTGATTAAATTAAATGCTATGGCTAATACCTTTAAAGAGGCTTGCGACATGGCGATGGCCTCAATAGAAGCCGGTAAACCTATGCAGACAATTGAAACAGCTGCAAAGTTAAGCCAGATGTGATCTGTCAGTGTAAGCAGAAGTTATAAATGTTAATCCTATCAACTGGAAGACGTAAGAGAGTATTGTGGCTAAAAACGTATTAGAAAAAATTGTTGATGACAAAAAGATAGAGATCGCACAACGAAAAATTGATTTCCCCTTGAGCGAATTTATCGACACATTATCGCTTTGTGAGAAGGACTTTTTCGCCGCATTAGCTGCGCCTAACGCGAGCTTTATTCTTGAGTGCAAAAAAGCGTCTCCATCAAAGGGACTGATTAGAGAGAACTTTGACTTAGACGAAATTATTGCAGCCTATGCACCGCATGCATCTTGCTTTTCGGTATTAACTGACGAAAAATATTTTCAAGGTAAATTTGAATATCTAGACTACATCACATCAAGAGTGGCGCAACCTGTCATAAATAAAGATTTCTTTGTCGATGAATATCAAGTCTACCTTGCTCGCTACCATAACGCTGATGCAGTATTGTTAATGTTGTCAGTGTTAAACGACGAGGAATTTAAAACCCTTAGCGCACTCACTCACAAGCTAGGCATGAATGTGCTTACGGAAGTGAGCAACGAAGAAGAAGTGCACAGAGCCTTAGCCCTGAATGCCAATATTATAGGTATCAATAATCGTAATTTACGTGATTTGAGCACCGACCTGGCGACAACCGAGCGTTTAGTGCCATTAATAACCAAAAATGGTTTTGACGGTGTTATTTTATCTGAATCGGGTATTTATCAGCATTCAGAGGTGCAGCGTTTGAGTCCACTCGTAGATGGGTTTTTAGTGGGTAGCGCTTTAATGGCAGAAACAAATTTAGTCAACGCCGTTGAAAAACTCATATTCGGTGAGGTTAAAATTTGTGGCATTAATTCAGTCGAGAACGCGCGCAAAGTAATGGCGACACCTGCCAGCTATATCGGTTTGATTTTTGCCACTAAGTCACCTCGATACGTTTCTATTGAGCGCGCATTGGAAATAGCAAACCTTGGCGATTGTAAAAGACGTGTTGGCGTGTTTTTAGATAATCCGATAGAAATGGTTGCTGACTACGCACGCAAATTAACCTTGTCTGCCGTGCAGCTGCACGGTAATGAATCATTAGAATATATGCAAACATTGCGTACGATGCTACCCGAGTCATGCGAAATTTGGGCGGTCGAGTCAGTATTGCAAAACCAGGTAGACCTCACAGATTTTATTAGCGACACATTGTCTGCAAAGCTCGAAATTGCCGACAAAGTCTTACTCGACTGTAAAGTTGGCGATCAAGTGGGCGGAACCGGCGCAGCGTTTGATTGGCGATTGTTAGAGGATGTGCCTCACAAACACAAGCTGATATTAGCTGGCGGACTAACACCAAGTAATATCAAGGCGGCTAGGCAAACCCATGTTGCCATATTAGATGTAAATTCAGGTGTTGAAGACTCACCTGCTGAAAAATCAGAATCCAAACTAAACAGTTTATTTAGCCTATTGAGAGAATACTAAGTCAAACTGTTTGGTTAAAATTAAAAGAAGCGAGCTTTAAAATGAATAAATTGGAAAGTAAATTTGGTGATTTTGGCGGTATGTACGTCCCAGAATTGCTCATTCCTGCCCTCGACCAATTAGAGCAGGCATTTTTAGATGCGAAAGATGACCCAAGCTTTCAAAAAGAATTTATGGGTTTATTGAAAGATTATGCAGGTCGTCCTACTGCGATGACACTGACCCGCAACATCGTGACCAACCCATTGGTAAAGCTGTATTTAAAACGTGAAGATTTATTGCACGGCGGTGCACATAAAACCAACCAAGTATTAGGTCAGGCCTTATTGACAAAGCGCATGGGAAAAACTGAGGTTATTGCTGAAACGGGCGCTGGCCAGCATGGCGTAGCAACTGCTTTAGCATGCGCTCTATTGGGATTAAAAGCACGTATCTACATGGGTGCGAAAGACGTTGAAAGACAGTCGCCCAATGTATTCAGAATGCGCTTAATGGGTGCTGAAGTTATTCCTGTTGACTCTGGTTCTGGTACCTTGAAGGATGCTGTTAACGAAGCGATGCGCGACTGGTCTGCAAACTACGACAAGGCTCATTATTTACTCGGCACCGCTGCTGGTCCACATCCATTCCCTACCATCGTGCGTGAATATCACCGCATGATTGGTGAAGAAACTCGTGCACAAATTATGGAAAAAGAAGGTCGCTTACCTGATGCCGTTGTCGCCTGTGTTGGCGGTGGCTCCAATGCGATAGGCATGTTTGCTGACTTCATTGATGAACCGTCTGTTCGCTTAGTCGGCGTTGAGCCTGCAGGTAAAGGCATTCATACCAAAGAGCATGGCGCAACTATCGTAACCGGTACAAAAGGTATTTTACACGGCGCTTACACTTATATTATGCAAGACGAAGATGGTCAGATTGAAGAGTCTTATTCAGTATCTGCTGGTTTGGATTACCCTGCGGTAGGTCCACAACACGCGTTTCTAGCTGAAACGGGGCGCGCTGAATATCACGCTATTACTGATGTTGAAGCATTAAACGCATTTCAATTATTGGCTAAAAAAGAAGGTATTATTCCTGCATTGGAACCAGCTCATGCCCTTGCTCACGCGCTTAATATGGCAGATGAAGCAACTGAAGAAACCATTATCGTACTCAATTTGTCAGGACGCGGAGACAAAGATCTTGCGCACGTCATTAGTATCTTAGGAGACGATCTATGAGCACCACACGTTATGCGGATATGTTTGCCAGCCTAAAAGCAAAAAATGAAGGCGCGTTTGTTCCGTTCGTCATGGTTGGCGACCCGGACCACGAAACATCCCTAGCCATCATTGACCAATTAGTCAAAAGCGGTGCCGATGCATTGGAACTAGGTATCCCCTACTCTGACCCGATTGCCGATGGCCCAACGATACAAAAAGCCAGTATTAGAGCCTTGGGCAGCGGCATAAGACCACAGAGTTGCTTTGAGATACTGACTCAAATACGCAAACAACATCCAACGATTCCTATCGGCCTATTGCTATACAGTAACTTAGTATTAGCCAACGGTATCGATAACTTTTATGAGAGAGCTGCTGCAGCAGGTGTTGATTCAATCCTTATTGCAGATGTACCGCTGAGAGAGGCAGACCGCTTTATCACCATCGCAAAACAGCATGACATTCAGCAAATATTGATTGCGCCACCTAACGCAAGCAATGAAACATTGGAAGCCATCGGGGAGAAATCTGACGGCTACACCTATCTATTAGGTAGAGCCGGTGTAACGGGTGCTGAAACTGCAGTAGAAATTCCAGCGGCTGAACTCATTGCAAAGTTAACTCAGTATAAAGTTGCTCCGCCATTATTGGGCTTCGGTATTAGTACGCCGGAACAGGTAGCCAATGCGATTCAGTCAGGTGCTGCAGGAGCAATTTCAGGCTCTGCCACTGTTAATATTATCGAGTCAAACTTAAAAGACAAAGATAAAATGCTAGCAGAATTAGGCAGTTTTGTAGCCAAAATGAAAGCAGCTACCATACTATAATCAGCCGCCGAGCCCACAAAACCCAAACCTTTTGGCAAGAAAGGTTTGCTGCAAAACTGGGCTCTTCAAAAAAGGAGAACTTATGTGGTATGTTATTTACGCTGAAGATGTTGAAAACAGTTTAGCAATAAGAATGGAAGCCAGACCTGCACATTTAGAAAGAATTAGTGCATTAGTGAATGAAGGACGAGTACTTGTTGCGGGCCCAACACCCGCAATTGACAGTGAAGATCCGGGAGAAGCTGGCTTCACTGGTTCATTGATTATTGCGCAGTTTGAGTCTTTGCAAGATGCCAAAGAATGGGCTGATGCAGACCCATATGTTAGCGCAGGTGTGTTTAAATCAGTCATCGTCAAACCATACAAAAAAGTGCTGCCATAAATTAAGCAGCACGAGACAATATAAACACTATGGCTGTATTTATTACCCACAAAATAAGTATCGAGGAAAGCGAATTCAATTTGTCCGCCACTCGCTCGCAAGGTGCTGGCGGACAGCACGTCAATAAAGTTGCGACAGCCATTTATCTGCGTTTCGACATCAATCAATCCTCACTTCCAGATAAAATCAAAGAAAAACTGCTTAATAGCAATGACTCACGTATCACGTCCGACGGCGTTTTAATCATAAGAGCCCAAAGCCATCGTACTCAAGAACAGAACAAGCGAGATGCTATCAAACGGCTAGCAGATGTAATTAAAGAAAGTACCTACGAGAAGCCTATTCGAAAACCAACTAAACCAAGTCGATCATCACAGCGAAAACGAATGGATAGCAAAACCAAAAGCGGTCAGCAAAAGCAGTTAAGAAAAAAAATCGATATTTAGTTTTTCCAAAATGCGATAAGCTCTTGTTTACGTTCGCCTTAAACAAGCCAACACAAGTTTAAGGGTTTACAAAGAAACAGAAGGTCATTTTCTATGAGCCCTAATTTACCTTCCACAAGAGTTTAAAAATACATGGAATTCCTGTCGATACTAAAACACTATTTCAATATTAATTTGTTCATCATTGCAGGACAAACCGTCACGCTTGGTCAAATACTTCTTATTCCAATACTCGTTATTTTAGGCGTTTGGGTAACCCGCAAGGCGGTAAGCACAATATCTAGTCGCCTTATTGCGAAAGGTGTACAAGCTGACTTAGTGCATTTGGTGAAACGTATTCTATATGTACTGGCCATTGTCATGCTAGCCATCACCACCCTAGATTTTTTGGACGTGCCCATTACCGCTTTTGCATTTTTATCAGGAGCTATCGCAATAGGCGTAGGCTTCGGAGCGCAAAACATTATAAATAACTTTATCAGTGGTTGGATACTGATGTGGGAGCGGCCGATTAGAATTGGTGATTTTCTGGAAGTAGATAATGCCAAGGGACGGGTTGAAGCCATTAATACGCGCTCAACACGAATTCGTCGCGTTGATGGTGTACATCTACTTATTCCAAACAGCAAACTGTTAGAAAATACAGTCACCAATTGGACCTTAATAGATCAAAGAAGCAGAACATCAGTGCGAGTTGGCGTGGCCTATGGTTCAGATTGCAATTTAGTTCGTGATTTAATTACACAGGCGGTCAATGAGCAGGACGATGTCTTACACAACCCTGAACCTAAAGTGATTTTCGATGATTTTGGTGATAACTCGTTGGCATTCGAAGTTTATTTTTGGATAAATGCAAGCATAGAGGGTGAATTGCGCAGTATAAGAAGCAATATTCGATTTAGAATTAATGACTTATTTAACGAAAACAAAGTGGTTATCTCATTCCCACAGCGCGATGTCCATTTGGATGGTTCATTAACGCTAATTCAGCCAAATATAAAATGACACTTCTACGCTGCTGATTGTCGTGATAATGTTAGAAACACGATGCTGTAACACAAGCAATGGGTGCGGACGCAAAAAAAGAGTCTTTATCTATTCAGCTTAAGTTCAGCGAGGGCCTGCATAATAGCCCAAGGAAATTCGTAATAAAGTCATTAAATATAAACGTTACAAAAGCATAAACATTCATTCAACAAATAAGTAGGTACTTCACTTTGACAACGCTGCGCTCTGTTTTTCTAGCTTTTACGCTTGTTTTTGCCAGTCAGATGATCGTGGCGCCTATTGCTGTTGCCAAAGATAAAAAAGAACAGCCAAAGATAAGTAAGTCACAGGCAGCCCAGCGGGCTCAGCAAGCGTATGCGGGCAAAGTGCTGAAGGTAGAAAGTCGTGGTAATGTTTATCGCGTAAAAATTCATCAAGCATCTGGCCGAGTTGTTTATGTCACTGTTGACGCAACAACGGGTAAAGTTCGCCAATAAGATGCTTATTTCATGCGTAAATATCGTTCTTTCAATCCACGTTATATAAACGGAGTTATCCATGCGGATTTTAATAGTCGAAGATGATAGCCGTTTACTGCTTCAACTTGACCAATATATGCAGTCACAAGGATTTAGTGTCGACCTAGCCGACGATGGTGAAAAAGCCCTATATCAACTAAAAGAGTATAACTACGACTTAGCGATAATTGATGTTGGTCTTCCTAGCATTGACGGATTTGAAGTTGTGAAACAAGCTCGTGCTAGCGATATTTCTTGTCCTATTATTATTTTAACCGCTCGCGATCGATGGCAGGAAAAGGTAAAGGGTTTGGAATCTGGCGCCGACGATTACTTAACCAAACCTTTCGTGCATGAGGAGCTATTGGCAAGAGTAAAAGCCTTAATTAGGCGCAGCGCAGGCCAAGCAAGTCCGATATTGCAGAAAGGCCCACTTTCCCTAGATACCAGTGCTAATCAGCTCTATGTTAACGAGCAAGCCATTGAATTGACCGCGTACGAATATAAAGTCATTGAGTATTTAATGATGAACCCTAGCAAAGTCGTTTCAAAAACAGAGATGGTTGAGCATATATACGACCAAGACTTTGACTTAGATAGCAACGTTATTGAAGTATTCGTAGGTAGACTGAGACGTAAAATTGATAAAGATAATCTAATAAAACCGATTGAAACACTGCGTGGTAGAGGTTATCGACTCAATGCCAGCCTCCGTTAAGGGACCAATCGCATGAAAAGTTGGTCAATAACCGGTCGCATTTTCTTAACCTGCTTCTTGTTTGTTGCCATCTTTTTCCCGGCAATCATATTTTCAATGCAAAATGCGTATGAGCGCAGCTTAATGATGGCGAAACGAGAAGAACTCTCGACAACCGCGTTTGCTATGATTTCTGAGTTTGAATTTGAAGAAGGCGAAGTTGTTATGCCCTCTCGTCTTTTTGTAGAAGACTTAAATCTACCTGGTTCAGATTTAGTAGCAACGATAAAGTGGCGAGATCAACAAGTTTGGCAGTCACAATCGTCTATCGACAATGACATCGATTCGATTATGTTCAATGCTCTGTATGAACAAACAAACGGACAATTGCTGAGCGAAACTTTATTTCTCTCAGATTTCGACGAAAACGAGCAGCACTTTGCTCTTTCAAAAAAGGCCGAGTTTTTTATCGATGGCAATTTTGAAGAAGTCAGCTTTCTAGTCATTAACAATAAAAATAAGTATCAACGAGAGCTAAGCACATTTATCAATCGTCTATGGTGGTGGATTGCTGTTCTAGGCCTAATTCTACTAGGTTTAATTGCGCTTTCATTGCGCAGCGTCTTTATGCCAATGCAAAATATCATCGCGCGGATCGGCGAAATTGAAGAAGGCAAAATTGATCAAATTAACGATGACTACCCTCCTGAGCTGCAGCCACTGCAAAAAAGTATAAACAAGTTACTGAATAGTGAAAAACAACAAAGGGAGCGCTACAAGAAGAGCTTAGACGATTTAGCGCACAGCATCAAAACCCCGCTGAGTATTATTCTAGGTCAAAGCAACTTGAGCAGAGACATTAAAGAGCCTGTTTTACATATCGATATGATTGTTAAACGCCAGCTTAAAAGAGCTACGATCAATGTGGTCGGTTATTTACCCAGCATTGACGTTGCGCCAGTAACACAGTCGTTGCTTGACGCTATGGCAAAAATTCACTCACAGAAATCACTATCGCTGGTATCGGATATGCCCAAACCAGCCCTACTCTCCATCGACCAGACCGACTATATGGAAATACTGGGCAACTTGCTAGACAATGCATGCAAAGCAGCCACAGCTTCAGTAAAAGTAAGCTACGAAAGAAACACCTTGTCCACATTTGTATGTGTAGAGGACGATGGGAAAGGTATGTCAGCTTCGGCAATTTATGAAATTACCGAGCGTGGTCGACGTTTGGATACTTATTCAGAGGGCCAAGGACTTGGATTAGCCTTGGTCGTTGATATGCTAGAAAGCTATGGTGGTGAACTACAGATACAAAGTGATCTGAATAAAGGCAGCAGGTTTTGTATAGTGCTGCCACAGCAACGGTTTTCAAAAATGCTAAATAAGTAGCCAAGTCTACAGGTAAAAATCTACTCTTTACGTGTGTTCAAGGCGTGTATTGCAAAACTGCCCAACCAATGTCCGCCTTCGTAACTATCACCAACTAAATTCGGGTACGAATATGCTAGGTGCTTATCAGCTAATTCTTTTAAGTGTGAATATTGAGGGTATTTTTTTGCCAAAGCATAAAGGTTCCAAGCGCGACTAAAATTTAAGCCGTCTAAATGAACTAGCTTACCATCTTTGCGATCACCGACTTGTGCTACCGCTAACTCAAAATCACCTTCAGCTAACTGGGGCATGAAATGATTTAGCCATGTTAAAAAGTGCTCTGATGGCAATATACGCTGCATTAAACCAACTTCTTCTAAGCAAGGTGAAAGAAAGTCAAAGCCACTCGGCTCCCATTCAATGGGACAGTGCTTGTCTAGTATAAAATAATCTTTAGCCCGTTTTACAATCAAATTTTGTAATTCAGCATTGTTTTGGCTAAGCGCGTAATCGTGCGCAAAACTCAAACCAAAGGCGATATTAGAATGCTCACCGACTCGAATGGGATATAACAGTTTCGGTAGAAAATCAATATACCGATTGGTAATGAGTTCAGCCAATGGCTGCAGGTTAGCTGCTAATTTTGTTGCCATTGGATCATCCCACTCGTGCAACTCTTGCGATAATTTCAATAACCACGCCCAACCATAGGTTCGTTCAAAAGATGCATTGATATCTTTAGAAAAAAACGCAAGTTCAGTAGCCACTTTTTCTTCTGTTAGGTTGCGCTGCAACACCGCTTTTATCTCTTCAGCTTTGCTCAAATCAGGAAATTGTCTCAACAGAGTAACCAGTGACCAATATCCATGTGCGGCGCTGTGCCAATCAAAGCAGCCATAAAATATTGGATGAACAACTGATGGCTCTTGCACATCTTTCTCGCTGCCCAAAACATAACCAGTTTTATAAGGATAAGGTGTTTCAACGCAGTGTAACGGTAAGTTAGCGAGTGAGTTTGCTTCTGTTAAATTCAATTGTTGCGTAGCTTGGTTTTTCAAATCACTGGCTTCGCTCAAGCAACTTAGGCACAAAAACATCGTGCTAAAAATAATTGTATACGCTTTCATTACATTACCTTTTTGATTTATTTATATCGAGTATGACCGTCATTTTGACCGATATCATATAGAAAACATGAATCAATTCAACGACTCTGGCCCCTTGGTATTTTTTATTGGACCGGCGTGGGGTCATCTATTTTGATTTCGGCTGCTTCGGGTTCGTCACTTGAGAGTAGTATTGCTAGCCACTTTGTCTCCTCTCTTGATTCAAGTGCTATTTTGACGACCATTGTTAGGGGGACTGAAAGTAACATACCTACGCTACCTAATAGCCAGCCCCAAAAAATCAATGATAAAAAGACCACCAGTGTTGACAGTCCTAGACCTCGGCCCATAAAGCGCGGCTCTATTACGTTGCCCATTACCATATTGACTAACACAAAGCCCAACCCCGTTAGACCCGCCTTAGCAAAGCCAAACTCAACGAACGCCATTAATACCGCCGGCACAGCAGCGATTATAGAACCGATATTAGGAATAAAGTTAAACATAAAAGCCAGTACCGACCATAGAAGGAAGTGGTCTATACCGAGAAAGTATAGCCAACCACCAATAAAGATACCGGTAGCCAAACTAACCAACATTTTAATACCCAGATAACTGTTAACCGATTTTAAAAAGCGGTCGATGTGTGTCATTTTCATATCGGGGTCGGCCAATGCAATATGCACACGCTTTGGCATGCTTTCAGCTTCGAATAACATGAAAATTACCGTTAATAAAATAAGCACTAAATTGGATAAAACGCTGCCCATGCCGCTTATAAAGGTTGTTGCAACAGACATTGCTGCGCCGGGATCAAGGTAAGACAAAAACAGATCTTTATCGATATTGATATTTAGTACGTTGAGTTTATTTACTACCCACGCAAGCTCGCCGCTTAATTGCTCCCGATAGACAGGCATGTTTTGCCTAAATTCGCTTAAAGATTGCGTAATTAAGCCTGCGAGCATAAAACCAATCACCAGTATTATCAGTATAACTAAGGTAACAGATGCCCAGCGCGGGATTCTATATCGACTAGCCCAATTAATTAAAGGGCTGCAGGCTATAGCGATAAAAGCTGAAAGGAGAAATGGTACCATTATGACGCTTGCCGCTTTGATGCCAGCAAGAACAATAATGATACACGCCATGACAATCATCGCTTTTGCGATGGGTGATTTGATATCCATACAGCCTCTTTTGTAAAAATAATAAATGCCAATGGCACTAAATTGTTTATAGTTAGCTCATCGGTTTTTAATGACACAATGAACAGCGATGTATCGCTTATCATTGGTAATTTGCTTGTTATACTCGTCCAGTATGACAATTTTTTAAAAAAATCACATAGAAAGTTTCACACGATTAAGAACAAAGGGAATAATTGATTAAATGAACTTAAATCAAGCAACAATAAGAATCAAAAATTTGAGACTTCGAACCTACATTGGTATTAACGAAGATGAAATCAAAAATCAGCAAGATGTGGTTATCAACGTCAAGATTCATTATGACGCAAAGAAAGCGACTGACTCCGATCTAATGGACCACGCGCTAAATTATAAGACCATAACGAAAGCTATTATCAGACTGGTAGAGGACAATCGTTTCTACTTGCTTGAAAAGTTGACTCACGACGTACTGAACATTGCAGCAGAACATCCATGGGTTACATTTGCAGAAGCCGAGGTCGATAAACCGCACGCATTGCGCTTCTCCGATTCTGTGTCATTGTCACTATCTTGTACAAAGGAGTAGGTTGCCATGTCAAAAAGCATATTGATTACTGGGGGCACTGGTCTTATCGGCAGAACATTGGTCAAGTCACTGCACAAGCAATATGCAATAACGGTGGTAACTCGAGACCCTAACAGAGCTATACGACTGCTTGGTGAGAACGTAAAGTGCATTACAGCAGAAGAGCTGAGATCAGTTGACCAGTTTGACGCTGTGGTTAATTTAGCGGGAGAGCCGATTGCCGATAAACGCTGGACTGATGCACAAAAAGCACGAATTTGTCAAAGTCGCTGGAAAATAACCCAGCAGTTAGTTGACCTAATTAACAATTCTAGCAATCCACCCGCAGTATTTGTCAGTGGTTCAGCTATTGGCGTTTATGGACGTCAGGGTGACACCGTCATCACGGAAGAATTTACCGACTTTCATGATGAGTTTAGCCGAGAGGTTTGTCAAAAGTGGGAAGATATTGCGCTTGAAGCCAATACAAGAGTTTGCATCCTGCGAACCGGAGTCGTGTTATCCGACGAGGGCGGCGCCTTATCTAAAATGTTGATGCCCTTCCGTTTAGGGCTCGGCGGCCCGATTGGCTCTGGCAAACAGTTTATGGCATGGATCCATTTAGATGATATGGTCAACGGCATTCAATTTTTGCTCGAGGATGACGAGACAAAAGGCGTGTATAACTTCACAGCTCCGAATCCCAATACAAATCATTTCTTCTCGTTAGCGCTTGCAAAAAGATTAGAGCGCCCGTGTATCTTCAGAGTACCTGCATTCGTCTTAAAAACATTAATGGGCGAGTCGTCAGACTTAGTCTTATTTGGTCAAAAAGTCGTACCGCAAAAGCTGATTGATAAGGGGTTTAAATTCGATTTTCCTACATTAAAGACGGCGTTGGCTGATTTAGATTTGTAATCGAAATTATCAATAAATTAAAAAAACAGCGCTGTATTTAACAAATACAGCTGCGCTTCCCACTTTTTCCTCAGTTCAAGCCCTACCCTTTCTTTCATTAACTAAGAGCGTCATTTGACAACTATTTTGCTGCGATGTCGTCGCTTGAACACTATCGCTAAGCATGAGTAAAAACATCAGGAAAAAGGGCATACGAACATCAGGTAAATATTTCATACAATAGCAACCGAGTTTTAAAGTGGTAAATACAGGAAAAATGCTCGCCAGTATAACCGCAACCTTGCATAGCTTAGAATGCAGCACGATTAGACCTTGTTAGGCAATACTAAATGATGATGCCCACCGCAGTATCTTGAAGTACAGACACGGCATCCGCGCGGTCAATAATTTTAATCAAAGCAGTTTGAATTGTTTCATCATTTCTAGCATCTGACTGACTGGTGAAACGTTCTTCTTGAACCTCATCACCTTCTTGCGCAGTAAACTGAACGACAACCACAGAAGCGCACGTAGGATCATTACCAAAGTAGCTTATAGAAATAAGAGGATATCCTTTGAAGCCTTTATTAACTTGTTTCGCAATTCGCTTTTTAGCTTTATCTACCTGCATGACTTTTCCTAACTGATTTTTTTTGAGAATAGCATAATCGAGGTCTATTTGTGATTACCGATGCTTGACATTAGTGCTTGAATAACGCCATTTTAGGCGAAAACATTGTATACCTTTTACATTAAAAGTACGATGTAAAACAGTGTTATATAACAGCAATTAATTATCAAAAGGAAGTAAGAGTGAATATTGAATTAAACAATATGTCGAGTACCGCCGTTTATCATTTAATGACACAAACCGTAATACCGCGTCCAATAGCTTGGGTATTATCAAAAAATAACGACGACTCACTTAACTTTGCTCCATTTTCATATTTTAACGCTGTGTGCAGCGATCCACCTTTGTGCATGCTTTCGATGGGTAAAAAACCAGACGGATCAACCAAAGATACGGTTGCTAACCTGGTTGAAGAGGCTTATTGCGTTGTGCATATTGCCCATGCACAGCAAGCCGAAGTGGTTACCGCGACAGCGGCTACGCTTAATTATGGCGAAAGTGAAATTGAAGCCAATCAAATTAAGTTGGTTGATCACGCTGGCTGGCCCTTACAACGCGTTGCCGACTGCCCTATTGCGTATTTATGTAAAGTGCATAGCACTCAACAAATTGGTAATGTGCAGCAGCAAATTATATTTGTAGAAGCGATTGAATTGTATATTGACGATAAAGCCGTTACTAAAAGCAACAATCGCATTCAAGTTGATGCACTAAAAGTAAATCCGTTGGCAAGATTAGGCGCTAGTCAATATGCAAACTTAGGCGAAGTTTTTACAAAGTCTCGACCCAGTTAAATGCTCAGTTCAACTGACCAAACTCTAGCCTCATTCACTAAATGCAGAGACTAGAGTTTGCTGATTATTGTTAAAATCGCGATGACATGTGCTTCAATTATCTTAAAAAGTTATTTCCCGTAAGTACACAGGTAAGCCGTGTCTACAATAGTGGTAACCTTAAACTTTTGGTTAGCTTCAATTGTAAACACCTCTGAAGCCGTAAATGTTTTCCATTCTTTTTCGTCCGGCAATAAGACCGTTAATGCTCCACTAACCACCGTCATAGTCTCAAACTCACTTGTGCCGAATTCATATTCACCGGGCGCCATAACCCCAACCGTAGCAGTTTGAATGGCTGTATTAAATGCAATTGATGCCACCTTGCCCTCGAAGTATTCGTTCACATTAAACATTATTTAGTCCTTAATTCAGAATGATGGAGTCTATTAGTCTACATATTTACACGCAGTTTATCAGTAGTATTAACTAGATAATTCGTTATTCCGATGTCCTTTGGCTTTAATTCATGAAGTATTGGACAGTTATGTTGGGACGATTTATCACAATTGCAGCCATCAAATACAGGAAAACCTAATAAACTTTTACATTGATTTTGTAACAGTCATTGAAACTCGAGGTTTTGTGCCTTAACATTCGGAACTTAAGCATTTAATCATCCCAACAAAGGATCGAAAACGTGAGACGTTTACGTCAATTAAACTTTGTTTTTATTACTGTTACTTTTATGTGCAGCATAATCCTTTTAACTCCGCTTGCTCACGCAGAAACGAAAAAACCAACCTTATACTATGATCTAGGTGATGAGCATGGTTGGGTGCCGTTTAGAACTGGAGTTTTAGAGGGTGACGGAGGCGTATTCGCTGACTTGGTAATTTTGCTGCAGTCTTACTCCACAATCGATTTTGAGTCAGTCCATTTACCCATGAAACGCGCAGAACAAGCCTTAGTAAACGGCATTGTTGACTTCGATTTTATCTGCCCGGAATGGCTAAAAAACGGTGACATCGGTGCTGATTTTGTGGGCAGCATACCCTTATTTGAAATCAATGAGTACGTTGTTACTCTCAAGAAAAACCGCGATCTTTACCCCACCTTAGATGCAATATACGGCGAAAACATTGGCACTATAGGCGGTTACTTTTATTTTGATGACGACAAATTTACAAGAGTTGATTTTCTGGATGAAAATAAGTTGATGAAAGGTCTCAAGCATGGACGATTTAAAGGGATAATTTTAGACATCGAAACGGCAAAACACTGGGCTAAAGTTAATGAGGTCGACATTGCTTTTGCGGCACTTCACACTAAAGGGAATTTAGTGCTGCGCTTAAACAAAAAGCATAGAGAGCTTATGGAAGAGATAAACACAATCATCGCTCGCGTGAAAAAGTCAGGAGAATTAAAAATGATTCTTGATAAGTACGATGTAGAGAACGAACTTTAACTAGCTTCGGCTTTATATTTTTAGCGTTATATTGGTGAATTCAAAAATCACTCTGCACTGCTTTTACTATTATTCTTGAAGTTGTACGTTATATTTTTTTAGAAATATATTTTCTTGTTTGCCCTTCATCTGCTTGCGCCCTTCATTCCATATTCTTATAAGTTCTTTTCTTTTTAGTATCGGAATTTTCTTTGAAAAAATCGGTAATTCAATTAACTTATTTTCTAATCCAGGCCGCACGATAATAAGATCATCGTTCAAATTTGCGCGATTTAAAACATACTGAAGGACAAGTTCATTATCAGCATATAGATCTACTCTATTTTCTTTGATCATGTGCATCACACGTTCTACTACGTCATCATTACCCGCAATTATCTCAACGAAAGCGGCATTATTAGAGTCATCGAGATATGTTTGATAATCGACGCTCATTGAACTGTAGTCCCAACCGGGCCCAGTTGCGATGCGCTTGCCTTTTAAAGAAGGCATACCAGCATAGCGCCAAGGATCATCTCGCCTCACAACAAAGGCGGTTGTGTAGGCAAAGGTAGCTTCGGTAGCATACTCGAAGGTTTCTTCTACTCTTTTTGAAGGCACATATTCTGGCAGCATATCGCAAAGGCCTTCTGAGACCATAGAAAGACCTCTTGCCAACGGCACTTCGTAATAATCTAATGAATAACCATGAGACGCGTAGACATGCTCGAGCATGTCTATCACCACGCCTCTCTCGGGTAACTTGTCAGATGGAAATATGGTCATTGGAGCCCATTGGTCATAACAAACTTTTATAGTCTCTGCATGGCTCACGCTGCTGTTCGCAATTGCCATCAAAAAAGGCAGGACAAACAGCAAATAACTTTTTTTGTTACCTTTCGACACGATCACGACCTTTGTCTTTTGCCCCATACAGCTTAATATCTGCGCGTTTAAATAAGTCGTCAATTGAGTGATCATTAGGACTGGATGATTCAACACCAATGCTCACCGTGTAGGTGACGGTTTTGCCATCAATCTCCAATGTACTATCACTGATGGCCTTACGTAATTTATCGGCAAGTTTAGAGGCTTCATTAATGCCAGCACCAGAGAGAAATATAGCAAATTCTTCTCCACCAAGTCTGCCAAATATATCTGACTCTCGCAAAAAAGAACGGATGGTTTGAGTGAAATGAATAAGCACCTTATCGCCGATGAAATGACCATAAGTATCGTTAACCATTTTAAAGTGGTCTAAGTCCATCAGGACTAAAGAAGCAGAAGACTTTTGGCGTTCAGAGAGCGTCAGCAGATGTTGAGCTGAATCAAAGAAACTCCCTCGATTTAGTATGCCGGTTAAGGAGTCGTTTTTAGCTAGCTTTTCAAGCTTTTCATTTAGAATTTGTAAGGCTTCAGTGCGCTTTGCAACAGCATCTTCCAACCAGTTTCGTTTAGTTTGCTCATCTTCCAATAATTGCTCCCTATCTTTCTCCATGGCAGAGAGCATGCTGTTCATATGAGATTGAAGTTGGGTGAGTTCATTATTCTCAACAGTCGAAAGATGGATCCGTTTATTCATTTCTTTACCCGCTTGAACCTCATCAACTTGCGACATTAGTTCTTTCAAAGGGATAGCCAAATAACGGTCAAAGGCCCAAATAAACAAGCAAAATAAAATAAAAAGTTTAATCACCGCTGCAATAGCAATTAGGGAGAAGCCAAAAAGAACACGATCTAAAACGACTTCGGAAGACGAGTAGAGTGTGACCGATCCAAGGTATATTTCTTTACTATTCAGCACCCAGTTTAAGTCTGTTTTGACATCAAAAATAGATAAAGGGATTGATGCGGGCGCGTAGGATTTTTTAGAAATGATACTTTTGCCGTTGGCATCGACAATATGAACGCCCTCGATGATCGGCATTTCTAAAAGACCCGCGCTAAGTACTTCTAATTGATTTAGGTTATATTGCCATAGGTTGCTTGACACAGGGCCGATAACTGTCGCTTCTAACTGCTTCAGTTCACTTAATATTGAATCCTGCGTTATCAAGTATTCAGTATAGAACTGCGCACTAGTAATTAGGCAAGTTACGCCTAAATAAATAGAAAAAATAACGCCCATTACTTTTTTCGATAAATTAGTAGGGCGAATAAAACTTGAAAACATTACGACTTTCACTTCCCAATGACATCAAAATCAGCAGCAAGCTTAAATTACTTGAGCTCTTAAAGAAAGTCACATATTAAGGGCGTCGAAAAGATACTGAAAAACGTCCTGACGGTTTAGTTCGTTGAAATTTTCATGTAGGTTGTTTTGATAACAATGATATTGCACAACCGGACACTGCATTCCTTGTACTTGGGTTTGCGTGAACTCAGCGTCAGCCAAGTGATCAGCGCCCGCAATCGCTATCGCCAGTGGGAAGTCTTTCCAGCTTGAAAGCTCAGCTGCCAATTTATGCTGAGCGCGTTCAGATACTTTCGCGAAACGAGGGCTAGCCATTGTTCCTCGCAAACCAGATTCAACGTCCGCTTGATGCCTTTCCAAAACATTTCGGTCATGAGTCAACTTGCCCAAATCAATTTTTAAGGGAACAGGCAGAGTTGGGAAAAAACGCGCTAGCAAATTGACGATAAATAACGGTACTGGCGGTTTAGTTTTATTTTTGAGCCAAGGTGATGAAATGCCAAAACCGTGAATAAAATGTTGTTCTTTGCCTTTACCCAAGCCATAAAGCAAAGCTATGAGCCCGCCCATGGAGTGAGCAAAAATAAATATGGGCAGCTGTGGTGCTTCGTTATGAGCGCTGTTCACTAAAGCGTGAACATGATCTATGTAAATATCGAAGCTTTCAATATCAAGCAGATTTTTTTTGCCAGGATTTATTTTGGGGTATGTTCCATGGCCTGGCAAGTCAAGTGCATGAAGTTCGTAGCCTCTTTCACTGTAAAACTGTGCTGGAAGTTGCCAATCACCAGAATGAGCCATTCCTCCGTGGATAGCGATAATAATCCCTTTAGGTTTTGCTGAGGCATTCCATTTGCGGACTAAGAGCTTCTCGTTGTTTTTGCTAGAGAGGATGTATGTACTGTTTTCGCCAAATTTATGCGTGTTCATTATTGTCTCGCCCGATGAATCCACTTATAGCCACCTCTATACTCATTATAGTGAGAGGCCTAGTTCAGGAGTGTAAAATAGTTAGTAGCGAAGTGCTATGAAAGACTATCGATGCGAACAAAGTCAATATGAATGGCCGGATAAGTAGATTCATTTACTATCCGGCCAACCTATGGGGAATTACACCATTTTTCTAAGTAACTCTCCCGTATTCAAACTTAGTAAACGCCAGCACCCTATTGCTCCAAGCAAACCGACAGTTAATGCACCTACTAGCGGCGCTATGATCCAGTATTCAAGGTGCAAGCCCGCTTCCATTTGAAACACTTTTGTTTGCAGCATATACAAACTGAATTCATTTGATATCGCAGCCATGAGCCCCGCCACGAGCCCAATAATAATGAATTCGTTGATAACACTAAAGCGAATCATCCATCCTTTGGCACCCAAGGTGCGCAAGATGGCCAATTCCTGCAAACGTTCATCCATGCTGGCCTGAACTTGCGCTATCAACACCAGCGCACCGGCAATTAACACCAGTATGAGAATAAATTCTACCGCCATTGATACTTGATCAATTATCTCTCGCAGCTGGTTTATTCTGGCATCCACATCAAACAAAGTAACACTAGCAAAAGGCGCCATTAGCTTGGTTATTTCAGCTTTACGTGACTCGTCTAAGTTGAAGCTAGTGATGTACGTAGCAGAAAAGTTCTCTAATGCTTTTGGATGAAGCACAAAGAAGAAGTTAGGTTGCATTGTTTGCCAGTTTACTTCGCGCAGGCTGGTAACTGTGGCTTTAATAACCTCACTACCAATGTTAAAGGTCAGCTCATCATCAAGCTTAATATCCAAGCGCTCAGCTATTTCAGCTTCAATTGATAATGGATAGGGTTCACCTTCTTGCCACGAGTCGAGCCATTCACCCTCAATGATCTTATTCCCCATTTGCAGCTCTGTGCCCCATGTGAGGTTTGCTTCTCTACCGAGACCTTGTCGACCTTCGTCAGCCACTTCTTGATCTTCTTTTGTGACTTCAGTGCGAATTTTCTCGTCATTAATAGCAACGAACCGACCGCGAGCTACTGGAAAGAAATCACCAGACTCAACGTTATTTTGTGCAAATTGATTTTCTAAACCCGCTCGTTGACCCTCAGTTACGTTAGACACAAAATAATTTGGGGTACCTTCTGGCAGTTGGTCGCGCCACTGCGCTACCATGTCGTTGCGCATAACCAGCACTACCAGCAACAGCATGATGGTTATGGAGAAACTAATTAGCTGTACGCTGTTGCCCATTGCTCTGCGGCGGATGCGCGCCCAAGCTAAGGTCCATGAGCCCATGCTACCACTGCCTAATTTGCGACCAAGCATAATGAGTAAATGCGTAACACCAAGCAGCAGCACCACCAAGATAATCCCAGATACAAACAGGATCGAGCTGATCATAAGGTCTTGGCTATAAATCCACATGAGTAGAAATACCGCAATACCTGAAGTTGCAAATTGCAGCGCTTTTGATGACAGAGTTGAATCGATATCGCGTCTTAATACGCGCAGCGGTGGCACAGAGAATAACTGCAGCAGTGGATATAGCGAAAATAGAACAGAACAAATTACCCCCGTAAATACTGCAATAGCCAATGGTCTCCAATGCCAAATATCAAGCGACACTTCAACTATATCTGCTAACAGCGAGACCACAGCTTGCTGCAGCGCAAAACCAGCTGCAATGCCTAAGACGATGCCTAGAAATGTGATAAAACAAATCTGTAGCAAGTAGATGCGTTGGACCATGGCCTTGCCTGCACCCAATGTTTTCATGATTGCAACGGGGTCAAAATGACGCTGGCTGTAGCGCTGAGCAGCAACCGCGATTGACACTGCTGCCAACACAATCGCTAACAAACTTGCGAGTAAGAAAAACTGCTCTGCACGCGCAATTGAACGCCCGATAGCTGACTCATCGTCTTCTATTGATGTCCAGCGGTGCAGCTCTCTGTTAAGTTGAGGACGAAGCCAGTCGTAATAGTCGTTTAGATCTCCACTATCACCGGTGAAATAGTATTTGTAGCTTACTCTCGAGCCCGGACCGGTGACTTTGGTTTTTTCTAGGTCTTCGGTGGACATTAAAACAATGGGGTCAGCGTTAAATACGCTAAAACCTGCGTCTGGAATGCCACTTAATACTTTAGTGACTTTAAAACTTTCATCACCAATATCGATGCTACCGCCTAATTCAACTTTCACTAACTGAAACAAGCGAGAGTCAATCCACACTTCACCGGGCTGAGGTGACTCAGTGGTCTCCTCGGGCACGCCAAAAACCTGTTTTGCTACTTTGATACTGCCTTTTAAGGGGTAACTTGTATCAACCGCGCGTAGGTCAGACAGGGCCAGTTCTTCAGCGCCGAATACCATCGATCTGGTACTGACTTGATAAGCAGTATTGAGCTTGTACTCGGATGCTTTATTTATCCAAGCATCGTCAATGACTTCTCGAGAACGTAGCTGTCTATCTGCAGCAATGAACTCAGCTGAACGATCTGTTAATGCGCCCTGTAAACGTTCACTAAATAATGATAGCGAGAGAACAGAGCCGACCGATAGCACAATTGCCAACAAAATAATGGTGAGTTCGCCGCGTTTCGCCTCATGTTTAAACAAACGCCATGCTAATTGGAATACAGTTGACATCCTACTCTCCAGAAACAACTTTAAGCGGCTGAGTTTGCTCAGTAAGTTCACCGGCGTGCATGCGCAACTGACGTTGACAACGTTGCGCAAGTTCATCGTCGTGGGTTACCAAAACTAAAGTCGTGTTGGATTCTTTGTTTAAATCAAACAACAGATTTTCTACTTTCAGCGAATTGGTAGAATCAAGGTTTCCTGTCGGCTCGTCGGCAAATAAAATCTTTGGGTTCGTTATAAATGCTCTAGCGATGGCTACACGCTGCTGCTCACCTCCCGATAATTGATTGGGGAAGTGGTTGGCTCGATGATCAAGACCTACCTGATCGAGGATTTTTTGAGCCCGCTTCTTAGGATCTGAGAGTCCTGCAATTTCGGCAGGTAGCATGACGTTCTCGAGTGCTGTTAAACTCTGCACCAGCATAAAACTCTGAAAAATAAAGCCAACTTTTTCACCACGAAGTCGAGCGCGCTGCTCTTCATCCATTGCATGCAGTGCTTCGCCATCTATCATAATATGTCCACCAGACACTTCGTCTAAACCTGCTAACAAACCAAGAAGAGTTGACTTACCTGAACCCGATGCGCCTATAATGGCGACAGATTCACCTGGTTTTACTGTAAAGCTGATGGGTTGAAGGATCTGTAACTCGCCTTCACTCGTATTCACTTTCTTTATCACACTTTTCGTTTCAATCATTGCAGGAGCTGTTGTCATAGTGTTTTCTTTTTCAAATTCCGTAAAAATTAATTCTATAAAGCGCACAAAAAATCAGTCGCTAGTTAATGTATGGGGCTCAACTGTCTCATATCACAACGTGATTGCATCAAAAATGATCCGCGCCGTACTACTTGTATGTCTTTTATTCCCTTTTTATAGCTATTCAGATCAGCAAGAATTACAAGAACACAAGCTGTTGGTGCTTGGAGATAGCTTAAGTGCAGCATATGGACTAACACAACAGCAAGGTTGGGTTTATTTGTTACAAAATGCATGGGAAAGCGAGGACAAATCAATTGCTGTCGTTAATGGCGCAATAAGCGGTGACACTACTGACGGCGGATTATCACGCCTACCACGACTATTGGACCTGCACAAACCAACTCACTTATTAATTGAATTGGGTGGGAACGACGCCTTGCAGGGGCATAACCCAAGTAAAATAAGAGTCAATATTGAGAAAATGGTTCAATTAGCAAAACAAAATAATGTTGAAGTGATGCTACAAGAAATGCAAATACCGACAAACTACGGAAGAAGGTACACAGAAATGTTTACGCAGGTGTTCAAGGATGTTGCTCGAGAAAATGACATTCCTTTGATTCCGTTTTTTTTAGAAGAGATTGCTCTGAATAAAGAGCTAATGCAAAACGACGGCATTCATCCTACTGCAGAAGCACAACCGATGATAACGGCTTTACTGAAGCCTCAGTTGGAAGCCTTTATCTTAAATTAATAAGACGCGCATACTTCTAGTTTACCCTTACTAGCTATAGAATGATTAGGTCAAAAGGGTTTCAATTAGGTCGTCACGTATTTATTACTTAAGGGCTGCAAGCACTATTTCTCGAGTGTCCCGCGGCTCAATTACCGCATCAATCTCCAGCACTGTAGCCACTTCGAGCGCCTTCCCTTTTTCGTACTGCTGAGCAAGCAGTTTATCGAACAGTGCTTGACGTTTAGTAGGCTCTGTTTGCTTTTCCAACTCTTTTTTAAAACCAAGTTTAATGGCACCTTCAAGCCCCATTGCACCGAATTCGCCAGTTGGCCATGAAAGCATGTAGCTTGGCTTAGATGTACTACCAGCCAGCATAGCTTGAGCGCCTAAGCCGTAACATTTACGGATAACAACAGCGACAAAATCAATCGACAAATTGGCACCCGTTGCAAATAGTTCACTTAAATACCGAACGGCGCCATTTTTTTCATGCTCAGGCCCCACCATAAAACCAGGGGTATCACACAAAGAAACAATAGGAATAGCAAATAGATCGCATAACTTCATAAAGCGATTCAATTTTTTCGCCGCATCCACGTCAATTGCTCCCCCTAGAACTTTACAGTTACTGGCAATTAATCCAATGGGTTTGCCTTCAATTCTAGCAAAGCCCAGAATAATAGCGGAGCCATACTGCTTTCCAATTTCTACGAAGGAATTTATATCTACGATGCCGGATATAACCTTATGCATGTCGTAAACATAGCGTCTATCGTCCGGTAGAACGCAATCGAGCGCGCTATCAATGGGAGCCTCCCAATCGGTATGACAACCTTGGAAGAAACCTAAGCAGGTTTTTGCTATTTCAATTGCGTGACTTTCATCTCGTACAACAATATCCACCACGCCGTTTTTAGCCTGTGTATCAATTGGACCGATGTCTGTTGGGTTAAACTTACCCAAACCACCACCCTCAATCATGGCGGGGCCCGCCATGCCAATAAAAGACGATGCTGTGGCGATCGTGATATCAGCGGCGCCAAACAGCGCAGCGTTGCCAGCAAAACAGTAGCCATTGTTGACAGCGATACGAGGGACCTTGCCAGTAAGACCTGCCCAACGGCTGAAGGTAGTGCACTGTAAACCGGAATTGATAGTCGTTATGTCGGTATCACCAGGACGACCTCCGCCGCCTTCTGTCAACATAATGATAGGAAGTTGCTTATTCAGCGCCACCTCAATTATTCGATCGAGCTTTAAATGATGAAAATAACCTTGCGTACCTGCTAATACAGAATAATCGTTGACGATAAGCACGGTGTCATGTGAGCTGATATTTGCGTGCGGATTCAGCGTAATACACTCATTATTAATAGGAGCAATACCCGTAATAACACCATCAGCGGCTGTTTCTGTTTGCAGTTCTTCATAGTTACGGCGCTGGCGTTGCGCTGCGACAGCTACTTGGCCATATTCTCGAAACAATTTGCCAGAGCATAACTTTTCAATGTTTTCACGCGCAGTATTAAACCCTTTCGCTTGTCGCTTTTCTGCTTGCGTTAAACGAGCATGATCCTGCGTTTTGGCAAGCCTTGCTTGTAATTCTTTCGAAGATTTTTCAGTACTATTTGTCATTATTTTTCTTCATTTTTATTTGTTACTTTTTGTTCACTACTTTTTGTCGCTAACGTATATTTTTAAAGCTTTTCATTAGCAAAATTTTAAAATAAATAACTTATTCAACATTAGGTTCATAAGTGAACACATCTTCTAAAGGTTTATTAAACACTAATGCAATTTTAAATGCGACTTCAAGTGAAGGGCTGTATTTTCCTTTTTCTATTGCCATGATAGTTTGACGAGTCACCCCTACGCGTTCAGCCAATTCTTGTTGTGTCATTTCATTCGCAAAGAAACGACACTCGCGAACCCTACTATTAATTTTATTCGCCGAAGCCATTTTTATACCGCATCCTTTCTATACAGATAGATTTGGTGTGCAAAGCGCACGATTTCAGAAAGAATTAGACTAAATAACAACATGTGCATCTCAAACAAAGGGATTATGCTAGTACGCTCTTCGACAAACGCTCCAATCCCGAACGCATGCGGTAAAATTAACTGACCAATTGTAATAACAACACCGATACTTAGCACATAGTAGCCAGAGTTATTAGAAGTTAGAGAAATTGTTCTATCGCGTTCATCCCCTTCGAGCTCAGTTTTGTTGCGACTAGCTGCAGCAATGAGTGACTGAAAGATAACTTCAATAATAATCATATACAACACAGCTGAACTCAAGTTGTCCATAGCGAGTTCAATCATCTCTTCAGGGTTGAGCATACTGGGATCCATTGTGAAAACTGAAATCGCGTAGTTACCAAAAATCAATAGCGTTACAAAAAGGGAAAGCCAGGTGCTCTTTTCTTTAAATGTCATGTTCATCGATGTTCTCTATTAAAGTTAACAAATCCGAACCCAGAGTAAATTAAATTAAACTTCGTGTAAAATATTTTTAACATTGAATTAGATAATAAGGCGCCATTTACCCTAATTATTATTGTTCTACTTGTGCTTTAAGCGAATTATGGATTGTTGTCCGTGTTGCTCCAAAGGTCTTTTTCTGTAATAACGAACACGGAACAGTTTACGCGATTGCGCTTCGATTGACATTCAAGCCAACTGCTACTTGGCTGTTTGTTGCGGCGTTATGTGTACCAAGAAAATGTTTACTTTTTGAAAAGAATCAGACACGATGATTTTAAATAAAGGTATACAAAGGATGTATCAAAATGTATTTATCCAAACGGTTTAAATTGTCCTGTAGCTCCATGGTACTCATATTTGCGATGAGTGCATGTTCCCCTCAAAAACCATTATCTGAGCAAACTAACGCGAGTGAAAAAATGTCTACTGCACCATCCGGAGTTATGCTAACAAATGAAATGCTTTATCAAGACTATGAATATAGAGCAGAGCGACCAGGTGCTATCCGCTGGGATAAAGAAGGCTCAAAATTTACCGCACTGGAAACAGCCGAGGGTTTTGAAGATGCTGAGCTTGAAAAAGACCAAAATGGCGACGACATTAAAGTTTATGAAGAAATTGTCCAATATGATCCTGCCACATTAGAACGCAGCATTTTAATTAGCCTCGCTCAGTTAACGCCAGCGGGCAGCGATAAAGCGTTGGTGGTGGACGATTACCAATGGTCAAAAGACCAAAGCCAATTATTAATATATACCAATGCTGAATACGTTTGGCGAGACAAAACCCGTGGCGAATACTGGGTGCTAAATATAGAAGATGGCGCACTATCGAAGCTTGGCGAAAATAGTTATCAAACAAGTCAAATGATGTTTGGTAAGTTCTCCCCCGACAGCAAAAAGTTTGCTTATGTCTACCTCAATAATATTTATGTGCAAGATTTACAAAGCAAAGCCATTACCGCACTGACTAACGACGCATCTGATAACACCATTAACGGCTTATTCGACTGGGCCTATGAAGAAGAATTCAGTATCCAGGATGGTTTTCGATGGGGCCCAGACAGCCAACGCATCGCTTACTGGCAGCTTGATACCAGCGCCGCGCAAGATTTCTATATTATAAACAACACTGATACGCTTTATCCCACCATTACCGCTATTCCCTATCCAAAAGTGGGGGAAGAAAATTCTGCGGCACGCATTGGTGTTGTGTCTATTGCCAATTCAGAAACACGTTGGATTGAGCTGCCGGGCATCGCTAAAGATATGTATGTGCCGCGAATGAGCTGGGTGCAAGGCCAAAATCAGGTGCTGATCCAGCAGATGAACCGCAAACAAGACAACAATACGATTTTTTATGCAGACGTGAACACCGGCGATATTGAGAAAGTATTTATTGAGCAGGAAGAGACTTACATCGAATATCTAGAGGACCCTATTTGGCTTAAAAATTCAGATGAGTTTTTATGGCTGAGTGAGCGTAATGGCTGGAAGCACATTTATAAAGTTGCTCGTGACGGCAAAAGCATGCTTGATCTAACTCCAGGTGACTTTGATGTAACCGAGTTTGTGTCAAAGGATGAGGCGAATAACTGGCTGTATTTTATTGCCTCACCCAAAAATCCGACACAGCGCTATTTATACAGAACGAACTTAGATGGCAGCAGTGACATGACGCGTATCACTCCCGACGCATTGAGCGGCACTAATAGCTACGATGTATCAGCGGATTCAAAATGGGCAATTCATACGCACTCTAGTTTTTTACAACCACCTGTTTATACACTGATTTCATTGCCTGATCACAAAGCGCATAACGTACTTGAGGACAACGCAGAGCTGGTTGAAAAGATTGCGCAACTTGCCAAGGGCGATTATGAATTTTATAGCGTGAATAGCCAAGATGGCCTAAGTTTGGACGGTTATATCATGCGTCCGCCTAATATGGACACGAGCAAAAAACACCCCATTATTAACTTTGTTTATGGTGAGCCGGCCGCCCAGATAGTGCGTGATATGTGGCTTCGAAATACAATGTGGCACATGATGATGACCCAACAGGGCTTTATTGTTAGCTCGGTTGACAATCGCGGTACACCTTCGCCAAAAGGTAGAGACTGGCGCCGCTCTGTATACGGCAATATTGGCCCACTTGGTGCGCGCGATCAATCTGACGCGTTGCAAGAAATTTGCAAAAAATGGCCTTATATCGACTGCAATAGAGCTGGAGTGTGGGGACATTCTGGTGGCGGCTCTATGACACTGAATTTGCTATTTCGCTATCCTGAGCAATTCCATGTGGGTGTCTCACGGGCGCCCGTGCCTGATCAGCGACTCTATGACTCTATTTACCAAGAGCGCTACTCCGGATTGATCGAAGATTATGAAGCAAACTATATTGAAGCATCGCCCATAACCCATGCTAAGAATCTGCAGGGCAAGTTGTTGCTTGTGCACGGCACCGGAGACGACAATGTGCATTACCAAGGCGCAGAAAGACTTATCAATGAGCTAGTTAAACATAATCGCCAGTTTGATTTTATGGCATACCCTAATCGTCGACATGGGATCGTCGAAGGAGACGGTACCTCTTTGCATCTGCACACTATGCAAAGTAATTATTTCATTGAGCACTTAAAGAATAAGTGATGCATATCGCGTTAATCTTAAAGAGCCAGCACCTAATGGGCAGCATTTCGATGATATAAATGAATCTGCCGCCGTTGAATTTTATAAGCAAAATTCCAATAACATGAAAGCTTGGGATGTGATGGGCTAGTGGGTACTATGTTTCAATAAAGATAAGGGTACTAAACTTTGTTTGATTTAGTGGCAGAGTTGACATCAAGTGCTCCATGGATTTATCGAGGATGGGTATGGCTGGTATGATCTGGTTATCGCCTTCTAACCCAGCAGAGCTGGGCTTCAATACGGCAATTACCGCCGTACGCGATTCAACGCTGTACAAAAAATTTAGACAATATTTTGATGATGCTAAAAGAAGCGATGACTGCCGGCACCTAAGAAGAAAGCCGTCAATTTACACCAGAGTTTATTTGCAAAATAACTCAATTACAGACGAAGATCGCATATTGAGAGGATTGCCTCCTGTTCAATCAATTTTATTAAGCAAATGATATTTACCCGATAATTAAGGTTACATTTCAAGGAGGACCGTGTGAAATATTTTTTGATAATTTGTGTTTGTACTCTTCTCGTTTCCTGCTCATCAACCCCAAACGTACTTTATAACAGTCCTTGTTTCGATTCCCAAGAAGAGGCTGCCATTGTGGGAAGAGAAATTTTCAATAAGGGGTTCAACAATAGAGTCAGCTACTGGGTGACCGGTGATTCAGGCAAAAGCATTGCAGGTCTTGGCTTGATGTATGGCGGATTTGAACCAACATCGTACTGCCCCAACGGTGGTTATCCAATTCTAGTTTATTTTGACAACAGCGCTTCCAAACTTGATATAGAAAACGTGAAAAGTTGGTCTAGGGTTGTATTAGAATCTATGCTCAAAGAGAGGACTAATCAGCAATAAGAAATACTAAAAAGCTTACAAAATATATAGTCTTACTGCGAGCTCAGCCTCAATTTTGCGAGGGATTAAAAATGCCAATCTTATAAAGATAAGTTTGGACGTCTAATAAAAGTATCATATTCTGCGTCATTAGAGATTTGCGAACGTTACCGCGTCACTGGCTTATCTAAGTTCAGTCGCTATTCTATAGTTTTGACAAGATAGCAAACTCAGAATAGTTTTTTGTCTCTATCGAGGCACGTAATATATTGTTGGCATCGCCGGCGCAGTATATGTTTTCTTAGGAATGTAGTTTTAAAGGAATTAAGAAATTGAAAATTTTTATTGCCGTTTCGTGGTTATGTACATTAGGTCTAGCTTTTTTTGTCGGTTCTCACTGGCATAAGCCATCATCACATGCAGAACATAGCGAAGAAGTCGAGGCTAGGTCACCTGTTACTCCTACTCAAGAAACTGCTGTATCCAATGAGCCAACAATCATTATAGCTGCTACTGAGCAGAAGCTAGAAGCAAAACAAAGCACACTTCAGCAAGTTATCAGTATGTTCAAGGGCGTATACGACCAAGATTTTGCGTCTATTGCGTTCGCATACAATTTGATCACAAACATGAGTGAAGAAGATCTACTTTCTGATTTAGAATACTTAAGAGCTTACGCTAATGACCCTGAATTCTCATTTACTTTGTCGCTCTATTTAGACCGTTATGCGTCAATTGCTCCTTATAAAGCCCTCACTTTTGCGCTAAACAATATTACAAGCCCACAAATTCGACTGGGAGCCATTAACATCGCGTTGTCTAAATGGGCACAAAAAGAACCTATACTTGCGCTTAATTGGTACAACGTTAACAAAGAAGAATTGTCGTCGCGTTTCAACCCTATTCTAAGTGGCATATTTGCAAATATGGCCATGAAGAATCACGACTTAGCTATCCAGTTTCTGCAAGAATATGTTGATGATCGCACAGAGCTTGCTTTAGCAATGTCAGGAATCACAATGAATCTAAAAGAATCAGCCGACTTTATCAATTTGTTAGAAAAAACGGCATATTTAGATAGTTCAAGTGCAAAAAGCACTATTCTCAGTGCGTGGTTGAGAGCTAACCCTGAAGGAACATTAGATTGGTTTTCTGAATTGCCTGAGTCAACCAATAAAGAAAAAACCGAGGAGCTAATTTTTCAGTCTTATATAGTCACTGACGCCAGCAATGCCGCTAATTGGTACATGACTAGAGCAGAGTCAGATCGGTTGGAAGCACGTGCTGACAAGATAATAGACTATTGGAGTTTTTCAAACTCAGAAGCCGCTTTAAAGTGGGTGAGTCGCCAAACAGATATTGATGCTCAACAAGCTACGAAAAAGCTTTTATTAAAGGCAACCTACACAGACCCTTCTTTTGTCACAAATAATCTTCATTTACTGACATCTAATGGAGACAGAGCAGATGTTTCAGCTCGCATATTTAATACTCTGAAACGTGAAAGTAGTGCAAAAGCACAGAATTTTTTTAATGCTTCACCTTATCAAAAAGAAATTTTGAAGTTCGAAACTGCAATGCGCGAATATAGTGAAAAAAAATAATTGGGTCAAAGGACATAGAAAATATAAGACTAACCTTATTTGCAAGTGTATATACATAAACAGACCAAAGGTAAATTAAGTATGACAAATTCGTTTTGTAAATTAATGATTATCAATTTAGCTTTTTTTTCAGGATTATTTATATCTAAAGATAGTTTTTCAAAAATGAGCAGTGTGGATACAAAACAAGAAATAGGTAGTAATACCATGAAGTTGTATTCGTCCGATGAACTATACGGGCCAGCCGCTAATTTCTTAGTTAACTCCGAACTTTTTAGTGAAATGCAGAAGAGTTTGAAAGCGGATTCATTTGTCATAGTGGATACTGAAACATTGTTTATCGGTAAGCTTTCGACAATCGCTGAATCAGTAGAGGGTGTGCGGTTTAAAGAGACACTTCGCTGCGACCTCACTATCTGCATGGGGTCTTTCAATTATGCTAGTAAAGATGAGATGGAGTCAGTACTTAGCCAGTTTAGCTCTATTAGCGGACTACCAATCGCATTGGTTGCTGGTTTCGTTGAAATTGATAAAAAACAGGTAGCCAATGTATTGTTTCACTATCGAGGCAACGAGATTATTGAAGACGATATTTCAATAAAATAAGTTATATATCCGTGTTTTGTTGAAGTATTTCATAGACACGTTGCGCCAAATAGCGATATCGAATTACTAACCGCGCATTATAAAACCATTGTTAGAGATAGGAAGAGTGTTTCAACCATATTGTTAGCGCATGGCGAACGTCTCCTAAATGCCCTTTCTTGCCTGATCACATCAGACTTTCTCACTAAAATTCTGTCATGAGTGATTTACATTCTTATCAGGACTTTGTCTCCCCTAATTTCACTTGCTGCAGTTTCAATATTCAAACATCTAATGCGTAAAGCAGCAACCAACACCCATAAACGAAGTTAATTAATATCTAACCATTATAGCTGTTCCTACCTTACTTTTACTCAATATCAAAATGACGACCTAAAAGGCGGCTCATACGCAAATGCTAAATGTATACTATTCTTCATGACGTTTTTTGTACTGGTTCAGTTTTCTGCAAGAGTTCAACCAAACTATCAGGCATGAATTTACGTTGTGCGGTAATGGCATAAAAGTTTTCATAAGCGTTTGGTAATTCTTGATAGACGACAAGTAGTCCTTGATCAATTTCATCTTTCACTACAACAGGCGGTAAAACTGCAAAAGCCCCGCTATCACGCGCTAATAGTCGTAACATCGCCATATCGTCTGCTTCAGCTTGAATATCGGGTTGGTATTGCCACTGAGCACATAATAAATTAAACGCGTTACGTATTTCCGTAGATTTCCCGGGCAACACCCAACGCGCTTTTTCGTATCCCTCAGGAAACGCGTCAATCTTTTTCTTGGTTTTCGGGCCAACAATCGCTAAAGGTTGCCGTGAAACTAAAGACGTTTGCCACTGTGTATTTTGCCCCTCTGCGCTAACTGGCCGGTTGGTTAACACCAGATCTAGTTCGTGGTTACTCAGCCCCACTAATAAATCACTCATGCCTTTAGTGGTCAACGAAAAACTCACTTTAGGATTAGCTAATAAAGGACTAATAAAACTTTCCACAAAATTTCTGGATAAGGTGGTTAAGACGCCAATAGACAAATGTTGGGTTTGCGTAAATATCCCTTTTTTTAAGAATGACTCTAGCTCTTCACCAGTAGAATAAATATCATCGGCATAGGCCAAAACTCGCCTTCCTGTATCATTTAACACGAGTGTCCGCCCTGCTCGCTCAAATAATGTGACATTCATATTGTGTTCTAGCTGCTTTATTTGCGCAGATAGAGCAGATTGCGAAATATGCAGCTCACGCGCGGCTTGCGTCAAATTACCTGTAAGGGCAACACGCCAAAAGTAATATAGGTGATGATAATTAAGTCGAGCCACAATAGTTAACCAAAAGAGAACGTTTACTTAGTTTATATCTATTTTTCATTCAAATCCATTTTTGTCATACTCAAGCCACTATCAAAAAAGAATATCTATACTTATGTGGTTAACTTCAACTTTATTAGTCAGTATCCCTTTGAGTCTATCCGCTGCCGGTTGGTGGGTGGGACGGCAACAGAGCAACAACAATGGCCAATCTTTATTTCGCTTAAGTTTAGTTTTGCTGGCAGTCTTTACTTCAGTTTTGCTAAGCAAACTGCTGCTAACATCCTCTTCTGATGAACATGATTTGATTAGTCATGCCAATCTCAATTTACTAATGCTTGGCTTAGTCTTGTTTATGGCAGTGATACTCATCGCGTTTTCGCGCAATTATATGGCGGGGCAAGCACAAAAAAACAAGTATTGGTGCTGGTTATTAAATACGCTTGCCGCTGTATCTCTGGTCGTGATAAGTAATCATCTATTACTGTTCTGGTTGGGATGGTTAAGTATCAGCTTAGCACTTCATAAACTACTGACTTATTATCCCGATCGTCCACGAGCCATATTAGCCGCTCACAAAAAGTTCTTATTGGCTCGTACTGCCGAATTATCCCTTCTCCTAGCGATTGCTTTGTTATATCAGCAACACCAGACTTTTTATATTAGCGAACTTATTACTTATTTTAACCTTGTTGCTCAGGAGCCGAGTTTGTCATTGGCTATTAGCGAACAAATAGCCGCAGTGTTAATTGCTATTACCGCCCTTATTAAGTGTGCCCAACTGCCGGTTCATGGTTGGCTAATCCAAGTGGTCGAGGCCCCTACCCCAGTCAGCGCTTTATTGCACGCTGGCGTCATAAACTTGGGGGGCTTTTTATTAATTTTGTTTGCCCCGCTGTTTATTCAAGTGCCATTCGCTCAATGGTTAGTGTTAATTGTAGCAGGCTTAACTACCTGCATATGTGCATTGGTTATGAGTACTAGAATTAGTCTTAAAGTCCGCTTAGCTTGGTCCACAAGCGCACAAATGGGCTTAATGTTAGTCGAATGTGCCTTGGGTTTATTTGAGTTAGCGCTTTTACATCTATTAGCTCATTCTGCCTATAAAGCTTATGCTTTTCTTAATTCTGGCAGCGCTGTGCTCCAGCATTTGCAAGAGCGTTTAGCACCAGCAAATGCCCCATCATTAAGTAATAGTTTAGTGAGTTTTGTGGTAGCTAGCTTACTAGTTGGCGTTCCCTTGTACTTAATCGATTATCAAGGGGTAGTCAGCGTTTGGGTATTATTAATATTAGCCTTAAGTGTCTTGATAGCCCATCGACATAGCAGGAATAGTCGAGCTGCACTGCTCCCCTTTGTTTTATTATCTGCGGCTTTACTCATCGCTTACAGCCTAATGAAAACCGTGTTCATAATGCTGTTACCCATTGACAGTAATTTAAGCCTAGGAGCATTTAGTCCTGCGGATCTGTGGGTTATAGGGTTGGTCATAAGTTTGTTCACCATAAGTTGGTTATTGCGCTTTAAAGCCGATCACCCCTCTGTCCAACGTCTATCGATTAGCCTTTTTGCGGGACTATATTTAGACGAATGGTTAACCCGATTGACCCTAAAAATTTGGCCGGTAAAACTACCTGTCAGAGTTAATGCTAAAAAATTAGATATGCCTGCAGCTCATTCAGTTAAGGAGATTTAACATGTCCAGCGCACTCAAAAAAACCGATAGCTATATTGTGTCAGAGCAGCAAAAAAGCCAACTTTTAAAGGCGTGTAGCAAAATCGCGCCTACTTGGCCACTTGATCAAATGATTGCCGTCAACCCCTTTTGGCAAATGCGCGACGAGCCTATCGAAAAGGTATCAGCAAAACTCTCTGCACTGGCGAATAGTGAACTAGTAATGCCTAAACATTATTTTTCTGAGCGTTTTCAAAACGGAGACATTAGTGCTGAAGCTCTGCAACAATCAGCATTAGAATATGGTAGTAGTCTTTCAAATAAAGCTTTAGAACAATATCTGCTTGAGGATAACGCAACTGCAAATTGGCACAATATCGCTGATTTATTAGACAACCAGCGTGACCAGCACAAAATGGCATGGCGAGATGAAATCACTCATCAAATTAGTCAATTTTGTGCAGCACACTACCAGCGCATACGCCCAGTGCTAGGCAAACAACACAGCACGATGCAACCTGATTTATATGCTCACTGGTTAACGGTGACTCGACAAGATAGAGGGATCAGTATCATTATGGATGAACCTGGCTTACATAGGTATTTTAAGCATCTGCCGGAAGATCCTGAGGCCTTGTTCAGCTTGGCAATTGAAACCCTAGAGATTGACGATACGCTACTTGAGCCCTATGCTCACGCGTTACTGCTTGATATCAATGGTTGGGCATCATGGGTCGCCTATGTTAGTTGGCAAGGTGAGCTTTATGCTCAGCCACACGATGATATGATGCAATTTTTGGCGATTCGTTTAGCGTGGGAGCTCGTCATTTGGCAATATTTAAAAGCGCATCATCCAGAGAGTTTTGTTCAATTAAGTGACATGTGGTTAACGGAAAAAGCTCAGTTGCCCACCCTGTTTGCTAAACATGAAGAAGAGCAGAAACCGCTGTGGATTTGGTCTAAAGCTTTAGAATTAAGCTATCAAAAACAACTAAATCAACAATTGATAAACAGCCCAAAACTCGCTACTGAACAAGCTAAATTACAAGCGGCGTTTTGTATTGACGTGCGCTCCGAGGTGATGCGCCGAGCATTAGAAAAACAAGACCCGCATATACAAACGCTAGGCTTTGCCGGCTTCTTTGGCTTACCCCTAGAATATCAGCCCCAAGCTAGCTCACTTGCGAGACCGCAATTACCAGGACTACTCAAACCCGTCATTCGAGTGACGGAGGTCAATGCTAAAGATAATCAACAGACTCAATTAAATAAACAAGCTCGCTGGCAAAATTGGTCGCAGGCAGCTCCGTCAGCGTTCTCTATGGTAGAAACCATGGGTTGGTTATATGTATTTAAATTGCTCAAGAACTCGTTTTCCGGTCAAGCAGATGCACATCCAGTGAACAACCTGAGTCATCAAAATAATTGGCTCCTTACAAAAGATAAGCAAATTCTCACTGTTAAAGACAAGGCCGAGTTGGCGATAGGTATTTTGCACGCTATGGGGCTAACTGAATTTGCCCCTGAAGTGTTATTAGTAGGTCACGGCAGCCACAGCACCAATAATTTACAAGCAGCAGGCTTGGATTGTGGTGCCTGCGGTGGACAAACAGGAGAAGTCAATGTTCGGGTGTTAGCACAATTACTCAACGACCAAGAGGTCCGTGACACACTTGCAAGTCTCGGCACTACTATTCCACAGCACACCAAGTTTATTGCAGCACTGCACAATACCACAACAGATCATATTGAATATTTTGATAAGTCGCTGAGTCAAAGCAGTCAAGAGTGGTTGCAAGCGGCTAAATCAGTGGCACAGAGAGAGCGTATCAGCGCTATTGACCCAAACTTACAGCATGCGACTGACAAACAAATTGACGACGCACTAGTCGAACGTAGCAAAGATTGGTCTCAAGTTCGTCCCGAATGGGGGCTAGCCAATAATGCCGCCTTTATCGTGGCGCCTCGTCACTGGACTAAGCAGATAAACTTGCAAGGTCGCAGCTTTTTACACGACTACCAATGGCAAAAGGATAAAGACTTTGCTGTTTTAGAGTTGATTATGACTGCACCCATGGTGGTGACAAATTGGATCAACATGCAATACAACGCCTCGGTCACTGATAATTTAAAATACGGCTGCGGCAACAAGGTTTTGCATAACGCGGTAGGCGGTCACATAGGTGTGTTTGAGGGTAACGGTGGCGATTTGCGTATTGGACTTGCTATGCAGTCATTGCACGATGGTGAAAAATGGATGCACCAACCACAGCGATTAGCCGTTTATCTGGCAGCGCCCAGAGAGCCCATAGAGCAAATTTGTAAAAAGCATCAACACGTGTGTCAACTCATTGATAATCAATGGCTATATTTGATGCGCTGGACAGATGACGGGACAATTGAGCGGTTCTATCAAGGGCAGTGGTTGCAACAATTAGACTAGCGACTAATTCCATAGTCTTTGTTGACATCAATGACACTAAGACCAAGCTCTAGTGCATTTATGGTGTCAACAAAATCAAATTGTATTTTACACTCTGCTTTGATCATTTTAAGCCACACATAGCGCAGGCCGTCGGGGCGGCTGCCTGTCCAGAATTCTTCAGTTTTGTTGATGTAGGCAACAACAGGCTCAATATGCCCATCACGATAAATGTAACGAACTAATTCGAAGTCAGGACCAAAAGAGCTTAGGACCGCTGAGCCGCTCACTTCAATAGACTTCAATAACTCGGCAAAGGCTAATTCGTGATTGTCTTGTCTGTATGCAATCCATGCCCTCGCTATACCTACGGAGTGTGTTTCGCTGCTAAAGTTGTCAAACGCATCACCGGCTATTTGTTGCTCTGAACTTAGCCTATCTGCATGTTCAAAGATGCGATCAATTTTGGCAGTCACCGTACTGATAGGTTCGAATTGCGCGCTGTATTTAAGGTGTCTGCTTAAATCAGCGATCACTTGGTATGGATTTTTGCTTGTCGCTAAACTTCGTTCATAGTCGCGCAAAGTATCAGCAAGTAAACGTCGATTTTTTGTCTCAAAATGAGCGAATTGATTTTTAATATATTGATGATATTCCGGGTCCTCACACCCCTTTTCATAGTATGCATGAGCGCTTGAGTTTAACATTGTACTCGTGCACATAAGCAATGCGACTAAGGGTTTGATCATTTAACACACCTTCTTGATACATTGTAATCTTTGTACTTAAAATACTCGCAGAATGATCGTTAAGCACAAAAAAGCCGCCAATAAGCGTGCATGAAAAACTTGATACACGTCTAAAAAGCGGCTTTATTTACTTACCTACCGATTGTCTCTCAACAGTCGGCGTTTTCTTCTATTTCGCTGCTATCCAAATACTAGGGTCTGGTATAAGCAACCGGCTTTTCAGCATCGCGTTTTAAATAACGGTCGCGCAGTTTTGTTTGACGAGAGCTCATATCAATTTGCTCACCTTGAATAAATACTTGCTCAGCCGCTTCGGTCACTTCAAGCGGATCGCCTGACCAAATAACAAGATCAGCTAATTTGCCCGGCTCTAAGCTACCAACTTGGTCGTCCATACCAAACATCTTAGCGACATTAATCGTTAATGCGGCAATACCAGCGGAGTGCGGTAAACCATTAGCAACAGCATTTCCGGTGTGTTGGGTTGCAAGACGTATGTTATGAGTATCCATGCCTACAGCAACTATAACCCCTGCTTTATGCAGTCTAGCTGCGTTTTGCAAGGTTGCGCCAAGCTGATCAAATCCACCGGGTAAATTTGATTCCGGATCGAGAATAACAGCTATATTGCTTTTAGCTAATTCATCAGCAACACGCCAGGCTTCTTTGCCACTTGCTAATATAATATTCAAACCAGAGTAGCGTTGCTTAAGTGCCACTACTTGAATAATATCAGCCGCACGGTCTGCAGTAACAACTAAAGGTATGTTGCCATCAAGCACCGGAATGAGTGACTTTGCATCTGCCATAGTCGTCAAACCAAGCCAATCCGCGCTTGGATTCATCGCATAGGACTTCGCGAATTTTGCTTCATCGAAGGCCTGATTTACGGCAACCCACAGTGCGGCTCTGCTACCACCACTGTCATTTGCACCAGCGTTACTCACATCTAACTTCATGAAGGCTTTTGCTTTCATGACCGGTTGATAAGTGCTGGCCAAAGTAATAAATGCACCCTGACCTAAAAATAATTGTTCGGTACTTCCTAATCCCGTTGCTGCGGATGTGAAGCCTTCAACTCGGGTAATGGGTATCAACGTTGAATCGTTGTTAAGTGCATATTGTACGTCCAAAGCCGCACCAACAGTTGATATAGGGTGAGGTTCTGTTCGCGCATCCACCGTTCCAGCAGAAGAGCTTACTTCAACCAAACCTAATGAAGTAGCAGCACCAATAAAGCCAGGCGTGACCACTTTACCTTTTGCGTCAATTTCACGATATCCGCTAGGTACATCGCTTCCCTCGATGACTTGTTGAATACGACCGTCTTTAATCAATACAGTCCCATCTTCAATAACACCAGCAGCAGAAACGGTGTGGATTTTAGCGCCGACAATAGCAATATTCTCAGCAAATGCTGCTGCACTTAAGCTAAGACCGATGGCGATGCTTGAGGCTAGCGCTACTTTGTTAAATAAACTCATTTTGCATCTCCTTCAGCAATTTGTCCTAACTCAAAATCACTCACAGGCCATGACTCCGGGTTACTGCGGTCATAAACCATCGCACCGTCTATAAATACTTTATCTGCTTGTGCGTAAGTCGAGAATGGATCCGTGCTCCATAAAACGACATCTGCATTTTTACCTTCTTCTAATGAACCGGTTTTATCAAAAATACCAAGTGACTTAGCCGGGTTAGCTGACAACCATTGCCAAGCATCGGCTTGACTAATATCGATACCAGCACGTTTTCCATCAGCCCAAGCCTTCGCAGCTTCCTGATTTAAACGTTGGATACCAAGATCACTGTCAGAATGCACAATTGCACAGGCATTTGCAGCGTGTACCATCGGAATATTTTCTTTTATGCCGTCATAAGCTTCCATCTTGAAGCCCCACCAGTCAGCCCACATTGCAGAGCAAACTTTGTTTTCGGCTAACTTGTCGGCAATCTTGTAAGATTCTACCGCGTGATGAAAGGTCCCTATCTTATAGTTGAACTCTTTCATAACATCCATCATGGTGCCCATGTCATCCGCACGGTAACAATGCATATGAACAATGATATCACCGTCGAGTACACCAGCAAGCGTATCTAATCCTATATCTCTTTTTGGCGCTTTCGGTGAACCACCCGCTTTGACTTCAGTTTCATAATCAGTCCATTTCGTCCGATACTCTTGGGCTTCAGCCCACGCCTTACGATAGCCAGCCACATTGCCCATACGAGTCATCGGACCGCCCTTTTCACCATAAACACGCTTCGGGTTTTCACCACAAGCCATTTTAATTCCGTAAGGCGCTTCAGGAAACTTCATGTCCTGTATCGTTCTGTTCGGTAAGTTTTTCACCGTAACGCTGCGTCCGCCAAATAAATTAGCTGAACCTGGAAGGATTTGTAAGGAAGTGACACCGCCAGCAAGTGCTCGCTGAAATCCAGGGTCCTGTGGCCAAATCGAATGTTCTGCCCAAACTTCAGGCGTCACTGGAGAGGTTACTTCGTTGCCATCAGCATGCGAACGCGTAGATGGTGAAGGGTAAACCCCTAAGTGACTGTGGTTATCGATGATACCCGGCGTAACCCACTTGCCTTCGCCATCAATCTCAATAGCACCGGATGGTGAACTCACACTTTTACCGACTTGTACAATAAGGCCATCTCTGAGCAGTATCTCGCCGTCTTCTATTTTCCCGCCAATACCGTCAAGAATAGTGACATTTGTAATCACTATCGGCTTACTATCAATTTTTTGATAAGTACTTGGGAATGGATTTTTATCGATACCCGTTACACTTTTTTGTTTTTCCTCTTGCTTGTCGCTGCTGCAACCAGTTAGCAAAGCAACTGAAACAGCTAGTGCAAGCCCGAGTTTATGTTTTGTATTAAGCATATCTTTCCTTGTTAGTGGAGATAGTCGGTTTTCGTGGAGATATTCATGTGACATTACGTTAATGAATTATGACAAAAACTGCAATCGAGATCCGTCAATAAGTCATTTTATTTACATTCTGACAACAAAAAGAGGGGAGATAATTCAATCTATATAAACACTCTAAACAACGTTAAGCGCAGCAGAGATATGGAATACCTCAGTGTTAAACAGTTTTAGGCAGTTAACATTTGCACAATATCATCCGCGTGTTTGAGCTTTCTCAGTTCAACAAACATAGATTCCGCTTCAGGATATTGCCTTTTGAGGTAGTTAAACCACTGCTTTATCCGGTTCGGGTAATAGCGCCCCTTATCTGAGTAAATTTCATAGCCAGAGTACGAAACGAGTAATTCCTTGGTTTGTTCCCATGACATGGGTGCATCGCTCTGCTTAATCGTTTGCGCTAAATTAGGCATTGCGAGGGCGCCGCGACCAAGCATTAAATCTTGGCAACCGCTGCGCTGCTGGCAGAGTATAGCGTCCTCGGCACTCCATATTTCGCCATTAGCAATAATTGGAATGTCGGTTACTTCCTTAATCTTTGCAATCCATTCCCAATATGCGGGCGGCCTGTAACCATCCACTTTCGTTCTCGCATGGATAGTTAATAAATCTGCGCCTGCTTGCGTGATTGCATCGGCGTTTTCTAAGGCCAGTGATGTGTCATCGAATCCGAGGCGTATTTTAGCGCTAACCGGCTGATCTTTCGGCACTGCATCGCGCACGGCTTTAATAATTTGGTAGAGCGTTTCAGGCTCTTTTAACAATACCGCCCCACCTTTACTCTTATTCACTGTTTTTGCTGGGCAGCCAAAATTTAAATCGATTCCGGGAGAACCTAATTCAACCGCTCTCACCGCATTTTCGGCTAGCCACTGTGGATGCTGACCCAACAATTGAACTCTAACAGGAACGCCCGCCGGAGTGACAGCACCATTTAAAAGTTCAGGACAATAACGGTAAAAAGTTTTTGCAGGCAGGGTTTGTTCAACAACTCTAATAAATTCGGTAATGCACAGGTCAAAGCCACCAACTCTGGTTAGCATATCTCGCATAAGGTGATCAACGACACCTTCCATTGGAGCTAATACAATTTTCATAGCGGCTAGTATGCCTCAATTGATGGTTTTAAGCTGTTTGCTCTGATTTATTTTGTTCGTAGCGTTATTTCTTGGCTATTTTTTTCTTTGAACGACGAAAAACAGGTATAAAAAAACCACCCTATTGGGTGGTTTCTTTAATTGGCGTCCCCTAGGGGATTCGAACCCCTGTTACCGCCGTGAAAGGGCGGTGTCCTAGGCCTCTAGACGAAGGGGACAAAAAACTTTTCATCAAAGCTAAGCTTCGATAGTTTTTTGTTAAGAAATTAGATGCAGTGGTGCAAACAGTTTCTTAACCTAGACCAAGCCACGACAGCTTGGATTTTTTTACTTCTTTTTCCCAAATTTACCACTGGGAAAATGGCGTCCCCTAGGGGATTCGAACCCCTGTTACCGCCGTGAAAGGGCGGTGTCCTAGGCCTCTAGACGAAGGGGACAAAAAACTTTTCATCAAAGCTAAGCTTCGATAGTTTTTTGTTAGGATAATAAAGCATTACGAGTAAGCTTAATTATCCCAACCTAGACCAAATTTCGACATTTGGATTTTACTGTCACGACAGACCAAAATAAATTTTGGTGGAGCTAGGCGGGATCGAACCGCCGACCTCTTGCATGCCATGCAAGCGCTCTCCCAGCTGAGCTATAGCCCCGTGTCTAATTAGACCTGCGAGCTATGTTTTGTGCTACAGTTCCGTGACAGCGGGGCGCATTCTAGGCATCTGACTTAATTATGTCAACGATTTTTTTTAAGAATTTTCTCTATTTGCTATGTAAACGAGCGCCTTGTCTATTCTTTGAGCAATTTGCTCCTTTTTCATCAGGTTTAAGGTCACATCTAGAGACGGAGAATTGCCCGAGCCAGTTGCTGCAACCCGCAAAGGCATGCCTATTTTACCCATCCCTACTTCCAATTTTTCTGCCGTTGCATTAATAGCTGACTGTATATTTTCAGGTGACCATTCATCGACCGCAAGCAATGCTTCTTTGACTGCTTCGAGTGGCTCTTTAGCAACCAAACGCAAATGTTTCTTAGCTGCCTTTTCATCAAACTCTTCAAAATCAGCATAAAAATACGTACTAATTGACGCTAATTCTTTTAAGGTTGTAACGCGATCGGCTTGAATGTCAATAACGCTTTCTAAACTCGGTCCATTGCTACAATCGATACCCTGTTGGTCAAAGTGCCATTTTGCGTACGGGGCGACTTCAGAAGCCGGCAATGTCTTTATATAATGCTCATTTAACCAATTAAGCTTTTCTGTATTAAAGGCACTCGCCGACTTACTAATAGAATCTAAGCTAAAGTGTTCAATCATTTCTTCAATACTGAAAATCTCTTGGTCGCCATGTGACCAACCTAGGCGCACTAGATAATTTAACACTGCCTGCGGCAGGTAACCATCATCTCTGTATTGCATTACGCTGACAGCACCATGACGCTTGGATAACTTTTTACCGTCATCGCCTAAGATCATCGACACGTGCGCATATTCAGGCAGAGGCGCACCTAATGCATTAAGAATGTTAATTTGACGTGGCGTATTGTTTATATGGTCCTCACCTCTTACAACATGAGTAATCCCCATATCCCAATCATCAACAACCACACAAAAGTTATATGTTGGGGCGCCGTCAGTGCGCTTAATAATTAAATCATCAAGTTCGGTATTTGAAATACGTATTTCACCGCGGACGTGGTCGTTGATAATCACGTCGCCTTTAAGGGGGGTTTTGAAGCGCACAACAAATGGCTGACCTTCTGGATGATCCGTTCTGTCACGCCAAGTACCCGGATAACGCGGTTTCTCGCCTTTCTTTTCCTGCTCTTCACGAATTGCGTCAAGTTCTGCAACCGACATGAAGCATTTATACGCTAATCCTTTTTCCAGCAATTCATCAATAACTTCGTAATAACGTTCAAAACGTTCCGTTTGATAATATGGTCCTTTATCATGATTTAGGCCTAACCACTCCATACCATCTAAAATGGCTTGTTTTGCATCGTCAGTTGATCGCTCTAGATCTGTATCTTCAATTCTTAATACAAATTCGCCACCTTGGCTTTTAGCATACAACCAAGAATAAAGAGCTGTGCGTGCACCACCAACGTGCAAATAACCGGTAGGACTTGGAGCAAAACGCGTTACCACTGTCATTATAATAATATTCCTATGAATTAATTGTGCGTAGTTTACCGTTTAATGCCCGCAGTAAAAAGCAAAGCATTGCAAAATAAGTGCTCGTTTGACCGATTTTTAAGCGAATAGTATTTTTTTTTAAAAATGCGGTTGACAGATTCGGTCTCAACTCTATAATACGCGTCCACTTGGTGAGGAACACTTCAGCAAGATTGTTAGACAAGATGGACGCTTAGCTCAGTTGGGAGAGCATCGCCCTTACAAGGCGAGGGTCACTGGTTCAAGCCCAGTAGCGTCCACCACTTCTTTTCTAATAACAATCAGCAACATCGGACGCTTAGCTCAGTTGGGAGAGCATCGCCCTTACAAGGCGAGGGTCACTGGTTCAAGCCCAGTAGCGTCCACCAATCCTACTTTTCACAGACTTATCTTAAATTATCAAGCAAATTTCGATGCTAATAGCCACAACCCGCCCAGCATAAACAGCCAATAAGTATTTGTATCGCAGATTATAACGCACAACTTAGAATATTTTAGAATTTACATTAACGCCTGCCTTACCGCATACTATTGCCTTTGATAACGAAGAGTATCTGGATAAATATGCGGCAAAACAAGGTTAAGATAGGGTGGGTGCTCCGTGATTCAATGCAATCGACTGGAATATGGACATTTGAAACCAATGCAATTACTCGCTTAGTGGAGCAAGCTGCACATGTTGGTTTCAGCAGCTTAGAGATTGGCGGTGGCCAAAGCTATCAAATAGCACTGCAACAGGGATACAACCCCTACAACATTCTACGTATAGCCAGAACGGCAGTCGATAAAACAGGCAAAACGCTGCCACTTCAAATATTACTTCGCGGCGCTAATCAACTTGGATTTAAACATTACCCAAAGAGCTTGCAGCAAAAAAACATCGATTTACTGGTCGACGCTGGTAGCACCTACGATAAGACCGACTCCTTAATCGTCAGAAACTTTGATGCCTTAAATGACTATGAAAATTTGCGCGCATCTATAGATTACATGGTGCGTAAGGACTTAGCAGCAGCACAAGTAAACCAAGCACTTATCGCAAAAGGTGAAAGCCCCACAGCTAAACGATTACATGTTCAGGCAGCACTTTCTTATGTAAGGCCAAAAGATTTCGATGCACTTTCCTGCTATAGCACCGATTACTACATAGCCTACGCCAAAAAACTAATGGACATAGCAGAAGCTGCAGGAGGGCAACTAGACTCAATCGCTATCAAAGATATGAGCGGCCAGTTAGCACCGGACTGCGCAAAGCACCTGATCTCAGCATTAAAAGCCTTAGGCCTGCCTGTTTTCCTTCATTGCCACAGCACGGATGAGGCGAAAGCAACCGCCACACAAATGCTCGCCGTTGAAGCTGGTATCGATGGTATAGAAGTTGCGATTGCGCCATTAGCAGGAGGCACCTCGCATAACGATATCAACTATTTAATTCATGGCAATACTATACAAGATATTGACACCGAAGCGCTTGCAACACTGCATACCACCATGAATGACATCTATGGTAACCGCGTTAGCGAACGCCAAGATCTTAAAATATCGCTTGAAGCCCTGAAGCGTATGGTAAGCATCGGTGTGCCGGGTGGCGCAATTCCGTTTATCTTAGAAGATATGAGTACGCAAGTTTGTCGCATGCTTAATGTGACCATGGAAACTGCACTGGATATGTTCGAGCAAGAAATCATTGCTATTCAAAAGCAGCTAGGCCATGTTCCATTGGTTACGCCAACGGCAGACATCGTCGCCAAACAAGCAATTAATAACCTTGGGAATTCAGCCAGACCAACTGCCTATAAAGTGATAGACCCGCGCTTTTGCTCTCTTGTTTTAGGGCTTTATGGCAATGTAAATAACTACGCTACTGGCGATAAGATTGTTCCTTCAGACAGTCTAATCAATGAAATTAACGACTACTGCAGTAATATCGAGCCTGATATCGATGGCAAACGTATCAACGGGGTTACGGTATATCCAAATCCAGGCCGCATCGCCACAGGTAAGCACCCTACCCAATCCGCAATTGAAGAAGATTACGATTTGTTCGAGGACTACGTAAACGAGCTCCATCGCCTCTACCCACATTCGTCAAATAATTACGGTAGTCATGATGAATGCTTCGTATTACATGTTATGCGCCCAGCGGGTAAAACTGACCGTTTGCTAACAAAAAATATTTTACGACCTACAGAAGACAGACTGCGCTTTATTCTTAAAGTGACACTCAGCCTGTTGCCGGGTAACGACATTCCCGAATCACGCGATGGCAAAGCGGACGAAAAGACCGACTCCAAGCTATTGAACGCTCTTGGCGACTACGATGGTATTGTCAGCACTATCCAAGACCTTGTTCTTTCCGGTACAAAAGACACTATTCGCTCGCGGCTTTATGACAAAATGGCAAAAATTGTCGAACCAATATGCGAAGAAAGTGAAGATGCACAAAAGAACCGCTATTTTGTTGAACGACGCTTTCTCTCGCTATTCGCGAGTGCGGTATTTTGGGATCTACAACGTGTATGTCGACGTACCGGTAACTCTTCTCGTGACGACATTGAAGAACGAACAGCGTTCAAGCTAGAGCGTATTATTGCATTCACATTGCGTAAACGCGTTGTTGAAGGTCGTGGCAAAGCGGAAAGTTTTTTAAGTTAATTAGCCCTACAACAAAAAAACACTCAATAGTGAGCTGATATCAAAGCGGGATCTAAGAGGTCCCGTTTTTATTTTATAGGAACATAGAATCGCCACCATTAAGCCAAATTTTGGACACACTATTCCGATTCCATTCTGCGAATGAGCACCACACCATCACTAGGATAAAGCGCTTCTTTATATGGTATTTGTATTGCAAATAAAGGATTGTCGATGAACTTTTTAATACAGCAGAGAATTTGCGTATTAATAATGCCATATCCAGACAATCAATAACCATCATAAGCTTGTCTAAACTTTTTGTTAAAAATAAATACTTTCTCCGTCAACTTCCATCACGACTCCAATATCACCTCTCTCACGCTCTTGCACATAAACATCGGCTGGCATTTTTTCAGAACGGTCTAACGCACGAAAAACAATGCCACGCACCTGCTGTGTTGTTCCAGCGTCAAACGGCGTAATGACATTGTTTGCTATCATTAATGGTAGCTGGTCTATGACCGCCTGTGGTGCTAATACAATAGTGTTGCGACGCAACATACCAATCATTGTATCGATATTCAAATGGCTAGGAGCAGCTCGAGTTAACACCACAATGTCAGGGCTGCCAAACCGACGGTAATCTATTTGTGCTCCCACAGGGTCAATAAATACTGTCGCTTGCTTTAACTGCATCACAGTACTTCTGCTATTTATAGCAATTGGTGGCGCTATATTGAAAGGTGTGAGTTCATCAGCGTTATTGCTGCTTAACGTTTCAGACGAGCTTTTATTGAGTAGCATAGTGAAAGAAGATTCTGCGACCGCATGGGCTTGGAGAAATGTATGACTAAAAGCTGTTACTAAAAATAGCGCAATTATCGTTTTCATCACTTAAAACCTCACACTTCATGGTTATTCGAACATTCCAAAAATTTAAGGCCGCATCTGATTCAGTATTATATAAATCACACGGCAAATGTGAACGCAAAAAAAATGGTCAGGATTTTTCATTTATGAACATTCTGTATCTAAGAACATACGATGAATATTCTGATTGGATTATAAAGAAAATATTTAGGCCACAGTATGAAAGTATGAATGGCCGCATCATTTACCGACCGGAGCATTGACGCATAATGCCTTTCGCAAATTATTAAAAATAAATCCAGCCTTGGTATTCTGGTGTCAGCAAACCACCCTACTCCACGAAATGGAATCAAATTTATTTTTCCAACCACTCAATAAACCCAACAGTGGAAGCAATCATTTTTGCTCTAGGCGTTTCTAAAAGTGCAGCGTGATCGCCCCCTTTTAAAACTACCCATTGTTTATCTGCGTTAGGAAATTCAGAGAATGCCTTTGCATGCATGTCAGTTTTTGCGAGTGGATCAAATTCAGCCTGAAGCAACAATACTGGAACAGAAACGTTCTTTGCATCCAATTGATTATATTGATGGGTATAATGCCAGTCAGCCCTGAACGGATCGGCCTCTAAAGAATGTCTTACATATTCATCTATCGCTGTTTGACTGATAGAGCCAGGGGTAATAAAGTCGCTCGCTGCATTAACAGCGGTATTAGCCTCACGCGGTGGTGCATCTTTTATAATATTTTCAGAATACTGATAGCCCAATGTCAGCGGATAACCAAATAATATAAGGCTCGCCATATTATCTGGGTATTTTTGAGCAGCCAGTTGCCCGAGCATGGAACCCATCGACCAGCCCCAAAGATGCGTCTTTTCACCGTTCTTTTTAGCAAGCCATTCAAGCACAATGGCTATATCTTTTGCTGCGCGATCAGGCGTATTCCAGCCAGTGGCGTCCCGAGGAGTTTCACCATATCCCCTAGCATCAAGTGCCCAAACGCTATACCCCATTTGATTAAAGCCATCCATCATTGAGAGTTCTTCACCTTTAACCTGTAAATCGAAATCAGGAAGTGCACTCCACGTTCTACCATGATGAAAAAGAATGAAGCCTTTTGGGTTATCGACGGTTTTTTCCCAAAGTGCCATAGGATGGCCGTCTGCATCTATGGTTATCTTTACTGCCGGCGCAGCATTTATGCTGTGCACCGATAGCATTAAAAAGAACACCAATATCGTTTTTAAATTTACCATTATTCAACCCTCTGTAACCATAGATGTCTATTGTGCACCTAGCTTAAGTTAGTGTTGACAAGTTAACTTCTCAAATTTAAAAAGTCTATGTGATATTTACTCAAGTACTCAACAAACTAATCCCGAACACTCATTAGAAGGCGTAACTTTTGCTTAATGTTGTTTCCACAATTGCTATTAACGCGAGTATTGATAATAATGGCAACAAAGATGTTAAGATAATGTAACAACAGCAGCATTACCTCGTTGGAGAATAGATTGCGAAAGAGTATTACGTTTTTAGTATTAACGATTCTATTCAGTAAGTTTATTGCTGCAGAAGAAACCCTAACAATAAACTTTGGTGTTGCTATATTCAAACCATACAGTAGCATTGATGAAACCACAGGAGAGTGCACAGGAATTGGTTTTGCTATAACTAAAAAATTACTTCAGCCTAAATCCATTCAAATTAATAATTCTTGCGCGGCTCCAGCCAGAATATATCGTTCTCTATCAAGTGGAATTGTTGATTTATCACTGAATATTAAATCCACATTAGCAGTTCAAGATAAAGTTACATTCACAAACATTCCTTTCGATGCACTAATGTTAAATTTTTACACCAATCTTGATAACGCGCAAATAGATAAAAGAATCGCTGCGATCAGAGGCTATGATTACAACGGATCGAGAGAAACGCTTACTCAACAAGGTTTTGAGTTTGTAGATGTTTCAAATGCAGAAGACGCCATTCGTATGTTTGCTAACAAAAGAACGAAGTATTTGTTGTCATACAAGGGGCCGTTTGAGGACTACACCAAAAATCAACAAAGCGAAAAAGAGTTGTTAACACTAAATAGTGTGCATACTGAGTTATTGGTTGCGATCCCTACCTACTTTGCCATTAGTAAAGCCTCAGTTCATCATGACGCCTTGGTCAATGCATTTAGCGAAATAGAGAACGCGGCGACTGAGCTTGAATTTCATATTGACGCGTTTAAGTGACTTGATCATTGAGTGACTTATAAATAAAGAATGTAATGAACGTTTGCGCCATAATTCAGGTACTATCTTGTTACAGAAAAATTTCTTTCATTAGCAAAGGCAGTGCCAAACAAAAATGCGACCATCCCACTCCTCTCCCTCAGACGACCGTCCAGTAAATTGGCGCATACTTGCTAAACTTTGGCCCTACCTTAAGGAGTTTAAAACCAGAGTATGGCTTGCTATCGGTTGTTTAGTTGCCGCTAAAGTTGCGAGCGTTTGGCTCCCTTTCGTATTAAAAGACACGGTAGACAATCTTAATTTAGACACCACAAAAGAAGCGATAATGGCTGCAACGCTTGGTCTTATTGTTGCGTACGGTGTGCTGCGACTTGCTAACGTTTTGTTCGGAGAAATAAGGGACACCTTATTTGGTCGTGTCACGGAACGCGCAATGCGTCGCTTAGGCCTAACCGTATTTAACCATCTACATAAACTTGATCTAGACTTCCACCTATCACGTCAAACCGGCGGATTATCACGTGATATAGAACGCGGCACCTCGGGTGTTAGCTTTTTAATGCGTTTTTTGATTTTTAATATCGGCCCTACTCTGCTTGAAATTGGCATGGTTGTGGGTCTCCTGTTCTACAACTATGGCGCCAGTTTCGCTGTTGTCATTTTTGTGTCTGTCGTGCTTTATGTGTTCTTTTCAATGAAGGCGACCGATTGGCGCACAAAATACGTTAAGCAGGTAAATCAGGCCGACAACGCCACCACGTCTCGTGCTATTGACAGTTTACTGAATTTTGAGACCGTGAAGTACTTCAATAATGAGAAATTTGAAGCCAATAGATATGATGTTGACCTTGAGCAATGGGAAACCGCGCGGCGTAAAAACCGCCTGTCACTATTTGCATTGAACGGCGGCCAAGCCTTTATCATCGCAGGCGCAATGACCTCAATGATGGCACTTGCTGCAATTAATGTAGCAAACGGTAAAATGACGATTGGTGACTTCGTGTTGGTGAATGCGTTTACCATGCAGATATTTATGCCCCTGAATTTTCTGGGCTTCGTTTATCGTGAAATTAGAGGTTCGTTAACTAATATCGAAAACCTTTTTACACTATTAGCAAAGAAACCCGCCATTGTTGACCGAGCTGATGCAAAAGAATTAAACGTTACTAAAGGGCAAATTAGCTTTGAAAACGTCGGCTTTTCCTATCATGAAGACCGCCGAATACTTAAAAACGTCAATTTTGTGGTTAAAGCAGGCACAAAAGTCGCTGTTGTCGGTGAAAGTGGTGCAGGTAAATCAACGCTAGTAAAATTACTCTTTCGTTTTTATGACCCCACCGAAGGATGCATCAAAATTGATGGACAGGATATAGCATTGCATACCCAAGATTCGGTTAGGCGGCATATTGGAATTGTTCCACAAGACACCGTGTTATTTAACGACACTTTATATGAAAATATCCGCTACGGTCGCCCTGATGCATCTGAACTGGAAATTGAAGAAGCAATAAAATTAGCACACCTCGATACCTTTGTTACGCGTTTGCCCGATAAAGGAAACACCCAAGTTGGCGAACGAGGCTTAAAACTCAGTGGTGGTGAAAAACAGCGAGTGGCTATTGCTCGAACCATATTAAAGCGGCCGCCCATTATGGTCTTCGACGAAGCAACATCGTCACTCGATTCGCAATCGGAACAGGCAATCTTGTCGGCTTTGAGAGAAATTGCTAAAGGTCATACGAGTTTTATGATTGCACATCGACTGTCGACCATCGTTGATGCTGATATGATTATCGTGATGGATCAAGGGCAGATAGCAGAACAAGGTTCTCATAACGAACTTCTTAAGCTCGATGGCCTGTATACGAAGCTATGGCAAGCGCAGCAAAAAAACAGCGACAATGATTAACATTATTAAGGCAATTAATAGATGAGTATTGACTTTGGCAGTGGTTCACAAGAAGCCTTATTAAGCTTAGTGAACACAGTAATGCCATTTGGTAAATATGCGGGCACTAAATTGCTTAATTTACCTGAGCCATACTTAGTGTGGTTTCATAAACAAGGCTTTCCTGCGGGAAAGCTGGGTGAGCAATTAGCAACGATGTATGAAATCAAACTTAATGGCCTTGAACCGCTCCTCAAACCCCTTCTCTACGAAAATAGACATGCCACCCAGGCTGCATTTTCAAGCTCTAGTGATATAAAAGAGATGAAGAAACGCGATACCAACCGATACTAGTATGAGTTTCTTTAATACAAACCAAAAGCCTAAAGCAAAGCGTGGAAGACAATATGAGAAAGTGCCTGTAAAAGATGTTGGTATTGATCATCAAATTCTCTGCCTACACGCTGCCATGTCTGAAAAGTGCTTTGCAAATCCAGAGTTATTTTCTGAAATTGAAGCCAGAATAGAGATGCGATATTCAGCAAAACAAATGAGCTACGGGGCATATTTAACGTGGCTTGCAATCCTTGAATTGAAAGATAAACCAAGCCAATTCAACGAAGCGCTTTTAGAAAAATCGGTTAAAATGCGCAATATGCGAAGAGCAACAGTATTTACTCAGGTATTAACTGAAGAAGAACGCGTGATCGTAATTAACCAGTTGTAAATGGGCAGTTTGCAGGCGGTGGGCGTTTCAACCGCAGCAGCTGCCGAATTCAAGCCCAAGTTGATCAGGCAAAAAACAGTGGAAAGCAGAATGTATGTATTTTCAGCTTGGCTTACTTAAGCCGCGCTCGCTATTTGTCTAATTTTACCGACAATGGCGCGCAAGCCATTGCCTCTGGTTGGCGTGATATGCCCCTCTAAATCTAGCTCCTTAAAATAAGCATCCATATCAAAGGAAAGTATTTCTTGTGCAGTTTTATCATGGTATGCGCTGAGCACTAGCACTAATAAGCCTTGAACAATCACTGCATCGCTGTCGACATCAAACTGATATCTGCCGTCTTGCAAAGTATAATCTAACCATACGCTACTCTGACAGCCTTTAACGATTTTGTCTGGGGTTTTTGCCTCATCCGACAAGCCAGGAATTTGTTTGCCTAAATCGATAATAAATTGGTAGCGCTGCTCCCAATCATCAAAAAAGGCTAAGTCTTCAACAATCTCTTGGCTAGTGGGTAACTGCATTTATATTCCTTGGTTCTATAAAATCTGTAAAAGGCTCTTAAAAAAAGACGCCCGCTTCTAATTGGGCTTCTTCGCTCATCATTTCGCGTGACCATGGTGGATCAAACACTAAATTAACGGCGACGCTATCTACATTCGGTACCATCGCCACGCGATATTCCACATCACCCACTAACACCGGGCCCATACCACAAGCGGGGGCAGTTAATGTCATGTCAATATTAACGCGACTGTTTTCGCTATCAATCTTCACCGCGTAAATAAGTCCAAGAGACACTAAGTCAATAGGAATTTCTGGGTCGTATACCGATTGAAGCGCCTTCCAGACTTGGTCCTTGTCGATGTTGCCATCACTAGGTGGCTCAAATGATAGAACCAAGGTCTTTCGGCCTATAGCATGTGCGTCGGTACCATCTATTCGATACATATTACCGCGCCAAGTTATCGTGTAATTGCCCCCTAAGTCTTGCGTTATCGTCACAAACTCACCGGCAGGAATGATCGCAGGGGTACCTACTGGCACTAATCGCGCTTTGCAGTCACTTTCGGTGACAACCATTTTTTGTTTCATTATTTATTGTTCATTATTTTGTGTTCTGAATTACGCTTTGCTAGCCTACGTTAAAACTCTCGCCGCAGCCGCATTCGTTTACTACATTCGGATTATTGTATTTAATAATGCCGTTTACGCCTTCTTTGACAAAATCAATCTCGGTATTTTTTAGCAACGCTAACGCTTTCGCATCTATGGCAATGACTAAAGAATCACTGAACCTGATCAGTTCGTCGCTCGCTTGTGCTTCATCCACTAGGTCAAGTACATAAGCGTAGCCAGTGCAACCACTAAGCTTTGTTGAAAATCGAATGATTTTCTCAGGTTGTGCCTTTTGCTTACCTTCAAAATGCCGAATAGCGCTGTCAGTAAGTGAAATGACTTTCTTATTTGGAACAAAAGTTTCAACAGTCATGTTATCTCCTAAGCCAACATTTTTTTGGCCTTTTTTAAGGCCTCAAATAGTTGGTCAATATCGTTACGGGTATTATATATAGAAAAAGACGCACGTGCAGTACCCGGCAAGCCCAATCTTTTCATTAGGGGTTGAGCGCAGTTGTCGCCGGTGCGTATTGCAACCCCTTGTTTATCTAAGATAAAGCCTATATCCGCAGGATGCGCATTATCTAGTTGAAAACTCATTACGCCGATTTTATTTGGCGCCGTTCCCACTATACGCATTCCTTCAAGACCCTCAGCGCATTTCGTTGCATAGTCTAACAGGTCTTGCTCATGCGCTTGCATGGCCTCTATATCAAGCTTCGACAGCCACTTTACCGCAGCACCTAAACCAATCACGCCTGCAATATTAGGTGTACCCGCCTCAAGTCTGTTAGGCAGTGCTCCCCAGGTGGCATCTTGATAATCAACATCCGCTATCATTTCACCGCCAGTTTGCCACACTGGAAAGGTTTCAAGTATCTCTTTACGTCCCCAGAGTACTCCCACTCCGGTGGGTCCAAATAATTTATGCCCTGAAAACGCATAAAAATCACAGCCAATTGCTTGTACATCAACGTTACCGTGTGCGATGCCTTGCGCGCCATCAACCAATATCCATGCGCCTTTTTGTTTGGCTTTTTTCGATATTTCTACTATCGGATTAATCGTACCCAAGGCGTTCGAGACATGAGGAAGTGCGACCAATCGCGTCTTCTCGTTCAACAATGCATAAAAGGCATCGATATCTAGCTCACCAGAATCAAAGATTGGGCATATTTTTAAAGTAGCGCCGCTGCGTTTACAAGCCTGCTGCCAAGTCACTAAGTTAGCGTGATGCTCAAGCTCGGTCACAATGATTTCATCACCCACTTTAAACAACTGCCCCACACCATTAGCAACTAAATTGATTGACTCGGTAGTGCCACTAGTCCATATCACTTCTTCGCGATGCTTGGCATTAATAAACTGCGCCACAGTATCGCGTGCCTTTTCGTAACGACGGGTCGCTTCGTCAGACAAGTGATGTGCACCACGATGCACATTGGCATTGCACTGCGTGTAAAAATCTATGAGCGCGTCTATTACCGCTTGCGGCTTTTGTGTGGTCGCAGCATTATCTAGATACGCTAGCGGCTTGCCGTCAACATCGCGCTGCAATAACGGAAACTGAGCTCGAATAGCAGCTACGTCAAAACTCATTTAACCTCCATGCTAGCAAAACGCTCACTCAGCATCGGCAATAACCAAGTGCGAATGCTCTCGTCATCAATAGCGTTTACTAATTCTTGGATAAAGCCAAAGTTCAACATAACCAAAGCTTTGGAACGCTTAATACCGCGACTCAGTAAATAGTAAAGCGCTTTCTCTTCTATTTCTGCAACGGTTGCGCCATGAGCACATTTAACATCGTCGGCGTAAATCTCAAGTTCTGGCTTAGTGTTAATCATTGCTCTGCGCGATAACAGTAAGTTACGGTTATTCAGTTCAGCCAAGGTTTTTTGCGCATCTCTATGTATATGAATACGGCCACTAAACACCGCGCGCGCGCGATCGCCAATAATGCCTCGTGCATTTTCTTCAGTGGTACCATTTGGCATTGCATGCTCAATGGTCGAATGTAAATCAAAAAACTCACCTTCTGCCAATAAATAAATCGCATTCATTTTGGCATTAGCGTGCTCACCAGCATGGATAATATCCACGTCTAATCGCGACAACTCACTGCCATAAGACACTAATGTACTGTTTAAGTTAGCGCTATGTTGCAAACTAAAATGACTGCCGCCGACTTGTTTGGCAGCACCCGTAAATAAAGCAAAGCGATAGTGCTCAAGGCTCGCTTTTTCACCAATAACATATTCAGCAAAGGCGGTGGTGAAGCTAGCAACGTTGCCGCTACCATGCTCAATGACTTTAAGTTGACTGTGTTTACCTAAATTAACTAAAACACGCGTGTGCGCATCGCAGTCTTTAGTCGCTAGATTTACGATACGCAGAGGAGTGTCAATACTGGCGTCTTCGTCAACTTCGACATAAATGCCTTGTTGGCAAAGTGCATCGTTGACTAAGCCAAACACATGGCGAGCAGGTTTAACATGGCCGAACAAAGAGGTAATTTTACTTTGTACTGCACTTGGAGCATCGCTAAGAGCATAAACACTTAAACCTGAAGGCAAGCTTATGTCACTTAAGTTAGTCACTAATAAACCATCAACAAATACTAAATCGATAGCATTTAAGCCTTCAATTTCAGGCACTTCATAATTGCCAGCAATAGAGCTTGCATCTACCGAACGCTCTTTTATCGAGGTTAATGGTGTAAAACGCCATTCCTCGCTGCGGGCGTGAGGCCAACCTTGAGTTTGAAGTTTTGACAGGGCTTGTTGACGCATCGGAGCCAAAAAATCGTCGACACGTTTGGCATCATCAATGACCTGAGTTAGCCATTGACTCATGCGCTTACCCCTTCATATTCTTTGCCTAAGAAAGCATAACCTTCTTTTTCAATCTCATGGGCAAGTGATGCATCGCCAGTTTTCACAATTTTACCGTCTGCTAAAATATGCACAAAGTCTGGCTTGATATAATCTAATAAACGCTGATAGTGGGTAATGATAATAAAACTGCGAGCTGAATCACGCTGGCTGTTCACGCCATTTGCAACCACTTGGAGTGCATCCACGTCTAAACCTGAATCCGATTCATCTAAGATGCACAATGAAGGTTGAAGTAAAATCATCTGCATGATTTCATTACGCTTCTTTTCACCACCTGAAAAGCCTTCATTGACGCCACGCTTTAAAAAATCTAAGGGAAGCTGAACCTGTTTACAGGCTTCTTTGGCTTTTTTCAGAAACTCCGTCGCCGACAATAGCTCTTCACCACGTTGCTCGCGAGTTGCATTCACCGACTCTTTCATAAACTCCATGTTGCTTACGCCAGGAATTTCTACCGGATATTGAAATGCTAAAAACAAACCCTTGCTGGCTCGTTCTTCAATGTCCATTTCAAACAAGTCTTCACCTTTGAAGCTAACATCGCCTTCTTGAACCTCGTAACCTTCGCGCCCTGACAATACATACCCTAAGGTACTTTTGCCGGCGCCGTTTGGCCCCATAATGGCGTGAACTTCACCTGGCTTTATTTCCAGATTCAATCCTTTCAAAATGACTTTGTCTTCTACTTTTGCATGTAAATTATTAATTTTTAACATATTATCCAACTGACCCTTCTAAACTAATTTCAAGCAACTTACCCGCCTCGACGGCAAACTCCATCGGCAGTTCTTTAAATACTTCTTTACAAAACCCGTTCACAATCATCGACACAGCCTTTTCAGGATTGAGTCCACGTTGTTGACATAAAAATAACTGTTCATCGCTGACTTTTGAGGTGGTTGCTTCGTGCTCAACAATCGCACTCGGATTGCGGCTCTCTATATAAGGAAAGGTATGGGCGCCGCAAAGATCGCCAATCAATAAGGAGTCACATTCAGTGAAATTTCGCGCACCGTCTGCTTTTGGCCCCATTTTAACCAAACCACGATAGGTATTGTTGCTCTTTCCAGCCGATATACCCTTTGAGATAATCGTAGAACGCGTGTTCTTACCTAAATGTATCATTTTAGTGCCGGTATCAGCCTGCTGGCGTCCTCGGGTTAGCGCAACTGAGTAAAACTCACCCACACTGTTGTCGCCTTTCAAAATACAGCTCGGATATTTCCAAGTCACGGCTGAACCAGTTTCTACCTGTGTCCATGAAATTTTTGCATTGGTATGACAAATACCGCGCTTGGTCACAAAATTGAATATGCCGCCTTTGCCTTCTTCATCGCCTGGGTACCAGTTTTGCACGGTAGAATATTTGATGACTGCATCATCGAGTGCAACTAATTCAACCACTGCAGCATGTAATTGGTTTTCGTCACGCTGAGGAGCTGTGCAGCCCTCAAGATAGCTTACGTGACTGCCTTCTTCAGCGATGATAAGTGTGCGTTCAAATTGCCCAGTGTTCATTTCGTTAATGCGAAAATAGGTCGACAATTCCATAGGGCAGCGCACACCCTTTGGAATATAAACAAACGAGCCGTCGGTAAATACGGCGCTGTTTAATGCGGCATAGTAGTTGTCTGCGCGCGGCACGACTGAACCGATGTATTTTTTTACTAAGTCCGGAAATCTATGTAAGGCTTCAGAGATAGAACAAAAGATGACGCCCGACTCTTCTAGCTTGGCTCTAAAGGTGGTGACTACCGATACCGAGTCAAATACAACGTCCATTGCAACGCCTGCTAACATTTCTTGCTCGTGCAAAGGAATGCCTAACTTTTCATAGGTACGCAACAACTCAGGGTCCACTTCATCGAGGGACTGTGGCTTGTCTGCCATGCTTTTTGGCGCCGAGTAATACGAAATAGCTTGAAAATCTATTTTAGGATAGTGCACATGAGCCCACTCAGGCTCATCCATTTTAAGCCAGGCTTCATAAGCTTTTAAGCGCCACTCGAGCATCCACTGGGGCTCTTTTTTCATTTCAGAGATACGGCGAATAATAGACTCGTCTAAGCCTGTTTCGAAGGTATCTGATTCAATTTGAGAATAAAAGCCGGCCTCGTACTTTCGGTCCAATGCTTGTTCGATCTGTTCACTCATATCTTGATCTCACTTTTACTTACGTTAAATTTGTGTGTTAACTGTTACTAACTATTCGTCACTTCCTGTGAAGGTCTTATACCGTTAGTGAGGTGTATAGCTCAACGGATAAGCATAATAGTATTTTTAGTTGTCGTGTATTGTTTACTGTCAATGTGAAGTCTGTGCATTACAAGCTGTTCATCACATCAATATTGGTTTCTTTCGATGTTGCTTTAAAGCAACTTTGACGCCCTAAGACCTCTTTAACATCACGCTTTTGCATTAATTCGTGAAGCGAAATATCATTTAAAAATTCGCTAATACGGTCACTTAAATCTTCCCACAAATTATGTGTTAAACAACGCTGGCCACCAGAGCAATTAGCTTTGCCACTGCATTTAGTTGCATCGATACTTTCATTGACTGCTCCTATGATTTCACCAACCGATAAAAGATCAGGCTCTTTATTCAAGATATAACCGCCGCCGGGGCCGCGCACACTGGCAACTAATTTAGAGCGCCTCAACTTTGCAAACAATTGCTCTAAATAAGATAAGGATATGTCTTGGCGTTGAGAGATGCCGGCTAATGAGACAGGACCATGTTTTGAATGCAACGCCAAGTCGAGCATAGCGGTTACTGCATAACGACCTTTGGTAGTGATTTTCATAATGCTCCTAGCCTCGAAAAACTGGATCATTTCATACCCTACTAAAATGGTCAAGTATTTAACCCACTAAAATAGTCAAGTACTAGTAAATCCAGCTGATATTCTTTGAAAAAATATGTGTTGATAGTGCAACTATGCTGGTACTACGCTAATTATAGACCCTGGTGAGATGCCAACACATTCGCTCACCATTGAATTATGTGCAGCCCAGTTTGGCAAAAAGAGATGAAATTAACGACAGCCTGAAAGGTCTGTATTGCCATATTCGAGACCGAGTTGATCAGGTAAAGGTGGCGGGCGTTTCAACGACGACTTATACCGTTCAGCCGATCGTCAAAGATACATCCTCGACGATCCCCAATGAGCACAATGCAGATGGGCTGCAAGCCAAATTAATATAACTTTTCGAACATATATTAATATTTACTTTCACCCCCCGGCAAGTGCCAATATAACACCGTTACTTTAATGCTTCTCCAATGCTCTTGCTGCCATTAAATATCTCAGTTATTGCACTCACTTTCGGCGGATTATTAATGCAGAACAGTAAAGCGTGTGCGACGTCTGCGCGCGTGATGGTAAATTGATCGGACTTAAGGCTTTCTCGTTCAGTCGTGAATTTCCCTGTCGCCTCATCGTTAGTCAATGAACCAGGGCGAATAATTGAATAATGCAGACCACTGCGCTTCAAATGCTCGTCTGCCATGTGCTTGGCAACTAAGTAGGGCTGCATGTCTTCTGGCCCCTCCGACGGGTCTCCCGCGCCGATTGAACTGACCATTACAAAATGCTCAATGTTTTTAGCTTTGGCATAATCAGCAGCTCGGCATGCCGCCCATAAGTCTATTAACAGCGTTTTATCTGCGCCTGTATTTCCGCCAGAACCAGCAACAAACACAACGTTATCGCAATGCTTGAACGCTTTTTCGAAGTTGTCTGTAAGATCTGCTTCAACAATCGTTAAATTTTTATTATTAATGTCCGATAGCTTGTCTTTATCGCGAACAAGCGCGGTAACATGCTGCTTGTCATCTAGCATCAATTGAGTCAACTGCTTTCCAATTTGTCCACTCGCTCCAATAATTAACGTGTTTTTCATTTTATCTCCTTGGTTTCCTAACTTTACTTTTGCGTGATGAACATTTGAGATGATTCATTCGCTGCGTATGTACTTTGTTCTGCACTACATAGAGCGAACAGGAGCAATTCTCATGCCTAAACTAAGCTGCTGATATTTATCCTATTAAGAGTTAAAGAGTTTTAATTTCGTGTAAATAGTACAGAGTGGGCTATAAGAATGACTGATGTATTGATTCGCTGTACCTGCAGAATCGCAATAGACAGTTAACTGCTTTAAATTAAATAAAATAAAAAAGCCGACAATACTCTAAGAGATAATGTCGGCTTTCGCGTTGATATTACTTATTGAATTTGTCCGCGTATTTCACCTGATGGATTTGCTGGTGTTTGCACATTTACATAATGACCACCGCCAGCGAGCACGGCAAATATCTCTGCATTAATTTGCGCGCCTGACGGTGTCATCCAAGTATCTGTGACACCTTCAGGTTGAGCTAAAGCTAGCAATACTGGTCCGTTAGAACCCGCATCGCCAGTATGAATATGAGCCATACTAGCATCAGATACGCCACGCGTATTGGCTACTAATTCAAGATCAAAGTTGCTAGTATTCACCAAAGCGTAACCATCACCGTCTGCATCAGTAGCAACTGCAGGCACCTCTTGTTCACCAGACAAATCGAACGTCACAAGCACAAAATTACCTGTGATTATTTGTCCTCTCAATTCACCACCTGGGTTAGCTGGAGTGTGCACATTAACGTAGTGTCCGCCTGAGGCTAGCACTGCAAATATTTCCGCATTCAGCGCTGTTCCATCAGGCGTTGACCAAACGTTAGTGTCATCTTCAGATTGCTCCAGAGCAACCAGAACGCCACCGTTCTTTCCAATTCGACCAGTATGAATATGAGCCATCGTTGCGTCCAAAACACCTTGGGTTACTACCGTCAGTTCCACTGCGTAATCGTTTGTGTTAACTAATGCATAACCGCTGCCACTTGCCATGGTGTCTAATGAAGGTACTTCCTGCTCTCCACTCAGAGCGAAAGTGGCCAATACGAAGTTATCCGTCAATATCTGACCTCTAAGCTCACCGCTTGGGTTCGCCGGTGTATGAACGTTAACGTAATGACCGCCGGATGCGAGTATGCTAAATATTTCCGCGCTGAGTGCTGCATCTGTCGGCGCTGACCATACGTTTGCGTCATCAGGTGATTGCTCGAGTGCCACTAATACAGGACCGTTTTCACCTACCCTACCGGTATGAACATGTGCCATTGTCGCGTCCACGACACCGTCTGTCACAACTTTTAGTTCTAGCGCGTAATCATTAGTATTAACGATCGCATAGCCGCTACCTGAAGCATTGGTAGATACCGCAGGCACCTCTTGAGCGCCGCTCAAGTCAAAGGTAACAAGCACTAAATTATCAGTGAGGATCTGGCCTCTTAATTCACCGCTTGGGTTCGCCGGTGTGTGAACATTGACATAATGACCACCGGATGCAAGTACACCAAATATTTCTGCATCTAAAGCCGTTCCTTCAGGCACAGACCAAACATTGACGTCATCCATTGATTGTTCAAGCGCCACTAAAACTGGACCGTTTTCTCCAATTCTACCGGTGTGGATATGCGCCATAGTGGCATCTTCAACACCTTGGGTAACGACTTTGAGCTCTAAAGCAAAATCATTGGTATCGACCAGTGCGTAACCGCTGCCAGTCGCCATAGAAGATACTGCCGGCACTTCCTGATCACCGCTCAGTGCAAATGTGACTAACGCGAAGTTGTCAGTTAATATTTGACCTCTTAGTTCACCGCTTGGATTTGCTGGTGTGTGCACGTTGACATAATGACCACCTGACGCTAATACACCGAAAATTTCAGCTGTTAAGGCTGCACCATCTGGTGTCGCCCAAACATTAGCATTGGCTTCAGATTGCTCTAAGGGAACTAGGACTGGACCGTTTTCTCCAATTCTTCCAGTGTGGATGTGCGCCATAGTAGCGTCCTCAACACCTTGAGTAACTACAGTTAATTCAACTCCGAAATCGCTTGTATTGACCAATGCGTAACCATCACCTTTAGCTGTTGTCGATACCGCTGGTACCTCTTGCGTTCCACTGAGTGAAAAGGTAGCCAGTGCAAAGTCACTTGTTAGGATCTGTCCTCTGATTTCGCCACTCGGATTAGCGGGTGTATGGACGTTGACATAGTAACCTCCTGATGCCAAAACAGCAAAAGTGTCAGCATCTAACGTTGCGCCTTCTGGCGCTTCCCAAATACCTGTGCCACCGGACGCTAGACCAACTAATACTGGCCCATTATTTCCCACCCGACCTGTATGGATATGAGCCATGGTTGCATCGTCTGCTCCTACCGTATTAACTCGAAGAGTAAGGGCCTCAGTTGATGTGTTGTAGCTCGCATATCCGTCTCCAGTTGCTGCTGATACAACTGCAGGAACTTCTTGAGCACCAGATAATGAAAAACTAACAACAGCGACTTCTTCAGGCAATATTTGACCTCGGATAGCCCCGTCAGGAAAATCGGTCGTCGAAATATCGATGTACATTGAACCGTCGAGTAAAGCATCCAATTGGTCAGCGCTCACCTCGTTAGTCAACTCAAGCGTATCAGTGCCGTTGTCCTCAAACGTAAATACTGCAGTGCCACTTGTTCCCAAGGCTCCAATATTCAAAGTGGCGTCGTTTAGCATACTGACACCGCTTATATCGAGCGTTACTCTGATCATGCTGGCATCCGAGTCATATTCGACCGTAGCAGACGCAGAATCGGCGCTCACAGTTTGTGGGACTTGTTGCCCAGAGGTTAGCGTAGTATTAAAACTGCCGGTCGGCGTGAACATCGCTGGAGGTGCTATCGGATCTATATCATCCGAACCACATGCAGCGAGAAAAAACAGGATAGATAGCATCAATATATATTTTAACATGGTCTTCCTTTTAGGTTTTGGACATATGTTAATACCTGCACAATAAACATACAGTTCTTTAATAAAGATTAAACTTTTGTAACCTTGAAATAATATTCCACATAAACAACCAGCAAAACGAATCCCAAGGTCTTTCTCAGGTTTACTAAAATTTTAAGAGAACTTCCCCTTTCATTCCGTTAACATACACCGCAATTAACGTTAAATCTGCATCACATCGACTGGCTTTACATGAATAAGAAACTAAATTTAACGCAGGTAGCAAAGCAATTAGGGGTTTCAATTGCGACGGTATCTAACGCTTTCAATCGACCTGACCAACTGTCGGCCAAGTTGCGTGAGCGTATTCTGTCAGAATCCTCAAAATTGGGTTATCACGGCCCAAATTTAGCGGCTCGCTCTCTAAGAATGGGGGCATCCGGCGTTATTGGTGTGATGCTTGCCGATTCCTTAAGCTATTCATTTTCCGACCCCGTAGCTAGCCAGCTTTTACAGGGCGTTTCAGAAGTTCTTGTAGATAACAAAAAGCAATTATTATTGCTTTCAGGCAATTTGGATTCCGCGGAACAAAGCAGTGCAGAATCATTACCCGACGGTTTTATTTTGTATGGAACAATGAAAGGAAAGTCGTTGGAGCAAATTGAACGCTTGGGTAAGCCTATTGTAAAAGTAGATTGTCGAACTGAAGGCTCACACACCGTTAATATCGATAATGAGGCAGGTGCTAAGGCGGTCGCTCTGCATGCCTTCACTAATTCTCTAGTCACCCACAAAAAAGACATCAACGCTGCGATACTGGGTCTACGCTTGATTGATTCTGCAAGAGTGTGTCGACTAATGCCTGAGGATGCTTGTATAGATTCACAAGAAATATCTCAAAGTAGACTAAAAGGATATATGCAAGCGGCAAAGCACTTAGATGTCAACATTGAGCCGAATAAAATTTGGCACATACCCATCAATGAAACCACTAGTGCTGAACAAGCCGCACGAGAAGCGTTGACAACTACCCCTCGTCCTAACATTTTACTCTGTATGAGTGACGTTATCGCACTTTCCGCTGTGCGGGTGGCCCGTGAGCTTGGTATTAGTATACCCGAGCAACTGCAAGTAACCGGCTTCGATGATATTCCAGAAGCAGCTAGGAGCCAACCTAGCTTAACCACGGTTTGCCAACAGAGTATTGAGAAGGGCCGTGTTGCAGCCAAGCTTCTACTGGACTCAATTTCTAATGATATTGAAACCCAACACATTGTCCTAAACACACGGTTAGTGGTTAGAAACAGTTGCCCCGACTAATTTGTAAGCAGTAACCATCTCACTTCTAACGGCCCTAAAGTTAATACGTCAGGAATATCTGTATATTCAGTTTGAGTCAATAAATCAATAGCAGGATTAACGAGCAGTGAATCACAAGTCGGTTTCATAAATGCCGTATCAACTAATTGGGTATTTTCACTGAAATTACACAGTGCGATAAGCTCTGACTTATCTTCGGACATTTCGTTTTGCTTTCTACGAAAACTAAAGATGTGCTCGTTACCCACTTCTAATATATCGGTTCTAGCGGCTCCAAAAATTGTATTCTGTTGACGAACCTTGATCATATTCTCCAATCCTTTCGCTATTTTATAAAAGGGCGTAGTTTCATCTCTAGCCAACGTAACGTCAGAGTCTTTAACAGCAATTCGATGAACCCATCTTTCATCATGCGCTTTAGATGGATCTTGCTCATAGCTATAGTCGTTGAGTAGACCTAATTCATCTCCCGAATACAGCAACGGTACACCACCAATTGCCAAAATAATCGAATGAATTAGCAGCACCCGCTTTACGGCGTTATCTATCAACAATGCATCGCCAAGCTCAATACCTTGTTCTAAGCCAGAGAGAGACGCGAGAGAACCACAAACACGGCAGTCGCCTGTTGCAGGGTTTTCTGCAAAAGCGACGCCCTTAGCAAAAGAACCTTCGAATCGGCCAGTAAAAAATTGGTTTAGAAAATAACGATGATCATAACTGTTTATGCCTATCTGAGCCGCTACATTATCGTCAAACGTCCATCCGATATCATCGTGACAACGTGCATAATTTACCCACGCGCAGTCTGGTGATATCGCGAAACTTTTTTGCATTGATTTAGTAAGCAGCTTGGTTTTTCGGGTTGCAACACTATTCCAGATTAGCGCCATCAGTAGCGGATTATAAGACAACTCACATTCATCTTTATGTATATATTTGGCGACTTCATCCGGATGTACTATCGCTTCTGATTTAAATACGACAGATGGCGAGACAATCTTTAAACAGCAGTTGAATGCTTTTATAAGCGCGTGTGCTTTTGGTTGATTCTCGCAGTCGGTGCCCATCTCTTTCCAAATAAAAGCCAAGGCATCTAAGCGCAACGCATCGCAACCTACATTCGCTAAAAATAACATCTCATCAGTGATCGCATTAAAAACAGCTGGGTTAGAATAATTCAGGTCCCACTGAAAGCTGTTAAATGTAGTCCAAACCCACTTCTGAGATTGTTCATCCCAGGTGAAATTACCTCTGCGAACTTGTGGAAAAATTTCTCTTAAACTTTGCTCGTATTGGTTTGGAATATCCTTATTATCAAACATCCAGTAATATTCTTGGAACTCTTGGTCACCCTGCTTGGCCCGTATCGCCCAATCGTGTTGATCGGAGGTATGATTAAAAACAAAGTCGAGAACTAAATTAATGCCCGCTTTTGATAATGCTTCACCCAGTGATTCTAAATCTGTCATTGTCCCGAGTTTTGTATCAACTTCACGATAATCAGACACCGCATAGCCACCGTCACTATCCCCTTCCGGAGATTTATACAAAGGCATTAAATGTAAATAAGTGATACCCAGTGAGTTGAGGTAGGGAATTTTTTTATGTAAATGCTGCAAGTCGCCAGCAAACAGATCGACATAGCAAGCCATACCCAGCATTTTTTCATCTTTAAACCAATCCGGTTTTAATAAACGCTGTTTGTCTTTTTTCTTCAGTGCCGGTTTACGCTTTTTGAAACTTACCTGCATGATTTTTAACAATTGTTGTAAAAAATAATAGAAATCATAGTGTTCGCTGTAAACATGATGCAATTGTGCAAATAATTGAGGAAAGTTATCCTCAACACGCAACTTGAACAGCTTAGCATCGGCTTTTGACATGTCTGATAAATCAATGTCCGACAGTAGTCTCTCTACCGTTTTTTTACTTTCAATTTTTATGTCCACAAGAAATCCATATAAAACGTTTAAGATAAAGCAATGTTCGAGAATATAGCCTACATGTTGCATTTAATCAATCATTTTTAACAAACTGTTTACACCCAACAAAAAGTCTGATAGATTCTACTTAAACGTTTTTGATGATTAATAATCAAACAGAATAGTTTAGCTTTTAAGTCATAGTAAAAAAGAATGTTGAGAGGCGGTAAGAGGAGTAGTAGCTTAATTCTTCGTACTGACATTAGGACTGCATTCACGGCAAATAAAACCGGTGATAAAACACTAAATTAAAGTATCGGAGAACACACATGAACACACACTATAAGCAATCAGCAATATCAATCGCGTTAGCTTTAGCATTTACTGCTACTGCTGTCGCACAAGAAACAGACGAAGCTAAAAAAGAAGATGTTAAATATTTCGAACAGATTGTTGTTACAGGTAGCCCGGGTGGGGCGACTCAGCAAGAAACCAGCGTTTCTGTTAGCTCTTTTAATCAAGAAGATATATTCAAGCTAGCGCCCCGCTCCACTGCAGAAGTATACCGTGCATTACCCGGTATTCGCGCAGAGTCTTCTGGCGGTGGCGGTAACGCTAACATCACTATTCGCGGTATTCCTTTAGCGACAGGCGGCTCGAAATTTTTACAAATACACGAAGATGGTCTTCCTGTTTTAGAGTACGGCGACATCAACTTTGGTAACGCAGATAACTTCTTAAGATACGATTGGTCTGTTGGTTTAGTTGAAGCGGTTCGCGGTGGTTCAGCCTCTACTTTTGCGAGTAACTCACCCGGCGGTATCATTAACATGATCAGTAACACAGGTGAAAGCGGTGGCGGCGCAATTGGCACCTCATTTGGTGTTGATTACGACGAATTCAGACTTGATTTTTCATACGGTGGCGAAATTAACAACGACCTTTACTTTCATGTCGGTGGCTTTGCACGTGGCGGTGAAGGTACACGTGAAACTGGATTTAATGGCGACCAAGGTGGCCAAGTTAAATTAAACATCACACAAATTCTCGACAACGGTTTTATTCGTTTTCACTTCAAACATTTAGATGACAAAGTAACAACTTATTTACCTGCTCCGGTAAGAGTGAAGAGTAACGGAGACTTTGGTCCTGTCGAAAACTTTGATGCAAGCAGCCAAACTTTGCATTCAGCTTATACCACTAATGTGTCTACGTTTGATTCATTTGGTAACCCAAGAAATAGAGACGTTACCGACGGTATTCATTCATTAGTCACATCTATTGGTTTTGAGGCAAATGTAGAGGTTGCCGAAAATTTGACTTTTGTTAACAAGTTTAGAACGTCAGACATTAGCGGTAGCTTTATTTCACCCTTCACAGATACATTTGGCGATTACGGCCCGCAATCAGCAAGCAGTATGGCAAATAACATTTGTAATTCGGCCCTTGACGGTGATGGTAACGCATTTAACTGCGCATCAACAAATGTGACACTCGCAAATGGTCCAAACGCAGGCAGTGCATATAACGGTCTAACATTTTTAAACTTGCAGTTCGACACCGAGATCAAAGACCTTGGTAACCTCATTAACGATCTAAATTTAACGAAAGAATTTGATAATGGCTTCTCAGTTACAGCTGGCTACTATTATTCAATGCAAGATATTGCGAGCAGCTGGAATAGCTGGAATACTTTCATTCAAACGGTTGATGGCGATAACTCTCAATACTTAAATATTACCGATGCTGATGGCGAAACCCTAGTTGATGATGGTTTGTGGGCGCCTAGCTTCTTATCTTGGGAGTGGGACTTACGTTATCAAACAACGGCACCTTATCTTAACGTTGGTTATGAAATGGGTGACAACTGGTTGTTCGATGCAAGTATTCGTCGTGACACAGTGCAAGCTAACGGTGAGTTAATTAATTCGTGCTGTGGCGGAAATACCGATTTTGATTTGAATGGCGATGGCGTTATTTCAGGTAACTCGGAAGATGCATCAGCATCCAACGGCTTTGGCTTTGGTGGTGGTGTCATTAACTTGAACCGCGCCGGTGCAGTTAGCCAAATAGTAGACTATGAAGTAAGCAATACATCATATTCATTCGGTGGGTCTTACTTACTAGACGATTCAAAAACTATTTTTGCTCGCTACAGTAAAGGTAGCCGCGCTATCGCAGACCGCCTATTACAAATTGCAGGTACTTTGAATTCAGACGGTAGCTTAACCAATACAACATCTGGTTTTGATGAAACTAAGCAGCTCGAAATTGGTTTCAAATATGCCACAAGCGATTTGCGTATTTATACAACCTTATTTGACACAGTGACAGAAGACACTCAAGCGGAACTCACTAGCGGCCTAACCTTTATTCGCGAGTACGAAGCGACCGGTTTGGAAGTAGAAGGAAGTTATGAATTAGGGTCTGGTTTCAGTCTGTTAGGTAACTTTACTTGGACAGACGCTGAAATCAGCAACGACGCGTTCAACCCTGCATTGGTTGGCAAAACACCTCGTCGTCAAGCCGATTTAATCTATACAATTACACCGCAGTATCAGGACGATGATATGTTATTAGGTGCAGCGCTTCAGGGTTCGTCTGAGTACTTCGTTGGCGATAGCAACCAGTTGAAGCAAGACGGTTATACCATAGTGAATTTGTTTGCAACGTATTATGTATCTGAGTCCTTCTCTGTATCGCTTAACGTGAATAACTTAACGGACGAGTTTGTCATTACTGAATCGGAAGAAGCGTCGGCAAGTGCTGGTGATATCATTCGAGCTAGACCTTTGAATGGCAGAACAACTTCAGTTTCATTCAAGTATATGTTTGACTAAAAAAGTAAACTCCCTAGTTTTGCCCGCTTAATGCGGGCTTTTTAGGTAATAAATACTGGAGAAGATACGATCATGACTGATAAGGCCCGCAACGAGAAAAACTTAGCGCTTGTACGCTGGTTAACCTATTTGATGTTCATGATGTTTGCAATGACGTCTGACTCCGTAGGCGAAATTATTAAAGAGGTGAAACGCGAATTTGATGTGAGCAATACGCAGGCAAGCTTAATGCATACTCTGTTTATGATTGGCATCGCTTTTTCAGGCTTATTTCTCGGTTTTTTAGCCGACAAATTCGGACGGAAAAATACCATTATTCTTGGTTTGTCTTTGTTTGCCGTCTCTTGTTATCTGTTTTTAGTCGGTACAAGCTTCTCCTTTATCCTCGGTTTGATCACACTTTCAGGTGTGGCAGTTGGCGTATTTAAAACTGCAGCACTGGCATTGATAGGTGACATATCTACGTCAACAAAACAACATACCGGCACGATGAACGGGGCTGAGGCTTTCTTCGGAGTTGGCGCTATTATTGGACCATTGTTAGTCGCATGGCTGGTGCGCGAAGGCGTTGATTGGAAATGGTTGTATGTTATCGCTGGCGGGCTTTGTACTTTACTTATTTTGATGGCTTATAAAGTCGATTACCCTGAATATCAAAAACCTGTTGATAGCGACAACAATATAGCGAAAGTAAACAATTTTGCGAGTAGCATCAAACTGCTGAAAAATCGCTATGCGATGGGCTTTTCTATCGGTGCGTTTTTGTACGTTGCAGCCGAGAGCGCAATATACGTTTGGATGCCCAGTTACTTGGTGTGTGATGCCGTTAACTTAGAGGACACCTTTGCTTGCTATACGTCAGACTCTCAAAAGTACTTAGCGATGTATGCCGTCTCTGTTTTCTTTTCGCTGCGCGCTGCGGGCAGATTCGTTGGGATCTGGATGATGCAGCATTTCAATTGGGCGTTAGTACTTCTAATATTTAGTTTCGCTATTCTTGTTTGTTTTGTAGGTGGATTAATAGGCGGAAAAGAAGTTGCTCTTTATTTATTCCCATTGACCGGTATTTTTATGTCGGTTATTTATCCGACATTCAATTCAAAAGGCATCAGCTGTTTCCCTAAATCAGAACACGGCACGGTTGCTGGCGTTATCCTGTTCTTCACTGCTGCGGGTGCAGCAGCGGGCCCTCTTATTATGGGGATCGTTAGCGACGCTTATGGCGGCGATGCGAAATATGGATTCATGGTTGCAACGGGTTTTGCCGGCTTATTATTCTTAGGCTTGCTATATAATTTCATTTTTAACCCAACTGAAAAACGCTTAGCTGAAGTTGAGAAAACAGAGTATTCAAATCCATCTGCTTCCCGTTAACAATCCAAATTTATTTGGCACTAAGCAACTTATGCTTTGATAGTAAAAAATAGAGGAATCACAATGCAAGAATTCTATGCATTAATTGAAGCAGGCGGCACCAAATTTAATTGCGCCATTGCTGATAAGCAACGCAACATACTTGTTGAAAAGCGTTTTGACACGACGACACCAGTCGACACTATCAGTGCGGTCATTGCATTTTTCAAACAACAGCAACAAGCAGGATACAATTTCCGTAAATTAGGTCTAGCCTGCTTTGGCCCACTAGACTTGAATCCTGCGTCTCTTAGTTTTGGTTCGATTACCTCTACGCCTAAACCTCATTGGTCTAATGTCGATATCAAGCAACAACTTGAGAAAGGACTTCATTGCGCTGTTTTTATCGACACCGATGTGAACGCCGCAGCCTTAGCCGAATTTAAGTGGGGCGCGAGCCAGAACACTTCCGTTAATATTTATGTCACTGTCGGCACCGGTGTGGGTGGCGGCGTTGTGATCAATGGTCAAACGCTGAAAGGTTTGGTTCATCCGGAACTTGGTCATATGTTGATATCCGGTGTTCCTGAAATAAAAGGGGTATGCCCTTTCCATGGAAACTGTGTAGAAGGATTAGCTGCGGGTAGGTCAATGGCTGCTATCTGGCAACAATCTGCGGACAGTATGAAAGAAGACCACCCCGCTTGGGATATCGAAGCTAAAGTATTGGGCAATTTTTGTCACAATTTAATGGTTTCTTTCAGCCCACAAAGCATTGTTTTAGGCGGCGGCGTTATGTCAAAGAAAGGCTTACTGGAAAAAACCATCGAGTATGCTGAGCAGTCTTTAAAAAATTATATCGTATTTCCATATAACCAAGGCTTGAAGCAGATCATCACAGCGCCAGGTTTAGGTTCACGCTCTGGCGTTTTTGGTGCGCTAGCCCTAATACTAGATTAGAAACCTAAATTAGGGCTGAATTAAGCGTTTAGAATGAGCACGGAGCTCAAACTATTTTGCAAACAACGTCGAGTTAACAAGCTAATTTAGCTTAGGCGGTTAATTGCCTAAGCTACACCTTCCCAGTTTTTAAATGATCTGCAACCAAAAACGCCATTTCCAACACTTGATCAGCATTTAAGCGTGGGTCACATTGTGTTTGATAAGCTTGAGACAAGTCTGCATCACTTATTTGATATGCGCCACCCGTGCATTCAGTAACATGTTGACCGGTCATTTCTAAATGGATCCCACCAGCGTGTGTGCCCTCTGCTTTGTGCGCATCAAAAAACTGTCTTATTTCAGTTAATATTGAATCAAAGTTGCGCGTCTTATATCCGCTCGAAGAGGTAATGGTATTGCCATGCATTGGATCAGAGCTCCATACTACATTGCGTCCTTCAGCTTTCACTCTGCGCAGTAATCGAGGTAAATTATCGCCTAAATTGTTTGCGCCCATGCGCGTAATTAAGGTCAACCTACCTGGCGTGTTATTCGGATTTAAGGCATCAATCAAACGAATTAATTCATCTTCCTGCATGCTCGGCCCAACTTTAACGCCAATAGGGTTATTAATACCGCTGAAAAACTCAACGTGCGCATGATCTAATTGACGTGTGCGCTCACCAATCCAAAGCATATGCGCAGAACAGTTATAAGGCTTACCTGTTAAAGTATCAATGCGCGTCAAGGCTTGCTCATAATTCAACAACAAGGCTTCATGCGAGGTAAACAGGGTCGTTTCATGCAATGAACTGTTGTTTTGTGCATTGATGCCAATCACATCCATAAACGACAATGTATCTTGAATACGATCAGACATATCTTGATAGCGCTCTTTCAAGGGATTGTTTTCCAAAAACGCCATATTCCAACGATTAACTTGATGTAAGTCAGCTAAGCCACCCTGCGCGAATGCTCGCAGCAAGTTCAGCGTTGCCGCACTCTTATGATAGGCCTCAACTAAACGATTTGGATCAGGCTGGCGAGAGGCTTCTGTAAACTCAAAGCCGTTGACAATGTCCCCGCGATAGCTAGGTAAAGAAATGCCGTTGATAGTTTCAAAGTCGGATGAGCGAGGTTTTGCATATTGCCCCGCCATGCGCGCTACTTTCGTTACCGGACAACGCCCTGCGAAAGTCAACACGATCGCCATCTGCAGGATAACTTTAAAAGTGTCTCTTATTTTTGGCGCATTGAATTCATCGAATGACTCGGCGCAGTCGCCGCCCTGAAGTAAAAACCCTTTACCTTCACATACGTCGCCGAGCTGCTTATAAAGTTGACGTGTTTCTTCAGCAAATACCAGAGGCGGATAGCCTGCTAGGTTAGCTTCGACGTCTTTCAGTGCTTGCTGATCTTGATATGTAGGTTGTTGAAGTATCGGCTTTGCTCTCCAACTATCGGGTTTCCATTGACTCACGGTCTTTCCTTTAAATAAATCGTTTTTAATAAATCGCTTTTGATACATCGATTGCGTTGAATAGATTTACTAATCAGAGGGCGTTCAGATGATTACTTTTCGTTTGTGTGCTTCAGTGTTTTAATTTCTGTTCTTTTACAACGCTTACATGTCGTAATATTAGTGGCTGTAGACATTAGCTCAAACAGACTTAAAACAGGCTATATAGCATATCATAAGGGCTTTTAAAGTGGGCTTCTAATAAAGAATTTTTCTGACTTATTCTTACTTGTGACTTCGCTGAATGGATAATCGTAAAGCTCACTAATGTTATCTGCCGTCATGATCGCGTTTGCAGCACCACAGCAAAAAATTGCATTATTTTTTATCATCAAAACATGATCACAATATCGCAAAGACAAATTCACATCGTGGATGCTAAGAATAAGCAAATTCCCCTTTCGCGCAAGGGCTTTGAACATCGCTAATGATTGTTCTTGAAATACAACGTCAAGGCTTTGAATCGGCTCATCTAAAAGAATCAAAGCTTCACCGTTTTTCACTGCATGCCAAGCTTGCATTAAACAGCGCGCTATATGAACTCGCTGCTGTTCGCCACCGCTGAGATTATTGAGTTTTCGATTTAACAGAGTGCTTATCGAAAGCGCTTGCTCGATCTCGCTAGGAATATCGATATGCCCAGCATAGAAGCGTAAAATTTCGGCAACACTTAGTGAAAATGATAGTGCATAATGCTGCTGTAAATAGACTAACTTTGTCGCTAATTCTGATATCGGAAATGCAGATACATCAACACCGTTCAATTCAACAACGCCACTATCAGCCTCCAGAAGTCCAGAAATCACTTCAAATAACGAACTCTTACCTGCGCCATTTTGGCCAAGAACGTGCCAACACTCTCCTGCAGACATATTGGCACTTATGTTCTTTAGGCGATGTTCAAGATTCACTTGAGAAACGGTAAGCATACAGCGTGTTGTACCTTAAACTGGAAATGACCTTTTAATTAAAAGCACCTGATAAAAAAGCACTTTTAAATACAAAACGGATATCGTTAATATAGTAAAGCTAGTGTCTCTATTTGTAGCGTGTAAAGCAAGTGGGTGAACGTATTCTACGATAGCAAATTTGGCTGAGCTACGGGTGCATCAGGATAATCTTGCAGCACTTTATCAACATACTCTTTACGTTTTTGTTCTGCTTGATCACCGAACAAAATTTGACAGGCTTCAATAATACCTGGTGTGTTGATAATCTCAGTCTTTCTTAGCACCATTTCAATTTTAGAGCGCCGACGCAAAAAGTCTTCAAGATTTGTAATCATTTCTCTTCTTGCTGCATAGTGTACTTCCGCTCTCAAGTATTCCGCGTTTCGCATTAGCTGTTCCGCTTGAGCGGGATCACGCTGAATTTCATCCAATATTTGTAGCGCATGGATGTCGTAACGACGCCATAATCTCACGGTAAGTTTTTCAGAACTATAACTTGGTGTCATATCATCTAGTCCAATCAACCCTGCTCTGTACTCAAATTCCTTTTTTATTTCATGCGATGATTCTCCGTACCATATCGCGTCTTTATGTGGCAGTGAAATACCTAAATCTTCAACTAAAGCAGCAATTTCTTCGCCTACATTAATGCAGTCAGTCAACTTGCCGCCAAAAATACTCAAATACTTGTCTTCTTTATTAACATCTATAGCATGCTTGCGAGACAACTGAACCCAGTCAGCTTCGCCACCGGAGCCTTTCACTGCTAATGGACGCACGCCCCAACGTTCAGAAATGATATCATCGCGAGTCAAAGCCTTAGGCAAGTCTAATAGTGCATTTACATTATCCAGAATAAAGTCTCGGTCTTCTTCAGTAACCGACGTGTTCGGGTTTTCGACTTGATTATCGGTAGTACCTATGCAGGTTTTTTGCCCCATGGGGATGACAAAAAACAAACGGCCGTCGGACGCAAAAAAAGCCAAGACCTTATCTACTTTCGTCAATTTATTAACAATAAGGTGTACGCCCTTCGAAAATAAATGACGATGCTCTGTCTCTTGCTCCGTTTTATCATTATATTCGTCGACCATCGGCCCACAGGCGTTAATAATTGCCTTTGATTGAATGGTAAATGTCCTGCCAGATTGTTCATCTACAGCTTCTGTATGCCAAATACCATCTATCTTTTCACTGCCATTTGCACCAACGTAATTAGTAACAACAGCGCCGTTGTCCATTGCGCTGCGCACAAAGTTGAATACAAAACGAGCATCATTATCGTGTAAAAACGCGTCTGAATATTCGAAGCCTCCTTGCGCATTTGATACATTAATAGCAGGTTCAGCTTCCTTTATTTTCTTCGAAGATAAAAAAACGGGTTTTTGCGTAAAGAACCGGCCCATCGCCCAATACAAACATGTTCCTATAAACACAAACCAAGCTGGGAAGCGGAAGCCTTTTTGTAATGTGGTTAAAAAACGAATTTCTTGCACCGTTGAGGGATAGCTGCGCATTAAGTGATTGCGACTTTTACACAACTTATTCACCAAGAAGTATTCATGATTTTCTAGATATTTGATTCCCCCCCATGCAAGATTCGACGAATTAGAAGAAGTATGGCCAGCAAAGTCATTCTTGTCGATCATCGCGACGCTTGCTCCTTTCCTCGACAAAGAAGCAGCGGAAACCGCACCGTTGATGCCTGCCCCTAATACAAGCACGTCGAAGACCTCCGCAGATAACTTCTTGATATTCGTGTCTCTCAAAATCATAAATATTTACCCTCAGCTCGCGCTAGTATTAAACCTTGCCCTGATTGCAAAATGTCGCCTCGAAGCAGCAATTTTGCTAAATACAATCGATACGTCAGTGTCTTATGGTTTACAACATTATCTATTTGCAAGGTCATCTGAAACGGCTTAGTCTTCAGCAACGGTTGCTTTAGAAATATCATACAACAAAGGCGCGACAACATGTCTACAAAATCAGGAATTCTTTCGATAGATCAGGGAACTACCTCTACTCGAGCAATAGTTTTTGCTTTGGATGGCACTAAAATAGCCAGCGCCCAAAAAGAATTTACACAGTTTTACCCCTACAACGGCTGGGTCGAACACGATCCTGAAGAAATCTGGAAAACAACGGTTGAAACATGTAAATCGGCATTACATCAAGCCCAAGAAAAAGGGGTCAGAGTTGTTGGTATCGGCATTACAAATCAACGTGAAACCACGCTAGTGTGGAATAGAGAAACAGGCAAACCGATATACAACGCAATCGTTTGGCAAGACCGCCGTACTGCTGCTTTTTGCAATAGCATAAAAGAACAAGAAGAGCTTGTTGCAAGCAAAACCGGTTTATTGTTAGACCCCTATTTCTCGGCTTCCAAAATAAAATGGTTGCTAGATGAAATAGACGGTGCGAGGGAGCTTGCCAATCAAGGCAAATTAGCTTTTGGCACTATTGATAGCTTTTTAATCTGGCGTCTTACCGGTGGTATAAGTCATGTTACAGATATGACCAATGCATCACGCACCAATCTGTATAACATTCACACTTTATGTTGGGATGAAGCGTTGCTTTCCCTCTTTGATATCCCCTCTTCAGTGCTGCCAAAAGTACTCGAAAGTGCGGATGATTTCGGCCATACGAAAGCAAGTTTATTTGGCCGTGCGATACCTATAGCTGGTGTTGCGGGCGACCAACAAGCTGCATTGTTTGGCCAGTGTTGTTTTTCACAAGGTGATTTAAAGTCTACCTACGGCACAGGGTGTTTTGCATTGCTAAATACGGGTAGCAAGGCTTTACAATCAAAGCACAAACTATTGACGACTATTGGCTACACTATAAATGGTGAGACAACTTACGCTTTAGAAGGCTCTATATTTACCGCAGGGGCTAACATTCAATGGTTAAGAGATGGTATCGGCGTTATTACCGAGGCAAAAGAGAGCCAAGCGTTAGCAGAATCGCTCGACTATGATCACGGCGTATTTTTAGTACCCGGTTTTGCTGGTTTGGGAGCACCTCAGTGGGATCCTGAGGCTCGAGCAAGCCTATATGGCATGACGAGAGACACATCGCAGGCTCATTTCGCTCGCGCTGCGCTAGAGGCTGTGTGTTATCAAACCTATGACCTGCAGCAAGCCATGGCGAGTGATGGCATCTGCTCATCTAAAGTTCTAGTTGATGGTGGTATGGTGGCAAATGACTGGTTATGCCAGTTTTTATCCGATATTTTACAAGTTGAAATAGAACGCCCCGAAAATATGGAAACAACAGCAATTGGCGCGGCCTACTTAGCAGGATTACAACTTGGTCTGTATAGGGATCTAAGCGATATTGCGTCGCATAAAAAAATTGCAAAACGTTTTACGCCGAGTATCGATAAAGACGTACGGCAAAAACTATTGACGAAATGGCAAAAAGCGGTGGATTCTACTCTCGCATTTAGTCGCGACTAGCATTAGTTAAAACTGCGGGTTGCTTAAGCAAACTATAAATAAACAGTGGACCGCCCAGCGTGGCGGTCAACATTGATACTGGCACAATCATATCGAATAACCATTCATTGATTATTGCTGTCATTATTAATAACGTAGCTCCCATTAAAGCTGACACAGGCAGCACTATCCGATTATCATGCCCCACCAACTGGCGCACAAAATGTGGTATCAGCAAGCCAATAAACGCGATACTACCGGCAATAGACACACTCACTCCCACCAACAACGCGGCTAACATCAATATTTTGCGTTCAAAGCGAACAGGATCGATACCTTTTAACTGCGCCGACGCAACGCCCAAATATAACCAGTTAAGCTTTCTCCCTTGCTTAAGCAACAAGGCCATAGAAACAATGATAATTGGCAGAGCAAACGTCAAACTCGTGTAGTTGGTATTGTGTAAACTTCCCATTAACCAAAAGCTTAAGTTTTTAATTGACTGAGGCGGAGCGTATATAAACAACCACCCTATAATCGCACCTGCAATAGTTGAAATGCCTATCCCTGCTAAAATCACAGCGCTAATCGATGCTTGAAGCTTACGAGCTAGCGCATAAATGATAAGACTACTGAGCAAAGCCCCAATAAAACAAGCAACAGGAAGCACGTAATACGACATTGATTCTACGTTGCTAGGCAAAAAAGCAACGCTTCCAGACAGTAATACGACTGCAGCCATTAAACTAGCTCCAGCACTGATGCCAATGATTCCGGGGTCAGCTAGGGGATTTCTTAATAAGATTTGCAGTGCCGCTGCGCTAATTGAAATAGCGCCACCTACCGCAATAGCCGTAAGCAAAACAGGCAACCTGATGTTGATAAAAATGTGCTGTTCAATGTCTGTAGTTAACCAAGCATAGCCATCAGCGAAGACAAATAGCGATACCACAACAAGAAATAAGATACTGGACAAAACTACGGGTTTATATAGGCTCATGCTAGCGTTTATTGATTCAAGCGTTTCAATAAGCCGTCTGATGCGTCTTCAATCAGATCGAGAACCAGTTCAAAAGCCCTTTTACCACCGTAATATGGATCTGGAACTTCATCAACGTCGGCTGTTGCGTAATCCAAAAACAATTGTATTTTAGATTGATACTCTTCTGGGCATTTGCGCCTTAGCTCCTTAACGTTCGCCTCATCCATTGCCAAAATTAAGTCAAACTCAATAAAGTCTTGTTCATTTACTTTTCTGCATTTTAAGCGAGATAAATTATAGCCTCGAGCTTTCGCAACATCTTGCGAACGTTTATCGGGTGCGGCTCCATCGTGATAACCTGCAGTACCAGCAGAATCAATTTTCAAATTGAGACCCAAACTCTTCGCCTTGTGCGTAAAAACACCCTCAGCGGTAGGCGAACGACAAATGTTACCTAAACATACAAACAGTATTGCTGGCGACGACATGGATTTCCCTTTTCGTTTGTAGATCTTAAGACCTATTTTTTAGGTCCAAGGACCTAAGTGGCAAATAAAAACACATTACGAGTTTATAACAATTCGCTCTCTTGTTAACATCAGTTTTTATATCAATTTAGTAGGATAACATTTCAAGATGCTAGATTTTGCAAAAGTACTGATGCTGAGCAGTTCAAGACAAGGTGATGAGCCATACTTGTATCATGCTAAAGCAATGATTGAAGCTCATTTAAACGGCATTGAGAAAGTGCTATTCATTCCGTTTGCGGGTGTCAGTTTAAATTGGGATGCTTACACAGCCAAGGTCCAAGAGGCGCTTCCTGAAATTACAGTAACAGGCATTCACCAGCAAGATGATGCGCAAAAAGCAGTTAACAACGCTCAAGCTATTTTGGTTGGTGGCGGAAATACGTTTAATCTGCTCAACGAGATATATCGACAAAATTTATTTGAGGCAATTCAACAACGCGTTGTTGCAGGAATGCCGTATATCGGGTGGAGCGCGGGCTCAAACCTGTGTGGTTTGAGCATTAAAACATCGAACGACATGCCAATTATTCAGCCACAAAGCTTCTCTACTTTTGGCTTTATCAATGCACAAATCAACCCTCACTATACCGATTACGTAGCGCCAGGTCACAATGGTGAAACTAGAGATCAGCGTATCGCTGAATTTTGTGCACTATATCCAGATGTTTCGGTTATCGGTATTCGCGAAGGCAGCGCGCTATTACGCAAGGACAACGAACTCGTCCTGTTAGGTGAGCAAGATGCGGTTGTTTTTACTGGTAAACAGCGTGATGTCATTCTCGCAGGTAGCAGTATTTCAGGTTATTTGTAATTACGCTAAAAGTTGACTGAGAGTCTTTTCAGCAAGTTCAATACTTTTCTGTCCATGTTTCACTTCAGCAAGAAAGGGCGCGTCGATAAGGGCATGCAGTGACGCTAGGTTCTCAGCATAACAATCCATATCTGGGTCAACCTGATTCGCAATCCAGCCGACGAGTTCACAATTATCACGTTTTATTTGCTCAAAAGTAAGCGCAGCGTGATTCAAACAGCCAAGCTTCATTCCAACAACGAGTATGACTGGCAGCTTGGCTTGGGCAACAAACTCTGATAGAAATTCAGCTTTCTGGGGCTGTTTCTGGGGTTCATCCTCATGCTCCTTCTCATTAAGCAGAGGCTTTAGTGAAGGTAAAAAAGTAGGTAGTCGCCATCCCCCAGCACCTTCGACCAAAAGAAAGTCGATATCCTCTTCTTGCAATGCAGCTAGGGTTTTAGACACCAACTGCATATCAATCCTAGTGCCCAAATTGTGAGCTGCAATATGCGGCGCTATGGGCGCTGCCAAAGCAATTGGATTAATCATGTTATATGGCAGTTTATGACTTGAAGCCCTTTGTAAATTAAGGGCATCGTCATTCCGTAAACCTTCTGCTGTTTGCTCACAGCCTGCGGCAATGGGTTTAAAACCGCTGGTTCTGAATCCTGCACGATTAATTGCTTCGAGCAATAACACGCTCACAAAAGTTTTGCCGGCATCCGTGTCCGTACCTGTAATAAAAACGCTTTGCATGGTTAATCTTGACTCTTATGAATAGATATAAATAAAACCTGATAACTTAAAGGTAAACCTTGTCCAAGTGAACTTGGTTTACTGTCACTCCCATATTGCGAACTATCAGCAAGGAGTTGTTGATACATTTTCTGATCGAGTGCACGCAACTCTTGTTTACTAATCCCAACTGATGCTGCCATCGCTGAAGTGTTCAAACCGCTATTAACATGCGTTGGATTGTTTTTCGTTGCCGCACCAATTCGCTTCAATGCTCTGAGCATATGTAGGCTGCTTTTATGCCATTCTGTAAATTGTTCAACTCGGTATTGAATGTTGAACTGCCCCGCAGTATTTGTTCTGACTTGTGCTGTTCCCAGTTGTTCCGCTGCCTCCAGCCACTGCTGCTGACTAAAAAACCGATTGACTCTGGACGCTATACCTAAACTATCCCAAGCTAGTCGCAGTTCATGAAGTGAAGAATCAAGCATAATAGCAAGCTGAGCAGAACCATTCTCCGATAGCACCCTAGCAATTTCATCAATTGCTATATTAGGCGATGTACACCACTGCAGGGCCATTGACGAGTGAATAATATCTACAGTTCCTGATTGCAGCGGCAGATTATCTGCATCACCAGTGCAATACTGAATTGCTTTATTCGCGGCAGTTGTCGTTTCAGCATGATTACGTTTCGCCATTTCCAACATGCCGAGTGAAATGTCAATTGCCAAACAGTCTTCTGACATTCCAGCCAATGATTTAGTATGAATGCCGGTCCCGCACCCCAAATCTACCGAGTAAGCAGCATCCTGCCCCGCCCTGACCTTATTCAGCAATTCAAGATTAACTTGTGCTATCTGCTTCTGCACTTGCGCATAGCGATCGTATTGACCAGAGGCCGCAGAAAAATGTTTGGCGACTGTATTTTTGCTAACATTTTGCGCCTGATCTGCTTCGCAAACACTCGTGTTTACTGTGTTAAGCGTTACTGTTGTCAGGGTATCGATTTCTGCGCAAGCCATTGCTTCAGGTGCCTCGTCTAGAGCTTCAATCATCAACTAGTACTCTCTGCTTGCATTGACGCCATACTTAAACTTAAGGCGTCCACCAAAGCCTGAATATCTTGGGTTTGGTGCAGCGCACTGAGCGTAATGCGTAATCGATCGGAGTGTTTTGGAACAGTCGGGCTTCGAATTGCATTCACCCAAATACCCAAACTCTTTAGGTGCTGGCTAATTGCTAAGGCTTTTGTAGGGTCACCAATGATAATAGGCTGAATAGGCCCATCAACAGGCAAAATAGGTAAGCCCGCAGCTATTGCTAGTCCCTTAAATTTCGAAATGTTCTGATGCAGCATTTCACGTTCAATGCCCTTTCGCATTATTTGCAAACTAGTTCTCGTCGCGCGCGCCTGTGCGGCAGGAATTGCGGTGCTGTAGACATAATGCTTGGAGAAGTTGACCAAGTACTCAATAAAGTCATTAGAACCCGCAACGAACGAACCTTGTGTTCCAATTGCTTTGCCAAACGTCCCCATTAGCACATCAACTTTGCGTTGACTTCGCGCTTTTGTTTGCAAAGACCCAAGCGAAGCATCTGCTTTAGCCGATGCAATAGGTATGGTAGTGCTCCCCATACCATTTTCACCAACGCATCCTATTGCATGAGCGTCATCCACCATAAGCCACGCGCTTGATTTCGCATCGTCGAGGGTTGCCTTTATACCTTGTATATCGCCCCTATTACCATCCATGCTGAAAATTCCCTCGGTGACAACAAGATTATCAGCGCCCTGCACTAATTTAGACTGTAAATGCTGCATATCGTTATGTCTAAATCGTGAAAATATTGGATTTTTTTGCCCATTGTTCAACTGCATCGCGCTGTCAATAAATGAGGCATGCATTAACTTGTCTGCAATCACATAACGCGCGGTGTCGTTATTGAAATTAGCTGTTTGAAAAAGGGCTTGGCATACAGCCTGGTTCGCCGCAAACCCACTAGAAAAAAGAAGTGCATTGTCAAACTGGGTGTGTTCGCAAATATCCTCCTCCAATAATCGGTGCTCGCGCGAATAGCCTGTAACAACAGAAGAAGCACTGCTGCTAGCACCATACAAACTGAGGCCTTCAGCGAAGCTTTGCAACACATCTTGGTGCTGACTCAAACCCAAATAATCGTTGCTCGAGAAATTAATATAGTGATTGCCGTCCACCTCAATAATCGCTTGGCTATTGTTGGCTACCTCTACTCGCTTTCTGAGCAACGAATCAGCGGCTCTTTGCTCAAGCGCCGCTTTGATGAAGTCAAAAGGCATTAGTTGATCGACTGCTCTGCCTGAGTTTTGGTTTTCTCGTTTGCCTTGGAGCTATCAGCGCTGGCCTGTCTCGCCTTTGCTGTTGCATCGACATATAACGATTCAGTTTGCTTTTGCGCAATCTCTTCTGTCAGTGCGGCTTCGAATGCTTCGTCGGAATAATCCTTAGTTTGCTTTGAATTAATACCTAACTTTTGAAACAGCATAACGTCCTCGTGCGTTTCTGGATTCGATGTTGTCAGCAATTTACATCCATAAAAAATACTATTTGCGCCAGCCATAAAACACATTGCTTGCATCTGTTCATTCATTGATTCGCGTCCAGCGGACAAGCGCACAAAAGACTGTGGCATCATAATGCGAGCAACTGCGATAGTGCGAATAAATTCAAATGGTTCTAAATCTTTTACCGAATCTAGCGGTGTGCCTTCCACTTTCACTAACATGTTAATCGGAACACTTTCAGGATGTTGCTCAAGGTTTGCCAATTGCACTAACAAACTAGAGCGGTCATCGCCGGTTTCGCCCATACCAACAATTCCACCAGCGCAAACGTGCATTCCCGCTTTGCGAACATTGTCGAGCGTGTCTAATCGGTCTTGATAAGTTCGGGTGGTAATAATATCACCATAAAACTCAGGTGAAGTATCCAAATTATGATTGTAATAATCGAGACCAGCCTGCTTTAACGCAAGCGCCTGATCGCGAGTTAACATGCCTAAAGTCATACAAGTCTCTAAGCCAAGCTTTTTCACTTCGCGGACCATGTCAGTCACGTAAGGCATATCACGCTCTCTTGGATTACGCCATGCAGCGCCCATGCAAAAACGGGTGGAACCGGCTTGTTTTGCTTCTTTAGCGCGCTCAATAACTTTGTTTATTTCCATTAAGCGTTCTTTCTCAAGACCTGTATCATATCGCGCACTTTGCGGACAATATTTGCAATCTTCCGGACAGGCTCCCGTTTTAATCGACAGTAACGTGCTGACCTGCACATAATTGGGATCAAAATGCGCTCTATGCACCATTTGCGCTTTAAACATTAAATCGTTAAATGGCAAGGCATATAGGGCATTGACCTCAGGAATTGTCCAATCGTGTCTAGGTTCAAATTCATTTGCTAATGCCGAAGCTGAAGTTACTGAAGTGTTCATGAAGGTCTATTTTCCTTGTGAGTCCCATCACGTTTTATCGTGCTAACAGGGTTTACTATTCTTATTATGTCCACTAGTCTATGCGCACCGACAAAGTTGTCAACTTTACTAAATCAAAAAACTGTACTACGGATTAAAAATTGAACAACACAGAATTTGACAAACGCCACATTTGGCACCCATATACATCAGCCACTCACCCTCTCCCTTGCTATGAAGTTGTTGGCGCTGAAGGCGTTGAATTAGAGCTAGCCACTGGCGAGAAGCTGGTTGATGGAATGTCATCATGGTGGGCTGCAGTACATGGCTATAATCATCCACTCCTTAATCAAGCTGCTCACAAACAAATAGACGCGTTCTCACATGTTATGTTTGGTGGCATCACTCATCAGCCCGCAATTGACTTGTGTCGCAGACTGATAGATATGACGCCAGATGGATTAAATCGTGTATTTCTAGCCGACTCGGGTTCTGTTGCGGTTGAAGTAGCGATTAAAATGGCGCTGCAGTACTGGGCTTGCCAAGGTCGTGCGCAAAAGACAAAGCTGCTTGCACCGCGTAATGGCTATCATGGCGACACTTTTGCTGCAATGTCGGTGTGCGATCCAATAAACGGCATGCACAGCTTGTTTCAAAAAAGCCTAATTGAGCATTTTTTCGCACCAGCGCCACAAACGCGATTTGATCAAACATGGAACGCCGATGATATATTGCCAATGCGAGAAATCCTCGAAAAACACCATCATGAAATCGCAGCATTGATACTCGAGCCCGTTGTGCAAGGTGCCGGCGGAATGCGTCTTTATCATCCAGAATACGTGAAAGCATGCCGACAGCTTTGTGATGAATATAACGTGCTGCTCATTTGCGATGAAATTGCGACTGGTTTTGGCAGAACGGGGAAGTTATTCGCTTGCGACCATGCTCAAATAAGTCCAGATATTTTGTGCTTGGGTAAAGCCCTGACCGGCGGCTACTTAACTATGGCGGCAACGCTATGCACCGATGAAGTTGCCGAAGGAACCTGCGTAGGTAGCCCCGGTGTGTTTATGCATGGCCCAACTTACATGGGGAATGCCTTAGCGTGCTCAGTTGCCAATGCGAGCATTGATTTAATTTTGGAAGGCGCATGGGAGCAACAAATTCCTAGTATAGAAATGCAACTGCGTGCAGAACTGACCCCACTTCTTAAGTACGAATCAGTGAGCGACATCAGGGTGCTTGGCGCCATTGGCGTTGTAGAAATGAAACAGCCTGTAGATGTCGCTGAAATTCAAAAAATATTTGTTAAACAAGGCGTCTGGATAAGACCATTTGGAAAACTCATATACATCATGCCACCTTACATCATTCAGCCTGAACAGCTAAGAAAACTGACATCGGCAATTGGTTTCGCTATTGAACGTTTATATCCCAATTAGTCTTTAACGCCGCGAAAATCAGCGGCGTTTAAACCATGTTTTTTCAATAATTTATGCATATCAGTACGGTTACGTCCTGCAAGTTCGGATGCTCTAGTGACGTTGCCGTCAGCAAGCTGCAGCAGGCGACATAAGTACTGATATTCAAACGAATCTCTTGCTTCAGTCAATGTTGGCCAGTTTTGCGACAACTCAGACAGTGCCTGTTCAACTAGACTCAGCGGTATTACCGGAGTTTGCGTAAGCGCCACGCATTGTTCAACCACATTGACTAACTGCCTAACGTTACCAGGCCAATCACTCGTGACCAACAGTTTGAGCCCATCAGGTGCAAATCGTGTTACCTTCACACCATGCCTTTCAGCACTCTGTTTAAGCAAGTAATCGGTCAGCAAGGGAATGTCTTCAAACCTTTCTTTCAATGACGGGATGCGCAAGTTAACAACGTTCAAGCGATAATAGAGATCCTCTCTGAAACGGTCTTCTTCCATCTCATGCTGTAAATCTTTATGTGTTGCTGAAATGATTCTCACGTCAATATCGATATTGGTTGCACTGCCAACTGGGCGGACGGTTCTTTCTTGTATTGCTCGCAGCAGTTTTACCTGTAATGAAGTCGGCATATCGCCTATTTCATCTAAAAACAAAGTACCGCCGTGTGCTTCACGAAAGAGGCCAGTTGAAGATTGCACTGCACCAGTAAATGCACCTTTTGTGTGACCAAATAATTCTGATTCAAGCAAGTTTTCCGGCAGTGCCCCACAGTTTATAGCCACAAAAGGTTTGTCCGCTCGATCACTCGCTTTGTGGATGGCTTTAGCTAATAACTCCTTACCCGTGCCGCTCGCTCCATTAATCAATACACTCACATTTTTGCTCGCAATACGGTGCGCTTGATGCAGTAGCTTCTTCATTTCTGGGGCGCGAGTAACGATGTCTTTGCACCAATCCCCTATTTCGCTGGTCGCGTTTTTTTGGGTCGCTCTTTTGAGCACTTTCCTCAATTCATCGTGGTCTATAGGTTTCGTTAAAAATCCAAAAACACCTTTCTGAGTGGCAGCAACAGCATCTTTTATTGTGCCATGAGCCGTCATTAGTACCACCGGCAAATTGTTGTAACGATGCAAAATTTCATCAAAGAAACTCAGGCCATCCAAACCTGGCATACGGATATCACTCAACACAACATCAAATGTATTGTTAAACATCATGCGCAAGGCCTGTGTTGCGTTTTCAGATGATGTCACATCATAGCCTTCGCCTTGCAACCGAATGGTTAACAGTCGCAGAAGGTTTTCGTCATCTTCCACCAATAACAAGCGAGGCCTATTTTTAGTTTGGTTGAGCGCGGAGATTTCAGTCTCTGCTGGGCTTGTGATCATTTATTATCACTCCTATTCTGGTTCACCATAGACGCCTCAATATCGAGCAATTGCTCAACTTGTTTGCGCTGGTTTTCTATTTCTTGATTCTTTTCTGTTAGTTGAATTTCTTGCTCAGTAATTGTCTTCTCTTGGCGACCGTTTACCTTGCTCAAAATTGTGATTGCCGATTCTAATTCCAATAGTTGCTGGCTCGGTTGAAATATCAGAATATCTAACACTTGTGTCATTGACTTGTCGCTTAAGGTTTGGATTTCTTCAATCCATTTTTGCGCACGCAAACGGTTACGATAAGGCGTGTCGTCGCCCTGACTCAACAACACTTTCTCGATGAGAGATTTTGGATCATTCGGCAAGGCATCAATCATTTCGCTTCTAGCAGGCCATGAAATAGTTGACGCTAAAATTAATGTATCCGCCCAATTGTCAAGGTCACAATATTCGGCAAAACGCGCCATGGTATCATCAGTTTCGCAATATTTTGTCGACATCAAATTAACCACTTCACTTGGTTCGCGATTTAATGGTTTTAATAATTCACAACCTGAAAGTGCAAGTACCGCTAGCAAAAAAAATAGCATTTTCATTATGCATTCTTCCTTGGTAATTTTATTCTGAAACACACTTCAGCGTAATTGACATCCACTATCGTGACACTTCCACCCAGCAATCGAGAACAGTCTGCGACAATCGATAATCCCAAACCAGCACCAACTACTCTATCGTTTCGCATAAAATCTCCGCGCTTAAAAGGTTCAAAGATATTTGTTCGTGCCTCGGCAGAGATTTCATTGCCGTGATTGGCAACATCCAGAATGACATTGTTAGTGTCAATTGCAATCGAAATGTAAATCTTAGTCTGTTGTGCGCCATGTGCCACTGCGTTTGAAATGAGATTGTCCAATATACGCCTAAACAACTCAGCATCAGTGGGGATCTCTTCTGCATCTGCCTGCACATTAACTTCCACTTCACAGCCAGATTGTTTGAGTGCCAACCCATTTTGCGTTAAACATTCTTGTATTATCTTAGCGCTTTCTACCTGTTCAATTGAGGGCTCAGCTTGCTGCAATAGGGCATTGTAATCGAGCAGTTTTTCTATTAGCAAATTCAGCCTCATCGTTGAAGCTTGAAGCAAATTAACAACTTCCTTCTGCTGAACATTTAACGATCCAACCATTTCTTCAGCAAGTAAAGCACACCCTTCTTTAAAACTCGCTAAAGGGGTTTTTAGTTCATGTGAAGCGTGCCGCAACAAGGCAGTTCTTACTTTTTCAAGCTGCTGGATACGTTGATGCAATGAAAATAAATCTTTTTCAACGGCTAATAGTTCTCGTGGTCCAGACGAAGATTTTGCTGGTAATTCATTTTGATTTTCAGCAATAGCGCCGATAATACTTTTCAATTTATCGACAGGCTTTATTATCAACTTGGTTGCGAATGTAATGAGAGTCAACGATAAAATAGTCAATACTGCGGTTGACCATGCCTGCTTTTGCTGGAGTTCAGACAAATAATCCTGCTGCATCGAAACTCGCTCATTAACCGTATCACGCACGTCATCACTAAGAGCACTGACAGCCACACGAAATGACTGCAAATGTGCATCCAGTAAAATTTTATCAGTCATCGAACTATAGTTACCAAGTTGAATGAGATGGCGATGAAGCTGCCCGCACGCATCAGACTTTTTGAGCTGTTGGCAAAAAGGCGCTAACTGTTCTTGGAACATATTCAAAGAGTCATCATTGAGCTGTTTGAGGGTTGCATTAGGTAAGATAAAATGTTGACGAAGTAACCTTTCAATATCAAGCGCCATACTCTCTAAATTTCTTATTGTCCCCGCTGTTTTTACGAAAAATTGAGTTTCTTTTACCGTATTGTCATTTAATTTGGCTAAATCGTTTTGGCTCTGCCACAGCAAAGTAAGTAAAGGAATGAGTGCAACAATGAAGCTGCCGAGGATAAGCTGTTTAAGAGAACGAATCTGCACGTGACGAAATAATTTCAAATGAATTTTTCTAAGCATTACATAGCCGAGGAATTGCATCAATAGTTGCACATTGATGACAATCAGAAATTGGCCCACTCATCCATGTATTGGGCCTAAAACAGTTGCTTAGCCAAACTAAACATTAACCTTTGCTGATTTGACTAGCCTCAAGCTCATCTAAACTGATGTAACCATCTTCATTACTATCAATTTTATTAAAATTTTCGAGTAAGGTTCTATGTCCAGTTGCTTCGCGCAGGGAAATTAAACCATCTCGGTCGTTATCTAGCGTAATCATCAAGCTTTCTTGGGCACTTGCGGCTGATGAAATCAACAAGGCCAGCACGCCTTGCACAAGCATGATAGTTAACGCAACGGTTGCTAACTTTTTAAAATCAGTCATGTATTATCCTTTGTAAGCGCTTTATCGCTTTTTCTATTTATTGGATGTCAAAGTCGGTAATACAAAATACAAGCCAACATTTTTAGTTCAATAAATTCAATAACTTACATAATTAAGTAAGCTTTTAGAGGACAAATGTGAAGCGAAAAAGAAACACTTTACTAATGAGCGAATGAGTCCATTGCAGGAACATAAGCAATATTGTTTTTTTTCAACAACTTAGAGATGACTTTAAGGTGTCGCAGATAGCAGACAAAGTAAATAAGACGATAATTCTATTTATCGTTTTATTTTTCTCAGTTGCTAATTAACGGTGGATTTATGGTGTACCTAAATGCTTAACAAAAGAGCGCATTGAGCATGCTGCTCTATTAAAGCATTGTTGTGTATATGGTAATTAAACTGATGATAGTGATTGCGGCCAAGATAAAAAGGTTCACCCCAAAACTATCGGTTTTGCGTCTATTTCGTCTCAAGCGCAAAAGCATGGAAACTAAACTTAAGCCCAAACAAACCTGCAACGTGGCCAATAAACCGTCGATATGATCTTCTGACCAATATATGCGTCCCTCAACACCCCAGAATTTCTGCACGCCGCTTATAAATTCAGGCCGCGCATAATGGAATAATATCAACGCAGCTAAGAGCGAAAACCAAGCAACGATGTTTAATATAACCATAATTCTAAAAAGCGGTTCTTTGCTTGCTGGTGTTTGTCGACGATCAGTGAACCCCTTCGGTTCGGCTCCACCTTCCCTTCCAGCCTGATTTTTTTTACGAATATCCTGCATAATCCAATTTGCCTACTGTTATCCGTCGCATAGTTAAGTATACTTAACGGCTATATCGAGAACTAAATGAGAAGTCTCTAATATCGCGTGATTTGCGCACAACTTCGCTTACTCTGACACTTGTGTTTTTTTTATACAAGTTTTACAGCAATGTCGAAAACGAAACGCAAGTATAAACGAATTAGCGAAATCTAGTCATACCCCATGGAGAATTATATGACATATGCACCAGTCGCCGACGTTTTGGCTGGCAAATATGGTGTCAACGACACTGTGACAATTAAAGGTTGGGTAAGAACCCGTCGAGATTCTAAAGCCGGTCTTTCTTTTATCAACGTGCACGACGGCAGTTGCTTTGACCCTATTCAGGTGATTGCGCTAAATACCCTCGAAAATTATGATGAGATTACTCGCTTGACCACCAGTTGTTCGGTGTCAGTTACAGGCACTGTAAAACAGTCAGAAGGTCAGGGTCAAAGCATTGAAATTAATGCACAGTCAGTTGAAGTAATTGGTTGGGTAGAAAACCCTGATACCTACCCTATGGCAGCTAAACGTCATAGCATGGAATATTTAAGAGAGCAGGCACACTTGCGTCCTCGCACTAATATTATTGGCGCGGTAACGCGTGTAAGAAACTGTTTGTCACAAGCTGTACATCGCTTTTTTCATGAGCAAGGTTACTTTTGGATCAGTACACCAATTCTTACTGCGGCTGACACTGAAGGTGCTGGTGAAATGTTCCGTGTATCGACGCTTGATATGATGAACATTCCACGTGATGAGCATGGTAACGTTGATTACAAAGAAGACTTCTTCGGTAAAGAAACTTTTTTAACGGTATCAGGCCAATTGAATGTTGAAACTTACTGCGCTGCAATGTCAAAAGTGTATACCTTTGGTCCAACATTCAGAGCTGAAAACTCGAATACCAGTCGTCACCTTGCTGAATTTTGGATGATAGAACCTGAAGTCGCTTTCGCTGATTTATCAACTGTTGCCCAACTGGCCGAAGACTTATTGAAGTATGTGTTTAAAGCGGTGTTGGAAGAACGTCCCGATGACATGGCTTTCTTCGCACAGCGCGTAAACAAAGACGCCATCACGCGCTTGGAAAATGTAGTGAACTCAGAATTTGTGCGCATGGATTATACTGATGCTATTGAAGTGCTTAAGAACAGTGGCAAAACGTTTGAATTTCCTGTGGAATGGGGTGTCGACTTGTCTTCTGAACATGAACGCTATTTAGCTGAAGAACATGTTGGTGCACCGATTATCATGCAGAACTATCCAAAAGATATTAAAGCATTTTACATGCGCATTAACGATGACAACAAAACCGTTGCCGCGATGGATGTACTGGCACCTGGTATTGGTGAAATTATCGGTGGCTCACAGCGTGAAGAACGCCTCGATGTATTTGACCGCCGCCTTGCAGAAATGGGCTTGGATCAGGAAGATTACTCGTGGTACCGTGATTTGCGACGCTTTGGTACAGTGCCACACGCAGGCTTTGGCCTAGGTTTTGAGCGCTTAGTTGCCTACGTCACCGGCATGCAAAATGTCCGCGATGTTATCCCATTCCCAAGAACACCTGGCAATGCACAATACTAATTAGCTTCTAAATAACAAAAAGGCTTAATATGCACTGTATATTAAGCCTTTTTTAGATCAAGGGTCCAGGTTTCTTGAAAATCAAAATCAATCTAAACCTGACAACATCACAAATCGTTACATTTAGCACATAAAATAGTCACATTTTTGCGTTAGACTAGGCGGCAAATAGAACACTATCAATCCACATAATTTAGGGTCGTTTTTTAAATGAAAAGCACTTGGTTCAAATTTTCAATTTTCCTTATCGTGATAGCAGTCGGATTCGCAATCCAAATGGGTATCGAAGCCTCAGAAAAAGAACCTGAAAATAAAGACGAGGTTGACGTTAGACCCTCGGTTAGTTTTGAATTACTCAATGCCATAGATCACCCCGTTTTAATTTCAAGCTTTGGTGAAGTTAAACCATTAGAAATGACCGTTCTGTCGGCTCAAGTATCTGGCGAAGTTATTAGTTGGCATCCAAACTTTGTGGCCGGCGGTTTAGTTAAACGCGGTGATATTCTATTCAGAATAGAAAAAGACGCTTATGAGGCCGCCCTACTTCAGGCTGAGGCAGAAATTTCATTAGCCGAAGCAACGCTGATTGAAGAACAGGCGCGCCAAAAAGTCGCAATGAATGAATCCAGAAACTTACCCGCAACTCAGGTAAGCGACCTTTATCTGCGAAAGCCACAAGTGTTGAGTGCGCAAGCACAGTTAAAATCGGCACAAGCCAAATATCGCATAGCTCAGCGTGATTTAGAGAACTGTGACGTCAAAGCACCTTACGACGCCTTAGTTATCTCTCGTGACATTGGCACTGGTCAATTCGTTAGTATGGGCACAAAAGTGGCTGAAATTAACAATATTGAAGCCGCTGAAATCATTTTCCCAGTAGCAGGTTTCGATAGTAAGTTTTTACCCTCCTCCATTAATGATAATCCAGCCACTATCACCACGAAAGAACTGGTTAGCGTAAGCAGAGACGCCTATCTACAGCGCGACTTGGGTGTAGTCAACCAAGTCACCAGAATGAATCATTTGGTTGTTCGGGTCGACGACCCATACAGTTTGAATACCAAACTCCCCAGTCTAAAATTTGGCACCTATGTTGAAGTTAGCTTTGCTGGTAAGGAATTGAAAAATGTATTCAAGGTGCCACAAACACTGGTCAACAATCGAAAAGTCTGGCTTTTAGATGAAAACCAACAGTTGCAATCACACGCCGTTGAGGTAATACGTGAAGAAGGCTCCTTTTTCTACATTTCAAGTGGTTTGAAGGAGAATGACAAGCTAGTCATGACGCTTCCCGAATACCCGCAAAATGGCATGGCAGTAAAAGTCATTGGTAAAGCAAACAATCCACTTGCCTCAGCGACAAACTAGGAATTTATCATGACAGATTTAAACGCTGATAATGACAAAAAGGTCGCAGAGGAACAGACTGGGATAATTGCATACTTTGCGAATAATTCTGTTGCTGCAAACTTATTAATGGGCTTCATCATTATTATGGGGGTCATCAGTTATATCACGATCCCGCGGCAAATGTTCCCAACAATAGAACGCAATTATATCAATATTTCAGTTCAATACCCGGGAGCATCACCGCAAGAAATTGAAGAAAATATTGTTTTAAAAATTGAAGAACAGCTGAATGACATTACAGAAATTAAGAAGAGCATCGGTCGTTCATGGCGCGGTGGCGGCAGAGTTACTTTGGAAATTAACTTAAATGAAGAGGTCAACGAAGTACTCGACAAGGTAAAGGCGCGCGTCGATAGCATCGGCACTTTTCCAGCGGCGATGGAACCCGTTACCATATCGCAGCAAGAGTTTAGACAAGAAGTTATGCAGCTTACCATTGTAGGCGACCTGTCGCTCGATGACCTAAAGCCTATTGCTGAACAAATAGAAGATGAAATTTTACAGCTACAAAATGTGCAGCTAGCTAACGCGCGCTCCCCAGATGACGAAATTGCGATTGAGATAAAACCAGAAGTGCTGCGCAAGTATAACTTAAGCATTGAAGATGTTACGCAAGCAATAAGACGCTTTTCAGCTAATTTTAGTGCCGGTCAAATTAGGACTGAATCGGGCATGATTGCAGTTCGCGTTGAGAATCAATTTTATAACGGAGAAGAGTTTAGAGATATTCCGGTCAAAATAGGCCCTAGCGGTTCTAAAGTACTGCTCAAAGATGTCGCGACGATAAAGGATGGTTTTACCGAAGGTGAACGTTACTTTAAATACAATGGTAAAAATGCCATCTCACTGGAAGTAAGCGCGACCAAGGCGCAAAGTATTATTCCAGTGGCAGAATCTGTAAAATCATACATGGAGGCACGTAACCAAACGTTACCAGAATCTGTCGAGATTAAAGTACTGGTTGATATGACTTATTATTTAAATGGTCGTCTCGACATGATGCTCAAAAATTTAGTTCAGGGTGCCATCCTAGTATTTCTAATGTTAGCGTTGTTTCTTCGCTTTAAGCTGGCATTCTGGGTAATGCTTGGGCTTCCAATATGCTTTCTTGGCGCAATGATGCTAATGCCTATATTTGGCATGACGATCAACATATTGTCACTGTTCGCATTCATTATGGTATTGGGTATTGTAGTCGATGATGCCATTGTCATTGGAGAAAGCGCCTACACAGAAGTGGAAGCCAACGGTGGAGGTGTCGCAAATGTCGTTAGAGGTGCGAAACGTGTCGCTACTCCCGCTACTTTTGGTGTACTAACGACCATCGCTGTTTTTGCCCCCTTCACAATGGGTGAAGGACCGCAGAGTGATTTCTTTTTTAATATTGCTGTCGTCGTCATATTTTGTTTGATATTCAGTTTGATTGAATCAAAACTAATACTCCCTGCCCACATTGCACATACCAATTTCAAACCATTAAAAGAAGATAGCTGGCGACAAAAATTTAATACCGCTTACTTCGGTTTTGTAAATGGCCGTTATCGACGCTTCATTACTTTATGCACAGAATGGCGTTGGCCAGTATTAGGCTTATTTATTGCGATGCTTTTTATCAGTATAGGCCTAATTAATGCAAACTATGTCCGCGTTGTCCCTAACCCGAAAGTACCACACGACTTCCCGAGCATTCGCATTGAAATGGCAGAAACGGTCAGTGACACAATCACTATTGACGCTTTAAAGACGATTGAAAAAGTGATTCAAGACGTCGATAAGCAAATAGTAGAAGAATATGGCAGTCCTATGGTCAGGGATATTCTGGTGTTCAATAACAGCCGGACTGAAGGCGAAGTGATGGTCCCGCTTGTTGCGGAAGATGACCGCGTCATGGACACGTTCGAACTCGCTAGAAGATGGCGTGAGGCTGTCCCGAATATTGCAGGCATGAAGTCATTTACGGTACGAGATGACGTGAACGGCGGCGGTGATGGTGGAGAGTTTGCCTATCTATTATTCGGAGCAGACATTGAAACTCTCAACAACGCTGGGCGTTATCTCATCAACTTATTGCAAGAGGAAAAGGGCTTGTTTGACGTTAGTTCAACAATTGACCCAGATAGCAAAGAAGTGCAAATGACGCTCAAGGCCGTCGCTTATGATCTCGGGCTCGATTTAACCTCAATTGCGTCTCAAGTCGGTGCAAGCTTTTATGGTGGTGAAGCACAAAGAGTGTTGCGCAATGGCGAAGAAGTAAAAGTGATGGTTCGTTATCCGGAATTCACTCGAGAGCGTTTTTCCGAATTAAAATATGCGGTAATTAAAACACCTTCAGGTCAAGAAGTGTTGCTGGGTGATGTTGTTGAACTGACAGAAAAACCAGGTATTAGCTATATTCGCCGAGAAGGCGGTTACAGAAGCGTCTATGTCTGGGGTTCAATTGATGAACAACTGGTAGAGCCGAATGAAGTAACAGAAACAGTAAAAGAAAAATTGCTACCGCAAATGAAAGAACGATTCCCGTCAGTAAAAACAGAACTAGGTGGCGACATTAAAGAGCAACAAGAACAGAACAGTGAGCAACTCATGTTTTTTGCTGCAGGCCTTATCATGGTTTATATTTTATTGGCGGTGCCGCTGAAGAGCTACGCCCAACCATTGATAGTAATGTCTGTTATCCCATTTAGTTTCACCGGTGCTGTTTGGGGACACTATTGGCTAGGGTTGGACATGAGCTTATTTAGTACGTTCGGGCTAATTGCTGCTGCGGGTGTTGTAATTAATGACAGCCTAGTAATGACTGACTTTGTCAATCAACGCAGAAAAGAAGGCTATTCTATCCGCGAAGCTGTTATCGATGCAGGTTGCGCACGCTTTAGAGCAATTACCTTAACATCGATAACGACATTCGCTGGCGTACTGCCAATTATGTTCGAAACCAGTCTGCAAGCTGCCTTTGTTATTCCAATGGCTGTTGCACTCGGGTTTGCGGTGATGTATGCAACTCTCGTCACGTTAATTTTAGTGCCTTGTCTCTACATCATATTACTCGATCTCGGGCGTCCGTTTGTAGCGATCAAGCAACGCTTTTTTTCATCAAAAGTCGTTTTAAATTAACCTGAGCAACGCTTGATTGTTTAATTTTCAAGCATTAGACTCAAAAATGAAACTAAAACTATAATTGGAGCAATAGTCATAAAGCATTATCACCTAAGAATGAATGGACATATATTAGAAGCAACATTCTATGATTATTGGGATGCGGATATTTTTGAGTCGTTTATTTCTGAAGTCAAAGTCAGCCTGATCCGCCTTAGAGGTCAAGAATGGGGAAGCATGACGGACTTAAGGCAATGGGATGGTGGAAATCATGAATTTAGATTTGCAGCTAAAGCTGAACTCAATAGATTAGTTGCTGCTGGTTCATCACACGCCGCCTATATTATCCAAGATAATTCGCCATACCTTGAACTTATCAATGATGTAGCGCCCACGTTAAGTGGCTACAAAAGAAGATTGTTTACCAACAAAGCAGACGCAGTCAAATGGTTAGAAGAAAGCGGATTCAAGTTATCGTTAGTGTCAAAAGAGTATGATGAGCAAGAAAAGTAACTTTTCAAAAATCTAAATACAAATGAGATTGACTCTCATTTACAGTTTTACTATCATAGCGGCATCTTAATTAAACGAGCTTTATTTTCCTATGTTTAAACCCGTTATTCTTAGTATAGCCATTGCCGTCGCATTATCACCAAGCGAAACTCAGGCCGCAGAATCGAGTTCCGTCTCTTCTGCTGTATCAAGCCCTTTTCTTTTAGCAGCAGCCGGTGACATTGAACGCATTACAGTTCGCGGTGCATATTTTGGCAAACAAAATGCTGACTCGCTCAAAACACCAACGCTTTTGGTGGACGTACCTCAGTCACTGTCGGTGGTCACCGATGTACAAATAAGAGAGCAAGGCTTCCAGTCTTTAGCTGATATCCTTCAGTACACTCCTGGCGCATCCATTGGGCAAGGTGAAGGCCACAGAGATCAAATGACTATTCGTGGACAAAATACGACAGCTGATTTTTTCATTGATGGCTTACGCGATGATGTCCAGTATTTCCGCCCTCTTTATAATTTAGAGCGTGTTGAAATTTTACGCGGCGCAAATGCACTACTCTTCGGCCGTGGCGGCGGCGGTGGGATTGTCAACAGAGTCACTAAGACCGCATCGACCAAAGAAACGTTTACCGCTTTAAATGCCAACATTGATACCTTTGCAAATGCGGTAGTTGGTGTTGATCACAATATTGCATTGAATGACGACCAAGCCTTTCGTATCAACGGCTTTTATGAGCAGTTAGATAATCATCGCGACGAATATGACGGTGAACGTTTTGCAATAAACCCAACGTACTCTGCTAATTTAAGCGATGTAACCCAACTGGTTTTATCATACGAATATATTGATGACGATCGGGTTGTTGACCGCGGTGTACCCTCACTTAATAATGCGCCACTGCAAGGTGTCGATAAAACGTTTTTTGGTTCACCCGATCTTAACGTCACCACCCTGCAAGCGCATGTAGCAAGAGCAAGGATCGATCATCAACTTAACGAATCGTGGTCAATCAACGCAACATTGCAATATGCTGATTTCGACAAGTTGTATCAGAATTTATATCCTACTGGCTATGACGCTGTGCAAAATACGGTGAGCTTAGATGGCTACAGAGATGCTACTGAGCGAGAAAACCTAATCCTGCAATTCAATGCGGTTGGCCAATTTGAGACGGGTAGCATAGAGCACACATTGTTAGTTGGCGCAGAGCATGGTAATCAAGATACCAGCAATAGCCGCCGCGATACTTTATTTGTTGATAGCAATGATGACCAAATCACCTTTGCGTTTTCTGACCCGCTCGTTATTCCTGCGGTAGGGTTTACAGATTTTGTTCGCGATAGCGCCTCCGACGTGACTTTTAGCTCTGTATTCCTTCAGGATGAAATCAAACTCAACGAACAATTTATTGTCGTTGCTGGCTTACGCTACGACAGCTTTGATATTGATGTTGTTGATGCAATAGAAGCAGCCAATGGCACTATCGATGGAAACAGCGGCTTATTAGGCAGAAAAGATAACGAAACGTCTCCGCGTTTAGGTGCTATTTATAAACCAAACGACGATCTGTCGTTCTATGTCAGCATGAGTAAGTCTTTTTTACCACGCTCGGGCGACCAGTTTTTATCACTAACACCGAGTTCCCAAGCACTGGCACCAGAAGAGTTTGAAAACAAAGAGTTTGGCATTAAATGGAACCTATCAGACAACTTGAGCTTCACCACCGCAATATTTGAAGTCACAAGAGAAAACGGTACCGTAACAGACCCAAACAATCCTGAAAATTCGATCATTACGGGTACAAAAACAAAGGGCTTTGAAATACAATTAGTTGGTTATGTTACCGAAAAATGGCAGGTTAACGCTGGCTATAGCAACCTAGATGCAGATGAGACGGGACGTGTCGTTGAAGGAAATTTAGCGAACAGAGTTTTATCGCAAGTACCAGAAAACATGTTGACGATTTGGAATCACTATCAATGGGATGATAAATGGGCGTTTGGTTTAGGCTTAATTCATCAGTCGGAACAATATGCATCGTTAAACAATACTGTCGAATTGCCCGACTTTACACGTGTTGACGCGGCGGTATATTACGATATAACTGAGAATACAAAGGTGCAGTTAAACATTGAAAACTTATTTGATGAAGACTACTACCCTGCAGCGCACAATGACAACAACATTAGCATTGGCGAGCCTCTGAACGCTAGGGTAAGCGTTTCATATAAATTTTAAAAAACAATCCCTCGCTCGACATTGAGGCTACTTGGTTCTTCACCAGTAGCCTCTTATCACTCACACTCAATATCAACCTCAGGTATTGACGAGACAAAAATTAAACTGCGATAACTATCTATTGATGAACCTACTCAGTTCGAACAAAAAACAGACAGAGAAATCACAAAGTGCTTTCTGTAGAGCAATTAGATAAAACCACAGTACTCTTTCAAATAGCATAAACAAAAGACATCCAACCGAATTAGATGAAGATAAAACTAATTGTCATTCTTGTTATGTGACAAATTTGTTGTTTAAAAGTGTGAACTAGGTAAAAATGTGTTTCTAAATGTAACTGCTGCAAGCTTCAACAATCCATATACGTAGCTTATAAAAATCCAATTTTAAAAAGACACAAGACATGAGACAACAATGATGTTCGCAAGTACAAGGAAGGCATTTGTAAAGTACCTGGAAGTAGGCACTAGCGAAGAAAAGGGACCTGACGCTAATCAGCAGCTTTTTGTCTCAAATTTGTTTTCTTTTATTGGCTATACAATCACTCTAATATTAGCGCTCAGCGCAGCTATCAGGGGAAATCCAACCCTATCTATGTCACTGTTCGCAGCCAGTAGCGTCTTTTTCTTCTGTCATCATGTTCATCGCTTCCCACAATTAGGCAATACCATTTTAATTTCTACCCGCCTTATTTTTACCAGTTTATTAGTACTTATGCTGTATTTAGTATACTCAGGCGGCGTGTCAAATACTGGACCACTCTGGATTTACATAGTCCCTCCGGTAGCATTCTTTTTCAGTGGCTTGGGCAAAGGTCTTAAAAGCCTTGCTGCTTTTACTATTATCATGACTATCATGTTGCTTTATCCTAATGAAGTATTGTTAGGAACGACATATACGCTTGAATTCAAAACACGCTTAATATACTCATTTCTCACGGTCACTCTGTTGTTTGGATTCTACGAATACTCTCGGCAAAAGTCTTATGATTACATTCAAGAACTTAGTCAAAAAAATGAACAACTAGCGATGCGTGACCCATTGACTAGGTTGCTAAATAGAAGAGGCATGCGAACCCATTTAGACCATGAATACAGCAGGTTACAGCGCTCAAAAGAGCCTCTTTCTGTGCTGCTATGCGATATTGACCATTTCAAACAGGTTAACGATAAATACTTTCACGATGGCGGTGACTTTGTACTTGAAAGTTTATCTGCATTTTTCGTTCAACAGATTAGACAACAAGATATTGTGGCGAGATGGGGAGGAGAAGAGTTTCTGTTTCTTCTACCAAACACAAATTCAAACGATGCATTTTTGCTGGCAGAGAAAATTAGAAAGCAAGTTGAGAACGAAACAATTCAATATAAAAACAAGGCTATCAAAGTTACTCTCAGCATTGGTGTTAACGAAGTTAAGCCCAACGAAAGCGTCGACCAAGCGATCAATAACGCAGACCACTTGTTGTATTTGGCTAAGAATAGAGGTCGCAATCAAACAGTTGCGAGTAATATGTTCCTCCCAGAAAAGCAGACCGGATAAGACCTGCATATTGAGTTCCATAGCCTTTATATCGATGCCAAACAATGCAGCAAGATTAGCAAGCAAACAGATAGCATCAGCGCTTTTAATATCCTCGAAATTAGCATATCCTTTTACGATATACGCTTAATATAGAATAGAAACAGTGAATATTGACCGAATAGACAAAGATATTCTACGGATTATTCAACTCGATGCCACACTTACAACCGCCGAAGTTGCAGAGCAAGTTGGTCTCACCACCACGCCTTGCTGGCGGCGAATCCAACGCATGCAGGAATTGGGAATAATCATAAAGAAAGTCACGCTGTTACAACCTGCAAAGCTTAATCTTGGCTTAACGGTTTTTGTGAACGTGAAGGTAGCTAAACATGACTCCAGCTGGCTCAAAAAATTTGCAGACCACACGCAAGCATTCGAAGAGGTTGTTGAATTTTATAGACTTAGCGGTGAATTTGATTACATGCTTAAAGTGCTTGTTTCTGATATGCAAGGCTATGATCATTTTTACAAACGCTTTATTTCAGGAATTGAACTGCGCGAAGTAACCTCAAGTTTTGCTATGGAAAAAATTAAGAATAGTACTGCTATTCCATTGAATCATTTGTAGTAATTGACGTGTGTTGCGGTGTTGATGGTTTGGGAGGTCCATGCTTACGCAAGGACGACCTAGGAATTTTCGATTAACCTTTCGGTGCTGGACGCGGATCAAAATCGGACATCGCCATATACGCAGTAATCATTGCCCACACGGTTTGATTTTGTTGGATGTCCTCCGGTTTTATTTTATCTAAGGTATCATTCGGCGTGTGATGATAGTCAAAGTAATACGTGCCGTCTTGTTTCAAAGCAATGACAGGAACGCCATAATTTGGCAGCATAGAAACATCAGGGCCGCCAGAGGTGGTGTTGTTACCCAATTCCACTCCCATCGATTGCAGTGCCGCATATAAGTCCGCAGGGTTATTTCTAACGTCTTCAGCAAAGCGCGTATCGAGTTGGTATATTTGACCTGCGCCAAAGTCTGATTCAGCAGCGAAGATAATATTCTTCAATGTGTCTCTGTTGCTACGCACATACTGGTATGCACCCACTAGGCCAATTTCCTCTGCAGCATAAAGGATAACGCGTATAGTTCGCTTAGGTTGCCCCACAGCATCCTTTACTAACTTGGCCGCGGCGGTAACAATACCAACGCCTGCACCATCATCAAGTGCGCCGGTACCTTCATCCCATGAATCTAAATGAGCAGATATTAAAATAACTTCATCTGGCTTTTCTGAGCCCGTAAACTCGCCAATCACATTGTATGAAGTCTGCCAACCGGCATCTTTTGCCTGCATGTTGATATTCAAAATAATATCTTCTGCACTACTTTGTTGACTGGCAAACATCGCAGCTAAATTATCCGCGTCTGCCGTTGAGATAGCGCCAGCAGGAATTTTTTCAACCGTATCGTCATAGCGCATTACGCCAGTGTGTGCAAAACGTGAGTTGTCGGTGCCAACAGAGCGGATAATAACCGCTTGCGCGCCTTGCTTTGCAGCTTCAACCGCACCGCTCACTCGATTAGGGACAACTTTTCCATAAAAGCGGCCGGCTTTGTCACGTTGCATTTTAGTATTGAGAAAAACGATGTTGCCCTGCACTGTGGCTTTGTCTGCGGCGATAAGAGATTCGAGAGAATCAAACATTACAACCTTTGCTTCTATCCCTGATTCAGGGGTTGCAATAGAGCCGCCTAATGCTGAAATAATTAATTCTTGAGGAAAAGGAGAAACCACTTTTGCATCGGCAAAACCGCGTTCCCAGTTTCTAACACGAACAGGCTCTTTGTATACTTTATCAAAACCTAAATCATTCAATTTAGCTTCTGCCCAAGCAACAGCGCGCTTATCACCCTGAGAGCCAGGAATTCTCGGGCCAACTTCAACCGTAAGTGACTTAACAATATCGTATGACAAAGCACTTTTTTGACTGCTTTCTTTTACTTTGAGTGCATATGCTAAAGCGGGTGTATTAGCCGTACTTGCGATCTCTGACGCTTTATCTTCAGCGTTTGATGACGTTTTCGCGCAACCAGCCAAGAGCATTGCTAATCCAAGTGAGAGTGTCGCTACTCCGATTTTATGTCGCATTCTGTTATCCATTCTAATTATAGTGGTTAAAGTGTAAAATTAAGTCGAGCTGTTGTCATTGTCTAGTGCGCAAAGACGTTCTTTTTCTATAATACCTAAACTCAAGCGTAAGAGTATGATACAAATTAGCTCAAATTGGGTCATAAAGTTAAATCTGTTTGAAAAACAAACTCTCATTGACAATTTTTTGTGCATTTAAGTTAAAAGTCATAATAGATGAGTATTAATTACCAAAAACGCTAGCCGTAAAGATCATAAGGAATACCATGTTTTCGATTTCTGTGGAACGAACTGTCGATAAACCCATCGCGGAGGTTTTTCGCATATTGAGCGATCACGCTAATTATTCGCAATTCAAAGCCGTTGATAAATCTCGCCTTGTTAAGGAAGGCAATGATGAATCGAATGGTTTGGGAGCTGTAAGAGAAATACAGGCAGCAGGTGCCACGCTGCATGAAGAAATTGTAGCATTTGAACCACCCTACTTACTTGGCTATATAATCACTTATTCAAAACCATTACCTTACAAGCACGAACTAGGCGAGATTAGACTCACTGAAAAAGCTGGCAAAACTCACGTGCACTGGCGCTCCCGAGGCCATATTAATATTCCGCTATTAGGAAACTGGTATTTTGACAAACAAGTCGAAAAAGTGGGACAACGCGCATTCGGTAGTATTTTGAAATTCATCGATAATATGCCCGCCCCATCCGCTAAATAAAAAATAGGACTTTGCTCAATGCCTACATTACATGATTTTTTTGCCAACAAGACCATTGTTGTAACTGGCGCTGCTTCCGGTATCGGCGCAGCACTCGCTAGCGTATTTGCCGAGTTAGGCAGCAAGGTAGCAATCTGCGACATTGACGAATCAGCACTTGCTGGCGTTGCAAAAGTGCTTAGAACCTCTCATCCTGATATGACCTTATTTGCCAGTGGTCTTGATGTTTCGAGTCAAGCCGATTGGCAAACTTATCTAGCTAATGTGGCAACTCATTGCGGTCACATCGATGTGGTGATCAATAACGCAGGTATTGAAGGCTCGTCTCAACCAGTATGGGCATCGGATGACGACGTTTTAAAGCGCGTTATGGACGTGAATTTCTATGGCATGGTTTACGGCAGCAAAGCGGCACTTCCATACTTAACTCAGCGCTCGTGGGCTGCACTCATCAATGTGTCTAGTATATTCGGTTTTGTCGCGCCTCCAAATACAGCCGATTATTGTGCCAGTAAGTTCGCCATTCGAGGCTATACTGAGTCGCTTCGCGCTGAACTCGAGCTCGTTCACCCTCAAATACAAGTGCATTTAGTTCACCCAGGCGGGATCAATACCAACATTACCCGACTCGCGCAAAGCCAAAAATTTAAAGAGCGCTTTTTAACTACCGAGCCTAAGGCGATAGCTCTGCACATTGCCACTTCGATCATGCGTAATAAAGCGCGCATCGTGTTTGGTAACCAAGCGATTAAAACCTACATTGCGTCTCGAATATTATCGTTAAAGTGGTTGAGCAAGTTAACTGGAAAGGAAATCGCCGGACTAGGCATGGAAGAAGACTATCGCACGGATCACGAAGGCTTTAATGTTAAAAAATAATGTGTCACAGCTTATATTGGAGCGTTAATTAACCTTGTTTATGCTAATACTCGGTTGGTGCGGTACTTTTTTATATCTCGCTAATCATGCTTACATCAGTTTAGTTACAAGTTGGCGGCCTAAGGTTTATTTTAGCGGTAATCTATTTGCGGCGACGGCGCTTACGGTTCAGTCAGTCCACCTTTCATCTTGGCAAGCTGCGGTCATTAATGGGTTTTGGATGACAGTGAGCACGCTACTCTTAATCGATGTAAAAATAGATTCGGTTAAGATAAGAGCGAAATCTTATTTTTCGTTCTCAGCGCTAATGTTGTTGGCAGCTTCCGCTTCATTCTTTCTTATAGAAATCACCACATTCTATGAAGTATTGGGTTGGTCTTCTGCTTATTTTTTCTGCTCTAGTTATTTTTTGTTTTCAGCGAAGATAATTTCCTCAAGAGCCTATTTAAGCTGCAACGTTTATGCTGCTCTGGCCTTGTTGCCCCAACTTTGGCTCAGCGCTAACTATCCAGTATTGACGCTTGAAGTTGCATGGGCGATAGTGTCACTGATAGGTATAATAAAGAGTTATAACGAGGTGCACTTAATAGACTAGAACCACGTCGAAATTGAAGCATACCGCCACATCATCATGTCTTAAGTTGGCTTTGTTGAGTCAGTTGAACGAGGCTTAAAAAGAACTTAAGCCTCTACAGTAGCGCGAGCGCATTTATTCACTTCTTCGATTTTGTACTGGCTTTACTTTTACTTTTCTCGACACTCTTTTTACTCTGATCGACAGCCTTTTTTTGACTTTTTCTAGCATCAACTTTCTTGTTTAACGCTTTATTGGATTCAGCGTTTTTTTTCTCTGCTTTACTCGCTTCAGCGTCATTATTATCCTGCTCTTCTCCAATCTCTTTTTCTACTTTTTTCAATTTACGAATATTCGCATCTAAGGTCCGTTCTACGGTCTTCCTGCCCAAATAAGCAATGGGTGCATACGGGTATTTCTTTTTAAAAAATTTACTGAAAAACATATAATATCCCCTAAAATATAGCTTGAAAGTCAAAGGATAAAAGGCTTTATTTGAATATTGACTCAACCAAAGCCAATTAACCTATAGATGCATCTTTGTGCATTTAATAGTAATCACAGGCAAACGTACAAATTCGCCAAGTTACATAAAGGTAAGTAAGCGCCGCACTAAATATAAACAATAAAAACACGTAGCGATGTCATATATTTGTCATATTAATGTCATATTCATGTCATATTCATGTGCTAACCAAGTTTACTATTTTTACGGGAGTTTTGCATATATTTTTATAAGCGTATAAAAACTTTGCTTTTTATTATCAATAAAAAGACATTATTGAAGACAATTAAGAAATTAAACGATGGCACTTACTGCGAGTGCATCCGTTTTTATATTTAAGAACCTACTGACTGTCGAAAGATATTCGCTATTGGTCATTACCAAACATTGCAGAAATAACCTGCATATCAAATCCATGAACTTGAAGAGCCGCTTGCAAATCAGCAAACGACAGCTTGTCTTTGTTTGCCAACGCCCATAAATGTGACGCTCTTGTGCCGGTTCTGCAGAAACTGTGCACACGCTTGGAAGACTGCAACAATGCGGCTTTAAACTGTGCTACATCTGTCTTTGTGTAATAGCCAGATTTTACAGGGATAAAGAAGTAACGAAGATTATATTTCCGAGCCAAAGTTCGCCACATTTGGTCACTAATTTGGTTTTCACATTCGTTATCTGGACGAACGTTAATAAGAGTATCAACGCCCTGCTTCGCCAAGCTACTTAACTCGCTTTCGGTGAGCTCTCCAGATACAGAAAACTGTTTAGTAATTTCCGATATTTTAGTTGCTTGTAAATACGCTGGATCAGTTGACATATTAAGTCCCCCACTAAACGTTGTTGTAAAGAATGAATGCCGAAAGCGGGATTAGCGCGCCTCCGAAAACTTGTTTTAACCGAGCTTGCGGGAGTTTATTGACCACCTTTCCTCCGAGCAATACTCCGAAAACGGCACAAACAGTGACCAAAATTATCAGTGGTACGTTAAGGCTTAGTTCTTGCGTGCTTTGTAAATAGGTATACTTCATAAACCCAGCGAAGCTCTGCATCGCAATAATAAAAAGACTTGTTGCAATCGCCTTTCGCATTGTTGCTTTCGCTATGAATAGAAGTGCTGGCACAATCAAGAAACCACCGCCTACACCTATCAAACCAGCTAATGTTCCAACAGCAATACCGGCGATTATTAATAACAGATACTGCAATACGGTGAAATCATCCACCCTGCTGTTAATCGAATTTGGAGTGTTGTTCGAGTTAGGCAAAGCGCTGATGGGCCGCAACATAAACCCACTGGCTAACACCATTACACTAGCAAATATCAACATTTGAACTTGTGCGCCGACATACTGGGAAAGATAAGCGCCAAAATAAGCAGCCAGCATGCTGGGCAATCCAAAAACAACAACCAACCTAAAGTCGACTAAGCGCTTTAAAAACTGTGTGATACTGCCTGTTAGCGCAACAATGCCCACAATTAACAATGACTCCGCTATCGCCGCTTTTTCGGGTTCATGCGCAATATAAACTAGCAGCGGAACGGTCAAAATACTGCCGCCTGAACCAAGCAATCCCAAGCTCAGGCCCATGAGAATTGCACCAATCCATATCGTTGGTTCAAACATCATTAGTTCACTTCCAAGGTCAGTGGTAGCTTCAAATAAGAGACACCATTTGTTTCTGTAATGGGTAAATTTCCGGCCCTAATATTCAATTGAATAGACGGCAGCAATAGCTTCGGTACCGGCAGGTTTGCATCACGTGCTTCACGCAAATTAACAAATTCACTTTGGCTTGTTCCTAGCTTAACGTGAATATTATTTCGCTTTTCCTGTAAAACTGTCGTTTCCCAGGCATAGTCATCTCGAGTGGGGCTTTTGTAATCGTGGCCAACAAAAATACGAGTCTGATCAGGCAGCGATAATATTTTTTGGATTGACTGATATAGGGTTTTAGCGCTTCCCATTGGGAAGTCAGCGCGTGCAGTGCCAAAATCCGGCATAAATATGGTGTCACCAACAAATACGGCATCTTCAATTATATAACTGACACAGGCGGGTGTATGGCCTGGTGTGTGCATAACTTGAATATCCAAATGCCCTAAACTAATGATTTCCCCATCTTCAAATAGGAAATCAAATTGACTGCCATCACACGGTAATTCATCATGTAAATTGAAGGTCTTTTTAAATGTCGTCTGCACTTTTTTAATATGTTCTCCGACACCAATTTTGCCACCGCGCTTTCCTTTAATGTAATTTGCAGCAGTAATATGGTCGGCGTGGGCATGGGTTTCTAGTATCCATTCAAGTCGCAAGTTATTATCATCTAAAAAAGCAATAACCTTATCAGCACTGACAGACGACAGTTTGCCCGAGGTAGGGTCGAAATCGAGTACCGGATCGATAATCGCCGCCGAACAAGTTGCCTTATCTGTCACAACGTAGGTCACTGTTTGCGTGTTGTCATCAAAAAACGCTTGGATACTGAGTTTATTCATGATGTGTTTTGACCTCATAAAAGAAGAGTAGAATTTTTGTTTGTTCACAGAGTCAGACGCCCTAAGGTGTAATCAAACTGATCCTCATTGAAAGCAACGCGAAAAACTGGAAACATTAATAACTTGCTAATGCTGTGCACACGGTGTGCCAAAGATTAAAAATTCACAAACAATTGTTTTTATTGAATTTAAATTAACAAGAAACGTATAAGTTTTATTTTTAACAGTAATTTAGTCACATATGGCAAAATACGCTGACATTATTGTCAGCGCATGAAATCGTTTTTTAAGACTATTCAGAAAGGTCTTTTTGCAAGGTAAATGCACCGCGAATATCTTCAAGGGAAAATCCAGTCGCACTATCGTTTGGATAATATTTTTGAATCGTTTTTTGCAAACTAGGATTGATAGAAGTGCCGTGACAAGCCAGACAAACCTGATCCATAGGAATTGCTTTCATTAAGCGAAAGTGTTTTTTATCCGACCGTATAGTGATTAAGTTTTCAGCCTTCTCCCCTTGCTTAAAACGAGCATCAAACTGCGTGAGCGTGTCAGTTTCCCATTGATCCGGTGTATTTTCTTGATTCCGCGTTTTCAAGCTGGTTCTAGCCACGCTCCAGCCTTCTGTAGACAAACGTTCAGCAATTTTTGGCGCTTTGGAGTGACAAACCTCAACACCCGCGTTAAGGCCACCAGATTGAATAGCCGCACCTAATTCCGCCTTCAATTGAGTTGAGAACTGTTTCACTCTCAAACTCGCTTGTGTAATAAGCTCTTGCTGATCATTGCTTGCTGCATTTCTATCTAACATCATCTGTTTTTTTAGTTCAGGTGTTTTTTCAACAGAGCCCTCAGTGGCTCTTTCAACCTTGCCATCGGCACTATCGTTCAGCCTAGGTTGCGTATGGACCGCTTCAGCCTGATTAATGGCGAACTCAAACAGAACCGCACGCTGCTTAGCTTGTGCTAGAGCAGCCAACCCGAACTGAGAAAAACCAAACAGCGTGAGCGCGGCAACATAAATAAGTACTCTCTTCATCATTTTTCCCTTTCTCCATTGGTTTCTCTAGCGGTTTTTCCCTAGCTTCACTATTTTATTTATGTTCTAAACGTTCGATACCTAATGCTTTGAGCATGTATTTCTCATAGATAGGCTCACTTGTACCTGTTTTCATTTTGCGCATGAAGTATTTTTCAAATGCAATTTTGGCATAATGCACCCACTTACCTTTTTTAAACCAAGTAACATTGCGAGGTGGAATTTGCGGCATAGCAACAAAAGCAGCGCCCGTGTCGCCCATATCAGCTAAACAAATCGCATGCCATGTACCCTTAGTAGAAGGTACGTCATTATCAATAATTATTGATTTCAAATTATGAGCAATGGCGGTCATCATCGTTTCAATCATATACCCTGTTTTGGGCGTTCCTGTTGGCACCGGTGTGGCCTCGACCGGCGGAATTGCTACACACACACCGCCTGAGAATATATTTGGGAACGCTGGACTGCGCTGAAATTCATCGGTAATAACAAATCCTTTGGGATTGCATAAGCCTTCGACATTAGCGACTGCATCTATGCCAGCAAATGGCGGGATCAGCATAGAGTGCTTGAAGGGTAATTCGTGATTAAAATCAACCTCACCCTTCCTATTCAGTTCGGACACGTGCATCAGTCCATCCTCGACCTTGTCAACCGTCGCATTACAAATCCATTTGATGTCTTTTGCCCGCAGGTCTGATTCCAACATTGACTTAGAGTCACCCACACCACCCAAACCTAAGTGACCGATGTAGGGTTCGCTAGTGACAAAATGCATTGGCACTTTGTGTCTGATCTTAGCGTCGCGCAGTGCTTTATCTAAGATGAAGGCGTATTCATAGGCAGGACCAAAACAACTGGCACCTTGAAATGAACCTACAACAACTGGGCCTGGGTTTTCGATTAACTTTTTCACATCAGCGTAACACTGTTGAGCATGGTCAAGCGTACAAACCGATTGCGTATAGTGCGTCGGTCCCGCGCCTTCGATATTGGCAAATGCGAGCTTAGGGCCGGTTGCAATAATCAAGTAGTCATAGTCGATTGTGTCGCCTGACTCAGTTTTCATTTGATTATTTTTCGCGTCAATTTCTGTGATGCGCGCGCAAACAAAAGCAATATCCTTTTTATTTAAATATTTCTCAATCGGGATTGTAATTGCTTCTGCTTTACGCCAACCGACAGCAACCCAGGGGTTTGAAGGCACAAATCTAAATTCTGGACGTTCGTTAACCATCACTACTTCGTGATCTTTACCCAACATCTCCTTTATTTCGTAAGCCGCTGGCATACCGCCAGTACCAGCTCCTAAAACAACGACCTTAGCCATATCGATTCCTTTTTTTTGAAAATGAAATTGCATCATTTTTGTCACTTGTAACTTACTTGTTAACAAAAGTCGTGCCACTTATTTCAAGAAATCAAACCATTGTTTCTGTTAGCTATTTTAAAGAAACGACAAATCAGCTGTCTTTTAACTTGAATCTCATGTCAGTTTTGTCACATACTCAGACAACTTTGTCAGAATGATAATTTAAAAAACTATGAGCATTTCCATCGTACAAGCCATGATCAATGCTATCGATAAACCTGCTATTTTTATCGATCCTCAATACACGATACTGGCTGTTAATGAAGCTTACAGGGACACTTACGAAAATGAAGTCGTTGTTGGCAATAGTCGTTGTTTCGAAATATCCCATGGCAATACATCACCTTGCGATAAACATGGTGAAGAATGCCCAATCCAATCCTGTATTAAAACGGACCGAACCAGCAGCGTCGTGCATATTCATAACACTGAACACGGGAAGACTTACTGCGACATAATAATGAAGCCAGTGAAGGATGCCGATGGCATTACCACCGGCTTTTTGGAAATACTAGATCGCATCGACTTTGCTTCGGCCGATTCGCAAACAAATAAAATGATAGGTAGCTCTGAGCCCTTCAAGAGGCTACTCACCAAAATAAACCGTGCCGCTAAGTCTGAAATCGCAGTGCTTTTACAGGGTGAAACAGGAACAGGCAAAGAGCTTGTGGCTAAAGCGTTGCATGAGTCTAGTCGCCGTGCTGAAAAGCCTTTTGTTGTGATCGAATGCACAGGCTTAAATGAGAACCTTTTTGAATCAGAATTATTTGGTCATGAAAAAGGAGCCTTCACCGGAGCAACTCATGCGAAGAGTGGTTTAATAGAGATTGCTAGCGGCGGCACCGTATTTTTTGACGAAATAGCAGATGTCCCATTAAGCATGCAGGTTAAACTGCTGCGTTTACTCGAAACTCACTGTTATCGCACCGTCGGTGGTCTAAAGCAACGCAAAGCAAACTTTAGACTCATTTGCGCTAGCCATAAAAATCTATTAGATCTTGTTGAATCAGGACAATTTCGCAAGGATTTATACTACAGAATAGCGGGGTTCCCTATTTCTTTGCCTTCGCTCGCTGAGCGCTCTGACGATATTAAGGGTTTAATATTACACTTTCTCAGTCACTCAGAATTGCGACACAAAAAATTCAGCAGTGCCGCGCTAAAACGCCTTTCAGAATATGATTACCCAGGAAACATCAGAGAACTCAAGAGTATCGTTGAACAAGCGACGCTATTGGCGAATGAAGATTTAATTGAAGTGCATGATTTACCGGAGCAAATATTTGCTAGACCGGCGAAGCCACAAATTTCCGATAGTGAAATTTTAAGTTTAGAGGAAGCAGAGGAAAGGTATTTGACTCAAGTATGTGAGTCGCAAAATATGTCGATTGATGAACTGGCGGAGAAACTAGAGGTAAGTACCCGAACGTTGTATCGGAAACTGCAAAAATTTGGATTGAAATACGAGTAGTTGAGCATCCGGACAAAATAAAAAGCCCAGGTAGAGAATTGTGCCTAGGCTAACAGTAAGGTGAGTCTCCCAAAAGCCTTTTGTTCATAGGAAAACAATTGGGGGACTGTCTTTTATCAATGCTTATTATTGCTTTAAAGCCAATTCTTTTTCAGTTTTAAGACCGAACACTTTACGCAAAATAATAGTGGCTGGGCAGAAACCCGTAAAACTTTGTTGAAATAAATTTACGCCTATAAAAGCCGTAAACCAAACAAAGTTAGGGTGAACCCACACCGTTAGTGCAATAGACACCAATACCATAAATCCTGCAAATGCAGTTAACGCTCTTTCTGCTGACATGCTACCTCCTAAATAAAGCCTAGTTTATAAATTATGTTTTCTGCTACTTAATTGAGTAAACTCATGAGTTTTTTATTCAATGTCGTTAATAATAATATTTGAACCTTACGAATGCGTTGCTGGCATCTTCAAATTGATTGAAGAAGCTAAATCGTTCCTTACCATAAAACACGTTAAACCCGCCAGATAGCTGCCACTGATCAACGGGACTATAATCTGCGCTTAGTTTTAAATAACCATCCTCATCACTCGTGGAATAAAAGTTGAACGCGTTCAAGGTCAGTGTTTGCTGTAGTGCTCTATACATAAGACGCTGCGTGAATAAAACACGGCTTTTGTTCGGATCGAACTCTGGCGTGAGTGAGCTTGCTTTTAATGCATCAAAATTGCTCATTCGCTCTACATATAGCTGTGCGCTGCCGGTTAAGTTTTTCACCAACTCTTGTTCATAGCCGACAAGCCAGCGCGATTGACTGTTGGGCACTAAAGGATCGCGGCCTTGTGCATCGTCCTTTGAATCATAGTAAGCCATTTCCATATTTAATAAGCCGCTGGCAAAAGGCGTAATAGCGCTAGCGCCATATACTCTTAAGCCAGAAAAATACGGTTCACCAAACTCAGTAAAACTAGCCGGCGATTTATGAAACCCGTCATAGGCATAAACCGCATATTCTGTTGAACCTATCGTTTTGTATACACGCAAGGCATATTCAGGCGAGCTTGGTTTGTTGGGTGATGAAACCTCGAATCCCGGCGCTACGTTAGCACCTGCAAAAGGCGAAAAGAACGAAAAATAGTCACCATTGATATAGTTGTCAGGGCTAAACTTTGGTGTTATCACAGCGTCGACGTTAGCCCAATCAAAAAAGCCTGATACTTTTGCTGCCAGCGATGGCGCCTTCAAATAATCATCGTCTCGGCCTGCAAAAAACGACTGAAAGTCTTTCGGGAATAAGTCATTCAGAAATACGTAATCACCTGTACCCCAAGTCAGAACTTGTTGACCGACTTTAATATCAAACTTTTTACTCCATTCCCCCAAGGAAACGATTGAGTCTAAGCTGCCTTGCCAAGCTAGCTCCCTTATTTGTAGTTTTGTTTGGTCAAGCACACCATCATAATACAGGTCTGCGGTAAACTTAACTCGGGACGCTTCGAAGTCTTTATCCCACTGTAATTGAGCTCTTAAGTCAGCCAGCGTCTTGTCAGTATTTATGACAGGGTCGGATGATAGACGAACACCCGCAGCTAGCTCTACAAAGCCAGAGAAGCTTTTAGGCGCTTTCTCTTCTTCACCCCACTCGTCCATGTCCCACTCGGTCTCTTGAGCTAACGCAACACCTGATAAGCTTACGCTGGCTACTCCAAATGACAGGATAAATGCAGAAAAAACGTTTTCCATCTTAGTTTAACCATTCACGCGGCGGATTACGCAAACTGCGCTCAGTAAACACATCATCGACTAAGCCAAGATCGAAGTTGATATTGCGAAACTCCATGAGGGTATAGGCACCGCTTTCAAGGTCGCTTACTTTAGAGCGAACAACTGTGGGGAAACCCTGTATTTCTTCAATTTTCACCGCTTCTACTCGACGATAGTTATCGTTATTCGATTTAAAGAAATCTATCAAAATTGGTAAGTTAGTCTTCTTATCGATGGTAACAACGTAATACGCAAACTCAACGGTCTCGGGCGCTTTGGGGGTGGCTTTTAATATGTATGCTGCCTCAGTATCTTCTTGTAACACAAAGTTATCTTCCGAAATAGCACGACCAGACACATCTTCATAGAAAAAATGAGAGCCTACAAAAGACGTACGTTTGTCGCCTGAAGAAATGCGCTTAACTAAATCAAGTGCAGGTAAATATAACCATCGATCGTCTTCTATCGCCAAATCAACGTGTTTTTCGACTCTAAAGACAGTGTCTTTAACATCAGCAGGTCTTTCGAAAAACACCATCATTTGTTGGTCGCCGTTATCTTCTACATCTCGGCGCAATACAGTAAATTGGCGCATTTGTTTTCGGCCCTGAGCATCAACAATCATCATCCTTGCATCCGAGCGGCCGTCTTTGCCACTGTAATACGCCGCTTTTTCTGCATTTTTTACGATACTTGATACATCAATACTAGCAGCTTGGAGCGGCACTGCTGCCAATAGCGCCAAGCTCGCGGCCACAAAGCTAGCTATTTTATTTATCGTTTTAATTCTCTTTAACATCATCTGGATTCCTTATTTACTTGAAGACTATTCGTTTGCCCATAGTCATCACTGCAGGCAAAATTAACAGTGTTACTAAAGCAGATATCGCCATTATACTTGCTAAAAATATGCCGACCGTGATGTAAGGAACCAAGGGTGCGAATAGCAGTGGCGTAAAGCCAAGCGCAATGACTAATGCGTTGCGAGTAATCGCCGTTGCAGGTTCATCGAACATCACAGTAAAAGTTTGTTTTATATCGTTGGTTTGTTTATATACTTCGCGTGCCCTTTCCAAAAAGTGGATTGCAAAATCAACCGACAGACCCAGAGTCAATGCAGACAGCACAGCAATTGGCATGTCGTAATCTTTTCCGATAATACCAATTAAACCGTAAATAAAGGTGATTGTGATAGTGAGCGGAAGCATCGCCAACACACCAAATACCAAGGAGCGGAACAACAGTACCATCATGATAAATACAATCACGAATGCACCGACTAAACTATCAAGCATCCCAGCGACCATATTGTCCTGCCAAACGACGTTTAAATAAGCCTTGCCAGCCCAGTCTAATTGAACATTTTGCGGCAGAGGCTGCTGCGTCATGAACTCATCGACCAGCGCAATAACCTGGCTCATATCCTGATTATCGCCCGAAGTCATTTGCAGCCAAATGAGCGTTGATTGATAGTCCGGGGTGACAAAGTGCCAGAGATCATTTGGTCGATGCGATGACTGATACTGCAGAAGCGTTTGTGCAACAGCCTGAGGAGAGTTAGGCAACGCATAGTCTTTCTCTTCTCCCGATCTTAACTCTCTATTAACCACTTTAACCACATCGGCAAGTGAATTTGATTTGCCAACCAATCCCGATGCTTTCAAATAATCTTGCAGCGATTCAACATAAGTAAGTAGTTCGGGCGACTGAAAGGCTTTCGATTGACTCAACGCCGACTCTGCATTTACGAGTGTCGCATTCAAGTAATCTGCCTCTGCATCAGAAACTTCTGAGAACAACTTGTCGTCAATATTAAGCAATAGCTGCTGATACTGCTCACTCATAGGTTGTCCAGATAATTGAGTAAGTTGCTCTGCAGCCCAATCACTTAAACTAGCTGGTTTATCTGTAGCCAATAAATCTTTAAGCGACATCAGCGTATTACTAGAACTTAGAACAACATAAGCGTCATACGTTCCCGCAAAGTTTTCGTTAAGCACTTTGTCGGCAACTCGGATTTCATGATCTTGCTTGAACCAACGAACGGGATTGTCGTTTATTTGAATTTGGGTTATTCCCCATACCGAAATGGCAAAAACGATAGCAAACCCTATGACTAATGATGCTTTAAACCTGAGCGCAAAACCACCCAAAAATTTAGCCACTTTAGCAATGCGACTGCCGCCTTCCGACGAGTGCATGACCAATTGCAGCTTGTCCAATGACGCATCGTTCATGCGTGAAAGATAAGATGGCATAAATGTTATTGTGATCACAAACGCAAGCAATATACCGCTTCCAACAAACGCGCCGAATATTTGCACTGGCGGGATGGGCGTAAGCATAAGCGAATAAAAACCAACGGATGAGGTAACAGAGGTATATAACATGGGCGTAAATAAGTGGCCTACAACCTCTTCTATCGTTTCCTTGAGATCTGCTCCTGGTTTATGGCGGTCGCTGAACTCAGAAAGAATATGCACAGAATCAACAACCGCGATAGGCATCAAGAAGATTGCAATCATAGAGGACATGATGTGTACCGTATAGCCCATACCTATGAGTGCCCCCATAGTGATCATAACGGTGGCCATGGCAACAACCATCGGCGCAATAATTAGAGGTATATTTCTGAAAAAGAAAAATAACAATATAAAAATGGTGAGTCCGGCGAGTGGTGCAGAAATACCCATTTGAATAAACATCTCAACGCCAAACTGGTCTTCAGCAACGGGTAAACCGGTGATATACCAGTCGGCACTTCCTTCCAACTTATTTATATTCGCTCTGATTTGCTCGGCAATGTTGTAGCTTTCATTTTTGTCTTTGATAGGAACATAAATGGCTGCAGCTTTGCCATTCTGAGACACTAAGGTGTCTTGCAGTAGGGGCAGTCTCTCAAGATAGTTTCGAATTTTTTTACTTTCATCGAGGTTGGAAGGCGGTTTGTCCATCATCCACTCGAACCTAATCGTTCCAGATTCAGACTGGGAGATGTTATCGACGGTTGAAATCGACATAAGGTCGGCAGAAACAACGCCGTCAATTGACAATATTGACTCTGTTATGTCATATATGTCAGTCAACGACGCCGGTGTAAACACACCATTTTCAGTCTTGGTATCGACTATACCAACAACGATCGAGTCGTGCATCGCAAAGCGTGTTTTTACTTCGTTGTGAAACACTCGTGCTGGATGCTCCGCAGACAGCATGTTTTCTGGGTCTGTGTCGATTTTTATACGCGGTATTTGTGCTGTAAAAACCACGGCTAAAAGCAACAACACAGCGTAGACAATTTTCGGTTTTTGCGTGCAAAAATGGACCAATTTTTTAGCGATATTTTTCATGTTTTCATTCAATTTTACTAACAACTGCAAAGTGTAACGCAAAATACGCGCCAACATGCGGTAAAATGTCAAAATTGTTATTTTAAGATATTGATCTAATTAGAAAAAAAGAGAATTCGAAGAAACACGTGTAAGCCTAAGCGCTAAAAATTTACTTCAATAATCAACTTAGGCTTAGTTTTGGAATAATGAGCCAACGCTCCTATTTGTTGAGTTCTGATCCCTATCGGCTGAGCTTAAGTCTTTTCATCAGACACTATCGCACCATCTTCCATCGTGATTATTCTATCCGCAAGGTCTAATATACGATTATCGTGAGTGACCATAAGGGTTGTGGTGCGTCGTTGAGTACCTAATCTTTTAATAATCTCAACCACCTGCCTACCAGAATCTTTGTCGAGTGCAGCAGTGGGTTCGTCCGCAAAAATGACTTGTGGATTAGCAACGAGTGCTCTTGCAATAGCAACTCTCTGCTTTTGACCTCCAGACAAGTTCATTGGCAAATAATCTATGCGTTCTGACAAGCCTAAGATACTTAAAACATGTCTTGCCGCTTTTTTTTGCTTTTGCGGGTCACCACCACCATGAACTTGCAAACCAATCAGTACGTTTTCAAGAGCACTAAGGCTTTCGTGTAAGTTATGCGCTTGAAAAATAAATCCTAATTTACGACGAATAATAACTTGCTGCTGCTCAGTCATCGCAAACAGTTCGTTACCCAACAACCTCACACTGCCGCATTGCAATGTCCGCAAGCAGGCCATTAAGGTTAGCAACGTTGTTTTTCCAGATCCTGAAGGCCCCATAAGAGCCGTCAAACTGCCAGTGTGGATGTCTAGATTAATATCAAAAAGAGCTTGTTTCTTTGCCTCGCCTTCACCAAACCAATAGTCGAGATTTTTTACGATAATTGGGGCGTTTTCTGAATTCATCTTAAAACAACTCTGCCGGATCGGCTGACTTGAGTCGGCGCGTGGCAATAAAACCAGAAATCATACAAGCGATAATGGTGCCGAATAAAACAATAAACATGCGCGACCATTCCATACTTACAGGCAAACCAGTCGCCATGGTCATTAGTGCATAAATTAACATAGCGAGCAATGAGCCAGGAATAAAACCAATACATCCTAATAAAACCGCTTGTTCGGTTATAACGCTGTAAAAAAATCGGTTTTCATAGCCCATCGATTTGAAGGTCGCATACTCTTTTAGATGATCAGCAACATCTGTGGATAAAACCTGATACACAATGACGACTCCTACTAAAACACCGATAAACACGCCAAAGCCAAATATGACCCCCACGGGCCGCTTGGTCATTTGATACGTCACATCGTCATTTATACGCTCTTCAATGGAGTGAACTTGAATATCATCATTGCCTAAACTTACTCTCAGGTTAGTAACGATCGAAGTAAGCTTATCAGCACTATTGTTGTTTGATTTAGTTTTAAGCAGGATGTGCGATGGCGTTCCTCCCTCTTGCTTTGGAAAGAGTCTCAAAAATGTTTGATCTGAGACGAAGAGAGTACCGTCAGCACCGAACCCACTGCCGATAACTACCGTTCCAGCCAAGGTTAAAGCAATATTATTCATTTCAATAGACTTATTACTATCAAGTAATGTACTCAGCGTTTGCTTGTCTAATCCTCTGGTTTTGCTGTCAATTAGCAGGGTATTTTGCAGCGTGATCCTTGCCATACTCTCGCGCAAACTGCTTTCGATAAAGGCCATTGATTCTGGAGGTACACCATAAACCTGCATGCTGGCAGCTTTTCCATTTGGCATATTCCAACTCAGCAGACCAACGTAAACGGCTGCTGCAGCTTCAATATCAGGATTTGAGAGGCTTTGATACATATACCGACGGGATATTGATGAACCATCCGAAAATGTGTTGGCATTACTTGATGAAATGATGATATCAGCAATAAACGGTTTATAAGTCATTTTGATACTGGTATTGAACGCACCGATAATACCCAACTGCACAAAGACCAGCACGTTTGCAAATGCAACACCAAAAATAGCAGCTAGCATGCGTGTTCTATTGTGGCTAAGTTGCAGCCAACCGATTGGCGTACGCCCTAGCAGATTACTCAATAACTTGAGCACTAGTTGCTTACCCTTTGAATGGTTGCAATAATCTCTAAGCCATTTAACTTTGAAGCTTGTTTAGATGACTCCGCATCCAGCGCTACATTCACAATGACGATACGAGCATCAGTATTCGCGGCCGGAGACGCTGCCATCAGTTGCTGTTTTCTAACCTCGAGCCCTATACGAATAATCTTACCCGTTAATAGCCTTGATCCCAGAGCATCAGACTGCATAGAGACCGCAGCACCCAATTGCAAAAACTGCACATCGGACTGATATACTTCAAGTTTAGCCTGCATTTGGCTTGTATCACCGAAGGTCGCAATACCCTTATCACTTGGTCGTTCACCTACTCTCGAATGAATAGAGATGATAAAACCATCTGTTGGTGCTCGCAGTGTTGCACTTGTCAGATCTTGCTGTTTTGTATTGAGTTTAGATTTGGCTGCAAACACGTTACTTTTTGCTAGCTTAACATCCGCTTGACCTTCGATATCGCTATATTGATAATTCGCCAAGTTAGCTTTTGCGCTGTCAAGGCTTCGTGACATCGCCTCCTCAACAGCAATCAGATGATCTAACTCAGATTGAGTAATCACCCCATTATTCTTAAGCTCTCTTCCCCTGACTAAATCATTTTTAGCTTGCTGAAAATTGGCTTCAATTCGTTCTACTTCGGCGACAGCCTTTAACCGATTGTTCGCAACCGTTGTTTTGATTTGAGCAAGTTGGGCTTGAGCAACCTGAACGTCTGCTTGTGAGCTTTTTAATTCAGCCTCCAACTTACCGATATTATCCATGACAGCTATAACTTGACCACTTTCAACATAATCTCCCTCCTGTACATTTAGCTGAGCAATTCTGGCATCATTGGAGCCATAAGGCGGAGCTAATACGGAGACATCTTTCAGCGGCAATAGTGTACCGAGCGCTGTAATGGTAGCGACTACAGCTGAGCTTTTTGGCGGCGTATTATTGGTCTGAGAAACAGCAATTGGATGACTGTTGCCGCCACCCGGCGATAAGCCCGTGACCTTCATGAAAAACTGCAGGCCCGGCGGTTGGAAATACAAACCGACAAATCCGCCAGTTGCAAAAATAAACACGACTAAGGGTACGAATAGTAATTTTCGGTTGAACTTAAGCTTACTAGCCGCCTTAGTTGAGTTTTTCACGCCGTTGTCCAATAAGGGCAAGGCATCGTCATCTGCTTTCGTTTCTAATTGAACGCTCGGTTTTTTGTCACTTTTTGATGCCATTTAAAACTCTCTATTTATGTCACTTGCGCACCGAGTATTCGCATTAATATTTGAAGCGCGAGACTATCCTCCCCAAGTCACTTATCAACATCGCTTTTGTCAATATAAGGCTTATTGCTCTATTCGCTATCACACAGTATCGCAATCATATCACCATATCGTGAAATTGCCGTTTTACTAACGCCCGACTTGCAGAAAGGAGAATCAATCGCCATTGCTTTCCATTCCGCGGCAGCTTGCAGGTGCTCCCCTTTAGCAATCACTTGACGTTGGTACAATTGACTACCGTCACTCGCAATAACGTGTCCGGTTGAACTGACTGAGAAATATTCACTTCCCTTTGGCAGTTGTGCAACCACTATCGTATTCTTACTCCTTGTATTATAAGCTTTCAACTGGTTTTTTTGCTGATTTTCAACGTACAGAAACCACGGTGACTTTTCAAACTGATAAGCATTTATCCACGTCTGCGTCGTTCCTGCTTGACTGCGATAGAGTAAGTAGCTTTCTGGCTTTGCATTTTTATCTAAGGCTCGCAGCTCAGGACTATCCTTGTCCTTTTGTCTAATTACTAACAGACCAGATTGCTTTGGTAAGTCCGAAGCAGCCGCACCGCTCTCATTTGAGCGAATAATGCTGCGTATCGTTTTTGCTGATGTATCCCAGACAAATACCGTCGCTTGCTGGTCGTTTTGTGCCTCAAAGACCTGAGTAAAATAAAGATGAGTTCGGTCGAAGAAGTAAGGTTCATCTGCAATTGCTAGATCTGTCGACACTTGACTTAATTCAGTAATTGGCGGCTTCGCCCTTAAATCTAATTTGCCTAAAAATAGTGTGCTGCTTTGCCTAGCCAACACATTTAGTGATAGCGTGAGCAAACAACAGCAGGTAAACACTATTTTTAGTACCCTATTCATCTTAAACGCCATTTATACCTCCAATTCTTTGAACAAGGCTTTAAACGAGAGGTGCTCTTCAATATCAAATGAGCGCTGAATTAATCGCGCCACATCACGTGCAGAAATAAGACCTCTAATTTCATGTTTTTCCCGATCGATCACTAAACAATGCTGCTGATGATTATTTTTTTGTGTTTCCAAAACGTCACTTACCGTTGCATTAGTAAGTTCAGTATAGTCAAAGCATTTCAAACTTTCCCTCGGATGCATAAAATCGCTTACTAAAAGCTCACCACGACTCGTGCTTTTGTTTACTTTTTTTAAAAGATTTTCTTCAGATATGTCAGTCAGTGTAATGAAACCAACGAACTTATTGTTGGTGTCGACAACCAACTTCATCTTCACATGTGCAAGTTTCATCATCGCTTCTACATCAATAGCCTTGACGTTTGCACCAATGACTCGGGGTAAATTGTGACGAAAATCAGTTAAAATGTTGAGCGCAGGGGTGTTTTTAGAAACAGATAATTGGTCGTTTGGCCAAACCAATTCATCAATAGATTCAGTATTATATAGTGTTAAATTTTTCATAAGACTTTCCTTTTCATTACCGTGTAGATGCTGACGACCACTAACGGTCAGTACTATGCATCATTAAATATCAATCAATTTTTAAATATTAATAATATGAGTAATGATTTGGGGGAGCTCTAATCGAGAAAAAAGCCGAATATGATTTAATATTGAACTCGTCATGCGAACGATGCGAGTTATTGCCAGCATTAATTGCGCTTACTTGAATAGACGAGGGCGCTAAGTCCAGTTCAAAGTCATTGATATCTTGACCACATGCTGTTTCAGAATCGGTGTAGCATAGAACGCTTGATGCTTTCTTATCATATTGCTCAAACTGATCGCTTGCGAAAGCGACGTTTGCCGCAAATATCAATACTACACTGAGAAATGCTCTTAACATTGATTACATCCACTCGACTCTTATAGAAAATATATAGTCATTTACTATTTATTCAAGGGAAACTCTAAAATTAAAGTATCCTTGACCAATTGACTCCTTAAATATTGCAAACTATTTAGTCGCTACACATCAAATACAAACACGTCACTGATCAGTTATTCCTATAAATCAAAATTAAATTAAAAAATACTTTGACCTCAAGATACTTTTGCACTATCTTGACATCAAGGTAAATATAATTCGTCAGATTTTTATTCATTTACTAACAGATTTTAAGGCAAAGAGCCTGACACAGGTAGCATTATCTGTTTAATGCACGACGTGTCTTTTAAAGTTGAACTCACTCCAAGGGGAGGCAAATATTATTATGATAATCACAAAAGCATTTAAGAAGTTTTTTAAACGAAAGTACCCTTACTCTCCCGTTGCAATGTTAGGAAGAAAAACAGTTGAACGTATACTCGGCGCAGATATTGTGAAATACAAAAAGCTGGAAGAAGAGAAAAAAAGAGGTCGAGACGATCAATCGACTAGAAAATCAGCTTGATTGCGCAGATCAAAACTAACGCAACCAACGGTGACATAGCATAAGCATGCTTGTCACCGTGATATGCTTATTTATGCCAAATGTAGTGTGAAGAAACGTGTTTCAATGATTTATAGTCTAGCTGTAATCCTGAAGAAGAAGTTATTGTCAGGCGCGCCGTCGCTCACACCGTTCAAATACCTCAACTCATACACATAGTCCCCTATCTTGCCGCTTACTGATGGTCCAATATAGATACCTTGCTTGTCTATTGAGCCGAAATCACCTAACTCACCGTGTTGATTAAGCATTTGCAGTCCTACTCTTGTGCCGTTGTCCAGTTTACGGCTAAAGCTTGCGCGCGTTTGTACGGATAAATCATTCGAATCACGACTTCCGCCCAATTGCTGGCCGAGTATTAGAGTGGTTCGCACTCTATAGCCGTCCGATAATGACCATTGGTTGCCCCAATTCACCGCAAACTCCTCGGGACGACTAGCACGGCGAGTTCTCAAATCGAAACGGAAAGCGCTGGACCAAATTTCCCCCTGCGCTCGTTTTTTGAAGTTATACAGTAATTCAGTTCTGAAAAAATCGTATTCAAAAGTTCCTTTATCACGATACTGCATTACGACTCGCCCGCGAAAAGTATCATTAAAAGCGTGCTGATAGTGAACTCTATAGGCCCAAGCATCTTGTTGGGAGTCGTTATCGGCTAGCGACACAGCAGTTCGGAACTGAAAGCTTCGGTCATTGGGATCAATGTCAGGTCCCATAATACCTGAGATATTTGCAAACGTAAGAGGGATATAACTGAGTAATACAACCCCAATTATGCAAAGTTTCTTTTTAATGGTGAGTTTCAAGCTAGCTCCCTAGGGCTTAAAAACATCAGTTTCCAATATCTATAATAAAAACAAAAGAAAATGACATTAATTATGTAATAACTTAATTGTGGGTGAATTATGACATAAATGTGACGCTTTTATTACAGAATTATTTCATTGCATTTTATCTCGCAACTTTTTCTCACAATTATCCCTTTATCGTTACTAAATCTGGTCTTTTTTGCGAAGACACTCGTGAGTTCGGCATTTCCATAAAACTGTTCGCGAAGTAAATATCGAGTTTATCTTGACGCAAAGATAATCTCTGAGTATTTTTATCCGCTCCCAGCACACATAGACATTATGCAGATGGATCCAGTTCAGAAAAAAATTCAGCAATGGTCGAAGCAACTCCCTGATTTAAATACAGGCCCTATGGCACTTATTGCGCGCTTACAGTTGACCAGCAAACAAATGAATGACGAGCTTTGTTCTAATTTCGAAAGCTATAAATTAACTGACGCTGGTTTTGATGTGCTTGCTACATTGCTTCGAGCTGGACCACCCCATTCGCTTTCGCCCTCTGAGTTACTAGCGCAAATGCACATTACATCCGGCACAATGACTACCAGAATCGACAAATTAGAGAAAAAAGGCCTCGTTAAAAGAAAAACAAAGAAGGACGATAAAAGGAGCGTGAACGTAGGGTTAACAAAAAAAGGGCTGAGATTGATTGATGAGGTTATTGTGGAACACGTGAAGACACAAGAGAAAATTGTCTCCGTATTCGATGAAGACGAACAGCTCGTGTTTATTTCTCTGTTGCAAAAATATCTAGCGCAAAACCTGGGCAAAAAGAAAAAGTAGTTTTCGGGGCAATGTCGATTTTAATAGTGTCATCAGCAATAGAAGCTGCACTCAGCGTGTTTGCAACCTTTCAAAAAACATCCCAATAAGTTTCGCAGCATTATCTTGCAAAGAGAATGCATCGGGGTCCTCTAGATACTCCACTGCAATGCCTCGCAAGTAGGCGCTAATACCTATCGTTAGTAACATAGAGTCTGTGTTTGCTGGAAGAATGCCCTGTTTAATTGCCTTATCAAAATACCTCGATAAAGTAATGTGTTTTTGTTTTTTCTTCTCATTATATCGGTCTTTACTGTGCGCAAACTCATCGGAGTAATCGCAACGCAGTAAAAATAAGGTGGCAATTTTTTTCTTAGTTTTATTTTGCTCTAGGTCAATCAGTAGTTCTGTGCAGACTTCTTGCAATTGCGCTATTGCATTTGAGCTATCGGCGTCGAGACCGTCAGTTATCATCTGTATGAAAGGAGAATGCAGTTGGTCATGTAACGCTTCAAAAATTTCTTGTTTGTTTGCAAAATGCCAATAAACCGCTCCCCTAGTCACATTGGCGGCTTTCGCAATTTTTTCTAATGACGTCTTTGCAACGCCATGCTCACTGAATAATTTAACAGCAGCATCAAGAATGGATTGCTTCGTACTGTCTGCATCTTCTTTTGTTTTTCTCATAATCTACAACTGCTCCGCACATATTAATGGCAACACAATTTACGCTGATGACAAGTTTGTTTTTTTTCGACTTCGGTCGTCTAATTTTATTACTGATTTATGTACCAACTTTTTTTAACCGAAAACGCCTAGCAAATTGACAACATACATTCATGTATGTATATTACGATAATCAATTAATTAGTGCTTGTCTAGCCTAATCATCTTTTCTCTTCAAGGTTTACATATGAACGCAACTCGAATTTGTTTAGCGGTGCTATTTTTATCTGCTTCCGTTTATGGCTGCTCTGATACCACCACAGGCTCTCAAGGGCAGCCTCAACAGCCTGCGCCTACTGTTTCGATTATGATTTTAGAAAAACAGAGCGTCGATATTTCAATGGATCTACCAGGCCGTGTTACCCCCTTCAAACAATCGCAAGTTCGCCCGCAAGTTGATGGCGTTATTACCAAGCGATTCTTTGAAGAAGGTGCGCAAGTTAAACAAGGTCAGCAGCTTTATCAAATTGATGATGCGAGGTACAGAGCGCAGTTAAATAGCGCGCATGCTGATGTTAAAAGCGCACTTGCAAATCAAAAAACCATGCAGGCAAAAGCAGCACGTTATAAAGATTTAGTATCGAGAAATGCGGTAAGTAAACAAGAGTACGACGACGTGATTGCCCAAAATGCTCAAGCTAATGCAAACATTAGTGTTGCTGAAGCTAAAGTGACCGTTGCCAAGGTAAACGTAGATTACACCAAAGTATATGCCCCCATTGACGGGCAAATAAGTCGCTCATATATCACTGAAGGCGCATTAGTTACCGGTAATCAGGCACAGCAACTCGCTACCATTACTCAACTCAATCCAATCTATGTAGATATGCAGGAGTCTGGTGCTGCAATTTTAGAGTTACGTCGTGAGATGCAACAAAAACAAGCCTTACCGGTATCGCTGTTAGTTAACGAAACTAGCAACGAGTTGTATTCACAACAAGGTCAGCTTAAGTTTTCAGAAGTCACTATCGATCAGAGCACTGGCGCAATCACGTTGCGCGCAATTATGCCAAATCCAGATGGCATATTACTGCCTGGTTTATTTGTGAAAGCAAGGGTTCATGTAGGTTCAAAAGATGCCGTTTTGGTGCCACAGCGCGCCACGATGCGCCAAGCTGACGGTAGCCTGACAATTTATTTAGTCGATGCCAACAATCAAGTTATTGCGAAAAAAATAAATCCTATTAAATCGATTGGTTCGGACTATGTTGTTACTGGCAATTTGGATTCAGGCGAACAACTGATTGTTACGGGATATCAAAAAGTTAAACCGGGTGCAACGGTAAACGCGGTGCCTTGGGTAACAAACTAGAAACGCACTTTAGCAACACCGACAGCTATTAGTTACGCTTGGGTTGATTTTTATATTTTAATTTAAGAAACACATTTAGGAAGGCAATATTTATGGCTGGCTTTTTCATCGATCGACCCGTTTTCGCTTGGGTACTCGCCATCATCACGATGCTCACCGGCGTGCTTGCAATCTCTTCTCTGCCCATAGAGCAATATCCTAAGGTAGCGCCACCAACAGTTTCAATTACCGCAGCTTATCCTGGTGCTTCAGCAGAAACCGTTGAAAACTCAGTAACTCAAGTCATTGAACAAAGTTTGTCCGGAATTGACAATTTGAGCTATTTCTCAGCTAGCAGTGCAAACAATTCAATGACCATTACCTTAAGCTTTGCTCCTGGCACAGATCCAGACATCGCACAGGTGCAGACTCAGAATAAGGTACAAGGAATTATTTCCTTGCTGCCACAGCAAGTTCAGCAACAGGGCGTAACGGTAAATAAGTCAAATTCGTCCTTTGCTCTCGTTGTTGGATTTTATTCCGATAATGAAGACATCAGTCAGTTCGACTTGAGTGACATGTTAGTTTCTCAATTTCGCGATCCTATCTCTAGAATTGATGGCGTTGGAAATGTGCGAGTTTTCGGTTCACAGCGCTCAATGCGGATTTGGCTAGACCCAGCAAAATTATATAGCTTCAATCTGACGCCGGTTGATGTGCGTAACGCCGTCACAGTCCAAAACACAGACGTATCTGCGGGACAGCTTGGCGGTATGCCAGCAATAGACGGACAACAGATTAATGCAACGATACAGGCACAGTCCCGACTAAAAACCGTAGAAGACTTTGAAAGGATCGTGCTTAGAGTAAACACTGACGGGTCACAAGTGAGAGTACGCGATGTTGCTCGAATCGAACTCGGCGCAGAGTCATACGATGTTGTCGTGCGCTATAAGCGCAGACCAGCGTCCGGTATGGCCGTTAGTTTGGCAACAGGCGCAAACGCGCTTGATACTATTGAAAGAGTAAAGGCCAGAGTCGATGAATTAAAATCGACTTTGCCTGATGGTGTTCAAGTGGTATATCCACTGGATTCGTCCCCTTTCATCGAACTTTCTATTAAATCAGTGGTACAAACCCTAATCGAAGCCGTTGTACTGGTATTCTTGGTCATGCTGCTATTTTTACAAAATTGGCGAGCCACACTAATCCCGACTATAGCCGTTCCGGTGGTCTTACTTGGCACATTTGGCGTGCTTTACGCCTTTGGTTTCAGTATTAATGTACTCACGATGTTTGCAATGGTATTGGCAATTGGCTTGTTGGTAGACGATGCGATTGTTGTCGTTGAAAACGTTGAGCGCATCATGGTTGAGGAAGGCCTGTCGCCAAAAGAAGCTACTAAAAAGTCGATGACACAAATCACCGGCGCGCTTGTTGGAATTGCGGCAGTGCTGTCCACTGTATTTATTCCAATGGCTTTCTTTAGTGGTTCCGCCGGCGCTATTTATCGACAATTTTCAATTACTATTGTATCGGCTATGGGCTTTTCGGTTCTAGTCGCCATTATCCTTTCTCCCTCTTTATGTGCGACCTTGCTAAAACCACATGATCCGACAAAAGATAGGAGCAAAGGCTTCATTGGCTGGTTCAATCGCAACTTTAATAAAGGCAGAGACGGCTATGAGCGCGCAACAACACACATAGCAAAGCGCGTAAAACGCTACCTAGTTGTATATGCTGCATTGGTTGGCGTCATGGTCATCATATTTTTGCGCTTGCCTACCTCATTCTTACCGAATGAAGACCAAGGCAGCATTTTAATGCTGCTGAGTACACCTCCCGGTTCAACTGCGCAACGAACGCTGGAGTCAGTTAAACAAGCTGAAGATTTCTTTTTAGACACTCATGGTGACGTTACATCTGACTTATTTACCGTTGTTGGGTTTAGTTTTGCTGGTCAAGCGCAAAATGCCGCGATGGGCTTTGTTCACTTAGTTGACTGGGACGAAAGAGATGAGTCGAACAGTGCCTTTGCTATCGTGAATAAAGCCTATGGCGCGTTCTCTCAAATTCAAGATGCTACTGCGTTCCCTATCCTGCCGCCTCCTATTCAAGAGCTTGGCAATGCCACAGGGTTCAATATGCAACTTGTTGATAGAACTGGAGCAGGTCACAAAGCCTTAATGAACGCTCGAAATCAGCTACTCGGCATGGCTGCACAAAATCCAAAACTTGCCGGCGTTCGTCCAAATGGATTAGCCGACGTAGCTCAGTTCAAAATTGATATCGATAGTGAAAAAGCCTCTGCGCTCGGTATTCCATTAAGCGACATAAACAGCGCACTGCAAATTGCATGGGGCTCAAGCTATGTTAACGACTTCATTGATAATGGTCGCATTAAACGCGTATATATGCAGGCTGACGCGCCGCACAGAATGGTTCCTGAAGATTTGGAAAAATGGTACGTGCGCAATAATAGTGGTGAAATGGTAGCATTCAGCGCGTTTGCTACCACCCAGTGGACATATGGTTCGCCAAAATTAGAGCGTTTCAACGGCATTGCTTCGGTCAACATTCAAGGTAATCCAGCGCAGGGCGTATCGTCAGGAGAGGCTTTGACGGAAATGGAAAATATGGTAAGTCAGCTCCCCGGTGGCTTTGGGGTTGATTGGGCAGGTTTATCTTATGAAGAAAAAGAAGCTGGTTCGCAATCTGGTCAGCTGTATCTTATTTCAATTTTAGTCGTATTTTTGTGCTTAGCTGCTCTTTACGAAAGTTGGTCTGTACCGATTTCAGTCCTGCTTGTTGTGCCACTCGGTATATTAGGTGCTGTTGTGGCCGCCTTTATCTTCAATCTACCAAACGATATTTATCTACAAGTAGCCTTTCTGACAACCGTTGGCTTAGCTGCAAAAAATGCAATTTTGATTGTTGAGTTTGCAAAGGAGCAGTGTGAAGACGGCGTTGATATCATGACTGCAGTTTCAACCGCTGCAAAACAGCGTTTTCGTCCAATCATTATGACTTCAATGGCCTTTATCTTAGGGGTAACGCCATTGGCTATAGCAAGCGGTGCTGGCGCTGCATCTCAGAATGCAATTGGTATTGCGGTGATCGGCGGAATGTTTGCAGCGACCTTCTTAGCGATATTTTTTGTTCCGATGTTCTTTGTCATGGTGCAAAAAATCACTAAATAAGCATCTGCTTATTCAATAAAAAAGAGCGGTAAAACAACCTGTTTACTGCTCTTTTTTTGTCGACTTATTTTATACTACTTTGATGTAACTCTTTTTTATCACTCTGTGAGTTGAGACATAATCACAGCAAGTGCTGAAACTCCCTGCTCAACTTCATTGATACCAGATGCGACAGAGCTAATCCGCTTAACGCTGCTACCGGATAATTCATCAACTATATTCATCTTCTCGAGCAGTTGTTCTATCAATCGGCTGTTGGCATTAACCACTTCTGAAATCTCTGTGGAAGATGAAGCTGTCTGGCCTGCGAGTTTTCGCACCTCATCTGCAACGACCGCAAAACCACGACCCACATCACCAGCCCGAGCAGCCTCAATCGCCGCATTAAGTGCGAGTAAGTTTGTTTGATCAGCAACAGAACGAATAGCCTCTACGATGCTAAAAACAAGGGTTGCTTGATCCTTTAGTTGTTGACTAAGTTGCACAGCCAGCGCTATTTCTTTCGCTGTCTGCTGAGATACATTTACCGCTTCGCTTAAAGCATGATTGGCCGTTGCAGCAATTTGTGATGTTTCTTCAGATGTCGTTGCTGCACTGTCTCTTGCGTCCTGAGAGCGAACAACCTGTTTTGTGATATCTGTCGCAAATTTCACGACTTTATAAACCTTACCTAATTCATCCTTCACTGGGCTGTATGTGGCCTCTAGCCAGACTGTTTTTCCGGCAGAGTTCTTACGTTCAAATCGACCTGAAAAACTTTCACCAGTCCTCAGTCTTGACCAAAACTCTGGATGTTCTCGGTAAAAGTCGTCATAACAAAATATTTTATGCGGCTTATTCGATATCTCTTTATTGGTATATCCCATTACTGATAAAAAATTATTATTGGCTTCTAGCACGTGACCATCTGGCGTGAATTTAATCACTGCCATATAGTTTTCAAGCGCAGATAAGAGTGCCTCTTTATCTGCATTTTCTATCATAGATTCTGTTACATCTTTAGCGATTTTGACGACTTTGGTTAGTGTGCCACTTTCATCTACTACCGGAAAATAGGAGGCTTCCAACCATACTTTTTTATTCGATGCCGTTTTTCGCGGGAATTGTCCGTGCTTTGCGACGCCAGCGCTTAAGTCCTTCCAAAGCGCCGTGTACTCAGGTGAGCGTATGTAAACATCCTCACAAAGTGATTTATGGTGCTTTCCTTTTATTTCTTCAAGTCGGTATTCAAACAACTGCAAAAATAAGTCATTTGCATGAGTAATCGTGCCGTCTGGTTTAAATGTTATGAATGGTACTGCATGTTCTATCGCATTGAGCGTGCGGTTGAGCACTTTATTATCAGCCTTACATACATCTAACTGCACGATTTTTTCAGCTAATTTTTTATTGTCAAAAAGTCCCATATGGTCCGCCAATGTTGAGAGAAAACTTGCTTCAGTATTGGATTTATCGGCATCACTGAGCAAATAGTTATTTTTTTTAAACCACACCTTTTGTGAAAGGCTAAAATGACCTGACTTCGAATATACTGCTAGTCTTTTCAATTTGTTGGAAGTTTAAAAACCGTGATACTTCACAAACTCTTCGTTATCTGCACGCACGGAACGTACGTCATTTGCCGCAAAATCCTCATCTGGATAACCCAAAGCAATACAAATCATAATAGCTTCCGTATCTGGTATTTGCGCATATTTGTGCACAACGTCAGATTGCATGATGCCCTGTCCATTGATAACGCATCCTAAGCCAAGATCCCAAGCTGCAAGGACAATGCCGTATGCCAACGAACCCAAACCAAATTGCGTAATGCCAGCTGGCTCTAGCGACTTGTCGTAGGTGAGAACAAGCGACACTGGAGCGTCAAATTGGCGAAAACCTCTCATCATCCAATCCATGCGCTTTTCTTTATCTTCACGTTTGATGCCCATCACATCAAATAGTTGAATGGCAACGTCAATCTGGCGTTTTCTGTGCACGCCTTCATAGTCTTCTTTGTACGGAAAATCGCGCACATGAGGCTTGCCAGCGATCGTATCTTGCGTATTTCCTTCGCGTATTTTATCCAACACGTCGCCAGTCACAGCATGCACTTTCCAAGTTTGCGTGTTGTAAGATGAAGGCGCCCATTTAGCCGCGTTAATAATGGCATCGACCGTTTCTTTGGAAACGGCCTTTTTCTTAAAACCACGTACACTTTTTCGAGAAGCAGCAAATTCTGCAAAGTTCATAAAAACCTCATTTTTTATTATTAGACTTGGTGGCAACTGCTAATGCAGCTTCAGGTTGGGTCGTAGCCTATTGTTTATTCGACTCACAAACATGAATAGCAGTGTTTTGAATTTGCCATAAATAACCACTTGATGCATTCGGTACAAGCTAATGTAGACGATGCGCGCTAAGCGACCTTCAATGAACATGCTGCCGCTGGTTAGGTTTCCCATTAAACTACCAATCGTTGAATAGGTAGACAACGAAACTAAGGAGCCATAGTCGACGTATTTATAGTCAACTTGGGCTTTATTTGCATCTAGCAACTTCATATTCTTAAACACGTGGCTAGCCATTTGGTGAGCAGACTGCGCGCGCGGTGGTACTTTCGAACCATCGGCCATTATGCAATGTGCGCAATCACCTAAGGCATAAATATTTTCATCCGTCATACTAAATAGCTGAGGTGTTACTACAATTTGATTAATCTTATTAGTTTCAAGACCACCAATACTAGCCATAAATTCGGGAGCTTTGATACCCGCCGCCCAAACCGACATTCGGCTAGAAATAAATCGACCGTCTTTAGTGTGCAGTCCAGTTGACTCAACTTTTGATACCGTTGTATCGAGCAGTATTTCAACACCTAATTTCTCTAACTCTCGTTTTGTACTCTCTGCAATTCTTTCTGGAAGAGCCGGCAATAATCGCGGACCAGCTTCTACTAGCGTGACTTTAAGTCTATTGCTTGATAAGTGGTTATAGCCATATGATTTTAGTAGTTCAGAGGTTTTATAAAGCTCAGCAGCCAGCTCAACGCCGGTCGCTCCTGCCCCAACAATCGCGATTTCCAAATTATGGTTTTCATCGTCAGATTGTAATTTTAAGAATTCATTGAGTAATTTAATATGAAATTTTTGAGCACTTGCTGGTGAATCTAAAAAAATACAATGATCTTTAGCGCCGCCAGTTCCGAAGTCATTGGTAACTGAGCCTATGGCAAAAACCAATTTCGCATATGCTAACTCCCTAACATTCAGGACCACGTTTCCGTCATCGTCAAGCAAGGGCGCTAAGGTTATCTTTTTAGTTTTTCGATCAAGTTCGACCATACTACCTAAATGAAAAATGAAGCCATTTTTATTACCTATCGACAAATAATCAACGCCATCGATATCCGGGTCGAGCGAACCTGCCGCAACTTCATGTAATAGAGGCTTCCATATGTGTGTTCGATTTTTATCAACCAGAATCACTTTTCGAGATGCACTTTTGTAACGGCGCCCGAGTTTCACAGCGAGCTCTAATCCACCGGCACCACCACCAACAATAATAATATTTTCGTTGCTAGTCTGCGCTGAATTTTGGCTTTGTAATTTTGTCATTTGATTCGCAGTATTGTATTAGTTAATTGAAAATTATTTGTCCCAAAGCCCATGATAAATGGCGACCATTTCCTTAACACTAGGCACTCTAGGGTTATTTCCTGGCGAACCTGACGCTAACGCTTGCTCTGCCATTGTGGTGCAAACTGCAAAAAACGCATCCTTTTCAATACCAAATTCTTTCGGAGTTGGTACTTTAAGGTCAACATTAATTTGTTGCAGTTCATTGATAAGCAGTTCACAAGCCTGCTCATCAGAGTGATGACTTGCGGCAACCCCCATTGTGCGCGCACAGGTTGCGTACCTAGCAGTTGCAGAAGCAATCGAAAATGCAGTAACACTAGGCAACAACATTGCGTTAGACAAACCATGAGGAACATGAAAAAAAGCACCTATCGGTCGGCTCATTCCATGCACTAAGGCTACAGATGCGTTAGAAAATGCCAAACCAGCTAAGGTCGCACCTAGCATCATGGCCTCTCGACAGCTCTCATTTTTGCCATTGTTATAAGCTTCTCGCAAGTTAGGCGCAAGCAGTTTCATTGCCGCTAAGGCTTGACTGTCACTGTACAAATTCGCTTTTTTACTGACATAGGCTTCAATTGCATGGGTTAGCGCATCAATACCCGTATCTGCAGTAATGCGCGGCGGTAAACTCAAGGTCAGCGTGTAATCAATTAATGCAGCTGCAGGCATAAAGCCAGGACCAGCACAGAGCATTTTTTCGTCTGTATCTTGGTCTGTGATAATCGTAAATTTAGTGACTTCAGAGCCGGTGCCGGCGGTAGTAGGAATAGCGATGACAGGTAAACCTGCTTGAGTTTGTATGTGAGGAAACTTGTAATCTTTCATTTCGCCGCCAAACTTGACTAGCACGGCGACGGCCTTTGCAGTATCAATCGGGCTTCCACCACCCAAGGCGATAATACAATCATAAGGTTTACTTTTTACTTTACTCACTGCCTGCATAATTGAGGCAACGGTAGGTTCAGGGATAGTATTATCAAATACATCCGGTAGTTGCTCAGCGTCCTCAAATTGTGTTAACAGCGCCTGCACATAACCAAGTTCAACCATCGTTTTATCGGTCAATATAACCGGACGACAACAAGCTAAACTCGCAACAACCTCCACAATTTTCCGTGATGCATGCGCGCCAATTTGAAGTATTCGTGGGAGTACAACTTGTGTAGACATAATTGACCGTATTTAACCTTAAGTTGATAACTCGATGTCGCAATCATAAACATTATTCATACCATCAAACTTGGCAAACTACTATGAAAAACATCATGTTGAGATAAAAGTATTAGGTCGTGCTGTTAGTTGCTCGATCGCGACGCTTGAAGCAGTTCTATTATGCTCGCGCTTAGTAATGCTTTAGTAACCGGTTTAGCTAAATAACCATTCATACCAGCACGTAAACACTTTTCCTTATCGCTTTTCATCGCGTTAGCAGTCAATGCAATGATAGGAATATTTTTTACTTTTTGATATTTATCATCTTCGCGGATCATTCGAGTCGTTTCAAATCCGTCGAGTTTAGGCATTTGGCAATCCATTAGAATGAAATTGTACTGAGCCCCTTCGTCTGAATGTAAATACTCTAACGCTTCTTCACCATCTGCTGCCAAAGTACATTTGATCTTTAACTGGTCAAGTAAGTTCTGGATCACAACCTGATTTATCTCATTATCTTCAGCAACCAGCGCATGACAGTTTTCAAAGGCCTGATAATTTATATCGTCAGTTTCGGCATTTGTCATCGCTGAATAACTGACATTTGACTTTTCGATGGAACCAAACGGGACGTTAATCGTAAAATTAGAACCTACACCAAATTCACTATCTACCTTGACAGAGCCCCCCATCAACTCAACGAGTTTACGGCTAATAGGTAGACCCAAACCAGTGCCTTGTGCTCTGCGAGTCGCACTAGAGTCGACTTGTTCAAATGCTTCGAACAATGTCCCCTGGCTATCCTCTTTAATCCCGATCCCAGTGTCAATAATTGCACAAATGAAGTTGGCATTTCCATCGGCTTTTTTATTAAGTCGAGCTCGCACACTGATTTTGCCAGCAGTAGTAAACTTAATAGCATTTCCTAACAAATTGTATAATATTTGTCTTAACCTATGGGGGTCACCAGTGCACAGAGCGTTTTCCATACCAACGGACTGATAATCGAACTTTAAGCCCTTTTCTGTGGCACGGTGCGCAAAATCATCTATTAACTCTCCGACTAACTTCGTCAAGTTAAATTGTTGACTACTGATGCTTATCTTACCCGCTTCAATCTTTGAAAAGTCGAGAATATCCGTAATTATATTTAGCAGATGTTTTGAACTATTTTTGATTAGCCCTAAGTAATGTTGACGTTTTTCGTCACTTACTGCCTTCATGGCAGCATCTTCTATCAACATATCAACGAGCCCAATGACACCCGAAATTGGCGTTCGTATTTCATGACTAACATTGGCTAAAAATGCACTTTTTTGTATATCTGCAGCTTTCGCCTTTTCAGCCATTTTTTCGGCAAGTTGGGCGTTATTTTGAGCTCGCTCACTAATGGCTTTAAGTTCATCTTTTATTTGATTAGCTTCAGTCAGATCAATATTAACCCCAGTGGCTTTTATTGGATTATTATTTGCATCGTAAATACACGCCGCCATACCTAGTACACTGCGGATATCACCGCTGTTGGTCACGACTCTAAATTCGTGTTTGAAATACTTATGGTTAGTAATTGAATCTAAGAATGCATTTTGAGCTTCAGCGAGATCATCAGGGTATACACTGTCGTTCCAGTCTTGCAATATACCATTGAAAGAGTCTCGGCTACGTCCATAGATTTCAAATAATCTGTCATCCCAAACCAATCTATCACCGACTATATCGTAGTCCCAAACCCCTATTTGAGCGGCCTGTAGCGCGAGCACTACTCGCTGCTCGAGTCCTTGACGCGTCATTTCGTCCTCTTTTTGCATGGTGAGGTCTTTAAAAGTCCCAAAGTTTCTGACTACTCGCCCATTTATGACTTCTGAAAAACCCGTTGCGTTTACTATTAAATTTTTACCTTTACTACTGATAAAATTTAAATCAACAGAATAAGGCTCTCCCGTTTGCTCTAATTTTTGCAGAACATCTGTTAACGTTGAAATTGCATCCGGTGGAAAAAATTTAAGACCGTCTTCGAGTTTAGGTCTAAACGTTGCGGCGTCAGTCTCGTGAATACGATGAACATAGTCTGACCAATATAAGTAACCAGTATCCAAGTCAATTTCCCAGTACCCGGTATCGGTAACACTTTCTAATGCACTCAATGCTGAACTAACACGCTTACTTTCAGAAACATCCTCTCCAATAACATAGTAGTCACCTTGTGCTTCATCTACGGTGAGTTGCCATTTAATCCAAAAAAAACTGCCGTCTGCTTTAATAAAACGATGAGTATGATACGTACTATTTACGTCATTTTGCGTTAAAGCTTGAGTAACCGCTTTATGCTCATCGGGATGAAAAAAGGAAAGTAAGTTTTTGCCAAGAAGGTCAGCTGATGTGAAAGCAGTTATATGCGTTGAGAAAGGATTGCAGTGGTCTATTTTATTATTGCGATTACACCGAATAAAAATAAAGTCGATATTTTCGAAAAACTTAATAATGGATAACATCAGGCTCTCTATTTATTTATGTAAATCGACAATTGTTATATCGGTGCTAGTCTCTCATTTCTTAAATAAAGCGAGTACGTTTACCCTTCGCTTTACCAAACTTTAGTATAATTTATAAAACCAAGCAATATCCGTTATTTGAAATAGTAAACTTTTCAAGTAACTTACAAACGTTTTTGCGTATCCGGAGATGCCCAAATAAGCAGTAACAAGCCCGATATTATGAACAATGCGCAGCCGGACAATAGCCATGGATTAATAAACCAAACCTCGCCCCATTCGAACTTACCAAACATGATTTTCTTCCATCCTTCGAAGTGTTGAAAAGCACCAACAAAAAAACCAAAAGCAGCAACTGTGCTTGCAAGATACAGATTTATCCAGTTTCTAGGGTTGGGCAGCAGTAGCGATAGTCCTAATATACCGATGATCGTGCGCTGTGCTCTGCAATAAGGACAAACATAGACTAAATCAGTGAGTTCTGAAGCCCAAGCTAAAACACAAATCGCTATCGCAACAATTCCCACAATTTTTCGATTATTTAACAAGCAATTTAGTAATGCTTTATCCATCTTGTTTACCTTCTTATTTTAATGTCTACTTGTATTAACTAAAGATTAGAATGATATTTTATGTGTCTCTTCGCAAGCGTTTTAATAATGACTAGATATAAAAATCAAAATCAAAATCAAAATCAAAATCAAAAACGGTACTTCTTAGTTTCACCTAACAGCTAATAAATTAACAACATAATATTTCTAATAAGCCAAATAATGATAATAAATGAAAAACAGGTCCGTTTTTGGAACGGCAACAAATCACCCATTAGACGTGAATACGAAAAGCAGTTGCTTTCTTTATGCTTGAGTGAAGCCGATTTTGTGGATGCCGATATTTTAGTAGATGAATCCGACTACCCAAGTGCTGAAGATGAAGGGAATATTTTCTCCAAGGGATGCGACGTGCTTGTCAGCGTTGCCGGGAATCAAAAGTTTTCTGGCAAACCTACTAGAATAATAGAGATACCGGTTTGTAAAGGCATTTTAGGTCATCGATTACTGATAATTCTAAAACAACAGGCCAAGCGCTTTAGCAATATAAGTAGCATGGAACAATTACAAAAAATGACGATTGGTATTCCTGCAACTTGGGCTGATGCAGACTTGTTTAGAAAGAATGGATATACGGTGTCCGAAAAAGGCAGCCTAGATGATAACGTAAGTCGTTTATTAGCCCAAAAAATTGACTATATTACCTTAGGGGTAAACGAAATAGAGTCGATATTAGAGCAATTAGGTGACTTCAAAAAGGAATTGTTAATTGAACCAAACATTTTAATTTATTACCCACTTCCACTCGTCTTTTACGTCCACCCCGATAAGATGCAACTTGCCAATATAGTCGAGAGCGGTTTACACGCCGCGATTGCGAATGGCAAACACGCCGCATTATTTGAAATGCATCATCCAAACATTGTAGACAGATTAGCCTTGAGAACGCGCAAAACCTTGCAGTTAACTAATCCTTATTTGCCCGATTCACTCAAGCAATTTCGGGCTATGTTGTAAGTAAATTCAAGTGAATAAACTCGGTGGAAGACTAGCGTCTTTTACCCCCAACAGTCTATCTCAACAGCACTTCGTAATTTATCAAAATGTATACCGATATTTCATTTACGATACGCCAAGAATTAGCGACACTAACAAAATTACGATACTCTCAAGTGTTGGCCGTTTTGGACTAGCGGCACAAAATTATTCTTAGTCAAAATTGAGGGATACATGCATTTACCCACATTAGTTATCATGACATTAGTGACAAATGTCCTAATTGGGTTTTACTTGAGCGTATTGTATCGTCGCAAGCCCAAGGATAAATGTTTTAAACTTTGGGCCTTGTCTTGTGGGAGCTTTGTCATCGGAGCCGCATTAGCATCGTCACGGTCCTATAATATTCCTGAATTTTTCACTTTTTTCGTCGCTGATTTTTTACTAATTTTGACACCTACCTTAATATTATTAGGACTTATCCAGTTTTCTCGATTTCGCTATACAAAGCGCAAAAGAAAGCAATATTTTGCAGCATTCAGCACGGTTGTCGTTCTGTTGTTGGCAACCTTTCAACACCATCAGTTAGTAAGCTTCATAGCGGCGCTGGCAACCGCTTCGTTGTTTGGCCTATGTGCTTATTTATTGCATAAATCAGTCATTAACGAACCCATTCTCACCCGCACGTTAAAAACGATATTCATAGTGCATAGTGCCGTTATGCTCATCCAAGCGATTTTGATTATTATAAACTGGGGTACCATTAATCAAAATGGTTTGCCTGAGAGTTCTATTTATACTCTGTTGAGTCACATACTGTTGACCACCCTTACTGCACTGCTTTTACCCTGGCTCTGCTTTCTTAAACTTGAACGTCAATTAACGTTAAAGTCGCAGCGCGACGGACTAACCAAACTCGCTAATCGAGAGTATTTCTTTAGTCAAGTTGCACGGTATTGGCAAGAATACCCATCCCTGCCAACTGCAGTAATGATGATTGATATAGATCTATTTAAAAACATAAATGACAACTTTGGCCACGCCACTGGCGACCGTACAATAAAATTGGTTGCACAAGTGTTATCAAAACAATTGCGCAGCAACGACATTATTGGACGCGTTGGCGGTGAAGAATACGCCGCATTGTTAGTTGACATCGACCAGCATACCGCATTTAAAATTGCCCAACGTTTGTGTGAGCAAGTAGCTAAACAGTTGCGCTTCATTGGCAAGGACGAAGTTGAGGTCACCATTAGCATTGGCATGGCGCAGCTAAAGCCAGCTAATTATAGTTATGAGGCGGCGTTGAAAGCCGCTGATGTTGCCCTTTATGCGAGTAAAGAATCGGGCCGTAACACCGTATCTATTGGAAAGATTAAAGAGAATTAAGCACTTCGAAAGACACTTTCCACTGACATTCCCTAAACCGCCTAAGTAAAATCCGATGGACAACTGGCCTTTGAGATAGCTAACCTTTTGCGCTAAAGCTTGCTAGAATACTGTTTTTTCATCCAGTAAGCTCTTTTATGATCGTGTATATCGCAGAAAAACCTAGCTTGGGTCGGGCAATTGCGACAGGTTTTTCTGGCAAACAACAAAAGCGCGAGGGCTACATCGAGCTGGATAATGGCGATTGCGTAACGTGGTGTGTCGGTCATCTACTAGAACAAGCAGAGCCAGATAAATACGATGCTGCGTTTGCCAAATGGTCGCTGCAACATCTACCGATTGTGCCCGACAAGTGGCAGCTTGTGCCGAAAAAGAACACACAAAAGCAACTCACCGTGGTTAAACGTCTACTAAAAAAAGCTACGCATATCGTAAATGCGGGCGACCCTGATCGCGAGGGCCAGTTGTTAGTGGATGAAGTGATCACCTATTGCGGGGTAAAAGCCTCAATTATTGAAAATGCCGGACGTTTGTTAATAAACGACTTAAACACCAGTGCAGTGAAAAAAGCACTTCAAAACATGCGGACTAATCGTGAGTTTTTAGGCTTGTCGATTTCGGCCTTAGCTCGCTCTCGCGCTGATTGGTTATATGGGTTAAATCTGACCCGAGCTTACACTCTGCTAGGACAGCGCGGTGGTTATAGCGGTGTTCTTTCTGTTGGGCGAGTTCAGACCCCAGTTTTAGGTTTGGTAGTAAGGCGCGATCAAGAGATTGCACATTTTGTCTCTAAACCCTTTTATGAAGTCATCGCTTCACTAGAATCACAGAACAAGAAAACCTTTAATGCCAAGTGGCAACCAAGCAAAGCTTGCGAACCATATCAAGACGAAGAAGGTCGAGTGCTGTCACGCAAATTAGCGCAAACGGTAGTGAATAAAACGCGAGGCCAACAAGCTAAGGTAACTGACTACAAAGTACAGAATAGGCAAAGTCCCCCGCCCTTGCCATTCAGTTTATCTGTATTACAAATTGAGGCGTCAAAGCGCTTTAACTTATCGCCCAAGATGGTGTTAGATGTTTGTCAGTCTCTGTACGAAAAACACCAATTGATTACTTACCCTAGATCAGATTCTCGCTATTTACCAAAAGACCAGTTTGGGCAGGCTTCAAACGTGTTAGGCGCGATTAAGTCAAATGTGCCAAATTTTGCAAGCGCAGTAGATAACGCTAATCCAAAGTTAAAATCTAAAGCCTGGAATGACAGCAAAGTTGATGCCCACCATGCCATTATTCCGACCAATCGCAGTAAGGCTATAGGCAGCTTTACACAGTATGAAGGGAAAATTTATCAGCTCATTGCTAATCAATATTTAATGCAGTTTTATGGGCCACATAAATATCAAGAACAAGTGGCTAAGATTGATATTGCGGGCGGTGAATTTGTTGCCAAAGGCAAATCGAGTCAAGACTTAGGCTGGTTAGCACTGACTAAAAACCAAAATAATGCATCCGACGATAATAAAAACGACACGTTGTTGCCTCAGTTAAACAAAGGAGAGCTTCTGAAATGCACAGACTCTCAGTTGATGGAGAAGCAAACATCACCCCCTAAACATTTTACAGAAGCTACCTTGCTTGCAGCCATGACCGGTATTTCTCGTTATGTTCAGGATCGCAACATTAAGCTTATATTAAAAGAGACTGATGGGCTGGGCACAGAGGCAACCCGAGCAACAATTATTGATTTGCTATTTAAACGTCAGTTTATGCAAAAAGTAGGCAAAGAGGTCCATGCAACCGAAACAGGTAAAGCCCTTATTAACGCTTTACCTAGTGAAACTACTTATCCTGACATGACCGCAACTTGGGAGGCAGACTTAGATAAAATAGCCCAACGACAACTACGTTATGACGGCTTTATGCAACCTTTAACAGAGTCTATTGCGCGGCTTATTGACAACAGTCAACAGTTAGATTCAAGACAGTTTGCGGGTTTGAAGAGTTCGAAGCCAACGCGCAAGAAGCGTTACTTTAAGAAAAAGTCTTCTTAAGTGAATATAAATATCGCCGTTAATATTCGACTTTATCGTTAAACAGAGGATGACTCTAACTTACGCGAGAGCCAGCCCTTAAATTGCTGCAACGTTTAAATTCGTTTACTTTTTAATCAATCTATATTACGTTGCTTGTGTTAACTATTCCAAACAGCACAAAAATTCACTAGATAAAAAGTGCTACAAAGCAGTAATTGTAGGCTCATAAAACGTTTTAAGGACGAACTTTATGAACGAGCTTGAAATTGCGTTAGCCATCGCACGTCCCTTTCTTAGCTTTTCAATCCGCTCTACTGGCACAGTGGCGGTGAAATCATGTGTTCATCCTTCTCGTTTAACTATCTTTCAAAATAAACTCAGCGATTTATCCATTCATGACACATCTTCACTAGGTTTTTGCCGAATTAGCTGACAATCCGATTACTAAGGACATTCTATGGACATTTTACTTATAAGCGCCGGCATAAAAGCAATGCTGCGAGCTGCACAATCAGGCATTGATTTGAGTGTTGAACGTAAAATTGATAAACCTATTTTTTTACCCACCATCCGCTTGCCGCAAAGTACACCTTTGCAGCAAGTTAGCGAGTTTTTAAACGAGTTTGATAATATCGCGCTGCGCACTCAGCCTCCGTTTGCAAAGGGCTGGCATGAACCAAGCCTTTCTTGGACTTATACTGACGCCGCTAATTCACAGGCCTGTATCGCCAAAATGTATGAGTTGAAAAGCGCAAATGTATTATCTGATAGTTCATCGGAGCAAAAAGACATGCTCATTGGTGGACGCATGATTGAGCAATGGCGATATGACAATCAACCTCCTACAGCTTGGTCGCGCATGGCGTTAACGTTAGTTGATATCGGTGCCGAATTTATTGCCGCTTACCCTTCTGTGATGGGCGCAGATTCTAAAGGTGAGAAACTAGTGATCTCCTTTGCAACAAAGCTCGATAGTCTTATTCCTAACGATGTGGAGGACATGGGTAAACGGCATGACTTTGAAAACAGAGTTTTAGCCGTGTTTGTGCGATCGAGTTTGGCGGTGCTTGCCGAAAATACCAAAGTCATTATTGATGATGAACAGGTTGCAGCCATAGTCAGCGGGGTAATAAATCCGATCGTGACGCAAATGGAAAACAAAGACTTGAGTGAGGTTATTCAATACCGTGATTTGATCAATACCTTAATAGGGCCATCCTCGATTGCGGTTATGCGCTTGATTGTGGATAACACTGAGGGTTATTTAGGTGGCAATTTTGTAGATGATAAGGCCTTGGGGATCGTAACGAAGGCATTTTTGAACGCTGCAACTGAAACAGCTCAGGATAAAAATATCGCCGCCGTATTTTCTAAACAAGGTTTGTCTGCCTTACTCGTTGCTGGACTGGATGTTGCTATCAAACAGCCAGAGGTATTTTTTGACGAAAGTAAACACATTGACAATACTGAAGCTATGCAAGGTTTATTAAGCAACATTGCGACTAGTTTTTCCGCAAGCGCTAGTAATACGCTTGATAAAAAGCTAAGTACTGCCATTGCGATTAATGTTTTCAACGCCGTCGGTGAACATGCAAATGTACTGTTTAAATTAGATGCGAATAAGCCATGGGACAAACTTGCCGCATCTTTGATACGTGATTTTAGTGCAGAAATGAGCACAAGTTTAGCAAACGGTGGACGCATTGATTTATTTAACAACGAACAGCAGCAGCGCTTATCGAACATTATTCTGACCCAAATAAGTCAAAGCCCTAGTATGTTAAGCATTCATGATCAAACCGCCTTAAAGGTGCTAAAAGGCAGCATTGCGATCATCCAGCAAGATAACAGCTTCATGTTATCGAACGAAGAGTGGCTGGCGTTTACTGAGCTGCTCAGCAACGCGGCCGTAACGGACTTTGAGCGTTTGTTTAACAAAAGCATTTCCGTAGCTGGCGAACAGAAAGCGCTAATCACAGCCGTTATTATCCCCCTAGTGCAACGAATAGAGCAATTCAATAGCGATAGCGCGGACCTTGCTTGGCAGGCCAATACTGTTATGCACTTAGTTAGCACTACCGTAGATGGATTGAAGGGAAATATTTCAGGTTTATTGAGTCAACCAACCATCATCAATGAACTCATGGATGATTTACTGCAAAAAGTTGTCAACGAACCAGACAAATGGGGAAGCGACACGATTAAAGAATATCTTACCGACTCACTTAAAAGCGCTATCACAGAGGGAGTGTTACCATGAAATTGACCTACAATTATTACAAATTAACCTTTAAAAATAGAACACTGAAGTACCTGATTACTTTATTTGCGGCATTCACCTTAAGCGCATGCATAAGCACCGCAGAATATACAGCCGCAAATGACGTCAATCTGATGGACAACAACTTAACAGCTCTATTAATAGAGTCATCAACAAAGAACAACACTGCAGAGAAAAAGCAGATAGCGTATTTAGCGGCGTTGGCTCATGAGTCGGGTGACGCTATGGTGAGTGCTGGCAGCCCCAAGCTAGCATTAGCTTATTATCGCATTGCGGCCGTTGGTTATTGGCGAGACGATGTTGATGCAAACGACAATAAACTTTTTGATGTCATAGACTCCGCAAAAGTATTGTGTGATACGTTAAAAGGCGTCGGGAAAGCCCCTGACCGCGATTGTTTTATCATTCAAGTCACGCTCTCTTTAGAAGTATTAGAAGAGAAATACAGCGAAATATCAAAAGTTAATCAAATGAACTTTAATCCAAGTAATATTGCTGATGTTCGTAGTCTATTGGATGAGCTTGGTTATCAAGCCGATAACAACAATACTAAATCGGCTGGTTTTCTGGTTAAATTTGTTTCTAATGCAAAAAGCAATGCCGCTTTTTTAAGTAAACATCCCACAATGAAAGCTTATATTGAAGACACCTTATTGGCAGCAACCAAGCAATATAAGATGAGTATGGGTGAAGTGATCGGATATTATCGTAAAAACGACGATGAGTCTGAAATAGCTAATATGAAAGCAACGCATCCAATCTATAAAGCTTATTTAAGCCAGAGTGGTAGCACTGACGTTGAGCGTATCAAAACGATGGTAGCTGAATGGCTTAGCGTTGAGTAATTTTGTTTTTTGCATCAAATTTACCCCTTAGACTCTCGTATTGTTTGTTTCCTGCGGGAGTTCAAATGCTTTTCCTGCTCAAATTTTAAGTTTTCTACGTGTTCAATGAACGAATCTGTCATTTTTTTCAACAATTCTAGCTCTTCAATTGAGAGCTCATCTAATTGTTCAAGGTTGTATTCAATAGTATCAATAATCTGTTTTGATGGGCGTTGTAATGGACGCATAAAATAAGTCGTTATCGACGCAACGATAGCACCAAAGAAAAGTGCAGACCCAATAACAATCCATATTCCGCCCAATAAAATGGACATTCCATTGACCGGAGTATCGGCAATACCAGCAGTTGAAAATGCTGCAATCCCCCAATATAAAGCTTTGCCATAAGAGGTTATTTTGGTATTTGGTGCATCGCTTTCTCCAAAATAAATCCCTGCCGAAAACAACAGCCACAATGCAACTAACAGGCACGCCATGTAAACAACTGGCGTATACAAAATAACTTCTTTTATGTAATTTTGTGTCTTCTTTCTTAAACCTTGATGCTTCATAGTTAGTTAACAAATTTGTAATAGCGCCGGATGTAAAGTTAAACGAATAGCTCGATGGCAATCACAGCTTTGCCTCGGATGTGATAATAAATAACTTCTTTTTGGGAGGCTTGACTGGGATCAATATTATTGACAATAGAGAACCAAAGCTCCAGTCTGCTTCCCCCAAAAGTTCGTTTTTATTTTATAGTTGAACATAACCACTGGGAAATAAGCTGGTTGCTAACATCACGTTATTTATATCTGCATGCTCTTGCCATACAGCCAAACTTTGTTGTTCAGGCTTAAGCCAGAAATTTTCGATAATACTATGCAACGGTTCATAGGCTGACAGACGCAATAATAGAAGATTGAGTGAGTCAACTTGTTGAAATTCTGCCGAGTGTTTAGTAAGCACCTGACGCATTTTGCTGATTGTTTGTAGGCCAATCGCTAAGCCTAATTCACGAAATGCCAAACGATTGGAGGCCTTTATGCTAAAAAGGTTACCTCCAACAATATGATGTAAACTACTCTCTATATCTTGTAGTATTTTTTCAAATAAGTGCTGTCCATTTAATTGATACAATCCCATTAACTGACATAATTTATACGCGTCAGTAAGCAAGCAGCCGACGCCAAGTGTGTCGTTAGTTGCCCAGTTCTTCGCCTCACATACAGCCGCCATTTCTGCAATTTCGTTAGACAAATTATAATTTGAAGTTTTAGCTTCCGCTCTTGCGCAGCAAGTTTGCAACTGCTGATAAATTAGAAGACCATCTAAGGGATCATGATGACCCATCGATAAAACAAGAGGTCTAGAGAGGTCAATGCTCATTTTCCAGTAAATTCGCTTTACGCGTTTTGAATTTACATAATCATCATAGACGAATGCACTGTGCGCAGTCTTAGCTAATTCTCGTGCCCATTCATTATATTGCATATCGCCAGTTGCTCGAGCGACACAATTTAAAGCATGCATCCATTTAGTAAGATAGTGGAAGTATTGACCATCTTGCTGCCATTCTGCAGATGAGTTCACTTCTGTATCAGCATTGCTTTCATTTAAAGGTTTACCAATTCTTAAACCGCCAGCCGTTGGATGGCGCTTCGCTTCAACATCGTCAAGCCCGCTAATCCATCCTTTTTTTGAGCTATCCTCACGGTGTTTTCCAAGCACACAGTGTACTTGTTCAACCAACGTAAGCGCTTGCTGCAAGAATGCAGGGGCGGAATGTCGTTTATAGAACCCAAGATAATTGCAAACTGCAAAGGCATCAGTCCATAAATAACGCCGCGGAGGATTTTTCGCCCCCGACTCAGGATCTCGGGCTAATCCAGTATCAATGGCGTATTGTGTCATAATGGATTGAGCTAGCTGTTCGTAGTTCATAAGGGCAAAGCTACAAGCCGAACGGGAAAGTATCGGGACTATCTTGCATGGTTTCTCTATTAACAGGCTGAACAGCGCTTGTTTCATCAAACCAAATATATTCATCGAACTGATTCGGTAATGCAGCATAAAAATAATGACTTTGTAGTTCGCTTTCTGGTCTGTATATCACGCCAATTGCCCTCTCTAAACGTTCAGTCGTGAGCTTTTTGCCCACTGTTTTTTGCTTTAGTTTACGCAAGGGCAATATTAAATTATCCGTTTTCACCTGATGAAACAGATACTCATAGCTATCAATATGAGACGGCTGCACTTGTTTTACTTCCATTGGACCGCCCCATTCAGACGCCGCCGCAACTGTGCCGTGGTCAGTACCAAATCCAATTAGGTAAGCCGCATCGCCATAGCATTCGCGAGTTAACTGTCCTAAATTGAATTCGCCGCGAGCGCTCATTTGAGTTGCTCGAGCATCACCAATGTGTGAGTTATGTGCCCAGACAACGGCTTTTGAAGACTTGCCTCTATGTAACATGACTGATTGCAAGGTATCGAACATGTGTTGATCTCGCAAATTCCAAGAGTTATTTTCAGCATAATACATTGTGCGATAATACCGTTCGGCACTTGCGACTAAGCGGGCATTTTGTTCGGCATTGAAAAATCGATTACCGTCGGCAGCAGAATAGTCGAGGCGTTTTTTGAGTAAGTCATGTAACGTGGCAACGACATCATTTTCGCACTCTTTATATTGTTTGTTCATAGTCACTCGAGCATAAAGTGACGGCTCCCTTGCCCAAGGTGTCAGACAGCCGTAACGAACCCTCGCAATTTCTGCTGTTTTCGGATCTACTGAATCCAAGTAACTTAACACCGCTTCCATTGAAGTATTCATGCTGTATAGATCAAGACCGTAAAACCCCACTTTATTCTCAGATAATTGGATATCATTATTAAAAGACTTTAACCAATGACTGAAGTTAAGAACGGAGTGATTAAGCCACATCCAAGTGGGAAAGCGTGTGAAAGGTGGATCATCTTGCATCGACTCATCGGAGGTGCTCTGAACATGATGATTGATATTCGTTGCATCAGGCCAGTCGGCCTCGGCGGCAATAATAGTAAAGCCTTTCTTCTCTATCAGCTCTTTAGTAATTCGGGCTCGCATATCATAAAATTCTGCACTTCCATGCGATGATTCGCCCAATAGCACTACGCGACTATCGCCGATACGCTCAAGTAAATTGTCTAAATTACAATCGTCTATTCTGGCAAAATGTTCACTGTTTTCATAAATATGGTCAGGTAAACTGAGGGTAGGTTCTTTCTTTTTCGGCTTTTCAGCATACTCTTCTTCCCAACCAGCAGCACCGATCAAAGGCACAAAACGCACATCCCCGAGGCTCTCTTCTATAAATTCATGCTGACTTACGCGCCGGATCCTCAGTAACTTTTGGCTTTGCAATGTTGAGCCCACTGGTATCACCATACGTCCACCAATAACTAGCTGATGTTTCAGAAGCTCAGGAACACTTGGACCACCTGCAGCTACTACTATGGCATCAAACGGTGCTTCTTTTGGCAAACCCAATGTTCCATCTGCTTGAAATACAAGCACGTTTTTATAGCCCAAATGATGGAGTGTTACACGAGCTGAATCGGCAAGCACTTTATGCCTTTCTATCGTGAATACTTGTCGAGCCAGCTTAGACAAAATCGCGGCGGCGTACCCTGAACCGGTACCAACCTCTAACACTTTATCTTTTGGTTTAAGTTCAAGTGCCGCAATCATTAATGCGACGATGTACGGTTGAGAAATGGTCTGGCTAGCAGCGATCGGTAAGGGACTATCTTGATAAGCGAACTCTATCAACTCTGTTGGCACAAATTTTTCTCGAGGCACTGTATTGATTGCACTCAACAGTGCATCATCGTCAACCCCGCGAGTCGCCAATTGATACTTTATCATCTGCTTTCTTAATTCAGCAAAATCAGTCATACATGCTCCTTTTGATAGTCTTGTTTATAAGCTATGCCGACTTCCGAACGGCGTTTTCACGCTCAACGTCCATAAAATAAAAAAGAGACAGGTTGATTGTTTATCAAATGTGCTCTCGTTATCTTGACCAACGTCAAATAGTTGCTCGTCAAATTTTTCTAGATACAATAAATATTACGACTTCCAGTGCCGAAGACGACACTACGCCCATAAGTCTTGTAAGTTGTTCAGATACGTATCAACCAGCCCCGTAAACTCGATTTTAACCAGAGGGCTAATCGCTAACTGAAGCAGTCCGCTTACTGGCAGTATGAGTTCAGCTTGTGTCTCAAATAAAACTTTGGTGCCGGCAGCAAACTTGGTTAATGTCCATTTACCTGACACGGTAGCGTTCCCCTCGCCTTCAATAGGCACCCACACGATTGTTTTTGCATCTGTATCAGAAATATATTGGCAAGCATAACTCGTTTCAATTGAGTAAATCCCAAGCGCGACCTTTTCCATAACCCATCGAAATGCATTATCTGACAACGGCGTTAACTTATGTACTTTCGGGAAATAAGCAGCGGAAGCGGGAACATTTGATAAAAGAGAGAATACGGTATCGATGTCTGCGGCAACAATAAATTCGCGGTGTAAATCAATCTTCACTTTTACGGTCATTTTAGTTCCTTAGATGCAGTGGCGATCGTGGCGTTCAGGAAAAGAAAGCTGAATCACTCTATCGATTGAGATAAAACAGTGATGAGTTTGACTCTAGATAAGATAATTTTTTTGATCACCATCAACATATTCAATTAAAAAACATAGATAGTTAATACAAACCTTTTTCAGCAGAGCTCACTATGCTTATACCAGACTCAATGCTAAAACAGCTATACACCCTTGGCAGTTTAAGAAAGACTGATAAGGGTTTAAGCTTTTCATTAAAAAATCGAATTAAAAGCGCACACTTTAACCAAATTTTGCATTTATTCATTAACAATCAAAAAATTGATATGTCTAAAATCATGGTTGCGTTGAACTCTGACACACCAATTGGCCTTCATACCCTTGAACAAAAAAAAGGAATAGACTTTCCACTTGGGGCAACCTTAACTGTGTTTGTTGATGGCACTTCTATACCTGACTCAAAAATTGTCGATATCAACATCACCATAACTGCTCCTCCTTTTGGTGATATAAAATTAGTACTGAAGGACAAGTTGCCGCTTATTAACGAAACCTTGAATCAAATTCCGCGTAACGCAGAAAACGATTTTCATCCTGATATTATTAAAAAACGACAAGAGTATGTATCAGGAATAACAGACACTACGCCTCAAAATTTATTTAACTTCGATGCTGATCTCGCCTCTCTTAGTGGCAACATTGAACATTTTTGTGGTATGGCTCAAATACCTATTGGTATTGCAGGACCGATCAAAGTAAACGGTGAGCATGCTCAAGGAGAATTCCTTATTCCACTTGCCACCACTGAAGGTACGCTCGTGGCATCTTATAACCGAGGCATAAAGTTACTGAATCAGTCTGGCGGGGTAAAAGCAACCGTGGTGGATGATGCTATGCAGCGAGCCCCTGTTTTTGTGTTTGATGATGCCAGAGAAGCCAGAGACTTTGACCGCTGGGTGACTGATAATATTGATGGAATACGACAGCAGGCCGAAGCGACTGACCCACATGTAAAACTGCGTAACATTGAAAGTTACAAAGCCAACAAATTTGCGTTTTTACGCTTTAACTTTACCACCGGTGATGCAGGAGGTCAGAATATGGTGGGGCGAGCCACTTATTTTGCCTGCGGTTGGATAATTGAGCAATATCCGGGTATCAAAAACTTTTTCCTCGAATCGAATATGGCGACTGATAAAAAATCCTCATTTATCAACATTCTACATACACGCGGAAAAAGAGTGACGGCCGAAGTCACTATCAAAAAAAGTGATTTAATTGAAGTTATGCGAGTAGAACCGACACAAATTGGACAGCATCAACGAGCCGCCTCTATTGGCGCATTTTTAGCCGGCGCCAATAACACAGGGTTGCACTCTGCAAACGGTATTACAGCAATGTTTATCGCCACGGGCCAAGATGTCGCTAACGTATCTGAATCGTCAGCTGGGATTATTTATTCAGAAATTAATGATGAAGGAGACTTATATCTTTCAATAACCCTCCCCTCATTAATCATAGCAACGTGTGGTGGTGGCACGGGCTTAGGGACGCAGAAGGAATGTTTGGAAATGTTACATTGCTATGGCCCGGGAAAAGCATTGAAATTTGCTGAAATAGTCGCTTCTGTTGTCCTCGCTGGCGAGATATCGCTAGCATCTGCTATTTCATCCTTGGACTGGGTGACATCGCATGAAGAACTGGGTAGAAATTAATCCTGAACTGCTTCTTTTTGGCTAGAAATGGATGTAAATCGTGAAGGAAGGAATTTGAGCGATTATCGCCTGCTTGTTATTTTCTGTTCATTGGTACACAATTTTTTCTGTGTATACTTTATTTATTAAGGTTTCGTACTTTTCTTCCAATACATTACGCTTAATCTTGAGCGTGGGTGTCAGCAAGTTATTTTCAACCGTCCAGGCGTCCTTTACAATAACAAGGTGGTCTAACACTGCATGACTTTCTAAGCTAGCATTAACCTCCTCAAAAGTTGCGAGTAGGCTACTCTTAACTTTTTCAAGAGGCTCATTCCGAGCTTCTTCGGATAATACGACCAAAGCAACTGGTTGTTTGAGTTTGGCCCCTGTGACACAAACTTGTTCAATCAAAGAGTTAACCATAAGTTTTGATTCAATTGGCACAGGAGCAATATATTTTCCTTTTGAGGTTTTAAATATCTCCTTCAAGCGCCCGCTAATTCTAAAATAACCATCTTCATCTACAGAACCCTTGTCGCCAGATTTCAAATACCCGTCATCAGTGAATGCATCGAGTGTTTTTTTTGGTTCTAAATAATACTCCTTCATATTGCACTTGCCTTTCACCAGAATTTCCCCTTCGCCACTGATACGGATATCAACTCCTTTATAAGCACGCCCAATACTGCCTATTTTATCAACCCGAAATGGTACGCAACAGGTACCATAGGCGCAGTTCTCGGTCATCCCCCAGCCTTCAGAAATATTCACCCCTAAACGATGAAACCAATGCAGTGTTGCTTCAGCTATAGGTGCTGAGCCACTCGCGCATAGACGCGCCTTTTGCAATCCAAGTTTACTGCGGATTTTTCTTGATATAAATGTGTTTACGATAGGAATACGAAGTAAAAAATCAAGTTTCTTTTGAGGGATATTGGCCAATATGCCCATTTGAAATCTTGTCCACAACCTCGGGACAGAGATAAATAAAGTGGGTTGAGTGTTCCTAATGTCTCTGGAGAAAGTTTCCAATGACTCGACAAAATCAATACGCATGCCAGAATAATAACTGGCTAACTCTACCAAAACCCGCTCGGTAATGTGCGCCAAAGGGAGATAACTCAACATACGGTCTTGCGGCCCTAACCCAAATTCGTATAATGATCCATGAGCAGCCCAACAGATAGATTCATAATTATGAACCACTCCTTTTGGAGTGCCAGTGCACCCAGAAGTATAGACAATTGTCATCACTGTCTTCCAATCGGGTATCATTCTTTTTGTATAAGGCTCATTTACAAGCAGCTCTTGCCACTGTTTATCAGCTTCAATATGGGGATACGGAAAAGCCCACTTTATAGTACCTTTTGGAATAGCGGCAACTTGCTCTTCGGTTTTATCTAACTTTCCAATAAAAATCACTGGGCATTGTGCGTGTTCTAGAACGTACCGAATTGTTTTTTCACCGGCGGTTGAATAGATAGGTACGGACACATGACCAGCCAACATGATGGCTAAATCAGTAATAAACCATTGGGCACAATTTTTTGATAAAACCGCTATATTGCTCATCGGAGGTAAATCCAATGCGATTAATCCTGCTGCAACCCTATATACTTGATCTGCTGTATCTTGCCACGTGAACTCTTGCACCTCGCCATCAACAGGCTGTCTTAAAAACACAGTGTTAGGGCTGGTATCTTGCCAGTGATACAACATTTCTAATGGAGTTTTAAATGCCATAGAAGTAATCCTTAATAAGGAACACTTTGTTCATTTGTCGATAGTACAGTTACTTTACTTACGTATTCTTGAGAAAAAGACTATCAGCTATGGTTAACAATCGCTTTCATATGAACTATTGAAAACTCTTGCTCTCAACTAAGGTTTGTTTTTAAACAACGTAAAGCGTAATCCTAGCACTGATATATTCTTTGACGTAGATCAGGTTCTTGACCTTAACTTCGTTTTTGAAAGTAGTCTTTTCGGGCTTTCTATTAACTATCGTCATTTACTTTGGATGAACGCTTCGTCGACCTTGAGCGTACCAATTTTCGGTGTTTCACCTTGTAGAAGCGTCTTATGTCGTGATCAGAGTGATGATCCATTATTTGTTCTAATTTTTTAGCAATGTTCGAGCAAATTCTAATATGCTCTAATTCTGGCCAGGTAGAGCGCTCCCCCTCTGCGACTAGCTCCCTGATTTCATCCGAAGTTAGATGACCTAAGAGCTTTTCAGGACTAACAAAAGTAAAGTTCGGTACAATATTGACATCACCTTTATAATCTTGTGCAAAAACGGAATAAAACATATTAATAACTTTACCAATATCCGGAACTTTACGCAGATAACGTCGACTAAACTGTTCCGTACTTTTTAGTAATTCATGAGAGGAAAAACGAATAATATTTTTTGCACTTTTTGGAATCGGCATATATTGCTCACCCTTAAGAATGGCGAGCGCTAGTGGATTTGCCTGACTCACGATATAGTGGTTAACACCATACAGCCTGGCTAATCTTTTTGCTGGTAAATCATCCGTTACAGCCCCGTCGATCCATAACCTATTTGGCAGATAGGGTTGACGCTCTCCATAAACATTTTTAGCCATTAGCATAACAGGTGGAAAAACACCGGGCACAGCACAGGACGCCATTACGGCGCTACGCACATAGACATTAGGAGATGTTACCGCATTCATCAGTCTGGACGTCTGGTGCTCTTCTAAGGGTGCGATAGTGATACTAATCATTCTGCCTGTTTTCTCATATGCTTCCTGAAAAGTGATATCAGGAATTACTGTCTCCAATGTCAAACCCAATGACGTTGAGTCCATCCGTTCCCGAACTAAACGCTTGGGCTTACTATCAATATTGAGCTGCAAAGGCTCTAACAGCATGTCACCGCTAAAAAAGAAATCCAGTTCTTCATCTGTGTGGGTTCCTAGCACCGCCGCAAATATGGAGCCCGCGCTTGATCCAGACACGACGTTAGGCAAGATCTGATGTTCAAATAAAGCCTTAATTACACCAAGATGAAAATAACCAAGTGAGCCCGCGCCACTCAGCATCAGCGCAGAGTGGCCAAAGCAAAGGCTCGCACGTGTAAAAAAATCAAGCTTATCTTCTCGAGTTATATCATCCGTTTCGCTTAGGTTTGAAATATGTTCAAGTGCATCGACTATTTCGTTAACATATTCTTCAATCAGGTGTTTTGTGCCAAATTTCGCCAATTTATAAAGGATAGGTTTACCCATTCCTCCTTGATTTCCGTGGATCCCCTCATTAAGTGCGAACAATAAACCAATATCATCCTTTTCTTTTCTGAGTTTTTTGATCGTGTCGACTCTGCTCCGAATATTTAGGTAATCGTAACTATTTGATGCTTCTTTCTGCTTCCACGATTCAAGACCAGAAACAGAATCGTGTTCAAGAGCGGCCTGCTTCCAATCGGCATAACTTTGGGCTCGACGCATTTTACGTTCCAAGCGGTAAAGAGTGAGATTGGCAGATATCGACAACATAGAAAAAACTCCTGAAAATAATGTTCTTGTTGTTATTGAGTATAAGCAACAAAGCTAGATACTCCAGAAATTCTGGCTCATAGAGCTCAATAAATAATCACTTTTATTTGGTATGTTCTTTAGGCACAAATACTAAAACCGCACCCCCTGCGAAAATTAATGGCTATATATTGTGTTGTTTAGGCGGGAATAAAACGATTAAATTCTCTGAAAGATCTTGTTTGAATGAATATTAGTGCGTACCTTTATTAACGAAGTGTGGATAAATTTACCGATAAAGGAGCAGTATTTACATAGCCTATGTCAAATATGTTAGAAAAAATAATACGAGATCTGCAAGAAGCAGAACAACTACATTTGCTGGTCGAGCAACAGAATTTGACTCAAGCTATTCGAGAGTTGCAGGCTTGGCAAACCAAACGATTATTAGTTACTCATGCTGATTTATGGGACTCCAAGCGTTTTAAACCGGCTATGCAGTTTTTTATCGATGAAATATATGGTCCAAAAGATTTTGCTCAGCGCGATATGGAACTTGCACGAGTAGTCCCTAAGATGGCTAAGGTATTGCCTGAAAAAGGTTTAAAATCATTGCAAGCAGCGCTTAGGCTAAATTGCCTTTCGTTGGAGCTTGATATTGCCTTAGTGCAAAAGCTGGATGGTAAAGCGGTAAATCGTCGCAACTACTTTGATTGTTATCGCTGGTCTGATAATCAGTCTAAACGCGAGGAACAAATACAGTTGCTTGAAGATCTTGGTTTAGATTTAGCGCAAGTAGTTAAAATTACAGGTGTTTCAACCATGTTGATGTTATCTCGAAAGCCCGCAAAAGTCGCTGGTGTCGAAAGTTTGCATCATTTTTTAGAAAAAGGCTTTAAATCCTTTAAAAAACTCGGTGAAGTGCATGCTTTTATTGATCCGATTATTAGTAGAGAGAGAGCATTAATGCATTCATTGTTTTCGGCAAGTGGACCCGCTGAAAACCCGCTACCAGAAATAGATTAGTCTAACTAACCATCCAAAACGCTTGCTTTCTCCTAAGGATTGTCTTTCCTTATCACTATCTTAGTTTGAGTCTTCCGACTTATTTTGCTTGCTGTAGCTCCTTTGGCGAGCGTGTCTTCTATTTTTGTGAGAACAACCTTTAATCATGCATTTGTTGGCGAAGCGTAGCAATTAGGATGACGTTCTGTCCGCAGGAAAAACATCAGTCAGTTTAAATTTTATACAATTTTAGTATGCAGCTTCTATTAATCTTGACTATATTTAAATGGGAAAAGCGATTTACCCAAGCTTATTTACTATTAATGGAGAGAAGAAATGACTAAATCAGAAAGAGCAAACGATACTTTTGAAACGGCTGAAGAAGTAGCACGCAAAATATGGTTAGCCGGCCTTGGCGCTTATGGTAAGGGGTTTGAAGAAATACAAAGCCAATATGAAAAACTCAACAATGAAACGAGTCATCTTTTTGAAGATTTAGTTTCCAAAGGCGAGAAACTTGAAGCTGATACCAAAAAGAAATTGAAAGCAAACGGGTCTGTCGGAAAACGAGTTGAAGACGTGCGTAAAACGCTTGGTCTTGATACCTCAGATATAGATGCAAAGATTGATAAACTAACAAAAAAAGTAGATGCGCTAACAGCTGCGGTCAATAAAATTTCTTAAATCATATTTTATTTTACAGGAGAACAACAATGTCAACTAAAGACACTTTTGAAGACATGGCACGAAATGCCTGGTTGGCAGGCTTAGGCTCTATCGAAAGCAGTTTAAAAGTATTGGGTAAATCAATTGATGCCGCCCAAGAAAAGTCAAATCGCCTTTACAATGAGCTCCTCAAGCGAGGAGAAGAAATGCAAGGCAACATTACAGATACAAAAAACGATATAGAGAAAAGAAGTAAAAAGTTTTTTGGTATAGGCTCTACGGAATTACAGGAAAAAAAGCTAGCGGAACTAAACGCGACTGTCGATCATCTTACAACAGTTGTTGTTAAATTAATTGAAAAACGGGATGCTACATCCCCGTCTGTTAAGCCTGTGCAACAAAAAGCCGTGAAAGCAACACCGAAAACGACTTCTAAGACGAAGGCGACTGCAGCAACAAAGAAAGCGACGATTAAAGCAAAACCAAAAGCGGCTGCAGTGAAAAAGACAGCAGCAAAAAAATCAGTAAAATCAGCAACTAAAGTCAGTTCTAAAAAAGCACCGTAGTTTTTAATTCGCAGTATAAGTTTAATGAAATGGACCTACCCTGTCTTGCTTTACTATCAGTCATTTGTGGCTAAAGTTAGATTGGCAAGGTATGTCCCACCGTTCTACTTTACCACAATTTATAGTTTGCTAGCTTTTGGCCTCCTGCATTAAGTTTCTTAAATAAATACCTCCTTTGATATCATCAATTCCAGATTCAATATAATTAGCAATCAAACTGACGTCGGGAATAATGTCACTGCAAGCCATTAATCCAAAACCGATAACATCGCAATAACTGACTACAGTTATGTTTAGTGCTTGGCCATCAACTAAAACGGATAATGGATAGGTAGCTTTCAACTTCGCTTGACCAAAATACAAAGGTTTCCTTGGTCCTGGCACGTTCGATATGATGATATTCGCTGCTGGCGGAATGATGCTAGATATATTTAATTGATTCATCACCGCTACTGCGCCTTGGGCTAAGAAAGCAAAATTAGTGGCGGCAGCGGCAGACACATCTGCTAGTTCTCGTTTTGCGTCTTGAGTTGATTGACCAATCATAGCAAGACGCGTCATGGTGTCGGGCTCGTCAGTGGCCAAATTTGCCATCACATAGGTAATTTGATTCCCTAAGTCCCTCGCTTGGCGTACAGAAACCGGAACAGAAGCAATCAGTGACTTATTAGGTAATGCCCGTTTTTCCATTAGATATCTGCGCAATGCACCAGAGCAAAGGGCAAGTATAATATCGTTTATCGTGGCATTAGCCTGTTTTCCCAAGGCTTCTAACTCTGTAAGAGATAACGTTTTAACCACAAAACAGCGAGAACCGGTAATTGGCACATTGAACATGGAGTGCGGCGCACTAAAAGGCACCGGAGACATATTGTTATCAAGACCGATGGCTTTGAGCCCCTGCCCTATGATCATCTTTGACAGGCCTTGCACCATTTTTGAATTAGCAGCGATTTTTCCAGCTAGTTGCGAAGTTTTTCCTAGCAATCCGGGAAGTTGAAATCCACGGCTTTTTCGATGATTTGGCATGCAAGCCCAAGGAGCTTTAATTTCTTCATCAGCATATAAACTAAACCAATTTTCCATTAATTCAATGCCACCCATGCCATCGATCACGGCATGATGCATCTTAAGATACATGGCAAACTGGTTATGTTCCAAACCCTCAATCAGATGAAATTCCCATAATGGTCGTTTACGATCTAATAGTTGACTGTGTAAGCGCGATGTTAGCTCTAGTAAATCATCCAATTTACCTGGCAGTGGCAGTGCTGAATGTCGTACGTGATGATGTATATCAAAATTTGTGTCGAGTTCCCAACTTGGGAGTGCAGCACTGTGCACTGAACTTAGCTTTTGATTGAAAGGTGGCTTAGCTACTTGGCTTTGTAATTTTGCCAATAAATCGAGTGGAAAATTTCCTTTATAATTCTTCGGAATTTCAAAAATAGTCAAACTGGCCACGTTTACCGGTGTGGATTGCTTTTCCAAAGACAAAAACGCGAGATCCAGTGCGTTTAGTTTGTTTGACATGGTGACAACCTCGACAAACTATCGTTTCGATACTTAAGTGTAGACGTAACTTGAAAGTTTTTTCAATTTTATTAAGAGCATTTATTAGCACTTATCTTGAGCTGGATGCATCAAATCCAGACCATGCGCATGCTAAGCGATGAGAATAATAAAGCAATGCACCTTAAGCGCTCAGGCTATCTCAAACCAATTTTTTAAAACCTCATAAACCTCAGGAGAGCTCAATAATTGCTTATGGTTGATGGTAGTACCGACCCATTTTCTATTTTCTGGAATATGTAAATCAAACGCCGGATCAGGGTGTTCACCTAATGCACTTTTTATCCTTACCAGCCCATCACCCAGAGGATAATTAATACTATTTTTAGCACTCGTTGCTACTGCAAAGCACTGCACATTTTTAGGTAAAGGTAGAGGCAAACGTCGGTCGCCAGTGAATGCAAACCTGTCAACAGCATGCCAATCCAACTCCTGCACATTACCATAGCGTAAATCAGTAATACCTGCGCTGCGTAATTTACCTAAGCGAGCAAAGGGCGCCGTATATGAATGAGCACCTAAAATCAAATCAATCCAGTTACCTGCTTTTTCAAGAGCAGCTCCATGATGCGGCGTACCTAAAAATACTACTTTGTTAAGCAGTTCGAGCCATTTGTAACCACTGTTTTCGGCAATATGAAAAGCGCTACGAGATACTAGGCCGCCCATGCTATGAGCTAATATGTTAATTTCTAAACATTTATCTGACAGGCCTATCAAAGACTCCAATAAACTGGCAAACTCTTGGCCATTATCAGAAATATGGCGCCCCGAGTTATAGTGGAGATGGATGTAAGCCATACCCGTCTCTTTTGCTAACTCGACACCGTGATCATGACCGTCTTTGCACCATTGCAAATCATTCATACACAGACCATGAATGATCACCAGCAGCTTGCCATTACCCTGATTTACGATTTCGCGCAGCTGAACATCATCGAGAACTTGCCCATTTTTTCGAAAGCGCATTTGAATAGCCAAAGGGTTTGAGCTAGCAGCAAGATAATCACCCAGCACCCCGTTTAATGCTGCAAGTAAGGCCTGTGTTGTAGCTGAGTCTGGTTGTGAGGCCAATGCCTTGCTTATTGCCGCCAACGGTGCATCAATCTTGTAACCTAATTTCTGTGTCACACTGCGAATGTTCCGATAAACCAATCCACTAATGCCTGAAAGCTGCTCTTTTTCACTCGTCGACTTCACAGTGGAAAGCGGACTTACTTGTTTATGCACTGATTCAACAATATCAGTGATAGCCAATACGGCGTCAATCGTTAAACGCACGACACCTTGAGTTCGCGAATTAGCTGCTTTTGCGGAGGGATCCTGAGCCTTATCATTAGAGTTTTGTTTCATAGATATCCATGTAATATCTAGATTTTATAGTTTTATGATTCTTTATGCATGATGAGCCTATTTTTAAGAAGTCACGTTGACTCACGTCAAGCTTTTGGGCAGGAAGCGCACATTACGTTATGAGCTTGGTTTACAGTAAGTACATCTTCAATGCGAATTTTTAAGGAATGCTTGATGAAGAAAACAATTATGATTATCTGTGCCACTGACTGTATTGGCCTTGGTACGTCTAAAGTACTAGCATCTGAGAATCACAACCTAAAAAAATCGATGGGGATTGTTAGCGCTATTGAGGCGGTGATATCTTGAACTTGAGGTAAGAGTTTGTGATAAGGATTATAATATCAATCATATTCAATGTGACAAAGCAACGCATTGCATTGCATAGTCAAAACATCACCCGTCATCCTTGCAAAGGCAAGGACCTCCCACCAGCCATAGCGGACGCAAAAAAAGCACTTAACAAACGTGTATGATCTACCGCATATTATCACATCAAAATTTGCTAATTTATATCATTCCGATTCAGACGAATCTTGCTCATTTAACTCATCAAACTTAGCCGCCATTGTCGGATTACGGCGAGTTAACTTCTTAATCGTTACATCTTGAGACTTGTCATTTGCAAGACGAAGGTTACGATCAGTACTAAGCAATGCATCCTTAGTTTTTTGTAGATGATCAATAGATTTATCAATTTCATCTATCGCTGTTTTAAATTTCCTTGAAGCAAGGTCATAATTCTTGGCGAATGCCGTCTTAAAATTATCGAGATCATTTTCAAAGTTTGTGATATCCACACTCTGCGCCTTAACTAGCGCGAGCTCTTTCTTGTATTCAAGCGATTTCATCGCCGCATTTCGTAAAAGCGTAATGATTGGAAGAAAGAACTGCGGACGCACAACATACATTTTCGGATAGCGATGAAACACATCGACAATGCCTGAGTTGTACAGTTCGCTTTCAGGCTCAATAAGAGAGACCAATACTGCGTACTCACAGCCTTTTTCAATTCGATCTTTATCAAGTTCCTTGAAAAAGTCCTCGTTCTTTTTCTTTGTTGCAGTGGTGTCGTTTTCGTTCTTCATCTCAAACATAATTGAGACAATTTCAGTGGCTGCTTCGTCTGAGTCCCGAAAAATGTAATCGCCTTTACTGCCAGACCTTGAATCATTATCTTTTTCGAAATAAGCGCGAGGGAAAGCGGTTGCTCTGATACGATTAAATTCTGTTTCACAGTGTTGTTCGAGAGTTTCTCCCACCATCTTGGTAGATAAACGTGCCTTCATATCGCGAAGTCGTTCAATCGCATCGTCTCTGTCTTTTATTTGTGTTTCATACTTTTCTTTGAGCGATGTTTCAGCGAGTTGCTTTTCAAGTTCAGCTTGCTTGAGACTGTTTTTAAATTCATCACGCTCTTTTTCGACCGCACCTACTGCGGCGGTTATAGCGACTTTTTGCTCCAGTAACGTTGTGCCTAGCTTCGCTTGTAAATCCTGAATTTCTTTATCTTTTGCTGCCGCAGTTTCCAGCAGCTCTTTGGCTAATTTTGCGTCAGCTAGCTCTGATGCTGCCATGGTGTCACGCTTTATCTGTTCAAGCATGTTGGCTAATGCATCTCTTTCTTTTTTAATATCATCAAGAGCTTCATTGACAGCGAGCTTTTTGTTAACTTCACCCGTGTCTAATTTTGCCTTTAACGATTGAATCTCGGTATCTTTTTCCGAGGCAACCCTTTGCATTTCACTAGTGAGTTGGCTCTTGGCAAGATCTACCGCATTCAATTTATCCTTCTCGGCCAATTCCAAGCGCTCGTGCAGTTGTTTTTCAAACTCAGTATCTCGAACCTGCTTTAAAATATCAGCATATCCCGCTTCGTCAATTTTGAATGCTTTATTGCAATGTGGGCAGATGATTTCATGCATGTACCGTTTTCTCCTTTATGACGAAAATTCGTGTTGTAAGCCATGTAATATTGCACTGGACTTACAGGTAAAGATCCGCGAGGGCCATTGAAATAGAACCTCGGGTATGTGAAAGCTTCAAAATATCATAATGCTTTACATGTATATTAGGTTCAAAAGCATAGACTCTCTAGGAGGATCAGGCAAGAGCTAGGACTTATGATAATTAAGCTCTGCGATTTTTGGCCGATAAACTTTGATATACTGGAACTCGATCGCCTACATCGCTGTTGTTGTGAGACTGAATAAATGCACAAACTCAGAAACATTCTTTCAAAGGTTGAAATATGACCGAAAATCGCTCACACCAATTGTCAAAAGAATTAATCATTTCCGAACGCCGAAGACGGGAATCTCAGCGCTTATCTGGCGTTGGATTTTGGGAACTAGATCACAATGCAGAGTCTCTTTATTGGTCTGAAGAAATTTACTCTATCTATGAAATTAACCCGCAATACAACAGTGCCAACTATCAATTGTTTCTCGATTTAATCTATGACGAAGATAAAGAACTTGTAGATAACAGCTACCGCAACTCTGTTGCCTCAGGCAACGAATACAATATTCGTTATCGAATTAAAGCAGGTGATTCATATAAATGGATAGAGGCACGTGGCGTAACCTACTATGACACAAATGGACAAGCAGAACGCACGATTGGCACAGCTGAAGATATATCCGAAATGGTTATTGCCCAGCAAAAAATAGAGCATATGGCCTATCATGATGAGCTTACCGGGCTAGCCAATCGAAAGCGTTTCTCAGACAAACTAGATTCAGCGCTACTACTAGCCAATGAGCAAAAGACGAATTTGGTGGTCTTGTTTATTGATCTTGATAACTTCAAATTGATCAATGACCGATGCGGGCATGATATTGGCGATGAAGTGCTTGTTAACGTCGCAAACAATCTAAAAAACTGCACAAAACCTTCCGATCTATTTGCAAGAATTGGCGGAGATGAGTTCGCTGGTTTTCTATTTGGTGTTAATGACGCTGATATTGACGATGCGGTCACTGCAGTAAAGCAGGCTATAGAGGGAACTTGCGAAACGCAAATGCACAGCTTCAATATATCTACGAGTATAGGAGTAACTATTTACCCGCGAGATGATGCAGACTCTGATATTTTAGTGCGCCACGCCGATCAGGCATTATACGAAGCCAAGGAGCAAGGCAAATCGAGGGTCCGATATTTTGACACCGAGCGTTTTCAATCCAACTGGTCGCGCCGGCATTTACTAAAAGAAATTGAAATTGCGCTTGAAAATGAACAATTTGAATTGTTTTATCAACCACGAATTCGCTTGTCTGACGGCGAGCTTTTTGGGGCAGAAGCATTGCTGCGCTGGTTCAGGCCAGAGGGACCTGTTTCTCCTTTGGAGATTGTCGCAGCAATAAAAAACACAGCTTTAGAATGGCAGTTAGATAAATGGGTTATTAATACCGTCCTGTCCCACAGTAAAATCTTTAAAGCGAAAGGCTTACAAGGACCATTTAGTTTAAACGTCAATACGAGTTCACTCGAAAATCCTCAGTTCCCCGATTTATTACAATCCTTATTATTTAAATGGGATGTTGATGGTGAATATATTGAAATCGAAATACTCGAAATGGAATCAATTAACAACTTCGATGCTACTCGTAAAATCCTATCTCGGTGCGAAGCATTAGGCGTCAAATTTTCGCTTGATGATTTTGGAACGGGTTATTCCTCGCTCACTTACTTCCATGCCCTGCCCATATCAAAGCTTAAAATTGATCAGAGTTTTATAAAAAACATCAATTCTGATCGTGAGAGTTTACTGCTGGTCAAAAGTATCTTGGCAATCGCGGACACAAACGATAAACCAGTTGTTGCTGAAGGCATTGAGACAGATGCAATAGCGAGAACGCTTGCTGAATTAAACTGTGAATTTGGTCAAGGCTACGGTATCGCCAAGCCAATGCCAATTGAACAGTATATTAACTGGACACAAGAGCGTCTTGTAAAGTCAACAACGTAAACGCGATCCTACGTGGACTCGCATCATAAAATCAAACTCGTATAAATACCAAATACACATACAACCAGCAGCGCAATGCCAACAAATTGGAAAAAGCGCGGCGTTTCAGCCTCCACAATACGCTCATGCAGACGCTGCCCAAAAACATGACCGATTAAAGCACAAGGCAATAACCAAAGTTGATGAACTAACTGCAAGTCGACACCCGCAATCACAAATGAGATCATCTTGATCATGACCAATATAAACCACAGCACAAATAAAGTGTCACGTAGCTGATGACGCGGTACTTTCGTCGCAAACACTGAGACGATAAGCGGAGCGCCGATCAGCGACGTGCCGCTCACGTAACCGCCCAACATTAAGAAGAGCGTGTCGAGTGTTTTGTTATTAGAATAAAAGGGTTTATTGAGAATATAAGAGACTGCAAAAATAGCCACAATAACGAAAATAACGATGGTCACGATGTCGCCAGGTAGGGTCAATAAGCCAAACACACCGATCAGCTTTGGGATAATCATAATCCCAAGGGCTTTTCTCAAATAAGCCCAAGCAATATTACCTTGTGTCTCATTCAAGGCTTCTCCTCTTTGTTTTGCTAGAGCGGCTTGTTTTTTGTTAGTTCTTGCACCTTGAACAGCTATCCAACTGGAGAACACGAGCAAATGAATAGAGATAATGGGTAAAAAGACTAGAGGGTCGTTGAGAACGAGTAATAAAAATGGCAACGCCAATACCGCACCGCCAAAGCCTAGCCCACTGCGAACAAAACCGCTCCACACAAAAATTACGCCAATTAAGGCGTATTGCCACCAAAGTAGATCTAACACTATTTTCCTTTTTTAAGGTTTGAGATTGATGTTTTAGCTAAGGGCCGTTTTTAGAGGTAACTGTGTTCTTAGCGATAAATGTGCTTGCTCAGTGTAAACTAAAAATGTGCTTATTAATCATCTCTTCGGCTCGATACTTTCACGGCGATTGTCCGCTTACAAACCGCTATTCTTCGTCTCTACTTTTAAAAATGCAATGTTTAGCGTAATCAGTCGCTTCATTGGCAGACCAATCACCTTTTGGCTTTTCTTCCAAGTCATCACACCATGCTTTGCTGCCGACTTCCGGAGCGCAGCCGCCAAGTAATACTAAGAATCCAATCAGGGCGAAATTTACTATTTGTTTCTTCACTCGGTACTCCTTTTTAAAGGGAGAAATGATAGCGGATTTGATGCAGGAGTAAAGGTTGGACATAGCAATTTAGAAAATCAGATTAAAACTAACTTCTAATTTACTTATTTGCTTCTTTAGGTTTTATGCAGTCTATGTATTATTAGCTTTCAATTTCACTTTTTTGTTAATCACTATGGAGATAAGCATGCAAAAACGTCCACCTGTTCCACCATTTGATCACGCTAGCGCAACGCAAAAGGTGCGTTTAGCTGAAGATGGTTGGAATAATCGTAACCCTGAAGCTGTTTCAAAAGCATACAGTTTGGATACCCAATGGCGAAACCGTGTTGTTTTCATTAATGGACGCGAGCAGGCAGAAAGCTTTTTGTCTGAAAAGTGGAATAAGGAGCTCGATTATAGATTGATTAAAGAGTTATGGGCTTACTCTGACAACCGAATCGCTGTCCGCTATGCCTACGAGTGGCACGATGATAGCGGAAATTGGTTTCGTTCCTACGGCAATGAAAACTGGCAATTCGACGAAAATGGCTTGATGACCAATCGTTATGCTTCAATTAACGATTTGCCGATAGAAGCAAAAGACAGAAAGTTTCATTGGCCCTTAGGCAGAAGACCTGACGAACACCCCAGTTTGTCAGAATTGGGGCTGTAGCTTTTTCTCGAATTTGAGATAATGACAAAGTCACTGTGAAAATGCAGCTTGCTTCACCACTCCCTCAACTGCTGCATTTCCCTCAATCTTCCGCGCTGCAACAACAGCGCTTCGAACAAATCATCTACAGATAAATTATGACGCGGTAAACCAGGTAAAGCGATGTTTGCTTCAGCAAAAAAGCGTTGTTTTAAAGCCACATTATCTTTTATTGAAACATCGTCTAACCACGCCATTTTCCACCAATCAAGCATCCGTTCTTTTGCCTCTATCAGTTTTCGCTCCGTGGGCAAGCGGTCACGTTTTTCATTATTGACCTTTTGATCGCTGGGCACTAAATTCCATAAATCGTTATTTGGCCATCGTGAAAAAGGCATACTGTGGTCAATGTCATATTTGTGCTTAAGCGCTTTTGCTGACCAAACACACTGCATTGCTTGTTTCGATTTGAGTGCATCAAATCGATTGCGCACCTCTGTTGTGGTGCGTATTGGCTCGAGCCAGTTTAACGCCTGATTCAGGTATGCGCGTTTGTCAAATGCAGCATATTGTCGATTCCCTGAGTATGTCGCCATTGTCCTTACCCATTCACTCACAATCACTGGCTCAATCCAGCAAGCATAACGGCTTAATGCCAGCCATGTGGACTCGGGTAATGAAAACTCCCCCCATTGGGTGAGCGTGTCTAAGTCCAGAAAAAGACGTCGAACAGGTTTGACCCTTTTGCTTGCCACTTCAAATACACGTGCATCGCTATATGGAAGCGTGATGTATCGACTTGGCATATCTCTGATATTTTGTGCGCACGTAGACAACGTTTTGCAAAGAGCGACAGCTTCTTCACCCATAAACAAATTACCAACACGAAAATCAGAAGACGTTCTTTCGCCTAATTCACACCAACCTCCCTTTTTCATAAAACCCATTTTGGCGCTTTTATTCGGGGTTTGAAATAGACCGTGATGATCAATTAAGTCTTTATATTGATGGATCCAATACAAAGAAACCAAACCCAAGGGTAATATTACTCTATCACCTCCTGAGAAATGCTCTCGACGCAAAACAGCGCCTGGATGACCATCTGCAATTCTTAGTAGCACTCTTAGCAATGCAAGCTTGTGAGTTGCCGATTTACCGTCATTAATCGCGACATGGCGAATAAAAGGAAAGGCACCAGTGCCATCATCAGGCATTCGTAACACGACCGTTTGCCAGTAAATACCTGCACGATTCAGTTTATCGATGCTTGTTGAGGATTCTAATTGAGCGATTAAACCAAGGTTTTGCGCCAAGCGCTCAATTTCTTCAACGCTAACATCATACATACTTCGCTCTTGCTGCTCCTCTTTGGTCATACCAAATTTAAGCGAGATCACTATTTTTCCGCCCGGTTTGAGTAAGTTGGCTAATTTACGCATTGAACGGGCGCGATTGCTTGGGGCGATATGCATCCACACCGCACTTAACAAAATCAGGTCAAAACTAATTTCTAATTTTGTGGTTTTGTCTAGTGAAGGAAGTGCGTCCTGCAACCAGTGAACGTTTTGATTTTGCGTGGTTGCCTGCCCTACTTTCATCATTTCGATGGCAGGCTCGACCGCATAGATATTTTGGCTGCTGGTATCACTCGAATATTGCGCGGCAAGTTTGGCAATGTAACTAACATCTCTGCCAGCACCCGCACCGACATCCAGAATTGCTACATTTTGCTTCTTTAGGGCCGATTGTAAATGGTGAGTCCAATGACTATGAACATCTTCAAATGAAAGAGAAAGGTACTGGCGCGTTATTTCTTTAACGCTGTTGTTGTAAAAGTCGGTTGATGAATGCCTTACCGTTGCACTGCGCTTGGTCATTGGTGATTCCCTTTGTTAAATATGCAGCATCAGATAAGCTAGGTTTATTGTCGGAGTTTTTCTGCACAGCACGATTTCAATGTCACCCTAAAAAGGCCTTAAAATGTAACTATATTTTACACATAGAGCAATCTCGGTTTACTATCGTTAGTAGGAATATTCCTAAACACCAATGCTTATTGCTTTATATACATTGTAAGAAATACATAAGTACACTCAAGATGGGCGGTATTTTTTCGTTAAAATTTCCAATATAAATTGAGGCCTAGCTGATATGAAACGGATTTCTTTTATTACAATAATTGTTGTTATTTTTTTTATTTCTTTGTCTACAGCAGCAAATGATAGACCTGCAGTTTATCTGACGTGTCAGTCAATGATTGCAACAATGGATGAATCTGACTTATCTAGCGAAGAACAGTTGTCAGAATATAAGGCTCTTCTCGATACTCATATCATGAGGCCAGATTTGGATACAGATGGAATACTCTGTATTTATCAACAAATGTTCCTGTTGTATGCATCATCGAGGCGCGATCATGAAGTTAAAAAATTGTATGAAGCTTCGAGCTTCTTGCAAACTTTTGTTGTGACAAATGACAACGTAAATAACTATGCACCCGCTATCCTTCGCGTTGTAAATACATACCTGATGTTAAAGGACTTCAATAACGCTAGTCACTTAATAAATAAAATTCAGCCATATTTTTCTTTGAATGATATAAGTGATTTGAACAAATACTCGTTCCAGATGTTTTCAGGGCAACTTTACATTATGACCGGCAAATACAAAGACGGTATGACCAGTTTTCGACTTGCCTTAAAGTTGATAAAAAATAGTAGTGAATTATCGGATGAAGATAGAAAAAATAAAGTAGCTCGGGTAAATCAATATATCGGAAATACCTACTGGGAATTAGGAGACTATAAAAACGCCATTAAGCAATATCAAATCAACGAGAGCATTGGCAATCTCAACAATATCGCATTTTCCCAATTAAAATTATCAGAATGGGAAAGAGCTCTCGATACCGCAACAGCGGCAAGTAAAGAAGCCCAAAGGTTGGGTAATAATTTGTACTGGGCTTACGCCAACAATATTACTGCAAGAGCTAAACACCAACTTGGAAAAACTGTTGAAGCTGTTCAAATTATTAAAAAATCTATATCTATTCTGAAAAAATGGAATCATGCAGTCGAGACGATAGAGGCATTGGTTGCGCTAGCAGAGTTTCATATTCACTTAGACCAATGGGAAGCAGCAGAGATATCAATGAGGGAGGCTAATCAATATTTAATCGATACGGGGACAACGATTGAACTCGATGAGAACTTTTATAAAACCAGCTTTCTGATTGAAGAAAAAAAGAATAACTACAAAGAAGCGCTTGAATTTTACAAACAGATGTTGGAAATAAAAGAGGACAAATTTGAACTTCTGCAAAAACAAATATCACAACGATTAATGTTAGATTATGAACTTGAGATAGCCCAAGAAACCATGCTGCGGTTGGAGCAAGAAAACAAGCTGGCTTCAATTATGCTGCAAAATAACGAAAGCAAAAATCAATTATTGATAAGCGTCATTGTTGGAACGAGCGCCGTTTTGCTACTACTTTTTTATGTGTATCTAAGGGAGCATAAATCTAAATTAGAGATGAGTCATTTAGCGATGACAGATCACTTGACCGGTTGCCCAAATCGCAGACATTCATTGAAGCAAGCCAAAGGTATGTTGAGTAGCCCGAATGACATCGAAAACTCACTGATAATAGCCATTTTAGATGTAGATAACTTTAAAGTTGTTAACGACACATATGGTCATGATGTGGGCGATCAGGTGCTCCAAAATTTATCATCAATTATCAAAGCAGTACTCCGAGAAGACGACGTCATTGGTCGCTATGGTGGCGAAGAATTTATATTGTTACTACCCAATGCAGACGAACAAGAAATAACAAGAATATTTTCGCGTATACAAATAGCGCTGCAGAATCATGTTTGTGAATACAACGGTGAACATATGGCTATGCCGCTAAGCGTGAGTATGGGAGCCGTAATTGCAACTGACACGCCAAATAGTGCGGAAGAGCAAGAAAACAGTCAACTGCTCGATAAAATTATAAAACAAGCAGATGAAAAAGCCTATGAAGCTAAAGAAGGTGGGAAAAACCAACTTGTATGCGTAACTATGTCACTGCGTAGCTAAAAACCATCATGCTGTCACTAAATTTGCCATAACTTTTTATCATAAATCACTAAATTAGACGTTAATGATTGGCAAATAACCTATTTACTAAACTGATTTACGTTACATAGTCTGTAACATGCTAATTCCACATACGACAAGGCCCGCTAAAATAGCGGGCCCTGAAATTATTTGGCGGAGAGAGAGGGATTCTCTGACCGATATCTATATGCCACAGAACTCTTGCCTTCGAGTTCGTATAATTATAATGTGACAGAGTTTTGTGGCAGAGTAAAGTGTTAAATTTTGATGGTATTTTCACTATCACAAAATTTATAAGAATCCACATAAATGCGCGTTAAATTACATTTTGGATTGTAAATCCACACATTTTTTGATCAATTAGGCATCGAAGAAGTTCAGTTTAAGACTAAAATTGCCCCGCAAGGGAATGATACGAACAGTCAGACGCTATCAGTAGGTTTTATTGGCCAACAACGCGCTAAATACACTTTTAACAATTACAATGTAACTCCAAATAGAGGTATTTATGAGCAAAGGCAAACGGTATGCCGTAGAGTTTAAGATTGAAGCAGTAAAGCAAGTTATCGAGCGAGGATATTCTGTTCAAGACGTTGCTGAACGTTTAGGAGTAACAACAAAATACTTTATTTATAAGTCACTCACGAATTAATCTATCTACCTTTAAATACAACTTTTCAACAAGTAAATTACTATCGATGCCAAAGTGTAATTCCCGATGGCAATTTGGACATATCGCAATTGCATTGGAAATAGTGTCACTACCGCCTTTTGCCAGATGTCTGACATGGTGAACCTCAAGGTAGGACTCACCATTGAATTTAATAAATGGAGACTTTTCACCGCAACATTCACAACTTCCATTTGCTACGCCCAATACATAAGCGACTACCGCTGCATCTCTGATAAATGCCTCTTGGCTAGTAGTGCATTTATTAGGTACCCTTTGACCATCAGGAATTCTGTCTCCAATTTTTTCTTTAAGATTTTCGGCTTTTTCAATTAGCTCTTCGGCAGAGTTACATAATACAGGTTTAAAAGTGAAATCCTCAACTTGACAATATCTATCACTAGATTTGTCTAAAGCCATACCAAGTTCGCTGTCCTTTAAATATTGAATCCGGTTCAATTTCACTTTGACCCATCCTTTAGTGGGCCCTAAAAGCGGTGCATTTTGTTCCCTTCCATGACGCCACTTAGCTTTATATTGCCTTTCGTCTTTTGCGCCTTTGTTAACCGAGAAAACCTCGTTCTCATTCTCGATATATGCTCTTTGTATATCACTAAGTGCGTCTAAGTATTTCGACTCTGATATCCTTGCTTTATACCCGTGAAGATAAGTCCCATCTAGTCCATTGAAAGGTAGGAAAGCTCTTACCCCATTCCCTTTGGTCTCTTTTGCCACAGGAATCCATACATATGAATCACCAACTTGATATTTCTCTATCACTAACGTCACCCAAGAAAATAAATTCAGCAAAACTATTGCTACGTATACATTTGCCGTAGCATAGTTTTAATTTGATCAGCACAAAAACCTCACTTTAAACCGCTGTCAATGTGTCCCCACCGTGCTTAGTTACTCTTGGTCTACATTGAATTTTCATAGCATCACTAACGAAGGCGTTGTCACTTGCTTTACTTGACCAAATATAAGCTTCACCTGGGTTCAAAGAGCCAAGTTTTTCAGATGAAAGTGATTTCAATCCGATACAAGCCTTTTGAATATGCTTCAACCAATCGGGCGCATTAAATTTGTGCAAAATGATCTGTGAAGATAGTTGAATTAATTCTACTGGAACAGAGGGCGGATCTTGGCTAGCTATCATTACGCTAGTCCCTTTGTGTCTCATTTCTCGAACCGTCTCAACCAGCCCTTTTACCAAATCAGGACTGTCTATGTACTTATGACATTCGTCAAAAACAATTAACTTGTTGAATGTTTGATTTTCATATTTTGCTTCCGAGAATATTTGTAGAAGAACAACAAATAATCCTAGCGCTTCGTCCTTTTCGATGAACTCATCTCTAACATCGACAATAATCATTCTGCCGGGTTTAATCAAAGAAGCTACGCTTAACGTATCGTCAATATATTGCTCAGCAAAATCCAACCTCATATCAGCCAAATCTTTTAGTGTGTCAGATAAGCTAGAGTTCTGAATACCATTCCTGATGGTCTCAATCGTCAAATTCTTACGGTTTTTACGCATAATATTGCCTAACTGGCGAATATAAGCAGCCTGATTGCCGATAGCTCCCATTAAGAATTTCCAATGTCCAGCTTGAAGTTCTGAAGAACAAAACTTTAATGGATAAACTTCTATACCAGGATATTCAGAGCGTCGTTCTTCCAATTTATCTTCAGGCGTTAATAAAACAACGTCGTCTAAAGATGTTGGCTCAGCCCCGTAAACTTTCTTTAATTTCGCAATTTGGGACGCATCATCATTAGGTGCGATCATTGATGTGAACTCAGGCTTATAGTCTTGAGTTTGGCTGTAGTGAAAGATCACGCTCGCAAGTTCTTTATGTAAAGTATTTATAGAAGGAATTGATTTAGTCGCCATTTCAACAACTGATCCTAGGGTGTAACTCTTCCCGCCCCCCTGTACACCAAACAAACTTATCGTGTGCGTATGATTTAAATCTAACGCTATTTTACGGCCATGTACTTCACCTAATAAACCATATTGAGCTGAGCTTTCATTAACACCTAAGACAATATCATAAGGAACATCCTTAATATCACCAGTCATACTTGGATTTCCTGGCTCTGGCTCTGGCTCTGCAACATCATCTTCAATTAATTTAGAGGTAATACTAGGCTCTTTTATTGTTTCGACACCATCTTTTTCAGATGTTAGAACTTCATTATCAATGGGCTTGGCTTTAATAGTATTAGTATTATTTTCATCAACACTTTGCACTACTGGCAACTCAATGGATGCTTGAGAAGCGAGTTCATCCCAAGAAATCGTTCTGTCCCTTTCTTTGTGTAAAAACTCCGCAGTACTTAGTTTAGGCAGTGACAAGTCCAAAGAGTCTAATGTAGCTTCACTCAAATCGTCATCATTTTCAGGAACAGTAGCAGACAGTAATTCATCGATATGATTTCTACCTACTCGGTGAAACTCAATACCCACCTCATTTTCAACACCAGTACTATCCTGCCCAAAATCGAAGATAATAGCACTGCGTGTAATAGCTAACTTGTACCCTTGTTCAAGGGTACGAAGTAGATACTTAGCTTCATCAACAATATCGGATCCTAATAAGCCAAATCGCTCAGAGCGTTTTAAATAGTGCTCAAGTAGTACACATAATTTTTGTGTCTTAACCAAACGATCAGGTCTATCCGGCGAGGTTCTAGTTAAATCAAAGTGCCGCTGTAAAACGCGTTCTGATTCAGATATCTGGGTGGCTATACTCTTTTTGAGGCTTTCGTATTTCGTTAAATCCCCGACTTCGGAATAACATTTCACTTCAATCAAATTACATCTAATTGTTCTAGAAGACGCATCTAAATCAAACAGTGCTAAATCGGTTCGTTTAAAGCTAATTTCCGCACCTAATTCGCCATCTGCTTTCTGTAATTCGGAATAGAGTTCAAGATGCGCGTCTAAAGGCACCACAACTTGATCGTGAAACACACCCTGGTATTCCAAATACAACTTAGACAAAGCCAATCCCAGGGCTTCAGTCTTAGAAGCACTATTCGATGCTAATTTAAGTGCTAATCTTCCAGATAGAGCTCTTAGTGAATCTAGAACCTTCGTCGCCTTCTTCACATCTGGCACAATCTGATGTTGCTCCAAAGTACCTTTCAAAAGAGCTTCTATTTCTGTAGTTGAGCGAGAGGTGATAACAAAATTGTGTGAATTCGAAGAAGCCATTTCCGGACTATGATCAATCAAGTAGTCCGGTCGACCATCCTTACCACCGTGATCAAAAAACTCGATCCCTAAATTACGATCTACCGTAAAGACCCAATCACTTACCTCATGAAGTTGGTTCAACAAAGCTCTTTCGGCTGCATCGAGAGATAACCGCACAACTGGTACCTGATCTAGTGAGAAATTCCCTGTAGCAAGAGAGGCCGTTATTGTTGACATCATCTTAGGCAATTTAGCTACCGTCGAAGAAATTTGACCACCGAACAACATTTTTGCAGAACCATGGCGTGTATGTCTGTCCCAAGCAATGACGCCATTTTCATCCAAGTAGTCAACAGCATAATCTTGATACAACCCATGCACTGGAGCTACCTGCTCATCAGCCTGCGGCCTAATCACTGATAATTCTTCAGCAGGAAACACATCAAACAACATACTCAAATTAGCACTAAAATCTTCAGGCGATTCTTCAAATTCAGCTATAGACCGCAAAGATATACTAAGTCTAGGCACCAAATGGTTGTCTGAGGAATGAAATAATTCATTATCTTGGCTGGATTCATCATTACTATTTATCAATTTAAATAAATCGGCGCCTACTTCCACAGCGTATGGGTCAGAAACAAACAAACGTATATCGAAACAAATATGCTTTAATTCTTGTTTTTTCCTAAGTGCTATTAACATTCCTGCTACGGCACTAGCTGAACCAGCGTTAAAAACGTTAATAGACAGGCAAGTTACATAGGGATGTTGCACTAAATAACGCTCAACCTTAGTAGCCAAGTAAGTGCTGCTCTGCTTCCCAACTTGCTGATAGTCATTTTTTATTCCCATCGCAGTTTTTATCTTATCAATGAGAGATTGCGGCTCCTTTTCTTGTGACGATGCCAGTACGCTCCAAAAGGGATGGATACTATCAAGAGCTACCATTAGCTGACCTTGATAATCAGGTAGTACATACGGGAAGTTTGTTAAAGATAACTCCTCCAAAAGGCTGTTCTTACTACCTACTGCAATCTCTTTAGTAACCTTTTCACTTTGTCTTGCCCATGATTCAGCAAGAGATGACCAGCCACCTAGCCATAGGCACCTCAATGGATGAGTAGGACCTAAAAGCATTGCTTGCTTATAAGTACCATCATAATTCCATATCACTATTGAAATAGAATCTAAGCGAAGTAACGCGGATAGTTCTGCCGCATAATCATGACCATTTTCGGTTTTCTGAAATACAGCGGCTAAGTATTCTAAGTATGCGTTGGAATATAAATAAGCTTCATTGGTTGTTGCAACATGATCATGTGCGACAGAAACTAAAGTTTTATCTCCTTGGGAAATTAACCCGAAGTAACGTTCTCGTGCCTCTTTAAAGACTTTAAATTGACTTTCAACACCATCAATTGGCCAATCGATTAAATCACCGCCTGGCTGCTGTGCTTGTTCATTCCTAATCTCAATGCGCCATGTCACCGCTGCCATGGGGTTAGCTAGCAGCTTTTGTTCGAAATCCTTCAGGTAGGTATTTACAGGTACTTGAACACTGCCCCCTTTTTTAAACTTAATATTGACAATCGATTCTGACTTGCTCTTAGTATCTTGCCAATGAACGTCTATTACTTCTGCATTTGTAAATTTTGCAGTATCAATTACAGTCGTAAACTCAGCCTTAATCTTTGCATGAGCTAGTGACGCCTCTCGCACTTTTCTACCTGGAATAGGCTCAACTTCGGCATCCACTGCTGGTAATACATAGAACAACTCGCTTTCGTTAATGCGAGAGCCAGCCTGCTCCTCACTGGACGTTCCCCAGGGTATTGGATTGTTATTCTCATCGACTAGAGGCAACAATTCTTCGTTTTCATCAAACGCCTGAACCCTAATGTAGTGCCAACCTTCTTCCCATTCAATTCCAGTGAGTTTATTAAAAGTAATTGTAACAGTGGGCTTTGTTGTCGATTTCCCAGCTTTAATCAAACCAACAAAGTCACCTTGTTTAGAAAAAACTTGTGCTTTATATTTCGCTAATCCATTTATTTCACTTGGTTTAGGCTCAACAGAAAAAGACACGGAGAATTTTTTCAATCCCCCCTGTCCCACAGTCAATACTTGTTGACCTATTAGTTGTTGAAGATTTGGATCCGCTTCATTTTCAGGTATGGTAGGCAACTCGATATCAGTAACGGTAAGACAAACGGCATCGGTCGCTTCTTCTTCATATTGGAAACGCCATTTATCAAATGTTAGTGGCCAATTATTGCTATCAACTACAAGTTGCTTTCGCCAATTATTGTCTAGTAGGTTTTCCTGCTCATTAAGGAATAAAGCTAACTTTTTGTTAAAATCGTTACCTTCAAGCTGCAAATCATAAACAGTAGCAATGGCAGATTTATCTGATTTTTTGATTATGTGGATTGATTCATGATTTCTAACCAAACGCCTTAGTAGTGCTGCGTGATCATTGTGCAACTCTAAATCAGGTATCAATCCTAATTCGTAAAGTGCAGCACCAATAATACTAGGTTCAAAACCATTCAATTGAATTGTTAATAGGTATCTTAACCATTGATAAGCACCCAGATTTAGAGACGCTTTTTCTTTTAAGATAAAAAGTGTTTCATCAATTAACTGAGCAATATTATCTGGGCATTGAGTTTTAATTTTTTGAAATGCTAAAGAATAAACATCAGTAATATTTACATGCTCAAATGTTGCAACACCAAATGAATCTTCAGAAGATGTTCGTAAGTCATTGGGCACAAATACCAATAAAGGCGGACGCAAATTTCCGTGCTCGTCTGGATTTCTAAGTTCAACCAACTTGGTGCTAGAAACCGAACATTGCTCGTGTGTACCATCGGTTAATACAGCTACCTGACAGTGGTCAACCTCCTTAGCTAACTGTTCACACAGCTTGTACATTAAATTGGTTTCTAGATCCGAAACTTTCATACAATGCCCAACACCACGAGTCTCTAACAAAACTTTTAGTTTTGGCAAAAGTACATTAATTAAACTCTTATCGATATCAGCACTTGTTACAGTTTGAATACCCTTAATCATGCTTTACTTCCTTGTGCTTTTTCGTTTTGATTTTTATCTATTTGATATCTAGGAGTTACAGTTTGAGTTACATATGCATCTGAAAGATCTCGATAAAATCCAATCTCCCTTAATCTACGTTTAAATCCAACCAAATTTTCTCTTAAAGCACTATTCACATCGATCGATTGATCACAAAAGGTGTCAGTTTCTGGTAGTGAATCAATATAAATACCGTATCGCGTTTGCAAAAAGGTCAACAACTGATCTACTCTAAGTTCTTTAGTGTGAAACCCTAAATCACCGCCCTTTGATAATACAGCGAGTTGTAACATTACCTCTAATAACCTGCCGTCCAAGCAAAACCGCCTACCGCCATACGAACCATTGGTTTGCTCTAATAAAGCACCTGGCTTATTTTTCAACATAAAACTGTCTAAGTTCTTCACTAGTCCCGAACGAATAGCATTTCCTTGAACGAATAATAAAATTTCGATGTATGTTTCAAATTCTGGTAATCCAAGTTGAGTGATAGCGTGCAGTTCTGGAGGGATCTCATCAGACTTATTGGCCGACGAAACTGAAACATCTAAGATGCCAGCATTACGTTGACCAAAAAATTGGTCTCTATCCCGCTCAAGTGGAGATTCAAGTAATTTAAACAATTCCGTAACAGGCATTTGTTTAATTGACTTTGAACCAGATAGTTTGCCTTTCTTAGATAAGTATTCGGCAAATTCGTCAAGCTTCTTCACACCAAAATAGGCCTTAATAAATGACGGGATGCGCTTGTAGTGCAAAGTGGCACTTTGCTCTGCCATTTGATGACATTTGTTATTAGTACCATTTGTCATGTCGACAAATATCGCTGTTTTTTGCCTTTCACTTTCTTCTAGGTTTTGCCCTTTACTTTTTGCTAAAGCGGGCAACAATTTAAATAGTTTTAGCTGGTATAACGCTAAGTGAAACGCTAGTAGATTTTTAATGTATTCAACCATTACTGAGCGAGGAATATACTGACGGTAAGTCATCAACTTAATGATATCATCAGCTAAAATATCTGCTGCTTGCTGATTAAGAGGAGCAAACCTCTCTTGTAAATCTGAATGGTCGGGAGCATCAGATTTCACCTGATCAGACAACCGCAATAACGCTTGAGTTTCAACATCAACCTGAGATTGACAATCATACTGACCAGTGGATGAATCTACGCCAGCAAAGAAAAACTGTTTCAATCGAGTGATAGCCGCTTGGCCATTTTTAGCGTGGTACAGCAATTCATACACTTGCTTTGAAGCACCATAGTCACGACAGTTCTTAGGATTCCTAAATAAATAAGTATTGCCATGCAACGGCCTAGGCGCAGCAACCGCTTCGTTTGCTTTACCTCTATTAATAAGATCAACTAAATGCGTTTCTATCCACTTTTCAACTGTGATTGGTGCCTGAGAAAAACCCTTAAAATGTTTCTCGTTTCGAGAGTCTAAAAATTCTTCTTTAAACAAACCAACAGTCATGCCTTTAGCACTCAATTTGCTAGATGCGCCGTTATGCTTTAGCCGTGCAAACAAGTGCGTTAAAACCCGATCCATTTCTACGATTTTGAAATCGAGGTAGCTCACTTTATTCGTACGAAAAGCTTTATCTTTTTTTCCTAATTTCATAACGATGCCTCCGTGGCTATGTGCTCTAACTGCAAAACACCGTCGTCATTACGAATAATCTTTTCGTAATGGTGGCCGTTCGTTGTCAATAGGACCTCTTGATATGGTGCGGAAGCGAGAACATTTTTGAATACCGTTAAGCTTAAATAGAAACTTTGCTCGGCTTGAGCTGAGGGTACATAACCATGATTTAGGCGCTGCAACATTTCAAATAAATCAAGATCTAACTCCAATTCAGCGTGCAATCCAGTTTCATCTTGGTATTTAAGTAATAATGAATGCGGGCTATGTTCGATATAAACCGAGTTCATTGCTGAATCTTTAACTTCAATAGAAAAAACATCTGAAGGGAACAAACGATAACTTTTAATCGTCCCTTGGTTAACTTTGCGCACCTGCATAGCAAGTTGACCATTAAAATACATTGGGTTGTGGAGCCCCTCACCACGGTTGATCGCGTTTATCGCTAGGGTCTTAGCTTCTTCTAATGACTTTTCACCCTCTAAGAAACTAACCAATAACTTAGCAGACCTATATGGCAGTAAAGAGCGCCAGTTTTCTCCACGTAGCTCAAAATAAGCTTTTCGTTTCAGCATGCCCACAACATTTCGGTGAGATAAGTATCTTTCTTTGCTTTCACTTAAAGCAGTGCCACTAGGCAAAGCTTGATGGGCATTTTCAAGTAAGTGAATTTCATGTTCACTTCTTTGTTCAAATTGAAGCCAATCTACAGCGTCAAGCCCTAAATAATCTAAGCCTCGGTCTAAACGAACATTACAGCCTTGTGCTATGTCGGTCTCGCGTAATAATTTAAGCAATCTATCTTGAGTCCCTTCGGCACCACACCAAGCATTGAAGTAATAACCATTTAGGATTTTGTCTGAGTCACCATTGGCATAGATTTCTTTTATTTCAGCACATGAGTATTCACCTACTAGCATATAACTTAATGCTGAACGTAAATCTCGCATCGTAATATGCAATTGGTTTCGAAGGCTAGTTAACTTGTATAAATAGCTCAAACGTTTAATGACCTTTGGACCTGTCTGCTCATCTTGGAAAGTTGCTACATTGTGTTTTACATAGCATTTGTCTTTTAATGCACAGTAATCACAACCTTGCCATACTTTGGCAGCAGTCATTTTGCCTATAATTCGTTCAAAAATTGACTTGGGTTGAGCGTCAGTCGCAGCCAATACGTCGCGCATATTAAGGTTTACAACAGCAACTTCATTTTGTACTGAGCCATCTTTTAAACTTTCTTCAACCAAACTCTTAAGCGCAAGGAAGTCATCCGCATTTTTGCTTAAAAAGTCAACCAAACGACCTTCGTTTATAGCAATAAGTCTTGTTTGATTGTGCGGCCAGGATTCAAAATTATTTCCCTGATAAGCATTAAAAAATTCATCAAGTACTAACTCATTATCTCTATCCCCCTCGTCTTGGCTGCCATCGTAATTGGTGACATATTGATGCCCATTAATTTCAAAAGCACTACCATTACCTTGAGGATTCAGAGCAACTGTTACACCTTGCTCCTCAACAAGCGACTCGAGTTGCTGAAGAAAGGCCGTTTTACCATCGCCAGCGTTACCAGTAATTAATACTAAACGCAGTTGACCTGCTAATACAGCCGGCGCAAGTTCAGTATCTAATGAAGTATCGACATAAATTAATTTGGCGTAATCATCTAGCCCACGGGTACCGCTGTTTGAATGCCTGCTTTGGCTATATAGCGTAAGTAAGTAATCATGAAAAGCGGACTTGCTAGGATTTGAACCATCAGAAAGCGGTGGCAAATGAAACTGAGAGGTACTTTCCTCTGATGGTGCTTGCGCCTTCTTAAGTTGTTGTATCTTATTTAAGGCTTCAAGAAACTGCTCTGCTGTTTCAAATCGATCTGTACGTTTTGGAGCTATAAGCTTCAATAGAATCGATGATACATCGTCAGTCAAATTAAAACTTTGAGTAAATTCGCTGGGGTGACGCGCCTCCTCAAAAGGCGGTGGGCATTCAGTTTTTGCCCATGGATATTCACCTGTCATGGCTCGATATAGAGTAATACCTAACGCATAAAGATCTCTATCTACTAAATCAGAAGCCTGTGGTGTTTCTGTAATATTTAAATCAGGTGGCAGATACTTTCTTGACCCTCCTCCTTGGCTGAGGTCTTCAGCATCAACAGAGACATTAAAATCTATGATGCGTACTTTTCCATCTTTCCAAATCAAGTTTTGAGGTTTGATATCACAATGATAAATACTGTGGTCATGCAAATGTTGAAGCCCCTCAGCCACTTGCTTTGCCATTGTCCAGACTTCATGAGCAGTAAGAGACCGCTGTTGGATTAACTCACTAACGTCTAGCCCTTCTAAGTATTCAAAAACAATATACGGAGGACCGTCATTGGGTAACACATCCGCATCGTATACTTTAACTACGTAAGGGTGTTCTGGTAACTTAAGTAATGTTCTGTACTCTTGTTTTAAGCGTTCTAACACTGACTCGCGATCATGCAGAATCAGCTTGATAGCGCGAGAAACATCACCAAAGGTATCCGTTACTTTATATACAACCCCAAAGCCACCAGGCTTACCAAGGGGTTGCTGAACAATATATTTGTTTGAAAGCTGATAGCCACTTTTAAGTCGTTTATAATTTACAGCAGTAGCGGATTTGCTTGTTGCTTCGGATCTAATTAGTGTCGGTAATATTGCCGGCTTATTATCGGCCTCAATTTTAGTTTTAGGTTGCCACAGTTCTTTAAAGTTAGTTAATGCCTGTTCCGCGGTTAAACGATTTGATGCATCTTTATGACAAAGAGCTTGTAACCAATCATCAAATCCCGTGGGTAAGTCCTTTTTCTGTTGACTTAACTTGGTATTAAATTCGCAAGATTTTTCTATTGCTTCAGTCACTGTATCAAAGGCAACATTCCCGCTAAATAACTCATAAATGACTAAACCAAGGCTATAAATATCTGACGCACAACTTGCTGATCTATTGTCTGCCCATAACTCAGGAGCTTTATATCGATTCGAAATGCGTTCTTGGACTTCATCAGCAATGGTAGTGGAATTTTCAGCACCAATGCGGGCATAGTCAAAGTCAATTAAGCGTGGCTGCCCATCTAAACCAATTAAAATATGATCAGGGGTGATATTTCGATGAACCACACCATGATGACACATGTGACTTAGTGCCAAAAGCATGTCTTTAACAATGCGCTTTTTCTGATCAAGAGTCAGCATAGCGCTAGTATCTTTTAACTTAGCACTAAGGTTATCACCAGGAATATCGTCGGTCAGTAATATGTATTTGTCTTGCGCCTCAGTAACAAAAAAGTCCTTTACGCCAACAATGGCCGAGTGAGGAGGCATTTTAGCGATGGCTCTATAAGCATTTTCGAGTAAACGTTTTTGCTTTAATCGTTCATCTTCAGGCAAGTAAGGATCAGCATTATACGCTTTTGCTAAAACCGTACCGCCTTTGAGACCAGCGGTAATATTAAAAGTCCGGTATTCGGTAAAACATTCATTTACCGTCAAGGTTTCAGCTACTTCCCAGTTACCAAATCGCTCACCATGACTACGCTTTTTTGCCGCCTTCCCGAGAGCTGTCAGAATTATTTGAATATACTTAGTAACATTGCGATCAAAGCGATCAGGTATACGTTGGCTGTCGGTGAAAAACCGGGTACTGTTTTTAAGGAGAACAACATGACCTCGCTCCCTATTTTCCGGGTCAATAAACTTACACTCGTCGATAGTAAGAAGAACCGCAGTATCAATATAGATATTTTTTAGCGCTTTATTAGCACGGTTTTGTTTGCATATAAGGCCTGATAATGACTTCGCGTTGCCACGCAGCTTAGGCAATGGTGAACGATAACTAGAGTGAGATGTACGCCAATTAGTTCCTTCCACTTCGACTTGGCCATGGATGCCTTTTACATCCACTAAATAGATGGCATGAGGGGTAACAACACAGATATCCACTTCAAAAAGTTGATCAAATTGTTCTACTTCAAAACTATGAATAACAAAATAATCGTCTGGTAGTTTGTCCTTTAACCATGCGATGGCTTTACGTTCTTCGTCGTTGACCGCATCACCAATTGCAAATACCTGTGCCATGAAATCTCCTTAATGTTTTGGCGCTGCTGCCTCTATTGAATTTTCTACAATTTTTATTGCTTCCTCTTCTAACTCCTGTGCTTTATCCCTTGATTGCCATGCAATAAGAACATTTTCACCAATTACATTCCTGATAGCTTTAGAAGGCCAAGGTACAACTAAATTTTCGATGTCTCTTGGATTTATGTGGGGAATAGAACCACCTACTGGTGTTCTTACTACTGTTGAATAACCTGGTTTAGAATCTAAAAATGCCAGTATAAATCCAGCATCAAATTTATCTGGTAATTTTATTTGAATCTGTAAATCTGTTGCAGCTGCATTTTTAAGCTTTGGAGTTGTTAACATTGCTCTACCAATTAACCCTCCTCGTTGCCCAAACGCTTGCAAGAGAATCCAGTTTTCTTGCAGTATACATTGCTCAATATGTTGTGTTTTCTTTGAAACGTAGTATTTAGGTTTTAAATCAGTTAAAAATAACTCGCTACCTGTGTAAAAAGGTATACCATTATTTTCCTTTGTACTCATTATTCTTTTAAACATCCCTGGCTTAACTACACTAGAAACTTCCTTCAATAAGCGAAATTCGTTATTTTTTAATTTAGTAATAATTTTTAGAGGTTCTTTTGCGTAGTACAAAACATCTAATCTTTTTGATGATCTAAGATCGAAGCTAGATATCACATTGCAGTTTAGAACATCTGTGCTAGTTAAATGTTCAATCTCACCAATTAATTCGCAAATTTTGAGTTTAGATTCCTCTATTATTTTATTAGCTTTGGTGCGTAAATCTGATGCCTCTAAAATCAAATTATTAACTTTTAGCTCCAAAAGGTCACTTAATCTCGGTACTGGTAGATCCGCCAAATGATGAGGTTCAATATGTTGGATGATAGCCCCATATGTCGAAGAGATTATTAGAGGAACACCGAATTTACTTCTAAGGTAAGCATATAGATAACCATTTGAAATTTTACTCTCGTCAGCAACGACTCTGAGCACGTCTTCGGTGCATGCAAAACCATCAATATCTTTTCTAGTAAAAGCCATTCGTCCAATACTTCCGGCCCTAGTTATTAATATGTCTCCATAATTTATTATTAACTTGGGGTTTTCGGATACCGCTTTTTTAGATATGGCACTTATATAGCTCAAATTTTTCTTTAAAATATCTGTACTTGAAAGGAAGTCTATTCCATATTCGTTAGACTTCGCCCAAATCCTTTTTATACGGCCTGGGTTTATTAACCCTTTCATCCCCCCTTTAGTCACGTTTACCAGTTCATGCTTGACCAGTTGTGCTGCCTTGATTATCACCCTTGCTTCGATAGCCCCTGTCATGTAGGGATTACTATCTAACCTATAATTCGCTTCATGTATCCATTTACTATTTAAAGTTTTAACCTTCATGCGTACCGCCTCGGATACCAAACTTGTATTTGTTGCAATAAGCCATTAAAAGACTCATCTTCACAACCTTTAAAAGACACGTCTTTTGCAATACGTTTAAATATTTGGGAATGCGTTTTTTTGCGTCCCCAGCATTGTCCTCTTACTATATCTATGGCAGCTTTTGGGTCTTGCGGTTTAATAAGGCCTTCATCCCATAAGTTGCGCTCTTGCAACCAAGCTCTCAGTCCGCCACTCTCGCCTTGGAAATCAAATACTGATTCAATTCGTTTGGTATCGTTTTGCCACATAAGTACTTCTAATTCTGGATTGATTGCCATGATAAAAAAACGTTCTTCAGGCCACCCAGCTTTTAGCATTTTTGCCTTTATATTTTCACAAAACTGTTCGTAATCCATCATTTCTAAATTATCATTAAAAGCAAAGTCAACCATGACGACAGCATATTGGTGAGTACCTATGTAACTCTTCAAAAGGTTATGACCATCTTGATAAACGCCAGCATCTTTTCTTGGGTGCTTAATCAAATCTTGCTTGGTATCAAATTCGAATCTAGTGCACTGTAGCCTTTGATCAAACGCTTGATTTTCAAAAAAACCTTCCACAGTTGCCTGCATCTCGCCATCAGCAACTAAAAAAATTATATCTCTCATAAATTACTCCAACACTCCAGCGGCGAATAACGTCCCTAAATCTACCTCTCCCTTCCACTCTTTTAATCGAGGGTGCTCGCTACCTTTTAGCACTTCGGTAGATCCATCATTGTTGAATCTCATAGTGATAATTTGTTCTAGCTTTGAATTTGCTAAAACAACAGGCGAATGTGTAGACAACCAAAGTTGAGTATCTGACGTTAACTTTAATGCTTCCAACACAGCATCAATAGCTTTGGGATGAATCCCATTCTCAGGCTCTTCAAGGGTTATGATGTTGGGAGGGGTTTGCAAATAAGGAATTATTGTCAATGCTAAAATATGTAACGTACCATGTGATAAACCACTTGAAGGGACCTTCATATCGTTGTTGTAAGTAACTTCAAGATAGCAAAACCCATCATCTTGTCGCTTTTTCGCAGTTATCGTTTTAATTGAAGGTAAAGCCATTTGAACAAGTTCTAGCCACTCGTTTAATCCTTCAGGCTCTTTCGTTTGCAATTCAAAAACTTGCCAAGGCAAACTACTCCCATCTGCCTTGAAGCACGTTTTATCACGTGGTGAGGCAGCTTGCCTCATTGCTGGCCATTGAGGCTCGTAACAATGAGTACTTTGCATTAGAAACTCTTGCAACCAAAGCGCTGCCGGATATAGATCGTAATCAGCAGGAATAGATGAAAGCGCCAATTGATTATCACGTAAACCAAACTCAAGCATCGAAGATTTACCGCTTTGATACTCTGCTTGATATTTCACTTTAGTGCCAAAGCTTCGTGAAAAAACTTTAAACCACGGTGAAGTTCGACTGAACTCATTGACCCCGACTAATCCCATACCATGTTGAGGGCGTGATTCATTATCAGGGAAAAGCAATAAGTGTTCTTCTGTAACTTGAAACTTAGCCTCATTGATTCTGAGAGAAACTTCATATCTAGCGGTATCTGGTCTTAATTCAACACTTTGAAACTTTTTCTGCCAAGCGTCGCTCGCATCTCGAAGTAATTCTTCAATAATAGAAGGTGGCAATTTAACTTCTATCGCTAATATAAAATAATCACCACGCAGTTGATGAACAACTTCTTTGGCCTCTTCTGCTCTGGCTCTATCTCTGCCGTTTACCGGTTTAAAAAAAGCATCATTAATATCTGTAACGTTAAGAAGGTCACCTAATAACGCAGGTATATCAAGCAAGGTAGTCTTGCCGGAACCGTTCGAGCCTGCAAATACATGCTGTAGCTCTAACGCTAGGTCTAACGTATTAAAACACCGATATTTGTAGGCTTCTATCCTCGATATCATATAGAAGGCTCCGGATTTTGTGTTCTAAATTCTTTATACGCTTTTGCTATTTTTGGTAAATCATCATCGAGAATTTTGCTACGACGTTTTAATTTGCGAACAACATTTTGGCCGTTTATACGAATGCGTTCTTCAACTTCTTCTTCAATAACTTTTTCTTCACCGTCAGGATGGCGTTCGTAAAGCGTATTGCCTCGACGATCAAAACCTACCTTTTCAGCAACCGCCATAAATACCGGATATTCCGGTTCTTCATCAAGTGCAATAGCATCTTTTTCACTGTCTGTTTTTTTCTTGAGGAATAACAAACTTGTTAAAATGTTGACGTTAGCTTCAACTATAAATGACTCTACAGGCAAATCTACGCAGCCTAATACCCAGCACTCCTGCATTAACCACCAACGAATATATTCATCACCCGGATTACCTAAAATACCATCAGGTAACACAATACCCATACGACCACCTTGCTTTAGCCATTGAACACAACGTTCGATAAACAGTATTTCAGGGGAAACTGCATCTTTACGTCGGTTTGTTTTTCTAAAGCCGCCATCTTCTGTTCGCTCCCATGTAAAAGCTAAGTCGTATTGCTCAAGAATTTGCTTATCAGTAACTGGGATATCTGAACCAAATGGAGGGTTAGTTAAGATGACATCAACACTGCCATCCTTGCCGCTGGAGTCTCCTACAGGTATTTTAGATTTGGCGGTTTCTACACCAGTTAAGTGGCCATGCGGATATTCTAGCGAGTTCATATGGAATATATTAGCCATAGCATTACTCGCCATGACTGCGTTCATTTGCGATGCGCGACAAAGAAAGGGGTCAAAATCACAACCAAATAAATTGTTTTGTGCAAATTCTTTTATCCGCTGTTGTATTGAAACAAACTCTTCAGTAGTCTCTGCACCCAGTTTTACTTTCTCTTCTTCATGTAATTTACGGTTTATAAAGCTTAATGTTTGCTCTAAGAATCCACCGGTTCCGCAAGACGGATCAAGTACCTTTTCATGTGGTTGAGGTGCCATCATTTCTACAATTAATTTGATTGCACCACGAGGTGTAAAGTATTGTCCTCGGTCACCGCGTAAGTTATCACCCACAACTTCTTGATATGCAGCACCTTTGGCATCCATTTCGGTGCGAGAAAAGTCATATTTGGCTAATTCGGACACCATGAAAGACAATGCCCGATCAGAAAGCGTAATTTCTTCATTACCTTTAAATATTTCGGGATATTGTTTTTTTACTTTTTCAAATAGTGGCTCGATACGTTTTCGAATTTCTTTACGGCCTTCATCATCAAACTGCTCTGTTGGTGACGCCCAAAATTCACGCTGTTTATTACCTATGCGTTCATCGAACATTTTTGAAAAAATCAGATATAAAAACTGCCAAAACGCTGCATCTTTTGGCATCCCTTCATTACCATGGATGTAATTATGACAACGGCGAAATGCAGTTAATAGCATTTCTCTGTCTGCTGTTCTTAACTGAGCATTTGAAGCTACATCTCGGCTACCCATGGTTTCATCTGCAAATGGCCAATCGCCTACCGCTTTAAATTTCGTATCGAAGCGGGACTCTTCTTTTTCAACAAAGAAAAATTCCATGCCATTAGTCCATAAACCCCAATGACATTTGGCTAACACGTATTTATCACTTACTTGCTCACGCATCATGTCTTCCATAAGTTGAAGATCTTTTTGCGCTTGTTCGTGATCTCGCAACTTGACGGCAGATTTTTTACCTTGCTTAGGTGCTTTATCACAAATAACAATTCGACGAATATTTTCAAGTAAATGTTCCGCACCATGCTCGAATATCGCAATATCAATTTTCTTACGTTTACCAGCAATCGTAATAGGCACATCAAGCGCCATATCTTCTGCGCTTATGCCATATTCATGAAATAAAGCCCTAAGCGTTTTCTGACGAACCAATTCTTTTGGTGTCTGCTTAATTGGATTATTGGTTAAATAATCGAGCAACATTCCATCTTCAATTGCTAATACTTTTTGTTCTTTATTTGTGGTGTCTGTCATTTTAATACTCAATAATCTGTGGTTATAAATCAGCTTCTAGTGCTAATTCATCAATGTCTTCAATGTTTATACTTTGATGGGAGTTTCTGTCTTGCTCACGCAGAACAAGACGCTTCTTAATTTCTTCTGATAGTTTTTCACAGCGCTTAGTTAAAAAAGCGTCGTAGTTATCTTCCCAAATCCCCCATTCATTTAGTTCAATTAGATGGGTTTTCATATGGGTTTCTAGATCGCAATTTTGATCCGCAAATTGACTCATATATACAAATGGAGATTGAGCCCCTATTTTTCGTTTATTCAGGAAATCATCAACGATGGTAATATTACCGATATGGTTACTATGCTCATCTCCCAAGCCTTGCTTGCGTAAAAATGCCCTGGGGAAGTAATGATGATAGTTACGGCTATTGGCTTGTTTTAACCAATCATTGCTGATGTGCACTATAGAGCCATCAATAAACGACTTAGGTTGCTGATACGCCATGATGCAAAGTATTGCTTTAATATAGCTGCGACCAGCGTTGAACCAACCATTGTCTTTGATGAACTGTGCTGATGTATCTATTGCCCAATCATAGCTTGGTTTAGAATCACCCAATATTTGATCTATACGTTTTATATCTTGCGCCAACTTACCTTCAACAGAGCTTGAGTAGCGGCCACCTAAGCTCACTCGCCAAAAGAAATCCTCTAAGCAAATTTGTTTATTGTTTAACGGTTTATCGTTGTGGTGATAAAAGAAATAAGCAAAAGGCGCGAGTAGTGAGTTATAAGGTAATAGCTTAGAAACCGGAATACGGTAGTACCCTCTGAAATAATCTACAGCTGATTCAATTGCGCTGGCTACTTTTGGCCATTCTTCAATAAAACGCTTTTTGTCTAAACGTAGTATGTTCTGTCGTTTGCATTCTTTGCCTATTACAAGTGCAATAATTTGAAGGACTGTAGCATCAGATATGGTGTCGTATCCTACCTCGCGAAGTCTATTAACGAGCGCTTCAAACTTTTCTGAAAGGTCAAATTCTTCTGTTGCATCAAATGTCTTAGCGACCATAATTTCAAACAATGAAAGCGGTTTACCGCCAACATTGATGCGAGTAAAGATTTCTGTTGCGACATCTAAAGGAGCTTCTTTCACTTCGATTAGCGAAAAGTTATAGCCTTGTAATGTTTGTTTGTACTCTTCCAACTTAGCGTGGTATTTCGCATCAAAGCTAGCTAAAACAGTTAGCCCAGCATTAATTAGGTTGGTCAAGGATATATAGGTACCTTGTTCTAGATCTGCGGTATCAATAACAACAATTTGGTCATGTTCTGAAGCATTTAAGTCGACAAAGATTTCTGCAAAGTCATCTGTTTTTTTGCCTCTTTTAATCTGTACACCTTTAAGCGCACAAAAAAGGCTAGTCATGCGTTGTTGACCATCTAATACGTACTCGGCGAAATCACCTTCAGGCACAGGAGGTAAAACAACACCACCTAAGTCTTTAACAACACGCAGTGTTTCTTTCGTCTTCCAAGTGATGAAGGTCCCAATTGGGTATCCCTTCAGAATACTATCGATTAGTCCCGCAGCTCGTTCTTTGCTCCAGACGTAATCGCGTTGAAATTGAGGTATTTTAATTAGCCCTTTTTCAATATCAGCTAAAAGTGTTTTGTAAGGTAAGTTTTTCGGTTCAGGTAAGTGCATCATATGTCCTTTTGTGCCTCAATCCATTTTTCAAGATCTTCTTTTCTAAAACGCCAACTCCCCCCTACTTTGAAACCTGGCAGCTTTTTATCAGCTGCTAGTCTATAAGCTGTTTTCTCCGTAAGCTTTAAGTATTCTGCGACTTCTTTAAGGGTCAGAATTTGCTCATTCATAATTTTCATCTCTGATTAACAAGTAAGAGAATATGGGAAAATTCGGGAATAAACAAGAATTGAAATGGTTACATATCAAAATAGTACTATCTATATTAATAGCTAGGGATAATGATATTTATATACATCTCTACAGAGCTTAATACACAAAGTTTTATCAAGAGTTCTTGATTATTAAAGTGAGAGGTCATCCACTACCGAAAGACATTTGTTGCGCACGCCGAAAGGATTATCGAATTTTTCCTAATAAATAAAATTCACAGGTTCGTTAAACATGACTAATAACGATCCTGTGATTAATAGTGTTATTTATGAGTATCAAGAGCACCTTAGTGACAAAGAATATTACTCACGTAAATAAACAATTCATTTAATAAACTTTTCTTTCTTCAACCATCTCAAAGCTTCATCTTGAGCTTTAAAGTCAGGTAACCAGCCGTACGTGACATTAATCAGTCGATTCACTAAATCCTTATTGGAGCCGTCTAGCTTTTTGCATATTTCTAGCAGATTCACGTTGTAAGCAGGGCTGCAAAAAGACGCTAAAGCTTCCGCAAGTAACTCCGATGAACTGCAGTATTTATGCTCTTCGATTACTGCTATGATGTCGTTAATAACGTTCATATATTTTCCTCATTAAATTCCAGATTAAAAAGTTTTTTAAAATCGTTGCCTCACCAAAACCAGTAATGCTTTTGGTGAGCAACTGATAATTATCCTAGCCCAAACTTTGCTTAAATCAGCATGCAACCGCGCTATTTCTGCTTCTTGTTCAAAAACCACTGTAAAACGACACTTTTATTTTGATTTTGGAGTGAAGCATTTGAACAAAAACACGAATTTATATTGAGGTACTAGCTTGCTTAAACCAGAAGATTATCATTTTGAATTATTTCAAAGGTGCTGTTTTAGTGCTTTTCTCTTTAAACATGCGGCGAGAAAGCTTAAAAATCGTTAGCTATATATATCAAGATATAAAGACCTCAATCGCGCAAATGATATTTTGATATTGGTAGATATATCTCAAAGTCTCTGAATACACGGTTCTAAAGATTGCCCTATAAGTTCAAAGTGCTATATACAGCGGATTCATAAGCACTTTGAATATACATTCATATAACAAATGATGTTTTCCGTTCTTGCGAATGACACTAATCTGCATAGGCTCATCCGTTGGAATAATCGTCTTGAAATATCATGAGTAAAAAATCTGCTTCACTATTAGTCATCTTTTCCTACCTTCCATGGTGGGCAAGTGTTATCGCTGGCGTTGTCGTCTATATTAGCCTTACTTACGTTTTTCCGAATTTAGTTACCGACAATCAAATAATGGTCATGGTTGCAGGTGCAGGCCGCAATGTAGCAATTTGGTTTAGTCTGCTGTTCTTAATACCAGCTGTCACTTCAGCTTTTAGACACCACAAACGCAAACAGCTAGTTGAACACCAAACAAGCATTCAAACGTTGCGTGAAACTTCATGGAGCGACTTTGAAGTGCTTGTTGGTGAAGTGTTTAGACGAAAAGGTTTTACAGTTCAAGAGAATATGACTTGCGGTGCTGATGGTGGTATTGACTTATTGCTTTCAAAAGATGGTGAGCATCATATTGTGCAATGCAAACAGTGGCGAAACTCAAAAGTAGGTATAGCCGTTGTTCGAGAGATGTTTGGCGTGTTGAAAGCGTCGTCAGCAAAAACCGTTTATATCGTCAGTTCAGGCCACTTTACAAAAGAAGCTTTAGCGTTTTCCGCTAACTTGCCTATTACATTAATTAACGGTGATGAGTTACTTGCGCTGACGGCTGAAGTGCAGTCGAACATTGATGATAAAAGCAAGCCAAGTATACAAACAAGCGCTGTTAATTTTTGTCCAAGATGTGATTGTAAGCTAGTTAAGCGAGTAGCTAAAAAAGGACCTCACAAAGGAAATGAATTTTTGGGTTGTAGCAACTTTCCAAAGTGTCGCTTTACAGCTTCTTAGACCTTTTTACCACTTTAACTTTATTGGATCTCATTGGACGACGAGGCATTTAAAGGTCAGTGCATTTGCAAAGTATGCATACTGAAGGTCCTACCTTACCTATTAGGCCAAACTTCATTTATTCATAGAGTTGATTAATTACTTCAGCAACCAAAACCAGTGTCGAAAGACTATTTGAATGCAAGATGTTTGAACCATGAGCCAAGTCGTTACGAATTTTATTTGTATTCTCAGCGACAGCAGACACTAGATCGAGCTCTTTCAAAGCCTCGTCAACTTCTTGTTTACTTGGCGCTTCGCATATCATTTCTGGCTCTTTGTCAAAATCATGGAGCTGAGCATGCTTTGAATTTTTCTTATCTTCTGCCAACGACCAAGCTCGACTATAAAGGCTTGGGAACCCTTCATTTTTGATCCACTCATTATCTTTAGCGTGTTGCATTAGAAAATAGAGAGTCAATTTAGGCTGCTTCTTTTCACTTTGCTCGCCTAACGTTTCGTTTTCATATTTTTCTTTTAAAGCTACTTCAAGCGCTGAAAATGCTGTTAACTCAGCTACCTGATGAAACCTGTATACGAACCAAGAATATAGTGAGAGATTTTTAGCCGTTTCAAACAACTGTAGTGCTGTTCTGGGAGTCGTTGTATTAAGCTGAATTTCACTAAGCCTTTCATGCTCTCTTTCCAACGTTGTTGAGAAGTAATGTTGCCGCTCATCTGGTAGATAAACTTCAGCTAATTTTTTTAATCTATCGATATCATTGTCATTCATTATTCGGTCTTCTTTTTTGTTGCAACTGTGCATAGAGGCAGACCTTGTTACTCAAAAGGACAGCAATCATTCTGGCGAAATAGGAAAGTATTTGTTCAACTTTGGCAGAGCATGTATTAAAGGTTCGTAAACAAATGAATCCAGCTTATTTTACGGTTTTGTCTTACGCTTATCTCTGATATAGGTGCCACTACCATTTTTCGTCTTAACTTCGAAAAGGTCTATCGCCGAAAATAAATCAATTAATTTTTTAAAGCCATAGTTACGAGGGTCAAACGATGCATGGTTAGAAATGTGTCGCCCTATGGTACCTAAATTTGCCCACCCCTCATCATCTTCTGACGCCTCTATTGCTTGGCGCAACATATTCATCAGTTTTGTATCACTTTTTATATTGGGTTTTGTTTTCTTAACTGGTTTTTCGTCAGTCGCTTCTTCATCGAGATACAAAAACTTCGAACAGCTATTAACAAATGCCGAAGGTGCTTTACGCTCACCAAAACCAATGACGAACTTACCATCTGCTAGTGCACGAGTAACAAGCGGCGTAAAATCGCAATCAGATGACACTAGGCATATTGAATCGACGTCTTTAGTATACAGAATATCCATTGCATCTATAACAAGCGCTATGTCTGTTGCATTTTTACCTTTAGTTAAGTCAAACTGTTGTATAGGCTGTATAGCAAATTCGTGAAGCACATCTTCCCAAGGTTTGATATTCGGGCTTTTCCAATTTCCATATGCTTTTCGAATGTTAACCACACCATATCGCGCAAGCTCTGAAAGGATAGTTTCGATTTTGCTAGCTGGTGCATTGTCAGCATCAATGAACAATGCAATTTTCTCTTTATCTTTCACGCCTATTCCCTGCTCTCTTATTTGTGAAATTCCTTAGGTTAGTTTGGCATTGGAAAATTACAAATCAATCCCTTGAGTACGTTTATGGTATGAACTGAAATACAGCCCCAAAACTTATAAAATCGATTGATAGTTGTTTAGAGAAACTTAGCTTTAAACTCTTGCTTACGGAGTTCTGGATTTTCACTTTTTAAACCGGAGCATTTGAACGCAGCATGGGCATCCCAACCCCATGGCCAGCGCTTAAAGTTATGTTGCCCACAACCAGGGCAAATTTTATCGTGTTCAACGCTCTCTTTTTTCGCAATCATGCCACTTTTATTAACGGGCTCACTTTTGGGCTCACCAGTTTGTTGCTCAAGAGGAGTTGTGTTACCAGTATTGAGCGGAGCAATATCAAAGGTATTTAACGTTTCCAGACGAGGTAAATAAATTGCGTCATTTGAAGAAGGGTTACCAAGCACTAAGTGCTGTTCATCATCCAAACTTGCTATCCAAGCCGCAGAGTATGCATCTACCTTGTCATGCACATCGCCGCTACAAATATCTTTGACAGTGCCCCACTCTTCTTCTGTGCGCGGCCAACCAGCATATTTGCTCATAGCATGTAGTTGAATATGTGCTTGATTATCTTTTGTCTTGTGCTTGCCTGCTGTACCTAATAGTTTCGCAGTTGCATGAGGAAAAACCTCGATACATTCAGCCACATTTTTCAACGCTTGATAAATAGCAAAACCTGCCAACATAAATATCTGTATTGAGTGAGGTAAGTGAACAACTTGTCCGCCCTCTTTTAAATGTGTTTTACCTCTTTCGATAATGCGCTCAAATTCACTTTGTGAGGGCGTTGCATAACAACTGATTTTTTGCCTGTCGAGTTCTCTTTCTGCAATACGTCTTTTCTGGTCATTTTTTTTAGGTAAAAGCGGCGCATCAATTGCTATCCTGGCAGGCGTCAAATTGTGTTGCTTGCAAACGTCAACTATGTAACTTTTTATTCCCGCCGCATAAGCGGTATTGTTCTCAGCAAAAAGTGTCTTTGCATTACCAGAACCGAACGGTGGTTGATATTTAGCTTGCGCTAACAAGAGCGGTACTAATCGGTCGTTTTCCTTTATGCAGATTGCAATTGGGCAACGCTTCTTTTTCGCGCATGAAACGTCTATGCCAATGTAAGCCTTCATATAAACAATATCTCCCAAGAAAAAACTGCGATAGTAGTTAAGCCAATGAATAAGGATCCGTTACCACTTAACTTTATCATGCGTTACCACTTAACTAATAAAAAGCGTTACCACTGAATTTTTTATGCGTTACCACTGAAATTTTAGAAAGCGTTACCACTGAAAAAATAATTTAAGTGGTAACGGGGGGAGGAGGATACAAAATGCGACTGCTAGCTAGTTCAGTAGTAACGCTATAAGTAAGAAACACATACAAACCTGTAAAATCGCCCGTAAAACTAAATATTGATAAATAATCTAAACGTTGTCAATATCGAGTTAACGAAAACAGAATATGAGCTAGATGCTGAATTAACAAGCTTGTTAAAACAATCTCAAATCCAACCGTTCAATTACCGATACCGCAGCGCCACTTGCATTAAACCTGACAAAATCGGTGTTTCAATCGGAAGGTTAAAGTCAATAATCCCAAGCTCACTTACAGTCGAATTTATGTTTTCAAATACTGTCGGCTTGGCATAAAAACTTAACCTATCGGAGCGGATTGAACGCATGTAACCATCGAATTTCCCGTGCATTACGGATACATTTAAAGGAAGATTTTCATCGCTTTCAGACAAGTAAAACCGGTCATTTCGAACGGAATAAAACACCAGTTTCTGCTCAATATAACCATCAATTTTGTCGTCAATTTCACGCTTATTCTTTTCGAGTGAAACCATCGATGAGTCGATTGTTTCCAATAGCATTTGATGCATATCTGGGCATGCATCACCGCATATATCTGCGATTTTCTTGAGGTGATTAATTGAATCTTCCGCCTGTTTAACTGACCAGTTTAAAGGTATCATCGAGGCATTACTGACCGCATCAGAAAGCTTAATTAATTTATGATTTACAGAACCGTCTTTAGCTTTTTCTAATTGTTCTTCTTTACGTTTTTGAATACTTAAAAGCTTATTATCGCTTAACCCTTTTACTGTATCAGCAACCTCTTCACCGAACATCAAGTAGAGTTGTTCATAGTTTACGAACGTATCTTCTATCACATCATGTAGCAGTGCTGAAATGAGCAGGTTTTCATCTTCATGTCCGAATTTCACTAGCAACGACATCACATCAATTAGATGATTAAGGTAAGGGGAATGGTCACTTTTACGACGCTGTTCTGCATGAGCTTTTGCTGCCAACTCCAATGCAGTAATCAATCGATAAGGAGCGGGATAATGTTTATCCATAGCGCTTCTCCTCATAGAAATTAGGCACTGTAACACCATGAAAATAGACTATTTGTAATGCCTGAGTAATCGAGCATTCATTTAATAGACTTCCGTCTAAATTGAGCATCAAATTTTCATTCATAATGCGTTCAAAGTAGTTGGCTAGATCTTCATCAAACTTCGACAAAGTTGCAATTCCTTGTTCAAGAAAGTCGCGATATTCCTGCATATCATCCACACCTGCTGTTAGCTTATAGTTTGGGTCAATATAGTGTTTAAAACCCATCCACAACATCGCACCAACGGCAGCATAGTCACGCTGTTTATCACTCTCAAATTTGACCGAAAATAGCCAACTCAGAGACTCTCTTAGTAATATTGCATCATAAAATGAATAACATCTTTCGATCTCTTTTTGCTTGCTATAACCTTGGATGAACATGTCCTTAATTTTTACTAATGACACGTCCGTAATTTGTTTTATTTGACTGGGCAAAGGCATGATTTTTGTTCCCTGTTGCTGGGCTGCATCTACTTCAAAGCCGCAGCAATGTAATGCTTCCTCAATGCTTGATAACCTCACGTTATGCAAATCCCAGTACCCGCCTACCCCGTTATCTTTAAAAGATGCTTCCACGTATACGAAACCACCGAGCGGCAGACGCACCGGCTTAAAGGTACTTAATTTAAGCTCTGTGTCACCGTCACTAACGGTAATAATGAATTCAAAATCAGCGAGGTAGTGATCGTACATTTTAACGTCTAATAGACGATAGTGACCTTTCAATGTTAGATACCTTTTCGCATCTCTTAACTGGATATTGGTTTGCTTTAACTGCATGCTTACCTCTTTTATTTACTTAGCAATGTTTATTTAGTGACAACAAAAATAACGTTACTTCGTTGTCTTAAGTGCCCGCAACGAATTGATGATTACACATATTTTTATATATTCTATGTTTAAATTATTGCCATATTCGCCATAGCAACTTAGGTGCATTATGCACCATTTGTGGTGCATTGTCAACCATAATGTAACCACTAAATATCTTTGTTACAATGACAGGTAAAAAGGAATTCAACATGATAAAGATAAACCTTCATCAAATGATGCTTGAGTACGCCGCAAAAAAGGGAGATATAGTAACGATTGATGAGATTGCAAAAAGCACAGGGCTTGGCCGGAATACTTTATCAAGGATCAAGAATAATCCCTACCGTTCAACCAACACAGATATCATTAATAAGCTATGCCAATACTTTAAGTGTTCTATTGAAGACATACTGATATTCGAAGAAGATTAAGCACTATCGTTGCTATTGGATGCGACTAGAGTTAATTAAGGGCAAAAATTTGGATAATAAAGTTTGCCGAAGCTCGGAAAATACCAATAGAAAAAATGGCTGAAATGACTTGAACTGGACGAACAACACCAAAGCGGATAGCTAATAAACCTGTTCGCAGCACGAACACAGAAATCTTTGTTAAGTTGTGTAATTATTTCAGTTACGAACCAGGTGAATTGCAGCAGAGAGTAAAACACTAAAGCTAAAAGGATTAATTAATGTTCTCTCAACTTGTTATCGAGAAAATAGGTTACTACGTCTATTTATTGCAAGATCCTCGTGATAATACTGTCTTTTATGTCGGTAAAGGTTTCGGCAACCGTGTATTTCAGCATCAAAAAGGTGAAACAATCGGTGCGAGAGAATCCGACAAAATATCCAAAATTGATGAGATAAAAACGCAAGGCTACTCGGTCAAACATCAAATTATTAGGCATGGCTTATCAGAAGAAGTCGCATTTGAAATTGAAGCTTCGCTTATTGACTTTATTGGTATGAAGAATCTTTTAAATTTGCAGTCAGGTCATTATTCTTCAGATTTCGGAATCAAATCGTCTGATGAAATCATGGCTCTGTATGAAGCTGAACCGTTGAACACCGAACTACCTGTTTTGCTAATTAATATTAATCGAGGATATCGAAGAGACATGACCGTTGATGACATTTACCAAGCAACGAGAATGTCTTGGGTCCTGGGTAAACGGAAAAACAATGCAAAGTATGCGATATCGACCTATAGAGGCTTAACTAGAGAAGTGTTTGAAATAAACGATTGGTTTTCCAATGATGTTGATGGCAAGCCAAGGTGGGGTTTTAATGGTCAAATTGCTAAAGAAGTAATACGAAACGAATTACGACATAAAGATATTAGTGACTTATTCAGAAGAGGTGCTGCAAACCCAGTGAAGTATGTCAATTGCTGATTCGCACTGCCAGAAGTTTGCATGAGTATTAATATTTGAAACTCTAGCGTCCTAGATCTTAGCTTAGTGGCCAAGTCTAAAATTCGCTGGCTTCCGACCGTATTTTAGACTTAGTTGATCTAGCAAAAAGTGGCACAAAAATGCTCGTCGTCAAAACGCTGATTTAACTCGTGGTATCAACCCAATATTGCATTGGCCAATCATTAATATAAATCGCCAGATGCTTGGTTTCTGCCGTTTCTTTTCGAAATGTATAGGTACTTGTCTGCTCTTTCCAGCCCAGCTTTGATTGATTCATCACAACTAGCCATTGTGAAACCTATTGAAACCCTTATTGAATGTGATGGTGGCACAGATGCTATTTTTAATTGAGCGACTGATTCGTTTATTCTATTTGCCAAAACGCTTAAGCCTTTAGGCGTCGTGCCTTGAACAATAATCACAAATTCTTCGCAACTGCGACCAACACATCGTCATTTAGTCCAGGTTTGCCAATAACGGACTTTTCGGTCTCAGTATTACCTGCATTGCTGAAGAAAGCGGACGTTTCAAAATCATCATCGAAGGACAAGAATGGGCAGATGGACTAAACCGCTCCGCGGTAGTATTGCCGCATCAAACACCCAAGTTTTTTCACATTCTTTGATCCGCTTCTAAGCTGAATGAAGGGCAATGTCGCCCTGAATTCACTTAGGAGTGATCTCATGTCACCACAAAATGAAATAGCTACACCCCTTCGCCAACGCATGATTGAAGAAATGACCATGCGTAAACTAATGCCTAAAACACAGACGCAATACTTAAGAGCACTGAGGAAACTCACTCAGTTTTTACAGCGTTCTCCAGAAGACGCCACCGCAGAAGAGTTAAGAAAATTCCAGTACATGTTAGCCGAGACAGGCACGTCGAACTTAACTATCAATGCCACCTTGCAAGGCTTGAGGATGTTGTATTGCAATACGCTCAAACGTCCAAAGGTCATGCGCAAAACCACTACATTGCCAGAGCCTCGCAAGTTACCTAATGTGCTGAGCGTTGAAGAAGTTAAGCGATTAATGATTGCAACAACAAGCGTGAAGTATCGAACCGCTCTTTCAGTTGCCTACGGTGCTGGATTGAGAATTGCTGAAGTCGTTAACTTAAAAGTCTCCGATATCGACAGTAAACGCATGCTGATACGCGTGGAGCAAGGCAAGGGCAAGAAAGACCGCAACGCCATACTCTCACCTGTGCTATTAAAACAACTAAGGGAATGGTGGCGATATGCACATGCTAAAAACTTGATGTTAAAAGGCGGCTGGCTCTTCCCCGGCCAACAACCCATTAACCCTATGTCTACGCGTCAACTTAGTCGAGGTTGTAAAGCAGTGGCTGAAGCGGCTGGCATTGAGAAACGTGTTTCCATGCACACTCTCAGGCACAGCTTCGCCACTCACTTGTTAGAAGCGAATGTGGATATAAGAGTGATCCAGGTACTGTTGGGACACAGTAAACTTGAAACAACGGTGACCTACACGCAAGTGGCAACGAAGTTGTTGCACGCGGTCGTCAGTCCGCTTGATGCATTGTCACAATGAGTAATGGCTCATGGACAATCCATCATCAAGACCTGCGCTTGAGGTGGCAGACGTGTTTCGGTTTTATGGTGCGCAGTATAAAGCCAAACAACGAGGTCATCTCAGCCTAAATCAACTCAAAGTGATGTCAGCGATAGAGCGTTGCCGAACGGCACAGTTAGGTGGGCATGAGCTGCACTGCAATAAGTGTGAAACGGACTTAATTGCTTACAACTCTTGTCGAAACAGACATTGCCCAAAGTGCCAATCATCTGCGGCTAAACGATGGCTCAACGCTCGCCAAGCGCAGTTGCTGCCCGTTGAGTATTACCATGTTGTGTTTACGCTGCCAGAAGAAGTGGCGCAGTTAGCGTTTTACAACAAAGCGAAGATGTATGACTTACTCTTTAGCGCAGCATCACAAACACTCAGTACCATCGCAAAAGACCCTAAGCATCTGGGCGCAGATATCGGCAGTACCATGGTGTTACATACTTGGGGGTCTGCGATGACGCATCATCCCCATGTGCATTGTATTGTGCCCGGTGGTGGAATAAGTCTCGATAAACACAGTTGGAAGGCTTGTAAAAAAGGCTTCTTCCTACCGGTTAGAGTGTTGTCACGATTGTTTAGACGGCTCTATATGCAAGGTGTGAGGCAGTTGTATGAAGCTGAGCAGTTACAGTGCTTCGGTAAACTCGTAGAAACCGCTCACTTCGACGATCCGATAAAGCTCTCATCGTGGACACATGCTCAGCAACAACGTGAATGGGTCGTCTACGCTAAACGTCCCTTCGCTGGCCCTGAAGCTGTGTTAGCTTACCTCTCTCGATATACGCATCGAGTAGCGATTGCTAATAGTCGTTTGCAAAAGATGGACAACGAACATGTTCACTTCAAGTACAAAGACTATCGGCGCAAAGGCAACAACATGCACAAGCTGATGAAAGTCGACACTGACGAGTTCATTCGTCGGTTTATGCTACATATACTGCCCAGTGGCTTCCACAGGATCAGGCATTATGGTCTGTTGAGCAGCAAAGTTAAGCTCAAACAGTCTAGGCAATTACTGCATGTATCCGAGCCAGAGGATGAGGAAATAATACAAGAAACGGACGAACCGTCAGCACCGTTTATGTGTCGGGAGTGTCATTTACCACTTAAAATAACAGGCCTTAGAGGTGCGGCATACAAACCTAGAGCACCGCCCAATTGATATAGAGAGTAGGCGAAATGGAAATTAATATTACCGCTCAGCTTGGTAAGAGTACAGTTGTGCCTAAATACAGCCAATTAAGAAAATACAGAGTAAACAATCGTGTTTTAAGGGCTTAAAGCGACGTCAAGAAATGAGAAATAACAAAAAAACACCCAATAGAAACTTAATACCCACGCAAAAACCAAGATCACGCCACCATCAAAACAGCGAAATCCCCATAGTCATGCATCAAAGGTAACCCACCGCGGTTCCGTCCTTCTGCCATTATCCGCCATCTGTCCTTAAACAATGAGGCAAAGTGAGGCTTTACTGGGTGGACAGTTAGCAGATAACCTTCAAGATTGCAGACGGTCGAAAACATTTTTATAGCAGGTCTGAGCGAAAAGCGTGTAGTTTCACAAACCTCGTGAGCTCCCTCCTAGAATTTATAATATACAAATCAAGTTCGATTCAAATATCGTAGTTATTTAAAACGATTACATACGTTTTAGTCAATATAAATACCCTGATGTGATTCAGATTTTATTACTAACCTGATAATGTTGTTGCATAACTCACTATAAGGATTTTAAGTGAAATTACTTCAACGCTTTAACATAAGATTAGTTTTTACCTTTTCGATTATTTTCATCGCTGGATGCAGTGAAATTGCGACTGTATTAAACGAGCCTGAACCTCAAATAAACGCCCCAAATTACAACCCAGATGATTGGTCTACTCAAAACGATCTTTACAATCTAGAGTATCAAGCGGAGAACGGTGATACCTCTGCCATAATTGAGCTCTACGAGCGCTATAGGTATTCTGATGGCGTAGAGAAACATCTGTTAAGAGCAATCAGCTACTTAAAGAAAGCCTCCGCTTTAGGGGATGATGAAGCTACCAGAAAGCTGATGAATATTTACAGATCTGGCGTTAGGACGTGGCTTTTATCAAAGGAGTTTGAAATTGAAAAAGATCCAGTCTTAGCTAAGGAATACACAAAAATATACCTTGAGCAGTTAAAAGTTAATGCTGAACATGATAGTGAGGCCGGATTTTGGCTTGCTCGCGCCTATGAAAAAGGAGGGGGTGGTTTAGAGGTTGATATAAAACAAGCGCAATACCATTATGAAAAATCAGCACAATTGCTTGAAGAGAAAGTTAAAAGCGGGGACGTGGAGAGTCGCTTACTCTATGCAAAACTTAAACGTAATAATCAACATCCGAGTATTATTCAAAATGAATCTGTTGCATTAGAGATGTTGGAGCAATTAGTTGTAGAGGGTCACAGGGAGTCCCATCTACTTTTAGCTAGTATTTATCTTAAAATACACGCTGTAGACATTTATAAAGCTCAACCAAAGATACACAAATTAACTGATAAACAAGCCGAAGATAGGGCGATCGGGTTATTAACTAAGGCAGCAAAAAAAGGTGACTCAGAAGCGCAGAGAAAGCTGGTATATCATTATAGAGATAAGTTGGAAGAGGATGAGAATGCTGCTGAATCACTTATTTACTGGGCAGATAAAGCCATGCCGCAGAATATTAACGATGAAACTTCTTACTCACTCTTATTTAATGCAAAACTTAAAGCACTGACAGCAATAGACGATGGTGAGGGCTTAATCAACTCAATGTTGCATTATTACTCTAGAGGAAAGTTTAAGGATTTCTCGTCTGTTGCTGATACATCTAGAAATATAGCTAATGCATTCTATACAGATATGAATGTGGAAGATTTGCAAGCTGTTGTAATGAGGAGTTTTATTAACTCCATTCCAAGAGAAAAGCAAATTCAACTTATACGTTCGTTTACTGAAAAATTGGTTACATTAACCAAATACCTTCAATCTGAATCTTACTCTTCCGTTTGTTTAAATGAAGGTCGTCCAGAAAATTATTCAGTAGCAAATAGAACTGCAATGCTCATGCAAGCACTAAACATAGATAGTGATTATTATAAACGTCTTCAGGCAAGCTTGGACGCCTGTTAATTTTAACTTGTATGATAATGCGCTCACGGATGGTCCATTTTTCAGTTGAGTAAACGCTCTGAAATACTGTTTTTGAGCGTCTGCAATTAGGCTCATAGCTGCCTGTCACCTCAGTCCTTCTTAACTTCTGCAACTGGCACATTCTCCCCGCACAATTTTGAACGGCGTACGTCTCCTTAGGCCGTGCAAGCGTCGGTTAGCCAACAACGCTCAATGGCGGCTTTAGGGTAGTAATATAGAAAGTGATGATATGACCGCTAATCGCTCAAACCCTTCTGTTAGGTTATTAAGCAAGTCTGAATTTCAAACTTTACGTAACTTGGGCAAAATCCAAGTACACAAAATCGCGGGTTTCAAGGAGCTTCAGTTTCAAACATTAATATGCTTGCACAAATAGACCCTAAGTACGTTATCAGTTTCCTACTTTAAAAAGAGTAATTAAAATCTGTATATACCAAATAGTGGCGCTCAGGCTTGTTTTAATACCAAACATTAATTTATGTTCACAAAAAACTTCTTATAAATGTTCAGATTACTATGCAAGTGATTACTTAAGTAGTTTAATAAATTAGGTATTACTACATTCAAGGTATTAATATATTAATATATTGATTTATTTAAACCAATGGTTTATTTTAAACCCTGAATTAATACCATAGGTATGAAAATGAATTCAAAGTTAAACTTACTCGTTAATGAATTCTCACCTGGTTCTGTTGTTTTACAACAATGGTTAGGGCAAAACGGCATTAGCCACTCATTAGCGCAGAAATACGTCCAAAATGGCTGGTTAGAACGATTAGCTAACGGTGTTTTTTATCGTCCTCAAAAAGACCCAAAAGTGCTACCAACATGGGCGACCGTGCTGAGTGCGCTAATGTACCAAACTGATATAAAAGTCCACCTTGCGGGGCTATCTAGCTTGCAACAACAGGGACTCTCGCACTATTTATCGCTCAACTCGACTAACACTACAAATCAATTAAAAAATAAGGTGTGGATAGGCACCGATGGCAAACAGACTTTGCCAAAATGGTTCAGAGAATTTTGCCAAGTAGAATGGATCTACTGTAAAAATAAAGTCGACAATCAGCATGTTAAAGCTTGCATACCAATAACCGTAAATGGCAAAGCACTATTAGCCAGCTCGGCAGAATTGGCTGCATTTGAAGTTGTTTCAGCTATAGGCAGAGACATCAGTTTCGAACACGTCGCAGAGCTCTTCCAGGGTTTGGTAAACCTCAGTCCGAGAAAAGTGCAAACAATATTAGCAAGCAGTAAGGCCATACAAGCCAACAGAGTCTTTTTATTTTTAGGCCATTATTATGAGCATCAATGGGTAAAACGCATAGATGAATCAGTAGTCAATTTAGGCGCAGGCAAAAGGCAAGTCGTTGCCAATGGTCATTATGACCGACAATACAAAATCACGGTACCGTCCGATTTTAGGTTCCATTAAGGCAACGCATCAACAAGGATATTTGATTACACATGGAAAAAAACAGTATTTATTACAAACAAGTGAAAATGCTCGTAGGCGTTTTACCTATTGTAGCAAAGGAAAAAGACTTCGCTTTAAAAGGCGGTACTGCAATAAATCTCTTTGTTAGAGACTTCCCGAGATTGTCCGTTGATATCGACCTAGCCTATTTGCCCCTAGAGGATCGCAATACAGCCCTTGCTAATGCGAGATTAGCACTCAACCGTATAGCAGACGCAATAAATGCCAGTATGAAAGCGAGAGCAACATTACAGGACAATAAGCCTGATGAACTGCGCATCATAGTAAGCGATGCGTCTGCCACCATTAAAGTAGAGGTATCACCCGTTGCCAGAGGCACGCTCTATGAGCCTACAACAATGATGGTGCACGACAAAGTGGAAGACGAATTTGGATATGCTGAAATACAAGTAGTCAGCATGCCTGATTTATATGGAGGTAAGCTTTGTGCGGCAATGGACAGGCAGCACCCTAGAGACTTATTCGATGTAAAACTACTACTGGAGAACGAAGGCATATCTCGCAAGATACTAATTGGCTTTTTAACCTATGTTTTGAGCCATCCACGGCCTATTCATGAAGTAATGCAGCCAAATTGGAAAGACTTATCAGCTGTATTTCGTTCCGAGTTTGAAGGGATGACCTTTGTCGCAGTCACCGAAGATGAACTGAAGCAGACGCGTATCAAGATGTTAGATGCTTTGAAACATCATTTTGATAATAGAGACGCAGAATTTCTTCTATCATTCAAGCGTGGTCAGCCTAATTGGACTCTCTTTGATGAGCCCTCTATTGCCGACTTACCCGCAGTGAAGTGGAAGCTCAGAAATATTGCTAAACTAATGCAAGACGCTGAAAAGCACGATGCACAGGTAACAAACCTAGAGAAATCGCTCACTAATTGGATAAGTTGATCCATATACTATGGGAGCAAATACAATCGGCGTTTGCCTATCAAACTAATTGCATTATTATCATAATGAAAAAAATTGCCTGCTTAAGGCGCAAAGCTAACGCGCAAATATTATCATATTTTCAGCTTACTTCCTTGGTAAAAAGCCCCTGTTTACTGTGAATATGGCAACAAAACCGGAAAGACTGGATAAATTAGAGCAAAGATAGCGTAATCAATCACTTTTGCTTGAAGGTAAACAGCGATGAATAGCTGGCCATTAATACTCAAGCAACTAGTCGCTTCCTAAAAACTGTCAAGGAATTTTAAAATGATAATGAAGGTGGACTGTTTAAAAAAGTAACGATATCGGGCTATTTAGGAAGGTCGGATTAGGATTTGCTTTGATACCTGCACTTTTAATTGCTGGCTATTTGGCTTTTTTCAAAATGATAATTGGTTCAGGTTGTTGTGGATCACCCTTCGCATCCACGAAGGGTGTGTTAAGTGCCTTAATTAGCCTATGCTATTCGCAAAGCTAGCAATGGCTTGGTGGGTCATCTTCAAGCCTTTAAGGCTGCTACAAGCGAGTTCTATTGGCATGCTTCCCATGAAAGGAGTGTTGTGATTAAACATCATCATATAACCTGCTACATTCTGAGGATTTGAAAATACCTCCTCAAGTTTAGCGTTTATATCAAGAAGCAAAATACAACGATCTTTCAAATCAGGGCTGAATGCCGAAAAGGACTCAGGCTCAGTTCTTACCCTGCTTAATGGAATCGAGCAAGGAACGCCCAAAAGCGCACTTTTCTGCTCATCACTAATATCCCACTTTTCAAATAACCTGAACGTCGATGTCACTGCTTGATTCATATTTACCTCTCTTTTGTGCCACGTGAGGTTCTTATCTAGTACCTCTTTAAGTCTAGCTAGCGGGATCTGATCCATGTCAGCATATACGCTGAGCGTTATATCATCTTCAACTGAATGGCCGACTATGCGTTTAATTAAATAATGCTCTTCCCCGTTTGTTACGCAGGTTGAAATAAGCGTACGTCTCATCGAGTGAAAACTAATGAGTGCACGTTTTGTAAATTCAGCGTCGGTATCAATGCCAATATTCTTCAGCACGGTCCTGTTAAACCAACGTGAAATCGGGTCGCCCCAACCCGCGCTTCCTGGCATGCTAACTCCCTTTCGGATCTGAGGAAATAGATAGATTTCACCTTTGGCTTTTAACCCCTCTATATACTGTAAAATACCTAAATCCAGAAGATGCTGAGCGATGGGAACAGTCCTTTCACTCGCCTCGTTTTTGACATCAAGACCAACCAGATCGAAATACCAAATGCCATCATCATTCTGTTTAATGTGACTAATGGGTAGAGCCGATAGCTCGTTCAGACGCATCCCAGTATATAAAGCTACCTTCGGATACCAAAATGCATCAATGCGAAACTCTCTCGCCTCGCTACCGTGATCGAAACCATATAACAGTATTTTTTTCACCTCAAAACTTGTAAACGACCGTCGCTTTGGCGCATTTTTTTGCTTGCTAAAAGAAACTCGGCTAAACGGATTGCGTATATCGATACTTGCATTATCCTCCAACCAAGCAAAGAAAGAGTGATAATTCGAAAGCATACTGTTCTTGGTCTTTGGGCTAAGACTCCCCCCTTTTTTGCCAACGTTCTGATGCTTATCCAAGTTACTGAGCATGTCTTTAACCAGCTGCGTTTGAGCTTTGTTAAACTCTCGAAGATCCATGCCGTCCGGAAAAAGTTCACGTAATAAAGAAAAAGAACGCTCGTATTTTTTGAAAGTTTTAGCTGCTACGTCACCTTTCTTTTCATTGAGAAACGCTGCTGCTTGATACTCCAAACTGAAATAAGCATCCTGTTTAAGCCTTTCAGCTCTTTGATGCTCATCAAAGCCATTGCGCATGCTGTCAAACAACTTAACTGCATTGTTGACGTCTCGCTGAGACTCTAATGATGGCTCCTGCTCAACTTCCTCGTGTAGTGCAAAATCATCCCGCTCCTCTCTATATTCAGTCAACTTGCAAATCAAAGTATTCAGCATGCTTAAACACGCTGCAAACTGCTTGCCATTATCATTTTGAAATAATGCATCCCCGCCATTATCATTTTGAATGGATGGTACTAAACCCTCTAATAGCGCTACTTTAAAAGCTCGAGGGGTGGATTCCTCGCAGTGCAGCTTAAAATCGTTGCGATCCTCCTTCAAAATCGGCTTTGGAATGACTACTCCGCTATCAAGCTCAAACTCAATCATCGCTTTGCCTGCTCTCAGAAGCTCATTGAATCTCTCTTTAAGCGCTTTTGTGAACATAACATTGGGTCTGAGCCTTTTCCTCTCATGATTCAAGAACATATGCTCTTCGTCTTTGCCACACATATTGAGCCTTACCAATGACTCTTTATCATTTTGAAACGCGTTTCTTGAAATATCCATTTCGTTACTCTCCATCAACTTTGATTTAATAAATAAAGCCAGCCACCTCGCTTCCTCATAATCAGCAGTCTGAAGTGAAGCTACGAAGTGGCTAGCAGAAGTAACATAGTCGATTTGCTTAATAACACCCATGCGGACGCGAAAAAAATAATTTGATGAGTTTTTGTACTTATAGAGGTATGTAGAATTGGATTTTTGCATGTCTTTCTGTCACCTTTTTTAAATGTGTGACAGAGTTCTGTGACAGATGTGATAAGTTACATCTTGTATAGATTCAAAAAAGCCCCTAAATACGGGGCTCTTAAGATTATCTGGCGGAGAGAGAGGGATTCGAACCCTCGTTAGGTTTAACCCTAAACACACTTTCCAGGCGTGCGCCTTCAGCCACTCAGCCACCTCTCCAAAATTTTGTTTTGCTTTTCAGCAAATGCGGCGCGTATAGTATGGAAAACCTCAGCAGCTTTCAAGTACTACTTTACGCATTTCCTTTCAATTTCATATTTAACTCAGCAGCAAAGCCAAGCATTCTGTCAAGTGGCACGAGAGCGCGTAACCGCAAGGTCTCGTCTACGAATATTTCTTTACCTTCATGGCTCACCAATGCGTCTCTCATTGCTTCTAATCCATTCATTGCCATCCATGGGCAATGCGCGCAACTGCGGCATGTAGCGCCGTTTCCTGCAGTGGGAGCTTCAATGAACTCTTTGTTTGGTGACAACTGTTTCATCTTGTAAAAGATGCCTTTGTCGGTTGCTACAATGAACTTCTGATTAGGAAGCTCTGTCGCGGCTTTTATCAGCTGAGACGTAGAACCAACTGCATCAGCCATTTCAACCACGCTGGCGGGCGATTCTGGATGCACTAGCACAGCTGCATCAGGGTGCAAGTGCTTTGCTTTGAGCAGTGCCTGCGCCGAAAACTCATCGTGCACAATACATTCACCATCCCACATCAGCATATCCGCGCCAGTTTCTTTTTGAATATAAGCGCCCAAATGTCTGTCCGGTCCCCAAATAATCTTTTTACCTTGGCTATCTAGGTGTTCAACAATTTCAAGCGCAATGCTTGATGTTACCACCCAGTCCGCCCGCGCCTTTACCGCTGCCGACGTATTCGCATAAACCACAACGATGCGATCGGGGTGTGCATCACAGAACGCGGAGAATTCTTTTATCGGGCAGCCTAAGTCGAGCGAACACGTTGCCTCTAAGGTAGGCATAATGACGGTTTTTTCGGGGCTGAGAATTTTTGCTGTTTCGCCCATAAACTTCACGCCAGCAACCACTAAGGTTTGTTGCTCAGCATCGCGACCAAAGCGCGCCATTTCAAGCGAGTCTGAAATACACCCGCCAGTTTCTTCGGCTAGAGCCTGAATAACAGGGTCGGTATAATAATGCGCAACTAGCACCGCATTTTTTTGTTTAAGAAGGAGTCTAATTTCTGTTTTTAGCTGCTCTGCATAATCCGTTGTAATCGGAGTAGGCTTCGCTGGAAAAGGATATGAAATTCGTTCTGTTAACGCTGCGTTAGTCATATGCGAAATAGCAAGTTCGTTGAGGTCCGAGTAGTATAACGTAGTGCAAACAAAAGGTCACAATGAGACTGCAAATTATTCACTAATTTACTTAATCAATTTGTCTTATTGTTGTTTTGTGCCAATGCTTGAGATACAAGCATTTAGAAAGAAGTGGTGGGTCGTGCTGGATTCGAACCAGCGACCAATTGATTAAAAGTCAACTGCTCTACCAGCTGAGCTAACGACCCACTTTCAATAGGATGGTTGGTGTAGATAATTGGTGGGTCGTGCTGGATTCGAACCAGCGACCAATTGATTAAAAGTCAACTGCTCTACCAGCTGAGCTAACGACCCAATTGCGTTTCTTGCGTTGCGTATCTACCTCAACGGCGGCATATAATACTGAAATCGAAACTCGGTGCAACCTTTAAATGCGTTTTATTTCATTTAATTGCAAATCTGACTGTAAAGTGAACAAAAAGCTTATAGTTTAAAAACTACAAGCTTTTTAATTGCTCATTTGCTAAGCGGCTTGGTGCTGAATCAGGGTACTCAGAAATCACCTGTTCGAACAATCTTTTTGCTTTTGCTTTATTACTGACCGATTTTTCAACCATGCCGAGCTTCAAAATTGCGTCTGCTCGCTTGGGCGATTGGGCAAAATTATTCACTACGCTTTCAAATTGCTGTCTTGCTCCGTCCCAATCTTGCTTGTTAAACAATAATTGTCCCAGCCAATAATGTGCATTATCTGTGTAACTCGAACTAGGGAAAGTACTTAAGAAGCTTTGAAAAGCGGGAATGGCTTGATCGTAGTTGCGCTCTTTTAAAATCAGATTAACTGCTGCCTGATAAGCTTGCTCTTCAGACTGCCCAGCCGGACGTGCAGCAGGCGTATTTGCCTGAACAGCACCCACAGAGTTACCTGCTGCAGTTGTTTGTTGAGACAAGCTGGCAAAGCGGTTTTCTAACTCAAGGTAGAGTTCACGCTGACGCTCTAAAATTTGCTCTAGCTGATGATTATGAAGCTCAATAGAACCTCTAATTTCATCCACATCTGACTGCAATGTATCAAGCTGCTGCTGAACTCGTTGTTGCGCCTCAACACGGCTCTGATCTTTACGCTCTAATATCAGCAAACGAGACTGAACATCTGTTGGACTAGAAATAACTGGAGGCGTGTTTTGCACGCTTGCGTTTTGTGTGTTGACAGTTTGTGCCTGATTAGTTTGTTTTGGGTCGTTTAAATCGACAACAGGCGCTTGAGCAAATGCCCAAGCGCCTGTGAAACTAATGAGACCAACTGTAATAATTGGTTTAATCATAAGCGCTTACTGATAAACCACTACACCGCGACGGTTTTGAGCAAATGCGTACTCAGATCCGCCTTGAACTGCTGGCTTTTCTTCACCGTAAGAAACAACTGATACCTGTGAAGAGCTTACGCCCGCATTCATCAAATATGTTTCAACAGATTTTGCACGACGCTCGCCCAATGCAATGTTGTATTCTGGCGTACCACGGTTATCCGTGTGACCTTCGATTACAATTGACTGACCAGGGTTTTTCACTAGGAATGCAGCGTGCATATCTAATACTGAATGAAAGTCAGATTTAACAGCAGCACGGTCAAAGTCGAAGTAAACAACGTTTTGACTAATTAGCTTGTCTTTTTCTGCTTGCATCATGTCTTTAGCTCTTTGCATCTCTGCAGCTTTCGCTACTTCAACACGTTTAGCTTCAGCTTCTGCTGCAGCTTTAGCATCAGCAACTTGCTGTGCCGCTACTTCTGCCTGACGGTTCGCTTCAGCTTCAAGTTCTGCTTCCGTTGGACCAGATTTACATGCCGCTAAAGTTAATAATGGTACAACAATCATGAGCGTTTTAAGTGTGTTTTTGTTCAACATACTAGTTCCTTTTTTATATTTTAAAATTCAATTTACAGTAAAAACGGCGACCAACTGGGAGATTTTACTTCCCCATCAGCCACTGGTTCTTTAAACGAGAAGCGTCCATCCAGTGAAACCCAAGCCAAAGCTGGTTTTCCATTTTCTAACACGCTGTATATTATCATACTTCCATTCGGGGAAATACTAGGCGACTCGTCCAGATAAGTTCTCGTCAGCACCAACATGTCACCGTTTGTTAAATCTTGTTTAGCTATATGATAATCGCCTCTTGTGCGATTTACGATAATTAATTGCGAATTATCTGGTGTTACTGCCCCCCCTAAATTCATTTCCCCTTCAAAGGTTATCCTACTTTTCCGGTTAGTTGCTAAATTTACTTGATAAATCTGCGGTTTACCACCCCGTTCCGAAGTAAATATCAAGCTTTTTCCATCAGGCGTCCAAGACGGCTCTGTGTCAATTGCTCTGTTTCGCGTAATACGCGTTAAGTTTCGCGTTTGTAAATCCATTACGTAAATTTCCGGATTACCGTCCTTAGACAGCACCATTGCTAGCCTGCGGCCATCTGGCGAAAAACTAGGCGCTCCGTTTATGCCCGGAAAATCGGTTAATCTCGTGCGACTAGTCGTGTAAATATCCTGCAAATAAATTTGCGAGCGTTTATTTTCAAAACTCACATATGCCAAACTGTTGCCATCTGGCGACCATGTTGGAGACATTAATGGTTCAGGTGAGGACAACAAAGTAGTTGGATTGACGTTGTCGTAATCGGCGATCACTAAACGGTATGGTTTCGGGTTCGTATCGCGATCTAACACTTTGATGTATGCAATGCGTGTTAGGAAAGCGCCCTTCTCACCCGTCAGCTTTTCGTAAACAATGTCACTGATGATATGGGCATATTGTCTAAAATCACTTCCATTGATGGTTTTTGTGCGTTTTTCGATAACGTGATCACGCGTCATCACCAATTTTCCATTCTCAAGATTCTTAGCTTGTCCGCCTGTTGCTTTAGCGCGCAGGACGTCGATAAGTTCAAAAGTCACCAAATATTGGTTCAAGCCAGTTGCTTCGATGCTTCCTACCACAACCATGTCGATGCCTTTTTGTGTCCAAGCTTCGTAGTTTATTTCACTGTCGGTTGTTGGAAATTGTGGCATAGACGACAACTTCAAGGGATTAAATTTACCGCTTCGCTGTAAGTCTGAAGCAACAACTTCGCTTAAATTTTCTGGCAAAGTTGCGCTACCTGCATATTTAAACGGCACTACGCCAATTGGACGCGCTGAGTCAACGCCGCCTGTAATAATGATTTCAGTCGTCGCAGCGCTAGCCTGAGCGCTGATGAAAAGTAAAATTAAAGCAGCAAGATTAAGCTGTTTTCTTGCTAATTTGAATATCCAAGTTGACATAAATTTAGATAGCCCTATTGTCGTTAAAATTGGTTAATATTAAGTATATTTTTTAAAACTTGTTTCTCATTAATAAATATCTGCGGCGTTGGCATCACACTACTATCCAGACGCTATGATTACTATTGACTAATCATTCTCCCAGACTAAAGTCACGTCTCTAAGCTTTTCATTTACATCTTTATCTGTTGGCATAGGAAGCGTTCCAGCTCTTAATGCCGCTGAACGCAACGATAAACACAAAGAATCATCTCCTGTTCCAACCGCTTCAAGCACTAAACCGTTCGACGCTATGCGCATTTTTAATCTGCATGAACGACCAGCAACGCTGCCCGTTGTAATCAAATTCTGTTCAATCCGCGCTTTGATCTTACCAGTGGCAATTTGCAGCTCAGATAATATCTGCCGCTGCCTCCGCTCATTCCGCTCAGCCTGCTCAGCAGCCATCTGCTGCTGCATCGCTTTGTCTTGGGCTGCGCGCTCTTTGGCCAGTTTATCTTGTTTCGCTTTTTCAATACGCTCTTGCTCAGCTTTCTCTTGAGCTAACCTTGCTTTTTCCTGCAGTTCACGCTCTTGACGAACCTGTTCTTCTTTCTGTTTCTTAGCGTCAGCTGCTTTTTTGCGTTTAGCCTTTTCGCGCTCTTCTCTTTTACGCTCTATTTCTTTACGTTTATTTGCTGCTTCTTGATCTCGTTTTCTTTTCGCCGCAGCTTCAGCCTGTTCTTTTTCGCGTTTATTTTGCGCTAGCACATTGCTATCAATGAAAGTAGCTTCAATAATTATCGGCGCCTGCGTATCTTTAGTGCCGCTCGCCAGATCGACTGGCTTTGCTGCGAATTTAAAGCTCACCAATAACGACACCACAATGAACACATGCACAGCAATAGAGATCAAAAATGATTTCTGTTGTAATGAAAGCGATTTTTTCTCAGGCTTATCGCTTTCTTCTGCTGAACCACTATGTTGAGTTTGATTATCAGGCATCATCGATTACGCTTTATTGGGATCCGTCATTAAGCCCACCGATGGTGCTCCTGCATTTTGCAACACGACCATCAACTCAACCACTTTTTCGTAACTCACTTTACCGTCACCATTTACCACAACGGGAATAGTCGGTGTTTGCGCCAGTTTAGCTTGCACCAATGTTGCAACATCTGCTGCCGTTAATTCATCATCCGGATTGTCACCGATATTTAAAAAATATTGTCCCGCAGCGTTTATCGACACAATCAACATGTCGTCTTCATCTGTCTCTATGGTTTTAGCATCGGCTTTGGGCAAATCAACTTTTACACCCTGCGTTACTGCAGTTGCCGTTGCCATGAAAATCACGAGCAACACCAACATAACGTCGATGTAAGGTACGACGTTAATTTCTGATACTGGCTTTCTGCGTTTTCTAACAAACATGATATTCCTCCTTATTCATACAATAAGCACGCGACTTAAGGTACCTGCTGACTAGAGGACGCCATATTTTGACGGTTTAATATAGCTGAAAACTCTTCCATGAAATTACCATAAGCATTTTCTAGTTTTTCAACGCGATTACTAAAGCGATTATATGCAACAACGGCTGGGATTGCGGCGAACAAACCGATGGCGGTTGCAATCAGTGCTTCTGCAATTCCAGGTGCTACCATAGCGAGTGTGGCTTGTTTCACTTGACCCAGTGCGATAAAGGAATTCATGATCCCCCACACTGTTCCTAACAAACCAACGTAGGGAGAAATTGAGCCAACGGTTGCTAAGAAAGGTAAGCGTGCTTCTAGCTCGTCCACTTCGCGCGACATAGTGACTCGCATGGAACGGTAGGTTCCGTCCATAATAGCTTCGCTTAACGCACCCGATGTTTTGCGTAAACGCACATACTCTTTGAAGCCCGCACAGAATATTAGCGGCAAACCAGTCAAGTGCGCTCGTGAAGAGAGTTCTTGATAAAGTTTGTTGAGGTCGGCACCTGACCAAAACTTATCTTCAAAAGTTTTCATTTCTTTTGTCGCTGCTTTTAATACAGCATTTCTTTGAAAGATATATGCCCAAGAAACAACGGAAGTTGTTAATAGCAGCAGCATAATAAATTGCACAACAATACTTGCTTCTAAAAACAAGTTGAGGATAGAGATTTCAGACGTCACGTTTTATTTCCCTTAATATAAAGTCAGGTATAGCAATGGGTTTCATTTTTCCCAAATCGACACAAGCTACTCTCACTTCAGCGCTAACAAGTAGTTCTTTTTCACTACCCTTAACATTACAATTGGTATCTTTATTATTATTTATTTTGGCAGAATCATTAACACGATAAGCGTGCTGTCTAAACACCATACTTGCCTTCTTCAATTCTACTACTTGGCAGCTAATACTCAACATATCATTGAATAAAGCAGCCTTACTATTTTTCATAGTTAGGCCTTTGACGACAAAACCGATGGATTGTTCCAATAAAGTTTGCTGTTCTATGCCTAAATTTCTTAACCACTCGGTTCGAGAGCGCTCCATGAACTTCAGATAGTTAGTATGATAAACAATACCACCAGCATCGGTATCTTCATAATATATGCGTATAGGTATGGAAAAAGGTTCATTACTGGACAAAAAAACGCTCCTTTTAGGTTAGTTTTTGTATAGATAAATTATAATAACCGTAAATTGACGCTACATTTTATCAACATCAATTTCATCACGGTTATATATTAAAAGGGACGAGGAACAGTATCGAACTAAGAGATCGTTAATGCAACAAATAAAAAGGATTAGAAAAACTAATCCTCAGCAAGAATATTTCTAGTTTGATATCTCATCGGATGTCTATAGAATACTCTCTACTTAAACAGGTCCTACAACTTAGTTGTGTTGCTTTTTTATGTTCCCTTATAACGGTCTCCTTCCGTTAACTTGTTGTTTGGCCCACGTTCTGCGTGGGCTTTTTTTTAGTCGATTTTTGGCATGGTCAAGCCAAAGTGCAAATATGCATGTTGGGTTGCAATTCGTCCACGTGGCGTTCGTTGTAAAAAGCCTTGTTGAATTAGATATGGCTCTATTACGTCTTCAATGGTTTCTTTTTCTTCGCCGATGGCCGCTGCAATATTGTCTAATCCAACAGGTCCGCCCATAAATTTCTCAATAATGGCTAGCAACAACTTACGATCCATAAAGTCGAAGCCTTTATTATCAACGTCAAGCATATTCAGCGCTTTAGCTGCGACGTCTGCATTAATATTACCGTCGGCTTTAATTTCAGCGTAGTCTCTTACTCTGCGCAATAAGCGGTTAGCAATTCGAGGGGTGCCGCGAGAGCGTTTTGCCATCTCAAATGCGCCCTCTTTATCCATACTTAGATTTAAATACGAAGCACTGCGCTGAATGATGTCGGTCAAATCAGAAACATTGTAGAACTCTAAACGCTGCACAATTCCAAAACGGTCTCGCAATGGAGAGGTTAACGAACCGGCTCGCGTGGTTGCACCAATTAGTGTAAATGGAGGTAGGTCAAGTTTAATGCTGCGCGCTGCGGGCCCTTCGCCAATCATAATATCTAATTGATAATCTTCCATCGCAGGATACAAAATTTCTTCGACAACCGGACTTAAGCGATGAATTTCATCGATGAACAACACATCGTTTTCTTCAAGGTTGGTAAGTAAAGCAGCCAAATCACCGGCTTTTTCCAATACCGGTCCTGAGGTAGTTTTTATATTTACCCCCATTTCGTTGGCAACGATGTTGGCCAAAGTTGTTTTACCTAAGCCTGGAGGTCCAAATATGAGCAGATGGTCAAGCGCATCACTGCGCTTTCTAGCCGCTTGGATGAATATTTCCATTTGTTCACAAACATGAGCTTGACCAGTATAGTCGCTGAGCATTTTGGGTCGAATTGCGCGATCGATAACTTCATCTTCTGGATCAGCAACGGCTTGTATTAAGCGATCTGCTTCAATCATAACGACTCCTTGCCTTTATATAATCTTTCAAGACTAACGATAAGCTGAACACCAACTAGCAAACATCCATTCATTATCATAAACATCATTTTGTTAACTCATTGCTCTGAGTGACTCTCGGATAGCCTGCTCACTTGTCATTCCTTCAACATAAACTTGCTTGATGACTTTTTCGGCCTGCATGGGTTTATAACCGAGTGCGAGTAGCGCACTTAAGGCTTCATTTTTAGCATGCGCATCGCCACGTAAGCTCGGTCGCTGAATTTGGCTATTCGGCAAGCTTGGCGCTGAACTATCAAAGTGCACGTCAGAACGAGATAGTTTTTCTAACTTATCTTTTAATTCTACCACTAGACGCTCAGCAGTTTTCTTTCCGACGCCAGGAAGCTTGACCAGATTTGAAATATCTTCGTGAATGACACACTGCACAAAATCTTGTGCCGACATGCCAGACAAAATTGTGCATGCGAGCTTCGGGCCCACGCCATTGGCTTTAATGAGTTCTCGAAACAAGGCTCGCTCTGAGGTATCTGAAAAGCCGAACAATAATTGCGCATCTTCGCGCACAATAAAGTGAGTATAAATAGTTGCCACTTCACCTATGTTGGGAAGCTGATAAAAACTGGTCATCGGCAATTGAATTTCATAGCCCACGCCGTTAACGTCAACTAAGACATCTGGGGGAGTTTTGTCAATTAACGTACCTTTTATTCTGCCGATCATCGATTTATTGCCCTGCCTTATTTATCTTCTTAAGCGACCGCGTACGATCTTAGAAATTTTGCCTGACGTTTTGCCTGACATTTTAATCAGACTTTGCGAGGTATGAATATGACACAAAGCTACTGCCAATGCATCAGCAGCGTCTGCCTGTGGTGTGGCGTTCAACTTCAATATACTGGTGACCATGTGCTGAACTTGCGTTTTGTCCGCGGCTCCTGTTCCCACAACAGATTGCTTTATTTGTCGTGCTGAATATTCTGCCACAGGCAGGTCAAAGTTAGTGGCAGCGACAATTGCTGCACCACGCGCCTGGCCAAGTTTAAGCGCTGAATCAGGGTTCTTCGCCATAAACACTTGTTCAATTGCAAATTCGGTAGGTGTGAACTGAGTGATAATTTCACTGACGCTGTCAAAAATCTGTTTTAAACGAAGCGAGAGCTCATCATGAGTTAGCCTGATACAGCCACTGCCCAAGTAGCTCGCTTTACCGCCTACTACTTTGATAACGCCGTAGCCTGTAATTCTTGAACCAGGGTCAATCCCTAAAATTATGCTCATGCCTTAATCCGGAACAAACAGTGCAATCGCATCACGATTACTTCTTGACCATACTTTTTGCATAGCCTCTTGCTTACTCGTCCATTCGAAGTCAGTGTGTTCAGTTAACACAATAGGCAGGCCTATAGGAACCTTCACACTAAAAACGTATTCATTATTGAATTGAGAGCCTTTGGGGTAACGATATAACCAAGCAGGACGGATCTCGTATTGACTCACTAATCGACAGTCTACTATTGGGTGCGTTGATTTGGGCAATGCAATACCCGTTTCTTCTGCTAGCTCGCGATAGGCTGCGTTTAACGGTATTTCACCTTCCTCGATAGTGCCAGTGACCGATTGCCAAAAATTAGCGTCATCTTCACGCTGCATAATCAGCACTTGGTTGTGTTCATCTCTGATCACAACCAAGACTGACTCTGGGCGTTTGAGCTGCATAGTGCTATTCAGCGTCTTTGCCTGGCTCTTTACTGTCTGTTTTAGGGTCAGATTTAATTACCGTGGCAATTGACAGTTCCGCCAATTGTGCAGGGTTAGCAAACCCAGGCGCATTCGTCAGCGGACAGGCTGCCGTTGTAGTTTTTGGGAATGCCATTACGTCACGAATTGAGTCTGCACCAGTCATCAGCATTACCATTCTATCTAAACCAAAAGCTAAACCCGCGTGTGGTGGTGTGCCATAGCGCAGTGCTTCTAATAAGAAACCGAATTTCTCATTGGCCTCTTCATCCGTGATACCGAGGAGTTGAAAGACTGTCGCCTGCATATCCATATTGTGAATACGCACCGAACCACCACCTAATTCAACGCCATTGAGCACCATGTCATATGCATTCGACAGCGCTTCTGCCGGATTCGCTTTTAATGCTTCAATGCTACTATCGCGCGGGGCAGTAAACGGATGATGCAGAGCATAAAGCTCTCCATCAACTTCCTCAAACATAGGGAAGTCAACTACCCATAATGGACGCCACTCACCTTCAAGGAGATCAAAATCTTCACCCAACTTCAAGCGCAATGCACCCATTGCATCTGTCACCACAGTTTTACTGTCGGCGCCAAATAAGAGAATGTCGCCTGTTTGCGCGCCAGTTTTTTCGAGCAACGCGTTTATGCTAGCTTCATCAAAAAACTTGAGGATAGGCGACTGCAGGCCATCAATACCTTGGCTCAAGTCATTGACTTTAATCCACGCTAAGCCTTTAGCACCGTAAATACTCACAAATTTCCCATAATCGTCAATTTGCTTGCGCGATAAGGTAGCGCCGCCTGGCACTCGAATTGCTGCAACTCGACCTTTTTTATCGTTTGCGGGGCCGCTGAACACTTTGAAGTCGATGTCTTTAACAATGTCATCAACGTCAACTAGTTCAAGCGGGTTACGTAAATCAGGCTTGTCGCTACCATAGCGCTGCATTGCTTCTGCATAACTTATGGTTGGGAAGTCGCCTAAATCAACGTTGAGCAATTCAGAGAAAAGTAAACGCATCATCTTTTCTGTGATCGCCATCACACCTTCAGCATCCAAGAATGTTGTTTCAATATCTATTTGCGTAAATTCTGGCTGGCGGTCCGCACGTAAATCTTCATCACGGAAACACTTTACGATTTGATAATATTTGTCCATTCCCGACATCATCAACAATTGCTTAAACAACTGCGGCGATTGCGGTAGAGCGAAAAACTGACCTTTGTGAGTACGACTTGGCACCAAATAATCGCGCGCACCTTCTGGTGTCGCTTTGGTCAAAATAGGTGTTTCAATATCAAGGAAGCCGTCGCCGTCTAAGAAACGTCTAACCAATGAGGTTACTTTTGAGCGAAACACCAAGCGCTGCGTCATAAGTGGACGGCGTAAATCTAGGTAGCGATATTTGAGACGCTGCTCTTCTGAATTGTCTTGGTTCCAGTCAAGGGGAAGTGCCGGTGCACTGTTAAATATAGAAAGTGCTTTACCAAGCACTTCAATTTCGCCGGTTTTCATCTCTTTGTTAGCTTGCGATTCTGGGCGCATGCGCACTAAACCAGTGATCGCCACACAAAACTCATTACGTAACGTGGAAGCAAGTTCAAACGTTTCAGCTGTGTCTGGATCGATAACAACCTGCACGATACCTTCACGATCTCGTAAGTCGATGAAAATTACGCCGCCTAAATCACGTCTTTTGTTGACCCAGCCGTAAAGTGTAACTTCTTTATTCGCGTAACTTGCATCGATGTTTCCACAGTAATCTGTGCGCATAAACTTAATCCCAATAGTGCTGTATTTGTTTTGAATTTTTTAATATTAACGTTTGTTAGTTTTTACGGGCTCTTCACTCGGCCTCTTAACCCACGGTCTTCGCACAAACCCAGTATCGAATCGCTTTAGGTAAGTGATAGGTGCAACAAACGCTAATCTGAATTGTTCGGGCTTCTATAACGAAGCCGTTGAAAGCGCGAAATTATAAACTAAACAATGAGGATACTAAACGGCAGAATCAATATATTCGGTAACTAATTAAGAGAAATTTTCCCTTAGTGAGTGAGTAGTGCACAAAAGAGCTTGATAAGTTGTTGTTCAATTTAGAATCGTCACAAAACTAAACCACATTGCTGGTGCTTATGCTTTTAGTAAAATCCTATTCATTGAAGATGACTTAAGACGGTCGGACGTTATTTGCACAACTCTTAACTCAAATAGGAAAACAGATTACGTGTTCTACTTCTAGGTGAATACCAAATGACTCGCCTATTTGGTGGTCGTGGTGACTCGGCGCCAAACAAAGTAAACCGTCATTTTCATTAAGAGATAGTCGATACAATATGTGCGCACCGCGGAACGATCGTCCAACAACTCTGGCTTTCATAACGCTTTCATCCTGATGTCTCAAATCATCCGGTCTGACTAACATTTTGGCCTTATCCCCTACCTTAAATGTGCCGCTGGTGAGATATTCTTCAGGAAGGAGGAATCGTCCTAATTGAGTTTCAAGCCATATACGTTTTTCCTCGATGGGCTCGATTGTGCTCTCTTCGTCATTTTCATAGGCCACAACTGTCACAGGAATAAAAACCCCTTCCCCCACAAAGTCTGCAATAAACTCGGTTGCGGGCTCGTGATAAAGATCATAGGCGGTTCCCCACTGCTGACACTGATGGTCATGCAATACGCCTATTTTATCAGCCATCGCGAACGCTTCAGTTTGATCATGAGTAATTAACAACGCGGTAATATTTTGCTGCTTGATGATACTGCGAATTTCGCTGGACAAACGTTCTCTTAATTCCGGATCTAAGCTAGAGAACGGTTCATCTAATAGCAACAAGTCAGGCTTTGGAGCAATAGCTCTGGCAATAGCGACCCGCTGCTGTTGTCCGCCTGAAAGTTCATGCGGATATTTACTTTTCGAATCATTTAAACCAACTAGCTCAATCGCCTGTTCAGCGAGTTTGAGGGAGTCCGATTTTGCTAACTTACTCAAACCATAGGCAACATTTTTTAACACGGTCATATGTGGAAATAAGGCGAAATCCTGAAACACGACCCCAATTCGTCTTTTGGCAACTGGCATCTCGGTTTGCGCATCACTCACTATGGTGCCATTAACGCTAATACTGCCCTCTTGCACTGACTTAAAGCCAGCGATGGCTCGCAACAATGTTGTTTTACCGCAGCCAGAAGGCCCTAAAATGCAGCCTATCTCACCCTGACTCAACGAAATTGTAAGGTTTTGCAGTACATTTTGTTTGCCGTAACTCAACGATAAGTTAGTAATATCAAGCATATTTTCGTTCTATTCCATCAAGCGTTTTAGTCAGTAAAATTACTGGCAAAATACCCACCAGCACGATCGTAATTGAAGGTAAAGCCGCATCAATTAAACGTTCATCTGACGCCAATTCAAAGGCTTTGACCGCTAGCGTATTAAAGTTAAAAGGACGCAGCACTAAGGTGGCCGGTAATTCTTTTAATATATCGACAAACACCAGCAGCGCTGCACTCAACAAACTCGCCTTTAACAAAGGGATGTGTATTCTAAACAAACGCTGAATAGATGAGTCACCCAATACCTTAGAGGCTTCATCCATGCTAGGTTTAATGCGTTGGATACCCGCTTCAGTGTTATTCAAGGCAACACTCATGAATCGAATAGCGTAGGCAAAAATCAGCGCAAATATCGTACCTGACAAGACCAAACCAGGCTGCACATCAAAATAGGCATTAGTGAACATATTGAGTTTGATATCTAACCATCCAAGCGGCACTAAAACACCAATCGCGATCACGGTGCCCGGCATTGCGTAACCAAGCGACACAAATTGAATAAATCCGCTAACGGTTTTTGAAGGTTGAAGGCGTTTGGCATAACTAAATAACAAGGCCATTGTTACTACCACAACGCAACCAATACCAGCTAACATTGCTGAGTTCATGGCGTATTCAGGGTAGTCTTCCAAGCTTGATATATCAGAAAAACTAAATGTCCAAATTGCTAACTGTACGAATGGAACAATAAAACCGAAAGTAACTGGCAAGCTACAAAGTAAAAATAGAAACGCGCTTTGCATGCCTCTGACTTTCTTTGCTTGGGCTGACTTACCTTGTCTGGATGAATAATTTTGAGAGTCTCGTCTGCTCAGTTTTTCAATCATTATCAAAATAAAAACAAATAGACACAGAAAGCCCGAAAGTTGCGATGCTGCATTGATATCTCCTAAACCAAACCAAGTTCGATAAATACCGGTCGTAAACGTACTCACGCCAAAATATTCTACTGTACCAAAATCGGCCAAGGCCTCCATCATAGCCAAAGCAGCACCTGTCATAATGGCGGGACGAGCCAGTGGTAACGCAACTTTTAAAAAATGTTTAAGTGGTGAAACTCCGGCAAGTTCACTGACTTCTCGGTATTTTTGTGATTGTTCAGAAAAAGCCGTTCTAGCGAGTATATAAACGTAAGGATAAAGTACGAGCGACATGAGTACGATGGCTCCAGTGAGCGACCGTATCTCAGGAAACCAGTAATCTTGGCTGCCTAAAGCAAAAGTGTCTCGAACAAGGGTTTGCAAAGGGCCGGCAAAGTCCAGTAACCCCGTATAAGTATAAGCAATAATATAAGCGGGCATGGCAAGCGGCAATAAAACCAACCACTGAATTAAGCGACGTCCATAAAAATCGTAGTTGACAATAAGCCAAGCTAAATAAGTACCAATGAGCGTTGCGCCAAAACCAACGCCAAAAGCAAGCGTCGCGCTATTGCTGATATATCTAGGTAAAACGGTTGATGAGAGATGCTGCCAAATAGCAGCGTCCCAAAACAGAAAACTGGCAAATATAACAAAAATTGGCAGGCCCAAAAAAAGGCCTGCCAACACGGAATATAAGGTAAAGGCCGAGCCTTTAAGTGCCGTTTTTATCAATCGATTAACGCCAACCCGCGCTATCCATTAGCATAAGCGCTTTCGCGTTTGTCTCGCCCACTTTACTCAGAGACACATCTTGTGCTTTAAATGTACCCATGTCTTGTAAAGTTTGGCTCCATTTTATGCCTTCTTTTACTGGGTACTCATGATTTGTTTCGGCGTACCAGACTTGTGCCTCATCCGTTAGCATAAAACGGATAAGTGCTTTAGCGGCGTCCAAGTTTTTGGCGTGTTTAGCAACACTCACACCCGAGATATTCACGTGTGCACCAATGGTTTCTTGGTCTGGCCAGAATACGGCCACTTGTTGAGCAGTTTTACGCGTTGCTTCATCTTCGTCATTCAACATGCCTGCTAAATAGTAAGTATTAGCAATAGCAATATCACACTCACCAGCAACAACGGCTTTGATCTGGTCGCGATCGCCACCTTTTGGTGTTCGCGCAAAGTTTGCAACAAGGCCTTTCGCCCAAGCCAAGGTTTTTGCTTCACCCTGAGTTTGGATCATGCCTGAAATCATCGACTGATTGTAAATATTATTAGATGAACGAATGCAAATACGGTTTTTCCACTTTTCGTCAGTTAATGCTTGCATGGTTGACAGCGACTCAGGATTAACCCGATCCTTTGCATACATTATTGGGCGCGCTCGCAGCGTTAGTGCTGTCCAGTGCTGCTCCTCATCGCGCAGATATGCAGGCACATTCTCAACAACAAAATCATCAGCGTTAACCTGCGTGATACCAAGTTGCTTCGCTCTCACTAAGCGGCCGACATCTGTTGAAATCAGAACATCCGCAGGGCTAAATTGACCTTCTGATTGAATACGGGAAATAAGCGCGTCAGCGCCGCCAGTAATAAGATTTACCTTGATACCGGTTTCTTTACTGAAATCATCCAATATCGGCTTTATCAGCGCTTCTTTGCGTGCTGAGTATACGTTTACCTCTGCAGCGATGCTGTGTGCCGAGAAAATCACTAACAAGAATAAAACAAAAACACTAGAAATACGTACTATCACTTCTTCCTTCCTATTAACTTTAGTAACAATGTGTACATGGTAATTGATAATAGTTCTCAATTGCAACTAGGGATCACAAAAACTGCTTTAATTCGTCAAAATAGCTTTGATTAAGTCCATAGGATATACTCAGATCAATAGATTAGGCTGAATATGTACTTTTTATCGAATGAATGATTCAAGATTAGTTTATTCGACCGATACAGGTAGAATAAAGAACGAAAACCTTACCTCGCAAAGTGCGCCAAAAGGCGATGGTATTGTAAGAATACGAAAAGAAACGAAAGGCCGCAAAGGCAAAGGGGTGAGTATTATCGATGGCCTAGAAATGAAGGAGGCCGACCTCAAATCGCTTTGTAAAGAATTGAAAAAGCAATGTGGTTGCGGTGGCGCAGTGAAAGGCTTTAGCATCGAAATCCAAGGCGATGTTCGCGATAAGCTAAAACAAATATTAGAAGCAAAAGGAAAACGCGTAAAATTGGCAGGCGGCTGAACCGTTTTGCTGAATGCTCGTTAACAGAGCCTCGCTCAAACATTTTTTAAGAGATAACTAAGTAATGCATAAACTTTCAATTTCTGATTTACACATCTTATTGGTCGAACCGTCCGATACGCAAAGTAAGATCATAAAAACACTGCTGCTCGCTGAAAATGTGCAAACCGTTGACGTCGTGAAAAATGTTGAGCAGGCAAAAGCATCTATCACCGCTCACGGCGCAGATATGGTGGTTAGTACCATGTATTTATCAGACGGCAGTGGCTTAGATATTTTAAAATTTATAAAAGATAATGAAGCCAACGCATCCATTCCATTCATGCTAGTGAGTAGTGAAAACAGTATCAGCAAACTGGATGAATTCAAACAAGCTGGTGTTGCAGCTATTCTTCCAAAACCATTCGAGCCAATTCACTTAGCTCGTGGCTTAAACGCTAGCCTGCAGCTCCTTAATACCGATGAAATAAATTTAAACTTGTTCGATCCTCAAGACGTACGCGTGCTACTAGTCGACGATAGCCGTTTGGCGCGGAATCACATTCGTAGAGTACTAGAAGGTATGGGTTTAACTAAGCTGATGGAAGCAGAAAATGGCGCTCATGCGCTCACGCTTTTAAAAGACAATGATTTCGACCTAGTAGTCACTGATTACAACATGCCGGAAATGGACGGCCGAGAGCTTTCAGAGTTCATACGCTTCAACCCGGCGACAACTCATATACCGATTATCATGGTGACCTCAGAATCATCAACCAGTCCTCACATGGCGAATATTCAGCAAACCGGTGTAAATGCGCTTTGTGATAAACCTTTCGAATCGGATGAAGTAAAGGCTTTGTTAGTAAGATTATTGGATTCTGATATATAAAGTAGGATATTTCACACTACTATTTTGGATATTTAGGAAATTTCTCCTTTTATCCATTGACACCACGCGGTCACTTACTTACATTTCATACAGAGGCTTTCATCACGCCTCCAGTATTCCTTTATTTACTTCTACCAAATAGCTTTAATGAGGCATGATTTGGCCATAACCGTATACTCTCAGGAGCTGAAGTGCCCAAACAAGAACTCGAAGAAATTCGCAAAAAGATTACAACGCTCGACTCAGACTTGCTTTCTCTGCTGGCAACTCGTCAAGGGCTATCCAACCAAGTTGCCGAAACAAAAGTCAAAAACCAGATACCCGTGCGAGATCAAGCCAGAGAAGAGCAACTGCTTATTCGCCTGATCAAGCAAGGCCAAAAGGTAGGCTTAGACCCGCACTTTGTCACTCAATTATTTCACGTAATTATTGAGGATTCCGTTTTAAATCAGCAAGCTATGCTAGCGCGCTGGGCAAATCCAGGCAGTGAAAAACCGCTTAACCGCGTCGCTTTTTTGGGCGATAAAGGTTCTTACAGCTATCTTGCTACGCAAAAATACTTTTCGAGACGCCCCGGTGAATTACTGGAAATAGGCTGTCAAAGCTTCGGTGAAATTATCAACAAAGTTGAATCAGGTGAAGCTGACTTTGCTGTGCTTCCTATTGAGAACACCTCTTCAGGCAGTATCAATGAGGTTTATGATCAACTTCAGCATACTCGTTTGAGTATCGTCGGTGAACTCACTCATCCAATCAAGCATGCTCTTTTAGTTGCCGAGGGTGTTGACGTTAGCAAAATAAAAACACTGTATGCTCATCCGCAAGTATTCGCGCAATGTAGCCACTTTTTAGCGGAGCTCGGCAACGTCGAGGTGAAGCCATGTGATAGCACATCTGCTGCAATGATTACAGTAAATGAATTACACTCAGGCGAAGCTGCTGCCATTGGCAGTGAGGCGGGCGGAGCTCTGTATGGCTTAAAAGCAATAAAATCGAACTTGGCTAATCAAAAAGAAAATCACAGCCGATTTATTGTTGTGGCAAGTGATTCTGTGAAGGTTCCTTTGCAGGTGCCGGCAAAAACCACATTGATTATGTCGACAGTTCAAAAGCCCGGCGCGCTAGTTGAAGCTTTACTTGTGTTGCGGGACAACCAAATCAACATGACAAAGCTCGAGTCTAGACCGATTACAGGTAACCCTTGGGAAGAAATGTTTTACCTAGACGTTGAGGGGAACATTGCTGATGGGCCAATGCAAAAAGCCTTCGAAGCACTAAGAGGAATGACACGCTACTTTAAAGTATTAGGCTGTTACCCGGTTGAGGAAGTGAGTCCAACTAAAGTCGCGGCAGTTAATGCGTTGATGGAGTAGCCTTTTGGCTATTCCACATTCTAATTAATGCTGAGCGTCACCGTATGGACACTAATTACGGTTTTCTCAACAGCTGACTATCATCCGCTTTCAGCAATAGCTTTTTGCTGTCCACTAGGCACTGTTCTGCATAATCACCAAACCATTGCTTAGTTTCATTAAATTGACGCACAAATGAGGCTTTGTCTACTTGCTCGACAAGTTGCAGAGCTTCTCCAAAGCGAGCGTGAAACCTTTTGAGGAGCGCTAAACTCTCCGCATTATTAAAAATAATATCAGCATAAAGAGCTGGGGATTGTGCAAACAACCTTCCAACCATCGCCAATTCTAAGCGGTAAATTGGAGAGCTGAACATCAATAAAGATGCCAAATTTGGATCTTCCTCCTTCAAGTGCTGACCATATACAAAAGTACTAAAATGGCGCATTACTTGAATAAATGCCATTGCGCTGTCGTGCTCTTTACTTGAGGACTCATGCAGCACAGCCCCCCAAGTGCGCATTTGCTCAAGCAACCATTCGTACTTATCAGGCTCTCGACCATGACACACAACAACAACCTGCTTTATCATCCCAGGGCTGTCTGGACCGAACATCGGATGCAAACCAATCACAGGGCCATTGTGCACATTCAGCATAGCTTGTAGAGGCTCATTTTTGACACTGGTAATATCTGCAAGAATACACTGCTTAGGCAAATTGCCTAAACGTTCAATGACCGAGACAGTTAGCTTGATGGGCACAGCCACTAGTACTAAATCAGCACCAGCAAATATTTCCTCTGACTTTGCCCAATCATCTTTTTCTAGTGTTGTGACCTTATAGTCACTTTGCTCAAAAAGTGTAACAAAGACACGACCTAAAGCACCTTCCCCGCCAATAATGACCACTTTAGTAATATTGGGGTTAATGCAACGATAGTTAGTATGTTGGCTTAGATAAGAATCTCGAATAACCCTGCGCAACACGTCTTCCGCTAAATCTGGTGACAAACCGATAGATGAAGCCTGCTCACGCCGAGCAGCAATCATTTCAGATTCCCTAGTTGGCACGTAAATAGGCATACCCGTTTGACTTTTTACTTCACCCACCTTGCTAGTAAGCTCATTTCTGAGCTTTAGTAGCTGTATAAGCTGGCTATCGACATCATCAATACGATCACGAAGTCCAGCAAGTGTTTTATCCGAGTCTGCCATACCTGCCTTTATGCTTTTCTGCGCTTAGTTTGGCGCATAGGTAATACCGTTATAAGGCGATCACGTGTCTGCAAAATAAGATCGTGTGTTTGCGCCCAATCAATACATCCATCGGTAATAGACACACCGTAGTCTAAATCTTCCAGAGTTTTCCCCGTTGAACTTTGATTTCCAGCATTCAAATGACTTTCTAACATAATACCAATAATTGATTGGTTGCCTTCTAGTATTTGGTTTACGACATTTTTTGCAACTAAAGGCTGACTGCGGTAATCCTTTGAACTATTTGCATGACTGCAGTCTACAACCAAGCTAGAAACCACGCCCTTATCAATCAACTCTGCTTCACAGTCTGCAACGCACACCGAATCGTAGTTAGGTTGTTTGCCTCCACGAAGAATAATGTGACCGTCAGGGTTACCTTGCGTTTTAATAACACTCACCTGCCCTTCTTTATTAATCCCCATAAATCGGTGACCAGATGCTGCAGATTGAAGCGCGTTAATAGCGATACCTAAAGAACCATCCGTTCCATTCTTAAATCCAACCGGCATTGATAGACCACTGGCCATTTCGCGGTGAGTTTGTGACTCAGAGGTTCTTGCACCAATAGCAGCCCAGCTGAACAATTCAGCTAAGTATTGTGGGCTAATAGGATCGAGTGCCTCAGTTGCTACCGGCAAACCTAATTCAGCCAACCAAATTAGCAACTCTCTCGCTCTGCGCAGCCCTGTCTCAATATCGAAAGTATCGTTCAAATGCGGGTCGTTAATTAAACCTTTCCAACCTGTCGTGGTGCGTGGCTTTTCAAAATAAACGCGCATCACAATATACAGCGTGTCTATAGATGATTCATGCAACTCTTTTAGTTTAAGCGCATATTCTTTTGCCGCTTTAATATCATGAATTGAACACGGACCACAAACGACTAACAAGCGATGATCATCGCCATGAATAATATCAGAAATGATTTTTCTAGAATCAATCACGCCTTGTAAAGCATGCTCACTAACTGGAAGCTCTTTGCTAAGTTCGTCAGGGGTAACTAATACTTCTTCTGATGAAACGTGAATATTATTAACTGTGTCTTTTTGCATTTTTTTACTCTTTATAGGGAAACGGATGAAATGTTAAACGTGAGACGAAAACAGCAAGAGGAGGCATAAAAATATCGTGAACTTTGCTACCAAACCATGATGTAAATTTTTGTTTACACGAGAAATTACACGAAAAATATCGTTATTTGACTTTTTAACAAACTATTGTATCAGCTTCAAGTTGAATATGAATTAATTTGCAATAATTAAAAAAAAGCGCCAATTTAAGAACTAAACTAGCGCCTTTCAGTAATATTGACTCTGTAAGGTAACCATACACCTACTAAAGTTGTGGTAATTAGTAATTGAAGAATTAAGCAAATTCCCAATTCATAATGTTGTATTTATTATCTATACAGCAGGATAAACATAACTTGCTTGTATGCCTAATGGAATACCAATTGCCCAATAAATAAGCAAGAAAATTGTCCAAGCAATGAGAATAGTAATACTAAATGGCAACATCAATGATAGTAAGGTGCCAATACCTGTCGATTTCACATAACGCTGACAATACACCACGACTAAAGGAAAGTACGGCATCAATGGGGTAATAATATTCGAAGATGAGTCTCCTAAACGATAAGCTGCTTGTGTTAAGTCTGGCGAAATTCCTAATTGCATTAACATAGGTACAAAAATCGGTCCCAATAAGGCCCATTTCGCCGATGAGGAGCCAACGAATAGATTCACAAAAGCAGTCAACATGATTATACCAACAATTGTGATCATAGGCGGCAATGCCATTCCTTTAAGGAACTCAGCACCGTTGATAGCCATTAGTGCGCCGAGGTTGGATTTACCAAATGCATCGATAAATAAAGCGCAGAAAAAAGCCATAACAATGTAATAACTCATTCCCTGCATCGCTTTAGTCATGCTATCGATCATATCTTTGGTCGTACTGTACGTACCTGACATGAATCCGTACACCACACCAGGCAACAAAAATAGAAGAAAGATAAGTGGAACAATAGACTGCATAATAGGCGCAGAGAAGCTTGTCAGTTCACCACTTGCATCGCGCATCGGTGATGTCTCAGGGATCAAAATAGCAATTAACGCACCGATCCCAAAAAGCATAACAAGACCCGACACGCGAAGTGCTCTAGTTTGTTTAGCCGATAATTCATCAAAGCGAGGGATTTCATTTGGATCGCCATCGACCTCTACATCTTTCAAACGAGGTTCAATAATTTTATCCGTGATATACCAAGCAATTCCGACAATTAACAACGTTGAAGCTGAATTAAAAAACCAGTTATTTAACGGGTTTACTTGAATATCCGGGTCAATTATTTGTGCCGCAGCTTGTGTGAACGACTGCAGTAAAGGATCGATCGCTGATGGGATAAAGTTAGCGCAAAAACCACCGCTCACACCAGCAAACGCCGCAGCGATCCCTGCAAGAGGATGCCTACCCATTGCGTAAAATATGACACCTGCTAGTGGAATAACCAAAACATAACCGGCATCAGTGGCGGTATGACTGACAATCGCAACTAACACAACCATAGGCGTTAGTAAGGTTTTAGGCGTCGAATCTAACATACGCTTCAAGCCTGCACTGATAAAGCCACTGTGCTCCGCAACGCCCACTCCCAACATGGCAACGAGGACAACACCCAAGGGTGCGAAACCAGTAAAGATGCCAACCATACGACTTAAAAAATCAGCCATTGCCGCACCCGTTAATAAATTTTTAACTTCAATCGCTGAACCAGTGCGGGGATCAACAGCATCGAATGTCATTTGGGAAAATATCGCGGAACATACCCAAATAATGACTAAACAGATAAAGAAAATGATAGCAGGATCAGGTAGCTTATTGCCCACTCGCTCCACTTTATCAAGCGCTCGTGTAACCCAAGTTGCGGATGCTTGTTGCATAGATGTCTCCGTTATTATTATTTTTAAACGGTAATGTGCAACACACCTACCATTTAACTTTTTTTGAATATCAACTCGTTATGCTGCTGAAAACACACACGATAGAGCCAAAAATGTTAATTGCGGATGCAATTAAACATGCTTCTTCAAAAATTATCCACTTGTTTTTAGTTAAGTATGAAGCAGGCAAAACCTGCCCATTGATATGTAAGAGTAGCGATAAGCTCAAATATTACGCGAGCTTCAACAGTAAAACTTGATATGAACAAAAACGATTAATATGAAAAATAATTATTGACTAATTTTAAGCCAACAATATACTGTACAAATAAACATGTATAATCATATTGAGGTGATACAAATGAATGCATCTACTTATTTAAGCGCCAACACAAATACACACAGGCAATTTCCGCTTGGAATTAATAGCAGCTCAGACGCATATTCTGGTTTAGTAATAGAGCGTGTATCTAGCGGAATTAAGAGCATTGACCAATTAATTCAACGCTACGGAGTTTGCTTGAACAGCCGAGAAAATCAACTTGCCGATAATGCTTTTCAAAAATCACTAGTGTTGTATGGACAGGACCAACGACTCGATTACGTCAACTTACCACCCTGCATGTATATAACCATTGCTGAAGCTGATGCTGATACGAAATTTGTTATTCACCGCCTCTATCTGCCATACAAAAACGGTGTTCGCTTTGCCACCTATTTGTTAAATGAAGACGGTGACATTATCGAAAGCGTTTGCTATCAGCGCAATAGTAAATATTTGCAGGCATTCAAAGTAATACGCAAACATATTTTCATGACACATTGTGCCCTTAATACTGAGGCAGCATAAGTTTAGGCCAGCCTACTTGACCTTGACCATCTAAACCTGGTCTGAATATTTAATTGTGCGTCTAAAAATAATCTGTCTCGCCTTTTTTATTTAAGCTAATTTTATGCTTTTTCTTCCCTCATCTTTTGTTAAGCGATTTTTCTGAGTTCAAATCTAACATTACGCTGTATTTTTATTCAAATAGACAAAAAAATGGAATAAGATAAACCAAATCAAAAAAACAGTCTTCAAAATGGAATTATTAACAAGACTAACAGCGTTGCTTATACAAAGTTAATTGTAGCTCAACCGCTATAGGGCACTAAAATTTGATGCTAGAAAAAGAGCTTTTAGATGCGTTGAACTGCGTTCCAGAGCATATTGCTTTAACGTCACTCGATGGTCGTGTTATTTTTTGCAATAAGTTATGGGAGCAAGGTCTTCATAAGTATGCTAAGCAAGAGCTATTCGTTAAAGCTGGAGATACATGGCCTAACCATGACATACCTGACAAAGTATTTTTGGAAAGTATCCAAATTGCACTTAAACAAGCAGCAGCTGACGTAGGCTTATCAGCCTCAGTACAAACAGAGTTTTTCCATCAAAGTTATCAACATAAACTAATTTGTACACTCAACTCTTTTAGTAGCAATAACGAGACAATGCTTGTTATTAGTATGAATATTTTGATGGATGCTGATGCAAGTAAAACTCTACCGTTCAAATTAACTCAGGATGAAGGAATTATTCTGAACAGCTTACTGGAAGGTGTCGTTATTCAAGATGCAAGTGGTGTGATCATTTCAAATAATCCAGCATCAGAAAAAATATTGGGGCTTAGCAGCGCGCAAATGCGTGGGCTAGACAATGCTGATCCTAGCTGGGGCACCATTACTGAGGCTGGCAACCCTTGTCCTCCCGAAGACCACCCCTCATCACTTGCAATATCATTAGGCAAACCCGTTTATGATTTTACCATGGGCGTTAATGATTCGTCTGGCCATGTTCGCTGGCTAAAAATCAATTCTCAGCCTATTTTTGCTAACGGTGCAGATAAACCTTCAGTTTCAATTACATCATTTGTGGATATTACTGAAGAAAAACGCCGTCAAAAATCATTATTTAAACTATCTGAACGCTTAAAATTAGCCCTCAAAGCAGGGCAACTGGGTGTATGGGAGTTTGATACAAAAACGGGCAAAATAAGCTGGGATGAACGGATGTTTGACATCTTTGATGTTAAACCCGCTGAATTCACTGGGCAGTTTTCAGATTTTATAAACACGCTCCATCCAGATGACAAAGAGAGAACAATACAAATATTTGCTGATTCGTTAGAGAAAAAACAGAGCATGGCTTTTGATTTTCGCATTATTGACAGTCACGAGAATATTCGACATCTTTCAGGTACCTCAGAGATCATTCAAGGTAGCAATGGTGAACCAGATATTTGTGTTGGTATTAATCAGGATATTACGCTTCAAAAAAATGCGAAACAATTACTCCTAGACCAACACATTAAATTATTAAATTTTGTCAGCGCGATGCCTGTAGCTGTTTTTTCGGTGGTTAATAATTCCATCACTATTAATAAGCGTGGCGAGCACTTAACGGGTTACTCTAAAACCGAATTGTCCCGTGTGGAAGATTTTTTCAACTGCTTATTTTCTGGAAAGCTGGAGCCGAACCAAGACTTTTATGAAAGTGTTACCAGAAATACTGACTTGCAATCAAAAAGCACGATGCAGATACAACATAAAGATGGTTCACGTCGATGGATTACTTTTGAAGGTTGTAATTTAGCTGACAGACAGGCTTGGGTCATGATAGATATGACAGAACAAGTTAATGCTGAAAAAGAATTAAAGAAACTCGCCTTTTTTGACAGCCTAACAGGTCTCCCAAACAGACATTCGATAGAACAAAAATTGATAGCTTTAGTCGATATAGCGAAATCTACAGGAACACTATTCGGCATATTATTAATTGATTTAGATTCTTTTAAAAACGTAAACGATAATTACGGTCATATTGTTGGGGACCAGCTATTGACTCGAGTTTCTAGGCGTCTGAAGAAGCGACTAAGAGAGGATGATACCTTAGGTCGCATTGGTGGCGATGAATTTATGATTATCGTTCGAAACATAAGAGATAGTGATAAGTTGATTAGTATTGCGAATAGCTTCATTGATGCGTTTACAACTCCCGTTGTCCTTAACAATAGCGTTAGACTATCCTTAAATGTCACGATAACCATTGGCGCCAGCCTTTATCCGATTCATGGTGAAGATTATGTACACTTGTTTCGAAACGCAGATACGTCACTTTATCACGCTAAAGCAGAGGGTAAAAATAGGGCGCAATTATATCAAAGTGAATTTACTACGAGTTTAAAAACAAAATTAGAGCTTGAAGCTAATATAGAGCTTGCGATTGCAAACCAAGCCTTTTCACTTCACTTCCAACCTATTGTAAATTGCTCAAACAATCAGATTTTGAGCGCTGAATGTTTAATGCGCTGGTTTCATCCTGAACTTGGCTACATTACCCCAGACAAATTTATTAGTGCGGCTGAGACGACAGGCCAAATAGTGAGATTAGGTAGATGGGTTATTAGAGAATCGTTTAAAGAGTTCGTAAAGTGGCAACAAAATGGTATTGAACTCGAATATCTAGCCATTAATTTATCTCCTGTGCAGTTTAACGATGGCTCACTGATTAATGATATTTCGATTGCACTTGCTGAAACCGGTATCAACCCGAAAAGTATTGTGTTTGAAATAACTGAAGGGATGTTAGTACACAACCAAAGCTATACAAGTAACATTTTGAAAAAAATGAAAAAATTGGGTATTCGATTAGCCATTGATGACTTTGGTACTGGATATTCCTCCCTAGCCTACTTGAAATATTTCGATGTCGATATTTTAAAAATTGATAGAAGCTTCATTATGGACATACCGGATAACCCCCAAGATATGCAAATTACTGGAGCGATACTTTCAATGGCGCAGGATTTAAACTTAAAAGTTGTTGCCGAAGGTGTTGAAACTGAAGGGCAACTAGCGTTTTTAAAAGCACATAATTGTAATACATATCAAGGCTATTTCAAAAGCCCAGCAATTAGTGGAGATGAATTTGTAGCGTTATTCAAAAACGATAAACAAGTGGTGTAATATTACTTAATTTACGACCAATGTGATGAGCCTAAAAACAAAAAGCCCGCAATTAAGCGGGCTTTTGAATGTTAACGATGACACTAAATTAAAATTAGTTAAGTTTTTCTTTGATACGTGCAGATTTACCTGAACGTTCACGTAAGTAGTACAACTTAGCGCGACGAACAGCACCACGACGTTTCACTTCAATAGAAGAAATTGCTGGGCTGTGAGTTTGGAACACACGCTCTACACCTTCACCACTAGAAATCTTACGTACAGTGAAAGCAGAGTGTAGACCACGGTTACGCTTAGCGATTACTACGCCTTCGTATGCCTGAAGACGTTCTTTTTCGCCTTCTTTTACTCTTACTTTAACAACTACAGTGTCACCCGGGCCAAATGCCGGGACATCAGTTTTGAGCTGTGCTTGCTCAATCATTTTGATGATATTTTGACTTACTTTACTCATCAGATCCTCTCATCCTAGTTAACTGTCTTCTTGCTGCAACTTCTGCTCACGTTTAAGTTGAGTCAGAATTTTTTGTTGCTCCTCAGTCAGAGCTAGGTAATTTAATAAATCAGGGCGTCTTTCCAATGTTCTTTCTAAAGACTTTGTGAGTCGCCACTGCCTAATTTTTTCATGATTGCCACTTAACAACACACTAGGAACTGCTTCACCATTTAGTACTTCGGGCCGCGTATAATGAGGACAATCTAATAAACCATTAGTGAATGAATCTTCCACTGCTGATTGATTATGCCCCAATACATCTGGCAACAATCTCGATACGGAATCCATCAACACCATTGCTGGTAGCTCGCCGCCACTTAAGACGTAATCCCCAATCGACCATTCCTGGTCAACTAAGGTGTTAATAACGCGCTCATCAATGCCTTCGTATCGCCCTGCTACTAATATTATATTAGGTAGCTGAGTTAAAGACTGAACCTCAGTCTGGTTTAGTGTTTTACCTTGCGGTGATAAGTACACAACCAAGCTATTTTCACCTAATGCTTTTTTTGCATCAGATATTGCGTCTGTTAATGGCTGCACCATCATCAGCATTCCAGGGCCACCGCCATAAGGGCGATCATCAACGGTTCGATGTTTATCAGTGGTGTAATCGCGGGGATTAAACATATCCACTTGTATAATGCCGTTTTTTACTGCTCTGCCGAACACTCCTTGATTCAAGAAGGGTTCAAACATTTCAGGAAATAGCGTCACTACACCGAAACGTTGGGTAGGTTTCATTAAAAACCTGGGTCCCAGTCCACCGTAATAGACTTAGCCTGCTTATCAACACTCAACACAACTTGGTCGTGAAGGAATGGCAATAAACGTTCTTTTTGACCGAATGCATCGTTTGTTTTTGCTTTTACAAGCATGACATCGTTTGCACCTGTTTCGAACATGTCCTTAATGACGCCCAAATCGTAGCCTTTATCGGTTACCACCTGCATGCCTATTAAGTCCTTCCAGTAAAAGTCTTCTTCTAACTCGGGGAGAACTGATGTCGGAACCGAAATCTCAGCATTTTTAACATGCTCAGCATCGTCTCGTGAATCTACTCCAACCAACTTAGCGACTAAACCTTTACCTTGCGCTCGCCACTCGTCAATTTGTATCTCTTGATTATCACAACCGTTGCCGTTTAAGCGCCAAGGCGAATAACCAAATATATCTGCTGTGACCTGTGTAAAGCTGTTTATTTTGACCCAACCTTTCACTCCGTAAGGAGCACCGATTTTGCCAACAATAATTGTGTCAGACGCTGAACTCATCTTTACCTCAAATCACTGATACGAAAGCGCTACTAAGCAGCAACTTTTGCATCTTTTACCAAGCGAGCTACGCGGTCAGAAACACCTGCACCTACGCCTACCCAATACTCAACACGCTCTAGGTCTAAACGTAAACGTTCAGCTTGACCTTGTGCAGTTGGATTGAAGAAACCCAAGTTTTCAATGAACTTACCGTTGCGTGCACGACGACTGTCTGCAACAACTACTTGATAAAATGGACGCTTTTTAGCGCCACCACGTTGTAAACGTATAGTAACCATATATGCCTCAAACTCTTTGTAGTGTTACCGTTAACATACCTAGTTCCAGCTGTGCCGGAAAAAAGGTGCGCGAATTATACGCCCCACGGCTTATTTTGCAAGGTAATTGTCATTTAAAAGCCAAACGGAGCAGAGCGAGTCCCCTATCCATAAGAAACCTTCACAAAACAGGGATGTTTTGTGTGAGCGGTCAGGATGACGAAAAGCGCGTTTCTTATGGATAGGGGACTCGCTCTGCTCCGTTTGGCATTTAATTCCGCATACGTTTGAATTTAATTCTGCACGCGTTTAGCTTTTAATTGCACATAAAAAACGGGCTAATTAAGCCCGTTTTTTATCACAGAAATTACCAATTATCTCGGGCCAAATCCACCAGGACCACCCGGAGGCATCATGCCCCCCATCCCGCGCATCATTTTCTTCATGCCGCCACCCGACATTTTTTTCATCATCTTTTGCATTTGCATAAACTGCTTAAGTAGCTTATTCACGTCTTGAATTTGTGTACCCGAGCCGGCAGCTATGCGGCGTTTGCGTGAACCTTTAATAACATCCGGACGCTGACGCTCGCCGGGAGTCATCGAATTGATAATGGCTTCCATTTGATTAAACTGTTTATCATTCGCTTGGTCTTTAATTTTAGCAGTCATGTTACCCATGCCCGGCATCTTATCCATGAGCGACATCATTCCGCCCATGTTTTTCATCTGTTCTAACTGCTCTTTGAAGTCTTGTAGATCAAATCCTTTACCCTTCTTCATTTTCTGAGCAAGTTGCTGCGCCTTGTCTTTATCGACTTTGCGCTCAACTTCTTCGATCAAGCTTAGTACATCGCCCATGCCCAAGATACGACTAGCGATTCGCTGAGGATGGAAAGGTTCTAAGGCATCTAGCTTTTCACCCATACCCAAGAATTTAATTGGTTTGCCGGTAATGTGTTTAACCGATAAGGCGGCACCGCCACGAGCATCACCGTCAGCCTTCGTCAAAATCACGCCAGTTAATGGTAGCGCTTCGTTGAATGCTTTCGCCGTGTTGGCTGCATCTTGACCTGTCATAGCGTCAACAACGAACAGGGTCTCAACAGGCTTAACGGCCTTATGTAGCTCCTGAATCTCTTGCATCATTTCAGCATCAACAGCCAGTCTACCCGCCGTGTCCACAATCAATACATCAATGAACTTTAGCTTTGCCTGAGCGATTGCGCCTTCGACAATATCAATCGGTCGTTGTAATGCTGATGAAGGGAAAAACTCAACATCAACCTCTTCGGCCAAAGTTTGAAGCTGTTTAATAGCGGCAGGTCTATAAACGTCAGCGCTCACTACCATCACTTTTTTCTTTTCACGTTCTTTTAGGTACTTTGAGAGCTTGCCGACACTGGTGGTTTTACCCGCACCCTGCAAACCAGCCATCATAATGACTGCTGGCGGGGTTGCCGCAAGGTTTAAACCTTCGTTCTCAGAACCCATTATTGTTTCAAGTTCACCTTGAACAATTTTAATCAACATTTGACCAGGGTTTAGACTTTTAGAAACCTCGATACCAACTGAGCGCTCTTTAACGCGCGCTACGAAGTCTTTAATGACAGGCAATGCCACATCCGCTTCAAGAAGCGCCATACGAACTTCACGCAAGGTTTCTTTTATATTGTCTTCGGTTATTCTGCCTTTACCACTGATGTTCTTGAGGGTTTGGCCTAATCTGTCTGATAAATTTTGAAACATATAAATAATTTGATTTCGCTATGATTACCCTAGAGTATACAATACTTATGTTGCGCATATCGATACCGTTTTGCTATAAAGTCATCGGTAAGTTAATAAAGGTTAAATGATGGATTATACTTTTGCTGTGTACGTGCCTACCTTTTGTCTATATTTATGGGCAGGTATAGCGCTGACCAAAGCTTTTTTTTCACCTCACAATCAAGTAAGTAAACTGCCCCATTATTTATTATATGCAGCAACGCTTGGTCATTTAGCGATTATTTTATTAACTAATATTAATAACCAATCTGAACAATTGACTATGACGCAAGTTGCCGTTTTGCTTGCGTGGTTAGTTACGGTCACAATGTTGACCGCTAACGCGTATATAAAAAATTTAGTTTTTTTGCCGGTCGTAAGTTTATTTTCCGCCCTGTTTATTACCCTGCAAATTTTTGTACCACAAACTGCTGGTATTCATGTCAACATGAGTTTTGGGCTTATCAGTCATATTATTTTAAGCTTGTTCGCATTTGGTGTGCTAAGTATTAGCTTTTTATACGCTCTTCAGCTTTCTTACATTAATTATCAGTTGAAACACAAACAAATATCATTGGCGAATAATCAACTTCCTCCGCTACTTTCAGTAGAACATATTCTGACAAAATTAATGATAGTCGGCACCATATTGCTCGCTATCGCGCTGGCTTCGGGCTTTATCTTTATACCGAATATGTTTGCTGATGGATATGCACACAAAACAATCCTATCAAGCTCCGCCTTTCTTGTTTATGCACTTGCCTTGCTGCTGCATCACTTCTCGGGATTAAAAGCGCGCATCCTAGTTACGTTTAATTTAGTGGGCGTTACGCTGTTGACACTGGCTTATTTTGGTAGTCGATTTGTACGAGAGATTATCTTATAATATGGCCCAAGTTAAATAAGTTACTCCGCATATATCGCAATGCTTAGTTGCAAAGCGCTTTTTTAATACTAGATACTCGCTTTTGAATAGTGGATACTAGCTCTTAGAAAATAATGACTAAAACACGTACCAAAACGTTTTATTTATTCACACATTTACAACGAGGAAACTCATAGTTGGACGCTATTTCCACTGAAACACTTTTTACTATTCTTGCTGTTTTGATTGTCGTTTCAGCCTATTTTTCAAGTTCTGAAACAGGCATGATGACGATCAACCGATACAAGCTAAAGCACTTAGCGAACGAAGGCGATCCCAGAGCATTGCGCGTTCAAAAATTGATTGACCGACCTGACAAACTTATCGGACTAATCTTAATTGGCAATAACTTAGCAAATATTGCGGCTTCGCTTATCGCAGGTATTATCGCCTCTCGATACTTTGGTGAGTTTTACGGTACGATAGTAACTACATTCGGCTTGACCCTCGTAATGCTGGTATTTGCAGAAGTAACGCCAAAAACCTTAGCAGCAATGTATCCAGAAAAAATAGCATATCCAAGCTCTCTCCTTCTGTTGCCTCTGCTGTTTATATTTACTCCATTTGTAAAGTTAGTGAACGGATTCACCAATATCATCCTAATGATTTTGCGCATAAACCCAAATGGCGACAACGGTGACTCCTTAAGTCGAGAAGAATTGCGCACCGTTGTTTACGAAGCTGGAAACCTTATTCCGAAGAAACACCAAGACATGTTGGTGAGTATCCTAGATCTGGAAAAAGTCACCGCAGAAGACATCATGGTTGCACGCAGTGATATTTACGCCATTGATATCAATGACGATTGGAAAGATATTCAAAAACAGCTTACGCATTCGCAACATACCCGCGTTTTGCTTTACCGTGACAGTATCGATGATGCAGTCGGCTTCATCCACGTGCGCGATGCGCTTAGACTGTTATCAAAAGATCAATTTACAAAAGCGACCATGTTGCGCGCTGTTAAGGAAATTTATTACACACCGGACTCCACATCACTGCATACCTTAATGTATAAGTTTCAAGCGGTAAGAGAACGTATTGGCCTAGTGGTAGACGAGTATGGCGATATTCAGGGCTTAGTGACCTTAGAAGATATATTGGAAGAAATCATTGGCGATTTTACAACTTCAATGCTTCCTGATTACAGTAAGGAAGCGATTGAGCAGCCTGATGGAAGTTACTTGGTAGACGGTAGTGCCAACATTAGAGAACTAAATAAAGAAATGGATTGGTATTTCCCGACGGAAGGCCCAAAAACGCTAAATGGCTTAATATTAGAGTATTTAGAAGAAATACCAGAAAACAACATTAGTTTGCGATTGGCTGGATATCCAGTAGAGATAGTTGATATCAGCGGTAATATGATAAAAACAGTTAGAATTTTACCACTCTATTATAAATCGCTTGCAGATGTAGAAGCGGCATTGAAACAATAAGTAGCTCGAGCCGCCCATCGGTATTAATCTATCTTCGTGAGTTTAGCAGGATCACGTTAGGGGCTTTTTCAACTCGCTTGTCGCGTGCGCGTTGTTTTATAGCCTCAACCTTTTCATTCAAAGCGGTCAACTTTTTTAAAATGTCTTGGAGTTCCTCATCATCGTTAATATCAGCATCTTGAGCATGTTTTTCAAGCGTTTGATACAACGTTAATGGGAGTGACTTTTTTGACATATGAGCAGTTCAAGCACTTGGGTTGATGAGTATAAGGTATGTATCGGTAATATTAGAAAATACTAAATATATGATCGACAAGAAGGTCACAAAAAATCGTAGTACTGTTGAAAAAAGTCTGAATTCTTCCCGTTAATCAATCGCTAGTGAAGAAAAACTAAATTTAGAGCGCTATTAGGTGAGACTTTGATAAAACCCCAACTGGCTCCCCATTGAAAGCACTGGATCGTAGTCAATCATTAATACGTCAGCAGTATCAAATATTCGCGCATTAAATCCATGACAAACAACATCGCTCAACAAACTCACCAGTGGCATATGACTAATTATCAGCAAACATTGAATAGCGTTGTCTTGCAAAAGCTCAAAGTCAATGAGATTTTGAACTTGCTTTGCATTTCCAACGGGCGTGACTTTATCAGTCTTCGCTATTCTTTCTATCGGTAAAAACGCTTCAACGGCAGTCAATGTTTCAATTGTTCTAACATATGGACTCACCAAAGTAAGGTCAACTTGACTTAACTTTGCATTTTCCTTTAATTGTTTAGCCATCCATTTTGCCGCATGCTCTGACTGCGTGATACCAAACCGTGTAAGATGTCTTGATTGATCATCTTGTTTATATGGCTCAGCCTCACCATGACGCATTACAAATATAATCATGAAATATTTATCTTTTTTATGAAGTTTTCTGGCAACTGGACGCTAACACTTTATTAGGCCAGTTCACATTATCTTTTAGTATAAATTTAACGACAGCGGTCGAAAATCCTTTACAACTATTCTAATTACAGGTTTTATTACAACATAAGACAAAAGGAAACGCATTGCCCCAATCAAGACTAACAAATCGAGATTACTCTTCACGCGAACTTGAGAATGGACTCGAGTATGCTTTGATAGCTTGTTCTGATGCGCAAAAAGCGTCAGTTTCTATATCAATTGAGATGGGACATTTTAGTGATCCTGATGACTGCCAAGGCCTATCTCATCTTATGGAACATATGCTTTTTGCAGGCAGCGAGCATTATCCCGATGGTAACTTTTTAAATCAACTGCTAAATACGCATGGGGGCTTCGTAAATGCTTGGACTTCAGCGGAAACTTGTAATTTTCATTTTGATTGTCCCCTAAACCAGTTCTCCAATGCATTAGATGTTCTGATTGATATGCTTACGAGGCCATCCTTAACTGTAGAGGGTATAACGCAAGAAATCGATGCCATTGACGCAGAGTTTTCTATGAGAAAGCAGGATGACGTGCGCCGTCTTTACGACGTTCACAAACAGACTTGTAATCCAAAGCACCCTTTCAGTCGATTTAGCGTTGGCAACAAGCGCATATTTACGCAATTTAGTAAAACGGAACTACAGCAAAAATTGCACATGCATCATCAACGCTATTTTGATGCGAAAAATATGAAGGCTTGCATTGTTTTGCCCAAAGAAGCGGCAAGCGCGGAACTCATAACCTCCATTGAAGCAAAATTTCTTACTATCAAGTGCAGCGATATCAGTAGCGTAACAAAGCGCTATCCAGAGCTTTATTTAGCGCATCATAAAAACTGTTTAATTGAGGTAAAACCCTTTAAATTCGCACAAAATCTGATGCTGACTTTTTGTTTGCCTTCTGTTTCTCAATGGTATCGCAGCAAGCCAATTCTTTTGCTCACTCACTTAATTGAAGACTCATCTGAAAACACATTACAACATTACCTTAAGCGAATGGCGTTTATAATTGATTTGACGGCTAGCGGTGGCATTGAGGGTGAAAATTACCAAGATATCAACATTAACTTACGATTAACCGAACTGGGTTTAGAAAATACCGAAAAGATCATTCAGATAATTTTACAGTGGTTTAACTTTTTACGAGAAAAAGGCATTGAAAAATGGCGATTTGAAGAAAAAGCACAGCAATTAGCTTTGCAAGTTAAACATGCATCGTTGTCTTCAGCAATCGATGAGGCAGCCCTACTCTCCACTAAGCTGCATGAGCTAACGCTGCAACAAGCGTTGGAATCTGAAGTTATAATGGACTACTTTGATAACGCAATTTTTCAACAATTTTTTGCTTATTTCAAAAAAGAAAATTTACGAGTGTACTGCATTAATCCAAAAGCAAAATGTGATGATGTAACAACCCAATATGAAGTGCCATATAGCATCAGAGCTTTGGACGTCATCGATGTTGAGCATGATTTAACATCGATGAAACTACCTCCACAAAATCCCTATATGAGCGAAAACTTTGGATTGGCGGCAAAAGAACTTCAAAGAACACAGATAAAAACGATCCAAAGTTCTGACTTCTTATTAAAATTTGTTCAAAATCATCAATTTAAAACCCCGAAAGGCGATTGCTACCTCTCATTAGAAAATCCTAATATGATTGGGAATGCTCGTAACGTCGCGATAAAAAGACTGTGGATTTCTTGTTTAAGCGAAGCTCTTAGCGAAGCATACAGCGGCGCTGAAATGGCAGGAATTTATTTCAGAGTATACGGTCACCAGGGAGGCATGACACTGCATACGAGTGGTTTTTCTGATAGACAACTCATGCTGTGTCAGGAAATTCTTAGCTTTATTCAAAAACTAAATATAAAACCCGCAACCTTTGCTGCGGTAAAAGAAAAAGTAGCGTCGAGTTTAAAGAACACCTTGCTCAACAAACCAATTAACCAGCTTTTTGCAGACGTAAACATCTTGCTTCAAGAGAACACGTTCAGTCAAGAATCAATATTAGCCGAAGTTGAAACATTAACACTACGTGAGTTGCATCAACAAGCTAGGACCTACTTTGAAAAAATACACATTGAAGGTTTAGCCGTTGGCAATTGGTCTATAGCACAAATACAATCTTTTCATTCTAAAGTTGTTGACTGTTTTAAAGATATGAATAAAGTACTAAAGTCGAGCAGAAATATTGCGCTAATAAGCCGACAAAAACTCTGTATACAACACGGTCAGTCACATAAAGAGCACGCCATTGTTTTTTATTTTCAGGCTCCTTCCAATAGCAAGCAAAACCGTGGTTTATACATAGCCATTGAGAAACTTCTCTCTCCTATTGTGTTTGATGAATTGCGCAATAAAAGGAATCTTGGCTACCTTGTTGGTTGTGGTTACTTCCCAGTGAACAAACGCCCAGGTTTAGCTTTGTATGTGCAGTCGCCAACACATTCAAGTAACAATTTGTATACCGCTATGACTGAAGTGTTGGAAGAATTCGTGCAAAATATTGAGGAGTTTGCTCCCATTTTTGATAATTTCAAAGAGTCATTAAAAAAGCAGTTCCGGGTTTTCGACGCAAACACAAACCAATTAGCTCAACGCCTCTGGATGGATTTCGACGACCTGAATAAATCAACTGAAAACAATCAAATGGAACACGTTATAAACGACTTAACATTCGACTTATTTAAAAAAGGCTGTGAGAATTTGACTGCGGATAGCTTTATTGGTAAAGCTATATTTATAACAGAACCCAAAACCGAGCACGGCAACAGCTTTGCAGGCTTTGAATTCATTGAGGATCCGACGGCCTTTAAACATATTGTTAAATATCAATAAATACGATCGAAAAACAAGCAAAAAGCGTATACATTACATGCATTAAAAAACACAATCTGTTTATTTTTTAAGCAATTAAGAACCAGATTGTTTAAGTTTTAGGCAAACAGTACTAAACTGCTAATAATGGCTTGAGGCAACATCGCTTTTTGGGCATTCTTAGCTAGCTTATAAAATAATAATAATAAAAAATCAGGCGGTAGATCTTGTGACTGGTGCCCTTTCCAAGAAATGGCTCATATTAATGATGCTGATCAGCATGCAGTTCCTGTCCCCGGCAGCTGCAAGGGTATCGACTAGCCTCAATTTTGAGCATCTCTCTGCTCAAAATGGTTTTTCTCAGAGTCAAGTCATACAAACTGTTGAGGATAAATACGGGTTCATTTGGATTGTCAGCAGTGACGGTTTGAGCAAGTATGACGGTTTTCAAAATAAACTATTCAGCGCGGACGCTTCTGTTTCGGGTTCTATTCCAAGTAATTCTGTTAGCGGCATTGTTATAGATGACCAGCAAAATTTATGGATAGCCACTGACCAAGGTTTAGCTCGATATCACTATGAAACAGACAGTTTTACAACAATAAATAGTGAAAACAGCATTTTAAAAGCAAGTGAAATTAGCGCAATTGCCAGTGCATCAGGGAAAGAAATTTATTTTACAGTTCAAAATTCTTTGTATCGACTGAATGCGGAGAGTCAAAAAGTAACGCAAGTCATTAGTCAAAGCCCCTTCCCCACAAGCATCACCTACATTAAAGACGAAAATTCAAGAATATGGATGAGTTCAGCATATTCGGGTATCTTCATTTTCGATAAAATTTCAGGACAGCTCTTTGATTTGACCTTACAAAACCCATGGAACTTCACCCTTCCTAAGGTAAAAATTAACAAAATTGAAGTTGTCGGTAACAAATATTGGATTGCTACTAATAAAGGGTTGATCACACTAGATTTCAGCACAAATAAACAACACAACCTGTCACAAGAAATTAATCCAGACTTACCTTCAAATGTAATAAACGCTCTTAATTTTGACGGTGAAAGTCTATGGATTGGAACCAATAGAGGGCTTGCGATTGCTGACAAGGATTCAAAAATCCAAACGGTTATTAATCACAATAACGCCTTTTCAAGCGGATTACAGGATAGCAATATCACTAGTATTCTTATGTCGAGAATGGGTACAGCTTGGATAGGAACGGCTAGTGCGGGATTACACAACTTTCATCCAGCTTCTAGCCCATTAAAGCTGTTCAAACCAGTAGAGGGCGATAACAAAAGTTTATCAGGACGCCAAGTAATCGCTTTTGCAAAAGACACCGGACAGAATATATGGGTAGCAACAAGGCTAGACGGCCTCAACAAGTTTAATCAAAAACAGGGGTATTACGAACAATACCCACTGAATATTTCAGCAATGGTAAACGACGTTAAAATTGATGCTAACAACAAAGCATGGCTGGCAACGAGTGAAGGAATTTATAGCTATCGGATTAGTGGAGATAGTGGTGAAGGCTTAACGTTCGAAAATCAAATTCACGCTAACAAGTCCTTCGAGGCTCTTCAAATATTTGATAACAGGATCTGGATTTGGCATCAAGATAAAGGGCTATCAAGCATCGATCCAACGAGTTATGAAGAAACCTTCGTCAGCCTCCCAAGTGACATTTCCGTCGCTATTCCCGTATTTGCAGACGATCGCAACAAGATCTGGCTGCAAACAAACGTAGGTGTGCTGATCAGCGATAACGGCAATAGCCAATATACTCGACCTTCTGGTCTTGAAGAGTTTGGCAAATTGAACATCATTCATGTTTACAGCCATCAAGACGCTTATTGGGTCGTTACTGAAAATCAGGGGATTTTTAAACTTGATAAAGTTAGCTTAACCCTGCTGAAACAGCTAAAAGGCTTTAGTGACAGCGCTACTTCTGATATACGCTCAGCTATTGGCGTTGAAAATAGTATCTGGTATGGCAGCAGACAAGGTATCTATACACTTGACCTTAACTCGTCAAATATCGTCAAGCGGCGTTCTAAAAGTGCATTAAACTTCAATGAGTTAGGTCGAAAAGCTATCATTGCTACAGACGACGGCAATCTGCTTATTGGTGGTTCGATTGGTATTCATTATCTGCAAACTAAACAGCAAAATATTAACAAGTATGATAAACCGATAAAACCTCAGTTTTTGAGTTTCTCTGCTCCGAATAAAAATATTGATTCAGAAGCAACTACCCAGCCTGCGTATATGATGGAAGAGTTCAACATGGCGCATTCCGAAAGTCGTATTAACATTGAGTTTGGCGTCATTAACAGCGTCAATTCAAACGCAACCGAGTATCGCTATATGCTCGATGGACTAGATAAAGACTGGACGTATACCACAACTAACCGGCTTGCTTCCTATAGCTACCTATCTTTTGGTGACTATCTGTTTAAAGTGCAAGCGCGTATTAATGGTGGTGATTGGTCCCAGCAAAATGAGCTTGCAATAGCTGTTGAAAAGCCATTTTGGCTGAATACACGCGCACTTATATTTTACGCCTTCTTCATCGTATTCTTAGCGGTTTATCAAGTTAGCAAAATGAAGTCTCGTAAAAATCGCGATCAAACCCTCACCGAAGACGTTGAGCGTTTAACCCTCACTCTATCATCTAGTGGTGATGAATTATGGGATTGGGATATCGCTAGCGGCCAAATTTACCGAGCAAATACCTGGAACACTATCGATTTTCCGCAAGACAGTATGCGCAGTCACACTACTTATGAGAACAATGTTCACGAAAATGACGTTGAGCGTTTAAAGCAAGCGCTTGATGATCATTTAGAGGGAAAAACCCAATTCTTCGAGCTCGCTTATCGCGTTAAAACATTTTCTGGCGACTGGGTGTGGGTGCTCGACAGAGGCAAAGTAGTTAAGCGTGATGCCCATCATAACTCACTGCGCATGACCGGCACCTTAAAAAACATCAATCATTTAAAGCAGGCTGAAGAACAACTCAATTTATTCAAGAGCAGCTTTGAAAACATCACCGAAGGCGTTTTTATTGCCGATCAAGAGTTTAAGTTTATGTCGGTTAATAGCGCCTACTGCAACTGCACTGGCGATACGGTAGAAAAAGCGCTGGCGAGCAAGTTATCTTTCAGCCAGTACCCTGAAGCGTTTACCGAAGAAGTCAAAAAGACACTCAAACATAAAGGCAGTTGGTCTGGTGAAATTGATGCCGTGCGCATTAATGGTGAAAAATATCAGTTGGAAATGACAATTGATGCTATTCGAAACGAAGACAATCATATTAGCCATTACGTAGGTGTTTTTTCCGATATCAGTTCACGCAAGAAAACTGAAAAAGAGTTGTTGAAGCTAGCGAACACAGATCCACTCACCAATTTACCCAATCGTTCCTTTTTTCAAGCCAGTCATGAAAACTTAGTTCGTCGTGAAACTCCGCATGCGCTTATCTGTCTCGACATGGATAATTTCAAACGGATAAACGACTCACTTGGGCACCAAACGGGCGATTTACTAATTAAGCAAATAGCACGTCGCTTACAAAAAATAACGACCTCTAGCTCTACTACTTATCGTTTAGGCGGTGATGAGTTTAGTATGTTGATTGAGGCGACGGCTACTGTACACCGTATTTCTCACATTGCTCAAGACATACTTGATGCGCTATCGCGTCCATTTTATATTAACAAACAAGAGTTTGTGCTGGGTGTGAGTATTGGTATTGCGGCCTACCCTGAAGACGGAACTACACATCAAGAGTTGCTTAAGAATGCGGATACCGCGATGTATTTTGCAAAAAACAATGGCGGCAGTAACTATCAATTTTTCAGTGGTGAAATGAATCAGAACGCAGTACGCCAACTGCAGATTGAAAACCTGATTCGTTTTGGTATCAAAGAAGATTTGTTCAGTGTCTTTTATCAACCTAAAGTAGATATCATGTCCGGCCGCTTAGTGAGTATGGAAGCGCTGGTGAGATTTGAACATCCGCAGAAAGGGATTGTTAGTCCAGGGCAATTTATCCCCTTAGCAGAGCAAACAGGTCAAATACTTGAGATTGGTGAGCAAGTCTTGCGCAAAGCTTGTATCGATACAAAGCGATGGGTTGATGCAGGACTATTTACTGGCCGTGTCGCAGTTAATATTTCAGCTAAACAGTTTGAGCTGCCGGATCTTGACGATCGAATCGAACGAATTCTGAAGCAGGTTGGCTTGAGTCCACTGCATTTGGAATGTGAGATCACTGAAGGCACTTTGATGGAGAATCCAGAACAGGCCCTTAAAATGATGCAGCGTTTGCGTGAGCGTGGCATTCACCTTGCGCTAGATGACTTTGGCACCGGCTATTCGTCCTTGGCTTATCTCAAGAAATTCCCTATTCACACACTGAAAATAGATAAAGCATTTATTGACGATATCGCAACGAGTTCTGTCGACAAGCACATGGCAGAGTCTATTATCAACATTGCGCACAACCTTGGCTTAAAAGTAGTAGCCGAAGGTGTAGAACATGAGAAGCAGTTAGAAATACTAAAACGCTACGAATGTGAAATGATGCAGGGTTATTTGTTCAGCAAACCCGTCAGTGCAACTAAATTTGAACAGCTGCTAGTAGAAGGTAAAAACATGAAACATCTGCTAGAGGCGAGGAAACCTAGCCCAATACGCCCAGCAGTAAGAATTGCCAAGCGTTAGAGCAAATTTGTCAAAAGCTAAGGGCGCAAGTAACAGCTATCAAAACCAACCGTTTTACGAAGCTGCACTTTCTTAGAAATGGTGAACATAGGTAGTAGCATTGGCCCCATTATCATGCCGCCCACTAACCAACGTTTTTTACCCATCGCATTTTTGACAGCTTCAACGTAGTAATAAAGACTACTTGCAAGGAAGCTTGTCACTATCAATAAACCAACTAACATGACGTTGTTCCTCAAGATTAATTCAACAGCAGTGTGCTGCCGCTTTGCCACTCTAATAACAGCGTAATGCTTACCAAACGCCATCATCAAAACGAAAGCGAAGTATACCAAACTGCTGCATAAATAGGCGCTAAATTTGTAATATGATATAAAAAAACCGAGACTAAGCTCGGTTTTTTACACTTTAATAACAATTACTTAGTAAAAAGATTTACCTTCTTTACACATTGTTAACAATATTTCAGCGGGCTGATACTTCTCTGAGTAAGTTTCGGCATAATGCTCTAAACGGCTAACCACATGTTCAATTCCCAAGGTGTCCATATAACGGAAAGGTCCGCCTAAAAATGGCGGGAAGCCAATACCAAAAATAGCGCCGATGTCACCATCTCGCGGGTTTCTAATTACTTCTTCTTGCAAACAAAGTGCTGCTTCGTTGAGCATCATGAGCACACAGCGTTCTACCACCGTGTCGGCTGAAAACTTCTTCTCCGGTGTTATGCCCAATAATCTGTAAACGGAATCATCGATGTGTTTACCAGCATTTTTAGCATCATAATCATAAAAACCAGACTTATTTTTCTTACCCTTACGATCATTCTCGAGTAATTTATCAAAGGCTTCTGGTGCATTAAAACGCTCTCCAAACTGCCCTTTCAAAATTGGAATAATTTTAGTGCCGACATCAATTCCTACTTCGTCGAGTAGTTTAAACGGCCCTACTGGGAATCCAAACTTCATCAACGCTTTGTCAATAGAGTCAAGTGGTTGTCCCTCTATTGCCATAAAGCCCGCTTCACTCACATAAGGCGCTAAAATACGGTTCACATAGAAGCCTGCGCCATCTTTTACCACGATAGGCGTTTTACCTTGACGCTTTGCAAATTCAACGGTAGTTGAGATAGTCTGATCTGATGTTTTAGCGTGAGGAATAACTTCAGCTAGAGGCATTTTATCTACTGGTGAAAAGTAATGTAAACCCACCACATTTTCAGGACGCTTCGCTTCGGCTGCAATCTCAGCAATTGGAATTGACGACGTATTCGATGCAAAAACAGTATGTTCATTACAGTGTTCCTCAATATCAGCAACCATCTTTTGCTTCAATTTGACGTCTTCGAATACCGCTTCTATGACCATATCATTGTTTTGATAACCACTGTAATCCAAACAGCCGCTTAACAGGGAAAGCTGTTTTTGCATTTCAGTTTTTAACATGAAACGTTTTTTCACTTTCTTATTCAAAATGTCATAGCTGTAGCGTATTGCGCCGGCAATGCCGTTTGGATTGATGTCTTTGATGCGTGCAGGTACTTTTGCTTTAGTCGCCGTTACAAAGGCAATTCCACCACCCATTAATCCACCGCCTAGCACGCCAATCTTTTTCACTTTAACAGCTGCAACACCATCAACGCCTGACTCTTTCTTCATGTCGGTTGTCGCAAAGAAAATTTCACGCAGTTGTTTTGATTCTGGTGTCATCACTAGCTGCCCAAATAAGCGGGCTTCAGTAGCGTAGCCTTTGCGTGAATCATTTGTGCCTGCTTCTATACAATCAATAATGTACATAGGTGCGGGATAATTCCCTAATGTTTTAGACAGCGTCTGTTCACGCGCCTTTTTGAACAATATGTTGCGTCCGAAAGAAGTATTCTCTAGCGCTTTTGCCATCATGTCTTTTTTCAACACACGCTTACTGATTTTTTTGTTCGCCATTTCAATCGCAACATCAAGTAGGATTGATTGCGGAACCATGTCGTCAACAATGCCATATTTCTTGGCTTGTTTTGCGCGCACTGGCGCACCAGTCAGCATCATCTTCATTGCTTGTTGAATACCAATGAGTGCTGGCAATCTTTGTGTGCCGCCGCTTCCTGGTAATAGACCAAGCTGCACTTCAGGCAAACCCAGCTGTGTTTTCGGGCTATCAGAACAAACGCGATAATGACAAGCGAGCGCAAGCTCTAAGCCACCACCTAAAGCAGGGCCGTGAATAGCAGCAACAAAGGTCTTTTTCATATCCTGCATGCGATCAAACAGTCTTTGACCAGAAGTAGACAATTCTTCAGCTTCGTCTGCATCATTGCAGGCCGCAAGCATGGTGACATCGGCACCCGCCACGAATGAATCTTTTTTACCACTAGCAACTACGACACCGCGAATGGCATCATCGTTTTCGATTTCGTCCAATATGGCAGTAACTTCATCGCCAAAGTCAGCTTTCAGCGTATTCATGCTGTCGCCCGGTACATCCATAGTTAAAATGGCAATACCGTCTTCTCGTTTTTGTAAGGTAAATGCACCCATTATTCTGTCTCCACTATCATTGCTGCACCCAAGCCACCTGCCGCACAAGCAGTTAATAGACCGGTTCCACCGCCGCGGCGGTTAAGTTCGTTCAACATTTGTGTAATCATTCTAGTACCAGTAGCGGCAAATGGATGTCCATAGGCTAACGAACTTCCCATGACGTTAAATTTATCCATATCAATTTCGCCGGTTGCTTTGTCTCTGCCCAGCTTTTCTTTTGCAAATTTATCACTGCCAAACATTTTGATGTTCGCTAAGGTCTGTGCAGCAAAGGCTTCGTGCATTTCAATTAAGGTCAAGTCGTTCAATGTCATCCCAGCGCGTTCTAGCGCCATTGGAGAAGCGTATGATGGGCCCATGAGCATATCTTCCCACACGTCGATAGCAGCAAAAGCATAGCTCTTCAAATAACCAATTGGCTGATAGCCTAATGCTTTGGCTTTGCTCTCAGTCATCATAATAATTGCTGAAGCACCATCGGTGAGAGGCGTCGCGTTAGCAGCAGTAACCGTGCCGTGTTTTTTATCGAACACCGGGCGCAGCTTCGCATAGCCCTCTAGTTTTGAATCGAAGCGCACGTTGTTATCTCTTGAAACCGCTTTTTTATAGGGCTCTGGATAAGCAGTCATGACTTCGCCATCCAAATTACCGGCTTCCCAATTTTGCGCGGCAAGGCTATGTGAACGATGCGCCAGTTCATCCTGCGAACTGCGGCTAATGCCATGAGTTTTTGCCATCTGCTCGGCAGTCTGTCCCATTGATAAACCCGTTGAGTACTCAGCAACTGCTGGAGGCACAGGCAGTAAGTCTTTTAAACCTAACTTTTTGAGGACTGCCAGTTTTTGACCAAGCGTTTTCGTTTTCTGTAAATCAGTAAGTGCGCGTGCCAGTTTTTTAGACACACCAATTGGCGATACTGATGTTGAGTCTGCACCACCAGCAATGCCGACATCGATATTACCCACTATCATTGACTCAGCGATATTCACCGTTGACTGGAAACTGGTCGCGCAAGCTCGCGATACGCTGTATGCATCGGTGTGAACATTCATGCCTGTGCCCAGCACAATTTCGCGCGCAATATTTGGCGCTTCAGGCATTTGCACAACTTGACCATAAACAACTTGCTGAATAATAGCGGGGTCAATATTATGTTTATGAATTAGCTCATTCACTACCATTTTGCCTAAATCTACAGCAGGAACACCGTGAAAATCGGTTGCCATTTTAGCAAATGGTGTGCGCAGTCCAGCAACGATGGCGATCCTATCGCCCTGCTGAGTTTTTAAAACTTGATTAAGTGACATAGATTATCCTGTGGCTATAAATGAGTCGTTGCAAAAATACTTAGCAACGACCTCTGGTCAGACCTCTAGTGTGCATTGTGGCAAAATAAACGGTAAAATTCAAATTTTACACGTGAAAACCGCAAATATCAGCGCCAAAATACCCTTATATGTACCGCTATATTTCTTAACGTAAACAAAAAGTACAGAACCAATCATAAATTTACGAGTCGAAAAGTTGAATTTTTAAGATAGATCCACATATAAGACTAGCAGAGAATCGAAACGATGCTCAGCGTAACAGTCGATTAAACAAAAGCATAGACAACTCAATATAATGTAAGCAGCGTAACAAAGGCTAAATCAACCATGGCAGTAGAAGAGTTTAAGCAATTACAAGCCCATTTAAACACCCAAGTCATAGGACAACCCTCTCTCACAATGAGCATACTTATTGCTCTGTTAGCAGACGGTCATTTGCTTGTTGAAGGTCCTCCAGGACTTGCAAAGACGAGAGCTGTTAATGCATTGTCAGACGGCATCGAGGCTGACTTTCATCGAGTACAGTTCACGCCCGATTTACTGCCCGCAGATTTAACGGGAACTGATATATATCGTCCAGAAACGGGTGAGTTTATTTTTCAGAAAGGCCCATTGTTTCACAACTTAGTGCTAGCCGACGAAATTAACCGAGCACCTGCGAAGGTACAGTCTGCGTTACTTGAAGCTATGGCTGAACGTCAAATTACCGTTGGTAACACAACTTATAAATTATCTGAGCTCTTTTTAGTAATGGCAACGCAAAATCCACTGGAACAGGAAGGCACTTATCCGCTCCCTGAGGCACAACTCGACCGTTTTCTAATGCACGTTGAAATTGACTACCCAGGAGCAGAGACCGAATTAGAAATTTTACGTCTTACTCGAGGCGAGGCAATAAAAACAGAAAAGCCTATCGTTAGAAAACTAACGCAAGGCGATATTGCAAAAGCAAGAACTGAAATAATGCAGATGCATTTAGCACCGGCTTTGGAAACGTATATAGTACAGCTCATTATGGCGACCCGACGCCCTGAAAGTTACGACGCAGAATTGGCGCAGTGGATTGAATTTGGAGCAAGCCCTCGTGCTACGATAGCCTTAGAACGGTGTGCTCGCTCACATGCGTGGCTCAATGGTAGAGATTTCGTTGGTCCAGATGACGTGCAGGCAGTAATACACAATGTGCTCAGGCACCGAATCATACTGAGCTACCAAGCGCAAGCAGAAGGAATTAATGCCAACGCTGTTCTCGATAAAATCGTTCAACTTGTTCCTGTAGGGTGATTCTTTGTCAGGTGACACTTTGTTAAGCAATTTCTTGGTAAAAAAAGCCTTATTAGGTTCGTCCCTATTAATTAGTGCAGCGCTTAAACGCGATGACTATAAATTGAGAATGATTGATGTCGCTCATGGTTAATAATGAATTAAATAAGAACAACGCAGTAACCCCTAAAGATATTCAGCTATGGTTAGAAAAATATAAAACTAATGGCGTGGATATTGGTCTGCCGGAACTGTTGTCCTATCGTTCCTTGTCTCATTTGCTTAATTTAAGCCCGAGTCGCGATATCGCTGGTGCTCTGTCGGGTGGCGATCGCTCCAAGATCAAAGGCAGAGGGATGGAATTTGATGAAGCTAGGCACTATCAGCCCGGTGATGATATCCGCAGCATTGACTGGCGCGTCACTGCTCGTACTGGAAAGACACACACAAAAGTATTCAGGGAGGAGCGTGACAGGCCCGTCTTCGTATTCACTGACTTTACCCAATCTATGTACTTTGGCACAGCCTATTTATGCAAATCGGTACAAGCAGCCCATCTTGCCTCATTGATAACTTGGAATGCTATTCAGCGCGGCGATAAAGTCGGCGGCGTTATTTTCAACAACACGCAAGATATTGAGCTCAAGCCAAAAGCCCAAGCAAAAAGCGCGTTGTCCTTGATACAAACGTTAGTGGATGTACATAAGCCGGAATTTGAAGCACTACAAATCGATGCGCAAAGCGTATTTTTAAAAGCAACACAGCGTCTTCAATATTTAGCAAAACCCGGCGCATTGGTTTATTTAATTAGCGATTTCAACGGCCTAAATAATGCATCAATGGCGGTTATTAGTAATATAGCTCGCCACTGTGAAGTTAAAGCTATTTTAGTAAACGACCCAATGGAAATCTCATTGCCGAACTCTGCCGTGCAGCAGACATTAACCATCACTAATGGTATTGAGCGTCAGCAGGTAAATTTAGGTGAAGCAGCAAGCAACCAGAAGTATCAAGCTCAGCAGGCTTCTCACTTTCAGGGTATTAAACAACTATTTGCTCGATACGCAATTGGATTGAGAACAATATCATCAGCTTATCCTATCGAGCAGCAGTTGAATCAGCGTGATATGGGGGAACTATTGTGACCTCTCTCACCAATGACCTTATTAACAATATTTTAGATGTCAATGCACAAGCTAATCCAGGCCTTGAAGCAGCACTGGAAAACCTTGCTGATGTCAGCTTAGGGCAAACACCTTCGATATGGCCGCTCGCTTGGGGATGGTGGGTTGTTATCGTTGTCGCAATATTGGCACTAGCCGGTATTTCTTGGTTTGTTGTAGCGTACACTCGCAAGCATAAATTTCAACGCAAAGCGTTAAAAGCGGTTAACAACATTACGAATAATGAACCACAAGCATTAGTCAGCCTGCACGCAGTTTTACGCCGTGCCGTTATGCATTATTTTGGTTCTCAAGAAATCAACAGCTTACAAGGTGGATCTTGGCAGCAATTTTTGCAAGACCAAGCAAAGCACACTAAAAAAATTGATGATAAATCTCTAGCACAACTTGCTCAACTTGAATCTAGTTTATACACAAAAGTACCAAGTATTCATGTGGATGACGCTAAGCAGGCAGTTACGCTTTGGATAAAACACTGCTTACCACCCACCGCGACTGAAATATCAAGGTCTAAACCGATACGTGTTAATAAGCAAGGAGTTCAACATGTTTGAGTTCGCTTGGTTGTGGGTGCTGGCGATCCTCCCACTTCCACTGCTTATCTATTTCGTTACGCCTCGCAAGGCTACTAGTGAGAGCGCGGCATTACTTGTACCGAATTATTTGAAAGTGCAAAGCCACGCCGATCAAAGTCAAAAAAAATCAACGTCTCGGCTACTTTTAGCGACACTAATATGGACTTGTTTAGTCGTAGCTGCTGCAAGACCGCAGTGGTTAGGAGAACCCGTTTCTATTCCAAACGAAGGACGTGATCTTATGATTGCAGTGGACCTTTCAGGATCAATGAAACAAGATGACATGCGCATCAACGGCAGAGCAGTAAATCGACTTGTTATGACGAAATTTGTGCTCAAAGACTTCATTGAAAGACGCCTTGGAGACCGCTTAGGATTAATCTTATTTGCCGATACGGCTTACCTTCAAGCGCCGCTCACATTTGACAGAGACACAGTAAAAACGCTTCTTGACGAATCTGTTTTAGGTTTAGTGGGTGAACGCACTGCAATTGGCGACGCTATTGGTCTTGCAGTAAAACGCTTTGACGATAAAGAAGAGTCCAACAGAGTGCTAATATTGCTAACCGACGGCAGAAATACAGCCGGCAATATCACACCTGAAGAAGCCAAAGAGTTAGCCATTGATAAAGGCGTAACTATTTACACCATTGGTCTCGGTGCTGAAGTGCAAGAGATTGCAAGCGTATTCGGCCGTCGCACTATTAATCCATCACAAGATCTGGACGAACGCCTTTTAGTAGATGTCGCCACGTCAACTGGCGGACAATACTTTAGAGCACGCGACACTCAAGAGTTAGAGGCCATTTACGAAACGCTCGATCGACTTGAGCCTGTTGCAGGGGAAGGACAAAAACTGCGTCCACTTACCGCGTTGTTCTATCTGCCTCTAGCGGTCGCTATCATACTGAGTGCGCTTTATGCTTTATTTTATCTTCTTAAACACGCCTTCACACATTTACAAAAATCAACAACTCAACCGGCAGAGAACGCTGTGAATAGTGCTTCTGGAGACCAAAAATGATCGATTGGCAAGCATTTCATTTTATTCGTCCAGAATGGCTCATAGCCATCGTCCCTCTGCTTGTTATTGCGCTGTTGCTAACTAAAATTTCTAGTAAACAGAGCGGATGGCAAGGCATTGTCTCAAGCCATTTATACAAGCATTTAGTTGTTGCTAAGGATAAAAAATCTTACAAACCGCCGTTCTATTTAGTGGGACTGGGATGGCTTTTAGCGAGCATCGCTATGGCGGGCCCAACTTGGCAAAAATTACCCCAGCCGGTTTACCAAGTATCAACAGGAAAGGTGGTCATTTTGGACATGTCGATGTCAATGCGTGCCACCGACCTGCAGCCGGATCGACTCACTCGCGCAAAATTTAAAACGATTGATTTACTCAATAGCTTTGACGATGGCGAAGTTGGTTTAGTGGTCTATGCTGGAGACGCGTTTACAATCAGCCCGCTTACGTCGGACGTGACCAACATTACTACTTTGATCCCTAGCTTACAGCCTGAAATAATGCCCATAATGGGCAGCGAGCCTTTATATGCAATGGAGCAAGCTGAACAATTATTATTATCGGCAGGCTACAATAAAGGGGAAATCTATTGGATCAGCGACGGTATTGAATTAGACGATGTCGACGTACTTCAAGATCATATTGCAAAGTCGCCCTACCGTTATTCTGTGCTTGGAGTGGGCACGCAAAAAGGCGCTCCAATAAAGATGCTGGATGGCGGTTTTATGAAGGACGCTAGAGGGAATATTGTATTGCCTGTTCTCAATAGTCGTTACTTTTCACAAGTCCTTGGCAATACCAATGGGCGCTACACGCCGATGCAGAGTGATGATAGTGACATACAAAACATGAAATTCACTTCCCTCACAGTTGCGCAAGAACAAGTCAACGAAGACATTATTGGGCAAGGCGACCAATGGCAAGACATGGGCGCATTTATCGTTCTAATTATTCTGCCATTTGCTGCCTATGCGTTTAGACGCGGGCTTTTAGTGATAGTACTAAGCGCAGTGCTGATGATGCCAGCAGAGCCCTCCTATGCTAATGAGCAAATTGCCGAAGAACAAAGCACAGAATCGAACGATTGGTTTAGCAAGGTTTTTAAAAATGCCGATCAACAAGGCATTGAAGCGTTTAAAAAACAAGAATTTGACAAAGCGAGCAGTATATTTGCAGATCCAATGTGGAAAGGTGCAGCCCTCTATAAAAACCAAGACTACGAAGCTGCGTTAGAGGCTTTTCAAAAGGTTCCGGGCGCCGAATCAGCATATAACCAAGCTAACGCATTAGCCCGTTTAGGACAATTAGAGCAAGCCATCGAAAAGTACGATGAGGCTCTGAAGGAGCGTCCTGGCCACACCAATGCGATGGCAAATAAAAAGTTAGTCGAAGATTTGCTGCAGCAACAAGAACAACAGAAGCAAGACGGTCAGCAACAGGACGGTCAAGACAAGCAATCGGGCGATCCTCAAAACAGCGAACAACAGTCCGGCGAACAAAATGAGGAAGAGCAATCAGGAGAGCAACAGTCGGGCGAGCAACAGCAAGGTGAGCAGCAGGACTCCGAACAAAACCAAAATGAAAGTGATTCCGAAAATACCAAAGGCGATGACGAGCAAAAGCAATCTGAACAGCAAAAATCAGAGGAGGAATCTAAAGAAGCTGAGGGTAAAGAGCCTGAAGAGGGCAAAGATGGCGAAAATGCCGAAGGTGTTGAGCAAAAAAGTAATCTGCAGCAGCAGAAGCCGCTTGAAGAAATGACGCAAGAAGAAAAAGAGCAGATGCAGCGCATGCAAATGTTGATGAACAAAATACCTGATGACCCTGCGTTTTTGTTACAACGAAAAATGCTCTTAGAATCACAAAAAAGACGACTTGAGAGATTCTCAAGGCCGAATAAGAAGGATTGGTAGTAATGAAACACAACTCTGTTTGGTATTTTTGCTTAGTGATATTTTTTAGCACTGTCGCGCTTTTGGCACCTATCACGGCAATAGCTAAAATTACTGACTTACGAGTGTCAGTAGATAAAAATCCCATCATGATAGATGAAGCCGTTCAACTGATTATTAGTGCGGAAGGCGAAATCACGTCTCGTCAAATTGATTTATCATCACTAGAGAAAGACTTCCGCATGTCGAGTACGTCAATTAGTCAATCAACGCGCTCGATTAACTTCAATACCACCAAAACAACGACATGGGTAACGCAGCTGTTTCCAAAATCAGTGGGGACTTTTACTATTCCTGAATTTGAAATGGACGGACAAAAAAGCAAAGCGTTTGACGTTATTGTGACTCCGGTAGGCAATGGTCAAGGCGCCGCCGCTCGCGATTTTTATGTTACTGCTAACGTCGATATGACAACGGTTTATTTGCAGCAACAAATCAAATACACCACCAAGCTTCTTATGGCGAAAGACATCCAACGAGGCTCTTTACAAGCGCCAGAATTGGACAACGCAATTATCAAACAAGTGGGTGAAGATAAAGAGTACGAAGACTTTCAAAATGGTGTCCGCTACCGCGTTATCGAACGAACCTATGCGATTATTCCACAATCGAGTGGCTCATTCTCGATTTCTGGCACAGTATTCAATGGTGAAGCGGTCACTGATTCTCGTCAATCATTTGGATTCATTAGTCGCACAAAACCCATCAACCGGGTCGCTCCTGATATTGAGTTAACGGTGCTGCCCATCCCCGACAACTATCAAGATCATTGGTTACCCAGCGAATTTGTACAATTAAATGAAGAATGGCAGCAAGATCCAAAAAGTATTGTATTAGGGCAGCCTATTACTCGCACTATTACATTAACTGCGGCGGGCTTAGTTGAGGAACAATTGCCAGAAATTATGGGTATGTATCCACCGGACTTCAAAATATATCCGGATCAAGCAAGCACCACTACGGTAGATAAAGGTACCGTGCTGTTTGCGCAAAAGATTCAAAGTGAAGCTATCATTCCAAATCGAGTTGGCAAGTTTGTGCTGGGCGAAGTGGTTGTGCCTTGGTTCAATGTCGTGACCAAACAAACGGAGTATGCAAAGCTGCCTGCCCGCTCTGTTGAAGTGCTGCCCCCGAGTAAGGACGCGGTTTCAAATATTGAGCCTATTTCTCCGATCAACCAGAAACCTGCGGCAATAGCAACTTCACAACCGCCGTTATCGGGAGCAAATACCGCATCCGACGAATTTAGAATTGACTGGCTTCATATCAGTTTATTCGCGCTTTGGCTGGTGAGTTTGAGCATCTTTGGCGTGATCATTATCACCAATAAACGCAATGATGATGCGAAACAAATCAGTCCCGTAGAGAGCACCGCCGATGAGACTGCATTGTGGAAAAGACTGCAAAAAGCAATAGACTTAAGCGATGTGAAAGAGACAAACAAGACATTGGAAAAGTGGTTAAGCGTTATAACTGAACGCCCTGTCCATTCAATTAACCAGTGTTTTGAAGCGATGAATGCAAACGAGTGCGCTGCGCAGTACAATACCATGATGAAAAGCACATATGGCGCGAATCAAGCTTCGTGGCAGCGCGAAGAGTTGATTTTGGCGTTGGCGTCTTTCAGAGAAAGTATGATGGACAAAAAGCACGAACTCAGGGACCAGTTTGGCTTGTACCCAAAAACATAAGGGGTCTTAAGTTAGATACTTGAACCACTGCTAACATGTGGATTAGCTAAACCGCAATTCGCTATTATAAATAAAATAATAAAACAATAACGACTTTATAAACGAGTAATATAAAAAGAGGGACATAATGAAACGACTAGTCAAAATAAGCACACCAGCAAAACTATTTGCTGTATCAAGCTTAGTCATTGCAATGGCGGCGTGCAGCCCTGCATCGAATACTGAAAACAAAAACGCGCAGCCAGCTCAAACCGAGACTGCAAAAGCACCCAAGACGGAACCCGAAAGACTAGCGGCCTTCTTTGCTGAAAGCCGTGAAACAGACCTCAAACGCTCACCTATGACGCAGAGCTACATGGGTATCAAGTGGGATTATGACAAGTGGGGTGACTTTTCAGATGCGAATGCCGATGAAACTCGCACCCTTATGGAAACTCGCCTAAAACAAGCGAGCGAATTTGATGTAAGCACTCTTAATGATTCAGAAAAGTTGAGTTTAGATATTTATCAAATTGATTTAAAGCGCAAACTTGCCAATGATGAGTTTAGACATCACACCTATATTATGGATCAGTTCAGCGCTTGGCACACCACTGTTCCAAGTTTCCTAATTAATATTCACCGCATTGAGAATGAGGAAGACGCGAGAGCCTACATTAGCCGCTTAAATAAAGTAGAAGCTTTGTTTGACCAAGTTATTGCACAGCTCAGAGTGCGCGAAAAGCTTGGCGTCATGCCACCAGCGTGGTCCTACGATCAAATGATGCAGGCGGCAGCGAATGTTGTCAAAGGCAACCCTTTCTCCGAAAGGCCGGAAGATTCAACAATATTAGCCGACTTTAAGCAGAAGCTCGATGCAACAGAACTCAGTAACGCTGAAAAGTCTGGTTTAATCACCGATGCCAATGCCGCATTGTTAAGCTCAGTGAAACCCGCTTATGAAAAGTTAATACAAGAACTTGGTAAACAGCGCTTGCTGACGCCCGAAGGCGACGGTGTTTGGCGCCTACCTAACGGCAGCGAATGGTACCAAAACCGTTTAAATTGGTTCACAACCACTGAATTGAACGCGCAAGAAGTGCATCAGATTGGCTTAGATAACGTTACCCGCATACACAATCAAATGCGTGAAATCATGAAACAAGTGAAATTCGAAGGCAGTCTGCAGGATTTCTTTTTATTCATGCGAAACGACGACCAATTTTATTATGCTGACTCAGATGAAGGACGCGAACGTTACATGACGGAAGCCAAAGAGTTCATTGATAAAATGGAAGCTAAGCTGCCTGAGTATTTTGGTCTAACACCAAAAGCACGAATGGTTGTGAAGCGTGTCGAGGCATTCCGTGAACAATCTGCGGGCAAAGCCTTTTATCAGAGCCCATCAAAAGATGGCAGTCGACCAGGAACGTATTATGCGAACTTATTTGATATGCGCAGCATGCCAACCTACCAAATGGAAGCACTAGCCTATCACGAAGGCATTCCAGGACATCACATGCAGCGAGCTATCGCACAAGAACTCGACGGCATTCCTGAATTCCAGAAATATGTATCCTTTACTGCTTACACTGAGGGCTGGGGTTTGTACACCGAAGAACTCGGCAAGGATATAGGCTTTTATGCTGATCCATACTCTGACTTCGGTCGCCTAGCAATGGAGCTATGGCGTGCTTGCAGATTAGTGGTCGACACTGGTATTCACGAAATGCAATGGAGTCGAGAAAAGGCTATTCAATACCTAATTGATAACACGCCAAACCCTGAGGCAGACTCTGTTAAAGCCATCGAGCGTTACATCGCGATGCCAGGTCAGGCAACCGCTTATATGATTGGCAAAATCAAGATAATGGAACTGCGCGACAAGGCTCAGGCCGAGCTGGGAGATAAGTTTGATTATCGCGGCTTCCACGATACAGTCCTTAAAGATGGTCCGGTACCACTGACCCTATTAGAAGAGAACGTCAATAAATGGATTGCTGCTTCAAAGTAGCATCCATGTAGCATCCATATGATGGTCTCAAACTATCGTTGAAGTGAAAAATGGTAAAAATCGCATAGCATTTGCTTATGCGATTTTTTTTCGTCTTTTTTACTGCAAATGTCCATCACACCAATAGCTAAAAAATCATTGTTCGAACAATCCATTTAAATCGCGTAATCTTGCGAAAGGAGATAAAAAGAAGAATATTCATGTTTTTGCGAAATAAAAATCTAAGCTCATCGGTCTCTACTGACATGATGAAAAAACAAAAACGATATGAAGCCCTTGTTAAGGCGCTGCATGCAGATATATTTCGGTATGCAATGTGGTTGATAAAAGACAAAGCGATTGCTGAAGACGTAGTACAAGAAACATTTCTTCGCGCGTGGAAGTCACTCGACTCACTTAAAGATGAAGGCGCGGCCAAGTCATGGTTAATCACCATTTTGCGTCGAGAGAACGCGCGACGCTTCGAGCGCAAGCAGTTTGATCTTGTGGATATTGATGATGTCTCTGTTGCCGATCCAATCAATTTTGGTGATGTGGTGCTGGAGCATCGTGAGTTACGGAGGATCATAGGTGATCTCAGTGAAGAATATAGAGAACCATTAATGATGCAAATTTTAATGGGCTTTAGCGGTGATGAAATTGCCGAACAACTTAATCTAAATAAAAATACAGTAATGACACGATTATTCAGAGCTAGAAATCAAATTAAAGAAGCCTTACTAGGCGATCAAACAAAAGGAGAACAGGTAAATGGATGAACTATCATTCCGTCGCACCATTTATGCTGAGCCAAACACAACCGATCCCGATGTTATTCAGGCGGCTAAAGATGACCCAGCAAAACAAGCATTTTGGGACGAAGTTAAAGCTATGGACGCGCAGTTAGCGCAAGCAATGAATATACCAATACCAGAGAACTTTGCTGAAAAGCTAATTTTGCGTCAAGGTATGGATGAGTTTACTCAAAAACGTCAAAAGCGTCCTTGGTACGTGGCAATAGCAGCCTCGGTAGCAATGGTCGTGGGCGTATCTTACATGACCTTATTCGCCGGCAATAGCGGTTTAGTAAACGATGTATTTGCGCACGTTAGTCACGAGTATATGGCGAAAGAACTTGCCATGAGTAGCCAAACCGTAAGCCAAGAAGCCTTAAACGAAAAGATGACGACCTTCAACGGTACATTGTCTGAGGAGATTGGCGAAGTTGTATCTGCTAATTACTGCTACCTCGATACGATCAGAAGCCTGCACATGATAGTAAAGGGCGAAAAAGGTTTACTCTCTCTTTTTGTGGTGCCGCAGAGCAAGAGCCAAGACTTAAAGGAAGAGTTTAGTAATGATGAACTTGTTGGTACTTCCTTCTTACTAGCATCAGCAAAAATCATTATTGTTGGCAACGACAGAGATGATGTAGCACAACTTCAACAAGTAGCCCAAAGCTCATTTAGATTTTAGAACTTAAAGCTCCCATCTTATTAACCGCAATTGCTTATACATTGCGGTTTTTTTTACACCCGCTTTTATCGACAAAAGTAATTTTCTGACTCTCTTTTATAAATACTGTGAAATTACAGTATTACTCCGCTCCTTATGACAAGTTGAGCTTAAACAGCCTTATCTGTTACCATCAACAAAAGAATAATAACAATAGAGAGCAATATGGAAACTGGCACCCTAATATCCTTGGCAATATATTTTATCGCAATGATTGGGATAGGCGTTTACGCATATAGACAAAACGAAGATACATCATCGGGCTATTTACTGGGCGGGCGAAAATTAAGCGCTCCTGTTGTGGCCTTGTCAGCAGGTGCCTCTGATATGAGTGGTTGGATGCTTCTTGGTATTCCAGGCGCAATGTACTTGTCGGGAGCTTCATCTCTTTGGATAGCGTTCGGATTGTGTTTAGGCGCATGGTTAAATTATATTATTGTTGCCCCGCGACTCAGAGTATTCACTGAGCTGGCAAAAGATGCGATTACCCTGCCCGATTATTTTGAAAACCGTTTTTTTGACTCAAGTCGGTCCTTAAGAATTATTGCCTCTATCGTGATTATCATATTTTTCACACTTTACACGTCATCTGGCATCGCTGCTGGCGGCAAATTATTTGAATCATCTTTTGGCTACAATTACGAAGTTGGCTTATATATTACCGCTGGTGTGGTGGTTTGTTATACTTTGTTTGGTGGCTTCATGGCTGTCAGTTTAACTGACTTCGTGCAGGGCATTATCATGTTTATTGCTTTAGTTCTGGTACCTACTGTCGTCGTTTTTGAACTTGGCGGCATTGGCAATACACTCGACGTTTTATCAAAAACAGATAGTAATCTACTGTCTTTATTTGTCGATGCAAGCACTGGCGCCACAGTTACATTTATTGGCGTTGTGTCGTTAATGTCATGGGGCTTAGGCTATTTTGGACAGCCGCATATCATTGTCCGATTCATGGCTATTTCTAGTATTAAAGAAATGCCGGCTGCTCGTCGAATCGGTATGTCTTGGATGATTGTATCTATCTTCGGTGCCGCAGCTACTGGTCTATTTGGCCTAGCTTATATGAATGCAACGGGCCAATCACTAGATGACCCTGAAACTATTTTCATCACGCTTTCACAGCTGTTGTTTCACCCTCTCGTTGGCGGTTTCTTGCTAGCAGCGATATTAGCTGCAATTATGAGTACAATTTCGTCACAATTATTGGTTACCTCTAGTTCACTAACTAGAGACGTTTACGTTACTTTTATTGACAAAGAGTGTAGCGAGCACAAACAAGTTGTTATAGGGCGCATATGCGTTGCGTTAGTAGCGGCTGTTGCCATTGCGCTTGCTTACGATGAGAACAGCAGCATATTGACCTTGGTAAGTAATGCATGGGCCGGTTTTGGCGCGGCATTTGGTCCGCTCGTTCTGTTCTCTTTACTATGGAAAGACATGAGTCGTATTGCTGCAATTGGTGGTATCTTAAGTGGTGCGGCGACAGTATTGGTATGGATTTACGCACCTTTAGGTGAAAATGGAGGTTCTATTTACCCTGAACTTTATGCCATTATCCCTGGGTTCATTGTCTCAAGCCTTGTTATTGTTGCAATATCGTTGATAAAACCAGAAAAAAATGAAAAAGTTCGCACACTTTTTTCATCTTTTGCCGATAAGTATGCAATAGAAAGCCAAAAATAATTTAAAAGGCCACAAATTAAAATATGGGATTTTTCGCGGCGCGCCAGCCTATCTTAGATAAGAGTAAATCATTATTTGGTTATGAGTTACTTTTTCGCACTAGCTTGGAAAACGTCTTTCCTGACGTTGATCAAGAAAAAGCGACGTCTAAGATGATTGAAAGCCTGCAGTTTGATTTGGGCCTTGACCGCATTTCTGACGGTAAGTTGGCGTTTATCAACTTTACTGAAAAAACGCTCCTTGGTGGTTACCCTGAGCTGCTTCCAAAACAAAAAGTGGTGATTGAAATATTGGAAACAGCGAAACCTACCAAGGCGCTCTATATCGCCCTGCACAGTTTGCACAAAAAAGGCTATATGCTGGCGCTAGACGATTTTATTCACGATAGTAGATGGGAGCCTTTCTATAAGCTGATTGATATTGTTAAAATTGATTACCTCGAGAGCACCCCACAAGAAATCTATGAAACCATTGCCGCAGTCAAGAAATACCCAAACATTAAGTTACTGGCCGAGAAAGTTGAGACCAACAAAGAGTTTAAAGAAGCTGTAGAGCTTGGATTTGATTACTTCCAAGGGTATTTCTTTAGCTATCCAGAAGTGATCAAGAGCGTTACCTTAACACCAGGACAGACCTCGATTGCCACTTTAATGAATAAAGTCGCTGAGGAAAGTCCCGATTTTGAAGAGATTACGAAACTATTTGAACTAGACGTAACGCTTTCATTTAAGTTATTACGCTATACGCAATCGGCGATGTTCAAACGACGCAATCCAATTAAAACCATTAAACAAGCCGTTTTAGTGCTTGGCAAAACTGAACTCGAACGCTTCGTTGGTTTATTGTTTTCTGCACAATTCAGCGGTGATAAACCGCAAGAACTGATTCGACTGTCGATGCAGCGTGCCAAGTTCTGTGAGCTCATAGCGCCCTATTGCTCACAACGAAACAATAGTTCATCGGCATTTTTGACAGGCATGCTGTCGTTGGTAGATGCAATGCTAGACGCCGACCTCATTGCCGTTATCAATGACTTACCATTAAGTGAAGAAATTAAATCAGCGCTAACTAAAAAGCAGGGCTGGCTCGCCGACTGCATTGAACTTTGTCAGCACTTCGAAAAAGGTGATTGGCAGCAAATGGAGGCGACTTGCGAACGCATAAATATTCCTTATACAAACATCCTCGAAGAATATGAAACCGCAGGTGTTTGGGCTGAAGAGAAGCTGGATGAGCTTGGCTAACTAGGCGCTTCGCCATCTGCAGTTTATTAACCACAGAACACCAATTACCTACCTCTGTTTTAAACAACAATACTTGTGTAACTTAGTGCATAAGAGAATTCAATAACCTGAGGATGACCTTAATTTCAGCTCAGCTATCTCTTTTTGCTCAGTCACGTTAAGTTTAGTACTAATAACTTAATTACCGTGTTACGTTGTCTACTACCCCACTCTTAGGGTTATATTCATTTCCTGTTTAAGCTTCTAAAATTCTTATGTTTTTTGCTTTTTAGGTGAGTTTCAAAAAAGCATAAATAAGGAAATATCCTCACTATTAACTTTACGTTATTGCTAAACAATTTTTATAGGGAATACAAAAATTAAAACACTCATTTTACTTAGCTCGCTTTTATTCATACCGGTTGCCAATAGTGGTGAATATAAACATGCTACCGGCTTCGGAATTCAATATGGGGGACTGGTCGGTTATCAATTATCCTATAAAGAATCACAAAGCAATTTTAGAGGCGCAGTTGGACTGGGTGGAGGCAGTGTAGGCTATGATTATTTTATAGCTGACTCTTTTTCGTTAGGTGCAACATACACAGTTTCAGTCAGAAATGTGACCTCTTTGAATTTCAACTACATGCCTGCAGGTAATCTCAATAGGTCTTGGGTTTTTGGCATAGACTTAGCGCATATTGATGGACAAGAAGCCAGCGGGGATGGTTTTTTTAGAAAGCAAGAGAAGGATAGCAAAAACATTGTCTTTTTCAGCGTAGGTTATAAATTTTAAATAGTGATACGAAAAGACGAGCTATCGGAAATAGCAAGATGATAGCTAATATTGCGTTTAATACGCTTCAGAATGTGCTTAACATATTCATCTCTACACTTTATATCGTGTAGAAATGAATTTAGGTACTACTTTCAGATAAAAACCATTAACTATTTCTTAGTCAATGTGGGAAAAATTCTACAATGTTCTAACAATGTGCTCAGCTAATGTACTGTATGCATCCGCTAACTTTGATTTATAAAAATCATCACTTCCTTCTAACCAGGTATCTAAAAATTGTGGTGAACTCTCGTAATCATAATCGTTGGTCTTGCTTTTTTGTCTTCCCAATTTATCAAGATAATTAACTGTTACCGTTGCACTAAGCGCTAAAATGATACGGCCATCGCTATTTGTATTAAATATTAACTGTTCTAATGAAATTGAAATTTCTTTATCAGAAAAGGCATTAACTTGATATTTTTGCTCAGCTAACGCGGTAACGCTTGACACAAATTCATCTTGCGGATTGTTTACTATTAAGTAGCTATTCATTTTAGTAAACAGCTCCTTTCCTTTATCAGAATCTCCCGTTGATGCACCTACCGCTGCACCTACAACCGCTCCACTTGCAGCGCCTATCCCAGCTAAAATAGGAGAACAAAAAACGAAAAATGGGCCACAAAACAAGCCGCTCACTGCTCCAGCGGTAGCTCCTGAATAACCTCCCGTTTTTGCATCATCCATAATCGCGTTACTGTTACTCAATCCAAATATTTGTCTATTACCATTATCCGGTTTTGATATTAATGACACCGTATCGCCTGGCTAAACAATATTCATCCGAGAGGTGGTGCTGCACGCGAATACGGATAAGACTGTTAAAGAAATAATTACTTTGTGGGTCAATGTTTTACTGAAATTCACATCAATATTCTTTTTTAATTATTATGGGAAGCAGAAAGTACGCTCTATATAAGATTTAGTCAATTATATGAAAAATGCTTGGATCGCCTTTTACTTTTGCCACAACGACGCCTTGTTCTGCATCAAGCAAATATGATCGTCTATGCGATCCCCTCCAAATTGCTGCGCCCCATCTGCATATAACAATTTCGTAACAAGTGCGTTATTTTGGTTATTAATAGGCTATTAGACATATCAAATTATCATAATAGAATCTGTTTTAAATATGCTAAAGTTCTATGCATATAGATTTTTAGCATATTAACCTCTTAACATGGAGTCCGTTACAAAAATGACTACCTCAATTCCATCCATTACTCACCTAAAGCAGCTCGAAGCTGAGAGTATTCACATTTTTAGGGAAGTTGCTGCTGAGTTTGACAACCCCGTTATGTTGTACAGCGTAGGAAAAGACTCATCGGTACTGCTTCACTTGGCTAGAAAAGCTTTCGCGCCGGGGGTAATTCCTTTCCCGCTTCTGCATGTTGATACCAAATGGAAGTTCAAGGAAATGATCTCCTTTCGTGATGAAATTGCCAAGAAGCATAATCTGAACTTGCTAGTTCATAGCAATCAAGAAGGTTTGGACCAAGGTGTGGGTCCCTTCACTCACGGTAGCGCAAAACATACTGACATCATGAAAACAGTGGCGTTGAAGCAAGCTTTGAATAAGTATAAGTTTGACGCAGCGTTTGGCGGCGCACGCCGTGATGAAGAAAAGTCACGAGCAAAAGAGCGCGTGTATTCATTCAGAGATGAGAACCACCGTTGGGATCCTAAAAATCAACGTCCTGAACTTTGGAGTATCTACAATAGCCAAATAAATAAAGGCGAAAGCATTCGCGTGTTCCCTATGTCTAACTGGACTGAGCTTGATATATGGCAATACATTTATCTCGAAAATATCGAAATTCCATCACTGTATTTATCCAAGCCTCGCCCTGTGGTGAAGCGTGATGGTACTTACTTCATGGTTGACGATGATCGCATGCCAATGGAACCCGGTGAAGTTCCTGAAATGCGCTCAGTAAGATTCAGAACATTAGGTTGCTACCCGCTTACTGGCGCTGTTGAATCGACAGCAGATACATTACCAGAAGTGATTCAAGAAATGCTGCTGACAAAAACCTCTGAGCGTCAGGGGCGAGTTATCGATCATGACTCATCAGGTTCGATGGAGAAGAAAAAGATGGAGGGATACTTCTAATGGCAACTAATATTGTTTGGCATAAACACGACGTTAATAAAAAAGCACGCTCAGAAGCACTTAATCAAAAACCATCGGTTATTTGGTTAACTGGTTTATCGGGCTCCGGAAAGTCTACCATCGCGAATTTGCTGGAGAAAAAACTGTATTCCGAAAGCAAGAAAACGTATTTGTTAGACGGTGACAATGTGCGTCACGGATTATGCGGTGACCTAGGCTTTGATGACAAAGACCGCGTTGAAAACATTCGTCGAATCAGTGAAGTTGCAAAATTATTTGTGGATTCAGGCACGATTGTTATCACTGCTTTTATCTCTCCCTTTAAAGCCGACCGAGCATACTGTCGTTCGCTGCTAGAACAAGGCGAATTTATAGAAGTATTCGTTGATACACCAATAGAAGTATGTGAACAACGCGATCCTAAAGGGCTATATAAAAAGGCACGCAGTGGCGATATTAAACACTTTACGGGCATTGATTCCGCTTACGAAGTACCTGAAGCGCCAGAAGTGCACTTGACATACGAAGACGAAACGCCAGAACAAACGGCGGAACGATTATTCACTCTATTGTCGACAAAAGGATTTGTATAAATGACGAGTTTTGATTTAACACCAGAACTTGCCGAAAAGGTAAAGCAGATTGCGGTGCAAGCCGGCAAGAAGATCATGGAAATCTATGATAAAGACTTTACCATTTACGACAAGTCAGATTCCAGCCCGCTGACCGACGCCGATTTGGCGGCACATCATCACATTGTTGACGGCTTAAAAGCGATATCACCCTTGCCTATTTTATCTGAAGAGTCGGCAGACATACCTTGGTCTACGCGTAAAACGTGGGTTAGGTATTGGCTTGTCGACCCATTAGATGGCACTAAAGAGTTCATTAAAAAGAACGGCGAGTTTACGGTAAATATTGCTTTAATCGAGTATGGAGTGCCCACCTTTGGTGTGGTACACGCACCCGCGATTGATAAAACTTACGTTGGCCAAGAGGATGTTGGCGCCTACAGTGAAGTGAATGGTACTCAATCCCCAATAAAAGCAAAAAAACACACTGTTGGCGAGACATGGAAAATTGTTGGAAGTCGCTCTCATCAGAGCTCTGAAATAAACAAAATCCTCGACGCTCTTGGTGGCGAAAATGAATTAGTCGCGATGGGCAGTTCTTTGAAGCTTTGCCTAGTCGCCAGTGGAGAAGCCCATATGTATCCGCGCGTGGGACCTACCTGCGAATGGGATACTGGTGCAGCTCACGCTGTTGCTATTGCCGCTGGGGCAAAGGTAACCGTCCTAGATGTTGAAAATCCAATGGACGCAGACGCATCGCCACTTCGATACAACCAAAAAGACTCAGTCTTAAACCCCTATTTCTTGGTAAGTTGCTAACATGAATAACGAAAACGAACTACTTCAAACCGACATATTGTCGTACTTAGACCAACACGAAAATAAAGACCTTCTGCGCTTTTTAACCTGCGGAAGCGTCGATGACGGCAAGAGTACCCTAATCGGGCGGCTGCTATATGATTCAAAAATGATTTATGAAGATCAGCTCGCGGCAATTACTAAAGACAGCGTAAAAAGTGGAACAACAGGTGAAAAAGTTGACCTAGCATTGTTAGTCGATGGCCTGCAGTCAGAGCGAGAACAAGGCATTACTATTGATGTTGCCTACCGCTATTTTAGTACTGAAAAGCGTAAATTTATTATTGCTGATACCCCCGGACATGAACAGTATACGCGCAATATGGTTACCGGCGCATCCACATGCGATCTGGCCATTATTCTTGTTGATGCTCGTGCTGGTGTGAAAACTCAAACTAGACGTCATTCATTCTTAGTCTCTCTACTGGGTATAAAGCATATTATTGTTGCCGTTAACAAAATGGACTTAATGGACTACAGACAAGACGTTTATGAGCAAATACAAAAAGACTACATGGAATTTTCCAAACAACTAACGATCCCAGACATTCGCTTTGTACCGCTGTCGGCACTTGAAGGTGATAACGTTGTTACGCGCAGTGAAAATACGCCTTGGTTTAAAGGTGATTTACTGATGGAGTTACTTGAAAACATCCAAATTACGCAACAGCAGCATCAAGATTTTCGATTCCCAGTGCAATATGTCAACAGACCTAACTTAGACTTTAGAGGCTTTGCAGGAACCATCGTTTCGGGTTCAATCAAACCTGGGGACGCAGTGACTGCTTTACCTTCTGGAAAAACGTCGACGGTGAAGACGATTTATACCTTCGACGGTGATTTAGAGGTCGGCTATGCGCCAAATGCGGTAACGTTAACGTTAAATGACGAAATAGACATTTCTCGCGGTGACATGATCGTCAAGTCTAATGCACTGCCCTTGCAGTCTAATGCATACAAAACACATATGGTTTGGATGTCTGAAGAGGCGCTCATTCCAAATAAGCAATTTAGCTTTAAATTTGCAACTAAGAAAGTGAGTGGCAGCGTGTCGAGTATTGACTACCAAATAGATGTGAATACCTTAGAGAAAAAGAATGCTTTGCACCTCAACTTGAATGAAATAGGTGTTGCTAACATCAAATTAACTCAAGAAGTTGCCTGCGATCCGTATGCTCAAAATCGTAAGACAGGCGCGTTCATTATGATCGATCGCCTTACTAATAGTACCGTGGGTGCTGGTATGATTATTAGTGAAAACGAAGCGATTAGAGGCTCGCATGAGTACTCTGAGTTTGAGCTCGAGTTTAATTCACTCGTAAGAAAACACTTCCCACATTGGAACGCAACCGACATTAGTCAATAGCTAATACTAAATAGCTAAATAGTCCATTAATTAGTTAAGTTTAGGGAATGCAGCGAGAGTGTCGTTGCATTCCCTTTTTATTCGTATCAACTAAACATAAATGTGCTAACAAAGATGTAAATTGACTATACTGGCCACTTCATATTCCTAAAAAATAGGTTATGCTTGGTTTTAATAAGCAAGAAGCTGGCTAGACATTTCGTCATCATTAGAAAAACTCAAACAAATCAGTTGATAACGAGCAATTTTGAACGGATAAGGTACATCATAAAGCATCAGCTGACCGCCTACTTTAGGAACATCCATTGCGAAACAACGCGAGAAACAATAAGAAGAACAATAGGATAGCGACATAATGAATTGGGAACAAATTCTCGTTTTAGTAGTTTTTATTGGCACTATTGGCGGGCTTGCTTTAACTAATAAACGTCCCTCCAGTGTTTTTGCCGTAAGCATGCTGTTATTACTGTTAGCGCAACAAATTTCGCTTGAAGAAATTCTAAAAAATGTCACTAATACAGGCCTCGTAACACTAGTGTTACTCTTACTTCTGAGCCACTCCATTGACAAGACTGCTTTCATAAAACGTCTTGGCAGAGCAATTGTAAGAAAATCATTCACGCAAAGCTTTTGGCGTATGTTTGCCGTTACATTCACATCTTCAGCGCTGCTTAATAACACAGCCATTGTTGCTAGTCTTATAGGACCAATTAAACAAAACCAACTACATGCCCCTTCCCGATTATTAATTCCTTTATCTTATGCGGCAATACTAGGCGGAACCGTGACATTAATTGGTACATCCACCAATTTAATTGTTGATAGCTTCTTGATTGAGCATGGACACCCTGGGTTCAACTTTTTCGATTTTACCTTGTTTGGCCTAACAGCAGGTTTAGCTTGTGGGGTACTGTTGTTTTTTCTATCACCTTTGTTACCTAACATTGCGAGTAATGAAAGCAGCTATCAAAGCTATTTTTTGGAAGCGGATGTTGAAGCAGCATCCGAGTTAATTGGCAAAACTGTTGAGGAAAACCACCTGCGCAACTTGCCCGAATTATTTCTTGTAGAAATAGTACGTCGAAATGTCGTTATGTCACCCGTCACCCCTGATATGGTAATCGAAGAAAATGACAAATTAATCTTCTCTGGCAATGTGCAAAAAATGGATAATATCGCCCATATAAAAGGCCTCACTATGTTTGCGGAAGCCGACGGCCTATTACGCGACAATTTAACTGAAGTGATTGTATCTAATCGTGCGCCTATCATTGATAAAAGCTTAAAAGAAGTTGGCTTCAGGGCTTTGTTTGATGCCGCGGTGGTTGCGATACGCAGAGACGGCGAACAAATATCGGGTAAATTAGGTGAGTTAAAACTGCAAGCCGGTGATTTTTTATTGCTTGCAACTGGCTCTGACTTTGCAGGCCGAGATAATATTTCTAAAAACTTTTTTATTGTGTCGGAGCAAAAAATCACCCGCAAACTCAAGCCATGGCAAGAGGCATTTACGCTTTTCGGCTTTGTTATTACTGTTGTTTTAGCTGCGACATCAATCGTTCCATTAGCGATTGGTCTACTGTTCTTTGCTGCAAGCTTATCACTAATAAAGGTGTCATCAGTTGGAGAAATAAAACGCCATCTCCCGGTTAATCTAATATTAGTCATTGTGGGGGCTCTAAGTCTAGCTACAGCGCTTGAGAGCAGCGGCATTATTGCCTTAGCCACAGACCAATTGACACCTATTATTGGCGATATGTCGCCAATCGTTGCATTGATTTTAGTCTACGTCATGACCTTACTGCTTACCGAGTTTGTGACCAACAACGCAGCGGCAGCCCTAATGTTTCCTTTTGCTTACGGGATCGTGAACGCAATGGGACTGCCATTAATGCCCTTCGCACTCGCCGTTGCTTTCGCAGCTAGCGCTAGCTTTATCTCGCCTTACGGATATCAAACGAATTTAATCGTATTTAGTGCCACTAATTACAAGTTTAAAGACTTTGTTAAGTTAGGCACGCCGGTTTCTATTCTCTACTCTAGTATTGTGTTGTCGCTACTGAGTTGGGTTTATTTTTAAGCTGCATTACGAAGCTGATAAGTAGCGTTCAATAGAGACTAATAATGATTTGCGTCTAATTGGCTTGGTTAAGTATTCATTCATTCCAGCAGCCAAGGCGGCAGCATAGTCTTCTTTCATTGCATTTGCTGATAAACCAATAATAGGAACATCGTTGTAACCTCTTTCGCGAATGGCTTTAGTTGCATCGAGACCGCTTAGCATTGGCATTTGGATATCCATTAATATCAAGTCGTAGTGTGGCGCGTTTGTAAACTTTGTAATCGCTTGATTACCATCTTCGGCGATATCAAACGTTAAACCAAATGAACGCAACATTTCACCTGCCACAAGCTGATTAATACTGTTATCTTCTACTAATAAAACGTGCCCCATAAACTGTGCTTCGGCATCGCCGGACGAGTGCGCTTCCGATAGTGATTGTTGATGAAAGTGCTCATTAGAAGCATCGTCATATCCGTATAATAGTTGGGCGAAATTATAAAACTGATTTGGCGTGAATGGATGTTGCAGCACAGGGCACTGCCATTGCGATTTTAAAATAGTGTTTAGTTGATTCGGCTGGGTATTGACGATGCTTGCAAAGCTTATCTTGCGTTTTTTAAGTTCCTCAATGAGTCCTTGCAGGCTGCGCGCTTGACGACCATCTCGAATATCTAAAATGACCATATGCGGTGGCGTTAAAGTAGTTAGATGCGCCTCCCACTCCAACAGCGGCTGATAGTCGACATGGCTAGAAATATGCTTGATATAGTCACTGTAAAGCACGGGTTCATTGGTGTCACATAGGTACATTATAGGCTTTTGAAAACTTTTTTCAGCATCAGCTAATAAATTCTGCTGTTCATCTTCTTGATGCTGCAGTTTAAAGGTACAAGTGAACACGCTGCCTTTGCCCAGTTCGGACGTGACTGATAACTCTCCACCCATCAGCGTCATTAATTGACTAACAATCGTCAAACCAAGGCCAGTCCCTCCAAACTTCCTACTGATGGATTCATCCGCTTGTTTAAACGGTTGAAAAATCGTATCTATTTGTTGTGCATCTAGTCCTATACCAGTATCTGCAATAGAAACTGTTAAGAGAAAGCCATCCGATTGCTCGTCATTAGTATATAAAAACGATATTTTAATATGCCCGTTATGCGTAAATTTGGTCGCGTTATTGGTTAAGTTCAGCAGAACTTGTGATAAACGTAAGGGGTCTCCGACTGCATTTATCGGAAGCAGTGGATCGACGTAAAGAGCAATATCCAGATTTTTTTCAGAAGCTCTTACCAAAGATACTGACAGCAAGGTGTCAAATAACGACGAAAATGAAAACAGGCTATTTTCAATTTCTAGTTTGCCAGCTTCAATTTTAGAAAAGTCTAAAATGTCGTTTATTACATTCATTAGGATTTGAGACGAATACGAAATTTTCTCAAGATTATTTTTAATTTCAGAACTGGGGTTTTGACGCAAAGAAATATCTACTAGGCCTACAATACCATTCATAGGAGTTCTAATTTCATGACTCATATTTGCAAGAAAAATACTTTTTGATGCATTCGCTTTTTCGGCCAAAAGTTTGGCTTCTTTTAACTGGTTGTTAAGCTGCTGTGAGTGTTCTAGCAACTCCTTTGTTTGAATATTTTTTTGATTAAATACATTTGCTGCGCGAGCGAGTTTTCCAATTTCATCGTTTCTTTTAATAAAAGGAATAGCAAAGTCGCTATCGCCCTTGGCTAGTTGCTCAAACACATTGGTAATAGCCTTTATCGGATTGATGAGTCGGAAAGCACCAAAAAAGGCGACCACAAAAGTCACAATTAAGCCAGTAAGAGACGAAATATTGATTTGAGTTTGTGCCTCCTCAATATTGGCTTTAATACTCTTATTTGTCTGCAAAGAGTATGCTGCCGCTCGGCTCGACAAATCGTTGGCTAAATACAGAAATTCATTGGCAGAACCGGCCATTACCACATTAACTAAAAAGGTATAGCCCTGTTGAGTGTGAGCAAGCTTACCAAATTGTTGCTCTATCGCTGCTACTTGCTGTGTGAGTCGCTCGCGAGCATTGCTGTTCAGCATCGTTTGCTGAATAACACCGCGCGCTGACATTAGTGCATCTACAACAGCCTGTTTCAATTTCGAACTCGGGTCTAAGTGGTATTGAAATGTGAGTGTTTCTGCGTTTAGTAAGTGAAAAAACAGATTTTGTAGGCCTTTTCTTTCACTTTCTACTGACTCATCTTGCAATATTTTTTTAATTTCAAGAAGCACGCCCGTTTCCAAGAACTCATCGCTTTGTTCTTTAGCAGTGACCACGGAAGAAAAATTTTCTTGATACTCATCTAAATGCAGCTGCATTGCCGCTAACTTTTCGATAGTGTTATCGTCAGAGTGATAGGCTGGCAAATTATTAGTGATTAAGTTAAGTCTCTCTCTTAACTCGATAATTAATGCATTAAATTGACTTATCGACGACGAACTACCCGTATCTTTAAAAATTAAAACATAGCGCTGTAGAGCTAATACATCTCGCTCCAATTCTTTAAATACACGTTCTTCCGCTGACGTATTTTGATAATCTTGGAATGCTTTGACCAGTTTGCTTTGATTGTTTTTGGTAAAGAAAAACTGGCCCATTAGAATGAGAATAAAAATAAACAGCAGTAGTAATATTTGTGTTTGTAATGAAGTCTTCATGTTGCCAATATGTGTGCCCTTGAATTTATAGTTTACTCGCTTTTCTGCTTATCGGCGTGAAAGCTTAGGCACTTAAGAACTCATACCATTTTTCTACGCTGTATTCGTAAGTAGGCATTATCGTATTCCATACAGCAACATTTTCGAAGCGTCTTTCATAACTCCCCCCCGTTCGGATATCGCCTTTATGAACGGAGATTTTGCCATCGGTTCCATTCAGGTTTTCACTTGCAGCTTTACCTTGATACCAATAGTCGAATTCGGCCTGTGACAAATACTGCTGAGAACGTTGCGGATTAGAAATATAGTAACCTTGCCTAGCGATAAAGGCACCTGGCCAACCCGATAACCACCAATTCATATATTCATAGGCAACGTCCTGCATGCGCCCTTTAGTTTGAGACGACAAACACATCACTCCATGCCAACCTCTGTAACCTTCTTTCGGAGCTGCGAAGGTAACAGGCACTCCTTGACCATTTAAACTGGAAACTGCAGGAGAAAACATGCTCTCAATGACCACACGTTTTGTTTTCATAAACCGAACCGACTCTGGTACTGAAGTCCAAAAGCCGCTGAAGTGCCCCTCTTGTTTGTATTTAATTAACACATCAAACAACTTGTTCAATTCCTCTTTGGTCATAGCACCAATGTCGTTAAATGCGACCAGTCCTTGTGCCTGAGCAGACAAAGCTAAGTCAAATAAGCCTATTGATGGAGCGTTAATAACCGCTACTTTGCCACTATATTTTTTATCCAATAACCAACCCCAGCTTTCCGTTTCATAGGGAGTGCCCCTTGCTATTACTTCCGTGTTGTAGCCAAAAGAGTCAACGTTATGCACATATGGCAAAAAACTAATGCTATTGGTATCGTTATTCCCGAGAGACTGGTCTTTTTGAATATGTAGCAGTTTATATGGCGCATCGCCAGCTCCAAAATTGGCGTTGGGAGTAATTTTACCTGTTTTGGTAAGTGTATTTATCTCATCCCAATGCGTAATCCTTCGTTTGTCTATTGCTTGAATAGATCCAGAACGCCACAACACATTGATACTATTTGACCATTGCTCATATAAATCAAAGCTGTTGGGCGACATCGCTGCCTTTTGCAAGACAGCGGCACTGCCCTTAGGCTCAAACACTAAGTCAATACCCAAGTCTTGCATGGCTTTTGTGCGCAACTCCTCTTGTAAGGTAACGTGTGTACCTAAAATCCTCAGCTTAGGTTTCGACTGGCCAATCGCAAATGTTGACAAAGGCATGCTCGCTGCTATCGCACCAATCTTAGCGACGCTTTTTAGTGCATTTCGTCTATCCTTTGACATTGGCGCTTCATTATTTACAGGTTTAGTAACAAATGGTTTAGTCATAAGCGAAGCCTTCCCAAAATACATTAGTGGTCAATTAACTTGTCAATTTATAAGCAATCGAACCTTATCCAAACAAGTGTGAAGTTACAAGTATCGTATAACATTGACGACTGCATACATTCTATTGGCAGTAAATATAGGCCAGTTTATGCATATGAACGCAGTGCTTTGCTTGGAAAAGCATTACATTCATTAGGATAAATGACAGAACAAAACAATACCAATAATGTAATATCTTAGATAAAATTTTCATTAAAAATAAAATTAATAGAATACATAACCTCAAAACCCTATTAATACTTCAAATAAGAGAACTAAATACTAGACAACGCTTGTTATCATAAACAACATCAAACGCACCGGATCGCTATCACATGAATAAAATAGCTCAGTCGATGTTCAAAGCAGACAACAAAGATTCGGATAACGAATTTTGGGCGCATATAGCGAGCCAACTCGTTGTTGACCCTAACTACAAGAACAGAATTTATGCTGACTGGACTGCCAGTGGGCGCCTGTTTCGCCCTATAGAAGATCGCATTATTAATATGGTCGGCGGTTTAATGGCGAATACTCACACTGAAGACAGCTACACGGGTAGAGTCATGACTACCTGGTTGCATGAAGCTGAGCAAGTGATTAAGAAACATGTGAATGCCTCAACTGACGACATTTTGCTAAACGTAGGTAACGGCATGACAGGTGCCTTGGCCAAATTAATGCGAATGATGGGTTGGTGGTGCCACGAGCAGCATCGTGCTGCCGTTGTTGCGAGCATGACTGAACGACCTTTGGTTTATATTACTCATCGTGAACACCATAGCAATCATACAATGTGGATTGAAAGTCTAGTCGAACTTAGAATTATCCCTGCCTTGCCGGGCGATGAAATTGATATAGACTGGCTCGCACAAGATTTGGCAAAAGAGACTGGTCGGAAAATTAAAATAGCCTCTATTACCGCTGCATCCAATGTAACCGGTATCGAAACGCCCTATCGTAAAATAGCTAAAATAATGCATGAAAAGTCGGGCTTTTGCTTCGTCGATTTTGCCGCCTCCGGACCTTATGTTGACATCGATCTGCATCCTGCAAAAGATGAATGGCTCGATGCCATATTTTTCTCACCACATAAATTTCTAGGTGGACCGGGTTCATCGGGCGTGCTGTTTTTTAATAAGCACCTTTATCAAAATAAAGTCCCTGAGCAGCCGGGCGGCGGAACAGTACTATGGACTAACCCTTGGGGTGAGCATCGTTTTGTTACGGATATCGAACAGCGTGAAAGCGGCGGCACTCCGGGCATCTTACAAACGATAAGAACCGCGATGGCAATCCAGTTGAAAGAAGAAATGGGTACTAAACGCATTTGTGAACGTGAGCAATATTTAAATACGATTTTCTTTGATCGCCTCAAAGACATAAAAGGCGTGCGCATTCTATCTGATCAACATAGGCATCGCCTCAGCGTTTTCTCAATTGTGTTTAGTGATATTGATTACAAAACCGCAGTTCAACGCCTCAGTGATGATTTTCAAGTAGAAACTCGCGGGGGCTGCGCTTGCGCTGGCACCTATGGTCATCATTTATTGGACATTGATTACTCCACGTCTAAAAGCATTACTGATCAACTTGATGACGAGTTTCAAAGTTTGAAACCCGGCTGGGTAAGAGTTAGCCTGCATCCTTGTATGAGTGAACGTGACATCAACAACATTGCTGATGCAATAGAAAAAGTGGCCAGTGGTGCGGTATCTATCAAGACTGAAGGCCCTGCAAGCCAAAATATTTGGGAAGCCTTTCTGTAAGTGACTAGCCAGACAACACAGCACTGCCTTCACGTTTAGCACTGCTGTATTGAATAGAGCGAAACATTACTAATCCATAAAGTTTCTGCAGCGTTGATGCATAAGATGATATAGATCAATACATAAAAAAAACAATGACCTAGAATGAGCTAAAGCACTCACCATCTAGGATAATTAACATGCAAGTAGAAAAACATACATTACTGAACGATTTCCCCGACCATCACCATACAATTCGCCATCTAAAAATGCACGACGCGCATTTTACAAAGCTGGCGGATAGCTACCATGAATTAGACAGCGAAGTGAGAAAGCTTGAAGAAGGTAATTCGCCGGTTGAAGATGAGTATTTAGAAACACTGAAGAAGCGTCGCCTTCATCTCAAAGACGAATTATTTACCATAATCCAAAAGACTGAAAAGGCGCTGTAGTTTTGCCCCTTGCAAACGGCCAAAAGGAGTGTAGAAGCATGAATAAGTTAAGAGTTAGTTTTAGCAGGGTTGTTGTTACTGCAATTGCGAGCACGATTATCTTAGCAGGGTGCAGCAGTCCATTTGCTGAGTCCATGCGTAAAGTTACTTACGCGCCTGAATTTAAATACACTGAACAGGCCGTTTTGCGCTCAGATATGGACAAACTCGGACAACAAATGAGTTTGCTCGAACAAGCATTAGCAAAGCCATATGGTGAAACCGAAGATGAAATTGAAGCGCAGCGCGAAGAAGTACTTGATGCACTAAGAAATATGAGCGCTATTGCTTCGAGACTCAAAACGGGAAGTGAAGGTGCAAACCATCCATTCATGGAAGACTACATGCAAGACTTTATGAGCAAAGTTGATAAGGCCAGAGTCGCTGCATCGTTTGAACAACCTCGTTACTACTTTGCAGGGAAAGTTGCTGGCGGTTGCACCAGTTGCCATAAAGTAAATAGGTAGAACTAGCAGTGATGTTCAGCTAAAGTAGGTGATTCGAAATACGATGACGGCTGAGCAAAACATTGAACTTAAGTAAAAAGAAGGCTGCCCCTTCATTCGATTGCTATCGCTTTGAGGAATTATCTGGCTTATTGCTTTATAAGGCCTTAAAGCTTCGCAGTGATATATTCGTGGTAGAACAAAACTGCGTATATCCTGATTTAGACAACAAAGACATCCAGCCCGATACATTGCATCTGCTGCTTGAAGTTGAACAAGCTGCTCAGACCAATAACTCTCCTCACTTATCAAACAATGTTGTCGCCTATGCTCGTTGCATAGCACCCGGTGTTTCTTATACAGATTCAAGTATTGGCCGTGTAGCCGTGGCGGCCGCAGCTCGTGGAAATGGCGTAGCTGGGCTATTAATGCAGAAGGCAATGAGTTTATGTAAGCAAAATTGGCCGGAACACAACATACAAATAGGTGCGCAGGTCTATTTACAAAATTTTTATACCCAACTTGGCTTCACCCCGTTCAGTGAGCCCTATGATGAAGACGGCATCATGCATATCGATATGGAATTTAAAACAGCGTTATAAGACGATGAATTGTTGATTTATTGCGGGTCTTATTTATTTACTCAAATCACTTATATCTCAATGTTTCTCATTATGAAAAGTGATATTGTTCTGGCTTTAACCATCGGATAGAAATCGTCAATGAGTGTTCACATGTCAAAACTACTTAATGCCTTATCAAAGCCGCACAAATCACTTATCCCTATATTTTTAATAGGAATTATGTTCGCATCATCGACTATAGCGTTGGCGGCTGACAATAAAAAAGTGCTCCCAAGTTATGTGTTTTCTCCTGCTGAGAATCCCCTAATGCAAGCCAAAACGGCATTAAGTAAAGCAAAGGCTGAAAATAAATATGCATTGATCGTGTTGGGCGCTCAGTGGTGCCATGATAGCGTTACCTTAGCCGAACGTTTTTCAAATGAAGAAATGCAGCCGGTATTGTCAGACACTTTTGTTACACAATTTATAGATGTCGGCTACTTGGAAGACCGACGGGACATCACAACGCTGGTAGGCTATCCTCATTATTTTGCGACACCAACGGTGTTGATTGTTAATCCAACATCCAACGAAATAATGAATATCGACTCACTCAAAGTTTGGCAGAGCGCTGATAGTGTTGAACTGCAAGAATATGTTGAACGATTTTCTAGCTTTAATACAAATGAAGCTGACATTAAGCCTGCTCAAACTAATGACAGCCCAGCTTTAGCTTCTTTTGAAATTCAGCAAAGCGAACGTTTGCAGCAGGGCTATGAGATTTTGGGCCCTTTATTGGCGGTCAGTGACAGTGAAATGAGCAGCAGCATGAGCGGTGATGAACGCGAACGTTTTTTAAAGCTTTGGCGCGAAGTAAAGCAGTTTAGAATGACAATTCAAGCCACCATTCATGAATTAAGAAGCGCCAATTTAGTTGAAGCCGAACTACAAAAGAAACTGGTAGAAGCGACCCCAGAGGCGCAATCTTGGGAAGCAATATCAGACCAACATTAACAGTTCGAGCTGGCAGAGAAATGCACAAAAACCAAACAACAAACGCAAAAATTATCCCACTGCCGCTGTTTGTTATATAAAAAAAACATGAGATATGTAAAACAAAGTGTATTTCTCTTGGGTTTGCTGTTGATTATGCACATCAAGTTATATAACATTCGTGCTCGTAAAAAATTCGCCGCGACAATCGCAAAGAATACGGAACTAATAAGAGCCAACATGAACATTGCAAATTTCAGCCATCATCATCATATGAACGCATAACCTTTCAGGTTCGTGCTGGAAGGGTGTGGTTTCCTTTCCATGGCATTGAAGAAATTTGAAGCCCTCGAGAGGAAACTTTCGGGGGCTTTTTGTTTGATTTTACCGATAGATAAAATCAAATCGATCTCTCTTGGCTTAATTGGGTATTAGATAGAGCTACTACATTGCGTAATTACCTAACCGGTTTTAAATGAACCGCGCTTGTCAGTTGTAAAGTCGAGTTATCAAGAGCAATTTTGTGAACAGCAACATTATTAATAAACAATATAATAAGTAATAGTAATTAAGCGAAAGCATTTAAAGGAACGAGAAATGAGCGATTCAAAAAGATTAAAAATTGCAGTACAAAAGAAAGGTCGATTGAGCGACGACAGCATTGCGCTGTTGAAAGCAATTGGCATCAAACTACAAATTAGAGATCGCTTGCTTATTGCTCATTCAACCAATCAGCCTATCGACTTATTGCTTGTTAGAGACGACGACATTCCTGGTCTAGTGATGGACGGTGTTGTCGATATGGGCTTTATTGGCGAAAATGAGCTTGAAGAGAAAATGCTAGAGCGCCAATCGTCAAAGCGTCCGGCAGACTTTAAAACGCTTCGTCGTTTAGACTACGGCGGCTGCAGATTGTCGATTGCTATTCCAAATGAAATGAAATACGACGACGTTACCTCACTGAATGGTAAAAAGGTTGCGACCACCTACCCTTATTTATTAGAGCGTTATTTTAAAGAAAAAAACATTGACGCAAGTGCTGTCATGTTAACTGGCTCTGTTGAGGTTGCTCCTCGCGCAGGCGTCGCTGACGCAATATGCGACTTAGTCTCAACAGGCGCGACACTAGAAGCTAACGGTCTGCGTGAAGAGGAAGTGATCTTTGAATCTAAAGCCGTACTCATTCAAAAATCTCAGCCACTAAGTGATGACAAGCAGGCACTAGTAAATCGCTTGCTACCTCGTATTGACGGGGTGATGCAGGCTAAAGAAAGTAAATACATTATGCTGCATGCACCCAAGGCATATTTAGAACAAGTCAAAAGCTTACTGCCTGGCGCTGAGAATCCAACGGTATTGCCCTTAGCAGGAAACGAAAAATTAGTCGCGATACACGTGGTTAGTTCCGAAACTCTGTTTTGGGAAACCATGGAAAAATTAAAATCGTTGGGCTGCAGCTCAATTCTTGTTATGCCAATTGAAAAAATGATGGGGTAATCACGATGTCGTCGCAATCAATTATTGAGTGGGGCAATCTAACCGAACAGCAACAGATAGAAGCATTGTTGCGTCCGGCAATGAAAGACAGTGTCATGTTGCGTGATACCGTCACAAAAATACTCAGTCGTGTTCGTCAGAATAAAGACGCGGCGGTGTTTGAATACACGAAACAATTTGATGGTGCTGAATTAAGCAATTTACGCTTGGATACCGCCGTAATTGATGAGGCCGAGAGCAAACTCAAAGCCAAGGTGAAAACCGCAATTGATAAAGCGTATGCGAATATCAAAACTTTTCACGAAGCGCAATTACCGCAAGATATTCGTATCGAAACTTCACCAGGCGTGATTTGTGAGCAGCGCCATGCGGCGCTTGAAAAAGTTGGCTTATATATTCCCGGCGGCAGTGCACCGCTACCCTCAACTGTGTTGATGTTAGGCGTGTCTGCACAGGTGGCTGGTTGCGATTTACCTATATTGTGCACGCCCCCCTCTCCACAAGGTACTATTGCACCGGAGATTTGTTATGCTGCTAAAATTTGTGGCATTCAACATATTTATCTTTGTGGTGGCGCTCAGGCAATTGCCGCCATGGCTTTTGGCACAGAAACAATACCCAAAGTAGATAAAATATTCGGCCCTGGCAACAGCTTTGTCACTGAAGCGAAACAGCAGGTTAGCCAAGCTGTTGGCGGCGCAGCGATCGACATGCCAGCAGGTCCATCTGAAGTGTTAGTTATTGCAGACGCAAATGCAGACGCTGGTTTTGTTGCTGCAGATTTACTATCACAAGCAGAACATGGTGCGGACTCTCAAGCAGTATTAGTAAGCGATGACCGCGCGCTTATTGCAAAAGTACAGCAACAAGTAGTTCTGCAACTCGCCCAGCTTTCGCGTCGCGATATTGCAAGTAAAGCTGTCGACAACAGTCGCTACATCCTTACTGAGAGCATTCAAGAATCCGTTTTAGTCAGTAACGCTTACGCACCAGAGCACTTAATTGTGCAAACCGACAACGCACGCGATCTAATAGAAAGCTTGAAACATGCTGGCTCTATTTTTGTTGGCGCATACTCACCCGAGTCGGCTGGCGATTACGCGAGCGGCACTAATCACGTATTGCCAACCTATGGCTATGCGCGAAACTATTCAAGCCTAGGCTTACTCGATTTCATGCGCCGCTATACAGTGCAAGAACTAACCCGCGAAGGGCTAGAGAATATTGGTGATGCCATTATGGATTTAGCTGATGCTGAAGGTTTAGATGCACATAGAAATGCGGTTAAAATCAGATTAACTGGTTTGGATCTGCCTAGCGTCTTAACGCAGTCGGATGAAGATAATACAGCAACAGACAGTGCCTCTAAACAGGCTGAGACCCCATCTGAAAACAACGCGAGCACTGACGATCGGGTTTATCTTGATGTGCCATCTGGGAAACAGCCATGAGCGCAAAAGAAAGCCGCAATTGGTTAAGCGATTTGACTGTTGAGCACGTCAATGCACTCACTCCTTACGAATCAGCCAGGCGGTTGTTCGCAGGGTCTGGCGCAGACGCCGAGCAAGTTTGGTTAAACGCAAATGAATCTCCGTTTGCGGGAGAGTATGCTGTCGATTCGTCTGTATTCAACCGTTACCCTGACTGTCAGCCTGATACCGTTATTAAGGCCTACGCAAAATATGCGAGTTTACAAGCATCACAAACCTTGGTAACTAGAGGTGCTGATGAGGGCATAGAGCTTATCGTGCGCGCATTTTGTGAAGCAGGCAAAGACAGTATTCTTATTTGCCCTCCAACCTACGGAATGTATGCAATTAGCGCACAAACGTTCAACGTCGGTGTGCACAGGTCATTGCTCAACAACGATTTCAGCTTAAATATCCCTGATATATTAAGCTACGTTAGCAAAGTCAAAGCCGTCTTCATCTGTTCGCCGAACAACCCAACAGGTACAAGTGTTTCTCAACGAGATATTGTTGAGGTGCTCGAAGCATTTAAAGACCAAGCGATTGTTGTTGTCGATGAAGCCTATATAGAATTCGATATAGCACAAACGCAAACTGACTTACTTGGTAAATATGAGAATTTAGTGATTTTGCGGACGCTGTCAAAAGCCTTTGCTTTGGCCGGTTTACGCTGTGGATTTACACTGGCATCGTCAGATATTATTCAAACATTATTAAAAGTGATTGCGCCTTATCCTATTCCAGCACCCGTTGCTCAAATTGCTAGTAAAGCACTTGAAAACCAAGGGCTGGCGAAAATGCGTAACGACGTTGAAGTATTAAAAGCCGAACTCATTTCACTAAGAACGACCTTAGCTGACATTGGTGATATTCAAATTATCGGCGATACTAACGCCAATTTTGTGTTGTTTAGAACGCAAAGCAAAACTGAACTTATGGCTTACCTCGTTAAGCATAAAATGTTAATTCGCGACCAATCAAAGCAAATAAATTTGCAGAACTGTCTGCGTATTACGATTGGTAATCCTGCACAAAACAAAACATTATTAGCATTAATAAAGGCATTTTTTGCCGACGGAAATCAATAATATGAGTCAACAACCCATTCTTTTCATTGATCGCGATGGCACTCTAGTGGAAGAGCCCCCTGTCGACAAACAACTCGATAGCTTAGAAAAGTTAGTTTTCGAACCTAATGTCATCCCTGAACTGCTCAAACTCCAAGCAGCTGGTTTCAAATTAGTGATGGTGTCGAATCAAGATGGCTTAGGAACTGATAGTTTTCCTACTGCCGACTTCGATTTACCGCATAATGCCATGATGAATATATTCGCAAGCCAGGGTGTGCTATTCGACGACGTATTAATTTGCCCGCACTTTGACGCTGATAACTGTAGCTGCAGAAAGCCTAAACTGGGCTTAGTAAAAGATTATCTGCAGGCCGGTAAAGTCGACTTTACTCGTTCATTTGTTATTGGCGATCGTGATACCGATATCCAACTTGCTGAAAACATGGGCATAAAGGGCATCAAGTACGACCCTGTTTCTAATAATTGGCCAATGATCACCAGTCAATTGACCATAACGGCTCGCACGGCAGAAGTAGTAAGGACGACATCAGAAACGGATATTAGAGTAAAAGTGAATTTAGACAGTTCACAAAAACCAGAGATACACACTGGTTTGGGTTTCTTTGATCACATGCTTGACCAAGTAGCGACACACGGTGGCTTCTATTTAAATGTAAGCGTTGATGGTGACCTTCACATTGATGATCACCACAGCGTTGAAGATACCGCACTCGCACTAGGTGAATGTCTGAAAAAAGCATTAGGAGACAAGCGTGGTATCGCTCGTTTCGGCTTTGCCTTGCCAATGGACGAGTGTCGTGCTGAATGCCTTATCGATATTTCAAACCGCCCTCACCTGCAGTTTGATGCAAACTTTAGTCGTGATTCCGTTGGCGACATGGCTACTGAAATGGTGCCTCACTTCTTCTATTCAATTGCTCAATCAATGGGGTTGTCACTGCATTTATCCACCACTGAGGGCAATGCTCACCACCAAGTAGAGAGCTTGTTTAAAGTGTTTGGTCGTGCTTTGCGTCAAGCTATAGCGAAAGAAGGGAATGCCCTGCCGAGTACTAAAGGATCACTATAAATGTCGAGTTCATTAGTTATCGTGAATACAGGCTGTGCAAATATATCGTCAGTTAAATTCGCCTTTGAACGCTTAGGCATTCAAGTAGATGTATCTGACGATGTTGGCGTTATTGCAAAAGCACAGCGCGTACTGCTTCCCGGAGTAGGAAGCGCTCCTGCCGCCATGAGTAGCATCAATCGCAAGGCATTGGCCGACTGTCTGCGCTCTTTAACACAGCCTACACTCGGCGTTTGTCTGGGCATGCAGTTGATGGTAACAGACTCACAGGAAGGTGAATTTGGGAAAACCGATTTGACCAATAGCCTGAACCTCATTCCCGGACACGTAAAACGCATGCAGGTTGGCAATTTACGTTTGCCACATATGGGTTGGAATAGGGTCACCAGTAAATATGAAAACCCTTTATTTGCTGGCATACCGGACGGCGAACATTTTTATTTTGTGCACAGCTATGCCATCGATGACTATGAGCATACCTTGGCTACGTGTCACTATTCGTCCAACAAAAGCCAGTTGAGTGCCAGTGCGTCAGTCAACAATGCAAATGCAGACAAGCTAAGTGCTGAAGAACTGAAAGCCGACATTGGGACTACCTTTTCAGCCGCTATTCACAAAGACAATTTTTTTGGTGTCCAGTTTCATCCTGAGCGTTCTAGTGACGCTGGCGCGCAGTTACTCAAAAACTTTATTCAGTTGTAAGGAAGTAAAATGATTATTCCAGCGATCGATTTAATCGAAGGTAAAGTGGTTCGTTTATACCAAGGCGACTATAAGCAGACTACCGAATACAAACTCGATCCGATTGATGTTGTGCATCAATATGCCGACGACGGCGCACTATGGCTGCATATTGTTGACCTGACTGGTGCAAAAGACACTAGCAAACGACAGCTGACTCTCATATCAGAAATGGTTGCAACTAAACGTATGAAATTCCAAAGCGGCGGCGGTGTGCGCACTAAAGCAGATGTTGAAGGCTTATTGTCTGCGGGCGTTGAGCGCGTTGTGATTGGATCGCTTGCGGTTACTCAACCAGAATTGGTTGAGCAATGGATGCTTGAATTTGGCCCAGAACACATTGTTTTGGCACTGGACATCAACATTGACGAAAAAGGCAACAAGTTTGTTGCAACCCACGGGTGGCAGCAAGATTCAGGCGTTTCTATTGAAGAGCTTATCAATCGTTATTCGAAAGTTGGCTTGAAGCACGTACTGTGCACAGACATTAGTCGAGACGGCACGCTTCAAGGTGCAAATGACAGTCTGTATACGGAAGTTGCTGCGCAATTTCCTGATATTCAATGGCAGGCATCTGGTGGCATAGGTAGCTTACATGATATTGAAGTGTTAAAACCGACAAACGTTGCCGGTGTGATATTGGGTAGAGCCTTACTTGAAGGCAAGTTTACGGTAAAACAAGCCATTGAATGTTGGTCAAAATAACAAGTATATTTAGCAAGTTTTTGCTAATAAGAGCGTTATTGCGATGTGAAACTCTCGAAGTAGCTCGCAATACCCATAGCAAAATAATTCTTTATATTGATTTAGCGCTAATAAATGCAGCACAAAGCTGCTCTCGCTATTGTTCAAAGTGAAATATTACGTAAAATGATCACATAATTTAGGCTATCTGCAAACGACTGCTAGCTGAAGATCAATACACTTAGGCGGTTAATACTATTAACGCCACAACAAAAATTAGGAATTCTACATGGCTGTGTTCGGGACTGTTTTTATGCCGCAAATGGCATTAGCGACTTTTGAAAATGACAAATGGAGCGATGCTCAAAAGGTCTCTTCTGATAGCATTCAAATGCATCCAGGCGCACACGTACTGCACTATTCAAGCACTTGTTTTGAAGGTTTAAAAGCCTTCCGCCACGACGATGGCGGCATTTACATATTCAGAATGGATAAAAACATTAAGCGCTTTGAGCAAAGCAGTCAGCTATTAAATTTACCTAAAATTAACCCGAAACAGGTTGAAGCAATGATACTCGACATCGTCGCCCAATACGCCGACGATGTGCCACAACCTCCCGGCTCAATGTATATTCGCCCAACTCATGTAGGTACAGAAGCCTCTATTGGTAAAGCTGCAGCGCCATCACTTACTTCAATGCTTTACATACTCTTATCTCCTGTAGGTGATTATTTCGCTGGCGGTGCAAAGCCATTACGTTTACTGCTTGATGAAACTGGGATGCGATGCGCCCCGCACATGGGAATGATCAAAAGCGGCGGTAATTATGCGAGCGCCTTAGGCCCTATTTTAAAAGCGCGTGGCGAAGTACAAGCTGACCAAATACTTTTCTGTCCAAACGGTGATGTACAAGAAACCGGTGCCGCCAACTTTATATTAATCGATGGAAACGAAGTCATTACTAAAGCGTTAGATGCAAGTTTTTTGCATGGCGTGACTCGCGATTCTATTCTGACCATTGCTGCCGATTTAGGTATGACGGTTAGCGAACGCAATATTACGGTTGAAGAATTATTAGAAAGAGCAGCCAAGCCTGGTGTTGAAGCAGCTCTTTCAGGCACTGCAGCAGTACTTACGCCTGTAGGCACCTTTATTCACAACGGCAAAGAACATCAAGTTGGCAGCGGTGAAGCTGGGCCAACCACCATGAAATTGCGCCAAGCATTGAATGATATTCAATGGGGTAAGGCGGACGATAAACACAATTGGCTAGTTAAAGTTAAATAGAACTCCGCTAACCATAGACACAAAAAAGGCAGTTTAATGTTAGCAAGAAGAATCATCCCCTGCTTGGACGTAAAAGATGGCGTTGTCGTAAAAGGGGTTAAATTTCGTAATCACGAAATAATTGGCGATATAGTACCATTGGCGAAACGTTATGCAGAGGCCGGCGCTGACGAACTGGTATTTTATGACATTACCGCTTCAAGCGATCAGCGCGTTGTCGATAAAAGCTGGGTGACGAAAATTGCGCAAGTGATAGATATCCCCTTCTGCGTTGCTGGCGGCATAAAATCAGTCGAAGACGCGGGTAAAATCCTGGAAATGGGCGCAGATAAAATCTCTATCAATAGCCCAGCCCTCTCCAACCCAGAACTTATTAAAGATTTACATGATACATTCGGCCAGCAGTGCGTAGTCATTGGTATTGATAGTTTTTTTAATGAAGAAACGGGGCACTACGAAGTATACCAATTTACCGGCGACGAAACGCGCACTCAAAAAACCGCGTGGCAAACTGTTGATTGGGTAAAAGAAGTGCAGGCGCGTGGAGCCGGTGAAATTGTCTTAAACTGTATGAACCAAGACGGTGTTCGCAAAGGCTACGATATCGCGCAACTTGCCGCGGTGAGAGCGGTTTGTAATGTGCCTCTTATTGCGTCGGGCGGTGCAGGTGAAATGCAGCACTTCGCTGACGTTTTCAATCAGGCTGATGTTGATGGCGCACTAGCTGCGTCAGTTTTTCATAAAGCCATTATCGATATACCCGAATTAAAAGCTTGGCTATCCGCTCAAGGAATAGAAATGCGCAGCCAACGAGCACCGACTTAATAGGAAGTAGAATGAAAATCACAAACGAAACTTCAGCGCAGTTAGCGTGGGAAAAAATGCAGAATTTATTGCCTGCAGTGATACAAGACGCCCATTCAGGTCGTGTTTTAATGCAAGGTTATATGAACCAAGAAGCATTGGCTCAAACGCTTGATACAGGCAAAGTCACTTTCTTCAGCCGTTCAAAACAGCGCCTGTGGATGAAAGGTGAAACTTCTGGCAACACTCTCGATCTAGTGGATATTTCCGCTGATTGCGATCAAGATTCACTTCTTATTTTGGTGCATCCAAATGGGCCAACGTGTCACACAGGTGCAAGTACCTGTTGGTTTAATAGCGACGTTCCCAACATGACTTTTTTTGCTGAGTTGGAGCAAACTTTAGCCGAACGCAAAGAAGCAGATCCATCCACCAGCTATACAGCAGAACTTTACAGTAAAGGCATCAAACGGATTGCCCAAAAAGTAGGTGAAGAAGGGGTTGAAACAGCGCTGGCAGCTGTAGTGCAGGATTTAGACGAATTAAAGAATGAATCTGCCGACCTTTTGTACCACCTGATTGTGCTACTGCAAGCCAGCAATCTCTCGCTGAATGATGCTATTGCGGTATTGAAAGCTCGCCATAACAAATAAACTGTTAGCCGTGTTTGCTTTTAGCACGGCTACGACGCAGTAATATTCCAACCGTACCCATAAAGAAAAACATAAGAGTGGCTGGCGCTTATACACTTGCTACATCGATTCACGGCTGCATAGTTACTACCAGGTTATCTAGGCAGTTACCAACAGTGGCGTTACTGGGTCGAATGGAAGTAAACGTAATCTATGGCTTACTGCTATTCGCCACAAAAGAAGTTTTTAATAACGTCCACTTTTTTACCACATGGTCGCTAATTATAACGCTGTCGATAATGATATTATTGCCGCTTACGTCATAGCTAAATTGTTTTGTACTCTCCCTTCTCGAACTGTTTTAGAACTCAAATTCTATACAGGAAAAACACTTACTTTCTTATTTTCACGTTTTTATAGTAGGCTTCAGTCTACATCGTAAACTATCAAAGGAATTACATGCGCAGGCTCTCAAATAAACCCACAAGCGGTGCAACGAAATTGCTATCTTCGATTATTTACTCCGTCACGATAATCTTGCTAGTGACATTATCCATAAATACGAAAGCGGATAGTAATGATGACTTACACATATTACTTGATCGCCATTGGCAGCAAGCTGAAAAAGAAAAAGTGTTTTTTAGAACCGACCCCGACGCTTGGAAACCAAACGGAAAACTTGCCGATTTTTCGACCGAGGGCATGGCAAGACGCCAGGCTTTTAATGCCCAAATGCTGAAAGACTTATCTAGCATTGACACGAAGCAGTTGAGTGAACAAAACTTAATGAGCTATCGGCTATTTAAATATGAACGAGAATTTGAAGATAAATATTATCAATACCAAGACAAATATTTCCCAGTAAACTTTTTAAGCGGTTGGCATACATATTTTGCTGAAGCCCCCGCTAACATGGCATTTTTGAATTCTCAGGATTACGATAACTTTCTCGTTAGCTTAGAGGATTATCCTCGATTCAACCAAGAAAATATCGATTTAATGAAACAGGGTTTAAAAGCCGGTTTTGTGCATGCTTGCGAAAGCTTCAAAAACTATGAGCAAAGTATTCAACAACATATCGTCAGCCGTGCTGAAGACAGCGCGCTTTTTGAGCCATTTACGCGTTTTCCGAGCACCTTTACTTCGCAGCAAAAAGAGACTTACAGTGCAAAGGCCAAGCAGCTTATCAACGCGCATGTTGTGCCCTCATATCAGGAAATGTTCGATTTTTTCACTCAACAATACATGCCCAATTGCCGCCAACAGGCTGGTATATCCTCAGTGGAAGGCGGAGCGGATTATTATGCTTATGCCATAGAATATTACACAACAACGACGCTTAGCGCTCAACAAATTCATGATTTAGGCTTGGCAGAAGTCAAGCGCATCAAAACAGAAATGCTGGCAATTATCGACAAAGTCGGATTTAAAGAAGGCTCTGATGACAGCGCAGACAAAAAGCTCTCTGCGTTTTTGCAATTTCTAGCAAACTCAAAACAGTTTTATGCTGACAGTCCACAAGATGTATTGGAAAAGACGGCATTTATTACGCAAAAAATGTATGGCAAGCTGCCTTTCTTTTTCGGTAATTTACCTAGAAACACATTTACGATAAAAGGCTCAGCTAGCCGCGGTGCCTTTTACATGCCTCCTCCAGACAATCGCACTCCTGGCACTTATTTTCTGACCTCGGTTCCTTCTCAGCAGCCTTTATACAATCTTGAAGCTCTGAGCTTGCATGAAGCCGTACCTGGTCACCACCTGCAAAATGCGATTGCGATGGAGCTCGACTTACCTGAGTTCAGAAGAACACTCAACCACAGCGCCTTCTCTGAAGGTTGGGGGCTTTATTCTGAGAGGCTTGGGAAGGAGGCTGGCTTTTATGAGGACCCTTATAGTGATTTTGGTCGCCTTGGCTATGAAATGTGGCGAGCAGTAAGGTTGGTGGTTGATACTGGTATACATGCATTTGGATGGAGTCGTGAACAAGCGATTGATTACCTAGCAGAGCGCACTGCCCTGACCGACAAAGCAGTTCAAGACCAAATTGACAGGTATATTTCATGGCCTGGACAAGCTCTTTCTTACAAAATTGGTGAGCTTAAAATTCGTGAGCTGCGCGAACGTGTAGAAAAGAAGCAAGGTAGTAAGTTCGATATCCGCGTCTTTCATGACGCCATTATTGGGAATGGTTCACTTCCTTTAGCGGTGTTGGAGGAGGTTATTGAGGAGAAGTTCGAGCTGTAATACATTTTATGCTTGCGCCTCGACAGAATGTGCGGCGCAAGTTGATGTCGTGTTGCCCGATACCACAAGGTTAGAAACCTCAGATAAATTCTACTTTTTAAGCAAACCGGTAACAAAACCCCGCAAAAACAAAAAGAGTATAATTTCGCTTCATTTTTAAATTAAGTGAAATTTTTAGATATTTATTTCAACTTTGTTCTTGAAAAAATAAAGTCCGTACTCATATAGAAATAGTGGATGCCGAAAGGGTTCACAAAACCGCCGCCGAAATATCGGGGCATTTAATTTCAAACATATTGCTTAAAAGTAAAAGGATATGACTATGCGTACTATCGATCTATCTCCACTATACCGTTCATTCATTGGTTCAGACCATTTAGCATCTATGATTGATGCAGCTGCTCGAAACGAAAAACAGAATACTTATCCACCATACAATATTGAACTTCTTGAAGAAGATAAATATAGAATTACCATGGCAGTTGCTGGCTTTGCTAAAGACAATGTTGTTATTGAGGTTGTGGAAAACACACTCATTATCAGCGGCAGCAAAGAGCAAGCTCCAGACGAAAGTCGTAAATTCCTTCACAAAGGTATTTCAGAAAGAAACTTTGAACGCAAATTTCAACTCGGTGACAATGTGAAAGTACTGTCTGCCGATTTAGAAAATGGCTTATTACACGTCGACCTTGAGCGAGTAGTACCGGAAGCTAAAAAGCCAAGACGTATTGAAATAGGCAGCCAGCTTTTTGAAAATAAATAGGCGTTAACCGTTTAATTGTGCAGCTCGGTTGGTAGATCCCTAGCTTCCAACTGCAGCATTCAGCTAAACATCAAAGAAAGTTCGAAGCCATCGCATCTGCGATGGCTTTTTTGTATATATAACACTATCGCGGCGCTAAATAAATTTCGCAATAACTATGTACAAATTCCAGAAAGACAAGGCAATTAATACAGCAAATGTGGCTAAAGTGCCACTAACCCTTCCCCAACTTGCACCCGCTTTTGTCACCAAGCCATAGGCATGAGCAATCCGTCCAAATACCAACGCAATACCACAAATATGCAAAAAAACGTCAGCCTGTGACGTTAACTCTGCTATTAATAAAAGAATGATACAAACAGGAACATATTCACTAAAATTAGCATGCGCCCTCGTTGCTCTCTGCAAATCGTCTATATTTCCATCACCTAAGCTAACCATATGTTTTCTTCTAGCTTTGATTACTTGAATAGATAGAGCAAGCAAAATAAGGCCTAAAAGACCAGCGTAAAGTCCGGTAATCATTAAATTCATTTGGTATTTTCTATAGTTAGTTTATAGTGAGTATAACCAATCAACGCGCCGTTGAAACTGAAATAAATTAAATAAAGTAACAACTTAACTTGAGTTGTTGTGTTAGCGTTAATCAATTGTTAAATTAACCTTGTTAGTAAATAAAGACCTAGCTTTTATTGCGTAGTGTCATTTTCTGCTTCAATCATCACACTATTTTTTTATAGTCTAGGAGATAAAATTGAGTCATTTGTTTAGATTAGGCGTGATACTTGTTGTTGTTTGGCTTTTACTATCTGGTATCTACGAGCCATTAATGCTCTCCTTTGGTGCTCTCTCCATTCTAATATCGCTTTGGCTAACAAAACGCATGTTACGAATAGACCAAGAACAATTTACATTCTTTGTCACGATCAGTCTGGTCAAGTTTCTAGCTCAACTATTTTATAAGGTGATCGTTTCCAACTATGATGTCACATTGAGGGTTCTTGGAATAAGACCTGTGGAATCCACGTTTATCACTATTGAAGTGCCTTTTGACAATGACGTTGCAAGAGTTCTTTACGCAAATGCAATTACACTCACGCCCGGTTCAGCCAGCATCGCCTTATCAGATCACACACTCTTAGTTCACACCATTAGTGAGCAAGGCGCTCAAGACCTTGCGCAAGGCGATATTTTGAATATTATGCCCAAGCAATATCAGGTAAAAACTTTAGAGAATAGTAACGAATGATTGAATATTATCTTGTTGCAGGCTTAGCCATACTTATTGCAATGGCATTAGGTGTTTGCAGAGCACTATTAGGACCGACCGTTTTTGACCGTATCTTAGCCGTCAACTTATTTGGCACGAAAGCTGTGTTGTTAGTGGCTGTTTTTGCCTTCTTTTCCGGCCGTCATGATTTATTAGATATTTCTTTACTGTACTCCCTACTTAACTTTGTAGGTGTTATTGCAGCATTAAGATTAGTTGAAAGAGGCAAATTCTTTGCCAACAACAGCAAAATAGAACAAGAACATCTAACCGGCGACCAAAGCGCTGGTGAAATAAATCTCGAGAACAAACAAAAAGGAAACCAAGATGCTTGAAATATTTGGCTTCATTCTTATTGGCATAGGCTGTTTTCTTGGACTTGTTGGTGCATTCGGTTTGGTCCGCTTACCTGATATGTACGCAAGATTGCATGCTGTAGGTGTTACCGATACCTTATGTTCATTTTTAATTTTATCTGGTCTAGCGTGCCACGCTGACTCAGTCAACGTAATCGCCAAACTCATTCTTATCTTTTTATTCCTAGTATTTACAAGTCCTGTTTCATCTTACGCATTGGCGAACAATGCTTGGCGCTGGGGCTTAATTCACAATCAGAAGATCCACATCAGCAACTTTAAATTAGACAAGGAAAAAAAATGAGCCTTATCGTTAATTTAGTTCTACTTGTGTTTCTCCTAGTAATGGCTTTAGCCGTCCTTAAAACCCGTCATTTATTCGCAATGGCAATGCTATTTGGCTTATACAGCTTATTGGTTGCGGGTTTGTTTGTTGTTCTAGATGCACCAGACGTCGCTTTTACTGAAGCGGCTGTTGGAACAGGCATATCAACTGTTCTGATGTTAGTTACCTTAGCGTCGATTAAGGACGGTCACGAACTTGTCTCAACCCAAAAATCGCGAGCAGCTCCGCTTATCATCTGCATATTAATGGGTGGACTACTTATATATGGTACTCATGACATTGCAGAATTAGGTGATGGTAAAAGCGCACCACATATGCAGGTAGCGGCACGATATATTGAAAAGGGACAAGAGGAAACTGGTGTGCCAAATCTAGTCACGGCGGTTTTAGCAAGCTATCGCGGCTTTGACACACTCGGAGAGGTGACGGTTGTGCTCACTGCGGGTATTGGTGTGTTGATGTTGCTGGGTTCAAGAAAGAAAATAAGAATAAAAGAGGTATCCAATGGCAAATGATCTTATTTTAAGAGTTGTCACTAAGTGGCTGTCTCCCATCATTATTCTTTTTGCACTTTACGTTCAATTTCACGGTGATTATAGTCCCGGCGGCGGTTTCCAAGCAGGTGTAATATTCAGTTCAGCGATTTTGTTATATGCGCTCACTTACGGGCTTGATGCTGCACTGCAGCTTATCCCTGAATATATGCTGCGCATTGGTGCAAGTTTAGGCGTGCTTATATATGGTGGCGTTGGTGTAGCTTCGATGATACTTGGCGGTAATTTCTTAAATTATAGCGTGTTGGCCAGTACTTCCATTGCTGGGCAGCATCTTGGCATTATTATTATCGAACTGGGCGTTGGTATAACGGTAGCCTCGGTGATGGTGCTATTGTTTTTCACTTTTGCAAGAAGGGTGGCACCAGAATGATGGAGTACCTTGTTGGACATATTAACTACTGGTTAATTGTCGCAGTTATGATGGTTGGTCTTTATACCTTAATGAGTCGCTCTAATCTCATCAAGAAGCTAGCAGGTTTGGCAATGTTTCAAACTGCAGTGATTCTATTTTACGTTAGTTTAGGCAAAGTCACTGGTGGTACTGTTCCGATAATTAGCGAAAAATATAGCCTGTATTCAAACCCTCTTCCACAAGTGCTTATGTTGACAGCTATCGTCGTGGGTGTCGCGACTACAGCCTTGGGATTTGCATTAGTTATCCGCATAAAAGAAGCTTATAACTCTGTCGAAGAAAATGAAATTTCGGCTATGGATGAAAAAGAATAATGGAACAACTTACCATCTTATTGATTGTCATTCCTTTGATGGTCGCCCCGATTACTGCATTAATTCCGTCTGAAAAAATAACTTGGTTATTAACATTAATTGTTTGCCTTATATCGTTAGCAATCTCTAGCTATATACTTTATGCAGTGATTGATGGCAGCCACGTTATTTATGAATTAGGCGGTTGGCGTCCACCTTGGGGGATTGAATATAAAATTGATTCCTTAAATGCATTTGTTGCTCTTATCGTTAGCGGTATTGGTTGCCTTGCGTGCTTATTTGGTTATCGCAGCGTGCCTGATGAAATTGAAGAGAAGACAATACCACTGTTCTATGCTGCATTTCAGCTATGTTTATTGGGTCTTTTAGGCATCGCATTGACGGGCGATATTTTCAACCTGTTCGTGTTCTTGGAAATTTCATCACTGGCTACCTATGCACTCATCAGCATGGGTAAAAATAGAAAAGCGCTCACCGCAGCATTTTCATATTTAATACTCGGCACCATCGGTGCAACTTTCTTTCTTATCGGGGTTGGTTTTTTATTCGCAGCATCCGGAAGTTTAAATACGGCAGACATAGCGAACCGATTCAGTACATTTGAAGACATGCAGCTAGTTGAAACCGCACTTATTTTTATGGTCATGGGCATAGCCCTGAAAGCAGCAATATTTCCTCTCCATAGTTGGTTGCCGAATGCTTACAGCCAAGCCCCCTCAACCGTGAGCGTTTTTCTTTCTGCAACCGCGACAAAAGTCTCAATATATGTATTGCTTCGTATTCTTTATGACCTCTATCCTATTCAGTATTGGGTGGACATGTTATTGCCGCAAATCATGTTATCACTCGGATGCGTCGCCGTTATTTACGGTTCATATCGCGCTTATCAACAAACCGAAATGAAACGTCTTTTGGCTTTTTCTAGTGTCGCTCAAATTGGCTACATCGTGATTGGATTCTCACTTGTGAATCAGCTTGGACTGACCGCAGCAATTATACATTTATTCAACCACGCTCTGATTAAAGCGACCCTATTCATTGGTGCGGGCATTCTGCTTTATAGAGCCAATACAACAGAATTAGGCAGCTTAAGAGGTTTAGGAAAGGACATGCCGTGGACCTTTGCCGCCATTACTCTGGCAGGGTTAAGTCTCATCGGTGTTCCGGGTACTGTCGGCTTTGTTACGAAGTGGTATTTGCTTGAAGCTGCCGTTGAAAAAGGCATGTGGATTGTGGTCATCACAATTGTTTTAGGCTCAGTATTGGCAATTGGTTATGTCTGGAAAATTGTCGAAAACCTATATTTCAGAAGTAAGCGGAAAACACATATACAAGATGTACATAGCGGTGACTCAGGCATAGCGAAAGCACCTAAAACAATGGTTACAGCTCTCTGGATTGGCGCTGCCCTATGTATATTTTTCGGCTTAAATACTGAATTATCTTTTCAAGCGGCATCTTCTGCTGCCTCTGCACTGCTGAAGCCATAGGAGTAGTAATGACGCAATTGGCATTAACCCATTTATTGATACTCTCTATGGTTGTTCCGATAGTTGGGGCGATCATCATATCCCGATTAGACAAACACATAAATTTACGCGAGACAGCCACTATTGTGACCGCTGTCATACTTTTCATTATCAACGTTGATATTTACCTCAGTCTCGACTTATCTCATGCAAAAGACGTTGCAGCTTCGCGGCTCACCTTTGCTGAACCTATAGAAGGTTTGTCGATTGCATTTTCTGCAACGGCCTTTGGCAGTTTATTTGCACTGATCGCCAGCGGCTTGTGGATCGCAACATCCATTTATGCGATCGGATACATGCGCGGACACAACGAAAAATACCAGACGCGTTTCTATGTTTTGTTTGCTGTTGCTATTGCCGGCGTAATGGCCGTCGCTTACTCAGACAATTTGTTCACACTATTCTTATTCTATGAAATATTAACGGTCTCAACCTACCCCCTAGTTACTCATGAAGGAACCAGAGATGCGAGAAAAGGTGGTAAAACCTATATCCTCATCTTAATGGGCTCATCCATTTTGTTTTTCCTTCCAGCCATGGTCATTGTTTGGTTTGTATCAGGCACATTGACCTTCCAAGAGGGTGGAATACTTGCTGGTAACCTTGACATGATTTGGGCTGCACCACTTTTAATATTATTTCTTTTCGGCATAAGTAAAGCTGGGCTAATGCCACTTCACCGATGGCTTCCCTCCGCGATGGTTGCGCCAACCCCGGTAAGTGCCTTACTGCATGCCGTAGCCGTTGTAAAGGCTGGCGTGTTTTCAGTGATGAAGGTGGTTGTATTTATTTTTGGCGCAGACTTCATTACTGAATCTGGTGCGAATCATTGGTTAATATGGATACCATTAACCACCATTGTTCTCGCCTCATTCATTGCCTTAACCAAAGACAATTTGAAAGAGCGCTTAGCCTATTCCACGGTAAGCCAATTAAGCTACATTATTTTAGGTGCGCTTTTAGCCAATGAAGCCGGAATTATAGGCGGCACAATGCATATCGCAATGCATGCATTTGCTAAAATTTCATTATTTTTTGCAGCGGGCGCCATTCTTGTTGCAAGTCATAAAAAGTATGTAAGTGAACTGGCTGGCTTGGGCCGCGTTATGCCCTTCACTTTTGCGGTCTTTACGATAGGTACCCTGAGTATTATTGGTTTGCCTTTCTTTGGCGGCATGTGGAGCAAATATTATTTAGTATCAGGCGGCCTCAGTTTTACTGGTCCTGCCGCCACCTATTGGGCGGTACTTATTGGCTTAACAGTCAGTTCTTTGTTAAATATTTACTATTTACTCAGTATCCCTATGACGGCATTTTTCAACAAACCAGTTAAGACCAGCGCCGATCATTCGCATGATTCACATGGCGATCCCAACTCTGTGAGGCAAGGGATCAAAGAAGCGCCTTTTGCCTGCCTAATTGGCATGGCTATTCCCACATTAATGACACTTTATTTGTTCTTTGATCCGCAAGTGTTTTATCGACTTTCATCAACACTGGCAAATTTTTAAGGTATCGAAATGAAGATTGAAACAAGTAACGCTGAGCAAAAAATTCCATTTTTCGACAATCCTAAAAATGTCATGTGGATACTTCGTATTTTTTATGCAATATGCATATTATTAGTAGTTGCCGACTTTATTGTTCACCGACATATTTATGTGTCATTTGAAGAGATCCCTGCTTTTTATGCCCTTTATGGCTTTGTTGCATGCGTGGTGTTGGTTGTTATTGCAAAAGCAATGCGGAAAATTGTGATGCGTGATGAACACTATTACGACAAACGCAATGATGAAGTAGAGCTAGATGTTCCTCGTGTTGTTATTGAGCACAACGCTGACGAAGGCTCTCACCTTGGCGAGAACGAGAGTGCAGACAAGGAGTCGCATAAATGAGCTACGCTATTCCTGCATTCTTACCGTTTTTCTTAGCAGCACTGTTTGCAGCAGTCGCACCAGTGAAGCTGCGATATCTATTGGTTTTAGTGCCTTTAGTTAACGGTATTTTGATTTATTTGAACGCTGACCAACTAACCCCAATTAGCGTTCAACTGCACACATTCACCCTACAGATTATGGATGTTGGTGCGCAAGTGAGCGAGCAAGACGCTAAACTCAGTTTACTTTTCGCCTATCTATTTCACCTAGCCTGCTTTATCTGTCTTATATATGCATTACATGTTAAGGATCGAGTGCAAATTGTTGCAGGCTTGCTGTATGCCGGTAGTGCCGTCGGTGCGGTATTTGCGGGTGACTTCATTACCCTATTTATCTTTTGGGAATTGCTCGCAGTTACTTCTGCCTTTTTAGTCTTTGCTCGCAGAACCCAAGCATCTAAATTAGCGGGTATACGTTATTTAATTATCCAAGTACTGTCGGGTGTTCTGCTGCTCATTGGGGCAATTAGCTACTTCCAACAGACAGGTTCAACAGACATAGGCTATATCGGTTTAGGCTCCATGGCGTCGTGGTTATTCTTAATTGCCTTTGGTATCAAAGCAGCCTTCCCATTCATGCATTCATGGTTAACAGACGCCTATCCAGAAGCCACACCAGCGGGTGCTGTTTTCCTATCAGCGTTCACCACTAAAGTCGCAATTTACATGCTCGCCAGAACATTTCCGGGCGAAGACTTATTGGTTTATATTGGCGCAGCGATGACCTGCTTCCCTATATTTTATGCCGTAATTGAAAACGACTTACGCAAAGTATTAGCGTATAGCTTGATCAATCAGCTAGGCTTTATGGTTTGCGGTATCGGCATTGGTACTGCGCTCGCACTCAACGGTACTGTTGCGCATGCATTTAACGACGTTATATTTAAAGGTCTATTGTTTATGACAATGGGCGCCGTATTGCATCGCGTTGGTCACGTAAACGGTTCGAACCTTGGTGGCTTATATAAAACTATGCCTAAAACGACGATTTTCTGTATTGTCGGCGCAGCATCTATTTCTGCTTTCCCATTATTTAGCGGTTTTGTCAGTAAGAGCATGGTGATGGCAGCCATGATTGAAGCTGGACATGAATATTTATGGCTTATGTTGTTGTTTGCTTCAGCTGGCGTATTCCATCATGCGGGGATCAAGATTCCATTTTTCGCTTTCTTTGCGCACGATTCAGGTTTACGTCCAAAAGAGGCTCCAACCAATATGCTTGTCGCGATGGGGATTGCTTCATTTATCTGTATTCTTGTTGGCACGTACCCAGAGTTTTTGTATCAAATGCTGCCTTGGGATATGGAAAAAGCCTACGTACCTTACGATTTAACACATACGCTAACTCAACTACAACTATTGTTCTTCTCAGCGCTAGCCTTCGTTTGGTTAAACAAAAAAGGATTATATCCGCCTGAATTGAAGTCGGTTAACTTGGATACTGAGTGGTTATATCGAAAAGTATTACCGACGACAGGTAATGGTTTAGCGCGTATTGCGAACAATATCAAAGCCGGCGTTATCGAAATATCTGTGAGCGCATTCAACGCATTACCGGTAATGAAGCGCGGTAATGACGCAAACGCGGCGACCTTAACGTTAAGAATGGCATTAGGGTTTGTTGTATTAGCCGTATTAGCGTTTGTGACGCAATTTATGTAAGTCACAAGCGCTTAATTTTCGCAGCCACCCATACTCATGCCGCGGGGTTAATACTTTCGCATAAAAATACGATATTCCCAGGGTTCGAGGTCGAGTTCAAAATCTGCAAACAAATCATGCAGACACGGACTGCTTTCGAACACGTCTATATATTCATCAGTAAACAAGTCCTCTTTAAAGCTCACCTGCTTGTGCTCATTGCTGAAATTAAAAATCATAAACCACTTACTTTCACTGTCTTGGCGCACAAAGCTGAATATTGCTTGCTGATGATTATTCGGTACTTGATGCATGAGCGCCCCGTGTTCAGCATTCCAAAGGGCTGTATAGCGCTGACGCAAGGACAATAACTGTGTATATAGAGCACCAGTGGAATGCTCTTGCCATTCAATACAATCTTTTTCAAAAAACGCCAGTCGTTTAGTTTCTCCCGCTTCCTGACCATTGTGGATCAGCGGCATGCCTTGACCCAAGCATGACAATACAATGCAAGCGTGCTCTGCATCACCAAATTTTTCGGAAGGTGTGCCTTCCCATGCGTTTTCATCATGATTGCTGACAAACGTCATTCGCATGGCTTCCTTTGGCCATGCTCGCTCATTCCAAGAGTAGTATTTTCTTAACTTATCCAACGAAGCACGTTCATGCACAATATCGTGTAGCACCTCATTCCAAGACCACGCATAGGTCATATCAAATGCATATTCGTGTAAATCCCTATTCTCCCATTCGGCTAGCATAAACACGGGTTTTATTTCATCTAGCGCTTCCCGAGCCTGTCGCCAGAAATCATTGGGAATATAACCAGCGACGTCACAGCGAAAGCCATCAACATCAAACTTTCTGACCCAATAACTCATGGCATCAATCATATATTCACGCAAATCTGGCTGCGAGTAATCAAACTCGATGATGTCATCCCAATCCCACCACGGCGCAGGTCTAAAATCACCTTTATAATCTCGGGCGTACCAATGCGGATGTTCTGTGACCAATTTATTGTCCCATGCGCTGTGATTCGGAACCCAGTCGAGTATGACTTTTAATTCAAGTTCATGGGCATGTTCTATTAACTCTTTAAGCTCTGCATCGGTGCCAAGCTCCGCATTGATTGAGTAGTAATCTTTAACCGCGTAGGGACTCCCCAAGGTGCCTTTTCGTTTAACTTGCCCAATTTCATGAATAGGCATCAGCCAAATAATACTAACCCCTAACTGTTTTAGACGTAACAGCTGAGTGTTAACTGCCTTAAATGTACCTGATGGACTGAATTGACGAACATTGACTTGGTAAATACTGGCGTTACTCGCCCACAGCGGAGTGCTATGTTTAACATGGGGTATGACTGGATATTTCAAAATAATTGTCGCGCGTGCGTTGTTCATTTAATGAGCATGTAATCATAATCCTGGCTCGTTCGCAAATATTGGCGCCAAAAGTATCTTATTAAATGTTCGCTAATTCGACTGATAATCAATGACGAGCCTGATCATCTTCCTTTGGGCTTGCTTTCACTGAAACTTTTGTGCACTGTAATACATATCACTGGCTAACTGACTTTTTGAGAACAACAATATGCTGCAAAAACAATATGTACTCGGAGCGTTCGCGTTAGCAACTTTACTGACTGCTGGATGTTCTAATAAAGCAGCCTATGAAATAATGCAATCTAACAAAAAGGAGGCCTGTGAACGCGTAGCTGAGGGCCAAGCCAGAGAAGATTGCATGCGTGGATATGAGCGATCCTTCGCGGAGTATGAACGTGAACGTAATCGCGCCGTAGGAAAATAAAACTACCTTTTTCAAAAATGACTGCTTTCCTTACGTAATTAATCCCGCTATACCCATGATTAGTATCCATGTAGCAAAGAATATTTTAAGTTTTACCACAGAGAAATGGAGGACAACTCGCTTTGCAACAATACCGCCGACAATTGCACCAGCACCCGCAAATAATAGGACATTCCAATAAATCGCTTGTGAAACCATAAGATGGTAAATCACAGCCGACCAGACTGTAAACGCACTAAGTATGACGGCAGACGCAATCGCTGAGGTAACGTTAAACCCTCGCAAGATTAGATACACAGCGACAAGTTCACCAACGCCAACCGATAACCATGCTGTAATAATGCCACCGAGAAAGGCAATGATACCCAAACACAATACGTCCACGGGTAGCAAGAACGTTAATGATTCTTGTCTGCGCAGTAGTGGAATAGAGCCATAAATTGCGAACGCCAATAGAATAGAAAACACACCAAAAGCGAGATGCAAAGACGTTTGCATTTGTTGCGTGTATTCGCTCAAGATAAATTGTGCTGTCACTATCCCGAGAATGGATAAAGGGATCGTAATCAACAAGCCTTTGTTTATATATGACCACTGCTCTGCGTCATGGGAAATAACGCTCTTGTTTGCATAGTGGTTTGGCACCAGAGACTTTCGGTGCTTATGCCAAGTAATCGCTCCAGCAGTCATGCCACAGCACTGAATTGCGAAACTAGTGGCAACAATAGCAGTGTTTTGCATATCGATTTGATTGAAAAAGGGGACAAATACTACACCTCCCCCAGCTCCTGTAGCATTGGCAAAAATTGCTCCTGCAATACCTAAAAATAGAAAACCAATATAATCAAAAATGATCTGAAAACTGTCTGGTATGCTAAAAATAAGAATGAGCCAGCAAACTGCAAGAGCTGCTCTATACGGATGACTATTGAAAGCGCTTCGAAAAATGGTTAACAATACAACTGACCGCCAATAAAAGAGTACAAATATATGCTGAAAAAAGCGATAGTCTTAAAAAAACAACTTCATTCGAGCATTGGCATATGGTTCAGCTAGACAAGCACGATAGTGACGTTATTATTCTACTGACGCCTAATCGTTCTCTTACGTGGGCCGAAGCGAAATGGATTATCGCATTCATGGTTGCTGTTGTCATGATAATTGCCATCGCGTGGACGTTTATCGGTGCTTGGGTCATTCTTCCTTTCGCCGGTATTGAAGTTGGTTTATTTGCCGTACTAATGTACAAGGTCACGCGCTTCACATATTCGAAACAAATAGTGACATTTACAACTCAGGATATCACGATTGAAATGGGCATTGACCGCTTACAATCGACCGACTCATTTCCTCGATTCGGTACCGACATCTATTATTCTGAAACTGAGCGAGATTGGCGCACACCAAGGATCACTCTTCAAAATGGTAATAAAAGGGTTCAAATTGGTCAGTTTTTAAACGCCGATGATATGGTCATTTTACGCAACGAATTAGAAGGCTTAGGGTTTCCAGTTTGCCGAGAGCATTGGTGGAAGAAAAGGAAATAATACAACACTACGTTAGCACTAAGCTTAGACTCCATTGGATGCTTAATTGATCTTTTGCCTATACTCCTCGTTTAAATTTAAAGGGTTAAGGAGAAGCGCAATGAACTTGTTTATCGAATCAATTGAAGGTGGGACTTATATCGCAGGTATAGGTGAAACAAAAGCGGATACTCTATTAAAGGAAAAGCACAGCAATTCGCTCTCATTTCAATGCATCAACACAATCAAAACGCAGGTCGAGGGACAGAAGTTCGATAAAATTTGGTTGAAGCAAAACACACCCTACGAGGAAATGTGCGGCTTGAACAGCAGCACTGAGTCGTTGGTGATTGAACTAGACTGGTAATAAACTGATGCTTTCGCATTAAACTAAAAATCGACTGGTCAGATGTGACAATAATGTTAATATATTGCGATATATCAATTTGAGATTTGAAGTCATATGACTGAGTTTGACATAATTATTGTTGGCGCTGGATCTGCCGGTGCTGTTCTAGCTAATCGATTATCAGAAAACCCAAAACTATCCGTCTGTTTACTAGAGGCTGGTGGCAAGGATACTCACCCCGCAATACACGTTCCCTTCGGACTTTCGTTTTTATCAAGTATTAAGTCGGTCACTTGGGGCTTTGAAACCCACAACGAGCCTAATTTGAATGGTCGCGAATTATTTTGGCCGAGAGGCAAGACATTAGGCGGTTCTAGTTCTATTAATGCCATGTGCTACATCAGGGGAGCCGCTCAAAACTATAATGATTGGGCAGAGTCAGGCCTAACTGGATGGTCATGGGATGACGTTCTTCCCTACTTCAAAAAGAGCGAGGACAACACCAGAGGCGCATCAGAATTTCACGCTATCGGTGGCAGTCAAACTGTGTCAGACCTTAAGCATGTTAATACCTTGAGCAATGATTTTATCACTTCGTCTGTAGCCAACGGCCTCGCTGAATCAAAGGATTTCAATGGTGAAAGTCAGGAAGGTGTTGGTCTGTATCAAGTTACACAGCGCAATGGATCTCGATGCAGCACAGCAAAAGGCTTCTTATCTGACGAAATACAAGCACGACCTAATCTACATATTATGACCAATGTTGAAGTGAAAAGAGTGACATTGGATAATAATAATATAGCCACTGGCATCGAAATTTTTTCGAATAACACAAAACAATATCTGTATGCTAGAAAGCGCGTTATTTTAAGCGCTGGTGCTATCGGGTCTCCGCAAATACTCATGCAGTCTGGCATCGGTAACGAAGAACACCTCAAATCCTTAGATATCGATGTAAAAGCGCACTTACCTGGCGTCGGTCAAAACCTGCAAGACCACTTGGACGGCACCATTTTATTTAAAACAAAAGACACGCGCTCCTATGGCTTATCTATGTCTGCGTTGTTAAAAAACGCGGCAGAACCCATCAATTATTGGCTGAATAAAGAAGGTATGTTCACGTCAAACATTGCAGAAGGCGGCGCCTTCTTTAAATCAGATCCTGCTATGCTTTTACCTGATTTACAGCTACATTTTTTACCTGCTCTGCTAGTTGATCATGGTCGCTCTAAACCTTGGGGCCATGGCTTTACCATCCATTTCTGTAATTTGTACCCAAAAAGTCGTGGCGAAATTTTACTGAAGAAAGTTGACGGTAAAATAAGCGCAGATATTCGCCCTAATTACCTGTCTCATGAAGACGATATAAAACCGTTAGTCGCCGGTTTCAAATGGTGCAGAAAAATTAGCAATACCTCTCCCTTAAGCGATGGAGCGAGAGAGTGGATACCTGGTGACGATGTACAAAGCGATGATGAGATTATTGATTATTTAAGAGGCAACGCCGAAACCGTTTACCATCCAGTGGGCACCTGCAAAATGGGCGTAGATGGAGATGAATTAGCCGTTGTTGATACTAATTTGAACGTCAAAGGTATGACCAATTTAATGGTTGTAGATGCTTCTGTTATGCCAAATATCATTGGAGGGAACACAAATGCCCCTACTATTATGATTGCAGAAAAAGCGGCTGATTTATTGAAAGCGACTCTTTAGGCTAAGGTTGTCTTTATCAAAGTTTAGATAGGTATAAAAAACAAAGCTATAACCGCGATGTCATTTGAGATTCTATCTCATATGACATCGCGCACTGGTGCATTTATTTAGCTCACGATTTGCTCTAACTCACCGCTCACAACACCCACTGCTTTTGTTCCATCAAGCTTGTGATAAGCACACAAACCTTCAGATGCAGCGGCTTGATAATAGTTAACCAGTGGCTTAGTTTGATCATGATAAATAGCGAGGCGGTCGCGCACTGTCGCTTCTTTATCGTCATCGCGTACGATTAAGTCTTCACCGGTATCATCGTCCTTACCATCCACCTTAGGCGGATTATAAACAACATGATAAACCCGTCCTGAAGCAGGATGCACCCGACGTCCACTCATACGGTCAACGATGACGTCATCAGGCACATCAAACTCGATACAATGATCGACCTTAACACCTGCATCTTTCATCGCTTCAGCTTGAGGTATAGTGCGAGGGAAGCCGTCAAGTAGAAAACCATTGGCGCAATCTTCTTGTGCAATACGCTCTTTGACTAAGCCAATAATAATATCGTCAGAAACAAGTTTCCCTGCATCCATTACTTCTTTAGCTGCTAGTCCCATTTCAGTACCAGCTTTAATAGCGGCGCGTAACATGTCACCAGTAGAAATTTGTGGGATCCCAAATTTCTTCATCAAAAACTGAGCTTGTGTTCCTTTTCCGGCACCTGGTGCGCCAAGTAATATGATGCGCATTAAGCATCCTCCAACAAATTGATTTGAATTATAAACCAGCAAACTTTACAACTAAGGCTACTAGTTCACAAGTCAAATTGGCTTAAAAATCATAACTTAAGACTAATAGCGAATAATTTCCCCGAACTGTGCACAAAACAAGCGCTTAGGACGGCTAAATTTTCCGTTTTACATAAAAAAGCGAGCCTAAGCTCGCTTTCATTATTTCAATCAATCACTAAAAAATGTGGACTAGTGAATGCTTGGCTATCGCCAAACCATTAACGACTATTTCGCTAAACTCGCCAAGAGTCCGTTTAGATTTTTAGCAAATGTTGCGGGGTCTTTCAAACTGCCCTGCTCAGACAATGCCGCCTGATCAAATAACACTTCTGACCATTGTTTAAATTGCTCTTCATCCTGCACGCCCGACATCAATTTGACTAGGTTATGTTCAGGGTTCAATTCAAAGTGATACTTAGTATCTGGTACCGGTTGACCAGCTGACGCCATTAACTTCGCCATCTGTGTTGTCATTCCATTCTCATCTGCCACTATGCAAGCTGGTGAGTCTGTTAGTCGATGAGTAAATTTGACGTTTTCAACTCGATCACCTAAAGCGGTTTTTACTCTTTCAAGTATACCTTCCACTTCTTTTTCTGCAGTCTCTTTTGCTTTCTTAGATTCTTCATCATCCAAATCACTTAAATCGAGATCTGCTCTAGCGATCGACTGAAACTGCTTTTCATTGAATTCGCTTAGATGTGACATTAACCATTCATCGATGCGCTCACCCATTAATAGAACTTCAATGCCCTTCTTGCGGAAAATCTCTAAGTGAGGGCTTGTTTTGGCTGCTTGATAGCTATCAGCGGTCACGTAAAAAATCTTTTCTTGGCCTTCTTTCATGCGACCAATGTAATCTTCTAGGGAAACGGATTGTTTGCCTGATTCGTCTGCGGTTGAAGAGAAGCGAAGTAAACCTGCGATTTTCTCTTTATTTGCAAAGTCCTCTGCAGGACCTTCTTTAATAACATTTCCAAATTCAGACCAGAACGACTGATAATTCTCAGGTTCATTCTTCGCCATTTTCTCAAGCATTTGAAGCACACGTTTTGTGCAACCCTGACGAATTGATTGAGTAATTTTATTGTCTTGTAAAATTTCACGAGACACGTTCAGTGGTAAGTCGTTCGAATCTAATAGCCCTTTAACAAAGCGCAAATAGGTTGGCATAAACTGCTCGGCGTCATCCATAATGAACACGCGTTGAACATAAAGCTTTAAGCCGTGAGCTTGGTCTCTGTTCCACATATCAAATGGTGCTTTAGCAGGAATATATAATAAGCTGGTGTATTCTGTTTTGCCCTCAACACGGTTATGCGACCACTTTAATGGGTCGGCAAAATCATGTGACACATGCTTGTAAAATTCAGTGTACTCTTCATCGCTGATGTCAGACTTTTCTCGCGTCCACAGCGCTGTGGCTTTGTTTACTAACTCCCAATGTCCAGGAACTGCCGGTACTTTTTCGCCATCAGGGCCATCGCTCTCAGGCACTTCCTCTTTAAACATTTGTACTGGAATGTTGATGTGATCAGAGTATTTAGTAATGATTGAACGAACACGCCAATCGTCTGCGAACTCTTTTTCATCTTCGCGCAAGAATAATGTAATTTCAGTGCCGCGAGTGTCTTTGTCAATTGTAGAGACGGTGAACTCTCCTTCACCTGCTGATTCCCAGCGCACGCCCTCAGCCTTGTCAGCACCAGCTGCACGGCTCTTAACGACGACTTTCTCTGCAACAATAAATGCAGAGTAAAAGCCTACACCAAACTGTCCAATAAGCTGAGAGTCTTTGGTTTGGTCGCCTGATAATTTACTGAAAAAGTCTGCGGTACCCGACTTAGCTATTGTACCCAAGTGAGCAATTGCATCTTCTTTGCTCATGCCAATTCCGTTATCAGCGATAGTCAGTGTGCCAGCCTCTTTGTCTACACTGATCTTTACGGTAAGCTCTGCATCATTCTCGTACAAACTTCCATCAGAAAGACCTTTAAAACGAAGCTTGTCGGCGGCATCTGCAGCGTTAGAGATAAGCTCTCTTAAAAAGATTTCTTTATTTGAATAAAGCGAGTGGATCATCAGATGAAGCATTTGTTTTACTTCGGTTTGAAATCCATGGGTTTCTTGTTGGACTGTCTCAGCCATAGCCAAGTATCTCCTACGTTGTTTTCTAGTATGTGAAGCCAAGTGGCTTACTACATTTCTCTTTTGGTGAGAAGCGCAGCACGCCATCATTAAAAGCGTTGATTGATGAGAGATGTAGGGACAAGCAGAGGTAATTTCAAGGGAAAAAGCGAAATGAAGGCAAAAATAATTTTAGAATGTTTGCCTATAGTAGATTGTCTGTACTTAAACTTGCCGTCTACCTGAAAAAGCGTGGCTAATGGTGTTTCCGTCAATATATTCGAGTTCGCCGCCCACAGGCACACCGTGCGCAATCCGTGTTGCCTTTATTTGCTTGTCTCTGCAAATTTGCCCAATATAATGCGCGGTCGCTTCACCTTCTACTGTTGGGTTAGTTGCCAAGATAACTTCTTGAATAGATTCTTTGTCCAAAAGCAGAGCTAACTCACTTAAGCCGATTTCAGCAGGACCAATACCATCAATGGGAGACAAATGACCCATCAACACGAAATACTTTCCTTTATATTCCGAAGTTTGCTCGACCGCTAGTACATCCTGCGGTGATTCAACAATACATAGCTGCCCGCTTTCACTGCGCATAGGGCTTTCGCATATTTTACATAAGCGAGTTTCTGTAAACGTTCTACACTGTTCACAGTGTGAGACGTGCTCCATTGCATCATGCAGCACTCTACTCAATGTCATTGCTCCTTCACGATTTCTTTCCAACAGTGTAAACGCCATCCGCTGAGCGCTTTTAGCGCCAACACCTGGAAGACATTTTAATGCTGTAATTAATTCGTTAATAAGAGGACTGAATGACATAGATAAAACTTCTCGAATGATAAAAGTGAATAATAACATGAAGTGATGAATTTGTTGCCCTGTGTAATTTCATCTCTTGCGTGAGTGAAGGTGTCTTGTTGTGTTACCAAGGCCTAACTGGTCGTAGAGTTTCTAATGGAGCTAACTATCGCTTTTAGTATCTAAAAGCTATGTACTAAGTTTGGCATGCTGTCATTGCTTGCATGCCAAACCTTCCTTACCAAAACATCACCCCGTCTCACCTGCTATCTTTAGCAAATAACAAACTAATGCATTGAATCGACTTAAAGCTAGAAAGGCATCTTAAAGCCAGGTGGCAGATTCATCCCGCCAGTTACTGAACCCATTTTTTCTTGACTTGTTTCAGCAACGCGACGCACAGCGTCATTTGTTGCCGCAGCAACCAAATCTTCAATCATGTCTTTATCATCTTCCATAAGAGATGGGTCGATCTCTACTCGTCTCACATTATGATTACAAGTCATTGTCACCTTAACTAGGCCGGCACCAGACTCTCCTGTTACTTCTAGGGAAGCGAGTTCATCCTGTGCTTTTTTCATTTTCTCTTGCATTTGCTGGGCCTGCTTCATCATATTACCCATGCCGCCTTTAAACATTTTCATCTCCTAATTTATCTTGGACAGAACTCAAATTGTCCTATCAATAGTTATCAATACGGGTCGTTTGTTACCTTGGTTTTATAGAACCTTCAATAACTCGTCCTTCAAACGCTTTTATCAATTCTTGAATTGAATCATTAGTTTCCACAACCTTGTGGGCATGTTGGTGTCTTACCAACGATATCTGTTGCTGTATTTGAAATGGTGTTTCGTCTACATCACCGCACTGCACTTCAAAGGTGACAGGCTTTTGATAAAAATTACTCAGTGCTTCGGTAATCGTAGCGTGGTGTTGCTCTTCGTCCAAGTGCTTGTTGCGTTCATCAATGCGAATGATGAAGTGTTCACCGTGTTGTACTAAATTAGATTGTAGCAAAAGTTGTTTATTCAACCCTCCAACACCCAGCTCTTCAATAAAATCACTCCATTTATTAATTTGTTTCGCTCTTAATAATTTTTCACCATTTTCTAAATAAGGTGCAATTTGTGGATGAGTTATTTTTACGTTGCTGAGGTCGTTCACACCATGCCCAAACATCGCCGCAATTTCATCTGCGGTATCTACGAATTGTTTTTCTGGCGTACTTTGTCGTTCTTCTGGGTATATGTCGTCCACGTGCTCTGTTTCTAAATACTCTGGGGGAGCTTCCTGCTTAACACCTACCTGCTCGCTAGTTCTTTGCGCATCATCCATTTGGTCAACACCATCAACGGGCGGCAGTTCAGTAAAAGCTTGGTTTACATTATGAGCATCATTGGTTTGTGAGTCAGATTCGAGGGATATACTTTGCAGCTCTTCTTCTTTTGATGCTACCGACGCTTTTTCAAAAGGCGCGTCGTCTGCTTCATCAAAATCAATTTCGTCGTCATCCGTCGTTTCGACATGTTCTTCCAGACTTTCTAGGCCAGCAGCCGTAAATGGTTCAACAACATCAGCATTCTGCTCATTCGATTGGACTATGTCATCCCAAGGCGGCACTTCGCCCTGAGTTTCAATCAATGGGTTTCTAATAATCTTGCTTTCTGCTCCACCTGAGTCTTTATTTGAATCCGACTTCGGCAAGTTATCATTAGTAACAAATATGGAATTATCTTGCTTCATTAAACGATCAAACAAAGACGATGTGCTGCCTTCAACTTCAGTGCTCTGTGCCTCGTCTTCAGGCTCTTCGTTCTCAAGTAATTCGTGAAGTGCTAGTAAATCAGTTGTCGTGCTTAGATTATCTTGCAGAGGCTCTGCATTTTCTTCGATATTTTGTTCTGCATTAGGAGTATGTAGCGCTGAATCTGTTACTTCTGGCGTTAATAAACTAGCCGCGTGCTCACGCTGTGTTTGCGCTTCATCTTGTAGTTCGTGAAACTCATCAAACATTGTTTGTTCAACATCTTCGTCCACGAAAGACATATTGAAAATATCTTGTTCTGCTTGTTCTGTCTTGTTCTGCTTGTTCTGCTTGTTCTGTCTTGTTCTGCTTGTTCTGCTTGTTCTTGCTTGTTCTTGCTTGTTTCTGCTTGTTCTGCTTGTTCTGCTTGTTCTGCTTGTTCTGCTTGTTCTGCTTGTTCTGCTTGTTCTGCTAAAAGGATATTTTCTGGGGATTGTGTGTCAAGTTTTTGTGTTGGAATTACCGGCTTATTTTCAGTAGGAAGCGTTTGGTTATTTTGTACTGAAGCAACAGGAACTTCTGTTGTATTAAGTTCTTTTGAAGCATTAGAAGCCTTCGAGGCTAAGTCGACTGTTTTTTTTTCTGCCAAAGCGTCGGTGTGTGCAGTTTCTAAATCAAGTTCAACTGCCTGAGCTGGGCTAAACGCAAGCATACGCAGTATAGTCATCTGCAAGCCAGTAAAAGCATCCGGAGCGAAAGGTAAATCTTTTTTGCCTTGCAACACGAGCTGATACAACAATTGAATATGTTCTGCGGATACCGACTTTGATAATTGATAAACAGCCCGCGCGCTCAAGGTTTCAATTTTACAGATATCAGGCACTATTTGTGTTAATGACACTTGATGTAACAAACTCAGAACTTCTGACAACACTTGCGAATAGTCTGGCGCGTGTACACAAATTTCATCTAACTGTTTCAGGGCTTCCTGACTATTCTTTTCAATAACAGCTTTAACCAATCGTAATACTTGATTTTTATCTAGTAGACCAAGCATATCCGTAACAATTTGAGCTGTTACTTGATTATTACCCTGAGCAATTGCTTGATCGGTTAAGCTCAATGCGTCGCGCATGCTCCCTTGAGCGGCCCGAGCTAAATGCGATAAAGCCACTCGTTCAGACGGGATACTTTCTTGCTCTAAAATATACTCTAGCTGCTTTTGAATCTGTTCTCGAGACAAAGCTTTGAGACTAAACTGTAAACATCTGGATAATATTGTGACAGGTAGTTTTTGCGGATCCGTCGTCGCTAGCAAAAACTTAACGTGCGGAGGAGGCTCTTCCAATGTTTTTAATAAAGCGTTGAAGCTGTGCTTAGAAAGCATATGCACTTCATCGATCAAATATACTTTAAAGCGTCCGCGAGTGGGCTTGTACTGAACATTATCGAGCAACTCTCTCGTGTCTTCGACTTTTGTTCTTGAAGCTGCGTCTATCTCCAACAAATCTACGAATCGGCCTTCATCGATATCTCGACAGGCATCGCAGGTGCCACATGGTGTTGCACTTTGCCCTGTTTCACAGTTCAAACTTTTTGAAAATATTCGAGCTATTGTTGTTTTACCAACGCCTCGTGTTCCAGTAAACAAGTAAGCGTGATGTAACTTGTCGTTATCAAGTGCGTTGGAAATAGCACTAACAACATGCTCTTGGCCAACTAGCTCAGCGAATTTTTGTGGTCGCCATTTCCTTGCCAATACTTGATAGCTCATTATAGTAAGTTACTCACCCTCAAATTCAATTAAACTAAATGGTGTCACACCATGTTCTTCTAACTTTTTCGCACCGCCAATTTCAGGTAAGGATATAACAAAACCTGCGTGTTCAGCGATACCGCCTAATTGACGAATTAAATTAGCAGTGGCGACCATTGTGCCGCCTGTAGCGAGCAGATCGTCAATCATTAATACTCTTTCGCCAGGTAAAATAGCATCTTTATGTATTTCTAAGGCATCGATACCATATTCAAGTTCATATGTTTCAGAAATCACTTCTCTGGGCAATTTGCCAGGTTTCCTGGCGGGAACGAAGCCGATCCCCATTTCTAGGGCTAATGGAGCGCCAAAAAGGAATCCTCTTGCTTCAGTGCCAACAACCTTGTCAAAAGTCATTCCATTAAATTGGGCTTTCAATTGCTCAATACAAGCGGTGAAAGCTTCATGATTTTGAAGCACACTCGTTACATCACGAAACATGATCCCTTTTTTTGGATAATCAGGGATGGAGGTTATTGCAGATTTGATTAATTCGATTGTCACTTCACTACCTAATACAGATTAATTGCTGAAAAAGAATACATACCAACCAGCTAGTATATGCATAAGTGGCAACGCTAGTAAAACAACAAGCACCCCCAAAAAATACCAACCGTTAAAAACTTCTTTAAATTCAGTATCATTACTCATTGGCACGACCTTCGTTGTTGACAGTAATTTAAGAGCGGTGAATATTACTTGATTGAGGTCAAAAAAAACAGGATTTGATGTGTTTATTACTAGAAGATTTCGATCTATGTCTACTAGCTGGATAATCTCATTTACAAGATGTGCATGAAGCACTTTAACGTGAAAACGCTAAAGCTAAAGATGGGCATACTTAACAGCCAATAGCGTTTCTTTTTGCGCTATTGGTTGAGTTTTTACTAAGACGCTTTATAGCCTATTCTAAATCCTCCCCAGTGTTTACCGTTCACATAAATAGGTGCTGATAAATCATGCATAACTTCACCCGTATCGCGTTTATAGGTTTGCAGTAAAAACAATTCTTGATTGCTACCGCATCGTGAACCCGTATAGTCGTCAAATATTCGTTTAGTTCTATTACCGACCAAATCTGTCTCATAGTTGCCAGTTAATGGCTTCGAAAAGCAATGATTGTGCGTTGGAAAATAACCATTTCTATCAACCGCACCTGCATAAATAATAAAATTATTTTCCTGAAGAATTGTTTCTTGTAATGACGGTAATAGCTTATCTGTAAACTTATCAAATTTAGTCGTGTGTTTCATTGGGTCAGTATTTGCAATAGGCTGATAATTAGTATCAAAAAGATCATTTTCACTTATCTTTGCATTATGTATTGATTCTTCAAATAACTTGCCGATTGCACCGGCAGTTTGAATTGCCAAGTTCTGAACCATTGCATTTCTATTCTCTAAATCGAACACGTTTAGGGTTCGAAATATTCCTTCAGTTTGATGACACAATACCAGTACCTTATCAGAGACATCCTCTAGTTCTCGCTTTAAAGAATCAGTAGAAAGAAAAAGACTCTCTGCGTGCGTTGAAATTCCGCTATTTACCTCTTTAGTTTCAGCAACACGTATGGTCAGGCTATCCATCGACTCTTTGGCTATCAATGAGGTTGAAGCTGATTTAGATACACGATCAGATGCTTGAGCTACATAATCTGCCATTTGATTCCCAGCATTGGTAACTTTCTCAATCGCCTCAACGGAAGAATTACTGCCTTTGGTAATTTCTTCAAGTACCGACTTAATTCCCTTTGTTGCTTCCGTCGTCCTTTTTGCTAAATTTCTTACCTCATCTGCAACTACAGCAAATCCTCTACCCTGCTCACCAGCCCTAGCTGCCTCAATGGCTGCATTAAGTGCCAGCATGTTAGTTTGAGCTGCGAGTTGATTAATCGTTTCTACAATGCTTGCTATATCCGTTGCATTGTCTCTTAGGCTTAATAAAAGTGTATTGGTGTCGTTTATGCGAGATTGCAGTGTGATTTGTTGAGCGGACACTTGTTGCAACAATTCCACAGAGTCGTTTGCATCGCCAAATGAATCTGAAATACTAATTAAAGCTTCTTGGCTAATTTCAATAATGGATTGATTGGAGCTTTCAATGGCTGTAACACGTTCTGCGATTTGTTTCGTACTTTCAACTTGCGCATCAAATAAATTGGCTAATTTATCTACGAAATGAGACACGTTTGCGCTACCAATGGCTATTTCACTCGATTGCTGTGCAATATTTTCACCTGCCCTTCGCATGTCTTGCACGATGGTACTAGCAGGCGCAATATCCTGAGTTTTCGACGCGCTTGCAAAAAAAGCGAATGCAAAAGTAGCCGCAATAAAAATGATGCAGACGGAGACACTAGTGATTAGCGGCCCTAACTCGAAATAAAAAGTAATATAAACAACGGCAATTAGAAAAACAGACCCTAAGGTTCTAAGAAGCAAAATCGGTTTCAATAGACAGCCCTCTGAAATTGATTTAAATGAGCGTCTTCCGTACAGACAATAAAGACTGATGAATAATATAGTTATTATCGGCGCAAAAGCTACATTGATTAATAATACTTTTGTCGCAGGCTATGACTAAATCAGTAGAGTTAAGAAGGGAAAGCCTCATCCATGAGGCAAAAACAGGAATCCTTGTTTGGTAAAAAGTGACGTTAAAAATTATTTTTTCAAATTGGCGACTGCAAATTCATCCGAGCTAATAAAACCATCGCCATCGATATCTAGGGAATCAAATAGCTCATAAAGCACGTCGTGAGCTTCGGCTTCCTCTTCAGAAATCATACCGTTTGCGTCTGTATCTAAAGTTTTAAACAAACCTTCATTTGAAAATGCACTTGTTGAGGTTAAGGCGAGCGTGAACGCGAACGCCACCATAGACAAAAATATATTCCGTTTATTATTCATAATAAATCTCCATTCCATAAAAAGTTACGAGAAGAAGGTGTTCTCAATGAATCTACTTCACAATTCATGCCAGATAAAAATTATGTAATAATTACAGTAACTTGGAAAAACACATCTAAAATAATACGCCTTTTATCCTCAAAACATGTTTCATTTTGGTAACACCACATCAATCATTTTCGTAAGACTCTGCTAGGTGCTTGAAAAATTCATTATTTTACTGTATGCAATAGATAACACCGGCGTTTTGTCGATGATAAACAGGTGAGAAAAAGGTGTAGGGGTCACTGTAGTACAGAGTTCTCGTGTCTAGAAAGAAAAAACCCGTCACAAGGACGGGTTCTTAAATGGGAGCCTGACGGTGTGCTACTCTCACATGGGGAAACCCCACACTACCATTGCCGCTAATACGTTTCACTTCTGAGTTCGAAATGGATTCAGGTGGTACCGTATCGCTATTGCCGTCAGGCATAAGCTTGGTGCAGAATCATCGCGCTCTTTGCGATGGCTTCTGCGCAACTGATGTCTCTCTCGCCACAGGGCGGTAGATGACAACAATTACATTAATCTTTGTTTTAACATATTTAGAAAGCTAATAATCAATGTCTCTATTCAACGCAGAGTCACTACTCTGTCTTACTTTATTTGATTTGGCTACTTGTCACACTTCAACCCTTTCGCTTACGCTACTTTGGTGTTGTATGGTTAAGCCGCACGGGCAATTAGTACAGGTTAGCTTAACGCCTTACGACGCTTCCACACCCTGCCTATCAACGTTGTAGTCTACAACAACCCTTCAGGACAGTTAAACTGTCTGGGATGACTCATCTCTGGGCTCGCTTCCCGCTTAGATGCTTTCAGCGGTTATCGATTCCGAACGTAGCTACCGGGCAATGCCATTGGCATGACAACCCGAACACCAGCGGTTCGTCCACTCCGGTCCTCTCGTACTAGGAGCAGCTCCCATCAATCATCCAACGCCCACACCAGATAGGGACCGAACTGTCTCACGACGTTCTAAACCCAGCTCGCGTACCACTTTAAATGGCGAACAGCCATACCCTTGGGACCGACTTCAGCCCCAGGATGTGATGAGCCGACATCGAGGTGCCAAACACCGCCGTCGATATGAACTCTTGGGCGGTATCAGCCTGTTATCCCCGGAGTACCTTTTATCCGTTGAGCGATGGCCCTTCCATTCAGAACCACCGGATCACTATGACCTACTTTCGTACCTGCTCGACGTGTCTGTCTCGCAGTTAAGCTGGCTTATGCCATTGCACTAACCTCCTGATGTCCGACCAGGATTAGCCAACCTTCGTGCTCCTCCGTTACGCTTTGGGAGGAGACCGCCCCAGTCAAACTACCCACCAGACACTGTCCACACCCCCGATCAGGGGGCAATGTTAGAACATCAAACGTACAAGGGTGGTATTTCAAGGTAGGCTCCACATCATCTGGCGACAATGCTTCAAAGCCTCCCACCTATCCTACACATGTAGGGTCAATGTTCAGTGCCAAGCTGTAGTAAAGGTTCACGGGGTCTTTCCGTCTAGGTGCGGGTACACAGCATCTTCACTGCAATTTCAATTTCACTGAGTCTCGGGTGGAGACAGCGAGGCCATGGTTACACCATTCGTGCAGGTCGGAACTTACCCGACAAGGAATTTCGCTACCTTAGGACCGTTATAGTTACGGCCGCCGTTTACCGGGGCTTCGATCAAGAGCTTCGCTTGCGCTAACCCCATCAATTAACCTTCCGGCACCGGGCAGGTGTCACACCGTATACGTCATCTTTCGATTTAGCACAGTGCTGTGTTTTTAATAAACAGTCCCAGCCTCCTGGTCACTGCGGCCCTCAGATGCTCATGCAGCAAGTGCAATCACAAATAAGGGCGTACCTTCTCCCGAAGTTACGGTACAATTTTGCCGAGTTCCTTCACCCGAGTTCTCTCAAGCGCCTTAGTATTCTCTACCTGACCACCTGTGTCGGTTTGGGGTACGGTTCGATATATCATAAGTTTAGAGGCTTTTCCTGGAAGCAGGGTATTTGCTACTTCGTCACCTTAGTGACTCGTCTCGTGTCTCAGGCATGTAGAATTCCGGATTTTCCTAAAATTCAACCCTACGCACTTTCACTTGGACTACCAACGCCAAGCTAGCATAACCTTCTCCGTCCCCCCTTCACTGATATACCAAGTACGGAAATATTAATCCGTTTCCCATCGACTACGCATTTCTGCCTCGCCTTAGGGGCCGACTTACCCTGCCCTGATTAGCATGGGACAGGAAACCTTGGTCTTCCGGCGGGGAAGTTTTTCACTCCCCTTATCGTTACTCATGTCAGCATTCGCACTTGTGATATGTCCAGCAAACCTCTCGATTCACCTTCAGCCACTTACACAACGCTCCCCTACCACTTGAACCTAAGTTCAAATCCGCAGCTTCGGTATATTGCTTAGCCCCGTTACATCTTCCGCGCAGGCCGACTCGACTAGTGAGCTATTACGCTTTCTTTAAAGGATGGCTGCTTCTAAGCCAACCTCCTAGCTGTCTTAGCCTTCCCACTTCGTTTCCCACTTAGCAATATTTTGGGACCTTAGCTGGCGGTCTGGGTTGTTTCCCTCTTCACGACGGACGTTAGCACCCGCCGTGTGTCTCCCGGATAGTTCTCATCGGTATTCGGAGTTTGCAAAGGGTTGGTAAGTCGGGATGACCCCCTAGCCTTAACAGTGCTCTACCCCCAATGGAATTCGTCCGAGGCTCTACCTAAATAGATTTCGGGGAGAACCAGCTATCTCCCGGTTTGATTGGCCTTTCACCCCCAGCCACAAGTCATCCGCTAACTTTTCAACGTTAGTCGGTTCGGTCCTCCAGTTGATGTTACTCAACCTTCAACCTGCCCATGGCTAGATCACCGGGTTTCGGGTCTATACCTAGCAACTAAACGCGCAGTTAACACTCGCTTTCGCTACGGCTCCCCTATTCGGTTAACCTTGCTACTAAATATAAGTCGCTGACCCATTATACAAAAGGTACGCAATCACCCTACAAGTGGGCTCTCACTGCTTGTACGTATACGGTTTCAGGTTCTATTTCACTCCCCTCACAGGGGTTCTTTTCGCCTTTCCCTCACGGTACTAGTTCACTATCGGTCAGTTAGGAGTATTTAGCCTTGGAGGATGGTCCCCCCATCTTCAGTCAGGATAACACGTGTCCCGACCTACTTAATATGGCAACTATGAGGCTTCGTGTACGGGGCTATCACCCTGTATCGCTGTGCTTTCCAACACATTCCACTACCTCATAATTACTCGGCTGCTCCCCGTTCGCTCGCCGCTACTTGGGGAATCTCGGTTGATTTCTTTTCCTAAGGGTACTTAGATGTTTCAGTTCCCCTCGTTTGCTTCGTTAGGCTATGAATTCACCTAACGATACCGCCGAAGCGGTGGGTTTCCCCATTCGGACATCTGTGGCTCAAATGCTTTTTGTCAGCTCACCACAGCTTTTCGCAGACTTACACGTCCTTCATCGCCTCTAACTGCCTAGGCATCCACCGTATACGCTTAGTCACTTAACCATACAACCCAAAATAGCGTACGTATTCACCCCGCCAAGAATGAAAACATGCGCATTTTATCAGCCACCGCCTTTTTAATCGGCAACTGTGGTGCAGCTTAACGATTGCTCGTAATCTGCTAGTCGTATGCATGACAAGTTTTGCTAATCAAATATCGTGTAGAATTTTCGCGCCTTTCAGCGGAAACTTCTACGCAACCGATGTATCACTCGCCTAATGACGGTTAATGACATCAATCACTTACACTTTGTCAGATAGAGTAGCGTTGAAAGAATCTCATTCAACCTAAGTTGAATTTAATTCATCAATTACTCTTTCGTTAAATATTGATTACTAATTATCAGCTTTCCAAATTGTTAAAGAACAGTGACACACTAATGCGTCACTTTTAAGGTTTAAAAAACCTTAATGGATAAACATTCAATATGCGTATTCATTAAGGTTGTTGCCTTTTCATGTAAGGTCAATTTCCATCACAGAAATTGGTGGAGCTTAGCAGGATCGAACTGCTGACCTCCTGCGTGCAAGGCAGGCGCTCTCCCAGCTGAGCTAAAGCCCCTTACATGCGAGTAAAAATGTATTTTGGGATTTTAACAAGGCGGAAGCTACCGAAGTGTGCTTTTGCACATGAGGTGGCGTCCAACGCAGTAAAAATCACAAAATGGTAGGCTTGGGCAGACTTGAACTGCCGACCTCACCCTTATCAGGGGTGCGCTCTAACCAGCTGAGCTACAAGCCTATGTTGCAGGCTTATATTGCCTAAACTACTTTTTTACTCTTTCTTTTATATAACAAGATAATCTGTGTGAACACTGCATTAAGAACGCGCAACTAATAGTAAGGAGGTGATCCAACCCCAGGTTCCCCTAGGGTTACCTTGTTACGACTTCACCCCAGTCATGAAACACAAAGTGGTAATCGTCCTCCCGAAGGTTAGACTAACTACTTCTTTTGCATCCCACTCCCATGGTGTGACGGGCGGTGTGTACAAGGCCCGGGAACGTATTCACCGTAGTATGCTGACCTACGATTACTAGCGATTCCGACTTCATGGAGTCGAGTTGCAGACTCCAATCCGGACTACGACGAGCTTTAAGGGGTCCGCTTACTGTCACCAGTTTGCATCCCTTTGTACTCGCCATTGTAGCACGTGTGTAGCCCTACTCGTAAGGGCCATGATGACTTGACGTCGTCCCCACCTTCCTCCGGTTTGTCACCGGCAGTCTCCTTAGAGTACCCAACTTAATGCTGGCAAATAAGGACAAGGGTTGCGCTCGTTGCGGGACTTAACCCAACATCTCACGACACGAGCTGACGACAGCCATGCAGCACCTGTATCTTGGTTCCCGAAGGCACTAATTCATCTCTGAAAAATTCCAAGTATGTCAAGAGTAGGTAAGGTTCTTCGCGTTGCATCGAATTAAACCACATGCTCCACCGCTTGTGCGGGCCCCCGTCAATTCATTTGAGTTTTAACCTTGCGGCCGTACTCCCCAGGCGGTCTACTTATCGCGTTAGCTTCACTACTCACGGATTAAATCCACAAACAGTTAGTAGACAGCGTTTACGGTGTGGACTACCAGGGTATCTAATCCTGTTCGCTACCCACACTTTCGCACATGAGCGTCAGTTATTGACCAGAGAGTCGCCTTCGCCACTGATGTTCCTCCAGATATCTACGCATTTCACCGCTACACCTGGAATTCCACTCTCCTCTCCAAAACTCTAGTCTGCCAGTTCTAAATGACCATCCCACGTTGAGCGCGGGGCTTTCACATCTAGCTTAACAGACCGCCTGCGTGCGCTTTACGCCCAGTAATTCCGATTAACGCTTGCACCCTCCGTATTACCGCGGCTGCTGGCACGGAGTTAGCCGGTGCTTCTTCTGTTGCTAACGTCACAGCTGACGGGTATTAACCGTCAACCTTTCCTCACAACTGAAAGTGCTTTACAACCCGAAGGCCTTCTTCACACACGCGGCATGGCTGCATCAGGCTTTCGCCCATTGTGCAATATTCCCCACTGCTGCCTCCCGTAGGAGTCTGGACCGTGTCTCAGTTCCAGTGTGGCTGATCTTCCTCTCAGAACAGCTAGAGATCGTCGCCTTGGTGAGCCTTTACCTCACCAACTAGCTAATCTCACCTGGGCTTCTCTTTGCGCGGGAGCCGAAGCCCCCTTTGACCCGTAGGTATCATGCGGTATTAGCCATCGTTTCCAATGGTTATCCCCCACACAAAGGCAAATTCCCAGGCATTACTCACCCGTCCGCCACTCGACATCATCTAGCAAGCTAGACATGTTTCCGTTCGACTTGCATGTGTTAGGCCTGCCGCCAGCGTTCAATCTGAGCCATGATCAAACTCTTCAATTAAATTTTTTGTAAATCGTTTTTTGTTGTCGACACTCTTAATGAGTGCCCACACAGATTGTCTTGTTATAAATTGTTAAAGAACATGCCAGCTTCTTTCCATTTCACTGGCGGCTTGAAAGTCACGTTGTGTGCCGTCTCAAGCGGGATGCGTATACTACCTGCATCGTTTTTATTGTCAAGGTTTTTTGCAATTTAATTTGAATTTATTTTTAACCGAAGCAAACGATAAAACCAATTCAAACTGCCCTAAAACATCCTGTTCGTGCGAACCAGCAAACTACTGTTTGGCTGCCTCCCTTGAACAGAGCGCGCATTCTACAGAATCAAATAAAGTGTTCAAGTCTTTTTTACAATTATTTTTATAAGGTAGGGAGATAATCTAGTATTAAGTGTATATAAATACGTCAATAAATAGATTTAAACCAATAAATTCAACAGTTTAATGATTATACTTTTAAAGCTATTGTCAGCTTAACGATTCGATACTTCAGGGTTAAGCTATAAAAGTAGGCACAAGCAGCAATAGTGGGTGCTAAAGGCTGCTTATGCTACAACGATATAAATTGGATTACCGATGATTACTTTTCTTTCTTCGAATCTTTGTCTTTATTATCGGCTGTATCTTTATCAACAGTATTGTTGCTCGATGTTGCGTTCTTATCTGCAGCTTCGACATTATCCTCAGACGCTCCCTCAAAATCGGCGTCTTCTGCTGTCTCTCCGATCACATCCTCTAACGTCACTTTTTCAACCGACCTAAAAGTATTAACGGGCCCAGCAACCGCATATAATAGAAACACGATGAAGAGCACAAGAGAAGGTGCAGTTGCCACTACTATGAATACCAACATAACGACGAGTATTGCTACAAATGGTACTTTCCCATGTAAATCTATCGTCTTAAAACTGTTGTATTTAAAATTACTAACCATTAATAGCCCTGAAATACCGGTCACTATCGCAACAATGATCCCATATTCATTTCCATCAATGTCGTAATCGATTCCTACCCATACCATACCAGCAACAAGTGCAGCCGCGGCCGGACTCGCTAAGCCCTGAAAAAATCGATTGTCAGCAATACCTACCTGCGTATTAAACCGTGCCAACCTTAATGCAGCACACGCAACATAAACGAACGCCGCTAACCAACCAATCTTGCCTAACTCAGCAAGACCGAAGTTATAAGCTACCAATGCTGGTGCCATGCCGAAAGAAACCATATCAGCCATCGAATCATATTCGGCTCCAAAGTCACTTTGTGTATTTGTCATCCGCGCAACACGACCATCTAACCCATCGAATATCATGGCCACAAATATTGCAATTGCTGCGGATTCAAAATGATTGTTCATTGACATAACGACAGCGTAAAAGCCTGAAAATAGCCCTGCCGTTGTTAGTAGGTTCGGTAAGAGATAAATACCTTTTCGTTTATTGGCTTGCATATATATAGTTGTACTCATTAGTTTAGATTAACTGCGCTTCGAAACACTAAGCACCTTTATTGCGGTCAGCTGCTCCGATTTACACGCATTCTTATTCGTTGATTAATTGTATACATAAACAATAGAGCTGTATATGTTAGTCAATCCGCTGTTGTTGTGACCAGTCAAGGAGACATGTGTGTCAGGCTTTTTGACACACTAGCGCATTACACTCACAACCAACTGAAAAATATGCAAAATTCTTTTAAGCATCAAATTTGCTAGGCAGAATACAAATTCCATTAAGTTGTAGGAAAGATATGAGAAAGTTTTATTTAGCGAACCGCTGATTGACATAAATATTGCCAATGGCAACAACCGTGATGCATTGATAATACTGAATACGCTAATAAAGGATGACTTTTTAAACGCCAAGTATTTCTACAAAATAGCCCTAATTTTCAATAACTCAAATGAGTTTACAAAAGCGAAAGAAGATTTTAAAACATTATTAGGCCTCTATAGTGACAATGTAAACGACCTATACCGTTTAAGTTTAGCTCAATGGCGAGTCTCCGATGCCGCTGGCAGTTTAGTCACTTTAAATAGAATTTTAGAATTAGATGAAACCAACTTCTTTGCCATACGTGACAGCGTGAGAGCATTGTTATCGCTAGGCGATATAGATGAGGCTACAATTCTTTTAGATTCATTGACCAAAACCTAACCCAAAAATCCTGACGTAAATTTATTGACGGGCGACTTCTATCTTTCTAACAATAACGTTGATGCTGCATATAATTTCGCTCAACAAGCGCACGAAGCATGAAGGAACAACTATCTAGTTTAGAACAACACGCCAGTTTTGATGTATTTATCAGCTTATTTAAATAATGCCATTAGTAATCCTAATGGCATTATAAACGACTGATTAAGCAATCACTAAAACGCCATCAACCGCATCAATTCTGACTACTTCCTTATCGACAAGTTTGTCACTTAATAGAGTTTCAGCTAATGGGTTTTCAATCTGAGTTTGAATTGCACGCTTCAGCGGTCTCGCACCATACACTGGGTCAAATCCCGCATCAGCAATTATATCTAATGCTGCACCAGATATTTCTAATTTTAATCCCATTTCTTGTAGGCGCTGACGTAAGCCTAAGAGCTGAATTTTAGCAATCGACTTTATCTCTTCCCTACCCAATGAATGGAATACAACAATATCATCAACTCTGTTAATAAATTCAGGCCTAAAGTGAGCTGACACTTCTACCATCACTTGCTTCTTCATTTCTTCGTAGGTGCTGTCATCAGTGTGACCTTGGATAATGTCAGAACCTAAGTTAGAGGTCATAATAATTAAAGTGTTCTTAAAGTCGACTGTGCGACCCTGCCCGTCTGTCAATCTGCCATCATCCAACACTTGCAGCAAAATATTGAATACGTCTGGATGCGCTTTTTCTACTTCATCTAATAAAATAACCGAATAAGGTTTGCGTCTAACGGCTTCGGTTAAATAACCACCTTCTTCATAACCTACATAGCCCGGCGGCGCACCCACTAATCTCGACACTGAGTGTTTCTCCATAAACTCAGACATATCAATGCGGACCATGGCATCTTCAGTATCAAACAAAAAGTTAGCCAATGATTTACATAGTTCAGTTTTCCCCACCCCTGTTGGACCTAGAAACAAAAACGAGCCGGTTGGTTTATCTGGGTCAGCAAGACCAGCACGAGAACGCCTGATCGCATTTGAAACAGCAACCACTGCTTCCCTTTGGCCAATGACACGTTTACCGATAGTGTCTTCCATACTAACTAGTTTATCTTTCTCACTGTCCAACATTTTGCTTACAGGAATGCCAGTCCAACGAGATAACACATCGGCTATTTCATTTTCAGTCACTTTATTTTTTATCAGCTGTGTTTCCATTATGTCAGACTCACTGGCCTGCTCAAGTTTGAGCTCCAGCTCAGGAATACGGCCATACTGGAGTTCTGACATTCTGGACAAATCAGATGCTCTGCGCGCTATCTCGAGATCAAGTTTCGCTTGTTCGAGCTCTCCCTTGATAAACTGGGTGCCCTGCATTGCATTTTTTTCAGCGCGCCAAATCTTATCTAAATCGCCAAATTTCTGCTCTAGCTGCTCGCGCTCTATTTCAATTACCTCTAATCTTTTAAGGCTGGCAGTGTCGGTTTCTTTGGATAAAGCCTGCTCTTCAAGCTTCAATTGAATAATTCGACGCTCAAGCTTGTCCATTTCATCTGGCTTGGAATCTATTTGCATTCTAATGCTAGACGCAGCTTCATCTATTAAGTCAATCGCCTTATCAGGCAACTGCCTATCGCTGATATAGCGGTTAGATAGTCTGGCTGCCGCAACAATAGCCGGGTCGGTAATGTTAACAGAGTGGTGAAGCTCATAGCGCTCTTTTAGTCCGCGCAAAATAGCAATCGTGTCCTCCACCGAGGGCTGATCTACCTGCACCTTTTGAAAGCGTCGTTCTAGCGCCGCGTCTTTTTCAATATATTGTCTGTATTCGTCTAGCGTAGTGGCGCCGACGCAATGCAACTCACCGCGTGCTAACGCTGGTTTGAGCATATTTCCTGCATCCATCGCTCCTTCACCTTTACCTGCGCCAACCATGGTATGAAGCTCGTCAATAAATAAAATGACTTTGCCTTCTTCTTTGGATAGCTCATTCAACACGGCTTTTAAACGTTCTTCAAATTCACCACGGTATTTTGCACCGGCTAAGAGTGAGCCCATATCTAAAGATAATACTCGTTTGTTCTTTAGACCTTCAGGTACTTCGCCGTTAATGATTCGTTGCGCTAAACCCTCAACAATGGCTGTTTTACCAACACCTGGCTCACCGATCAACACAGGATTATTTTTAGTTCTGCGCTGCAGGACTTGAATCGTCCGGCGGATCTCATCGTCGCGCCCAATCACTGGGTCTAATTTTCCCTGCTCAGCACGCTCTGTTAGATCCATCGTAAACTTTTCCAGTGCTTGTCGAACATCTTCAGCATTTGGATCAGTCACTTTTTGACCATTACGCAACGAATTAATCGCTGACTCAATCGCTTCTTGTTTAACGCCTAATGTTTTGAATATCGTGCCTAGGTGGCCTTTGTCTTCCATACATGCAAGCACAAATATTTCAGATGTGATGTAGTCATCTTTGCGCTTCTGTGCAATCTTATCGCTCAAATTGAGCAGTTTTAATGTGTCATTACTAAGCTGAACATCACCGCCAATACCTTGTAATTGAGGCAATCTTTCAATGGCTTCTGATAGTGATGAACGCAAGCTATTTACGTTGACCTTTGCTTGATCAAATAACGGGCGCACAGAACCGCCCTGCTGGTTTAGTAAGGCCATCATTAGATGCACTGGTTCAATGTATTGATGATCTCTTCCCAATGCGAGGCTTTGTGCATCGGAAATCGCAATTTGAAACTTGCTTGTAAATCGGTCTAAACGCATAAGTAACTTAACTCCATGATGTATATTAAGTAAATGTGGAGTCTAAGACGCGAACTTTCAAGCTCGTTTTTTATTCAATCGAGGTCTTACTTGATTAAGATCAAGTTTGCCATTCGCCCACAAGTAGATATACCTTGATGTGTAGAGCGACGGTGTGAGAACAAGTTAACTGAAGAATAGGTACAAATATTTGAATAGTAACGCTGATAAACACTCAGTTCATCAAGCTTTAAATTCGCTACTTCAATCAAGTTTAGCAGCGTTTTATTCTTTACCGTAGAGGCTTTCAACGCGCTTGGAAACTTCGAAAATAGGGTTTTAAGGTCTTCTCCAACCTCAAAATGCTGCTGACATATAGAAGGTGCGAACCATACGTGAATCTCACTACGCCGCGAGGAAAACTGCTTTACTGTATTTTCAATAACGCCGTTTAATAAACCTTTCCAACCTGCATGAACCGCAGCAACTTCAGTACCGTCAGTGTTTGCAATCATGAGGGCCATGCAATCTGCAGTCATGACGCTGCATGGTAAATTAGGCATATTAGTAAACGCCGCATCGGCCTCTACTTTGCCAGCGTCTGTGGGTGCTGACAGTCTAAGAACGTTCGTATTGTGAGTCTGATTAAGCCATGACAGAGGCTTAACATCTGGCACAAAACGCTTGAGTTCAGAGGCCAAACGTTGACGATTCAGCTCAACATTATGTGGATCATCACCAACGTGAGAACCTAAATTTAGGCTTTTGAACGCACTGGTACTGACACCACCACTAGTAGTGGTGCTTACACAAAACACGCTCTTATTTACCGGCCACGAAGGCTGAATAAATTCGATAAAGGCCAATTAGATATCAATTCCGTTTATTTTTGTGTCTTCCCTTACGTCTTTCAACAAGGTAACAAAATCTTCCGGAAGAGGAGCTTTGAACGTCATTTCTTCGCCACTAACCGGATGCATTAAGGTCAGTTGTGCTGCATGCAGTGCTTGACGTTTGAACGCTCGCAACGCGTTAATGAAATGTTCGCTAGCGTTCTTTGGCAAACGAGGTCTACCGCCGTAAAGTGCATCGCCTACTAATGGATGATTAATATGCGACATATGAACTCGGATCTGGTGCGTTCTGCCACTTTCCAGTTTTAAGCGAAGATGAGTATAGGCGCGAAACTTTTCTTTCACTCTATAATGCGTTACAGCAGGTTTACCGAACTCTCTCACCGCCATTGCTGTTCTTTTTGTTGCGTGTCTGCCGATAGGTTCATCAATAACTCCACCTGCAATCATTGTTCCCATAACCAATGCTTCATACTCACGGCCCATGCTTCGAGCCTGCAACTGTTCCACTAAGCTTGTTTGCGCAGGCAGTGTTTTTGCGACAACCATTAAACCCGTTGTATCTTTATCTAAGCGATGGACAATGCCGGCTCTAGGTACTTGATCAATTTCAGGAACTTTAGCCAACAATGCATTTAGTAGAGTGCCGTCATGGTTTCCGGCACCGGGATGGACGACTAAGCCGGCTTGTTTATCGATAACCAGTATATGCTCATCTTCATAAACAACATTCAAATCGATGTGTTGAGCTTCGCTAGTGACCTGCACTTCTTGCTCAGCGTCGATAACAATTTCTTCACCGCTTTTTAGTTTTAGTCGTGGTGTGTCGATTTTTTCGCCGTCAACACTTACAAACCCAGCTAGTATCCACTCTTTTAGCTTAGATCTTGAGTATTCAGGGAACAAAACCGCCAAACATTGGTCTAGTCTTTTATCGAATAAATTTTCAGGCACTGTTGCCGAAAGATTAATTTGGAGTTTATTGGAAGCCATAACATTCGCATTAATAAATAGTGTGCGTAGTATAGCAAGCAAGTTATGTTGCATAACAGCAAGAATTTCTAACACAGCAAATAAAGCTTAGTGTAGAATAGCCAAACGCGGTGGAAAACATGGTTAATGGCGCAAAAAATCCATCGAAAAGTACAAAGAGTTGATTTGAAAAGAGCAACTCATTAATAAATAGAAAAGGTTAAGCAATTTCAAATGATACTGAAAAATAAGATAAGCATAGCAATACTCGCAGCAGCAATGATTGGCCTAGGAGGCTGTGCCTCATCTGAAGACGAGGAAGCTAAAGCAGTTGCTAATCAAGGAGTTCAGGCGCTCTACGCTAACGCTCGTGAAAGCATGGCTGTAGGTAACTATGCACAAGCAGCACAAACCTTAAGCGCAATTGATTCAAAATATCCGTTTGGCGCACATTCACACCAAGTTCAATTGGATCTTATCTTTTCATATTATAAAGTAGGTAAGCCTGACCAAGCATTGGCGACTATCGACCGCTTTGTTCGCTTGAACCCTAACCATGCAGACGTTGACTATGCGTACTTTATGCGCGGCGTGACCAACATGGAACTAGACAACAATCTTTTTCAAGAAATGCTTGGTGTGGATCGCTCTGACCGAGACCCATCTAAATCACGTGAAGCTTTTGAAGATTTCAGACGATTAATTCAAAAATATCCGAACAGTAAATATGCAACTGATGCGAGTGAGCGCATGCTGCATATTAAGAATCGACTCGCTAGTTATGAAATTGCGGTTGCACGTTATTACATGAGAAGGCAGGCATACGTAGCTGCAGCTAACCGTGGAAGATATGTTATCGAGAATTTTCCCGATACGACACAAGTGCAGCCGGCACTTGAAATTATGGTTTCAAGCTACAATCAGCTTAACTTGACTGAACTTAAGCAGAATACAATGAGAACACTCAGGTTGAACTATCCTGATAGTGAATTTCTTGATTAGAAATAGATTTACACAAGTAAAAGAAAAATTACGCACAAAAAAGCACGCTCAAAGCGTGCTTTTTTATTGTCATTTATTCTGAAATAATATTACGCTAGTGTATTTACTTAAAGAATAAATGGCTAAATGGGTTTATCAGACGAGCCCAGCCAGAAGTAAAATGCAATGGCTTATCGACGATACTAAACACTAGACAGCCTTCATCAGAGATCGTCGATGGTGTATGTATGTGTTTACCATCCATAACCATGAAGTCTCCACTATCGTAGTCTGCTAAACCGTCACTGAACTCACCATTGACAACTAGAGTCATCTCACTGCCTCTATGGGTATGCTCTGGAACAGACCCACCCTTCTCCATAAAAATAAAGTTTGCGACGTTGTCACCACCAATATTTACAGGTGCTTGCCAAAGCTTCCCAACCATGTGGGACCAGTTTCCCATCGACTCAGACAACCTATTTAGTGACCGAGGTAAAGTAAACTTACGACCATCCAACTCTAACACCCTGTTAGTTGGCTCAACTACTATGCCCCTATCCACTTCTTCAGACATAATTTGAGATAACATGTCACCAAAAATGCCAGGTTCTGCCTTCGGGCTGCTTTGGTCGAAGACTATTTCTGCATTTGCATCAGTATATAGCGCTACTTTCTTGGCACATTTCGAACACATGTCGCAGTGGGCTGAAATAATCAATGCTTCGGCAGGCGCCATAAGGCCATCTGCAAATGCATCTAATCTTTCGTTTGTAGGATGAAAATTAATCATGTGTTTCTAACATGTCCTTTAAACGTTGTAGGGCAAGTCTCGTGCGAGATTTTACTGTACCTAAAGGTATTTCCAACTCGTCTGCAACTTCTTGCTGAGACTTTCCATCGATATAAATTGCTTCAATTACTGCTTTCTGCTTCTCAGGCAATTCGTTAAACAATTCCCCTACTTGCTGCAGTGTAATTTGTTCTTCCAAAGACTTTTCTTTCGGGTCTGCCGTTTGTTCGCAAAGTATCGGCCACATATCGTCAGAGCAAACATCTTCCTTTCTATTCTTCAACTTGCGCAGCATGTCGAAACGAATGTTTCGCGCAATCGTGAAAATCCAGGTTGAAGGAGAACCTTTCTCTGCATTAAACAAATGCGCTTTCTGCCACACATTTGACATCGTATCTTGAACTAATTCCATAGCAATAGCTTCATTGCCCATTTGCTTTAAGGCATATGAACGTAAGCGGGGAGCGAAATAACCAAATACTTTTGCGAAGGACGCTTTGCAACGTTCTTGCGCCACCGTCTCTAACAGCGCTGACATTTCTGCCGCACAGTCTTTCGGTTTTCTTACATCTGGCTTGTTGTTTTCCAATGGGATTCCGATGAGCATTTTGTTCTTCCTGTCGTATGCATTGCTAGTTTATACGAGGTGCTAATTAGAAAGATCACTTAAATAAAAATTTAATATCATTTTTTAAATTGATTTTGCAAGCATCAGTTTATCTCAACAGAGCAGTTTAATATAGACGTTTATTTTCTTAGGTCATACAACCCTATAATGACCAATCCTGCTTCGGTGTTAGGCGAGATATACTACTCAATCAGCTGCGAAAGATAATCTACTATTTTCTTGCAATCTTTTTGCGCTAAAAAATGTTGTTTCTGCTCAGCATCGACAGGGAGTAATTCTAACCAACGGTTTATCACCCATAGCGGATCATCTAACTTAACTGTCTCATATAACGAACTAACCTCTTGGTACGTCTCGAATATTTCACCTAGACGCTCATTCATCGGAGCTAAGTCTTGAATATCAAAACTGCAAGACCACACCTTGACGTCTTCGCAGTCAGCGACACGTAGACCATCTTTTTCCGTTTCAATATTACTTATCGTTACACAATTAATGCCTTCGATTGTTATGCCTAAGAGCCCATCTTCTAAAAGATCAAAATCAATAACCTTGCAATACGTTCCCGTTGGAAAGATGTGCGTATTTAGCTCTTTCTGTCCTTTAGAATTCAGCATGCAGATAACAAAACCAGTGCCTTCGGCGCAGGCCTCTTTCACCATCCTTACATAACGCGGTTCGAAAATTCTCAGCGCCATCCTTCCCTCGGGAAGAATATGCGCAGACAGCGGGAATAATGGACACTTCATAATTACAAACGTTCTCGGTAGCTTAGAATACAATAATGATTACGCTGAGATTAAAGATTAGATCGAAATCACAATGAATTAAAAAAATTTAATCTCTTGATCTCAAGTATAATATAGGATGTAAAATCCATTAAGCATTAAAACAAAGAGCATCACATATGAACGCAATCAAAAAATTTGAATCATTCTATGTTGACCTAGAGTCGATGAAAGTAGAGGAATTAGCGGACATATACAGTAATGACGTTACATTTATCGACCCTATCGCTACACACTCAGGCATTGCTGCAGTGCAAACATACTTTACTAAGCTCCTAAGAAACGCTAAAAACTGCTCGTTTGAGATACATTCTATCGATAAAGTCGCCTCGCTAAATAGTGAAGAAAAAAGCGCAAGTGCTCTCCTAGCCTATCTAGTGACGTGGAAAATGACCTTTACCACATCCGGAATTAATAAGGGGAAACCCATTGACGTTGATGGTATTACTCAATTGAAAATCAAGGACGATAAGATTATATTCCATCGCGATTATTATGACTTAGGTCAGATGGTATATGAGAACATTCCTCTACTGGGCAGAATTATAAAACGTATCAAAAGGAAATTAGGATAATGGCAACAATACTCATCACCGGTGCAACGTCTGGCATTGGCGAAGCCCTCGCGAAGCGCTGCGTAAATGATGGACATAAGGTGATTGCCTGCGGCAGAAATGAAGAAAAACTGGCTGAGCTTGCCAAAATAGAGAACATGACAACATGTCGCTTCGATGTAACGGATGAAGCTGCAACGAAGGACGCATTAGCTAATGTAAAATGTGATATCGCAGTCCTAAACGCAGGAACTTGCGAATATGTTGATATCAATAATATAGAACCAGACATGTTTAAACGTGTTTTTGATGCAAACGTGTTCGGCGTCGTTAATGTTGTATCTGCACTCATCCCTGTCCTTAAATCAGGGAATAAAATTGTCTTCGTTGACAGCCTTGCCCGCTTGCTGCCCTTTCCAAAAAGCCAAGCTTACGGAGCGAGCAAAGCCGCCTTGAACTATATTGCCAAAAGTTTTGAAGTCGATCTAGCGCACAAAGGGATTGCGGTACAAACCTTATCGCCAGGTTTTGTAAAAACACCGCTGACCGATAAAAACGATTTTCCAATGCCCATGGTTATTAGTGCAGAAGAAGCAGCAGAATACATGCTTAAAGGAATCGTTTCTTCTCGAGCTAGTGTTTATTTTCCGAGAAGATTTAGTTTTATTGTCCGCTTGTTAAACCTACTCCCCGAAAGAGTGCAGAAAAAAATATGCATCAGCATGCGTCAGAAACCAAAGAAAAAAGAGAACGCTCGCAATGACTAAGAGAATTGCCATCATTGGTACAGGTATATCAGGCCTGAGTTCTGCGTACTTACTAAACAAACAGTATGAAGTGAAAGTCTACGAGGCGAACGATTATATAGGCGGTCATACGGCAACAAAGAATGTCGTTGTGAATGACACTACATATGCCATCGACACCGGTTTTATTGTTTACAACGAGTGGACGTATCCAAACTTTATAAAATTAATGCAAACGCTCAACGTTGATACTCAGCCTACCGAAATGAGCTTTAGTGTTAAAAATATCAAAACAAAGATGGAATATAACGGCAATACTATCAACAGCTTGTTTGCCCAGCGGCGAAATATATTGCGGCCTTCTTTTTGGCGTTTAGTGCTCGACATAGTTAAATTCAACAAGTTGTGTAAGTCCCACATTGCCGACAATAAAGATACTGACAACATCACACTTCAACAATTTATTACGCAACATAAGCTGAGTGAGGTTTTCACACACAACTATATACTGCCTATGTGCGCCGCAATATGGTCAACGAGTTTAGAGGCCTCTGCTAATTTCCCGCTGTCTTTCTTTCTGAAATTTTTTAATAATCACGGCCTACTCAACATTACCAACAGACCGCAATGGTTTACTCTTGTCGGCGGCTCAAGCCAATATATCGCGCCTTTAATTGAATCTTTCAGTAGTAAAATTAGTGTAAATGACGCTGTTAAAAGTGTAGTAAAAGTAGATAGCAGCTTCGTTGTAGTCAGTGAAAAAGGTGAAGAAACCTTTGATGAAGTAATATTTGCGTGCCATAGCGACCAAGCATTAAAAATGCTGTGTGAAGAGCCTCAAAATGAGGTAGACATGCATTTATATAAGGAAATTTTGGGAGCTATTCCTTACTCTATGAATGAAGTTGTGCTGCACACCGACACGTCTGTTCTACCTGATCGGCCGCTTGCCTGGGCAAGTTGGAATTATGAAATTGAAGGCGCTAAGGCAGAAGCATCGAGGCCTGCAGCAGTGACCTACAACATGAACATCTTGCAAAGATTAAAAAGCGACACTACCTTTTGCGTGACTTTAAACAACACCCAAGCCATATCGCCAGACAAAGTGTTGGGCACATATTATTATGCACACCCACAATTCAGTCCCAAAATGGTGAGTGCGCAAGAACGCAGAGAAGAAATATGCGGGAAAGATGGCATTCATTTTTGTGGTGCATATTGGTACAACGGTTTCCATGAAGACGGTCTTCGCAGTGCATTAGATGTTTGTAAGCGCTTTGGTGCGAGCTTATAATGTCCCTGCAGAAGTCAAACACATCAATTCAACGACAGACCGAGTCAGCTCTGTACACTGGGGTTGTGCATCATCAACGCTTTGTACCGAAAGTACATAGGTTCAACTACAAGATTTATTTGTACTGGTTAAAGTTAAGCGAAATTGAGCAATTAGATACTGACGTCAAAGGCTTTTCGAATAAATCAAATGGGTTTAGTCCTGTCAAATTTTTACGTAAAGATTACTTAGGCGACCCTGCGAAAAAGCTAGAGTCATCTGTTATCGCAAGAATGTCTGAGTTAAACGGGTCCAAACTATCGGGTGACGTTTACTTTCTCGGGCAAGTTCGTACATTTGGCTGGTACTTTAGCCCAGTTAATTTTTATTATCTTAGAAATTCAGAAGGTAAGTATACCCACATGCTGGCTGAAGTGAGCAATACACCTTGGAACAAGAGACATCACTATTTGGTAGATTTAGCCAAACAAGAAGACTGCGACAAGGAATTCCACGTTTCTCCATTCAATCCAATGGATATGACCTATCAGTGGAAAATAAAACAACCAAATGAAAATCTAAGATTGCATCTTTCGTGTATAAAGCATGAGAAACACTTTGAGGCTGCCTTGAATATGCAAAGACAGCCCTTAACAACAAAAACACTGCGTGGCGCTTTACTCAGTATTCCTAGTATGACCTTAAAAACGGTTGCGGGAATTTATTGGCAAGCAATTAAGCTCTTTTTTAAACGCGTTCCAATTTATATGCATCCATGAGGTAAGGAATAGATATGTCACATGGCGAACAAACAATACAAAACACCGATTCAATGACATTTATGGACCGTACTTATCGGCAGCTTTTTGTTAAAGCTATGCAAAATATGCCCGAAGGGCATTTAACTTTAAAAGAAAACGGTCGATTAGTTGCACAATGCGGCAACCCAGACCAAGACTTGCATGCCGAAGTAAATATCATTGACGCTCGTGCTTACAAACGCTTAGTACTTGGAGGAAGTGTTGCATCAGGCGAAACATTTACAGATGGTTGGTGGACAACGCCAAGTTTAACTAACGTGATTCGGATTTTCGCGCGCAACCTAAGCACATTGGATGAATGGGAAAATAAATTCAAGTGGGTCACGATGCCGGTGCTGAAAGTACAGCATTTTATGCGACGCAATTCACGTGAGCAGGCTAAGAAAAACATCTCAGCTCATTACGACCTGGGCAACAAATTATATGAAAAGTTTTTAGACCCTTCGATGATGTATTCCTCGGCTATTTACCCTACGCCAGAAGCAACGCTAGCTGAAGCTCAAGAGAACAAACTGCGCTCAATTTGCGACAAGTTACAACTATCTGAAAACGACCATTTAATGGAGATAGGCACAGGCTGGGGTGGCTTGGCCATCTACGCAGCAAAGCACTACGGCTGTAAAGTAACTACCACCACGATTTCTGATGAGCAGTATGCTTATGCCCAAGAATGGGTAAGTAGGGAAGGTTTGAATGAGAAAATCACCTTATTGAAAAAAGACTATCGTTTATTGGAAGGTAAATTTGATAAATTAGTGTCAATCGAAATGATAGAAGCTGTCGGCAAAGCGTATCTAGCTAATTTCTTTGAAAAATGTTCTTCGTTGCTGAAGCCAAACGGACTCATGCTTTTGCAAGCCATTACTATTGATGACCGTCGCTATGACAGTTACTCAGACAGTGTCGATTTTATTCAGAAACATATATTCCCTGGCGGCTTTTTACCTTCTCAATTTGCCATCAATAAGTTTTTAAAGAAATGTACCGACATGAACATTCGTGACTTACATGATATTGGCTTAGATTACGCTAGAACACTACACGACTGGCATATAGCATTTGACGCAAGTAAGGAAGCGCTTGAAAAAGATGGATACGACGAACGGTTCGCTCGTATGTGGCAATATTATCTAAACTACTGCGAAGGTGGTTTTTTAGAGCGCGCAATTAGTACGGTTCAGTTGGTTATCAGCAAGCCACATTACCGTGCAGAGCTAGAGCGCTCTTAATTAAAATTACTTTTACGTATTAGCAAAAAGCCCTAACAATGAAGTGTGACCAATAATTTGGACGCTTCTTTGCTAGGGCTTTCTTACTTTATATATTTTGTGTACTGCCCTCTATGCTCTACAACCTTTCTTAGACTCAATAAACTTAATTTTCCAGCACTGATATGGGGTCTGAAAACTTCGGTTTACCCTGCATAATTGATATTTCTACGCGCCTATTTTTGTTTCGAGATTCAGGTGTATCTTCTGCTTCAATTGGTTGTGTAGCAGCTTTCCCAACGATTTTCATTCTGGCTTCATCAAACCCACGTGCTTTTCGCAGCTCTTCAGCAACAGCAACTGCTCTTTGCGCTGACAAATCCCAGTTTGAGCGATATAGTTCATTTGAAATTTGAACACTGTCACTGTGCCCAGTCACTTCTATTTCGCCCGGCATGTCTGCTAGTAAGACGCCAATCTCGCGAATAATCGGTTTGAATTGCGGTTGTAAAAATGCAGAACCGGCTGAAAAAGAACCATTCTCTCTTATCCGAATAACAATTTGCTGTCCGAGATTTTCAACATCTACTGCGCCATCTTTAATTTCTTTTTGCAGTAAATCTTCTATTTTTTTGGTATTTTTATCTGTTTGATCTTTGCTTGAGGCCGCGGCCGCTGCGGCCGCAGTTTGATTTGCTGTTTGTGCTGATTGGCCACCTCTAAAGCTACCACGCTGCTTTTGTCTGCCACCTGCGTTATCTTCTTCACCGTCTTGGAAGTTCAACATAGGTTTAGTAATTTCTTGTGTGATTTGTTGGACTGTTTCAATGGGCGTTGGATCGGGTTTCCCCGGGCGAAACTCCATTGCAATAACGCTGGTACCTTTGGGAATATCTTTCAACTCAATTTTATTTTGGACACCAAATGCAAACTTCATGGAACCCGCTATCTGTTTAAACTTTCTCACATCCATTTCAGAAAATGAAAGTAGCAGTACGAAAAAGCACATTAACAATGACATCAAGTCAGCGAAGGTACCCATCCAAGCAGGCAGTCCTGCGGGAGGACATTTGGGGCATTCGTCATCCACTACTCTGTTTCTCCAGTGCCGCGTTTACCTTCAGCAATATAGCCTTTCAAAACACCTTCAATAACACGTGGGTTTTGACCATCGGCAATTCCTAAAATACCATCCAGAATAAGACTTTGATTAAGTTTCTCTTGAGCCGCTCGCACGCTCAATTTAAAAGATATTGGCAAACAGACAATGTTCGCTAAAAAAGCGCCATACAGCGTCGTTAAGAGTGCTACTGCCATCGCCGGACCGATTGCTTTTGGATCATCCATGTTTGACAGCATCGCAACTAATCCAACCAAGGTACCGATCATTCCCATCGCTGGAGCCACGTCACCGAGGGATTTAAAAATTACCGAACCTGCGTCATGTCGTTCAGACGTATTCGTAATATCCTTACCCATTGTTGTTCTTACGACTTCAACGTCGTGACCGTCGACCAACATGTCGACGCCTTTTTGCATAAATGCGTTGTCAATAACAGCTTCTTCTAAGGCCAGAAAGCCGCCCTTACGCGCTGCGTCAGCCATTTCAACAATCTTATGGATTAACTCTTCAGGCGCTTGAATCTTGAACATAAACGCTTTACCAGCAACTTTCCCTGCGCCTAAAAATTGGCCAAGTGGATATTGTGAAAGTACAACGAATACAGAGCCACCAAAAACAATCAAAACCGAGGGTACATTGAAAAACATCCCCAAATCGCCGCCTAAGATCATTGCCATTAAGACAAAACCTATGGCACCAATCATACCTATGAGGGTTGCTAAATCCACGTTTCGCTCCTATTAAAATTGCTTTTTAAAAAATTGATAGTGTTGACGCTTTGCAGTTTACCCGTAACGCCAAAAATCGCGGTATCGGCTTTAATACCTTTGTATTTTGGACTAATCACAGCCTGCAAAAGTATTAACGGCATAAATACCAAAAGCTTTACTAACAAAGGAATATATTTACGCATATTTGGGCAAATTAATTGACCTTGAATCGCCCCTCAGTTATGGTTCTCCGCAAGCATTTGCCAGAAAAATTAAAGTCAATGACAGAACAAAAAACATCATTTGAAGCAGCCATGCAAGAGCTCGAAGAAATCGTCGTCGAAATGGAAAAAGGTGATATTCCCTTGGAAGACTCTTTGAAGAAGTTCGAACGCGGTATTCAGTTAGCAAGACAAAGCCAGCAGCAACTGAAGGCAGCTGAACAAAAAGTCCAGATATTGATGCAATCTAACGGCACCGAAACACTTGCTGATTTCGAAAGCGATGAGCTTTAGTAAGAATGTCGTCCACTTCGCCCTCCGCTATAGCACTGTTGAACATTCAGCAAGATGTGCAAACACGAATTGATCGCAAACTAGCGTTATTTATTGACCAGCAAACACAGACTGCTGACGAACTTATCACAGCAATGAAATACAGTGTTTTTAGCGGTGGTAAACGTATGCGTCCAATGCTCCTTTCGATAGTTGGAAATATGCTTGACGCTAATCCAGACGATCTTGATGTGGCGAGTATGTCAATTGAATGTATTCATGCTTATTCCTTAATCCATGACGACTTACCCGCCATGGACGATGATGCCCTGCGCCGCGGCAAGCCAACAAATCATATACAGTTTGGTGAGGCGACCGCTATTTTGGCAGGCGACGCACTACAAACGCTCGCTTTTGAAATTGTGCTGAATCACCCACTGTCAAAAGACAATTCAGCGAAGCGCGTTGATATGGCAAAAGTAATAGCCAAAGCGTCTGGGGTAAACGGAATGTGCGCTGGTCAAAGCATTGATTTACTTGCCACCGGTAACGAAATATCATTAGCCGAGTTAACCGAGCTTCATCAACTAAAAACCGGTGCATTGCTGAGTGCTTGCGTATCGTTAGGCGCAATACTAGCGCCCAGTATACCCATTGAACATATTCAGTTATTGCAGAAATACGCCAGCAAGATTGGTCTCGCTTTTCAAGTACAAGACGACATTTTGGACGTCATATCGGACAGCGAAACATTAGGTAAACCCCAGGGTTCAGATACTGATTTAAATAAAAACACTTTCGTGTCACACCTTGGCTTGGAGGGATCGCAAAGCTTTTTGCAAATGCTGCACAATGAAGCACTTCAAGCAATTGCCTCTTTGCCCTACAATACAGATCAATTAAAAGCCTTTACCGATTTTTTGGTCTCGCGAGAATACTAGTACTGGAATCAAGTTTCGTGCTTAAAAATGCAGCGTGCACCTTTAAGCAAATGATTTACGAACAGAAATAGACACCTTTGTTACTCATCAACAATGCTACAATTGCCTGAGTACGCGGTATCACTGACAGAAGATAAAAGAAATAATGACGTTAAACCTAGCTGACTACCCACACTTAGCGAAAGCAAATATTCCAGAAGAGTTGCGCAAGTTACCCAAAGACTCTTTGACCAAAATTGCAAACGAACTGCGTCGCTATTTGCTTGACAGCGTTAGTTTAAGCAGCGGTCACTTCGCCTCGGGTCTAGGTACCGTTGAATTAACCGTGGCGCTTCATTATGTATACAATACACCGTTCGACCGCGTGGTATGGGACGTGGGCCACCAGGCTTATCCGCATAAAATCCTAACAGGAAGACGTGACCGAATGACCACCATTCGTCAAAAAGGTGGTCTTCATCCCTTCCCTTGGCCTCCTGAAAGTGAATACGACACCTTTGCTGTTGGTCATTCCTCAACCTCTATCAGTGCCGCCTTAGGCATGGCAATTGCAGCTGAACAAGAGGATAAAGGTCGTAAAGTCGTTGCTGTAATTGGTGACGGTGCGATGACCGCTGGATTAGCGTTTGAGGCGCTGAATCATGCCGGCGATATAGGCAAAGATATGGTGGTTATTTTAAATGATAACGAAATGTCGATATCGGAGAACGTTGGCGCGTTAAACAGTCATTTAGCTCGCTTATTAACAGGCAATTTTTTCAATAGCATAAGAGACGGTGGCAAAAAAATCTTAAGTACCTTGCCACCTATTAGAGAATTTGCGAGTAGAGCTGAAGAACACCTAAAGGGCATGGTAGTGCCGGGGACGATTTTCGAAGAATTGGGTTTTAATTATTTTGGGCCAATTGATGGTCATGATGTTCTTGCTATCGTTGATACCTTAGCCAATATGCGCAAAATGTCAGGACCAAAAATTTTGCACGTAGTCACCAAGAAAGGCAAAGGCTATGAGCTTGCCGAGCAAGATCCAATAAAATGGCATGCGGTTCCTAAGTTCAACCACTTAGAGCACAAGTTGCCTAAAGCAGCTCCTAGCTCGCCAAACTTCTCCGCCATATTTGGCAAGTGGTTATGCGACATGGCTAAAGTAGACACTGATTTAATGGCTATTACACCAGCGATGCGCGAAGGCTCTGGTATGGTTGAGTTTTCACAACGTTTCCCTGAGCAATACTTTGATGTAGCGATTGCTGAACAACATGCTGTCACGCTTGCTGCAGGTATGGCACGAGAGGGAAAAAATACTGTCGTTGCCATTTATTCTACCTTTTTACAGCGTGCATACGATCAACTAATACATGACGTTGCGATCCAAGACTTGCCTGTTCTATTCGCTATCGATCGTGCTGGATTGGTTGGCGCAGATGGTCCAACTCACCAAGGTGCATTCGATATTAGCTTTCTTCGCTGTATCCCAAACATGATCATTATGACGCCATCCGATGAACTTGAATGCCGCAATATGCTATACACGGGTCATAAAGCAAATAAACCAGCCGCTGTAAGATATCCGAGAGGTTCAGGATCGGGGATTGATGCCACGGGCGAAATGCAGTTATTAGATATTGGAAAGGCCAGGACCATCAGAAAAGGTAAAAAAGTCGCTATTCTTAATTTCGGTACCTTAATGCCTTATGCAGCTGAAGCGGCTGAGCAAATAGACGCAACGTTGATTGATATGCGCTTTGTGAAACCGCTTGATGAAGTCGCCTTAGTTGAAGCGGCCAAACAGCATGAGCTGCTTATAACACTAGAGGATGGTGCGATTGCTGGCGGTGCTGGTGGTGGGGTGGCAGAAGCCTTATTCAAGCACAAATTAACCCCAAACCTTGTACAGTTAGGCTTACCAGATGAGTTTATTATGCAGGGCACGCAGCAGGAAATGTATGCGGAGCTAGGATTAGATACTAAGGGTATTTTAACGGCAGTTGCAGCAAATAGTTAATCTACGGCAATGCGATGTTTCCACATCGCATTTCACTCTGTTTTGCTTGCTGCATAATGTATTTAGCTAGGTGATTTGCGACGCAATATTAGGTAGTAGATAAAAGATCCCATGCAAGCAAGCACACGCCATGAGCCCAGCCACAATATCGTCAATCATAATGCCAAAGCCGCCATGGACGCGCTTATCAAAAACTCGAATAGGCCAAGGTTTTAAAATATCAAAAAATCGAAACAATAAAAAACCCAACAATAGAGAAAGTGGATTGATTGGAATTGCGATGAAGGTCACCATCATACCAGCAACTTCGTCCCACACAATCGAACCGTGATCGTGCATTTTCATATCGCGTGCTGTCTTGCCACAAAGATATATTCCCACTAAAAAACTTACTACAGCAATTGCTATAAAGACTTCTAAAGTGACAAAACTCATCGCGTATAAAATGGGAAGGGCTGCTAGAGAGCCAAAAGTGCCAGGCATTAACGGAATTAGACCACTCCCGAAGCCCAATGCTAAAAAGTGCACTGGATTTCTCATGCTAACTCGCTGACGTAGGGTTTTATCCATTAGGAAAAGTGCTCAAAGCCAATCTTTTTTGATTCAAATTCAAAAGGCTGCTCGTCTAAACGAAGATCAATCTTTCCTGCCGCACCCGTAATTTGCCCAATGCAGGTAACTGGAATATTATAACTTGCAAGCGCCGTTTCAATGTAAACTCTTTGCTCTTCTGGAACCGTAAACAACAACTCATAATCGTCACCAGCCGTCGCTGCATATGTGAGCGCGTCAGTTAGGTTTTCAATGTTTTTACCCAATGCCTCTGAAATAGGTAACTTATCAAGGTGCACTATAGCGCCAACTTCAGAGCGTGAAATGACTTGATGTAAGTCTTGAATAAGTCCGTCAGACACATCAATACACGAGGTTGCAACGCGCCGAAGCGTCGTGCCTGCAAGCACTCTGGGAGTTGGAAACCAATGCCTATTTTTCAAATAAGATGCGTGCTCAGCATTACTGACTATGACTTTATCGGTGAGAATATCTAAGCCTACGCCTGCATCGCCCAAACATCCCGTCACTAGCAACCAGTCGCTAGGCTCTGCACCACTTCGAGTTATTTGGTTGTCGTCTGGTATAAAACCTTGAGCGGTTATGGTAATGCTAAGAGGACCTTGAACCGTATCGCCACCGATGAGCTGGAATGAAAAATAGTGGCTTAAACTGTGGATTTTTTCTGAAAAAGCTTTCACCCAACTTTCATCAATACTGGGTAACGAAAGAGACAGGCTGATCCAAGCAGGCTCTGCACCCATTGCGGCGAGATCACTGAGGTTTACTGCAATCGCTTTGTGAGCGATTGCCTCTGGCGCCGTATCGGCGAGAAAGTGAACGCCTTCAACAAGCGTATCGGTGGTTGTCACAACACATTGGCCAGTAGGCACCTTCGTAACAGCAGCATCATCACCGATACCTAACAATACATCTTTGCGGACATAACCACCTTTTGCAAAGTAGTTACCAATCAAATCAAACTCTTTCACTACATTAGCTTCTTTCGTCTTTTCGAAGTGTCTTAACGGCTTTATCTAACACGCCATTGACAAACTTATGACTCTCTTCAGCGCCAAAGGTTTTGGCTAACTCAATTGACTCATTAATGACAACCTTAAAGGGCGTGTCAAAACGTTCAACGAGTTCTAATGTTGCTAATCGTAAAATTGCTTTTTCGACCGGATCTAGTTCTTCCGGCAAACGGCCGAGATACGGCTTGATAGCTTTATCTAACTCTTCTGTTCTTTCTGCGACTCCGCGCAACAGGGCTTGAAAGTACTCCATGTCGACTTTGTGCATGTCATTGGTAGTAGCAATACTAAGCTCTATTTGTTCGATAGGGTTGCCACTCATTTGCCAACCATACAAACCTTGAACTGCTAGCTCTCTAGCTTTACGTCGCGCGGCAGGTTTCACTTAGTTAGCCTCTTCAATAGCACTAATGACGTTTACCATTTCAAGTGCACACAAAGCTGCTTCTGCGCCTTTGTTGCCAGCTTTCGTTCCTGAACGCTCAATTGCTTGCTCTATGCTGTCTGTAGTGATAACCCCAAACGCAACAGGAATGCCAGCATCTAAAGATACTTGAGCCAACCCTTTGTTGCATTCACCAGCAACGAAATCAAAATGTGGCGTACCGCCACGGATCACTGCACCGATAGCAATAATCGCATCAAATTTATTTTTCTCAGCGAGTTTTTTAGCAGCGATAGGCAATTCATAGGCACCCGGCACTCGAACCACGGTGACGTCATCAGGATTCACTTCACCATGACGCTCTAGCGTATCTAATGCACCATCCAACAAACTCTCAACTACAAAACCGTTAAAGCGTGCTACAACAATGGCAAATTTTTTGCCAGTCGCTCGAATATTACCTTCAATCTCTATCATTTTTGCTCTCCAAAAAAATCGGCGCGAAGTATACCATAAGTCGCGCGAAGATTAATTGTTAAAAGGGTTTATTTTTCATCGTAAACGTATTCGACAACTTCAAGGCCAAAACCTGATAATGCCGAGTATTTAATTGGCTTGCTTAATAAACGCATTTTCTCTATACCTAGGCTTGCTAGTATCTGACTTCCCACGCCTACAGTGCGAGAAGAACCTTGCCATGCTTTACCTTCAGCAACTTCGCCGTTATCTTCTGCTTGAAACTGCTTCACTTGTGAAATGATGTCTTCTTTTTTACCAAGCAAAACTAATACACCACCCTCTTTATTAATGCGTTGCATCGACTCAGAAAGAGGCATCGAGCGATTCACTGCTCGCGTTGAGCTAAGTAAATCACTTAAGGTATTATGTAAATGCACTCGCACTAAGGTTGGTTTGCCTGCAACAATGTCGCCCTTTTTAAGCGCAAAATGAATTTGTTCATCAATTACGTCTTTAAAAGTAATGAGCTCAAAATCACCGTAAGCGGTAGGTAAATTGCAAGTTGCTACTTGTTCAATAGTCGTTTCGTTTAGGTTTCTATACTCGATGAGATCGGCAATCGTTCCTATTTTCAGATTATGTTTCTGGGCGAATACCTCAAGCTCAGGTCTTCTCGCCATCGTGCCGTCATCGTTGAGAATTTCAACAATTACTGAAGCTGATTGACAGCCAGCCATTCTGGCCAAATCAACACCGGCTTCTGTATGTCCAGCTCTATTTAACACGCCGCCTTCTTTCGCAATCAGAGGGAATATATGACCTGGCTGCACGATGTCTTTGGCAATAGCGTTTGGATTGACTGCTGCCAAAACTGTTCTTGCTCTGTCGGCTGCTGAAATACCCGTAGTTACGCCTTCTGCAGCTTCAATCGAAACAGTGAAGTTAGTGGAAAATTGAGCGTTATTGTTGTCCACCATCAACGGCAACTTCAACAATTTGCAGCGCTCTGCTGTCATGGGCAAACAGACTAGGCCCCTTGCATGGGTAACCATAAAGTTAATCGCTTCTGGCGTAACGTGCTCAGCAGCCATAATCAGATCACCTTCATTTTCTCGATCCTCGTCATCCATCAAAATAACCATTTTGCCTAGCTTGATGTCTTCGATAATTTCCTGTGTTGTGTTCAACGCCATTACATTTCTCTTCGTGTTTTTAAATATGGTGAAACTTCGATTATTTCATGTCTTTTTACTGGCTAGTTCTGCTTGCAACAATGAGCTAATGCCAAACGAATCTGTTTCAAGTTAGTGTATTTGAGTCGAGCTTTTGTAAAGCTCCCCCTATTTTAAATAACCATGCTCAGCTAAAAATGACATGCTGATGTCTTGTTTTTCTTCTTGTGCGGCTTTGTCACCGAGCATAAGTCTTTCTAGGTAACGCGCAATCACGTCAACTTCTAAATTGACTTTAGTTCCTTTTGCATAAGTGCCCATGACCGTTTCTTGCAACGTATGAGGGATTAGCCAAAGCATGAAAGCCGCCCCCTTAACTTCGTTTACTGTTAAGCTGACTCCGTCGACGGTAATTGAGCCTTTGTGCGCAATGTACTTAGCCAATTCATCCGGCGCTTTAACCCAGATTTCAACGTAGCGCTGATGGTCAGTAACCGAAAGCACTTCGCCCACACCATCAACATGACCACTCACAATGTGACCACCAAATCGGGTATCAGCACGCATGGCTTTTTCAAGATTAACGGCGCTGCCGCTACTGTAATCCGCAAATCCAGTATATTTTATGGTTTCAGAAGAAACGTCCACACTGTAAAAGTGCTCACCAAAATCAACAACCGTTAAACAAACGCCGTTAGTGGCGATGCTATCTCCTAAGGCAACATCGCTCATATCAAGCTTGCCTGTTTCAACTGTTAGGCGAATATCGTCGCCGTGATTGACCAAGGACTTAATCGTTCCCTTGGCTTCTATAATCCCAGTAAACATAAACCGACACTCCTACTACTTTTAATTTGTTGTTAGCTTTTAATAGATAAGCGAAGTTTTAGATCTTTCCCGACCTGAGTCACTTCTTTAAATTCTGTTTTAACTGCTTGCTCTATACTTGTTAATTGGCCAATGTTTACCGCACCTCTGGCATCAGAGCCGAGCAAAATTGGGGCTTGATAAATAATCAATTCGTTGACTAAATTGCTTTTCAACAATGCGCCTGACAGTGCGGCCCCAGTTTCAGTCCACACTCTGTTTATTTGCCTTTCAGCTAACACGAGCATTATAGCGTGTAAATCTAAATACTGCCGAGCTTCTGCAGATTGATGTTCTGTTGAGACCACCAGCGGCACTTGAATTTGCTCAATATTTTTAGCCGTTAATTGAAAGTTATGTTTGGCGTTGAAGACAATTACTTCGTGTTCATCTTGAAAGATTTGATAGTTATTATGCAGTCGGTTTTGGCCGTCAATAATGACCCTAACAGGCTGTGCAGCGCGCAGTTTGAAAAGCACACTTTCGAAAACAGGCAAAGCCGCATCGCGCACGTTTAATTTGGGATCATCTGCGATGACAGTGTCTGCACCACTTAAAATAGCGCAGCTAGAGGCCCGTTCTACCTGCACGTTAGCACGCGCCTCTGGCCCGGTAATCCATTTACTCTCACCGTTTTTCAATGCGGTTTTGCCATCGATACTGGTAGCGAGTTTGACGATCACATATGGCAAACTATGAGTCATTCGAAAATTGAACGCTGTGTTTAATTTTTGCGCTTCAGACTCCATCAAGCCTGTGTCTACTTGGATACCCGCTTCTTTTAACTGCGCAATCCCGTTATTCATGACTTGAGGGTTTTTATCAATGCTAGCAATAACAACCCGAGCGATTTGTGCTTCAATCAAAGCAAGTGCGCACGGTGGGGTCTTACCGGTATGACTGCAGGGTTCTAGCGTAACATAGGCTGTGGCGCCATGCGTTATAGGTTTATCCTGATGGACTGTTGGCTCATTTGCTGGGTTTTGGTGAGGAATAAATCCAGCGTTTATTAACGCATTAACTTCTGCGTGGGCCTGACCTGCCTTTTGATGGAAACCTTGACCAATCAACTGATTATTCTTGTCAACAATGACGCAACCCACATTTGGGTTGGGCATTGTTGAAAAACGTCCCTTTTGAGCCAATTTCAACGCCATTGACATCCAATGCGCATCGATTTTAGTGAATTTGGGCATTAATCACCTAGCTTAGCAATTTCTTCACCAAACTCACGTATGTCCTCGAACGATCGGTATACCGAGGCGAAACGGACATAGGCTACTTTATCCAGCTCTTTAAGCGCATCCATTATTAAACTGCCGACAAGCTCACTCTTAATTTCACGTTCGCCTGTTGCTCGCAGCGATGATTTAATACGAACAATGCAGTTTTCAACTTGTTCGGTGCTTACTGGACGTTTCTCTAGTGCTCTTTGTAGCCCAGCCCTCAGCTTGTCTTCATTAAAAGGCTCTCGCGAACCGTCTCGTTTAACAACACGAGGCATGACCAGTTCAGCAATTTCGAAAGTGGTATATCGTTCATGACACTCCAAGCATTCCCTGCGTCTGCGCACCTGAGCACCGTCGGCAACGAGCCTTGAGTCAATAACTTTAGTTTCTTGTGCGGAACAAAATGGACAAAACATGAGCTGACGCTCCAAAAATAAGCAAGGCCATACACATCAATGTATGGCCTGCAATTGAGCTAATTTTAAAAAACCTCTTTAACTAGCCGTATACTAACTAACCATATACTGGGAAGCGTTCGCATAGTTCTACGACTTCGCCTTTGACTCTTTCGATGACACTTTGATCATTGATACTGTCTAATACATCACACATCCAAGTAGCTACTTGGCCTGCTTCTGCCTCTTTAAACCCGCGTCTCGTAATAGCCGGAGTACCAATGCGTAAACCGCTTGTGACGAAAGGTGACCTTGGATCGTTAGGCACTGAGTTTTTATTAACGGTAATATTCGCGTTACCCAACGCAGCATCAGCATCTTTACCCGTGATATCTTTGTCTATTAAGTCTAGCAAAAATAAATGATTATCGGTGCCGTTTGACACAATCTTATAACCGCGCTCTTGCATGACCGAAACCATTGCTTTGGCATTTTTAAGCACTTGCTGCTGATAAGTTTTGAACTCAGGCTCAAGCGCTTCTTTGAACGCGACCGCTTTCGCAGCGATAACGTGCATCAAAGGTCCGCCTTGGTTACCTGGGAACACTGAGCTGTTAAACTTTTTATATAAAGTTTCATCGCCACAGGCTGATAAAATCAGACCACCGCGCGGGCCAGCCAATGTTTTGTGTGTCGTTGTAGTGACCACGTGTGCGTGAGGCAGAGGACTCGGATAAACACCCGCAGCAACTAAACCGGCAACGTGCGCCATGTCTACTAGTAAGTATGCATCCACTTTGTCTGCAATTTCGCGGAAACGAGCCCAGTCGACAATACCTGAATAGGCAGAAAAACCGCCGATGATTAGTTTAGGCTTGTGCTCAAGGGCAAGCGCCTCGACTTGGTCGTAGTCAATAATGCCGGTTTCTGGATGCAGTCCGTACTGAACCGCATTATACGTTTTACCCGAAAAGTTAACGTGAGAACCATGTGTAAGGTGACCACCGTCGGCCAAGCTCATGCCCAACACGGTGTCATTAGCGTTAATTAATGCCATAAACACGGCAGTGTTTGCCTGTGAACCAGAATGTGGCTGCACGTTTGCATAGTCGCAGTCAAATAACTGTTTAGCTCGTTCTATTGCTAATTCTTCGGCAATATCAACAAACTCACAACCGCCATAATAGCGCTTACCCGGATAACCTTCAGCGTATTTATTGGTAAGTTGCGAACCCTGTGCTTCCATAACTCGCGGACTGCAATAATTCTCAGACGCAATAAGCTCGATGTGGTGTTCTTGACGTTGGTTTTCGTTGTTTATTGCAGCAGCCAATTCTGGATCGAATTCTGCAATAGTCATTTTACTTGATAACATACGGATCTCCTACTGAGCTTGTTTTGCGTGCATATTTCACTTCGTCTCGTTACTTCAATCACAACACAAATAAGCGTTTGCTCTTGTTGTTAGTGCCGATGACAATATGAGGGACTAAAATGTGCGTATTCACCTAAAATTCAGACTCGATATTTTAAGCATTTTCAGGCGCTTGTATAGCGCTTTATTGGAATTAAATATAAGCAGTTGTAAAGCCTACTTATGCAGGCCTTCCAAGACTTTGACTCGTTCAACCAATTTATCGATTTGACGCAGTCTAACTGTGTTTTTCTGCCATTCTCGATTTAGTTGCACCGGCATGCCTGAAGAGTAGACTCCAGGCTGGGTAATCGATTTAGTCACCATACTAAAACCGGTTATTTGCACCTTGTCGCAAATATCAATGTGCCCATTCACAACACACGTGCCCGCTATCACCACATATTTGCCGATATTTGTGCTTCCGGCAATGCCAGTGCCACCGCAAATACAAGAATGATCACCGACCGTTACGTTATGCGCAATCTGCACTAAGTTATCAATAATGACATCGTTGCCAATCATTGTGTTGTCCAATGCACCTCGATCAATACAGGTGTTAGCGCCGATCTCACAGCCATCACCAATCACTACGGTGCCTGTTTGCGGGATTTTCACCCACACGCCTTTGTCATTTGCGTAACCAAATCCGTCAGAGCCAACAATCGTACCACTATGAATTGAAACTCGATTACCTAAAATCACGCGATGATAAATCGTGACATTCGCCCGCAAATTCAAGTCATCGCCTATCTTAGCGCCTTGGCCAATGACAGTATTCGGACCAATACGCGCATTTTTGCCAATCGTCACGTCTCTTTCAATCACAACGCCCTGCGCAATACTCGCGTTTTCGCCAATTTCAGCAGTAGGATGAATGCTAGCAAGCTCGGAAATACCGCTGTCGGGTACCGGAGTAGAATCCAACAACTGAGCAATTTTCGCGAAAGCAACATAGGGGTCAGAGTGAATTATTTTATTGGTTGAACAAAATTCCGCGTCGGCTTCCTTTAAAATCACGGCGCTCGCTTTTGTATTGGCCATGGCATTTTTGTATTTCGAATTGGTCAAAAATGACAGCTGTCCTTTTTTAGCCCCTTCTAAAGTGCCCATGCTAGTGATGATGGCGTTTGGATCGCCCTGTAGCTCGCCCCCAATATGTTGTGTGAGTTCTTGCAGAGAGTAAGACGCTGGCATAAGGCTCCTTATAATTGTTTTGAATTTTACGATTTTGTGTTTTTTATTGATGATATCACAGATATTTACTAGTACTTAATTACCAAAGTCCTTACAATTCAGACACTGATATTCGGATTATCACATTCGGGTTAACGTGCCGCTATTAATACACTCAAGCTAGTGTACTCGTATTCGTAAAATGGCTCGTTAAAACGTGTTTTATCTCTGAATTAATGCAAAATCTCAACAAAAAGGTTAAAAGAGAGAACTATGGCTCAATATGTATATAGCATGCATAGAGTGGGAAAAATTGTCCCACCTAATCGTCAAATTCTTAAGAATATTTCCCTCAGCTTCTTCCCTGGCGCCAAAATTGGCGTTTTAGGTTTAAATGGTTCTGGTAAGTCGACACTGCTGCGCATTATGGCTGGCCTTGACACCGATATTGAAGGTGAAGCAATTCCTCAAACGGGGCTAAAAATAGGTTATTTGCCGCAAGAACCGCAGCTAGATGAAAGCAAAGACGTCAGAGGCAACATTGAAGAAGCCGTCGCCGATGTAGCTCATGCATTAAAGCGACTTGATGAAATATATGCAGCTTATGCGGAGCCAGATGCCGATTTCGATGCACTAGCGCAAGAGCAAGGTGAAATGGAGGCCATCATTCAAACCAAAGATGGTCACAATTTAGAAAACGCATTAGAGCGTGCTGCCGATGCTTTGCGTCTTCCTCCTTGGGATGCTGACGTAAGTAAGCTCTCAGGTGGTGAAAAACGCCGCGTTGCATTGTGTCGTCTATTGCTAGAAAAACCTGAAATGCTACTACTTGATGAACCAACCAACCACTTAGATGCGGAATCGGTAGCTTGGTTAGAACGTTTTCTACATGACTATGAAGGCACTGTTGTGGCCATTACCCACGATAGATATTTCCTTGATAATGTTGCTGGTTGGATACTTGAACTTGACCGTGGCCAAGGTATTCCATGGGAAGGTAACTACTCGAGCTGGTTGGAACAGAAAGACGCACGCTTAGCACAAGAAGAGCGCACTGAAAGCGCACGTCAAAAATCTATCAAGCAAGAGCTTGAGTGGGTTCGAAGCAATCCCAAAGGCCGTCAAGCTAAAAGCAAAGCCAGAATGTCGCGCTTTGAAGAGCTGAATACTGGCGATTATCAAAAACGTAACGAAACGAATGAATTGTTCATTCCACCTGGTGAGCGTTTAGGTGACAAAGTCATTGAAGTGACTAACTTGAGAAAGTCATATGGCGATCGCTTATTAATTGATGACCTCACTTTTAAAGTACCAAAAGGCGCTATTGTGGGCATTATCGGTCCTAACGGAGCGGGTAAATCAACTTTATTTAGAATGCTGACGGGTCAGGAACAGCCAGACTCAGGTAAAATAGATATTGGCGACACCGTTCAATTAGCTAGCGTCGATCAATTTAGAGATCATATGGATGGCAACAAAACGGTTTATCAAGAGCTTTCCGATGGACAAGATATTGTTCGTATCGGCAATTTCGAATTAAACAGCCGCGCATATTGCAGTCGCTTCAACTTCAAAGGCACTGACCAGCAAAAGTTTGTGAAAGACTTATCGGGCGGTGAACGCAACCGTGTGCATTTAGCGAAACTACTCAAAGCTGGCGGCAACACGCTGCTACTGGATGAGCCAACCAACGATCTCGATGTCGAAACCTTGCGTGCACTTGAAAACGCAATATTAGAGTTTCCGGGCTGCGTTATGGTTATTTCGCATGACAGATGGTTTTTGGATCGCATCGCCACACACATAATGGATTACCGTGATGAAGGGAAAATTAACTTCTACGAAGGTAACTATAATGAGTATGAGACGTGGATAAAACAAACTTATGGACATGACGTTGTTGAACCACATCGCTTGAAGTACAAGAAAATTAGTTAAGTCGCTGGTCTAACGATGGCTAGACCAGACACGCAAAAAAGGAGCTACATGAAAATGTAGGCTCCTTTTTTGTTACTGAAGCGTGATTACTGCAAGTGCTGATGTAGGAAAAGAGCTAATGCATCCGTTTGCTCAAGAGGCAGCATATGCCCAGCATTAGTAAACACCTCTTTTTGGAATCTTTCGGCACGCGCTGCAATCTCAGTAATTTCAGGTACGGTAGCAATGTTGTCCTGCTCCCCTACTAAAAAGTAAGTGTTGAACTGTTGTTTGCTCAACTTATTGATCAGATCTTGTCGGTTTGCCGTCGCTTCTGTCTGTGCGCCTAATACTGAAGGGCCCAAGTCATCAGCCATCTCTTTTATCAGAGCAACAATCTCCTTGTTGCCCTGACTATTGCTGTGCAGCATAAAGTCAACGCGAGACTGCGTCATACCTTTATATTGTTTGTTTTTAATGGTTTTCAACACCAACTTACGTTGTTCAAGTTCTTTATCTGCTAGTGCGGTTGCAGTGCTAGCAATAAGTGTTAATGACGCGACTTTATCAGGATTTGCCAAAGCAACTAAGGCCGCAATATAGCCGCCCATTGAATACCCCACTAAGTGCACTTTTTCAGGAAAATAAGCGAGGCGATCTTCATTTAATGCCATCATTTGCGACAAATCTTCAGCCCATTGCAAAGGCACAAAAGCTTTGTTATCTAGTGAATTACCTTTTGAATTCAGCGCTCGCCACAGCGGTATAAATATGCGTTCATCACATAATGTTCCGGGTAAAAATACAACAGGGGTCTTAATTGAATGAGTCATTTTTAACGTTCCAAAGCTTGCTGCAGCTATAAAGTAGTATCAAAGCGCTTCGAGAGCTTCAGATAGTCGACTAACAGGCACAATTTCAATACCCGGTATTTTTTGTTTCGGCATGTTTGCTTTCGGCACAATAGCACGCTTAAACCCGTGTTTAGCCGCTTCAGTTATGCGGTCAGTACCATTTGGCACCGGCCTTATTTCACCGGACAAGCCTACTTCACCAAAGGCAATTAGCTCTTTTGGTAAGGTATAGTTCCTAAAGCTAGATACCATCGCCAATAACACCGCAAGGTCAGCACCCGTTTCAGTGATTTTTACCCCACCCACAACATTCACGAATACATCTTGATCGTTCATTTGCACATTGCCATGGCGGTGCATCACTGCTAGCAGCATAGCAAGCCTGTTTTGATCAAGCCCTACCGCAACACGTCGTGGATTCGATAGCTGCGAGTAATCAACCAGCGCTTGTATTTCAACAAGCAGCGGACGAGTTCCTTCCCAGATCGTCATGACAATACTGCCAGGTGATGCTTCATCTTCTCGGTTTAAGAAAATAGCAGACGGATTAGACACTTCTTTCATGCCTTTCTCGGTCATACCAAAAACACCCAATTCGTTAATTGCACCGAATCTATTTTTAGTACCACGCAAAGTTCGAAAACGGCTGTCACTCTCCCCTTCTAGCATCATGGAACAATCAATGCAGTGCTCCAACACCTTTGGACCCGCAAGACTGCCGTCCTTGGTTACATGACCAACTAAAAACATAGCAATGTGATGTTGTTTCGCAAAACGTGTCAACGCAGCGGCACTTTCTCTAACTTGAGACACGCCACCCGGCGCAGATTGAATGTCACTCATATGCATCACTTGAATCGAATCGATAACCATGATGCTTGGTTTGTGCTGAAGCGCTAATTGACAAATAGTATCAACATTCGTCTCAGCTAATAATTTGAGTTTGTCATCGGGTAACTGCAGTCTTTTAGCTCGCATTGCGACCTGCTGAAGCGACTCTTCGCCGGTCACATATAGTGTCGAATTCGTTCTAGCTAACAGGCACATGACCTGCAGTAATAGTGTACTTTTGCCGGCTCCGGGAGAGCCACCAATCAATATTGCGGAACCAGGAACAATACCGCCCCCCAGAACACGATCGAGCTCTTTAAACCCCGAAGAAAAACGCGGAAGCGCCGCCAAATCGATTTCGTTTAATATTTCTACTTTAGCAGCTGTAGTGCCAGAAAAACCGCTACGACTAGCTGGAACGCTTTTAGTCGCCGAATTTTCAATTATAATTTCGGTAAGCGTGTTCCATTCGCGACAGTCATTACATTGTCCTTGCCAGCGCGGGTGCTCTGAACCGCAGTCGTTACAAACAAAAGCCGTTTTTCTTTTTGCCATAAATAATGTGTGTTCTCAATATAGTAGTCATATAATCGCCGTATATGATGGTCATATACAATGGTCACTTATAGTGCTGGTTTAACGTTTCGTGTTATTGTTCGAAGAGTAACGAAATTTGTCCCAAAAATCCGTTTAGAAATGAAATTTTTTGCCGATAAAACGAGTAATTGACGATATTAAACGTGTAATCGCGATAATAGCCCATTTGATACTAAAAACGACTGCCTAAAGAATAGGAACGCATGACGCACGATCTGTCTGAACACACTTATCTTATCCACAAATTAGCTCCACTAGTAGAAAGAGCGGAATTTTCACGTTTACTCATTGAGGCAACTAAAGATATTAGTGTTGAAAAGCGTTTTTTACTGAAAATGGAAATGAAGCGACTGTCCAAGCCTTGTATCCGTTCAATTGATCTAAGAACGCGAGTGAGTGCAAATTGTGAACTTGTCTCATTTCAGGGGATCAAGCATTACTTGCATCAACCAGCAGTGACATTGTTTGAGGAACTAATTGAGCGTTACGGAATTTATACCTTCGGCGTTTATGAGTCAGTATTAAAACTGGCTGAACACGAATCCAATGCCAATGCTGGCACAATGACATCCACAGAAGAACAAAACGACAATCACAAGTCAAACTCCGAAAAGTATATCGTTGCTAATCAGCAGTTATTAAATTACGCACATCGTCGCGAAGAGCGCATGAACTATGTTGTGGCGATAGAAATCTTTTTAGACAATAATCAGAGTTTATTTGCTACCACTGTCGACCTTAGCCCTAGCGGCTTAAAACTGAAACTTAAAAACCCAGACGAACTCGACATGATAAAAGCGTTTGCACCTGTCAACATCGTTTTTCGAGGCTTTGAGTCTGATTCCGGACTCATTAAAGAATCTATTGAGTACCGTATATTGGGCATTTCTGGTGAAGCAGGCCAAGCGCGGATCCACGTTAGCCGTGATTTAAGAACTGGGCCTCAAGTTTTCAACAATTATGTGAAAAAGCTAATAAAGCTTCACAAACGTAAATACAAAGTAAACCTCGACAATACCTTAGCAGCCTTAGACGACAAGATTCATGAGCAGGCTTTTGCTAGCACCACTCCTGCACTGTCAATATTCATCGATTCTCAAGACGCAGAGACGCCAACAGCCCGATTCGCCTGCGTGAACGGGACAAATAAAGAGATAATGGATTACTGGTTAGACGAAAACAATGAGCAAAATATCGGTTTCTTGTTGAATCCGACTAGGCTCGCAGCCATGATAGCGAGCCCAAGCTCAGACGCTTGTCTTTGGATATATGCATTCACTCACATCAAAGACGGTAAAACCTATTTTTATTCCGCATCAAGCGCAGAACTTGAAATTGAGAGAGAGCTAAAGCCCATTTTTTTGAGTTATGCTGCTCGCAAAGTGAGTTGGCGCGTGTATAAGGTGTTGTGCATTGACATTGATCCGAAGTCTGCTTATACGCCTAGCGCAATGCCCACCGGCATCAATCGTAAAATTGATAGACTTAATCGTCCTCTTACACCAAGGCTTGAATCAAAATTAAAGCATATCCAACACATGGTAAGCGTGACTGATGTTACGCATTTAGTCGCTCAACAGTGTTATCAAAAAAACATCCTAGAACGAGATAAAATAAAACATTTAGCTGCTTTCGGTCACCCTCGTAATAAACCGCCGGTACCTGTGCTTTCTTTTCGCTACAAGCAACAAGAATTACGTAGGGAAACTCGATATAAGTTGCGCACCTTAGTTAAGTTATCTAACTATGACACGCAGATTACGGGCGTCAGCGAAGATTGCTCTATCAGCGGCCTCAAGATAGAACTCGACTCACCTTTTGAACAACGCATAAATTCAAGGGTGAGCATCGCTTTCCCTGTGCTGCAAAAAAGAACATCGCAGTTTGTCTTAGAAGATTTGCACTATAGAGTCAAACACATCAACTACGACAAGCTAGTGCTGCATTTAGAAGCGATATCTGAAAAAGAATTGAGTATTGCTGAGAAGTTTTTCACATTGTTAATAGACAGCAACAAAGATAAACTCAAAACAATTACAAACGAAGAATCTGTGCCTGGTATGGGCCATGCGTTGCGCTGTATGCAAGCTAAAAACTCGCCACAATTGTGTACTTACATGCAAAAACAACGCGGGGGTTACTTTCCTACCGTCACAACCATGCAACCTATAAGAGCGTCTTGGTTAGCATTGCTGAAACACGATATGCCGGCGACAAAAATGAATTGCGCTTGGCTATTTCAAGATAAGCATAAAAGCAATGCGTTCATAAGAGATGCACTGCGTACATTGCGCGTCGATCTTCGTCCAATACAGGCAGAAATCTATGTCGCATTCAACCCAAACGAACTTGAATATGAAACAGCAATTGTTGCGCAATGGGAAAACGAATTAGCCACTCATCGTTCAAAATTACAGTTCATTAAAACCGCTATGGCTCAAGGCGAGTTTTATGCATTTAATGTTCATATTAGTCGTGCTAATCGCCCTGATATTTCTTTTTTGGATCAAGAGTTAGCTTACATCACTCGCTATGCTATTCACAAAGCAAAACAGTTAGAAGAGCAAATGTGGGATATTGCCGGTCAAATATATTTAACGGATATTAGCCAAGAAGTCATTTATCGTTATCAAGTCAAAGGATAAAACCGTCATTCTATTAATCGTAATTATCACTTAAATACAATTTTTATATCTGCAAAAACTACCCAAGTAGCATAGAGTGATTTTTAGCCTATTTTTTATATTCAACAAGGGTTTAGCGCTGAATTTATGTTTTAAGGGGTATTTAAACAAAAGAGACAAGGCTTTTAACTTCTTAAGGTGTTAAACACCAAAATTACAAACAAAGAGGCTATCTAAGTAATTGTTTTTAATGATTTATTTCCATTTTTAAAACAGTAGATTTTATATAAACATAAATTCCAGCCTGCCTGCAAGTAATTGTTTCTATTGTATTTTTTAATTTTTGGCCATATTCAATAATATTTTTCTTTATATTTTAAGCAGTAAGCCCTTGTTTTAAACTATACACCGCACAAGCAACAGATATGATACAGAGATTAACTCCAAGCCAAGGCCTAATTTAGACAATATCGCTTTTGCTATATATAAATGAAGCCATATAGCGAAAGAGCACATAAGCAACACTGATAACGTTATTGAAGCCAATCTTTATTGCAGAATTCTAAAATGATTCAGCACTCTACTCTTCTTTATGTATTCTAGTTAAAGATAAGACTTCTTTTTTTTATGTAGCTGTGGTTTTATATCGACAGTTTTTTATCAACTAGAAATATAGGCGCTGAGCGCGGTCATTCATTTAACTTATGGCAACCGTGGCGCAACTCAGGAGACCTTATGCGTAATGGCAATCAAACCGCGGCTGTAAAAAACTTTGATCTATGGATCAGAAACGACTTCAAACAGCTTAATACCCAATTAGAAGAAATCTATTTTGCACAGAGTGATCGTAGTGACGTAAATTGCCAAACTAGCGTTACTAAGCCTTTAACCAACGAATTAACTGAGGCTGGACGAACTTATATTGCAGCATTATTAAAGGAAGGCAATACCGATTCAGGTTTTGATGCTGGTTTTGATTTGCTCGGCAACGTCGGTTTATATATGGCTGCATGTCGTCGTCATGACATTACTGAACCAAGCAGAGAAACTAAATCACCCCTAATCGAAGCGTCTGCATTGGCCATGCAAATTGGCGCGTCGCTTGGCGTAACGCCGCGTTTTTCTACTAGTCATTTAACTACGCACAATTCAGCCATAAACGGCTTATACAAGAGCTTTACCTCGTTGGAAGATGAGATATTGTTCTTAGACTACAATACACGCGGCATTTTAGCGTACATGCGCACCGCCGATGCCCTACTCAAAATACTACCAATGGGTATATCACATCCACTTACTGGCGATATGCTACACGTTGCCAAACAAGGCTTACAGGATGTCATTAAATACAATGATATATTGTTTAATGAGCTGAACGTAGAGCGCTTTTTTCATTGCGTACGTCCATACTACAAGCCTTATCGAGTTGGCCAGAATGAATATCGTGGAGCAAATGCGGGCGATTTTGCCGGAATCAATGTCATTGATTTATTGCTCGGTGTTTGCCAAGGTGATGACCCCTACTACTCACAAATTTTAGTCGACAAGTTCCTATTCATGTTGCCGGAGGAACAAGCCACGCTGCGTGATTGTATGAGGCGCGAGAGCTTGCTAGATTCTATGCTGAGTGTGACGCCTGAACAGATAAGTAGTCCGTGGTTTAAAGAAAATGGCGCCTTATTTTTAGAAGTGCTCGAACTTCATGGCTACGCAGCAAGCCAACATCACAATCAATTAGTTGAACGATTCATTGCGCAGATGGCAAAAAACGAATCTCAACAGGCATATGAAAAAGTCACGGCTAGTGGCCCACCTCTGCCCGTTTTGTTGCGCTCACTGGAAAAGTTGAAGGATTTACGTTGCGCGACAGAGCGAGATGATATTCCCAGCAGATATGCTGAAATTCAATTATTGAAAGCAAGGATCGCATAGCCCATCAAATTTGATGAGATTGAGGTTATTTAGTGTGTGGTTGCACCTTTGAGCTATTGCTGTCTTTTGTGTCACTTTCTTCAGACAGCAGTTCTATAAAAGGTTGTGGTTTGTGAATAGCAAAGCCCTGTGCGTAATTCACACCTATCTCTTTTAGCATCGTCTTAATCTCTTCACTCTCAACAAATTCAGCGATGGTTTCCATGCCCATCACTTGACCTATTTCATTTATCGACTTTACCATTGCACGATCTATTGGATCGCAAACGATATCTTTGACAAATGCTCCATCAATCTTGAGATAATCAACGGCTAAATTTTTTAGATAGCCAAATGAAGAAAGGCCACTGCCAAAATCATCTAGTGCGAAACGGCAACCAAACTTTCTCAATTCAGATATGAATTTACCCGCTAACAAAAGGTTAGATATTGCCGCAGTCTCGGTGATCTCGAAACAAATCTTTGACGCGCTGTTCTTCAGACTGCGAATTTCTTTGAGTACAAATTCTAAAAAACGCTCATCAGTAATCGATTGACCCGAAAGATTGATTGAAATGAAGTCTATTCTGTTCAAAAATTCGGGGTGAGCTTTTAACGAACGAAGTGTGTTGCTGATAACCCACTTGTCGAGTTCACGCATTAAATTGTAACGCTCTGCAGAAGGCAAAAAAGCTCCCGGTGGGATAATATCACCATGTTCGTCTATCATTCTGACCAAGATCTCAAAGTGTTTTCCCGAACTTTTCTCTAATGGTTCAATCATCTGAGCATAAAGACAAAAGCGATCTTCATCTAGTGCATGCTGTATGCGAGTAACCCAATGCATCTCACCCTGTCGTTTTGCTAACTCTGAATCTTCGTCACTGTGCACGTGTATGCGATTACGCCCTTTGTCTTTAGCCATGTAACAAGCTACGTCGGCAACTTTCAGTAATTCTGTTAAGTTATTCGTCTTATCCGTTATTTGCACTAATCCAATACTTACCCCAACACGGAAACTGCGATTTTCCCAAACAAACTGATATTCTTGAATAGCAGCTTGTATTGCTCTCGTAACTCGGTAGGCGTTATCGGGCGAACAGTGCTCCATCAACACACCGAACTCGTCGCCTCCTAAACGAGCAAGCGTATCGTTATCTCTAACCGCTTCTTTTAATAAGGCGGAAATCTGTCGTAACATTTCATCACCTGCAGCGTGGCCACAGGTATCATTTACTATCTTAAACTGATCCAGGTCCATATAGCATAGAGCGTGAAGCTGGTTTTTCTTCTTGGAGGCAGAGAGCAATTGTTCGGTTCGCCGCTCGAACTCTCTTCTATTCACCAGCCCTGTTAATGAATCATGTGACGACTGATAATTGAGTTGTTCTTCTGCTTTTTTACGCTCTGTAATATCAATATGAGTGCCGACTAAGCGCGTTATTTTTCCCTCCTCACTTTCCACTGCAAAAGCGCGTGACAGTATATTAATATATTGACCATCCTTATGTCGCATTCTAAATTCGGCTTCATATCTCTCAACTTTTTTATCCATAAAATCTTGAATTTGAGCTATGGCCCTGTCTACGTCGTCAGGATGCACCAAGCCCTTCCAAGTATCATAATGATCTTTAATTTCATCTTCAGCAAAGCCAAGCATGCTTTTCCAACGCGGTGAGAAATATATTTTGTCACCTGCTAAATCCCAGTCCCATAAACCGTCATTTGCGCCTAACATAGCTAACTTCAAACGCTCTGAACTGGCCTCTGCTTTTTCTTTTTCAATGAGCAACTTAGTGTTTTGATGCTCAATAGAAGCTGTCATGTTTGCCAGAGAGTCTGACAGATCACCAATTTTATTTTTAGCTTTTTTTATTTCCGTAATGTCATAAAAAATAACCAAAAATACTTCTGTGTAAGAGCCCTTCAATGGTGCAGCACTGATTAATACAACACGCTTTGTGCCATCCTTGCACTTAATATTAACTTCGATAGGTTCAAAGTCAGTGTTGGTTTGTTGCGACTCAGCAAGATGCTGTTCCCAAATATTAACAACCCATTCTCTATACAAGACGTCGGGGTACGCCAGAGGCCACCAATCTGACACTGTAGGAATATCTTTTATGTCATAACCAAATGTTTTAACAAACGTGGTATTGAGGTTAATGATGGTGCCAGCTTTGTTGCTCAAACCGAATGAAACAGGAGAAGAATTAAACATATTTAAAAATAATGGATTATTCGTTGAATTTGTTTCCAATTCCAAAATACGCATCTCTGCTTTTTTTAAATCAGACTGCAGTTCAACTATGTCTTTCATTATTTCATTCCTGTAATCTAACTTTGAGAGCCGTCGAAGGGTTGCTATTCAACGTCACACTTCTGCTAACATTAGTGTAAGATTTATCACAAATCGAGCTTAGAATATATAATTTAATGTTTTACACCGAGTGGTCAGCACATATTATTAAGCGTAAATAAACACTTTGAAGGAAGCAAATGAACAAATATAGATTACATATAGCGACACTTATTCTGCTAACCGGACTAGTCGGATGTGACAAATCAGAGGTGGGCGATATTTCGTTGGGAGTGTTTACGACACAAGATATAAAACTCAATACACTCGTTGACCCATTGGTGCCAGGCGTTACCTGTCACGTGGCCAGCATTGAAGCTGATTTGAGCTTTGCCGATCCATCTGACAGTTCCATTGCTTGCCGACAAACCGGTGAAATAACTGCTGCGATGATTGCGACAATTGATAAATCAAAGTCGGGAGAAATTGTTTTTAGAAAATCAAAAAGTATTTTTTTCAAAACAATGAAAATACGGCGTGTTTTTGATGCTGAATCTCAAACCTTGATGTATGTCTCTTATTCAACCAAAGAAACATCGGGTAGCTTTAAGCACAGCCTTTCAACCGTTCCACTGTGGGGAACTCAGGCCTACGTCAACCCAGTAGGTATAGAACAGCCTCCAAGCCGCTAAATCGAATTGAGTTAGCCGCTTGTTCTTGTACTTTAGGTTTTGCCTTAAACGCCACACCGCTGCCCGCTACCGACATCATAACCAAGTCATTAGCGCCATCGCCAACAGCAAGAGTGTTTGCTATAGGAATGGCGTTGTCTTTCGCCAACTGTTGTAAAATGTCAGCTTTAGCCTGAGCATCAACAACTTTACCTAAGACCTTGCCGGTTAACTTGTTATCTTTAACTTCTAAGGTATTGCTTGAGGCATAATCAAAATCGAACAGCGCTTTAATATAATCAGCAAAATAGGTAAAACCGCCAGAGGCGATTGCTACTTTCCATCCGGTGCGTTTTAATTCGTTAATTAAGAGAGTGAAACCAGGCATAAACGGCAAACGCTTTCGAATACTCAACAAAGCATCTAAATTCACGCCACCCAAACAGGCGACGCGATGATGCAAACTTTCTGAAAACGCAATTTCACCCAGCATGGCTCGTTCGGTGACTTTACTCACAGCTTCACCGACTCCCGCTAACTTTGCTATCTCATCAATACACTCCATCTCTATTAGTGTGCTGTCCATATCAAACACAGCCAGACCAGGTTGTTCAATAAATAAAGGTGGTTTCACAAAAACATCAATAAACAAGGTCTCACTGAGATTTTTAAGTGTCGCATTGAGAATTTCAAACTGACTGCTAGCCTCATTCATTTCACAATCAATATTCACCACCATTTTGTCAAACGCACAGTGATATCGGTTGGTGGTTATTTTGATAAGGTTTGATTGCGTAGGCAGCGCATTTATAATCTCCTCAAGTAGCTCGAAATTAACCACGGTTGCAGCAACAATAAATGTGTATGACTTACTGCTGCTGTTCGCAGAAGTATTAAGCGTTGTATTTGCTGCTTCGTGACTACCGTCGACGTTCTCTTGGCTGAACCAGCTTCCTTTGGGTGAATTAATAAGAATCTGCTTACTAGCATGCTCGGAGATCAACTGACCCATGACTGCGCTATTTTCAGTATTTTTAAGCATCCAGAGTACATTTTGCGGTTTTAGATAGATCGCGAATTTGGCAGCGCTCAGTATTTTGGTAGTTTCTGTGGGTATGAGGTACAAATTAGTTCCTAAGATAACGCGGTGTATTTTACCGACGAGATGATACCTAAAGGCGCATCGCAATAAAACAAAGTCTTGGCAAAAAGCGTTATTTATCCTATTGTTGCTCGGTAGCCATTAACCATGAGAAGCGCTTGTTTAGCCAAACCACACCTAAATTTTCCATGTTGAAACGTATCTCCAACTTTGTATTGGCGATATGTATTGTGGTGATTGCAGTTAACTTGTGGTTGATGCACAATAAAAATGCCAATGAATGGTATAGCTTAGAATCAGAGCAACTCGGCAGAAGTCTAGCTGGCCAAGCCTCAAGAATGTTAGCTGCACCGCTTGAAAAAGAAGACCAAGAAAGTATCGAAAATTACGTAAGCACTATTGAGACTGACAGTTTCGTTAAAGGCACATCACTATACGATCAAACCGGAAAAACAATTACAAGCTTTGATGAAAACTACTCCATCATAGAAGAGTTCAGAGTCTTAGATCAGCCCCCACTCATTTTTATTGAAGATATTATTTATGATGGTAAAACGATTGGCTATGTAAAGCTTTTACTGGACCGCGACGCTATCATTAAACATCACAAAGCATTCAATCGCACCCAATTGATACAAACCGGTTTAATCATGTTGTTAACGGCTATTTGTGCAATGATTATTACTCGCCTATTTTACAAGATACGCGCCAGCTATCAGTTTAGCGACAACCCAAAGAGCGTTAAATAGTTTTCAGTCGTTTGTTGTTCAACTTCAATTGATGACGTTTTTTTAAGTTCAGCCAATGCCTTAACCACCAGCGACAGTTGACTGGGTTGATTGCGTTCGCCTTGAAATCCGCTTATTGGCATATCGGGCGAGTCGGTTTCAACAACGAGTTTGTCTAAGGGAACTTTTGCAATACTCTCTCGTGTTTTTTTCGCACGTGCATAGGTTATCGTTCCCCCAACACCCAATAAAAACCCCATATCAATATAAGTTTTAGCTTCTTGATAGCTACCAGAAAATGCGTGAAGTATTCCCCCACCCTGATAATTTTGCGCTTTCAACAGACTAATGAGTTGATTGTGAGATTTGCGATGATGCAGGATAACGGGTTTTTTATAGCTTTTTGCAAGCTGAAGTTGATAAGACAGGATTTTTTGTTGATACATCATATCAAGCGCTAAACTGCCGTCCAAACCCATTTCACCGAAAGCGATAAAATGCTCAGTATGCAAACTCGCTAAACGAGACAACTCGTCAAGCGTAAGCTGAGTGTTTGCATCATCTTGGAGTTGAAGAAAGTAAGGATGTAAGCCCAAAGCAATATCAACCTGCGGGTATCGCTGGCGCAGGCCTAGTAATTTAGGAAATTGCTGATTTGTTAATCCAAGCACTAACAGACGCTGAATGCCCACTTGAAATGCTCGCTGCAAAACATCATCGCGATCATCATCAAAGGTCTCAAGGTCGATATGGCAATGACTGTCAATCATAAGTTCAGGGCTTAGCCGGGACCTTCATCACGGCATCAATCGTTGTATCGTCCAACTGCCATTTTCTTGCTTATTGTATTCGAAGCGATCATGTAAACGATGTTCTCCTCCTTGCCAAAATTCAATTTGCTGAGGCTCTACTCGAAACCCACCCCAAAAATCGGGTAAAGGAACTTGGCCCTTAGCAAACTTTTCTTTCATTTGCGCAAACTGAGTGACTAACAGCTCGCGTGTTGAAATTGGCTGGCTTTGCTGAGATGCCCAAGCGCCTAACTGACTGTCTTTTGGGCGGGATAAAAAATATTTAGCAACTTCGGTTCGTGAAAGTGCTTTTGCAACGCCGTTAACTCTGACCTGACGTTCTAAAAAATACCATGGGAAATGCAGAGAAATTTTTGCATTGTTAGCAAGGTCTTTCGCTTTTCGACTACCTAGGTTGGTATAAAAAACAAAGCCCTCGTTGCTTAAGTCTTTCAGCAACACAATGCGCTGGCTAGGCTGACCGCTTGCATCTACGGTAGCTACCGTCATGGCGTTTGGGTCTGGTAACTTTGCATTGATAGCATCGTCTAACCAGATCTTAAATAAATCCACTGGATGCTCGGTAAGCACGTCTGATGTCAAACGACCGGCCGTATATTCTTTTCTAAAATCACTAAGCGGTTTCATAATTTGTATTCCACAACAGGACTGCATTATTGTTAAAGAGAATTAGCCTTTATAGTCGTTATCGTAGCCAAGGGATCGCAATGCGCGTTCGTCATCTGCCCAGCCGGCTTTCACTTTAACCCACAGTTCAAGAAAAACTTTATTATCAAACAAAGCTTCCATGTCTTTACGCGCCTCTGCGCCCATGGTTTTAAGATGACTACCCGACTTGCCAATAATCATGCGCTTTTGGGTTTCACGCTCAACTAATATTAATCCATTTATATGGTAGATACCTCTGGGAGTGAGTTTAAACTGCTCTATTTCAACTGTCGTTGCATAGGGCAGCTCATCGCCAGTGAAGCGCATCAACTTTTCTCTGATAATTTCCGCAGCCATGAAGCGGCTAGAGCGATCTGTGATGTAGTCTTCTGGAAAGTAAAACTCACTCTCAGGCAGGGCTTTTAGGACAAGCTGACGCAAATGATCGATTTGCCTATTTTGCTTCGCACTGACAGGAATGACATTTTCAAAATCATGTTTTTCGTTGAGCGCTTTCAACGTATCCATTAACTCTGCTCTGTCAGGCACTTTGTCAGTTTTGTTCACGATGAGCCAGCAGGGTATATTTGCCTGCTTTATTTTCGATAAAACAAGTTCATCATCTTCGGTCCAGCGTGTTCCTTCAATCACAAACAATACTAGAAATACTTCGCCGAGCGAACTGGCAGCGGCACGATTCATTAAACGATTGATAGCGCGCTTTTCTTCGCCATGTAAGCCTGGTGTATCAACATACACTGCTTGACGTTCGCCAATAGTATCAATGCCCATGATACGATGCCGAGTGGTTTGCGGCTTGCGTGAGGTAATACTGACTTTTTGACCTAAAATTTGGTTCAATATTGTCGATTTCCCAACATTCGGGCGACCAACAATGGCAACCATCCCACAATGTTTATTGCTCATTTAATAATATCTCTAGTGTTTGTTTTGCCGCGTTTTGCTCGGCTTGTCGACGACTTTTACCTTTTCCAATTTGACTGGTATTTAAAGGCTCTACAGTACAATCAACTTCGAAGGTTTGCGCATGGTCTTTGCCGCTAATAAGGACAACTTCGTAATTGGGTAATGGCAGTTGTCTGGACTGCAAAAATTCTTGCAACTGTGTTTTATTGTCTTTTATTTGCCTATTCGGATCGAGTTTTTCGATGCGGCTTGCGAATAGTTTAACGATGGTATTTTTTGCAGCATCAATACCCGATTCTAGAAATATCGCACCTATCACAGCTTCAACAACATCAGCTAAGGTTGAGCTACGTCGATGACCACCGCTTTTCATTTCGCCCGAGCCTAGCTTTAGGAATGCGCCGAAATCATGTTCTTTCGCAATCATTGCCAGTGTATCGCCTTTAACGAGTGAAGAACGCATTCTCGTCAACTTACCTTCAGGTTGTTCTGGAAATTGCTGATATAACAACTCGGCAACGACCATGCCTAGCACTGCGTCCCCTAAAAACTCTAATCTTTCGTTATGAATTTTGGCAGCACTACGATGCGTGAATGCCTGCTCAAGCAAAGCCTTATTTTCAAATGTATAATCAAGTACTTTGTTTAATCTAATATATGGATTCATTTTTGCTCTTAACGATGCCTATTTAATTTACGACTCTTAAGGTAATCACTGCTTACCCGAAACGTAAAAGATATAGGCACCTTTGATGTTAACTATCATTGGGATAGTCATACAACTATTGGTTATATCAACCAATTAATTAATAGTACCACTGCGTTCAAATCGTATGCCGGAAGGCAACCAAGTAGGCAGAAAATCTTCAGGCGCTCTATCAAACTCGAAACTAACCCAAATCAACACGGCTTCACCGACTAAGTTTGCGTCAGGAACGAAGCCCCAATATCTGCCGTCTTCACTATTGTCTCTATTGTCACCCATCACAAAGTAGCTGTTCTCTGGCACAATCCACTCGTTGATTGCGGTTCCTGGCTGTTTTGGTTCATAGCGTGCTACCGGATCAATTGCCCTTGGATTTCGCAATAAAGAATGCTGCTTGGTGCCCAAACCTTCAGTATATTCCTCAAGATAAGCACCGCGACTAATAAAGTCAGTCCGACCTGTATATATTTGGGTAACCATTTTTTCTGTAGGACAAGGTTGCTGCCCATTACACGCTTCGGTGATATACAACTGCTTATTGCGATAAATCACTCTGTCGCCAGGTAAGCCAACGACTCTTTTGATAAAATCGACATTAGGATCGCTAGGAAACTTAAAGACAACAACGTCACCTCTTTCAGGTTCTCCGGTTTCAATCAGCTTCGTTCTAAAAATAGGATCTTTTATGCCATAGCTGAATTTTTCAACTAAGATGAAGTCTCCTACTAACAGTGTCGGCATCATCGAGCCTGATGGAATTTGAAAGGGTTCGTATAAAAATGAGCGAAACACCATGACCAACGCAAAAATTGGAAAAAACTGCTTAGCATTATCCACCAAGGCAGGCAAATTAGGATCCGCTTCTTCACCGACTAACTCAATTATGCTCTCATCACCTAAAATAGCGCGACGCTCTTCTAATGCGATTACTTTTCTTTTTGGTGCGAAAAACATGGCATCGACTAGCCAGATGAAACCGGTGATTGCGGTCATCGCCACCAAAAATATTGCGAAATAATTGGCCATTAATTATCCACCTTCAAAATTGCTAGGAAGGCATCTTGAGGTAATTCTACATTCCCTACTTGCTTCATACGTTTTTTACCGTCTTTTTGCTTTTGTAATAGCTTTTTCTTACGGCTAATATCGCCACCGTAACATTTTGCAATAACGTTTTTACGCAGCTGTTTAACCGTACTGCGCGCTACCACGTGATTGCCAATTGCCGCTTGTATTGCAATATCGAACATTTGTCTTGGAATGAGCTCTTGCAGTTTTTCCACTAAGTCACGCCCGCGGCGCTGAGAGTTTGCTTTGTGGGTTATAAGTGCTAAAGCATCGACTCTTTCACCGTTTATCAGTATATCTAAGCGAACCATATCGGCAACTTGGAAACGACTAAAGTTGTAATCGAGCGATGCAAAGCCTCTGCTGGTTGATTTCAATTTATCAAAGAAGTCGAGAACCACCTCTGCCATAGGCATATCGTAGGTAACCGCAACCTGTTTGCCATGGTATGTCATTGCTGTTTGCATTCCGCGCTTTTCAACGCATAGCGTCATAACATTACCTAGGTATTCCTGCGGCACCAGCATGCTTGCGGTCACAATAGGTTCACGGATTTCTTCGATATCATTAATTGGAGGTAGTTTAGATGGATTATCTACTTCTATCACGACGCCTTTGGTTGTTTTCACTTGATAAACAACAGTTGGCGCGGTAGTGATCAAATCTAGGTTGTATTCACGCTCTAAACGTTCTTGAATGATTTCCATGTGTAGCATACCTAGGAAACCTATTCTAAAACCAAAACCTAATGCGGCAGAACTTTCAGGTTCAAAAAACAAAGAAGCGTCATTCAGACTGAGCTTTGATAAAGCATCGCGAAAATCTTCGTAGTCATCAGAACTCACTGGAAACAAGCCCGCGTATACCTGCGGCTTGATCTTCTTAAAGCCGGGTAATGCATTGGCAGCTGGGGCTTTAGCTAAAGTAATGGTGTCGCCAACCGGCGCGCCATTAATTTCCTTAATACCAGCAATAATAAAACCAACCTCACCTGCTTTTAAAATCCCGGTGTCCGTTTGTTTTGGTGTGAATATCCCTACTTTATCTACCTGGTGAACAACACCATTTGACATTATTTGAATTTTATCTTTAGCGTTTAACTGTCCCTCTACTATTCGCACTAGCGAGACAACGCCCTGATAATTATCAAACCAAGAATCAATAATCAATGCCTGAAGAGGCGCATCAACGTCGCCTTCTGGCGGCGGAATACGTTTAACGATTTCTTCTAACACATCTTCAATACCAACACCTGTTTTAGCAGAACAACGCACAGCGTCGATTGCATCAATGCCGATAATATCTTCAATTTCTTCGGCGACACGTTCTGGCTCAGCCTGTGGCAAATCTATTTTATTTAGAATTGGCACAACTTCCATATTCAAATCCATTGCTGTGTAGCAGTTCGCCAGCGTTTGTGCTTCTACGCCCTGACCAGCATCGACCACTAACAGAGCGCCTTCACATGCTGCCAATGAGCGCGATACTTCGTAAGTGAAGTCAACGTGCCCTGGCGTATCGATAAAGTTTAACTGGTATTTTTCACCGTCTTTCGCTTGATAATAAAGTGTCACGCTTTGCGCTTTGATGGTGATCCCGCGTTCACGCTCAATATCCATTGAATCGAGCACTTGAGCCGACATTTCGCGATTAGTTAAGCCGCCACAAGTTTGAATAAGTCGATCGGCGAGCGTCGACTTGCCGTGGTCGATATGCGCAATAATACTGAAGTTGCGAATGTTCTTTAGTTGCATAAATTTAGCTACTTGTCCTGAAGTTACCGAGATTTGTTTCAAGCCCTGAGACGCTTTGTTTTGCCGTCGAAGCTTACCTTGGTTTTATAAGCGAAAAATAAAGACGCGATTTTACCGTTTTATCAGCACAAATGCGAATGATTACAGCATTATTACTACGTTTAGACTGCTGAACTTGCTCACAAGTTACAAATAATTTGTCAGGAGGTGTTACCTAGCATACTTCACGCTAACAGTTGCTTTAAAAGACAGGCTGCAATTAAGTGATTTTTTTAAGAGGGATTTCGTTTTTCATGGTCGTTGTTGCATCGTTCACCGCGCCTAAGATAACGGGAGAAAACTGACCTTTATCGTGCTTTTTCGTAAATTTAGAAATTTGCCAGAAACTTATCGCGGTCGCAATAAAACCGAATAAGATTTGCCAGCCTTCATGCAGTGAAGGAAGCATAATTTGCATGCTTGAAGTAGAAACAATTAACACGATTATTGGCAATAAGTAAACCAGCATAGAAGCGCCCATTAGCTGCTCTTCAGGGATCCCTAACTTTACAGTTTGCCCCTCTATCAACTCATGTGGACTGTTTAGTTGCAGTAATTCTGGCTTAGCAGTAAATGCTTTGGCCACGACACTTGTTCCGCAATTTTTATTCACATGGCAGGTGCCACAGGTTGTCTTAATTTGGGTCTCTATCCAAACTTGTTTGCCCTGTACTTTTCTAACAATGCCAGTTTCTTCAATCATATTTTTGTATTAATTTATCACTTCAATTGATTTTGCCATCAGCTGCGCCGTAACTAACGGAATATCACCGACAACAGTCACCTGTACTTTACCATCTGTGCGAGAGTGCACAGTGTTAGCACCGTTATTTAAATTGACGTCGTTCTGAAATACGCCTGTCGCCGCTTGAATATACACGGAAACATTGACTAGACCGTCGCTAAATAAACTATATTCCGCCACCTGCCCTGTTATCGCTAACTGATGAATATCCTGTTTTATCGCTTTCATACCTACCGGCAAAAAAGCCAACTTCCACTTGTGTTTTCTTTGCGGAGGATTAACCACGTTGATCACTCTCGGTAAGTTCTCTTGCTGCAATTGACTGAACGCATCTGCTACTCTGTCGTCAATTCGGAGTTGAGTAACTTGAATTTGCTGTAGGAGCTTACCATCAAGTCCGTGCATATTTAATTTCAACAGCATCCCGGTTGCTTCGTCTAACCACAAATTATAACCGTAGCGCGTTTTATCCGTGCTAGTAATTCTGATTTGTTGAGCCGAGCGGCCTGATATTCGGTTTCTGCCTACTAAGAGGAATTGATAACTCTTCAGGAGCTTATCAGGTTCATGAAGTAAGGCATACGGTATGGGCCCATCTATAGCACTACCGTACATACTGTAAGCAGGGTATCCAGGCTGAAAAACGCTGACCACACCATTGACCCGTATATTTTCAAAACCGGGGCCATTCAACAAACTAAGCTGTTCTATTTGAGTACTCTCGTCGACTTTGGCATGTCGCCATAAAAATGGTTGAGCATCTTTGCCTGGTATATTTAACACAAACGATATTTCGTAATTTAAGCTTGAGGTTTGTCTTGAAAGACGAGTCAACCAGCTTATAGCGGATAAAGGATCGAAAGTCTCGCCTCCGTTCAGCACGCCCTGAGCAATCTCACGCGCTACCGCCTGCTGGGTTTCTGAACTGAGTATTTTGTTTTCTTTCTTGGTTTCTTGCGCTTGTTGATTTACTTGCTCTTGCGCGGTCAAAATAGTGACCGCCGAACTTGAAAAAGAAATAGACGCAAGCATTCCCAAAATAATAAGAAGCAAACCCCGCTTACAGAGCACATTGCCGATACTCGCTCTAGTAATCACGTCTTTTACTCCAATTATCATACTACTTCTGTGCTTGCGCTTTTTCTACTTGTTCTATACTCGAGTCTAGGTTTTCTGTCTCTAATTTCTTACTTTGCCCAGCATTCTTTAGTTTAAGTTGACGCTGATGATCTTCAATCAAAGCATTAATTTGACGTTGCTGTTCCAGCAATATCGCCATACCTTCGCGGTCAACGCTCTCACTCGTGTTCAAGCTTACAGGAGCCAATCCGCCTTGTGGGCCGAAGCCAGTCGGTGCGGTTAAGAATGGCTGTGACTCTTCTGGTTGGTTGTAAGACTGATAACTAAATATCATCACAGCGGTTGCGCATGCGGCAACAGCTAGTTGACCACTCTGTTTAACCAAAGGAATTACACTCGCCACCACTGGAAGCTCACGCCAAGTGCGTTTTGGTGCAACCATTGGCAGCTCGTGTTCCAACTTCTTCGCAATTTGAGCACTAACATCAAAGTGAATGTCGACACTCATTTCGTTGCGAATGCAGTCTCGAGCCAAGTGATAACGTTTCCACTTGTCGGCGAGTTCAGAATCTTGAGTCAAGCTTAACGCTATCTCAGAGTCTTGGTGCTCACCGTCTAAAAATGCTGATAATTTTTCATGCTGTTGCGTCATATAACACATTCCTACTTTAACACCGCTAATGGATACATTGGCTTATAGCCGATAATATAATCAACCGTGTTTATGTTTGCACCAAAGGCAATATAACTTTGTCAATTGCTTCTCGTGCTCTAAAAATTCTTGATCGTACTGTCCCAACCGGACATTCCATCACTGCAGCTATCTCTTCATAGCTTAGTCCTTCAATTTCACGCAACGTAATTGCCGAACGTAAATCTTCGGGTAGCGCGTCAATTGTTGCGAATAGTTTTTGCTGTAATTCGTCGGATAGCAAAGCACGTTCTGGAGAATTATTTTCCTTTAATGCGTCGCTTCCATCGTAATAATCAGCTTCACTCGCGTCAACATCACTTGCTGGTGGCTTTCGCCCCTGAGATGTTAAATAATTTTTTGCACTGTTTACCGCTATCCTATACAGCCAAGTGTAGAAGGCACTTTCGCCTCTAAAGTTGGGTAACGCTCTGTAAGCCTTTATAAACGCCTCTTGCGTTACATCCGCGACGTCCCCACTGTTCTTCACGTACCTTGCTACAATATTCATCACTTTATTCTGATGACGAATAACTAACAAGTTAAAAGCGTTCTTATTGCCTTTCTGTACCTGTTCAACTAATTCTTGATCGGTCTTTTGCTCGCTCATTCGAGCCACTACTCCTAAAAAACATCACTTATGGCTCATGCAAGTGTAGTAATAGACAGACACTTGTTGGATAAGTTCGATATACAGCTAAAATAATTTATAAATAACCACTAGTTGTAATTTTTTACTAGATGATTAGTATGGCGATACATCACAATTCTACATGTTACTTGAAAAACAATCTATGTCTCAAACAATTGAACACCGCTGCGATTTATTAATCGTAGGCAGCGGCGCTGCAGGTTTAAGCCTTGCACTCAAAATGGCTGAATATTGTGACGTTATCGTCCTCAGCAAAAGCGACATCAACGAGGGTAGCACGCGCTATGCGCAAGGCGGTATTGCTGCTGTTTTTGACGACACGGACTCTATCGAAAGTCACATCAAAGACACTTTAGATGCCGGCGCCGGACTTTGCGATGAAGCTGTCGTTGCATTTACTGCACGCAATGCAAAAGAGAGCATGGAGTGGTTAATCAATAAAGGTGTTCCTTTCGATCAAGAGAAGAGCGAGAGTGGTGAAACTAAGTTTCATCTCACGCGAGAAGGTGGCCACAGCCACAGAAGAATTCTACATGCTGCAGATGCAACTGGCGCCGCAGTGCAAGAAACACTGTCGGACAATGTCGCGAACCACCCCAACATACACTTGTTCGAGCGCTATAATGCGATTGACCTAATTAAAAGTACGACGACGCCGGACCATTGTGTCGGTGCCTATGTTTGGAACCGTAAAAAAGAGCGCGTTGAAGTGATCAGATCACGATTCACTACGCTAGCGACGGGTGGTGGAAGCAAAGTTTATCAATACACTTCAAATCCGGATGTATCTAGCGGAGACGGTGTCGCAATGGCGTGGCGTGCAGGATGCAGAATAGCCAATATGGAATTTAATCAATTCCACCCTACCTGCTTGTTTCATCCTGATGCTGGAAACTTTCTTATTAGTGAAGCGTTGCGCGGCGAAGGCGCATTTTTGTGCCACAAAGATGGCACTAAATTCATGCATAAATTTGATGAAAGAGGCGATTTAGCCCCCCGTGACATTGTCGCAAGAGCAATTGATTTTGAAATGAAACGTCTCGGTGCTGACTGCATGTATCTCGATATCAGCCATAAATCTAACGATTTCATCAAAAAGCACTTCCCGAACATATACCGTCGCTGCCGCTCATTGGGAATAGACATCACGACTCAGGCAATACCCGTCGTTCCAGCTGCTCACTATACCTGTGGGGGTGTCGTTACTGATTTTGATGCTCGCACTAACTTGCAGAATGTGTATGCCATCGGAGAAGCTGCATATACTGGCCTGCACGGTGCAAACAGGATGGCGAGCAACTCTCTATTGGAATGCATCGTATTTGCTCATGCCGCCGCTAAACACATAATCAATCGTTTGGACGGAGATTGGATTGATGAGCCAATAAAAGCCTGGGATGAAAGCCGTGTTATCGACTCAGATGAACTTGTTATTATTCAACATAACTGGCATGAACTGCGACTTTTCATGTGGGACTACGTGGGCATTGTTCGCACCAACAAACGTTTAGAGCGAGCCTTGCGGCGCATTAACTTGCTAAAACAAGAAATTGATGAGTACTACAGCAACTTTAAGGTCAGCAATAATATGCTGGAGCTGCGTAATCTTGTATGCGTTGCACAACTGATTGTGACCTGCGCTATGGCCAGAAAAGAAAGTAGAGGATTGCATTACAACCTAGACTATCCGGACATGCTTGAAAAACCAGAGCCAACTATTATTCAAAAGAAACTTTGAGATTCTCAGCCCCCCAACACAGAAAGTATTGCGTGCTAAAAACCAGGTAATGCAGATGAGCTCTTTACAACGAGTGCTATGCAATCACTACCTTAGTGCGCAAGTGCTCTCTTGCTTTAGAGCGACTTTTTGACGTTAGCGAGAAGTCAATCTGATCGCCACCGCGATTGATGTTTAACTCACAGCTCGTAGGTAAATAAATGGGTTGTATAAATTGAGTAGAAAACTGCATTGGTGTTTGTGCTAATGCCCCTTTCCTATTTTCCATTTCTTTTTTTAAGACCTCTGATATACACAGCGCCTTGGAGTACATTCCGTGCGCAATCGCCTGTTTAAAACCCATTAATTTTGCCGTCCAGCGAGTCAGATGAATAGGATTAAAGTCACCAGAAACTCGTGCATACTGGCGACCAATGCCTAGAGGGAAATTCATATCACAGCTAATATCAAAAGGAGGCAAGACCTCATTAATTATTGGCATATTAGAAACATTTTTTTGCGCTATTTTGGTCTTCGAATTCGTTTCATCGATATTCACATTACTCGTCAAGTCGGTATTTTTATTAGTTTGAGCGTGCCGCTGCCGAGACAAATAGTAAGATGTAGCGGAAATAGCCAATTGACCATTCACAAACCCCTCACTTAAGAGAGCAAACACCCAACCACTCTTATGCCACGTTAATCCATTGAAGGATGTCTGCAGCAATAATTTAGCATTTTGTTCCGGTAAGTAGTTCACCTCGATATGATTGGCTAAATGCACCAATCCCATTGGTTTAAAGGGAAAAGGTTCGTTTATCATCATCTCAAGCTGCATAGGCAGGGACAAAACCTGCAAATAATTCGGATGTATTACGGATGCAATACCTAGCTTCCAATTCACAGCCTTATTGTATCGCTCACAGTGCACAGTATTTATTTGGATCTCTTTGCGCACAATGTTTTCGGGCAACACAGGTACATCACTATCAAGACGCTGTGGACTGTACATAGCCGCTTTCAATAAGCCCATGTTCATCATTTACTTGGTATTCCTAGGTTAGTTTCGAGCGTAAATTAAATTCTATTGCCGCATTTCGTGCAATTGCCGAGGTAAGCGCTCGGTAGTGCTGCTCACTTAGCTGCCACTTAAATAAGAGCGTCTGACTCTCGAGTTTCTGCTGCTTTGACTCTAATACTAAGAATATACAAAACTGCGTGCAGCGCGAGCGAAAGTCTAGTTGATAGTCCCCTTCGACTTTTGAATTATCAATGTCCAGATATTTATTCGCATTTTGCTTTTCATTATCAAATATTTTATCCATTGGCGCATCGCAGAGCAGTATTTCTTGCTGCCTCATGCATATTGCAAAATGCGTTGTTAATTTGGTATTGCTGCTAACTCGATACACAAACCAAATACTCAACATTGCGGTGAAGGCAAACTGCAATAAATATAGGTTCGGCGTAATCCCGTTTGGTAAAGACCAACAAAGCAAAAGCGGTACAACGCAGTAATTAAAAAAATCTACTAAACCGAAGTCATAGCGTGTTGCGGTGATAGTTATTATTGAATTAAACCTTAACTCTTTGCAGTACACGCTGCACCATAGCGGCAAAATCCGGGTCTTCACATTTTTGATGGCCCATGAACCACGCGAAAAGGTCGGGATCATCACAAGTTAGCAAACGTTCGAAAACCACTTTCTCGCCGTCAGTCAATTCATCGAAAGCCTGCTCAACGAATGGAAGGAACAACACATCTAACTCTAGCATTCCTCTGCGACATGCCCATTTTAACCTAGCGACCCTCTTTGCTGTAAACATTGGTAACCTCGTGCTTTAATTCGTTTGATAGTAGCATAACGCGGACAAATGCAGAACTGATCAAAAGATATTAAAATGTAGTCATATGAGCGTAAAAAATTCAAAATAAAAGCCGTCCGATGAATCATCATCTTGCAAACTAACGTACAATCCCAATATCGACTATACCTAGAGAAAAGAGTGAGCTTACTTCGTTCAACAATAACTGAACAGTCGGCAAATCTCGACTGCATTAGAGGCTACAAAATGTCATCTCAAAAAGAACTGATCGCAAAATTGACTAATCTGGGCTGTATTACATTTTCAGGTCCACAGGCTGCAGAGTATTTACAAGGTCAAGTAACCGTCGATGTTGCAAAGATGAACTCCCAAACTGCTCGGTTTGGCGCACACTGCGACGTCAAAGGTAAAACATGGTCTGTGTTCACAGCGCTATTAACGCATGATGTCTATCAGTTGATCATGCGAAAATCCGCACTTGAAAAAAGCATGGCCGAATTCAAGAAGTATGGTGTTTTTTCAAAAGTAGATATAAAGCAATCTGGCGATGACTTAAGCTTTTTCGGAGTGTCTGGCAACAACACAACCGCAGCTATTAGTGCATTGTTTACTGAGCTAAGTGATCAACATCTCAGCGTAGTTAATAACGAATTTGGCAGTGCAATATGCTTGAATATAAACGGCCCTCGATACTTGCTAGCGCTGAACGCAGAGGGCGCATCTATGCTAAGTCAATTAGCAATGCCTAATGCATATGCGGACGAAGGCGATTGGGACGCCATGAATATACGAGACGCGATCCCTTATGTAGAAGCCGAAACCAGTAACGAATTTGTGCCGCAAATGCTGAATCTGCAAGCAGTTTCCGGTATCGATTTTGATAAGGGATGCTACATGGGACAAGAGACCATTGCTCGCACAAAATTCCTAGGACGCAACAAAAGAGCTTCGTATATTCTCACCGCTGAGGGCGTTGAAATTGCACCGCATTTGTCACCTGGTATCGCTCTAGAAAAACAAGCCGGTGAAAACTGGCGCAGTGGTGGTACCGTTCTTCAAAGCGCAGTATATGAAGGCAATACGCTGATGTTAGCAGTGCTTGCAAATGACACGCAAATAGATGATGTGTTAAGATTAAAAGAGTTTCCAGAGCAGCAATTTACCGTAAGCGCTCTACCTTATAAATTAGATTAAAAATAGGATATAAGATGCAAATACAGAAAGATAATGTTGTTACCCTTCATTACACTGTAAGTACCATAGAGGGCGATATGATTGATTCCTCTCACGAAGCGCCACCAATGTCTTTTCTGCAGGGCAGTCATTTTATGATCGAAGGCATTGAAGATGCCTTAGTTGGAAAAACTAAAGGTGACAAATTTTCCGTCACTGTCAATCCTGACAAAGCCTACGGGGAGCGTCATGACGATTTAATACAAGAAGTTCCTGCTGACATGTTTGAAGGCATGGATGTTGATGTTGGAATGAGTTTCCGAGCAACCACTGACGATGGCGAGCAATCGGTTATTATCATCGACAAAACGGACACAACCGTGACCGTCGATGGCAACCACCCATTAGCAGGAATGTCGCTTGCCTTTGATGTTGAAGTTGTGGATGTTCGTGAAGCAAGCGCTGATGAAATAAAACATGGGCACGTGCACGGCGAAGGTGGTTGCGGTCACTCCCACTAATTTTTAACTAGCAGACAGCCTTTACGCTAGTTTTAATAAGCGAGTACATGTACTCGCAATATCTTTCGATTTAAACAATGCCAACGAAGACGCTAAATAGCGTCTTCGTCTGTTTCACCAGTGCGAATTCGAATAACTTGTTCAACGTTAAATACGAATATTTTACCGTCACCTATTTTACCGGTTTTTGCATGCGCCAAGATGGTTTCAACCGCTCTATCCAACAGATCGTCTGGCACAACCAGTTCGATTTTTACCTTAGGTAGAAAATCCACGTTGTATTCCGCTCCGCGATAGAGCTCTTTGTGGCCTTTTTGTCTACCAAACCCTCTCACTTCAGTCATCGTGATACCACTAACACCTATTGAAGATAGCCCTTCGCGAACATCATCCAACTTAAACGGCTTAATAATAGCTTCAATTTTTTTCATTAGTTTTGACTTTCCTTATTCATGATCATAAACGGTCGGGATAGGAAGACGCTTATGCTGTGTTTTTAAGTATATAGCTAAGAGTTTATCATCAGCAACTTTATCATCACTCTTGCCTTCTAAAAAGTCGTCGATTTGTTCGTAAGTTAGGCCTAATGAGGACTCATCTGACTTCTGTGGTGTCAGCGTTTCTAAGTCGGCAGTGGGCGGCTTTGTAATGATGTTTTCAGGCGCCCCCATATGCCGCGCTAAACTGCGAACTTGACGTTTACTCAAACCAAACAGTGGCGCTAAATCGCAGGCACCATCACCAAATTTTGTATAAAATCCCGTAATGTTTTCAGCAGAATGATCTGTACCCAGTACTAATCCATTCATTAAACCGGCTATATCGAATTGAGTTGCCATTCTTGTTCTCGCTTTGGCATTCCCTTTCACAAAATCGCTTTTTTCTGCTGAAAAGCTAGTTACGCCAGCAGCAAGAAGGCCGTTGACTGCGCTCTCATGTATTGCATCTGCCCCTGCCTTAATATTCGACGTTACGTGTAAACTTGGTTGAATAAAATCAATCGACGCTTGCGCATCATCTTCATCTGCCTGTGTATCGTAAGGCAATCTCACCGCAATAAACTGATAGTCGCCCTTAGATTCTTCATTCAATTCATTGACCGCCATTTGTGCGAGCCGACCCAATGTACATGAATCAATACCGCCGCTTATACCTAGCACTAGACTGCGTAAACCTGACTCACTCAACTTATCCTTTATGAATTGAGTTCGGCGTTGAATTTCATGTTCGACATCTATTTCAGGTAAAACACGCATCTCTTGGATTACTTCAGATTTCAACATGAACTCTTCCTTCTTGATTTTCAGATAAAAAAATTTGGTGACAAAAACGTAAACATGAACAATTAATATTGCAAACTTATGAAGTTAAAGCAATTTTTGAATTTAACATTCAGTAAAAGAGGAAACTAGCACTACTGAATGACGCTAATTGTTACATATTCAAATTATATATATTAATACAAGGTATTAACTAAGCTAACGAGCGTTGTTAGTGTATACGCATCAAAAATAAAAATAGAGTATAGTTGTACAATATTTATTGGGGGTCACAGTGCTAAATAACAAGCTTACCACGCAGGTTAGTAGAACCGTTCAAAAAGGCGTAACGCTTCTTGAAATGATGATCACATTAGCAATATTAGCGATTGTGCTAACGGTTGTCGCGCCCAGCATGCAGGATTTCCTAATTAAAAATAGGATAACGGGTGAAATTAACGAAATTAGCGGTGTTGTTCAGTACGCTCGTCACCTCGCTATTGATGAACAAATTAATGTCATTGTATGTCCCTCTGCTGATTTTGAAACGTGCGGAACAAATTGGAACGACCCCAAAATTGTATTTATAGATTCCAACACTGACGGTAATAGAAGCTCAGGTGAAGAGCTTTTGGTAACCACTGCGAAGGCATCTGATTCAACCAAAGTGACTGGGCCAAATGCTAATATCCACTTCAAGGATTCAGGGGCTGCTAGTCAAGCTTTTACGCTTCAGATATGCCCAATTAACAAAGATGAAACTTTCGCTAGAGCACTGTCGGTCTCTTTACAAGGACGCGTAAAGGTGAGCTCTGACTCTGATGACGACGGTACGCATGAAGATATGGATGGAACCGCGCTAACTTGCAACTAGAAGAAAAAAGCACCTTTAAATAGCAAGCGGCCAACATAACTTGACCACAAGGCTGTAGGATTTTTCGATGATGCAACACAATAGAGTGTTAACTATCTATGTTGGTCGATCAAAATAGGGTTGCCATCGGGATCTGTCAGCATAAAATTGGCGGGCCCCTTGTTGTTTTCACCAATCATCTGCCCACAATCAATGCCTTTGTCGCTCAGCATTTTTTGTAAGTACCTTACATCTATATAATCATCAATGTGTTTAGCGTTGGCATCCCATCCAGGATTAAACGTTAACATATTTTTTTCCAACATCCCTTCGAATAAGCCAATGACCTGATCGTTTGGGTCTTTCATAACGACCCATTTTTGATCCACATGCCCGGCCATTTGATTAAAACCCAGTTTTTCATAAAATGCTTTTGAAATTGCAATATCAGCAACTTTTAAGCTGATCGAAAGTAAGCCTAATACCATGCTTGTTTCCTTATTGTTCAGTTAACTTTGGGGGAAGTATAAAACATTATCCAAGCATATACACCGATGCTTGGCATCAACATCGGTGATTGTGTCATTTACACTTGTTTCAAAGTCTTTGCAAAACGTGTTCTGAGCGATCTAAAGATAAATAACAGGGCGATGGGTACCTATTCGACTAATTGGTCTTTGAAATTAAAGGTATATACAGCAATTGCTCGTCGCTCACCTGTAAAACGCTGCGTACTCGTTCTAAATCAGCCGTGGCCTGTGCCGGTGCATAAACGTTTATTGTTTTAGTTTCGACTGGGGATGTATTTACGCCCACACCATCAGTACAGTCATCATTATCACCACGGGCTTTGCTAATAACATTTGGACAATTGTCTATCACATCGGGGGTACTTTGAACTGTTTTATCTGCCGACTGCTTTACAATAAGCTTGCCGCCATAGTATCCCTGACCAGGCTTCAACTCGATAGGGGCGAGCGTACTAAGCGAAATGTCAAATACTTCTGAATCTTTGTTGGATGACACACATTTTAAATCACCAAATCTGTAAGTACCTGGCATCAATTCGACGAGAGCAAATACGCTGTCTTTAAATTGAAGCGATTCTGCAACTTGCCCTGAATGCGAGACTAATTCAATGTTAATCGCCCCGCACGCAAGATTGCTAGAAACTTGTAAAAGATAGCTCGCTGGCATGCTCTCTTGTCCCTTCGCGCTTGCTATTGATACACCTAAAACAAGCATTCCTCCCAATAAAAGTTTACGCATATTTATTACCTTTCCATTTGATTACGCTGTCTTGAAATTAGCACCGAAGGACTTCGGCGTATATTAAAATAGACGATATGCCTGCTCTATGCAACAGAATAGGTTTGTGACCGTAAGTAACGGTAACATCGCGGAGGAAGTTTAACAGTCGGCAAAACGCAAGAGGGAATAGGATGAAGGTTCACACTCACCTCCAAATTGAAGTGAGTGTGATAAAGCTATTATCAGTGAACTAGCAGGTCCAGCAAAACTCACTTGTGGCAATAGTGCCATTGTTGTCTTGATCCCATGCCTTACGTCCATCGCTGTAAATGAAAAGCGCACCGTCATCAGCCATTGAACCGCCAGAAATGGGTGTTGCCTTCAAACGAAATGTTATGCCGTTCGATGAAACGTCATCGATCGTCAGATCATATCTCTTGTTTGTAGCGGGTTCAGAGCTAGGTGAATGCGATGCGAATATCTGTGGTTTCCCCGTATTCGCGCCGCTCTCACCTGCCCCTTTATACGAAAAACTCGACGCATTGTGTCTTTCCATTGCAGCGGCGAAAGACATAAGATCAGCTTGCGCTGTGCTCCTTGCTGCGCCGTTTATCATATTTTGATAACTAGGAAATGCGATTGCAGATATTATTCCAATAATGGCAACTACAATCATCAATTCAATCAAGGTAAACCCTTGATGCGTTTTTCGAAACTTCATCTATTCACGCTCCACTTCAGTTTTCCAGGTATTTTTTTGGACTCGCTCAAACTTGCCATATATGTTTCTGGCCAAACATTCAAAGTCAGAACCACAGGCAACAACTGCGCCATTCTCGTCAGTTTCTATAACAGCCGACACACACTCAGCACCTAAACAAACAACAGGCTTAACGATGTTCTCTATCAGTATTTTTGTATCGGGTGCAATACCTGTTTGCTTGAGTAATGCGTACCTGTCTGTTGAATCGGTCTCATTATTTCTGTTCAAGTCCTCAACGGCATTTCCGTCAAGCAAATTGACCAGATAAGCCCTACTGTTACCTGTTGGTGGGGCGCAGGCGCTTTCACTAGAGCTAGCAGGCAAGTACGTTGTAAAGAAAACTTGGTAATCTAGTATTAGCGGCGACGCTAATACTTTTTCACCGTTCTGAGTCAATCTAATCATCCAACCGTCTTTAGATGCAAATAAACTGCGCTGCAATTCTTTTTCATCATCGTTACTGCTGGTAAGTAGATGTTCCGTAGCGTCATACAGGTTGCTTATAGAGAATGGTGTTGATGGCAAGACGTAATTATTAAACTCATCGCGCTCAAACACACCTTTGTCTTTTACCATGAAGAAACTATCTTCGATGGTTGTATTTAAAGGACCAGCTCTTAAACCAGAACCAATAGCCACTGCAAAGTAGTGGTCATCTGCCGTAGAAACTTCTGCGATATCAGGAGCGTAATAAAAACGACGATTGTTTTCAGGTAGGTCACCGCCGAACTGCGCCAACAATCCACCTTTAACTAAATTACTCGTGCTTTTGCCATTATAAATATCGAAACGGAATATTTGCCCCCCCATATCAGCAACGTACATATGATCGGCTAAGCCATCGTTATCACGGTCAATCACCGAGATCCGTGCAGGTATACTGTAGTTCATTTCCGTTACCGTCAAGTCGGCATCGGCGTTGCTAGCTGACCACAATAAATCACCTGTGTTTGCATCAATAATGTAAAGCGCATTACCAACAGTATCTTCACTACGATTTACTTTGGCATCTTGGCCTTCATCGTAGCCACCACCAATAATCATCACATCTTTGACGGTGCTACCAATCTTAACCTTGGTAATTGTTGGTCTTGACCACGATTGACCCATTTTTAGATAGTCGCCTTCGCCGCCATTAATCGTGAAGACTATTTTTGGATCTAACTTATCTGTGACATCAACAGCATAATAGTTGTTGCCGCCACGACGCATGCCAATGTAGATATATTTTTTATCGCCATATTCACGATATACCATATCGCCATCTAGCCCATATATATGGTTAAACGAACTACTGTTTCGATAAAATTCATTGAGATTTGTCATCAACTCCTTGGGCATGATTGCAAAGTTTTCTTCGCCTGTTTCGGCGTCGATTGAATGCAAGAAACCATGGTTAGTTGCTACAAACACTGCGCTATCAGTGGCACTATAGTTAACAATGACCGGCTGTGAATGTATTGGGTCGCCTATTTGCAAACGAACATCTGTTGTTGAGCCGTCACCGTCGTCATCTCTAACATCGACGCCTCTAGCCCATTTCAATACCACTTCCCTAGTACCTACAGGGTCTATGTCGGGATCAAGAGCTAGGTCTGCATCAGTAATATCTGTATTACTTTCTGATACTTGATTTTCCGGTATCATCACTGACCCAGTACCATTAAAGAAATACACTTTTCTTACTAGATCTAATCTGCTTGCTGCACCACCTTGACGCACATCATTGCCATCTTGCGTTGTAGACCAATATGAATGAGAGTTTTCAGAGAAGAAACCTGATCCACTATCCACCGCATTTACGCCATTTTTATCAAGCACTTTATCGCCACTGATTCGATACTTTTTCAAGTTACCTGGCCAAAGTGTGCCCTCAGACGGCTTAAACAAGGCAAAATACAACTCATCTCTATGGGTGAGTCGGTTTAACTGGTTTACAGCGACACCCGGCGAAACGAAGGTCGCATTAACATCTTTAACGTTGCGCAATATAGCTTGGAACGCCTGCACTAAATCTTCACTGTTATCAGCTTGATAGAAACCGCCACCACCTTGCAATGCAAGCTGATTCAAAAAGTTATTTGCCGTGGAGTTTGCAGCAAAACCAATAGTATGGGTTACTACACGCGCACCAATGGCTGAGTCTCCCGCATCACTTATATTTTTAACCAGATCGATACCGCACTTTTCTCCACCGCTACCAGCACAACTTGTGCCCAGTAAAGTTTGAATTTCGCCAACACTATGGTTGTTATTAGCTTCACCATCAGACAATAAAACGATGTGATTATTTACTTGGCATTGCAGATCAACTACAGGAGAAATGTATTGCGCACCAACAGGAATATATTCTTGAATACAGTTAGAGCTGCTCAAATCATCTTCAGTACAACCAGCTGGACGCACTGCATCGCTACCAGTATATGATGCTCTATGACTTACTCGGGTGCTTCTGCGAACGCTACTGCTAACCGAATCTTCACCACGTTTACGACCATAATAAACTTCTCGGCCTCCAAAATACATTGCGGCCTCATACAAAGTATCCACAATCGGCGTTAATCCGTTTGCCGTTAATTCATCGACTTTACTCATAATGTGTTGACGTACAGTTGCCGATGAACCTGGGGTTGCATTACCTTCAAATTCAATAACCAACCTTGCGGCACCAGAAGGTTTGCCACTCGCCGTGTATGCACCACGATATGACCAATCGAAATCGGACATCACAAACATCATACTGTTACCATTATTCCAACCAGTACGATTAACCGTTGCTTGTACCATGCTAGTAAGCGATGGGGATTTGTAATCTCGATCCGTTAGCCACTGCCCAATATTAGCCCAATTTACGCCTGCGCTTTTTGGTTTATCTCGCAGCAAGTATCGAGTATAGTTATTCCGTCTACCGGAAAACATTCTACCAGGGTCATCTTCTTGTACTGCACGAATAACCATTGAACCATTACTACTAGCGCTATTTCTATTTGCGGTAAACTCTAAATACGCGTTCGAAATATTGGCATTTTTAGGTACATTGATATCAGTGAAGCGCAATCCAATATAGCTGTTAGAGTCTCGATAAAACGTCAACTCTGTTCCGGTGCTTTGATAACCGTTGGACTGTTCTTCTGCATTTTCGCGTTGCGACGTTACCTGATAAATAAGACGCTCTCGCATGCAACCTGTTGCAGTGCTTTCGTCATAAGTAAGCATTAACTGTGGCGTTCTGCCATTTCCAACTTCAAGTGAAGAAGTTTTGCGAGCGCTCGATGATACTGCGCTAGTGCCCTCGATAAGCAAATTGAGACTATTGCCGCCACACCAATCGCCACGATTAACAACTTCTTGGATAACAGCACTAATGTCAGGAGAAAGGATACTTTCATCCGATAGAGGAAAATTATTATCTGTGTTCCAAACCACCTCAGAGCCGGTAGTCGAACGACTAGATATATTCCTGTCCTCGCTAGTGAAAGTTGTTGAGTTACCCACCGACTCAGCTCTAAAAGTCAAAGTCGCATCTGAGGTATTTAATGCTCTTGACGTAAAGCGCACGCGAGCGCTTGTAATCACTGCACCTCGGGGAATACGCAAATCTTGATAACGCAAACCTGTGTAAACAGTTTCTGTGCCTACGGTAAGATTGAGTTCATTAGAAGTAAGCGCAACATTCTCGTTAATTTCGTTTGCGTCGTCTGAACCAGAGGTAATTGGAACAATAATTTCAGGTGATACGGGCGAGTCAATTCCTCGCACGGGGAATAAAACAGGACCACCAAAGTCAGAGAACCGCATCAAACCTGCATTAATATTGGTTGCCGAACCTAAAGCTGTCTTCAAGGCGTTTTGCACACGTAACATTCTAGTTTCGTCAGTGTCATCCCTAGATCCCATCGAACCTGAACTATCCATGATAAATAGGACATTAGGATTATATGTGCTTGCGTTACCCCCAGTACCTAAGTAGATTTCTAAGTCGTCGCCTAATGCACTCATACTGATAAGAATAGTTAACAGGAATGCACTAACCGAACTTGTAACTCTCTTGATTGACATACCTAATACCTCACTTCGATGATGGTGCAAAAACTGCTGCACTCATTGTATTTGCGACGGCATAATTGCTGCCCGCAGTTTTTCCACAACCTCTAACCATAAACACGTGACAGCTTATATTGCTGCCACCAATAACGTTACTTGAACCTCTACATGCTTCTTCTCTCACGAAAACGCTTTTAGACCAGCTTGTTGTTGCAGGATTTGTTCTAAAATTTCCCGTCGTTGTGTGCATCTTTCCTCTCGTTAAACCGTCGTTGGTGATAAAACGGTCAGCACGATCATTGTCAAAACAACTTAATTCATCGTTGGCTAAATCTAGTGCATCCAATTGCCTTGCTTCAGACAAAGGATCTGTTTTCAAAGGGTTTGCTAGTAAAGACTCATCTTCTGACTCGTAAACCACCCCAGCTAACGCCGCTTCAGCAGCATCAAAAGCAAATGATTTTCGCTCTAATGACGCCGCCATTTTAGTTTGCAGCATACCGCTAGAAACCGAGGCAACGCCTAAAATAGTTAATGACATCAACACCAACAGTGCGAACACCATAACGACACCTTGCTGATTCTTCATGCCTTACTCCTTACGAAATTTTTCATATTTCTCAGTGTTATTGTTGTTTCGAATGATTTATACAGGCCGTTGTCGCTGGGGGTATAGTTTGCTTCATTTAGCAGCCTAAACGACGGCTTAGTTTCTACCGTGATATCGCTGTCAGCGCGCACAACTAGCGCAATGCGCAGAGCGACAATTGTTTTTCCATCGTTTATTGCGTTCTGAATATCGTCAGCGGTTACAAAACGGGTCGGGATTGCTGATCCTGAGGTTGATGCCAAGTCAGTGACGCCATAGGTCACTTGAAAGTTGACCACGTCGTCTAAAATAGTCATTGATTTATGACTATTATGACCTTCAGCTGCCTTCTGTCCGCGCAAATAACGACCATCAAAACCTCTGCACTTTAATTTATTATCATCAACAAAATATTCGTTAACCACATAAAACTCTTCATCGTTTGCATAGCCGAGGACATAACCTCTACAATCCATATTACTCTGCAGACTAACAACTAAGGTGTCATTGCCGCCGTTACTTCCTTGAATGGCACCCAACGTCGTTCTCACTGCAAATTCATTTGGTAATATAACTGGATGATTACGCACAAAGTTATTTTCGTTAACGATATCGACATTAAGATTAAGCTTCGGATTCATTTGGTCATATAGCCCAACCATCAGCATCTCTGCGCGCAAACGGTTAATAATAAAACGCCCACTTTCTTGCGTGGACGCCATTGCTCTATTTAATTTTTCAGTAACTGAATTGCTGACCATAATTTGAATTACAGCACCTGCTATGACAAGCCCTAAAGCCATCGATATCATTATTTCTACTAGCGTAAAACCTTTTTGATGTCTATTATTGACGCCTACACTGCTGCGTTTATTGATAAACAAGCTCATAAGGCAACCTCAATAACAACACAATCATTAGAATCACCAGTAGTCTTGTTGCAGGCACTATTCAGCACTCTTTCATTGCCCTGCCAGTTGCGCACAGGCCAGCTAACTATCACCTCGTGAATAGAACCTGCAGTACATAAATCGGTGTCACCCAAGTCTTTATCTGTGCAGCTAAGGCTTATTTTAGCGTTTGGATTATTGCGCACGGCGGCACAAGACATTTGATACGCATCGAACTCAGCTAATTCTGCTGAGTTACAATCTCCAGTTTGACAATTAGCAACAGCGGAAGGATGAGCCTTGCAATGACAGTCATAAGCACTTGCACCCGCTGTTGAACAAGTTAAGTTGGCGAAGTTATAGATGTCCTCGTCAAAGTATGCATTGTCGACAACAAAACCATCGGCTACATCAGATGACATGGCGTTTGCATTCAAACGCTCACTAAACTGCTGCGCTACAAAAACGGCCTGAGTACGATTCAAGGCGTCAGCGTTAGAAAAAGAACCAACAAATTGCAGTGATGCAACGCCCAGCAATCCAATTGATAAGATAAAAAGAGTGACTAATACTTCAATCATGCCCAGCCCTCTTTGCGAGCGCTTTGATTTTCTTGCCAATTGATGAGTCAGTTTATTCAGCTTCATAGTTATTCAAAAACAATTTTTCCATGTCATCAGCCTACATGAGATGCACGGGTAGTTGGTTATCTTGGATAAGTCTAACGTATTAAAAACGTATCGAAACTGAACTAAAGTAGGTTTGGAGCGAAGATGCCGCCGCAAAGCACGTATTAACTGTGCTCTGCGTCGGTGTATTAGTTTAAAGTGTGTCTAAATTTGCTTGATGCGGAGCTCTTTTGGCACTGCAAACTCGATATTCTCCTCTCTTCCAGGGCGCTCAGATGAATTAACGGCTCCCCAGCTAAGCAGCTTATCCACCACTCCTTTGACCAGAATCTCTGGTGCTGAAGCGCCCGCTGTTACACCAATGTGATGTGCATTCGCTAACCACTCTTTTTGAATACAGTTTGCATCGGCAATCAAATACGCTTCAGCACCAATTTTTTCTGCTAATTCTCGTAATCTATTCGAATTAGAACTGTTTTGTGCGCCGACCACGAATAGAATGTCGCAGTCGCCTGCTAACTCCCTCACGGCATCTTGTCTATTTTGCGTTGCATAACAAATATCGTCTTTGCGTGGGCCGTCAATATTTGGAAATTTTTGACGCAATGCATCTATTACATCCGCTGTATCATCGACGGAAAGCGTTGTTTGGCTGCAGTAGTAAAGAGCGTCAGGGTTATTCACAGATAAGGTTTCTACGTCAGCAATCGATTCAACCAGATAGATGCCGCCATTAGGGTTATCATATTGGCCCATTGTTCCTTCAACTTCTGGATGCCCTTGATGGCCTATCAGAATGCACTCTGTGCCTTTCTTACTGGCTCGCATTACTTCCATATGAACTTTTGTCACCAATGGGCAGGTTGCGTCAAACACTTTCAGTCCGCGTTCATCAGCCTCTGTGCGCACCGCTTGCGATACACCATGTGCAGAAAAAATCACAATTGTGTCATCAGGTACTTCTGTTAGTTCATCGACAAACACTGCTCCACGCTCTTTCAAACCATCTACAACGAATTTGTTATGCACCACTTCATGACGCACATAAATAGGCGGTCCGAACATTTCTAGAGCACGTTCAACGATAGTGATTGCGCGATCAACTCCGGCGCAAAACCCTCTGGGGTTAGCTAAATGTATTTCCATCTTACTTTGCGCTCGCAGTTCTAACTTCAATAATTTCAACGTCAAATGTTACGTTTTGGCCTGCTAAGGGATGATTAAAATCGACAGTGACAGAATGGCCCGCAATGCTTCGAATAACACCAGGAAGCTCAGAACCATCGGGTTGAGAGAACCCCATAATCATGCCCTCTTGTATAGGGGTATCGGTACTGAATTTTGTGCGATCGACATAGTAGATGTTGTCAGGGTTTGGCATACCAAACGCATCAACTGCCTCCAGCAAAAACGATTTTTTATCGCCCGCCGCGAGGCCACGTAAACAGTCTTCAAAGTTTTTGGTTAAACTGCCGTCCCCCATAACCATTTTCGCAGGTTTGTTATTCACTCTTGTACTGTCAGCGGCTGATCCATCAGAGAGTTTTAAGTCGAAATGCAAGATAACTTCGGAGTTATCTCCAATGACTAAGGTATTATTTGTCAACGTCATTTGCCTCTTTGTTAATAAACATATCGATGATAAGTAAGACAGCGCCTAAAAATATTGCAGAATCTGCAATGTTAAACGCTGGCCAATGTGAAGTACCATAGTAAAAATCAAGAAAATCAATCACATAACCATGCATAACACGATCATAGACATTGCCCAATGCGCCACCTAAAATGAATGAAAAAGCGACAGGAAGCAAAATTTGATCGCGAGTTGTACTTTTCAACCACCACACTATCAAGCCACTAACACCTAGTGCAATTGCACTGAGAAAATAACGCTGCCAGCCGCCAGCATCATAAAGAATGCTAAACGCAGCACCGTAATTATGTACGTAGGTAAAATTAAAAAACGGTACAATTTCAATTGACTCGTAAAGCGCCATAGATTGAACAACCGCTTGCTTGCTCCACTGGTCTAAGACCACCGCAATAATGGAGATCCAAGTAAATCGCAATCCCGTATTTTTAAAGACATTAAGCATAGTGGCGAACTTCTCCATCACCATCAACATTGTCGATACATCTATTACACAGTTCAGGATGTTTAGGATCGCTGCCGACTTCCGGTTTATGGTGCCAACAGCGAGCACATTTCTCACCATCCGCTACCAGCACATCGACAAATACATTGGAGTCATTCAACGCAATAGCGGTCTCTGTCTTCTCACTCAAGCTTTTCACTTCAGCTTCAGAAGTAATAAGAACAAAACGAAGCTCGTCTTTTAACTTCGCTAGCACACTTGCCTTTTCCTCATTCACGTAAACGATGACTTTCGCTTCAAGTGAACCACCGATGGTTTTTTCATTACGCGCTTTCTCAAGCGCACTGTTTACCTCGGTTTTAATTTTCATCGTTGTTTGCCAGAAATCGTTATCGAGAGAACTCGTGGTATCAGCCGCCGGTAAACCCGCATACCAAGTACCTGTAAACACAAATTCATCTCGCTCGCCCGGCATTGCTTCCCACACTTCTTGTGCGGTAAAACTCATCACAGGTGCCATCCAGCGCACTAAAGCTTCAGCAATATGATACAAGGCCGTCTGGCATGAACGTCTGGCTAAACCATCCGTTTTAGCCGTGTACTGTCTGTCCTTGATGATATCGAGATAAAAACTACCCATTTCAATGGAACAAAACTGCATCAATGTTTGGCACACGACTAAGGTATCGTACTGCTCGTAGCTTTCCAATATCTGCTTTTGTACTGCCGATGCACGTGTTACTGCCCACTGATCCAATGCCACCATTTCTTCAAACGGCACGATGTCGCGACTCGGCTCAAAGCCATTTAAGTTGGCGAGTAGGAATCGACAGGTGTTACGGATACGGCGATAAGCATCAGCGGAACGCTTCAAAATTTCGTCTGAAACCGTCATTTCACCGCGATAATCAGTTGAGCCAGCCCACAAACGTAGAATGTCTGCACCCAGTTTATTGGTCACCTCTTGTGGGGCGATCACATTACCTAAAGACTTCGACATTTTTTTACCATTGGCATCAACAGTAAAACCATGTGTTAGTACTTCTTTGTATGGCGCGTGACCATGCATCGCTGTCGATGTCATCAATGAAGACATAAACCAGCCGCGATGCTGATCAGAACCTTCTAAGTACAAATCAGCACCAGCCGGAATATCATCGCGCTTATCGACGACAAAATAATGCGTTACGCCAGAATCGAACCAAACATCCAGTGTGTCTGTGACTTTTTGATATTTTTGAGCGTCAGTGCCAATTAGGCTCTCTGCTTCCATGTCCCACCAAGCTTGAATGCCCTTTTGCTCAACTTCCAACGCCACTTTTTCAATAATTTGTGCTGTTTGCGGGTGCAACTCACCGGTTTCTTCGTGGACGAACAAAGTAATTGGCACGCCCCACGTACGCTGACGTGAAATACACCAGTCTGGGCGACCTTCCACCATGCTTTTAATGCGCTCTTCACCCCAACCTGGGATCCATTTGGTTTGCGCAATTTGTTCGATCGATTGCTTGCGTAAGCCATTTTTGTCCATGCTAATGAACCACTGCGGAGTAGCACGGAAAATAATCGGCGATTTATGGCGCCAGCAATGCGGGTAGCTATGCTCATATTTAATCTGCAGCGCTAGAGCACCTTTTTCGGCTAGTGCATCAGCAATGGGCTGATTAGCCTTGAATACATGCAACCCAGCAAACAAAGGTGTGTTCTCAAGAAAAACGCCATTGCCGCCAACGGGGTTATAGACTTCAATATCGTATTGCTTACCTACATTAAAATCGTCTACGCCATGTGCAGGTGCAGTATGAACGCAGCCAGTACCAGATTCGGTAGTAACATGCTCACCTAATATCAATGGCACTTGAATAGGGTTCAGAGGGTGATTTACCTTCAAGTTTTCAAGGGCAGCTCCGGCGCACGCACCCACAACGTTGAAATCTGTGATCCCGTAACGGCTCATGCAGCTTTCCACTAAATCAGCTGCAATAACGTAATTTTCTTTACCTGTTTCAAGCGTAACTTCAACTAATTCATAACTTAGCTCTGGATGTAAGCTAATTGCACGGTTAGCAGGAATAGTCCAAGGTGTTGTTGTCCAAATGACGACCGAGGATTTTACTTGCTGCAAACGCTCAGGGTTAACACCAAACGCATCAGCAAAGGCGGCGTGGTCTTTAATTTCAAACTTTACGTCAATGGCTGGAGAAACTTTGTCTTGGTATTCAACTTCCGCTTCGGCCAATGCTGAACCGCAGTCAGTGCACCAATGAACCGGCTTGAAGCCTTTCTCTAAATGGCCTGACTCAGCAATTTTACCAAATGCCCTGATGATGTTGGCTTCTGAACTGAAGTCCATCGTTTTATATGGGTTCTGCCAATCACCCAGCACGCCCAAACGAATGAAGTCAGTGCGTTGCCCGTCAATCTGACGCTCAGCATAAGCTCTGCACTTTTCGCGAAACTCTGCGACCGTGACTTTTTTACCAGGCTTACCTACTTTCTTCTCTACCATAAGTTCGATCGGTAGACCATGGCAATCCCAGCCTGGAACGTAAGGGGAATCAAAGTCAGACAAGGTTTTTGATTTAACGATAATGTCTTTTAGAATCTTATTAACCGCATGACCAATGTGAATATCGCCATTTGCATAAGGAGGGCCATCGTGCAAAATAAAAGGTTTTTTACCAGCTTTTGCGCTTCTGATCTGCTCGTACAGTTTTTTCTCTGTCCACTGTTTCAGCATTTGCGGCTCGCGATTAGCCAAATTACCACGCATTGGAAACGCCGTCTCAGGCAAGTTTAGCGTCGGTTTATAATCAGTCATATCTGGTTTTCCACTTCTATAAGTATGTTTTTATAAATTTAATACTGGCTTCGTTATTTCAAGCCCTTAAATATTGAATATGTCTCGTGCCGCTTGTGCGTCACGTTTTATTTGTTGGTGCAGCTCTTCAAAATTGTCGAACTTTTTCTCATCTCTGAGCTTTTGTTTAATAGCGACTTCTATAAAGGTTCCGTAAAGATCTTGCTTAAAATCGAATAAATGCACTTCCAGCTGTGATCTCGTTCCACTAACCGTAGGCCTATTGCCTATGTTTGCAACCCCTTTATAGCGCTGCTTTCTAATAATTACCTCAACGGCAAAAACACCACTAACAGGAGATTTGCATCGCTTTAGCAAGACATTTGCGGTTGGAAAACCGATGGTTCGGCCTTTTTTATCTCCGTGATTCACTCGCCCAGCAATAGTGAAGTCACGTCCGAGCATTTCTTTTGCTAATTCAAAATCGCTATTAGCCAGTGCTTCACGAATTTCTGTCGAACTAATTCTGCAGTTCGCTAATTTAAAACTCTGAGTGCTGACAACGTTAAAGCCTAAATGTAAACCAGCCTCTTGCAGCATTTCAAAATTTCCTCGGCGCTGAAAACCAAATCTAAAGTCGTCACCTACCACTAAAAATTTAACGCCTAGCTTCTCAACCAACAAATCTTGAATAAAACTTTCAGGGCTCATTCCGGCAAAGGCAGGGTTAAACCTGACGCAAACAAGACGATCAATACCGAGAGCTTTGAATTGCTCATACTTGTCACGAAATCGAGACAACCTAGCAGGAGCGTGGTCCGGAGCAAAAACTTCTTCAGGTTGCGGCTCGAAAATCATTACGGTTGACGCCAAACCGAGCGCTTTTGCTTTCTCTACCAAATTAACAATGACAGCCTGATGACCTAAATGGACACCATCAAACTTACCAATAGTTAATACACACTTTTGATGCTGTTGTCGTAGATTGTGTAGGCCTCGAATTAACTGCAAACCACCTTGCCTTTTGATGTTTGAATGATGCATTCTTCGCGGTTCTTAACAAGAACCGAGAACAATACACAAAAATTAAATTGATTGATCGTTTTAAAGCCAAAAGATTATAAACGACCCCAGAGTGAATACCAATGATTATAAGGCGACGAGCGCTATTTTTTAAGCAGCTTTCTGGATCTTCAGATGCCTAGGTCGAATTCCAACAACGATTAGACTAACAGCAAAGACACTAAGACCTAAACCAACGAGTGCCGTTAGCATGTATATACGCGCCATTAAATCGGCTGATTCCCAAACAAAACTTACGTTAAACATGTAGATTGAAGCGCCCATGGCAATTGATGCCAATACAACTTTGAGAATAAAGCTAAGGGTTTCACCGCTTATTTTGTAGACGCCTTGACGATGTAAACGTTGATAAAGAAGCACGGCATTCAAAGTGCCTGACATTGCAGTGGCGATCGCTAAACCAACATAGCCAAAGGGGACAGCAAAAATCAGATTAAATAACATGTTGGTCGCCATCGTAATGATACCGTATTTTACTGGCGTTTTCGTGTCCTGCCGGGAATAGAAAGCAGGAGCTAGAATTTTAACTAACATAAAGCTCAACAAACCACTACCGTATGCAATCAGGCTATAGGATGCCATTTGAGCATCATCAACGCTGAATTCACCTCGTTGAAATATGACCATTAAGAGCGGATAAGCCAGTAAAACAAGCGCGGTTGCTGCTGGTATGCCTAACAAGCAAATAATCTTAAACGCCCAATCCAAATTACTTTTAAAACCTTGATCGTCCTTACCAACATGATTTCTAGACAGAGCCGGTAATATAACTGTGGCGATCGCAATGCCAAACAAGCCAAGTGGGAACTCCAGCAAACGGTCACTGTAATACAACCAGCTAATTGAGCCAGTCATCAAAAAACTAGCAATGAAGGTATCGAGCAACAAATTGATTTGGCTAACAGATACACCAAACAGCGCTGGGATCATCAGCGTTCGCACTTTTGTTACGTTAGGATCACGCCAGCCCCACTTGGGCTTTACCAACAAACCCGCTCTAAATAAGAATGGCAGTTGAAACAAAAGTTGCACTAGCCCACCAATGAAAACACCCCATGCAAGGGCAAATGCTGGTTGTTCAAACCGTTCAGCTAATAACCAAGCACAGGCGATAATGCTGATATTGAGTAATACTGGAGTAAAGGCTGCTACAGCGAACTTGTTCAGTGTATTAAGAACAGCTCCTGCAAACCCCGTGAGAGATATGAAGAAGATATAGGGAAAAGTAATTTTGAGCATGGCAGAAGCCAGTTCAAAGTTGGCACCGTCTGGTTTATCATTCAGATAGTCAATAAACCATCCGGCTCCGAATAACGCGGCTAGTACTGGTGATAACACAACTCCAGCTATAGCCGTGACGAAAACGATGGCTCCCAACGTACCTGACACCTTTGCGACGAAATCTTTTAATTCGGCTTCATTCTGATGTGACTTAACTTCTGTTAAAACCGGCACAAATGCTTGCGCAAACGCCCCCTCTGCAAACAATCGACGTAAAAAATTAGGAATTTTATTGGCGAAGAAAAATACGTCAGCCGCGGCACCCGCCCCCATAAAATTAGCAACAACAACGTCTCGCACCAGTCCGAGCACTCTCGATATTAACGTCATTGAGCTAACGACAATCCCTGATTTTAACATCGACTTAGTTTCACCTTTGATTCGTTATTATTCTTAGCTAACCATTTCACCCTATTTATAATCGCACTAATCCCCTAATACTCGCAATAGCTCATTCCGTCCTGAATAAATAACCGACGCTTTTACCAAAAATTAAATGTAAAATGCGCGACGGAAGCAATGAAGTCACTTATTTGCGTTATTTTTTGATTTTAACCGTCAATTTTATTGACAGCGTGTTTTAAAAACTGGATAATCCGCACCCTCAATTTTGACATGAATTTACTTAGGAGTTTCACTTGGCTAACATTAAGTCTGCTAAGAAACGTGCTATCCAGTCTGAGAAGCGTCGCCAGCATAATGCAAGCCGTCGCTCCATGACACGTACGTGCATCAAGAAAGTACTCGCCGCTATCGAAGCTGGTGATAAAGCAGCCGCCCAAGAAGCATTTACAGCAGCTGTTCCTGTTTTAGACCGTATGGCAACTAAGGGCCTTATTCATAAGAATAAAGCTGCTCGTCATAAGAGCCGTCTAAACACTCAAATTAACGCGCTTTAAGGAAGTTATCTTAAACGCTATTTGTAGCAATGCTTATCGTTATTGAGTAAATGCTACGAAAATAAAAAACGCCTCTTTGGCGTTTTTTTTTGTCCTCAATAAAGCACAAAATACCCTAAATAGATATTTTACATCGACAAGGAAGGCGTAAATATCACGAGATTGATTGACGATAAGTGTGCACTATTTCATAAGATATCACGTATTTGTTATATGAATTGTTAATCGGCGTGCCAAAGAATTTGCAACCGTGTGACTATAGAGCTAGCTAGCCGCTAGAAATATTAAGAACATGTGTTACTGTATTGTGGCAGGAAACGTAAGAAAACGTAAACCGATTAGCGGCAACCTAAAAAGCACAAATTAAAACTCTGGAGTACCCGATTGTTTAAGTTTTTATTTCTAATCCCTATCGTTCTTTGCCTACTATGGCTGGCCTATTTGCGCTCTGGTGGCTATTCATTGTCTGAGGGCAAACAAGGCTTTATTTATATTATCGTCATTTCTGGAACGATTCTGGTGGCTTTTTCAGCCATCATGTTTTTACTTTAAAACGACTCAAGAATTACGGTTCGGACCTATCCCAAAGTGGGCCACTAAAGATTAAAAAAGCCCCCGGAAGTTATTGCTAACTTTCGGAGGCTTATAGTCTTTTTATGTTTAAATCACTCGCCTCTCAACGGAGCGCCAATGAGAGGTTTATGCGTAACACTATCTTTTGATAATCTCGATATCCGCGTCACTTCTCAACGCATCAACAAAGTTTTCATAAGACGTTCTGCTTTCGTTGCTCGCCAATCCTTGTTTCACAGCGAGTAGGTCATCTGCGTTCACCTCTGAAGCAGCTTGCACTGAATCTAAAATGACTAAGCCAACATTACCCGAGCTGAGCTTAACCACTGATACATTCTGCTGTGCAACAGGCGATAATTTGAAGATAGCACTGCTCATTTCAACTGGTAAGGCACCGCCAAAACGAGCTAGTCCCTCAACCGGTGTAAACTCTATCGACTTAGCCGTTAATGCTTCATCAATCGACTCACCTGCAAATATTTTAGACTTCAAGCCTTCAGCCCAAGCAACTGCAGCTTCCTGTGTTTTCTCTGCGGTTAATTGATTAACGATAGAGGCCTTTACTTCCTCAAGCGCCAGCGTTCTCTGAGGTTTATGATCAGCGACTCTAACCACCATTATTTTTTCATCTGATATCTGGAGAACATCGCTGTTCAAACCGTTTTCAATTAACTCGGCGCTGAACGCAACATTTTCAACCTGCGGATAATTAACCGATGCAGGGTAGTTTGTCTTTTCAAAAAACGCAGTATCGATAATTGGTCTGTTAGTAATTTCTGACACTCTTTCTAAGCTATCTGGCTGTTCAAAAGCAGCGCTAGCGACTTGCTCTTGAAAACCAAAGAAACTCTCCATTGCTTTGTCTTTAAGCAAGGTTTGAGTAAGCTCATCTTTTACTTCTTCGAAAGGCGTTGTCACTGATGGCTTAAGGTCGGTTAACTTAATAATGTGATAACCAAATTCGGTTTGCACCAAATCAGAAGTATCACCAACAGCCTTCAATGCGAATGCAGCATCTTCAAATGACTCACTCCAATCACCCTTAACGATAAAGTCTAGGTCACCACCAATTTCAGCACTGATCGTGTCAGAAGAACGTTCAGAGGCAATTTTTGCAAAATCAGCGCCTGGAGCTTTTACTAGCTTAAGAACTTCTTCAGCAGTCGCTTTTGAAGCTGAATCATCTTCCCCAAATTCAATAAGGATATGTGAGATACGACGCTCTTCAGTGGTTTGATAAGCAGCAATATACTCGTTGTAATACGCTTTCGCCTCTTCTTCAGTAACAGCTTCGTTGGCCATTAGATCAGAAACAGAAAGGGTAACATAGGACAACTTTACCTGTTCTTGGGTATCAAAGTCGCTCAAATTAGACTGGTAGTATTGTGCCACTTCGTCATCTGAGACTGAAACATCAGAAGTAAAATCATCAGCGTTAACTTCTAGCGTTCTCGCTGTTCTCGTTTGATTTTGTAGACGCAATACAGAGGTAACTTCATCATCTATGCTAAAACTCGAGCCGTTAATGACATTACTTAACTGCTCTGTGGTCATTTGCTTACGCAAATAATCTCTAAAACTAGCAGGCGTAAAATTTTGTCTTGCAATAACGGCTTTGAAGGTATCATTGTCAAATTGACCGGCCAATTTAAAAGCATCTATTTCAAAAATAGTCTGCTTTATTTGCTCAGTACTTACTCGCAGTCCAATTTCATTCGCTTCTTGCTCTACTAGCTTCTCTGAAATCAATTGCTGTAACACCTGCTCTCTGAACGTTTCTAAGTAAGCTTCGTTCGCAAATGCTGCCGCCACCGACTCACCGAATTGCGCTTCCATTCTGGCTCTTTGGTTTTGGTATGCAGCTTCAACTTCAGTTAACGTAATTTCTTCGCCGTTGACCGTCGCAGCAGCTTGTGTTGATGAAGAACCTAAGTAACTCCCGACACCTGTAACCGCAAAACTAATAATTATTAAGCCAACAATAGTCATGGCTAAAGGACCTTGAGAGCCCTCTCTAATTCTTTCTAACATGAGTTAAAACAACCTTGTAATACTAACTTTGATGTTGCAACTAAAAGTATAGTTGCGCCGCATAATTCGTTTTTTTAGGCCGGGTATTATACCCGTTGAATACAGCTTGCGCGACTATTAAGCATTCTTTTTTAGATAATATAAATAAAAAAGGCGATGGACTAGCCATCGCCTTTTTAGAATAAAACTAAAATGCTTAGTTAACAGCGTCTTTCAATGCTTTACCAGCTTTGAATGAAGGTACTTTAGCAGCAGCAATCTGGATAGTCTCACCAGTTTGTGGGTTACGACCGCTACGCGCAGCGCGCTCACGAACTGAGAATGTACCGAAACCGACAAGTGCTACTTGATCGCCATCTTTAAGAGCAGAAGTAACTGCGTCAGTGAAAGCATCCAATGCACGACCCGCGGCAGCTTTAGAAATATCTGCGCTAGCAGCGATTGTATCGATTAGTTGAGACTTGTTCACAATATGACCCCTTTATTTTTTTATTATATTTGCTTAATGCAAAATTATATTGTCTAAAAGTTATAACAAGCTTGAAGCTGAACTTCAAGCTATCATTAACAATTTTTTAACTTCCTAGTAAATCGCTTGCTATCCCTTTCGTGACAAGGCATTAAGCGAGTACGAACCTAAAGGTAGCATAACTGTCGGACTTGTGAAGCCCTAATATTTAAAAAAAGTAAAAAAATCGCGTTTTTTTCAAAGAATTTGCCTGTTTTTTATTCAACAGGCAAGTCTTCAAAAATTTCTCACCCTAACTAGGATAAAATTTCTACAGCATCTACCGGTGACTCTAGCGCAATATTTAGCACTTCGTCTATCCATTGAACGGGATAAATATTCAGATCACCAATCACATTTTTTGGTATTTCCTCTAAATCCCGCTCGTTGTCTTTGGGTATGATGACGGTTTTTATACCGCCACGATGTGCAGCTAATAACTTTTCTTTCAAACCACCGATAGCTAGAACTTCGCCTCTAAGCGTAATCTCACCGGTCATTGCAACATCGCACTTTACTGGATTACCGGTTAATGTCGAAACCAAAGCAGTACACATACCGATGCCGGCACTTGGACCATCTTTTGGTGTCGCACCTTCAGGAACATGGACGTGAATATCTCGCTTCTCATGAAAGTCAGCGTTAATGCGCAACTTTTCAGCGCGTGAACGAACCACAGTCATCGCAGTTTTAATTGATTCCTGCATAACATCACCCAACGAACCCGTGAATGTTGTTTTACCTTTACCTGGCACAGAAGTCGTCTCAATCGTAAGCAAGTCCCCACCCACTTGAGTCCAAGCTAAACCAGTTACTTGACCAACTTGATTGTTCTTATCAGCTTTTCCGTAATCATAACGCTGGACACCCAAATACTCTTTTAGATTATCCTGATTTACGACCACTTTTTTGCTGCCTTTGTTCAGCAAAATATGCTTCACGGCTTTGCGACAAATTTTAGATATTTCCCGCTCAAGACTCCTTACACCGGCTTCTCTAGTATAATAACGAATAATACCGATAATCGCAGAATCCTCTATCTCAAGTTCTTTCGCCTTTAGCCCATTACGAGAAATCTGTTTACTAATCAAATGACGAGTCGCAATATTGAGTTTCTCGTCCTCTGTGTATCCCGACAATCGAATAACTTCCATGCGATCGAGCAAAGCATCAGGAATGTTCATACTATTCGATGTTGCAACAAACATGACATCTGAAAGGTCATAGTCGACCTCTAAGTAATGGTCACTGAAGGTCGAATTTTGTTCAGGGTCGAGGACTTCTAATAATGCCGAGGATGGGTCTCCGCGCATATCAGACGACATTTTGTCGATTTCATCCAATAAGAACAGCGGATTTTTAACTCCGACTTTAGACATCTTTTGAATCAACTTACCAGGTAGTGAACCTATGTATGTGCGGCGGTGACCACGGATCTCAGCCTCATCTCTTACGCCACCCAGTGCCATTCTTACATATTGTCTTCCCGTTGCCTTTGCAATCGATTGACCCAAAGATGTTTTACCAACACCAGGAGGGCCCACTAAACACAAAATTGGCCCCTTGAGTTTTTTGACGCGCTGCTGCACTGCTAAATACTCAAGAATACGTTCCTTAACCTTCTCTAAACCGTAGTGATCGTTGTCTAAGACCTCTTCCGCTTTCGCTAAGTCTTTCTTTACAACACTGCGCTTAAACCAAGGAACGGACGTCAACCAATCGATATAGCTTCTGACAACCGTCGCTTCTGCAGACATCGGAGACATCATTTTCAGTTTATTTAACTCTGCCTCAGCCTTGTCTTTCGCATCTTTCGGCATTTTCGCTTCGGTAATCTTCTTTGCTAACGCTTCAAACTCATCAGGTGCTTCATCCATCTCACCCAATTCTTTTTGAATCGCCTTCATTTGCTCATTGAGATAATACTCTCGCTGACTTTTTTCCATCTGCTTCTTAACGCGAGTTCTTATTTTCTTCTCAACTTGCAGTAAGTCAATTTCACCTTCCATCAACGCCATCAGGTACTCTAAACGCTCAACGATGGCGTTCATTTCAAGTACTTTCTGTTTTTCCGCTAGCTTCAATGGCATATGAGCAGCCATCGTATCAGCAAGTCTCGCAGCGTCTTCGATGCCGTTTAGCGATGTCAGTACTTCTGGTGGGATTTTTTTGTTTAGCTTTACATAGCCTTCAAACTGAGACACAGCGGAACGTATTAAGACTTCTTGTTCAGCATCATCTAATGTTTCAGCCTCAATTGACTTTATTTCGCCGGTAAAGAATGGATCAACATCAATATACTTTTCAATTTGGCCACGCACATTACCTTCAACCAGCACTTTGACTGTTCCATCAGGTAACTTAAGAAGCTGTAGAATTGTAGCTACGGTGCCTACCGTATAAATATCGTCCACAGCTGGCTCGTCAATGCCTGCATCTTTCTGGGCGACTAAAAAGATCTGCTTGTCGTTGTCCATTGCTGCTTCTAAACATTGAATAGACTTTTCACGCCCTACGAATAGTGGGATAACCATATGTGGGTAAACGACCACATCACGCAATGCCAAAATTGGCATTGTTCTGAGATTATTGAGCTCAGTTGTCATATTTCTCTCTTGTTTATGGACTTGCATGTTTATATGGGGCTTGGCCGGCAAAGTTCAAACCGAAATTGAAAAAAAACTAATAATTAACGAAAAAAAAAGCTGAGAAGTCAGTCCCAATGGTTCTGTCTGCTCAGCTTTCACTTTTTCAAATGCCTCTGTTTATTCTGAAGCAGCCTTCTTGTCTTGCGCATTATCATAAATAAGCAGTGGTTTTGATTCGCCTTTAATCACGGCTTCATCAATCACAACTTTACTCACTTTTGGCATAGACGGTAATTCATACATCGTATCCAATAGAACCGCTTCAACGATAGAGCGTAATCCACGCGCACCCGTTTTACGATGCATCGCTTTTGTTGCAATCGCATGCAGCGCATCATCACGGAACTCTAATACCGTATCTTCCAAGGCGAACAATGCACCGTATTGCTTAGTGATGGCATTCTTCGGTTCTTTCAAAATCTGAATTAATGCATCTTCATTCAGCTCTTCGAGGCTCGCCACAACGGGCAAACGGCCAATGAACTCAGGAATTAAACCGTATTTCACTAAGTCTTCAGGTTCGACTTCTTTAAACAACTGGCTCACAGCCTTTTTGTTTAACGATGACTTCACTTCAGCACCAAAGCCAATACCTGCGTTTTTAGCTGCACGCTGCTCAATTACTTTATCTAGTCCGGCAAACGCACCACCACAAATGAATAAGATCTTAGAAGTGTCTACTTGTAAAAACTCTTGTTGTGGATGTTTTCTGCCGCCTTGAGGTGGTACTGACGCAATTGTACCCTCAATCAGTTTCAACAATGCCTGCTGAACACCTTCACCAGAAACATCTCGGGTAATAGACGGATTGTCAGACTTGCGAGAAATTTTATCAATTTCGTCGATGTAAACGATACCACGCTGCGCTTTTTCTGGATCGTAATCACATTTTTGCAAGAGTTTTTGAATGATATTTTCAACGTCTTCGCCGACATAGCCAGCTTCAGTCAACGTAGTAGCATCGGCCATTGTGAATGGCACGTCTAATAAACGCGCTAAGGTCTCTGCGAGTAGCGTTTTACCACTTCCCGTTGGACCAATTAGCAGTATATTACTTTTACCTAATTCAACGCCATCGTGCACATCATTGTTACGCAATCGCTTGTAGTGATTATAGACCGCAACGGCTAATACTTTTTTGGCATGCTCTTGGCCAATGACGTAATCGTCTAGATGTTTGTGGATTTCGGCCGGTGTTGGCAACGCATCGTTCTTTTGCTTTGGTGAAATCTCTTTGATTTCTTCGCGAATGATATCGTTGCACAGTTCGACGCACTCATCACAAATGAATACACTTGGTCCTGCAATTAACTTTCGAACTTCATGTTGGCTTTTACCACAAAACGAGCAATACAGTAGTTTGCTGTCGCCGTCTTTATCATGGTCATCACTCATAAAATTTGCCTTTTCATTCTTACCCTAAACTGGGTTCTTATTGTGGTTCGCAAAATGAAGAAAAGTGCGAACCATTACTACTTACTTGCTTACTTGCTTACTATGGCGATTAATCTGCGTTTTTCAACACTTCTGCACGATTAGCCATTACTGAATCAACTAATCCATAGTCGACTGACTCTTGTGCACTTAAGAAGTTATCACGATCTGTGTCTTTAGCCACTTTTTCGTAATCTTGCCCTGTATGCTCTGCCATCAGTCTATTCATCTTCTCTTTAATAGAAAGAATTTCTTTAGCATGTATTTCAAAATCCGAAGCTTGCCCTTGAAAACCACCTAATGGTTGATGAATCATAACACGTGCATTAGGCAAACAATAACGCTTTCCTTTTGCGCCGGCTGAGAGCAAAAACGCGCCCATACTGGCAGCTTGACCAATACATACAGTGCTCACGTCAGGCTTAATGAAATTCATAGTATCATAAATAGCCATACCAGCAGTAACTGAGCCGCCGGGAGAATTAATGTAAAGGAAGATATCTTTTTCTGGATTTTCTGCTTCTAAGAATAACATTTGAGCAACAATCAAATTTGCCATGTGGTCTTCAACTTGACCCACCATAAAAATGACGTTCTCTTTTAATAGGCGTGAATAGATATCATAAGAGCGCTCACCGCGAGCTGTTTGCTCGACGACCATAGGAACTAATGCGCTGTGCGGTTCTGTAATAATATTTGTCATAATTCTCTTAATAAAAAGTCTTCATAAAAAAAATGCCCGGATAGTCCGAGCATTTAATCAGTTGATAGCGTGATAAGTCAATTGTTGAAGAACAATTTACGCGTTTTTGTTCATGATTTCGTCAAAAGCTTTCTTAACTTCTTTCACTTTTGCTTTTTCAAGAATCGCTTCAATTGCTTGTTCTTCTAATGCAAGATTTTGCATTTGTTGCTTTAACTCGGCGTTTGACTGGTAATACTCGACCACTTCTTGAGGGTCTTCATATGCAGACGCTGCAGTCTCAATTAATTGTGTGACTTTAGCTTCATCCGCTTCTAATTTGTTGTCTTTTATAATCTCACCTAACAACAAACCAATGCTGACTCGACGTTTAGCGTTATCTGTAAACAAGTCTGCTGGCAATTCAGGAACCTGACCGCCTTTGCCTTGCTGTTCAAAACGTTGCTTCGCTTGCTGGCGCAGAGCTTCGATTTCTTGATCAACAAGCGCTTTTGGCAAATCCAATTCGTTGTTTTCTAACAAACCTGCAATTACATTTTCTTTTACGGTTGCTTTCAAGGTTTGGTCTAGTTCACGCTGCATATTTTTCTTAACTTCAGCTTTAAGCGCTTCAACACCGCCCTCTTCTACACCAAATAATTTAGCAAACTCATCGTCAACTTTCGGTAGATCTAAGCCTTCAACTTTAGTCACTGTGATCGCGAAAGAGGCATTTTTACCTTTTAGCGCTTCTGCATGATAGTCATCAGGGAAAGTGACTTCAGAAACAACTTCATCACCCGTTTTAGCGCCGACTAATGGCTTTTCAAAACCTGGGATCATACGACCTTTACCAAGTTCTAATGGAAAATCTTCTGCTTTGCCGCCGTCGAATTCTTCGCCGTCAATTGTTCCTACGAAGTTAACCGTTACTTTGTCGTCTTTCTTAGCTTTGCGCTTAACTTCTTTCCATGAAGCGTGCTGTGTTTGCAACGTTTTCATCATGGTATCTAAGTCTTTGTCAGTAATCTCAACTACTGGCTTCTCGACTTTAATTTTATCAAGGCCGGCAACTTTAACTTCTGGATACACTTCGAAAGTAGCAACAAACTCTAAGTCTTGACCATCGACGTCTTTGGTCATGTCAAAAGTAGGCATACCTGCTGGCGTGATCTTTTCTTTCATTATGGCTTCGTAGAAGTTGCGCTGCATAACGTCACCGGCAACTTCTTGACGAACTGCCTGACCGAAACGCTTCTTGATAACGCTTACTGGAACTTTACCTGGGCGAAAACCGTTAATACGTTGTGTTTTTGCTAATTGTTGTAAACGTGCTTTAACAGCGGTATCTACAGAATCTGCAGAAACGGTAATAGTAAGACGGCGTTCTAAACCTTGAGTCGTCTCGACTGACACTTGCATTGTTCTACCTCAACTTGCGCTTCTGTGCGCTTTACATGATTCAACACGCTAATATGACTAATGCCATGGTGTTGCCGAATGTGGTCTAGCTAAACTAAGCCACATGAGTTTAAAAAAGGACGCGGAATTATACAGAGACGACACCATGGAGTCGAGTGATTACAGGTAATAAATGTAAATTAATTGCTATGTGCCCAACATGCATAGAGAAATCGCTAGATTATTTGATTCAAAAGCGAGTGGTAAATGGCAAAACGATGGCTGTATTCTAACAGCATGCGGTCAGCCCTATCCGTTAGAAAGTCGCTTCGAGCCCATCCCTGGGTCGCTAGGTGCAAAAGCGGTGGCTGTGTTCCAACATCATCCGGTCAGCCCTATCCGATAGAAAGTCGCTTCGAGCCCATCTCTGGGTCGCTAGGTGCAAAAGCGGTGGCTGTATTCCAACAGCATCCGGTCAGCCCTATCCGATAGAAAGTCGCTTCGAGCCCATCCCTGGGTCGCTCGGCAATCGGCGTCCTGCCGATTGACGCTTTCTATCGGATAGGGCTGCCCGGATGCTGTTTGCATTAGTGAGCTTTTTGGGCTTTTTGAGCTTTTTGAATTTTGTGAAACAAGGGGCCAGGTTCTTTGATTTCAAGGAACCTGGCCCCTCGTTGTGTAAATTGACTCGTTGAGATTTTTAGATTTTTGAACGCGACCGCCAGAAACTGGGACACAGTTTGGCTAGTTCGTTATTTTTTGTTGGTTCATGAGCTGAAGATTTTTTTTCACAAAGATGGTCGGTGAGATAGGATTCGAACCTACGACCCCCTGGACCCAAACCAGGTGCGCTACCAAGCTGCGCCACTCACCGACATTTTGCTTTTTTTATGTGTGGCTACACATAAGATGGTGCGGAAGGAGAGACTTGAACTCTCACGCCGTGAAGCACTGGAACCTAAATCCAGCGTGTCTACCAATTCCACCACTCCCGCGAAACTATTCCTTGTCAAAGGTGCTATTTGTTCGACATTGCGCGTTGACCAATCAACGTCGAACTTAGCAAAAAAAGTGGGGTGGACGATGGGGTTTGAACCCACGACCGCTGGAATCACAATCCAGAGCTCTACCAACTGAGCTACGCCCACCACTGTTTCACTTTACAACATTTTACAACTTACTTTACCTGCTAGATTCGCATGGCGCGTCCGGCAGGATTCGAACCTGCGACCACCCGCTTAGAAGGCGGGTGCTCTATCCAGCTGAGCTACGGACGCTCGTCGAATCAAAAGCAAATGGTCGGTGAGATAGGATTCGAACCTACGACCCCCTGGACCCAAACCAGGTGCGCTACCAAGCTGCGCCACTCACCGAAACCGTATTGGTAGAACACTACCTCTACGGGGGGCGCATATTACCGACTTGCCCTAGTATCGTCAAACACTTTTTACAATGAATTTAAGTTTTTTTTCAGTTGCTTAAAAAGCAAACAAGTTGTTTGTATAAGAGTGTATTTTAATGACTGATTTTATTACACTACACCCACTAAATTATTGCGACAAAAGAATACTCGATGACTGCTCATTTAATAGACGGTAAAAAAATTGCCAAACATGTTAGAGACAACGTACATGCTTACGTGGATACGCTTAAGGAAGCAAACAGAAGGATGCCCGGACTAGCCGTCGTTTTAGTAGGTAGCAATGAAGCATCTAAAGTTTATGTGAGCAACAAAACGAAAGCGTGTGAAGAAGTCGGCTTTGTTTCCAAATCATTCAATCTTCCATCCGATACCTCGGAAGAAAAACTGCTCGCATTAGTAGACGAGTTAAATCTTGATGGCACTATAGATGGCATATTAGTGCAATTACCCTTGCCAGCAGGTTTAAATGCGGAAAAAGTGCTAGAGCGAATACATCCGCATAAAGACGTCGACGGTTTTCATCCTTACAACATTGGACGATTGGCACAGCGTATGCCTGCCCTGCGCCCATGCACGCCGAAAGGCATTATGACCATGATTGAAGCTACCAAGCGCCCTGTCAAAGGATTAGATGCTGTCATCGTGGGTGCTTCGAATATTGTGGGGCGGCCTATGGGTTTAGAACTATTGTTAGCCGGGTGCACTGTCACAACGTGCCATAAATTTACGAAACAGTTGAAAGAGCATGTGATGCGCGCCGATTTGCTGGTAGTTGCTGTTGGTAAGCCTCACTTCATTCCTGGAGAATGGATAAAAGAAGGTGCTATCGTGATTGATGTGGGTATCAATCGCTTGGAGAACGGTAAGCTGACCGGTGATGTTGATTTTGAGATAGCGAGAGAACGCGCTGACTGGATTACTCCCGTACCCGGCGGCGTCGGACCAATGACAGTTGCCAGTCTGATCGAAAATACGCTCGAGGCCTATGTCAAATTTCACAGCCATAACGCTAAACAAGCGGCTTCGAAGGAACAGTAGCATGACAACTCAAACAGCGGTTGAACAGACACTACATTGGGTTGATAAAGTCATTATCGGTGAAAATTTCTGCCCCTTCGCACGCAAAGAGCGAGACAGTCACCGCATCCGCGCCGTTGCAACTGAAGAAACAGATAACGGGCTGATTTTGCAAGCATTGCTAGATGAAATGCAGTTATTAGAAAACCAAAGCAACATTGAAACGACGCTACTCATTATCACTAATGGTGTCAAAGATTTCTTCGATTACTTAGATTTAGTTGACCTTGCTAATAGGCTATTAAAACAAGAACAATACGAAGGTGTTTTTCAGCTAGCCACCTTTCATCCAGACTATATGTTTGCTGACGCACCGGCCGATGCCACCAGCCACTATACCAATCGTTCACCTTTTCCGATGTTACATATCATTCGTGAAGAAAGCTTAGAATTAGCGCTCGAGACGTTTCCGAATCCTGAAAATATTCCCGTGCGTAACATTAAACATGCAGAGAAATTAGGAAAAGCGTTTTTTCAGCAATTGCTTGGCTCACATGACCAAACGAAATAGTAATGCAGGTAGTACAAATGCAGCTAGTTTTGAGTTTCGTTCAATCGGTATTATCTCTACACCTTTTAAACAGAAATTTGGTATTCCACGGCAATCACAGTCAATTAGCAAGGCAACGGGTCTTATTATATTTTCATCCGATATCAATCCAGTAAATGCATGCCGCGGACTCGATGACTTTTCACATCTATGGATAAGCTTTATATTTCATGAAAATCTACAGGGGGGATGGAAAGATACGGTTCGCCCTCCTCGCCTAGGCGGCAACGAAAAGGTGGGCGTATTCGCCAGCAGAAGCACGTTTCGACCAAATCCTATCGGCCTTTCCGTCGTGAAAAATCTAGGGCTCAATAGCAAAAATGAGCTCGTAGTGGCAGGCGTCGATTTACTAGATAAAACACCTATTATCGATATTAAACCTTATATACGGTACGCGGACAGTATAAGCGATGCCTCTTGCGGATTTGCTGAATTTGCTCCCGACACGATTCTGCAGGTCGACTACTCTGATCTTGCCCGTGTAAAGCTTAATAAGCTGCTGCACAAGCACCCTGACTTTGAAGTGCTATTGCAGAATATTTTAGAGCAAGATCCTCGCCCAGCATACAAATCAGTAACGGAAGATGAAAAAACATATTCAGTCCTATTGTACAGTTACGATATCAAATGGCAGGTACGTGAGGCAATAAACTACGTTATTGATATTGAAGCTAAATACTAAGCAAGCGGCGGAATCGTTCAAGAGTTAAGGAATCGGTGAAAGTGTAATAAAAAAATAAATAAAGAGTTTCTTCATTTTATGCTTTGTTGCCACTCTGCGCGCTGTTAAACTTCTCGATTAAATTTATTTTAGTCTCTGACATCGTTAGAAAAACTTCAAGGTTACCTAAACACCATGCGTACCTCTCAATATTTACTTGCTACTCAGAAAGAAACACCAGCTGAAGCTGAAGTTATTAGCCATCAACTTATGCTTCGCGCCGGTATGGTTCGCAAACTTGCCTCTGGTTTATATAATTGGCTCCCTACTGGCTTAAGAGTCGTTAATAAAGTAGCTGCCATAGTGAGAGATGAGATGAACAAAGCTGGCGCAATCGAAATATCGATGCCCGTTGTTCAACCCGGTGACTTATGGGAAGAGTCTGGTCGTTGGGACGACTATGGACCAGAGTTATTGCGCATAAAGGATCGTCACAATCGAGATTTCGTGCTTGGTCCAACGCATGAAGAAGTTGTCACCAACCTTGTTAAGAATGAAGTTAGCAGCTATAAGCAGCTACCGCTAAATTTGTATCAGATTCAAACCAAATTTCGTGACGAAGTGCGTCCTAGGTTTGGCATTATGCGCAGCCGAGAGTTCATTATGAAAGATGCGTATTCGTTTCATATCGACGCAGAAAGTCTAGATCAGACTTATCAAATAATGCATCAAGCTTACTGCAATATATTTGAAAGAATTGGTTTATTGTATCGTCCTGTTATTGCGGACTCGGGTTCAATCGGTGGCGCAGTTTCTCATGAGTTTCATGTATTAGCCGACTCGGGTGAGGATGATATTGCTTACAGTGATACATCTGACTATGCAGCGAATGTAGAGCTAGCCGAAGCAGTTGCCTTAGGAGAAGCGACAGAGGGTGCTGCCGAGCTTCAGCTTGTCGATACCCCTGATGCGAAAACAATTGCGAAGGTATCAGCATTGCTTGGCTGCGACGTAAAACAAACGGTCAAAACGTTGATCGTAAAAGCTGACGAAGATTCAGGACATGAGTTTGTTGCCCTAATATTGCGTGGTGATCACAGTTTAAACAGCATTAAAGCGGAAAAGTTAGCACTCGTTGCCTCGCCACTGCAAATGGCCGACGAAGCGGCGGTAAAAGCTAAACTTAACTGTGGTTTTGGCTCTTTAGGGCCTGTTGAGCTTGATCTTCCAATTATCGTTGACCGCAGTGCAGAAACAGCGTCTGATTTCGTTTGCGGTGCTAATAAAGAAGCACAACACTTTACCGGAGCCAACTGGCAACGAGATGTGAAAACATACACAGTGGCTGATATACGTAACGTAGTCGCCGGCGACCCTTCGCCCGATGGAGAGGGAATACTAGCGATTGCCAAAGGTATCGAGGTTGGCCACATTTTCCAACTTGGTGATAAATATTCAAAAGCAATGAATTGTGGCGTGTTAACTGAATCAGGTAAACATGACGTCCTACAGATGGGTTGTTATGGTATCGGTGTTACACGCATTGTCGCGGCAGCCATTGAGCAAAACAACGATAAATACGGCATTATTTGGCCTGAAAGTATCGCGCCGTTCAAAGTCGTTATTATTCCGATGAATATGCACAAATCTCCTCGCATCCAAGAAGTTGCTGAAAAGCTCTACAAAGACTTATGTGACGCTGGTATCGAAGTGTTATTTGATGATAGAAAAGAACGTCCAGGTGTCATGTTTAATGATATGGAATTAATTGGCATACCTTACAGCGTTGTAATTGGCGAGCGGAATCTTGATAATCAGCAGCTTGAAATAAAAAATAGAAAATCAGGTGAAAAAACTTTGTTAGAGGTCGATAACCTGCTTGAGTACATAAAAAATTTAGGCTAAAGCATATATGAAAATCACTTTTTGTGGAGTTCGCGGTTCCACACCAGCACCGGGCGCAGAGTTTATACGCTACGGTGGCAACACTGCATGCGTGCATGTGGAGTTGGCCGACGGCAGCGATATTGTATTGGATGCCGGCACTGGTATACGCGAACTCGGTAAAAAGCTAGCGAGTAAAAAAACACCTGTACACATTTTGCTAAGCCATAACCATTGGGATCACATTCAAGGTTTTCCCTTTTTCATTCCAATTTACCAACCTAATCGCGAGATCTTGATTACACCGGGCTTAACGGACTTGAAACAGCCTGAGGCCGTACTCGATCAGATGACAGGCTCTTATTTCCCAGTTCATAAAAACGATCTTGCAGCCATCATAAAAGTGATACCTCGTCCCGTGCAAGAAGATGATGAATGGTATATCAATAACGCGCTAGTAAGCCGACTCAAAATGAATCATCCCGGGGGAGGCAGTTGTTACACTATAAAGGAAAACGGTTCTAAAATTGCCTATATTACTGACAATGAACTCTATCCTCCTTATCGAAAACAAACTGACTTTTTAGATTTTGTCGAATTTGCAACGGGCGCCGACCTTCTTATTCATGACGCTCAATACCTTGTATCGGATATGCCAGGAAAATCGGGCTGGGGCCATAGTGTCGCTGAGGAAGCCGTGAAACTGGCTATGGCTTGCAAGGTAAAACAACTTGCACTGTACAGTCATGACCCTGAGCGCACCGACGATGATATCGACGAAATCATTGCTCATTGCAACGATGTTATCGACGCAGGAGGGATGGACTTAATTTGTTTTGGTGCTCGAGAAGGTCAAATAATCGAAATATAAGTCGTTTCCGTGTATTATCAGCGAAAATAATACCGAGTAAAGGAACCGGTTTGAAATTAGTCAACATATCCAAGTTTTGGGCTTCTGCTCTTACCTTAATTTTCATAAGCTCAGCCTACGCTCAAGAGACAAGCCCTCCCACTCAAGAAACGCCTCCCCCAGAGTCAGAGTTAGAGATAGTGAAATCGGTTAAGCAAGTCGTTGAAGAAGCGAATGATAACAATCAAACGACGAATTCAATATTAGACAAACGCGTAAAAAGTGTAAAAGAATCAAATATTAATCCATTTTCCATTTCACAATATCGTCAAAATTACCTACTCCCTTTCACTTATGTGAGTTCACCCAACGCAATCAGCGTAGATGGCCTAACAGATGAAAACATCGACAAATTTGAAGCCAAATATCAGATTAGTGTGAGCATGCCGCTCTACTTGATGGAAGATGATGCCAGCGGTGTTTTCTTCGGTATGACATTAATCAGCTTTTGGCAGGTTTACAACAGCGAAACTTCAAAACCGTTTCGTGAAAACAACTATGAACCTGAAGTGTTTTATCAATGGCAAACTGATTGGGACATACTTGGCTATCGCTTTAATCAATTCAATCTTGGTTTGAACCATCAATCTAATGGCCAAAGTGGCTTAAAATCAAGAAGTTGGAATCGCCTTTACGCTACTGCTATTTTCAGCGATATCGACTCCTTTTATTACTTAAAAGCGTGGTATCGATTACCTGAAGATGAAAAAACCTTTGAGCTAGATCCAACAGGCGATGACAATCCAGATATTACTGACTTTATAGGGCACGCCGAACTTGGTTATGGTTTTAACTTCGGTAAAGTTAACTTACTTACCAAAATTACAAATAACCTGTCGTTAAGCGAGAATCGTGGCAGCATAGAATTCAACCTTACTTATCCTATTAACGATAGATATGACTGGCTTCTACAGTACTTTAACGGCTACGGTGACTCACTCATTGATTACAATCGACACCAGCAGCGTATTGGGCTTGGTATTCAGTTGAAATTGTTCTGATAGGTAAACTGTCAACGCACTTAATAGAAAGTTTGCATACTTATGAAATACGCGAATACCATTGATCTAGTCAATTCAAACGAAACGCAAGCCGACTTCAAGCGATGGTCGGGTCATGGTTTAGTCAGTATTGGCTTGGTCAACCCTAAATCGGCAACAAATGTTGCTTCAATTTTACGCGCTTGTGGTTGCTATGGCGCTAGCGCTGTTTTTTATACAGGTCAGCGCTTTGGCTATGCGAAAAACTTCAATGCAGATACACGACAAATGCGACATATAATCCCTACCATAGGGGTCGATGACTTATTAGCAATCGCGCCAAAAGATGCCAGCAAAGTCGTTATAGAGCTGGTTGAGGGTGCCATACCATTACCGGAATTTGTGCACCCAGAAAATGCATTTTACATATTCGGTCCTGAAGACGCTTCCGTGCCTGAAGACATCGTTGCAGCATGCGATCACGTTGTATACATCCCCACTCGCAACAGCATGAATTTAGCGGCCACTGCAAACGTTGTCTTATACGACCGCATGGCAAAAAGTGACTATGTCGCAAATGATGAACTGATAAAAAAAAGCCGAGACAACAATAACGGCCTAGCCATATAAACGAAAACAAGGGGCCAAAAACAAGGGGCCAGGTTTCTTGAAGTTTCAATGAACCTGGCACTTTGGTCTTAACCGCAATTGTTTGCGATTCAAGGTACCTGGCCCCTTGATATTTTTCTGGTTGAACGCGGGGGGTTATTCACTTACTAATTTCGCTTTGTTTGTTTCCATGTGCCGCCATATTGATATGCGGCTTGAGTTTTCGCCTTTGTTTGACAAACTGAGCAGGCGAATATCCAAGGGGCTTGTGAACTCAATCTGATCCTGTACAACACCGCTTCGATTTTACCGCAGCTATCACATTGTTTTGCTTCGCGACTTCGCTGTGATTTTCCCATAAGAATAAATGACCTATTGCCAGAGATAATTTGAAATACATCTTCTTATAGACCATCTACGTTAATTGAACAGTCAAGAACTTACAATTTATAGGACCTTAAATACTCTGGAGACTTCACGATTTGAATATTTCTCCCGGTTTCAAATGACATTTGTGTGTTGTCATTAAACTAACGCGGGAGAATTCTCAATGGGGTAAAAAATTAATTAATTATTCCCATTCAATTGTAGCGGGTGGCTTACCTGAAATATCGTATACCACTCTCGAAATGCCATCGATTTCATTGATGATCCGGTTAGAAACCTTACCTAAGAAGTCATAGGGTAAGTGAGCCCAATGCGCAGTCATAAAATCGATAGTTTCTACGGCTCGAAGTGAAACGACCCAATCGTATTTGCGCATGTCGCCCATCACGCCAACCGATTTTACAGGTAAAAAGACAGTAAAGGCCTGACTCACTTTTTGATATAAATCGGCCGCATGCAGTTCTTCAATAAAAATAGCATCAGCACGGCGCAACAAATCACAATACTCTTTTTTAACTTCGCCAAGCACCCGCACGCCCAATCCTGGCCCAGGAAATGGATGTCTAAATAACATATCGTACGGTAAGCCCAACTCTAAACCTATTTTGCGAACCTCATCTTTAAACAATTCGCGCAAAGGTTCAACCAAGCCCATGTTCATCTCGTCAGGCAGTCCACCGACGTTATGATGCGATTTAATGACGTGTGCTTTTCCGGTTGCAGAGCCCGCTGACTCAATTACATCAGGATATATTGTGCCCTGTCCTAACCACTTAGCATTTGCTAACTTATGTGATTCTTCGTCAAATACTTTAACAAACTCACCACCAATCACTTTGCGTTTAGCTTCAGGTTCTTCAACGCCTGCAAGTGCGCTTAAGAAACGTTCTTCAGCATCTACCTTGATAATGTTGAGTCCAAACTTGTCGCCAAACATGTCCATGACTTGTTCGCCTTCATGTAATCGCAGAAGGCCATTGTCAACAAATACGCAAGTTAGGTTTTTCCCAATGGCACGATGTAACAGCATCGCTGTGACTGAAGAATCAACACCGCCCGACAGGCCTAATATTACTTCATCGTCACCGACTTTTTCCTTTATGCGTTCTATTGCATCTTCAATAATATTAGCGGGTGTCCATAAAGCTTCTAACTTACAAATATCGAACGCGAAACGTTTTAAAAGTTCAAGACCTTGCTTGGTGTGTGTTACTTCTGGGTGAAACTGTACGCCGTAAAAGTGTTTCTTTTCGTTCACCATCGCGGCATGCGGACAACTTGGCGTTTGCGCTATTGTACTAAAGCTGTCTGGCACTTTAATCACTTTGTCACCATGGCTCATCCAAACGTCTAATAATGCGTTACCGTTATGATTTGTCTCGTCCACAATGCCATCAAAAATTGTTGACGCTGTTAACACTTCCACTTGTGCATAGCCAAATTCACGAATATCAGAACCTTGCACGGTTCCACCAAGCTGATGCGCCATTGTTTGCATGCCATAGCATATGCCTAATACAGGTACGCCAGCATTGAATACATATTGCGGTGCTCGGGGCGAGCCCATTTCAGTTACCGACTCAGGGCCACCCGATAAGATGATACCGTCGGGTGCAAAGTTGCGAATTTGATCCTCTGTCACATCCCATGCCCAAAGTTCGCAATAAACGCCAATTTCGCGAATACGTCTTGCGATCAATTGCGTGTACTGAGACCCAAAATCAAGGATAAGGATTTTCTGACTATGTATATTTGCAGACATTATTTTACCTACTTCTAAAAATGAAAAAGGGCTGAGACGCGAAGGTTAACAACCTACACCAGCCCTTTAGAGACGTCTTTGGTTTATCCTAAACGATAATTTGGAGCTTCTTTCGTAATACTCACATCGTGCACATGAGACTCACCCATGCCCGCTGCGGTTACTTTCACAAACTGTGGCTTAGTACGCAGTTCTTCAATATCTGCACAACCAGTCAGTCCCATTGCCGAGCGCAAACCCCCAAGCTGTTGGTGAATAATAGTTGAAATAGGCCCTTTATAGGCGACGCGACCTTCAATACCTTCCGGCACTAACTTTTCTGCATTGCTGCTGTCTTGGAAATAACGATCTGATGAACCGTTACTCTGATTCATTGCACCTAAAGATCCCATCCCACGATAAGACTTATAGTAACGGCCTTGGTACAACTCTACTTCACCCGGCGCTTCTTCTGTCCCAGCCAGCATACTGCCGACCATTACCGAGCTTGCGCCCGCCGCCAATGCTTTTGCAATATCACCAGAGAAGCGAATACCGCCATCTGCGATAACCGGAATACCAGTGCCTTCCAATGCTTCAACTGCGTCTGATACTGCCGTGATTTGCGGAACGCCGCAGCCGGTTACTATTCGTGTAGTACAAATTGAACCAGGGCCGATACCGACCTTAACTGCATCAACGCCAGCATCTGCTAGCGCTTTTGCGCCTTCACCTGTGGCAACGTTACCAGCAATAATTTGGATATTTGGATAATCTGCTCGCACTTTTTTAACGCGATCGATCACGCCCTGCGAGTGACCATGCGATGTGTCGATAAGCAAAACATCAACACCTGCGTTAACCAGTAATTTAATACGCTCATCAGTACCAGGTCCAACACTAACAGCTGCACCTACACGCAAGCGACCTTTTGCGTCTTTACACGCATTGGGTTTGCTTTTTGCTTTTTGGAAATCTTTTACGGTGATCAAGCCGGTTAGCTTAAATGCGTCGTCGACAACTAGAATTTTTTCAATTCTGTGCTCATGCATTAAATCCATCACGACGTCAGGGTTAGTATCTTCTTTCACCGTGACTAGTTTTTCTTTTGGTGTCATTACCTTACTGATAGGTTGATCGAGGCGATTTTCGAAACGTAAATCACGACCGGTAACCAAACCAATTAAGTTGTTTTCTTCGTCAACGACGGGAAAACCAGAGTAGCCGAGTTGCTTACTCATCGCTTTGACATTGCCAATCGTCGCATCTTTACTAACAGTGACTGGATCGGAAACAACTCCGCTTTCATATTTTTTTACTTGCAGAACATGAGCAGCTTGGCTTTCAGGCGTCATATTTTTATGAATGAAGCCAATTCCTCCTTCCTGCGCTAACGCAATAGCAAGGCGAGCTTCAGTAACTGTATCCATTGCTGCTGAAATCAATGGCATATTTAAGGTAACGCCGCGGGTTAAGCGTGTTTTTAAATCGACAGTGTGGGGTAAAACAGTGGAGTGACCGGGGACGAGTAAAACGTCATCAAAAGTTAACGCTTCTTTAGTAATTCTTAACATGCAAGTAACACCTTAGGACAGTGGCTAATTGCGGTGCAATTGTAGTGTTTTTTTATATTTAGGTAAACTACAATTCGCACTCAAATGAATAAAAAAAGTGAAATATGTTTTCTACCTCCCCAAAACAACCTAGCATTATCTCTGTTACGCGTTTAAATAGGCTAGCAAGACAAGTTTTAGAGTCGGAAATTGGACAGGTTTGGGTGTCTGGCGAATTATCAAATTTTGTAGCGGCAGCTTCTGGTCATTGGTACTTCACTTTAAAAGACAGCAAAGCGCAAATTAAGTCCGCAATGTTCAAAGGCGCAAATAGAAGTATCAAATTTACGCCAAAAGCCGGCGATAAGGTGATCGTGCGCGGTAGTTTAAGTTTATACGAAGCAAGAGGCGATTATCAGCTAATTGCAGAACATATGGAGCCAGAAGGACTCGGGCAGCTAAAGCAAGCTTATGAAGCACTTAAAGCAAAACTATCAGCCGAAGGTTTGTTTGCCATGGATGCGAAACAAGCCCTACCTGAGAGTGTAAAAAGGCTCGGCGTAGTGACCTCACCAACCGGTGCGGCAATACATGACATATTGCATGTTTTAAAACGCAGAAATCCTAGCATTGACGTTATTATCTATCCTAGCTTAGTACAAGGCGAAACGGCAGCGAAGAGTATTGCTGAACAAATTAACATTGCTAATAAAAGAGATGAAGTCGATTTGCTCATTGTAGGTCGTGGTGGAGGTTCCTTAGAAGACCTTTGGGCATTCAATGAAGAAATCGTTGCCTACGCTATCTCTGAATCTAAATTACCCATCGTCTCAGCTGTTGGTCATGAAGTCGATGTCACTATTGCTGATTATGTAGCGGATATGCGTGCACCAACGCCATCTGCCGCAGCTGAGTTAGTTAGCACGGATAAAAGTCAGTTAGAAAGACACATCCAACAGCAGCAGCACAGATTAGCGCAAGTGTTTCAGCAACATTTAAAACGTATCGACTACAAACTTCAGTTAGTCCAGTCACGGCTGTCAAATGTACATCCGGCGGTACAAATAAGACAGGCAAGTCAACACGCTGATAGCTTGATGATGCGTTTATCGCAGTCCATCGCTGCAAAGTTAAATGGTGATCAGAACAGAAGCGACAAACTCACGCTACGTTTACAACACATATCTCCAAGCAATGCGATAAAGGAAAAGCAGCAACAGTTGCAAAAAGTTAGTAAACAATTGACCTCTATACAGCAGCGTCAGCTTTCTGATAAACGATACCAATTGCAAAGGATCGCAGATATTTTAAATTCGGTGAGTCCATTATCAACGCTGTCCCGCGGCTACAGTATTGCGTTTAAAAACGATAAGGTTGTGCGCAGTGTCGCCCAACTTGCAAAGGGTGATGTCATTGAAACACGTGTGAGTGATGGCAGTGTGATTGCAAAAGTTCAGGAAATCACACTTAAAAAGCAATAATCAACACGACAATTGCGACATCAAATGTCAGCTCAGGCGTCTGATTTATTTACACTTTATTTACTTTTTATCTTTAAAATTATCTGTTAATCTCTTACCTACGCTGACTTTCCGAGTCAGAGAGGATTTAGCTTTGTATATATAATTACAGTGAGCCCTTAAGGCAGTAAAAATATACAATAAGTATTAAAAATAATAAGGGATACAGATGCCAAGGATGACAGATAGACTCTCAGAACGCTTTAACGAAAGCTACGCAAGCAAAAAAACAGCCTTCATAAAAAAACGGTTTGCTCTGTTATCATTCTTTGACCGTTGCTTTTATTCCCTCGCCTTTGGTGTATTGCTAATTTCTCCAGTTAACGCGGCCCACGCATATTCCGTTGAGCAAGAGGCTAATGTTGTTCATTCTAGCGATATCAATATTTACGCTGCTCACCTTACAGAAGAATTAGAAACTTACTGCGAAACTGACACTACTATTAGATGTGAATTAAATGTGTTGTCTCAACCTCGCTTACTCGCAGCCTTGCAACAAATCGATACAAAAAGCAACGTGATTAAAGCGCTTGAAAGCTCAGAGTACGAACTACTTATTGGAAGCGCAACAATCAAAAATACGGAAAATTCAGTTCAAAAGTTGGTTTTAGAAGTTACTGCTCAATGGCATGGCATTGTGATTGACGATATTCAATTGACAGCAGTTTTAGATATCAATATGGCGAGCGTGGCTGACACTATCTCTGAAACAAGCAATAGACTTTTAAGCGAGTGGGTTGAAAGCGCATTGAGCAAACAACTATTCAGCGCGGAGTTTCTTTATCAGTTTTTAGGAGCAAGCGATTATAAAAACGAACTGAAAGTACCACAGCAAATTGGTGACTTTGCACTATCGCGTCAACACTTATTTAATGACCCTCTAAAAGGCATGCTTTCGCGCTATATTCACAAAGACTTTGATCTTGCAGTGTTCGACGTTTATGTTTATCCGCTAAAAAACGACGATTCAGCGGTTACACAAAGCCGAGATGAGTTACTGCGCGAACAACAAGATATTCTAACCATAAGCAAAGCATTAGGGAAAGAAGCACTAACAATGTCCGAAATTTACGAATTGGACAATCTTGCAAGCCTTACAGATGTCCGTGTGTTTGGATTTGAAGCAACACTGCAAACCAACTCTGAACCACTTTTTGCGACCCAGTATGCGTATGTAAAAAATGACAAAGTGGTCAAATTCAGCATTAATGTCCCAGCGCGAATTACAAAAAGCTTAATTGCCGATGCCATCAACGCGATAGTTGTCCCACCAGAATCGTCGATGATGAAACAAGTGCGACAAACCAATCATAGTCAAAGCAACGCCAACTTAGTGTCCATGGCACCATAAACAGCTAGCTTCCACGCCAATCGATTATTATGAAAAATGAGACTATAGTGGTCGTTAAAAGCATAAGCCTATTCACCAAAGAAGAATAATAATATGAATAAAAGCAAACTTTCAGTATTGGCATCAATCCTGATTGCCCTTTGTGCCGGCTGCTCACCGAGCAACACAAGTTCAACAAAGCCTCAAGCCCTAACGCTCGATGCAGATGATGCAAAAGCATTCTTGCAAAAAGTAGATGCTGACATCACTCGCTTGAACAAGCCGGCGTCTCATGCTGCATGGGCCTACGCAACTAACATCAACTATGACAACGCGCAGGTTGATGCATATCTGGGCGAGCAATTGTCAGTAATGTGGGCGAAGTACGCTGTAGAAGCGGCTAAGTTTAATGACGTAGTCGTAGATGCAGATACGCGCAGGCAACTAGATTTGTTGAAATCAGGGCTAGAAATTGCTCCTCCAGCGGACCCTGCTAAAGCAGAACGTTTAGCCGCAATTGGCTCAGATTTATCCGGTATTTATGGCGCAGGAAAATACTGCCGCAGTGAAAACGAATGTTTTTCTCTTGTTGAAATGAGTGCAGAAATGGCGGTGAGTCGCGATCCCGCTTTGATGTTAGAGTTTTGGAAAGGTTGGCGCGAGGTGTCTGTGCCCATGAAAGAGATGTTTGTTGAGCAAGTTGGCATAGCGAATGAAGGTGCTGTGGAGTTGGGCTATGCCAATACATCGGAATTGTGGCGCGCTAAATACGACATGCCGGCGGAAGCTTTCCCAAAGGAGCTTGACCGTTTATGGGGCCAAATTCAGCCATTCTATAACTCATTGCATTGTCACGTTAGAGCTGAGCTATCTGAACACTACGGTGAAGAAATCGTCCCACTAGACAAGCCGATTCCAGCGCATCTGCTCGGCAATATGTGGGCACAAAGCTGGGGCAATATTTACGACCTTGTCAAACCCGAACAAGAAATGAACTTACCTGATGTGACAAAAGCATTAGCAGAGCAAGGATACGACGAAATAAAAATGGTGAAACAAGCTGAGGGCTTCTTTTCTTCACTCGGTTTTGCTCCACTCCCAGATACTTTTTATGAACGTTCAATGTTCCAAAAACCGGCAGAACGCGACGTTCAGTGTCATGCATCGGCGTGGGATGTAGATGAAAAAGACGATTTACGCATTAAAATGTGTATTCAAAAAACCGGGGAAGAGTTTAACGTTATTCACCACGAATTAGGCCACAACTATTATCAGCGTGCATATAAAGACCAACCGATGCTGTATAGAGGTTCTGCCAACAGTGGCTTCCACGAAGCCATTGGCGACACTATTGCTCTGTCTATCACACCGACTTATTTGCAGCAAATTGGTTTGATTGACGATATTCCAGACGAGTCAAATGACATTGGCATGCTGTTGAAAGTGGCGCTGGACAAAATTGCCTTTATCCCATTTGGTTTAATGGTAGATCAGTGGCGCTGGAAAGTACTTGCAGGCGAAACGACCCCAGAGCAATACAATCAGCTTTGGTGGGAGTTGCGCGAAAAATATCAAGGAGTAGCAGCACCCGTTGAGCGCTCTGCTAACGCTTTCGATCCAGGTGCGAAGTATCATGTTCCTGCTAACGTTTCGTATACACGTTACTTCCTAGCGCATGTGCTGCAGTTTCAATTTCACAAAGCCCTGTGCGACATTGCTGGTAGCGAGGAAGCCTTACATCGTTGCTCAATTTACGGCAGCAAAGAAGCTGGAGAAGCGCTAAATAACATGCTAAAAATGGGTAAAAGTCGACCTTGGCAGGAAGCAATGACAACTTTGACGGGCTCGCCTGATATGGATGCCTCAACGATAGAAGCTTATTTTGCGCCGTTAAAGGTATGGCTAGACAAGCAAAACGAAGAACGAAATTGTGGCTGGTAACAGCCGCTAAACAATGGGAAACGCCATCTTACAGGCGTTTCCCGTTTCAAACTTAAGATTTACCTCTGATGTTCATCAGTTCTTACTAACTTCATATCTAACTTTCTATTTATCGCCGAATTAATTATTGTTTGCGCAAGACTAATGTAAATCAAAAAACTAGCTATTTTGCGTAAAAGTTGTCGCACAAGTATCTATTACCATAGTTGTATTCTTTACATAACAGATAAAGCGTATACTCCCGCCCTTTCCTCTTGAGCACTTACCTTAGAGACTCGCAACATGATAGATTGGATACTCATTGGCATCGCCATTGCTGCGCTGCTAGGCGTCATATTTGAAGAACTGATACATGTCAATAAAGCTAAAACGACATTGTTATTGGGCACCACAGCTTGGATAATTCTTTTTATTGATGCCAATAAGGGATCTGGTTTAGAAGCCGTTGAAAAGAACTTGTTTATCAATATCACCGAAATATCAACACTTTGGCTTTTTCTTGTTGCCGCTATGACCTTTGTCGCTTATTTAAATCGAAAAGGGCTAATTGAAAGCATGTTAAACGTGATCATGCCGAATCAGATTAGCCTGAAAAAATTGCTGTTCATGACCGCTATATTCAGTTTTTGTTTCTCTTCCTTAGCCGATAATATTACCGCGACACTGGTATCCATTGCATTGGTGCTATCACTGGGCTTACCGGCTAATCAAACCATGCGGTTTGCTGTTTTAGTGGTATTTTCGGTCAACTCAGGCGGGGTGTCTTTAATCACCGGCGATGTCACAACATTGATGATATTTTTACAGGAGAAAGTCACAATTACACAACTGCTTTGGCTTATTTTACCCTCGTTTGCTGGGGTAATAGTGCTGGCAAGCTTACTCAGTTTTGGCTTGCAGGGTAAAGTTAAAATTAAAAAGCAGCATCACCACATAAGACCCGTAGATTACACCATCGCTGTGACTTTTTTATCCACTATAATATTAACCTTAGTTGGTAACGTGCTGTTTGCTATTCCGCCTATGTTGAGTTTTCTGGCAGGCATGTCAATTATGTTTTTAGTCGCTAATTTTATGGCTAAAGATAATGACAAAGACCCCATTTTGGACTACATCAGATATATCGAGTTTGACACATTGTTGTTCTTTTTAGGTGTGTTGTTAATTGTCGGGATGTTAGAGCATATTCATGCATTACACGCACTCTTAGATATTTACACCATGTTCCCGCCAGTGATAGCCAATTATATTATGGGGATTTTATCCTCAATGATAGACAATGTACCGTTAACAGCCGCGTTGTTAAAAGCTAATATTAATATGTCATTCAGCGAATGGATGTCATTAACCTACGCTGTTGGTGTGGGAGGCTCGTTATTGGTAATTGGCTCTGCCGCAGGCATCGTTGCAATGAGCAAGGTGCAAGGCTTAACATTTGCTCGCTACGGCAAGTATTCACTCTTGCTTTTAATCTCTTACTCAAGCGGCTACGGATTGGTGCTGTTAATGACGCAATATCTGCAATCTTAAGCGCGGTTGGGGGCAGAGTTGAGAGCAGAGTAATATGAAATTTTACTCTGCCTTTAACAGGCGAGATATCGAGTCATGCTTAGTATTTTATGAAAAGTTTATATTGATTAGTCGCATTATAGATAAAGGATAAAATTATAGTTTTGTGCTTTTATTAAAAGCTGGGATTTTGAGTGTGATCAAAAACGTGCGTCGCCTCTAAGGACTTTTTATATCAGTGTCGGTTGTGCGGCAATTGCGGCCCTAAGATAGCTTCTCTCGAAATAACCAACACGTCATCCTTGCGAAGGCAAGGACCTGCCAAAGCCAAACTCCATGTAAAAACCATCCTTTTCAATTTCAGGTAAAGCTTATATGCTCGATGCTTAATTGAAAAGGAATTCAATAATGAAACAACCCTGTGTTTATATGATCACAAATCGTAATAATACGACCTTATATATTGGTGTTACCAGTAATTTGGTGCAACGTGTATATCAACATAAAAATAAGCTAATAAAAGGCTTCAGCGCCAAATATAACGTAGACAAGCTTGTTTACTTTGAGCTGTTTGAAGATATGGAGAATGCCATAACCCGTGAAAAAAGGCTGAAGCTCTGGAAACGAGATTGGAAAAATCGGATTATTAATGAAGTAAATCCTAGTTGGCAGGATTTATACCCTGACCTAATTAGGTAAACGTAATTAGACTTTCTATGCTATTTGGTAGGTCCTTGCCTTCGCAAGGATGACGTGAGGGATGTTTCCTACATGGGATAAATATGATGTTTTTCTACGTCCGGAATCTGCCCTTTGCTGCCCTTAAAAGAACATATCTAAAATGTACTTAACAGGCAGAAACATCCCAATCAAATCATTTTTAATTAACTACGTTATTATCTATCGACAAGAACCGCTATAAGCATCGCAAGCAAATATAAAGCCTAATAAAACAAAAAAGCTGTTATTTTCGATTGAAAATAACAGCTTTTTAAACACTTGGGTTGGAACTAATAGACTCTCAACACTTACTTTTTCTTGTGAAAAGTCATCAAACGTTTACGCTTACGTTCCTGCCCTACCGTTAACTTATTGACCTTACCTTCAAATGGATTCGCACCCTCTTTGAATTCAACTCGTATCGGTGTACCCATGGTTTTCAGTGCTTTTCGATAGTAATTCATCAAATAGCGCTTGTACGAATCAGGTAAATCTTTTAACTGATTGCCATGAATAACGATAACGGGCGGATTATAACCACCAGCATGAGCATACTTCATCTTAACGCGGCGACCATGGATAAGTGGCGGATTGTGATCATTCTGAGCCATTTCCATGATTTGTGTTAGCACTGACGTTGTAATACGCACAGTAGCAGACTTGTAGGCTTCTTGGACAGATTCAAACAAGTGTCCAACACCAGTGCCATGTAATGCAGAAATGAAATGTAAACGAGCAAAATCGACGAAGCCTAAGCGTCTGTCTAATTCTCGTTTAATTGATTCCTTTATGTGGGTTTCAAGCCCATCCCATTTGTTGACGGCCAACACTAGAGAACGACCAGAATTTAACACAAAACCTAATAACGATAAGTCTTGATCAGTAACCCCCTCTCTAGCATCTATCACCAATAACACCACGTTAGATTCTTCAATCGCTTGTAGCGTTTTAACGATCGAGAATTTCTCTACTGTTTCTGAGACTTTCTTACGTTTTCTCACGCCTGCAGTATCAATCAAAATGTACTCACGATCGTCGCGCTGCATTGGGATAAAGATGCTGTCTCGAGTTGTACCTGGCTGATCGTAAACAACAACGCGCTCTTCACCCAAAATACGATTAATAAGTGTGGATTTACCTACATTCGGCTTACCCACTATCGCTAGTTTAATAGGAGAGGCTTGTAAGCGCGCCAGTTTCGCATCAGCGTCTTCTTCTTCGTCTCTCTCTTCCTCTACAATTTGCATGTCGGGAAAGGTTTTTTCGAGAGGCGTTAGGACATGCGTCATCATTTGCGAAACACCGCGACCATGCGCAGCCGCAATCTGCAGTACTTCTGCAAAACCTAACTTAAAGAAGTCGGCCGTTTCACTATCACCGTCAATACCATCGACTTTGTTGGCAACCAAATACATGGCTTTATCTTGTTTGCGCAAATGCTCAGCAATGCCAATGTCATCAGGCGTCAATCCGGCTCTCGCATCAACTAAAAACAAGACCACATCAGCTTCGTCTATTGCTAACAATGACTGTTCAGCCATAGCCGCATCAATGCCTTCTTCATCACCCGTAATACCACCGGTATCGACGACAATGAAACCACGATTTTCGAATTTTGCTGGGCCGTACTTACGATCACGTGTCAAACCCGGGAAATCAGCAACTAGTGCGTCTCGAGTATTCGTTAATCGATTAAATAATGTTGATTTACCAACATTGGGTCGGCCAACCAAGGCCACTACAGGTAACATTTTTCACCCTTAATAAAAAACGCCAATGGCATACCATTGGCGTGTATCGTTATCCGTTCTAACACGTTATCTTGACTACAATATGGCATCACTTCATTAGTACTTAACGCACATAAATCAGCGACACTTTCAACTCACTGTGGTTGAATAACTGCAGCAATTTTTCCGTCTCTCGTTTGTACATAGAGGATGTTTTCTGCGCTAATCGGTCCCGTGAAGATAGCTTCATCTTCATCATCATCACCAACCGCTAACTGCGCCACGAGCTTACCTTCGTCTTTAGTAAACCAATGAATAAATCCAAACATATCTCCTACAACCACGTAATCTCCGTGTGGTGTGGCAGATGTAATGTTGCGATCTTTCAATCCAACATTAGACCATAATTCAACGCCGCTACGGCGATCAATTGCAAATATATTACTGCTATTATCGACGACAAATAAGCGGTTTCCATCGATACTAATGTTGCGGTAAGAACCGTATTCACGTGTCCAAATTACTTGACCTGTGCGCAGCTCTACGGCAGACAAAGTACCATTGTAAGAAACAACAAACACATTTCCGCCAAACACCAGTGGCTTGACATCAATATCAACGATACGCTCTAGCTCGGTAGCACCAGATGGAGAAGCAATTTGCGTTTCCCATGCTACCATACCCGTTTCAAGGATACTGACCTTCAGTTTTCCTGAAGGAGTGCCGATTAGTGCGCCGCCGCTGTCTGCTGCAGGTGCAGAAACGCCGCGCAGTGTTAATGGAGGAACATCAGACTCAGTGACCCATTTCTGTTCACCGTTCTCAGGATTAAGCGCAATCAAATGACCCGACGTTGTATTGACTAGCACTACACCAGCATCAACAGCAGGCGCAGAAATAACTTCACCTTTTACGCCAACCTTCCATTTTAATTCGCCTGTTGATTCCTCGAGGGCATATACGTATCCGTCCTCTGTGCCAAAATACACAGACTGATAGGCAACTGACAGACCACCAGAGATTTTTGCGGATACCGCGCGGTTTGAGTACCACAGCATCGCTTTCTTGAAACTGTAGTTTTCGTAGTTAGCGAAGTCTTGTTCCCAGATTTTTTTACCCGTTTCCTGATCAATCGCCACAACAATACCATCTCTGCTCGCAGCGAATACTTTGCCATATGCGACAGCCGGTGCTAGGCGGGAGAAGTAATCTTGAACCCCGTCTCCGACATCTATATCCCATTTGATTTCAGGTTCAAAAGCGGCTTCAATCGGTTTCAAACGGCGGATTTCTAATTCCTCATCGTCCGCAAACCAATCTGATACAGTTGCACAGCCACTGAGTGACAAAGCTAGCAACGTTATTATTAGTCTATTCTTCACTGGGTAGCACCTGCCACTTCAGTTGCAGCATAGTTTAAGTTACTCAGTTTCATTTCCACTACACGATTTTGCGGTTGTTCAGCGAGCACAGCATCATACGCAACTTTTGCTTTATCGAATTCTTTCGTTGCAACGTAAATATCGCCTTTAACTTCTTGCACTTGGTCGTTGTATGAGGCACTCACGACAGTGTCTAAAGTTGCAAGTGCAGCGGCAGTATTACCTAGTTGATTTTCAATACGCGCTAAACGAACTTTTGCTAAATCTGCAATTGCTTCACTAGGAGAATTGCTTGCCGCCATCGCCAAGTGCATTTTTGCGCCTTCAAAATCGTTTTTTTCAGCAGCTTTCTGAGCAGAAATTAAACTTGTTAACACAGCATAGCCCGAATCACCGTTTTCTTTTGCGAACGCTTCTGCTTCTGTCAATCCATTTTCTGAATCAATGCCTTCTAATACACTTTGAAATGCCATTGATTGGGTTTCTTTACCTTCGATAACCATGTCGTTGTACTGCTGCCAACCGAACAAGCCAGCTAAGCCGATGCCGATACCGACTAATATTGCAGTACCATTTTCTTTCCAAAAGCCTTTGATTGCTTCTACTTGTTGTTCTTCGGTTTCGTAACGTTCCATTGAATTCCTCTACCCTTACTACATCTAACTGATTAATAACTAAGTTTTATCTGACCAACTCTACTTTGAAGTGTTTACAGCCATTCTGCTATTGCAGATAACTCACTCAAAAACACGCTAGCCTGCGGCTTATCTTGTTTTAAATACTTTATCGAGACGCTCGCATTAGCAAGTTCATCATCCCCGATAATCATCGCAATCGCAGCATCTGATGCCATTGCCTTTTTCATTTGTTTCTTAAAATTCCCACCGCCACAATGCTGTTGCACTTTTACGGTCGGTAACTCGTTTCTAACTTGCTCTGCAATCTTAGTTGCTTCCGATTCGGCTTGTTCGCCGATTGGCATTAAATAAATATCAACTGCATTATTTGCATAAAGCGACTCGTCAAGACTTTCTACTAGCAACACTAAACGCTCTAAGCCCATAGCGAAACCAACAGCGGGACTAGCTTTGCCTCCGAGCTGCTCAACGAGACCATCGTACCTGCCACCCGCGCAAATAGTACCCTGAGCACCCAAGAGCTGTGTTACCCACTCGAAAACAGTGCGATTGTAGTAATCTAAACCACGCACTAAACTTGGATTAACTGTGTATTGGATGCCTAAATTGTCTAAACGTTCACATAAAAGTGAAAAATGCGCCTGTGATTCATCATCTAAATGATCAATGAGTTTTGGCGCGTCTTTTACAATCTCTTGTACGGCTGGATTTTTACTATCAAGCACGCGCAGTGGGTTGGATAACAACCTGCGCTGACTGTCTTCATCCAATTGGTCGTGGTGCCCTTGTAAAAACGTTACCAGCACTTCCTTGTAAGCAGCTCTTGCTTCCGCCGAACCCAAGGAATTTATCTGTAGCTCAACTTTGTCGGCAATACCGAATGCTTGCCAAAGGCGCGCGCCAATCAAAATCATTTCAACATCAATATCCGGGCCATCAAGACCGTATGCTTCAACGCCAAACTGATGGAACTGGCGATAGCGACCTTTTTGCGGGCGCTCATGCCTAAACATGGGACCCATATACCATAATCGCTGCTGCTGATTATACAGTAAGCCGTGCTGATTACCCGCTCTTACGCAACACGCAGTGCCTTCAGGGCGCAATGTGAGACTATCTCCGTTGCGATCCTCAAAGGTATACATTTCTTTTTCGACTATATCAGTGACTTCACCAATTGAACGCTTAAATAAATCGGTGCTTTCAACAATTGGCGTACGTATTTCTTGATAACCATAATTGGCTACGACACGGCGTATATTTGACTCAACAAACTGCCATATACCAGTTTGCGATGGTAAGCAGTCGTTCATACCTCTGATTGCTTGAATAGTCTTTGCCACGTTTGTCTCTGATTAATTAAATAAAGCGCGACATTATAAGGATTTTGTCGCGCGGGGTAAAATTTAGGAGGCCTGTTTTTGCGTGTTTTATGTGTTTTTTTTCGCTTTACGCGGGATTATTCGATTTAGCTGCTGATATCGGTCACTTTGATTCGGTTTTTCTCGTCCAGCTGCGCGGCTTTTGCTCGAATACGCTTTTCTAACTGATCCACTAGGTCATCATTGGATAAACGCTCGCGCTGACGCTTGCCGTCCAAATAAAAACCACTCATGTTGCGAGCGCCAGTTAATCCTAAATCAGAAACTTCCGCTTCACCGGGCCCGTTTACAACGCAGCCAATAATCGAAACGTCCATGGGCGTTAGAATGTCTTCAACTCGCTGTTCAAGGGCATTGACTGTAGCTATAACATCAAACTCTTGACGTGAACAACTTGGGCAAGCGATAAAGTTGATGCCGCGTGCTCTAATTCTCAACGACTTCAAAATATCAAAGCCTACTTTAATCTCTTCAATTGGATCCGCTGCAAGTGAGATCCTAATGGTATCGCCAATACCTTCTGCCAAAAGCATACCCAGCCCTACCGCACTTTTTACTGCGCCAGAACGGAAACCGCCCGCTTCAGTAATACCTAAATGCAGTGGTTGCACAATTTGCTTCGCTAATAGGCGATATGCACCAACAGCTAAAAATACATCCGATGCTTTGACGCTCACTTTAAATTGATCAAAATTGAGTTTATCGAGAATATCGACATGCCTCATTGCTGACTCAACCAGTGCTTCGGCCGTTGGCTCTTTATATTTCTCTTGGATTTCTTTCTCTAAGGACCCGCCGTTTACGCCAATTCGAATAGGGATGTTCTTGTCTTTTGCGCAGTCAACAACCGACCTAACGCGCTCCATATTGCCGATATTACCCGGATTTATTCTGAGACAATCGACACCGTACTCTGCCACTTTCAACGCAATTCTATAATCGAAATGAATATCGGCAATCAACGGAACGTTAACTTGCTGTTTGATTAGTTTGAATGCTTCTGCCGCTTCCATCGTTGGCACCGATACTCGAACGATTTCACCGCCAACGCCTTGAATGCGCTTTATTTGAGCAACTGTTGCAGCAACGTCTAAAGTATTGGTATTAGTCATCGACTGCACTGCAATAGGTGCACCGTCACCGATAGGAACATTACCTACGTTTATTCTGGTTGATTTACGCCGAATGATCGGAGAATCAGAAAACATTATTCACCTTTAACAGATAGTTGGAACTTAACAGGATTACCTCTAGGATATTTGGAAAGATCAACCGGGGCGCCACCAAAAACAATATCTACTATGCTAGGTGGGCACATATTCACCGAAATCGGTGGAATACCACTAACTGACATCACTCTGCCTTTAACTTTCACACCTACAGCCATCACTTCGTCATTTGCGTCTGTGACACTTAACCAGCAATCTTCTTTAAAAGTAAAAATAACATCTATCGTGCCGTCACTGTTAACCGAGTATCCGTTTACATTTTGGCTGTCAGCGCTAGCAAAATCGTCGTTAACGTCGCCGCTATCATTGAATGGACTGTCCATATCGGATAATTCGTCTACCGCTTGCTCAATTACTTCAGGGCCCTGCTCTGCAATTGCTTGCACTTGCTTAACACTTTCAACAGCGGCCTTTTTAATTTCACTGGCAGCTTCACCTGCAATTGTGTCGCTCTCACTGCTAGGTTCATTTTGATTTTTAATATCTTCTTCAGGTATGGCAAGCTCATCGGGCATAGACAAGTTATTGCTCATTGCATTCACCGATTGCCCCTCGTCGATATTATTCGATTGTGCCTGTTCTGTCGTCGTATCACTGAACAAATTTAATCTGTTCATTATCGACTTGTCCGATTGCTGATACCACCAAATAACTAGAGATGCTATCACCAAAAATACGATAAGGTAGGTCACCATCATCCAACGGTCATCGTTTGCTTGCTTCGCAACGCGTTGAGAAAAACTTTGTAGCTTCGCTGGCTGCTTTTCACCTTGATGCAAAATATCAAACGCTGCCAGCAACGGATCCACAGGCATGCTCAATAATTTGGCATAAATTCGAACATACCCTTTTGTAAACGTAATAGAGACGCCGGGCTTGTGTGTGTCAGTTTCAATATCTTGGATGTTACCCAAGCGCAGGTGAAGACGATCAGCAACTTGTTGCTGTGTCAAACCCATCGCCTCGCGACCCCTTTTCAACTGTTGACCAGGTGTAGCTTGCGTCGACTCTACTGTCGCTTCTTTAGTATTGCTATTTTCTTCAGTCATTATTTTTTGGGTCCTTTACCCGCAACTTCATCCCTACTCTTATAGCGGATGAATCGTCAAGGTTATTCCATTGCATTAGGTATTTCATTTTAACGTTATATCGAAGTGAAATTCGATATAAGTTTTCCTTTGGTAACACAACATGATAACTGGCATTTGCGCTCGCCGCCTCATCTATTTGCTGTGTTGCTTTATCTTGTGTTTGCTCAACTGTCGTCTCTGCAGCTTTGTCGGCAGTTGCGAGCGTCTCATCGACCTTTTCAATAGTACCATCAATGCTTGCAGACTCATCACTTACCGCATTAAAATCAGCCGACAGTGCCGCTTCTAATTCGGCCTCGCGTTTCGCCGCTTCATCCAAACTAGGTGCATTTTCTATCACTTTCTGTTGCACTTGTTCTTCGACTTTATTTTCAGCTGCATCTGGCGCCAACGTTTTTATCTTTTTATTCACTTTAACTAAAGACGGAGCTTCTACCGATGCGCTTTGGTCGTTTTCAACTGCGTTTAGTGGCTCATCAACTGTAACGGCAACTTCAGCTTGGGTATTTGCTTGCACTGCAGGAGGAACTGCAAGAGCTGCACGTTTATTTTTAACTGTTGCTACCGGCTGAAATTTACCCATTTGTTTTTTGAAAAGAGCGGTGTTCGGATGCTCTGGGAACATACTCTTCATCAGTTCGCCATAGCCCAGTGCAGCTTCAGTGTCACTGAGACCCTGTGCTATTTCATAAGATAACCAAAGAGATTCTGGAGAAACGCGCGAAACACGGTCGTACTTCCACAGGGTCTTCTTGGCCTCGCCATAGTTTCCCTGTTCCTTCTGCAATTGAGCTAAGAAGAATAAGCTTTTGCCTCGTGTTGGCTGATGGTTTAACGCCGACTCAAAAAAGCCAACTGCTTCATCTGTCTTTCCTTGGTCTACTGCACAAATCGCTAGGTTTTCGTAGGTTTCAGCTGTTGAAACATAACTTTTGCTCGACACCGCTTTTAAAAAATATGATTTGGCTTTTTCATAGCGACCCTGCTCACAAAGAAATGCGCCATAGCTGTTGATGATATTTGGATTCTCAGGTGCTAATTTAAGCGCCTTAAGATAGTACTCTTCGGTTAGCGCAAGTTCATCAACCTGCTGATAATAATAAGCCATCGCAAAATGCGCGTCTGCTGACTTAGGTGCAAAATTGAGTGCCTTGTCTAAGTTCGCCTTTGCTTGAGAAAAGTTGCCATTATTCAAATAAGTTAAGCCCAAGCTCACTCTATTCTTCGCTGCAGCATCTGTGTTAATCGCGTCAGCACCAGCAAAATCTGGATCCCTTGGCTCTGTTACACACGCACTTAGCAGTGAGCATAGAACAATAGCAGCTACGGATTTCTTCAACATGGTTTGTCTCTTATATTTTTTATTGCGTCATTCTTACCGAAATTGGTTTTCCATTCATCTGTTTTTTTAATAATCTTTTTGTTCTATCAACAACGTCACCAACTAATTGCCCGCAAGCGGCGTCAATATCGTCGCCGCGTGTCTTTCTGATGACAACCGTAAAGTTATAGTCCATCAGTACCTTAGAAAATCTATCCATGCGTGAATTGCTTGAGCAAGTGTATGGCGAACCAGGATATGGATTAAAAGGTATCAGATTTATTTTACAAGGCGTGTCTGCTAACACTTTTGCTAACGCATGCGCCTGATCAGTACTGTCATTTATATGATTCAACATAACATACTCAACGGTGACTTTACCTTGATTTGCTTTAGATTTTGCCAAATAGCGCCTAACCCCTGCTAAAAACTCTTCAATCGGATACTTTTTATTCACCGGAACAATTTCATCGCGTAGTTTATCGTCTGGTGCGTGCAAAGAAATCGCTAAAGCGACGTCTATCTGATCACCTAACATATCCAACGCAGGGACCACACCTGAGGTACTGAGTGTCACTCTGCGTTTTGATAGACCAAAGCCATAGTCATCAAGCATAATGCGCATTGCAGGAACGACGTTTTTCAGGTTGAGCAACGGCTCACCCATTCCCATCATCACAACATTGGTAATCGGCCGTTTTGATGTGTCTTTAGACATGCCTATAAAGGTAGCAACGCGCCAAACTTGCCCGATTATTTCAGCAATAGATAGGTTGCGATTGAAACCTTGCTGAGCGGTTGAACAAAATGTGCACTCTAATGCACAGCCTACTTGGGAAGAAACGCAAAGCGTCGCGCGATCAGTTTCTGGGATCCATACCGTTTCAACCTCCTGCCCCCCTTCCAATAACATTGCAAACTTAATGGTGCCATCGGATGCTTGCTGATGCTCTGAAATTACAGGCGCTTCAATCACACAATAGTTTTTCAACTTTGCGCGCAAGTCTTTATTCATATTGGTCATCGCGTCGAAATCAGATTCACCCGCTTGATATATCCATTTCATCAGTTGGTCAGCTCTGAATGGCTTTTCATTGATTGAAGCAAAATAGTCACGCAAACCTTGGCGATCAAAATTCAATAAATTGACTTTTTTCATCTCTTTTTTTATCTCTCCTTTCACCTCGTTCGAAGCTTTAGGATCCACTTGGTTTACAGACATAATTTTACCTTTATAACAAAAAATCTAACCCGGGTTTTATTTTACCGACGCTGGTCTAGGCTCATTTTGGCTTAACCAACTCACAGTATACGCACTTTCGGGCTATTCAGCGCGTTTAAAATAACTAAAAAAGGGAGCCGAAGCTCCCTTAGTATAACACTTTGTCGCTTAACGTGTGCGTGGGCAAATTTCTTCGTCAGAGAAGAAGTAAGCTATTTCGCGAGATGCTGACTCTGGTGCATCTGAACCATGACAAGCGTTTTCGTCGATAGATTCTGCATAATCAGCACGTAAAGTGCCAGCAGCAGCTTCTGCCGGGTTAGTTGCACCCATGATTTCTCTATTTTTAACAACAGCGTTGTCGCCTTCAAGCACTTGAACCATCACTGGACCAGATGTCATGAAGCTAACAAGAGCGCCAAAGAAAGGACGTTCGCTATGTTCAGCGTAAAAGCCTTCAGCCTGTTCTTTGCTCATGTGGACCATTTTTGAAGCAACAATGCGTAAGCCTGCGCTTTCAAAACGGTTGTAGATTGCGCCGATAACATTTTTCGCTACTGCGTCAGGTTTGATGATCGAGAAAGTACGTTCTAAAGCCATGATTAATTCTTCCAGTTTACTGATTTTTAAAATTCGCGCGATTATAAAGAAGAAGAGGCGTAATGAATACCCCTAGACCGAAAATTCATCTTATATATTTGCGCTATTTGTGCAGCAAAAACTCTATTAAGATGCAAATTTACAACAAATAATTCTTTTAATTCAGAAGCTTGATCATATAACAGCGACGCCATTTCTCAAATTTTAGTGTGTCATAATTCATCCAACAATCCGCACTACGCCGCTTTATGTAAAAGCTTCAGTCCTGATTACTGTCTTCAAACAAACTTTCGGCTGATTGTTTTCAACAATAATTTAGTGTGCAGCTCGCTCAACAGTACTTTGATCGATTCCCTCTTTATACATATCCCAAAGTGGCGACATTTCACGCAACTTGTCGATAGCGCTGCGAATAAGATTAGTCACATAATCAATCTCTTCTTCAGTAGTGAACCGACCAATACTAAAGCGAATTGAGCTATGAGCTAATTCATCAGTAAGACCAAGTGCCCGCAGCACATAAGAGGGCTCTAGGCTTGCAGAAGTGCATGCTGAACCTGAAGATACGGCAATGTCTTTCAGTGCCATTATCAACGATTCACCCTCGACGTATGCAAAACTTACATTCAGGTTATGAGCAACCCGATGGTCGGCATCACCGTTTAAATAAACTGCCTCGATATCTTTTACGCCGTTGTAGAGCTTGTCACGTAACATTTTTATACGTTCGTTTTCAGTCGCCATCTCTTCTTTGGCTAAGCGGAAAGCTTCTCCCATCCCAACGATTTGATGAGTTGCCAGTGTGCCTGAGCGCATTCCACGCTCGTGCCCACCGCCATGCATTTGAGCTTCAATTCTTACTCTTGGCTTACGCGACACGTAAAGTGCGCCAATCCCCTTAGGACCATATGTTTTGTGTGCAGAAAAAGACATTAAATCAACGTTTAATTCTTGTAAATCAATTGGAATTTTACCTGTGCTTTGCGCTGCATCAACATGGAATATGATTTTACGTTCGCGGCATATCTGACCGATAGCAGCAATATCTTGAATCACACCAATTTCATTGTTCACGTGCATGATGCTGATAAGAATGGTGTCGTCTCGCATTTCAGCTTGAAGCTTGTCCAAATCTACTAAACCATTTGGTTCAGGCATCATGTAAGTTACTTCAAAACCTTCACGCTCAAGCTGTCGGGTCGAGTCCAACACAGCTTTATGCTCAGTCTTCAAGGTAATGATGTGCTTGCCACGCTCTTGATAAAACGTTGCGGCACCTTTGATTGCTAAATTGTTCGATTCTGTAGCGCCTGATGTAAATACGATTTCACGTGGGTCTGCATTCACTAGGTCCGCAATTTGATTTCTCGCAATGTCTACCGCCTCTTCCGCTACCCAACCAAAATAGTGAGAACGTGAGGCTGGGTTACCGAAATTGCCTTCTTTTGTTAGGCAGTCTTTCATTTTTTCGGCGACACGAGGGTCAACTGGTGTGGTCGACGAATAATCTAAATAGATTGGTAATTTAATATTACTCATTATCGCTCCGATTAAAGTTGCATACTGATTTCAATGTCGCTCACTATGTTTTTCGCCGATGCCTTTGTAAGGTCTTGTCGGTCGGCTACCTCTTTTACTTCATTTTTTGTCATTAACTCGCCAAGAGTAATGCCATTGAGAAACTGACTGATCCTAACGCTAAGATCTTGCCAAAGTGTGTGTGTCAAACAACGCTCACCGCCTTGGCAGTCTGCTTTTCCTTGGCACCGTGTTGCGTCAACTGACTCATCGACAGCGCGAATGACGTCGCCTATGGCGATGTCGTTTGCTGCGCGTCCTAGTTTATAACCACCGCCAGGACCTCTGACACTAGACACTAGCTGCTCCTTGCGCAAGCGAGCAAACAATTGTTCTAAATAAGATAACGAAATTTCTTGGCGTTCCGAAATATCGGCCAACGGCACGGGCCCCTTGCGCGAATGTAGAGCAACGTCGAGCATTGCAGTAACCGCGTAACGACCTTTTGATGTCAGCTTCATACTTCCCTCATTTCGTTGAACAGCCAATTGGCTTGGAGTTTATGAGGAAATTGTATATACCTGAGTAAAATTGTCAAGTATATACCCGACCACTTTAGTAGGTTATTACTACCTCGGCATTATGTGACCCAAAATACGAGAAAAGCCGAGGTGTTCTTAATTAAATATGCGGGTCAAAAGCGTCTACTGCTGCCTTTTTAAGCACAGGGGAAATACCCGTATCGGCAAAGTCCTTAACGCCAAGCTTAGGAATTGAGTCACTGCACACATCTCCACCGAGTGATTGTATCACCTTACACATCTCTTCTACTTTAGTGTCCATTTGATGCACATGTTCGAGCATAATGCCCATTGCGTTAGCAACTGGATCGGGGTTTTCTTCACTCACTGCGTATGCATCAAAGCCATATTTTTTTGCGATGACTTGGCGCTTTTGCTTTGTTTCAGAGCTTGCTTCTTCACTCTTTTGTTTCTGCAACAAATTACGCCCAGGGATCCCAACGCAAGTAGCATTTTCTGGAACGTCTCTGACTACAACTGAGTTCGATCCTATCCTGGCATTTTTACCCACAGTAATAGGGCCGAGTACTTGTGCACCTGCACCTACGACAGAGTTGTCTTCCAATGTTGGATGGCGTTTACCCGCTTTCCAACTTGTCCCGCCTAAGGTAACACCATGGTATAGCGTTACATCGTTACCAACGATGGCTGTCTCGCCAATTACTACACCCATACCGTGATCGATAAAAACTCTGCGACCAAGCTGTGCACCCGGATGAATTTCAATACCAGTTAAAAAGCGAGAAATGTTTGATAAGAAGCGCGCTACCCAATAGAGTTTCCACTGCCATAGCTTGTGGCTTACACGATGCATCCAAATTGCGTGCAAACCAGGATAATTGAATAGTACCTCCATTGTATTTCTGGCGGCAGGGTCTCGATGAAATACACTTTTAATATCTTCACGAATTCTACTAAACATTATTTTGTACTTCCGTTTTCTTTGGTCGCCATCTCTTTGCTCAACATCTCTTTATTCGGATTATTTTTATCAATAGAGGCCAGAATGCCTCGTAAAATATTTAACTCCTGCACTTCTGGCCGAGCACGATTAAATAGCCGCCGTAGCTTGGTCATAACCATGCCCGGATGGTTAGGTACAATAAAATCGACTTCTTTCAAGGTTTTCTCAAGGTGCACGTAAAAACGCTCTAGGTCTTCACTTAAAGGATATTCAGCTACCGCCGAAGCGGCATGCTGTGACGCTTTAATATCAAGATGATTGACACGAATTTCATAGCAAAGTGTTTGCACCGCGGCAGCAATGTTCAATGAACTGTAATCTGGATTTGCTGGTATGCAAACATGAAAGTGACACTGCTGTAACTCTTCATTGCTCAAGCCATTATTCTCACGACCAAAGACAAGTGCCACAGGATATTTCTCAGCTTCAACTACCAACTTTTGACCACACTCTCGAGGTGTCAGCATAGGCCAAGGCAAGGTTCTTGAGCGAGCCGAAGTACCCACAACCAAACCACAGTCACTCACTGCTTCTTCCAATGTGTTTACCGTAATCGCATTAGCCAAAACATCCCCAGCGCCTGCAGCTAATGCACTCGATTTGCCATCAGGCGGGGAAACAGGATCGACTAAATATAATGAACTGAGCCCCATCGTTTTCATAGCGCGAGCCGCCGAACCAATATTGCCGGTGTGGCTAGTACTAACTAAAACAATGCGAATATCTGAAAGCATGAGAGGATTCCGTTAAATTATTAGCGCTCAAATACAGATGATGAGTCAGTTACAGTCAACATCAAAATAGAGTTGCGACCAAAATAGAGTGACAAATAAAACTGACTCGGTTTTTAAAACTGAATAATTGCTGCCGACACTTGTGGAAGCGAAGTTAGCGCTGCCCGCTGCCTGTTAGCTCGGCACCTTTTTCGGCGCGAAGTTTATCACAAGCGATAAACACTGTCTTTTGCAAAAAAGTAATAAAATATACAGGGAATGATTCAAGACATTTCGCAAAGATTATTTAAGTCGGCCGCTTAGCCTATAATATGCCTAATTTCATTAATTAATTCATCAATTTGGGGCTCAAGCTCGAGGAAGCTTAGCTTTCCATTTTTAATATTAGTTTCGAGTTGCGTTGCTTTTCGGCTTAATTCAGCAAAGCCAAATAGATATGAAGCACCGGAAAGTCGGTGAGCTAATGCTCTGAGAGCATTAACATCCTGTTTTTCCTGCTCAGCGCTGAAATGCTTAAGTTCACTTATCAGACTTGTTTTAAATTCGCTTACTAAATCTGACATATCAATATTTCCAAGTATCGAATTAGCTCTGCGCATAGAATCGTCATCATTAGCATTAAAAAACGTTGCTATGGTTGAAATCAGCAGCTGTCGATCAATTGGTTTTTCAATATAGCCATCGAAGCCTAGCGAAAAGTATTCATCAACTTCATTTGTCATCGCATTTGCAGTTAACGCAATGATCGGTTTTTCACAGCCCAAATCACGCAAGGCCTTGTAAGCCTGTAAACCGTCCATTCTGGGCATTTGAATATCCATCAAAACAACCTCAGGCGAATGCTCTTTGTAAAGCTCCAGAGCCTCAAATCCATCAGCTGCCGTGTATACGGTTAAACCTAACTTGGTTAACAAACGCGATATCAAACGACGGTTATCTGAGTGGTCCTCAGCCAGCAGTATTTTCCCATTAAACAAAGGCGTAGACGACGATTCATCTACCTTAAGGTTTACTCTCGGCTTGTCCGATGCTGACATAACTGGTGGCGCAGGCATACTAAAGGTAAATACGCTGCCTTTGTCTACTTCGCTTTTTACCGTTATCTCACCATTCATTAATACGGCCAACTGGTTAGAGAGGTGCAAACCAAGACCTGAACCACCAAAACGTCGGCGTATGCTGCTGTCTCCTTGGGTAAAACTTCCAAAGATAAGATCGATCTGGTCTTCGCTTATACCGATACCTGTGTCTTCTACATTGAATACTAAGCGACTATCCGCCAGTAAAACTTCTAATCTTACGTAGCCACTGACAGTAAACTTTAAGGCATTAGAAAGCAGGTTAATTAATATTTGTTTTAAACGTAAACCGTCGACATTGATAATAAATGGGCGTGGTAAATTCTCTATTAAACTGAACGAAAGTCCTTTGACGCGAGCCTGCATGGAAAACATCGTATTAATATTGCTTAGTAAACTATGTAAATCTTGAGGTGCATACTCAAGCTCAAATTTATTCTCTTCAATTTTGGTCAAATCTAGAATATCGTTCAAGAGCGCGAGCAGGTATAAACTGCTGTCGTGAATGATTTCAACCTCTTTATAAATGTCTTCTGGTTTTACATCACGGCAAATAATAGCTTCAGCCTGACCAATTACTGTGGTCAAAGGCGTGCGAATTTCGTGGCTCATATTTGCAAGGAATTGTGACTTTATGCGGTTCGCAGCGGCTAGCTTCTGGGATTCTTGAGCGATGTCTGCGGTTTTCTCTGCAACTTGACGTTCCAACTTAATAACGGCTCTTTTTTGTCTTTGTAAATAATACAATATGCCCAGCAGAATCAGTGTTGCATATACAACAAGCATCCACCACCGTTCCCAGAAGGGGATACCTACATTTAAATTTACAGCTAGGTCTTGGTCATACCAGAGATCATCCTTTATTTTTGCACGAACCCGAAATACATAGTCGCCGCCACTTAAATTTGTGTAGGTGGCAGTGTTGTTATTGCCGTTTTCTATCCAGTCTTTATCAAAGCCTTCCAAAAAATAACTGTATTGAATTTGCCTCGCATTTAAGAGATCTAAAGTCGCAAACTCAAATTTAACGTTACTTTCGTCAAACTTGAGCTTTATTCCCTGTTTCTTTATTTGTTCTATGTTGTATTTAGTAGTAGTAGATAATACTTCAAAATTAGTGAGCTCGGTGTTTTCGTCCAAACTATGATTTTTAACAGATGCTGGTGAAAAATAAGTAATACCGTCGCGACTTGACAAGTAGATGGTGTCGTCTGAGGAACTGCTTGTTGGTCTGAGAAAATATCGAGAACCAGGCAAGCCATCGCGCTTATCATAATGTTGAAAATCACCACTGGTCGGATTAAACTTGCTAACACCGGTTGGAGTCACTAGCCATAAAAAGCCACTTTTGTCTTCGTTGATCAAACGAATACCTTTATTTTCTTGTTCCAAAAAATAACGACTGATGGCCTGCCTCGCACCAGACTTTTGATCGACCATGAAAAGTCCTGTTTTATTACTGATCCATAATTGATCGTTGCTATCTATCAAGATTGAATAAATAAAATCTTTGATCTCACTAGAGTTGGACGATGGCTCAGGACTACTTATCAACTCTAACTCTTCTGTATCTTTACTCCAACGATACAAGGAATTTTGAACTGTCACCCACATGTTGTTATGTGGATCCAAATAGAATTGAGAAAAGTGATAATCATCGGTAGATAAATTTTCTATTGAAATAGAGTCAAACGATAAATCGATTGTATTGACAACAAAAAGTAAATTTTTGGTCCCAATCCAAATATTATCCACTTCGTCCGTCGCTATATCTGTAAACCTTTCAAATTCTTCCCGTAATGCCACCGGTGGTAAAACTTCTATTTGCCTGCCTCGCTCATCTAACTTAAATAGATTTTTTGAACTGCCATACCAAATATCACCTTTGGATGTCTGAGTGATAAATCTGATTTCAGGGAAAGTTGTTTCTGTCTCGCTGTAAATTAAATTAGTTAACTGATTACTTTCTGGTCTCCAGTTAAAAAGACCATTTTGCGCAGTACCGACTAAAACACTATTGTCGTTCGCTACTTCAGTCGCAAATGCCGCCTTGACAAGTGGGTCGGGAAACGTTTTAAAGATGTTAGTCTGGGTAATTTTATACACACCAACGCCTTCGCAATTAAGCCAAATGGTGCCTTGCCTATCTTGGAAAATACTCTGACTACAGCGATCATCAAAACCCAATTCTACTTTTTTCAGCGTTTTGTCATCTTGGGAAAATGAAAAAATGCCATGGCCACTGGTTACCCAGTATTCACCAAAATCTGTAGCAATCATTGAATATATAGGTCCCATATTGGGAAAGCTGGGATTATCTATCACATTGAATTCACCGAGTTTTGTATCCAAAACCACGACACCATTTTGGGTGCCTAAATACAGGTCTCCGTTTTCAGCGGTTTCAATTACACGTATTTTATTGCGTTCAGAAAGAAGTCGATCTGGCTCTGGGAAGTAATAAGAAAATTTAAGCGTAACGGTGTCTAGTTTGTTCAGGCCAGATTCCGTCGCTATCCATAATTCATTAAGTTTAGTCTGCTTTATATCCCATATTCTGTTATTCGAGGGGCCACTGTTTCTTTCATCTTGCATTGAGAATCGTTTGAATTTTTGACTGTCTTTATCAAATCTGTTGATTCCCCCAGCAAAAGTACCAAACCACACTACGCCGTTAGCATCTTCGAAAATACTTTGTACCGAAGAGTGGCTAATTGTGTCGGGGTTATCGAGTGAGGACTGAAATTGCGTAAATACTTGAGTGGAAGGATCGAATTTAATAGCTCCTCCACCCCAACTACCAATCCAAAGATAGCCTTGCTTACTCAGTATTAAATTTCCAGCATTATCATGTGGCAAGGAGTCAGGATTATTAGGATCGTTTTTAAAGTTGACAACATTTTTGCCGTCATAACGTAAAATTCCGCTAAAACCAGTACCAAACCAAAGAAAACCATCCTCATCTTGTACGATCGAAAATATGATCGACGACGTGAAGCCGTCATTATCATTAAGTAATTCATATTGGTAGTCATTCGCTGATACCCTTAGGATACTAAGCGACAGCAGTATCAGCAAACTACAGCATTTTATTAACCGATTTAACAACAAGGCACCTTAATAGATGGTAATACCAGTTACGATACGAAAGTATACATTAATTAATAAGCCATGAAAAACACCAATAGACCCATTCACCGCTATCTGTTAACATGTGCGCGATTTTTTTGGCCATGCTATCGAACAAAAAGCGTACTATGCGCAATCTTCGACATCATGACTCAACCGTTCTTTTTACAACTTGGTGGTTTTAACTATGCATCCTATGCTCAATATCGCTGTGCGCGCAGCTCGCTCAGCAGGAAACGTAATCGCTCGTGGATTTGAAAATTTCGACGACTTGCAAATCGAACAAAAAGGCGAAAATGATTTCGTAACGAAAATTGACAGGGAAGCTGAACAAACCATCATTTACAAAATTCAACAGTCTTATCCAGACCACACGTTTGTTGGTGAAGAAGGCGGTATTGTTGCTGGTAACGACGATTATAAATGGATCATTGACCCGCTTGACGGCACCACCAACTTTATCAAAGGCATTCCTCATTTTGCTGTTTCTATTGCACTTCAATATAAAGGTCGTTTAGACCAAGCAGTTGTGTTCGACCCTATTCGTGGTGAACTATTTACCGCAAGTCGCGGCAACGGAGCTCAATTAAACGGACATCGTATTCGCGCTAGCCAAGCAAAAGAATTAGGCAGCACAATTTTAGCCACCGCTTTTCCGTTTAAAAACAAAGACTCGTTAAACGAATATATGACAAGCTTTAATCAGATATTTTCTGAGTGTGGCGACATTAGAAGAGGTGGTTCTGCCGCACTTGATATGGCTTATGTCGCAGCCGGTCGTTTTGACGGGTATTGGGAACGTGGGATTAAGCCATGGGATATCGCCGCTGGCGAACTATTAGTGCGCGAGTCGGGCGGCTTAGTGACTGACTTCGCTGGCGGTAACGATCCGTTATTAAGCGGTGAAATAGTTGCTGGCAGTCCTCGTGTTGTGCAGGCGCTTGTTAAAAGACTCAAATAAGTACCTTTGTTAGGTAAGAATAAAATAAAAAAACCCGCTAATTAGCGGGTTTTTTGTGTTCAAAATTTGAGTGGTAAGGTGTTCTCATTTCCTATAAAGGATCTAAGTCTTCCCCTTCTTTCTCAATTTCTGTTGGTATCAAATCATCTCGGCTAATACCCAGTGCTAAGCCTACTGCACTTGCAATGTATACAGAAGAATATGTACCAATGAAAACACCAAACAACAATGCTGTTGCAAAACCGTGTATTAACGCACCACCTTTATAAAATAGAGCTATCAAAACCAAAATAGTGGTTAATGATGTGATAATTGTTCTATTTAGTGTTTGCGTCAAAGAAATATTAATTATCTCTATTGGCTCTGCTTTTCGTATTTTTCGGAAGTTTTCACGAATTCGGTCTGACACAACAATGGTATCGTTAAGCGAATAACCTATTACTGCCAGCACAGCAGCCAATACGGTTAAATCAAACTCTAGTTGCAGCACTGAGAATAAACCCAAGGTCAAAATAACGTCGTGCGCCAATGCAGCGACAGATCCTAAAGCGAAACGGTATTCAAAGCGCATTGCTACGTATATCAAAATACAAATAAGCGCCACAAGCATGGCTAAACCACCTTGCTCTGTAAGCTCATCACCCACGTTTGGGCCAACAAACTCAATGCGTCGCATATCGACTTTCGTGCCATCAGCGCGCAATGTCACCATCACTTGGTCACCAATGTCTACAGCTTTTACACCTTCACGCGGAGCAAGGCGAATCAGCACGTCCTGACTGCTGCCAAAGTTTTGTACTACTGCATCGGTATAACCTGCGTCTAGCATCTGTGCTCTAATCGATTCAAGATCGGCCGACTGCTCGTAGCCCACTTCAATTAGCGTTCCGCCCGTAAAATCAAGGCCCCAATTTAATTGATTAACGCCCAGTGAGACAATCGAGCCAATAATTAACAGCGTTGAAAAAATCATCGCTGGAACACGCAACTTCATAAAGTTGATTGTTTCGTTTAGTTTTAGTAATTGAAATCCCATGTGACTCTCCTATATCGATAACTTAGTCACACGTCTACCGCCCCATATGCTGTTAACCAGCACACGAGTGACAATAATCGCAGTGAACATTGATGTAGCGATACCTATCATCAACGTAATTGAGAACCCTTTAATGGGACCGGTGCCGACGGCAAACAGAATCAAACCGGCAATGAAGGTAGTTATGTTGGCATCCAAGATAGTCGAGAATGCGCTGTCATAGCCAAAGTGGATGGACTGCTGCGGACTTCGACCATCACGCAATTCCTCTCTAATCCTTTCGAATATGAGTACGTTCGCATCTACTGCCATACCCACTGTAAGAACAATACCGGCCATACCTGGAAGCGTTAAGGTCGCACCTGGGATCATCGACATAATACCGATAATCATGACTAGGTTAAGCACTAGCGCAATATTCGCAATAACCCCAAAAGCACGATAATAAATCAGCATAAATACTAACACCGCGGCCAAGCCCCAGATAATAGCAGTCATGCCTAATTCGATATTTTCTTTACCTAAACTTGGTCCAACCGTGCGTTCTTCAACTATTTGAATGGGTGCAATCAACGCACCAGCTCTTAGCAGCAATGATAACTCTCTTGCTTCTGTTGGAGAATCTAGCCCAGTGATTTGGAATGAAGAACCTAATTGCCCTTGAATAGTCGCGACGCTAATAATCTCTTCTTTCTTTTCAAACACAAGCTTGCCGTTTACATCACGCTCGCCGGTTGTTTTGTATTCGATAAATACCGTTGCCATTGGCTTTTTGATATTTTCTTTCGTAGCCTTCGACCACTTCGCTCCGCCTTTTGAATCAAGGTCAATGCTCACGTTAGGCACACCGTATTGGTCAACGCCGCTGTTAGCATCGATAATGTGCGAACCAGTTAGCATAATCTGCTTTTTCAACAAATAAGGCTGACCATTCTTATGATAGATAACTTCTGACCCTGCGGGAGCTCTTCCACGCATTGCGTCACGCACATCATTTTTTTCATCCAGCATGCGAAACTCAAGTGTGGCTGTCGCATTGAGAATTTCTTTTGCCTTAGCGGTATCTTGAATACCAGGCAACTGTACGACAATACGCTCTTGTCCTTGCTTCTGAACCAGAGGCTCGGCAACACCGAGCTGATTTATTCTGCTGCGAATAATGGTTACGTTTTGTTTGACAGCCGCGTCACGTATTTCTGCCAGGCGAGCTTCCAAAAATGTCGCTCGTAGTGTCAGGTCGTCACGTTCAGTAATGCTCAAATTGCCAAACTGATTGCGCAAATAAAACTGCGCTTTCTCAAGCATATCAGCGTCCCTAAAGATAACGTCTACGGAGTCAGCGTTTTGCACAACGGTACGGTAAAATATTCTTTCTTCTCGAAGTTGTAGTTTGAAATCACCAACAACATCTTCGTATGCTTTTGTCGTTGCGCTGTTCATGTCAACTTCCATTAGAAAGTGAACACCACCGCGCAAATCAAGACCCAGCTTCATTGGGTTTGCGCCAAACGCTTCTAGCCAATCCGGTGTGTCTGGTGCTAAGTTCATAGCAACAACGAAGTCATCGTTATCAAGCGTACTATCAATCAACTCTCTAGCCACCAACTGAGTGTCAGAATCAAGCAAACGTACTAGTATGCGTTCGTTCTCGAGCTCAATACCTTTAATCTCGATGCCTTTATCTTTCAAAGAGCGCTCTATCGAGGTTTTTAACTCTTCACTAACAGTGGCATTATTACTTGCCGAAATCTGAATAGCGTGATCTTCACCATAAATATTCGGCATTGCATACAAAGCTGTTATACCAACAACAAATATGACTAAAATATATTTCCAAAATGGAGTTTTATTTAACACAATGTGACCCTACAAAAGCAAAATAGCACCTTAGGCGCTATTTTACTCTCTGTTGATAGTTTATATTGATTTCATTGTGCCTTTCGGCAGAACGGCACTCACTGCTGATTTCTGAACAACAATGTTATTGGATTCGTTAAGCGCAATTTCGATGAAATCTTTGTCATCGCTCACTTTCGTGATTTTACCGACCAGACCACCTTGCGTTAGCACTTCGTCCCCTTTTGAAAGAGACGAAACAAGATTCTTATGCTCTTTTACACGCTTTGCTTGTGGGCGATATAGAAGAAAATAGAAAATCAAACCAAAAACAGCCAACATAATTAACATACCGAATTCACCACCCGGCTGACCTGCTGCTGCATCTTGTGCGTGTGCACTTGAAATTAAAAAGCTCATAGATATCCTCGTTTATTTCGTTTTTATTGTTGTTTTACTTTATTTTTAATACTCGTTTGCTTCCTGAACACATCGTCCAAAAAACCAAATACCAATGCTAATCTTCCAAAGGTGGCACTGGCAAACCTTTCTGCGCATAGAACTCGTCGACAAAACTAGCCAGCTCTCCCGCCGCAATGGCAGTGCGCAATCCCTCCATAATCCGTTGATAGTATCTTAAGTTATGGATGGTATTTAATCTTGACCCAAGTATCTCATTGCACTTGTCTAAGTGATGTAGATATGACCGAGAATAATTTTTACAAGTGTAACAGTCACATTTTTCGTCCAACGGACCGGTATCAGTTTTGTGCACCGCATTACGTATTTTCACAACGCCGTCGGTAACAAACAAATGACCGTTTCGTGCATTTCTCGTTGGCATAACACAATCAAACATATCAATACCGCGGCGCACTGCCTCAACGATATCTTCAGGTTTGCCCACTCCCATTAAATACCGTGGTTTGTTTTCTGGAATTTTCGGTGCTGTATGATTGATGATTCGTATCATGTCTTCTTTAGGCTCACCTACTGACAAACCGCCAATGGCGTAACCATCAAAGCCGATATCTTCCAAGCCTTCTAAAGAAGTGTCGCGTAAGTGTTCGTACATGCCGCCTTGTATAATACCAAATAAGGCCGATGGGTTATCACCATGCGCATCTTTGCTGCGTTGAGCCCAGCGCAAAGACATTTCCATTGAATCAGAAGCTTCTTTTTCGGTTGCTGGATAAGGCGTGCACTCATCAAAAATCATGACGATGTCAGAGCCTAAATCGCGCTGAACCTCCATTGATTTCTCAGGTGTGAGTAAGATTTTCTCGCCATTAATAGGAGAACGAAACGTTACACCATGTTCGGTAATTTTTCGAAGATCGCCTAAGGAGAAGACTTGAAAGCCGCCAGAATCTGTGAGAATGGGTTTATCCCAATTCATGAAATCGTGCAAGTCGCCATGCTGCTTAATAATGCTTGTGCCAGGACGAAGCATTAAGTGAAAGGTATTGCCAAGGCAAATATGAGCGCCAGACTCATCAAGTTCTTCCGGCGTCATGCCTTTAACGGTGCCGTATGTACCAACGGGCATAAACGCGGGTGTTTCAACCACACCACGCTCAAATATAAGTTGACCGCGACGAGCTTTGCCGTCTGTAGCCATTAAATTGAATTTCATTTGTTAACCTAACATTCGCGACCCAGCGCACTTGCCATGCCAAACTACGACTGGATCCAACGCTTTCAAGCTTTGAACATGATGCGCAACTAATGTCATCAACGCGCTAAAAAATGAAAAACGTATAATACTGATGTTATACAGTAAACAAACATACGGGCTGCTTACTGTGAACGCTTACTGTGAATTGCGGCGCGCAGTATAACAAGAAACAGCGCGAGGCTCACGTATTTTTGCGCTCTATAAACATCGCGTCACCGTAACTAAAAAAGCGATATTCTTCCTCAATAGCCTTTGCGTATGCATCCATTACATTGTCGCGCCCAGCAAATGCACTAATCAACATCATCAATGTAGACTCAGGCAAGTGAAAATTGGTCAGCATTGCATCGATCACTTTGAATTGGTAACCCGGATAGATAAAAATATTAGTATCTGACATAAATTCAGTGATCAGATCATTATCAGCAGCTTTTGCGGCTGATTCAATTGAGCGCACAGACGTCGTACCAACGGCAATCACTCGGCCACCCGCCGCTTTTGTTGCAATAACTTTATCGACAACGTCCTGTGAAACTTCGGCATATTCTGCATGCATCTGGTGCTCTACGATGTTTTCGACCCTTACTGGCTGAAAAGTACCGGCGCCAACATGCAGCGTAACAAAAGCTAAATCAACGCCTTTATCTCTTAGTTTGTTTAATATATCGTCGTCAAAGTGCAGCCCAGCCGTTGGCGCTGCAACCGCGCCCGGCTTCTCGTTATATACAGTTTGGTAACGCTCTTTATCGGCTTCATCGTCTGGTCTATCGATATAAGGAGGAAGAGGCATATGGCCATATTTTTCAAGCAAGTCAAAAACATTTTCTTCTGTCAAAAACTTAATATGAAAAAGTGCGTCATTGCGACCGAGCATTTCAATCTGTAATCCACCCTCCATCGTCAGAATTGCACCCGACTTTGGTGACTTACTCGATCTAATATGCGCCATTGCGCTACCATCATTGAGTATTCGTTCGATTAATACCTCTACTTTCCCACCCGAGGCTTTTGCGCCGTGTAATCGTGCAGGGATCACCCGTGTATTATTAAATATTAGGAGGTCGCCCGGATGCAGCAAGTCTAGTATGTCAGTGAACTTTTGGTGTAAAACCTCTCCTGTATCGCCCTTGAGATGCAGTAATCGACTTTGCGTTCGCTGCGCTGTTGGATGTTTTGCAATCAAATGTTCAGGTAAATCAAAATAAAAATCGGCTAACTTCATGGCTCTCTCATAATCGCTGTATGTCTTTATCAGTAAGGGACGAAAAACTTCACTTACAAATTATCGTATATTCTAGAATACCCTATACTAAGGCTTAATACTTAAAACGCCTGTTATTTCTACAAATATGGCGTACTCTTGTTACATGTTTCGAATTAAGTGACGTTCTCCCAAACTTACTTATTACCCAGTTTTTCTGGGTATTTTTTTGCCTAAAATTTGGGGATTTCCGAGTTACTACTGCATGTCGCTCAGCATTTCTTCAATATCTTCATACTTAATTTGTTTGATATTGAGTACAAAAATAATTTGAAATAAGAGATCAGAGCCCAAAATGCCCTTATTAATTTTATTTCTTAGATTATCTGCGCTTTGATTCACACCTACCGCACTTAGCTTATCACTGAGGTCCTGATACTTTATTCCCTTTTTCGATAGCTCTGCTTTTAATAATCGCTCAACTAATTTGCGCCAATCGCTTGCTTTTGGCTTCATATATCACCTATTTTTAAGTTTCTTTTGTAACGTATAAGTCACATTTAAACATTATTTAACCCAAATGTGAAAAAATAATTTGACTTTATTTTTACCCTATGACTATACTTCTCCCAAGTTCGAGGTCAGCCTTGTTGTTCAATCAATAGTAAGAGTCTATTATAGATGACGACATGGTAAAAACACACTTTTAGGAGAAGATGAATGACGTGGGAACTATCACAACTAGCAGAAGTTGTTTCTGCTCAAGAGGGATATGTAGTTACACACGAGGCAGATTGTTTGCTTATTGCGAATGAAGATGGAATCGACGCTTGGTTAGCTATTAGTGGAGAACAAATATTAGTTGAATCTTTATTGTTCTCGTTAGACGAAGTGAAAGACCCGGCTGCGTTGAATGAAGAAATTCTGAGAACGCACATGATTTTTCCATTAACCACTATCGGTATTTCGTCAGTCGCAGGGACTCAGTATTACACGGCTTTTGGTTCGCTTAGTGCGCAGTCAAAAGAGCAAAGTGTGTTGATTGAAATTTCAACATTGTTTCAAAATGTAGAAGCATTTTTAGATGCATACCAAGATTTTTTAAAATCTAAATAATAATCGGAGATTGCCATGTCAGTTTGGAAAAAATTATTTACTGCCGTAAAAGGTACCGCTACAGAAGCAGCGCAAGCGGTTGTTGATACACAAGCAATTAAAATTCTTGAGCAAGAAATTCGTGAAGCAAAAGACGAATTAAGAAAATCAGATCATGCGCGTACGCAAATTTTAGCGAAATGTAAACTATCACAGCAGAAAGTAGATGGGCTGAACAAGTCTATCGGTGAGTATGAAGCTCATGCTAGAAAGGCCATTGATACTGACCGTCAGCTAGCGCTCGATTGCGCTCAACGCGTATCTGAGCTGCGTGGCCAAGTTGAAACTGAACAAACTTATCTTGATCAGTTCACGAAGTCAGAGAAACAACTTGCTGGTAACATAACGCAAGCAAAAAACAACTTACGTCGTTTGGAGCAGCAAGTGGACATGATCAAAGCGACAGAGTCAGTGCAGCGTGCTCAAGTAGCAGTTTCATCTAGTCACCTAGGTGCAAACAGTAAGATGAAAACGGCAACTGAATCGCTTGCTCGCATCCAAGAAAAGCAAAATTTGCGAAATGCTGAACTTGAAGCGGCTGAAGAATTAGCACAAAGCGAATCTTCAGATGATCTCGAAAAGCGATTGGCTGGTGCAGGCATCAAAGGTGGTCAAGCATCCGCTGACGACGAACTAAGCCGCATACTTGGCAAGTAAATTTATTGAGAACGGCAGCTTAAAAGGCTGCCGTTTTTTGTTGTTCTTTATACAAAAGGAAGATTTTCATTCATGTTACATTGGGTAAAACTCAAAAAACTATGCGTGAGATACTTTTCCGAGCTGCGCTGGTACACATTATCATTAGCGCTGCTGTTCTACACAGTTTCCAGTTGGATATTGCTTTTCTTAGCAGACGAGAAAGCCTTACTAAGCGCCTCTGATTATTTTTATTGGCTCGTTGTAACTGGCTCGACGGTCGGTTACGGCGATATGTCACCGGCAACACCAGCGGGTAAATTGATTGTTGCGTTGTATGTTATTCCACTTGGATTAAGTATATTTGCTTTGGTCATTGGACGCATCGCATCTTGGGTTAGTGATCAATGGAGAAAAGGAGCAAGAGGTTTGAAACCGTTAAATGTCTCTAATCATATTTTAATTATTGGCTGGAATGAAAAACGTACTGACCAATTACTAAAGCTACTGATAAAAGAAAAAGTCGATACCACCGAGAATCCAGATATTGTGCTTTGCGTGAAGGCGGATATTGAAAATCCGCGCCCCTCAGAAATTGAGTTTGTGCACGTTAGTTCCTTCAATCAAGACGAAGATATGGATCGTGCCTGTATTGAAACAGCAAGTACCATACTCATCGACAACCCTCACGATGACCTCACATTAACGACTGCATTGTATTGTTCAAAGCGCAACCCAAAGGCCCATAAAGTAGCCTATTTTGAAGATGAAAGCTTGGTGGCTTTGTTGCAACAACATTGTCCTGAAGTAGAGTGCACGCCTAGCGTTGCTGTAGAAATGTTAGCAAAATCCGTTTTTGATCCAGGCTCTAGCTTATTACACCATGATTTATTAGACGTAGAAGAAGGCCAGGCACAGTTTTCGGTTAAACTCCCTAGCACAATTAATGACATCAGCGTTGAAACATTATTTTTAGGTCTAAAAAAACAATATAACGCGACATTTATTGGTTATTCTGCGCCGGAAAGAGTAAATAAAATTTCAGTGAACCCGGATTTTAACGACGTTGTAAAACCCGGTAATAAAGTATTTTATATTGCAGAACACCGCATCAATAACATTGATTGGAACAGCTTACACTTATAGTTTTGCACTCAGTATCTTGCATCAATAATAAGTAAAAGCTAAAGGAGCATAATATGTTCGGTAAGTTATTCGGAAAAAAAGACAAACCCCAAGCTCATAAACCTGATACGCCAGAGATTATGGGCTTATATTTGGGCGGGTCATTCGAACTCGACACGCTCAAATTAAAATTGATTGAACCGTCTCTTAAGATAAACGGTGCAGCAAACAAGCATTTGATCCAAGCCGTTGGCAAAGTAATATTAGATAGCGGTGGCACTATGTTTCGGTTTTACACCGATGATGATGCGTATTTACAGGTGATCACCGATGGCGGTGAGACAGAGAATCACATTACTGACGTTAAACTGTGGTATTTTTACGATACCAAAACAGTAGGATCTGAAACGCAATGGCAAGACTTACTCAAAAATGGCATTTCACAGCCTATCTATAAATTAGGTGACGACGCCTATGAGCGTGTTTGGGATGCCGTTGGCGAAATATCCCCACCGGTAGCAATGACCGAAACCACTTTTGAAGAAGATGGTGATGTGACGACAACAGACCAATTCATTATGCTCTATGAGAAATCTATTTCAGAAGATGATGTCGAATCAGTGTTAGTATCCGGCGAAGAAAAAATTGTCGGTAACAACCACGACAGATGTTTGGTCATTAGCACCGGTTTCAATTTGTCACCTGCAGATATAATAATAAACGGTTAAGGAAAATAAAATGGACGCACTACTAAACTCAATCGCCGGATTGCAAAATTTCGCACTATATTTTGCTATCTCAATCGCCTTATTTTTTGTTTTCAAAATCGTCTACGCTTTCGTTACGCCGCATGATGAATGGAAGCTGGTTAAAGAAGACAAGAGCACTGCAGCCGCAATTGGTTTTGGTGGTGCGATGATTGGTTTTGCCATTGCACTATCTGGTGCGGTCACCAATTCAGAATTTTTACTCGACTACGTGATCTGGGGTTTCATTGCAATTGTTGCGCAACTCGTCGCCTTTGCACTTTTGCGATTTACTTTCATGCCTAAAATAGCTGAAAGAATTCAAAACAATGAAGTATCCGCAGGCGTCATGTTAGGCGCAATGTCAGTTGCTGTAGGCCTGCTCAACGCCGCTTGCATGAGCTATTAAGGAGTAATCCAACTATGCAAACTAACGTTAAACAAAAACGCAGTAACAATATTAATGTATCGAAAATGCGAAAAGCATTTTCTTTCAAACCGTTGGCCTTAGGTGTTGCAACTGTATTACTCAGTGCGTGCTCCGGAGGTAAAGAAGAAGCCTTAGTGTTTAAGACTGCTGACGAATGCGCAGATGCCCTGCCCGATATGGCGCAAAAGTGTCAAGTGGCCTACGAAGGAGCGCTCGCCGAGGCAGCTAAAACAGCACCTAAATACAACAGCAAAAATGATTGTGAATACGAGTTTGGTGCAAATCAATGCCAAAGTTATAACAACAACGGTAGCTCGATTTTTATGCCATTAATGGCTGGGTATATGATGGGGAATTTATTGGCTCCTCGCCCCTATTACCAACCTATGTTTACATCTTACTCTCGTTATTCGCCATACCGCAATCACTGGATCGGAGCTGATGGGCGCGATTTTGGCGATACGAGAAAACGCGCTCTTAACGTTAGACCAAGTGCTTTCGATAAGAAGCCAGCAGTGACCCGCACAATGCAGCGCGGTGGATTTGGTAGCAGCGTGAGAGCAAAAGCTTCATGGGGAAGCAAAAGCAGTAAAGGCTGGGGTGGCTAAGTGCTCCGACTCCCCATTGAGGCGAGAAAAAACTGGCAGCAAATGGCGCGTGATTACGGATTTCATTTCCATACTATGCACGGACAAGCATACTGGGATGAAACCGCCTACTATCAATTTAATTTACAACAGATAGAACGAGATCTTGAGGCTCCTACGGAAGAAATCCACCAGATGTGTTTGCATGTGGTGGACCTAGTTGCAAAAAGTGAAGAACGATTATCACAATTTGCTATCCCAAGTACTTATTGGCAAGCCATTGCAGACTCTTGGCAAGCGAAAGAACCTTCACTTTATTCAAGGCTGGACTTTGTCTACGACGGAAGAACGCCCGCCAAACTGCTTGAAAATAATGCAGACACACCCACCAGTTTATATGAATCAGGCTTTTGGCAATGGCTGTGGCTTGAAAACAATGTAGACAATAACAAACTCAGCAAGCGCGCAGACCAGTTCAACTCGCTGCAAGAAAAACTGGTGAATCGTTTAAAAGTGATCGCCGATTATTATGGTATTCACTATCTCCACTTTGCTTGTTGCAAAGACACCGACGAAGACAGAGGAACCGTTCAATATTTACAAGACTGCGCAAAAGAAGCGGGTCTTGACGACTACTTTTGTTATATCGAAGATATCGGGCTTGCCGTTGGAGGTGAACTCACCGACTTACAAGACCAAGTTATTTCACATTGCTTTAAACTCTATCCGTGGGAATTTATGCAGCGTGAAGAGTTTGGCCCTCACGCATTGAAAGCAAATACAGCTTGGATTGAACCAATTTGGAAAACGATCCTCTCAAACAAAGCATTGTTACCTATGCTGTGGAAAGAATTTGAAGGGCACCCAAACCTTTTGCCGGCTTTCTTTGAAACTGACATAGCAAGCATGAACGCACTTTCAGGTATAAAAAAGTGGGTCAAAAAACCGCTTTATTCTCGCGAAGGCGCAAATATTGATATTTTAGAAAACGGCAAAATGAGCCTGTCGTCAGACGGCCCCTACGGTGAAGAAGGATTTATATATCAAGCACACACACCGTTACCAAAGTTTGCTGACAATTATACACTGATTGGCTCATGGTTGGTTGACGACGAGGCTGCGGGAATATCTGTTCGTGAAGATAAATCGCCCATTACGCAAGACCTGTCGCGCTATATACCGCACATTATTCTATAACATACTTAAAGTAATAGGGGCATAAATTGGCCATTGTCAAATCACCTACAACACTAAAAAAACAGCTGGTTTGGGTTAGCTACGTTGTTGGTATTATGCTGGTGATAGAAGCGATTAATATGCTCACAGGCCGCTACTTCAATCAGTTCAGCATTTTCCCAAGAGACCTCAATCATTTAGCCTATATTTTTACAGCACCGTTTTTACATGCTAATTTCACGCACTTTGCGTCAAACGTGGTTACGCTTGGCATTTTTGCGCTGCTGCTTCTTCAATTTGGCGGGAAGCGTTTTCTAAGCGTTACTTTTGGGCTGATCGTTTTGACAGGTTTGCTTGTGTGGATGTTTGGCAGGGCCTCTTATCATTTGGGCGCAAGCGGTGTCATTTATGGCTATTTTGGTTACTTAGTTTTTGCAGGTTTTCTCAGCAAGCGTCTATTTTTGATTATTATTTCAGTAGTTGTCGCTTTCTTCTATGGCGGCATGATTTGGGGAGTTTTACCGAACCAACCCTATATATCTTGGGAATCACATTTATTTGGATTTATTGCAGGTCTCTGTTTAGCATGGTTTTTACGAACGCGGTCTTAAATTGATACAAAATCAGGGTGACATCATCTCACTTTTTTTCGTACAATCCTTATCCACTTCAAAAGAGCAGTCCAATTTACATGTCTGAAAAAACACAGCAACCGAAACAAACAGGATTTTTTGGCAATTTAATTTTTAATATTGCTGTCCCTGTTGTCGTAATGAGCTATTTAAGTTCAGACGAATATTTAGGCCCTGCTTGGAGTATTGTACTGGCACTCTCCTTTCCACTAGTATTTGGCCTGTATGATTTAAAGCAAACAAAAAAAGTAAATGCTTTTTCGGTACTTGGCATCGTTAGCGTGTTGCTAACAGGTGGTATTAGTTTATTAAAACTTCCCGCTGAATATATCGCAATAAAAGAGGCGGCTATTCCGGGTCTTATTGGCTTAGCGGTCATCATTACGCAATACAGTAAAAAACCACTAGTAAAAGCACTTATATTAAATGACCAATTAGTTAACTGGCCTAAACTCAATGACACGTTGGAAACGAAAGGCTTAACCACTGTTTTCAACAGCAAAGTTGCTGTGAGTTCGTACATTGTTGCCAGCTCTTTCTTCTTATCTTCAGCCTTGAATTACTTGCTCGCAAAGTGGATTTTGGTATCAGAACCAGGCACTACGGCGTACACAGAAGAGCTTGGACGCATGACTGCCTTAAGTTACCCGGTGATTGTTATTCCTAGCATGATTTTATTGATATTCGCTTTGATGTATTTATTTAAGCAAATTTCGAGTGTCACTGGCGAACCTTTTGAAAGCTTTTTACATCAGTAGTCTTTCAGCGCCTCGTTAACGTATACTTAAGGCATCGACGCAAATTAGTTGCCTTTTTATGCTTTCCCTAAAAAATTTACAGAAAAGTTATATCGATGCTGGTGAGAAACATACCATTCTCAACAACGTCAACTTAAGCATAATGCCAGGAGACAGCATCAGTATTCAAGGTGCTTCAGGCTCTGGAAAATCGACCCTTCTGCATCTTTTGGCTGCGCTTGATAAACCCGATAGTGGTGAAATTCTGCTAACGAGTTCAGGCGAATCATGCGGCACCAACAATAAGAGGCCGAATGACCCGCAAACTCTTTCCCACGACATTACTCAGTTCACTGAAAAGCAAGCAGATCAATATCGCCAGTTTAAAGTTGGACTAATTTTTCAAAGATTTAATTTAATAGACTGCATTACGGTGATGGAGAACATCATGCTGCCAGCCAAGATTACAGGCAATGTGCAGCACGAGTACATTCGGAACTTGCTGAATGCCCTTGGTATTGATCGCCACATCAACAAACTTCCCAATCAACTATCTGGTGGAGAACAGCAGCGAGTAGCCATTGCAAGGGGCCTATCGCATCAACCTCCCCTTTTGCTTGCCGACGAGCCTACAGGAAACTTAGACGGTAAGAACTCAGACACTGTGAGCAAATTACTGGTCGACACATGCAAAAAGCTCAACACCTCTCTTGTTATGGTAACTCACAGTGAAAAAGTGGCTTCACTTACTCAGCAGCAGTGGTACTTAAACGACGGTAGGCTGAGCCAAATTTAATATGAAGTATTCGCCATTCCTTTCCGTTTTATTAAAAAGTTATCGCAACAGCAAATTTAGCCTCACGATGCTAATGGCGTCGCTAATTATTGCTGCCGCTGGTTTATGTGCTGTGCTGGTGATTAATAGCAGTGCCAAACAAAGCTACAGTAGTCAACAGCAATATTTAGTGCCCAATGTTACTCATACTATCTCCTCTAATTCGTCCAAGTTAACGCTCACAAAACAAGACTATGCTGCGCTCAGGATGAAAGGGTTTAATCAATTGATTGCCGTTGCGCAAACAAGGCAACACTTATATAAAAATAACCTCATTATTTCTCAAAGGCGCATCGACTTTACTGGCATCGATACATTTTCACTAATCGCACTACCCACCTTTTCAAATCCAACACCTCTTGCAGAGCAAGCAGGTGCGGCGAAGCAGCCCAACGCTAACTCGAATACTAAAACCAGCGAAACCAATCAGCTTATTCGGCAACTGAGCGTTGGGCAGCCAAGTGCCATATTGCATCCGCAATTACTTGAGCAATTAACAAGCGCTAAAAATGACACCAATAGTGAGTCTACTGCTAGCTCATATCTTGGCGCTGACGGCGCGTTAACAATGAGTCAATTTACGACAATGTCAGGTAAGCCCTTACCCAAACTCATCACCTTTGAAAGTGCAGCTTTAGGCAATGATATTATTATGGATATTGCTGCGTTGTACCGCCTTTATCCTAACGCTGAGTTGTCGATGTTGTTATTTGTTGGCGAATTATCGCAAAGCCAAGAAGAGACGCTTAAACAGTTATTACCAGACCATCTACAACTCATCAGCACTGACAAAGGCCAACAGGATTCGGAGCTTACCAGCAGCTTTCATTTGAACTTAATGGCAATGGCACTGCTTATGTTTGTTGTGTGCCTCTTTATTGTCGTAAACGCAGTCAACCTCCTATTAAATTCAAGACTTACTTGGCTAAAAATTTGTCGACAGCTTGGCATATCAAGACAACAACTGTTTTTCGTTCAACTTACTGAAATTGTATTACTCACTTTTGTCGCCAGCTTATCGGGCGTTTTACTTGGCATTGAGTTAGCAAAATTAGCCTCGCCAACGGTGCAAGCAACGCTTGAAAATTTATATTCCGTAGAAGTAGGCTTCGGTAAAGTATCCTTTCTTGGTTTACTGTTTCAAGTATTCGGCATTTGTTTGCTTGGCAGCATCTGCGCTACTTTCATTCCCCTAAATAAACTTAATCATCAGTTAGCACAAGCCAAAGATGTGCCTTTGTCGAGCGTTCAACAGCGTTTTTGGAAGCTCGCTATATGGCTTTGTTTTGCAATTTTTGCAGTCCTTGCCTATGTGTTATTGAATTATGCGCAGGCGCTTTGGCTCCTGCTCATCGCCACGGCATTAGTTATCCTGTCTGGCTGCTGTTTACTGCTTGCTAACTATCCAAGCATGCTCAAAATTATCCAACGATTTATTCCTGATCGCTTTCCATTACTGCAAGTTAGCTCCAAACAAAGCTTGGCATTGTCAGGTAAAACTAAGATCGCCTGCTGCGCTTTTTTTATTGCCGCGACAAGTAATATTGGTATGAATTTAATGGTAGACAGCTTTCGAGGCGCAACGGTCGGATGGCTAGAGCAACGATTAGCGGCTGATTACTATGTTTACAATAATGGTGAACCTAATATCAGTGAGTTGGCAAAAAATACTGGCGTGAATGTTTATTCACGTTTGGAAAACTATATTTCTTTTCAAGGTAAAAAAATACAGCAGTTTAGCTACCCTACCGACGAGTTCAACCAGCAAGCTATGGTGTTTTATGAAAAAGGACGGGATGAAAATTTGTGGGCGGAGTTTAGCCAGGGCAAGGGGGTCTTAGTTAACCAACAGTTTGCGTTTGGATTTGAGTATCGAATTGATGACTATATAGACCTTCCACATCCGTCTACAGGCACCTTGTCGTCTTATAAAATACTCGGCATTGTTTATGATTTTGGTAGTCCTTATGCGCAAGTATTGATGCCATTCGATATGTTTGAATTATCTAACTCTAAGTGCTGTATCTACGCACTCCAAGGTTCTGAGAGTAGCATAAATTTGTTGCGCGAAAATATGCTCAAAGCAGGGTTCGAACCAGAAACACAACTACTGAAAACCGAAGCGTTACTGGCATTATCGATGCAAGCTTTTGATAACACCTTTATTATTACCGACGGATTGAATGTGGTCACGCTCTTAGTTGCTGCACTCTCACTCGCCTGCGCTATTATTGTTCTAATGAATGATATTCGTCCACAGAATATGCTAGTTCGCAGCATGGGAGTATCAGCATTAAAAACTCAAGCACTCGCACTATACCAATATTTACTGCTCTGTTTTGTGGCCTTATTATTAGCGACACCGTTCGGAATTTTACTAAGCTGGGTGCTAATATTTAACATTAATTATCAAGCTTTTTCTTGGACTTACCCCTTAGTTATAAATCCAATGAAAATACTGCAAATATACGCAACGAGCCTATTAGTGGTGACTGCGGTCATCGTTATTCCTATTGTTAGAGCTGGCAGAAGACCACTTATTGAGGATATCCGATGGGTAAATTAAGCAAACTTTCTAGGCTACTCATTGCGGTTTTGTTTATCTTACTCGCAGTTGCCTTAGTTGCGTCTATAAGCAATTCGCAAAACAATAACTTGGGTAGTACTGTGCGTTATATCGAAGCCTTAGTTTTTGATAACGGGTATAACGACGCGACGACTGCTGACGAAGGTGCCATGTCACAACAACCCTTTGGGAGAGGCTTCAGTGCGTCTAATCCACAAAATTTAGGGAACACTTCCGATCCAAACTATGTCATTAGTTTTCCTGAGGATCATGGCGCTCACGAGTCATTTGATATTGAATGGTGGTACTTAACCGCAAACTTGCAAGATGAAGTTGGCAATATATACGGCCTGCAATGGACGCTATTTCGCTTTAGAAACCCAAACAATGAAGCCCGCGAGCAAGGGCAAACAAACGTCAGCACCGGAAGCGAACCGTTCAATAGTGATGACACTATCAAGACGCCGAGTTCGGATTGGAATAACCAACATATTTACATGGCACATGCTTCGGTGCATAGTGCCTCGCAACACTGGTTTTCGGAGAAATTTGCACGGGGTAATGTAGGCAATGCAGGCGCGGAAACAACGCCATTTAAATTATTCATCGATGACTGGCAATGGCAAAGCCCAACACCTGGCTTGCTGCCCGCAACATTAGCTTTCAACGCCAGATTGATTAGCGACAGTACTAATATTAGCGGCATTTCTTACCTTGATGTTCAACTTAATTTATCTAACACAGGGCCATACATACTCCAGGGACAGAACGGTTACAGCATAAAGTCAGCAAATGGCAAACACGCTTCGCATTACTACAGTGCCCCTTTTATTCAGGTAGATGGTAAGTTTACGATGAGTGATGAGTTATTACTTTCACGCGTTAGCGAGCAATATGCGCCAATGAAGAAAAGCACAGAAGATGAAACTAAGACAGATGACTTATTAAAGCATATAGCCGTTAAAGGTAACGCGTGGTTTGACCAAGAATGGACATCACAACTATTCGACCAAGCAACATTGGGCTGGGACTGGCTTTCTCTTCATCTTGATAACGGTGACAAAATCATGGCTTTTCGAATGCGTTTACAAGATCAGCCTGACTATATCACCGGCACCTACATACAGGCTGACGGTTCAACAGCAACGTTAATGCCATCCGATCTAAGCATGGATATCATTGAGTTTACTGAACTTAGCAATAAAAAGCTGCCCTTACAATGGGCCCTAAGCATTGCAAGCAAAGGACTTAACATTAAGATTGAAACCAGCAAAGACGACCAATGGAATCCTGCACTAGTTGCGTATTATGAAGGTAACGTGGTGGTGAGCGGAACACATACCGGTCGTGGTTTTCTAGAACTCACAGGCTATTAAATAAAATCTCCTCTCAACAAGAAAATTTCATCTATGAGTAGCAAAAAAATATTATTTTGTAGTCATTGATATTTGACCTAAACAATACTATTAAGTGTTTATCGATTGGTGAATTGTTTACCAACTATATTGAGAGAAAACATGCTACGTATTCTGTTATTCGTCGGTACCAACATTGCGATTATTGCTTTATTGAGTCTTACTTTTAGTTTATTTGGGATCCAGGGTCTGCTTGCACAAAACGGCGTTGACTTAAACCTTAATGCACTGATGGTTTACTCTGCCGTTATTGGTTTTAGTGGCGCATTCATTTCATTATTAATTTCAAAATGGATGGCGAAACGCTCAATGCGCGTACATGTCATTGAGCAAGCAACTGATAGCACAGAAACATGGTTGTTAAATACGGTTAGTCGCTTGGCTAAACAGTCCAATATTGGTATGCCAGAAGTGGGTATCTTCCAGAGTCATTCGCCAAACGCTTTTGCTACAGGCTGGAACCGCAATAATGCACTCGTAGCGGTTAGCACCGGCTTGCTCGAAAGCATGAATAAAGATGAAGTTGAAGCTGTGCTTGCGCATGAAGTGGCGCACGTTGCAAATGGTGATATGGTAACCATGACGCTGCTGCAAGGCGTAATGAATACCTTTGTGGTATTTCTGTCGAGAATTATTGGTCACACCGTTGACCGCGTTATTTTTAAAGTAGAACGTGGCCATGGACCTGCATTTTGGATTGTGTCCATTATTGCAGAACTCATTCTAGGTGTTTTGGCGATGACCATTACCATGTGGTTTTCTCGGCATCGTGAATACAGAGCAGATGCTGGTGCGGCAAAGCTTGTCGGAAAACATAAAATGCGAGCCGCGTTAATGCGTTTACAAGCGAGTCAAACTGGACCTGATATGCCCGATGAAATGGCTGCGTTTGCAATTAATGCAGGCAAAATCCACAAGCTGTTTGCGAGTCACCCGCCGCTTTCAGAAAGAATAAAGGCGCTTGAATAAGCGCCTTTAAATAGCCTATTCAGCGTCACCTAAGAACGCAAAAATCTTTTTAGCGATATCAATGTTATTTAAGTTGCCGGCAAATGCTTGTGCGCCGGCACCAAATGCATAAACTTCTACATCTACGCCAGTATGGCCAGATGTTGTCCAACCTGTATTCGTGCGTTTGTCCAGGAGAGATTTCAATATACTTTCACGCTCTCTCCCACTCATGCTGCTAGAAATACCGCTAATAATATTTTTTTCATCTTCATTCAATGCAAACCCGAATACGTCTTCAACGTATAAAGTCATATCTTCACTATCTATTATTTTTTCTGACATGACGGTCACGGAAGCCTTCATGTTTTGAATGAATTCAGGACTCCAACGATAATCACCATCAGCACCAATGGTTAATCCACCAGTACTATGATCAGCAGTTAGCACAACTAAGGTGTCAGGGTGCTGGTCGACATAGCTTTTCAGCATTTTAATCGTTTGCTCTAAATCTTCCATTTCCCCCATTGCCGAAGCAATGTCGTTAGCGTGCCCCGCCCAATCAACCTGACTCGCTTCAACCAACAGGAAGTAGCCATTCACATTTTCCAAGTGGGATATTGCACTTTCGGTTAGCACCGAAAGTCGATGAGGATTAACGTCATCTAGTGCTTTGGGTAAGCCAACATCTGCAAATAGACCCAAGGTTGGTTTGCCTTTAGGCAATGATAATAAGTCGGTATATGAAGCAGCGTATTGATATCCCAATGTCTTGAATTCTTCAACTAGATTGCGGTCATCACGAATAAAGTAACTCCAACCGCCGCCCAACATAACATCGACAACATTCTTATCATTGATGCGGTCATCTAAAAACGAGTCGGCAATTTCGTTGTAGTTACGACGAGATTCGTTGTGTGCAACATAAGCAGCGGGTGTTGCATGAACAATTTGTGAAGTAACAGCCACACCGGTTCTTTTACCTAGTTTCTTAGCGCGTTGCAGCACACTTTCAACAGACTGCTTGTCAACATCTAAGCCAATAGCACCGTTGTATGTTTTGATGCCAGCAGCCAAAGCCGTTGCGCTTGCTGCTGAATCGGTCACATAACCCGATACCGAAGCCGGATAAGTTTGAGCAGTACCAATCAAGAAAGCATCAAGCGCAGTTAGTTCAATCATCGGCGTGTTTGGGTCGTCTTTATATAAGCGGTAGGCCGTTGTATATGCCGGTCCCATGCCGTCTGCGACTACCATAATAATATTTTTAGGCTTACTTACATTTACCTCAGCGCTGTCCATACCGTTGTGCTTATTCGCTGTACATGCAGCGCCGAAAAGCGTGACGGTGGCAAGCAAACTAAATGTAAAAATATTCTTTTTGATCATATGACTAAATACCCTCTAAAAGCTCGTAACACATTGAGTTACCGCTGTTTAATAAATCAATTCTTCAGATTAAAATAAAAGGAGAGAGGCGGATTTTAACACGCCTAAGGAGCCCTTTGTTGAAAAGAAAATACCAATATTTCGGTGCGCTATAATATAAGCTAAATCTATGCCGTAAATATACCGTTAAACACCTTAGAATGCCAAATACAAAAGACCGCCCTGTTAAGCATTAAACGTTACTAATTGTTACTCATTTAAAATTATTCCCAACACTGCGTAAAAATTCACCGGCTAATATTCACAGCTGTTCAGAGGTGGATCGAAATAGAGAGGCTAAATCACTCATTAATTGCCGAATTAGATGGATCGCTAAAAATATTAGCACTAGCATTTCAAGCAGACAGCGCTCAACAACGCGCTTTATCATCAGTACCTTTTCTTTATAACGCCATAGAATTCATTAAGTTATGATTCATGTCGAATCACAGTCTCATGCCCAATAAAAGCAACATTCACACTGTGAATAGCTGGAATAAGTTTCATACTGTTTTTTTATTCATCATTGCAGCATAGGATGGGTATGTCTTCACCGATTAGCGAACTGAAAAATAAACGCGTTCACCAAAGGTCATGGTTATTTAGAGGCTCGCAATATCAAATAGAATTAACGACAAGATTTAATATCACCAGTTTCAATATCTGCATACAGCACAGAAAGTTAATGAAACGGCAAAGAGGAAAACAATATGTCACAGTATCAAAAAGAACTAGAAAACATGGCGAAACTTAAGGCCGCTCAAGGCACACCATGGAATGCTATCAGTCCTGAGTATGCAGCAAGAATGAAAACGCAAAATAGATTCACAACTGGATTGGATATTGCAAAATACACTGCTGGCATAATGCGCAAAGATATGGCTGATTACGACGCAGACACGAGCCAATATACTCAGTCACTAGGCTGTTGGCACGGTTTTATCGGACAGCAAAAAATGTTGGCCGTTAAAAAGCACCAAGGTACTACGGACAAAAGCTATCTTTATTTATCAGGTTGGATGGTTGCAGCATTGCGCTCAGAGTTCGGTCCGTTGCCTGACCAGTCTATGCATGAAAAAACTTCGGTTCCTGCATTAATAGAAGAGCTATATACATTTTTACGTCAAGCCGATGCCAAAGAGCTTGGCAAACTTTTTGACCAGTTAGACGAAGCGAGAGCAAATGGTAAGGACACAAGCGAAATTCAGTCTCAAATAGATAACTTCGAGACGCATGTTGTTCCTATTATTGCAGATATTGACGCGGGATTCGGGAACGAAGAAGCTACCTACTTGCTTTCGAAGAAAATGATCGAAGCCGGCGCGTGCTGCATTCAAATTGAAAACCAAGTGTCTGACGCGAAACAGTGTGGTCACCAGGACGGTAAAGTAACCGTGCCGCACGAAGATTTCCTAGCTAAGATAAATGCTGTTCGTTACGCTTTCCTTGAATTAGGCGTAGACGACGGTGTTATTGTCGCTCGCACAGATTCATTAGGCGCTGGTTTGACGCAAAAAATCCCAGTATCTACAAGCGAAGGCGATTTAGCGGCTCAGTACAACGCATTTTTAGAAACAACGCCAGTCAACTCTATCGATGAATTGTCAAACGGTGATACCGTAATGAAATTGAACGGTGAACTTGTGAAGCCTGTGCGTTTGCCAAATGGTCTCTATAAGTTTAAAGAAAACACAGGCTTTGACCGCGTTGTTCTTGATTGCATAACATCATTGCAAAACGGCGCTGACTTACTGTGGATTGAAACTGAAAAGCCACACGTTGGCCAAATCGGCGATATGGTTCGCGCTATCCGCGAAGTAACACCTTCAGCTAAGCTTGTTTACAATAACAGCCCGTCATTCAACTGGACGCTTAGCTTCCGTCAACAGGTATTCGATACTTGGGCAGAAGAAGGTAAAGATACCAGCGCATACGACCGTGCAGCCCTTATGTCTGCGAGTTATGATGATACTGAACTTGCATTAGTTGCTGATGAAAAAGTACGTACATTCCAAGCTGATGCGGCACGTGAAGCCGGCATTTTCCATCATTTGATTACGCTACCGACCTATCATACGGCAGCACTATCAACGGATAATCTGGCCAAAGGCTACTTTGGTGACGAAGGTATGTTAGCTTATGTTAAAGGCGTTCAGCGTCAGGAGTTACGCCAAGGCCTAGCCTGTGTTAAGCACCAAGCAATGGCGGGTTCTGACTTAGGTGATACTCATAAAGAGTACTTCTCAGGTGAGCAAGCATTAAAAGCGTCAGGTAAAGATAATACGATGAATCAATTCGACTCTGTCGATTGATATCGTAATTAAGCAAAAGTTTGATATAGAAGTAGCGTGATATCGAACCACAGTAAGACTCTTGTTCAGCGCCCTTCGGGGCGTTTTTTTTGTCTTTAAATATTAAAAATCAACGATATAAATTGAATTATTCGCTATTGCGCGACCAAGGTATTATCAATCTTTCGTCGTTTATGCTTATATATTTATCGAAATATAGGCATAATTAACGTGAATGGGATTTGTAAAGTCACCTATTTTTCTGAATTGTGCACCTTTTACTTTCACTGACATTGGAACGAATACTTTGAATATTGCAAAAGTCGACCTGAATCTATTAGTTTACCTAGACGTTTTATTAAGAGAAGGCAGCGTCACCAAAGCAGCTAACCAGCTAAGTATTACCCAACCAGCGATGAGCAATGGCCTTAAGCGATTGCGAGATTTATTCAAAGACCCCTTACTCGTTAGAACCAGCGATGGTATGACGCCAACTAAACGTGCTCTGGAGTTACAGCCAGTTATTCGTGATGTGTTGAGTAAGTTAGAATCGTCTATTCAACCCGAAATTGAGTTTAGTCCTGAAACAAGCGTACGTACTTTCAGAATAATGACCAGCGACTACGCGGAATCCACATTACTGCTTGAACTCATTGGCCGCCTCGCAGTATTAGCGCCTAACATTACTTTAGATTTGATCACTCCTAGCGACGTAACGTTTCACGATGTTGAGCAAGGCAAGGTTGATATGGCCATAAATCGCTTTGAGGAGCTGCCTCTTTCGTTTCATCAAAAGGTCATTTGGTACGATTCATTTTCGTGCGTAATTGGCAGCGATCATCCCATGAAAAATAATTTTGATCTTGCCGCGTATTTGAAAGGCACCCACATTTGGGTGAGTAAAACTGGTTTTGGTGTTGGTGTCGGTATTGACCCAAATGAAGTGCAAAAGTTGGGTTGGGTTGACGCTGAGCTAACAAAAATAGGTAAGCAGCGTGAAATTCGTGTTTTTACGCGCCATTATCACGCAGCGCTGCAGTTGGCCAAAACACAGAATTTAATAGCAACATTACCGACCAAGGCGGCTAAAATTTTTAAAGACGACCCAAAAGTTGTCGTTCTTGAGCCACCTTTCGACATTCCACCCATTGCATTGAAGATGGCGTGGAGTGCGTTACTGCACCACGATGCAGGTCATATTTGGCTGCGAAGACTTATTACAGAAGTCGCAAACGCTATGACTAGTGAGACACAACCCTAAGGAATATAGTGGCAATTACTACATTCACAGTATCTATAGCAAATATACTGTACATAAACTAAAAAACTGTCGTTATATTCCCTAGACTGTATGAAACATAACTACGGAGTATGCCAATGTCTACGGTTTCAACAAAGACAACAAGTTCACCTGGTGCAAATGGCATCAGTGCCAGCGCAGAAAGATACGTAACAAAAGGCAAACTGTCGGTCGCCAGCGAACTACTCAATTTCATCGAGTCTAGCGCCTTACCAAATTCCCAAACTGACGCTCTCGCGTTTTGGCAAGGCTTTGAAAAAGTCCTCGAAAGCTTAATGCCACTCAATAAAGCACTATTGAACGAACGTGAAACTTTACAAAAACAAATTGACGACTTTCACCGCGTCGATGCAAACGCTCCCGCAAATGAATACAAATCCTTTTTAAGCACAATAGGCTATTTGCAAGCACCTCCGATTCCTAAATCAATTGAAACTCAAAACGTAGACGCCGAAATTGCGACTATGGCAGGACCGCAACTTGTTGTCCCAATCAATAACGCGAGATATGCATTGAATGCTGTTAATGCCCGCTGGGGAAGTTTATACGACGCACTCTATGGCACTGACGTTATTTCAGATGAAGGTGGCGCCGAAGCTAAAGGGGCATACAACCCTGCCCGTGGTAATAAAGTTATCCTAAAAGCACGAGAATACTTGGATACTATTGCCCCTTTAAATGTAGGCAGCCACGTCGGGAGTCAAGACTATCAGCTACGTGACGCTGGTTTATCGATTACCTTGGCTGATGGCAGCGAAACAACGTTGCAAGACCCGTCTCAACTAATTGGTTTTCAGGGCGAAATAGAAAGCCCAACAGCAATTCTAGTAAGTCATAACGGCTTACATGCTGAAATTCAGTTTGATAATTCACATCCCATTGGCAAAACAGATCCCGCAGGTATGAAAGACATTGTTCTTGAGGCAGCGATAACCACGATTATGGACTGTGAAGACAGTGTTGCCGCAGTTGATGCCGAGGACAAGACCTTAGTTTATCAAAACTGGTTGGGCTTGATGCAAGGCAATTTACGCATTCAGCTTGATAAAGGGGATAAAACTTTTACCCGCAGCATGAACCCAGATCGTGAGTATCGTTCTCTGCAAAATGAAAAGATTACGCTTTCTGGTAGAAGTCTGATGTTTATCCGCAACGTTGGGCATCTTATGACAAACAGTGCGATTTTATTTGAAGGGGAAGAAATCCCAGAAGGGATAATGGACGCGATGATTACATCGCTTATCGCCAAGCATGACCTACTTAATAATAGCCCTTTTAAAAATGCAAAAGAAAACAGTATTTATATCGTAAAACCAAAAATGCATGGTCCTGATGAAGTCGCCTTCACAAACCGACTATTCAGCAGCGTGGAACAAGTACTTGGTTTAGCAAAGAATACGATAAAAATAGGCATTATGGATGAAGAACGCAGAACGAGCCTCAATTTAGGTGCGTGTATTCAAGCTGCAAACGAGCGAGTGGTTTTCATCAACACAGGCTTTTTAGATCGCACTGGCGATGAAATTCATACATCTATGCTGAAAGGTGCTTTTGCACCAAAAGCAGAAATAAAAACGCGCCCTTGGTTGAATGCCTACGAATTAGCGAATGTCGCTACGGGGCTAAATTTTGGGCTATCTGGTCGCGCGCAAATTGGTAAAGGCATGTGGCCTATTCCTGATCAAATGGCTAACATGATGGCGGTCAAAATCGGGCATCCGAAAACGGGCGCAAATACCGCTTGGGTTCCGTCTCCAACGGCAGCAACTTTGCACGCGCTGCATTATCATCAAATTGACGTCTTTGAACAGCAGAGAAATATACTTAGCGATAATAAAAATGCCCATTTGGATTATATCGATACCATTCTAGAAATCCCGCTCATGGAAAAAGGTGCAAAACTAAGTCCGCAAGAAGTCACTAACGAACTCGACAATAATGTTCAGGGTATTTTAGGCTACGTTGTGCGCTGGGTACATCAAGGCATTGGCTGTTCTAAAGTGCCCGATATTAATGGCGTCGGCCTCATGGAAGACAGAGCGACGTTGAGAATTAGCAGTCAGCATATTGCGAACTGGCTTGAACACGGGCTTGTAACTGCGGAGCAAGTAAATGAGTCTTTGCAACGAATGGCTGCTTTGGTTGATAGTCAAAATGAAAGTGATGCAGAATACATTCCGATGCTTCCAGACTTAGCGAATTCAATCGGTTTTCAAGCCGCTAAAGACCTTATCTTCTTAGGCAAAGAACAACCATCTGGTTACACTGAGCCGCTGTTGCATGCTCGCCGCAGAGAAATGAAGGCAAAGCTTAAGGACGCTGCTAGTTAGCTTAGGTGAGAAAAAGCATTCTTTTATTCAATTGAACTGTTGACCCAACTGGTTTAGCGCAGTAGAGTTAAGAGACGAAAGAGAATTCTTTAAACAGGGGCGGAAATGAAAATTTTATCATCAAATAATCGATATTCTTTGATTTCTATTCTGCTGCTATTACTCTTGGCTAATTCACTGCACGGGTAAGTTTTATTGCGAAAACACATAAAAAACCCGTGCCAAGCACGGGTTTTTTGTTTTCTACCTAAATTAAATATGAATGACGTTCTAACAGAAGCGGTGCGCATCCCGCCATAGCAAACAACGGTCAAATGAAAAAGGCAATTAGTATGACTACAGTTAACCAGAGCAATAAGCAGGTCATTATTTTTGACACCACCTTACGTGATGGAGAGCAAGCGCTGCCGGCTAGCCTGAATGTAAAAGACAAGCTACAAATTGCACTGATGCTAGAAAAACTCGGTGTCGATATTATTGAAGCCGGTTTTCCAGTCTCATCACCAGGTGATTTCAAATCCGTTAATTTGATTGCTAAGGAAATTAAAAATTCCATTGTTTGCGGTCTGTCCAGAGCATTGGAAAAAGACATCGACGCCTGCGGACAATCGCTCAGCGTGGCTGATCACTTTCGCATTCACACCTTTATCGCGACGTCAGATATCCATGTAGATACCAAGCTGCGTAAATCACAAGATGAAGTGGTTGAAATGGCAGTAAAGGCCATTAAGCACGCGCGCAAATATACAAATGATGTAGAGTTTAGCTGTGAAGACGCAGGACGGACGCATATCGACTATCTATGCCGTATGGTTGAATCTGCGATAAACGCCGGGGCAACAACAGTCAACATTCCTGATACAGTTGGTTATACAACGCCCACAGAATTTGGCGGCATTATTCAAAACCTATATAACCGTGTTCCCAATATTGATAAAGCGGTCATATCGGTGCATTGCCACAATGATTTAGGCCTCGCTGTCGCGAACTCATTGGCGGCTGTCGAGCAAGGTGCTCGTCAGGTTGAATGCACGGTTAACGGTATAGGCGAGAGAGCTGGCAACTGCTCTTTGGAAGAAATAGCGATGATCCTACAAACTCGCTACGCCATGCTCGGTTTAAGCACCAATATTAATTCACAAGAAATTCATAAGGCATCAAAATTAGTCAGTAACCTTTGCAATATGCCAGTGCAAGCCAACAAAGCAATTGTAGGGGCAAATGCATTTAGTCACTCATCAGGCATTCACCAAGATGGTGTTCTAAAGGGGCAGAATACATACGAAATAATGACGCCAGAAAGTGTGGGAATAAATAAAAACAAACTCAATTTAACATCGCGCTCTGGCCGACACGTCATTAAGCATCGCCTGGGAGAACTTGGCTACCAAGCAGATGAATATGATTTAGATGCTATTTACGAAGCATTTTTACGCTTAGCTGACAAAAAAGGACAAGTGTTTGATTACGACCTGGAAGCCTTGTTGTTCTTCGACCAACAAAAGCACGACCACGCACATTATCAATTGGATTACTTGCTCGCCAACTCAGGTCGCAATATCATACCTAACGCCACCGTTCGCCTTAAAGTGGGCGACCAAAGTATTACGGAATCAGCCGTAGGAAACGGTCCTGTTGACGCCGCATATAATGCTATTATGAGAGTCGTAAAGGGTCACAAAATTGATATCGTTGATTTTAAGCTAGATTCAAAAGGCGAAGGCGCCGACGCGCTTGCTCAAGTTAGCGTAGTAGCTGAATATAATGGTAGACGCTTTAACGGTATAGGCTTGGCTACCGACATTGTTGAATCAGGCGTTCGCGCATTAATTTTCGTATTGAACAATACTTACCTAGCTGATCAAATTGACGAACAAAAATCACAACAAGAAAATATCGTAGGAGTTTAGAATGGCCACATACCATATTGCAGTTTTACCCGGGGATGGTATTGGTCCTGAAGTGATGGAACAAGCAAATCGAGTATTAGACGCGGTTTGTACTAAGTTTGATATTACTCTAGAACGCACAACCTATCCTGTAGGTGGTTTTGCAATCGACCAACATGGTGAAGCATTGCCACAAACAACCCTTGATGGATGCGAACAGGCTGATGCGATTTTGTTCGGCTCAATTGGCGGTCCAAAGTGGGATAGTCTGCCTTTAGATAAACGTCCAGAACGCGCCGCGTTACTGAAACTGCGCAGTCATTTCGATCTATTCAGTAATTTACGTCCAGCAAAAATTTACTCAGGCCTTGAGCACCTATCCCCACTGCGCAGCGATATTGCCCAGTCTGGCGTGGATGTTTTGGTGGTACGTGAGCTCACTTCAGGCATTTATTTCGGCCAGCCTAAAGGGCTTGAAGGAGAAGGTGAAGAACAGTTTGCTTTTGATACCATGCGCTATTCGAAACGTGAAATTCGGCGCATTGCTATCAGCGCATTTGAAGCGGCAATGAAACGCAATAAAAAAGTCACCTCCGTCGATAAAGCTAATGTGCTTGTTTGCAGCCGCTTGTGGCGTGAAGTAGTTGAAGAAGTTGCAAAAGATTACCCTGAAGTAAAGCTTGAACATATTTACATTGATAACGCGACTATGCAGCTTATCTGTGACCCTGCACAATTCGACGTGATGTTATGCTCCAATTTATTTGGCGATATCATCAGCGACGAGTGCGCAATGTTAACTGGCTCAATGGGCCTATTGCCGTCGGCGAGCATCAATGGTTCAGGATTTGGTATGTACGAACCAGCAGGCGGCTCAGCGCCGGACATTGCAGGTAAAGGCATTGCCAACCCAATTGCGCAAATTCTTTCAGCCTCAATGATGTTACGATACAGCCTAGGCGAAGTTGACGCCGCTGACGCTATTGACGCAGCCGTCGTAAAGACCTTGGAAGATGGCATATTAACCGCTGAATTAATGCCCAAAGAAGAACGCGTAAACGCGAGTTCTACCGCAGCCGTAGGCACTTATATTTTACAACAAATCTCTTAAACTAAAGGGAAGGATAAATCATGGCTCAAACCCTTTATGACAAAGTCTGGAACGCACATATCGTTGAACAGTTAGGTGAAGACACTCTTTTGTATATTGACCGTCACCTCATTCACGAAGTTACTTCACCTCAGGCCTTTGCCGGATTAAATGAGAAGGATCGCAAAGTACGTCGGCCTGATCTCACCTTTGGCACCATGGACCACAGCATATCCACGCGCTCACTAGCTTTAGATGCGTGCGGGCCACAAAATAAATTACAGCTGCAAACCTTGGCTGTAAACTGTGAACAGCACAACATACAGCTGTATCCTGTTGGTCATAAAAACCAAGGCATCGTGCATGTAATTGGTCCTCAGTTGGGTCTCATCCAACCTGGTATGACCGTTGTTTGTGGCGACAGCCACACGGCTACGCATGGAGCATTTGGCGCACTCGCCTTTGGTATAGGTACTTCACAAGTTGAACATGTTCTCGCAACTCAGACTTTAAAACAAAGTAAAGGCAAAAGCATGAAAGTTGAGGTAGCAGGCAAGCTACCTACAGGTGTTACAGCAAAAGATATCATCCTGGCCATTATCGGCGAAATAGGTCACGCGGGTGCTACTGGCTATGTTATTGAGTATTGTGGTGAAGCGATCCGCGAATTATCGATGGAACAGCGCATGACCATCTGCAACATGAGCATTGAAGCTGGTGCAAAAGCAGGCTTAATTGCACCCGATCAAAAAACTATCGATTATCTCAACGGAAAAGAATTCTCCCCAACGGGAAAACATTGGGATGATGCAGTTAGCTATTGGCAATCATTAACGACAGATGCGGATGCCACTTTCGATACTGTTGTTACCCTGCAGGCGAAGGAAATTCAACCACAAATTACCTGGGGCACTAATCCAGGGCAAGTAATTGGCGTAAACCAAGCGATTCCATCCCCTGATGATTTTGATGATCCTATAGAAAAAGAGTCCGCTAAAAAGGCACTCAAGTATATGGGCTTAGAAGCTGGACAAACATGGGACAAGGTTAACGTATCTCACGTTTTCATTGGTTCTTGCACTAATAGTCGTATTGAAGACTTAAGGGCGGCAGCCAAAATAGCTGCAACAGGCAAAGTGAAAAGTAACGTTACCGCTATTGTAGTTCCTGGCTCTGTTGCGGTGAAAGAACTAGCGGAACAAGAGGCCTTGGATGTCATATTCAAAGAAGCGGGCTTTGAGTGGAGACTGCCAGGTTGTTCAATGTGCTTAGGCATGAACGACGATATTCTGCAGGCAGGTGACCGCTGCGCCTCTACCAGCAATCGAAATTTTGAAGGTCGTCAAGGTCGTGGTTCAAGAACTCATTTAGTAAGCCCCGAAATGGCTGTTGCCGCAGCTTTAACCGGCAATTTTGCTGATTCAAGGCAGTTTGGAGAATAATATGACAGGATTTACAGAGTTAACAGGTAAGGCCGCTCCATTAGATCAAGCCAACATTGATACTGACCAAATAATCCCAAAACAGTTTTTAACCGGCGTGACGCGCGCAGGCTATGGTGTGCACCTGTTTCATGACTGGCGTTATTTAGACTTGCATGAGCAAGAGTTGAACCCTGAATTTGAGTTGAATAAACCGGAACATCAAGGAGCTAAAATTTTGTTGTCTCGCGAGAACTTTGGCTGCGGTTCAAGTCGAGAACATGCTCCATGGGCTCTGGCAGATTTTGGCTTTGCATGTGTCATTGCGACAAGTTTTGCCGATATTTTTTATGGTAACTGTATTAACAATCAATTTCTTCCTATCGCACTGCCAAGTAAACAAATGGACGAATTGTTCGCGCATGTGGCAAATGACCCAGACATTAGCTTTCATGTTGACCTCAAGAATCAAACATTGAACGTTGGCAACAGCACTTATAAATTTGACATTGCTGAGCACCACAAACAAAATATGCTTAAAGGATTAGACGCAATCGGGCAAACACTCGAGTTTGATAGCAGTATAAGTGCATTCGAGGAGAAACGTCTCGCTTGGTTATAGCAATAGCATAAGGGACTATACAATTTATGATTAAATCCATTTCCATTTCTGAGCTCACCATAGGTATGTATGTTGAGAACGTGGTCAAGCAAAAAGGCAACGTTCGCATAAAAAGTAGAGGATTGGTTAAAACTCAATCGATTTTGGATGCGCTGAAAAGCAAAGGCATATTAGAAATTGAAGTCGACTTTGCTAAAAGCCGACTCCCAGAGAGTGCCACTAAAAACAACCCTAGATCAGAGCAATTGCTTGATAGCGATAATAACGCAGAGAGCAGTTCTGCTGCTGATATCGGACAGTTACAGAGTGACACTCTAAGCTCAAGCGTGCCAATGCGAAATTCCATAAAAATAGCGCAGATAGAAGAGTCTAGCTCAACAAACGCTATCAAAGCAGCTCGGCATCAAGAGGCATTAGAGGAAGCTGATAAGCTCTATTCTCAAGCGAAGAATGTACAAAAAAGTTTTCTCAGTCAATTACGGTCAGGTTCAACACCAAATATCGATGATTTAAATAACCTGTCGCAACATATCATTGAGTCTGTATTCGACAACACCGATGCACTCTCCTGTTTATTAATGCTGAAAGACTCCAATGAGTATTTAGTAGAACATGCTATCAACTGTGCCATTTTGCTCGCTATGTTTGCTCGCGCCAAGAATATGTCTGAGGCAGAAGTTGAAGATTTAACCAACGCTGGCTTACTTATGGATGTCGGCATGGCCTCCCTACCCCGTGAACTCGTCGCAAAAACAAGCAAACTAAATGAGGCCGAGTGGGCGAAGATGAAAACGCATGTCGATATTGGTGTCGAGATAGCTGAAGGCTTAGCTGACCCACAACCTATTGTGTTAGATGTGATTGCCAATCATCATGAGCGAATAAACGGCAGTGGCTATCCCAATGCGAAAACGGCATCAGAAATTAGCGTTTATTCTCAAATGGCCGCCATCGTCGACTGTTACGACGCGATGATATCGAATCGTCATCACCGACGCTCTGTAAGCGCAACAGCTGCTCTGCAAGAATTAGAGCGCGATGAAACGCTAGACCGCGACCTAGTTATAGAGTTTATTAACGCAATTGGGCTGCATCCTGTTGGCTCCTTAGTTGAACTGCACAGTAAAAACCTCGGCATTGTGAGTAAGCGTAATCGTCAACATCCGCTCGATCCTGTAGTGATGATTTTTTACAGTTTACAAACGCAACTACACACCGATGTGCAGCGGGTTGATCTGCTAGAAGCCGATGATCACATTGTAACCGGCGTAAGACCTGAAGAATTTAGTATGAATTTGGGAAAATTCTTTAAGAAAGTGTTTTTATCCGGTTAATATCAACAAGCGGTAAGCAGGCGTTTAAGGCTATAACCCTTGGTTTTTTTTAGAGTAAACGCCTTGCTACATGTCACACACAAAGTTAAAGTCAAATACTGTAAATCCACAAACACACCGTAGAATAATGAACCGCATCAATTATCTAATTTTCATTCTGGTCTTGTCTTGCATAAACCTGCCGATAGCACTTGCTAATGACGACATCCCAGGCCTAAACGCAGCGCAACTGCAATCCATAGGTGAAAAGATTTATCAAAATGAAACCGGCAGCAACCCTGAACATTTAATCGCTTGGAATAATGGCGAAGCATTTTCGAGTTTGGGCTTAGGCCACTTTATTTGGTTTCCAAAAGATATGATTAGCCCATTTACCGAAACGTTTCCAAGCTTGCTGCAATATTTACAAGCACAAAACGTCCCGATTCCTAATTGGTTGCAGCAAACGCAATATTGCCCCTGGAAAACTAAGCAAGAGTTTACTGATGCAAAAGATAGTCTGCAAATGCAAGAACTAAGAAGTTTACTAGGCTCTACGTTTAAACATCAGGTTGCTTTTATCCATCAACGGATGCGCCGTTCTTTACCTCTGATGTTAGCTGAAGTCGATAATGCGGAAACTCAAAGCCTCGTTTCTTCACGATTTAAAGCACTCGCCGCCACCGAATTAGGCATGTACTCCTTGATTGATTACGTTAACTTTAAGGGAGAAGGTATTGCTGAAACCGAAAAATACAACAACCAAGGTTGGGGCTTGCTGCAGGTACTACTCAACATGCAGCTAGATAGTCAAAACCAGCACTTGGCGTTTACCCAAGCGTGCGATGCAATGCTAACTCGGCGTGTAAAAAACTCACCGCAAAAGCACATTGAACAAAATTGGCTAGCAGGCTGGCGCAAACGCTGTGATACATATAGTAATACTAGTTTGCGTTAAATTTATCACGAATTTCTTCTATTCGTCTTCTATTAACGCCAAGGTCTGAAAGTCCAAGACGAGAAGCTGAACGGGTCTGAATGACTATTTTTCCAGTCTCTTCTGATGGGAAATAAAACTCAACATCATCGACAAATCCAAAGATTGCTGAGGTGGACTCGGCTCGAATATAATCTTCCTGATCTACTGTAACTTCGGTTCGCTCCATCTCTTTCAGTACTTTAATAAGGCGTTCCTTCGCGTCTTTTTGTGTGCCGGTAAAATAAAGAGGCTCTACAGAGTCTAGTTTACCAGTGGCTTGACTGTTGACACAGTTCGGCGTAATTGGACAAGGTGTTAATTGTCCATCAGTGACGCCTAATTTGGGCCCGCTGCCCGCACATCCTGCCAAGAAAATAAAACTGAATAATGGGACTAGCATTTTCTTACTCATTTATCTTATCCTTTTACACTTTGCGGTGCCGGTGCACCCTAAAAAAGACTTTCTGTCATATTCTTATCAAGTACAAATTTGGAGTTAGAATAAACTCACGCCAATTCCTAAGGTCGGCAACATGAATCTAGTTTCCCTACCAATCAGACAATGCATTCATCGTAAAAATTTCGTCTTTAAAAGATAAGATAACCTTTTGAGGCTCTATGTTAACCAACTGCAGCCCTTCGGCAATAAAGTCGCCCTCAACCAATCTTCTACCATTAACTCGAACCCAGCGACCGTCCCTATCTGAAGAGTACATATGCGCGCTGAACGCCATGCTTGGAAGTTGGGTTTGAATAGCAATGGACAACTGGTCAATTCTTGGTAAATCATCGTAGTTTGTCGCTTGTTGATTGCCGGAGTCGAGGTTTGTGTCATTGTCTAAATCAGCAATCGCTTTATTAATTTTGTTTAATAACGCCGCCGAAATACGCGCGTCGGTTTGCGTTTCCTCAGCTTCATTTGAGATGGTTTCACTCTGACTTTCAACAACACGATCGAGTGCCTCTTGCTGGGCTTCATCTTTGGGTTGATAACCTAACACAAGCGGCTCCACTTCTTCCTTTGACGGCTGATTTGCTTGTTCAGATGTAAAGTTGTTCGCGCTGTCTACAGCTTGAGGATTCTGTTTGGAAGTTTCTTTGCCTGGGCTCACTTTTTCAGTGCTTCCTTTTGCGTTTTTCTCTTGCTCGGTTGAAGCAAGATTGTTGGGACCATCGGTATTCTTGCTACTATTCTCGCCAACAGTCAGCTCCTCTCGCTTTCTAGCAGAATAGGCAGGCTGATAATCTATGACCACGTAGTCTTTGCTTTTAGACAATGACAACCATTTAGGAATGGAAGCGATATTCCAACCAACACAAACACCGCCAATAACCAACAGCAGCAAAAGCGCAATATTTTTACCATATAAGTCCCATGACGAGGGCAAACTATCCATAGAAGGCATAAACAGGGAGCGATTGTATTGTTTACTTGTATCATTGCTGGTCCTTGCAGACTGTCTTTCATTTTGTAAAAGCTGTTGAGTCGGCGTTAATTTTGCCTCTTTTTCTAAAGGTTCAATTGAGATCTCAGCTTCATCGGCGTCTTGTAAACCGAAACTTTGGCTTAAATCAACTTCAACTTCAGTCACGCCCATTTCGGTCAAGCCTTTGATCATTTCAGGGCTGCGGATCATGCCAATTTTGCGGATTTTAACCGGACCATGCTGACTAATCACTTTGCTAACTAACATACCGGGCTGTAAGTCTTTTACATTAATCACCTTATGCATACAGTCCTCCCACCAGCAAGCCAACAACAATGGACGCAACAAAACTGCCTACAAAAATACGCTGCCACAGCTCTTTTTGACGCTGCTGTACAATATCTTCGCCAAGTACTTGATAACTCGCTGCAGTAACTAGTTGATGAGTAATAAGAGGTTTTTGTAAAGTATAAGCAAGAGTCATGGCCCGGTCGCAAAGCAAATTGATCACTCTAGGAATGCCGCCACTGATTTGAAATAAGCTGCTTAACGATGTTGGTGTAAATATGCTTGGGTTGCCATTTGCGACCTGAAGACGGTGAGCAACGTACAAGGCAACCTCTGCTTTTGTCAACGGCAACAAATGATAGCGCGCAGTCACGCGCTGCGCTAATTGCCTAAGCTCAATGCGACGCAACAGCTGCTGTAACTCGGGTTGACCAATCAGTACAACTTTTAAGAGCTTTTCTCGGGTTGTTTCTAAATTCGTTAACAAACGCAGTTGTTCCAATACTTCTGGCATTAGATGCTGAGCTTCATCAATAATCAGCACGGTATTGATGCCGTTAGCGTGATTGTCGGCGAGCTTATTTAAAATTTTATCTGTGAATACTTTTAGTGAATGAGTGTTCGTTTCATAACGAATGCCTAGCTCGTCGCAAACGGTTGCTAATAACTCTATGGCAGACAAGGTGGGATTTAAAATAACTGCCGTTTGTGTGTCATCCGATAAATCTTGCAACAGTTTGCGCGATACTGTGGTTTTTCCCGTTCCTACTTCACCCGTTAACATTACAAAACCGCCCGACTCCTTTAAACCAAACGTTAGGTGAGCCAGTGCTTCGCGGTGTCGCGGGCTCATGAAGAGGTAATCGGGGTTAGGGGCAATTGAAAATGGGTTGTCCGATAACCCAAAATAGCTTAAATACACGTTATCTGCGCTGTCATAATTATTGTGTTGATAAACTATCGAGTATCGCTATTTAAGTCAATGCTTAAGGAGCGAGAATGCTAACACCTACAGTGTATTTTACGTATTGTAAGAAAATACCGTTTTGCATTAAAACAAGCATACTCGTTATCGTCGATTTGAGGTAGAATGCGCCCAAACACAAACGAAACTAAGTCATACATGTTTGCACAATTAGATTTAGATGACGAGCTCTGCAGAGCCGTCGCCGAAATGGGCTATGAACGCCCAACCAGTATTCAGTCTTTGGTCATTCCTCATGCAATGGAAGGTAAAGATATACTCGCTGATGCTCCAACGGGCACCGGCAAAACTGCGGCATTCTTGTTGCCTGTTTGCCAATATTTACTTGATTATCCGCGAAAAGACGACAGTTCAACGAGAGCGCTTGTATTGGTTCCTACCAGAGAACTAGCAAATCAAGTATATGAACAAGCCGTCGCTATCACTAAATTTACGCATTTGACCTGTGGTGTCATCACTGGTGGCATTAACTACGGTACCGATCGTGAAACGCTAAACGCAAAGGTCGACATTCTAGTGGCAACACCGGGTCGATTGTTTGAGCATATTGAACAAGAAAGCTTTGACTGCCGTGACATTGAATCACTCATATTAGATGAAGCAGACCGCATGTTAGACATGGGCTTTTCATCCATTGTCCATCAAATTGCAGGGGAAGCTAGGTGGCGTAAACAAAGCATGTTGTTTTCTGCAACGCTGGAAGGGAAAGGCGTACGAAATTTCGCTGAGGAACTTTTAAAAGATCCCGTTACACTTTCTGCAGACTCATCAAGAAAAGAAAAGAACAAAATTATTCAGTGGTATCACTTAGCTGACGACTTACAGCACAAAAATGCCATATTAGTGCATCATTTACTCAATACCATTGAGTCTTGCATCGTTTTTGTAAAAACGCGAGAACGCTTGCATAACCTAAAAGATTTTTTGGCTAGCCAAAAATTTAGCGTAACTTATTTGCAAGGCGAAATGCCGCAAGATAAGCGCAACGCCGCACTCGCGAGCTTTAAAGCCGGTGAAGTGAAAATTCTGATCGCTACCGATGTGGCGGCGAGAGGCATTGATGTTCAGGATATTAGTCATGTTATTAACTATGACATGCCTCGTGGTTCAGATATTTATGTGCATCGCATAGGCCGAACGGGCCGAGCGGGCGCAAAAGGCACAGCAATATCGATTGTTGAAGCGCATGACTTTGAAAAAGTGGGAAAAGTAGAGCGTTACACCAAAGAGCCATTTAAAGCTCGCGTCATTGATGGTTTACGTCCAAAAAATAAACCACCGCTTGTGGTGAGAAAGAAAAAAGTAAAATTAACAGGTAAAGCAAAGAAAGCAAAAGCTAAATCTAAGGCGAAGACCAAGTTTAAAAAGAAGACGACTAGACCCTCATCACCTAAATCAAAAGAGGCCTAAATGAGCATAAAGCAAATAGTCTTAGCCACTGGTAACAAAGGAAAAGTTGCAGAGTTCTCAACCCTTTTTGATGGTTTTTCAATTAAGGTATCACCGCAGTCGGAGTTCAATGTAGAAGAAGTGCCTGAAACTGGCACTACGTTCGTTGAAAATGCAATTATTAAGGCTCGTCACGCAGCAAAAGTGACTGGGCTACCTGCGATTGCCGACGATAGCGGTCTGGCGGTAGATGCACTTGGCGGTGCACCGGGCATATACTCTTCTCGCTACGCTGGTGAAAGTGCTAACGATAGCGATAACATCGACAAATTGTTAGGCGCTTTAGCAAATGAAACCGACAATCGCAAAGCGCGTTTTCTATGTGTTCTTGTATTTATGCAACACGAACTCGACCCGACTCCGATTATCTGTCAGGGTGAATGGCACGGCGAAATTAGCACCTCACGCAACGGCAACGGTGGATTTGGCTATGATCCTATTTTTTGGTTACCAGAGCAAAAATGCAGTGCTGCTGAACTAGACAAGCACACCAAAAACAAAGTTAGCCATCGCGGCAAAGCCCTTGTGCAGTTAATACAGCGCATGCAGGAAGTATTGAAAAGTTGAGCTCTATTTCGTCAACTACCTTAAACACATCCATATATACAATGCCCGCGACTGATGACAGCGTAGCAAGTTTGCCTCCCCTCAGTTTGTATGTGCATATTCCTTGGTGCGTACAAAAATGCCCCTACTGTGATTTTAACTCGCACAACTTAAAGGGCGGCTTGCCCGAATCTGAATATATTAGCCACCTGCTAGATGACTTAACGCAAGATCTCCCGCTGGTGACCATTGATGGCGAGATGCGTGAAGTGTCTACCATTTTCATTGGCGGTGGTACACCGAGCTTACTCTCCGTTGCGGGAATGCAGAGATTAATTGACGGCATTGCAGCGAGGATCCCTTTGTCACCTAGCGCTGAAATTACCATGGAAGCCAATCCGGGTACCGTTGAAGCCGATAAATTTATCGGTTTCGAAAAAGCAGGTATTAACCGTATTTCAGTGGGCGTACAAAGCTTTGATGAGCAGCATTTGAAGGCTCTCGGTCGAATTCACGATTCAACGCAAGCAACATCAGCCATTGAACTAGCGAAACGCTTGCCGTTACGCAGTTTCAACTTAGATTTAATGCATGGCTTGCCAAATCAAAGTGTTGAAGACGCTATGCAAGATTTGCATAAAGCCATTGCCTTGGCACCACCTCATTTGTCGTGGTACCAACTCACTATTGAGCCAAACACCTCATTTTACTCAAAGCCACCCACGCTTCCCGACGATGATATACTTTGGGAAATTCAGGAGCGTGGTCATCAAATCCTAAGCGCTGCGGGCTATGAACAATATGAAATATCAGCCTATGCAAAAAAAGGCCAGCAGTGCCAACACAATTTAAACTACTGGCGCTTTGGCGACTACCTTGGCATTGGTTGCGGTGCACACGGCAAAATCACGCGTATGGCCAAGCAGATGCCAAAGAGGGCCGAACAAGATGCAGCGGCTAATACAAATATAGTACCTGAATACGAAATTTTGCGAACCGTTAAAGTGAAGCATCCAAAAGGCTATATGGACCTCACGCGCTCTTACATGGATAAAGTGATACCGGTTGAAAGTGACGATCTTGCATTTGAATTTTTCATGAATCGTTTTCGTATTATGGAGGCTTGCCCTAAGGCTGAATTTACCAAAAATACTGGCCGCGAATTAAGCAGCATTGAATTGCAACACCTCAAAAAAGCCGAGTCAATGAAGCTCATCACCAGCAATACTGAAGAATGGCAGCTTACCGACACCGGCAAACGTTATTTGAATAGCTTGTTGGACCTATTTGTATAGATCATTTTGACATTGCAATTAAGCGCTCAACTGTCGACAGAAGCTTAATCTTGTCTATCGGCTTAGCGATAAAGTCGTTCATCCCTGCTGCGAGGCACTCCGCCCTATCTTCAGCAAACGCATTTGCTGTCAGCGCTACTATGGGCGTTTTTAAATTGTAGTCATTGCGCAGCTTTTGCGTTGCCGCTAAACCATCCAATACCGGCATTTGTAAATCCATAAGGATTAGATCAAAGTCTTGGATCAGGCAGGCGTCTATGGCTTTTTGGCCATCGAATGCTAAAGAAACCTCATACTTCTCGTGCTCAAGCATAGATTTAACGACCTCTGCATTGATCTCATTATCTTCTACTACAAGTATATGCTTACCAGAATTTTGCTTTGTGTCATACTCAAGTGAATTTTGTTGAACCAGCGTTTGAAGCTCAACGAGATCTCTTTCTATTGCGCGTCGGTCTACTGGTTTTGCATGCATTCGCCAAATAGCATTTCTTACCTCATCAGAACACTCAAGATGCTCTAACACCGCAGACGCTAAAAGGATGTATGGCATATGCTTTAAGTTAGCACTCAGCATTCCTTCGATCGCACCCACGCCATCTATATTTGGCATCGAAAGGTCGAGTATCACCAAATCGTAACTATCTGGTTTATCGTTTAAAAATTCAGACGCTGATTGATAGGTGCTTGCTTTAAGCCCTTGGAGTTTAATTAAGTGTTCAAAATATTCACGACTCGTTTGCAGGTCGTCAACAATTGCACAATTAAGCATTACGTCAGACTGAACCGGCAGCGCCCGTTTATCAATGCGAATAGGAATGCTAAAAGTGAAGGTACTACCCTCACCTAACGTTGACTCAACGCTCAGGGAGCCTTCCATCAACTCGGTTAACTTCGCAGAAATACTGAGTCCGAGTCCGGTGCCGCCATAAAGACGCGTTGTGGTTTGGTCAGCTTGTTCAAATTTATTAAAAACACTCAATTGATTTTCTTTACTAATACCAACGCCTGTATCTTTTACAACATAAGTAAGGTGATGCTTTTTATTCTTTATAATGACACTAACGTGCAGAGCCACCTGCCCTGTTTTTGTAAACTTGATAGCGTTGCTCAACAGGTTGTGCAGAACTTGGCTAATGCGAGATGGGTCCCCGATAATTGTATCGGGGAGGTCGGTATCTTTGTGATAAAAAAATTCGAGTCCCTTTTTTCGACAGTAGATAGCCTGAAGTGAAACGACATCATCAATACACTGATACAAGTCAAACGAGATATTTTCTATCCTGAGCTTGCCAGCCTCAATTTTTGACAAATCTAAGACGTCATTAATTAGCATGAGTAATTGTCGGCCTGCATTTTTGGCTTTTTTGAGGTAATTGTTACTTTTGCTTGGGTTGTCGATAGCAAGTTCGATCATGCCAAACAAACCGTTCATTGGGGTTCTGAGTTCATGACTCATGCTTGCTAAAAACTCTGATTTTGCTTTACTGGCCTCCATCGCCTTTTTTTCTGCGTTTTTGGCTTTAATTATCGCTTTATCAAGACGCTTTATATTCGACGCGATTTGTTTTTCCATTGGCCTAAAAATGAGAAAAGCCTCTAACAGCAATATAAGTAGCGTTACAACCCATAAACCCATCTCTAGCTCTTCAACATATGCAACTCTACTTTTCGCATCATTTTCAAACTGTTGAACAACCTCATTTAAAAGACCAAGCAGCAATTCTGTTTGCTCAGTATTGAAAGTATCAGGGATTATCGCGCACTCAGCACTCGCAGCGTAAGCTCGCGCACTTCTGATGTAATCTTTGGTCTCCTTATCAACGTTTTCGGGCCCAAAATACATCGAAGTTAGTTTAGCGGGTAAAGACGGTAGAGCCGTCAGAAATTGATGATTCGTTTCAAATTTATTAACGATTTCAAATAAACGATCAGTGTATTCTACTGTCGAGTCATCGCAAACCGATACGCGTTGCACAAACAATGCGATGCGCTGGGAAAGCATTCGCTGCTGACCAGCAACATTAATAACAAAAGCGTCGTTTTCCTGTGCCTTAAAAACATAGCGCATTGATATTGCAGACGCAGATACGATAATTGCGACAAGAAGCAGTGCGGATATGTATCGAAACTTTATAGACACAAAAATTCGTTTCCTTTTGCGAAGTTCATAAACGGTGCCACATCAACGTTTTTTTATCAATTAAATTAATCGGGCTCACGTTCAAAAGGCAGCGCTGTTCGCACAAGCCTAACAAAAACGGTACGGTTTTTCTCTTTAATCGAATTGCTACTATTAAAAAATGCTACCACCCAAGCACGCTCTGGGTCATTCATTGATGGCGTTGAAGTCCAGAAGTCATCCGGCGGTGTTGCCGGAAATAAGTCAACATCAACTGACGGTCTCGTGCATGAACGCTCTGTGATCGAACTCAATTCTTTAATATTCGGTAAACGCCAATTAGTAGAGGCATTGAATTCGTAACCTACGCTTAATTCTAAAGCCTGTTTCCATGTATAGGGTTCGGCTTCGCCTGTGCAGGTCTCGCCATTCCAAGTTTGCCCGATAGCACAGCGCATCCACACGAGATTAGTACGCAAATGCAATAATTGTCCATTGTCGAGTTTGAGAAAGTTTTCTTCCGGTGCGCTAACAGGCGCGGTACCTAAGCAGAATTGCTCGGCATTAGCGACGCTGAAAAAACAGACGCAAAAAAAGCACAACACGTTTTTAATAAAGCGATTCTTAATCATCGTCCGGCTCTCACTAGTTTGACACGCGCCTGCGTAGATTTATTAATGAAATTATCGACCCCAGAGTTGAAGTCAATTGCCCACGCGTTCTGCGCTCCGCGCTCGCTCACGCCATCGACGTTAGGCACAAAAGTCCAATACCACAAAAAAGTATTCGGATCCGTTGTTCCCATATCGGGAAAGTACTCACTTTCAATCAGTGGCGGCTGCAGTTTGCCAAAATGAACCAGCGACAAAAGCTCATTGTGAGATGGTAAACGCCAATCGAAGAAGCCGCACAAACCCTGTGCGTTAACGGTATCTACATACGCCTGAGTGTTGCATTCTTCTGAAGAAAGATTACAAGCAGTACTGCCTGCATTTGGATCACCTTCGAATCCTCCGTTGTCGCCAAATGCGTACCAGGTAAATAGCTGCTCGGCATCGTGTAAATCACCAGGAATACCCGTCTTATTCTCCCAAATTAATCCTGTAATATTATCACGTACGCAGCGCCAGTCGGCTGTGTCTTGGTCCAGTTCATCACCATTCTGATTTAATCGGGTAAAATCGAATCCCAGCTCCCCTCTTCCTGCTTTATCTGAAAAACCACTGGTTGCCATACGATCATATCCATTATGAGCGTCCTGACCTGCGAACTCTCCCTGATACGCAGCGAGATTAGCATTGTTGTTTGCATTTAAGCTCACACCAGTATCATTGAGCCTAGTGAGTGTTTGTGGCTGAACCAACATGGTTTGCGTTTTACTTCGTCGATTTCCATAGTTATCCATAATCGCCAGTTGATAAACGATTTCTGTCTGTTCGGATACCAAAGGCGCAATACTGAATGTGTTGAGCGCGATTGCATCACCAATCACCGGAACTAGTGGCGAATCAGATGTCCACAGCACTGAAAATGGTTCAGCACCGCTTGCCACGCTAGAGACTTCTCCACCAAGTGACAATAGTTCACCTGAAAAAACGGTTTGCATAGGCCCAATAGATAATTCCGGAATAGTTTCAGACTCACTGAGTAGGCTCAACGTTTTGTCTATGCTTGCTGTTGCTCCTTCTTGATCAGTCACCTGCAGTCGAATAGTAATATCTGCGGACTGCTGAAGCACCGGTGTAGTAAAGTTTAGGGTAGATGTCGTTAAAATACGTCCTGCTAGCACATCGGGGCCGGCAACTTGTTGCCAATTATAGGCAGCGATTGGTGCGTTTGCGCTTTGCGGGTCGGCGTCAGTACTGCCTGTTCCATCGAGCGTTATGCTAGTTAGAATTGGATAAGTATCGATATCGTAAAGCTCAATACGAGGTGCAAGTATTGCTGCTACAGGGGCCACATTTACGGGGTTGACGCGCATCGTAATACTGTCTACTCCGGTTGTGCCATTGCTGTCAGTTGCAGTCAGTGTGAGTATATATTCTGTCACTTGGGTCACAATAGGTGCAGTAAAGGTTGCTTCTGCAATCGCCGCGGTTGGATCAGTGAGCGTGAATGTTAATGCGGGCGTTGATGTCCATGTGTAACTAATTCCACCAGCGGTGCTGGTTGCTATGCCGTCAACTGAAACCGTTATCTGCTCGTTGGTCTCAATATTTTGTCCTGCATTGACCAGGACCTTCGGAGTTGTAGGTCTCTCAGCGTCGCCGCCACCACAAGCTGTAAGGGCGAAGATAGCTGAAAGGATAAGTAAAAACGTTGAAAATTGATTCATCACTGTATGCCAGAAATAATGGTAGCCTCAAACGTCATCTAACGCTCAGCTTGGAAATAATAGATAGGGTTTTGCAAGGATCAGACCAATCCGACAATATGGTGAAACGCAAATTTTTACTTCGCTGCTTGCTTCATTTCACTATGTTCTACTTGCAAGGCGAGGAGCTGCTTTTTTGCAGATGCAGCGTCGGTCATGTCATAAATCATCATGCAGACATGGTCAACTTGCCCGGTTGCTGATACTAACGCAGATATTGAAATGTTCTGATACATGAAAGGTTCAGTGCCCGTAATTGGACGAAAATTTCTAAACTTGAATAAATAAGGACGTTGTTCCCACGTCATAAACGCGCGAGTACGAAGTTCAAACACGGCTTTCGCTTTGCGTCTGAACCAAGTTTCTGAAATATCTGGAAACAGCGAAAATAAGGTTTTGTCCCTTACGTCGCTTGGCAACTTTCCACTGTGCGCTTCCATGAAACCATTCCACACTTTAATTTCAAAATCACTATTAAGAACAACAATGCCCACATCAACTGTTTGCAACATGTCCATCATCCAATGAAATTCTAGTATTTCGTCAAGTGCGCTAGTGGTACTCATTGTTTAATCCTCGAGCAAATGGGCCAATTTCGAATTTAAGGTTTCTAGTGAGTCTTCGGTGAACAACAAGACTAAGTCACACTGCACATTGTAGCCTTCTAAGCCATAGCTCAATTCAATCGCGAGGGTTTTTCGCCAATTGTTTTTATTCATTTTAATTAGGTCTTCGACGCTTTGATGTTGACCCAAAACAACAGGTTGGCCTTGTCTAAACTGCATATCCAGCTGTTTTGCAAAACCAGACAAGCACGAGCCGATAAGAATACTGGCAACATCCATCAACATTTCGAGCTGTAATTCGTCGTCAACAGCTTCCTTAATGTCCAGAATTTTTGCAACATCACCGAAACTAGAGTCACTTAATATGCAAAGCGCTTCCCCACTGATGCCATCGCCAAGAAACCCTTGGCAAACACCAGATGTTTGCTCATGCATTTCGATATCAGAAAGCATCATATGCAATTCCGACACTTCAATTAAGTTAACGTTAGGAATGGGCAGCTTAACGAAAACGTTCATTATTCTCGCAAGGTGGTCACCAGCCTGACCCATCGCCACATTAGTGACCTCTTGGTAACAATCGCGTAAGGCATCATCCAAACCTTCAGATGGTGCCTCTTCAGCCAAAGCCAATATGTTATGTTTGCGCAGCACAGCGGCAAGATCGCTTGAGCTGACAGGTTTTTGAATGAAATCGATAGCGCCTAAGGCCATTACTCTTTCTTTCGCTTCTGGCTGAATGTCTCCGGATACCACAATTGTTTTGGTTAAAAGCTGCTGATCTTTAATCCCTTTTAAGGTTTGATAACCGTCCATAACCGGCATGTTTAGGTCAAGCAATAAAACTTGTCCCTTCCCTTCAGCTAAAGCAACAAGCGCCTCTTCGCCATGTTTGGCAAAGTGCACAGCAACATCCCAGTCCTGAGGTAAACACTTAGCAACCTGCTTTCGCGCTACAAGAGAGTCGTCACATATTAGGACTGAAATCATGTATTAACCTAACAAAGATGAAAGTTAAAAGACGTATACCGTTAAGTGGCTTTTGCATACCACCATGTATTAGTAACGGCGCAATGACAAAATTCTTTAGAGTTTCGTTCACTATGACTAACAACTGCAGGAGGAGCTAATTAGCACTCAAGCAAACAATATAGGCAACAACACGGCAGTGAATATTCCATTTAAACACAATCCTAAGGTGGCAAAAGCGCCACACGTTTCACTGATGCTCAACGCCTTCGATGTGCCAACAACATGAGCAACCGAACCTAGTGCAAGACCTTGGGCATATTCTGAATCTGTCTTTGTGAGCATAATTAGCCATGGTCCAAAGGTTGCACCAACTATACCGGTAAGTATTACAATAACCGCAGCCAGTTCAGGAGTTCCTCCAATAAGATCCGCAGTTCCCATTGCTAGTGGCGTGGTAATTGATTTGACTAGCATTGTCATTTGTAGTTGCAGAGGCGTATCTAAAAAATAAACCGACAGCCACGCAAGCGAGGGCGCAATGCTTCCGCCAATGATAATAGGCGCCAACACTTTTAAGCCCAGTTGTCTGAGAACAGGTAACTGATTATATAGCGGGACAGCTAACGCAACAGTTGCCGGCCCCAATAATAATTCAAACAGCGTTATACCGTGTTTGAACTCAACTACATCAATTTGCGTGGAATATAAACCAAGTCCAATAATCAAGGTGCTGACGGTTAAAGGATGCAGTAATGGCGTTTGATTCAACCAAAAATGTATTTTTCGACTGAATAAATAAATGCCCAAAGTGACAAATATACACGCAAACATAAAAACAAAATCTTGCGTCCATAGAGGCGAAAACTGAGCAGCAATCCTCTGCAACGCAAATATAATAGGGTCAGTGTTAATTATCATTTTCTTGGTCTTCACTTGCCATCGGCGTCTTCACCGCCACAGACTTACTTACGCCGGATAGTATGCGCTGACTCAACCACAAAGTAATACCAAGGCTGAGCAGTGTGCTCAGTAAAATAGCAACAATGAGCGCAGCGTAGTATTTTGCAAACAAGTCGCCGTATAACAATACTGAAATAAGAGCTGGCAGCAAAAACAAGCCCATGTGTGCAAGCAATGGGCGCGCAGACTGAGTGATAGCGGCAGGCACTCTGCCCAGCATTAACAGCGAAATCAAAAGGATGAAGATGCCGATAAGTGCTGGGGGTAATGGAATGGTAAAATAGTGAAAAGAAAACAAAGAGACTAAGTAGATACAAAAAATCACGGCGAATCCAAATATTCCGCGCACTGAGTTTTTCATCATATTGGCGTATCTACTTAATGCTAAAAGGTACTGTCTTGGTGGATTGTAATAAAGTAATCCGTACCCGCTTTACTATAGTCGATTTTGTATTCTTTGTTATTCAAGGTTTGAATAAATAACATTGGGCGATAATCACTAAAATTATCAGAAGAAGAAATATCAACCCTCACCATGTCCATACGTTTAGCTTCCAGCTTATTTTCAGGAATTTTCCCTTCATAAACTTCTATGTCGTTATACATAACAAGTAGCACAGGATCGCGTCTGCCATTAATGACAAGCAAATCCTGCTTTCTTAATTTATGTATGATCGTGTTTCGACCACTAATTAAATAGGGTTTTTCTGCCATTTACAGCTCCTAGCAAATTTAAATAGGCATTTCTCGTGGAAATATAACAAAACAAGTCCGTTTATGCACGCGCAGATGTTGAAGATAGTACATATAACAGTCATTTATGATATATATCGGCTTTTTTTAAAAAACTTTTACCTGTTTGATGACAACACCATAAAAAGAATTTATACTTCACGCCGCTTTTCGGATGGAGCTCGGGACTCTTAGTTCCAAGCAGTCAACTTATGCAACGCCTCATATTGTTTTATAGGTTTTCGTTATAAGAAACACACAACCGTTCGTAAGCTTCCAAAGTGTGGCCCAATAGCTCAGTTGGTTAGAGCATCCGACTCATAATCGGCAGGTCCCCTGTTCAAGTCAGGGTTGGGCCACCATTTCTAAAAGCTTACCAAGCTAGCGGTTACTTACAAAAAACAAAAATCATAAATTTTATAGCGTATTTGTAGCACGGCGATGCGGCATCCTATGTCTCTACCAACACCTAGTCAGACGATGATAAATTAAGAGTTAGACCGAAACTGATACCCGCCTACACGACAATAACCCACACACGCCATTAAAAATTTTGTGAATATACCCTACTTCCAGATGAGTCATTTCTAGGACATATTTCCAAGTAAACTAATGGCGATTCAATATGGTTATATATTTAATTAACACAATGATTTACTTCCCTCGCTGTATTGCATATCATTCATTTATAAAAATATTGTATTAAATTAATCGAGTATTTATGAAATTAGCGAAGCACCTTGTAGTTATTTTTACAGTATGTTTATTAGCCTCTTGCACATCTGTCAAATTCAATGATAGCTACGCAAAACGGATGTGGTCAGTCGTTGTTATTGCGCCACTTGTCGACGAGAACAATACCTATGTAACAGATCAATATGTTCATGAATTAGCTACACAAAGCGCTATTCGTTTTATTACCCCTGAAAGAGCTATCGCTAAACTTATTGAATTAGATCTATTAGATGCTTATAAAACTGACACCGTTAACACGCTAAACCGCATATCATCTGAGTTTGGGGCTGATGGTTTTTTACTAATCGACGTAAAGGCGAACGGTTCCGGTATAAACCGAGCTACTTTGTCCGAGGCAGTCATAAGGACGACCCTATATGAGACCAATTCGTTGGCCGTTGTAGCTTCTACATTCAGCGAATCTAGCAGTGTCTTCTTTGGTGGTCGTCATTCCTTAAATGCTGCAACTAATGATTCACTCGAAGAACTACGGGTTATATTTTCACGCCTCAACGGTAATTTCAAAGAAGGCTAAAAACAGACTAGTGATGTTAACGCTTTTATCGAAATCAACTCACCCTACTGCTACCAAACTAGAATTCAGTACTAACGATAATAATTGGTGATTAACTCATTTAGCAGGTTGAGTATACCCTACGACAGGGTTTAGTTGTCATATGCTGAGTTTTTACACAGTCCGTGCCCGTTTCTGACTTAATAACTCGGTTTTCAATATGGCAAAAAGGGACGTACGCCACTCAAATTCGTATGCGAGCTTTGTGCAAAAAGCGGACCTTCGCCAACATTCATCTGAATTGGCGCTTTGGGCAGTTTCCTGCCGTTGCGGTTTTCTTGTATTTGGTATTGTTAGAATGAAAAGATGGTGTTAGTTTTAAAAATATATTGAGTTAATTCAAGGTTATTTTAAATTGATAATAAAACTACTTTTCTCGATAGCTGACGTTCACTAATGCCCTGTTAAGGGGAAAATTGTAGTCGCCTAAAATGTGAAGCGAATCCAGCCGACTACAATTTGTCCCGCCTGAACAGCTTGTTATGCAATGTAGCTAACAATTGAACCATAAATCAATAAACTAACACCAAACACCTGAAATTTTATACCACCGACGGAGACTTTTTCTAATTTGGTACTTATGTCAAAAGTTTTGTTAGATAAGGCACCGTACTTTTTACTACTTTCCTCATACATATTTTGTATTTGCTTTTTTAAGTGTTTAATATCATCTTGAAAATCTTCCTTGAGCCAATTGAGTTTCTCTTCAAGTGCCTCTATTTTTTCTTCTAGTGTATCGGCTTTTCTCCCCAACTTGATTTTTATTGGGTGAACTTCTGATCTGCACTCTGCTGTTATTGGCCTAATTACTAATGGTTTTCTTTTAATAAATGGAAATGATTTAAACCAAGCTAGAGTTAAACTTTTTAGATTCTTATTTCTAAATAATCCAATGTTAGAGTCAATTGAGTGAAGGACAAGAAAGCCACCCAATACTTGTAGAATAAGTGCAAACACTTTGTTGATTTCATTATTTGCTATGCAAATAATGTTTACCCCAAAGATAGAATCAATACATGGTAAAACCAAAAATAAATAATGCACCAGAAATAAGGGTAGGATACCGAGAACAGGCCATGCCCTTGAAATCCATTTTAGCAGACGAATCATGAGTTCACTCTCGTTGTATAACACCCCGCATAGAGGGCAAGTTTGCGGGTGCAGCTTTTGAACGAAGTGAAATCCGCACGTAAAATTGTCACAGCGACCGAAGGGAGTGAACTGATGCGTTTGTTAGATTTGAATGATTTAACTCGGTTTTGACTAAACAATCCATGTCTCCTTACGTTATCCATTTTAGTAAAAATATACTCGTTTAACGTTGATACAGCAAACGATGTTGACCAGCGAAGACCAAACAGCAAATGCTCGCGAACCCGAAAAGAGCTCATTAAAAACAGATGAAAGTCACTCTTGAAAGAGTGAGCTAGCACTTAAAGCGGATATCACAGCGTTTTTTGCGAAACCTCAAAAAAAGTACATAGATACTAATAACCGAATTTATAATCGAAGTTTGTAACAATATGAACCCAAAAACCTTTAGCGTTATTTTGTACTACCTTGCATCAAATTTGTATTTAATTGAAGCGGTTGAACACAATATAATCGGGATAACATAAATAAGAACAGAAGCCATTTGAGACACGATAGAAGTACTTATTGTCCAAGCGATTACTCTTGGGTCGGCAGGCTCACTAAACACTAAGGTTTGCTGCAAAAGAGAAAGCAAAGGTGCGTACAAGCAAAGAAATCAACAATAGAAATAGTTAAAAAACAAACAACCTCCAACTGCAATCCATTTACTCAACTTTAATATTCCAGCTTAAACGACAAAACCTAATATCTTATTATGGAGAATCCATAGTAACAGCGGGCAGCAGTAATTTCGAGAATTCTATATACATGAATATTATCAGAAGCTTACTGTCTATTGGGTGATAATTTCTACAACTTTTTTATTCAATATTGCACTTTACTGGTACAGTTATTTACAGAACTCCAAGTGAAGAGCTAAAAGGCGCAGCAATTTTCTCAATACGCCATTGATGAACGCGAGTGATGATTTCTTTTCCTTTGTAAAAAATTCCTTTTAGTTTAAATATAGGAATACCATCAAACAAGTTTGCTTTAATGGCACCTGTATCTTTGTTTACTTCAAAGTCGTAATAAGGTCTTACTAATTGGTCTTTGCGTTTTGAAAATACTCCTCCCATCAAAGTAACAAAGATCCCCCACTTGCCCTGATCTGCTGATTGATGGATTTGTTGCAGTTTTTCGTCTTTATCGAAAAGCTTTTTAAGCCTCCGCATTTCTCGCCAAACAGTCACAGAAACCCCACCTAGTTGTTGAAACTGACGAATACCCCAACAACTAGCCCAAGCTTCGACACGCTCAGCACCTTCTATAGGATTCTCGCCATAGATACCTTCGTCTAAATTCGCTCCATCTATATTTTTACTAACGTATTTAGCGACGTAACCAGTAGCAGAGCCCTTTTTTGGGTCAATATCAACGAACTTAACACGATTTTCTTTTGCTCCTGGTTCATCGCCATCTTCCTCTAATGAATATTGCTCAATTATTACTTTGCAACTTTCCAACTGATGGGCTTCAACAAATATCATTAAATGCCAATGCGGTGTGCCGTCATGTTGAGGTTCAGATACTCGTAAGCCATACAATCTAATATTCTTTCGATTAAACTCAGCCCTTATGCGTGCCCATGTTGTGCATAGGTACTGTTGACTATCATGAGGTGTGGCCCCATTCCATTTCGGGTTTTCACCGCCAGAACGTGAGTAGGCGCGATGGTATTTAGAAGGGCAAGTCAGCGTAACAAAGATTCCTAAATGACCGTGCTCTTTAGAAAGTTCTTCGAACCCATGCATTCTTGTCATCAATTCGTTTCTTCTATTAATTGGGTTCGACACACCTTTTTCATAGATATCATAGAGTGTAAACTGCTCACCTAACTCGTTTGTCATTAGTATCTTTTTGAGCGACTCTAGTTGATGTGACTTTTGAAACCTTCTGTTTTTTGCAGTCCAATCACTGCAGTAAATACCTTTGACACGATTAACTTTATTAAGGTAGATCATTACTTGTTCAGTGGAGCGTCTTAATACGCATCTCAATTTACGTAACCACCAAACTTCATCCAACATTCTTTTTAGACACCCATCGAAAGTAAGCTTCTTCGATGGTTTAGGGGGCGTAATACCGTTTCCCCTGACAAAGTTTGCGCACTTTTCATAACTTAATACAATCGTGTCACTGCGCGTGCTAGCGTTAACGGATGAATCCGAAAAAAGAAACTCGCTTTCACAAGAATCAATGCGCAATGCTGCGCTTACATCCGTTTCTTTTTTCGTAACGAATGTAAACGCTTTATAGTGAATTGTTTGCCTAAGCAAATAGTGACAGGATTCCGCGCAGTCTTTCGCAAGAAGGCGCAAATCTTCTTCGCCTGCGTCAAAGTGTTTTAACAATACTTTTGGAATAATTTTGTTAATTTCTTCAGTCGTGGTTCTTATGCAAGTATTCGCCTCAAAGCGTGTATTTTTCGCATTGTAGTCGCTAATAAGGTATGACTGTATTGCTCTAGGTAAATGCGAGATAAGTTCTCGCACATAAAGCCGATCATCCTTATCTAATTCTAAATAGAAGGAACCAAATTGTTCATCTTGAAGATTAAGAGCCCTATGTATGGGGTTTTCAACGAATCTTCGCATTGCAAACCTCCCCGCAGTTGTAAGAACTTAGACCTTTTGCATTTAGTCGGAAAATTGACCAACGCATACCAAAACAAAAATATTCTCTCTCATCTACTAAACCATATTGGATAAGGTTATTTAAAGTAGCGTTAATTTTGGCTGGTACTGTCTCACCAATAGCTCTTATATTTCCGCAGCTACGACCAGCATGAGTGCACTGTTCTATTCGATTTCCTAACGATAGCCATTCGAGCGTATCTAAAGTAACTTTATTTAATTTAATCAAAATGGCCCCCTTGGATTTGTCCCAAATGCTGAAGGCGTTGAAAACTATCTAACCAGCTATCAAGGTCGTCTTTCATATATCGAATTGAACGACCGATTTTGATGAATGGTGGAGCTGAGGTTCTGTTGGTTCTTTGCCCATCCATGCGGGACTGACGCAAAAAAGAACGACTCATAGAAATATATTCGGACGCTTCCTGTTCTGAAAAAGCGCGTTTGACTGAAATAGAATGCATATAAATCTCCAAATGCAAAATGAAATACAATGAAGAACATGCTAAGTGTCCCAATATTTTTGGGACACTTTTTGGGACACTAAGAGCTAATTAATTTTTTTAAATTCTATAACTCTATTTTTAAAGCTCTTATAGGAAAGTTTTTTCTCAAGGTCATTCTTGCCCATCCAACGAATATAGTCATTAGTAACTTCGCACAGAATGGAGTTAGGATCGAGATCGTCACGTGATTCCCAGTTATTTTGCAAAAACTTCCATAATTCTGATGGGATCATTAACGGTTGTAGCTGAATGAGGTTTTTAATAAGGATATGAGGTGGATGATTTATAGAAACTAATTCCGACGGTGACTTTTTATTTTTAAAAACTCTCGAACTAATGTGTGTATGACCAAGTTTAACGAGATCTTGGTGAGCCACTCGTGAATGATGTAACTCAAACTTTTCGGTTTTAGAGAATACATCTTTAGATTTTTCCATAATACTTAACAGTACATTTCCCTCTTCTGTTATTAACGGCTGCTTGCTTGTAAAACTCTCAACACTTGCTGCAATAACGTCGATAACCCCTTGCTTAGTATCTTGCAGAGACGGTTCAAAGACAAATCCATAAGTTATAGTGTCGTTAAGTGACTGCGACGGATTCCATTCGGCAAATATTCGATTCGGCATTTTACTACCCAATTGATACTCAGAAGAATAAATATTTAGTTTTGACGTTTCTAGAATTGCTCCAATCGAAAATTCCACCTTGCCTTCAATCGAGAGAGTTCGTGTATTTTCAGCTCCTATTGCTAAACATCCATTGTATGTTGCATGACAAAGTCCAATACGCCTTTTGTCCTTAATAGAAAAAACTATGCCTTTCTTATCGACACAACGAACCGAGAATTGAAGCTTCCTATTCTCTGCCAAGTCAAGGATTTCAGATTTTGTTAAACTAAAATGCTCCTCAACTTCATCCAATCTATAAAAATCTTTAGGTTTTAGCATACTAAACTCAATAAATACTGTGGTGTTCGCGTGATTCTGCCGAAAAAATCAAGCCGTCATAAGTAGAAGATTCCAGTGAAATAAAAAGACAGAAACTTTAAATAGCTTACATTAGGGTTCTAGCAGCGGCTCTAAATTTTTAGTATCGTCGTCCCACCTTAAATTGAATGCTGCCAGATGTCTTTTTCTCTCTTCCGCACATTTAACAAACAGCGACATATCACCCCTATTTGTTCGACAAGTCTCTGATTCAGTAAAAAACTCTCGCCAACTCTTCAACTTTGCACCTTTGAACGCAGCGAATTCTTGTACGCGTATATTTTTAGTTGGAACGACTCTGCGGGGATAGGTAGACGATTTGTTTCTATTTCGACTTTTTGAGTTAACTGAATTGTTACTGCGAATCAGGCTGTTTTGAGTTGAGTAGACATTCTGAGCTTCAATATTGTTCTTTTTGTTGTTTTCTTTTTCTTCACGTAAACATTCCAAAAACTCCATTTTGGCCTCTCTGTGTCTATCTCTAGCTCGTTCGGTAGACCTATTTTTTAAAAGATCATTCCAATAATCAACACTATCTTTTTCTTTCTGACATGACTCTTCAGCGTATGAGGCTTGAGAGTACATTACGAAAAAAACCATGAACAAATACCTTTTCATAAATGGGCTTAATTTGACAAATTTTGTTTATACTAATCATCTATTGCTATGCGTTGGGAGTTAAAAAATTTACAGAGGTATGAAAACATGTGACTTTCCTAACCAATAAGATTCACAGCGGCTGCAGTATGCTCAGGTGCTAAATGTGCATAACGAAGCGTCATATCTAAATTATGATGGCCTAACAATTCCCTAACGGTATTCAGATCAACACCAGCCATAACAAGCTTACTTGCAAAGTGATGCCTTAAATCATGAAACCTAAATTCAGAAATTTTTGCTTCGACCAACAAATTAGTCCAAGCCTTTTTTATATCCTTTAGAGGTTTACTCGCCTCTCCTTCAAAAACAAATATGTTTGGAGCATTAAAGCGCTCCCATTTCGATAAAGCACTTTTTGCTTCAGTGTTTAAAGGAATTATTCTGGACTTGCCTGACTTCGCATTTTCGGCAGCAACCGTTAGTCTACTATTTACCAAGTCAACTGATGACCATTTCAAATTAAATATTTCACCCTTACGCATTCCAGTATTCATCGCAAGAATAACTAAAGGTTCTAAGTAGTCGATATACTCATTTCTATTATAAGTAGGTAGTAGCGGATAATCTCTATCTTCCCTGAATTTGTTGCCGCTTTGCCTTTGCTCTTTTGCTTTTTGGTCTCTCGTGCTCATAGCTAAACGAAGACTGTTCTCTTGAGCTTTAGTCAGGTAACGAACAAGGGCATTATCAACCTTCAATGATTTCACTTTGTTTAGTTCATGACTGTCAATTATCCCCCACTCTACAGCCCTGCTAAAAGCGCCTTTAAGCGAGTTTACATAACTATTGATAGTAGAAGGTTTCAAACCTATTTCACGCTTCTTAGAGCGCCACTTTTCGATAATCCAAGGATTAATACTCGAAAGCTCATGACTTAATAAATCTGGAAAGCCTGTTTTTATGGCCTTAACTGTTTTATCTGCTGTCTTTGCATTTCTAGTTTTGAGCCAAGGCAAATATTTATTGTCTAAGAACGTCTCTAATTCTGAATTCTTCTTATTCAAATAAGCTTGCTTGGCTAATTTTTTTTCAACCTGAACATCAACACCTTTTGCAACATCCCCTGCTTTTGTCTTTGCAAGATCACGAGCTTGTGTTGCTGTAATTTGACCATGAGTGCCTAACTTAATATTTGCTTGCTTACCATCAATGCGATAGTAAAAGTAATAACTGATTTTGCCCTTGGGAGAAATAAGTGCATGAAAACCTGCTATTTCAGAATCATTGAGCCGCTTATCTGAAGGTATAAGGTTTTTGATTGATGTGTTTGATATTTTTTCGCGCTTTGACATAGCCCCTACTTTTTATAGCAAATTTATAGCAAAAGTAGTATGCATTGAGAAACATGAATGAACGCTGAAGAACAAACTTTAAAATTTAACACGTTGTATTAGTTGGGATTTATTCACCATGTAACGTACATTGAAGTTCATAGTGATTCATTGAAAAACAACGATAAAAACAACTCATAATCGGCAGGTCCCCTGTTCAAGTCAGGGTTGGGCCACCATTTATTCATAAATATCATCAAGTTATCTCAACTCAGACCCGCCGATTTATGGATTTAGGTCCATTCCATTTTGTCTGAAAAAATTCTCTCCTGCTTTTTGGTGCTCAGTCACTCTCTGCGTAATCTTGATCTCTGACCATCACCGACGTAACAGTTTGGCGGAACTTTGGCGGAGGGTGCAACTGTGGAGCACTCAGGGTGGACGGGGGCGCAGTTTTGCAATTTCTTTTTTGCGAGTGACCGAGTTTGAAAATTCTGAGAAGCTGACATTCTGAAAAGCTGGAAGCTGATAAAGCTAACTTTAAGCATATGACTGCTGTGGGCAGATAACGGACGTAGCGATTTAGATTAATTTAGTCCCCTTAGAGCGAGAAGCTAAAGTTGGCTTGAGTATCATCGATCGACCGCTTTAGACAATCAGCAGACGTTCAACGCTGTGTTCAGGGGGCCACGCCCTGAGTGAGACGGAGTCGAACTGAGCAAACAACGATAACGCAAGTGTACCGCTGAAAAAAGCGAACGACCCAGTGAGTCACTTGCATTACGTTGTTGGGGGAGAGCACCACAAATTGGACTAACCCCGATTGTTCCGATTTCAACACAAGCGCATTTTATGATAGGGTGGAAACCTATAGCCTCGATTCTCGCATCTGTTAGCGGGCTTGGTGCGTAAGAAGTGTCTCAATCCAACCTATGGAGAATGCCCAATGACCGGATTTATCGCTGTGCTGCTTTACGTAGTGTGGATGCAACTGCTGATGCTGGCTTACGCGTTTCCCCGCGTGCCGATGGCGCTGCTCGGGGATCGCAACTTCGCGGACTGGGAGCGCGCTGAAGTCAACCGCGACTCACCCTTTATGGTCCGCGCCAAAGGCGCACATCTCAACTGCGTGGAAAACTTTCCGCTCTTCGCTGCCGTCGTGGTGATCGCTACGCTAATGAGTGAGAGTCCCGTTGTGGATGGCCTTGCGGCCTTTATCCTGGCCGCGCGTGTGGGGCAGAGCCTGGTGCACCTTATCAGCACCGCGCCAGCGTTTGTGCTGCTACGTGCCACGTTTTTCCTCGCTCAGGTAGGCATGATTTTCTGGGTTTGCTACCAACTCATCGTCTGACCAAGCCAACGTGCCCATGAAACCATGGGGTATCAAACGCCAGTCAGATCCACAACGCTGATGAAAGAACTCGGCGGGTAAATCGTCATGCTTATTGACAGCGGGAATCATATCAACTTCCCACTAAGGGGCGATAACACATGATCTAAAATTAGGAACGAAGTGACGCAGCCCTTGTTAGCGTCCCAGCGAGCGAAGCGAAAGCCTTGTTAACTGCTATAAACAATCTATTTACTACCATTATTGCACTCGTAATTTTCAAGAATTTTGAAAATCGCATCATAGGAAATTGGCCCCCACAAAAGAGGGATTATTGGAATGATGATGAATGGAAGATAACTTCCGGAAAAAAAGTAACTGAATACTATGGTAAAAGATAAAGCTAAACAGCCTAAAAAATACAAGTTTGAGTTTTTGAGCTGAAAATTGCCTTTAGAAGTGTCCAAGAACATAAGAGCACTAATAACAAGAATACAGAACTCTTTTCATGCCTTTCGCTCGTTAGGGAGTAAAGTGCCGCCGGTAATACGAAAATGATACTAGTCCCCCAAATTCGTCTTAAGTGAGGACTAAAATATGAATTACTCACTTTAATTCCTTGCTTTTCCCACAGGCAGCTAACATTTAAATGAAGCGGACCCTAAGAACCGCTTATTAATTTTTATCATACCGGGCCATCTCCGCTATCCTTTGCTGTGACTGAGCTGGCGTCACTTTTACTATTTTGCGAACCTATTTATATGCGAACCACAGTTCGCATATAAATAAATCACGATTGGCATAGTACAGCTTTAAGCCGCTAAGTCATACACTTAGGCATTCGCAAAACTGGTGAGTGAAAATAAAAGCGAATACACGAAATGACTGTCGGGCCGAACGGCAGCTAAACGTACACAGCGACCATACAAATTTCAAAACTTGAACGGCAGTTAATGGCACAAAGCTCGCATACGAATTTGAACGGCGAACGGCTGCTTATGCCGTGCACTTGTCCTTCACAAAATGGAGCATGGGCACATTAGATTAGATGGTCGCACTTCTGTTGAAGAGGTGCGACTTTCAAGCTTTTGTTACGAATCAATTCCCTCCGATACCTCTAATGCATCATCTACTTCTATACCTAAATATCTCACCGTACTTTCAAGTTTTGTATGACCGAGTAACAATTGGCAAGCTCGCAGATTCTTGGTCTTTTTGTAAATAAGAGAGGGCTTTGTTCGCCTCATAGTATGCGTGCCGTATTGAGTCGCATCTAAGTCTATCGATTCGACCCAATGATCAACAATCCGGCTATATTGTCGAGTTGATATATGATCAGATGCTTTCACTCTCGATTTGAACAAGTAATCACTTGACGTCAATTGGTCGTGTTGGATTAACTGTGAGATAGATTCACGCGTGTTTTTAGTAATTTCAAACTGTACCGGTTGCCCAGTCTTTTGTTGAACTACCATTGCTCTGGATTGAACACTTAATCCATGAGCAATGTCACGCAACCTTAAAGAAACTAAGTCACAACCTCTCAACTTGCTGTCAATAGCTAGGTTAAATAGTGCTAGGTCTCTAACATTACCTGATAGCTCAAGGCGAATACGAATAGCCCAGATTTGCTGAAGTTTAAGTGGGAGCTTTTGACCAACAAGCTTATTTTTATTCCAAGGTTCCTTTTTCCTATAAACTGTAATTTGATACATGGTGTCACCTCTTTAATATTTGGTTGATGTGATGAATGACCACACATACTAAAGATGAGCTACATATCATGTTAAAGACAATTTTTCGCTCTACACATGGTTCCGAAAAAATAGCCAATAAGTCCATTTACCGAAAGCCGACTGTCGCCAGAGTTTTTCATCGGTCGGCTTAGAGCGACAAGGAGACATTGCCCTTCCTAACGCTCAAGGGAAAGATTACGGCATAAGCGGTCACTCGCCGTTCAGATTTGAATGAGCATTTTTTGATTCTAAATAGATACAAATATTTTATCGTAGCTTCTCAGCGCTACCCGCATTCTTACAAAAAGGATGGAAGTCAACATGCCTTCGCAACGCGTTTCTGTCGATTTACCGCATAAACGCATACCTAACGCTATCAAATCCTGACTTTTTCATCCGTTGACCTTTACCAACAGTCAGCTCAATGACCCTGAACCCAACAAAATTATACCCTGTTGAATAGATCAGGTATGTGGTTTTTTTTCTTATACTCGCGCCTGTTGCATAGCTTATGGATGTGTTCTATTCTGCAAATACCCCATTTGATAATCGACAGTTTTTAACATGACTTTATTCCGAAAATTACCTCTATTGTTGCTCTGCGGCGCTTTGGTCGCGTGCCAACCAGCAAACAATCAATCCACCGTAGCGATAGATGAAGAAGTGGACAAAACTTCGTCAAGTTCGGCTACCATTGCCGACCGTGTGCTAACGGGCGGTACAATCATTACCGTAGATCCCGACCAACCAGAAGCTCAAGCAATTGCTTTAAAAGACGGTCGAATACTTGCCGTTGGTAATGTTGAAAATATCGCTAGTTACATTGGTGATTCTACCGAAGTCATTAATCTTGATGATCGTGTTGCGATACCCGGGTTTATTGAAGGACATGGGCATTTTCTCAGTCTTGGGCAAGCGCTAATGACGCTCGATCTTGTGCCAACGCGCAGTTTTCAAGACATTGTCGACATGGTAGCGCAGGCAGCAAAAAATGCCGAACCGGGTGAGTGGATTACAGGTCGCGGCTGGCATCAGGAGCGTTGGGGTAAGACCGATGAAATGCTTTATGATGGTATTCCTCACCACCGCAGCTTAAGCGCGGTTAGTCCGAACAATCCGGTATTTTTGATTCATGCAAGTGGACATGGTTCTTTAGTCAATGAGATGGCGCTTTCACTAGGTGGAATTGATAGCAATACTCCCGATACCGAAGGCGGCACTATCGTTCGTGATAACAATGGTGATGCTACCGGATATTTACGTCAGGCTGCCCAACGACCTATTTATGCGGTTCTAAATGATGTGCAGGCAAGCCTAAGTGAAGAAGAAAAACAAGCACAGTTCGAGCGTAAAGTGAAGCTCGCTGGTGAAGAATCGTTACGTTTTGGCGTTACCAGTTTTCATGACATGGGCTCCAATTTTGAGGAAATTCAACGATTAAAAGTAGCGGCTGACGCTGGGCAACTACCTATTCGTTTACATATGGCAGTTCGTTGGGAAACTAACGAATCTCTTCGTGCTCGCGCTGCTGATTTTCGCATGGTTGGTCACGCCAATGGCTTTTTAACGGTCCGCGCACTGAAACGCGGTATTGACGGCGCTCTTGGCACCCACGGTGCTTGGATGCTTGACCCATACAGCGACAAACCCGAAACATCAGGACTCCCACAAACGTCTATGGAAAATCTGCGTGAAACAGCCCAAATCGCTTTAGACAACGGGTTCCAGTTAAATACCCATGCAATAGGTGATCGTGGAAATCGTGAAGCAATGGATATTTATGAAGATTTGATGGGCGCCCGCTTAGATGAAGACCTTCGGTGGCGAATAGAACATGCTCAAACCCTACATCCTGACGAAGTCCCACGTTTTGCCAAGCTGGGCGTTATAGCCTCAATGCAAGGTGTACACGCGACCTCTGACGGCCCATGGGTTCCCCAACGAATAGGCGAAGAGCGCGCTCAGAACAGAGCCTACGTTTGGCGCTCGTTGCTCGACGCTGGCGCAACTATCTGCAACGGTACCGATGTGCCGGTAGAAGCAATTTCACCCATTGAGTCTTACATTGCTTCAGTGACCCGTCGCATGGAGAGTGGCGAGCAGTTTTACCCAGAGCAATCTATGAGCAGAATGGAGGCGTTATATTCATACACGATGGGTTGCGCCAAAGCGGTCTTTGACGAAGACGAACTTGGCAGCCTTACACCCGGCAAGCGTGCCGACATTGTAGTCTTGAACGGTAATCCACTAACCCTAAGCGAAGAGGAACTGTCTGGGCTTGAGGTTGAAATGACCTTGATTGAAGGCGAAGTACGCTACGCCCGCCCCAACTAGTCAAACTTTTGACCTGTATTCATGTCTATGAAAGCAGGTCAATTCAATAAAGGAATATTAGCGGCTGGCAACCAGGTATTTTGTGGACAAATGTAATTTCTGATTTATCGATTGCCTTTGCTTATTTCTCGATACCCTTTGCCATGCTGTACATCAATTGCCCTTTCATACTCTCAAGGGCAAGGTTACGGCCATAGCAGTCATAGGTTGATTTCCCGCTTAACCTTGGTTCACGCCTGAGAGAGCGGAAAAAATCGGCCCAAGGAATAAATAAGTAAACCCATCTTTCTAGCTAACCATACAGTGTTGGAGGACTCTTCTTTAGGTTAAGATAGAATCATCGTCATCAAAGGTTTACTGGATCAAAATTGTTTGGCCCAACGACGTCTAAGAGATCTTTTTCCTACCAGGTTAGCGATTTTCATAACTTCAAATTGTTGGCTAAAATTACAGAATTAGCCTTAAAAAATATCCATCCTCTTAATTATTCTGCTTCCTGTTTATACAAGGCAGGTTACAAATGTCTGTGTCCAACATTTCTACCAATTTTCTGACGACCTTCTTTAATGAATGGTTGTTAAAGTAAATCGAACGCTGGATGTCAACATTGTTGGTATGGATAACTTTTTCTCCTAAATGTGAGATATATTTTTCCAACTTTAATTCCCGGATCTGCTTCGCTAAACTTTCAACTGTTGATTCATAATGGTCCTTTAATGGCAGGACGATGTCAAAAAGTTCGTCATAGATGGAACCGTGTATGCCAAAATGGGCGGCACGGTAACGATTGTCTCGCTCGATCCACTGATGCAATGCTTGCGGCATCATGCGGTCGACTTCATCATCTTCGCTCGCGCGTAAATGGTAAATCAAGGCCTGCAGGAAGGCCGCAAGTGACATAGCGTCTGAAATGGTTGGCTGGGTATCCATGACGCGAATTTCGAGTGTGCCCAGGTGTGGTCTGGGACGGATATCCCAATGTACATCATTGATCGATTTGAATATTCCACTTCTCGTTGTAACCGCAATAAAGGTCTCAAACTCGTCCCAGGATTGAAAAGAAGGGGGGATACCATAACTGCGGCTGGCGGCCAGCACATGATGGCGAAAAGCGGCATAGTCGGTATCGTGACCATGCCAGAAGGGCGAATTTGCAGACAGCGCAATCAGCAAAGGAATAAATCGTTTGCACCCACGCATGATTCTAAGGGCTTCTTCGCCTGATTGCATGCCGACGTGAATGTGAGTGGCAAAGGTGATTTGAGTGTGACTGGTAAACCCTTCTATAGCCTCCATACGGAGATACCGCGGTAAAGGAGTCGTAGCGGCCATACCCCTACTAAAAGGATGAGTCCCTGCTCCGCAAATCGCCATTCCCAAACTGTGACATTTTTGATGAACGTCGGTAACGAGTATCCTCATTTCACGCTCTAATTCAGAGATGCTATGACAAACAGGCGAGATGACTTCTACAGTGTTTTGAATAAATTCAGGCTTAACGAATGGGTTGCTGCGATAGAACTCCATGAGCTCAAGAATTCCTTCTTTTAGTTTCAGAGTCTGTCTGTCTAACAATTGGAACTCGATCTCCATTCCTATGGAACTGATCTCTGATACCTTGAAAGGTAACTGAGTATCAGACATAGTAGTCTGCAGCCAACTTTGACAGGGTATGAAAATAGTTGGCTCCGATAGCTAGAACTTCTTCGTCGATATCGAATGAGGGGCTGTGCAGAGGGACAAACTTTTTGTCCTTGTCTCTGGCACCAAAGCGGACATAACAGCCAGGTATCTTTTCTAGATAATAGGAAAAATCTTCTGATCCCATGCTTGGATAGTCCATCATGATCACGCCGTCATCCCCTAACGTTTCTTTTACAGCGGCTAATGCCAGGTTAACTTCCTCATTAGAGTTTACAACTGGAGGATAGCCTTCGGTTATCGTTAAGCAGACTTTTGCGTTATGTAGTATTTCGAATGCATCGACCATTCGTTGAAGACCTTGCGTGATTCGTTCTCTAGATTCTGGCAAAGTGGTACGAATTGTTCCTCTTAGCATTGCTGACTCTGCGATGACATTAGCTGCACTGCCAGCTTGAATCTGTCCGATTGTTACTACTGAGGGGTGCAGTGGATCGACTTCTCGAGAAACTAGCGTCTGAATACTATTAACTAAGGAGCCGGCGATAATTACTGCATCGGTTGCCTCTTGCGGTCTTGCCCCATGGCCTCCTTTACCGGTAATATTAATTTCAAACCGGTCCGATTGCGCAGTAATAATTCCGTGCCCGATCATAATTTGGCCCACTGAGTAATAGTGAGTTACATGGCCAGCAAATATTGCTGATGTTTTTTCCAGTATTCCTGTTTTAATTATTTCTCTGGAACCTCCTCCACTTTCTTCTGCCGGTTGGAAGAACAAGAAGACATTAATCCCCACAGGTTTCTCTTTCAGTAATTTCGCGGCACCGAGAACAATTGCCATATGCGCGTCATGACCGCAGGCGTGAACATTGCCGATATTTCTGGAAGAAAAACTAAGTCCAGTAGTTTCATGGCCGGGCAGGGCATCCATTTCTGCCCTCAGTGCGATGCTGGGTCTATTCGGTCGCTTGCAAGCGATGGTGGCAATGATACCTCCGCCTACCCCCGTATAATCATAGGGAATACCGAGTTTGTTCAGCTCGCTGAGAATAAGTTCAGCCGTCTTTTCCTCATGAAAAGCCAGCTCGGGCTCCTGATGTAGAGTTCTCCTTGTATCTACCAGATATTTTTTTAGCTCACCAGAGTCATTCATGAGTTCTTTCACTTTGTAATGATGTTTTCCAAAAGAGAAAATAAAGATACAGAGAATAAGCATTGGTAGAGTTGACACACGTCAACTAGTGAAACTTGTCAGGGCTTTAAAGTCTTAGCTAAGGAGTGGACTGCCCATTCTTGTCTATGACAGCTGCACGGCAAAACCTGCCGTTCGCCGTTCAAATTCGTATGCGAGCTTTGTGCCAAAAGCGGCTGTACACGTTCTACACAATGAACGGCCCCAAAAGGCAGTAACACAAATAAAGCTACCGCCAAAAAGCCGTTGGATCCTTACCCGCCCAAATAATTTCATCGATCATAACTTCTGCGTTACGCAGTTGAGAGAAATTACTGTTTATCATGCAGGGGAGAATAGGCGCGACTATCTTGCGATACAAAAGCTCATCAAAAAGAAGAACGTTATCTGTAGGTGAGACGACATCGTCCGTTAATGAAACAAAACTATTTTCCCCGTTACCCTCTTGACGATTTTCATAATATAGCGACGAATACTTATTCTGCAGGCACCAATCTCTGAACTTTAATGTTAAGTCTATCCAAACAGCTTCTTGATATTTAGTATTGTGAAAATTCTCTCCCACATATTTAGAGCGCTGACGTCTAGCTTTGTACTCTACTGAGCCAATTGTATCTTTTTTCAAATTTAAGATTATCGACTTAATGTCTTTGCGGGAGTATTTTAAATTCAATTTATCTGGAAAAATTGGACCATCGAACGGCTTAAATATTGACCAAAGGCTTTGCAACTCATTGCCCCGTATAGTGCAGGTAAGTCGGTCAATGAGGCAAACGGAAAGCCCCTAGTAGCGGCATCAAAGTTTATGCTTTGTCCTTTAGTTAGCGCGGGTAAGTCTTGTGAAAATAACGGCTCTACATCTTGTGTGGGCCACGCACTATAAAACCTAGGTTCTTGCTCATCTGATTTAGAAAAGATTACGTGTAGTCGTCCTTCTTTTGGCTCACTTTGCGAACTGGTAATAGTCAAAGACACCTCTTTTGCAGCGACAGTATTAATCACCAACTGCGAGATTAAAAAAAATATGGATAAGCGCATCAGCTTAGAAGAGGATGTCATTGTAAAGGCCTTTCTTTATTATATTGAGCGAGCTTTAGGTTACCTGTATTCATCGCTTTTGGCATCTTTTAGATAAGGTCGAATGTCTGTAAATTGTTTATTTATCTAAACCTTAAAAGCAGATAGTAGAACTGTGGTATTTTAACGGTCGAAAATTTCAGAAGGTGTATAAATAGTGAAGTTGTGGCTTAAGGATGATTTGGACTCAAAAAAAACGCTTATTCAAAGAGCGATGCTATTTTCTGTGGTCACCTTAGTAATATTATTTTTGTTTCAACCTTTTGGCACGCACAGCGATACTATTTCCTATAAATATCTGCGTCTGTCTGGTTATGGTTTAGTGACTTTTTGTGCTTTATTGCTGGCTGGGTTCATAGAGATATTATTAAGCCGTAGACGATTAAATAGCCACATTAGAAAAGGCCTTATTGCTACTTTGTATATTGGCTTTGTAGCGGTATTTAATCACAGTTATTTTGTGGTGGCCATATTAGGTGTTTGGCATTGGCAGAATCAATTGTTGTTTGTTTTTTATATTTTAGCCATTGGTCTGTTTCCGATTATTTTTATGTTTTTAGTTAATCGACATTCAATTGCTATTACTCAGTCTCAGCCAATTGCCCTTGAGTCAAGCCAAGCGAAAAACGCTACGCTAACCTTAGAAAAACAAATAACCTTAAGAGGTGACAATAAAGATGACATTGTACAAGTCAGTTTGTCGCAGATTTTATTTATCAAATCTGCGGATAATTATTGTGAGCTTGGTATGCTCGAAGATGAAAATTGCAGTCGTAAGTTATTGCGCGGCTCGTTAACCAAACTGTTAAAACAGCTTCCAGCTGACGCTCAGGTGGTACGTTGTCATAGATCTTATGCAGTAAATCTTGGTTTAGTTAAGTTATGGCAAGGTAACGCTGGTGGTTTGCAATTGACTATGCAGGCTGGCGATTTGGTAGTGCCCGTCTCTAGAACCTATGTAGAAGCAACAAAAAAGGCCTTGTCATTCGCCCCTAAGGTTTGTTAATCACCGCAAATTTTTGTCACTAAACCCTAAATAATCAGCTTTAGCCCTAACTCATCGCCATGATGAATTGGGCTTGGCATGCTTAGCTCGAATTTTGAATTTCTTACTAAGCAGGTAACTATGAATCACACAATCAAATCACTAATATTATTAACCACCTTTATGTTCTGTCACTATTTTATGCGTGATTTTTGGGGCGAGAGTTGGAGCGAAGTATTACTTAACCTAGATCAACAAACTTATCTTTTATACACCTTGGCGAAATATCTATTTATCTACGGGCCACTTGTCTTAGTGGCGGTCTTATTATTTAAACAACACCCTTGGTATGACGTAATAGGTGTAAACGTGTCTGGCAGTCAGCACTACTTATTGGCAGCTGTAGCTTGTTGTTTGCCTATGACCTTAGGGTATGCATTCTTAAGTACCGAATTAGACCTCTCACTGCCTGGCATTATTACCGGCTCAGTATATGCTGGGTTGTTTGAAGAAATTATCTTTAGGGCAGCGTTATTTGGGGTGTTATTTCACTTTTGTCGTTGGGGATTTATTCCTGCCGCATTAATTAGCTCGGTTATTTTTGGTCTAGGGCATATTTACCAAGGGCATGATGTTATGTCTGTTGTTATGGCGCTAACCATCACAACTATCGCTGGAACATGGTTTGCGTGGTTATATTGTGAATGTGGATACCGTATTTGGTTTCCTATGTTTATGCATATTTTCATGAATGCAGCTTACGGTATATTTGGCATGTCAGGCGGCGCCGCTGGTGACCTAGAAGGCAACCTTTTCAAGGCCACTGCCATTATTCTAAGTATAATTTATGTGCATATACTGGTGCGTAAAGGGAAAACACGGGAAATAGCCTTTAAAACACTATGGCGCAACAATGGCGATGTTAATTCACAACCTCAACCTCAATCAGAACTAACCACTCAAAACAGCTACTAGGAGAACCACTATGTTTGAATTATTTTTAGTTATGCTAGCCCTTACCTCACCGATTTTAATTATCATCTTTGTGCGTAATTATTTTAATTACAAATCTGAGGTCAATCAGAAGATATTAGCGCTGCAAAAAGACACAGATACCGAAGCGGTGAATAGCATGCAGAAAAGGGTAGAGCAGCTGGCTAAAAGAGTGATAGTGCTTGAAAAAATAGTCACCGATAGCAAGTTTGAGTTGGGGCAGGAAATCAGCCAATTGTGATTGATGTAACAGACAACAATAAACGGCTCATGTTGAGCCGTTTTTTTGTTTAATAATTTAGTAACCTAGAGGAGCGCTATCTAACAAATAAACTTAGTTTCACGTTACAAAGTTTTATGGTCGGCTAATAGATAATGAGACATGCAAGATTTGCTTGCTGACAGTCGCAAAAACGGCAATAGTGGCCGTACGCTGCTCAAATTTGAATGAGTATTTTATCCAAAAATAAAAGTGTCAGAATTTTCTACACTTGTTTCGGCTTCACACCAAAGCAGACGGTCGGTGCGTTTCAGCAAATTGGCACTTTGTGCCAATAGCGGTCATTAGGGCGGCATTACAAAGCGACTCTTGATGGACAGCAATGCCACCAAAGCGGTCATAGATACTTTAAAATAAAGTACCAATAAAAACTAACACTTCACTTTATTATCCATTGCTCTAATATGTATAACCAGAATCAGAATGAAGTAAGGCCATACATTTTCTATTATTATGAAAAATCTATTATCCATTCGCTCTTATAGTACAAAACCAACTCGTCACTCACATCACTTTAATCAATTAGTTTTACCCTTACGTGGTGTTATAAATATATGTGTTGGTAATTTCAATGGTAAAGTTGCACCTAGTGAATGTGTTGTAGTTAAAGCCAACGAAGAGCACTTGTTCACTGCTGATACTGAAGCTAGATTTGTAGTCGTGGATATGGAACACCTCCCCCTAAACATTTCATCTTCACAATATATTGTTTTTGCGATTAATTCATCTCTTAGAAGTTACTTAACTTTTATCGAAAACCAACTAGAAAACAAAGTTAATGCTCAATTAGAGCAGGCAATGTTTGAAATATTTAGTTTACTGCTTGCAGAGCAACCTTTATTGCCAAAAGTAGATAATCGCATTGGTACAGCAATATCCTTCATAGAACAAAATATTGCATCGCAGCTTCAAATCAAACGCTTGGCTGAGTCTGCTTTCCTGAGTGAGACACAGTTTAAGAAACTATTTAAACAACAAACAGGTATGACTGTGATGAAGTACTTAACAAAACTTCGGATGGAAAAAGCTCAAGCTTTACTTACACATACAGATTACCCACTACCAATTATTGGTGAAAAAGTAGGTTACAAAGAACCGTCAGCTTTTAGCCGAAAGTTTTCACAATACTTTGGCCTATCACCTACTAAGTTCAAAAAGTAAACGTAGTCTGAATTGTTAACGATTGCGTCTTAATTGTTAAAAACGCCTTTCTTAATTAGCATACTATTTCCGTATTGAAGTAATCATATACAGGTTTCATTATGGAAAATTATCATGACAACTTTAAGGGTGTTATTGCTATTGTAATTGCCAGCTTTTTGTGGGGAACAACTGGCACTGTGGCAAGCTATTCACCTGATGTAAGCTCTTTGGCTATTGGGGCATTTTCTATGGGTATAGGCGGAGTATTACTTGTAGTTACAGCTCAAAAAAAACTATTTATAGATTATAAGCTCATGCTAGAACAACCTCGTATATTACTTTTTGGGGGAGCTTCTGTCGCTATTTACCCATTAGCATTTTATACCTCAATGCGTTTTTCGGGTGTTGCCATTGGCACTGTGGTTTCTATCGCTACAGCACCTTTTTTTGCCGCAATCCTTGAACATCTAATTAGTAAAAAGCACATATCACAGCAATGGATATTGAGCTTTGTCATTGGAGCGATAGGTATTGCTCTGTTAACGTTAGGTAGAGACCAAAGTAATAATACTGCTTACAGTATTAATCAACAGGGTCTGGGGATTCTTTTGGGTTGTATTGCTGGATTAACTTATGCAGGTTATTCATGGGCAGCAAGGCGTTTAATTGAAAGTGGCGTTCATTCAAAAGCGTCCATGTCAGGGCTATTCGGTTGTGCAGCACTATTGTTACTCCCTTCATTATGGTTTACGGGTGATAACTTATTTTCAAGCTCAACTAATGCTTTGGTATCTTTGTATATGGCAATAATTCCAATGTTTTTAGGATACTTATTATTTGGTTTTGGCTTGAATTATATAGATGCAAGTAAAGCGACATTAATAACCCTAATTGAGCCATTAGTTGCAACTATTTTAGCTGTTTTCATTATTGGCGAAAAATTTAAAGTCATTGGTTGGATAGGTGTGGCTTTAGTCTCACTATGTCTATTGATGCAAACCATCAAACCTCAAAACCAACTAAGATTAGCCTTCAAATCAACTTAGTTATACAGTCTGATATAATTACTGCTTTGACAAAAAGTTCATAACGCTTTTAGTTGCCAACCATAAGTTAGCGTAAAAATATCAACGGCAACTATGAGCTTGAAGCAGTCTCACAAAAATACAAAGCTTACCGTCCACTGATCGCTCTAAGGAGACCACCTCCTTCGCGATGGTGACGGGCTGCAAATCTCTCATTGCCGAAGTTCGGCTCAGTGCCATAAGGAGTCATTCGATAATAGATACGACACTTTTACTTTGGGAAAAAATAGTCATTTATTCGAGTTGAATTCAACTCAATAATTGTTCCGCTTCGTCACCAAAACGGACATTTTCGAGCAAAGTCTAAAGAGCATAACAAAGAAACTCTAAGCTGATGGCTATTGCTCACCATTGATAAAATCGATTTGTTTTTTAATTGTAGTGATAAATTTTTCTGTGCGTTTTTGTAACTCTTTATACATATCAAAGTTAGCTACTCGCAGTAACTGCTGATGATGAATGTCATTAATATATTGCTGATTTTTACAAACCTCTTGAAAACGCCCGCTAATCTTGTATCGACTGAAATATAGGGGATCGTTAGTTTGTGTCTTCTCAACAAAATAGGGGGATTTGTCAAATGGCCAAGTATTCCAAGATACTTTAGAGTTATCGCTAACATCCAAACTAAATTGCTTACTAATAGCTGAATATTTATTGAGTAGGATAATAAAGGTATCTTCATAAAGAGGATAAAAAGACTGGGTGTATAGCTGCTCCAAGGCAACCGTATTTAGATTCAAAGAAAAGTTATATATAAAGGTGTTAAGTGTTTCGTTAAATACCATCTGACTGTCATTTTTATCGTCACATTTTAATAGATTCTGCATATTTTCATTAAATAGGATTTCTTGAGCCACGGCGGATTCGAGGTAAAAAGAGAGTAGCTTGTTATTTTCAATCGCTTCTGCTTTTGCTTTCTCAAGCGATTTAATAGCAAGTTGATTTAAGTCGTTATTATCTTTCCATTCGGTTACTTGCAATGCGACAAAAATACCAACTACTACGACCGAAAAATCAAGGAAAACAGCGAACCAATTTTCTGTTTTTACATGTTTTATAAATTTCCGTAAAAGCATTGACACTTCCTTTCTCTTTAATTTTTTAAATAATCAATAACACAAAAGCATTTATAAAGTCCATTTTACCCGTGTATAGGTGAAATTAGTTGAATATCGGAATATAGATGGAATTTATGCTATCGACTAGCCTTGGTGACTGCTGTCTCTGAAACTGATTTTGCACTCTCTTTAAGCGCTGTGTCCACTCATACTCCGAGCACTATACGGATTTTCAGAATCTAATGTAGTCACGAGTTGGTGGTCATTTTTTTGCATTATGATGCAGAGGGTCTGCTTTAAGTAAAAACAACTCCGTCAGGTTTTGCGTTCGATTGTCCGCTTTAGGATCAGATGTAGACATTAGGTTTACACGTTTCGAACTTCTGCTTTTCGCTCTAAGCCGACCGATGAACAACTCTGGCGACAGTCGGCTTTCGGTAAATGGACTTATTGGCTATTTTTTCGGAACCATGTGTAGAGCGAAAAATTGTCTTTAACATGATATGTAGCTCATCTTTAGTATGTGTGGTCATTCATCACATCAACCAAATATTAAAGAGGTGACACCATGTATCAAATTACAGTTTATAGGAAAAAGGAACCTTGGAATAAAAATAAGCTTGTTGGTCAAAAGCTCCCACTTAAATTTCAGCAAATCTGGGCTATTCGTATTCGCCTTGAGCTATCAGGTAATGTTAGAGACCTAGCACTATTTAACCTAGCTATTGACAGCAAGTTGAGAGGTTGTGACTTAGTTTCTTTAAGGTTGCGTGACATTGCTCATGGATTAAGTGTTCAATCCAGAGCAATGGTAGTTCAACAAAAGACTGGGCAACCGGTACAGTTTGAAATTACTAAAAACACGCGTGAATCTATCTCACAGTTAATCCAACACGACCAATTGACGTCAAGTGATTACTTGTTCAAATCGAGAGTGAAAGCATCTGATCATATATCAACTCGACAATATAGCCGGATTGTTGATCATTGGGTCGAATCGATAGACTTAGATGCGACTCAATACGGCACGCATACTATGAGGCGAACAAAGCCCTCTCTTATTTACAAAAAGACCAAGAATCTGCGAGCTTGCCAATTGTTACTCGGTCATACAAAACTTGAAAGTACGGTGAGATATTTAGGTATAGAAGTAGATGATGCATTAGAGGTATCGGAGGGAATTGATTCGTAACAAAAGCTTGAAAGTCGCACCTCTTCAACAGAAGTGCGACCATCTAATCTAATGTGCCCATGCTCCATTTTGTGAAGGACAAGTGCACGGCAATTGCGGACGTAGAAACCCAAAATTACGCAAAAATCCATACTACTTTTTGTCTATTTGAACTGGAGCTTTGAGAGGCTCCTTAGAGGTAGCTAGCAGACGTTGCTTTTTGCGTTCTGCTGAACAAGTTTCACGTTTATCGCTAATTTTTTGAAAGCAAGAACGAGGCTGTTCCCGGATGGTTATATCTTTTTGTATTTGGAATGTTATAAACTAGTTCACCATTCAAACTCTTAATTTGAATGGTGTTAAAGGTAAGATAGTTGGTTACCTGAAATCAGCACGTAGCTATTGAAACATTAAGGCTTTTTAGCGATAAAAAATTGCTACCCAAATTCGCCGAGGCGAGTTTTTTATTAATCGACTTCGCTTTAGATATCAATCACAGCTTGTGATCCAGTCATCTTAGATGCAAGCTCTTAAAGACGCTGTTCAAGTGGTTGTAAGTTTTAAAATTATAACCGCAAACGACCTTGAGCTAAGCTTAAACGATTTGAAAAGCTAGTTGTAACAACAGGTAGCATAAAACCTCAATACACCCTATACTGCCCTTTCATTTACATAGTGTTTACCTTTTGTTTTCTTTTCCGCTAAACCTCAGATTTTAAAGGATTTCCCAGTGCTAAGAACTAGCCTACTTCTGTTGCTCTTTCTTATTAACTCAAAAGCATTATGCACAAACCAGTACAGTGAAATCGGTATGCCTGTGACGCAAACCTTTGGTTTGGCGGAACATAAAGGTAGTGATCAAAACTGGTATCTCACCCAGGCTGACAATGGCCTTATATATTCTGGCACCGGCACGGGTATCATCGAATGGGATGGAGAAAACTGGCATCTTTACAATACACCTAATAACTCAAGAGTGCGCTCGTTAATCCATTGGCATGACGGTCACATCTACGCCGGTACGATTGACGATATTGGCGTTTTTAAACCAAATACCCATGGTACGCTTGAGTTCATATCTTTAGTCAGTCAGTGGTCTGCCCAAGAGCGCCAATTTGGCGAAGTGTGGTCTACCGCTGCAAATTCCCAAGGTGTCATGTTTGTGACCAACAAGGCAATGTATTTTTGGGATGGTAATAAGGTACATAAAGTGCCAGATATGCCTGGTGGCAGGCACCGTATTTTCACTTTGGACGACAGCTTTGTATTCAAAATATTAAACGAGAAGTCCTTACATATACTGAATATAAACACTTCTTCATTGTCACCTGACTTTACACTAAACAAAAGCGATGTGGGTCTTCCTAAAGCAGCAGTTATTCGTAATATGTTTTACAATAACAGTAATGAGCTTGTCACGATAACAGGCACACACGGGATCTTTGAGCAACACAACGGTACTTTTGAACTCAGGTTAGACGGAACCCGCTTTGGTGTAGATGATGGTTTGTACGAAGGTATACAAGCCAAAGACGGCTTTTATTATCTTGTATCATTAGACCGAGGTTTATTCGTGCTTGATCCTACATATCACATCGTGGCGAATTACCGTGAAGAACACAATTTAGATATTGGTTCACTTTACTCTGTGCTAGAAGACCAGCAAAGCAATATTTGGCTTTCTGGTATCCCAAGTATCACTCAAATGCTTCCTCCTCACCGTTTAAGTTCATACAAACCCGGTACTCAATCCACGATCATTGATAGGTTGGTACCAGTTGGCGGAAAGCTTGTGGCTACAGGCGATGGTGTATTCCAACTCAAAGCCGGACAGTCCCAACTGGCCCCAGCGAAGTTCGAAGTGCTCATTGACAGCAAACGAATTTATTTCGATGCCATAGAATACAAAAAACATTTTCTTTATGCTGGCAATGGCGGTGTGTTCGCCCGCCTTATCAATGAACCTGAACAAGAGTTTTCAAATATACTAAAAACTGGATGGGCTCGGTCTTTAAAAGTCGATCCTTTAACAAACAAGTTGGTTGTAAGCTCATACGAGGGTTTATTTATTGTCGAATACCTTGACGGTGAGTGGTCGAAGAGCAAAGTAGAGGGTTTAGCTGATGAATTAGAGTTTGTTGCAGTGCAAGACAACGGCGTGATTTGGACAGGCACCACTACTCAAGAATTATATCGTGTTGAAAACGCGCAGTTTTTGGATAAAGCCACGAAGGTCGAAAAATTTGTAGATAAGGATGGTTTGGGCCCCGGCAATGTGATGCCCTTCAAATTGTCATCTGGCGTTGTTATAGCCACTAGCAACGGTTTAATGGATTACATGCCTCAACGTTTACCTGCACTGCAATTTATGACCGGCTTCCCCGAAATTTTCACAACTGAAAAAGAAGACGTATTTCGTGTTTTTGAAGATCCAAAGGGCAGAGTTTGGTTCCGCATTGGACAGCAATCAGGATATGTTGAAAAAGACAGGAACGGCAAATGGCAACGACACTCTGAATTGTTTGCGCCATTTACAAAAGTCGGGTTGAGAGATTTTGCTAGCGACTCAACGGAACATGTTTGGTTTGTGCAAAGTTCCGGTGAAGTGTACCGAGCAAATGTCGACTTGGCGGAAGCATTGCCAAGCGAAGGTAAATTAAATATTCGCCGCATTAGCAATCTTGATAGCCAAGTGATGATTAATGGAGGGCAACTTTCAGCAACAGACCCCATTGCACTCGACCAGACTAATAACTCAATTCGGATAGAGTTTGCTCTAAGTGGTAGTAGCTTGTTGAATGACACTTTGTATCGACATCGGCTGTTAGGCAGCGGGCAACAAAAATGGAGTGAATGGGCCAACGAACACCAAAAAGACTATACCTTATTGTCTGGGGGTGATTACCAATTCCAAGTTCAGGCAAAAGATGATTGGCTGCGCACGTATGAAACGGAACTTGCATTTTACGTTAAACCCCCCTGGTATTTGAGTCGGATTGCTTGGGTAGCTTATATTTTAGTGCTGATTACTTTGTTGGTCCTAACGGGCTTGTTAACACAGCATTGGCGTGCCGCTGAGCTTAAAGCACAAAACCGCAGCTTAGAAAGTACCGTGGCGCTGCGAACCCAAGAGATCAAAGATAAAGTAGCTGAACTAGAGCAACAACAAGTTTTAAAAGAGCGTTTCTTTGCCAATGTATCCCATGAGTTTAGGACGCCATTAACCTTGACGATTGCGCCCTTAAAAGACTTGTTGGCAGAGTACCCAAACCTAAAGCAAGGCATTTCTTATCCAGTTGAAACCGCCTTAAGAAATGCGAATAAAATGCTGGAGCTTGTAGGCCATATTTTAGATATCAATCGCTTAGATGCTGGTCAATTCCCTATGCATATTGCTCAATACGATATCGCGGAATTGATAAACTTAGTCGCGCCTCGATTTAAAGGTTGGGCACATAAACAACACCAAACAATTACAATACACGATACAAATGATCCAGTGCTGCTTTACTTTGACCGTGACCAACTAGAAAAATGCATTGCTAACTTACTCTCTAATGCAATCAAATATAGCGGTTCGAATACGCAAATAAGCATATCAATATTAAAACAAACATCTCGAATAGGCATCGAGGTAAAAGACAACGGTACAGGTGTTGAACATTCCTTACACGAAAAACTCTTTGATCGATTTTATCAAGGTGAATCATCTCAAAATGTCAACCAACCGGGCACCGGAATTGGCTTAGCGCTAGTTAAAGAACTCATGGAGCTGCATCACGGAGAAATAGAGTTAGTAAGCCAAGTCGGTCAAGGGTGCTGCTTTACAATATGGCTCAAGCCTGGCAACCAGCATTTTGACGCTTCGCTACTGCTTGAAAATAGCGTCTCAAACAGTGTCAGCGATATGCCAATTTTCCCTATTGCTCAAATCCCAGACCGTGACATGTCCAATATGATAAGTAGCGATACTCTTACGCATAGTAAGGATGACATCACCACAATATTGGTGGTTGATGATAATGTCGAATTAAGACAATTTATTTCGCTAAAACTGTCAGGATATTACCGCATTGTTCAGGCTTGTGATGGTGAAGAAGGCTTAGAGAAAGCGATATCAACCCTACCCGATTTAATCATTTCTGACGTCATGATGCCAAAAATGAACGGTCTAGAGATGTTGGCTGAATTAAGAAAGAACGCTCTTATCTGTACTGTTCCCATTATCATGTTAAGCGCCAAATCAGGTAAGCGCGAGACAGTTGAAGGTTTACAAACTGGCGCTGATGATTACATGACTAAACCCTTTGATACTTCCGAGCTAATTGCCAGAATAGACGGACTTATTAGAAACAGAAAAATGATCCGTGAACAATTAAAAACAGACTTCGCTTTATCATTAAACGCTCATTCAATCGCGGATAAAAATGAGCCTAGTTTCGCTGAAAAGCTACGTTTTGAAATTTTACAAAACTTGACAAACCCCGAGTTCAATACAGATATTTTAGCCGCAGCAATGGCCCTAAGCCGGCGTTCACTCAGTCGAAAGTGCCAAGAAGATTGCCAACAATCTGCTGGGCAATTTATTACGCAAGTACGCATGCAGATTGCGCTTAAATTAATCAATGAAAACACCCTAAGCATTAGCGAAATTGCCTATGGAACAGGTTACGAAAGTTTGGCTTACTTTTCTCGTACCTTCAAAAAATTCTATGGTAAAGCGCCTACCGCAATTAAAAGCTTGAAGACGAATTAGTGTGTTTGTGAGGCTAAAGATTTTGCAAAATCTAAAGGTATCAATTGCCTCCCTCTAAATCATCATCTTCATTTGAGGAAGAATCTTCAGACGAGGTTGAGCTTGAAGTTATGTCTGAGTTTGTAGTACCCGTCAAAGAAGATTGTTGAACGATATCCTTAATGCCTTCTAAAAAAGCAGAATAAATGTCAATGGTAGTTTTATCATCTGCATTAATATTAGATGCCAGTTCGCAGGCCCTATACATTAGCTCTCGAGTAATCAATACCGCCGGCGATCTACCTCCTAAATTAAGACCTGTTTGTTTTTCCCCTCCACCGATACTCTCGCCGCCATTCATAGGTAGCGATAAATTGAGTTGATCACTTTGTTGCACGCTAAAGTCAGGGTCTGGTGCCCTACAATATTTTTCTTTTGATACCGAAGGGCTAAAATAAACTTCCCTGTAAGTTGCTGGAATTAAAGAAATACTGACACCATTTCGTTCGACTACTTGCTCTACCTTAGTCGCTGGCGCCATGGTTGAACAGCCACTTAATAAAGCTGTCGACACAAACAAAGTACACATAATTGACCGTTTGTTCATTTGCAATATCCTATATTTATGTATGAGAAATAGGTACGAGCCAAAAACTCGTACCCTAGATGTTACAAGCAATTGCAAACATGGCTTAGTTATGGTCTTCACTCAAAAGTGAAAAATGATTGTGTACCAAAGCATCATAGTTATTATCGTAGTCTTGTTCGTTATCGAAAGTTTTCCACTGAGGGGCGGGTTGATATAAAACCTTGGTCACTTTTGTGGTGATTTTTCTCGTTGACGAATATCTTGGTGGTAAGTGAACACTATCGCTCGAAGTTTTAGAGCTTAGGATTGTGTTAATTGCAGCTGCTTTATTTTTGCTCCCTACTGCAAAGGCGGCATAACCGCTAAAAGTCGAATCGAATGTGACCTCTACTTCATAGGATAAGTTGTCAGCAGAAGGTGCGTGACCATAAAACTCACCTTTAGGAATGTACAAGGTTTCGGTTGAAGTATTCGTCTCTGAGTTTTGATGTTCCTTCGACTGTATAAAGTCGGATTTGAGAGACTGTTCTGTTGTTTTTGATGTAGACCCGCTCACTCCTCCTGATAGTCCTTTGTAGGTAAAACCAAGGTTAGCATCCGCAGTTTGTGTCCTCGTGATTTTACTCGTTGATGAAGTACTCAATGTAACGCTTTGTGAATTTGAAGTGCTGATTGTGCGCTGCCATTGTTTTTCTTGTTTTTCTGGCGTCTTAATACTAAACATGCCCGCTTGTTTTGGTGTTGCGTATGTTTTTATCTCGCAACGTACTGCCTTTGTATGCATCAATGGACGCATTTCGATTTTTTTGTTGTACTTTTGAACCCTCTCAAAGTGTTTGTTACTGCGATTGAGTATGGGAGCAGCAAAAGCTGCTTCATAACCCCATTGAGATAACGCATACTGCGTAGAAATATGAGAAAAGTTTACAACGCCACCGACGGCAAGATTAAGATCATCTAGCGTTAGGTCTTGAACAGTTACGCCTTCGGTTACACTGCACTTGAATCCACTTTTGTGATCGCCTGTTACCACATACCCGGCAGGCTCAGATGCCATAACAGATGTTGATAGTGTAATAAAGAGAGCCCCCGCACTAAATGTTTTCATTACCTTTATTGATATTTTTGCTTTCATTTTCGTTCCCTTTCAATTTAGTAAATAATGGGCTATCTCTGACAAACCCGTATTTTATTAAGAGTCACATGCAAGCTAGAAGCGCCGTGTCAGCGATAGAAGCTTTGCAAGTAATAACATCGTTTTAGTTCGACGAGAAATAGCTTAATGTGTTTGAAAATTGGGGGTTTGCAGTATTGAGCCAATCACTTGACATATCGGGTCAATTTTTTGAAAGGCCAATAAAAACAGGAAGTGTAGTAGAAATCGAACGACCGTTATTTAGATGGGACTTGCCGGTCAGATATTCTAGTCAAACCAACATTCTACTCCAGAAATAGCACTTTATGGCAATGTCGGCAATCTGCCCTAAGGCGTCATATACTCACAACCAGTTCCCGCAGTTTTTCAGGATTTCACGTTTTCTGCTGCCCCTCCCCCCTTTTTTTTGCAAGTTCACACTACTAGTTCAGTAAAAGTTCAGTGTTCGGTTGAGAATTTCCATTAATTTTCTTGAACTTACACTTGAGTCGTTCGAAAACCGAACCTGCTCAGTTCGGAATAGTTTCGGTCGGTTTTTTGAGCCAATTTTGCCAGAGATTTTTTGCTTACTTTTCTTGCACTTACTACAAAACCGCGAACGATTTCCTTGGCCTCATAATCGGCAGGTCCCCTGTTCAAGTCAGGGTTGGGCCACCATTTCTTCATAAATATCATTAAGTTATCTCAACTCAGACCCGCCGATTTATGGATTTGGGTCCATTCCATTTTGTCTGAAAAACCTGTGCTGCTCTTTTGTGCTCATTCACTCTCTGCGTGGTTTCCACTCGTGACCATCAGCGTCGTAAAAGTTTGGCGAAATTTTGTCGGAGGATGCAGCTGTGGCGACTCAGGTTGGGATTAGAAAGGAATTAAAGACCTTAAAGAAACCCGAGGGGTATGCAAAGGGTATACACTTAAAGCCTTATAACAGTCAGAAACAGCCACCGTAAACCACTAAAACAAACCTACATAGACATAGTCTTAAATGTATCGCGCCTTTACTAAATGTCAGACATAAAAAAAGCACCTACCAAGTGGAAGGTGCTTTCAGAAAAACTATTAAGCTTATTTTTTAAAGCGACGTGCGCCTAAGCCAATCAAGCCTAATGCTAAGATAGCTAGTGTTGATGGTTCTGGAACTACCTTAACGTTATCAATTATCGCTCCACCAAAGTCATTCGGACCTGTAGACGTGAAAAATATTGAAGCTTCCAAGTCACTATCTGGCGTAAAGTATAGTGTTACGACTGATGACGATGTGTTTAAACTTGTTAGGTAGCTTTTTAAATTGCTTATCGTCCCAGATGCTAATACGCCGGCTGAATTCCTAAACCCATAAATCAAACCATTATCTTGGGTGTGCTGATTATTGCCAAGTAAAAATGATAACGAATATGTAGCGTTTGCTGCAAAGCTGAACATTTCTTGAGTTTGAATTGAACCTACTTGATTGCCGCTCATATCAACAGCATATCCCGGTGCAAACGCACCCGTAAAATTCCACAAATCTACGTTACCAGAAACTACAGACCAATTGCCGAAGTTACCGGTAATATTAGCTCTGTTGTTACCGCTACCAAAATCGTCCTGAAATATTAGCCCAGCGCTCGCATTACTGATTAACAAACTGAACAGTGCAAATGTTACTAAAATCTTTCTCATGTTATTAAACCTCAAAATTAATAATAATAAAATCCTGTAAGCACATGCCGCGCCAACATTATTTATTTATTATTATCAATAATATACATATCCTAGACATTTAAAAAAACAAAGATTGTAAAAAAACCTGACACTCAACAGGCTCAATTTAACGTCAACAAACAAAGAAGAGAGAGCTATGCGGCTGTAGGATTTATCTAAGTGTAATAGTCAAGGGATTTTGGCCACCGTTCTATAGTATTTCAAATACCTATATGTGGATTTATTTGGCGCCAATCCACCGTTATATGAGTAAAGCTAATTTCACTACAATAACCAAGAATACGAAATTACATTTGCGCTCTTCTGAGTATCTTATCTGAACAACATCGTTCATAACCAAATCGGAGACCTACTATGAATATACGCCTAATCAAAATCGCCGAGTGCGGCAAACTCACTGCTCCTAAATCTATCAGTCTCACCTACAACATCGGTGTTGCTGGCTCCAGTAAAATCCATTTCAGAGTCACGGACAATAAAACCGGCGGCCTATTATCCACAGAATGGATAGCACTGGATGCCATCCTAGACACGGTCAAGACTGCGGCACCTGATGCTACGTCATTCAGCGCGCTGATTTTTGACCGCCTGTTCAGCTTTAGAAGCGCTAATAATGCTCGCTTTCACTTCGCTACCCTGCTGGTTGAGGGTGTATTACAGCGTTACAAAGAGACTAAGCCGAATACTAAGCCCACTGCAAAGTAACCGCCCTAGCCCCTTAGCTGGGCTCATCACATTACACAAAAGGTCCCTTTATAGATATGCAACTTTCACTTGTAGGCATAGTTGCACCTGCAATTTAGACCATAGGAGAAAATGTAGAAAGTAGTAAATGTACCAACCTCCCTCGGGCATCTGAGAGCTCAATCTGGCACCAGACTGTCGGACTCCGGGACTTTCATAGGCCAAGGGTGACCAATGCACTGCCGGGGGTCGGCGTTCCAGAGCGGAGGGCTATAACGCACTTTAGCTAGGGAAGTTTTAGCCCCTGTGCAACGCAGACGGGAAGAATATGGGGGATGCAAGTATTCTCCCCTAACTCATTCTGCGGCTGCGCTCGCTCATCCTGTTAACTTATGATACCGCACCTCAACTAAAAGTTGGCCCAATCCCTTGTGCTGCATAAAAAGCTGGCCGAATTTGGCTGCACTCATTCACTGCAGCATTTTGCTGGGGTGGGTGGGGTCGTAGTTTTTCGAGTTTTTTTGCCAGTGAACGAGGACGAAAAGCTGAAATCCTGAAAATTTTGGAAAAGCTGGAAGTCTAGTGTGGATAACATATGCGCTCGACGGTTAGCTAAACGGCAAAAACCGTCATACGCTAATACATCCTACGTCATCCTCGCGGAAGCGGGGACCTCCCACCGCAAGAGAAATTTTGAAACTACAGCATCACTTAATTAATGAAAAAAAGTCATTTTTTGAATTTTCTATGCTGTTGGGGAGGTTACCACCTGCGCGGTAATGACCTAGGGTTTGTATACATCGCAGGTCAAATTAACGCCCGTTATCTACCCATTTGAGACAGTCATTAATACAAGAGCAAACAGGTGAGTTGTTATACAACACCTCTAAAAAGTGATCAGCTTTCGAGTTGCGTACTTTCTTAAGTAGCTATCTTTAAAGATCATTACTAGTGGCGTACTTTATTAAAAACCGATTCTGGAAAAAGCTTTTGATATCGGTATGTTAAGGTTTCTCCCTTAGTAGCGCACTTTATTTAAGAACAACACTTAACTTCCGCGTTTAGCGGCTCGCAACATAGACTGAACCAGCTCTTTAGCATCAAACTTAGTCAATGCTTCATCCGCACCCACTTGTTTGGCTTGAGAAACCGAAATTTCACTGGATAGTGACGTATGCAATATAATGTAAGCGTTTGCTAACGCAGGGGCACTTCGCACTTCAAAGGTAAGCTCATAGCCATCTAAACCTGGCATTTCGATGTCACTCACCAAAATATCAACCGGATTACCTTCTGATGCCTTTTTATGCATGATATCCAGAGCATGTTGGCCGTTATCGGTAACATCAAACGAGATGTTTAAATAGTTCAGCACATCGCTTAGTTGTTTACGCGCTGTTCGAGAATCATCCACAACTAAAATATGTTTCGGCCGCAGTAACTCACGCTCCACGTCCGTTACTGAGGTTTTGATCGATGACGGGTCGCTTGGGTAAATTCGTTCTAACAGCACTTCAACGTCCATCAACTGAACCAGTTCGTCATTTACTTCAACGGTTCCGGTAATAAAGACATCCCGCCCAAGCGCAGCATTTGGTGATTTAATATGCCGCCAGTTGGTTTCAACAATTCGCTCTATAGAATGTACTAAAAAACCGATGACCTTACGTTGACAATCGGTCACCACAATAAACGATTTATCCAACTTAGTCGGCGGTATCGCACCTGCACCAATAACCTGCGCCATATCAACAATCGGGATGGTTTGATTACGAATCGTGGCCGCACCCAATACGCCTGTTTGTGTATTTAATATGGGCGTGACGGGTTTGTAGGGCACAAGCTCACGAATTTTTAACGTTCCCAAAGCAAATTGCTGGTTATTATGCAATCGAAACAACAACAACCCTTGGGAATGTCCGGCTTTAGAAGTCACAAATAGATCCTTGAAACAAATGGATTACAAAATTATCGGCCAGCTTATCTTTTTCTGAACAGCCTATAACCCAGCTCAACGTGCTATGATCCTAATCCTTCTAGGTACGCCTTAATAATGAAAGTAGACCCGCCAGTCAGTTCCAGCAAAAATTCAACGGCAGGAAATGCGCACAGGAGTCATACACTCAGATCCAGTTTTCTCAGCTATCGCAGATTTTCAGAAGTTTAGATTTTCTGCTACCCCTCTCCCACTATGCGACTTTCCACTGCAAGTTCAGTAAAAATTCAGTATTCGGTTGAGAAATATCGTTAATTTTCTTTGGCTTGGTACGGTCCGAACCAGAAACCGAACTTGGCAAGTTCTGAATAGTTTCGGTCAACTTTTTGAGCACATTTTACCAAAGATTTTTTGCTTATATTTCTTCAACTTACTGCAAAACCGCCGACGATTCCCTTGGCCTCATAATCGGCAGGTCCCCTGTTCAAGTCAGGGTTGGGCCACCATTCTTCCATAAATATCATCAAGTTATTTCAACTCAGACCCGTCGATTTATGAATTTGGGTCTCGCGCCATTTTGTCTGAAAAACCCTGTTGCTGTTTTGTGCTCAGTCCTCCGCTGTGTAATCTTGATCTCTGACCATCACTGGCGTAACAGTTTGACAAAATTTTGTCGGAGGATGCAACTGTGGGGCGCTCAGGGTGGATGGGGGCGCAGTTTTTCGAGTTTTTTTGGCAGTGGCCTAGGCTGAGAAGGTGAGATTCTGGAGAGCTAGTAATTTAACTGTATCCCTACTAATATAGACTCGATTGCTGGCACGCAATAATAACGTAAGGCAATACACAATAATGTGGAACTTTTGCGGGTTATCCACTCAACATTTAATCTTTATATAAAATCAAGGATGAACTTTATGGTGATCAAGTCGCGACTTTGCGGTGCGTTGCTGTTTAATGCATTACTATTAATTGGTACAAGTTATTTACACGCATCTGAAAGCCCTCTCCCTGAGCCTTTTCAGGGCGACGACCCAAGGTCAAAGCTATCGATAGCTTATGCCGATCTGGATGCTTTCATAAAGCCACATTTCTTTCAGTCTGGGCCTTCAACAAGAGCTAAGGCACCTGAATCAAGCGGCAATATTGGGACCCGATTTAAAATAAAGGTTAATAGATACACTGCACTTGAGGGCAATCGTTTTTATTTTAAAAACTTACAAAATCCTGAGATTGTTGCAGTACTTTCTGACCTTGTTGAAAGCTTAGAAATGCTCCCGGACCAAATTCCGCTAAGTATATTGAATCGAAATGAGCAGCTCGCATATTGGCTCAACTTATATAATTTCGCATTATTGGAAGAGCTGAGCCAAGTCTATCCAAAAACAAGTCTAGAAAATGTCTTGGATTACGTTGACGACAATTCGATACTCGCCAAAAAAGTACTTAAGGTGTCCGGTGTGTCCTTAAGCTTGAATAATATTCAATACGATATTGTTTATAAAATATTCCCCGAAAAACACAATATCTTATACGGCTTTTTTCAAGGGAATATTGGGGGCCCTAATATAAGGGAGAAAGCCTATGAGGGTGACACCGTTTGGAGAGCACTAGAAGAAAACGGAAAACGTTTTGTAAATTCCAATCGCGGCGCCGCAGTTGGGAGCAGTGGTAAAGTAAGAGTGTCTGAATTATACGAATACAACATGATGTTATTTAACAATGATAAAGAAGTGTTGCGCAATCATTTACAGGACTTGGCTGTAGGCGATTTAGAAACGGCATTAGCCACAATGAAGTCAGCGATAAAAATAGATTTCGATATTGTCGATTGGAACTTTGCCGATTTATTTGGAGACCCGCGTAGCTTTGGTGGCGGTTCTCACACTAACGCGGCAGCGTTATTGGATTCAGTAAAAGCAACAATGGTTGCCGACGGAGGCAGATCAGTACAAAGCTACTTATCTGACGACCTTCAATCTAAAGCTAAAATGGATATTCGCTTTTCCGATTCGGAACTCGAAACATTATTGATGCTCAAACAGAAGAGAAATGAAAGTATGGGTACAGTAGAAATTAGAGACATTGAATAATTTATAGAAGGTAAATAAGAATAAAAGAGCCAGGCGACTCTAATAAGTAGTCTGGCTCCGCTCAGTTTGTTCGTGCATTATTTACGATTTAACGCTATATACGCTTTTTAAACTAAACGTTAGTTCAATTCACCTAGTAGCTATGACGATATCTCGCTCATAAAGGAAGTAGTCATATGCTCACAGCCAGTTTGCGCAGTTTTGCAAAATTTTGCTGCGCAATCAGCTGCGAAGCGATGCTTTATTATTATTTGGACTAGGGCCTGCAAGATATGCACTCGACGAACGGCAATGCCTTTTGCTGCCAGCAATTCTTCGATGTCACAAAAACTGAGTGTAAATCTATGATAAAGCCACGCAACATGACTGATTATTTACGAAGGATAGCGATATCTGGCATACATATTTATATTTTTCATGCCTAGATTATCGCATGTTTCTAAGTCTGCTCGTTATATTGACATTACCTAGTCGAGGTAAGCGAGCCATATTGTATTCCTTTACATTATTTTTGGTAGGTAAAGTCTAATTTATAATACCGTTAACTCCATTTAACTGCTTTCAACAAACCTGACCCCGAAGGTCCATATACATCATCTTCTATAAACTTAACTCGGAATAGCTTCTCAATCAGACATTAAAATAGCCTTAAACCTGTCAGAGTATTTTACACTTTTTAATAATGAATAATTAAGAATTAATAACTTACTGAAATATATAAATAAAAATATTGGCTCATTTTTTGCTCAACTGTAAAGGTGAGTAGTTTGAACAACACCAATTAATTTAAAGGAAATATTATGAAAAAGTATTTAACAGGAATTCTCAAAGCTACGACATACGCGGCAATACTATGCTCTAGTGTTGCTCAGGCCAATATAATTAACTTGCCAGTGGATATAACCATTCGCGACTTTCATCAAGTCCATCCTGATTTCCAAAATGGCATATCTGGACTTACATCGGGAATGGTTGGTACCACCCTTGTCGGCGGTGTGCCTGTCTTCGTGGCTGCAGGTGGAACTGGATCTGTCAACAATGCAACAACGTTTGCGAGCTGGTACAGCGGTGCCTGTGATTCTTCAACTCCAAGTCTTACTTGTGTGGCTACATACAATGAACAAATCAATACTACTGTAGATGAATCGACTGGCCAGCTAACCTATAATTCATCGTCGTTTTTCCCCTTAGATGCCATAACAGGGATCACAGGGGATGGTGATTCAAATAATAATCATAATTATTTCTTCACTGTTCAGTTCAGCCTAGACCTCGTCTACGACCCAAATCTGACAAATACCTTTTTGTTTACAGGTGACGATGATGTTTGGGTTTTTATCAATGACCAGTTAGTTCTCGATTTGGGTGGCGTACATTCAGCTGCAACTGCCGGTTTTAACATGAATGCCATAGCGCTTAGCCAGGGAATTCAGGCTGGAGAACAGTATTCATTTGATTTCTTCTTTGCGGAAAGACATTTTACAGAATCAAATGTAAATATAACTTCTTTCTTGGGCGCGCCTGTTTCGGTCCCTGAACCATCCAGTCTTGCAGTATTTACGCTTGGCCTTATAGGGTTAGCGGGATTTTGGCGTCGCAAAAAGGCTTAGTTGTTAGCGGTATTGGCTAAATACCGATGATTATCGACTAGTTACGTAAACACCTTTTGTTGGTCAACCTAACGAAAAGGTGTTTACGGTCGACAAGCGTTCCTCTGAAGAAAAAAGCTATTGCCATTCGAAGTCGACAGTGTAACTCTGTGGCAATTTCAAATTACGGATCAAAAAACTCAAAACTCGCTTCGCTGTTCCTGTTATTTTAAGGTGTTGACAAGTCATCAAAATTGGATGAATAAAATGCCAGTACGACCACCTATCCCAAAATTATAAACACTTAAGGTGTATTGAAACCCCTAACTGTTTTGCTCTCAAAAGATTCCCAGTTTACAAAATAATGATGGTGAAGAAGTTTATGATCATACATTTAGGGGAGGCAGAAAACTTTAAGTTTGAAATTAAGCATCCGACGGATTTGCTTGAACACAATAGTCTAACTGGCAAAATAAATCTAAGCGAATATAGGCTAAAAGTCATATCGATTATGGATACTATTTTACAGTAGTGGGGCTTAAGCTAAGCGCTTAATCAAAAGAACACAAAAAAGCCCGCATTAACGCAAAAGATAATGCAGGCATTTATTACTACTTATTTTTTTATTTAAGCACCTGGTACGCGAGGTACGCCCTTGCCTGGACGGCCATTGGTTACATACATACTGACTTCATAATTACCTGAACGGAATTGACCGTTACCCGTTGCGTCAAGCGATATAAATAAATCAGGATTAAGTCTTAAGAGGTCTGGTGATAAAACCTGCAAAACATATTCGCCATCCTTCTCTAATGGTGCATCTACCAATAATGCGTCAAAACCTTCAAAGTTTTGGAAGTTTTGTCTAACAAGGGTGAGAGAACCATCCTCTTCAACGTAGTAAAGGGCGAGCGCGCCAATTACAAAATCAGCTTCCTGTGCAAGTTTAGTAGGTACAGTATCAAATCCAAAAAATTCTGCGTTTAAGAATTGACCTGCTTTAGCTTTAAACCTGTAGCTATCGACTTCTCCAGCAATATCAATACTTCCTTCTATTCTCGCTTCAAGGAGCTCAAGTTTACCTTCTGCATTTTCGCCAGAATCAATGGTATTAGGCGCAAGCACTCTTCTAAATTTTACTTTTTGATTCCCGCCAGTTACGTCTTGTTCCTGCAGAATGAGAGGGCGCTGGTTGGCGGCCAATTTAAGAGCAGAGCGTTCAGAGAAAAATCGCAAATCTACAGTGCTGTCAGCAAAACCGGTTCCGACGCTGGCGCCAGATGCCATAGTGTGATCAAACGACTCAAGTGCAGCCAATGGACCGTCAAAAACTGGAAAGAAATCGCCGGTACCTGGTGTAACGCCATCACCAGGTGCGCCGAAACTATCATGGTGACGAAGACCTAGGTTATGTCCAAGTTCATGTGCGCCCGTGTTTGATGCTTGGTTTACAACCGCTTGTGAAAGAGCCGCATCAACATTGCCATCATTGATAGGGATGCCTGAAAAGTTGCTGAGAAGCCCACCACTTGGGTCAAGCTCAGCAAACACTTGCCAAAGATTAGCATCTACAAAGGCACTATCGTTTCTATTTTCGTTTCGAATGTCTATAGACTGAGCTCGCCCGAACAAAATACCTGCTGTGAAATCTATGCATCCACCTTGTTGACACTCAAAATTTAGTGTGGAGAAATCACCGTCTGTCGGCTGCTCTTGCGTAAATTCCACATCAAAGCCTTCATAACGGTCTGCGATATTCGCTTGGATTTCATCACGCTCTTCTTGTGAATATTCATAGGATTCAAACGTTCCTACAACGCCACCAAATACCACTGCTTGAAAAGTCGGTGAGGACTGATCAAAATTGAGATAAACCACCTGGGTGCTGTTATCATTTTGCCCAATACCGTAGCCTTTACCGTGGTTACGTTCATTTTTACTGGATTCAGAATTAGCGTTTGCGCGCATCGCGCTTTGTCGATTAGCAGCATCCGATAACAAATCGAGCGTTTGTTCGACTGTAAATTCACGTCTATCAGCACACGAAGTCTCGCCGCAATCATCTGTGATGACCGGTAAGCTTGATACTACTGGAGTCTGCTGCGCTAATATTGTAGTTGCGTAAGTGATTCCCAGTGCAACACTGATCCCTGCCGCTAGTGTAGTTTTTAATTTTTTCATTTTATTACTTCCCATTTATTGTTGACTAAAATCCTGCTGTCAGTTTTGGAGTTTTTATGCTTTCTTTTCTCTAAGGAAGAGCCCTGACTTGTTATGGTTTTTTATCCCTTCCATTCAATAAACATACCTTAAATTTATTTCGTTTGAAAGAGTCAGGGGTCGAGACTGCTTTTGCTAATCCTAAACATGCAGGTTGGGTGTCAGCATTTTTTTACAAAGTAATTCATGGACATAAAAATTTTGATTTAACCTTCTAACATTTTTGCCTTTAGAATTTTGGGTTGAAAATTGTAACTTGATTTTAATGCTGGACTGGGGGACAAACTCAGTAACTTGAGTTGTTAAAATTTAGAAATGAACGCTGCGCAGCCGGAGATAACAAGCCGGGGCAAAAGCGGCTAATCGACCTTCGCTGTGGTAGCGTTAAAAATCCTGACAGTCGGCTAACTGCCCATTGTTGCATACAAGACATGCAATATATTCTCAGAGCAAAACAAATCACATCGAATAATTCGAGCTTATCCGAAATTTAATCAGTATTTTTATTGAAGCAATAAGTCACTACACTTTTGCTAGAACAGTTAATAAGTGCTTTTATTATTAGGAAATTAAAATGAAGATAAATAGTATTACAGCTTTCTCGCTGGCTTTGTTTGGCTTTTCGGCGCAGAGTTTAGCTGGCGCAAGTTTCAACTTTGCTAGCAGCGCCAGTGTTGACAAGAAATCTCACGTTGTATTCATTAATAGCGCAGATAACTTGCAAGGCAAAGCCAAGGAAATTGACCAAGCATCTGGCGGCCAATTAACAAAGCTCATTGAAATGAATAAATTTTCTGCTGAAAAAGGTGACCTATTGCATTTGCAGATGGTCGCCGGTATTGAGTCAATTTTATTAGTCGGCAGCCAAGATGATGACGGTTTGAGCGCGCCTGAGCTGCAAAATCTAGGTGGAAAAATAGCGGCTAAATTTGAATCAAGTAAAAACACCCTAGACTTCACTATGCATATTGAAGGCTTGGAAACCGATGTGCTATTTCCAAGCGCCCACTTAGCTTATGGTTATCATTTACGCGACTATAATTTTGATCAATATAAAAGCAAAAAAAGCGAAGGCAATTCCAAGGTATTATTTCTTACCCCAAAAGCGGAGCAAGCCGCAAACTTATATAACAAGGACTTAGCCTATATTGCTCAAGGGGTGCATTTAACTCGCGACTTAGCCACTGAGCCAGGCAAGAACATGTACCCACAGGCATTTGTTGATGTAGTCAAAACCAAATTCAAAGGTGTGAAGAATATCGAAATAGACGTGCTAGATATGCGCGATATTAAAAAACTAAATATGGGAGCTTTAGCCGGCGTGGGGCAAGGCTCAATTAATGACCCTCGCCTGTTAGTCATTCAGTACAACGGCGCTGAAAAATCTGAGGCGCCCGTTGCGCTAGTGGGCAAAGGCATTACCTTCGATACCGGCGGCATTAGCCTAAAATCAAACAGTGGCATGTGGGCGATGAAATCAGATTTAGCCGGCGCTGCTGCCGTAGCGGGTACTTTATATGCAGCCGCGCAACGTGGCGAAAATATTAACTTAGTCGGCTTTATGCCCTTGGCCGAGAACATGCCTAGTCAAGACGCTATCCGCCCTGGTGATGTATTAGAAACCATGAAAGGCGTAAGTATTGAAATAATGAGTACTGACGCAGAAGGCCGATTAGTGTTAGCCGATGCAGTGTATTATGCGCAGCAGAAGTTTAAGCCCAGAATGCTGGTAAATATTGCAACCCTTACCGGTTCAGCTGCTCGTGCTTTGAGTGATGAGTACGCAGCTGTGATTACCAGAGACTTCGCACTGTCTACAAAAATGATGAGTGTCGGCGAACGTTCTGGTGAACATGTTTGGCCACTACCTTTACATGAAAATCACTTTAAGCAAATTGAATCCCCTATTGCTGATATCAAAAACTCAGGCGCCGGCAACCCAGGCGCAAGTATTGGCGCTGCGGTAGTTGCTACCTTTATTGATGATGATCTTCCTTGGGTGCATTTAGATATTGCCGGTGTAGATTGGCTAGAAGCAGATATAGATGTAGCACCAAAAGGCAGTCAAGGATGGGGAGTAAGGTTCATGGACCAGTTTGTGCGTGATGAAGTTAAGTGATAAGCCGCTGCTTAGGCGTCATTAGTTTATCCAATTAAATGCTAGCGCTTCTGATATTTGCCCTCTGCGAGGGCGAATATCTAAGCGTAAACCGCGTAACATAAAGCTAAAAGGAATTACGACAAATAATCATTATTAAGCAGGAGTTATCTCATTTATGAAAATTTGTCAGATAGAGCATGTAAACGTTCGATAAAACCATTAGCCTTTTTAATTTATATTAGAATCTAGCACTCGCAGAGCTTGCTCAACGGCCAATATATGCTCGTCGTTAACACCGTATTCCCGCAACGACTCTGCTAAATCATATACATAGTGTTTGTTTTCACCACTTGGTCCTCTACTTGTATGTATCTCTATGGCAAGTTTGTCTATGCTAGCCTCTCCTAAAAATGCTTTGTTTTCTGGGTTTGCCATATAAACTAGACCCCTGACTGTTTGTCCGACGTTGGGGCTTGATATGAACTCTATCTCTATTTCTTCTCGCAGATAGCCGTTCTTTTCTCTGTGATCTAAATGCTCGAAAACTGTCGGGTTAACTTTATAGGCCATCCCAAAACATGCTGTTTTGTTAGATGGAATAAGGGTGGCAACACGCCCTGGCTTTTCAATTGTGCCTCTATGATCGCTACTTCCTTGCCAAAGTCTGCGCTCATAACCATAAATATTCGCTGGCCTGCGCTCAATATAGTCAAAATCAACTTTATAAATCAACGAGCCGTAACCAAAAACCCACAGCTCATCATATGTCTGTAAGTTTTGTCTGCTCTTGTTGAGCAATTGTGTATCGAAAGTCATAGTATTTACTTTATTTTTGATTGAACGCTTATTTCTAACTTAAGTACTGTCAAGTTACCGAGATCGGATGAATTGAATAGCAATCAAGCCTAAACAGATTATTAATCATACCATGACAGGAGATAAATCGTTGAGCCTGACCTTAGGACTTAAATTTCCTCATCTGCATTTTCTGTTATCGACTAGCTTGGTGGGATAACTCAAAAACTAAGTGTAAATGTATGATAAAGCCAGATAGTAAGAAGAATGATCTGCCGATTTAGAGGCGCGCTAACCACATTTCTTTGCTGTCATATTATCAATATATTGCTCCAACGCTTCTATACTGAGTGGCCTGCTGAAAAAATAGCCTTGAAAATAAGAGCATCCTTGTTGCGTAAGGTAGTTTTTCTGCTCCACCGTTTCTACCCCTTCAGCAATTACCTCAAAGCTCAAAGACCGACCTAAAGCGATTATTGTTTTAACAATGGCTGCGTCATGCACGTCGGTAAAAACATCGCGCACAAAAGTTTGATCGATTTTTAGTTGATCTATCGGTAATCGTTTAAGGTAAGACAAAGACGAAAACCCAGTACCAAAATCATCAAGCGAAAATCTGACACCGTGATTTTTTAATAACATCATCTTTTGGCTCATTTGATCGGAATCCTGCATTAGTAGACTTTCTGTTATTTCGATTTTCAGACGATTTGCTGGCGCACCTGTTTTTTCAAGCACTCTCAATACTTGGCTCACGAAGTCTAATTGGCGGAACTGCATGGTACTCACGTTGACTGAGATAGTTAGATCACGCCGTTCAGGGATGCTAGACCATGCCATTAGCTGTTTGCATGCTATCTTTAATATCAATATACCCAGTGGAACGATCATCTGATTCCCTTCAGCTAAGCTAATGAATGAAGCTGGTGACAATAGCCCCTGAGTTGGATGATTCCATCGAACTAAAGCCTCTACACCTTGCACTTTGCCGTCAACGTGAACCTGCGGTTGATAACAAAGAAAAAACTGCTCTTGTTCAATGGCTATTCGTAAGTCCGATTCGAGTGCTGTTCGAGTAGACAGCACAGCATGCATTTCAGGGTCGAAAAACCTCAATGTATTTCTTCCTGCTGCTTTAGCTTGGTACATCGCCAAATCGGCATGTCTGAGCAACTCATCCATTGTTGTTGAATTCTTGTCAAAAATAGAAACACCGATGCTCGGAGTACTATGATGCAACACACCCATTAACAGATATGGTTCATTGAGCAACTTAATAATTTTTTCTGCGACTCTCTTTGTTAATTCTGCTGCTAACTCTCCATTCTCGCTGAGGTTTTCAATTAACACGACAAATTCATCCCCTCCTATCCTTGCAACAGTATCCCCCTCTCTAACACACGAGGTTAAGCGTTCAGCGACTTGACATAAGAGCTTGTCACCTAACGCGTGGCCCAGGGTATCGTTGAGACTTTTAAAATCGTCAAGGTCAATAAACAGAACTGCACCGATGCGGCCACTGCGTTTATATGACAGTAATGCGTGCTTTAATCGGTCCATTAATAAACGCCGATTAGGTAATTGAGTGAGTGAATCGAAAAATGCTAGGTTACGGATTTCCTCTTCTGCCTCTTTGCGTCGACTAATATCAGCGATATTACAAACGTAGTTAGTAATGTCCCCATCTGTATTTCTGATGCATGTGATAGACATCAGAAGCGGCTGGAGCTTACCTGATTTATGACGATTCACTATTTCGCCCTGCCAGCGGCCAATTTCTGCGATGGATGCCCGCATTTCACTGTAGTATTTAGAGTCGTGGTGTTCAGATTCAAATAGCTGAGGTGTTCGGCCAAAAACGTCTGCGTGGGTATAACCTGTAATTTCTGAAAAAGCAGTATTGACGCGTAAAATTATTTGGTTTTCGTCCGTAACATAAATACCCTCTTGAGACTCAAAAGCCGAGGCTGCAATACTCAATTCTTTCTGTGTTGCAACTAGATTTTTGTTAATTGTATTGAGCTCTTGAGTACGCGCTTTGACCTTTAGTTCTAGGGATTGGTTTAGCATTTTGATTTCAAAAAATTTCTTTTTGAGAGAATCTGCCATCGACTTAAAATTACCGATCAAATGATGAATTTCTTCAGAACTACTTTCAGGCCATACTATGACTTCATTCGACGCTAATTTAACGGGCAAATCATAGGTAAGTTCTAACAACTGTTCATTAGCCTTTGCAATTTGGCGACTCAAGAGTTCTGCTATCACGGTGCCAATTAATAATAGCTTTAATAACAGCACCAATCTCTTGGTTGAGCTCTCATTAAGCGCTTGCTGTATAGGTTCAACAGATTGTTGCAACTCTAAGGTCCAATTTGTTGGCCCTCCGAGCTGTGCTGTAGTCATATAGTAAGACGATGTCGTACGATTAATTGCCAATTGGTATGAATCAGAAGGAAACCATTTTGATACTTCATCATTAATGACGAGTAATTCTCCTTCACCGCGTTTAAAGTTAGCTAGCAATGGCTGGTTAGGGTCATTTGTAAGCATTACATTGGAGTTCTCGTCCAACAGCATGTAGTGAGATGCCTCGCCTCGCACTGCCGAGTTTAAAAACAATTGAATCTGCCCTGCCTTGAGAAAACCGACAATATAACCATCAAAGACAGCATTTATACGTAACGGTAAAATAATTGCCACAGCAGGGTTAGTGGTATCGTTTAGGTCAGTGAGCACTCGAGTAAAAAATGGTGAAGAGTCTGACGCTGCCGAAAAATCGATTTGTTCAGAAAAGTCCCTACCTATATTGCTAACTCCCTTTTTATCTCCTTTGGGCGCAAAATAGACGCTCTTACCTTGCTTGTTAATAAAGCCGAAAGAGGCAAAGTTCTGGTCAAAACCTAGCGCTTGCTCCAAGCGACTTTGGAGTTGTTCTATTGGTAATGAGTTCGCCAATAATGCCAGTTGAGAGGAACTGTCAAGTCGGCCTGAAACCCAAACTGACAGCAGTTGTTCCATATTCCTCCGTTCATCTATTAATACTTGCTGTACGTCATCCTCTAACTTATTCAGATCGGTGCGGCTTTCAATAGACAAAAACAGTAGCATCGGAGCGGCTAAGCAAAAAATAAGGCTGTAATAAATAACTTCTCTAAACGACGCCGTATTACGACGACTCAAATAAGCATAAATAAGATAAATAACTCGCGCAATAAGCACATTGCTAATTCCGTTGACCGCCTGCTTAGCCATAACAACATAGACGCTATCCAGCGAGATCCCCATAATTTGGTTATAGAAAAAATACACCATAGGAAGGCCGACAAAGAGCCAATAAATCGCGTCAGATAAAATAACGTTTATTTTTATTTTACGCAGCAATAAGGCGGCGATTAGGATCTCTGATGTGAATATCACAATCGCATAAGGATGACCCCAATGAAGATAAGTCACTGAGGCAATAAGAGAAGAAGCAAGTAAGCCCCATTTCAATCCGAAGAATTGCAAGGCTAAAAAAGCAAATATACTACCGAAAAGAAAATCGATACTTAGAAATAAGGGATATTTGAAATAATTACCGAGAATTCCGGCAAGAATGAGAACCGTATAAAGGCCCCATTGCTTTCTAACCGTCATCGTCTCAGTCATAGATTTTTAAAAACTGTTGTCTAAAGATAAGAAACAGTAAGCTACAAGCCTTTCCTAATCAACTGACTTTTTCATTTCAAAGATCTAGATCAAAGAAACGGACAGTTAAAACCGATTTGCCTATCAATTTCAAATAAAAATAGGATGAGTTGTAAGTGGGCATTCTTTGTTAAAACATCCTTAAACGCTGAAGAGCTAACCGTCGTATGGCAGTCAATTAATGTTGAGCACGATTGCCATTACTGCGTACCAGCACACAGCGGAATTGCGGCGTCGATGAAGGTTGATCAAGATATCGTTGATGCACTTGTAAATAAAACACCTCTAGCGGATCCTAAACTAGAAGCTTTACGTGAAACGACATTAGCAGTCACACGCGAACGCGGTGTAATTAGCGACAAACAAATTGAAAAGTTTTTTGCAGCGGGTTACGGAAAGCAACAGTTGCTTGAAATTATTTTAGGCTTATCTCAAAAGGTGATGAGTAACTACACTAACCACCTTGCTGATACGCCAGTAGACGAAGCATTTAAAAAATTCATAAAATAATGAAGATTTTCTACTAATAAAAGGCAGCTTCGGCTGCCCTTTTATTGTGCCTATGAACAGTGTGATAATATGCAGATGAAAGTCCTGTTGCTAGGCCACAGCGCAATCATCCAAATTAGAACTATCGGCCACAATTCTATTACGTCCCGCATTTTTAGCTTCATAAAGCGCTCGGTCGGCGCGCGAAATCCACTCATAAGATGCTTCAGTGCCATCTAGTTCAGCCACTCCGCCAGATGATGTAAGCACTTTATTTTCTAGCATATCCCACTGTGTCGTCTCGATATCTTTGAGAAGATTTTTCGCTAACGTTAAGGCGCCTTCTAGTGGCGTGTCTGTCAATATAATCACAAACTCTTCACCACCAAAGCGATAAGCGCTATCTTTGCCTCTAATTCCTTTCAGCAGTACGTTAGCAAACGCTTCAAGTACTTGGTCACCACATTTGTGCCCGAAGGTATCATTAATATTTTTAAAGTTGTCGATATCAAGCAACAGTAATGAACAAGATGTCAGCGACTTCGTTTTGATTTTTTTAGTTATTTCTGCAAGTTTACTATCAAGGGCTCGGCGGTTACCCAAGCCCGTTAGCGGATCAGTTTCTGACTCGTTGCGAAAGAAGTAGGCTTTTTTGTGCATTTTCAACGAAAACGCATATGAGAACACAAATGTAATTGCTGCCGTAGCTGCGATAGTAAGTAAATACAATGAATTTACATCCGGGTAGATTATGATAAACGCCGCGACAAGGCATATCATGCCCACCACTGCGGCAAAGTGAGCTGAGAGCATATAAAAAACAGTCGTCAACGCAGGGTAAAGCCAAAGGATTTGCTCCGCACCTTTGAGATGTATAGTTATTAGCATAGCACTCATGCTTAATAACGATAAACCCCAGCGCGCAATGAGTGTTCTATAGGTGAAATAAACATAACAAAACAGGGCGAAAGCTAAGGTCGTAATGGAAACATTCAATGCTGCTACGGGCCAATCGCCCTGCATAATTCTAATGACACAAAATGGCAACAGACAAAGCGTGATTGAACCACTGATAAAAAGAATGATTGCCGAGTCGGCATTATGTTTTGAGTTTGTAATTTTCACGCTGCGCAAACAATCCTTGTTGATTAGTTGTAATTCGGAGACCCTATCGAATTACAAGCAAAACTCTTAGCGCAGACAAGGTACAGTATTTTATCTACTCCTGTCTACTAACTACACACTAAACTAGCACTCAAAAATTCATCGAATTTTTACATCCAAGAGCGTTTATCAACAACGAGCTGACTTAATATACGATTAGTTATGCTTTGCACCTCTTTTGCAGGCATGTAGGGAACGAACTTTGCCCCAGAGGCTAATACCACTTTGAATGTTGCCAATCGGTATTGTCGAATGAATATATTTTGTTTAAATTGCACTTGTTGCACTTTATGCATTGGAAAACAGTAATAATTCACGCCCAAAAAGCCTTTTCGAAGATAAAAATATTCATTGTCATAGCTGTAACCCCAGCGCTTCCATCTTATTACTGACAGTGCAGTGATAAAGCCAAGCACAAAAGCGGCAGAAACCGATGCCGTCATCGGTTCTTTTTGAAACATCGCAATAAATACTAAGGCCGCAGCAGGGAGCGCAATAAAGAGAAAGCTTCGCAGTATATAGCGCTTGGAGATCGGCTTGAACGTTTGTTCTCCCAGCTTTTGTGTAGGCATCGCGTCTTGCATCAACGCTAGTGATTCATCAACGGTTACAGAGGGAACAAGCAGCTTATTCGCCATATGCTCGCCTGATTTATTCGCGTTCGCAGCCCCCGATGTATTTTGCTCAAATGATAAATTAACCCTTCCTAAGATTAGATCAAGCCAGTCCTGCGCTTGCACCATTATTTGGATTCGACTTAACTTCATACTCACCTCATGCTTGGTGAGTAAACCTGAGCGTCTAATATAGCGGTCACTGGTTTTACTTAATGTGTATTTATAAAACATTAAAATAGCGCCAACAACGGATAACAAAACGACAACGAGCATAATTAACATAGCTACAGACAGCACATGCAAACCCAACTCCCACCAAGCCTGAGTTTCTATACTAAAATAAGCTTCAGCATCAAAGCCGATTGATTCAAAAAACTGAGCTAAAACATCCGAAATAGCGTTGTAAAAAGGCGCGAGTGCCCCGAGAAAAATCCAGATGCGATTGTTTGTTAAGCCATGGATCACGAGATCGCGCATGCTTCGACGATTTAATATCACTTCATTTGAAGCTTTATCTATAACTTCCCCTGCCCCCCCCTCATCGGCGTGCACTTCATTAGCTGTTTCAAGTATCTGGAGCCGGAATTGTTCAGCGAGATGTGTTTTTAGCGCAACGATTTTTGCCTCTTGTTTTGCACTACCTGCAGTATCTAACTCAATACAAGAATAGTCATTAAACCTATAATATAGCGGCTGAGATAACTTAACATTTTGAATTCGTTCAAAAGGCAAATCAATGTGTGACTTTTTAAAAACACCTTGTTTGATCTCTATTCGATTAGCGCCAACTCTAAAACGATAGAACCAGTAATTCATCACACCCATCACAAAAAATACAAGTAAAACTGTCAATGCCACAGCAACGACAATCAAGGGCTGCTCTTTAATTTTGTTGAAGTTGAGCGCAAGAACAGGTATCAGATAAAACAAAGTATTTGCAAAAGCGAAAATAGAGCTCACAGCAAAGTAGACGATACTGATCGGCGAAAGTCGATTCCACTCTTCACTTTGCAGTTCAGCAACTTGCTGGTTATCTACCTTGGTTTCAGACAGCTCGCCATTATCCATTTTGACTAACATCCTTGTGATTCAGAATAAATTGACGTAGTTCGATTGCTTTTTCATACGTCAAACCTGGGATTTCAAAAGTATGATGAGCCCCACCAGCGCTGAATACTTGTAACGTGGCTAAACCAGCGCTGCGCTCTAATGGCCCGCGCTCTATTTCGATATGTTGGATCCGCATGATTGGCTGACTCACTGTGCGAAAAAATAGCAAGCCCGATTGAAAATGCACATCAAACTCTCGCAGTGCATATTGCTTCTTCGGATCAGCAAAGAAGCTGTACAGCACAGACCAGAGCGTTAAGAAAACAACAGCAAAAACGACAATATGGTAATAATTGAGATACTTTTCTGGCATTGAAATGAAAGGCTGTACTGCTAATAAAACTAGAATTCCAATAATAACGAAGCCAATAACCAAAGACACAATAATATTTAACGTGCGGTATTTTGGAGACAAGGCCTGCAGTTTCATGTCTTCAACGTTGCATGTCCCCAACAGCTCGACCTGTTGATTTGACACTATTTCATTACTCATTATCTATCCTTTGCTAAATTCGTTTTTGCTTTCATCCAATAACTAGCGCTCAGTTTGATGGAAATTTTTTCATTTGTACAATTGTCGCTTATGAATTTATCAACACAGCCCGACATTTATGCATGTTAGGTACATAGGCAAGCACTAAACCAACGTAAACCCCAGTTATTTATACCATTCTATATTAACGCATACGCTCTAAAACTGAGATTGGCTGTTAATTTTTGAACGCGTCTTTATAATGATTTTATGATATTTAAAACAATCCGCTCCACCCTTACCGCTTTCAATAGTTTGGCTATTGCGAGTTTGTGTGCCGCTGTCTTGAGCTTTGCAATTTTTCAACACGAAGAACTCTATAGTGAAGCAGTTACCAGCAACCTTGATGGCTTATCGAATAACATGGCCGAAGATTTGTTCACTATATTAGGGGCATCGAATATAGACAAACTCGAGGTGACTAAAGCGCTGCTGGAATTAACGGAATACGAAAACGTGGACTTTGCGATTGTTGTTGATAAAGATTTTAAAGAAATCGAGTTTCATGCAGGAAAGCCTCTGCAGGAAATCGGCAGGCCAAATTTAAGTGTCGATACAGAACAACTCCGCGAACTCGAGATCGGAATGTCGACAAGTAAAGGCCAACTATATGCTAAAAAGCTCATAGGTGAAGTAGCGTTTCCACTCGGTTATTTGTTAATAGCCAATGACCTGCAAAACCCTCTAGATCGAAGCAAAATTGCACTAATGAAAAATGTGCTCCCTCTAACCATTATCGTTATCGGTATTGGTATCGCACTGTCTTTATGGCTGAATAGTAAGATGCTGTTGCCCTTCCAAAAACTGGCTCGTTTAGCTCATCAAATCAAACAAACTAACGACTACAGTATCGATATTAAAGTCCATGGTAAGCAAGAAGTTACCGACTTGAGCAATGAAATGAGCAGTATGATGGATACTATTCATGACGAAGAGATCAAAAATAAGCACTACACTCAACAACTAATGCAGCAGCGTAAAGATATGGAAAGGCTAGCCAATTTTGATAGCTTAACCGGTTTACCTAATCGCCAGTTTTTTATGGAAACTTTGCGTAAATCATTGAGCCAAGCTGAGGGCGAAAACGATGATATGGTGCTCATGTACTTTGATCTTGATGGTTTCAAAGGCGTTAACGACACCCATGGTCATGAAGTAGGTGACAAGCTGCTTATTGAAGCCAGTAAACGCACGCAACGGTTTTTACGCCATGGTGATTTGATTGCCCGTCTTGGTGGCGATGAGTTCCTTATTTTACTTTACAACGATCCGAATGACTTTGTTGTGACTGACATTGCAGAGCGTATTATCAAGGAAATTAGTAAGCCATTTTATATTAGCGACTGGGAGATATTGATCAGTGTGAGCATTGGTATTGCGCGCGCAACTGATGCTAAATACAATCTAAGCGACTTTGTCAGTAATGCTGATGTGGCAATGTATAAATCAAAAGTGGAAGGCAAAAACAAACACACTATTTTTATCCCTGCCATGATGGAAGACAACAGACGCCGGCTTATTATTGCTAATAGCATTGTGTCTGGTTTACGAAACAACGAATTCCAAGTTTATTATCAACCCAAAGTTAATGCGGATGAACAAATTGTTGGTTTTGAAGCCTTGCTTCGATGGAGTAGCGATGAACTTGGTCTGGTCTCACCTGACGAATTCATTATGATCGCAGAGCAAAGCGGTAAAATAAATCAAATCACAGAGTGGCTCCTAAAAGAAGTGATGTTTAACTACGCAAGTATCCTTGAGCATTTTGGCGAAGATACCGTGATTGCGCTCAATTTATCCGCCCATGACTTAAAGAATGCTAAAATCTTAGAGCTTATTACGTCACTTTACGCGCGTCATATGATCAATCCTAAATGCATTGAGTTTGAAGTGACCGAGTCGACATACCTTGAAAACTTCGATATGGCTAACGCCTTCTTCGAGAATATTAGAACGCTTGGTTCATCTATTGCTCTCGATGACTTTGGCACAGGTTATTCGTCACTAAGTTATTTAACACAAATCCAGCTAAATACACTCAAAATTGACAAACAATTTGTAGATAATTTGGGGATATCAAAACGCAGTACACTCGTCACTAAAACGGTGATTGAAATGGCGAAGCAGCTCAATCTGAATATATGCGCAGAGGGTGTAGAAACACGTCAGCAAATGGACTTCTTAGTTGCCCACGGTTGCCATCAGCTGCAGGGTTATTTGTTCGGAAAACCTACAGATCTGCCAACGTTACTAGCAGTGCCATATAAAAAAGAGAGTAAGAGAGTACTTCCCTTCATGAGGTAAGAACATCAATCAACAGGCTTTTTTATTTAATACTAAATATAAACTTTCATACCTTATTATTAGTATTGATTCTAGAACGCTGAGGTAATTTGTTATTGTATATGCCAATTGTATTGTTATCGAGAATCCATGTTGCTTAAAAATAGACAAATAAACAGACAAATCGTTACCGCATTTGTCGTAATATTGATGAGTCAAATTCCAATTGCGAAGGCACTTGACCTTAAAATTCTCGATAAAAATGGTACACCTGTCGCGAATGCCGTGGTTTCATTTCCTGAAATTAAGGTAGCGGAACAAACTGCACTGGCGATCATGGACCAAATTGACAAACAATTTGCTCCCTACGTATTAGTAGTCCAAAAAAATCAAATGGTTGATTTTCCAAATAGCGACGCTGTAAGACACCATGTTTATAGCTTTTCGTCACCTAATCAATTTGAAATTCAATTGTTTAGTGGAAGCGAGGCAAAGCCACTCTCCTTCAAGAACGAGGGAGTTGTGGTTCTAGGCTGTAATATTCATGACAATATGATTGGTTATATCTATATAAATGGTGGCGAATTAACAGCAATGACCGATACACTTGGAGAGCTGTCAATTCCCTTGCCTGACGATATCAAGTCAGCAGCAGAAGTAGAGTTGTCAGTGTGGCATCCCGAGCTTTCACCTATGCAAACAAAGAGAGTAACAGTGCGCTTACCCGGTAATACAAAAAATCACAGTATTACTTTGCCATTTGGCTTAGAAATTGCGAAACCAGAGCTTAACACTGGTTTTAAGAAAAAATTTGGTAACTAATTGATAACGAATAAACAATGCAGCAGTCTTTAAATAAACGCATTAACAAGCTTATTATCGGGATCGTCGTTCTAACGACGTTGGTTCTCGTGCTTTTTGTTTGGAAATCGACTAGTGAGCAAGCGGCAGCTAGACTAAAAAATGACTTAGACGTTGCGCGCAACGTACTCACGCTCGTGCTAGAGAATCGCACAAAACAGCTAGCGAATTCAGTCACTGTATTGACCGACGACTATGGCTTTAAGAGAGCGGTAGGAACTGGAGACAAACTGACAATTGACAGCGTACTTTCTAATCACGGCAAACGGGTTAACGCAGATCTAACCGCCTTAATTTCACTTGATGCTCTAACCATTACTAGTGTGCCCGAGCTAATAAAAGCGCAGTCTCCCTTTATTTATCCCGAATTCATTGATGCTGCAGTATCGGAAGGAAACTCAAGCTCAATACTCTCTATCAATAATAAGCTCTACCAAGTTTTACTTTCTAGCATAAAAGCCCCTCGCCCCATTGCAGTTGCTTTAATGGGCTTCGAAATTGACCGCTTACTTGCAGACCAGTTAAAAAAGATAACCCAGCTTGATACGACACTCATTGTATATATTGAAGGTAACGAATCTTACAGAATAAGCACGTTAAAACCCGAACAATACACTCAGAACATTCAAATTGAGAATACTGACGCACTGTATTTGCCGCTATTAGCGTTTTCAGCTGACAGCAAACTGATTTCAACCCGATTTACTTTTCTAGACAAAGAAGGCTTGAAAATTGACATTATGCTGTCGAACGAAGTAAAAGTTGTTTTTGCCGACTTTATTTCTCTCCAAACCAGTCTTGCCTGGATTGCCCTCCTTGCTATCCTGATTGCCGTTTTGTTAGGTGCGCTGTTTTCTCGCAAATTAGTCAAACCCATACATTCACTGACCAATCATGCCGAGAAAATTTCGGTCGGCATTTATGATGAAAAAATTGATGTTGATTGGCATTCATCTGAACTAAGTACTCTTTCTCACGCGTTTGACACGATGCAGGAAAGCATTCAAGACCGAGAAAGAAAGGTGGTATACCAAGCGCAGCACGACGTGCTCACCACCTTATACAATCGCAATCATGCTGAAACCTTGCTTGATAAAAAGTTTGAGAATAAAGATACCTTCCAAGCGATTGGTATTAACATATTTGGGTTCAGAGGCGTTAATGACACTTTTGGTTATCACAATGGTGACTTGTGTTTGCAAGAATTAGCCCGCCGTGTAACAAGTCTAGGCGGATTATCGGCACGCTTAACGGGCGGAGAATTACTCTGGGTACCTGACAAAATTTTAACTGAAGAAGAACTCAAGGTTATAAAAACACAGATCGATGGCGACGTGCTTAGCGGCGATTTAAGTATTCCTATGACGGTTGCAATGGGCGTTATTAATTGTCCATCGGAGACGCATTCGCCGAGTGAGTTGTTTAGGCGCATGAATATTGTTATTGATGAAGCGCAAATTACCCGCCAATTTATATTACATTTTAGTGCTGGATTAGAAGAAAAGTATACGCGGCGCTTGTCTATCATTACTGAGCTGAAGAAAGAACTCTCAAACACTAAGGGCGAATTGGCTCTATTTTATCAACCAAAATTAAACCTAGTGCACAAAAAAGTCACAGCAGTTGAGGCATTGATCCGCTGGAATAATGCGGAGCTTGGCTTTGTATCACCAGAAGATTTTATCGCCGTAGCTGAACACGCTGGCTTTATCGGTGAAATTACCGCTTGGGTATATCACCAAGCAATTCAAGATATACAAAGCTTTAGAGCGCAAGGAATCGACGTAACCGTTGCCATCAATATATCGGCTCAGGATGTCATGAACGCTGAGTTATTGCCGACGATATTATCGCTATTAAACGCCTACGACTTGCCGCCCAGCGTATTATCGTTCGAGATGACCGAGGGGCACTTGGTGAAAAATTTAAGTGAGGCGGTTCAACAACTAACAATAATGCGCGACGCAGGGTTCAAAATAGCCATTGATGACTTTGGTACGGGCTACTCATCACTCTCATATTTAAGCCAATTGCCTGCCGATATCCTGAAAATAGATAAAAGCTTTGTGCTAAAACTAGATGAGCAGGTTTCTGATCAAAACATCGTCCAAAGTGTTGTTTTGCTAGCCCACCAATTCGGTATGGAAATAGTGGCTGAGGGTGTAGAAAATCAGAACTCACTTGAGCTACTTGACGACTATGGCTGCGAATGGGCTCAGGGTTACCACATTTGTCGTCCAATTGATGCCGCAAGCTTCGTGAAGTGGTTTAAAGAATACAAGTATTAACGTTCAATTTTTATAAAATTTATCAGTGAGATCCTTATGCCGTATAAACATTTATTTCTCTCGCTAGCACTCTTTGCTACTCTGGGTTCTACAACAATACACGCCAACGATGGAAAATTACTCGCAACTGCCGGCTTGAGCCAGATAGAAGGAGCCGGAGGCGGTGGTATAGTGCCTTGGGCAACACTCTCAGGTTATGACAGTCAAGACCAAATATCTGTATCTGCGGCACTCTCACAGGTTGATTTAGAAGATTATCGACTGAATGTTCAAGCGGTAAGCGCGTCCTTCTATGACAAGCTTGAACTTAGCCTTGGGCATCAACGTCTTGACTTAAAAACACTTGGCGGCGACATTAAAATGAATATTGTCGGTGCAAAGTACAAATTATATGGCGATGCTGTTTATTCGGAATTACCGCAAATAAGCCTTGGTGTTCAACACAAAATGCTTGAAGACAAAGCAATTGCAAACGCCTTAGGAGCCAAAGACACGTCGGGTACCGACATTTATCTTGCGGCAACTAAGATTCACTTAGGCGCTATAGCCGGTTATAACGCAGTATGGAATGTAACCGCGAGAGCAACCAAAGCGAATGAATTAGGCCTTTTGGGCTTTGGTGGTCAAGGCAATGACAGCTATAAAGTGATGCTCGAAGCGTCAGCCGGCATCTTATTCTCTCGGCATTTAGCCGTTGGCGTAGAGTATCGTCAAAAACCAGATAACCTAGGCTTAAAGGAAGATGATTGGATCGACTTCTTTGTAACTTACATTCCTAGCAAGTCGGTTTCTATAACCGCGGCATACACAAAGCTTGGCACTATTGCAGGTGCTCCTGATCAAAATGGTTTATATTTTTCAATTAATGGACATTTATAATGCGTAAAACTCAACTCAAATTGAATAAAAGCGTGGTCTGTATCACATTCTTAGGGCTTTGCCTGGTGGCAATAACCGGTTGCGCGACGCCCACCACCTCGGCGTCTTCTAGCGTAGTATCTAGCTCGGATAATTTATATCAAACCTTAGGTGGTAAAGCGAAGATAGATGAAATTGTTGACAACTTTATTAACGAAATCGCATTCGATCAAGAAACCTACGCATTCTTCAAAGACAGCAACATGCAACGTTTTAAAGAGAAGCTTTCTGAGCAACTATGTGTAATGGCTCAAGGTCCTTGCACGTACACGGGTGATAGTATGGAGCAGGTTCATACTGGAATGAATATAACAGAGGCCAACTTTAACCATGGTGTCGACTTATTCATCAATGCGATGGACAAAGCGGATATTCCTCACAATGTACAAAACCGTTTGCTGAACGAAATGGCGAAAACCAGAAAACAAATGCTTTATCGCTAATAAAGTCAACCAACTGCCTTATGATAAGGTGATTAGCAGAGATATTGGTATGCTTATGTCGTTTGAAATACACTGTCGCTTCGATGTGATAACCTTTCGCTCGATTTGAATCTGCAGCGGCTGCTAAACAATTGCTAGAAAAGCTTTTTATTCACTAGTAGAAACGTCAAGCATCTATCATTCTTACCGTTGTCATTTTAGAGCAATCTGATTAAGCGTGGTGTTCGTATCTATTTTTTTAAAGTGAAGTATGCAGTGTTCGCACGGAGGCGTGATGTCCCATCTTGTTTTTCATCCAATTTATAGCCAGCTCGACTTACCGGTTCGACACCGTTTCCCCATTCAAAAATATCAAGGCATAAAGGACGCGCTGTTACGAGAAAAAGTATCTGCCGAGTTCTTCTATGAGCCAAAACCACTTTCGATTGAAGCGCTGTCGCGTATTTACGATCCTGTCTATATCAGCCAACTTTGCTCTGGTGAGCTAGATCCAAAAGCGATGCGGCGCATTGGTTTTCCATGGTCAACGCAACTTGTAGAACGCACCTTAACCGCGGCAGGCGGCACCGTGTTAACCTCAACATTGGCGATTGAGTATGGCAAAGCCTTAAATCTAACCGGCGGATATCATCACGCTTTTGGCAACTTTGGCTCAGGTTTTTGTATGGTTAACGACCTCTACCTCGCCGCGTTGAATATGCTCCAGTCTCCTAGCATTGACAAAGTATTGATATTTGATTGTGACGTTCACCAAGGCGACGGAACAGCGAAGCTAGCCGCCAACAACAGTGCTGTTTATACCGTTTCTATCCATGGTGAAAAAAACTTCCCGCATCGCAAACAAGTGTCCGACTTGGATTTCGGCTTGACGAAAGGCACCGGTGATGACGAGTATTTAGCCACCGTTGAGCAAGCTTGGCAAATGGCGATGACCTACTTTCAGCCAGACGCTGTTATCTATGATGCAGGAGTCGACGTGCACATCGATGACGATCTTGGCCATTTAAATATCACTACGGAAGGCGTTTTGGCCCGCGATAAGTTTGTATTTGCAGAATGCAAAAAAATGGGGCTACCGATTGCAGCCGTCATTGGTGGCGGATATCAACGTGACATTGACGCCTTGGTAAATGTTCATATGCAGTTATTTAAGGCGGCAAACGTTTATTAGAAAAATATCTATATTTAATTATTTCACTTAAGTTTGCTTTAAGTTTGACGTGAGACCCTGACGTCATCCTAACTGTTATACTGCATCGCCAATGAGCTTTGAAAAAAATATAGTAGATGACAAGCATGATTCGCAGACCTATCTACTTTCAGATTTTGTCGAATTTAATCGTAATCAGCTTACTATAAGCAAAGTTAAACCCGCGTTAGCAAAATATATTAGTACATTGGCATTAGTGCTTGTGCCTTTATGCTCGGTTCAGGCACAAATCAGCGCAGACAAAAGCGAAGCACTTCCAATGATTCAGTGCTCCCCTTCCGATACAAACATTGATCTTGACCTAACAATTAAAAATCACGGCCAAGTTGAGCCTAATGATGCCTCTGCTACTCCTGATAGCACTCAAAGGCTGCATAAAGGTAGACGACAAGTCGCTAAGATATCAATTACCAACAATACAATTTTCGATGAGTCTGAACATGACACAATGGCCTTTCATCACATGGCGAATTGGATGCATATTACAACCAAAGATGACGTTATCCGCGAGCGCCTGCCCTTTAAAGAGGGCGATTTGTTAAATGAAGATGATTTACTTGAAGCGGAACGTATTATTCGCAGTCAAGCCTACATTAGAGACGTTAAAATCACCTTCAAAGAGAACTGTGATATAAACGAACCGGCTCAAATAGAAATTCAAACTTGGGACAACTGGTCATTGATCCCCACCGTCAGTTTTGGCCGCAAGGGTGGTGAAAACAAACTTTCTATTGGGGTAAAAGAAGACAACGTATTCGGCACCGGCATTCGCGCTCGATTTAAATACAACAGTGACGAACAACGTAATGGCTATCAATTTACCCTGCGCTCACCATTTCCAGCAATACCCTACTCAACAATATTAGTAGACTTTGCGGACAATGATGACGGCCAACTGACACAGTTGGAATTGGATAAGCCGTTTTATCATATCAATTCAGACTATATGTTTAATCTATCATTTTTAAAAAATGAAAAAACTGAAGATATTTTTCAAAATGGCCTAACTCGCAATAGTTTTAATGAAAACAGTCATCGCTATGCGGTATCAGGCGGCTGGCAATTAGAGCATCAAGAGAATATGAGCACTCGCATTGAATTTGGCTTTGTTGATGACTCAGCTAAATTTGAAGCAACTCGCTTATTAAATACGGCCGATAGCGTGTTTTTACCACAAGATCGAGCTTATCAATACCCGTGGATTGGTGTGGAGTATGTAGAGCGCAAATTTAAGAGAATGTTTGATGTCTACTTAATCAACCAAACCGAAGACATTAATCTGGGCTGGCATCATGAAGTTAAGCTAGGCCTTGAATTAAACGATGTTGCGCAAGACAGCGACGCTGGTTATCACGTAAACCTATTATCCAGCAAGGGATATGAAGTTAACGATGCGCTAGTTTTGCTATCTGCAGAGGGCCAAGCACACCTCAACACGTCGAATCCAGACCAATACTCGTTAACCGGTAACCTCGAATACTTCAGCAGATATAGCGACTTAATAGGTATGTATGCTCGCTTTTCAGGTACCTCGTCAAAAAATAATTTCCTTGATAAACCGTTCACCGTGGGCGATGACAGCGGCGTCAGAGGTTATCCGCTTCAATATCAACATGGTGACACGAGTTTCTCAAGTTCATTAGAAGCACGCTTTTATACCGACTACAACATTCTTAAAATACTTGACCTTGGCTTTGTTGCATTTGCCGATGCAGGGAAAGCTTGGGGTGGCGAACAAGCTGCTTTCAACGAGACCGACTCATTACTCACCAGCGTTGGAGCAGGTGTCCGCCTTTATTCATCACGCTCGAGCCATAAAAGCGTTGTACACATGGATATTGCTAAGCCGTTTGAAACGTCTGACAACGTCGACTCTTGGCAATGGCGATTACAAATAAAGCAGTCCTTTTAAAACACTAGTGATAACCCACAACATAGAATAGATATAGGTAACGATGACAGATTTAACTAATAAGCAAAATGGCAGCGGTGCACAAAGAGTATTCAAAGCGACGCTTTGCTCATTCAAAGGCTTCAAGGCAGCATGGTTACATGAGTCTGCTTTTCGTCAAGAGCTGATAATGAGTACTGTTTTACTACCTTTGAGTTTTTATCTTGCGCAGTCCCGCCAGCATTGGTTGCTCTTATTTGGAGCTCTATTATTTGTGCTTTTCGCCGAAATTATCAACTCAGCGCTCGAAGCTTTGGCCGACAGCATTACGCTTGAACATAGTGTATTGATTGGTCGAGCTAAAGATTTAGGCTCTTCTGGTGTATTCATCGCGCTCACTTTCCTTCTGGCGGTATGGGGCGAAGCGATGCTGAGTCTATTTATGTAGATTATTAACGAGCCAACTCAAATTGATTTGAAAATCATAAACGCTGTTTCTTCAATATTACTGCATTTTTCTTTTAGGACATAAAATGATAACCAACGATAAACCTATCACGCATTTCATCAAGCAAAGTGCAATATCGCTTGTAAATCGCATTCGTAATCATCGGTATAGTGCTAATCAACTTATCGTTATCACCTCGTTATACGTGGCGTTTGTTTGTAACTTCCCTTTCTTAACAAGGGCAATAACAGCCATCACGCAAACCAGTGACTACAGCTTCTTGTTTTTATTATCGGTGCCAACACTGCTGGTTAGTCTTATCATCATGATAAATGGCACAATAGGTGTTGGTAAATTACTAAAGCCTCTACTGATTTTAACCATACTTTTGTCCACTGTTTTGCTTTATGCCACCGCAAGCTATGGCGTCGTTTTCGACTACACAATGATTCAAAATGGCGCAGAAACTGACTCAGCAGAGGCTTTTTCTTATTTAAACGCGCACGATATTGTATTTGTTATTCTAGTTGGCGGCATTCCTGCACTTGGTATTTTTTTTGCTAAAGTGAAAACTCAATCGTGGAGCCGAGGACTCAAAGCCCGGTCTGCTCTAGTAGCGTCTCACACCATACTCGTCGTGTTGATAGCTAGCGTTTTCTATGCCAATTATGCCGCAGTTGGCAGAAATAACAGAGAGCTACTAGCTTACATTACGCCCTATAAGTTTGTTGATGCCACGGTTAAATATACTAAGCGACATTACTTCACAACTGAGTTGCCATTTAAAACATTAGATAGCAATCCACTGCTGGAGATTGAAGATGATAAGGCAAGAGTAACCGTTCTTGTGGTCGGTGAGACCGCGCGGGCGCAAAATTTTTCATTAAATGGATACAGCCACAATACTAATCAATATACAGAAGATTCAGGCATTGTCTCATTTACAAAGGTGTCCTCCTGTGGCACAGCTACGGCCGTATCCTTACCGTGCATGTTTTCGAGACTAGATAGACAAACCTACGACAACAGAACCGCGAATGCCCAGCAAAATTTACTCGATATTGCCAAGGCTGCGGGCACCGATGTGCTCTGGATAGACAACAATAATGGAAGTTGCAAAGGCGTTTGTGCCCGCGTTAATTCTATTGATATTGATACTGGCATAGCCAACCCATTGTGTGACGGCGAGTATTGTTTCGATGAGGCTTTGCTGTTGCCACTGCAGAACAAACTCGATAACTTAAGTGCGAAAAACACACTCATTGTACTGCACATGATAGGCTCTCACGGACCCACTTATTACAAAAGATATCCGCAAGACAAAGCCGTGTTTTTACCTGATTGTCAGCGCAGCGATATTCAACACTGCAGCGAGCAGGAAATCGTTAATACCTATGACAACACCATTGCTTACACCGATTTTGTGCTGAATAAAATTATTGCTCGCTTAGAAAAACTGGAAAGTGACTCAGCGGTGCAAACAGCCATGCTGTACATCTCCGACCATGGCGAATCATTGGGAGAAAAAGGTGTCTACTTACATGGTCTTCCGTATGCTTTTGCTCCCCAAGAACAAACTCATGTACCCATGTTATTTTGGCAGAATAAAAGCCTTGCTCATCAAGATAATGATTGTATTAAATCGGTGTCTAGCGAAGTTATTTCACATGACAACCTTTTTGATATTGTTCTTGGCATTACTTCAGTGAGCAGCACTCAATATATTGAAGGTAGAGATGTTTTGTCAAAGTGCAGAGCCAGTGATGGACTGCTCGCAGCTGCTACAGAGCCGAATACAAAGATATTACTCTAGATCCACTTTTTACGTCTGAAGAAATACAGCATGCCGCCAATCATCAATGCAATGATGCCCCAGACCATCAGATATCCGAACTGCCAATCGAGTTCAGGCATATTGGTGGGGCTGTTTTCAGAACGAAAATTCATTCCGTAGACCCCCACTAAAAAGGTCGGTGGAATGAAAATCGTGGTAAAAATAGTTAAAAATTTCATCACGTCGTTTAACTTGAGGCTCACACTGGTTAAATACAGCTCCATTAAACCTGAAGTCATTTCGTGGTAGGTTTCTAACATTTCCATAATAGAAATAACGTGGTCATGACAATCTCTCAAATGAAGCAGTGTGTTGTCCTGCAGCAGCGGATTGTCATCCGCTCTTAATAACTCGTTGATAACTTCCCTCTGTGGCCAAAGACGTCTGCGGATGAGAAGTAGGTCGCGACGCAACTCATGTATTGAGCTCAATAATCTTTCATTCTTTGTTTCCATCAACTCATCTTCCAATGCCTGAATTTGCTCAGAGTACGTTTCTAACATTGGAAAGCCAAAATCAATGACGGTGTCAATCAAGGCATATAATAAATAATCGCTTTGTTGCTTGCGCAATTTACCTATTTTATTTTCCAGCCTTTCAATTACGGCTAAAAAAGGATTGTTTTTACCTGTAGAAAAGGAAATTAACGTGGTTTTGCTTAAGAAAAGGCTGACTTGATCGACACGAGCACTGCTTCCTTCTTTAACCGGCAAGTTAAGAATAAGGAATATTTGTTCATCATTTATTTCCACTTTGGGTCGCTGCCCGACGTTAATAACATCTTCGACATAGAGCTCGTGTATCCCTAGGTCTTTTCCTAGCAGCTTCATGGCTTCTGCAGAGGGGTCTCCTTGTACGTGTATCCAAGTGCAGTTTTCGCTCTCTATAAATGACTTGCAGGTGCTGACATCGACATTGAGCTGAGCGTTAAAGACCGTTGCGTTGTAGTCATAGAGATCAACACTGAACACCGCATTTTCATTCGTTTTCAGAGTGCCCGGCCTAGTACCCGGTTTGTGATATTTTTTATTGAATAACTTCACTGCGAATCCTTTACCTTATGATTTATCGTGACTGCACTTGCGTTGACCTGTCCTGAAGCATCAAATGTTCATATACTGAAAGCTGCTTATGGTGAGTCGACCAGATCCCTGTAATTTACTGTTACTAATCTGCACTCTTAGCAATGTATGTGTTTAAATATAAGCACATTCCCACTGGTAAGCCACCGCTAAATATAAAGAAGTTAATCTATGCTAAATTTGAGGGAACTGAAGGGATGCTTTCGAATGCGTATTTAAGCCCTACGAGGCAATCATTTTGATTGCACACTGGTCATTTATACACTATTCTTGATGAATTCGTTTTCACAAGAAAACACGCTGTGGCGATATTGAAGTAAAGGGAGATTGAACAGAGTGAACACCACCGAAATCATAAACGAAATGCCCCATGCACAAAGAGAACGTTTAGCGTTTATCGACTTCTGTCTGCAATTTTTTGGGCACATTACTCGCAATGATTTGGTTAGTCGCTTTCAAACAGGTCTGGCGGCGTGCACTCGTGACTTTGCAGCCTATCGCGAGTTAGCAAGTACCAACTTAGTGCTCGACCATTCTACCAAGCAATATTATCGAACAGCCTCATTTGTACCGCTTTTTAAATATCAACCCGATATTATTTTACAATCACTGAGTCGCGGTTTTGGCAACGGCATTTCACACTCGACACAACCATCTGAACAGTGCTTTGATGCCGTGCAGCTTATTCATCCGGATAGCAGTATTATTGCCGCGCTGATGCGTGGGATCCATAATCAAGCACTGTGTGAGGTTGGCTACGTTTCGGTTTCATCAGGTGAATCAGTTAGGCAGTTTATTCCACACGCATTGATTAACAATGGCCACCGCTGGCACGTGCGCGGCTACGATTGCAAAAACCAAGGTTTCAGAGATTTTGTATGCACGCGCTTCACCCATATTACCGCCACTGACGAAGAAATATTACCTCATCAACTTGCTGCTGCTGACGTTCAATTTAACCAAATTATAAACTTAGTTATTGTGCCTCACCCGAGTATTACAAACCCACTCGCCATTGAAATGGATTTTGCGATGCAAGACGGAAAAAAAGTAATGACTACCCGAGCAGCGCTGGCGGCTTACATTCTGAGGCAGTGGCAAGTGGACTGTTCCGAAGGACACCGCATTCGAGGACAGGGTTGTCAGTTAGCACTTGAAAACATTGATATATTACAACGTATTGAGAACCCCACTTTAGCGCCTGGTTACTCGATATAAATAGCATTAAAAAAGACTGTAAATTCAGAAAAGTAAGGCATTTATTTTAATAACCTTGTGCTTTATTGGAACTTTACTCAGCTAGGTTAGGTCTTTATAACTTAGGAAACGGTCTTCTCATCTCATAAGGTAGACATTATGGCTGAACTACATCGATTAGATACTAGACAACATCAACTCCATAATGAGGCGTTGATTAAGTTAACCGTCTTGCTCTATCAGATTGACGGGAAAGTGACGTTGACAGAACAGGATTACTTTGACGAGCTTTTGCAAGAAATGTCTTGGCACAGCGGTATTTCCAAAGAAGCTTACGTTAATGACGCGATCCACCAAGCCCGAGAGGCGATTGATAGTGTGGCGGCACCTGAGTTCGTTCGGTCACTATCAGATGAATTAAACATAGATGCCGCGCGTTCATTAGAAGTTGCAATGGCTATCACTAAAGTCGACGGTGTTCGCAGTGAGAAAGAAGTTGAACTACTTGCGCTACTAGCAAATCGAGTGCTTGCTAGAGGCCTAGTCGCCTAAGTAAACATGCTTTTATATTTATTACACACTAGCGCTGAAGCATTCCGCCAATAACGCCCGGAGTATTTTTAAAATCGATAGAGTTGGGTATTATTTGAGTATGATGATTTGAGTGACGCGTTAAAAACTATTGTATTTTTTGCGGCATTGTTAGGAGGCCTAACTTGGTTCTTTTCTAGCATGTTGGGCCCTGATACTCGCGGAGTAAACCGTTTAAATAATGGTGTCATTCAATACTTTGGCCCTATCGATATAGAGCGAGTGGAAAAATTCAAACAGCTCTATAAACCTGGCGACCGCCTATTAGTAAATAGCAATGGCGGTAGTCTTTACGCTGGCATCGAGATGGGTAAATTCATTCATCAAAACCGAATGACGGTGGAGGTTGCAGGTCTTTGCATTTCTAGCTGCGCCAATTATGTATTCTTAGCCGGTGAAACCAAAGTACTGAATAAGAATTCCTTAGTTGTCTTTCATGGCGGACCTAAGCAAGCCAACTTCTTGTCGCTTATGCAGCAAGCTGACGCGTCTAATGCAGAACCTGGTACAACCTTTGGAAGAGCAGACTACGAAGGAGTAGTGACTATCGAGTCGGCTTCTGCACAGCGCCAAGCGCTGGCGTCAAATTACGGAAATCCCTGCGGCATTGGCGAGATCCTGAATGTCTATGGTAACTGTGAAGTGTTCACAGCTGAGCAACAGCTCCAATTTTTAATCGATTTGGAAAATCAGTTGTACAGAGACATCAATCCAAATATGGATAGAGATATTCCTTACCTTGGTCAAATCGGTGACTATGCGCAGCTCTACCTTGCCTATCAATACTATGGTTTTTTTTACAATATAGACAGCCTTGAGAAACTCGGTGTATCAAATGTCTATACAAAGGACGGCGAATGGTCGCCGCAAAATAATCCCTTATATGACAAAGTTTATGAGGTCGTGGTAACGCCATAATTTGCGAAATAGAGTGACTTACTAAGTGACGAACTGAGCAAGCGACGCACTTAGCAAAGGACGTACTCAACGCCCTATAATTTACCCTGAGGCACATCAAAGCTTGCTTCTTGCTGCAACTGCAGTTCATTTACCGATATACTATTTTCACTATCTGAAATAGACCAGCACCAAAATTGTTCTTTACCAACCTGCTCTGTTTGAGGCGATAAGGTAATGGTTAATTCACGTGACGGATCGACAGAAAAAGGTGTGGGCAATGGGAACAAAATTTGATCCCAGTGGGTTGGTATATCATTCGGACCCGTGCCAAATTGCACTTCAGGGCTCAATTGCGCGCTGAACCAGCCACACAGAGCAAATATTTCGGTTTTTTCACTGGGTATCAGAGTAGTGGTAAATACTCGCGGTGTATTGGTTTTTGTGATGGTTCGCATGTCCAGCGTACCCAAGTCGGCGATACTCTCCAACAGACTTTCGGGCTCAAGTGCAACCAAATCTGATTGCTGAAAAGGTACATGAGCTATGGGTGTAAAGTCGAGGCCGTAAGGACTATTTTGCAAAAAGCATAAATCATCCAATACAAATTCATCGACCACTAAACCCACATGCAGGCTTACTTGCGCCGGGATCATAGTACCTCCCTCTGCCAAATAACGATCTCTCACCGTCAACAAGGGCTCTAGCATAGCTTCGTAAAATAAACAGTGCCCCATCCACTCCGATACAATAACGTCCACTTTCTCGTCCAGTGCTAGCGACTGGTGATCATCATGATAAAAGTTAATTTTTTCGAAACCATTAGCAATAGCAATGTTTTGAGCATTCTTGATAAACGGCGAACGATCTACTGCTATCACCTTGCTTGCGTTAGCGCGCGCAGCAAACATCGATAGCACACCGCTACCGCACCCAAAATCAAGAACGCTAAGACTAGGATTCACTGTGGCATTAATCGCCTTTTCATAAGCCTCGGTACGAACAATATCTTGCAGCATGACTTTATGCATGGCTACATCACGATAAGACATGCGATGAAGACCGCCGCTACCATCAGTTTCATTGGCGCTGATATCAGCGTGGGTATTATCGTTTTTGGATTTAGTCATAGCCATCTCAAGTTCGTTTTTTGCGGTATTCTAACAGGCTGCATTGAAGCCAGATACTGTTTATATCCCGTAAACTTTGCAAATAGCCGACCGGCGAGTGCAATATCGTTAACTAAAACAATAAATAGGCTTATATTTCTCAAATCTCCTATTCATTTGTTTTTCGATTTTTATCGAAGCTGTTATTATGCCGCAAAACAAAGTAGCAACACCACGCACGAGGCAAGATATGACAAATCAACAACACGCACATGAAGATGAAGGCCATGTACACGGTCCTGATTGCAACCATCACCACCACGAGGTGCAAACACCTATAGTCAGAGCCGGCGCTAAAATTGGTCGTAACGATGTATGTCCATGCGGCAGTGAAAAAAAGTATAAAAAATGTTGTGGTAAGTAGCGTCAGTCTTGCTTGTAATAATAGTGTATTGCAGCATTCGGCATGTCTCGATCACGTGGCTGTGAATGAGCTTTAAAATGGAAAAATCAACTATTCATTTCGCTGCCGAATTAGCCACCGCATTAGCAAAAATTGATCATGCACTGATTCAGAATGACAGCCAACAACCTGAACTCAAGCTCATCATTCATGCTGGTACACCAAAAACAGGTACCACGAGCTTACAAACCTACTTGGATAAAAAACAACGCAAATTAAGAGGAAAAGGAATTCTTTATCCACATAATTTGGAGAAGTTAAAAAATCCCCACGCGCCAAAACACCAATGGTTTGAAAAGAATCTAGTCACGACGAATTTAAACAGTTTCTTAGAAAACTTTAAAAATATTCTTTCGCAAGTCACAAGCGATACTCACACCATCCTTCTGTCCTCTGAAGGTATTTATAATTACTGGTGGGATTTTCCTGACGCGTCAAAAGATGTTTTATCTGAGTTGAGTAAACTTTTCAACATTGAGCTATGGGTGTGGTTTCGTGACCCAATCAAATTTATTGAAAGCTATTACAAGCAGTGCATTCGCAATCCACAGTTGGATGGCAACCCATGCTATGGCAAGAATTTATCCTTTGCTGACATGTTGAAGATAGACTGGTTTGCTCGGCATCTGGACTATCAAGGCTTCGTCGATGAATGCCAAATGCTGTTCGGCGAAAATAAGGTCTCCGTATTTAACTACGAAGGAGATGTGGTGCAGGAAGTCATTCAGAAATTAGGGCTAGCAACTGCGCATGACAATCCAACGCCAAGGCAAAATAAAAGCCTTAACAGCGCATCCGTAAAATTATTAAGAACGATAAACCACTACAATTTAAAAGCAAAAGATAAAGAGCGTTTGATGCCCCACTTAAAAGAAATTAATACACTGCTTGAAAATTATGCCAAGGATGCTCTAATTGACGCAGAATCAAGAAGGAGAGTGTTGGCCCTCGCTCATCCAATAAAATTCTAAGCCTTTTTTAAGTTGTTGGTGCAGCATTTATGATCATTTAAGTTTCTTCCTGCATATCAATGAGATTGCAGGCACTTAAATTAGGTCAACAGCATGCGTTTAATAATCACCATTGGTATCACTTTAACTATCAGCTTGTTCGCTTTCTTTTCATGGAGTATTCAAAACAACACAATGGAAAAACGCATAGATTTCAGCACTTCCGCAGAAGCCCGAAATTGGGTTATTGTTAACGACACGGTAATGGGTGGCCGCTCACAGGCGGAATTAGCCATTGAAAACGATATGCTAGTTTTTACCGGCAATTTATCATTAGAAAACAATGGCGGATTCGCTTCAACTCGAAGAATCTATTCACCCTTAAGCTGGAACAGCAACGAAACTTTGGAGATAAAAGTACTTGGCGACGGCCGCAGTTATCAATTCAGGCTGCGCACTAACCGAAATGCAGATGGCATTGCTTATGTGGCAAATTTCACTACGACAAAAGGTGAAGTTCAGCTCCTCACTTTCAATCTTAATGACTTTAACCCTCAATTCAGAGGGAGACTCGTGAAAGGCGCCCCCAGCCTAAACTTTTCAGACATTGCACAAATCGGCTTTATGTTGGCAGACAAAAACCGAGGAGATTTTGTTTTGCGAATTGCGCACATTAGGCAGATACCAGAAATCATATAGTCCAGTGCCATAGCTTAGTCTTAATAATGTAAAGAAATCGGGGTATGAAGAGTCTTTAAAGCAATCAGTGACCTAGAATGCACGTCACAAATGTCCTAGCAGTTTATCACTAAGCGAACACAGCAGCTTAAATGTGCCGCTGTTTAGGGACCTTTGACACTTTGCCGTATTAATTAAAATACCCACCCTGCAGCTTGAATACTTAAGCTAGAACTAGCAACTGTATCATTACTCCCATAGAAACATTATTGGGATATTCCGTGAACTTCCGACTTTTCACTATCGCTATTTGCTTTTTCGTCTGCAGCAAAGCCGCTAAATGAGGACAGTGCAACATGGCATTCGGACAACAGGTCTATCAGTCAACGATATGGTTCACTTAGCACAAGTTCAACGCCGTCCAATGACCCAGACTGTGCAGAATCGCTTTCTTTTGCACCTCGCTTGGCGAAATGAGGCTGCTAATTCAGCAACGTTTGGCAACTTAAATTTGATAAGGGATCTATGAAGCCTTTACTAAGCCTAAATCGACTTTTCAGCCAAGTCGGCATCCGAGGGCTATTTTTGCCGTTGATCATATTACTAGTCGGTATTTTGATGTCGCTGTTCGCTGAACAGAAAGCGCAAAATAACCAAGCTGATTTAGTAACACACACGCTCAAAAATGACTTGCGCAACATTCGTTTAGATTTTAATCAAAGACTCACTTTTTACAATTACGGATTGAAAGGTCTGCATGGACTGATTTCAACCATAGGTTTAGAAAGTTTTGATTATCAGACAATGATGAATTATGCCGAAAATAGAGACTTTCAAGAAGAATTCCCTGGTGTTCGAGGCATCGGTTTTATTCAACGAGTTGAGCAGAATCAATTAACAGAATTCATATCCGCACAAAGACAAATGAGACCGGATTCTCAATTCGATTTAAAACAATTAAATGCGCACAACGACAGTCTTTTTATAATTCGTTATATAGAACCCGAAGATAACAATAAAAGTGCGGTTGGCCTCGATATTGGTTCAGAAAGCATGCGCAGAAACGCGGCCATAGCTGCAGCAAGCAATAATGAACTACAGATAACCGCGCCTATCACGCTAGTACAGGCAGATAAAAAAGAAAAACAGGGGTTTCTCATACTCTTACCTCTTTACGACACCATAACGATTCCCACAGAGCCTGAGGAGAGGCTAGAACACACGATTGGCTGGATATATGCGCCAATACTAATAGACGAAGTATTGAACTCCAACACCGACTTCCCTAGAGATGTCGATATTCAAATTTCAGATGTCACTGCCACCGGCGGACAAGTGTTTTATCAACAGCAGTCGGAAAGCTCGGCTCTTAGCTCCTTTGCCTACAGTGAGCGCGTTAGTGTGTTCGGCCGAGTCTGGGAGTTAACCTTATCGGCGCAACCAAGCTATGTAAATCGAGTCAAAACAACGAAAAACTTTCATACCTTCTTTCAATATTTGATTATCAGTGTCTTGATAGCTCTTATATTCTTGAGTGCCCACTTAGCCTTGCTTCGCAGAAAGCTAATGAAAGACTATGCTCAGGAATTGCTCATCGCTAACGAGAAAACGTTAAAGATCGCAAATGAGCAACTAGAAGACGTAGTTGCGCAACGCACTGCAGAAATCCATAAAGCCAATGCATTGCAAAACGCGATTTTAACTAATGCCAATTACTCGGTTATTGCGACAGATACAAAGGGGCTTATCACCTTGTTTAACCCAGCAGCCGAGCGGCTGTTGGGATATAGAGCAAAAGACTTAATAGGAAAAGAATCACCTGCTTTGTTTCATGTGGAAGAGCAGATACATGAACGAGCGCGTGCTCTATCTCAAGAATTGCAATGTGAATTTGAAAACAGTATGGAAGTGTTTTTTGCTAAATCCGATAGAGGATTAGAGGATAAATCAAACTGGACTTATGTTAACAAAAGTGGGCAAAACATACCTGTAATGCTTAACTTAACGGCGCTGAGAAATGAAAGCAACGACATAACTGGTTATTTAGGAATAGCCTACGATTTGACTGAACAAATAGAAAAAGAGAGCGCGCTAGCAGAGGCAAAAGAAGCAGCAGAGAAAGCCAACTTAGCGAAGTCTGAGTTTTTAGCGAATATGAGCCACGAAATACGCACCCCTTTAAACGGCATTTTTGGCACACTGCAGCTGCTGCGAGATGCCACAACTAAAGCCAAGCAATCCAAACTGATTGAACTCGCGGAGAAGTCGACCAAGACACTCAACCGACTGGTAAATGATATATTGGATTTTTCTAAATTCGAAGCGGGAAAATTGGACTTGAATATATGCCCAGTCGATTTACCCATGCTCATAAATGAAATTGAATTAGAATCAAATCCGAGCGCGCAACAGAAAAAGTTAGCATTAAACGTCAATATCGATTTGAAAAATGCTGTCTGGATGACTGACGAATTGAGGCTGAAACAGATATTACTCAATGTGCTCAGCAATGCGATTAAATTTACACACGAGGGCGAGGTAAACCTGACCATTTCTGAACAGGATAGGAATGGGATAAGTTTCATTGTCGAAGACACGGGTATCGGGATGAATGAAGTATCACTAAAAAGACTATTTCAGCGCTTCGAACAGGCCGACAAATCCATAACCCGTCGCTATGGCGGAACAGGACTCGGCATGTCGATTACTCATTCTTTAGTGCATTTGATGAACGGAACAATATCTGTAGCAAGTAAAGAAAACACTGGTACACGTATTAGCATCTCGCTGCCTTTAGTGGCTATTGAAGCGCCAAAAACAATTACCCCCGAACCGCACAAGCTTCCTGTAGAAATAGATGAAAGGACGATATTAATCGCAGAAGACAATGATATTAATCAAGTCATTCTTAATTCAATGCTAGAAGATCGATATAAGACTATACATACCGTTGAAAATGGACAGCTGGCTTTGGAGTTTGCAACAACAAGACAGGTCGACGTAATCCTTATGGATATACAAATGCCCATTATGGATGGAATAGAGGCCTGTAAACGCATTAAATCTTTGCAGCCAAACTTACCCATTATTGCGACTACAGCAAATGTCTTCGAAGAGGATATTGCGCTTTATAAAGCCGCGGGCTTTGATGCCTGCATTGCTAAACCATTTGAACAACAGCAATTGTTCGAGGTTATTCACAACACCTTGAACAAATAGTAAATAAGTTGAGTTGGCCGGTAAGCCGGGTTCTGTCTTGGACAATCATTCGTCTAGGCCAATAATCGCTCATTGGCTCAAGCAACCTACCCGTTCCCAACGCGGGCCGCGCCATAAGGGAACCTATTTGGTCTTGCTCCGGGTGGAGTTTACCTTGCCGTCAACTGTTGCCAGCGACGCGGTGCGCTCTTACCGCACCCTTTCACCCTTACCAAGTGTAAACACCTGGCGGTCTTCTCTCTGCTGCACTTGTCGTCGGCTTACGCCGCCCAGACGTTATCTGGCACCCTGCCCTGTGGAGCCCGGACTTTCCTCCCCTCTAAAACATACAAGTATGAATAAAGCGGCGATTGCCTGGCCAACTCAGGGCGGGAGTTTACACTAAACGTTTGCGTTGTGATATACGTTTTGCACGTCATCACAGTCATTCAACATATCCATGAATTTTTCATACATAGGCATGTCTTCTTCACTAATGTCTTTGCTGTCTTGCGGTACCCAAGTAATTTCTTCAACTTCAATTTCCAAATCAGGAAACGCGTCATTCAATGCTGTTTTGCATTTGAAGAATTCAGTATGGGGGACGAATACCGTTACCGTGCCATCCTCAACTTCAACGTCAGAAACATCCACATCTGCTTCCATTAATGGCTCAAGCACAACTTCATCGTCGTCACCTTTAAAGGAGAATATGGCAAGATGATCGAACATAAACGCAGAGGAACCTTGCGCGCCAATTTTACAATTTGTTTTAGTAAAGCAATTACGCACATCTGTAATGGTTCGATTAGCATTGTCAGAAAGGCAATCAACAATAACCATGCAGCCGCCGGGGCCAAAACCTTCATATCGCATTGGAACGAAATCTTCACCAGCACCACCAACCGCTTTTTCAATAGCTTTATCAATTACGTGGCTTGGTACTTGGTCTTTTTTGGCTTTTTCGATAAGGCGGCGAAGCTGCAGGTTTGCATCAGGGTCAGGACCACCGCTTTTGGCAATGACGTAAATTTCTTTACCGTAGCGTGAATATACTTTCGTTTTTGCGCCGGCAGTTTTCGCCATCGCGACTTTTCTTACTTCAAACTTTCTACCCATTTTTAGTTCTCTTTTTATGGATTTTGTAAATTCGCATCGCCATTATGGCGTCGCGCTTTGTATCAATGTATGAGATTGTACTGCTTTTCGTTTACGCTGTCAGCGTTGTAGAGCGCTTTGGTACGCACTTTATAATACGCATAATACGCTGCGAGTCGCTAGTTAGTCTGCAGCAGTATTAAAGCAAACAAAATAAGCTCTCTTCTAGCAACTTCCAAATCACGCGATATGCTGCAAACCCAAATATTCTCGTGATTGCATTTCTTGCAAACGACTCAAGCACCGCCGAAACTCGAAACTCAAACGACCTTCTGAATATAATTCTTCTAAAGGTACTGCCGCTGACATAATTAATTTTACTTTTCGTTCATAGAATTCGTCAATCATGGCAATGAAGCGCCTAGCAATATCGTCACTGTTAGCCCCCATTTGCTCAACATTGGCAACCAATACAGAATGATAACAGCGGCTTATTTCGATATAGTCAGACTGACTTCTAGGCCCATCACAAATAGCTCTAAAGGTGAACATCACTACGCCGTCTGCCTCTCGCATTGCTGGGATATCTCTACCCGCAACATTGATATTTATATCGGACACACCTTCTTCCGGCGCAAGCTGCGTAAAGTAAGTTTGTAAGTTGGTCGTTGCCTCATCGTCTAACGGATAGTGATATATCTCGGCTTTTTCGAGGGTTCTCAATCGGTAATCGACACCGCTATCGACATTAACAACACGCGTGTTCTGGTTAATTAATTCTATAGCAGGTAAGAATCGAGCGCGCTGCAGTCCGTTGTGGTACAGCCTGTCAGGAATGATATTGGATGTTGCCACCAGCACAATTCCGTGCCCAAAGAGTTCTTCCATTAGCGTGCCAAGTATCATGGCATCGGTAATATCTGACACAAAAAACTCGTCGAAACAAATCACTTTCGCCTCAATAGAAAGCTTTTTGGCGATAATTTTTAAAGGATCTTCTTTACCTGCCAGCAGCTTTAACTCTTCGTGAATCCGATGCATAAAACGATGAAAATGCACCCGCATCTTATTCTCGAACGGTAAACATTCATAAAATGTATCAACGAGGTAGGTTTTGCCACGGCCCACACCACCCCAAAAATAGATGCCCTGAATACTTGGCTGCGCCATCCCTTTTCCGAAAGCTTGCTTAATTTTCACTCGCCATGAAGGCTTTCTTTCAGGATGCGTTAATTCATCATATAAACGCTGTAATTCTTTAACCGCATTTTCCTGCGCCGCATCGTATTGAAAATCAATGAGCGACAAATCATCTTGATATTTTTCCCAAGGGGTCATTAATGTTCCAAAAATTCTAAAAAATTGCTAAAAATCACTTCGAATGGCTTGAAAATAAACTCAACAGACTACACTAAGCGTATTATAACGAAACGCTCAAGTGCATACTTACGAGCAAAGGTAACGTTTGGGTTTTGTGCGAGTATACAGCGCGGCGACTAAGTTGAAAATCACGACATAGGTATTATCCTAATTTATTACTAATAAGCGCTTGCATGGAATCGATGAATAGCTGATCATTTGTCCGAAGCAATCCTCAGTTGGAGACATCATGGAAATCGGTACATTAATTATTGGCGTCATTATCGGACTCGTCATCGGCGGTATTTTGGGTTTAGTTGTATTCAGAACAATGCAATCAAATTCTCAGCAAAAAGTTAACCATACAGAGGACGAACGCAAAGCCTTATTAGCTATACAAGCCCGACAGCACTTGGATATTTCAAGACAGGCATTAACTGACATTCAAAATAGAACAGCGGAACTGGCGAGTCATTTAAATGAGTATGAAGACTCGCTTACACAGGCAACAACAAGCGCTGGTGAAGTGAAAGAAACGTTCTTCGGTGAACATGCCAGCGTATTTTTACGTAACAGTTTAGAAGCACATAAGAAAGACCTTGCTTTAGCTCAACCGGATACTCAACCACGTGATTTTGCGAACAGTGGTTCAGGTGTCTTTGTTGGGGCTAATGCAAAGACAGTAAAAAAGAATAAATCACAAGGCTAGTGAACTTAACCCGCTTTTCACTAGTCTTTGTCAGGTATTCAATTTTTTTAAACATACTTGGAGTATTGAGATTAATGAAAGCATTTCTTCGTAAATTAGCGGTCTGTTTCACTGCAGGCTCTATTATTTTTGTTACCCTCTCAAGCGCAAACGCTGCGCTACCCTTTTTCTCGACCAAAAAAGACGAAGTTCCTTCACTCGCCCCGATGATTGAACGAGTGTCGCCTGCGGTTGTGAGTATATCGGTAGAAGGGACTCAAGTGAGTCGCCAGCAAGTGCCAGAAATGTTCAAACGCTTTTTTGGTGCGCCCAATGAACAAGTTAATGAAAGGACATTTCGTGGCATGGGTTCTGGCGTAATTATTGACGCAAAGAAAGGTTATGTTGTCACCAATAATCACGTGGTTGAGAATGCAGACGAAATCATTGTAAAACTAACTGACGGGCGCGAATTCGTTGCTAAGAAGCTTGGTGCTGACGAGCAAAGCGATGTAGCGCTGCTGCAAATTGAAGCTGATGACTTATCTCAAGTATCGATAGCTAATTCAAATGAATTACGCGTAGGTGACTTTACCGTCGCCATCGGCAACCCATTTGGGCTAGGACAAACCGTGACTTCTGGTATTGTCAGCGCACTAGGACGCTCAGGCTTAAACATTGGCGGCTTTGAAGATTTTATACAAACCGACGCGGCGATTAACCGCGGTAACTCAGGCGGCGCGCTAGTTAATCTAAACGGCGAGTTGATTGGTATGAACACCGCTATATTTGGCCCGAACGGCGGCAATGTCGGCATTGGCTTCGCGATCCCAAGCAATATGATGAAAGGTTTGATTGATCAAATTGTTGAATTTGGTGAAGTTAGACGGGGCTTACTTGGTATTCAAGGCGGGAACGTTGACGCGAAACTTGCAGAAGCGATGCGCTCTCCAAGCAACCGAGGTGCTTTCATTAATGAGGTTGTGCCCGAATCAGCAGCGGATAAAGCCGGATTAAAGTCAGGCGATATCATTACAAGTATTAACGGTAATGACCTCAGTAGCTTTGACGAACTTCGCGCCAAAGTAGCCACCATGGGTGCAGGTGCTAAAGTGAAATTAACGATTGTAAGAGAAGGCAAAAAGCAAGATGTCGATGTTGTCCTTGGCGATGCAGGAAAACCTGTTACGGAAGCCAAAGATTTACACCCAGCCTTTGAAGGTAGCGTGTTGAGCAATGGTCAGGACGAGACAGGCAACGATGGTGTGGTCGTGTCAGAAGTTCAAGCGCGTTCACCCGCAGCTCGAATTGGTCTTAAATCAGATGACGTTATTGTTGGCTTAAATAGACAGCGCGTAAATAATGTCGCTGACCTTCGCCGTCTTGTAGAAGAAAGCGAAGGAAACGTGATGGCGTTGAATGTGAAGCGCGGCACATCCACTATTTATGTCGTTATTAGACAGTAATTAAGTATCAACTTTGAGCATTCCATTTCGACGCATGCAGCGTCGTCTTGGAATGTTTGATTCACCACGCTGTAACACTTTGGATTAATTTGGTATTCTTACGAATTAATCACTAGTATCGAACTTATTAAACATGCCAGTATTGCAACGTTTCTTTATCGCACTTCTAAAACCAATTATTCTTGGTTTAATTGTTGCAGCTATCCTCCTTGTATTTATCCCAGAGTTTCGTCAAGGCAGTGGCCTAAGTATTAATTGGCTACAAAAGAAAGATAATCCGCCAGAACGCCTCAGTTATTTCGACGCTATCAGCAGAAGTGCTCCGGCTGTTGTTTACATTTATGGTGTTAGCATCGATAACCCTAATCCAAATAGTATCTTTAGAGGCAGGACAACTGAGCGCACCAACTTAGGCTCAGGGGTTATTATGAACGAAGATGGCTATCTAATGACCTGTTATCATGTCATTAAAGATACAGATACAATATTTATTCGCCTGCAAGACAGCCGCACGCTTGAAGCTCAAATTGTTGGGTTTGACGTCGAGACCGACTTAGCTGTGTTGAAAGTTGACGCTAAAGATCTTCACGTAATGCCTCAGGTACCAAAAACAGGGCTTCGAGTGGGTGATGTCGTAATGGCTATTGGCAATCCACTCGACTTGGGTCAAACCATCACACAAGGGATAGTCAGCAGGATTAGTCGCAACAACTTAGCGAATTACTTTGACTTTATTCAAACCGACGCAGTATTACACCCAGGCAATTCAGGTGGTGCATTGGTGGATAGTAATGGCTATCTGGTAGGGATTACCAACGCTAACTTCAAAACTCGAGGACCTTCTGGTCGCGGACTAACAACCGTTGATGGTATTAACTTTGCGGTTCCTTATGAGTTGGCAAAAAAAGTAATGGAAGAAATTATAGTATCAGGCACCGTTGTTCGCGGGCAGTTAGGATTTGTAGGAAACCCGCTAAGAGAAGGAAAAGGAATGGTTGTGACCGCAGTGACTCGCGGCGGTCCTGCTGACAATGCAGGTTTAAAAACGAATGATATCCTGCTTGCTATCAATGGCTTTGAAATTGAAGAGAATGATACAGGCCAAGCGTTGAATATCGTGAGCCAAACTGCCCCTGGAACATTGCTTACTTTGAGAATTGAACGCAATCAGGAGCTGATGACACTGACAGTGGTGGTTGGCTCGTCAGCGTCGTCCTAGACGATTATCGTAAAGCTAAAAAAAGGATTAGAAGCTACACTCGCTTGCTAATCCTTTTTTAACACTATGCATTTGGTGAGTTAAGCTTGCTTTTCTTTTACTCGCTTAATGTTAGCGCCTAAAGCACTTAACTTATGCTCTATGGCCTCATAGCCTCTATCGAGATGGTATATTCGATTAACCGTTGTTTCACCGTCAGCGACTAAACCAGCAATAACCAAGCTTGCTGAAGCACGCAAGTCAGTTGCCATTACCTGTGCACCTCTCAACTTAGAGCCACCCTTCGATAACGCACTGTTGCCCTCAAGCTCAATTTCGGCTCCCATACGCTTTAATTCTGGTACATGCATAAAACGATTCTCAAAAATCGTTTCCGTGATCACGCCAGCACCCTGAGCAACTGCATTTAATGTCATGAACTGAGCCTGCATATCAGTTGGAAAGCCAGGGTGCGGCACCGTTCTTAAATTTACTGCTTTTGGCGATTTACCCTGCATGTCCAACTCAATCCAGTCATCTCCAAGCGTTATATTTGCGCCAGCTTGTTCAAGCTTGCTCAGAACTGCGTCAAGTGTCGATGGATCTGCTTTTTCACAGCGAATACGACCACCAGAAACTGCGGCTGCAACTAAAAAAGTCCCCGTTTCAATCCGATCGGGCAAAACGCTATAGTTGCATCCCTTAAGACTTTTAACACCCGTAATTTTAATATGGTCGGTACCTGCACCGCTCACGTTTGCGCCCATGCTGTTTAAGCAGTTAGCGAGATCGACAATTTCAGGCTCTCTGGCAGCGTTCTCTAAAATCGTTTCGCCATCAGCTAAAGATGCGGCCATCATCAAGTTTTCTGTTGCACCAACGCTTACCACGTCCATAAAAATACGAGCGCCTTTCAAGCGTCCGTCAACTTCTGCTCTGATATAGCCCTCGTCTACTTCGATCTTAGCGCCCATTTTCTCGAGGCCCGCCAAATGCAGGTCAACCGGTCGAGCACCAATGGCACAACCACCAGGCAATGACACGTTCGCTTTGCCATGCTTTGCTAAAAGCGGACCTAAGACCAGAATCGACGCACGCATAGTGCTCACTAATTCGTAAGACGCCGTCACGCTGCTTAAGTTACTTGCGTCAATTTCCACGTGATTTTTATCCACTTGATTTACTTTCGCGCCAAAATCTTTTAACAAAAGTAACGTGGTACTGATATCTCTAAGCGCGGGAACATTGCTAAATGAACAAGTTGAATCAGCTAATAAGCTCGAAATAAGTAACGGTAGTGCGGCATTTTTCGCACCTGAAATTGTAACTGAGCCAGATAATGGCGGGCTTTTAGTAATAACCAACTTGTCCACAGGTACTCTCTTTTATTTATATTTTTTATTATTATTTACGTTAGTTTCAAGAATGAAACAATTTCTCTCGCTGCCATTGGTCAGCGGTAAACGTCTTGATGGTGATAGCATGCATGGTGCCGTCTGCTATTTGCGTCGACAAAGGCCCGTAAATTAACTGCTGCTTTTTGACTCTTGTCATTTCGGCAAAGCGATCATCAACAGCAATTATCTGAAAATGGGAACCTTCGCTTTTTACCTTCACGTCGCTTAAAGAGAGTTCAGATTTTAGTAAACTCGCTATTTCTTCATTTGTCATTCTTTTCTCTATTTTAGGAAGCTGTCAGCATTGCTAAGCTTTGCCAGCTCAATTAATTTTTTAGGTGAATGATGAATACTAACACTAACGTTACGTTGTTTTAAATCACGTTTAAGATTAATTAGCCAAGCCAAGCCCGCACTATCCGCTCTTTCCACATCATTAAGGCAAACAACAAGGCTTGATGCCTCTGCTAATTGCTTTTTCGCACCGTCGTTAGTAGACGCCCAATAATCGTTTTTTAACGTTAGTTGGTCAAGATCTCCTTTTACAACTAACGTTAGTTGTTTTTCTCGCAGCTCTAGTTCAGCTTGCATCGATTGTGTGACCTTATTTATCAAGTTTTTCGTTAAGTTTAATTGGCTCAGCGATACTTTTTCTCATTAATTCGATCACTTTGTCGATGCCATCCTGACGCAATATAGATTCAAACTCAGTGCGTTTGCTCGATAATAAACTAATACCTTCTGCGACCATGTCATACACTTGCCACTGGTCTGATTGACGGTCTTTGCGCACTTTAAAGGCAACCTTGATATCCGGGCGATCGCCGTCTTTAATCACAGCACGCACTGTCACATCTGAGCGGCCATCGAACTCCATTGCTGGGGCAAATTCAACCTGCTGGTCGTCATAATAACCGAGGGCAACCGCATAGCTAGTAATTAAGTACTCTCTAAATACTGACACAAATTCCAACAATTTCTCTCTTGGTACTTTGTTGGCATACTTGCCCAATACTTTAAAGGCCGAAAATCGGTAGTCTATGTAAGGTAACAACTCTTCTTCCATTACAGTACGCAGTAATTCTGGGTTGCTTTTAATCTGTGATTTCTCACGCTTAATGCGGTCAAACGTTAGCATCGCAACCTCATTGATCATAACGTAGGGATCGCTTTGTTCGGCAGCCACCGTAACGCTGGCAGGGACCATAAAAATCATGGCAGTCAAAATAGATATAAGCCACTTTTTCAGGCTGTTACCATGTTTATTCACATTATTCTCCTCGTTTACTACTGTCATGATTATTCTGAGTCTTTGCCAAACAAAAACTGACCAATAAGGTCTTCCAACACCAACGCTGACTTGGTATCAACGATATATTTAGTTTCGCCTTCTTTATCGCCGATATAAATTGGATCTTCCCCGGGAAAAACAAAACCTGGTGTCAAACCAATATACTGCTCACCCAGCAAACCCGCTGTCAGAATGGATACAGAGCTTGTTTCAGGGAATGTTTGCGCATAGCTCGACGAAATTTCCATTTCGACAACAGGAATGAGCTCACGTTCATCTAAATAAATACGCGACACTCTTCCTACAACCACTCCCCCTACTTTTACGGATGATCTTTCTTTTAGCCCACCGATATTGTCGAACTTAGCGCTAACCTTATAGATTTCGCCGTTTCCACTCATTCCTTGATTAGCTACTTGCAGCGCAAGCATTAAAGTTGCTGCAATTGCAAAAGCAACGAAGATACCGACCATTAATTCTGTTTTCTTGCTTGTCATCTTATTTCCTAATTAATTCCAAACATCAGTGCTGTAAGCACAAAATCTATACCTAAAATCGCCAACGAAGAAAGCACTACGGTTTCCGTCGTTGCCTTACTTATACCTTCTGACGTTGGTAAAGCATCGTATCCTTTGTAGAGTGCAATCCATACAACCACTAGCGCAAATACAACACTTTTTATAACGCCATTGATGACATCTTTATCCCACTCAACCGTTGACTGCATAATTGACCAATAGCTTCCAGAGTCGACACCTAACCACTCAACACCAACTAAATGGCCACCTAGAATTCCCACGGCGCTAAAAATCACAGCCAACATTGGCATGGATATTACGCCAGCCCAGAAGCGCGGAGCGATAATCCGTCTCAACGGATCGACGGCCATCATTTCTAAACTACTCAATTGTTCAGTCGCCTTCATTAACCCGATTTCTGCAGTTAACGCTGAGCCAGCTCGGCCAGCAAACAATAAAGCAGTAACCACCGGCCCTAACTCACGGAGCAAAGACAACGCAACCATAGGACCTAGGCTGCCTTCAGCACCGTAATTCACCAAAATCGTATAGCCTTGCAGCGCCATAACCATGCCGATAAACAGACCTGACACGATGATAATCAGCAGGCTCTGCACACCGACAACGTATATTTGCTGAATAATGAGAGGGATGTTCTTTAGTCTTGGAATTGCAAACAAACCGCCCCACAGCATCAAAGAGGCATTACCTATAGCACTCAACTTCGCCAGCGTTCCAGCACCTAAATTAATCAACCAGTTCACTATTTAGCTCCCTTTAAGATTTCTTTTTCAGAGACGTCTTTCTTAAAGGACGTTTTCTTGGAAGCTCCTGCCATAAAAGCTTCCTCCAGCGACGGCGCAGGAAAGTGAAATGGCACTGGCCCATCAGCATTGCCTTGCAAAAACTGCTGCACTAGCTCTGAGGAAGAGTTTCTAATTTCTTCAGGCGTGCCTTCTCCAATAATGCGTTTATCAGCCAGAATGTAAGCGTAATCAGCAATTGTAAGGACTTCTTTTACATCATGAGTGACTACGATACTGGTTAAACTCAAGGCAGAATTCAGTTCTTTAATTAACTTAAGTAGCACGCCCATCGAAATTGGGTCTTGTCCCGCGAAAGGCTCGTCATATAAAATTAAATCAGGATCAAGCGCAATCGCTCTCGCCAAAGCGGCCCGTCTTGCCATGCCACCAGACAGCTCACTGGGCATTAAATGAGCAGCCCCGCGCAAGCCCACGGCTTCTAACTTAAGCAAAACAATTGTCTCAATAATTCCCTCTGATAATCCGGTGTGCTCCCGAAGAGGGAAAGCAACATTGTCAAATACTGAGATATTCGTGAATAGCGCGCCACTTTGGAAAAGCATGCTCATTTTGCGCCGAACGTCATACAAGCGTTTCCGGCTCATTTGATGAATATTTTCACCTTGAAACAACACTTCACCGCTGTCCGGATAGAGTTGGCCTCCAATGAGTTTGAGCAGCGTAGTTTTACCTATTCCGCTGGGGCCCATCACTGCTGTGATACCGCCTTTTTTCACTTGCATCGAGATGCTGTCATAAATGACACGATCACCTCGCTCGAAGTGCATTTTGTCGATATCAACTAAAATGTCTGACATTAGATTTCTTTAATTCCTATGTGAGTGATCTTCACTATTGAAACGTCTCCATACTGGTCTTTCACAGATCTCGTTCCTTAAAGACGACCAAGCGCCGATAAAAGTTCATTACATTACCAATCTTTAATGACTGTAAGCTGAATGAGACCGGCTTTTTACGTTTTTATTTTATTTTTTTGCACTTTTATACAATAGTGAATAAAACAATCGCGCTTAATGCCGTATTATAGCGTAATAAGCTAGCTATGTTGTTATAGATTAGTACTTTTCAAGAGCTAAAAAGGCATAAATCTGTAACAAAAATTATATATTAGGAATTGACTTAGCGACGAAAACGGTAAAAAAGTACGAGAGAACAATATTTCGCACTTTTTAGGTGTCAAACCGCTGGGCTTTTTGCGACAATAACAAAACGATTTAGAAGAGATTTAAAACTACGTGATTACACAAATCATTATATTTTTAATAGGCTTAGCTGTGCTCAGTTGGAGTGCAGATAAATTTGTCTATGGTGCTTCAGCACTTGCCAAAAATTTTGGTGTGTCCCCGATGATGATTGGCTTGACTATTGTCGCCATGGGTTCGAGCGCTCCTGAAATAGTGGTTTCCGCAACAGCATCATTGAACGGCAATCCGGATACCGCGGTTGGTAATGCAATCGGCTCCAATATTACGAACATTGCTTTAGTCTTAGGAATAACTGCACTCATCAAGCCCTTACTAGTCTCATCGACAACATTAAGACGGGAACTACCGGTGTTGCTGTTGGTCACCTTAATCGCTGTTTACTTCCTTTCAGACAATTACCTCAGCAAAACTGAAGGCATCATTTTAATTACCTTATTTGTCTTGGTGCTCGCAATAATGGCTTGGCTCTCATTCAAAGTGGATAAAAACGACCCATTAATTGCAGAAACCGAGGACGAAATACCAAGTAATGTGCCAACCGTAAATGCAGTCATGTGGGTAATCGTTGGTTTAATTATGCTCCCCTTGAGCGCGCACTTTCTCGTGGAAAGCGCGGTCTACATAGCGCGTTTCTTTGGCGTTAGCGACCTAGTGATTGGTTTGACCATTATCGCGTTAGGTACTAGTTTGCCTGAGCTTGCGGCAAGTATCGCTGGTGTTCGAAAAGGTGAAGACGACCTTGCGCTTGGAAATATCATTGGTTCTAATATCTTCAATATATTAGCGGTTCTCGCAATGCCTGGTTTGATTATTCCTAGTATGTTGGACCTGAACGCCTCTACGCGCGACTCTTATGTCATGCTTGGCTTGACTATACTGCTCTTCGTTTTTTGCTTTAATTTGCGCGGCACACGGCAAATTAACCGCTATGAAGGTGGTATTTTTGTATTGGCCTTTCTTACTTATCAATACTGGTTATTTAAGTAACAGCCCACATATATAATTCAGTTGGAATTCATGTAAGGCAGCGTATTGTTGCTCAAGGCATGAACAAACAAAAAGGTTGCTGTAATAGCATGAGCGAACAGAAGAGTTTTTTAGAAACCGCAAAAACAGTTTTTCAAAACGAAATTGAAGCTTTGCAAAAATTGCAGAATAGTTTGGATGAGAGTTTTAACCAAGCCTGCGAGTTAATGCTTCACTGTACTGGTAAAGTAGTTGTTTGCGGCATGGGCAAATCCGGTCACATTGGAAATAAGATTGCAGCAACGCTTGCGAGTACTGGCACGCCAGCCTTTTTTATGCATCCCGGAGAGGCCAATCACGGGGATTTAGGAATGTTAACCAAGGGTGATGTACTTATCGGTATATCTAATTCAGGCGAAACCCATGAGTTGACAGGCCTTTTGCCCGTCGTCAAAAGAATTGGTGTACCGGTCATTGCCATAACCAACAATGCGAACAGTACTTTGGCCAAGTTCTCGGATGTGGCGCTCAATATTAATGTTGAAAAAGAAGCTTGCTCTCTCGGCCTAGCACCAACCACCAGCACCACTGCCACATTGGTATTGGGTGATGCGTTAGCCGTAGCTCTTCTGGAAGCAAAAGGATTCACAGCCGACGACTTTGCGCTATCCCATCCGGGTGGTTCGTTAGGAAGAAAGCTGCTTCTCACGGTAGACGAAATAATGGCTGTCGAACAAGAACTCCCCCTCGTTAAGCACACCGCAACCGTCATGCAAGCTTTGTTTGAAATTTCAGACAAGGGCTTAGGAATGACAGGGATCATTGACGATGATAATAACTTGCTAGGTGTTTTTACCGACGGTGACCTGCGAAGAGCATTAGACAAGCAGGTTGATATACACAAATCGACAGTGGAACAAGTGATGACTCCGAAAAGTGTTACTATGATCAAGGGAAAATTAGCGGTAGACGCCCTCAACTTAATGCAACAATACAAAATTAGTGCGATGTTTATTGTTGATGATGAACAAAAACCGGTCGGTGCTATTAAAATGCATACACTGCTTAAAGCAGGAGTCGTGTAATGTCAAAAGTCGATACCTTATATGGCCCAATAGACGCAACTTTATTTGAGCGTTTCAAAGGCATTAAACTGTTAGTGTGCGACGTTGATGGCGTATTTTCTGACGGTACTATTTTGTTGGGCAATCAAGGTGAAGAACTCAAAGCCTTCAACACAAAAGACGGTTATGGTATCAAGGCTCTAGCAAAAGTTGGCGTTAAGGTTGCTGTTATCACAGGTCGCCAATCAAGTATTGTAGAGCAGCGCATGACGGCACTGAACGTTGATCATATTATGCAAAACAGAGAAGATAAACATATCGCAATAAATGAATTGATTACACAATTTGGCTACAAGGCATCTACGATTGCCAGCGTCGGCGATGACATGCCTGATCTGGGCATGTTCAGCGCAAGTGAAATTGGTATTGCGGTGGCCGACGCTCACCCTTATGTGAAACAGCAAGCCACATTTTGCACAACGTTGGCGGGCGGGCGTGGTGCAGTGCGTGAAATTTGTGACATTATTCTGCAAGCCAAGGGTAAACTTGAAGATATTCACGGAGCAAGCGTATGAATAGGCTGGCTGTTAGTATTATTTTAATATTTGGTATCGCTTTTGCGCTGTATCTACCGACGTGGTTGGAAGATGATAAAGAGGTCGTGTTAAGCGACAAAGACGCTGCGTTGATGCCTAATTACGAGGCGAAAAACTTACGCAGTAAATTATTCGACAAAAATGGCAACCTTACCCATCAAGTCAGCGCTGAGACCATGGAACATTATGAAATGCTGGGGTTTGTCAATTTCACCAACCCTGAATATACGATCTATCTTCAAAGCGATGGTTCAAGTTGGCAATTAAATGCTGACGAAGGGACTTTTTACGACAACAACCGAATTGAGTTGGTTAACGGTGTACAAATTCGTAATCTGCAACCAGAAGACTACATACAAACCATATCGACTAACTTTATAGAAATTGATTTATTGACTAAGACAATTACATCCGATGAACCTCTAGTTATTTCGGGTGCAAACGTTATTATTAATGGCCGAGGGTTCGAAGCCAATTTAGAAACCCAAAAATATGAGTTAAAAAACCATGTTCAAACTGAATATCTACCTGTTCGCTAGCCTACTTATGTTGGCTGGCGCGGGTTCATTAAGTGCACAAGAAGCAATTAAGAAGAACGACTTTGATAAACCAACGAAGCTATCATCTGACAGCAGCTACGGTGACGGAAAAGAGAAAGTAGCCGTGCATGAAGGCAACGTAAAGATTACTCAGGGTACTTTAGAAATCAAAGCTGAACGATTGAAAGTATCAGCAGCTCTTGGTAAAGATAAAGAAGTGTTTGAAGCGACAGGCAATCCAGCGAGTTACACACAACAACTGGCCGACGGCACAATGGTGGTGGCAAAAGCAAACAGTATTCGCTACGAGAAAGCCACTAAAATCATCACGTTAAAAGGAAATGCGGAGCTTTATCAAAATGCGTTTAGTATAAAAACCGACTCAATTATATACAACATTATAAAAGAGCAATGGCAGGCGCAGAAAGACACCGATAGTCAGCAGCAAGTTGTGACCGTATTTGATGGCGATACTTTGAAAAAAACAAAAGAAGCAATGGAAAAGCAAAAGGAAAATAAAAAGTGAGTACCTTGTTTGCAAAACACCTCGCTAAATCATACAAAGCTAGACAAGTTGTAAGAGACGTTAGCTTGGAAGTGTCCACAGGCCAAATTGTTGGCTTGTTAGGCCCAAACGGCGCAGGTAAAACAACGACGTTTTATATGATTGTCGGCTTGGTACCGCTTGATAAAGGTGAAATTTTTATTGACCAATTAGACATGTCAATTCAACCTATGCACGAGCGTGCGAGACATGGCATTGGATATTTGCCCCAAGAAGCCTCTATTTTTCGTAAATTGACCGTGTATGAAAATCTAATGGCAATATTACAAACACGCAAAGAATTGGCAAAAGATCAACGTGAACAAGAAGCTGACGACTTAATGGACGAATTTAATGTCAGTCATATCAGAAATAATTTAGGCATGAGTTTATCCGGTGGAGAGCGCCGCCGCGTTGAAATTGCACGAGCTTTAGCTGCAAATCCTAAGTTTATTTTACTCGATGAACCATTCGCCGGTGTTGACCCAATTTCTGTTAATGATATAAAGAAGATCATTAAACAATTAAAAGAGCGAAACATTGGTGTGTTGATCACAGATCATAATGTACGTGAAACGCTAGATGTCTGTGAAAAAGCATATATTGTAAGTCACGGTGAGCTGATTGCATCAGGAACCTCTGCTGAAGTACTCAGTAACCAAAAAGTGAGAGAAGTGTATCTCGGCGACCAATTTGTATTATAGGTGTATCATGTTTTGTAACTGGCTTTTATCACCATTAGAAATAACTGAAGGACATCAATGAAACCTTCACTGCAGTTAAAATTTAGCCAACAGCTAACAATGACGCCTCAGCTTCAGCAGGCGATAAAGCTGCTACAATTGTCTACATTGGATCTTCAGCTCGAAATTCAGGAAGCGTTGGATTCCAACCCTTTACTAGAAATTGACGAAAGTGAACACAACAACGACAGCTCAGACAGTGACTCTGAACCTCAAGACTATACTGATAAAAACTCACTCAGTGCGGAGAATTCAGATAACGTTGACAGCCACGACGCACTCGAAAACAACCAAATTCCTGATGACTTACCACTAGACAGCTCTTGGGAAGAATATCTAAGCGCCTCGTCTGCGCCAGCCAACATATCCAACGGCCCCGCAGATGATGACTACATATTTCAGGGCGAAACCACCGAAAATATCCAAGACCATCTAATTTGGCAGATGGAATTAACCCCGTTTTCAGATATAGACCGCTCTATTGCTATTGCGATAATTGACTCAATTGATGAGTCTGGTTATCTCACTGTTAGCAGCGAGGAAATTTTAGATAGCTTACAAAACGAAGAAATTGAATTGGACGAAGTTGAATGCGTTCTAAAACGCATTCAAATGTTCGACCCTATTGGTTCCGGCTCTCGTACTCCTCAAGAGTGCTTAATGGTGCAATTAGCCCAATTTGATCCTGCAACGCCTTGGTTGGCTGAAGCCCGTCTGTTGTTAACAGAACACAGCGACTTGTTAAGCAGCAAAGACTACCGCACATTGATGCGTAAAACTCGATTGAAAGAAGACCAGCTGCGAGAAGCAATGCGCCTATTGCAAACGCTTAACCCAAGACCAGGAAGCACAATTGCCGTTAAAGATTCTGAATACGTTATTCCTGACGTGTCTGTTGCGAAAAAAAATGGTCGTTGGACAGTTGAGCTGAATGGTGATTCTTTGCCACCGCTGATCGTCAATAAAGAGTATGAAGCACTCAGTAAAAGCACTAAAAATTCGAACGATTCACAATATATTAAGTCACACTTACAAGAAGCTAAATGGTTTATTAAGAGCTTAGAAAGTCGCAATGAGACACTATTGAAAGTATCTCACTGTATTGTTCAGCAGCAAATGGGCTTTTTTGAACACGGTCCAGAAATGATGAAACCAATGGTTTTAAATGACGTTGCTGAGATGGTCGATATGCATGAGTCAACTATTTCAAGGGTTACCACCCAGAAGTATATGCATACGCCCAGAGGCATTTTCGAGCTTAAGTACTTTTTCTCTAGCCATGTTTCAACTGAATCTGGCGGTGAATGTTCGTCGACAGCAATAAGAGCACTCATCAAAAAGCTCGTTGCGGCGGAGATTGTCAGCAAACCACTTAGTGATAGCAAGATTGCGCAATTGTTGGCCGATCAAGGAATTCAAGTTGCTCGACGAACCATTGCGAAATATCGAGAGTCCCTCTCGATTCCCCCGTCGAACCAAAGAAAAAGTCTGCTGTAGACTTCATAAGAGGACGTAACATTATGCAAATAAATCTAACTGGTCATCACGTTGATATTACTGATTCACTAAGAGCATACGTCGACAGTAAATTCGAACGATTAGAAAGACACTTCGATCATATTAGTAATGTACATGTAGTGTTAAATGTAGAGAAAATAAATCAAAGAGCTGAAGCAACACTTCATCTCAAGGGTGACGTTGTTCACGCTAACGCTGAACATACTGACATGTACGCAGCCATCGATGGACTGATTGACAAGTTAGATCGCCAAGTTATAAAGCACAAGGAAAAGTCAAAACGACATTAGTCGCCTACGAATTATGATTATATCTGATATTATTTCACTCGACCGCACTGAATGTGCGGTTGAGTGTCAAAGCAAAAAACGAATTTTTGAAGTCATCAGCGAAATTGCAGTGAAGGGAAATCCACAGCTCAATTTAAATGATGTGCTTGCGAGCATGTTGGCGCGCGAAAAAATGGGTAGCACAGGCATAGGTAACGGTATTGCTATACCACACGGCAGAATTGAAGGAATACAGGATATAGTTGCTATCATTGTCACTAGCGAAGAACCGATCCAATTCGATGCAATAGACGACAAGCCCGTAGATATATTTTTCGCTTTATTAGTGCCCAGTGAACAAACCCAAGAGCATCTTCAAACGCTTTCATCTATCGCGCAAAAATTGAGCGATAAAAACATAGTAAAAGCGTTAAGAAACGCTGCTACTAGAGACGAAATTATTTCAGCACTAGCGTAAAAATTAACCACACGGTGAATTATCCCACCGTTTCATAACTGTTATCTACCTCTAAAGGACCTGCACACGTGAAACTCTTGATCATCAGTGGTCGCTCTGGCTCAGGCAAATCAATTGCATTAAGGGCCTTGGAAGACCTAGGGTATTATTGCGTCGATAACATACCCGTAAATTTGCTGCCGACACTTACTCATGCACTCGCCGATGAAAGCGAAAAAGTAGCGGTGAGCGTCGATGTTAGAAACATGCCTAAAATGGCGAATGAGCTTAGCGAAATTGTGGACTTTTTGCCCAGTATTTGGGAAGTTACCATTTTGTATTTAGACGCTAGTGATGATGTATTGATTAAGCGCTATAGTGAAACAAGACGTTTGCACCCGCTCTTCAAACTCAATAAATCACTGGCCGAATCAATTGAGGCGGAACGAGAAATATTAGTGCCTGTATCGGAAAAAGCGGATTTACATATCAACACCGATAATTTATCACTGCACGAGCTTTCAGAACTAATTCGAGAAAGAGTGTTAGGTAAAAAAAGCGCAAACTTAGTCCTAGTATTTGAGTCGTTTGGCTTTAAATACGGCATTCCAAGAGATGCAGATTATGTATTTGACGCCCGTTTTTTGCCTAACCCACACTGGGAGCCCGACTTAAAGCCCTTGAATGGATTAGATGGCCCGGTACAGTTATTTTTAGGGGGACAGCCACTTGTCACCAAATTCATATGGCAAATTCAAAACCTGATATCAACTTGGCTGCCACATTTAGAAAGAAACAACCGCAGCTATGTTACTGTTGCTATAGGTTGCACCGGCGGGCAGCATCGCTCTGTATTTGTGGCAGAGGCGCTTGCAAATAGCTTCCGTGCAAGCCATGGGGATGTACAAATCAGACACCGTGAATTGAAGTTGAGCAAAAAAGAAGAGATTGATCCAAATACACTGAATGAGTCTCAGCATGATCGTTGAAAAGCAACTTACTATCGTAAATAAATTAGGCCTGCACGCGCGCGCAGCGACTCAATTAGCAAAATTAGCTAATCAGTTTGAAGCGACAATAACAATGCATCAAGAGGATAAAGAAGCCTTTGCTAACAGTGTGTTAGCGCTTATGATGCTTGAAAGTAGCCAAGGAAAAGAGGTACTCGTGCGCTGCGATGGCGGCGACGCTGAGAAAGCGATGCAGGCGATTGAAAATTTAATCGTAAATAAATTTAACGAAGACGAATAGGGCCTTATGGCTGAAACTGTTGAACAAAACAATGTACAAAGCCAATTAGCATCGATAAGCGAGTCGCTTAACGATGGTACTTTTGTGCAGGTTCGAAAGTTACTCCATGACCTACAGCCAAGTGACGTTGCCCTTCTATTAGAATCCAGCCCGAGTAAAACCCGTAATGAATTATGGCAGCTTATTGATGCTGATTTCCATGGTGATGTACTTGAAGAATTATCGGAGGATGTCCGTAACGGCATCATCTCTAAAATGGTGCCCTCTAGTGTGGTCGATGCACTTGAGGATATGGATACTGATGACTTAGCTGAAACCCTAAGCTCCCTGCCCGATCCGGTTTTACAAAGCATTTTAAAATCGATGGATGCTCAGGATCGTTTGCGGGCGGAAAAAGCCCTATCCTACGGCGAAGAGACGGCCGGTTTCATCATGAATACCGATACCATTACACTTCGGCCTGACGTAACAATTGACGTAGTTTTACGCTATTTGCGACTTAAAGGTGAGCTACCCGAAAACACCGATACTTTATACGTTGTAAATCGTCATGATAATTTGATCGGCACTGTGCCGGTGACTAAATTACTGACTTCACCTCCGGACATGAGCGTGAACGAGATCATGAATGAGGAGCCTGAAACCATTCCCGTGGACATGAGTGACAGTGAAGTTGCGAGTATGTTTGAGCGTTACGACTGGCTTTCAGCACCCGTTATCGATAAAAACAAAACGCTTGTCGGGCGGATCACAATAGATGACGTGGTCGACATTATTCGCGAAGACGCCGAACACTCAATGATGAGTATGGCGGGTCTCGATGATGAAGAAGATACATTTGCTCCTGTTGGAAAAAGTACTCAGCGTCGCTCTATTTGGCTCGGTGTTAATTTAGTTACCGCTTTAATGGCTGCTGCGGTGAGCGATTTGTTTGAAGCTACACTGAGTCAGCTTGCCGTACTAGCTATCTTGAATACCATTGTGCCCAGCATGGGTGGCGTTGCGGGTAACCAAACGCTGACCTTAGTGATCCGCGGTATGGCCTTAGGTCACGTCAGTCAAAGCAACTCGGTATGGCTTATCAAAAAAGAACTCGCCATCGGCTTTTTAAATGGCGTGATTTGGGCAACACTTATCGCTTCGGTAATAGCGCTGTGGAAGCAAGACTTTATGCTCGGTGTGGTTATCGCCTTTGCGATGATGATGAATATGATTGCGGCTGGATTAGCCGGCGCAACGCTGCCGATTATTATGAAAAGATTAAATATTGATCCTGCGCTCGCTGGTAGCGTCATCTTAACGACCATAACGGATGTTGTGGGAATATTTGCCTTTCTAGGCACCGCCACTTTATTCTTAATATAGCAAAAAAAGCATTCCAAAAGTGTTATCACAATAAAGGTACTAGCTCAAACGTGATACACACATTTACACTAAAGGGCATGACCAAAGCGTATAATCGACAATATTTATAGTAGCCTTATTTAACGACTCCAAGTGGCAGTTTGCCAGACTTTTAAGCATCCTCCGTCATACTTGCGAAGGCAAGGACCTCCCAAACAAGATAGAAAATTCGAAAACAACGACTCTTTTGACCACACGGTTGATGGCGGGGGTTTCCTGCTTTCGCAGGAATGACTTGGGATGATTCAATCTTCAGAACGCAAACAAACAATATTGCCAGAAGTGATATCAACCAGCTCTGACTGCAGTGCTACAACATCACTTAGTGCAACCGCAAAACTGTTCACGACACTGATTTGATATGTTGCTTCTACATCTTGCACAGCATACCTTTCTAATAATCGTGCGATAGCTCCTTGAAAGCTATAGTCATACTCAATAGTGAGTCTGCAGCGTTCTACTTTTACTACTAATGGTAACTTCTCCAGAACTTGAACGACCGCATCAGAATATGCTCGCTGTAAACCACCGGTTCCTAACTTTGTACCACCGAAGTAGCGCACCACCGCCACGGCTATTTCACCCAAGCCGCTATATTGAAGCACTTTCAACATTGGCATCCCTGCAGTGCCGCTTGGCTCCCCGTCGTCACTCATAGACCGTTCGGTGCTATCTGGCGAGCCTGCAATGTATGCCCAACAAACGTGGTTAGCTTGTGGATGCTGAATTTTCAGTTGCTTAACAAAAGCATCGGCCTCCTGGCGATTGCTTGCTTTTATCGCATAGGTAATAAATTTACTGCGTTTAATTTCTAATTCAACCTTGTTGTCGCCGGCAGGTATCGAGTAGGATATAGTCATGAGCCACAGTGTACTTTGGAATTAAAGATGAACAGCAACAACATAGGATTAATCATCTATCTTGTTTGCATTCACCCACTCCATCAGATGCTCAACATCCTTATCAATAGCCATCGCAAGTTCTTCAACCCATTCGTGGACGTTCTCCCACCATGCAGGATGGTCACCTTCTTGAATTTTATTTGCCGTTTGCTGCACGCGCATCAAACCCACTGAGCCTGCGGCTCCCTTAATTTTGTGTGCTTGAGAACATACCTCTGCCTTTTCATTTGCGGCGAGAGAGACAGTTAAGAGTTCCATGTACTCAGGAATTTTCTCTTTGAATATGCCTAAGCTTGCGCGCACCATATCTTCACCAATCGTATCGACCAGCATCTGCAACATGTCCACATCTAATATTTTGTCTACTTTAGGAATACTCACAAGCTCACTAGTTGGACGTCTTTCTTCGTGCTTTTGTTCTTCTCCAAACAACTCATTGAACACTTCTATCACACGGCTCTTTTTAATTGGCTTGGCGATGATATCGTCCATTCCATTTTGCAAATACTCTTCGCGTTTTTTAATCACGTTTGCCGTTAAAGCGACAATAGGAGTTTGTAAAACTAATTCTTCTTCGTGCAATACTTTTGCAACGTCGAAGCCGCTCATATCGGGGAGTTGGATATCCAGTAAAATAAGGTCGTACTCGGTTTTACGCGCCATTTCAATTGCAGCTGTGCCTGTCATAGCAACCTCAACTCGCTGCCCTAACTTTTCTAACAATGCTTTTGCCACCAATACATTCAATTCAATATCTTCGACTAACAAGATATTTAAGTTACTCACTTCTAATTCAGCCATTCTTGCTTGATGCTGACTGATTGCCACGGGCAGCACAATTTCGAAACATGTGCCTTGTCCTATAACACTGTGCACATGAATTTCACCTCCCATCTTATCCACCATCTGTTTGCATATCGCTAAGCCAATGCCAGTGCCCGTTGCAGATTTGTGGTCAGGATGGTCAACTTGATAATACATCGCAAATATCTTATCCAAGTCATCCTGCGGAATACCAATACCGCTATCTGTAATCCTAAAGGTCACTTTAGCGTTACCTGCTCCTTCATCAGATGCCTCAATGCTTAGTTTCACCTCGCCTTTTTGAGTGAACTTAATGGCGTTAAACAAAATATTCCACAGTACCTGACGCAACCTAGTGCCATCCGCTTCGATGGCTACCGGTATAGGCTCTATAATTTCAGAGTGGAATTTTAGGCTCTTATCTTGCGCTAACAAGCTAACAATACTGCTAATTTCGTTTGTAAAATCACGCAAGTTTACTGTTTTTAAATCAATTTCAATTTTGTCTCTATCCAGCTTATCGAGATCCACAATATCGTTGAAAATATTGCCCAGAGTAATGGCACTTGCATAGATTGTGCTCACCCAATCGAATTGCTCTTTGCTTAATTTGGTATCTCTTAGCATGCGGCTCAAACCAACAATACCATTTAAGGGGGTGCGCAATTCGTGGCTAATTGTGGCGACAAATTTTGTTTTGTCCTTACTAGCTTGGGCAATCGCACTTTCTGCTTGCTTACGTTCGGTCATGTCTCGACCAAAGGCTAGTAAACCCAAGCGGTGCCCGTCCTGATCAAAAAATGGTACCTTGCGCATTTCGAAGTAACGTCGACGACCATCCGCGAATTGTAACCACAACTCTTCTGTCAAACTGGCGTTGGTTTCTAATACCTCATGATCACTAGCGGCAACCTGTCGGGCAAGGTGTTCATCATAAACCTGGTGCGGTGTTAGTCCTAAAAGTTCAGCTTCCGTTTTACCCGTTACTTCTTCAGCAACACGATTACAACCGGCAAACCGCCCTTCTTCGTTTCGGTAATAAATTAAGTCAGGAGACGCGTCAATAATAGAACGAGTAAGAGTTGATAAACGCCTAGCCTGAATTTCTTGCTCAGACTTTTCTTTTATTTCTCGCTCTAACTCTTCAAATACACTTTCACGCTCTAATTGCGCATTACGACGCTGCTCTATTTCATAATTTAACTGACGAATATTATTTTGTAGTTCACGATTTAAGATAACGTCATGTTTGCGTAAGCGTTCCAATTGACTTACGGCATCTTCCAAATTAATCCTACTATGCTCGAGTTGTTTAATTAACTCACTAAAGAAATACAGTACCCAAGGTGCACTCAATAAAGTAAGTATGAGTGCAGTAATAAAGTCATCTGGATCAACAGGGCTCCCCAAGCTAGACCTTATTATGTATGAGCCTGCTAATGTAAACAGCAGTGTAAATATGACAAACATAATACTGATTTTCAGTGTGCCAAAACGGTCAACAAATTTTGCAAATTTGATGGCCCAAGAGTCATTTGGTGATTTTATGTTCATAAAAGAGGTCGTCGTAAACTAGAGGAAGAACACTATGCTACCAAGAATGCAAAATAAGTGACAATAAAGAAATAGATTGATCAAATACCGATGTGGATACGTTTAATACTTATGCAATTTAATTCGCATTTCCATTCAAAACCAATCATATTTTTTAGTTAAAAACCGTCGCCACAGTCACAATAAAAAAATAATTTCCATGCCACAATTGCAGTTTAAAATAGAGGCACACCGTAAAATTAATGCTAAATACATGTTTAAACTCTTGTTTAACGCGTTATATCACTCTAATTTCCATTATCCAAAAGCAACATTCACCAAATAAATATTGATATTATCGCTGTTTATAATTGATTTTTTCATGGGGAGTCGGTATGTTATCTGGCCAGTTTTGAAATGCATAAAAATTCGACATTGTCGAATATCAAAACGGCTCAAAAATTCGGTCAAATCCGACAGCAAAAACTCAAATAATAATAATAAAAAAGAAACACAGCGACATCATCGCTATTTTAACAAGTATCACGCTGGTTTTAGGACAACGTGCCCCGGTGAACGTTACCGTGGAAGGAGAAAACATGAGTTTGTATCATCAAAATGATTCCAAAGACAATTGTGGTTTTGGGCTAATTGCACACACAACAGGTGAAGCGAGTCACCAGCTAGTTAAGACCGCAATTGAAGGCCTAGACCGCATGCAGCATAGAGGTGGCGTTGCCGCCGATGGTAAAACAGGAGATGGTTGCGGACTTTTATTGCAAAAGCCTGACGCTTTTTATCAGAAAATAGCGCAAGACAAAGGCTGGAAGCTAACAAAAGACTATGGCGTGGGCATGATTTTCTTAAGTCAAAATCCTACCCTAGCAGAACAATCACGCCAAATACTCAATGAAGAAATGGAACGCGAAATGCTGCCGATCTTAGGCTGGCGCGATGTTCCTGTCGATAAAACTGTCCTTGGCGATTTGGCCTTGACCGGCGTTCCGCAAATAGAGCAAGTCTTTGTTAACTGCCCAAATGGTTGGCGCACAGAAGATTTAGAGCGCCGTTTATATATGGCAAGACGTCGAGCAGAAAAACGCTTGGAAGATGATCCAGACTTTTATGTAGCGTGTTTATCCGCTCTCGTTACCGTCTATAAAGGCTTGGTAATGCCAAAAGACTTGCCGGCTTTTTATCTTGACCTTGCAGACGAAAATCTACAGTCAAGCATTTGTGTTTTCCACCAGCGATTCTCAACCAACACGCTACCTAAGTGGCCACTAGCGCAACCTTTCCGGTACTTAGCACACAATGGTGAAATTAATACTATCAAAGGGAACAGAGATTGGGCTGCGGCGCGAGAAGGTAAGTTTGCAACACCGTTAATACCCGATTTAATGCAGGCAGCACCGTTTGTTAATACAGAAGGTTCTGACTCAAGTTCGTTAGACAATATGCTTGAACTATTTCTAGCTGGCGGTATGGACTTATTCCGCGCTATGCGTTTGCTAGTGCCACCTGCTTATCAAAATAACAAAATCATGGGTGAAGAACTGCGCTCGTTTTATGAGTTCAACTCAATGCACATGGAACCTTGGGATGGCCCAGCAGGCATCGTATTAACCAATGGTCGCCACGTAGCGTGTAACCTCGATAGAAACGGCTTGCGTCCTGCGCGATATGTCATCACCAAAGATGGCCTAATTACGCTAGCGTCTGAAATTGGTATTTGGGACTACAAACAAGAAGATGTTATTGAAAAAGGTCGAGTTGGGCCGGGTGAAATGCTTGCAGTAGATACTTACACCGGCAAGATTTGGCGTACCAATGAAATTGATGAGGACTTGCAGTCTCGCCATCCTTATAAAGAGTGGTTAGACAGCCATATCAAGCACCTTGTTCCTGTTGAAAGCGCAGATCACAGTAAAATTGGTCAACGTGTTTTTGATGACAACAAAATGGCGACTTACCATAAACTGCACGGCTACAGCTATGAAGAAATGCAGCAGATCATTAAGGTTCTCGCCAAAGATGGCCAAGAGGCCGTTGGGTCAATGGGCGACGACACGCCGATGGCCGTCATGTCATCAAACAATCGCACGCTTTATGACTACTTTAGGCAGCAATTTGCGCAAGTTACCAATCCACCAATTGACTCCTTACGCGAAAATCACGTTATGTCTTTGGCAACCTGTATTGGTCGTGAGCAGAACGTGTTTAATGAAACTAGAGGCTATGCAAACCGAGTATTGTTTAAGTCACCTATTCTTATGTATACCGACTTAAAACAGCTGCGCGAGCTGGACGAAAAGTATTATCACAACGAAAACATTCAACTTAACTATCATCCAGAGGAAGGCCTAGCCGCAGCAATTGTGCGTGTTTGTGATGAAGTTGAAGAGGCTGTGCGCGAGCGCGGTGCCGTTTTTGTTGTACTTACCGACAGAGATATCAGTCCCGAAACATTACCCATCCCAGCAGCTATGGCCGTTGGTGCAGTGCAACGCCGACTGATTGACAAAGCACTGCGTTGCGACGCTAATATTGTTGTAGAAACAGCATCAGCAAGAGATCCGCACCACTTTGCCGTACTTATAGGCCTGGGCGCCACGGCTGTTTATCCTTTCTTAGCATATGAAACCATTGAACAGATGGTCGAAAATAAAGAGTTAGACATCAGTGCTATGCAGGCCGTTATGAATTACCGAAAGGGCATTAACAAAGGCTTGTACAAGATAATGTCTAAGATGGGCATTAGCACGATTGCGAGTTATAGAAGTTCTAAGTTATTCGAAGCCGTCGGCATTAATAGTGACGTCGTTGCACTTTGCTTTAGGGGCGTACCGAGCCGCATTCAAGGTGCATCATTTGCCGATTTCGAGCAGGACTTAACAAATCTCTCCAGAATCGCTTGGCTAAAGCGTAAAAAAATCTCCCACGGTGGTTTGTTGAAATACGTTCACGGCGGCGAATATCACGCATACAACCCGGATGTAGTCACTTCGCTGCAAAAGGCAGTGGTGAGCGGAAAATACGAAGATTATCAAGTGTACAGTAGCTTGGTGAATGATCGTGCTCCTGCGCATTTACGTGATCTCATGCAAATAAAGAGCTTCAAAGAAGCCATTCACATCGATCAAGTTGAACCAGCGGAAAAATTATTTCCCCGCTTTGATACTGCAGCGATGTCGATGGGCTCATTGAGTCCAGAAGCACACGAAGCGTTAGCGATTGCAATGAACCGTTTGGGTGGTCAATCGAATTCAGGCGAAGGTGGTGAAGATCCGGCGCGCTTTAACACCGAAAAGAACAGTAAAATTAAACAAGTGGCTTCTGGTCGCTTTGGCGTGACCCCGCACTACTTAATGAATGCGAGTGTTATTCAAATTAAAGTGGCTCAGGGCGCTAAACCCGGCGAAGGCGGTCAGCTACCGGGCGATAAAGTGAATAAATACATCGCCGATTTACGCTTTTCAGTGCCTGGCGTTACCCTAATTTCACCACCACCGCATCACGATATTTATTCAATAGAGGATTTAGCTCAACTCATATTCGATCTAAAGCAAGTTAACCCTAAAGCGCTGATTTCAGTGAAATTAGTATCTGAGCCTGGCGTGGGCACAATTGCCACAGGGGTGGCTAAAGCCTATGCCGACTTGATCACCATTTCTGGCTATGATGGCGGAACTGGTGCCAGCCCGTTATCTTCGGTTAAGTATGCAGGAAGTCCATTTGAATTGGGCTTAGCTGAAACACAGCAAGCCCTCGTTGAAAACGGATTACGACACAAAGTTCGGGTTCAAACCGATGGCGGTTTAAAAACTGGCTTAGACGTAGTTAAGGCAGGTATTCTTGGCGCTGAAAGCTTTGGCTTTGGCACTGGCCCAATGGTTGCCCTAGGCTGCAAGTATCTGCGCATTTGTCATTTAAATAATTGTGCTACAGGTGTGGCTACCCAAGACAAAACCCTGCGTGAAAACTACTTTATTGGTTTGCCCGACATGGTAATGAACTACTTTAAGTTCGTCGCTCAAGAAGTGCGCGAAATTATGGCCAGCATAGGTGTGACCAGTTTCCAAGACTTGGTAGGTCGAACCGAGTTACTAACGTTGTTGGAAGGACAAACTGCAAAACAACAACGACTTGATTTATCGCCTCTATTGGTTAAGCCTGAGGCAGGCAAGCATACTCGTTTGTTCTGTTCAGAGACAACCAATGAACCTATTGATAAAGGCGTATTGAACAAAAGGATATTAGCGGATAACAAACATGCCGTTAAACACTTAAAGGGAGCTCAGTTTACGTACAATGTTCGCAACACGGATCGCAGTATTGGGGCAACCTTGTCAGGCTACATTGCCAGCATACACGGCAATCAAGGCATGGCAGATCATCCTATTCAACTGACCCTAACTGGCACCGTCGGTCAATCCTTCGGTTGTTGGAACGCAGGCGGTTTACAAATGCGCTTAATTGGTGATGCGAATGATTACGTAGGCAAAGGCATGACCGGTGGCAAACTGGTTATTCATCCTCCACGTAATGTGTCGTTTGATACCCACAGCAGTACCATTATGGGCAACACCTGTTTGTATGGTGCTACTGGCGGCAAACTATTCGCAGCGGGTCGCGCAGGCGAACGCTTTGCGGTTCGAAATTCAGGCGCAGTTGCGGTTATTGAAGGCATGGGTGATAACGGCTGTGAATACATGACTGGTGGCATTGTGGCTTGCCTCGGTAGCATAGGGGTGAACTTTGGTGCTGGTATGACCGGAGGCTTTGCCTACTTGTATGATGAATTTAATGATATGAACAATAGAGTAAATGAAGACCTAGTTGATATTATGAGCGTTGACGACAAAGTTATTTTGTCTGAGCATTTACGCGGACTAATCAACCGCCACTATGAAGAAACCGGAAGTGACCATTCACTCGCTTTACTCACGAACTTCGCTGAAGAAAGTAAAAACTTTAGGTTAATTAAGCCTAAAACCAGCGACGTCAAAAACTTGCTTGGCCATATCAGCCGTTCTACCGCAGAACTACGCATACAAGCGCAATAGGAAGAGAGAAATACTATGGCTAAAAATGTATATCAATTTGTAGACGTCGAGCGTATCGATCCTCCGAAAAAACCTATCATGATTAGGAAAGAGGATTTCGGCGAAATTTATCAACCGCTGTCACAGTCGCAAACAGAAGGTCAAGCCGATCGCTGTTTGGACTGCGGAAACCCTTATTGCGAATGGAAATGTCCAGTACATAACTTCATTCCACAGTGGCTAGACCTCGCCAATCAGGGCAGAATAATTGAGGCTGCAGAGCTGTCACATAAGACCAATAGTTTGCCGGAAGTTTGCGGTCGTGTTTGTCCGCAAGACCGCTTATGTGAGGGCGCATGCACTTTGAACGATGATTTTGGTGCCGTTACTATTGGTAGTATTGAAAAATACATTACCGATACCGCATTTAAAATGGGTTGGCGCCCAGATATGTCGGATGTAGTTTGGACCGATAAAAAGGTGGCAATTGTCGGTGCAGGCCCAGCAGGTTTAGCTTGTGCTGATGTATTAATACGCAACGGTGTTAAACCGGTTGTTTATGATAAATACGAAGAAATAGGTGGTTTGCTTACTTTTGGAATTCCATCGTTCAAACTTGAAAAAGAAGTTATCAAGCTGCGTCATCAAATATTCGCCGACATGGGTATTGAGTTCGTTTTAAATACCGAAGTGGGTAAAGATGTGCAATTCCAAGACTTAATTGACAGCTACGACGCCGTTTTCTTAGGAATGGGCACATATAAGTCAATGAAAGGCGGCTTTGAACACGAAACTGCACCAGGCGTTTATGAAGCGCTCCCCTTTCTTGTTGCTAACATTAATCGCGTTATGGGCATTGAAAAGGCAGCAACTGACTTTATCGATATGAAAGGTAAAAAAGTAGTTGTACTTGGCGGTGGCGACACCACCATGGACTGCGTTAGAACCTCAATTCGTCAAAATGCGGAATCAGTAACCTGTGCATATCGCCGAGATGAAGAAAGCATGCCGGGTTCACGACGTGAAGTTGTGAATGCAAAGGAAGAAGGCGTGCATTTTCAATTCAACCTACAGCCGCTGGATATTGCAGTAGACGAAAAAGGCAATACTATTGGCGTTCGTGTGGTTAAAACGCAAATGGGTGATCCGGATTCCGCGGGTCGCCGTCGCCCTGTCGAAATTCCTGACTCAGAGCATATCCTAGAAGCGGATGCAGTTATCATTGCGTTTGGTTTTCAACCTAGTCCTGCACCGTGGTTTGGTGAGTTCGGTATCATGCTGGATGAGAAAGGCAGAGTGAGAGCGCCAGCAAAAGGTCGCTTCGCATTTCAAACGTCTAATCCAAAGATATTTTCTGGGGGCGATATGGTGCGAGGCTCTGATCTTGTCGTAACTGCCATAGATGAAGGACGTAAAGCAGCCGAAGGTATACTCGACTATATGGAAGTTTAAGAGCTTCAGCTATTTACAAAGCTTTAATAATGAAGCGAGTGTAAGGCAGTGCAACTATATATCTTGCTGCTTACACTCGCTTTTTGTTGTCTTTAAATTGTTTTTGTTTACCCGCGGCATGGACTCAAGACTTTATCGCCGAGTCACCTAAATTCAGCAAGCCCCTTCATTAGGTTATTGCTTACCATACCTAGCTATTATCTAGCAGACTTCAAACCTTCAGTACAGCTAGTATCCTGCCGATGATACTTCTACAGTTCGAATAACGGACATCACTTTCGATTGCAGCATATCGTACATTGAAAATTGGCCCAATCCGCCTTCTTCAAAATATGTTCGGGAAAAACCACTACCGACGTTCAGGGTGAATAAAAATAGCGGTATTAGCAGCGCGGCAATCAAATGAAAGTCAGCATTTAAGGCAGGTAAACACAGTGAAATACACAAAGAAAACGAACATTAATCAAACCACTCCTTTGCTTAAGTACATACCAAGCTTAGTGGCAGGTGTTGTCATCGCCTCTTTATCTGCCTCCGTGACAGCGAACCAATTGAATAGCAAATTACAGACACCGGCTCAAGTAGAGCAAGCGTTAACCGCGCTGCTAGATTCGAGAGATGCTACCCTCCAACTAGCGGCCTACACAAGCAAACAGGCTTCAATCCCAGTAGGGCAACTTGTTGTTAGGCAAGCAGCGACTAAAAAAGTGGATCACTCACAAAAGTCAGTTGCCGAACTAGTTTTAGCTGGTTTAGCCATTACTAGCGAAGCCAAAGACGAACTATCGTCATCTGCTCCGACCATTGAGCCAGCAGCAGCCGTGGCTCAAGACTATGCTGTAGCAGACATTGTTGACGTAGAAGAGTTAGTTGCGACAACTAACGGAAATACAAACAGCACTATTCAAGACTCAGAATTTGATAGCAACAAAACACAAGACGCATCAGCAGCAAATGTTGACTATTCTAGTGAAGCTGACGTTGCCACCGAAATTGAAATACAGCCCGTTGCTCAAGGAGTAGCAAGTAAATCGACTAAGATAAACAGCCCAGTCTCTATCAATATTAACGAACTTGACGAAGATGCATTACCTGCAATGCCAGTATCTGAAGCGCTGACGACACTTAACGCAGAAGAAAAAAGCGAGGTTGACGGTTCTTCAACATTAGTGGAAAGCAACGACCAGCCCGAGCGCGTTGAAACGTTTGCTATGAGCAATACTGATGAAATAGATGTTGTAGAAACTAAAGCGTCAGCGTCGGACATTGCAGCCGTCGAAATGGAAACTGTTGAAGCAGACGTTGCTGAAATTGCTGCCGTCGAAACAGAAGCTGTTGAAGCTGAAGTTACTGAAATTGCTGCCGTCGAAACAGAAGCTGTTGAAGCTGAAGTTACTGAAATTGCTGCCGTCGAAACAGAAGCTGTTGAAACTGAAGTTACTGAAATTGCAGTCGTCGAAATAGAAGCTGTTGAAGCTGAAGTTACTGAGATTGCAGTCGTCGAAACAGAAGCTGTTGAAGCAGAGGCCTCTGAGATCGCAGCTGCCGAAGAGGAATATGCTCAAGCAGGTGTTACCGAAGCAAAGTTTGTTCAAAGTAACATTGCAGAAGCCGATGTGGCAGAAGAAGTCGCGCCAAAGATTGTTGAATTAGAAGAGTCCGCACCAATTCAATTGGCTAGCGTATCAACTTCAGCATCGCTATCTGCGCCGACAACGCCAGATAGTGCTCAAAACTCCGCTCCAGAGACTTTCGCCAACGACGAGGTGACGAACAAAATCGACGCTAACGTTACTGTAGCAACACGCAGTGCGGGTTGTCCTGAAGACTTCAACAAGGTCAGTATTCCGGTAAACGGCAAAATGTGCCAAATATTTGCCGCCGACTTTCCGGCATCAATGATTTTATTCATTCCACAAACACCTGAAGAGGTCATTCAGTACTATTTAGCGTCCTCGGCTAATTTTGTTGAACCGAAGGCAATTAAGCAAAGAACGATGCTGAAAAGTGCAGACAACAACACCACCCTGATCATTTCAAAAGACGGTGGCGGTACTCAGGTAGATATACTTGTAAAGTCTCCAGTTATCTAAAAAGTCATATTTTTCATGATGTTACTTTCAATGATTGTATTTCAAAAGGTCAGTATTTACATAATAAATACTGACCTTTTTTGTTTTTGCAAATTACTTGTCTTTCTGCTCTATGCGTCAACTTTTAATCTTCTTTAGGTTCTCTACTATTTTATTTTCAATAAAGAATATCTATTGGCACATCAATTGCTAAACCTTCAATATGCAGTGGGAAGCCTCCCATTCTCTTTTTGATTTAGTCTTGATGAGTTTCTTCTTCACTACAAAATTGAAGAAACAAACCAATGTTTTAGGAGTCGTTATGGAATTCGCAATTATCCTTATTATGGTATTAATCGTCGTTGCTATTGTTGCTATCAAGCTCAGCGTTGACGAAGTCAGCTTTCCCTTCATGAGTAAATCCCAGCTTTTTTCGCCGGTCGAGCATCAATTTCTCGATATGATTGAAAAAGCGGTAGGTAATGAATTTAGAGTCATGTGTCGGGTAAAGCTGACTGACATCCTGGCATTACGCAGAAACACGAACAAAAAAATGGCGAAAAGCGCATTGCTGAGAGCTGGCGGCAAACAGCTCGACTTCGTGCTTGTAAATAAAATCGACATGACGCCGGTATTAGCACTTGATTTAGTGCACTCGTTGGGTAAAGAAGGACATAAAACAACGCGCGACTTCTTTGTTACAGGTGCATTAGATTCTGCGGGTATACCGCACGCTCGCATAAAGGCTCGTCACGGTTATAAAATTGAAGATATAAGAGACTGTATTGAATCCAAACTAGTAGCGTTCAGACGTCGCCAAGGCAAGCTCCCAATACCAGCGGTTGAAGAGACGCCTAGCTTATTTACACCGACTAAGCGCCCTACTCGTCCAATTCGTTCATCAAGACAAGTTGCTGCTTAAACACTGCCTAGCTGACGACATTAGTAAGTGCGTTGAGAAGACTAATGAACACCTAGCAACGCGCTTCTACCTAGCGACGCAAAATAAACGCAAGAATTCATATGTTTTCTTGCGTTTCTGCATATGCTTAGTAAACTTCTGTGCAATTGAATAAAGAGACAACCCATGAAAATAGCAATCTTAGGAGCAATGGACGAAGAAGTGAAACTTATTAAAGAGTCTCTTGAAGACTTACAGCAAGTTACTTACTCACATCTCGTCTTTTATACTGGCAAACTACACGGTCATGAAATTGTGTTGGTGAAGTGCGGTATCGGTAAAGTGGCAGCGGCTGTCGCTACTACTATGATCATAGAAAAATTTGACCCTGACTATGTTGTTAACACTGGTTCGGCCGGCGGTTTCGATAAAGAGCTTAATATTGGCGATATTGTTATTAGCGATGTGGTGACTCACCACGACGTAGATTTAACCGTCTTTGGTTACGTGCCAGGTCAATGCGCTGGTATGCCTGAGAATTACGTGTGTAACGAGCAATTGATTGAAGCCGCAGAGAAATCAGCTAGCCAAATAGATGGTGTGAAGGTGAAAAAAGGTCTAGTTTGTTCCGGCGATAGTTTTGTTGGTAGCGATGAGCTCGCAGCGGCAACACTGCAAAAATTTCCGTCGATGATGGCTGTTGAAATGGAGGGCGCTGCTATTGCCCAAACCGCTTATTTAATGGGCATTCCATTTTTAGTGATCCGCAGTCTATCCGACATAGCAGGCAAAACTTCTACGGTTTCATTCCAAGCCTATTTAGAAAAAGCGGCAAAAAATAGCGCACAGTTGGTGATGGGAATGGTAAAAGCGCTCGACTAATTCATGGAGAGCCTGATTAGCTTTATCACAACACCGGCTATTTTACCTTGGTTTATTTTATGTGCCGTGGTGCTCTTTGAGCGCTTTTGGCACCTACCTACTCGTGTCGATCCGCTCGCTTTTGTTCGCTTGCTCGGACTTAGAATGGCGCAGCGCGTTTGTCCAGATAGGAACTTAACGTCGACCTCTCAGCCAAAAACAATGCAATCTCGGATATCAGGTTCACTTGCCCCATTCATGATTGTCGCACCTAACCTCATCATATTAGTCATATTCAGAGAGTTCGTTTATTATCCAGAATTGTTCGATGCCATTATTTTATATGTGTGCATCCAATTTTCATCTAATATTCATCAGTTTCAACATATTAGACGGGCATTATTAGCCAGTAAAAAGAAACTCGCAAAAGACCTATTATCGCCAATGGTATTGAGAGAAACAGCAATGTTGTCGGAAGTAGGTGTGAGCAAAGCGGCCGTTGAAAGCTTGATCCTGCGCTTTCATTATCAAGCCTTAGTTTGCTACTTTCTATTCATTGTTTTTGGACCATTCACTTTGTTGACTTATCGCTTGTGCTACGAGTTACACCTTGTATGGAATCCGAAAATTGACGCCTATCGTGAATTTGGAAAGCCGATGGAAAAACTGGTGATGATATTCCAATGGCTGCCTATCCGACTTAACGCATTGATATCAGTAATATTGAGCCGGGGCTTTAAAGCCATTGTTTATCTTAGAACGCAAAAGCTAGCAAAACGCGCAACCGAACCGCATGGCGCAATTTTACTCCGTGCAAGTCATTTTGCTCTCGACGTCAATCTCAGCGGCGCTGTATTTTATAACGATAGAAAAGTACGCAGAACGAAGTACATTGGCAGAGGCGAACCTAATGCAGCATTTATGCCCAATACAATTGCGCTAATTAATCGGGTTCTTGTTGTAAATCTTTTGCTCCTCCTGTTAACTTGTCTAATCATCAATACTATTTACTCGACTATTTAACCAAAAACTCAAAAGAGCAAACTTATCATTCTTAGAAATTTACAATCATGCGCTGCCTGCTTAAAAGCTATATTGGTTTATAAAAGCACAGAGAAGAATAAGCATTTAAGTCTGCTATTTATCCCCTTATTGTTAGCATTCTTATTGTTAAACGTGTCGTCAAGTTATGCTAAAAGCAAGCCTCAGCGTATTGTTAGCCTGTCGCCTCATCTTACAGAAATGGTGTTTGCGCTAGGTCGAGAGAAACAATTAGTTGGGGTGAGTGACTACAGCGATTATCCGTATGCTCAAGGTTGTATTAATGAAGATTGCTCGGTTAAGTTGCCAACAGTAGCAAATTATCAAGGGGCCGACATTGCTGCTATCATTCGGCTAGAGCCTACCATTATTCTGGTCTGGGCCGGCGGCAACAAAACACAAGATATTGATCGACTGGAGCAATTGGGCTACGTTATTTTTCGTTCATCTCCAGCGAATATTAAAGCACTTATGGAGGAAGTACTTACCTTAGGACAAGCGCTGAACGCCGTTTCAAAAAGCAAAAAACTGCATGCCGATATGACCGAACAGGTAGGCAACATAAAATCGGAGTATGCGAAGCAAGCCACAAATGCGCTTTATTACATGAATCAACAGCCTTTAAGCGGCATGGGAAGTGACGTATGGATAAATTCTTTGCTTTCCTTGTGCAATATTCAAAACATTTATGCTGATCTTCCCACTGCTTACGCGCAGTTTTCCATGGCAGATATCATTAGAAAACAGCCTGAGGTAGTTATTGCAGCAAGTCATCAAAACCTCAGTTCAGTGAAAGCCTTCTGGGCATTGCATCAGTCGGTTTATAATCCCAAAATAGTGTCAGTAAACCCTGATGCACTGCATAGGTTTACAGCAAGAGTATTGCCCGAACTTACGCTTTTATGTAAAAAAGTGCATTTTGAAAATAATTAGCTAATATAATAAGCAACGGGCAGAGCCGTTTGTTCTAGTGCAATAATTTAAATGGACGCAGCAAAAATGAAAAAAATAAAAACATCATCACTTTCAGCCTCGTTGACCAAAGCAACAAGGCTAGGTATGAATAAAAAATCTATCACCCGTTTACTGACTTGCTTATATTTATTTTTTGTTTCAGCTTCAACAATGGCCGCTGAAGATATTAGTGCAGACGCCATGCTAGCGATGAAAGCATCAGAACGCTTATTGTTAGACGTTAGGACGGTTGAGGAATATACCAAAGCCCATATACCGACATCGGTTAATATTCCACTGAGCGAAATCGAAACCAATTTAACTCGCCTATCAGACTTTAAAAACTCTCCAGTGGTTGTTTATTGTCGTTCTGGTGTGAGAGCAGGTAAAGCCATTGCCTTGTTGGAAGACAACGGCTTTACAAATGTTATGCACCTCGAAGGCGATATGATGGGATGGGAAACAGAAAACAGACCAACAAATAAGTTAGGTAATTAGTCTGTTTGAAGCGTAATGAGCTTATATTAAGGATATACGAGCAAACTTACGCTTGCCTACCTGATATACATTCTCGCCCTTTGTCTGCAAAATCAATCGTGTATCAGTTACTTTCTCGCCATCAATTTTAACCGCACCTTGCTTAATCATCCGCATGGCGTCCGACGTTGAAGCAACTAAATCAGCCTGCTTTAGCAAATTGCCAATGGCAATCCCTTCTGCATCCATCGTAATTTCAATTTCTGGCATCTCATCAGGAATAGCATTTTTCTGAAAACGCTGAATAAAATCCTGCAAAGCGGCGTCTGCTTCAGCTTCACTATGAAAACGAGCTATGAGTTCCTGCGCTAAAGCAATTTTAATATCGCGCGGGTTTTTGCCCTTATCCATATCTTCTTTAAGTTGCTTTATTTCATCAATGGGTTTAAAGCTGAGCAAGTCATAATAACGCCACATTAATTCATCAGAAATAGACATTATTTTACCAAACATCTCTGTGGGAGAGTCGGTAATACCAATGTAATTGTTTAATGACTTTGACATTTTCTGCACGCCATCTAAACCTTCAAGCAAGGGCATCATGAGCACAGTTTGTTGTTTCTGACCTTGAGACTTCTGGAGCTCCCGGCCCATTAACAGATTAAATCGTTGGTCTGTTCCGCCTAACTCAACGTCAGATTCCAGCGCAACAGAATCCCAACCTTGCACAAGTGGATATAAAAACTCGTGTATAGCAATTGGCTGTCCATTAGCGTAGCGCTTTTTAAAGTCATCACGCTCCAACATCCTTGCTACCGTTTGACTTGCGGCTAGTTTAATCATACCCGCCGCCCCTAGTTTATCGAACCACTCAGAATTGAACCTAATAGTGGTTTTTGCAGGGTCAAGAATTTTGAATACTTGTTCCTGATAAGTTTTTGCATTTTCAAGCACTTGCTCTTTTGTCAGTGGCTTGCGTGTTACATTTTTACCTGTTGGATCGCCAATCAAACCTGTGAAGTCGCCAATCAGGAAGATAACTTCATGTCCTAACTGCTGAAATACACGAAGCTTGTTTATTAAAACGGTATGTCCTAAATGCAGGTCTGGCGCAGTAGGATCGAAGCCAGCTTTGATTTTAAGAGGTTTACCTGTTTTCAACCTCTCAATAAGCTCTTCTTCAATTAAAATTTCATCCGACCCGCGTTTTATCTCCGCGAATGCTGTTTGCCAATCTGCCATTACTTATTCCTGTGGTGTAAAAGGTATAAAGCACCTCGCTCTATAACTAACTCAATTTATTAGATTTTAGTTGATGTATCTCGCTAGCAAGCTAAATACGCTCGATATTTTGACAATAACAATGCGTTAATTAAACCGTTCCGCTGGATTCGAGACCAAAATCGTTATATTCTCATGTTTTGATTAGCAAGCATTTTACGGTCGTATGATTACGAATACAATAAAACAACTACCAAAACAACATCGTTGGACACTTGGCTGTGTCGCGTTAGTCTTGGTGTCTTTGATTTTATTTCCTTTTGATTCAGTCAAAGCGTCAAGGAATGTCGAAGTCAAACAACTGCTTCCCGGCATAAAATACGAACTGCACCTTCCTCCTCTCGCTGAACACTTAGACGATATGGATTTGGAAGATGATATAGACAACTGGCAAACCTACAAAGTCGAAAGTGGCGATACATTAGCCAAAATATTTTCGCAGGTTGGCTTGAGCGCGCGCGATACTTACAATGTTAGCCGTGCTGGTGACCTTGCTAAAAAGTTAATTCATATAAAACCAGGTGATGTCCTTTATGTGCATGTTGACGATGCTAATCAATTCGTATCATTGCGTTACCCTCTTTCTAAAACTGAAACTCTCAGCGTTGAAAAAAATGCCGATGGAAAGCTTGTAAGCGATGTATCCATCAAGCAGGTAGAAACGCTACACAGCTTTGCGCAAGGTGAAATTCGCAGTAGCTTTTGGAATGCTGGCGCCGAGGCCGGTTTAACTGATAATCAAATAATGCGCCTAGCCGGTATTTTTGGATGGGATATCGATTTCGCGCAAGAAATTCGTGAAGGCGACACGTTCAATGTAATTTTTGAAAAACAGTATATAGATGGCGAATTTATTGGTTTCGGTGACTTTGTTGCCGCTGAATTTAAAAACCAAGGCGAAGTTTTCCAAGCCGTTAAGTACGATGATGGGAATTTTTACACGCCCGATGGAAAGAGTATGCGTAAAAGTTTTTTACGTGCACCCGTTTCGTTTAAATATATTAGCTCAAGCTTCAAGAAGAGCCGTTTTCACCCTGTGCAGAAAAGATGGAAGGCTCACCGTGGCGTAGATTACGCTGGTAAAGTAGGCACACCAGTAATGGCGGCGGGCGATGGAAAAGTGATAAAGTCGGGATATGACAAGTATAACGGCCATCACGTTTTTATTCAGCACGGTGAAAAATACACCACAAAATATTTACACTTTACGAAACGCGCAGTGAAGTATGGGCAAACTGTTAAGCAAGGAGAGACTATAGGATATTTAGGGTCGACAGGCTTGGCCTCTGGCCCTCACCTGCATTATGAGTTTCTTGTTAATGGTGTGCATCGCAATCCAAGAACCGTCGCGTTGCCACAAGCTAATCCAATCGCTAAAGAGCACGCTCAATCCTTCAAACTGATTGCTCAACAGCGTGTAGAGCAGCTTAACAACAATAAGCGCATCATGTTAGCGATGAATTAAGCAACCATCGCCTGAGGGCGAGTGACTAAGCTTAGTTTTTCAAGTGATGCAATCCAGCCGTACTGCTGATGCAACATATCTTCTTCACGATTAAAGCCACTTTGAGTTAATTTAATTGAGGTGGTTGTATCGTTGTCACACGTAAATTCAATATCTACTTTGGTAGTATCGTTCGTATCTTCCCAACGCCATGTAAAACATAGGCTCTGATCTAAGTTAATCGTTTGGTAGCAGCCCACAATTGTTTGTTGGAAACCGTCGGGTGATTGCAATATCAAGCGGTAGTTGCCCCCTTCGATAAAGTTAGACATAAACTGCGACACCATCATGTTACCTGGAGCAAACCAACGAACGAGTACATTTGGGTCGTGAAAAGCGTTATAAACATCATGAAGACGTGCGTTCAGTGTACCGTCAATGGTGAAATCATACATAAAATCTACTTCGCTTATTATTCTCAATTGTGATAGAAATGGTATCGGCATCAGCGCCATTTTCTTCACTGTGAATTTCATCAAATTTGGATTATGTTGCATGGCTAAGCTAGCTATTATTTCTCGAGAGTACCTTACGTATAAAAAAGCGTTGCAAGAATTGCAATTAGCAGGTGAATTTAATGATGTAGAACTCATTTGGGCAAATGAGCATGCTGACGGAGCGCCTTTAGATAGCATAGAATATGCGTTAGCGAACCCAAACATTATGTCGCGCTACATACACAAGTGTCATCATCTGATTTGGGTTCAATCGACTTGGGCCGGTGTTAACACTCTCACTAATCAAGCTAAAAAAGACTATCAACTGACGGGCCTGAAGAACGTCTTTGGCGCTCAAATGCGCGAATATGTAATGGCTTATTTACTCTATTTTCAGCGCAATGTTCCTGAATTATCTGCCAATCAACAAAAGCGTGAGTGGCAACAATATCGTATTCCTACACTGCAAAATCAAACGTTGGGGATAATGGGTTTAGGAAGTATTGGCAAAGACGTTGCCAACGCGGCCAAGGCATTTGGAATGAAGGTCCACAGTTTAAATGCTGCAAGTAAACCCGTTGAAGCAGATAAACACTTTCATTTAAGCCATCTGCATGAATTCGCTAACAGCGTCGATTTTATCGTCAACTTGCTTCCGCATACATCTGCAACAACAGGGATCTGTGATACGAGGTTTTTTGAAAGTATGAGAAATCATGCCGTATTCATTAACGCAGGTCGTGGCAATGTTATTAAAAACGATGAAGATTTAGTGAATGTGTTAAATGACCGCAGAATTCGAGCCGCTGTTATCGACGTTTTTAAAACTGAGCCACTACCGACCGATCACCCCTTTTGGAATGCGCCCAATTTACTCATGACCAACCACACCGCAGCGACTAGCCAGCCTAAGCTCGTTTTTACGGTATTTAAAAACAACTTGATAAAACAGTTAGCAGGTCTGCCTCTTGATTCAACTATCAACCTGAATCAAGGTTATTAAAATTACCTGCGCTAAGGTCAGTCTTTCAAAAGTCTCGTCATTCCTAAGTTAAATAAGCGCAACCAGTGTCCACTCAGTTTGCCTTTAGATTCTTTGTTGATGGTGATAACCGCTTCTTTTTTGGTTTGTCTGTGCTCGTCTTTTGGATTAATCAATCCCTCGTACTTATCTAAGATAGCGAGTAGTTTTGCCCCATCACAGATATCTTCATTTTTAATACCCAAAGGGTACCCGCTGCCATCAACTAACTCATGATGCTGCATGACTATTTTTCTAGCTTCGTCCCACAAGCTAAGGTTTTCGAGTAAGCGGGCGCTTTTATAAACATGGGAACGCAGCAGGTTTTTCTCTAGAGCTGTCAATTCTGTGGTTTTGTTAACAATCTCAGCAGGCATAAAAGACAAACCAAAATCATGTACATAACACGCTACCGCCAGCTGTGCTTGATCAATTGGTTCGTCGCTTAAGTCATTAATGTAAAAAGCTAGCTTTGCAATCCGATCCCCTCGCCCCTCTGGATAGCCGGCTCGCTTTTCAATTGGCTTCATCAGTTCTCTGAAAAATAGCAAATCTACTTGTTGTTCAGGCGTTAGCGTCTTCGGGATGCCAGTACGAGCTAAATTAGCGCTACCTTGGAATGCGTCGCTGTCGTCTTGGTTTAGCTGTCGTGAGGGCTCAATTAGATTTATTGCTTTGGCAAGCAAACCCTCATGACGAGACTGATTTGTTGCATCAATGGTAGAAATAATCGCTATGACAGCATCATTTAGTTCGCCGTCATATTCCGCCTGACCGGATTTCATGCAGCTTTCAACAAACACCTTCACTTTATCCATCAGTAAAAGAATAAGATCGCTCATGTTATGAGTGTATTCGATTTCACCTTTTCGCAGTAAATCAAGCAAGTCTTCAAGGTGCTGTAGCAGATTGATCATAGGCGTAAAAGCCACTAAGCCAAGGTCACCTTTGATTGTATGCACCGAGCGGAATAGAGCACGTTGTAATTCATTATCTTTGGGCGTGAGCTCTAACTCTATAAGTGTTTGCTCACTGGCCTCATATAATTCATTAATTTCTTCCATTAAGTCTTGAAGAATATCGTCTTCCAATTCTTCGGGCTTAAAAATCGGCATAAATGCTCACTTACTAAAGGTAAATATATAGTGCTAGTATATCGGCAATGCGGACAAATTCATGCATTAAATCGACTGATAAGGTATCTTCAGAAAAAAATCTCCGTATAATTGCGGCCAGTTCAAGCTTTTTGGAATTTCTGTGCTAGCTATTATTCGAATCATCACGCTATTTGTCTATTTTATCGGGATAAATATCGTACTCTTCCTAATTTATTTAACCCGTCCGTTTCATAGAAATAACGTGTATTTAGCCGGTCAATTTTACTCAACGATGGTACGCATCCTCGGCTTGAAAATAGAGCTACGGGTTTCAAACAAAATAGACAGTAAGCAAAACTACGTGTTTGTTGCTAATCATCAAAACAGCTACGACATATTGACGATCAGCAAAGCGGCATTACCGGGAGTAGTGACCGTCGGAAAAAAAAGTATCAAGTGGATCCCAATTTTTGGACTTATCTATTGGCTTTCGGCTAACATCATGATCGACCGCAAAAATACCGGAAGCGCAAGAAATACTCTGGACGCAACACTAGATAAAATGAACGCAAAGAAACTAAGCATTTGGTTTTTTCCGGAAGGCACTCGCAGTTATGGACGTGGATTATTACCCTTTAAGACCGGAGCTTTTAGGTTAGCCTTAGCAGCTAACAAAGCAATCGTCCCGGTGTGTGCAAGTGAAATGCACAACAAAATTAAATTTAATCGCTGGAATAATGGCACCGTTATTATTGAAGCGATGGAACCTATTGACTTACCCGAAGAGATGAATGCAAAGCAACTTGCTCAGCACGTTCATTCGATTATGTCGGCAAAAATTGCTCAGCTTAATATTGAAGCTGAAAAACTAGATAACGCATAAGGTCGCTCGACCTAGATTTATTACAAGAGGTTAGTATGAGTAAGCATGACGCCAGCGAATGGCACGAATTCAACAGAGAGACAATAGAAGCGCTTACAGAAGACGGCAGCGATTTAAGTCTGCCGCATACTATCGAGCATCATTTTGCGAGCAGCGACTTTGATGCCTTAGAAAAAGCGGCGGTTGATGCATTTAAAGCGGGTTTCGAAGTAAGTGACGCAGAAGAACTTGTACTTGACGACGGCGGCACTGTGTTTTGCTTTGATGCTGCAGTAGAAAAAAAGCTCGACCTTGACGTGTTCAATGCAGACTCTGACAAGCTCATTGCGATTGCAGACAAGCACAACGTGTTTTATGACGGCTGGGGCACCTACTTCATTGGTGAAGGCGCGATTGAACGTGACGAAATCGATGAAGACGACTACGACTTTGATGACGATGATGAGTATTAGGCGCGCGTGCTTAGTATAAATAATGAAGGAATGTAACCAGTGCGGCAAATGCTGTATCAAATACGGCGATGGCGCACTGAGTGCCACAAAAGAAGAGATAGATCTGTGGGAGTTATTCAATCCCGATATTTTTAAATTTGTGAAAGACCATGAAATTTGGTTCGACCCGACCTCAGGCATTCAGCTAACACGGTGTCCGTTTTTAGAAATTGAACCGCCCAAAAGTGCATCCGCTCAAACTAAATATACATGCAGCATATACTTAGACAGACCAGAGGACTGCCGTCATTATCCTAGTCTCATATCGGAGATGATTAGAGATGAATGTGAAATGATTGAAGTAATCGATTTGGGCAATGCAAAACAGGCTCAAATAAAACTAGATACGTTAATGAGAGATAGTCGGTCTTCCGGTTAGCAGAAGCGTCATTTATGACGGACTAATCGAGTCTTAACCTTGTAGTCGGAGCACACATGCAAGCAAAAAGAAACGGTCGAGACTACCTAGTCCTTGCAGGTAAAGGATTGATAATGGGCGCAGCCGATGGAATGCCCGGCGTTTCGGGTGGCACCATTGCCTTTATTACAGGTATATATCAAGAATTAATCCATTCAATCAAGCTTTGTGGCCCAGAAGCTCTGCGAATTTTGTTCAAGCAAGGCTTACTTGATGCATTCAAATATATTAACGGTAGTTTCCTTGTCACACTTTTTGCCGGCATAATCGTTAGTGTTATTAGTCTCTCAAGAGTAGTCGTTTACTTACTCGACACTTATCCAGAATTACTCTGGTCTTTCTTCTTTGGGCTCATTCTTGCTGGAACTTGGTCAGTAATTAGGCACGTAGATAAGTGGAATTGGACTTTATTTGTCACTTTTTTGGCAGGCTCAGCTGTTGCATACTCGCTTACGATGATAACTCCTGTCGCAATTGAACCAAGACCGCTATATTTCTTTTTATCTGGCATGCTAGCAATATGCGCGATGATTCTGCCCGGTATTTCCGGCGCTTTTATTTTACTATTACTAGGCATGTACGGCCCTGTCATGCTAGCCATAAAAGAGTTTCAGTTTAGCTTATTGGCACTATTTGCGTGCGGCTGTGCTATCGGGTTACTAAGCTTTTCCCATTTTCTAGACTGGATGTTTAGCAAGCACAAAAACCTGACGTTCGCATTGCTCGGTGGCTTTATGTTTGGCTCATTAAACAAGGTATGGCCGTGGAAGCAGACCATAGAGTCGACCATTGACCGTCATGGGAAAGAAATTTCTTTGCTTGAACGCAACATTTCACCGCAAGCGTTTGAGTCATTAACAGGTCAACCCTCTTATTTACTGTTCGCATTAGGTTTAATGTTGCTAGGCATTGCCTTGGTAATTTTCATGGAGCTAATGAATAAGTCTTCTGATAAATCATAGAAGCCTTAAACCCGAAGCCGATATCGACAAATATCATAAACTTTTCATGTGCTCTGGCCCCTTGATATTTATTGATTAGATTGGGTGTAGCGTTTATTCTTTTTGTACGTTCTTTTTGAATTGTCTGTTGAGATAGTAATTAATGAAAAAAATAAAGAATGAAAATGCGCTTTTGAAAAAAGCGCTCGCGGTTGCCGAGGCTTATGCTGTGAAACGTGGCTACAATGCTTTTTCAGCGAGTGATTCGGCTAAACAAAAAATTGAAAGTTTGTACCGACTGTTGGTGCATGACAAGTTAATAAGCCCTCTGCCAGAAGACAAAGAAGATTTGGCTAGTTTAAAACACCGGCTAGTCATGTGGATAAGCAGTCAATTACCTGCTGATCATGAATTACTAAAATAGCATTGCCACTTTGCTCAGACTAAGCAAGCAGCCTGCAGGCGAGAGCGGCATCGGCAGCTTTAAATCTAACTATAATAATAAGACAGGAAGTTGAGCCTATGAAAACCTTCTACTCAATCAACATCTCCCGACAGCTTTTGATAGGCTTATGCCTACTATTCGCCGTATCAGGCTATTCTCAGGCTGCGACTCCAGTAGTCGAGGGTAAATATACGATTGAAAACTTCGCCTATGACGATGGCAGCAGAGTTAACCTTACACAGCACTATCGGACGCTCGGCACGCCGCGACGCGACGAAAACGGTAGAGTAGAAAACGCCATAATAATAATGCATGGCACCACAGGAAGTGGTGCGAGCTTTCTCAGCGATCGCTATGCTGGCGTATTATTTGGTGATGGTCAAATCCTCGATGCCAGCGAGTACTTCATTATTCTTCCTGACGCTATCGGCCATGGGCAATCGAGTCGCCCAAGTGCAGGAAGTGCTGCGAACTTTCCAAAATATACGTATGACGACACCGTGCGGGCCTTGCATCAACTGTTAACTGACCATCTTAAGGTAGACCACTTGCGCCTAGTAACAGGCACTTCGATGGGTGGCATGCAAAGTTGGGTATGGGGCTATACTTATCCCGATTTTATGGATGCAATCATGCCTCTAGCTAGCCTGCCCGTGGAGATTGGCGGACGCAACCGCATGTTGCGCAAGATGATGATTGACGCAGTAAAAAACGATCCTGATTACAAAGAAGGCTTTTATGAAGAACAGCCAGACGGTATGCGAGAAGCAATGTATTCGCTGATTTTCATGGTTTCTAGTCCGCTGCAATACCAACTGCAAGCCCCAACTAGAGAAGCCTCAGAAGCGATGTTGGATAGTTTGGTAGAACGCTATTCAACACGCATTGATGCTAACGACTTAGTGTGGGCATTCGATTCCTCAAGATTCTATAACCCAGAACCCCACTTGGAGAAAATATCAGCTCCGCTTATGGCCATCAATTCCGCTGATGATCAAGTCAATCCACCGGAACTTGGCTTATTAGAATCCCTTATCGTTCGAGTTCCTCATGGTAATGCAGCAACTTTAGCTATATCGAAGTTGACGCGCGGGCACGGCACGCATTCTATGCCTAGCATATGGGGGCCTTACCTCGCGCGCTTGTTAGACGCCACAGAAACGCGCAAACAAAGCTCGCTGCCAACAAAAAACCACCTCGAAAAACCTACAGCTGCAGTTTGGCAAGAACGCGCTCCGGATACATTTACAGTCCGCTTTGAAACCACCGAAGGCATGTTTCGGATTGAAGTGAAACGAGATGATGCACCACTTGGAGCCGACCGCTTTTATCAGCTAGTCAGCAATGGGTTCTATGATGGCGTGCATATCAATCGTGTTGTGGAGGGTTTCATCGCTCAGTTCGGCATACATGGCGTACCGTCAATCAACGCTGTCTGGAAAAACAACTATATTTCAGACGACCCAGTGAAGCGGAGCAATACTCGAGGCTCGGTGGCCTTCGCGATGACAGGACCAGATACGCGTGCTACTCAAGTTTACATAAATACAGGCAATAATAAGCGTCTGGACGCCGATGGCTTTGCGCCGTTTGGTGAGGTTATCGAGGGTATGGACGTTATCGACCGACTTTACTCACCGTATGGCGAAAACGCTGGTGGAGGACTGCGCGGAGGTCGTCAGGGCCCCCTAGAAACCGGCGGCAGTGATTATATTAACCAAAACTTTCCTCTTCTCGACTTTATCCGAGTCGCGCACGTAGAGTAAAAGTAAAGTTACATCACCGCCGCCTGCAACAGTGCGGCGGTTAGTTTTACTCTAAATGACACTGAAATAGTGTAATTACACTTTGTTACAAAAATGTAATTTTCAAACGAAGAAAAAACCCCTCCGCACTTACTAACTAAGCCATTGATATATAATATTATATTGTAATAATCATCGTCTTATCCTTGCAAAAACAACAATTTGAAAAGTAGTCTGACTTTCCATTTTTTGTGTAATCATACCAACTGTGATCAATTATCGTTTTAACAATGATGAATATTGCTGTGCTTTCAAGCTCATACGCACGGCAATTTGTGGAGAAAGAGAGACATGAATACCCAGCCCGACCAATCCGCTAGCTATAACAAAAAAGTACCCTGGATCCTTCACGGCATTGTCACCGTGGTGATATTGCTGATTGCTTTTCTCGTCATTACTGGCATGTTTAGCAGCAAACCTGAAGCGCAAAGGTGGGGAGGTGCACGCCCTGCACCATCGGTAGGCGTTGATGTCGCTGATTTATCAATTCAAGACTATCCTGTCTGGATAGACTCTTACGGCACGACTAAACCACTAACAGAGACGGTACTAGTGGCCGACGTAAACGGTAAAGTTGTTGAGGTTTCACCAAATATTCGCACCGGCAAACGATTCAGTAAAGGTGAAGTTCTCGTTCAGCTAGATAACCGAGACTTCGTTGTTGAAGTAGACATTGCGGCAGCAGCAGCGGCGGAAGCAGAAGTTCGATATCTGCAAGAACTGGCTGAATCAGAACTGGCTGCACAGCAATGGAATAAGCCACCAGAAACAGAAGCAGCGCAATTATTATCACTGCGTAAACCACAAGTAGCGGCAGCAAAAGCGTCCCTCAGAGCTGCAAATGCGCGCTTAGAAAGAGCAAAACTAAACCTCGATAGAACCACTATCAGAGCTCCATTTGACGGTAAGGTTTTGGAACAAATGGTCGATGTTGGTCAGGTTATCAATCCAAGCCAATCTATTGCAGAAATTTATAGTACTGAAGCTGTTGAAGTGAGACTCCCGGTAAAAGTTGCAGATTTAGCCTACCTAAGCATTGATGATAGCTCGGAGAATATGGATAACTTACCGCGCGTTGTTTTATCGGGTGAACTGGGCAATCAAACCTATGAGTGGACCGGCAAGATAGTGCGCAGTGAGGGCGCCTTCGATCCAGCAACAAGAATGCTATATTTAGTTGCACAAATAGATAACCCGTTCACAAGCACAGAGCAACGCCCCGCGGTTAGAATTGGGCAATTTATGCGCGCCAAAGTACAAGGCGATACCTTAGAAAATGTGTTCGTCATTCCAAGACGCGCCGTTTCACAAGATTTCGTTGTGGCTGTGGTTGATGAGGGTTTGTTAAAGAAGCGTCGCGTTCAACCCTTGTGGACTGATGCAGGTTCTGTTGTTGTCTCAGCTGGAGCGCCTAGCTCACAAACCTTAGCTGCAAACTCGGCTGATGTGATCCGCAGTAGTATTCAAAATTTGCGCAATACTGACAAGTTGATTTTAACACCCACAGCTAATTTGCCCGATGGCACTCGCGTAAAAGCGATTGCTCCTATGACAGAAAGCGAGCCCGATACACAGTCTATTGTAGGGAGCAAGCAATCTAGTGAGGACAGCGCTAATGCCGCTGCCCCCTCAACGACTGCTGCGCAATAAAGGGAGATTATTATGATTGCATGGTTTGCTAAAAATGATGTAGCAGCGAATATTTTATTATTCGTCATTATGATCTCAGGGCTATATGTAGCGACAACGCAAATTCCGGTTGATCTATTCCCAGAATTTGAACAACGCAATGTGCAAGTTTCAATGGTATTACCCGGCGCATCTCCACAAGAAGTGGAAGAAGGCATTACCATTAAAATCGAAGAAGCAATTCAAGATTTAGAGGGTATCCGTCAGATAACCTCACAAAGCCGTGAAGGCAGTGCATCTGTCACTGTTGAAGTAGAAGAAGGGTATGCGGTGCGTGACCTTCTCGATGAGATGAAAATTCGAGTTGATGCAGTTAATAACTTCCCTGTCGAAGCAGAGAGCTTATTAGTGCAGGTTCCCCAATGGCGTCGCGATGCCATTGGCGTCGTACTCTATGGTGACTACGACAGTTTGACCTTGCGTCGGTTCGCCGATGGCATTCGCGATGAGCTAGCGGCTTTGAGCAGCATTTCGCAAGTGGAAGTTAGCAACGTATTGCCGTATGAAATTTCTATTGAAATTCAGGAGTGGTCGCTACGACAGTATGACATCAGCTTAGAGCAAGTTGCCGCAGTTTTGCGTCAAAACTCAACGGATGTTTCTGCAGGAAACCTTAAGACGGAAGGTGGCGACATCTTCATACGCAGTTTAGGGCAGGCTTACAAAGCCGATGATTTTGGTGATATTCCGATTATCACTACTCAAGACGGCACCATGATCAGGCTTAGAGACATTGCAAATATTCGCGACGAATTTGAAGAAACACCGCTACGCACTCGTTTCAACGGGGTTTCAGCAATAGAGGTTGAAGTGTTTCGCACAGGCGATGAAAGCATTATTGAAGTGACGTCTGCTGTCCGTGACTATATCGATGCAAAACAAGTCGACATGCCACAAGGATTGAGTCTCGATTATTGGCGAGACCGAAGTGAGCCCATTAAAGCGCGCTTACAAACTCTGTCGACTAGCGCTTGGCAAGGATTATTGCTAGTTATTGCGCTACTCGCTCTATTTTTGCGCCCATCTGTAGCATTTTGGGTTTGCTTGGGTATTCCTATGAGCTTCATGGGTGCTTTCTTATTCATGCCTTTGTTTGATGTGACTTTAAACCTGATGAGCTTATTCGCCTTTATACTGGTGCTCGGTATCGTGGTTGATGACGCTATTGTGACCGGTGAAAACGTTTATTCACATTTACAGCGAGGCGAAGACCCGCTTAGTGCTGCCATCAAAGGCACGCAAGAAGTAGCGGTTCCCGTGACCTTTGGTATCTTGACCACCGCTGCTGCATTTTTGCCCTTAGCCTTTCAAACGGGCCGAGGAAGTTGGTACGCTGCGATCCCATTCGTCATTATTCCGGTCTTACTCTTTTCGCTAATAGAAAGTAAGTTTATTCTTCCTGCGCATTTAAAGCACGTAAAAGCCAGAAACGATAAGAACTCATCTAAGCTTTCGATGGTACAACAAAAGATAGCGAATTCATTAGAAGTACTCATTGCTAAGGTATACCAACCTGCCCTAGCTCAAGCGATGAGATGGCGTTACGCAACGTGGATGGCAATGTTCGCTATTTTAATTATTATCATAGGAACAATTGCGGCAGGCCACACCAAATTTGTATTCTTTCCGAGAGTACAAAGTGAAGTTGCCACAGCTACCTTGGTCATGCCTGCCGGTACAGCATTTGAAAGTACCGACCGCATTATTTCTTCTATGACCCAACACGCAAAAGATCTACAAAAAGAATATACCGATGCGGATACCGGCGAATCCGTGATCCGCAACATCTACTCCATAAGTGGCGGCAGAAACTCAACCACCGGACGCGTTCAGATAGATATGATACCGCCAGAATTAAGAACGGTTGACGTAACGACCCGTGAAGTGGTGAATCAGTGGCGAGAAAGGGTCGGCCAAGTCGCTGGAGCTGAACAACTGAATTATCGAGCTGAAATAGGCGGTTGGGGTGGCGCACCCATTAATATTGAGTTAAAAGGCCGTGACACTGAATCATTGAACGAGCTTGCTGAAAAATTAAAACAACAGCTAGGACAATATGCGGCAGTATCGGATATTGAAGACTCGTTGTCGGATGGTAAAGAAGAGCTACAGCTTGCTCTAAAACCAGAAGCAAGACTACTCGGCTTGGATCTAAACACCGTCGCAAGACAAGTGCGTCAAGCGGTATTTGGTTTTGAAGTACAGCGTGTTCAGCGCGGCAGAGATGAAGTTAGAGTAATGGTGCGTTACCCTCTCGAATCAAGACAGTCTATAGAAACTTTAGAACAAATGATGATCCGCGTTGGCCCCAACAGAGAAGTCCCCTTGTGGCAAATTGCAGATGTTCTCCCTGGTTTAAGCCCCGACAGTATTCTGCGTGTGGATAGGCAGCGGACTATTTCTGTGAGCGCTGATTTTGACAAGCAAGGTGGTGATTTATCATTGGTTCAAAGCGAAATAAGAGAATGGCTACAGCAAGAAGTCCTTACCTACCCTAGCACCAACTTTGAGATGGGAGGGGAAGCACGCGATCAAGAGGAATCGTCCCAGGGTCTTTTAGTCGGCGGCATTGGCTTGGCTATCCTTATTTATATATTGTTAGCCATTCCATTTAAATCATATCTGCAGCCTATTATTGTCATGTCTGTTATTCCTTTTGGTTTAGTTGGCGCTGTCATTGGCCATTGGATAATGGGGATGGACCTAACATTACTCAGCTTTATGGGAATGCTAGCGCTCTCGGGAGTTGTGGTAAATGATTCGCTCGTGTTAGTGGACTATATCAATCAAAAACGAAAAGAAGGTGTTGCCCTTAAAGATGCGGTTTATAACGCAGGCGGGCGACGTTTCCGTCCGGTTCTGCTAACCTCATTGACAACATTTGCCGGGTTGATGCCCTTGTTGTTCGAAGAGTCGACGCAAGCCCAGTTTTTGATCCCGATGGCAATTAGTTTAGGTTTTGGTATTTTATTCGCTACAGTGATTACCCTATTCATTGTGCCTCTTAACTACCTAATACTAGAAGATATCCAACGCTACTTTAAAAGATATGGTGCTGATATGAAGGGCTTAGTGTCGTCCAAAGCAAAGTAGATACCGTGATAATTTGTTCCGTAAATTTTGTTCGCCACCCAAATGAAGTCTCGGGTGGCGTTACAATATTTAGGTTCCTCCCCAATCATCTAAACTCTAGCTAAATCGATGACTATTGCACAGACCCAAGATGTGCTTTAATCTTCCCACGCTCACTCAATTCTTAAATGAGCATTGGTGACTGCTTTTCGACTTCGCCCCCATAAAACGGAGATTAAAAAAGATGCACATTGTGCGCTACTGGACAAATATATTCCGCGACGCTGGAAAGCTATGGCTGCTTGAAAACGCCTTCAGCTACGCCGGAGCCCTAGCCTTTTACACGCTATTTTCTCTTGCACCGATCGTTATTATTGCAGTGACTGTGATTGGTGTCGTGCTTGGCGAAGAAGCAGCTCAAGGCCAAATTGTCGCGCAATTTACTGACATCATGGGAGCCGAGGCTGCTGCCGTAGTAGAGCGAGCGGTGAGCCAATCGCGCATTGAGGAATCAGGACTATTACCGTCGGTGCTAGGTATCGGAGCCTTAATGCTTGGCGCAACGACAGTATTCGGCCAGATGCAATATTCTCTAAATTCAATTTGGGGCGTTACCGCAAGTCCGGATCGTAACGGCTTGTTTCTGCTTGCTAGAAAACGCCTTTTTTCGCTAATGGTGGTGCTATCCATCGGTTTTGTGTTGCTAGTATCTTTGCTCTTTGGGGTGGCTTTGCGCGCAGCGCTTAAATATACCGCCGAATTCGTCCCGTTCGTTGAATTACTGCTAGGAAGCGCCGAATTTATTGTTTCGCTGGCCATGATATCGCTTTTGTTCGCTACCATTTTCAAAGTGCTGCCCGATGTCATTTTAAGCTGGAAAGATGTGATGGCAGGCGCGCTTGTAACCGCTATTTTGTTCTCTCTGGGGCGTTATGGTATTGCGGCCTACCTTGCCTATACCGCAACCGCGTCGGCCTATGGCGCAGCTGGCTCAATGGTAATTATTTTACTCTGGGTTTACTACTCGTCGCTTATATTGTTGTACGGCGCGGCCTTTACTCGCGTCCACCTGCAGGCAAGAGGTAAGCCTATCGTACCGCGCAACACAGCTGTAAGAGTCGAAAAAAACATGATTATCTAAGCGCTGAAGGAGGACTCATATTAGCAATATTATTTCCTCCTTTTAGTCAGCTGCCGTTCAGTTTAATTTCAGATTAGGTTCAGGTTACAAACAGCATAATGTTTTTAAGCATTAAATCTGAGGTAAAACACATGAACGCATCTAAAAATAAATTACTTCGCGCCACGACTTCAAAAGTTAGTGCATTAGCTACTATTTTTGCACTGACCTTTGCTAGCGCAGCAACATTTGCACAAGGCAACTCGCAAACGAATAAATTAACTGAGGACGTGGTTGTTAGCGGAACCGAATATCAACCAAATTTGGTGCAAGAGGACGGCTTACATCTAAAAGTTAAGAAACAATTAAAAGGTGCAAAGCCACAAAACACAGCTACAAACAAAGGTGCGTTATCAGCACAGACGGAAAAAGGCCCGTTATCAAGAGAGTCAGCTCGTATCGATGATGACATCGATTTTTGGATTTATGATAGCTACGTTACGCTGACTGCCGACATTGACTACGATGGTTACTATTCATCTTTTACGCTCGAATTCGACGTTGATACTATTTATCAATCAGCTCCTATTTACGCTGTCATTTATACCTCAACGTCTGAAGAGTTCACGCCGTTTTATACAACGAATATCTATAATATCTACGGTGACAATACTCAAGATGCCATCATTATTGAAAATGATTTAGTCACCGGCTTTCCGAGCAATGAATATGAACTCATGGTGGTTATATACGATGCAGATACAGACGAAGTGCTTGCTGTTTCTGACGGTACCGACGATGCAGACCTTGCTTACCTGAGCTTAGAAAGTGAAAACTATGAATATGTTGAAACAGTTGAAGTTGTGGTTGTTGAACATGGCGGTGCGTTAGGAGTGTGGTTATTCGCTGGGCTAGGTTTAGTGGCTTATAGACGTTTAAGGGTTTAAACCACAACCTATTTAAGCGGCTTTCAACTGAGAAAATGGCAACACATGCAGGCAGATATTACTATTGGTTCCTTAAGCCATATTGTGTTGGGGTTGAGACTGTTTGCATTCTGCCATTCACCGACGTTTCATGGCTATCTGATGACGGTCTCAAATGGGCAGTTTATAGTCATTCAAGATATAGCGGCAGCACCTCACCTCCCAAAATCAGGCTCATAGATCAGTCGTTTTCTAAGCTCTTGTTTGACATCCTTGAATGCCACTATTCAAGGACGAAGGAAGTGCTGGCAATACAGCAGGAACAAAAGTACAAACGGAACCGCCCCGAAACTACCTCGCTGTATCAGTTGGTAGAACGTTATTATCCTGAATTTACTACAAACCTAGCCGAGCGAGGCAAGTACTTACCCAAATATGTTGAACGTGAGTTTGATGAATTCTTGCGTTACGGTCGACTTGAGTACGGATTTTTACGCGTGGTATGCGGCGACTGCAAACATGAAAAGTTAGTCGCGTTTAGCTGCAAGCGACATGGATTTTGCAACAGTTGTGGTGCCAGAAGAATGGCAGAAAGTGCAGCTTTGTTGGTCGATGATGTGCTACGAGGCTACCCAGTTCGTCAATGGGTGTTGAGCCTCCCCATCCCTTTGCGCTTGCTATTGGCAAGATACCCAAGTGAGTTAAGTAAAGTGATGCAAATCATTCACCGCGCCATCTCATCAAGAGATGCTTGAACTAGTGCATACTATCAGCCATCGCATTGCTCGATATTTAGAAAAAGTCGGTTTAGTACAACACGATATGGAAAATAGTTACCTCAATTTGCCAATTGATGATGAGGATAGCCTGCTACAGTTGCAAGGAGCGTCTGTTAGCTATCGCATAGCCATGGGTCCTCAGCAAGGGTTGAAAGTATTTACCTTGCAAACCCTTCCGGCAAGTAATGAAGGTGAATTTGGCCAGTTGGCCAATACCTCTGATTTTTCTCTTCACGCCGGTGTCTTCGCCAATGCAGCTGAGCCAGAGAAATTAGAAAGGCTGTGCCGCTATCTCAGTCGCCCGGCCATTAGCGAGCAACGTTTAAGTATGACTAACCATGGAAAAGTACGCTATGAATTGAAAACGCCCTGCAGTGATGGAACGACTCACGTCTTCTTGGACCCCATCGATTTCATTGGCAAACTAGCCGCACTCATTCCACCACCAAGACTTAACCTCACCCATTGCTGGCAACAATACCAAAAATGAGTAACTACAAAACCACCAAAAATACAGCTGTCACAGAGGCTAGTCGGTAGCGTTAATTTGTCCTGTAATCTGTACTCTCTTTGTTAGATGATTTTGAAACGGTGAATTTAACGTGCCACAAACATGCTATTTGAAATTATCAATCAGCACCAATGTCACTTTGAATTCTAATCACTAATAGTGACCACTTAGTGGCTTGATAATTCCATAAAGGTAGATTTATGGTGATCGTTATTCGATAATGGCCTAAATAAAATTAGATTGCAGTCATTGCTACTCAATAAGCGAACGAATTCTGCACAGTGATACGGATTGGTATAAGGACATGTTAATGCGGTTGACTTCAATTGATGCACTTCGAGGCATGGCGATTTTGGGTATTCTTTTGATGAATATTCCATTTCACGCAAATTTAGAACTTGGTTATGTGCCGTTCAGTCCTATACTACTCAGCGACCAAGTGATGACACTTTTTCATAGTATATTTGCCGACGGTCGGTTTAGGACACTTTTTTGCTTGTTGTTTGGAGCAGGGTTAGCCATTCAATATGATTCATGTATAAGAAAAGAAGTCGATCCTAAGATATTTATAAAATCTAGGCTGAAATGGTTGTTCGTTTTTGGGTTTATCCATGGAGTGTTTGTTTTCGGTGGCGATGTTTTGATGCTTTATAGCCTAGTAGGCTATTTTTTGATTGATGGTCTGTCACTCGATAATAAAGGATTGTTGCAAAAATCACGTAAGTTTTTAATTATTGGCTGCACCATCATATTTATTATCGCCATGTTAATGCTTATTTTTTCAGATCCCAGTGAACGAGTTGTTAGGGGGACTGAAGAATATTTTGAGTCTGTTGCGTATTGGCAAGGTAATTGGGGGTATCAAACCATGATTAATGCTGGCTTCTCTATTGGATTACTAATCCTGTCACCTTTATTTAATCTGTGGCAAGCACTGGGCTTGATGTATTTAGGCAGTTACCTGTATCGAAGTGGCTTTTTTATCCAAGGTTTTAGTCGGTCTGTATTGGTAAAAATCTCTATTCTCGCAGTTGTTAGCACGCTGTTGTGTATTGCTCCTCAGATATTCATTAAGGACATAGACTCAGAAGTCATTCCTGCTTTTTCAAGTATTTCCGCCATCTTTGTTGCTTTAGTGTATGCACATATTGTTGTTAAGCTTTGCCAATCAAAAAGTAGGATCATGAGTGTATTAGCGAATACGGGCAAAGTAGCTTTTAGCTTGTATATTTTGCAGTCAATCGCTATGGGTATTTTACTGCGTTGGTTAATACCTGAGTTCAGTTTAGAGGCAACACACCTTGATTATTTATTAATAGTGATAGCGTTCACTGTGATCCAAATAGTGATTGGTCAGCTTTATTTATACAAATTTAAACAAGGACCATTAGAGTTACTTTGGCGGTCACTTTACAATAGAAGCATACATAAGGCGCTTCGGGACCACATAGCCGAGCGGGGATCCGAAGCTCGTTGTAAATAAATACATCAGCTTAGTGACCTTAATTGAAATGGCTTTTTTTAGTCATTAGCGTGTTTAATTTGGAGCTGCCCCCTTTTATTTTCTTTATTATTTTTAATTAGTTAGGAATTTAATTGTTTACCATAAACTTGCTTAAAACATTGTGCTGTAGCGCATTGCTACTATTGCTTTTATCTTGTGATCAGGCGCCACATAAAACTCAGTCAATGCTCAAATTAGACGCCGCGCATCATCAAAGCCAACAGCTAGTGGATAAAGCCAATGCCCTATTAAACGCAAAAGTCATGGTTGACCCTAAGTCACATTTAGATGCGATTGTGTATGCCAAGAAGGTCAGTGATGATGCCATTAAGGTTTTTGATACTGCTAATATTCGTGACTGGGAACATCAAGAGTTAACCCAACTGCGTAATGCCATCATGGCTTTACAGCCCGAATTAGCGCGTTATGCCATTGAGCTGTTAATACAAACAACAGAAAAACTATCACACTACGTAAACGTCTAGAAGAGGTGAAAAACATTCTGTTTGGAGGGAATAGCACGCACGGGCACCGAAAAAATGATCCAGTACTTATCTAAAAACTATAATGCTGACATTTCTGATTGCTGTCTGGTCAGTGTCACTCGAATCTTCCAAATGTTATCTCGATTAACTACTATTAGCTACTCAGTTATTTCTAGGTTATTGAAAAATAATAAATGATCGACAAAAAAGTCATTCTATTTGAGTCGTCTTCTCATTGTAGACCGGCAATAAAGTATCACACTCTTTGGCAATTGACAGGCCGTTTTGGGCAGTTTGCCGACGTTGATTTGACCTCCGTTGTAAAAACACCCTAGGTCATTGCCGCGAAGGCGGTAACCTCCCCAACAGCATAGAAAATTCAAAAATGACTTTTTTTCAATAATTTAGTGATGTTGTAGTTTCGAAATTTCTCGTGCGGTGGGAGGTCCCCGCATCCGCGAGGATGACGCAGGATGTCTTAGCGTATGGCGGTTTTTCCGACAAAGCAGACATACAAACGAAGAATTATATTACTGTATTTTGCTGCTAAAACCCTTCAACATCAACTTCCTCTATCCGTCGGCCACGCGCGCAGGCTGTGTAAAAACTATTTTCAGCCCATTATTTGAACAAAAATAGATGTAAATATGTGTCTTACATTAAAATCTGACCAAGTTTCATAACTAAGGAAACTTACATTTTACGTAGTATTGCGTAATTAATTGGGTTGTTGAAGTTTTTACACAACCTGAGCCAATTGCAGACGTTCGTGGTCATAGCGATTCAGGAGCAAGAAGCCTAAGTTTTAGCAAATTAGGATGATGTCTCAGCAACTGATTTAAGGCACTTTTTAGTTGGTAGGGCACCTTAACCGTAAGTCGTTATTGCCAACCTTTTTCCGATACCCCAGAGCGGGTAATATAACGGCACAGCCTTTCGAGTTTACTTCTATCCTGTGCGTTGCTCATCATGACACCTGCATGGAGACTGAAGCCTGCCACTTTGCGGCACAGCCTGACGCAACCCCTTGCTCTGCCATAGGTGCAATGGTTTGCAAGGTAAAGACGTTTCGTCATTGCCGTCCCCATTCCTTTCCACCCATTTCTGCCAATCGAGACGCGGCTCGTCGAAAGGAAAAGGCAAGATCATTGGCGGACGATAATTGTGCCAGTGACACGCCAATTAGACCCGTTGCCGACCACTCGAAATATTCCCCCTCTTTGGTACGAATCATGGTCGTCGCAAAGGAACTCGAGTTTCCCCCCTTCTCACTGACAAACAATTCTTCATCTCCATCACTGCTTTGCACTTGCGCTTCAAAATCGACAAACAATTCGTCGAGCGGGACTTGTGCCGCCAGCACCAAGCGGGTGCGAGATTCATAACACGCGTCAATGAGGGTCACGAATCGTCGCGCTTCGTTGAGGTGTTTGGCGTCCAGTTGGGGGACGCGGTCCATGATGAGGACCGGAAATCGGCAGCAGAGGGAAATATAATCGGCCGCCCCGAGCGGTTGGTAGCACAACTCGGAAAAGTCAAACCAGGCGCACCGGTCATTCAATCGGGCGACCTGGACGGTGCGACCAAAAAGGACGGGAATGATCTCGGCCTCAGTTCCGGATGCAGTGCCACCAAATATTTCTTCCAACTGCGCCTGCATGTTGTTATTAATATTATTATCGCCATGAACATCCTTGTTTGACCAAAAATAGGATTGCCCAGCCGCTCGAGTTTCGAGTCGATAATCCTTGCGGGAATCCTCCATGGAAATAATGTCGGACGTGTGTTTCAACATGTCGATGAATGGCAAAAAGAGGGATCGGTTAATGCCTCCCTCATACAAGGCATCGGGGGCGCGATTCGAGGTGGCCACCACCACGACATTCCAATCCAATAATAGTAAAAACAGTCGCTTCAAAATCATGGCATCGGCAATGTCTGTCACTTGAAATTCATCGAAACAGAGGAGTTGGGCTTCTTGTGCCAATTGTTGCGCAATGATGGGAATCGCATCACCTCGTGGGTGCTTCTGTTTGTAGACAAAGATTCGATGATGGACGTCTAGCATGAATTCATGAAAGTGGACGCGGCGTTTGGTAATCTTTGCGTGTTTGTGTTTGTGTTTGTGTTTGTGTTTGTGTTTGTGTTTGTGGTTGTGGTTGTGGCTGTCATTATTACAACAAGAATCATCATCAGGAACAGTGACCGACGCGTAAAAGAGATCCATTAGAAAGCTCTTGCCGACCCCGACCGGTCCATGAATGTACATGCCTCGCGGTGGTGGACCAAAAGACCACAAATGGAACTTCTTTCGAAGAAAGGAATGTGCGGATGCCAGGGATCGCGCCAGTAACGGTAACAGTGGACTGCTGCTTGTACAGCTGCTCTCTGTCGGATCGTCGGTGCGTACGGGTACTGGTGGGAGCGAGGCAAGAGACTCGTGCAGGGCATCGAACTTTGCCGCCAGAGCGACTTGCGCGTCATCTCGTCGCACCTCCCCCGCGTCCACCTTGAGTTCATAAGCCGCTGTCACGGGGCCTGTCGAGAAGCACCGCCGAGCGACGCGATGTTGTGCTATCATCGTCTTCATCATCATCGTCTTCATCGTCTTCATCATGGAGCTGATGAGTTTATCAACATGATGGTATTGTACACTAGATTTCTGTAAGGGTATCAAATGGATTTGTATTAGAGACTCAAGTTTTGGAGTTCAACTTGAACGCCAAATTCAGCATAACTAACTGAATAATATAAATAAAAACAGCCTTATTATGGTAAAGTGTTTGTTATCTAGACAAAACACGAAACCACTCAAGGGCTATAAACTGAACTCTGACACAACCCCCTCTATTTTATATTCTTAAGGGAGTGAAAGTCGGCTATTTTTCGTCTATTAATCAACTGTTTCCGCGTAATTAAGAATTCAAGACAAGCGGCTCCTAAAGTTGTGCAAACCAGTTTTGAATATTACTTTTATTTAAACAGACTTATCTGAGGCCAAGTTTGATTAATCGTATGATGATTCTTCGCTCAATATAGTCTGATAGTTCGAATTTTCTAACGTCAGCTTTAGGTTGTGAGTTCAATTGGTCGATTCAAGCCTTTTCTAGACTAGAACCTTATGTCGGCTGTTGCCATAAACCTGTCCAAGCGAGCACATGGAGCAAACTGATGCTTCTGTTGATGTTGTTGCTTAACGTGTGTATTTGTTTTGAGCAGCCAAATGATGCTGTAAAGTCCGCCAAAACCTGGTATCGCATGACACGACATTGATGGCGTCCGAGTTAGTTCTGAAAATCTTGGTATGAAGAAAACGATCTTTGAAATTTAGTTTTATGAGTTAGGTACGATAGTGACAATTGTAGTTTACTTAAAAAGTTTTTCTTTCATCAACTCATTCCGTTAAAGACTAAAGCTTCGAATATGGGGCGAGCGTTGTTCAAGCGTTAGCCATAATTTGTTTATTATGCCTATCTCGTCTATCGTTTGCCTGCGGCCTGGTAAAGTTATGCATGCAGAGAGCAAAAGAATACTTACAATGAATATCAGCAGGCGAAACCGAGAAACACCCATAATCTAAATTCCTTTTTTAAACTATTAATACTCATTTACAATCAATCGTTTCGTTCAGCTAATAAAAAAACGCGCTTACTTTACAGTAGCGCGTTTTTGTATATCACATTTAAGGACTATGTAACTCTTTGCAAATTACTCTGTTATTCCGTGCGAAGCCAGCATAAATGCAGTTTCCTCGGCATAATCACGCAAACGGCCATATCGTCCGCTATTTGAAAAGTGGCCGGCGCCCATATTAATCCGCATCACTAACAAATTATCGTCAGTTTTGAGTTCGCGCATTTTAGCTGTCCATTTTGCTGGTTCCCAGTAAGTTACTCGAGGATCATTTAACCCACCCGTAACTAACATTGGCGGGTATTCCCGTGCAACAATATTATCGTAAGGTGAGTAGCTTTGAATATAATCAAATGCGACTGCGTCCTCAATTGGGTTGCCCCATTCACTCCACTCCGGCGGCGTTAACGGTAAAGTAGCGTCAAGCATCGTGTTTAACACATCGACGAAAGGTACACCCAAGGTCACTGAACTCCAGAGTTCCGGCGCTTGAATAGTTACCGCTCCCATTAGCTCACCACCAGCACTTCGGCCCGAAACACTGATATTACCTTCGGCAACATACTTTTGTGATACTAAGTGACGGGCAACATCAACAAAATCGTTGAAGGTATTCACTCGCTTATCTAATTTACCGTCCAAGTACCACTGATGACCTAACATATCGCTGCCGCGAACATGCGCAATTGCGTAGGAGAAACCTCGGTCAAGAATACTCAAGCGTGTCGTAGAAAAACGCGGACTTATTGTTGCTCCATAGGCACCGTAACCATACAAATGCATAGGTTGGCTTGCATCTTTCTTAAAGCCTTTCTTATAAACTAAGGTCACTGGCACTAAGACACCATCGCGCGCCGGCGCCATAATACGCTCGGTGACATACTGCGACTTGTCGTAGCCCGATGGTATTTCTTGAACTTTTTTCGTCACTAAGTCTTTGTTCACTACATTATAGTCAAACACCGTACTTGGAGTGATCATGGAATTATAGTTGATACGCACAAAATCCTGCTTGAACTCGCGATTATTGCCGTTCGACACTGAGAATACTGACTCAGGAAATTCAACATCTTGCTCTTTACCTGCATAGTCATAAATCGTAAAACGCTCGATACCGTTTTCTCTTGATGCCACAGTTATGAATTTTTGGAAAGTTTGCATCTCCATCAAATAACGTTCGTTTGAACCTGCAATAACGGTTTCCCAATTCGCATAAATTGGCTCTGCATCTGCTACTTTTGCTAATCTTGAGTTTGTATGAGTATCGTTAGCAAGCATGTAGAAATAACCATTCGCATGATCAATTTTACTTAGAAACTGTTGCTCTCGAGATACTAGTTGAACAGGCGCTGCGGTAAAGTCAGTTGCAGGCACAACGTACACTTCGGATGTTTCACTTTGCCCCGTACTAATAACAAGATATTCATTACTGCTTGTCAGACCAAAACCAATAAAAAAGCCATCATCGCTTTCGCTAAAAATCGCTTTATCACTTGCCTGTTTGCTGCCTAAAGTGTGTACTTTTACACTTTCTGTGTACCAACGGTCGCTGGCTAATGAACCATAGACAATAGACTGACTGTCCGCGCTAAACACGATGTCGCCACTGGTATCAGTAAGCTCATCAGACAGCATTTGCCCCGTCGTTAAATCTTTCACTACAATTCTATAGCGCTCGTCACCGTTTGTGTTGTATGAATAGGCAATTAGCTGATTATTCGGGCTAATTTCCCAATCGTCCATCGTGAAATAGTCGAATGGCTTGGCTAATTCAGTAACGCTTAAGAAAACAACTTCTTCATCACTATCCAATTTACGACGGCTAAACGTTAAGTACTCTTCGCCGGGCTTGTAGAAGGACTTGTATTCATAGTCATTTTCAATCCAAGGCACTGAGCTCTCAACGTCGTTTGTGCGACCTTTGAACTCCTCAAACAAGGTGTCTACCAATGCTTTTTGAGGCGTCAAAAAGGCATTGAAATAGGCGTTTTCTTCGTTCAAATAATCAATAATAGCTTGATCGTCAACCTCTGGATAACCAGCGTCTTTTAACCAATTGAAATGATCGTTAATCGTTTTTCCGTGATACTCAGCGCTAAACGGAATTTTATTTGCTTGCGGTGCTGCAATACTCAGCTGTTGTAATCGTTGCTTTTCAGTTGTTGGCTTTTCAGGCATTTGGGACTCTTGTGAAGGTGAACAGCCAGCCAAAATAGCAATACTGCATAAGGCTACCGCAGGTATAAATATCTGACGTAACATAATTTTTCCTTTTTAATTTTAAATCCGTTTAGAGGAAATCGAAGCTTAAATAGCTTCGATTTCCGCTTTTTGTGCTTGTATTTTAGACAACTGCATCTCCATGTCCGCAAGCTTCGCACGCTCTTTATCAATAACTGCAGCAGGTGCTTTACTCACAAAGCTCTCATTGCTAAGTTTGCCTTTTGTACGCTGGGCGTCCTTCTCAATTTTCTCTGCCGCTTTGTTTAATCTAGCAAGCTCTGCTTCTTTATCTATCAAGCCTGCCATCGGAATTAGAATTTCCATTTCACCTACTAAGGCTGTTGCAGACGCAGGCGCTTTTTCACCTGCCGATAAATAAGTGACAGACTCGAGTTTAGCAAGCTTTTCCAAGTAACTTCCGCTTTTGTCTAATCTTGCCTTATCGCTTGCGCTCACGTTCTTAAGCAACACGGGCAATGGCTTCGATGGCGGAATATCCATTTCGCCACGAATATTGCGAATACCAACAATGAATAACTTAACCCACTCAATATCATCAATTGCAGCTTGGTCATGCTTGTTTACATCAAATACCGGAAACGCATCAACCATGATGCTCTCTGCTGTTGTGCGATTGCTTGAGAGAGGCTGAATTTTCAGCCAAATTTCTTCTGTGATGTAAGGCATAAATGGATGCAGTAGACGCATCATATGCTCAAGAACATTGATTAAAGTATGTCTTGTTCCTCGCTTTTCGTCTTCAGTGCTTTGCTCTGAATTCAATACTGGCTTCGACAATTCTAAATACCAATCGCAGAATTGATTCCAAGTAAACTCATACAAATGTTGCGCTGCAATATCGAATCGGTACTGCTCAATTGCCGTTTCATAAGCTTTTAACGTTTCTTGGAATTGTGACCAAATCCAACGATCAAAAACACTAAGAGACATTTCGCCGCCATCACGACCTGCATCGAATTCTTCCGTATTCATCAACACAAAGCGTGTCGCATTCCAAATTTTATTACAGAAATTACGATAGCCTTCAACACGACCCATATCGAAATTGATATCGCGGCTTGTTGACGCCATAGCTGCAAAGGTAAAGCGCAAAGCATCGGTACCAAAGGCGTTGATGCCGTCAGGAAATTGCTTTTGCGTCGCCTTGCCAATCTTTTCAGCCATTTTTGGCTGCATCATGCCCGACGTGCGCTTGTCCATTAGCGACGCTAGATCAATGCCATCAATCAAATCGATGGGATCGAGCACGTTGCCTTTTGATTTCGACATTTTATCGCCGTTTTCATCACGAATGAGGCCGGTAATATAAATATCTTTAAAAGGGACTTTCCCAGTGAACTTCTTCGTCATCATAATCATTCTGGCAACCCAGAAAAAGATGATATCAAAGCCGGTAACAAGCACAGAGCTCGGCACAAAGGTTTCTAATTCAGGCGTTTCTTTTGGCCACCCCATGGTAGCAAATGGCCAAAGTGCAGATGAAAACCAGGTGTCTAACACGTCGTCGTCTTGTCTCAATTTGACAGAATCTGGAATACTGTTTTTTGTTCTTATTTCCGCTTCGTTGCGACCGACAAAAATATTTCCTTCTTCATCAAACCACGCAGGAATACGATGTCCCCACCAAAGTTGGCGTGAAATGCACCAATCTTGAATATTATTCATCCACTGGTAATAGGTTTTGTTCCAGTTTTCAGGCACAAAGCGAATTTCGCCACTTTCCACAGCCTCAATTGCAGGCTTTGCAAGTGACTCGACAGCGACGTACCACTGGTTCGTTAGATAAGGTTCTATAACAACACCCGTTCTATCACCTCTAGGAACCTTGAGCTTGTGTTCATCAATTTTAATCAGTAAGCCTGATTCTTGTAAATCGGCAACGATAGCTGCCCGTGCATCGAAACGATCCATGCCTTGATATTTAGCTGGTGCAACATCGTTAATCTTGGCTTCGTCGGTTAATATATTAATAATTTCAAGATTATGACGTTTACCCATGTCATAGTCGTTGAAGTCATGTCCCGGGGTTATTTTCACACAGCCGGTGCCGAAGTCTTGATCAACGTAATCGTCTGCAATAATCGGAATTTCTCTTCCCGTTAATGGCAAAGTAATGGTCTTACCAATAAAGCTTGCATAACGCGCATCGTCAGGATGAACCGCAACTGCGGTATCGCCTAACATAGTTTCAGGGCGCGTTGTTGCAACAACTAAGTGACCCGAGCCATCCGTTAATGGATATTTCATGTGCCACATATGACCGTTTTCTTCTTCGCTGACAACTTCTAAATCAGATACCGCAGTTAATAATACGGGATCCCAATTGACTAGGCGCTTGCCCCGATAAATCAGCCCTTCTTCATGTAGTTTGATGAATACTTCTTGTACTGCATCAGACAAATTGTCATCCATCGTGAACACTTCGCGTTCCCAATCTGGTGATGTGCCCAAACGACGCATTTGTTGCGTTATAGTGCCGCCCGACTCTTCTTTCCATTCCCAGATTTTTTTCACGAAATCATCGCGACCTAAATCGTGACGAGTTTTGCCTTCGGCGTTTAATTTGCGTTCGACCACCATTTGCGTAGCAATACCGGCGTGATCGGTTCCACATTGCCAAAGCGTATTCTTGCCTTTCATGCGGTTGTACCGGATCAAAGAATCCATGATGGTATGTTGGAAAGCGTGCCCCATGTGCAGGCTGCCCGTCACGTTAGGCGGTGGCAACAAAATACAGTAAGGTTCACCTTCACCAGATGCTTTGAAATAGCCTTGTTGCTCCCACTTTGCGTAACACTCTTTCTCAATATTGTGGGGGTCGAATGTCTTATCCATTAATTACTCTCGTTTATTTGATTAGCTGGCGTGAACTGCATAGTGCACCCGGCTAATTTATACTGCTTGTATCTTTCTCGTGCTTGCTGCTTTTGAGTTTCTTCAACAGGCACAAAATCAATAATGTGTTGGTACTGGCGATGATTGTCTATCATGCTTTGTGATAAATTAATGAGCGTATGACGGCTATTTAGACTTTGACCAAGCCACGTAATTTCAGCAGGCGTTCCTTGCTTAGGGCCCTCTCCCACCAAATTATGCGGGATGAAACTATCGACCGGGTGCTGCCAAACGAATTCGTCGACATCCTCAGCCTGCTGCTTGTCAGTGCACAATACCGCCGCCCATTTGCGTTTCTTTACTGTTTCCAATAACAATTGGGAGCAGGCTTCTAAGATATCCTGCTTTGCATCTTTGCTATTTTCGTCCAATTGATAAAAAGTCACGATTGGCATTATTTGTCACGTCCATAACGAAGACTAAGGTCTGTTTTAGACCCGTCTTGGTGCGCTAGTTGGTCATCGGTTGCGCTAGTCATTAATCTTCACTAACCAATCCTGCTTTGTTAAATAAATACTGCGACAGCATGGGTACCGGACGGCCCGTAGCGCCTTTGCGAGCACCACCTAGCCAAGCTGTTCCAGCAATATCGATATGAGCCCAGTTGTATTTCTTAGTAAATCGAGATAAGAAACACCCTGCCGTAATCGTTCCTGCAGGTCTTCCACCAACATTCGCCATATCGGCAAACGGGCTTTCAATTAATTCTTGGTACTCATCCCACAGCGGCAAGCGCCAAGCTTTGTCAGAAGACTGTTCCGAAGCATTAATTAATTCATGCGACAGTGGATTGTGCGTGCTGAGTACCGCACTTGCGTGAGGCCCCAATGCAATCACACATGCTCCTGTTAAGGTGGCAATATCAATTACCGCTTCAGGCTCAAATCGCTCAACATAAGTCAGTGCATCACAAAGCACTAAGCGACCTTCAGCGTCAGTGTTGAGCACTTCAACCGTTTGGCCTGACATGGTAGTTAAAATATCACCAGGACGATATGCATTTGCATCCGGCATGTTTTCACAACCAGCGATCACGCCAATGACGTTAATCGGTAAATTCAATTTTGCCACAGTGTGCATTACGCCTAGTACTGCACTCGCGCCACACATATCGTATTTCATTTCATCCATGCTAGCACTGGGCTTGATTGAAATACCGCCGGAGTCAAAAGTTAATCCCTTGCCAACTAACACTATGGGAGCTTGTGAATCATCGGCGCCTTTATGATGAATAATACTCATAATGGATTCATTTACTGAACCGCGTCCAACGGCCAAATAACTGTCCATTTTAAGCTCAGCCATTTGCGCTTCGCCAATAGTTTCTAGCGTCAAAGACGGATACTCTTCTACTAGCAAAGCAGACTGCTCATTCAAATACTTAGGATTACAAATATTTGGTGGCATATTGCTTACATCTTTTGCAACCAAGACGCCTTTACTAATCGCAGAGCCATGTTCAATTGCGCGTTCACCCGAGGTTAACTCTTTGCGCGTTGGTACGTTAAAAACCATTTTACGCAACGGGCGTCGTGGTTCGCCTTTTTTCGTTTTTAGTTGTAAGAATGTATACAATGAATCACTTGCTGCCTCGACCGCTTGGCGAACTTTCCAGTAAGTGTCTCTGCCTTTAACATGTAATTCTGTTAAAAAGCATACAGCTTCCATGGAACCTGTTTCATTCAGGGTTTGGATTGTTTTTGCAATAATTTGTTTATATTGTCTTTCGTTTAGCTCTCGCTCTTTACCACAGCCTACAAGAAGAATTCGTTCACTTAGTACATTCGGCACATGGTGTAGCAGTAGCATTTGCCCTGCTTTCCCTTCAAGGTCGCCGCGGCGTAGCAAGTTACTAATATAACCTTCGCTTATTTGATCGAGCTGCTCAGCAACATGAGTCAGGCGACGAGGTTCGAAAACGCCAACCACAATGCAAGCACTGCGTTGCTTTTCTGGACTACCGCTTTTGACGCTAAATTCCATGATATATCCTCAATGATTATGCTTAGTTTCTCCGCCTAAAACCGAGATCCTTTTGATTTTCAGTTTCATGCAAATAAAAATCTATTAATCTTTGTTAGCAAAAGAAAACTTTATGCTAAACTTATACGCGATTTATATACGTTGTGTGCATTAAAACAGTTAGAAACGTTAAGTTTACTGAAATATCTGCACCTTTCCACTAAAACCTATGTTTTCATCAGTAACTAAATGCTAATTTTCCGATATTTATTGCGAGAAACATTCAAATCACAAATTGCTGTATTTTTAATACTTATGGCCATTTTCATCACGCTTAAATTCGCCAGAATTTTAGGTGATGCCTCTGATGGTGATGTTCCCGCTGATTTAGTCCTTGGTTTTATTACACTTTATAGCCCAATACTAGCTTCACTCGTACTGCCCATAAGTCTATTTTTAGGCGTTATGCTTGCACACGGACGGCTGTATGTCGACAGTGAAATGACGGTACTCAAAGCATGTGGCGTTAGCGAGTGGTATGTTACCAGAGTCACGCTGCTATTTGCGGTCATTATGGCAATAGTTACCGGCGTTGTTACACTGTATCTTGCCCCAGCTGCTGCTGAAAAAGAGTATCAATTGCAGGAGCAAGCCGCCGCAAAATCAGGCTTAGCCTCTGTCATTCCTGGTCGCTTTCAACAAACTGGTAATAATAAGGCGGTGATATTCATACACGACGTTGATTCAGAGACGCAACGGCTTCAAAAAGTATTTTTGTCACAACGAAGTCCTGATGATGAAAAAATGCACCTTATTTATGCAAAAACTGGCACGATGGAAACGAGTGAAATTGGTGACCAACAGCTCGTCTTGTTCGACGGCAACCAATATGAAGGATCGAGCACAGAGCAGGCTTTTCAAATCGTCAATTTTGATGAGTATCGCGTGACGATTGCGCCAAGAGACCAAGAACAAAAAAGACGCAAACTCACAGCTTTGCCGACTACAGAACTAATGAAGCTAGATAACATTGAGGCTATCGCTGAGCTGCAGTGGCGTATTGCGATACCGCTTTCTTTACCTTTTTTAGTGCTGATTGCCGTGCCGCTCAGTGCCGTTGACCCCAGACAAGGACGATTCGGTAAAATGTTCCCCGCGCTATTACTTTACCTCGGCTATTTTTTATTGTTGCTCGCGAGTCGACGAGTATTGGAAGACGGTAAACTTCCTCCAGCATTGGGCTTGTGGTGGGTGCACTTGCTTATGTTACTGGTTGGTTTTGGCTTGATTGTTAGGGATCGAAAAATGGGTGCCGTGTTACGTCAAATATTCTTGAGGAGAAAAGATGTTCCGTCTCCTTGATTTATATATAGCTCGAACCCTTCTGGGAACGGTAACGGTAACGCTATCAGTACTGGTGGGTCTCAGTGCGCTTATCAAGTTTGTCGAACAACTGCGTCGAGTGGGACAAGGTGACTATGATATGACTATGGCAGCATTATACGTGCTGCTAAGCTTGCCAAGAGACATCGAACAATTCTTACCTATGGCTACCCTGCTTGGTGGCCTTATTGGCATGGGCTTACTCGCTCAAAATAGTGAACTTGTAGTAATGCAAGCGTCGGGTTTAAGCCGCTGGAATATTATTAATTCAGCTATGAAATCACTGATTATCTTAATCATCGCGGTCATGATGTTAGGTGAATGGGTTACTCCTCGTAGCGAGGCAAAAGCCAAAGAGTTAAGAACAACAGCATTGTCAGGAGGTAGTCTGATTTTATCGGACGAATTGTTCTGGGCCAAAGACGGCAGCGACTTCGTAAGTATCGGTGAGGTACTTACAAAAGAAACGCTAAGAGATATAACGGTCTATCAATTCAATCCAGGACTTGAATTAACTAACGTTCTCACAGCCGATGCAGCGCTTTTTAAAGATGAAAGTTGGGAGCTACAAAACGTAAGCTTGTTGTCTTTTTCTCCCACTAAAATAGATAAGACACAGGCCAAGACGCTGTCTTGGAATTCAACATTAACACCTGATAAATTAGGCATTGTGGCAATAAAGCCGGAAGCCCTATCGATTCAAGGCCTTGTTGGGTATGTGAAGTATTTGAATAGCAGTGATCAGGATTCGGCGCGCTATGAATTAGCATTCTGGCGTAAAATTACGCAGCCGATTACTGTCGCTGTCATGCTGCTAATGGCCTTATCATTTATTTTCGGTCCGCTACGAAGTGTCACTATGGGGGCACGCACAATAATGGGCGTAATGGTCGGCTTCTCATTCTTTATTGCGAATCAGGTTTTTGGGCAAGTCAGTCTTGTTTTTCAGCTGCCTGCATTCATTGGCGCCTTGTTACCTAGCATCGTTTTTGCAGGTATTGCGATGCTCTTACTCAGACGCCAATAACAGCGCCTACCAGCTTTTGTGGTCGTTTTCTTCTTTAGAAAGATAAAGCACTTCGGTTTGAGCAATCCTGTCTTGTAGCGACTGCCTATTTTTAACATCGATTAACACGAGTAAGGTGCCTAGCCCCAAAAAGGCTGTGACTAACCGCAGTGCAAGTCGAGCGTAACTTATGTTCTTTTCGTCTTTTAAGTTATAAATTTTAAGGCGCCATGCTCGCATTCCAAGCGTCTGACCACCGTGTTTCCAGAACCATAAAAAAAAGCCTGCGACCCAAAGAGCAACCCATGCATTGGCCATGATCTGAAGTGACTCAGAGGATTGAAAATAATCCATATAGTCTGCAAAATCATGACTATCAAGTAATTTGTTTTGAAACAGAATAAGCATCACAACTTGAAAAATCAATCCTGACAGCATGCCCACAGCAGTTGCAACTAATGCATCGTAGACCATAGCAGCTAAACGTCGAAAAAAACCTGCGCGTTGAAACGACATATCACTCTTGTTTGTCTCTGCGCTACTTTTTGATTCTGGCTTTTGTTGAGATCTGGATTTACTTTTTGCCAACGTTTATTGCCTCTGACTAGGGTAACTAAAAGGAACTCGTTTAAACACTTTACGCATATTATCACTGTTTAGACTTGCGACAAGGTTGAAGAGCGTACTTTTATTCGCAAAATAAGCTATCTTTTCTGCATAAGAGTAAAATAACACTTGATACATGATCTTAGATGGATATAATGCTCATCCATTCGACGCAAGTCGTGTGGCACTCTGTGCCAGAGTGGCGAAATTGGTAGACGCAGCGGATTCAAAATCCGCCGGTAGTAATACTGTGCCGGTTCAAGTCCGGCCTCTGGTACCATCTCTTTTTAGAGACTCAAAACCTATTGAACTTCAATAGGTTTTTTTTGTTTGTGGGATATAAATAATGAATGCAAACCACGTTGTTAATTCGTGACGTGTTTACTGTATAAATCTATTTATAGAAAGCTTCAACTGTACCTTTTAAAGTAATCATCAGTGGTTGTCCTTTGCGATCTAAGGCTTTCGGTGAAGGAACTTTTACCCACCCGTCACTGATGCAGTATTCCTCAACATTAAAACGCTCTTTGCCATTCAACATGATACCAATATTGTGCTCAAAGATTTCTTCCACGTAGTGTGGACTGCGAGGATTGCTGGAAAGGCGATCCGGTAAAATGGGTTGTGATTTCGTATCGTTCATAACGCTTGCCTGAGATAAATAAAAGTTGGCTATTGTAGACGCTATAAGGCAAGCGCTCAAGAGACTAATATCAATGCCTCAACGTTTGCCCCCATTACCTCTTAACAAGCGACATACTATTTACTCTTTTTCACGATACGGAAACTCTTTTATGTACAAATCTTGCTTTGAATATGGGATCTCAATGTCATTGGCCTTGAATTGGTGAAAAATTTGACTGTTTAGGATGTCTATTAAGCGGCCTTTTAATGCTGGTTTTTCAATCCATACCAGCAGCTCAAAGTCGAGTGCTGAGCCACTAAAACGTCTAAATCTGACTCGAGGCTCAGGATCTTTGCACACGAGTTCCTCATCTTGCGCAATACCTATTAAAACAGATCTCACTAAATCGATATCAGCATTATAAGAAACTCCTATTGGCAGTCTGCATCGAGACTTCTCTAATAGGCCACCGGACTCATTGATTATTTTTGAATTACCCATCACCGAGTTTGGAATTGTAATTTCAACATCATCCCTTGTTAACATGCGGGTACTGCGTATTCCAATATGCGTAATTTCCCCCCTATCTGTTGAATCCAAAATAACGTAATCACCAACTTTGTATGGTGCATCAGCCATAATGAATACGCCAGAAAATAGGTTTGCTAAGGTATCTTTTGCGGCGAATCCGACCGCAATTCCCACAATGCCAGCAGATGCAAGCCAAGCCGTCATATCTACGTTCCAGACCGAAAATACGACATACACTGAAATAACAATAATTACGATACTAAGGATGTTTTGAAACAACGGTAAAGTTTTACTGTTAATTGCACTGAAGTGAGTGGGATGTGAGGCAAATCGCTTTAAAAATACGCTATTTGCTCTCAATAAAAACACAGTCCAAATGATAACGCCAACTGACTTGAGCACTGCAGACTCGATATAAAGAATATTTTCAGATGGTTTTAGGGTAGTAAGCGCTATCGAAAGACCAATAAAAAGAACACTGTAATAAATTGGGGTTCTTAAGAGATCTAAAATGTCAGAACCTAAATTAATATTGGTCCTCGCCACAATGTTTTTTAGGGCAACAATAATCACACGCTTGAAGAGCGTTGCAGCTAACAAAGAAAGTAAAATCGCTGCCGCTGCCTGAACAATTAGATTATCGCCAAAAAATGCTAGTACAGAAGTGAGTGACGATTGCATTTTATCAAACATGTTAGTTATTCTTACAGTTAAGGGACATTCGGTTAAACAAGTATACACAACTTTAAAAAACGTTGAGCATATTGTCGAAACATGGTTCAAGTTATTCCTCTCTAGCCTATACCTAGCGTCCATGTGCGATAAGGCTTGGCATTTTGTTCAATGAAGTCAAATACCAAGTTAGCAAGGTCTTCAAATTGCGTACTATGTACACAGAACTATAGCTGATAATATGCAGCGTCGCTTACGTCAGGAATAAACATGGCAAATATAGTCAATTTTGGTTCAGATATTCTTATCTGGTTAGGCATACTCGTATGTATTTGCCACAGTGCAGTCTTTTCAGGGCTGAACCTTGCATTTTTTAGTATGAGCCGACTGCAGCTTGAAGTCGAAGTAAAGCAAGGCAGCGAGGCTGCTAAAAGTATATTAAGACTCAGAGAGGACGCTAATTTTTTATTAGCCACGATATTGTGGGGCAATGTTTCAATAAACGTATTGCTAACGCTACTTTCTGACTCAGTTTTAGTTGGCGTGTCCTCGTTTTTGTTTTCCACAATTGTCATTACTTTTCTTGGTGAAATTATTCCTCAAGCCTATTTCTCGCGCAACGCATTAAAAATGGCTTCTTTACTTACTCCTGTGATTCGCTTTTACCAAAAAGTATTTTTCATTGTCGCCAAACCGACAGCCATCATGTTAGACGGCTGGTTAGGAAAAGAAGGGATCACGTATTTTCGAGAAGAAGAACTCAAGGCGATTATTACCGCACACGCTGAAGCAAATGAGGCTGCTGTTGTGCATGTTGAAGGACTAGGTGCATTAAACTTTTTAGAAATAGATAAAGTATCCGTCATGGAAGAGGGAGAAGAACTAGACCCCCAGAGCATTATTGAACTGCCATGTAAACTCGATTTACCAATTATTCCAGACGCGAACACTGAAGAGGGAAAGGTGTTTGTGGCTAAAGTTAATTCTTCTGGTCACAAATGGGTGGTGCTGGTTAACCATAAACAATCACCACAATTGGTGTTAGACGCAGATGGTTACTTGCGTTCATTGATGTTTGGTGACAAAAATGTGGATAGCTATCTGTTTTGTCATCGGCCAGTTATTATTAGAGATAAAAACTGCACACTTGGCAGAGCCTTGAGCGAACTCAAACAAGCCGCAAACCTTGAAGAAGTGTCCACCGATGTTTTAAATCATGACTTAGTTATATTGTGGACAAGCTCTGCTAAACGCGTAATTACTGGAGCCGATGTGCTCGGTCGATTATTGAAGGGAATTGGTCATGAAAATGGCTAAGATATATATAAATAATGCTGACTTATGAGAAAAGCTAAACATGACAATAAATAAGCAGTGGTGGGGAGAGTTTGAATTTAAACTTGGAGAAACCAAGTGTTGGCGAATCGATGACAGGCAAATCTCGATTAGGCGAAATCCTCACGAGTGGACAATCTGGAATCAAGAAACTGAATCTGAAATGCAAAAACCGATAGTGGTGAATAAGCCAGGCATGGACGAATCATTTGAGCACGTAGATTATAAAAGATACGTATTAGGCTCAACCAGTGAACAATTAATCATTGAACCTTCGCTCGCAGATAGAGCAATGATAGCAAGACCCAGTAAACCTTTAGTCGTATTGCCGGGCGAGGATATTACGGTTTTTATAAGCACGCCTTTATGGATGACTATTTTAGTTCCTCAGCGAGAAGTGCCGATTGCGGACATTCCTTTTTGGCGTCCTTCGGATTCATGGTTCGGCCCTTCTACCATGACCGGCGATTTATGTTATTCAAAATATACCGATGCCAAAATGGATGTAAAGAATCTTGAAAAACGCTCTCATCGCGCATCAACAAGGGTGACTATTAAGAATGCACTGGACGAACCTCTAAATATAGAAAGAATAAACTTGCCAGTACCTGCATTAAAACTATATGTGGATGAAAACGGCGAATTTTGGACAGACCATGTTTCTATTTTACAGAAAATCGAGCACTCCAAGCCAATTTCTCACATACGTCATTTACCACCGGAAAATGTTGGCAAAATGAAGCACGTATCAGAGTCGCGAGAATTAAGTAAGAAAACCTCGTTTTTATCCTCAATCAAAAGTTTAGTTGATTAACATTAATAAGTGAGACAAGAGGCAAATGAACGTACCTGTTGAAACCATCAGCTTACTTGAAAAGCTCCACGTTTTTGCAATTGGAAAAGCACTTTTCATCCTTATTGTGGGTTACTTTGTCGCAAAAGCGCTAAGCAATATGGTGATGAGATTTAATTTCGCACATATGTCGAATCACGGTCAGGTATTGCTTAAACGCGGTGTTTTCTATGGCGTTTTGATTCTCATGTTTATCTCCGCTTTGCGAGAATTAGGCTTCGACTTAAGCGTTGTTTTAGGTGCAGCAGGAATACTCAGTGTCGCTATCGGATTTGCATCACAAACATCGGCATCCAACTTAATTAGTGGTCTATTTCTTATGATGGAGAGACCATTTTCTATTGGCGATGTTATCCGTGTAGAACAAACGACCGGCGAAGTCATATCCATTGACTTACTATCCGTTAAAATTAGGACCTTCGATAATCTATTTGTTCGAATACCCAACGAATCGATGATCAAAACTCAAGTCACTACGCTAACCCGTTTTCCTATTCGCAGAGCTGATCTTAAAGTCGGTATTGCCTACAAAGAAGATATTGAAAAAGTGAAAAAGATTCTCGCAGATGTTGCAGAAAAAAATCTACTCTGCCTAAGTGAGCCAGTACCTTTGTTCATATTGCTCGGCTTCGGAACATCTTCTGTCGATATTCAATTTTCAGTATGGGCAAAACGCGAGAACTTTTTGTTATTGAAGAATAGTATTTATCAAGAAATAAAAGAGGCATTTGATAAGAATGGCGTTGAGATACCCTTTCCGCACCTGAGTCTTTATTCTGGCGAGGCATCTAAGCCAATTAACATAGCAGTCTCGTCGTCAGATAAAGAACAAAACGACTCTTAATCCTGCAAGGCTTTGTTAGCCTTGCAAGTGAAACGCTTCAATTAGTTGATTTGAATATCCAAATGGTATCCAGAATACTTCCTAACATTAATGACCCTATCATTATCTAATAATAAGTACTGGCCTTTTATGCCTTGCAGTTTTCCTTCAAAACCAAGCTCTTTGTCTAGGTTTATCGATTTTATCTTTGTAGGGTAAGTGTCCACTGGATAGCCAATATTAATAATTTCGGATTCCACCTCAGCGAGAGCCTGTATACCAAACTGATTTTGTAATTCGGTGAGCTCTGGTGCAGCGGTTTCCAGCAAGGTATTTTTCAAGGCTATCAAATCGATAGGCTCTGCATCCCCCTGTAGCATCTTTCGCCAATTTGTTTTATCCGCGATTTGTGATTTTAATGCAGTTTCAACTAAACCACTCATTAATCTATTCTGAACTCGTAAAATCGGGATCGCTTGCGAAGCACCTTGGTCAATCCACCTAGAAGACACGCCGTCGGTAACAAAGCGCGTAATACCTACTTTTGCATTTCCCGTATTTGACAGGTAAACGAAATGCGACTGCAGACAATTTTTTTCACCCCATGCTGGCTCTCTGCATGTTCCCTGGTCGTAATGACACTTTTCAGGCTTAATAATACAAGTGTCACACTGCGCCAACTTAGTCAGACAAGGATAACAATATCCTTGGTTGAAACTTTTCTTAGTTTTTCTACCACAGTGAACGCAATTGATGGTTGCTTGGTAGTTAATGGAAATATGCTTCCCTATTACATCGTTCATATTAAGTACGTTATCGCCAACATTTAGTTGATATTGCGCTACATTGTCGTCGTTGACGTCAACAGACATCTTTTTAATATTTCCAGAAAATACGGTCATAAAACTCTTCGGCTAAACTTATATGGTGGAATGATAAAGTTATCTTACATCGCTTACAAATAAGAGATGGAAATAATTCAATAGAAATCATATTTAACAAGCTAGTCTTCAGTTGTATGCGAATGTGTTACCGTAGCTTTAGCGAATTATTTGTGCTAATTCAATCGACATTATCTTACTTTTTATGGATTTTATATGCAGCCCAGCAATCTCAAAGAGACTTTTGCGTTATTGGAAAGTGCAAAAAGCGAATCGCTCAAATACTTAGACAACGCGGACCGCCTGCCAGTTTATCCAACAAACGATGCACTAAGCCTGTTGGCATTATTTGATGAAGATCTGCCAGATAATCAAAACAACCCCAGCGATACTCTATGCAAGTTAGCTGAATTAGGCTCACAGACGATTGTAAATACTGGCGGGAGCCGATATTTCGGTTTTGTAAACGGTGGTATTCTTCCTATTGGTCTTGCTTCTCGCTGGCTGGCTGATGCTTGGGATCAAAATGCGGCATTGGAAGTAATGTCTCCCTTATCGGCTAAGTTAGAGCAGGTTTGTGAACAATGGCTAGTTGAGCTACTACAATTGCCTGATACAACTAAAATGGGACTTGTTGGCGGTACTTCAGTTGCAACACTTTGCGGCTTGGCTGCAGCTAGAAATCATCAATATAACAAGCTTAACTGGAATGTGAATGAAAAGGGCTTAATTGGCGCGCCACGCTTACGTTTCATTATGGGAGGCCAAACACATGGAACCGTTAGTAAAATGATTCGTCTTCTTGGTTTTGGGTCCCAGTCGATGAAAATCGTGCCATCCGACGATCAGGGGCGACTTAACGTTGCTTGTTTACCTCCGCTTGATGAAACTTGCGTTTTAGTGCTGCAGGCCGGAAACGTATGCTCCGGCTCATTTGATGATTTTACCGCTCTGTGCGCTGCAGCAAATAAAGCAGGTGCATGGTGCCACATTGATGGTGCTTTTGGTTTGTGGGCTGCAGCTTCACCATTACTGCGACATCTGACCTCAGGAATTGAATTGGCCGATTCGTGGGCAGTGGATGGACACAAGACTTTAAATACGCCTTATGACTGCGGCATAATTTTATGCAAGCATCCTTCTGCCATTACTGAAGCGTTGCATCAACAGGGAAGTTATATTGAATTTGGTAAAAGCAGAGATAATATGATCTACACTCCCGACATGTCTCGCAGAGCCCGAGGTATCGATCTGTGGGCCTGCATGCATCACCTTGGCAAAAATGGTATTGCCTTATTAATTGAAAGACTTCATGAGGGTGCTAGATATCTTGCTGAACGGCTGCAGGAATGTGGTTTGCCCATCGCGAATGTAATCCATTTTAATCAAGTTATTGTTCACGCAGGGAATGAAGCATTAACTCAACAGGTTTTGAAGCATATACAAGCTAACGGCGTTATCTGGTGTGGTAGCGCGATTTGGAAAGGCATGTTTATTATAAGATTGAGTGTTTGCTCATGGCAAACGAATAAAACAGATTTAGATGTAGCAATAGAAGCACTGGCGTCTGCACTGCATTTAACAGAAGAAACCGACCATACTAATCAGACCACCCACCCATAAGCAATGCGTTTTCTCGTGTCTAGAAAGAAAAAACCCGTCGCGAGGACGGGTTCTTAAATGGGAGCCTGACGGTGTGCTACTCTCACATGGGGAAACCCCACACTACCATTGCCGCTAATACGTTTCACTTCTGAGTTCGAAATGGATTCAGGTGGTACCGTATCGCTATTGCCGTCAGGCATAAGCTTGGTGCAGAATCATCGCGCTCTTTGCGATGGCTTCTGCGCAACTGATGTCTCTCTCGCCACAGGGCGGTAGATGACAACAATTACATTAATCTTTGTTTTAACATATTTAGAAAGCTAATAATCAATGTCTCTATTCAACGCAGAGTCACTACTCTGTCTTACTTTATTTGATTTGGCTACTTGTCACACTTCAACCCTTTCGCTTACGCTACTTTGGTGTTGTATGGTTAAGCCGCACGGGCAATTAGTACAGGTTAGCTTAACGCCTTACGACGCTTCCACACCCTGCCTATCAACGTTGTAGTCTACAACAACCCTTCAGGACAGTTAAACTGTCTGGGATGACTCATCTCTGGGCTCGCTTCCCGCTTAGATGCTTTCAGCGGTTATCGATTCCGAACGTAGCTACCGGGCAATGCCATTGGCATGACAACCCGAACACCAGCGGTTCGTCCACTCCGGTCCTCTCGTACTAGGAGCAGCTCCCATCAATCATCCAACGCCCACACCAGATAGGGACCGAACTGTCTCACGACGTTCTAAACCCAGCTCGCGTACCACTTTAAATGGCGAACAGCCATACCCTTGGGACCGACTTCAGCCCCAGGATGTGATGAGCCGACATCGAGGTGCCAAACACCGCCGTCGATATGAACTCTTGGGCGGTATCAGCCTGTTATCCCCGGAGTACCTTTTATCCGTTGAGCGATGGCCCTTCCATTCAGAACCACCGGATCACTATGACCTACTTTCGTACCTGCTCGACGTGTCTGTCTCGCAGTTAAGCTGGCTTATGCCATTGCACTAACCTCCTGATGTCCGACCAGGATTAGCCAACCTTCGTGCTCCTCCGTTACGCTTTGGGAGGAGACCGCCCCAGTCAAACTACCCACCAGACACTGTCCACACCCCCGATCAGGGGGCAATGTTAGAACATCAAACGTACAAGGGTGGTATTTCAAGGTAGGCTCCACATCATCTGGCGACAATGCTTCAAAGCCTCCCACCTATCCTACACATGTAGGGTCAATGTTCAGTGCCAAGCTGTAGTAAAGGTTCACGGGGTCTTTCCGTCTAGGTGCGGGTACACAGCATCTTCACTGCAATTTCAATTTCACTGAGTCTCGGGTGGAGACAGCGAGGCCATGGTTACACCATTCGTGCAGGTCGGAACTTACCCGACAAGGAATTTCGCTACCTTAGGACCGTTATAGTTACGGCCGCCGTTTACCGGGGCTTCGATCAAGAGCTTCGCTTGCGCTAACCCCATCAATTAACCTTCCGGCACCGGGCAGGTGTCACACCGTATACGTCATCTTTCGATTTAGCACAGTGCTGTGTTTTTAATAAACAGTCCCAGCCTCCTGGTCACTGCGGCCCTCAGATGCTCATGCAGCAAGTGCAATCACAAATAAGGGCGTACCTTCTCCCGAAGTTACGGTACAATTTTGCCGAGTTCCTTCACCCGAGTTCTCTCAAGCGCCTTAGTATTCTCTACCTGACCACCTGTGTCGGTTTGGGGTACGGTTCGATATATCATAAGTTTAGAGGCTTTTCCTGGAAGCAGGGTATTTGCTACTTCGTCACCTTAGTGACTCGTCTCGTGTCTCAGGCATGTAGAATTCCGGATTTTCCTAAAATTCAACCCTACGCACTTTCACTTGGACTACCAACGCCAAGCTAGCATAACCTTCTCCGTCCCCCCTTCACTGATATACCAAGTACGGAAATATTAATCCGTTTCCCATCGACTACGCATTTCTGCCTCGCCTTAGGGGCCGACTTACCCTGCCCTGATTAGCATGGGACAGGAAACCTTGGTCTTCCGGCGGGGAAGTTTTTCACTCCCCTTATCGTTACTCATGTCAGCATTCGCACTTGTGATATGTCCAGCAAACCTCTCGATTCACCTTCAGCCACTTACACAACGCTCCCCTACCACTTGAACCTAAGTTCAAATCCGCAGCTTCGGTATATTGCTTAGCCCCGTTACATCTTCCGCGCAGGCCGACTCGACTAGTGAGCTATTACGCTTTCTTTAAAGGATGGCTGCTTCTAAGCCAACCTCCTAGCTGTCTTAGCCTTCCCACTTCGTTTCCCACTTAGCAATATTTTGGGACCTTAGCTGGCGGTCTGGGTTGTTTCCCTCTTCACGACGGACGTTAGCACCCGCCGTGTGTCTCCCGGATAGTTCTCATCGGTATTCGGAGTTTGCAAAGGGTTGGTAAGTCGGGATGACCCCCTAGCCTTAACAGTGCTCTACCCCCAATGGAATTCGTCCGAGGCTCTACCTAAATAGATTTCGGGGAGAACCAGCTATCTCCCGGTTTGATTGGCCTTTCACCCCCAGCCACAAGTCATCCGCTAACTTTTCAACGTTAGTCGGTTCGGTCCTCCAGTTGATGTTACTCAACCTTCAACCTGCCCATGGCTAGATCACCGGGTTTCGGGTCTATACCTAGCAACTAAACGCGCAGTTAACACTCGCTTTCGCTACGGCTCCCCTATTCGGTTAACCTTGCTACTAAATATAAGTCGCTGACCCATTATACAAAAGGTACGCAATCACCCTACAAGTGGGCTCTCACTGCTTGTACGTATACGGTTTCAGGTTCTATTTCACTCCCCTCACAGGGGTTCTTTTCGCCTTTCCCTCACGGTACTAGTTCACTATCGGTCAGTTAGGAGTATTTAGCCTTGGAGGATGGTCCCCCCATCTTCAGTCAGGATAACACGTGTCCCGACCTACTTAATATGGCAACTATGAGGCTTCGTGTACGGGGCTATCACCCTGTATCGCTGTGCTTTCCAACACATTCCACTACCTCATAATTACTCGGCTGCTCCCCGTTCGCTCGCCGCTACTTGGGGAATCTCGGTTGATTTCTTTTCCTAAGGGTACTTAGATGTTTCAGTTCCCCTCGTTTGCTTCGTTAGGCTATGAATTCACCTAACGATACCGCCGAAGCGGTGGGTTTCCCCATTCGGACATCTGTGGCTCAAATGCTTTTTGTCAGCTCACCACAGCTTTTCGCAGACTTACACGTCCTTCATCGCCTCTAACTGCCTAGGCATCCACCGTATACGCTTAGTCACTTAACCATACAACCCAAAATAGCGTACGTATTCACCCCGCCAAGAATGAAAACATGCGCATTTTATCAGCCACCGCCTTTTTAATCGGCAACTGTGGTGCAGCTTAACGATTGCTCGTAATCTGCTAGTCGTATGCATGACAAGTTTTGCTAATCAAATATCGTGTAGAATTTTCGCGCCTTTCAGCGGAAACTTCTACGCAACCGATGTATCACTCGCCTAATGACGGTTAATGACATCAATCACTTACACTTTGTCAGATAGAGTAGCGTTGAAAGAATCTCATTCAACCTAAGTTGAATTTAATTCATCAATTACTCTTTCGTTAAATATTGATTACTAATTATCAGCTTTCCAAATTGTTAAAGAACAGTGACACACTAATGCGTCACTTTTAAGGTTTAAAAAACCTTAATGGATAAACATTCAATATGCGTATTCATTAAGGTTGTTGCCTTTTCATGTAAGGTCAATTTCCATCACAGAAATTGGTGGAGCTTAGCAGGATCGAACTGCTGACCTCCTGCGTGCAAGGCAGGCGCTCTCCCAGCTGAGCTAAAGCCCCTTACATGCGAGTAAAAATGTATTTTGGGATTTTAACAAGGCGGAAGCTACCGAAGTGTGCTTTTGCACATGAGGTGGCGTCCAACGCAGTAAAAATCACAAAATGGTAGGCTTGGGCAGACTTGAACTGCCGACCTCACCCTTATCAGGGGTGCGCTCTAACCAGCTGAGCTACAAGCCTATGTTGCAGGCTTATATTGCCTAAACTACTTTTTTACTCTTTCTTTTATATAACAAGATAATCTGTGTGAACACTGCATTAAGAACGCGCAACTAATAGTAAGGAGGTGATCCAACCCCAGGTTCCCCTAGGGTTACCTTGTTACGACTTCACCCCAGTCATGAAACACAAAGTGGTAATCGTCCTCCCGAAGGTTAGACTAACTACTTCTTTTGCATCCCACTCCCATGGTGTGACGGGCGGTGTGTACAAGGCCCGGGAACGTATTCACCGTAGTATGCTGACCTACGATTACTAGCGATTCCGACTTCATGGAGTCGAGTTGCAGACTCCAATCCGGACTACGACGAGCTTTAAGGGGTCCGCTTACTGTCACCAGTTTGCATCCCTTTGTACTCGCCATTGTAGCACGTGTGTAGCCCTACTCGTAAGGGCCATGATGACTTGACGTCGTCCCCACCTTCCTCCGGTTTGTCACCGGCAGTCTCCTTAGAGTACCCAACTTAATGCTGGCAAATAAGGACAAGGGTTGCGCTCGTTGCGGGACTTAACCCAACATCTCACGACACGAGCTGACGACAGCCATGCAGCACCTGTATCTTGGTTCCCGAAGGCACTAATTCATCTCTGAAAAATTCCAAGTATGTCAAGAGTAGGTAAGGTTCTTCGCGTTGCATCGAATTAAACCACATGCTCCACCGCTTGTGCGGGCCCCCGTCAATTCATTTGAGTTTTAACCTTGCGGCCGTACTCCCCAGGCGGTCTACTTATCGCGTTAGCTTCACTACTCACGGATTAAATCCACAAACAGTTAGTAGACAGCGTTTACGGTGTGGACTACCAGGGTATCTAATCCTGTTCGCTACCCACACTTTCGCACATGAGCGTCAGTTATTGACCAGAGAGTCGCCTTCGCCACTGATGTTCCTCCAGATATCTACGCATTTCACCGCTACACCTGGAATTCCACTCTCCTCTCCAAAACTCTAGTCTGCCAGTTCTAAATGACCATCCCACGTTGAGCGCGGGGCTTTCACATCTAGCTTAACAGACCGCCTGCGTGCGCTTTACGCCCAGTAATTCCGATTAACGCTTGCACCCTCCGTATTACCGCGGCTGCTGGCACGGAGTTAGCCGGTGCTTCTTCTGTTGCTAACGTCACAGCTGACGGGTATTAACCGTCAACCTTTCCTCACAACTGAAAGTGCTTTACAACCCGAAGGCCTTCTTCACACACGCGGCATGGCTGCATCAGGCTTTCGCCCATTGTGCAATATTCCCCACTGCTGCCTCCCGTAGGAGTCTGGACCGTGTCTCAGTTCCAGTGTGGCTGATCTTCCTCTCAGAACAGCTAGAGATCGTCGCCTTGGTGAGCCTTTACCTCACCAACTAGCTAATCTCACCTGGGCTTCTCTTTGCGCGGGAGCCGAAGCCCCCTTTGACCCGTAGGTATCATGCGGTATTAGCCATCGTTTCCAATGGTTATCCCCCACACAAAGGCAAATTCCCAGGCATTACTCACCCGTCCGCCACTCGACATCATCTAGCAAGCTAGACATGTTTCCGTTCGACTTGCATGTGTTAGGCCTGCCGCCAGCGTTCAATCTGAGCCATGATCAAACTCTTCAATTAAATTTTTTGTAAATCGTTTTTTGTTGTCGACACTCTTAATGAGTGCCCACACAGATTGTCTTGTTATAAATTGTTAAAGAACATGCCAGCTTCTTTCTATTTCACTGGCGGCTTGAAAGTCACGTCATGTGCCGTCTCAAGCGGGATGCGTATACTACCTGCATCGTTTTTATTGTCAAGGTTTTTTGCAATTTAATTTGAATTTATTTTTAACCGAAGTAAACGATAAAACCAATTCAAACTGCCCTAAAACATCCTGTTCGTGCGAACCAGCAAACTACTGTTTGGCTGCCTCCCTTGAACAGAGCGCGCATTCTACAGAATCAAATAAAGTGTTCAAGTCTTTTTATTAAAAAAAGTGAAAAACATGCCAAACAAGTGATTACCCGTTCTAAATACGACCAAATCGAATGAAATTCGTGCAATTAACAACAAATATCATGTTGAAGTAATAGTTTACTGGCAAAATTAACTTAAAACCGTCATATTGTATGTGCCTTTTACATAACATTAACAACAATAAGAGAAGGAAAGGTTATGGTATCCGTTAAAGCGCCACTATTACTCGTGGCTTCAATCGTGCTCGCCGTGATTGGATTTTTTGTCGCAGGTCCAATACTTGGTGAAGGAACATCCAGTATTGCAAAATCAATGTTTTCAGCGGGAGTTCTTCTAAATGCTGTTTTAATCTTTATATTAAGCAGCATGACAAAATCTTCCTCTTCAGTAACCACAGCACCAGTAAGTAGTCCCACTACATCTGCATCTACTGACGTTGAATCTGATGAAGACGTTTCTACTTTATATGTAGGAAATTTGCCTTATCGCGCTAACGAACAAATAGTCAAAGAGCATTTTGAGAAATTTGGTTACGTTAGATCAGTAAGATTAATGAAAGACAAACGAACTGGAAAACGAAAGGGATTTGGATTTGTTGAAGTAGCAGCGCAGGAAGCTGATTCAATGATAAAAGAACTCAATGATTCAGAGTTTGAAGAAAGAACAATAAAAGTAAGGCCCGCTAAGGATAAAGTGGCTTAAATTTATTATTCATAGAAGTAAATAAAAGCCCGCTACTCAGCGGGCTTTTCATTTGTAGGAAGCTCGGGTTTATCTATGTTCAACCCTTCCAGAAGTTTTGCATTAAATGTGTGGAAACGATTGATCGCGGTCAAAATATCTGGCACCTGCACATCCTTCATCTCATTCACTAGGCTGTTTATAATCGAGTTAAAGTCTTCTTGAGACCCAAGCTGTTCATTGGCTTGCTTCATCCCATTTAATACTTTGTTTAAATATTCAGCTACGGCTTTCGGCGCTTTCAAATCTGTACTAGGCGCTTCTGAATATTGCTGCACCTCACCATACTTTTGAATTTTCTGTGAGCTTTCGACTTTAGTCAGCTGTAAAGCAAAGCTTTGTAGCTCCTTATTATCATAACCAATATCAAGTGCTTTTTCGTAAGCTTGTTCTATGTTTCCGCGATAAAACATATTAGCAACGTCATCGGCTTGAGCAACCAGGTCACCAATAGCTTTTAGTTCGCCCTCATCAAGCTCGCCTCTCACCTGTATCGAAAAGCTAGTTGTTTGTTGGTAAACAAATTTACTCTGTGAATTGCCGTTGTCTGCAGAAAAGCTCTCAGTTGAAGTATTTTCTCGCATTCCAAAACTAATTTGAACTTCATCACCGTCTCTTGTGCGCACAGAGAACTCGCTCAATTCAGCTTTCTGAATCGATAGAGAATTACTGACTATCGATGTGTTCTTCTCAGTTTTATCAAAGATACTGGTTTCAAGATCCTTAATTCCATCAAAAATAGACGCTTTACTGTTAGCAATTCCTTCTTTGACTTCATCAGTCGCTTTGTCGCCTAGTTCATCTTCAGCTAATTTAATGCCTTTGGACACACCATACCGAGCTTGTTCAAACAATGAGTTTAATTTGTCATCAGGTGCACCATCAGACGCCGCCTTTTTAATGACATTACCAACAAAGTTTAAAACATTGCGCGCTACTTCTTCAAAATCAAAAAGTGGCTTTTTAGCCTTCTGCTCGTCATCGTCAGTTTTCGCGCTTACATCGCTTGTTCGCCCTTCAATTGTCAGGCTTTGGCTAATAGACACGCCAAGTACTCGCGCGGCCACCTTTCGGTTATCCGAAATGTCTTGATTTGCGTTTGCAAAAGACTGTTGAAGCTCTCTAGCTTGCTTCAAACCATCCTGCTGCAATTGCTTGTTTAGCGCTACGTCAGGACGAACCACTTTTGGTTGTTCTGACTGTACAGCTTTAATTTCACCTAAATTCATTGCGAATACCTCTCTATCCTCAGCATCCTTATCGGCATGTAAAAATAAAACCTTTAGCTTTAACTTGGTAAATTTTTAAAAAACTTTACAATTCACGTTCAAGAATTAATTTAAGGAAATGCATGTCAGTCGATCTTAGCGAAAAATATCAACGTCAACTTGATGAGAAAACGAATAGAGTCAAAGAGTTACTCTCTACGTTTTATGAATCAACAATTGATATTTACGCCTCTCAGCCCAGTAATTTTAGAATGAGAGCGGAATTTCGGATTTGGCATGACGGGCCTGATACCTACCACATCATGTTTGATAAAGTGGATAAAGAACAATATCGAGTAGACCAATTGGCAGCAGCAAGTAAGGTCATTAACAGTGGTATGCAGATAATGACGGAAGCGTTTGCAGGAAACGAAGTACTCAGAAGGAAGCTATTCCAAGTTGATTATTTGAGTACGCTCACTGAAGAGCTTTTGGTAACAATGATTTATCACAAGCAGCTTGATGAAGAGTGGGAAGCTGAAATTCAACAATTAAAATCAGCCTTTCCTAAACATTTTAACGTTAACTTTATTGGTCGCTCGAAAAAACAAAAAGTTATGTTAGATAATGACTTCGTTATAGAGAAACTCTCAATAAAAGATAAGACATACCAATTTAAACAAATTGAAAATAGCTTTACGCAACCTAACGCAAAAGTAAATTGCAGTATGATTGAGTGGGCTATGGCGCAAGTGAACGACAAAAGTAGAGACTTGTTGGAGCTGTATTGTGGCTCAGGTAATTTTTCTGTCCCTTTGGCTAGCTGCTTCAAAAGCGTATTGGCTACAGAAATTTCAAAGACATCAGTTAACGCAGCTCAGTTTAATATAGCCGCGAACAACATTGACAACCTCGATATAGTGAGACTTTCTAGCGAGGAGTTTGTTGAAGCAATGACGGGCGTAAGAGAATTTAAGCGCCTAAAAGACGTGAATTTAAGCGACTATGATTTTTCAACCGTTTTAGTCGATCCTCCAAGGGCAGGTATAGACGACAAAACGATAGCGCTTATCCAGCGCTTCGATAACATCATTTACATATCGTGCAATCCACTCACCTTAGCGGACAATTTACAAGAACTCAGCAAAACACACAAAGTTAAACGCGCGGCGCTATTCGACCAGTTTCCATTTACAGAACACATTGAAAGTGGCGTTTATTTGGAGCGTCGCTGATAAAAATACATTCAGAGGAATAAATAAAGAACAAACGAGAGCCAGCTTTAGCGTAACGAGTACTGTAATGCACCAAGCTGCACAAAGCGGAGTTGAAGCTTGACTCGTTTGGCCGTTTCAGCAACTGAGGATTTGTCGGAATCAAGCGCCTCTGCGCCGGCACTGAATACAAGCTTCACCATAGCTTCCGCCTGCATTGTCGCAATTGCTCGCGGTAACCTTAACTGCAAAACAATATAGTCACTGAGCTCTTCAATAAAGTGCTGTATTTCTCTGGCAACAGCTGCTCGAAACGCGCCAGAAGTGCCCGTGTGTTCGCGCAGCAACAAACGAAAGACGTTTTTATTATCGGTGATAAATTCCATAAAGGTATCAACGGAAATGTCTATAACTCCGCCACCGGCCTCTATCCGCTGCCTGGCTTGGCGCATTAATTGGCGCAGCGCTAAGCCTGCCTCATCAACTAGTGTTAAGCCGAGGTCATTAATATCAGTGAAATGCCGATAAAAAGAAGTGGGTGCTATTCCAGCTGCGCGAGCTACTTCGCGCAAGCTCATAGCAGATAGACTTTTATCTTCATCTAATAAGCTAAAGGCGGCATCTACGATACGTTGTCTTGTTTGGAGTTTTTGTTCTTGTCTACTCATATGTACATAGAATACATCAAAAATTGTCATTTTAAGAACTTTATTTCTTGCCAAATAAGCCAACAAAAGTTAAGTTAGCGTACAGTTGTAAGCTGAAATTTTAAAGGTATCTCTTGAATAAACCTCCCATTATAATTACCAACGTATTAGTTTTTAGTGTTCTGACACTAATAGCACTGGTAGGGACACCAATGTGGGCACTAAGTTACGGATTTGACTGGGTCGAAATAGGCGCAGCCATTTTTCTTTTTTATTTTACCGGTATGTCGATTACAGCTGGTTATCATCGTCTTTGGTCTCACAAGACATATAGCGCACATCCGATAGTTCGCTTCATTTTGGCCGTCGGCGGTGCAATGACATTGCAAAACAGCATTTTACATTGGTCTTCAGATCATCGTGTTCACCACAAGCATGTTGATATTGACGACGCCGATCCGTACTCAGCGAGCAAAGGCTTTTGGTTTTCGCATATCGGTTGGATGCTGCGTGAATACCAAGCTACCCGATATGCAGATTACAGTAACTGCAAAGACTTACAAAAAGACAAAATTGTCATGTGGCAACATAAGTATTACTTACCTATCGTGCTGGTATCGAACTTTGGTATATGTATTTTGTTAGGTTGGTTAAATGGCGATATTTTAGGCATGGTGTTACTCGCCGGGGTGACTCGACTTGTACTGGTTCACCACGTCACGTTCTTCATAAACTCACTGGCACACATGTGGGGTTCTCGCCCGTTCACGGACAAAAACTCAGCGCGCGACAATGGAATATTAGCATTCTTTACATTTGGCGAAGGCTATCATAATTTCCATCATATATTTGAGTATGACTATCGAAATGGTGTGAAGTGGTGGCAGTTTGATCCAACGAAATGGATGATAAAAGGTTTGTCATACGTGGGCTTAACAAACAATCTTAGGACTTGCCCTGAAGAGCGTATTGAAAAAGCTAAATTAGAAATGCAGCTTAAATATGCTCATGATAAGGCGATAACGTTGCCGAACGCAGAAGAAATTGTTGTCAAAATTCAACATGAATATGATGTTTTAATGCAGCGCATGGGTGAATATTATGCCACTAAAAAGCGTCTGGTAAATATGAAGAAGAAGAATTTGCAGGCTACATATGAGCGCTTAGAGCTTGATTTTAAATATAAAGAATTGAAGCAAACTCTTGCTGTTCAAAAACAAAAGTGGCGAACAATGTACTCATTCTACTTAGAGCCTCAAACGGCTTAATTGTTGCACTTATACAAAAGGATGCCTCGGCATCCTTTTTTTATTTCTAAATAATAAAGCAATGGTTAAAAGCTTAGATGTTTAGATGTTGTTGCTACAAGTCTCGGTGCTATAACGTACGCTAATTCTGACCGTGCGTAAAAACCTAACAAAATGAGTGTGCCGTCCTCGCTCACCTCACAAGCATGCTCCCTATGACCCAGCGCCTTTTCAGCGTGTGGTAACTTTATCACCAAAAACCATAAGACATAAAAAAACCTCCGATTAGGAGGCTTCTTCTATGTCTTTGCGCACTATTAGTTTTTGGCTAAATATGCATCTCTGTGCGCCACAACATCAATCGACATTGTTTTTGGATTGAAAGTCATAGTTGCAATTGCTCTATCACTAACATCACTGGCTTTTTGGAATACAGCTTCTTCAGCTCGTTTGAAGACTAAATTTGATGCAATTTGCTGGCTCATACACTCACTGTTCATCTCGAAAGTGGTTTTATCCATACAATTAAATAACTTAGCTTCACCGGACTTTGCGTTCGCTGACATTGCGATCGCAGAAACTGTTATTAACATGATTGCTTTTAAGTACTTCATATCAGTTCTCGGTGAATTAACAGTAGAGAGAGTATATGCATTGATAACCTAGAATTCAAGCGAAAACACACAAATATTACATTAATATTACAGTTAAACGACAAAACCATGAATTATTGACATAAAGCAGTTATTAATTAAACAATTAACACCGTTAATTGACAGGATTATGTTTGTTCATATTCTAGTTTAATAAATGAGGCATCATTTAGGTATTATCTGGCGCAACTTTTTGGTAACTGTGCGACAGTAGGTATGTTTTAAGATCACTGAATGGCATTGGCTTTGCAAACAAGTATCCCTGCGCCTCATCGGTACCCAGCTTTAGCATTTGGCTGGCTTGGCTTTTTCTCTCGACACCCTCTGCAATCGTAATAAGACCCAACTGCTTTCCTAAATTAACGATTGCCTGTGCTATAAATGCATCTTTGTTAGTATCTATATCTTTAACAAACGATCTATCAATTTTAAGACGGTCCAAGGGGAGTTTTTGAATATAACTCATAGAAGAAAATCCCGTGCCAAAATCGTCAATCGCAATATGTACGCCGAATGCTTTGAGTTGATTAAGCGCTTGTATTACTATTTCTGGTTCATCCATTACAACCGATTCAGTGATTTCCAACTCCAATAGCTTAGGCGGTATTCCATGCAAATCGATGACATATTTTACGTAATTAACGAAACTCTGATCTCTGAATTGCAGGACTGACACATTAACTGCCATTCGAATATGCGAATAGCCCGCTGCGATTAATACTTTCAGCCGACGCACACTCTCAGCTAACACCCATTTACCGATTTCAACAATTAAGCCGGAATACTCAGCAAGCGGGACAAAAACCTCTGGAGATATAAACTCTCCTTTTGAATCACGCCAACGTAATAACGCTTCAACCCCTACCGTTTCTTCTGTCAGCAGATCAATTTGTGGTTGATACCAGACTTCAAGTTTTTCGCATTCAAAGTCATGCTGTAAATTTCTGATAATATCTAAGCGCTTTCGAGTTTCGTCATCCATCGCAGGTGAATAGAATGCAGCATTTTTTGAAATGCTTTTCTTTGCATGATTAAGCGCAACGTTAGCGCAACGCAGTTGATAAATAGCGTCGACATTGGCCTGTATTTCATAAAAGCCGATATTTACATTGATCAGTAGCGCATGAGAACTAACCGAAAAAGGCTCTCTGAACAAATCATTAATAATATGGGGCGCCACAAAACTTGCATCTCCGATAATGCCAAATACATCCCCAGTAATACGACCTATTTGAATTCCATCGCTAAAAGAATTTACTAGCCGTTTAGATACAGCCACTAACAAAGAGTTGCCGATATCTTGTCCTAGTCCGTCATTGATATCGGAAAAATGGCTCAAGTCGACAAGCGCTAACTGCTTTCGAACGGTGAGATCCGTTTTCATTGCACTTATTAGATTAATAAATTCATTTCTATTAGGAAGCTTAGTTAACCAGTCGTTAAACGATGTTGTCTTCAACTTACTATATAAATTTACATTTTCAAGACCAATAGATATTTGCGACGCCATTGTCTCCGCGATTTTTTGTTCACTGACTTCCAAAGCAGTCGCAGACTCAAAGTAAATTAATGATTCAAGCCCTGAGTAGTTAAGGTACATCAAGTTGTCTTTAGAGGAGTAATAATGCGTTTTAGAATCAAAGCAATGTTGGACAAGCTTGGCTAGTCTTTTTGGTAGTGCAGTTGCTGCATCATTTTGAAGAATAGGTAAGAAAGCATTTATTGCACCTATCACATATAAATTGTTGCTGTCTTTATCAAGCAAGTGGCCAGCCCTAGAAACGCAAAGCGCGCTGCCTGATAGACCAAGAACATCATTCATTTTTGCTAATTGATATCCTAGATAATCCATTACAGAGCCGACAGAAGACGGACTCATTGCCGTATCATTGATCGCATCTAAACCTGACATTAATTTCGCGTTCATCGACATTTTTTCAGCACACCCTCTGAGCATATAGCCAAAGTAAATTTATCAAAGCATGGCTACACTATAGAATAATTTGCACAAAAAACCAGCACTGAAGGCTGGTTTTTAATGTTTCATAAGACTTTGTTTTGGCTATATATAAAAAGGTTTGTGCCGGGAGTTTTTATATACCATCGCCATCACCAAATTCATGTAAACCACACTCACGCTTCAAGCCAAAGAAGCGCGTATCTTGCTCTGACATTCCGTCTTGCAAAGCCATCGTTGTGTGCCAATCGCCAATCGAAACGAAACCTTTTTCCCATAGGGGGTGATAAGGCAATTGATTCGCTTTCAGGTATTCATGCAGTTGCTTGTTCGATTGATCAAGAATAGGGTGAATCTTAAATTGCTTGCTCTGCTTTTGTAGGACTTTAAGGTTGCCGCGTGAATCGGATTGATCTCTGCGCAAGCCCGCAAACCAAGTTTTGACATTAAGATCGTCAATTGCCCGCTTCATCGGTTCAACTTTGTTTAACTTATTATATATTTCAATGCCTTCCACGCCCTGTTCCCATAATTTACCGTGTCGCGCTTCTTGCCAAGCAGCACTGAGTTTCGCGGAGTAAACATGCAAATTTAAATCTAAACGCGACACCATCTCATCAATAAATTGGTATGTTTCTGGAAATAAGTAACCGGTGTCTGTAAGCACTACCGGTGTGCCTGGCGCTACTTGGTTGATCAAATGAAGCATCACTGCAGACTGAGCACCAAAACTCGAAGACAGCATATGATTGCTAGGTAAATTGTCTAAGGCCCATTCAACACGTTTTATAACAGGCATGGCTTCAAGCGTCTGGTTTAACTCAACCAGAAACTCGCTATCAATATCGAAATCAAGTGTCCCTTCTGGTCTTAATTGATGTGCTAGATTAGTCATAGAAGTCCCTTGCAGAGTCGACAACAGGTGCGATGATGCCGGCTCTAATTACGTAGTCACCAAACGATTCACTAGGAGTTCGCTCTTTTGACCAGCGACCAATTAATTCATCTAAGTGCCCCATAATTTCTGTATCGGTAATATTCTCTTTATACATACGAGGTATTCTGGTGCCCTGACGGTCTCCTCCAATATGGAAGTTATATTTACCGGGGCCCTTCCCTACCAAACCAACTTCGGCCAGCATTGCACGACCACAGCCATTCGGGCAGCCTGTTACCCTATAAATAATACTGTCATCTTGCATACCGTGTTTTGCAAGTATGCCTTCAATTTCAGTCACAGCCTCTGGCAAATAACGCTCAGCTTCTGCCATAGCAAGAGGGCATGTTGGCAATGACACACAAGCCATAGAGTCTTTACGTTGATTAGATACGCTGGCTTCCATCAAACCATGTTTAATAGCAAGCGCTTCTATGCGTGCTTTTTGTTCAAGCGCGACGCCTGCAACGATCAGGTTTTGGTTGGCCGTCATTCTAAAATCACCCTGATGTATTTTAGCGATTTCTGCGCAGCCTGTTTTCAGCGTTTTACCTGGATAATCCAGAATACGGCCGTTTTCAATGAACAACGTCAGGTGATGCTTGCCATCAATTCCTTCAACCCATCCAAAACGATCGCCACGACTAGTGAATTCGTATGCTCTGCTTGCTGCGAACTTAACGCCAGCACGTTTTTCTACTTCCGCTTTGAAATTCTCAACACCAACGCGCTCTAAGGTGTATTTGGTCTTTGCATTTTTACGATTAACCCTGTTGCCCCAATCGCGCTGCGTTGACAATACAGCAGCGGCAATATCGAGAGTCTTATCCAATTCAATAAAGCCAAAATCATCAGCTTTACGAGGGAACGTAGAATGGTCACCGTGAGTCATCGCTAAGCCACCGCCCACAAGGACATTGAAACCGATAAGCTCACCATCTTCGGCAATCGCAACAAAATTCAAATCATTTGCATGCACGTCCACATCGTTTTGAGGTGGTATCACAATGGTTGTTTTAAACTTACGCGGTAAATAATTCTTACCTAGTATTGGCTCATCTTCTTGCGTTGAATCAACTTTTTCACCGTCTAGCCAAATTTCAGCGTAGGCATTTGTTTTTGGTAACAAATGCTCACTGATTTTTGTCGCCCAATCCCACGCCTGTTTATGTACTTTTGACTCAATAGGATTCGATGTACACAGTACGTTGCGGTTAACGTCACCGGCTGTCGCAATAGAGTCTATACCTGCTTTATGCAAGGTTTGATGCATCAGCTTCATATTAGGTTTAAGGACCCCGTGAAACTGGAAAGTTTGACGAGTAGTTAAACGAATACTGCCATACATAGTGTAATCGGCTGCGAATTTATCAATTACCAACCATTGATGGGGTTGAATAACGCCACCAGGTAGTCGGGCACGAAGCATCACATTATGCAGAGGCTCCAGTTTTTGTTTCGTTCTTTCTGCACGAATATCGCGGTCATCCTGCTGGTACATTCCGTGAAAACGAATAAGTTGGAAGTTATCTGCAGTGAAACCGCCAGTAACGTCGTCTTTCAAATCGTCAGAAATCGTGCCGCGAAGCAAGTGGCTTTGCCCTTTCATTCGCTCGTTATCAGCAAGTTTACCTTCAACTTTAAATTTGTTGTCGTCGCTCATTAGTAAACATCCTTCTGGTAACGTTTTGATTTGCGTAAGTTCGTTACGTATTCTTTTGCTTCAGCAGTGGTTTTATTGCCATGCTCAGCGACTAAGTCTAATAAAGTGGTTTCCACGTCTTTAGCCATTCGTAAAGCGTCGCCACAGATATAAAAATGAGCGCCCTGCTCCAACCAATCAAACACTTCCTTGCCGTTCTCTTTCAATCTGTCTTGGACATAAATCTTGTTGGCCTGGTCACGAGAAAACGCTAAGCTTATTTTGCTCAACAAACCCGACTTTAAATAGCCTTGCCATTCGGTTTGATATAAAAAATCTTGGGTAAAATTGGGATTACCGAAAAACAACCAATTCTTACCCTCTGCTTCTACCGCATCTCGCTCTTGCATAAATGCTCTAAATGGCGCTATACCTGTGCCTGGACCGATCATAATAATCGGCGTATTTGGATCGGATGGAAGTCTGAAGTTATCGTTATTTTCAACGTAAACATTCAGCTTATCGCCTTCTTTCAATCGAGTTGAAAGGAAACCAGAAGCACCACCTTGGTGAGTGAAACCGTTGGCTTCATACTCGATGTGGGCAACTGTTAAATGCACTTCATCCTCTACCTCAGCTTGACTTGATGCGATAGAGTAAAGTCTTGGCGTGATAGGTCTAAGCGCATCTACGAGTTCTTGAGCTGAAATTTTAGCGGGGAACTTCTCGGTAATATCAACAATTTGCGAAACAGATAAGTATTCTCTCAAAGCCGCTTTATCTTCCATTAGCTCTGCGAGTTCCTGATGCGCGGTTTGCGCTTGATATTTTTTCACAAAACCTGGATAACTTAAGGTCAGTTCAAGTTTATTAAGCAGGGCATCGAGCAGTGTAAACTCGGTCTCAGCAATTAATACTTTGTCTTCAGCGTTTGTTGAGGTCGCTGCTAATATGCGCTGTACCATTGCTTCGTCGTTGCTAAACCAAACGCCTAGTGCATCGCCGGGTTTGTATACAATTCCACTGCCTTCTAAAGAAACTTCAATATGGCGAATATCTTTGACCGAATCTCGCGCCGTTATTTTCAAGCTTTCACTCAAGCTAGCGGCGAACGGGTTCTTTTTATTGTAAAGAGACTCAGCGACAGCGTTGGCGGCGGGAGTCAAATTAATCACCTGCTCGGTTACCACTGGCTTTAATTCATCTTTTAACTTGGCATTCAACGATACAGTCCAGTCAGCGACTACCGACTCGTAGTCAACATCGCAATCTAATCTTTCAACTAAGGCCGTTGCACCAAGGGCTAACAAACGAGACTCAAAGTCCTTGCCGGTTTGACAGAAGAATTCATAACTGGTGTCGCCCAAACCCACTACCGCAAACTTTAGATTTGGCAGTTTAGGCGCTTTTTTACTTGCTAAGAACTCGTATAATTCCACGGCATCATCAGGAGCATCTCCCTCGCCGTGGGTACTAACAATAACAACGAGATGAGTTTCATTTTTCAACTGACGCGGCTTATAGTCGCTCATGCTTACTACATTTGCTTTGTATCCTTGCTCTAACGCAGAGGCTTTATAGCTATTAGCTACGCCTTTTGAGTTACCTGTTTGCGAGCCATAAAGGATGGTCAACGTAGGCTGCAAGGATGCTTGTTCTGTTGTTTGTGAAGAAGCAGGGATCGGTAGCGCATTAGCAGCACCCGCTAAGCCAGCTAAGAAACCGCTTGCCCAGATAAGCTGGTTGCTATTTAAAGAAGAAGCCGCACTAGAAAGCAACTGTAGTTGCTGTTCTGTTAATGCTGAAAAGTTGTTGTTGCCGTTATTTGTTGTCATTAATCGTTAACCTTAGCTAGTACGCTGCTAAGATTAACGACTTTTTATCATAACTTGAAAGACTTAAATCAGATTTTTTATTACTTTTTAGACTTAAAAACTATGTAATAAGATGAAAGTTTTTAAAAATCAAATTCTAAACCGACGAATACACCTTTAAAATCAAGATTTGTATACAGGTCGTCGAGGTCATCTAACTCAACCTTCATCGATCTATAACCTGCTTGCAAGGTCATATCCAAAGCAAGCGTTTCAACGAAACTATAGGTAATAGCTGCTTGAAAGTCTGATACGGTGCTATCGCCTAACGCTAAAAAACTGCCTTCAGCATAAAGTCCCAAACCAGTAAACGGTAATCCAACTTCAGCTTTTGCATATCCCATAGGGATAACGCCTGAAAAGTCTTCAGATACCATTCTGTTGCCGCTCGTTTCCGATACCATAATAGTACCGTCAATGTATTTACCGTTGATACCTACATCGATACTTACTAGGTCGTTATCTAGAATTTCATAGTACAAAATAAAATCTGTACCTGTCATTTCAATGTCTGTCGTCAGGTTGGTGTCTGCACTATAAACCTCGTCGTTAAACTCAAACGTTGACGTAAGTGTCGTCACGCCATTCGTGTCTAACATTGTTCGGTTTATTTTAATATTTGGTATCAATGGAACAGGATGCTCTAATGCAACATAGAATGAACCATTTGTTTGATCATCAAACGAAAAGTTAGTGACACTTTCGTTATTAGAAAAGCCACCGTCTACGCCCATATTCCATGCCTGCGCTCCTACATAAGCGCCAAGTAGGGTATCGGCCTGCACCGGAGCAACTGCTGCAGCTGCTAACAACGCACAACCTAAAAGTGACTTCTTCATATTTTATCCTTGATTTAATAATTCTGATAATTCGATTAGAGCAGCATTTGCTCTTGAAATATAGTTCGCCATTACTAACGAGTGATTAGCTAACATACCAAAGCCGTCTCCGTTTAATATCACGGGCGAAAACATGGTTTCTTGAGTTGCTTCTAATTCACGAATAATTTGACGTACGCTAACCGTCGCGTTTTTATTCTCCAATACATCTTTAAAATCTATCTCTACGGCTTTCAAAAAGTGCAGCAAAGCCCAACTTGCGCCGCGCGCTTCATAAAAGTTATTGTCTAACTGAAACCAACTCGTTTTGTTGCTAACGACTGGACTTTGCGGTGTCGATTGTGTTGCTTTAGAGTCGCCGGCGAGCTCAGTATTGATCACGTCTGAGCCTACACTGGCACTCAGCTTTTGCGACATACTTCCTAATCTCTTTTCCATCTGCTTTAACCAATCACGCAAGTTGTCAGCTCTAGCATAAAATTGAGTATTCGAATTAGTAATATTGCCAAGCTCAGCCTGATACAAGTAAAGTTGCTCTATGGCTTTTTCATAGCGAGATTCGGAGGAAGGCAAAATCCAGCGGTTACTGTCATTATTAAAAAACGGTTGGGCTTCAACTAAATAGGGATTTTCGAGAGACTGTGATTGCGAACGACTGAAGTCTTTACGCATAGAGAGCGCAAGATCTCTGCTCATTTCTAAAACACCAAACTCCCAAGCTGGTATGTTATCCATAAAAATGCCAGGAGGCAGTACATCGTTTGTAATGTACCCACCGTTTTTATAAAGCATTTCTTCAGTCACTCGGATAAGCGCTGATGTTGTTGTGTATCCTGTTACTACTTGATGACCTTTTTGAGCCGCCATGTCTTGTGCATTTTTGCGCACGTCAAATGTGTTTGGCTCAAAACTCCACCAAAAACCGAGTAATGCGAACAGCAGGATGATGAGTGCGATACCCGCAGAAACTGTCTTCGTAGAAAAAAACTGTGTCATAAATATCCTTTGACTTTTGTTAACCGGAGTAGAAAAACTCACAGCCGCTTAAGCGGCTGAAGACGACAACTAAACCATTCAGGGGTTTATTGTACAAGCGTACCTACTTATACCGCAACAAAAGGATTGCCAAAACATAGGCCAATGCGGTGGGAACGGTTAAGAAAATCATACTTACAATGGCACCAGCTCTAACCCAAACAGGATCGACATCCAAGTATCTTGCTACGCCAGCGCAAACACCAGAAATAACAGCGCGGTTAGCGTCTCTAAATAGTCTTTTATCATTAATTACTGTTTTCATTATAAGTACCTCTTTAACTCTCTAATTTCGTAAACCTAATGTTGTAGGTGTCTGTAAAGCTAACGCTAGCTTTTCCTAGCCGTAATCAGCTTAAAGTGCTCTAGGCATAACACAACAGTTGCGCTACCAATGTAGAATAGTACCGGTGTTGCTAATAAACCAATCAAATTCATTTGACCTAACATAATTCTCTCCCTGCTTTACTAATGAAATGGGACGGCAACTAATCCATTAATTAGTCTTCACTTTTTTCTGTAACATCTGAGTCTTTCGCAGTTGTTTTAGCACTAGCGATATCAGTAATTGTTACTTTCGTTGCTGGTACTGTTGGGTCGACAGGCTTAGCAAAAGAGAAGTTATAGGCCGAAGTAAGAATTGATTTCTGCACTTCTTCGTTAATTTCTGCTGTTACATTTTGCATTGCTTGGCTAACCATTGTTGATAATACTCTCTCAACGTGAGATTCCTGTGCCTGAACTGGAGCTGCACAAACGATAGCAGTAGCGAATAAAGTGGTGAGTGCTGTTCTTTTAATTGACATGATATTTTCCCTAAATTTTTAAAAATGTTGGTTACGCTTACTGCTACGGAACCTTAAGTTAAATGCCTTTTCGGCAACGACACTTAGACTTAGCGATTGTTGTGCCAACTTTCATAAAAAATAAATTGTTGTTATTATTCAATAGTTTAAAGATTTTCATCTCATTGAGAAAGGTAATTTTAGAATAGGGAGATGTTGCAATTGGTTAAATTAACCACTTGAGTTAGTTAATTCAACCAATTATTGAGTCATATATTTTGAGAGATGTAAAGGAAAGAGAATACTGACTAACTTTCTATTTTACTTGCTTGAAAATCGCGCGCTTTTGCTTGTGCTGCCAATACTTCTTCATAAGCATGCAGTAAAAGATCGGTAGAAACGTCTTTCTGCGTGCCATGTTGACTTAAATAGCGACGCCAAATTCTCCCCCCTGCTTGTCCTTGAAACAGACCCAGAACATGCCTTGCAATATGCCAGACTCGTGAGCCTTGAGCTACTTGCTCCTTTATATAGGCAGTCATCAACAGCACCACTTGTTCTCTGCTGATCGCATTCTCCGATTCACCATAAATCAGAGAATCAACCTTACTCAAGATATAAGGGTTTGAATAAACTTCACGGCCCATCATCACACCGTCTATCGACTGTAGATGCTTATTTGAGTCCTCAAGCGTGTTGATCCCGCCGTTGATAGAAATCTTCAACTGCGAAAACTCTTTTTTCAAATCATAAACGCGTTGATAATTTAATGGTGGAATATCTCTGTTTTCTTTTGGACTCAAGCCCTGCAGCCAGGCCTTGCGGGCGTGAACAATAAAGTGTTCGCAGCCCCCTTCGGCAACGAGCGAAACGAAACGACTCAAACCTTCGTAATCGTCCATATCGTCAATGCCAATTCGGCATTTCACAGTTACCGGGATAGTAAGCTCAGACTGCATGGCAACAACACACTCGGCAACTGTATCTGGCATAGCCATTAAACAAGCGCCAAAACTGCCGTTTTTAACTCTGTCAGACGGGCAACCCACGTTGATGTTCACTTCGTCATAACCGCGGTCCTGTGCAATAGAGGCACAATGCGCCATTGCTTTCGGGTCGCTGCCACCTAACTGCAGTACAACAGGATGTTCTTCGTTGTTATATCCTAAATAATCTCCCTTGCCATGAATAATTGCACCTGTAGTGACCATTTCTGTATATAAAACCGTGTGTTTTGACAACAAACGGAGGAAATATCGACAGTGGCGATCTGTCCAATCAAGCATGGGGGCTACTGAAAAACGGTGGTTTAGCATAACTTAGGACACAGACCTATTAGTTTGGGGTCAACATAAAGAATAAGTTTACATGACATAACGTTTACTTAGTTATGTGATGGCCACTTCTAGCGAACGAGGATTATAGAGAATCTGCGGCAACTAAACAAAATTAAAAGGGGTAGAAATGGAAATTAAAAACTGTAAACCAATTCAACTGCAGCTAGAGTCCAGTCATCCGTGTCTTGAGTCACGAAGCGCGGAATTGAAACCTGAGGTATCCATGCTGAACTATTCACAGTTTGGAGTTTTGCATAAGCTTTCAAACCTCCATAAACAGTCCAATTCAAACCTAATTCTCTGGCCGTCGACGTTCTTGATTCTGTTACTAAGCTCCACTCAACTGGACGCAAGGTTCCACTTGCTTCATAGCCATCGTTGTATGAATCGTGTAGACGCGTCCATTGACCCGTTAGCACTAAATCATTTTTGAGGGTTAACTGAAACTCTGTGAAAAAACCATAATTAATACCGCTAGAATTCAGCGCCTCGGTACCTGTTGTCGTATAATGATTAAACATGTCGATATCGCTAAGCGTCAGTGACGAAATAACTAATGTATTTGCAGAAGCCGCGTCCAATATATCAAACGATTTGAATACCGGCTGTTTCACTTGAACAATAGGAGACGCAACCAAGGACGCTGTCATCGTATTCTGGGATATTAAATAAGCGCCCGAACTGAGTTGACTACTCGTCGAATCGACCGCATAACCGACGGTCGAAGTAAGTAATAATGTAAGTAGGCAACTTAGTTTAATCATAATTTCTCACACTCATAGTGTTTAAAAAACGATCTACATAGTACCTTACTTTTTTAAGCCTGAGTCCCAAGTTGGGTATTCTTGAGGTGCCTTAGATATCAGATTAAATACGCTAAATTATCTCTTTTTCATTCATCTGCAAATAAGCATTTTGCGTGAAACGATATATGATCATCGATAAAGCTACTTATGAAAAAGTAGCTGTGGTCGTAACCAGAGCGCATATTCAGGGTTAAATGATAATCAGACATTTGCGCGACTCTAATCAAATTATCAGGCTTTAATTGCTCTTCCAAAAAGTCATCGTCTGTTCCTTGATCGATTAAAATTGGGACTTGTTTCGACGCATTTTGCAGTAGATGACATGCATCATATTCTAACCAACTTTGTTTATCGTCACCGAGATAATGTGTGAACGCTTTTTGACCCCACTGACAGTTAACCGGATTACAGATCGGGCTAAATGCTGAAATAGAGGTAAATATATCAGGATTTTTTAACCCCATCGTTAGGGCACCGTGTCCTCCCATTGAATGACCAGAGATTGCTGAATGCTTATTCACAAAGAACGTTTGCTGAACACTTGGAAGCAATTCATTAAGAATATAGTCATACATATTATAGTGAGCAGACCATGGCGGCTGTGTTGCATTGAGGTAAAAGCCCGCACCTAGGCCAAAATCATAGGCCTTGTCAGGGTCGTCAGGTACACTCTCTCCCCTCGGGCTGGTGTCAGGTGCAACGATGGCTATACCTAATTCAGCCGCGGCTCTAAAAGCACCTGCCTTTTGCATGAAATTTTGGTCATTACAGGTAAGTCCAGATAGCCAGTACAAGACCGGCACTTTCTGCGCTTCTTTACCTTTTCCTAACGCTATTGGTGGTAAAAAAATAGCGAAGGTCATGTCACACTTATTGGCTTCACTGTAGTGGCTGTATTGAGCATGTTCGCCACCAAAAACTCTATTTGAAGAAAGCTTTTTCATTCCCGCTTCCATTATATTTTAGGGCTTGGTTGGAAGTGCACAACAGAACGTATGCTCTTACCTTCGTGCATTAAGTCGAAGGCCTCGTTAATGTCTTCGATCGCTAGGTTGTGCGTGATGAAGTCATCTAAAACGATATCACCGTTAAGATATTTTTCAACGTAATCTGGCAACTCACTGCGACCTTTCACACCGCCAAATGCACTTCCTCTCCATACTCGGCCGGTAACCAACTGAAAGGGTCTAGTACTAATTTCTTGGCCAGCTCCAGCAACACCGATAATGACCGATTCGCCCCAGCCTTTATGGCAGCATTCGAGAGCACTTCTCATTACGTCAACGTTGCCTATGCATTCAAAGGAAAAATCAACGCCACCTTCGGTCAACTCGACGATGTGTTCTTGAATAGGTTTATCAATTTTCTTTGGATTTATGCAATCAGTTGCCCCTAACTTTCGCGCTAGCTCGAACTTACTTTCATTGATATCAATGACTAAGATTCTCGATGCTTTGGCCATTACCGCTCCAATTACCGCAGACAGGCCAATGCCGCCCATACCAAAGATGGCAACCGTATCGCCCGCTTGCACCTTAGCCGTATTCATTACAGCTCCGATACCAGTGGTGACGCCGCAACCGAATAAGCACACTTCATCCAATGCCGCTTTTTTATTCACTTTAGCGAGTGAAATTTCAGGCAACACTGTATATTCAGAAAAAGTTGAACATCCCATGTAGTGATACAGTGGCTTACCGTCTTTATAAAAACGTGATGTTCCGTCAGGCATCACTCCTTTGCCTTGTGTCTCTCTAATTTTTTGACAAAGATTGGTTTTTCCTGACAGGCAAAATTTACATTCTCCGCATTCAGGTGTGTATAAAGGAATAACGTGATCACCCACTGATACGCTGGTCACGCCTTCGCCGACTTGTTCAACGATGCCTCCACCCTCATGCCCTAAAACCACAGGAAAAAGTCCTTCTGGGTCTTCACCAGAGAGAGTAAAAGCGTCTGTATGGCAAACGCCACTGGCGACTATTCGTATTAATACTTCGCCTGCTTTTGGCAGCATCACGTCAAGCTCTTCCATAACAAGCGGTTGATTAGGACCCCATGCAACTGCTGCTTTAGATTTGATAAATTTTTGTTCCATGAGTTTTCCTTAATGATTTCGCTTTTGTAAATGAGTTTTATAAATAGGCACCTGTGAATGAGCCTTTATAAATAGCCTTTATTAGGTCGGTCTAAATAAATTGCTAATGATACATAGAGTATTAATCCTTTGCGAATTAAGATCAAACCTAATTGCTAGAGTTAACCTCTGTACAAAAACCAAACAAAAAAGGAAAAAATCACCGCTAAGTAGCAGCAATTTCTTGATCTCAGTGTTCAAAGGACTAACATCGACAAGCTGCCTAGTTTTTAGGCGGGCATCTAATGATTAGACATTTAGAAAAGGATTTCGATATTAAAAAACTGTTAGCTCACACGCCTCAGCATACTGAATCTGTTTTTTCAACGGCGGTTCTTGTATATGGTTTGAATTTTGGTGGGCTTGGCGCTTTAACTAATTACTTCCTCAGTATCCCTTTCTACGGGCATTTTTCACTTTATTTTGGACAAATATTTGTTCTTATCTGCCTCATAACACGTGGACTAAATGCTGGCATCATCGCTTCTGTAATTTCCGCAACTGCCCTAGCAGTCAAGATGGACGACCCTTTTTTATTCATAATCCTTGTTAGTGAAACGTTTGCCGTTCATATTTTTTTGCGAAAAGGTAAAGTATTGCTTGTAGCCGACGTCTTTTACTGGCTTTTCATTGGTGTACCGCTAACCCTTTTATTATTATTGTTAACCAGCAACTCCTCCACTGAACTGCTTATCATTTCCGGCTTGACCATAAGTATCAACGGTATTTTTGGCGCTTCCGTTGCCGCATTAATTTACTCATTCATTCCTTTTCAAAGCGTTTATAGAAAATACAGAGGAAAGCCGCCAAAGTTTGCCACCATCATATTTTCGCTCTGCATGTTAACGGTGACATTACCTACTATCGCAATTTCACTCGTCTTCACTTGGCAAACTACAGCGCAAAAAGAACAGGATTTATCAAATATGCTGTCAAAACAGGGCGAACAAATCATGTATGTTGGGGAGGCGTTTGTTAATAATCATATTTCGGCAGTTAAAACACTTTCTAGCATATTATCTGAATCTAGCTTCTCAATTCCAGTTCAAACTGTGTTGGATTCGACAGCAAAAAACTATCCGAGCTTCACTAGCATGTTAGTGTCGGGACCAGACGGTGAAATATTATATGCTTCCCCCGAAAAGTACGCCATGATGCTAGGCAGGACAAAAAAGCACACACTGCATACAAGGACTTACTTCAATGATGCGAAAAGGACGCTTGAGCCGCAATTGTCTGAGGCCATAGAGGGAGTTGGCTTTGGTAATGATGCAATATTGACGGTGTCTGCGCCGATTGTTTTAAATGACCAATTTTTGGGTATTTCACAAGGCGCTATTCGTTTATCAAGCTTTTCGAAATTTAAACAAGAGCATATTGACGACAATGAGTTTTATCAATATGTCATTACGGATAGAAATAATCGGATTATATTTGCATCGGACGGACTTAGCTTGCCAATGCTATCGCAATTTAGTTACCAACCGAGTAACAATATACTGCTCAGAAAAATACCAGAGTTAAAACTGCAAAATAACAAATATCTTTATTATCAAACAGTCACAGAACATGGCTGGAAAATAACTGTGCTCAATTCACCCTCGGCAGTAACGCAAGTTATCTCACAAAATTTTTATATATTGGCAGTAGGCTTGCTCATCACTCTCGTTGTATTTTCTTTTATTGCCAGTCAGTTAAGTAAAAGAATCACCTTACCACTCGAGCGCTTAGCTAATCATTTTAACGACACTACTTTTCCTGAGGATATAGCAAAGGAAGCAGAAATAAGCGATGAAATGATTAAAGTGACAGACAAATTAATAAACTCTCGTGAAATCATGTTGAACTTTCAACAACAACTAACAGAGCAAGTGCAAGATAAAACTAAGCAACTTAAATCGTTAAACCAAAAACTGTATCATTTAGCGCAAAAAGACGGTTTAACCAACTTGTTGAATCGAAGTGGCTTTGACGACCTCGCGCAAACGACTTTTCGCAACTGTGTGCGCAACTATGTGCCCTTATCGATGGTGTTAATTGACATCGATGATTTCAAACAAATTAACGATACCTATGGGCACCCTTTCGGAGATAAATGTATTGTCTCTATTGCTCAGACGCTAAGTAAATTTTGCAAACGCAATACCGATTTACTGGGGCGATACGGTGGAGAAGAATTTATTGTATTGCTCAGCGGTGGCCATATTGAAGAACATCATGAGTTGACCAAACAGATTCATCGAGCGGTGCAAAAAACCACGGTCAGCAACAGCGAGATTACTGTGAAGATGACGATAAGTATTGGCATTAGCAGCCTTAGCAGCAATTATGGAATGACTTACGAGGGTTTGGTCAAGTCTGCAGACGAACAGCTTTACAAAAGCAAACGTACGGGCAAAAACAAAATATCAATCTATGTGCAATAACAATAAAAATTCTCGTTTATTTGAATGCGTAAACAGACCGAGCGTAAAACCGCAACAACTAGACTTTCAATCTGAATAGGGCTAATGTTGCTCGATAGAACAAAAATTAAACTCCTGTATTAAATGCCCAATTTAATCCTGAAACAAAATCAAGAATTTATCTTGCAGGGACTGCTTTTTGGAATTTTAGCGGCCGTTGCTAACTTGTTTTTGTCAATCCCTATTTATGCTGCATTGAGTCTTTCATGGGGCATGGGTTTGTGCATCTATGTCCTAATAAGCTTTGGCATTCGGGCTGCTATAATCCCACTTATATTTAGCATCGGTTCAATGTACTTATTGGATAAACCCGCTATACATATTGGCATTGACTTGGCAGAGTTCATTACTATCGCGTATCTGATTCAGAAGCGCTTCTTTGTTGTTATGGCTTCCCTTTGTTTTTGGTTATTTATCGGTAGTCCATTCTGCTGGCTGTACCTAAACAGTTTTTCGGCAAATGCTAATAGCCACGACTTCAGTTTTGTGTTCGCCGCAATGCAAGGGTTGAACGGATTATTTAATGCTTCTTTAGCCGCAATGCTGTATCTGTTGACACCGACAAAATGGATTTCAAGGCACACGGCGTCATCTGACAAAAGCTTATCGTCAAATATTTTTGCATTGAGTGCGCTCACACTTATTTTGCCACTGGTCACCGTGTCTTTAGCATTGGCTGGCACCGCAAGCATGAGTAATGAAGAGCAATTGATGAAAATTTTAAGAGCTCAAGCGACAAATATTGGTCTCGCCACAGACCGATTTATTGGTGAACACTATACTGTCGTTAAACAACTCGCGAGAACCTTGTCAATAGTGTCTGATGAAGAGCTTAGAAAAAGCATTTTATTAGACGCGCAAGCCAACAACCCTAACTTCTTCAATTTAACTATTATCAACTCTGACGGCTATACAAACTACTTTGCGCCAGACAGATACAATGAAGAACTGCAAGGCTTGCCAAAGAACCTGAGGTATGTGAACGACCGTCCCTATTTCATTCATGCTCGTGAAAATAAAACGCCTTTTATTTCTGACGCCATGATGAGTAGAGGTATTATTTCGGCACCCATGATTGCAATGTCGAGTCCGATACTCATTAATGAAGAATTTCAAGGCGCTTTGTTAGGTGCAATAGATTTGCAGTTTATAGCAACACTGCATCAGAATATTGAGACGACTCTACAAACCGACTACACCATCATTACGGATAAAGACGACAAAGTTATTTATGCATCTTCTCCCATCGGTCTCAAAAATTTAGAGCAATACCATGTGAATGCTGGAAAAAGTGAGTTCACCCCCAACTTTCCAGTGTTATCTATCAACGGTAAAAATCACCCGTATTATTTAGCAAAAAACAGCTTTGACTGGAAAATTTATATTATTAAACAGCCTACCGAGCTGGTGAAACTTTTTAGTCAACATATTGCGGTACTTGCAGTCACCGTGGTCGCTATCATTTTACTATTTCTGTACATAGCATATAAATTAGCGAATAAAATTACGTCCCCACTGGTAAAGTTGTTAGAAAATAGTTCAGAAAATTACATTTCAAACTTTGAAAATATTCAGGATTCGACTTCAAGCCAAGAGATCAACGATGTTGCCGCAAAACTGCGTAAATCACACAATCTGCTGCGCGACTTTGAGGACCAATTGCAGCAACAAGTTACGGAAAAAACCACTCAGCTAGAGCAGATGAATTTGCAACTTGCCGCGCAAGCGAGAGAAGATGGATTAACCCAACTTCTCAACCGCAGTGGATTTGATGAAATTGCCTACAACGCAATTAAAACCAATCAACGAATGAATCAGCCTATTAGTTTAGCGCTTATCGATATAGACCATTTCAAACTCATTAACGACAGTTATGGTCACTTAGTGGGCGACGAATGTCTAAAAGCATTCGCCCAATTGATGCAACAAAACTGTAAGCGTGAAACAGATATTATTGGGCGCTATGGCGGTGAAGAGTTTGTTATCTTAATGTCAGGTAAAGATGTCAGAACTCATCATCAGTTGATCCACAATATTCTCACACAGACACAAAACATGCTGATAAACATAAAAGATTTGCAGGTTCCTATTAGCTTTACCATAAGTATCGGTGTATGCAGTTTACTTGGGAACAGTCTTTTGAGTTTGCATGAAATAATCAATATTGCTGATGAAGAGCTATATAAGTGTAAACGAAACGGGCGCAATCAACTATCAGTTGTGACAATTGATCCCGAGTAAATCCGAATAGTGCTGTAGGCAATTAATTTACGCTTTAATTGTTTCGGCACAGAGCTTATGTTCATATATACTTACCGCTTTGGTCGACATAAAACTAGGATACGCCAGCTTTGCTTCATTTTATCAACGGCTGTTTGTCAGCACTCGGTTATTTTATTAATACTGTTTTCTGGGTAATCCCAATCATCATTTTATCTTTACTAAAGGTTATACCTATAAAGCCGTGGCAAAAGTTTATCTCTTTTCCACTCGATGGTTGCGCTACCACTTGGATAAGTATCAACAATATTAATCAAAACATTTTCTCCCGAACTCGCTTCAATACCAAAGGCCTTGAAGGGCTGACGACAAAGGAGTGGTACTTAGTTATTTCAAATCATCAATCGTGGGTTGATATTTTAGTACTGCAGCGTGTGTTCAACCGCAAAATTCCATTTTTAAAGTTCTTTCTCAAAAAAGAGCTCATTTGGGTTCCTTTCATAGGCATAGCCTGGTGGGCATTAGACTTCCCTTTTATGCGTCGTTACAGCAAAGCATTTTTAACTAAAAATCCACACCTAAAAGGAAAGGATTTAGAAACCACTAAAAAGGCCTGTGAAAAGTTTCAGCACAAACCGGTTAGCGTTATGAACTTTATTGAGGGTACGCGGTTCACCGAGCAGAAGCGTCAGCAGTCGGGCGAGATCTACTCTAAGCTGCTTCCACCGAAAGCTGGCGGCATTGCGTTTGTGTTAAGTGCAATGGGTGAAAGATTGACTCGCCTTGTCGATGTCACTATTCACTATCCTGAAGGAACCCCTTCATATTGGGATTTTGTTTCAGGAAAAGTGTCGAATATTGACGTCAGCATCAAAACCGTTTTAATTGATGACTTATTTACAAAAGGCATCTTTTCTGCTTCCTTTTTCGACGATCCAGAGCAGAAAAAAATATTTCAGGAGTGGCTGAATCAAATGTGGCAAAACAAGAACGCAGAGTTAGAGTCAATGGAGCACAGCAATAAATGAATTCACTAAAGTCGTACTTAATTTTCCCTATACATTTTGTTTTGCAAATGACTAATTTAGGCCTTTGGGGAATGTTGATTTTTTGCTTCGGCATTATACGTTTTATGATCCCCATAAAGGCCATCAGCAGAATGTTGCTCAAACTGATGCATTTTTTCTATTTTACGTTCAGCGTTATTAGCGTAGGCATGATTAAGCTTTTCAATAATGTGAATGTTGAAATAAAAGTAGATAAAGAGCTTAGCAAGCAAGAATGGTATTTGATTATTGCGAACCATATTAGTTACTTAGATATCATTCTCCTTATTCGTTTTTGTGCGAAATACACATCACCGCCCAAGTTTTTTCTAAAGAAAGAACTTATCTGGCTCCCTTTTGTTGGTATTGCGGCTTGGGCCTTAGACATGCCTTTTATGCGTCGTTATACCCAAAGTTTTGTGAAAAAAAATCCGCATTTGAAAGGGAAGGATATAGAAACGACTCGGCAATCTTGTGCAAAATTTATAGATAGCCCAACCTCCGTTATTAATTTTGTTGAGGGCACTCGTTTTTCGCCAGCCAAAGCAGAGGCGCGAAACAGTCCGTTTTCACATTTATTGCGCCCAAAAGCTGGAGGTATTGCCTTTACGCTTGCATCGATGGGTGAGCAATTTAGTAGTCTGCTAGATATAACGCTGGCATACCCAGAAAATTCAGGTCACCCAATGCGAGACATGCTGAGCGGTGAGATGACACATATTGTCATTGACGTCAGCGTTCACCCGCTTTCAGACGAGGTGATTGGCGATTACTTTAATAACCCTAGTTTTAGAGAGAGCTTCCAAGCCTGGTTAAATGAGCTTTGGATTAATAAAAACCAACGCATGAAAGAATGGATGAAAGGGTTGAAGGTGTAAATTAATGAATTATATAACAATGCTTTTATCATCAATTTTTACTTCTACTGCAGTTACTCCGGACGCTTTACCAGAACCCGAACAAACGGGAAGCCAAGTTGTAGGTGACCTTGTCGAACTATTGATTGAAGCGGGTCAGTATTTTGGGATGAAGTTGGCACCGGGCACTATTTCATATCAATTATTTGCCTTGAGCAGCATCATATTGGTCGCTTTCATTGCATTTATTGTCGTCAAGTTTATTCTCCATTTTAAAGTGCTCAGACTGGTCGCTAAGTCTAGCATTACTTGGGACGATTGTTTGATGAATGCTGGCGTGTTCAGGCGTATTGCTAGAATTGTGCCTGGCATAGTAGTGTATTCAACCTATGGCCTCTTTTTTGAACCTGAAGAAAAAATATATGGCGTACTGGCAAATCTTACCGCTATTTATCTTTTGTTCACGGTATGGAGAACCTTAAGTGCTTCCTTGACTGCTATAGAGAGCATTTATAGTAAAAGCCAATTGGCTAGAAAAGCTCCCATCACTGGCTTTATACAAGTAGCCAAACTGCTCTTCACCCTTATCCTCATATTTTTAATCTTGTCGCTAATATTGGGTAAAAGCCCCATTTATTTATTGTCTGGATTAACGGCTATTGCTGCAGTTTTACTATTAATATTCAGAGACACTATTTTAGGTTTTGTTGCAGGTATACAAATTGCTGCCAATAGAATGTTCAATACAGGCGATTGGATTGCTATGCCTAAATACGAAGTTGATGGCGAGATATTGGAAATTGGCTTAAACGTCGTCAAAGTTCAAAATTGGGATAAAACAATATCAACACTTCCTACTTACGCACTCACCACCGATGCGGTCAAAAACTGGCGTGGAATGACAGAGTCTGGCGGTAGAAGAATAAAGCGCTCAGTCTATATCGACCTTCATTCTGTTTCTTTCGCGGACAATGAACTGCTCGAAGAGTGGGAAGGTATGAAGTTGTTGAACAGCTATCTAAAAGCGAAGAAACAAGAATTAATAGACGACAGAAAATCAAAGTCGATAGAAGAAACCGACATTCTAAATTGCAGACGTTTAACGAATTTAGGCACATTTAGAGCCTATTTAACGGCTTACTTAAAAAACCATGAATGGATAAATCAAGATCTAACGTGCATGGTCAGACAGTTACCACCAACGGAAATTGGAATTCCACTGGAAATATATTGCTTCAGCAAAGAAAAGGACTGGGTAAGCTATGAACGCATTCAGTCGGATATTTTTGACCACGTAATAGCAATCATGCCCGTTTTTAAATTAAGAGCTTACCAACGGGTGTCTAGTAATTTCGAGCAGCCACAAAAAAACGCGCAATAGCGCGTTTTTTTTTCACTCTCGCTCTTATCAAGCTGCAGCGTAACCTAACAATAAAGTTATCGCCAAGCCTGAGAAGCCCATAAATCCATATTCAATTTTTTCACGCATTCCTTCTGCGCCTGTTTTTCCTGATAAGAATGCCATAACGATACAGCTTAATCCTAAAACCAAAGCTACAGCAGTCGCACCAAATAAAAAACCGCTAAGTATACCGTTCATAATAGTCCTAAATTGAAAGCAGAAAACGCGCGTATTATGCACTAATTTGCCAAAATGTCACATGCTAGCGACGTGTTTTTTCCTCGGCACTTGATCTTGGTCAATATCACCAACTGTTAGGTGAAATATGCAATTAAATTTTGAAACGCATCATTCCTTTAGTTATAAAAAACATAAACAACTGAATTTTATAATTATTTTAAAATGGGAACGTTATTTGCTGTTGTCTGTCCTAAGAGGTATGTATTTAGACTAAAAAGCTGTTTATCGCTTGGTCACTAAACTTTTAATAAAAGCTCTATATGAACTCGATACGCACCTTTGTCCTATTTCGAGAAGCTTTACAGCTTTTAATAGCGATATTCATATACACATACTAAACTATGGCTCAACCAACAGGATTATCAAAAATGAAAAAAACAATCGCGACCACTATTGGTCTTTGCGCTTTAACCGCCTTCAACGCAAGCGCAGCTCAATATCATTCAGAGCAGTGTGACATTAATCTAAATGGTGATTTACGTTTTGCTGAAAAAACGCTCACGGTGAAAACAACAGCGGATGAGGAAGTAAAAATCACAGATAGCTATATGGTGTATTTGGATGGCAAAAAGTTGTCACTTTCAGCAGAAGAAACAAAGTGGATTCAAGATTACTACCAAGGCATTGAACAAAGTATTCCGCAAGTGATGACGGTTGCTGCAGAGGGCGTAAAGATTGCAAACTACGCAGTAAGTGAAGTATTAAGAGGATTTCTGGGCGAACAAAGCAAAGTTGCTTCACAGTTAGAGATTAAGCTAGACGATTTATATAGCAAGTTGACCAAGCATGTCTATCAGAACCCTGAGTCACTTACGTTTGATTCTGCCAAGCTGCAAACTGAGTTAGGCCTTGGCCCAGACTTTGATGCTGAGGTTGATCTCATCGTATCTGATGTTATGGAAAAAGCGATGGGTGAATTTTTAGTTCAAATGGGCAGAAGCATGTTAAACGGTGAAGGTTCAATGGAGTCGTTCGAACAACGCATGTCAAAAATGGGCGACGACATCGAAAGCAAAGTAGAAAGTCAAACCGATGGCATTGAGAAAGAAGCTAAAGTACTCTGCGAAATGTTAACGACAATTGATGCCTCTGAAAGTAACGTGCAGAAAATTAAGGGACTTAGTAAGGTCGATATTGTGTCAAAAAGTAAAAATGCATAAACACCTCATCATTGGGTTGGGCTGGTTAGGGGCCCCATTAGGTCTTTATTTTAAAAGTGCCGGACATACTGTTGCCGGCACAACACGTAGTGCAGAAAAAGCAGGAGCCTTAGCGAGTCAAGGCATTCAAACCGTGTTGTTTGACCTATATGAAAATGACGTCACTGACCTTCCTAACGAGCTTTTTCAAGATGCCTATGTGGTTATAAACATTCCTCCTGGCCGCAAGAACTTTGAGCCAATATTGTTTATCGAGCGCATGAAACGGCTTTTTAATTATGCTCACCAGCACGCTGCCGTGCATATCTGTTTTATAAGCACCACCTCAGTATTCGGTGAACTTGAGGGGCGAGTGACTAATGGTTCCCCATTAGCACCAAGCACCGCATCGGGGAATGCGCATGTCGAGTTAGAACAATACTTGAAAGGCTTAGCACTGGCATCTGGCGCAACTCTTGACAAAGACCTTAAAGCGAATGGCTTTAGCTGCTCTGTGCTTCGCCTTGCTGGATTAGTAGGCAAAGACAGACACCCAATCACTACCTTATCCCAGAAATCGAATATTACTATGGGTAAAAACCCAGTTAATCTAGTCCACCAAGAGGATGTTATTCAGGCCATTTCAGCGGTTTTGCGGAAGTCAGATGAGAAAGTAGATGATAATCAACCGGGGATATTTGCAACCGGTCTTTTCGAAAACAATTTTTACGCTGCGAATCTGTGTAGTTTAGAGCACCCCAGTAGGGAGCAATACTATACATGGTGTGCAAAACAAAGAGGCATCCGTCATCCCGCGTTTTCGCCTGACAATAGGACAATAATCAACGGAAAGTGGATTGATGCTGAAAAAACAGTAAGTGAGCTAGGGCTAACGTTACGTTATCCAAGCCCCTATAGCATGCTGTAGCGAAAGAATTCACAGCTTATAAAAACCTTCAATGGGCAGGGTGCAAACAAAAGTGGCAGTATATTATAGATAATTGTCTTTAATAAACGTCATGTAGTCCTGCTCATCTAAAATATTAAATCCACTGTTTTCAAAATCGTTACATTCGATTTCAGTAGGAAAAGTAAAGTATAAATCACTCTCTTCTTGAGCTTCAGAATGCAGCAATTCATCTCTCTCTAAAGATTCAATAGCAGCCATTATATCGAGAGAACCTTGCTTATAGAGCTCGAGAACATGCCAAAGATAAGATTTATCTGCCCTACTTTTCATTTTAGACGTTTTTATAATGCGTCCCGTGTCTATAGAGCCATTTTCAATGGTATGCAGAGTAGTCCCAACCTCACAGTCATTATTTTTCAAGGCCCAAAACGTCGCCATAACGCCTTTATATTTGGGTAATATTCCAGAGTGCAGATTAAGCACACCTTTTTTAGGAAGATTAATAACCGCCTCTTTTAAAATTTGGCCGTAGCGAATAGATATAATCAGGTCTGGCGATAGATCCGCCAAAATATCCACTATCTCGGGCGAGTTAATTTGATTAATCTCCTTCAGTTCGGAGCTTAAAAAACAGCTAAAATCATCAAAAGCTTTATATGCATTGTTAGATTTAACGATCAGAGGGCTAAGGACTTCATTAAACAAATCTTGCTCGAAAAATTTAAGTGATGTTAACTGTTTGGGCAAAACACTATTCTTTCCAACCTTTGCCGACAGCCAAAGATGAACCTCATTATTTTTTGACACTTTGGGTAGAAGCCGATTGAGTGCAAAATTACTTGCTAAATCTTTATTAGAAAGAAACAAAATTTTCATATTTATATTTCTCTATCCATTTCGCTATGAAAAAGTAAAGCCAGCGACGAGCGCTGGCTTTACATTATAAGTCATTTTCGAGGTGAGCCAGTTAAATCAAAATAACTCCGTCAGCAACGAGAAACCAAAATACTTCACCGCCACAGTATTGATGAAAATAACCAGTAAAATAACGGGAATGAAGGTACCCACAGACAGGTTCACATAGCGCTCAAACAAGCTCTTCTTAAACTTAGGTGCACCTTTATCTAATTCTTCGTTAAAGTTGTGTTTTTTCCAGCGGTACATTACAAAAATACAAATCAAAAAGCCGTTTAGAGGTAGTATAGTATCGTAAAACACATCATAAACGACAGTGAAGAACGAATTATCGTTACCGGCATAAGTCATGAAATTAGTAAAAAACTCTGAGTGTCCAAATGATAAAGCACACATTATCGAAAACACTACCAACAGAACGCCGCAAAGCAGCAGTGCTGGCTTTCTCTCCATGCCTTTTTCGCTCATTAACGACGCCACAGGCACTTCAAAGATAGACACTAAGGAAGTGATTGCAGCGAAGAAAACTAATAAAAAGAAAATACTAGCAACGACACTTGCACCGATGTAACCGATACTTGTTTGTAATTCTAAAAATATTTGCGGTAAAAATGAGAAAATCATACTGACCGAAGACTCACTCAGCTCCTCTGGATTAATCTCAGGATTAAACGAAAATATCGCAGGTAAAATCATCAGGCCAGCGGTAAAAGCCACAGCAGTATCGGTCAATGCAACTAGCTTTGCAGAGCTAGGCACGTCGGCCTTGCTGTCGATATAACTACCGTAAGTAATCATGATCCCCATACCTAAAGAGAGCGAGAAGAAAGCTTGAGAAAGCGCTCCGTTCACTACTGAAGCATCAATTTTAGAGAAGTCAGGGACTAAGTAAAATTCAACACCCGCCATCGCATTGTCGCGCGTGAGTACAAAGATAACGAGCACAATAAGCATGAAAAATAACGCTGGCATCAGTATTTTTGCCGCTTTTTCGATACCCTGTTTGACACCGCCTTGCAGAATAAGGTACACCACCAGCAACACGCCAATCATGTACGCAAAGATACTATTACCACTAATAAAATCGCCGAAGGTATCGGCCTGGGCAAGCTCGTCGAGATTACCGATCATGGATTGTAATAAGTAGCCAAATATCCATACGGTGATAACGAGATAAAATACCGCAATCATGAAGGGCGTAATAACAGACAACCAGCCAGCTATTCGCCAACCGCCTGAGCGATTCGATAAAGCAGCATAAGCCCCAAGCGGATCTTTTTGGCTGTTTCTACCAACTGACATCTCAGCGAGCATCACCGGTAAACAAATGAAAACCACAAAAATGGCATACATCAATAGGAAAGCACCGCCGCCGTTTTTGGCAGCACCAACGGGAAAACCAACTAGATTGCCAATGCCGACAGCAGAACCTGCAGCAGCAAGAATAAAACCAAGCTTTGAGCCAAATTGCTCTCTTGAACCACTCATCAATAATCCTTCTTTTTATTTTTGTTATTTGATGTTGAGCGGTGGATATTAACAGCCTCGTAACAAAAAGTCTTGAGCTTAAAGCAATAAAAAAGCCGATAAAAATCGGCTTTACAAAAACGATTAAAACAAGCCCTATAGCCTACCAAGCAATAGCTTCACCTTTCCAATCTAAGTAAAATGGGCTTTGCTCTGGATTTAAATCAGCGCAAATAGAAAGAAGCTGTTCCACTGTGAATTGTGGTGTGAATAATTTTTCAGGTTTTACGTTGGCTTGGAATGGCTTCGACAGTCCTGTGTCGACGGTTCCGGGGTGATAGCACATTAAGCTGACGTTCGGCGCTCTGCGCTTGTATTCCACCGCTGCAGTTTTTACAAGCATGTTGAGCGCAGCTTTCGATGCTCTGTATCCATACCAGCCACCTAGTTCATTTTCACTGATACTGCCAACACGGGCGCTAAAGAAAACAAGGTTGGCACCTTGCTTATCTACAACCTTGACTAGATTCTGCAGCCAAATCGCGGGCAATATGCTGTTTATTCTAAAATACTCGGCCAGCTGCATTTCATGCATGTCTTCCAAACGCTTCTCTGGTTTTAGCCCGACTACTTCCGGTGTGCTTTGTGTATTTGCTTCTTGATGCAGGATCCCCGTCGTGCAGATCACTAAGCTCAATTTTACCCCATTGTCCTTTAGTTCATCGATGAAGCTCTTCACCGCCGCTTCATCTGCTGTATCCATTGCTTTGTGAATAAGCTTTGTGTGAGCACTGAAATCACTAATATTATAAGCAGCCTCACCGCGAGAGAGAGTGTAGATCGTATCAAATCGTTGTTGCGCACTTACCTGACTGACCACCTCTTTGCCTATACCGCCGTTTGCGCCTATGACCAGTGCATATTTTTTGTCGCTATCTGTCTGTTGCATATTACTCCCGTATGATGAGTCCAATATTGTCATTGCGTGACTAATGAAAAAATTATTTTTCGTCGCTTTTTATACTTCACGTAACCGTCATTTACATTTGCTGCTGTTTCACAAAAAAATGCTATTTCAAATTACAACGATTGCTCTCGCATCTTTCTTTACCCGTTAACCAATACGAAATTTTGTATCTATGTTTCGCAAATACCAGATAGAATTTATCTGCAAACCATCTGATCACAGGCCATCTCAGTGGTGCATACAACCAAGTCACCCCCACTAAACTCCAAGCTTTGTGCGTAACATCTAAGCCTGTAATCATGCTACCGTCATCTAACTGACCGTGTATGCGAGCATTTAACTCGTCCAAACTCAGATGCGGATAGCGCGACGAGAAGTCTGGAAGCGAAATATCTTCGAATACAATATTGTTGTCTTTATCGCGTTTCATTAAATGCGTTATTTCTTTTTCGCACAATGGACAAAGGCCATCATAAAATAGCGTGAATGCCATGTTTGCCTCGTTTACATAGTTAGTTAATTCTTATACGTGAATATATTAAGAATAGATGACTTGAAATTTGGTCTAGTTAGTCGCACTTTATGTACCAAGTAAAAGAATTACACAGCTAATAGGATAAATCATGAGTTCGCAAACAATAACATTGGGTGGCGGTTGTTTTTGGTGTTTAGAAACAGCAATGAACACCGTTGAAGGGGTAACGTCGGCCTATTCAGGCTATTCTAACGGTCACGCAGACAATCCCAGTTACGAAGCCGTATGTACGGGAGAAACAGGCCACACAGAAGTGGTTCAGGTTACGTTTGACACAGCTAAACTAACCTTGCGCGAAGTACTGGAAATTTTCTTCGCATTGCACAACCCAACACAACTAAATCGTCAAGGAAACGATACTGGTACCCAATACCGCAGCGGCATTTATTATCACAATGACGAACAAAAAATAGCGGCTGAAGAGATTGTTAAAGAAATTGAAGATAATAAAATTTGGCCAGATCCAGTTGTAACAGAAATTTTACCCATTGATAATTATTTTCAGGCTGAAGATTACCATCAAGATTACTTTACGAATAATCCGCAAAATCAATATTGCAATATGGTCGTCGCGCCCAAGTTAGCGAATTTTAAGAAAACCTTCGTGAGCAAGCTGAAGAAATCATAGAGAAAACGATAAAACTCAGCCACGTTTGTGACCACAGCATTGACTGTTGAACGTGGCTTCGTCTGAGCGGCAGAAAAGCAGGGCGAGAGTTACTCGAACCAAGCATCTTCAATTTTCATCTTAAACAACAATGGCGCCATTTGCTGGTATCGATATTCGTCGCTAGCGCAAACCACATTTTTAAGGTAATTCACCTTCCACGGATCATTGACCATCCACACATAATTATCAACAACAGCAACCCCTTCAATAGACGCATTGTCCATCAAGTGTGTCGACTCGCAAGCAGCATCACCTGAGGGTGCAAAAAAAGCCAATTTAATACGTTTAGTTGGCTTACTTTTGGCTAAATCGACAACCCAAAGTTCACTGTCATTGCGCGCCGCCGCTAATAAATAACCAGCGCTATCCGGTGAAGGATAATACACATCCATTCCGTTGATCGGATGATTTCCTTGTTCAAAAGTGGGTAACAACAATTCACTGTCCGATACCACAGCAAAGTCTGCCGCCTGCCAAAACTTATCGTCTATCGTTACTTCAAAAACCCTAGGCTGCTTGTTAGCATCTTTTTCCAAGCCAAGCAATAATCTATTATCTTTTGTAAAGGTGAGGCCCTCTATACCATCGTTTGGAAAATCACCCACTTGTGCTGATCTTGGAAATTGAATAGGACGAACGTGTGTTACTTCAATACTGTCATCACTTAGCTTTAGACGTACCAACAAAGTAGGAAAAAAAGTTGAGCCTGTATTCGCGAACTGCTGCTGGCAGGTTTCGCTCAGTTGCTTTGAGCGACTAGCGTCTTCAGTTACAAAAACCCATGCATTTTCCTCACTGGGTATCGGTGCGAGTCCTTCATAATCTGGTTTACCAGCAAGGTAATCATAAAAGCAGCTGTTTCTCACGCTATCACTGAATTCGGTTGGCCCAAGTTTGTCCATTATTTGACTATCATCCGGCGAAATTTTGTGTAATCTTTTTACTTGGCTAGCATGCGCGCTTGCATCAGAAAGCGAATACAAATAGCCGTTGTCATATTTCAATCCCGAAGTTTGTGGATCTATCATCACGCCAGCATCAAGATCGATAATCCAACTGCCTACTAGTGGCACAGCTTTACTGGCTTTATTATAGGCAATTACATCCTCAGTAATGACATCAGCACTGTTTTGGTCTGGCGTGCAGCCAACACAGAAAGTTACAATTGATGAGACAACAACTATCGCCATGAGCTTTTTCATTCTATATCCTTTGAGTGGTATATATTTTACTAGTACAAATAACAGCAGCCAGCGAGTATACACGTCGACGGCAAACTTATTGATGACAACTTACGTACAAAAATAAAATAAAGTTGTCAGGTTAACAAAAATCTTGGGGCATCGTTTAAACTAAGAGTATTTAGACTAACGAGAGTCCTAGGACAGTGTCCCAAAGGAGCTAAGAACACATTGACGCAATCACTCCCCACGGTCATGGCTGGTCCTGTTTTGCGCCACACTGACAATCAGCGTATTGTTTGGTGGTTGGTAAGTTCTGTAGCAATCAACATAAAACCGGTCTTGTTTGATACACATGGCAATGCCGTTGACATGCAGCATGCAAATGTTCAACAAGACACATTTTGCGTTGGGCAGCGCGCTTTCATTCAATTAATTACCCTAGAATCAACCACCGATGAACCCTTGATTCAGTCGGGAGCGCTATATCATTATGATTTATTAAGTGACCTTCAAAGTAAGCTCGATATAAATTCAAATAATGCCGATAAGGCGATTGCTAGCACCGAAGAAATGCTGCTTCAAAGTGTTCTAAAAGATATGCCCCACTTAGTTTACGAGGGACATACACTGCCTAACTTTCGATTCAATCAACACTTAACTAAAGTAACTCAAGGCTCTTGCCGTAAGCCACATTTTCATGGTCAAGACGCGTTACCGCAACTAGACAATTTAGTGGCTGATGAATTGGCCAATAAAGTGAATGCATCGAAAACGAGCGAAAGCAAAAGCATAAATCGCCCTGATTTGATGCTGATGACAGGCGACCAAGTTTATATCGATGATGTGTCAGGACCGATGCTGCACGCCGTACATCAAATAATTAAGTTGTTAGGACTTCACAATGAGCAGTTTGATGGAGCAACGTTCAATGACCTAATCGAGTTAATGTCACATGAACATAGCTTTTATCAACGAGAGCTATTGCTGCCAGAGATTGAAGCTAACGACAAGCTGACCAAAACGTTTTTTGGCGCTAAACGTAAACCCGTATTCACGTCGGTAAATGCCAAAAATCATCTTATTGCATTGAGCGAAATGTTAGCGATGTATCTATTAACTTGGTCTCCGACACTCTGGCAATTTGTTGATTTAAACAAACAGGAACTGAGCGAATCAAACCAAGAGATATATGATAAAGAAAGACAACACATAGAGCTATTTCAAGCAGGTTTAGCAAAAGTTCATCGCGCCCTTGCTCATGTGCCAAGCTATATGATGTTCGATGATCATGACGTTACCGACGATTGGAATTTAACAAGAGGCTGGGAGCAACAGGTCTACGGACATCCCTTTTCTAAGCGCATTATCGGAAACGCAATGACCGCCTACTTTTTGTGCCAAGGCTGTGGCAATCCTAGATTAAAAATAGAGCCATTGTTTAGTGAATTCCACAAAGAATTCTCAGTCAGCTGCGCAAATACCGCTTCAGGTGATTCAAAAGATACTGCGATATACGGCGATTCGCACAACAAGCTCATCGAAACATTATTTCACTTTGATCAATGGCACTATGAGCTGGCAACGCAACCGCCTGTGCATGTGCTGGATACCCGAACCCAACGTTGGCGCTCAGAATCGTCGTTGAATAAACCCTCAGGGCTCATGGATTGGGAAGCGTTATGCGAGCTTCAGCAATCTATTATGGGTAAAGAGTCGGTTATTATGGTGTCTCCCGCACCAATATACGGTGTAAAGTTTATAGAAACCGTACAGCGAATATTCACTTTTTTTGGCGGCGCGCTGGTTGTCGATGCTGAAAACTGGATGGCTCATAGAGGTACGGCCAGCGTGATTTTGAACATATTCCGACACCTTAAAACTCCACCAAATTTCATTATACTATCGGGAGACGTGCACTATTCGTTTGTGTACGATGTGAGCTTACGTTTTCGGCGTAATAGCCCACATATAACTCAATTCACAAGTAGCGGACTGCACAACGAGTTTCCGCCTGGGCTGCTAAAATGGTTCGATAGGCTAAACAGGTGGTTCTATGGCCCTCGTTCACCGCTCAACTGGCTAACAATGCGAAGAAACATGTCCGTTAAGCAACGCGAACCCAGTAATCACAGCGGGACGCTGGTCAATAACTGTAACATCGGCGTTCTAACCTTGAATGATGACGCGAGTGAGGTAGACTGCGCACTGTTATGCAGTGACGGCGAATACGTCAGCTTTTCAAAAGCCAAATCAAGGTTTTCAAAATATTCACAGGTAGGTTCAGATAAACAGGCCGAGGCAGAGTAAGAGTAATGAGTTCAGCAAAAAAAGAAATTGCCATTTTTTATGGTTCAACCACCTGCTATACAGAGATGGCGAGTGAAAAAATACAAACTGAGTTGGAGTCCATCGCAAGTCAACAAGGAATCGAAGCGAATATCAGTATGTTCGACATTAAAGAACACGCACTTGAAAAATCGACACAATACGATCTAGTCTTATACGGCATATCAACTTGGGATTTCGGTGAATTGCAAGAAGACTGGGAGTCTACTTGGGACGATATCAAAGCACTGGATTTGGCGGGAAAAACAGTTGCGCTCTTCGGGTTAGGAGACCAATTGGGCTATGCAGATTGGTTTCAAGATGCCTTAGGAATGCTGCATGACGAATTAATCGTTTTAGGGTGCGACGTTATCGGCTATTGGCCAAATCAGGGTTATGAATTTACCGCATCAAAAGCGTTAACTGAAGACGGCGAGTTTTTTGTTGGCTTGTCTTTAGACGATGAAAATCAATATGATCAGAGCGACGAGCGCGTTAAGCAGTGGTGCGCACAGATTTTTGAAGAGTGGACAACTGCTTAGCCTTGCAAGCCCACACAGGGTCTACATCCACTCTATGCTCTGTTTACACCATTGAGTCGATAACACAGCAAGCCTAGGCTTGCTGCTCTGGATCAAGAATTCTAACTTCCCGTTGAGGGAATGGAATTTCGATACCGTGCTCTCTCAGAGTTTCAAGAATAGTCAGCATTAAGTCGCCACCGACACGATTTTTACCGTCATCAACGCCAATCATCCAAAACTCTACAAACATGTTGATGCCTGAATCACCGAAGCTATCTATTTCACAATCTGGACGCTCTTCGAAAGGCACGCTTTCGCCACTCAAAACCTGAGGATGCTCGGCAACGGCAACTTTGATGAACTCAACCATGCTGCGAACGTCCGTAGCATAGGGCACGGAAAAATCGACGCGATATCGCTGTTTGGGATCTTTATGCGTCCAGTTAACTAAAAAGTCTGAAATGAACTTTTCATTTGGAACCAGTATATCTTTGCCATCATAGGTTTCTAAAACGGCATAGCGCATCTTAAATTCGCGTACAAATCCTTTTTGACCATCACCTAATTCGACAAAATCACCGACCGTTAAAGAGCGGTCAAGAAGGATAATGATACCTGATATAAAGTTCGAGGCGATAGACTGCAAACCTAAGCCGATACCGACACCTACAGCACCGCCAAATACAGCTAGCGTAGTCAGATTGATACCCATTACATTTAGTAACAACAAAACAATGATGCAGAAAAGGGTTACTTCAAATAATTTCGAAAAAACTTCCTTTGTTGGAATGTCTAAACTTTCTTGGCGTTTGATAACGGCTTTACCAAAACTATTGGACACGCGGCCAAGCCAAAACAAAAAACCACCAAACAACAATACTCTGACGACACCATAAACAGATATATCGACGTTACCGACACTCATTGACATTTCTTCTAAGGCACTGACAATGCTAGGTAACAGTCCAACTAAATGTAAAAACAATATCGGTAAGCCAACCCAGCGGAACAGCGTCGCCGCATAGTGATGAGTAACAAACGCACGAATAATGGAGCTAAAGAACAATAATATTGCAACAGAAAGTGCGACTTGAATAACCCAAGGGGTGTACTCGAGATTTTCGCCAGCTTTACGCGATACTTGCAGCAACAAAATGGCAATAAGCGGAAACAAAACGCCGCCAATTCGATACGCAAATTTGCGCAGTGGGTGAGCAACGTCGTCAGGCTCGTTGTGCGTTAAGCCAATGCTGTGGCGTATTTTGTATGCAACTCCAAATGCAATACCATAAATGACCACAAGCATAGCCAACTGCACGTAGGTTTGTGTGCTCGTAATTAACGCTAATCCTTTATCAAGATTGTCGTTAATTACGGTTAAGATTGATGAAAAATCCATAGCTGTGCTTCCTTTTATATTATTGCTCGACATGAATCGAGTACAGCGCTACTCGCGCCAATGCTTGCACAAGAATGAATTCAAGCCAATGTATTTCTGCACTTTGAATCAGAATAATAGATAAAAAAGTGATAGCCTTTGAGTATTCCGCGTATACAGAATCTACACGCACAGTTAACGCCAATTGAGAATAATGCATCCAATACAATCGAAGACTGACCCTACAAAAACAAAGAAAGGTCGTTTACATACCCAATTCTATCGCAACGGAGATGAGCACCGCGCTGGCGCGGACGTCAGTTTCCAAGATGTATTGCGCCTCTTCCGCTTTTGCTCAATTGAAATAGGCAAATGGGTCACCGAAGAAGAAAAGCGAATTGCTGCAAATCTTTTTTTCGACGCGCTGTGCGACTTAATGGATATCCTGCAAGTACCTGAAAACGTCATTTCACTCAATGGCACATTATCTCTAGGATTCGGGGTTGGTGGCCAAAAACACGCTAGCGCACACTACAATAGTGCAAAGAAACAACTTTCATTAGCGAAGAACGCCGGCGCTGGGGCGCTAGCTCACGAGTGGTTTCACGCCTTTGACCACTACATTGCGAGTAAAATGTTTGCAGTATCGGGTAGCAATCTGTTTGCCTCTGAAATTTGGCTTAATGAAAATGCTCAAATGAACGCTCACGCACTAAATAGCCAACTGGCTCTTTGCTTTGAAACTATTTTTTTGGAAGGCAATGGCAATTTGCCAAGCGAACTCATGCAAAAGAGTGTACTCATCGATAAAGAACTCAAAAGCTTCTATTACGCACGACCGCAAGAAGTTGCAGCCCGAGCTTTCGAGGCATGCATTCAACATCACCCCATTAAAAATGCATTTTTGGTGCAGGGCACAAAACAAAGTGCAGAAGCAAAGCTAGGTATTTATCCAAGCGGTATTCAACTATCGAAAATAGCGGTTGAAATGGCAACTTATTTTAACTGGTTAGGTAAAGCCCTTGATCATAGCCCTACTGACTAGTAGAGTTAGGGAAAGTAGAATTACAAAATCGCTTAAATTCATGACGCAAAGCTAGTTTTTGACAACAAATGAAAGAAAAAATAGTTTTTTGTAAAATTCGTTTACAAAACTCTATGCTTTTTCTAGCAAGTTACTATACTATGTTGTTCGCTAAGATGAATTGCTATAGAGCAGAATTAGAAGGACTGAGTGTAAAAATGAAAAGAAAAAAACATACATCCGGTGATGAGGACGCAGCAGTAGACATGACACCAATGTTGGATATCGTGTTTATCATGTTGATATTCTTTATCGTGACAACGACCTTCTCATCAGAGAAAGGCTTAGAGCCTACGCGTCCGCCAGAGAGCGATAGTCCTCCACCACCAAATAGTAAGTCATTATCTATTAGAATTGACGAGTCAGGCCAAATACTTATGAACGGTCGTATTGTTGATATCCGTCGTGTTGTTGCGAACGCACAGACGTATTTAGCAAATAATGACACCGACTCAGCTGCAATTCAAGCCAGTGAAAACACTGAGCATGGTGTTGTAGTTAGTGTTATGGACCAAGTTAAATTAGCGGGTATTAGCAAAATATCAGTGTTGGTAAAAGAGAAGTAACTCTCTTACAAAACAAATTCAAAAACGCTGCTTGATGCAGCGTTTTTTTTTGCTATTTTTTCTCTATGCTTCATTTAATCTTTAGGTAAAGCGCTCTTTTCTGCCGAGGAATCTCGATACAATGTATAAAATATACTGCACAAGTTAGTTATATTAAATACCGTACCAAATATACTGCCAACCATAATTGCGTAAACTAAGCCTAGTACTTCAGCTAAAATAAACCACTGACGGATCATCTTAGCACTCGTTAGGGTAATTGAGCCTACCGTGAATATGAGTGAAGAAGCATAGGCAATCACAATCGTCCAGCTATGATTCAACCAAAACAATTCATAAAAGAAAAAACAAAGATTGGCTGTCACGAAGGTAAATAGGACCGGTAGACCACGATACTTCATAGCAACAATATTACGAATACTGGCCAGCATGCAGCCAATACCGGCGGCCATTGCGCCCAACAAGAAAAAGTGAATACTAACGCTCAACAGCGCGATAGATGAAATAAAGCGATATCGGTTAATATCGCTTTGTCGGTATCCAATAAAATTAAAAACAACGGCTATTGCGCCAAAAACTTCTGCTACTGGGAGCATGTGTTCTCCGTAAATTACTTATTAATCGGCTGCTGGCTGTCTATAGATAGACAGCTGCAATAAAAGCAGAAACACCGCTAAAAGTAATCATAAGGCGCACAATACCTTATTGAAATGAAGACTGGGTTTCAAACCACTCGTCGTATGACAGCATAATATGTTCATCAATATGATCGGCTGGATAAGCAAATAATCCAAATTGATTGCCTTTATGATGCGATATCACTACCGCAAGCTTGGGCATCTCAGACATGTTTTGATGAAAAGGGTCCCAAAGCGGGATTAGATACTTGTCGACACGGATCAAAGGCACTTTGACACCATTGATCAGCTTCCATTCATCAGCTACTGGATTAGGAATGCATGCGTACACGCAATGAAAAGGGATTTTAATTTGTACCCCGTCCCACCAGAACTGTTCAATTCTTATATTTTCTATCAGTGTTTCAACATCTGTTGGAATAGCTGTAGCCATAATGAATTGCCTCTTAAAACTTCATGAAGGAACATACTTAGTATGTCCCTATATAGCTTATCGATGCAAATTAAGATTAACTTTAGCTAAAAATCGGCGCGAGTATAGTAATTATGCCCCTCTATCGCCAGTCCTATTTCAGAAAACTTGCAGTTGGATCATCTGATAAGCCACTTGGTTCGCGCTCACTGGTCGATATTTAGCTAAAGGACCAAACATTATGGGCGACAACACCTTCATGATGGCAATTCCCCAACTTTCCGCCGTGCGCTTTTGCGTGCGCTGCCCTAGCAGTAAACTAGGCCGCACAGCAGCGGCATTGTCTAGCTGCGGCATACTAAGGATGGCGTTTTCTAATTCCCCTTTTACTTTTAGATAAAAGTTACCACTCTTCGCGTTCGCGCCAACAGAAGAAATCCAAACAAAGCTTTTAGCACGCTGTGCCCGCGTTAATTGCGCCGCAACGTGCACAAACTGAAAATCGACACGTCGGAAGTTTGACTGCGAACCCGCTTGTTTAATCGTCGTGCCTAAACAACAAAAAACGTGTTCAACTGAAAAGTAACCTTGATAGTCCTGAAGCTCCTCGAAGTCTATGACAATGGCCTGTATTTTATTTAGTGGATCATGGTACTGCGCTTTTGATAACGGTGAGCGCACCAAACACGTTACCTGTGAATATCGGTCGTCCTGACATAGTTGATTAACCAGCGCTTTGCCAACTAAACCTGACGCGCCGAGCACCAATGCTTTGTATTTTTCAGTCATATTTTACCTAGGTTGTGATACTCTTTTGCGCCATTCAAACAATAACAACGTGAACGACGAACAATTCATTATGAACAGACTAATCATTACTTTAGCTTGCGCGTTTGGGTTCAGCTTAACCTCAAATGTAAATGCAGAAACGCTCAGCATTGAGCGCATTCACCAGTCACCCTCTTTATCAGGCAGCACGCCAAAAGGTATTCAAGTATCGCCAGATGGTCAGCGAGTGACTTTTTTGAAAGGAAAAGAAGCTGACTACGATCGATATGACCTATGGGAATATCACATCCCTACTGGTAAAACACAAATTCTATTTAATTCAGACGACCTACATACTGGTCCCGAAGTCTTATCCGACGAAGAAAAAACGCGCCGCGAGCGGATGCGTGTCTACGGCAGCGGCATCATTACTTATGATTGGTCTAATGACGGCAGTGCTTTACTATTTCCCTTAGCTGGAGACGTCTACTACTTTAAAATTGGCGATAAAAAAGCCAAACGATTACTAGAGACAGACGCATTTGAAACTGACATTAAATTCTCACCAAAAGGAAACTTTATTTCCTACATTCGTGAGCAAAATTTATATGTGATGAACGTCGCAACAGGAAAAGAACAAGCCATCACAACCAAAGGCGGCGGCGACATTAAATACGGCATGGCCGAGTTTGTCGCACAAGAAGAAATGGGCCGCATGACAGGCTATTGGTGGTCAAAAGACGAAAAGCACATTGCTTTTACGAAGGTTGATGAAAGCCCCGTTGACAACATCGTGCGCTCAGAAATCTATGCCGACTCTATTAGCACTATAGAGCAGAAGTATCCTAAAGCCGGCAGCAATAATGTGTATATTGAATTGGCTGTCGCCAACCTCGATAGTGGCAAAGTTCGTTGGGTAGACTTGGGCGAAAACAAAGATATATATTTGGCTCGCGCTAATTGGATGGATTCATCCACGTTGACTTATCAAACGCAATCTCGCGACCAGCAAATACTTAACTTGAACGCGGTGAATATTGATAGCGGCGAGCAAACAGTGCTATTGCAAGAAACCAGCAACACGTGGGTTAACTTAAATTTCGATTTACGTTTTTTGGCAGACAACAAACATTTCGTTTGGGCCTCAGAACGCGATGGCTTTAAACACCTTTACTTGTATCGTAATAACGGTGAACTCGTTCGACAAATCACCCAAGGTGACTGGGTTGTTGAAAGCATCAAAGCCATTGACGAAAAGAAAGGACTTATCTACTTTCAAGGACGCAAAGACACTGTATTGGAAAGTCATGTCTATTCAGTGTCACTTGATGGCAGCAATATAACTCGACTAAGTGAAGCGAATCGATTCCACAGTGCGACCTTCAGCTCTGACGCTTCGGTATATGTGGATTCGCATTCAAGCACTAACTCGCCTGCACAAGTCAGTTTGCATCAAGCCGACGGCAGCATGATCACTTGGCTTGAAGAAAACAAAGTCGATAAAGACCATCCCTTATTTGCCTATACCGATAGCTGGGTTAAGCCGGAGTTTGGCAAGATAAAAGCGCAAAATGGTACCGACCTTCACTATCGCCTATATAAGCCAACAGAATTGAAAGGCAAACACCCGGTTATCGTTTATTTATATGGCGGTCCTCATGCTCAAACAGTCACCAACAGCTGGGGTGGCAATCGTGGTCTATTAATGCAGCATTGGGTTAGCAAAGGCTATGTTGTCTTTACAGTCGATAATCGTGGTTCATATAACAGAGGCAAGGCCTTCGAAGATCCGTTATTCAAAAAAATGGGCTTTGTTGAAGTAGACGATCAAATAGCTGGAGTGAAGTTTTTACGCACCTTAGATTATGTTGACCCAGCAAGAATTGGAGTACATGGGCACAGCTACGGTGGCTATATGACGCTGATGACAATGTTCAAAGGTGGTGACTACTTTGCAGCAGGCGTGTCAGGCGCACCCGTTACCGACTGGCGTTTATATGACACTCATTACACAGAACGGTACATGGGCAATCCAAAGACAGATGACCAAGCCTATACGGACTCATCCGTATTTCCATATGCCAAAGACCTTAAAGGTGATTTGCTAATTTACCACGGTATGGCGGATGACAATGTGTTATTTACTCACAGCACCATGTTATACAAACATTTGCAGGACTTAGCCCTGCCGTTTGAAGTAATGGATTACCCAGGTAAGAAACATAGCATTCGTGGTAAAAATACCGGAATTCATTTGTATAAAACAATCACCAATTTCTTTGACAAACATTTGCAGCCAATGAAAACGGTAGAATAATAGCTTCAGGTCACGATTCAGTAAGCAGATAAGGTACTTACTTGATATTGTTTTTTACTAACAGTGCGCCTTCACTATCGAAGGCGCATTTTTTATGTCTGCGTTATCGACCGAGCTTAATTGAGGCGACAATAATAATGACCAGACTACTAAGGCTTTGTTTTTTAGAATGGTCATTTATGGTTTCTCGTTGGTTCGTAATGTTGGTGCACTTAACGCTGACTTTATCTTAGGTAAACATCATATTTGCTAGGGTCTTTTGGACATCTTGCGCCAAACCGGATTTTAACTTGGTCTCGATTGGTTCTGATTGACCTGAAACCCATATCTTAAGATCACAGTCCATATCAAAATGCCCCGCAGTTTCTACCTTTACTTGTGTAATTGCTCGATAGGGAATTGATAAATAATCAACTTTCTTACCCGTAACACCTTGTTTATCAATAAACATTAATCTTTTATCAGTAAATACAATCAAGTCCCGAACCATTTTGTAGGCTTCTACTACTTGTTCAGCACTAGAAAGTATCGGTGCTAGTTCTTCCGTAACCGATGAAACGTCAATTTTTGAAGCGTTTCCTAATAAACCATCTAACAGCCCCATAGCGGCATCCTTTTTAAGTGTGTATGTCTTCCTATTTAGGCAAACGACAATAGCAAATTTTGAATGTTTTTCCACAACTTCCCTTTGCGATAGGTATCGAAAACATAAAGTAGCGCTTTACTTGCGCTTCCGCCCGCTGCACAGAGATTTTTTCTGCTAACGCTTCATATAAAAACCGGATACGTTTAAACTAGTGCTTAATATGAAAACACGGTGAAACGAATTAGTGTTCTCCTAAAAGGATATTTTTTAGATGGTATCGATAGCTGATATAGAAGCGGCACAAACACGCATTAGTGGCATTGTAAAACAAACACCGATATTTGAATCGCGTTTGCTCAATCACTGGCTCGGTCATCAAATTTACTTCAAAGCTGAATGTTTACAGCGAACAGGTGCATTTAAACTACGCGGAGCAACCAACATATTAGCTAAACTGCATGAGCAAGGAGCACTTCCTCAACGTGTTATCGCCAATTCATCAGGAAACCATGCGCAAGCAGTGGCCTTTGCCTGTGGGCAATTTGGCATTCCTGTTTCAATTTACTGTGCAGACACTATTTCCCCCATCAAAGCGGCGGCAACTGAGTTTTATGGTGCACAAATAAACAGATTTGCTAGCAGAGAAGAAGCAGATATTGCCGTTGAAAAAGCAAGCCATGAGGAAGGAACGCTTTGGATCCCGCCGTTTAATCATCCTGATATTATTGCAGGCCAAGGTACCGTAACCTTAGAGGCTCTGCAGCAACTAGCAGAAACTGGCGTCGAGCCAAATGGCGTTTTTGCCCCATGTGGTGGTGGTGGTCTGCTATCCGGTGCCATTATTGCAACCAAAGCGCGTTTACCCAATGCTGAGGTTGTGGGTGCTGAGCCTTTAAATGCAAATGATGCTGCGCGAAGTTTGCAAAGCGGAAAGATTGAACGCCTTGATGGCCCGCCAGATACTTTGGCCGACGGCGCAGCGACGCCCGCTATTGGCGAACATACCTTCGAAATATTAAAAACGGTCGATGACTTTTACGAGGTAGAAGAACAACAAATTGCTTATTGGACACAATGGTTACATCATTTGTTAAAATTACACATAGAGCCAACCTGCGCCATGACCATGGCAGCCGTGGCAGCTTGGTTGAGTGATAAACCTGCCAACCAGAAGGTGCTAGTGTTATTATCGGGTGGAAATATTAGTCAGGCATCAATGCAAAAAATATGGCAGCAGGATTATCTAACGCAGCCCCCAATAATGAATCCAGAAGCTTAAACTGTTTTACAAAAATAAAATTGACACCAAAAGGAATGTAAATGAAATCAATGCTTAAAACACTGCTCAGGACAAGCACGCTTATACTCGCGTTATTTTCCACATCGGCCTTCTCACTTACGTTTATTGAGAATGTAAAAGGCTACACCTTGAATCAACAAGGCAAATTAATCACGTTCACCAATATTGCGTTTGAAGACGAATTTATTGTCGGCATGAATCTGACCCAAGAACCCGGTGGAATTGTTACAAAAATAGACGGGAAAGGCCGCGTTATGTTACCCGGCTTAATTGATGCTCATGGGCATATTTTGGGTTTAGGACAGAACCTATTAGAAATTGATTTACGCGGCACCAAAAGTGAAGACGAAGCGGTTAAGAGAGTTTTAGAGTTTGTAAGTGCTCACGCATTACCAAAAGACAGCGCGAAATCCACAACCACACAGTGGCTTATTGGCAGAGGCTGGAATCAGGTCTTATGGTCAAGCAACGCATTTCCAAGTAAAGAAAGTTTAGACGCAGCGCTAAAGGATCGTCCAGTTGTGTTATCAAGAGTTGATGGACACGCAGTATGGGTAAATAGCGCAGCCTTGAAGTTAGCTGGAATTGACGCAAATACGCCCTCACCGGCTGGCGGCGAAATAGTAAAAGACAAAAATGGTCAACCAACAGGCGTCTTAATCGATAACGCCGAATCTTTGGTAACGAAATTAATCCCAGCGGCGGATGTAGACCAGCTGTCCCAGCAACTTAATGCAGCGTCTGAGCATTTATTGTCGTTAGGCATCACCAGCGTGCATGACGCAGGTATCAGCAAACAAGTGTATGATTTTTATCAGCAGCAAGCACAATCTGGAGAGCTTAAATTTAGAATATACGCAATGATTGCGGCCACAGACCCACAAATTAATGACATGCTCGCGGCTGGCCACATCACAACAAAGAACGATATGCTAAGCATTAGAAGTGTGAAGGCTTATGGTGATGGAGCATTAGGAAGTCGCGGAGCTGCGTTAATTGAGCCCTACTCGGATGATAAAGATAATCATGGATTATTAGTTACCCCGCAGGAAAGCTTACCAAGTTTGTTTTCACAGGTACTTGGCGCTAATTTCCAGCTTAACTTTCATGCAATTGGTGACAGAGCTAACAGATTAGCGCTACAGCAGTTTGCTAAAACCTTCAAGACCTTCCCAGAGAATACACAGCGGCATCGCATTGAGCATGCTCAGGTTGTTGCAGTAGAGGATATACCTCTATTCAAAGAGCTTGGTATTATTCCATCAATGCAGCCAACTCATGCCACAAGCGATATGAACATGGCTGAAGATCGCATTGGTAAAGCAAGATTAAAAGGAGCCTATGCTTGGAGAACTTTTTTAGACCAAGGCTCAAGGATCGCCTTTGGCTCTGACTTCCCAGTAGAACTTGCGAACGCCTTTCATGGACTGCATGCGGCAGTGACGCGTCAAAGTAGTGAAAATGAACCTAAAATGGGATGGATACCTGAAGAAAAAGTGTCTGTTGAAGATGCACTTCGTGGCTTTACCTTAGACGCAGCTTATGCAGCTTTTCAAGAAGACAAACTTGGTACCTTAGAAGTAGGTAAGCGTGCTGACTTCATCTTTATTGATAGAGACATCTTTACTGGGCCAGCGTCAGATATTCGCGATACCCAAGTATTAGAAACATGGATAAATGGTCAGCAAGTATTTGCTAAATAAAAACCTTAATAACGCAGAGTCATAAAGCGACAGCCGTCGAGGGCATTTATGCCAGGAGGCGTCGCCGACTCTGCAAATCCAAATTTTGTATAACAAGCAATTGCAGTTGTGTTTTCAAGATAAACAAACAACGACACTTCTTTTACCTGAATTTGTTGCTGGGCATTTTCAATAAGTTCAGATAACAAACGTTTAGCCAAGCCCAAACCTCTATAATTTGGATTAATCACGAGTCGAGCTAGATGCGCACGCTGTTTCACTAGTTGAATTTGGCCAAAGCCAACAATGTTGTTGTTCTCAGTTAGTGTAAAAGATTGGTAATTACCGTTGATAACATGAAATGCGAGCTGTTCGGCTGAACAGGGGTACCTGATTTTTGGGCCCGCCCACTGACGGATTAATTCTCGTTCCTCTGCTGAACTTGCTAGTTTGCGGGGAACAAACCAAGCGGATACAGCCGCAAGATCTTCTATTGCGGCTGCCCTTAATTCAATATCAGAACCTACTTGTATAAGGTTCTTATCCATCTTTCTTCAGTAATGAAGTTCCAAGACCAGCTTTTCCACTTATCTTCCAGCCCAGCGGCAACCATATCGTCTTCACTCATACCAGCCATCTTTTTAGCCTGAACATAAGCGTAGGTTTTCTTAATCATATCTAAGAAGCGCACGTAATCGGCCTTGTTAGCCAACGCACCGTGTCCTGGGATAACTTTCGTGTCATTATCAATCATCGTCAACAACGTTTCAACTGCAGCTATATAGCCCACCACTGAGCCACCTGAATTTAAGTCTATAAACGGGAACCAATCTTTAAAGAATAAATCACCGGTATGCATTACATCGGGTTGTTCAAACCAAACCGCACTATCGCCATCTGTGTGCGCAGACGCAAGATGGAATACATGCACTGTGTCACCGTTCATATGAAACTTAACACCTTTGTCATACGTTACAACAGGCAGCATAGCAGGATCGGTATCTTCTCCTGCAGCTAAACGAACACGCACATTTTCATGGGCAAATATCGTCGCTTGTTTGTGCTTACTAAAAAATGCGTTTGAACCAGTGTGATCGCCGTGAAAATGCGTGTTGATGACATAGCGAGTCTGCTCTTTGCTTATATCAGCAAGGCTTACTGCAATTTTGTCTGCTAGATCAGCATATTGATCATCAACGATCAGTAGTCCATCAGGCCCAGCAGAAACGCCGATATTACCGCCCGCTCCAACTAGCATATGCACCGAGCCGCCTACCGATTGTGATTTCACTTCAACGTCATCGAAACGGCCTTGGGAAAATGCAGAAGATGCAAATAGCCCAGCGAGTGATAGTGCTAAAACGCTTTTTCCTATCATATTTTTCATTATTTATTCCTTAATGTTACTTTTTCGATTGTTCGTGTTTACATGTTTTTTTGCAATTTAGTTCAATACGGAGCTATTCAGTAAAAAGTGCTTAATTATATTAGAACTAGTTACCGTAGTCTGATAGCGAATTACGTTTCATCTATATAGCTAAACCTTGGAATTTGTTTTCCATCAACTTCAATGCTCTCTGTAAACATATCCAGTGGACGAACCCAAAGCCCTTTCTCACCATAAGTTGGCCTATAAACCACTAATTCTGTTTCATCTTCCGAGTGGCGTGCTACACCAATGACTTCATAGTTATTGCCTTTATAGTGCTTATATAATCCAGTTTTCATCTAAAAACCTATAAGTAAGTGTTAACAAACACATTAACTGGCGCGCCTGTTGGCTTTCCATGTTGCCAATCAAGCCCCTCGATGCCGCTACCCGCGATATCGACGTGAGTGAAAGGCAATGGCTGTTTTGCGCTAGCCTCATGTTTGTCCAAGCCAGACGCAATCGTTAAAAATGCCATTGGGAATTGATGACCACGCATAGTGGTTACAGAAGGCGCATTGTTTGAAGACAACACATCATCCGCTTTTGTGCGTGGCTTAACAAAGTCAAAATCTTCGCGACGCGAAAGCGATGGCTCCACCTGATCAGCACATAGTTCACCCTGCACGAATAATTGCTTTGCAATACCCATATCTCGGGCAGGTTTGTTTTCAACCAGCGCGGTATAGGGTCCAAAAGCCATTGCTGCGTGTCCTGTTAGGGTTGCAACTGAAAACAATTGAGGGTTTACCGCACTAACTGCATCTTCTCGCAAATGCGAAAGTAGGTCGGCAAGCAACATTCTGCCTTCAGCATCCGTATTGCCAACGCGTACTCTTACGCCTGCATGGCTAGTAATAATTTCATCCGGTATAAAGGCTTCAGCACCAATACTGTTTCGAACTGCGCCGAGTTCTGCGATAACTTTAATGCCTTTCGGCGCGAGTAAAGAAAGTGTCTTCATAAAACCGGCAACGCCTGCAGCGCCGCCTTTATCTCGGCTCATACCTGCCATATGACCATTCACTTTTAAATCAGCGCCGCCAGTATCAAAAGTGATGCCTTTGCCTGCAAATAAAAGTGTTTTAGTAATTTCGCCCGATGGCTCGTAAACCATGCGAATAATGCGGGGACGATGTCTTTTCACTTCAATTGAAGCTCTCGCGACAGCATGCAGCAGAGGATACTCATGTTTGATATGTGCATCGTCAGAAACAACCGTTACTTTCACATTTGAGCCTTTGAATGCCGCAACACAGTAATCGGCGAAACCTGGCGGTGCCATGCGCTCAGGCTCAGTGCCGCAGAGGTCACGTGCAATTCGCTTCCCTGCTTCAATAGCATTTAAACGAGATACATCGATGCTACTGCTGCCGTCAATCAAACCAATGAATTCAATCGGTTCAATTTCGTGTTCATCTAAAGCTTGCCTTGCTTCAAGAGGCTGCCATAAACCTTGGCATAGTCCCAAATATGCCGCTTCGACAGCATTTTTAAATTGCGCTGCTTGGCTCTCATTTAAGCCCGCTAGATTGATTTCTAGAAGCGGCTTGCGTACACCTGAGTCCAAGAGGGTCTGTGCGACGTTTCGCGCTGCATCAAAGATGCGGCGAACATCGTCGTAGTCTCGGTCTAATTGACCTACAGGCACTTGCAGTAACCTTCCGCCAACAACGTCCGCTGCAACAAGAACTGCATGTCCGCCAACGCGCTTGTCGAGCGACTGGTGCTGCTCTAAATTTTGTTGAATATCTGGGTAGTGCTGACTCGACAGCGTGTTACTGACTAATACATAAGCGTCATATTCATGAGTCAATTGTGCAATATTTGTTTCTAAAACTGCGTTAGGAAAAGGCATTGATGTCTCCGTTAGGATTGCATATTAAGCAGAAGTCTATTTTCTCTTTTAAAAGAGCTTGGCACTTCTTGCATAGCTTATTATTGTTATTATGAAATGAAACTAAAGTATATTGCTTATTCTGCACTAAACAAGGGCAAAGCGAGTTGATCAGCATTAATATTATCTGCCAAAGATACGTGCAGCCCCACTAAGCGGACGTTTTTACCATCTCCTCTTTCGAATGCCTTGGCGAGCAATTCGATTAATAATTGCTCGTTTACTTCTTGTGACTGCTGTTCAACAGTGGTTTGTTGAAAGTCGTCAAACTTCAGTTTCACTCCCAATGACTTAATTGGACTGTGTTTTTTAGTATCAATTCGTTCATAAAGCTTAGGCAGCAGCCTTGTTACCACTTCTTTGCATTCTTCCAAGCTTACAAGATCTTTGTCTAAGGTTCGCTCCACCCCTATCGACTTTCTTTTTCTGTTTGTCGAAAGTCTTCTTTCATCGATAGCATGTGCCCGTTTCCAAAGAGCGGCGCCAAATTTACCGAAATGTTTATGTAGTTTTTCGATGGGGAATGAACGAATATCCTCACATTTGTATAACCCGAGTTTATTTAACTTTTCGAGTGTTACCTTGCCCACGCCCGGTATTTTCTTCAAGGGGAGGCGCTTAACAAACTCGTCCAATTGCGCTGGATTAATTACACAAATACCGTTCGGTTTGTTTTCGTCACTAGCAACTTTAGCCACAAATTTTATAGGAGCCACGCCTGCTGAAGCGGTTAAGCCTGTTTCTTCAAATATTGCACGTCGAATATCTTCAGCAATATAGGTAGCACTCCCGCCAAACAATTCACTTTCGGTGACATCTAAAAAGACTTCATCCAACGAGAGAGGCTCAATCTCATCGGTATAACGCAAATAAATTTCCTTTATTTGGTCCGACACTTTTTTGTATTCATCCATTCGACCTTTCACCAAAACAAGGTCTGGACAGAGCCTTAGGGCGGTTGCGGTAGCCATAGCTGAGCGCACACCAAATTTTCTCGCAGGATAGTTACAAGTAGCTACGACACCCCTGCGATCGGCGCTGCCACCAATGGCAATTGGTTTGTGCTTTAAGCTTGGGTCGTCACGCATCTCGACTGCTGCGTAAAAGCAGTCCATGTCGATGTGAATAAACTTACGCATTAGATAATATTTGCTTCAGAATAATGTGGAATTCCAACTCAGCAACACTGTATATACACACAGTTTAAAACACTATTAGTGATTTACCAATTATTCATCGCGTTGTTTTGACAGAGAGGGCCTTTGTTGTTTTACAATTGGACGCGGGAGTTATGTATTTCAACTGTTCGCCGCTTATAGAATTTGGTTATCTTGCCATTCCTTTATTTTTTTCTGTCTTTGTTCTTCTCTTTCCATTCTTGCTTTTTTTCTATCGCATGGCTCTGGGCAATCACAGGCTTTTGAAATACCTATTGCCCCTAAACCACCGCAACTGCCAGCAATCGTTTTTTTTTGCAGGATATAACCCACTGCCATGGCCGCTACCATCAGTAAGAAAAATGCAAATGCTAAAATAAATGTACTCACGCTTACCTCTAAAATTTTCAAAATGCTTTAATATGACTGAACGGCGATGCTGCCGCACACGGTCGCTAATTTTGTTTAACATCTCTTACAAATGCGGGAGACGCGTATTCAATAAATTCGCTGCCTTCCTTCATGATCATAAATACGGCTAGATCATTGCTGACTGCTAAAACCTTTGCTTTATCCGCCCCCATGACATTCAACGCTGTAGCTAAACCATCTGCAGTCATTGATGAAGGATGCACTACGGTAACCGATACAAGATTATGCTTAATAGGATACCCGGTAGTTGGTTCAATTAAATGCGAATAGCGCACACCGTCTTTTTCAAAATAATTACGGTAATCGCCTGACGTGGCTACGGCATTGTCGCCTATACTGATAATCTTTTGTATGGCCCGCTCTGTCGTTATAGGTTGTTCAATAGCAATGCGCCAATCAGAGCCATTGCCTTTTTTGCCGGCAACTCGCATTTCGCCGCCAATTTCAACTAGGTAATTATCTATTTGATTGTTTTCTATGATATCAGCTACAACATCAACACCATACCCTTTTGCAATTGTCGATAAATCTATATACAACTTTGAGTGTAACTTTGTGACAACGCCATCAACTAACTGGAACTTATCAATACCCACATAATCTGCAATTTCCGTTAGTTGGGTTTGGGTAGGTATCACTTCTGGTCGTTTATCGGGCCCAAAGCCCCACAGATTGACTAAAGGACCAACAGTTATGTCAAGGCTGCCTTGGCTCAAGTTATTCAACCTAATGGCTTCTGTTAGCACGTATTCGGTTTGTTCTGATATAGGAAATGCTTGTCCTGCTTGTGCTTTGTTTAACAAGGATAGCTCTGACTTAGGGTCATAAGTGGACATTAATGCGTTAACTTGAATTAGCGCATCATCAATTTCTGCCTGTAGTGCCTGTATATCGATGGGCGCATCGCTTTGCTGAACCACTTTTATATTATATGTGGTTCCCATTGTTTTGCCGGTTATAGCAATCTCAAGCGGTTGCTGGGGGGCACACGAAAATACAAATAATAATAGAAAAGGCAGTAAAAATTTCAAGGCAATCCTCATATATAACTAGTTGGTAAACTGAAAACGTGGGTTACAACTGTAAGACCAGCATAGCGACGTTTCGTTGCGCTGCATTATACATGAATTTACTGATGGACATAAAAGTTCGTTATCCTGACCGCTCACGCTAGGCCTCTCGATCTAGCGAAAGTTTAAGACCGCAAAAACCGAGAACAGCCCCCCTCTGCGCCATTAGCAAACGCGCTTTTCGTCATCCTGACCGCTCACACTAGGCGTCCTTGCCTAGTGAAGGTTTGCTAATGGCGCAGAGGGGGGCTATTCTCGGTTTTATATTTGAGCTTCTGTTGTTGTTTTTTATTATTTATTATTTATTTTTTAATAAAAAGGCGCCAATGAGGCGCCTAATGTTGTTGCTTTCTTCCTTATGGCTGATTAGCCACCGAAGTCATCTAGCATGATGTTTTCGTCTTCAACGCCAAGCTCTTTGAGCATGTTGATTACTGCGGCGTTCATCATAGGTGGACCACACATGTAGAACTCACAATCTTCTGGTGCTGGGTGGTCTTTCAGGTAGTTTTCCAACAGTACGTTGTGAATAAAACCTGTGTCGCCTTCCCAGTTATCTTCTGGTTGTGGATCTGACAGTGCTACATGCCATTCAAAGTTATCGTTTTCTTTGGCTAACATGTCGAAATCTTCTACGTAGAACATTTCACGTGACGAACGAGCGCCGTACCAGAACGTCATTTTACGGTCTGTTTTAATTCGACGAAGTTGGTCAAAAATGTGTGAACGCATTGGGGCCATACCTGCACCACCGCCAACAAATACCATTTCTGCATCTGTTTCTTTCGCGTAAAACTCACCGAAAGGACCGGATATCGTGGCTTTGTCGCCTGGCTTTAATGACCAAATGAATGATGACATTTTACCAGCTGGAAGGCTCAAATTATTTGGTGGCGGCGTAGCAATACGCACGTTCAGCAAAATGATGCCTTCTTCTTCTGGGTAATTTGCCATTGAGTATGCACGAATAGTTTCTTCGTCACACTTTGACTCTACATCGAAGAAACCGAAGTGTTCCCAATCTTTACGGAATTTCTCTGGTACATCAAAATCTTTGTACTTAACATGGTGAGGTGGCGCCTCAATTTGAATGTAACCACCGGCTTTAAACGGAACGCTCTCGCCGTTAGGTATGCCAAGCTTAAGTTCTTTGATGAAGGTTGCTTTGCTGTCATTAGAAAGCACTTCACAATCCCACTTTTTAATACCAAAAACTTCTTCTGGAAGCTCAATATCCATGTTTTGCTTGATGGATACTTGGCAAGATAAACGACAACCTTGCTTCGCTTCACGCTTTGATATGTGATCAAGCTCGGTTGGTAATATCTCACCACCGCCTGATTTGATATCAACAGTACACTGACCGCAAGAACCGCCGCCGCCGCATGCTGAAGACACAAAAATACCTGAATCAGCTAGAGCGCCTAATAACTTTCCGCCCGGAGAGGTTGTAATTGATTTGCTTGGATCGCCGTTAATGGTGATGACAACATCACCTTCAGGCACTAATTTCGATTTCGCAAACATGATGATAAAAACTAACGCTAAAACGATAGCGATAAACATGCCTACACCGAGATAGATTTCAACTGAATTCATTATCTATACTCCTAATTCGCCTTACAGCGAAATACCTGTGAATGACTGGAAGCCCAATGCCATCAAACCAGCAATCATAAACACAGAACCTAATCCGCGGATACCATCTGGCATATCAGCATACTTTAACTTTTCTCTAACAGCAGCTAGCAAGATAATGGCTATTGCCCAACCTGCGCCGCTGCCGATGCCGTAAACGATACTTTCAGTGAAGTTGTATTCGCGTTGAACCGCGAACGCAACACCACCGAATATTGCACAGTTTACGGTGATAAGCGGTAAGAAGATCCCTAATGCGTTATATAAAGCAGGGAAAAACTTGTCCAGTGTCATTTCCAATATCTGAACCAATGCCGCGATAACGCCGATAAAAGTCAAGAAACTCAAGAAGCTAAGGTCGGCATCTGGGAAACCAGCCCAATCCAAAGCGCCTGGAGCAAGGATATTAACAAAAATAACTTGGTTGACCGGCACCGAAATACCTAATACTACGATAACGGCTACGCCCAAACCCATTGATGTCTTTACTTTCTTTGATACTGCCAAGAAAGTACACATCCCCAAGAACAGTGACAACGCCATGTTCTCAACAAATACTGCTCTAATAAATAATGCTGCGTAATGTTCCATGATTATTCCTTAGGCTCAACTTGTTCAGGGCGAATAGTACGAATGAACCAAATCAAACCGCCAATGAGGAAAAATGAGCTAAACGGTAATATTAACAAGCCGTTACCCTGATACCAACCACCGTTCGTGACGAGTGGTAAAATTTCAAAACCAAGTAACGTACCAAAACCGGCGATTTCCTTGATTGTACCAATCACGATTAGGACGAATGAGTAACCCAAACCATTACCAATACCATCTAAAAAGCTCATTACTGGGGGTGACTTCATTGCGTAAGCTTCCGCGCGCCCCATCACGATACAGTTAGTGATAATCAATCCGACGAATACTGAAAGCTGCTTTGAAATTTCATAAGAATAAGCTTTCAATACTTGGTCAACAACGATTACCAACGAAGCAATGATTGTCATCTGTATGATGATCCTCACGCTTGAAGGAATTTGTTTACGTATTAGTGAGATAAACAAACTAGAAAACGCGGTTACTGTTGTTAATGCCAAAGACATAACGAGTGCGGTTTCTAGCTTTGTTGTAATTGCCAATGCAGAGCAAATACCGAGTACATGCAACGCAATAGGATTACTGTCTATTATTGGCCCAAACAGGGCTTTTTTCATTTCTTTAGTGTCAGCCATTGTGGTGCCTTATGATTTCCAAGATTGCTTTTTAAGGTAATTACCGTAGCCGTTGTCACTAGCCCAATACTGCAGCGTATTTTGTACGCCGTTACTGGTTAGTGTCGCACCTGATAGTGCATCAACTGCATACTGGTCGTCTTTGTTTTCACCCTTGTTAACTTCAATGGCAACGTTACCGTCATCATAAAGCTTTTTACCGTCCCACTTAGCCTGCCATTCTGGGTTTTGAATTTCGCCACCTAGTCCTGGAGTTTCTTTGTGTTGGTAGAAAATCAATTCACGAATAGTCTGACCATCGTTGTCGATTGCTAGGAATCCATACATCAAATCCCACAAACCGCTGCCGTGCACGGGTAAAATAATGCGTGAAACTGTACCGCTATCATCTTTGATCAAATACACGCTAGCGACATTTGCACGTCGAGAAAAACCAGCCGGGCTGCCATCTACTTTTGTGCTTGTAGCATCGGCCTTAGACACTCTTCCGTACATGTCGTATGGCTTCGGTTCACCCTCAGCAGGGTTAGCGACGTATTCACCAGATGCTAGGTCTACAAAACGCTCTTCAACCTTCGCATCGTAAATTGTCGCAATGTCTTTTTTCGTTTTCGCTTCGCCGAGTAGTCCAGCTGCAGTTAATATGTTCGACTGCTTATCAAGCGCTGCATTGGTTTGCTGTAGTTCCCGCAAACCTACCGCTGCACCCGATACTATAATTGAACAAACTAAACAAACAGCAACGACAACACCGACTGTTTTACCTAAAGTTTCTTTTTTAGCCGACACGAGCAACCCTCCGTTTAATATTGCTTTGCGCTACGAAGTAATCGAATAATGGCGCCCATAAATTAGCGAACAATATAGCTAGCATAATACCTTCAGGGAATGCTGGGTTGATGACTCTTACTAACACTGTCATAAATCCGATAAAGAACCCATAGAACCATTTACCTTGGTTAGTAAATGATGCAGACACCGGGTCCGTAGCCATAAAGAACATACCGAAGGCCAAACCGCCGATTACAAAATGCCAGTAGAACGGCATTGCGTATATTGAGGTTGCGTCTGGCGCAAAGAAGTTAAGCAAGGTACTGAAGAAGGTCACGCCTAGCGCTACACCCAATACAATTCGCCAACTCGCAATGCCGAGATAAATGATGAACAAGCCACCCAGCAGGATCATCAAACTGGATACCTCACCAACTGAGCCTGGTATGTCACCCAAGAAGGAGTTCATCCAAAGACCCATGTCTGAAAAGTCCATTTGCCCGTTTGCCGCATTACTTAACCAAGTTGCACCTGAATAACCGTCAGCTAACTCAGCAGCAACCCAAGGCTGGTCGCCTGAGATTTGTGCAGGATATGCAAAGTAAAGGAAAGCACGACCAGATAACGCTGGGTTTAGGAAGTTACGACCGGTTCCGCCAAAGATTTCCTTCGCGATGACAACACCGAAAGTGATACCCAAAGCAACCTGCCATAGCGGGATAGTTGCTGGTAGGGTCAATGAAAACAGCACTGAAGTTACGAAGAAGCCTTCGTTTACTTCATGTTTTCTAACAGATGCGAACAGAACTTCCCAGAAACCACCCACCACAAACGTTGTGGCGTAGATAGGGATGAAGAAACAAGCACCGTAGAACAGCATTGATAATATGCCAGAGTCAGCCGTTAAGGTTCCGCCTAATGCAGAGAACAAACCTGCTTGCCAACCATCATACAACGCGCCGCCGGCTTCGATAGCATAAGATGCCTGCAGACCAACGTTATACATACCGTAAAACATAGCTGGGAATGTTGCCATCCAAACCATGATCATAATGCGTTTTAAATCGATACTGTCTTTTACATGCGTATTAGCCTTATTCACTTTGCCCGGCGTGTAAAAAATAGTAGCGGCTGCTTCATACAGTGCATAAAACTTTTCGTATTTACCACCTGGTTCGAAATCAGGTTCTGCTTTTTCGATTATTGCTTTTAAACCCATGACTTAACCCTCTTCTTCAATCTTGGTTAAACACTCTCTTAAAATTGGTCCATAGTTGTATTTGCCAGGGCAAACATAGGTACATAAGGACAAATCTTCTTCGTCTAATTCAAGCGCACCAAGATTTTGTGCACCTTCTAGATCACCGGAAATGATGTCACGAAGTAATAGAGTCGGAATAATGTCTAATGGCATGATACGTTCATAATTACCGATTGGCACCATTGAACGGTCTGAACCATTAGTTTGTGTGGTCATATTAAATAACTTTTTAGGTGATAAATGTCCTAAATAAGCTCTAGTCACAGAATGCTGGTTTGAACCTGGCATAATCCAACCAAACAGACGCTTTTCTCTATCTTCTACGAGCAGTGAAACCTGCGTATGGTAGCGTCCGAGATAAGCCTGCGGGCCAGAGGCTGTTACGCCATTTAAGACTGAACCAGACACAACGCGCACAGGACCGTCAATTTTCTGATCTGCGGTAAGCTCATCAAGACTAGCGCCCAAAATAGTGCTTATCAATTTCGGAGCTTTAGCTGCAGGCCCTGCAATCGATAAAACCTTCGATGTGTCGAGCTTGCCGGTTTTTAGTAATGAACCAAACGCGATGACGTCTTGATACCCAACATGCCATACGAATTTCTTCATGCCAACGGCATCAAGGTGGTGTATGTGAGTACCCACAAGACCAGCAGGATGCGGTCCAGCAAATTCGTTCACTTCAACCACTGCGTCGCCTGTATGAATATCAGCGCCAGGTGCTTTACTCACAAACACTTTACCGTCGGTTAGCTTAGCTAATACCTTTAGACCAAAAGCAAAATCGTCCTTACGTTCAGCGATAATGATTTGTGGGTCGGCAGCAAGCGGATTGGTGTCCATAGCTGAAACAAAAATTGAAGAAGGTGTTGAACCTACTTTTGGGTTTTTGCTGAATGGACGCGTTCTAATAGCTGTCCATGCACCAGACTCAACCAATAATTCGCTTATTGCAGAGCGCTCTGCAGAAGCAAGAGCTGCTTCGTCATAGCTAGTGAATGTAACTTCTTCGTCACCTTGAAGTTTGATAACCACAGACTGCAAGACACGTCTTGCGCCACGGTTAATTTCAATGACTTCACCTGCTGCTGGTGCCGTAAATTTTACACCCGGGTTTTTCTTGTCTTCAAAAAGCAACTGCCCTTTTTTGACAACATCCCCAACCTGAACATGCATCGTAGGACGCATGCCATTATACTCTTCCCCAAGGATGGCGACTTTCGTCACAGCCGGCCCTGGATGGACCTTCTGCTCCGGCGCGCCTTCGATAGGAAGATCTAAGCCTTTCTTGATTTTTATCATACGTAATTGACTACTCTAATTTAAGATACCAATTTTAATCAGCCTATGGCTGCTGCTTAGTAAGCCGATTAAAATTTGTTACTTTGTGTTATGCCCGACCGAGGTGTATCAACGACCCTGTTATTAAACCGTTATAACTCAATCACTTATTACCGTAAAAGAAAAACAAAATCACCTTCTACGCCATTTACATCAGTGCTTAAACGTTTAGAAAACGTGTTACATAAAAAATGAGCAGGCCCTATAAGAAGGTCTACACTCATCCGTGGTTTATTATTATTATGTGTAGTCGCAACATCGCTGAGATGGTCGTCATGAAGAAAAATGAATTCATCTTCGTCCATCTAGCAATGGAACGCGCGGATTTTAGCATTAATAAAGGTGAAAATGCTATGCCAATAATGTCAAAAACCACAATTTAATTGATGCATCGTGAACAAAATGTTCCACCTTACGACTGAATTAAGCCACCATTTACCCTTTCAGAGTAAAGGATGGCTCTGTATCGCATGGTTTTTACACTTCGCTGGTAAACAAGCTATTTTACATCGTTATTTCAGACCAGTTACGACCAATTTACTACAGGATCAACATCGGCCTCATAATCAACACCTTGAATGTCAAAGCCGAATAAGTTTAAGAACTCATGGTGATAACCCGCATAATCACTTAAGTCATGGAAGTTCTCCTGAGTAACCCTGTCCCATAGTGCTTTAATTTTAGCTTGGGTAGCGTCATTGGTTTCATTGTCTTCCATATGGTAGCGATTCATGTTGTCCACTGCAGGATTTGCTGCATAAAGACAGGTGGTGTAAAGACCCGCTATTTGTTCGATACAGCCTTCGTGCGTGCCTTCCTCTTTCATCACTTTATAGATAAGCGAAATGTATAGAGGCATAACCGGAATTGCTGAACTCGCTTGTGTTACTAGCGCCTTCAAAGACGATACATTCGCACTCACGTTGTTGCTTTTCAGCCTATCAATAATCGCGCTAGCTGCTCGATCTAGATCTTCTTTCGCCAGACCAATGGTTGCTTGTCCGTATATAGGCCAAGTCAGTTCTTTACCAATGTAAGTATAGGCCGTAGTCTTCGCCCCCTTTGCTACGACGCCGGCTTCATTCAACATGACTAACCAACGTTCCCAGTCTTCTCCACCCATGACTTTTACGGTCTGGTCAATTTCATCCTGATTAGCTGGTTCAAGCGTTATTTCATGGACTTTGTCTTTGTCTGTGTCATATGTTTTAGTCGTATAGCCTTGCCCAACCGGTTTTAGCGTAGATTTGTAGACTTCACCTGTATCGGGATCGGTTCTTCTAGGAGATGCTAAGCTGTATATGATCAGGTCGACTTGACCTAAATCTTGCTTTATTTTTTCAATAGTGGTCTTTTTAATGTCATCAGAGAAAGCATCGCCGTTAATCGTTTCAGCATATAGCCCGGCTGCCTTTGCTTGGTCATGAAAAGCCGCTGTATTATACCAGCCAGCCGTTCCTGTTTTGCGTTCTGACGGTTCTTTTTCGAAACAGATCCCTAGGGTTTTTGCGCCGTAGCCAAATGCAGAGGTAATTCTAGAAGCCAGTCCATATCCGGTGGAGCTACCAATCACTAACACTTTTTTGGGGCCTTGAAGTTCAGACTTGCTCTTCACATCTTGCGACTTTACATAGTTGATTTGGTTTTCAACACTCTTTGCACAACCTGCTGGGTGAGCATTGGTACAGATGAAACCTCTAATTTTTGGCTTGATGACCATAATAACTTCCTTTTTTATCACGCATAAAAAGCGCGCGATTGATGAAATGGCTAATTTGCTGCTGCTTGTAAGCTAGGACCTATACCAAGCATTCTACGCAAAACTAACTGTTATATCTAATAAACGCGCGCATTCTAGTGCTATTCGGGCAATAAACAAATCAGATCAGATCGAAAAGCTACTCTCTATTTTCATAATATTCTTGCTCTGATACCTTGTGATAGGCTTTTACATCTTGGAAGAAAGCATCATACGATGCATAAATTCTATCGAAATCTTTGTCGTCGGCACGCTCTTGTTTAATCACTTTTGCTGTCGCGACTTTAAGCGCTTCAATAACATCGGCAGGTAATGCACGCATTTCAGTTCCATACTCAACAAGTTGTTTGTAAGCATTCGGGTTTCGTGCCGTGTATTCATCTAACATATCTTGATTAGTAGCACGCGTAGCTACTTCCACTATTTTTTGTAAGTCTTTTGGCAGCGCATCAAATGCCGCTTTGTTTACGGTAAATTCAAGCAACGTACCCGGCTCATGCCACCCACTGTGATAATAGTATTTTGCTGCTTTATGCAAGCCAAATGCTAAGTCATTATATGGGCCAACCCACTCTGTTGCGTCAATTGCGCCGGTTTGTAGAGCGGTAAATAACTCACCACCGGTAAGCGTAATAGGCAGACCACCTACTTCTTTAAATACGTCGCCACCCAAACCAGGTATGCGCATTTTCAGTCCTTGAAAATCTTCTAGGCTATTGATTTCTTTATTAAACCAACCCGCCATTTGCACACCTGAACTTCCTCCTGCGAATGGAATAACGCCATACGGTGCATATAATTCGCGCCATAATTTCATGCCGTCGCCATAGTGCAACCATGCATTCATTTCGGTCGCGTTCATACCAAATGGAATGGCGCTAAAGATCGGTGCTGCCGACATTTTACCCTTCCAGTAATACGCCCCAGCGTGCCCCATTTCTACGCTGCCACTCGACACCGCATCAAATACTTCAAAACCAGGTACTAGCTCACCAGCACCGTAGACTCTCACTTCTAAGCGTCCACCAGACATCTCATTGACATATTCTGCAAAGGTCTCCGGTCCCTTACCTAAACCTGGAAAGTTCTTTGGCCACGAGGTTACTAACTTCCATTTAATCGTTTCGGCGGGCTTACCTGCCGTCACTGTTGCACTGTCCTCACTTTTCCCGCCGCAAGAAACCACAGCGAACATAGCTGCGGCAGCAAACAATAAACCAAATGACTTTTTCATTTTTAATCTCCTTTAGAAATAAGACTAGTTACCGTCATAAACGACTGAAGGTAACCAGGTAATAATCTCTGGCCAAATAGCCATGACAACCAATAAAACCAGCTGAATAATAATGAACGGAATCACTCCTTTGTAGATTTGCTCCGTTTTTACTAAATCTGACGCCACGCCACGAAGATAAAATAAAGCGAAGCCAAAGGGCGGCGTTAAAAAGCTAGTTTGCAGATTAACCGCAATCATAATACCCAACCATATAGGGTCTAGCCCCATCATAAGTAGGATTGGTGCGACAATCGGAACAACTACGAAGGTGATTTCGATAAAATCTAGAATAAACCCAAGTAGAAATATAACAATCATAACCAACAGCATGGCCGTAAATGCGCCGCCCGGTAAATCAGTAAAAAAGGCTTGCAGCAGCTCTTCGCCTCCAAACCCTCGGAAAACTAGCGAAAAAATGGACGCTCCGATGAGTATCAAAAATACCATTGAAGTCACTTTTGTCGTTTCACGCACCACATACTTGGTGTTTCCAACACTAATTGTCTTCTTCAATAGCGCAAGGATAACCGAGCCTATAGCGCCAACTCCAGCGGCTTCGGTAGGTGTGGCTTTACCCGTCAATATAGACCCCAGAACAGCGGTGATCAGTATTAATGGTGGCAGTAAAGCAAGAAGCAGTTCCTTCAAATTAGCGTGTTCACTTTCTTGACCGTGTGCAGGTACCTGTGAGGGACTAAACTTACTGACCGCCCATAAATACAATAAATAGAATACAACGAGAATTAGCCCCGGTACGAGTGCGCCCACAAATAAGTCGCCAACAGAAACGCTATCGGGAGAAAATATCCCCATATCGAGCTGTGCTTTTTGATAAGCACTCGACAGCACGTCGCCAAGCAAAACGAGAGCAATAGAAGGCGGTATAATTTGACCCAAGGTGCCAGTTGCACAAATCGTCCCCGTTGCTAGAGATGGCGAATAACCGTGCTTAAGCATAGTAGGCAAAGACAATAAACCCATTGTAACTACAGTAGCACCAACGATACCTGTACTGGCAGCTAGTAACATACCTACCAACACCACTGATACACCTAAGCCGGTTTTAAAACGGCCTAAAAGACCCGACATTGCTACGAGCAAGTCTTCGGCAATTTTAGAACGCTCTAACACAACCCCCATAAAAACAAACAGTGGCACTGCAATAAGCGTTTGGTTATTCACGATACCAAACAGGCGACTAGGTGTGGCTAACAAATAGCTAGCGTCGAACGCGCCAAAAAAGATACCTATGCCGGCAAAGACAAGGGAAGTGCCGGCAAGCGTCAAGGCAACTGGATACCCAACCAATAAAAATAGACAAACTACAAGAAACAGGACGAGAGACAAAATTTCCACTATTTAGAAACTCCCGCCAAAATCATGCTTTGTTTGATGACTTCTGATATACCCTGCAAAAGCATTGTTATTGAAAATAACAGAATAAATGATTTCAACACATACAAAAATGGGAGCCCGCCAGATTCCATTGAGCCTTCAAGTGTTTGCCATGATTCCAAAACATAGTGCCAACTGACTAAAGTAATGAATAGCATGACAGGCAATAAGAAAAACAGAGTCCCCACAAGATTAACTAGCGCCTTGTGTTTGTCACTGAAGCGCCGATAAAACACATCGACTCTTACGTGACCGTCGTGCTGCAGAGTATACGCACTGCCAAGTAAAAACACCGCTGCGTGCAGGTAAACGATGGACTCCTGCATTGCTATCCAGCCGAGATTGAAGCCATAACGTAGGATCACAACTACAAAAGTGATAGCAGCCATTAAAAACGTAAAATAGCTTACCCATTCGCCAATTTTTTTATTGATGATGTCAATTGCTGCTGATACGGATGAAACAGTGCCTACTACAGACATGGCATACCCTCGCCTAATGGTCATTCTTTAATAAAATGTTAATGCTGGTATTCTTGCATATAACTCTTGATGGCGTAATGTTTTTTTGTGTTCGGATGGAGTGTTTATATTGGCTAATTAATCACTTTGATATCATTAAGAATAATAGCCCCTTCACAAATCGCGATTTCAAACAGGACGGAGAACGTTGGTGCATTGTTCAACGAGATAAGCCTCGAGTTCGAAGACGCAAACGAAATAAACGCAAAATCACATTGCTAAAAACCCTATTAATGCATTTCTAAAGTATTTAAAGGTAAGCTAGCAGTATGCAAACACCTCTCAATTAGATACGGTACTCTGAGATAAATACTTTTTTAACGGTATAAATCAATATCAGTTCCTTTTCTTTTAGCTCAATATAATCACTGTATTGCATAGGAAAAGGATCGCGTTTATTATTTTCATTATAAACACCAAAAGCCACGAACTTCTTGATAACCCGCGGATGTATAAATGAAATTAAATAGAAGTGCCACGAAAATAGGGGTTATCGGTCTTGGTTACGTTGGTTTACCTTTAGCGGTAGAGTTTGGTAAACACTTTATTACGGTTGGATTCGATACTAATCAAAAACGTGTCCAAGAGCTTAACTTGGGCTATGACAATACGGAGGAGCTTGAAACAGATGAAATACATTTGTCCGATAAACTATCCATAACCTCTGATATTAATAAGATTAAAGCATGTAATATTTATATAGTTACCGTGCCAACGCCCGTCGATATAAATAAACAACCAGACTTAACTCCGCTTATAAACGTTAGTGAAATGATAGCCCCGCATATCGCTAATGGAAATATTATTATATATGAATCAACAGTTTACCCCGGCGTTACGGAAGACATATGCGTACCAATATTGGAAAAAATCAGTGGTTTAGTATTCAACAAAGACTTTTTTGCAGGCTATTCACCTGAACGCATTAATCCTGGGGACAAAGTAAAACGACTCACCAACATAATAAAAGTTACCTCTGGCTCTACACCAGAAGTTGCCGAGCTAATAGATACCTTGTATCAAACTATTGTGATTGCAGGTACACACAAAGCTCCTTCAATCAAAGTCGCTGAAGCGTCAAAAGTAATAGAAAACGTGCAACGCGATGTCAATATCGCGCTAGTCAATGAGTTACATCAAGTGTTTAATAAACTAGGCATTAACACCAAGGATGTCATTGACGCAGCCGCAACCAAATGGAATTTTATGAAATTAATGCCGGGCATGGTTGGTGGCCATTGTATCAGTGTCGATCCTTATTACTTGTTACATAAATCTGAAAATGCCGGATTTATCCCCGATTTAATGAGAACCGCCAGAGAAATAAACAATGGAATGCCAAACTATTTTGCCAATGACTTTTTACGCAAACTGATTTTGCGTAAGATCAATCCACTCAATTGTAAAATTTTACTATTGGGCTTTACGTTTAAAGAAAACTGTCCTGATATAAGAAACACAAAAGTATACGAGCTTTACATTGTGTTAATCAATATGGGATTAGATGTTCAGATATATGATCCGTGGGTTAATAAAGAAGAGGTTTTCCAAACTTTTAATGTAGAAGTCTTAACTGAATTAAATCCAAACCAAGTGTTTGATGTTGGATTTTTAGCAGTGGCACATGACACTATTGTATCTGATTTAGCAACTCAAAAATTAATGTTATCCAAAAATTTTGTTTATGACTTTAGAGGCTCTTAAAGGATAAAAATCACGTTACGTTTATTCTAAAGGTCATCTTTTTTTGCTATTCGCGAAACTTTCCAAGGGTTCCAACTATCATCGTAGGAGGTTTTATGAAAGAACTCCATGATATATGAATATGTGCGAACTATACGCAAATACACTCCCGTATAAAAAGGCATGAGCGGCAGGAACAGAGGCAAAAATTTATCAGGTTGCTTGAAAGTATCGTTTACTAGCATCCGCACTATGACAAACTGAAAGCAGTTCGCGAGAAAATACAGGCAATAATTAATGATAAAAATATACCCCAGATTCTCTGGTTGTGTGATTAGCATAATAATAAAATAGACAAACCATTTAAAATCAAAAAACACGTTGAAAATTATATTTTCTAATACGGAAAAGAAGTTAGAACCACGGAAATTAGCATCCGGCTTCAGTACGTCTAAATGTTTGCGCAAACGAAATCGAATTAATGATTTATCCCAACGATAGCGCTGTTTAGACAGCTTTCTGAATGTGGTTGGTACGTTTGTATAACAAACTGCATCAACTTGATGCACTACGTCATAGCCGAGCTTTCGAACTTTTAAAGTGAGATCACCATCAAGCCCAGGGCCAACATCCCAACCTTCGATGCGTTCCAATACATCACGTCGAAATACACCATGAGCACCCGATATAATACGTAAAATATTGAGTTCAGATGACGCGGTGCGCCCTGCACTGATGGTTTTATAATATTCGATAGTTTGTAAACGACTGGCAAAACTATCATCTGAATTGGCCACTCGCACGTCGCCACCCACTGCGCCAACATTTTCATTTAAATAAAAAGGCAGGAGTATTTTCTCAATCGCATCACTTTCTAAATGTGAATCGGCATCAATATGTACGATATAGCGGCCCTTCGAGTGCTGAAATGCTGTATTAGCTGCAGAGGCCTTTCCACCTCTGACTTCGTTGCGGATAAAGACATCGATTTTACCTTCACGCTGCAACCGTCGACAAATAATAGGCGTTTCGTCATCTGAGCCATCATCGACCACAATCAGCTCAATATTTTTATAGGTTTGTTGTGCAAGCGATTGAACTAACTTAAGTAGATGTTTACCCTCGTTTTTACCTGGAACCAGAATAGAGACCAATGGCTTTTCAAAGAATAGCTGATGACGTGCCAAGCGTCTTTTCGGTTTATCTCTGCGCTTGCGAAAAAGAAATGCAAAAATAAGAATACTTTCTAACACCACGTAGCGCAGCATATCAAGTATAAAAAACGGCCAAAAATAGGCAATTAGCTGAGTGCCCGTGAGTCCTAAGGCAAATTCGAGCAACCCTTCCATAAAGCTAGTTAACCCTCAGCAGAAATAAATTCATCGATAACAACATCTAAATCATCAACCTCAATTATATTAGTAATCTCAGTATTTACCTGCAGTGTGAAATCAAGACTACCCTCGAATAAGCCTTTGATAGCATCGTCAAGTCGCTCAATCGCCAACTTAGCATTTTGAGTGGAGGTTTCAGTCATTATCACCGCATACAAACTTTCGTTTTTCGCCGTGATCAGATCCGACTCACGAAAAATCGACTTAAAGACCGCACTAATTTCTTTAAACACTTGTTCGGTTTTGCGTCCAAGAGTATCAAATAGAGCCTCTAAGTTGGCAAAATGAATGACAGCTAAGCTTGTTTCAGACTTTTTATAACGTTCTATCCTCGCTTTTTCGACTATAACAAACTGCTTAATTTCGGCACTGCTATAAAGCTTTAGATCGGTCTGGAGTATTGAGGTAAATAATGCATCTAGACCAAAACGCGCGGCATTGGCGCCTATTGCTGAGACACTAAACGCACTCATTGTGCGTAAAGTCAAATCATCACTGCTACTGGAACGATGGCAGGCAAAACAGTCAGCTTTAACTTCAGGGTCTTGAAAGGTACGCTTACACTCTAAACAAGTTGAAACCGTCGATGGCTTATCGTAGTCAACACCAATATGTTTTAAATCATCTTCACATTTGGGACACTTTAAACGATTATTATAGATAAACTTATTGATCACGTCCGTATGACCGCACTTAAAGTGATGGATGAGTTCGTCGCGTTCCAAATTATCACTACTGCAGTCTGGACAAGTTTCTTTAAAATTTAAAAAGGCACTGTCACAGTGGGGACAAAAGTGTGCTTTTTTAACAAACTCATCTTTCACTAACTGCTGAGACTGTAAAAACGCTAAAACCTTTTCAACACTGCCATCTGACTCGCTGAACAAAGGCCTAAGTAGGCTGTATTCAAAGCCTCGTTTATCATAGATCGTCGCGTTAGGCGTGCAGCGCGCATTGCGACTCGCCATCAAGCGCAGCGCCCGGAAACGTAAACTTGCATCACTTAGCGTATTATCATTATTAGGTATTTTAGCAATCCAGCTATTTAACTTTCCAAACTTACTTTGTAAATCAGCTAATTGCACTTCTGTAAATTCGTCTTCAGTAAATACACAATCGAAGCGTTCGCGGATGTAATTTGGCTTGAGCTCGCTATTATGCAGCAACACAATCGCACGCAAATAGACGTTTGGGTTATCATGTTGGCGTATAGCATTTAAGAGATGCTCAGCCTGTTCATCGTTTTCGTAGCTAACGAAGAAACCTAGACATTCAGATGCGACATTCACGATGGCTTGTTCTTCAACATGCTGTAATGAAGTGAGGATATAATTAGGTTTCGCTGATACAGCGTAGAATGCTCTCATTTTATCCCCTTAACGTCGACACTGTATCGATCGTACTGCTTCCATAGTTCTACATCGCTTTTATCTACTGGCACAAGGTTAGCCTTCAGCTGCGGTATTACTGGCTTATAGTTATTCCAAGCACGCTCTGGCTGCGTAATCGCAGAGGAGAATATCTCGCTAACAACGGCTTTCGACGACTCACCATTAGGAAGTGTAATGTCAAAGGTTTGCTGCGGTTGTGCAGAAGCAAACAAATCATTCTCTAAGTAAATCTCTATGTTCACTTCAGCATTATCAGCCACGATCGTCATAATAGTCTCGCCACGATTGCTCACCTCATTTTGGCTAAAAGTGGTTGAAAATACGTACCCATCAAACGGCGCTGAAATTATTTCTGCTGAGCAACTCGGATCATTATTTACAGTCACAGCAACGTTGCGCTGTAGTTTAAGGCGTTCATTCAAATTCGCAATGCGTAAGCGCTGAATATCAATTTCATTCTGTTTTTCTAGCATCTTAATATTTTCAGCCTGCGGGTTTTGCAGCAGCGGTGCATTTAACTCTAGTGCACGACGAATGCCTGCATCGATTCGAGCGGGCTGCGCTTGAATACGTTTAAGCAACGCGAATTCTTTAAGTAAGCCACTTAACTCAATCTCTTCATCTTTTATAGTAAATGCTAGCTGCGCTGAACGCGTATCGGCGGCCGGCGGACTACAAAAGCGCGCGGCTCCAATAACCGCTAATTTATCTCCTGCTTTAAAACGGTCTCCTTGGGCTACAGTAAATTGTTCAATTTTACCACCGTGAGTTGCGGCTATTCTCTGCTTTGAAACTTCAATAATGCCGTCTGTTTTAAGATAAAAACTACGAGCAAAAAAGAAATAAATTACGTACAAAAAGATAAATAAAATAAATAAAAAATACAGCAGTTGTGTGAATCGAGGCCACTTCCTGCGTTCGGGATGCCCCTCGTCCTGGGAGACTAAATAACTCTTTTTTTGATGCAACTTCATTATTGTTTGCCCTTATTCATTAACTAGGTCAGCAAGTTTATGCATTACAAACTCGTCAACCCCCGATGCTTTATTCACTAGCTTCAGGCTCTCTTCAAGCGCAAAATTTGTAGAAAAATCATTTGGTCTAACGGCCATAGCTACTTTCGACTTAGGTACAACCTGCAAAATATTTTTCATTCGACGTACTAGCGTATCAACACGGTCATTTTCGTAGTTCATCACCACAACTTTATCAGTCAATGCCGCGACTTTACGGTAGGTTTCTAGCTCCCAGTGAAAAGGAACGGCTATGCTCAAATAAACATCGGGCGACTGCAAGCGTATCGCTTTGAGCATGTCAATAAAGCGCTGTTGGTATTGCTCCTTTTCCTCAGCGTAACTATCCAGGGCTTGGGGTTCAATATCCAGATGAATATGATCAGTTTGCATCGTCAGCGCCGCGACCGTTTGCGCAGCTTTCATATGGTTACGCTCGTAAACCCATTGATTATCACTGAGCATCAACTCAATCTTGATGCCTTTTTGCTGGGCGCTTTGCATAAAATTGGCCAGCTTTTGTTTGTCTGTCATCTTACTGTAAGACAGCATTACTCGTGTGAATGATTTGGTTTGTAGTAACAATAATATTTGCTCGTTACTGAGCCGATTAAAGGCATCAGACCAAATGTAGACTCCTCGTGAGTAGGGCCGAGAGCGGTGGTTTTCGATAGACATGGGTAGCGGGCGAATGTATTCGGGTGAAAAATCCAATCTTGAGGTCAGAAACAATGCATTCGCTCTTTCAAACAACCCTTGCTTTGCAGCAATCAGCTCAAGGCTAGCATCGACATAAGTAACTAGCCGAGCGATAACCGCTTGTAACATCAATGGGTCACCCATGGCTTTGCGGCTAAAAACTCGGCGCATGCGCTCTTTGCTGCGCAGATAACGATAGTTTTGCGTTATTACTCTATCACTCTGCTGTCTAAAACTTTGATAAGCCTCGCGCACTCTTGTTATACGCTCCCACTCATCAAGGCTTCTTTCTTGGTCAAGTTGCTGCAGCTTGTTTTGATAATTTGGTCTATCCGCAAACACCAAGGGCACAGCAAACCGAACTCCTGCAACCAAATCGTCACGATTAGAAGACAATATATCGAATTCTTTACGCACGAAAAATCGTAGTCGATTACCATCTTGATACGGGTTAATTGCAGCTGCGCGCTGCTGCTGGAGATCGACAACACTTTTAAACCTCGGGTCATCGCCGATGTTTTGTAGCAGTTGCTCAATATTGATGTCAAAAGCAGGCAGATTAAGTACTTCGAAGGTTTCCTGTTGATAGTTTTGCGGAGAATTGAGCTGCTCCAGCCGACGACGTAGTGTAAATAATGCTTCTTCCGAAATCAGTAATTCATCTAAATCGCTGCCACCATTAAAATAGGCTTCTTGTTCTATTTTATACACAGACTCCATCAAGCCGAGCTTTGCAGCAGCAATCTTCGCCTCAATACCAACGAAGGACTTGCCGATTTGATAACTGCGACAACGGTAGCGGTTAGCTATTTGTTCAAGCTGTGTAGAAATTCGTTCAAGGGCAGCGCGGCGCTTCAAGTCTTGCGCTCTATAATCGAACTCTTTGTAGCCGTTGTCGAGCACATCCCAAGAGAGCTCAAGGTAACTTAGCCCCCCATCGTCTATTTCGCTATTATCTAAATCCCCACTGGTAATGCCACCGCGAAGCTCAAGCCCGTAATTTTTTTCCCAATATAGAGATTCTTGGAGCAAATCGGCAGAGTTGGTCGGAACAGTTAAGTTAACACGGCAAGATTGACCAAGAACCCGTGAAGCAACAAACAAGGACTCTTCTTTTTCGATTGTACTTTCCGTCAGCAGATAAGTTTCATTGACCCATTGCCACATCTGCTCATCAGTATAGGCAATGACTACATCGTTTGCGAAGGTTTTTGAGACATTTAGACAAAGCCCAATAACAATGAATATGAGAAAGCAAGAGCCTCGCAAAATTACAACTAAATTTTTTAATGACATAAAATAAGAGGAGTGTTCGTAAATAAAGTTTGTACGATTTTGCTACAGTGCGTCGATGAAGTCACCTTTTTTGATAACCTTTCGTTGAACTGTCGCTATCAAATACTAGCTGCTTGTAGTGGCAACCGTTTCTTTTATATTGTTTTTTGAGCATACTATCGTTGGCTTCAAAAGATTTATTACTGAATTACATGATATCTACACAGTCTCTCTCTGCACCGCTCTCGTATGGTATAAGAAAGAATACACAAGTATAAAAAGTTATAAACAATATTCTTATATTAAATTGCTGAAAGCTGGTTTGACCTGTATTATTTCTAGCCATATATAGCATCAGGAGCAGTAATCAATGACGCTAACACGTTTTATCAGTATAGCCGCATTGACGTTGTCATTTAGTGCACAGTCTGCGCAAATTCTAATCGACACGACTAAGTGGACCGAGTCTGTTTCGCCATCCTCGGACAGATTAAGCAACGAAAATTGGGTACAGTTACATGATAACGCTCCCAAAAAACAGGGGAATTCCTCGGGCGCGCTTATCAGCGACTTTACACTCGGTGGGGACTTTACATTTAGCGGGATTTTTACACCTACATATGCGTACAACGCCAGCTGTCAAGCTGAGAACACATGTGACGATGACGATATCTTAGGTTTAGTGTTTGGTTGGCAAGATGCGAACAATCATTATCGATTGGGTTGGAGTCAAGGAGATGGTTCAAACTCAAGCGGTGTGAAAGACGTAACAGGTAAAACGGGCCTTTTCTTGGTCAAAGAAGAAAATGGTCGCAGTAACACAATCAAAAACTGGGATAGCAGTTTTTGGCTTGAGGACGTTGCATATAAATTTAGTATCTCGCGTGTTGCAGATTCAATTAGTCTTTCAGTTCAGGGGTTGATGCAGAGCATTCGTGGTATACAAGGCGCTATTGTGCCTACCAATGTTGCGCAAAGTGGTACGCCTCAGACTATAGACTACAGTGTTAGTGATAGTACATTTGTGAGCGGTAGAGTGGGTATTTATACCGAAAGCCAAACAGCCGAGTTCAAATCTTTGGCCGTCAACGTTCCTTCGACGGCTGTAAATGTAGTTGCACCAGCAACGGCGAGTTTGGCAATACTGGGTGGTCTAGGACTTTTAGTCTTCCGCCTCAGAACGACAACTCCCACAATTAAGGCGTAGTTTTGGAAGTCGCAGCTACAATGATTTTAAACTGCTCTTGGGCTTTAAATTTTTACTGCGGTTAAGTCGACGAGAACAACTAAACAATAATAAAGCCTGTGCTGTGTCACAGGCTTTTCTTTATTGTTCTTGCAGCCAGTTAGAATTACTATTATACAAACAATTATTCGCATTATTGTCGTTAGCAGCGACCTTTGGCAGCGCCTAATCAGTAACAGAACGTAAAGATTATTTATTCAAGCGGTGCTTCACTTTCCTGAAGCCCACTTTTACTCATTAGTCATAAGATTGTTTTATTCAGAGTCGAAAGCTAAAAGGCTGTGTTTATCGATATGTGATATCGAAGAGTATGACATAAAGTGCTGTAAAAAACGTACGTCAGATAACGTTAATAGCTAGAAAAGAGAGAACGACCATGCGGCCGCTCTTTTAATGTACGCAACGTAGATGCAATATTAAACACACCTATCAGGGCTATTTCTAAGCCCTAACTTGCCCCACACCATTCACTAAATACTTCTCAGTAGTTAATGACTCCAAGCCCATAGGCCCGTAGGCGTGCAGCTTAGTGGTTGCGATACCGATCTCAGCACCCAAGCCTAGCTGACTACCATCAGAGAAGCGTGATGACGCATTAACCATAACAACAGATGAATCCACAGTGCGCTGGAAACGCTTAGCGGTCAGTTCGTTCTTAGTACAAATAACCTCAGTGTGATGACTACCGAAACGGGCAATATGCTGCATAGCTCCTTCAATAGTAGGTACAATGCGCACAGCAATCTCTAAATCTAGGTACTCTTCACCAAAACCATCAGTTTTAATCACAGTTGAGTTATTAAAGTACTTGCTTGAATTTTCACAGCTGTTCACTTTAACAGAATGCTCTTCCAAAATAGGACCCGCAACACTCAAAAATTCTTCAGCAATGTCTTCATGTACCAGCAAGCCTTCAAGCGCATTACATACACCCGTTCTCTGCGTTTTGCCGTTCACCAACAGGTTGATGGCGGTTTCGATGTCCGCTTCTTTGTCAATATACAGGTGACATACACCTTTAAAGTGCTGAATAACAGGTACTTTACTATTTTCAGTTACGTAGTTGATAAGACCTTCACCACCGCGCGGTATGATCACGTCAATGTAGTCTTTTTGTTCCATCAACTCTTGCATCAGGGCTCTGTCGGCGTTTGGTACTACCGAAATAAGCTCTCTTGGTAAGTTATGCTTTTCTAGCACGTCTTGAAGCAAGTTTGCGATGAATAAGCTTGATTCCAATGCTTCTTTACCACCACGTAAAATGGCTGCGTTACCTGATTTGAAACATAAGCCTGCAGCATCTGCAGTTACGTTTGGACGCGCTTCATAAATCATGCAAACCACACCCAGCGGAACTCTCATTTTTCTGATTTGTAGACCATTAGGGCGAGTGCCTAAATCTCTTTCAACGCCAACAGGGTCTGGCAGTATAGCAACTGTTTCCAGTCCTTCAGCCATCGCTTCAATGCGCTCTTGGTTTAGGGTCAGTCTGTCGATCATGGACGCTGCTAGGTCGTTATTCTTAGCATTAACTAGATCCTTAGCGTTGTTCTCAATGATACCGTTTGCATTGTCACGCAAGGTCTTAGCCATATCCATTAAAACAGCGTTTTTTTCTGCTTCATCCAAAACCGATAGGATTTGTGCTGCTTCGGCTGCTTTTCTTGATAGGTCTTTAATTAAACTCATTTGTCCTCCAGTAGGGCTATATTACTATCTGATATTATCGGGCCAGTGCTGTCTTCAAACTTAGAAGCAAACTCTTCATCATCTTGCTCGGCAATAAAACTAAGCAAACAACTGCTGTAGTTTGACGTGGCGTTTGCAATTCTAGTACCGTCGTCTTTTCTCACCAAAATGGTGTCGCCGACGGCAAAGTCGCCGTTTACCGCAATGATTTCGTTGCTAGTAAGTTGTTCACTGTCGCCTTCAAGCTCAGTGTTAAAATCATTATTAACTACCACTTCACCTTGAGCGGTTGAAGTGTGTGTCATCCAGTGTAAATGCTCGTTCATTGGTTTTTTATCCGGCGCAAAATGCGTACCTGGATTTTTACCCGACAGTAGCGTGTTGAACGTCTGCACAGTAAAACCATTAACAATGTAAGTATCGATGCCGTGGGCAACTGCTTTTTCAGCTGCTTCTATTTTTGTTTTCATGCCGCCGGTGCCAACTGAGCTAGTTGCGCCACCTGCCATTTCAAAAATTTCATCCGTTATGAATGGTACCGACGACAACAATTTCGCGTCTGCATTAGTATGTGGATTGCTGTCATAAAGTCCGTCTACGTCAGAACAGATAATTAAGGTATCTGCGTCTGCTGCGGCTGCAACCATCGCTGACAAGTTATCGTTGTCGCCTACTTTTAGCTTATCGGTGGTTACCGTGTCGTTCTCATTCAAAATTGGCAAGATGCCGTTTTCGAGCAAACTAAATATCGTTTCTTGAATGCTGATATAGCGCTCTCGATCTCTTAAATCACCGTGAGTCACCAAAATTTGAGCCGTTGGAAAATCAAATAAGCGATCCCAAGTCGTCATCATTTCCATTTGGCCAGCTGCCGCCATTGCTTTCTTGACCGCGATCGAAGGCTTGTAACCTTCTTCTTGTTCATTAAACAAATGCGCGCCTGCCGCAACAGAGCCAGATGAGACTAATACCACCTCAATGCCCATTGACTTGCAACGTACGATGAATTGAGCAATACCTAATAAATAATGGCTACTACAACCGTTTTGGTTTGGAGCAATTAACGCGCTCCCCACTTTTATTACTATTCTCTTCCAACTTACCGAACTCATTGTTGTCTCCAAAATTAAAATCTCTTTAGTAGAACAGCATTCACTTTATCGATACTGTTTCTCGCGGTTTTGTTACTTTCGTTCGCCATTCCAATCATTATAAAGATGATTTCGTTACTTATGGCAAACCTAATAGGTTGTTGCTTCTTATCTCTGATTTTTCAGATAAAAAAGCGATTTCCTCTAAACTAAATTTTTGAACATCTAAAATCAATGTTGAAATATCTGACGTAAAGCGACTATTGCATACACGTCATTTCTTATGCTGTTACGAAATATATCCTGACGGAATCTAAGCTCATGGTTTTTCTTTGTTATTAATTTACAAAAAAAACGACTAAATAATATAATAAAAAGTTCGATGAACTAGATAGAACTCAACGTATCAATAGTTATCCTATGGAGTAGGACAAAGTTGTTAAACAGTCACGTAGGAGAGTGTGAACCGCCATGCGCAAGGGAAAGCACATTTACAGATTGTACGAAGGTGTTGTGTTTTTTGAAATTGGTCATTGTGTTGTTTTGACCTTTTTTCGTAACCATAATATTTAAATTGCACTCGATTGATTAGAAGTCGACGTATATTATTGACTATTTTTGGTACTAAAATCAAATTTAAGTGGGTTTAATTGTGTTAAATTGATGTAATAATCGCATCAAAGTGTGAAAAAATAGATCCATGTCGAACTATTTTCATGCATTATTGGTTGAATTTACATCTATTTATAGTATATAAACCCTGTTTTCTCTATAAAAGCGATAAAAACTCACTTTTTTAATAGAGTTCTAATTAATACCAATAAACTATAACGAGCCCCGCTGAACGATGAAAAAGTATGAAGAATTACTGGTTTCCTTGCGAAAAGTGATTAGAGCCATCGATTTATATTCCAAGAAACTCAACAAAGATTCTGGCTTAACGGCGCCACAACTTTTCGTTTTGCAGGAAATATCAGCTCATGATGGAGTGATGGTAAAAGACATTGCGAGCAACATTAACCTTAGTTCGGCGACCGTCACGAATATACTAGACCGACTCGAAGTTCGAGAACTCGTCATAAGAGAGCGTTCAACGGTAGACAAACGAAAAGTGGGTCTTCACCTAACTGAACTCGGAACAAAAGCACTAGAAAATGCGCCAAAACCGCTGCAAGAACACTTTATTGACCGCTTCGAAAAATTGGAGGAGTGGGAGCAAACGCAGTTGGTTGCTACCATGCAGCGCATTGCGATCATGATGGATGCGGAGAATTTAGACGCCGCACCGATGCTTGAGGTTGGTGCTATCCAAGTGCTCGATAGAGAAAAGTAGCGAAAACCTCCTATTGGGGCAAGATTGCTCAACGCTGAAAGATAAGCGTAGGCAAAAAAAAGGAAGCAAAAAATGCTTCCTTCTATTTAATTTCAATTACATCACCGCAGATCACGCCTTCAACGCAAATCCACAGACTTGGCAATCACTAGCCAACAATATCTAATAACTCAATATCAAACACTAATGTGCTAAATGGACCGATTGCGCCGCCAGCACCTTGCTCACCGTAAGCGAGGTCATGTGGTACATACAAACGCCATTTTGAACCAACAGGCATCATTTGTAATGCTTCAGTCCAACCTTTGATTACACCAGCTACTGGAAATTCAGCTGGCTGACCGCGTTCGTAAGAGCTATCAAAAACGTCGCCATTAATAAGCGTACCGTGATAGTGAGTACGAACTGTGGATGCTGGAGTCGGCTTTTCGCCTTCGCCCACAGTCAGTATTTCGTACTGCAAACCAGTTTCAGTGGTAAGAACTTCTTCACGTTTTGCATTTTCTGCTAAGAACTTAGTACCTTCTTCAACTGCGCCTGCAAATTGTTCTTGCTTAGCAGCTTGCATACGTTCGTGAATTTCGGTGAACGCAGCACGTAGGTCGTTGTTATCAACTTGTGGCTGTGCGCGATTAAAACCGTCTGTTAAACCAGTTAATACTGTTTCTACGTCTAGTCCGTCGAAAGGGTTAGAGGCAAGTTGTTCACCCATCTGGTAACCAATACCGTAACTTGCTTGTGATTCTACTGTTGAATACTTATCTGACACAGGGTCTCCAAAATAGTAATTTAATGATTTAAGTTAGTCGTATAAAAATTTCGGGCGTAGCTTAACACATTCTCAAAAGCTTTAAAATTCGCTGCTTATCTCAACTAATAGTCAGTTATAAACCTAAGAATTAGACTTTAGCCCTAATGATGAGTATCTTGTTGTGGTTGTTTTTAACTAAGGAAAACTGGAAATATGAACGATTCGCTCGACGCACAATTAAAGGATACGGTACGTTATTTGGGTGCAACACTTGGTGAAACCATTGAAGCTGAATTAGGCAGCGAATGGCTACAAAAAATAGAGCAAATCAGACAGGACGGCCGCGATTCTTATGCCGATGATACAAAAAGCACAGATCGCCTCACCGCCTTATTTTCAAGTTTAGATAATCAGTCTCTATTAACGATAGGACGAGCTTTCGCTCAGTTCTTAAATTTAGCCAATATTGCTGAGCAAGAATATAACAGCGCAAATCAGCGTGATGAATCGCTCGCTTCGTCACTCGAAAAAATTAAAACCATCGCCACAGATAAAGAAAAAGTCATCGCTGCGGTGAAGAGTCTCAATATTGACTTAGTATTAACGGCACACCCTACGGAAGTGACTCGCCGCACTCTCATTCATAAGCACAGGCAGCTGGCCGCTCAGCTTGAAGCAATGCATGCACCTGATTTGAGCAGCAAAGACCGCGGGAAGATCAAAAATCGCATTGCAGCGTTAATAAGCCAAGCATGGCACACTGAAGAGATACGTTCTGTGCGCCCAACACCGGTAGATGAAGCTCGCTGGGGCTTCTCTGTGATTGAAAGCTCGTTATGGGAAGCGGTACCTGAGTTCTTACGTGAGTTAGAAGAATACCTAAAGGCCGAATTCGACATTACCCTGCCGCTCGACGCTAAAACAGTGCAAATAGGTTCTTGGATGGGCGGCGATCGCGATGGCAATCCATTCGTCACCTCAAAGGTAACCGAAGAAGTTCTCATGCTTGCTCGACGCAGAGCTGCTAAGTTATTCGCCCTAGATATGGATGATTTGTATATTGAACTCTCCATGAATGACTGCAATGACAAATTGCGCGATATGGTTGGTGATGCGAAAGAACCCTATAGAGCTGCGCTAAAAGCGATTAGAAACAAATTAGAGAAAACACGTGACAACCTGCTCCCTTTAGAAGAATGGGTCGCAAACAATGATGAGCTGTTAACACCCTTATTAGCCTGCTACGAATCATTGCATGAATGCGGCATGGCAGTCATTGCTGAAGGTGTGTTGAAAGACACCATTCGTCGAGTACACTGCTTTGGTGTGAATTTGTTGCAATTGGATATTCGTCAGGATTCAGATCGCCACGCCGACGTATTCAGCGAACTCACTCGCTATCTTGGGCTCGGTGACTACGCGCAATGGAGTGAAGACGATAAACAGGCATTCTTACTGCGTGAACTTAGCTCTAAAAGACCCCTGATCCCGCGAAACTGGCAGCCAAGCGAGGACGTTCAAGAAGTCTTGGATACTTGCGCTGTGATATCGCGCCACAGTCGAGAAAGTTTTGGTATTTACATTATATCCATGGCAAGAGAAGCATCCGATGTTATGGCTGTTCAGTTGCTATTGAAAGAAGCAGGCTTGAGTTGGCCAATGCCCGTAGCTCCGCTGTTTGAAACCCTCGATGATTTAAATAATTCACCAAAAGTCATGCGTAATTTGCTCGATATTGACTGGTATAGAGGCTACATCAAAGGTCGTCAGTATGTCATGATCGGCTATTCTGATTCAGCAAAAGACGCAGGCTCGCTCGCTGCAGGCTGGGCACAATATGAGTCACAAGAAGCCTTAGTCGCGCTTGCCGAAGAAAAGTCAGTAAATCTTACCTTGTTTCACGGTCGTGGCGGCACAATTGGTCGCGGTGGATTACCGGCGAAAGCCGCTATTCACTCACAGCCTCCTGGCTCACTGACCGGCGGATTCAGAGTAACCGAACAGGGCGAAACTATTCGCTACAAATTCGGTATGCCGCAGTTGGCTAAACGCAGTTTGTCTATATACGCAGCGGCAGTTGTTGAAGCAATGCTTTGCCCGCCACCAGCCCCTAAGCCTCTGTGGCGAGAAACCATAACGAAAATGGCAGCGCAAGCACGTGACAACTACCGCGGTGTTGTGAGAGAAGACCCAGAGTTTGTCCCCTACTTCCGCGTGGCAACTCCTGAGCAGGAACTTGGCAAACTGCCGCTTGGAAGCCGTCCAGCTAAACGTAATCCACAGGGCGGTATCGAGAGCTTGCGGGCTATTCCATGGATATTCGCATGGGCGCAAACGCGTATGGTGTTGCCGTCTTGGTTAGGCGTTATGAAAGCGGTTGAAAGTGTTATCGAGGACGGTAGTGAAGAAGCGGTCAAGGATATGATTGATAACTGGCCGTTCTTTAATTCAAGATTGTCTATGCTTGATATGGTGTTCAAAAAAGCTGAGCCTCATATCAGCGCAGCTTACGACGCACGATTAGTGCCTGACAATCTGAAACACTTCGGCGAAGGCTTGCGCGCTGAGCTTAAACAAAGCATTGCTTCGATACTGCGCATTCTAGATCATACCGACATGATGGAAGATGACCCGCACGGCAAACTGTCGATGGAGATCCGTGGCGGTTACCTCGAGCCATTGCATTACTTGCAAATAGAGTTGTTAGACCGGATCCGTAAAGAAGGATCGTCTGATTACAACGATAACGACACCGCAACTTTAGAGATGGCGATGATGGTAACTATTACGGGTATTGCTATTGGTTTACGTAACACTGGGTAAATTCACTATATATGCGCCTAGCTTAACCCTGTAAGAATGTAAGGGACCCTATGTAAAATTGTAAGGGTCCCTTTTTTATGCTTAAAAAATATAAATATAATTTAGCAAAATCAACACCTTAAATTAGGCACAACTGTTGCTTTATTCTTAGTGAGGACGTAACGCTGCTCTACAATTAGAGTAGCAAGCAGCGTTTTTCCAATAACGAATAACAGGAGTATCTATGACTAATCAAGTAAAACAAGTCGAAAAAGTAACTGATGTCATTCAAGTATTACATGCCGGGATTGGTTTTTATGAAGACGCGATGAAAGAAGTCGACAACATGTCGGTTAAGTCGGCATTTAGCCGTATGGTGGAAAACAAAGAAAAGACAATCGCACAACTGCAACCACTGGCTATCGCTGAGCAAGGTGATGTCGAGAAAGGCTCATCGTGGGCAGTAGAGGCGAGAAAGATGTACACGAAATTAGCGAGCAGCATTTCGTCAAATCAAGATTTCACTTTTGTGGATCAGTTAGAAGAAGTTGAGGACAAAGTGCTTGAGGTACTCGACGAGGCCATGGGTGCTGACCAACCGGCTGCCGCGATGGTGACCCTTCGAGCAGTCAAGGCTGAGGCGCAGAGCCTGCATGACGAGATGAAAGCATTGCAAGAGACGATGAAGCAATAGGTACGTACTTTTATAAGGCTGTTTTCAGACTTGCGTCTTAAGCACCTTTTAATTACCTGTTCTTAGTAAGTAGATAGATTATATAGGTCGCTCATGCGGCCTATTTTTTTGCTAGTTATTTACTCGTTCCACTTCACTATGAGATTTTAAAACTTCGTCACCGTCATCTTGTTCAATCAAATAAGCTGGGCACTCGCTAGAAGCCTCCCGTGTCACCTCAGTTCCCTTAATAGTTTTCGTTACTTTTTCGGTAAAACGAGAAGTCACTTTCCCTTCAGCTGTGCCGCTACCCCAATCCCAACTCACTTTCGTATTAATGGCAAATCCTTCCACGCTAAATTCCTCTTTTCTTTTTTATCAATTTATTTTCGGATACAAGCTTACTTTCGTATCTCGGATCTACTTCCTATCATCTTCGGCTTGGTGTTTCACTTTTATATAATCACTGTGAGAGATATACAGCAATTCAGACACTTTCCTAATGACAGCCTCTTCGTATTTATCAAGCTCATCATCAACATATGCTACTTTCCACATTAACCCGAGTAAGTTGACTTTCTGGTCGTACTCATAGCTGTCATTTATCATTGATGTAAATGGATGTACCGACGTGGTGTCTTTACTTGCCTGTTTGCTGTACTCGAATAACTCCGCCAGTTTTTCATCTGACAAACTAAATAACGATTTAAGCACCTGTTTTATCTTCTCTTTTTCAACATCCGATTGCTCAAAATCAGCATTAGACACTTCCATTAACAACAAAGCACAGGCTTGTTCTAAACTATGCTGTTGCTTCTCCTTTGAGCCACCGGAAGTACTGAATGCAATTTCATTTTTAAAAAATTCTTTAAGTTTATTTATCATGCCTAGCCTTTTTGATTGCTTAAGATATGCAAATCTATTGTGTCATCCATACGCCTTAGTTTATGCGCATTGTTTTCTTAACAGAATGAATATGTATATGAAATTATCGGTGAATTGGTTTTGTTTGTATTAGCAATCAGAGTTCTAGATCGCATACACACGTCGCATAAACGGCTTAGTATTTTGCCAACCATAATGCATCAGCAAAAAAAAACCGGCTGTTTAATTTAATAAACAGCCGGCTACTTTCATCTAACTCAACATGCACTAGCCGTTAACGAAATCGACACCCATTTTGATGTCGCCACGTAGGCCTTCAAGCATTGAATTTTTAGCGTTTTCTTCAAAATCGCTTAAGTCGCCGTATGGTAGAATTTCTTCAACGCCATTTGCGCCCAAACGTACTGGGTGAGCAAAGAACGCAGCGTCATCAGAACCATCAACTTGAACGTAAGTGTATTCGATAACTGCTTCACCCTGCATTGCAGCAACAAGTGACAAGCAGAAACGTGCAGCGGCTTGACCCATAGACAATGTAGCAGAACCGCCACCGGCCTTAGCTTCAACAACTTCAGTACCTGCGTTTTGGATACGCGTTGTTAAACTTGCAATCTCTTCATCAGTAAAGCTTACGCCTTCAACTTGTGAAAGAAGTGGAAGAATAGTTGTACCTGAGTGACCGCCGATAACAGGAACGTGAACTTCAGTCGTTTTTAAACCCTTAAGGTTTGCAACAAAAGTTTCTGAACGGATAACATCTAGTGTAGTTACCCCAAACAGTTTGTTTTTGTCGTAAACGCCTTTCGCTTTAAGCACTTCAGCAGCAATAGCAACCGTTGTGTTTACCGGGTTAGTAATAACGCCGATACAAGCTTTTGGACAATTGTCTGCAACTGCTTCGATAAGGTTTTTAACGATACCAGCATTGATGTTAAACAAATCAGAACGGTCCATACCAGGCTTTCTTGGAACGCCCGCAGGAATTAAAACAATATCACAACCAGTTAGTGCTTCAGCTAGCTCATCTTTACCGTGGCCAGTAACAGCAACATCAGTAGGGATATGACTTAAATCAACAGCAACACCTGGAACAACAGGTGCAACGTCATACAATGCTAGCTCAGAGCCAGCAGGTAATTGTGTTTTCAATAATAATGATAACGCTTGACCGATACCACCAGCGGCGCCTAGTACAGCTACCTTCATAAAATTCTCCTGTTAATAAAAGCTTTTATTTGCGGGCGACACAATAATCTATATACGTGAAGATCTCAATCACCCGATAGTCTTATCCCTCTTTTTTACGCTCACCTTCACAAAAAGCCTACAATGCTTACAATTTGCTAACATTTATTAGTCACATTCGTTTGCGAAAAGGGTCTCGCTGATGCAGAATACGCCATTGTCAATAATGAGGCTTTCAGTAATATGTCATCGAGCAAACAAGACGCCCTAGTAAAATCATTTAAAGAGCTATTGAAAACCGAAAGCTACGGTTCGCAGGGTGAAATTGTTAATGCGTTGAAAGAGGCTGGCTTTGACAATATTAGCCAGTCGAAAGTGTCTCGAATGTTGAGTAAATTTGGTGCGGTACGAACTCGAAATGCACGCGGCGATATGGTTTATTGCTTGCCGCCTGAGCTCGGTATGCCGACCGCAAAAAGCCCGTTAAAACAGCTTGTGTTAGATATTGTGCACAACAATGTGATGGTAATTATTCGCACCAGCCCTGGTGCGGCGCAACTCATAGCGCGCCTGCTTGATTCATTAAGCCACACTGACGGTGTACTTGGCACCATTGCTGGCGATGACACCATTTTTATTGCCCCCGCTGATATCACTGAGATAGAAGAACTTCGTCAACGTGTAGAAGACCTATTTGAGAGTGTCTAAGCCGATTGCGTAGAGTGCGTTTTTCTTAAGACCATAGTGCGCAGCGGTTAAGGCCGCTGCTTTTTTCAGAGGCAGTTCTTTTGCTAGTAACGCGAGTAAAGACAAAGCTTCCTGTGATGCACCATCAGAGTTCAAATTATTAGGGCAATAAATCATCAACACAAATTCACCCTTTTGGTGGACTGGGTCTGCATCTAGCCATTCTAAAATAGCTTCCGCTCGGCCTTGTTTATAAGTTTCAAAGGTTTTACTTATCTCTTTTGCTAAAACAATTTCGTGATCTTCTTGCAAGTTTTCGTGACAAGCCGCAATTGTATCCCGAATGCGCCTGGGTGCTTCATAAAATACGGTTGTAGAACCTGAGTTTGTGAGTAACTTTAGCGCTTCTGCCTTGGCTTGTTGCTTTACAGGTAAAAAGCCATGAAAGGTAAATTTATCGGTTGGCAAACCGGAGGCGCTTAATGCGGTAGTTAGCGCGCATGGGCCAGGTAAAGCAATGACAGGTATTCCCTTCTCTCGACAATCTCGAACAAAAATAAACCCAGGATCGCTTATTAACGGCGTTCCCGCGTCAGAAACCAACGCGATGTTTTTACCTTCAAGTAGTTTCGACGTTAATTGATTTGAACGAGCTGCTTCATTATGGTCATGCATCGAAATGGTCGACGTGCCTATAGAATAATGGGATAACAAGCGTGAGGTGTGCCGCGTGTCCTCTGCGGCGATTAAATCAACCTCTTTCAGGATATCGAGCGCTCGAGAGCTAATATCAGATAAATTCCCAATGGGCGTGGGCACGATGTAAAGCGTTCCTGATGTTGTCGTAGTTTGCATTTTTCTCTATTTTCCAACTCTTAGTTGCACGCGGGCAATATTACACTAAATCAAACCACAGCTTTTACACTTTATGCACGTACTTTAGAACAGAATATGTCAAAGTTGATAGATATTTACCTGAGCTTGAGTAAACTAGTACTATATTAGTTATTTGAGAGCACTTGTGAACCTAATTTCCAATTTTCAAAACATGGCACCCACACATAGCAAGTATGTGCTTATCGCATTCATTTTATTGTTTTTGAGCAGTTGTGCCACTCCAACAAAAACAACGACTCAGAAACCACTCGATAAGGTAGACAAGCCTTCTAAGGAAGTGGTTCTAAACAATGCCGAAAAATCATTGCAGAAAGCGGAAGTGGAATGGTTGAAAAACGGTGACATCGAGCAACGCAACAGCCTGTTGCTAGCCGCTGCTCAAGACTTTCAAACGGGTGGTGAATGTCGTCGCTCTGATATTATCATTGCCAACATAGAACCGTTCTTAGAAAATCCGATTCAACAACAATACTCGCTACTATTAAAAGCCGAGTGCGCATTGATACAGCACTATGCGTCTGGACTATCTGCTGAGCTTATCCAAACGCCGATAGACACAATGATTTCATGGCTCACTCCTATTACTGCGAACCAATTTATCGCTCGCAAAGAAGTGCTTATCGCACACTTGGCCGCATTACATGAGCGTTGGGACTTAGCCGCTAATGTGTTAAGCCAGCAGTTGGAAGCCGATAGCCCATTGAATGTCGATAGTTCGCCCGTTAGTCAGCTCCCACTAAGTGCGGATGCATTGAATGCCCGCAGCCTACCAAGCGCAGCGCCAGAGCAAATATTGTGGAAATGGTTTTTAAAGTCATCGAAATCGACTCAAACTACTATGGCGCAGAGCAATCCGTTCATGCGCGCGTATTTGTCACTTGCTAATATCTTGGAGGATGAAAACTTAACAGATGCGAGTAGACAGCAAGCAATCATCTTCTGGCAAAAACAAAATCCAAGCCACCCACTCTCTATTAACCTGCCTAGCGGAGTTAAAGGATACCTAGCGCAGACGCTAAAAGAAGTGCGCAACATTGCGGTTTTACTGCCGTTAAGTGGGCGCGTTGAAGTGCAAGGAGATGCGATAAAGCAAGGTATTATGACGGCCTACTTTGCAAAATTAGAAAATATCAATAAAAACAACCCAGGCGAGACTATCCCAAACATTCGCTTTTTGGACACAGGTTCTGATACCAGCCGCTTCGTAAGTGACGAAATTACGCCCGAAGGACTCATGCAATATGATATTGTCATTGGGCCACTGCTGCGTGAACACGTGAGTTTGGTGAAAAACTTCAACTTGCCTGATTCGATGTTGGTTTACTTAAACCGTATTTCTCGGGCGACATCAAACATCGGAGCAAAAGACAACACCGTTGCTGCCTTGCTGCAAGATGAATTTGTTGACTTACCGAATAATGATTCGAGCACTTTATCTTCTGATAAAACTCTTTTTCAGCCTAATCAAGACCAGGCACAAGACGCTACTCTTAGTTTGAAGACTAATGCTGAAAGCACATCAGCAAAAGTATATTTTGCACTGGCTCCGGAAGATGAAGCGACGCAACTTGCAAATTTAATGAAAAAACAAGGAATACGCACCCCAATCATTATCAGCAATGGTTCGTCACTTAGTCGTCGAATGATTGATACTTTCAATGAACAGTGGATTGCCCTAAATGGTCTCGATGCTATAAAACCTCCAAAAGTTGTGACTTTTTCCGATAATAAAGGTTTACGCGTTGGTATTACCGCAGCACTTGATGTATTGCAAAGTCAACGACGCATTAACCAACTGTCTAACTTAAGCTCAGAAACGGTCCACAGCGTAACGCGCAACAGAAGAGATGTAGATGCTTTTGTCGTTTTCGCTTTGCCGCAGCAAGTCGAATTATTGAACCCAATTATTGAGGCTAGTATTAGCTTGTTCACGGATCGGACGATACCTGTATTCGCCACCTCTTATAGCTACCAGCATCAACTAAACAAAAACAGTATTCGCGATTTGCGCAGCTTGGTGTTTGTTGATATGCCCTTTTTAATGCCAGAACAAAGAAATAGTCCACTTGCCGAGCAGGTAGATACGCTTTGGAATAAACCACCCAGTTCGTTTTTACGTCTATTTGCTTTTGGCTATGACGCGTTTCAGTTCTCCGAGCAAATGCAGCAGTTGGCATATTTCAGCCACACCGATTTAAAAGGTCTTTCAGGTAAGTTGACGGTGAATGAGCAGCGTCAAGTGATCCGTAATTTACCAAGCGCTATTATACAAAATGATTCAATAACCCAAGTAGACGGTTTTTAGTCTTTGGTGTCTCACCAATTCATGGCCAGCTTGATTGGCCATGATGCAGAGCAAACAGCAAAGCGCTATTTGCTCGAACATTCACTTCAATTTTTGGAACAAAATTACAAAGCCAAGGTCGGAGAGATAGATTTGATTATGCTCGACGAGCACCAGCTTGTTTTTGTTGAGGTAAAGTTTAGATCGACTAACAGCCATGGTTGCGCCGCTGAGCAGTTCACGTCGAAGAAGCGAAAAAAGCTTGAGAGAACGATTAATTACTATTTATTACAAAAAAAATTGAATCCTCACCACACAAATTTACGAATAGATGTTGTAGCAATAGACGGCGAACAGGTAAACTGGATTAAGAACGTATAGCGACGACTTTATAAAAAGAAACTAATAACTAAAAAAAGTCACCGAATGGACACGACTTAAGGGGCAATAAATGCTGGATAATATTAAAAAAAGTTTTACCGAAAGCATTCAAACTAAAATAGCAGCGGCAGAAGTATTACCTGTTCCTATTGAAAAAGCAGCCAATATGATGGTGCAAGCACTAATTCGTGGCAATAAGATTTTAAGCTGCGGCAATGGCGGTTCAGCAGGCGATGCACAACACTTTTCATCAGAACTTTTAAATCGATACGAGCGCGACCGACCATCACTTCCCGCAATGGCCCTCACAACCGATAGCTCCACCATTACATCAATTGCGAATGACTACAGTTACGATGAAATTTTTTCTAAACAAATTAAAGCGCTCGGACAACCTGGTGATATTTTATTAGCCATTTCAACTAGTGGGAACAGTCGTAACGTTATCAACGCAATGGAAGCCGCGCTAGCAAGAGATATGACAATAGTCGCTTTAACTGGCAAAGACGGCGGAGAGATGGCTGGATTCTTGAGCGAGAATGATGTAGAAATTAGAGTACCTTCATCGCGTACGGCAAGAATACAGGAAGTGCATCTTCTTGTTATCCACAATTTGTGCGAGTCAATTGACAACGCGCTATTCCCCATTAGTGATTCTGAATAAAGAGAAGGGTTTATGTTTAGCAAGGGAAAGTTCGCCACGATTTTGATTATCTTCGTTGCGTTTATGCAAAGCGGTTGCGCACTCATGGCAGTTGGAACTGCTGGCGCTGCTGCAACTGCATCAGCTACGGACAGACGAACGGTAGGAACACAAATAGATGACAAAACGACCCAAAGCAGAGTAAGAAGCGCAATCAATGATATTCCATTGGTGAAGGACGAGGCGGCAGTGAGCGTTGATGTTTACAATGGTCAGGTGCTGTTGACAGGTCAGGCACCATTGCAAAGAATGATTATTGATATCGAAAACTCCGCTTCTACCGTACAAAACGTCACAAAAGTACACAATCAAATTAGACTAGGAAGCCCTATTCCGGCGACGTCGACGATGAATGACGTTTGGTTAGCCTCAAAAATCAAAACCATTATGCTCGCCGATGAGCAAATTCCATTGTTTAAACTCGACCTGATAGTGGAAGACAGCGAAGTGTTCATCATGGGCTTATTAACAAAACAGGAAGCCGCCGCTGCCGTTGAAGCCGCCAGAAATGTCGACGGCGTCACCAAGGTCATCAGAGTCATGGAGCTCATCCGCTAAAATCAAGGGGCCAGGTACGTTGAATAACCAAGGGGCCAGGTACGTTGAATTCAAGGTACCTGGCCCCTTGGTTTTAGCAACTTGGTTTATTTACATTTTTAAGCAATAGCGTTTTTCCCATTCTTCAATACAGCTATATTTAGACACAAGCTTTAGTATATTTGTTGACGTCGGTTTCAACTTTGGTAGCACTCATTTTGCCACGTCATCCAAGAATTATGGTTCCTAATGTTCCAGTCCACGTTATTCAGCGCGGTAACAATCGCCAAGCATGTTTTTATCAAACGAAAGATTACGCTGTTTACCTGAAAAAACTCAAAGAAAGTGCAAAAAAGTTCACAGTAAGAGTGCATTGTTTTGTTTTGATGACCAATCATGTTCATCTATTACTCACAGCGAATGACTATACCGGCATTAGCAACGTAATGCAGAGCTTGGGCAGCTATTATGTGCGATACATTAATACCACCTATGAACGGACGGGAACGCTTTGGGAAGGCAGGTTTAAATCTAGCCTAGCCGACAGCGAAGAATACCTTTTGAATTTATATCGATATATCGAAATGAATCCGGTTAGAGCTGGAATGGTGAGGCATCCGAGAGACTATCCGTGGAGTAGCTATCACACGAATGGTGGTGATCGGCAAATAAGCCTCATCACTCCTCATCCTCTATTTCTCTCACTTGGGGACAATGAACGGCAACGAAAGAAATATTATAACGATTTACTATTATCGCCACTTTCGGAGAATATGGTTCACCAAATTTCAACAACCACAAACAAATCTAGAGTTTTAGGCAACGCAAAATTTATCGCCCAAATATCTCAGCAGCTAGAGCGGTATGTTGGACATGTCCAGCATGGCGGGGATAGGCGATCTGAAGATTTTTTGGAAATTGCATATATTAATAATAACGCAGATTAAGTCCTATTCTCTTTCGAAGAACTTACATCTGCGTTAGCCACTCTCTCTAATCGTTATTTAGTGCATACCCACAATGCATGAATAATGCCTGGAACGTAAAACAGTATGCAAAGCAATATGTTGATTAGTAAATCCTTGCCTGCACCACTTTTAAGGAAAACAGCAACTGGAGGCAAAAATATAGCCAGAAGAATGAGTACTAGTTTATTCATGATGTATCTCTCTTAGTTTATGGTTTTTCGAATTATTATATAAGAAAATGCATAACACCATTTTGCGCTCTAAAAAGCTAGTATTTGATTTTTCTAGTTGACGTAAGGACTGGCTGCTTTCTTGAACTGCACGTGACAGCAAGTTGACTACTTTAGAATGGGCCAGCAACTAAATTTACGGAAAATTGCTCCGATTCGAATGAATCTGAGCGGTTTTACACTTCAATAAAACCACGCTCGCATTCAAGTAACCCGGCCCCTTGAACTCGGCACCTTGAGCTAAGGCCTTGCTAGATTTTCAAGTAACCTGGTCTCTTGATTTGATTTTCAAGAAACCTGGCCCCTTGGTGTTTTGGTCGGTTTATTTGATTACTTTTAGACTCGGTCTTTTGGGGGGTTCATCACTGGGTTTTGATAGTTTTTCAGGACCGCTGGCCTTGCTTTCTTCGGTTGAGCTTTCTTTTTTCGCCTTCGGAGGGCTCTCTTCCGTTAGCTTAACGCTTTGCAGTTTCTTCGCAGGTTCCACAGAGGGCGCTCCCGCTTGTTTGTAAGTGTTCTTTTCATATTCGGCTAACTCTTCAGGAGTGTGCGTAAAAACTGTACCTGCGCCGTTTTCACGAGCATATATGGCACTAACTGCAATGCTTGGCACAAACACTTGCATCGGTTGTCCAGAAAAGCGCGCCTGAAATGCTACACCTTCTAAGCCGACATTTAAGTTTACACAGGCGCTAGGCGAGACATTCAAAACAATTTGGCCGTCTTTCACAAACTGCCTAGGCACTTCAACACCTGGTAAATCTGCGTCTACCACAATGTAAGGTGTTAAACCGTTGTCAACTATCCAGTCGCAAAAAGCGCGAAGCAAGTACGGTTGGTTGTTGGTCATATTATCCATTGGGTCTCTCAAATTGTTGTCACAGGAAAAATAATGTAAAGGATGGTTTAGGAGCGGCCATAATTATGAGCCGCTCTTAATAACTTACTTATAGAGGATTATGAATTTCACGCTCTTGGTCAGTCAAAGATGCTTTGAATGAACCTCGTTCGAATATACGATTCATATAAGCCACTACGTCTTTACTACCTGCGCCGCTCAACGTGATGTTCAAAGCTGGTAAACGCCATAGCAACGGCGCTAAGTAACAATCAACCAAACTGAATTCATCACTCATGAAGTAAGGTTTTTCTGCAAAGATTGGACCTAACGCAAGTAAAGATTCACGTAATTCATGGCGAGCTTCTTCTGCGCCTGGTTCATTGCGGAAAATCTTCGCAGCTAACGCATACCAATCATGCTCAATACGATGCATCATCAAACGGCTCTCACCGCGAGATACCGGATAAACAGGCATTAATGGTGGATGCGGGAAGCGCTCATCTAAGTACTCCATAATAATATGAGACTTATAAAGTACTAATTCTCTATCAACTAACGTTGGTACTGTGCCGTATGGGTTCAGTTCCAACAAATCTTCGCTCAATTGGGTTGGATCGATGTAGCTTATTTCTACGCCCACACCTTTTTCCGCCAATACAATGCGTACTTGGTGACTATAAATATCAATATTGTCAGAAAACAACGTCATTATTGAACGTTTGTTCGCGGCTACAGCCATTAAAACCTCCGAATTCTCTCTCAAAAAGAGAATTGCAAAAAATAAACAATTAAAAACACTAAAAGGGGCGCACTGCCCCTTTTATTTTATTACTACAGGTAAGTCGTTATTTTTTAACGTCTTTCCAATAATCCTTTTTAAGCAGGTAAACAAACACAAAGAAAATAAGGATGAATATTAACACACCTTTACCTATGCTTTCTGATTGTAATCTTGATGGCTCCCCAGAGTATTCTAAGAAATTCACCAAATCCAAAATAGTCTGATCGTATTCATCAGTAGTGAGTTGTCCATCACCATCGGTGCGTAAACCAACACTCACTTCTGTCATTTCGCCATCGATCATTTTCATTTCGGTAGCTAATCTTGGTGTTCCCTGCAAACCTTGCAAAACGTGAGGCATACCTGCATTAGGGAATGCTAGGTTGTTTACACCAAATGTCTTGGTCTCATCTACATAAAAGGTACGTAGATACGTGTAAATCCAATCGGCACCACGAACACGTGCGACTAAGGTTAAGTCAGGTGGCGCAGCACCGAACCATGTCGCCGCATCTTCCGCAGGCATTGGCGACGTAATGTAATCGCTGACCTTTTCACCGGTAAAACGCAAGTACTTATCACCTAGGTCATCAGGCACGCCAATATCTTGGAAAGTGCGCTGGTAACGCTGATACTGCATTTGGTGACAGCCTAAACAATAGTTCATAAATGTTTGAGCGCCACGCTGCAACGATGCCTTATCGGTTAAATCAATATCCGCGTGGTCGTTAGGATATGTTCCACCTGCGGCAAATGCGAAGGTAGGCACTAACAGTAAAATTGCTAACCATTTTTTCATAGTGTGATCCTCGCAGGTACTGGCTTGGTTTTCTCTTTACCTGAGTAAATCCAAAGTAAAACGAAGAAACCAAAATACATAATAGTGGCTATTTGTGACGCAACAATTTTCCAGTTTTCTTGTGGTGTACCGCCGAGGTATCCCAAAAATATGAATACAGCTGCGAACACAAGCAAGTTGACTTTGTGAAGGCCACATCTGTAACGCCATGATCTCACTTTACCACGGTCAATCCAAGGTATAGCAAACAGCACTGCGATAGCACCGAACATGGTCAATACACCGAATAGTTTATCTGGTACTGCCTTCAAAATCGCATAGAACGGCGTGAAATACCATACAGGGAAAATATGCACAGGTGTTTTATACGGGTTCGCAATTTCAAAATTCGGATGCTCCAAGAAGTAACCGCCCATTTCAGGCATAAAGAACATGATGTAGCAGAAACCGAACAAGAACACGCTAAAGGCAACCATATCTTTCAACACGATGTGCGGGAAGAAAGGTACAACGTCGTCAATGATGTCGTATTTATTCGTGTAATGCTCATGGATCTTATAAGACGTTTTGTCTTCTTCAGCCAATGAACCTTTTTTATGCTTTATGTTAGTGCCGTCCGGGTTATTCGAACCCACTTCATGCAAAGCAATGATGTGTAGGAAAACCAAAATCACAATCACTAGTGGCAGCGCAATTACGTGCAGTGCAAAGAATCGGTTAAGCGTTGCACCCGAGATAACGTAGTCACCTTGGATCCATTCGACTAGGTCAGGACCGACAACTGGAATAGCACTAAATAGCGATACAATAACCTGTGCTCCCCAATATGACATCTGACCCCAAGGCAATACATAACCCATGAAAGCTTCAGCCATAAGTGCTAAGTAAATTAGCATACCGAACACCCACAGCAATTCGCGAGGTTTTTGATATGAGCCGTACATCATCCCTCTGAACATGTGAAGGTAAACGACAATGAAGAAAGCTGAAGCGCCTGTACTATGCATGTAGCGAATAAGCCAACCGTAGTCGACTTCACGCATGATGTATTCAACCGATGCGAACGCGCGTTCTGCGGATGGTTCGAAGTTCATCGTTAACCAAATACCAGTAATAATTTGGTTTACCAGCACGATAGTGGCTAAGAAACCAAATATGTACCAGAAATTCATGTTTTTTGGTGCTGGATATTGAATCGCATGCATATTAGCAGTGCGCATCATGGGAATACGTTCTTCGATCCAGTTCATAAATGCATTCATTACGCAACCTCCGCTTCTGAGCCGATAATAATCGTATTATCATCAACGTATTGATACGGTGGCACCACTAAATTGAGTGGCGCTGGAACACCTTGGAAAACGCGACCAGCCATATCGAACTTAGAGCCGTGGCAAGGACAGAAGAAGCCTTCCGCTACGCCCTCAGCGTATTGCTCGAAAGCACCATCAGTTAGATGCTGTGGTGAACAACCAAGGTGAGTACAAATACCAACAAGAACCAGATATTCCGCCTTTAAAGAACGGTATTGGTTATGTGCAAATTCAGGCTGCTGTTCAGTGTCTGAATTTGGATCACGAAGCTGATCTTCGTGAGCACTCAAGCTTGCAAGAAGTTCTGGTGTTCTGCGAACAATCCATACTGGCTTACCGCGCCATTTTACACGAATCATTTGGCCTGACTGGATTGCACTAATATCTACTTGCACATCAGCACCCGCCGCTTTGGCTTTTGCGCTTGGTTGCCATGAGGCAACAAAAGGGACTGCAGCACCTACAGCACCAACAGCACCAACAACACATGTACCAACAGTCAAAAATTTGCGGCGATCGCTGCTTTGAGGCTGTTCGTTATTTGTTGCTGACTCATTGGTATCTACTGATACATCGCTCATCAACTTTTCTCCGGGGTTGGAAAGACTGGGTTCAAATCATAAATTCGAGTTCAATGATGGTTTAAATACGACCTAAATCAAACTATAGACTTACTACAACAAGATTAAACAAGGTTGCAATGTAACCTAAATTGAACTGGTATTTTTAATCTGAAACTCTTAATTATTTCAAGCAGGGTATGTTAAAAGAAAACCCTTAACAAACACAAGGATTTACTCATAAAAATTGATTGTTTTTGTCGTTATAAGTCAAGATTTCTCCACAATAGTGCATTTCAATAAGATATCGGCAGAAATTTGCTATACGACACAGTTTTTCGCTAACAAATAAAAAACCCAGCCGGAGCTGGGTTTTTGAAAACATGTCGAAACGAATTAACGTTTTGAGAATTGTGGACGCTTACGCGCTTTATGTAGACCCACTTTCTTACGTTCAACTTTACGAGCATCACGTGTTACGAAACCAGCTTTGCGTAGTGCTGGACGCAAGGTCTCGTCGAACTCCATAAGAGCGCGAGTGATACCGTGACGTATTGCACCAGCTTGTCCGCTGATACCACCGCCAGAAACGGTAACGTAGATGTCGAATTTTTCTGTCATCTCAACTAATTCGATTGGTTGTCTCACGATCATACGTGCAGTTTCACGACCAAAGAATACGTCAAGTGGACGTTGGTTTACAGTAATGCTACCTGTGCCCGGACGAAGAAAAACGCGAGCTGTTGAGCTTTTGCGACGGCCAGTGCCGTAGTATTGAGTATCTGCCATTTTGCTCGCTCCTTAAATGTCCAGTGATTGTGGCTGTTGTGCAGCATGCGTATGCTCTGGACCTGCAAAAACTTTCATTTTGCGGAACATAGCACGACCTAGTGGGCCTTTTGGAAGCATACCTTTCACTGCTTTCTCAATAACCATTTCTGGCTTCTTTTGAATTAGCTGTTCGAAAGTTGCTTGCTTCAAGCCACCTGGGTAACCAGAGTGAGCGTAGTAGATTTTACCTAGCGCTTTATTTCCTGTTACCGTAATTTTTTCTGCATTAACTACAACAATGTAATCACCAGTATCCACATGAGGTGTGTACTCTGGTTTATGCTTTCCACGCAGTCTTACTGCGATTTCAGCCGCTAAACGGCCTAAAGTTTTGCCTGCGGCGTCAACCACATACCAGTCGCGCTGTACGCTTTCTGGCTTTGCAACAAAAGTTTTCATTTATTCGTCACCCAAAATTATCAGTTAGTTTCACTGTCAAGCAGTGTATTCTGCTCAAAGTGTATATTTATCAACCTGTTAGCCCCTTCGAGCTGGTCAATCTACCACCTTCCCAAAGGTGGGTGCAACTGGGCAGGTCGCGAATTATACAGACTTTGCAGGAAAAGCGAAGTGTTTTTGTGGATTTTGTCTGAATGTATGCAGAGCATCTATTTTATGTCCAGATACTTTATGCTGCAAAAACCATTCTCAATCCTGCGATCCAAAGAACCTTAACCAGCCTCTTCACTCACTTTATCTGCCTGAATTAAGCTTAGCTTTGCTTTCTGCCAGAGTATTTCTAGTTCCTCTGCGCTTAGATTTTTGAGCTCAAGACTTTCATTAGCAGCAAAGGTCTGAACTAAAGCAAAGCGTTTACAAAACTTTTCGGTCGCTTTTGCCAATGCAAGATCTGGGTTGATGTGCAAATGGCGCGACAAGTTCACAACTGCAAATAGCAAATCGCCTACTTCATCTTCAATTTTGTGCTGCTGCGGTTCGGTCGCATTGACCTCCGCTTTTACCTCATCAATTTCTTCAAGTATTTTATCGAATACGGGCGCGGCGTCTGGCCAATCAAATCCGAATTCCGCACATTTCAGCTGAATTTCCAGTGCTTTTTGTAGCAAACTCGAATTAATCCCTTGCGACATCATTCACGTCCGGCAGTTGCTTCAATCTATCGACAACGCGAGCTAAATTATTGGCATCTGTCACTTCAACAGTGAGTTTTATTAGCGCAGAATTGTGGCTTTTGTTGCTAAAACTGTTTACACCGAGCAAACCCACCTTTTCATTTGATAATACGGTAGTGATATCTCGTAAAATACCGGTTCTGTCATTACAAAAAACGTTGAGTTCCGTTTGAAAGCTTGTTTGATGCTCTACTGCCCACGAAACGTCAATTTGGCGTTCGGGATGTTGTTCCAAGAGATTAGCGAGCTGTGCACAACTTTCTTTGTGCACGCTAACGCCTTTACCTTGGGTTATGTAGCCTAAAATCGGCTCACCAGCTACCGGTTGGCAGCATTTTGCAATTTGGCTAAGCAAATTACCGACACCTTCCGCGATAATCGGCTCCGCTCCTTTTCGAAGCTTTGCTCTGCGCGGCTTAATCGCCATTTCAGCTGGTTCTGGTGGCGCCGGAGCATGTTTCTGTGATAAGAAATGTACAACCGTCATCACACGCGTATCGCCCACCCCGATAGCAGCAAACAGATCGTCAACAGAATTAGCATTGAATTTATCCAGCGCCTCTGCAGCAAGCTTAATCGGAAGATCGACTTTTGAAAGCTCTCGTTCTAGGAGTTCTCTTCCTGCATCAACGTTCTTATCTTTATCCTGCTTTTTAAAGTAGGAATGGATTGTCGCTCGGGCTCTAGCAGAATGCACATAGCCTAAGCCAGGATGCATCCAATCGCGGCTCGGTGACCGGTTTTTACCGGTAAGTACTTCAACTTGGTCGCCACTTTGTAACTTATAAACAAATGGCACAATGCGCTTATTTACCTTCGCGCCAATACAACGGTGGCCAACGTTACTGTGTACGTAATAGGCAAAGTCAAGCGGGGTTGAACCTAAGGGTAAATCAATCACATCGCCTTTGGGCGTAAACACGTATACTCGGTCATCGAACACCTGACTACGCAGTTCTTCAACCAAATTACCGGATTCAGCCATTTCTTCTTGCCACTGCAGGATTTTTCGCAGCCAGTTCAAGCGTTCTTCTGAGCCAGCCGCTTTGCCCGTTGTCCCCTCTTTATACTTCCAATGCGCCGCAACACCGAGCTCTGCATCTTGGTGCATTTGCTGTGTTCTGATTTGAATTTCAACTGACTTACCTTGAGGGCCAATAATAACGGTATGAATACTCTGATATCCATTCTGTTTTGGCGTCGCTATGTAGTCATCAAACTCCTTCGGGATATGTTTCCAATTTGTATGCACTGTGCCGAGGGCCGCGTAACAATCTTGTAGTCTGTCCGCAACAATACGCAGGGCACGAATATCAAACAACTCTTCAAAAGTAAGCTGCTTCTTTTGCATCTTTTTCCAAATGCTATATATATGCTTGGGTCGACCAATTACTTCTGCCTTGATGTTTTGCTCATCCAACAGTCCCTGCAATTTGTTAACAATGTCAATAATGTACTGTTCACGATCAATTCGCTTTTCATCCAGCATTTCTGCAATGCGTTTGTAAGTGTTTGGATGCAAATAGCGAAAAGAGAGGTCTTCGAGCTCCCATTTGAGTTGTCCAATTCCGAGTCTATTAGCTAAAGGCGCATAGATACTTGAGCACTCATGCGCCACGATAACCCGCGTTTCTTCATCCGCCTCTTTGACGGCATGCAAGGTACAAATGCGTTCCGCCATTTTAATGACCACGGCTCGCACATCTTCGACCATACTCAACAGCATGCGACGTAAATTATTGACGTGATCTTCGTCTTGACGGGTGCGCGATTGCAGAGTTTTGATGGCATCCATGCGTCGAACGCCCATAATAAGCTCTTTTATTGGCAAGCCAAATTGGTCTTCAATTTGTTCTTCAGATAATTTATGAATTTGACAGTATGGATAGACTAAAGCCGCTTGCAGCGTTTCATCATCCATATGCAGTTCGTGCAAGATTTCCACCATTTCTTGACCAACTAAGAGCGTATCTGGTTGATCTGAAACATGGCGAAGTTTTGTTTTAGTTTTTTCGGGCACATCCAAATCTGCCAACCATTGGCTAAAAGTGGGCCGACTGCTTTGGTGTACGCTTCTAATTGATACCATTTGGTTTCACTCTACTTTGAGCTGATTAAAGCTATCATCTCAATATGCTTTGTGAACGGAAACATATCAAGTGCTCTAATTTTAGTAATCTCGTATGTGTTTGGCAAAACTTCTACATCCCTCGCGAAACTAGTCGGATTGCAAGAAACGTACAATATTTTTTGTGGTTTAAAAACCGATATTACCTTCATAATTTCCAGAGCACCTGCGCGCGACGGATCGACTATAAAGAGAGCGCCCTGAGGTATATCAAGTGTTGCCTTTGCGGCCAAGTTATTCAAGTCAAAGTGTTCAAAGCGACAATTGCTAATGCCATTTAACTGTGCATTTGCGCTAGCTTGTTGCACCATTTCAGGGATACCTTCAACGCCAATAACTTCTTTACAATAAGAAGCTAAAGCCAACGAAAAGTTGCCCATGCCCGAAAATAAATCAACAATGCAGTCCTCAGCGCTGGGATTTAACCATTCTTTCGCTAAGCGCAGCATCTGCTGGTTCACATGTTTGTTGACCTGTATAAAATTATTAGCAGTTACTGCAATTTTCAACGATGGAATGTCCGAAATGCTGAATTTCGCATCAAAAATTACATCTTCACCTACGTCACTACTTTTATCCGCTCCATCTAATACCGAAACATTTAGGAGCTTTGAACCTTTGCTTTCTATTACATATTCTGTGCCGGAAGCTTTTTGCTCTGCAACTAACATGTTCACTGATTCGGCACTTAAGCTCTTAGTTAAATGTAGACAAACCTGCGCCCTTTCAGAACCTTCAGTTAACGTGATATGACCGATAGAGGAAACACTCGGAAGGCGTTTAATTAAACTGACTAATTGGGCGTAAACATCGTGCAGTGACTCAACTAAAACCGCACACTTCGGTATATCAACAACTTTATTCGACTTCTCTTGTCGAAATCCAATTTTAATCTCGTCTGGATTACGAGCATCGATAGCCAAGCGAGCGCGACGACGGTATCCATGTTGCATATCCGATATATCCGAATGTATTGCATCACCCCATTCACAGTGCTTTAGTCTTGACGAAGAAATAACATTCTCTAAGTAGCTTTTCAGACTAGCTTGCTTTGCTTCAATTAAATAGTCAGCGCGAAATGCTTGGTGCGAGCATCCTCCACAAGTAGTTACATAAGGACAAAATGGCTCAACGCGAGCAGATTCATGCACTTGCAAGACCTTTGCAATTTTACCATGCCATACCTTTTGCTTTTTAGTGAGTATTTCTACTCGATACGATTCACCTGGAATTGTCGCAGGTACAACGATAATCGGTTGATGAGATAGGCATATGCCGTTGCCGTGGTGATCAATAACGTCCGCTGAAAACTCGACAAACTCGTGCTCGGCCTTTACTTGAGTACGGTTTCTTTGAGGTCTTTTTTTACCTGAAGATGAGGGCTTTTTTGCTTTAAAAAACTGAACCACAGCTATTACCCCTCTAAAATGACGGTAGCGGTTGCATAATGCTTTTCATCTGAGATAGAAATATGCGTGTGGTTAACGCCTTTCTGCTTAAAAAGTTTCTCAAGGTGACCGTTTACACGCATATAAGGCTGGCCTGTAGCATGATGTGCAATTTCAATTTGCTGCCAGCTAACGCCATTACCAATGCCATTGCCAATGGCTTTCACCGCAGCTTCTTTTGCAGCAAAACGTTTGGCTAAAAAGCGCGCTTGCGAACTGATAATCGATGACTCTTTGTCGACCGCCCCCGCCTGTTGGCGCGATCTAAGCGTTGGCAATTCAGTTAACGTTGAGTAGTCTTGATATTCTCTAGGCGTTAATATCCGCTTGGCCATAGAATCTGAACGGTCAACGCTCGCCTGCAGTCTTGCAATTTCAACAATATCAGTTCCGACTCCGACAATGGGCATTCACTACTCCTGAGTTAGTTAACGGTGACCTAACCTTGCTTCTTGCATTAATAAACGCATGTCTTTGACTGCTTTTTCAAGACCGTCGAATGCAGCTCTCGCAATAATACTATGCCCAATGTTCAATTCAATTAATTCAGGGATAGCCGCGATTGGTTTGACGTTGTGATAGTGCAAGCCATGGCCGGCATTTACCTTTAATCCCAATTTATGCGCATACCGTATGCCTTTAATGAGTTTCGCCAATTCAAACTCGGCTTGTGTTTCATTTTTTGCTTCAGCATATTGCCCAGTGTGGATTTCAATATAAGGCGCTCCAGCCGCAAGCGCAGCTTCAATCTGCTTTTCATCGGCGTCGATGAACAATGAGGCTAAGGTGTTTTGTGCCTTTAATTGCTCACAAGCCGCGCGCATTTTCGAAAGATTACCAGCAACATCCAAACCGCCTTCGGTCGTCAGTTCTTCTCGCTTCTCAGGTACCAAACAGCAAAATTCAGGCAACACTTTGGCAGCGATCGCGAGCATTTCATCGGTCACCGCCATTTCAAGGTTGAGGCGTGTGTTAATGGTCTCTTTGAGTAAATACACATCTTGATCTTTTATATGTCGACGGTCCTCACGCAAGTGCACTGTAATACCATCGGCACCGGCTCTTTCAGCAACATCAGCGGCATGCACTGGGTTGGGATAGTTAGTACCTCTTGCATTGCGAAGTGTCGCAATATGGTCAATGTTGACACCTAGTAATATATCTTGCACTTGGCTCTCCTTGGATTGCCGAAAAGGGTTAGCGAAAAAGGGTTAGTTTAAGTAGTTGTTTTAGTGCTAAATAGTTCACGGCTTTTAATCGGTTTGTCGCCTAATATTGGATGCAAGGCAATACGACTTATCTTTTTTGCCGCTTTTAGCGACGCAGGATGCCAGTCATTATCATTCACTGCCAATATATCGAGCCCGCTAATGGCAAAAGACTGATGCGGGTCACATTCAACAAAACCAATCTCATTCATTAACGAATAGCTCCTATTAGCAACTATCTCCAGCTCATTCTGTGAATCATAAGTAAAGTCAGGCAAATAACCCAACTCTTCAAGCAGTACAAATTCAAAATTTCTCAATACAGGTTCAATTTCCGTTAATTCACAATCAGCGCTTGATAGTGCCTGCAGTGTGTTCAAGGATAACTCATATTGGTGAAACAAGCGGGTAAATACTTCCGATTCCGGTAGCGCCCTATTCAATATTTCATTCATATAAAACACACAAAACAACGCATTTTGTGAGAGCACATACGATCTAGAGGTCGATTCAATTCTTCCTAAATTTCGCAACGTGCCGCGGCCGCTCAGTTCGAAGTTAACCGCCTGAAGTGGCTGCAATAAGCTTTTTTTATCTGACTTTGGTCTTCGCGCACCTTTCGCCATTGCGCTAACCCTGCCATTCTGGAGGGTAAAGAAGTCAACAATAAGACTAGTTTCACGATAAGGTCGTCGATGGAGCACATACCCATCGTAAATGTCTTTGTTCAAGCTAGCTCACTTTGATCCTAACAACTTTCATTGTTTCGAATTCCATACCCGCGATTTCTTTTACTTCAGGGTAATAAGTTAAATTGACGACGCTGCTTTCTAGATTTTTGTATTTTTTGCGTCGTTTGAAGATGAAAGGGACATCCGATTTAACGATTAGGAGTGTGTTAACGAACCAACCATCTTCTTCGCGCTGCACATGTGATGTCACTTTGCATAATTCTGAATGCACCAAGTTTGGGTGAGTTTCTAGTAATGTTTGCAAAGCTGTTTTTCTTGCCATCGTTCTAATATGCCTCATTTTAGCCGCATTATATTATAATGAGCTCGGTTTCATCAGCTTATCTTGCTTACTCAAAATGACTTGGCAGCCCGACTGTGAACCTTATTTGAAAATACGCCTCAATCGACTGACTCGAGCGCTTGGACCAACAATTGTACACTGATTTGGCCCCTAAATTCATTAATATCCAACTTATAAGCCAGTTTAACTTGCCTAGTTTTGACATTTGGCCATGATTCTAGGTCAATATTGAAAGCAATAGCGTCGAATTCTATGCCGTCTAAACTAACGACCATTTTTAAGTGGTTTTTACCAACAATGCGCTGGCTGCGCATTTGAAATACCCCGTCAAATAATGGCTCCTCAAAGGTTTGTCCCCAAGGAACCGCCAACTTAATAAGACTAGCGTTATCAATATTGATTTCGTCACTTTCTAGGATACCGTCAGACAAAATCAAGTTATGCATTGGTAAACCTTTCGTTGCCAGCGCAACCGCAGTCTCAAAGGCTGCTTTAAACTCGCTTAATTTTGTTGTTTGTAAGCTGAGTCCTGCAGCCATCGCGTGGCCACCAAACTTATCAATTAAACCCGGGTGCTGCGTATTTACCGTTTCCAACAAATCGCGAATGTGAACGCCTGGAACTGACCTAGCAGAGCCTTTAATGACGTAATCGTCTTGCTGCGCAAAGACAATAGTGGGTCGATAGTATTTCTCTTTGATTCTGCCCGCTAATATCCCGATAACGCCCTGATGAAAGTCTGATTGATAAAGAACAACACCAGCAGGTAAGTCATTTCCATCAGACATAAAAGCCTGAAGTGCTTTTTCAGCTTCTTCTTTCATCGATGATTCAATTTCACGACGCTCTAAGTTCAATGCGTCTAATCGCGCAGCCATTTGCCGTGCCATTTGTTCATCTTCTGTCAGCAAGCACTCGATACCTAGAGACATGTCATCAAGTCTACCCGCAGCATTTAAGCGCGGACCTAACACAAAACCAAGGTCGGTTGATGAGAGCTTATGACAAGGTCTGGCCGCAACATCCAATATAGCTCGAATACCCGGGCGGGCAATACCGCTGCGAATGCGCTGGAGCCCTTGATGTACTAGTACCCGATTATTTTGATCTAATGGCACAACGTCGGCAACCGTGCCTAAAGCCACAATGTCGAGATAATTAGCCAAATTCGGCGCTGGAATGTTTTTCTTTTCGAACCATCCTTGCTCCTGCAGCTTTGCTTTTACGGCCAACATCACATAAAAAGCAACGCCAACTCCAGCTAAATTCTTAGAAAGAAATTCGCAACCAGGCTGGTTAGGATTAACTATTGCATCAGCGTCAGGCAGCGTAAAACCTGGTAAGTGATGATCTGTGACCACCACTTTCATGCCTAAATCCTTTGCATGACTCACACCATTAACACACGAAATCCCATTATCAACGGTAATTATAAATTCAGCATTGTTTTGATGGGCAACATCGACAATTTCGGGGCTTAGTCCATATCCAAAATCAAAACGATTTGGCACCAAATAATGAACATTTGTATGACCAAATGCCTTCAGAGACAACATGCAAATAGCAGTACTGGTTGCGCCATCGGCATCGAAATCGCCAATAATGCAGATTGATAATTCTTGCTTTATTGCTTCACATATTAATGATGCAGCCTTTTCAATTCCCTTTAACTCTTTGTAGTGACGTAGCTTTTTTATCTGAGTTTGTATTTGAGCGACGTCGGTAACGCCTCGATTTCGATATAACCTGTCTAGAATTGGTGGTAGTTGAACATCGATAGGATTAGAAATGACGGCGTGGCGTCTCTGTATTTGCAAAACTGATTTCTCTAAATTTCAAGATATGGTAGTGAGTTTAACACAGGCGAGTCATTAACTTTATAGCCAAGTTTATAGATATTTTTCAAAAGACAGTGAAAGCGCATGAGAGTGCTCGAGTAATAAAAAAGCCCGCTGAAAGTTTTATCAAATTTCCAGCGGGCACCTTAAACGCTTATGACGGCTTATGTTGGGCTACTATTTTTGCCTTTTAACCATGTAAATTTTCATAAATTACTCGCAGCGTGTTGGAGAAAGCACGCTTGGTATTCGGCCAACCAATCGATATGTTGTCAACCATACCGGATCCGCAGTCGACTTCTAATCGACTAACTACATCGAATAATGCATCTGCGTTAACTTTCTTACCCGACTGAACAAGCTTTCTGGCCCCGCGCAAAATTTCGCCATTATCATCCTGCATCACTGCATTGTCGGTCGAGACAATAACTGTCTCCAACTCAGAAATTAACTGATTGAGCGCTGTAGACAGCGAGTCCACCTGCCCTTGCTGCTGCAGGTAAGGCAGCAAATCAAACCAAACGCTCGGGTTTTCAGGCATAGGTATTTTTGCAATTGCAGACTCTTGCTCTGGCACTGCACTTTCCTTCTTCTGCGTCTTCATTTGCTCTTGCGCTTGATGTAACTCTTCTTTGTGCGCAGCTACTAGCGCATCTTCCTGCTCAGAGAGCATCTCCTCATTGCTTTGTAGCTGTTGTTGCGCCTTCTGTAACGCTTGCTCTTTGTCATCTAACTGCGCTTTGCTTGACTGTAGCTCATTCTCTAATGAAGCCAACTGCTCAGCTAGACCCGACTGATTATTTTGTTGCTCACTCAGGCTCTGCTTGCTCTGACTGTATTCTTGCTGAACCGCTTCTAATTGAGCCAACAGCTGCGCTTGTTTCTGCTCCATATCCTGAATACTTTGCTCACGACCTAACAGGGTTGCCTGTTGTTCCTCTACTTGCTTTTTAAGCGCAAGCTCTTGCTGCTCTTGCTGCTTAATACGTGCTTCCAACTCTTCTTGCTGCGCTTTCGCATTGTTTAACTCATCCTGCAGTTTGTTCTCTGCTGACTGAGTCTCTGAAACCTGCGATTCCGCGTGCTGTAGCTCACTTAGATTGCCCTGCAGTTTTTCCTGCAGACTCTTGTTTTGTTCCTGAGCAGCAATAAGAGCTTGCTGTAGCTGCTTCTTCTGTTCTTCAATTTGTTTGTGATGCGCAGTCCACTGTTCCTCGCTGCCTTCAAGCATTTCGCGCTGCTTGCTCGCTCGGCTTTCAACATCAGACAATTCAACTGTTAACTGTTCGAGTTTTTGCTCTTTTTCAAGACGTGCAAGCTTCTCAGCTTCAGCCTGCTGCTGAATTTCATCGAGTTTCGTTTGTGAATCTTGCAACTGCTGACGTTTAGCCTCTACTTCTAGCTTAAGCTCGGCTTGATGCTCTTCCCACTGTTTACCTGATTGTTCAATCTTGGCCTGCTGAGCGGCACTATGTTGCTCAATTTCTTGTAGCTCTGCCTGCAGTTTGTCGAACAATTCTTGCTGGCGAAGTTTCTCTGCTTTCTCAGCTTCTGTTTGTTGTTTCGCGTCACTTAAGATTTGCTCAGTTTCAAGCAGTTTCTGTTGTTTCGCTTTTAACTCTTCGTGGAGCTTATTCTGCTCGGCTAAGCGCAGCTCTTCAGCCTCTTTCATTTCTTGCAGCTTGCGCTCCGCATGTTGCTCAGCTTCGGCCAGCTCTGCTTCAACGCGCTTCATCTCTTCCTGCTGCTTCTGTTTCTCTAGCTTCTCTTGTTCGGCAGTTTGTTTCGCCTCATCAAGTGCATTTTGAGTTTCTTGCAGGACATTTTGCTTTTCTTCCAGCTCTTGCATCAATTTGCTTTGCTGAGCCGCCATGTCGCCTTTTTCTTGCTTCGACATTTCTTCAAATTTTTGCATTTCGTTCTGCAGATGCTCAACGTGGCGCACCTTATTAGTCAATTCTGATTGCGCTAGTTTGTACGTTTGCTCAATTTCACGACGCTGATTTTCAGCTTCTTCGCTAGCTTTGCGCTGATTAATTAAGGCTTGCTTTAACTTCTCGCTATTACTATCGCTGGTTTGCAGCTGCTCTTGGAGACCCGTGATTTGAGAGCCAACTTCATTAATCTCTGCGTCTTTATCGGTAATTGATTGCTTCAATGAATCAATTTGCGTCACGTAAGCCTGCATTTTTTCTTGCTGCTGCTGCTGCTGAATCTGCAGTTGCTTCGAGTTTTCTTCACTAGCTTCAAGCTGCGATTGTGCTTCCTTGAAGTTCTTCTCGCTCAACTGCAATTGGTTCGAAATTTCGTTGCGCTGACTTTGCAAGTTATTTACTTTCTTCGTTGAAAGCTCTAGCTGTTCAGTTAGCGTATTGTTAACGTCTTGCGCCTCACTCAGCATCTCTCTGCTTTGTGAATACTGGTGTTGCACTTTTTGAAGATTGTCAGTGACGCTCTGATGCTGTTCTTGCAGCGTGATATATTCAATTTTGGCCTCAGAGATTTCGTCATGAGCTAGCTGAAGCTTAGTTTCAGTATCACGCAGATCGCGAAGTTTCGTGGCAAGCTGCTCGTGACTTGAACGCAATAATTGTTGCTTCTCAGCCACTTCGCGCTCAGCTTCTTTATGCGCAGTAATTGCTTCTAATCTAGCTTGATCAGCTTGAATGATCTCTGTTAAATCGGTCCACATACAAAGAATTGAATCAAATTCTTTCCCCTTGTAAACAGGTATATAGGTAGCTTGACAAGGACGCGATGTTGGACCTACTTTATGCTCCCAATTAATCGACTTCGCGCGACCGTCATACTTCACCTTGTTGACGATACGTTCTAATTCATATGCCTCACCTTCGTCGTTATTTAACTCGAGTGAATAAGGTGCAAAGCCCCATAAATCATCTTCATTTTCAACGCCAAAGAATTCACATGCTGCAGGGTTGACGCTGGAGAATCCTTTTTCATCCAAAATTGCCATTGGCATGCTGCTATGCTCAAGCAATCCATGGAATTTATCTTCCTGGAACTGCTCGCCCGAACGATCGGAAATCCAGCAAACGTATTGTTCTTTTTCTTTATCAAATAAATCTATATGCAGTTCGCTCGGATGCATCACCTCGTTTTTACCACGCAAGCTCGTGTTGAACGCTCTTAAGCGACCGGTCTGGTGCAGCTGTTTGGCTGCGCGGCCCGCAGCATCCGCATCGTTAAACAATTGATAAAACGTGCCTTTCTTAAGCTCTTTCTCATTTAAGCCCAAACGCTCTGTCATTGCCGTGTTTGCATGGACAATTCTGTCGTCTGCATCAATCGTTGCGACGGCTATTGGCGCAATATCGAGCAAATTAGAGAAGTGAGTACGCTCAGATTCTAGCTGACGCTGCGTTTCTGTTAACAAGGTTAAATCTTGGAACATACCAGCAAAACCAGCGCGTTCATTTTTATCATCGCCGAAAGCTTGCAAGGTGACGCGTAAATGCAGCGTTGTATTGCTATCATTCCCTGCACTAAAGCTTTGCGGAGCATCTGCCGCCAGATGCGCTTGTTCAAGTTTTCGGCCTACTTTACCGCTAAACTCTCTATTGAGCGCTCTACCAATTGAGACCGGTGTGGAGTCTGGGTTATGTAAAATGTTGATGTCTTCTGGCACTAAGTTTAGCAAATCAAATCGCTTGTTCTTAACATCCGCTATACGCACACCAAACATGCGTTCGAATGGATTATTAATTGCAACAATACGGCATTCGTCATCAAGTATATAAACAGGATGCAGCGACACATTCAGCATCGCTTTCACTTTTTGTTCGCTTGCGTATTCTTTTCTTTGGTTTTGGCTAATTTCAGTTTCATCAATGACTAATAATTTGAACTTCGTCGACTTACCCTTGCTGTTTTTCGCCGTACTAATGGCAACAATGCGCACTGGCACTTTGAATTCAATCGACTGCAAAACGCTTTTAAAGTCAACTTCATGCTGTTCTTTCGCTAGCTCAAACGACTGTTTCCAAAAGGTAATATTATTCGGACAAATGAGCTTGTGTAACTTATCGAAGTCCCCTGAAACTTCTTCATTTTGACCCAAAATAGTAGACAGTATTTGATTTGCTTGGAAAGTTTCCGCCTCAAAATCAATAGTCATTTGACCTAAATATAAATGCTCGGTCAGCTCATTCAGTTCATCTAAGTTGATCTTTGTTTCTTTTAATTCTTTTTCATAATCGTTGACATTTTCGAGACTGACAACAAACGCTACACCGTCATACATGGACGTATTTTTCACAATCGTGAGGCGCAACTCCATATTACTAGACGGGGCGGTCACCACCATTTTCACCGTCTCGTTGCCGTCCATTGCTTTATTAATTGCATCTTTTGCCTCTGCTTTGAAAAAATCCACCAGCGGCTGGTTTAATACCCTACTTTTCTCACGCCCTAGTAATTTAGCTGCAGGATTTGTCACTTCAACGACGTTTCCACGCAAGCCCACTAGCATGAGGCCGTTATTCATTTTTTGTAAGATGTCGTCTTTGTGTGCAATTACTTCATCGTGAATTTCAATGGTTTTGTTTTTAGAATGCATACTTACAAACGCATAAATTGCCAGTCCTAAGAGCACGACAATCAAACCTATGCCCGAATAGGCGACTAGGCTCAATGTTGCTTCATCTTGGCGTGCTAATTTATCACCCAATGCCAAACATGCAGGGCTGATAAACAACAAAGCTAAGAAAGCTACACGCTTTGTTGAGGAAAAAATCGAAAGCAGCAGGTGTCGTGGCATCTTAAAAGTATCCAAAGAAAATAAATTGATATCCTATGAGACAACTTACATCGTGAGCGTCAACTTAAAAATAGTCGCACGACATATAGTGTATATTTATAAATAACTAATACACCGTATCTGTCGCAGAATATGTCCCAAACTTAGTGTGTGAGAATCTCATCGTTTTAGCTGCGCAAGTACGTGATAGTTGCATCTTCATAACTCTTTATCGGCAGCGTTAGCGGGATTTAAAACTTATTGTGACGACAACGCCCGAACCATCGGTTTGATTGTCGATACTAATGTCGGCATGATGAAAAAGTGCAATCATTTTAGCAACATACAAACCTAGACCTAAATGTGGTTGCTCTGTGTTTTGTTCCTTGCGAACAGATATCATGGAGTCTAAAAGTTCTTTTTGCATATTTTTTGGTAACAATGGTCCCTGATTACTAACGTGAATTTTGTAGGCACTTGAGTTCCCCGTTAAAGCAATTTTTATTGCCGAGTCATCAGGACTAAATTCAAGCGCATTTGCGACAATCTTGTCTAACATTTGAGCGAGGAGCTCGGGCGAACCGGATATCATCAACTTCTTTAGCTTCAAATCAAGTGAAAACTGTCTTTCAGGGTAGGCCATTCGATACCCTTGCGAACACCCATCTAATACTTCGTCAAGGTAAAACTCCTCGATATCGCTGCGCTGAATAGCTTGTTCTAGCCGAGTTGCTTCACTCATATTACTCAGTATTTTGCTTAACCTCGCAATCCCCTCTTTCGCTCTGTCAATATAGACTTGGTTGTCGCTTGAATGTTGCTCAAGCGACAAATTGTCTAGTGACGAGTTAACAATCGCTACGGGAGTTCTTAATTCGTGCGACAAACGCGACGCCATATTTTCTAAATAGCTATTATATTGACTTAGTTTTGACAACACGCTGTTGAAGGTTCGGCTCAGATCGCCAATTTCATCATTCGTTACCGACGCTTTAATTTCACCGACTATTTTACCGGAACTGTCGATAGCACTTTCTGTTTCGTTTCTAAGTTTTCGAATTCGCCATGAAATACGTGATGCTAATAAAAATAAGGCAAGCGTGCCTAAAACAATCACGCTCAAAATGAAATGAAACTGTTTTTCTAAGGCTTGATTTCGAAGCGTTCTTATTCCATTTGTCGTTTGTTCGACAACGACGGCCCCCATTACCTGCTCATCAATGTAAATAGGATGTGCGGCCGATAAAATGACTGCTTTTTTATCTGCACTTAAACGCCACAACGAACTCGGCACGCCACCGAGCGCCTGTTCGATATCCTTCCCCTGCAGCGCATAGGCATTTTCGAGATCGTCTACAAAGTCGGCGGGCGGTTTAGTGAGAATTTTATAGTAAACAGGAAGCAGCCATTCATTTTCAATATATTGCCACCAGCCTGTTTGTTTAACATCAATTTGATTTTCGGCTTGTGAACCAGTGCTATTTTGGTCTGATTCATCTTGTAGTAACGTAACATCATAGCTATTAACAACAAGGTGTTCAGCTTCGAGTGAAGCATAACGACTAGGTTCAATTCCACTATTTTTGCCACTTTCATCAGTAAAAATGCGTTGTTCTTCGCTGCCCTGAGTTTGCAGTCCACTTGAACTTTGTATCTCGCCAGACTTAGCTAACACGCGCATGTGTTTATCAATTACCCAAACTCTTGCATTCGCGTACTGCAATCCTTTCAGTATACTTTCAATATCTGGCGACGGAATGAGTATGGTGCCCAAGGCGTCTTTATTCGACGGATCGGAGGTTCCAACCGTGTATTTGGAAAAGCGCGTCTGCGGGTCGTCAACGTCGGTGATCGCGAATGCAATTTTACTCGACATCATGCTAACGGGTAAGCGCAGTTCTATCGTATAGCCCATTTCCGTTTGCTGCCAGTAGCCTTGAATTTTAGTTTCTAAGCGCTCGGGTTGAATACTCTGTGTATCAGACTGAAGCAGGTATGCATTAACCCAGCCGGACTGCATGGGCGCAACGAGGTAACGCTCGAATTCACCATTAATGTCGGTCATCGCCACCTGCAAATAATCGTTGCGGTCGATGCGTAAACTATTGCGAGCTCGGTAAATCAAGCTGTCGTCAACTACTTCAAATAACGCATATAAAAAGTTCTCATAACGACCAATCATGTGTTTAAACGAAAGGCTTTGAGGACGATAAGCTTGCTGAATTTGCACGAGATTTTGCTCGGCATAATTGAGTTTAAAAGCTTGATATTGGTCCCAATCGGATGCATCACCGTCAAGTTGAATAGGATAATCCATGCTGTGGGCATACAAGTCTGTCCCCGGCCGCACGTTACCAACAAAGGAAGACTGCCCATCGAAAAGTTTGGGTCGTTCATGCAAAGCTGTCGCTACTGCACGGGCGGTGCCGACCATGGTTTGTTCTTGACCTATGCGCAAATAGCTTTCTAATTCCCATACATATTGATAGCCTAAATACGGAATGGCGAATAGAAATGATGAGAAAAAAAGCAGCTTAACGCGTAAGCCAATGCGCCATTTATTCATGCATGCTCTGCTTTCCAGCGATAGCCCATGCCGTAGACGGTTTCGACACGATCAAAGCTAGGGTCGATTTGTACGAATTTTTTTCTCACGCGTTTAATATGTGACGTAATGGTTGTATCGTCGACCACCATCTTGGACTCATCCATTAACTGCTGTCGACTTTTTACGTGCCCAGCATATTTTGCAATCGCATGTAGCATCCAAAATTCGGTCACAGTGAGTTCAATAAACTGTCCTTTCCACTTCACGGTCATGCGCTTGGCGTCCATGACTAAATCTCCAGCCTCAATGAGGTCTGAGGGAACTTGAGGTTCATTCAATAATTCAGTGCGTCTGAATAGGGCCGCTATGCGCGCCAATAAATGCGGCAAGCTAATATCTTTTGTCAAATAATCATCCGCGCCCATTCTTAAACCACATATTGTGTCGTAATCATTATCACGTGCTGTAAAAAAAATAATCGGCAGGGTTTTCGAGAGGCTGCGCAATGTTTGGCATACTGCAAAGCCCCCATCAATTTCATCTTCCAAACCAATATCGACAATAGCTAAATCGGGCAGTTGTTTTGCAAAGGCCAATTCAGCTTGCTGCCTATTTGCGTAGGCTTTCACTTCGTAGCCCTGTTTAGATAACGCGGATACGTAGTTATCTCTCAACGCTCGGTCATCTTCAACTAAAGCAATTTGCTTTGACATAACATACCTTTGGTTCATACAGCTTGTTATTAAGAACGTTTAACTAGCTGCTTTTGTGAGGTGTTTTTTATAAACCGCCCAAGATAAACAACTAAACTATCGATATTAAGAATTAAACTTACTATATAGAAAATTCCGGTAGGTTAAAGCCCTTCGAGGTAATTTCCATTTTTTCGCCACAATTGACCTCAACATTGCCATTTTTTCTCCCTTAAGTTGCCATGAATTCTTTGTTTAATGACATGGCGATTCACAGATGCTTTAAAAAAAGTCATTTATAAAAAATTAATAATCTTTGGAGAAAAACATGAAAACAGCATTTAATAAAATTACCTTAGCTATCGCATTTACAGGCTTAATGAGTGCTTCAGCTTTTTCAGTTGCGGGCTCTCGTTCAGATGAACAATTAGCAACACCAAGCGCCCAAGAAATAAAAAGCAAAGAAGACCAAAACAACGCAGTAGGTTTCGGCACGGGAGTTGTGCTTGGTGCCGTTGTTGCCGGCCCTGTCGGTGCTGTTGTTGCGGGTCTATTTGGCATATTGATTGCCGATGATGTGAATGACAAAAACCGTTTAACGCAAACAAAAAATGCATTAGAAAATGCATTAGACAGCACTAATCAGGAGCTGGTTGCGCTACAGCGGGATTATCAGCAATCGATTACCTCGGCAAATCAACAAATTGCAGCAATGGACAGCGCGATGAGTCAAGCAATGCAGCAAGTTACGCCAAGTCTTGAAGCAAATATTCAATTTAAAACTGCCTCATTTATCGTTGAAGACCATTACAAGTCGCAGCTTGATGGTTTAGCGAGTGAATTACGAAAGAATCCAAAATTGAAAATTGAGCTTTCTGGTTTTGCAGATCAGCGCGGTGAATCGACATACAACCAAGTGCTTTCAGAACAGCGGGCCAAGGCGGTTAAGGATTATTTGGTAAGCCAATTTGTGAATGACAATCAGATTATTACACAGTCATTTGGTGAGTCAGAATTGGTGAGTGAAAGCGATAGCTTTGAAGACAACTTTTTTGACCGTCGCGTGTTGTTGAAAGTCAGTAATAAACCAGTCGATATGACCGCTGCAAACAACTAGAAACCTCAGCAGTAAATAAGTACTTACTTCGAGCTCTTTATCAGAGCTCGCAGTAATAGCTCCTCATACTAGCTCTTAAACATCACATTTAAATTTAGCAAAAAAGGAAGACTCTAATGGCATCACTTCATCGCTTCATTATTGCTGTGTCCGCAGTTACTGTCGTTGGTGTTATTCAGGCTGTAGTACCTGATTTTCCTAGTCGACTGCTACTAAGCAATGAGGAGAGTTTAGGCTGGCCAGCATTGTCAGGCTCATCGCTATCTGCGTCTGCGCAACCCAACCGCATCAACATTGAGAATGTCAATGTCGAGCGCGCCAATTTTACCGTAAATAATCCTTATCAAGAGACGCAATCAGGGCAACTTTATTTTCAGGCGGTTTTTGACAATAAAGACCAAAGCCCTCCCAATAGAAAAAACCACGCAAGCGCTAATTCCGCCTTTATTTTAAGTGATAATCTGCAAACCGACGTAAAAATTGCCGTCACAGGTATGATTGCTAGAGCCACTGTCACTCAAACTTTCACTAACCCAAGTAATGAATGGGTAAATGGCCTCTATGTATTTCCGCTACCTGAAAACGCGGCTGTCGATCATTTAATGATTCAAATAGACGAGCGAAAAATTGAAGGACAGATAAAAGAGAAACAGGAGGCGAAACAGCTTTTTGAACAAGCAAAGCTGGCAGGTAAGAAAGCCAGCTTAATTGAACAAAAGCGGCCTAACCTCTTCACCAATAACATTGCAAACATCGGCCCCGGTGAAACGATTATAATTAGTCTTGAGTACCAACAAACCTTGCAATATTCGAACGGTAGCTATTCATTGCGTTTTCCTTTAGGCATTACACCCAAATACATGCCAACAAACACTGATGCAGCGATAACGAGCGCGAATGAGGAGCAGGCAGAACTTGCTTTGCTCAGCAGTTCAGGGAATACGCAGATGTCAGGCTTGGCAATCAGCAACAATATGCAGGACTTAGCCTCAGCGCCTGCATATTCAGAAAACATCAATATCAGTGTCGTGCTTAACACCGGAACACAACTGCAGGGCATAGAAAGTGAGCATCACAGCATTTATACGAGTATCTTGGGGAATAATAAGTACCTCGTTACACTGGATGGAAGTCAGGTGAAAATGTATGACTTTGTATTGAATTGGCAGCCAGAGTTGGGCAGCAAGCCAACCTCAGCTCACTTTACGCAGTTCGTCAACGGCAATGAATATGGCTTGATCGTGCTATATCCGCCATTGCCAGACGAGCCACTTTATCTGGACAGAGAAGTTATCTTTGTGTTGGATACCTCAGGCTCGATGTCCGGTAAAGCGATTGAGCAAGCCAAACAAGCATTGGCTTATGCGATTGATGATTTAAGTACGAGAGACAAATTTAATATTATTGAATTCAATAGCAATGCAGAAATTCTTTGGCGCCAAGCAAAATTTGCAGACCAAGAAAACAAAGCCGTTGCATTTGAGTTTATCTCAGAGTTGAGCGCGAATGGCGGAACAGAAATGCGTCAAGCACTGACTATGGCTTTACGAAGTGAAGCTGATCCGGAGCTTTTCAAACAAATTCTGTTTATCACAGACGGCAGTGTCAGCAATGAATCCGATTTAATGACGCTCATTGAGGAAAATTTGGGACCAGCGAGACTATTTACCATTGGCATAGGCTCTGCTCCAAACAGCTATTTCATGACCGAAGCAGCAAAAAGTGGCAAAGGCACTTTTACCTTTATCGGTGACACTAGGCTCGTTGAGGAAAAAATGGCGCAGCTACTCGGCAAAATCAATGCACCAGCATTGACCGACATCAAACTGAACTTAAAAGGTATTCAGCAATATCAACAGTTTGAGATGTACCCGAACGTCATCTCTGATTTATATAGCAGCGAACCATTAGTAATTACTTACAAACAGCCTATAACTGACAATACAGATTCACCGCTGCAACACACAAGTGAGCCAATGTTAGTTGGCAACTTTAATCATTCTTCATGGCATTTTACACCCAAAACGACATTCAGCAGCAAAACAGCCAAGACAGTAGATTTAACTAACAGCAGTTTCGAAAAAAGCTTGGCTGCGAAGCAATTGGCTAAACCTGAGTTTGCTCTGCAAGAAAAAGCAAAAGGCATCAATGTAGTGTGGGCCAGAGAAAAAATTTCTCAATTAACGAGAGACAAGCGCAATGCTGCCACGCTAAATAAAAAGGCACGTTTTCACAGAGTGGGTGCCAATAGTCTCAGCCCTCGTATAGAAAGCCATAACAGCGAAGAATTAGTAAAAGAAGCGCTCATTCAAGAGATAACATCAACCGCTCTTGAGCATCACATTGTTAGTGAGTATACGAGCTTGCTGGCCGTTGACATCACGCCAAGTAAACCTTCATTCATAGAGAGTGATGGCGACAATAGTGATGCCTTAAGCGCTGAGCAGCAAGCAACGCGAGAAGTAACAAAACATGCTCTGCAGTTACGAAACATAAAGGCAGCTCAATCACATCAGGCATTTGCCCTACCGCAAACGGCTACGAATGCGCATTTGAGTATCCTTACCGGAATGCTATTACTGCTTCTCAGTTTACTCATCAATGCACTGAAAGTTCCTTTTTTGACGAAAAGCTAAAACACACTAAAAGGAGGCCGAGTAAATGAGACAAACTAAAGAAGGCTCTATTTTTGAACGCACGTTTAATCAGAGCATCAAACTAAAAACAATGATGAGCTTAGCGCTTTTTGCCTTTGCCCTATTTCTTATTATTGATGGATTTTACATAAAGGCTAAGGCGCAATATGCACAGTACTTAATTGCGGATTCGTGGGACCATTATATGAAAACCGGAGAACTAAGAAAACCGTGGCCATGGGCTGATACTTATCCTGTTGCTAAACTTGAGATGTACCAAAAAACACAATATGTATTGGCAGGGGCAAGTGGACGTAATTTAGCATTTGGTCCATCGCACATGTTGCAAACTGCAGCGTTAGGAAGACGCGGAAACGCAGCAATCGCGGGTCATCGTGATACTCACTTTGACGTGTTGAAACAGGCCAAAACAGGCGACCTCATTTACTTAACGAGCCGCAACTCCAGCACCCCACGAACCGGTTTAGAAAGCGAGGGCGAGCATACAAACTATTTAAAACAAGCTTATCGTGTAAAAAGTATCGAGATTGTCGACCAACACAACCTAGATGTTTTGAACAATACAGGAGGCGCATCAAGCATTACTTTAATTACCTGCTACCCGTTTGACAGCATGGAACCCAACCCTGCATTACGGTATGTCGTCAAAGCTCAATTAATATAGAAAAAGATTGAGTTGGCGGCCTGATTGCCGATAAACTGAATCCTAGGTGTTAACAAACAAGCGTTAACTATATCTTTCAGAAGAAATTATTACGCTTATAGCGGATGGTGTATATGCTCATAAAAAGTCTTCGGACTGAAATTGCAATATTGGCTTTCACCTCAATTCTTTCTGTCAGCACTCTTATTCTATGGTTTGCAATTGATTCCTACGAAACCCTATACCAACAAACCGCAAGCAACGATCTCAACGGTTTATCTGAGAACGTCGCCATTGATCTAATCGCAAGCATCGACGAACAAGACAATTTCAAGATCGATAGTACGTTATTGCAGTTAGAACAGTACGACAATGTCCGCTTCGCAGCTGTTTTTGATGAAAACGGTAGCATATTAAATGATTATTTAGGCAACGCCTTAAGGCGCAACAAAACGCCTGATGAAATTATTGCACTACCGCAAATTAACTATCAGGATTACTTTCAATATCCACTGGGCATGACTAAAGTCGGTGGTATTATTTTAGCCAAAAAGCGGATTGGGGACATTCAATCATCATTGGGTTATTTGATTATTGCAAATGACCTATCGGAGCCACTATTAGTCAGTAAAAAGAATTTGCTGTGGTCGATTTTACCTTGGGCCATTTTAACGATATTCGCTAACGTCGTGTTAATTATTGTCTTTCAAAACCGCACGTTGAAACCGCTTATTCAACTGGCAACGTTCTTGCGGAAAGTCAAAGATACTAGGAATTACAGCCTGGTTGCCACTGTTAACGGTAAGCGAGAAATATCTGTTGTGACAGAGGGGCTCAACAGTATGATGAAAGAAATCAATACAGAGATAGAGAAAAACAAACAGCAAAATCACTTACTGACTGAGCAACAAGAAGAGATGGAGAAGCTAGCTAATTTCGATACCTTAACCGGTCTACCAAATCGACAATTCTTCATGCAAAGCTTGGAAACTGCTTTGGTAAAAGCAAAAACTATGCATTCTGATGCTGTATTGATGTTCTTCGACCTAGACGGCTTTAAACTAGTAAACGACTCATTTGGGCATGAAACTGGCGACCGTTTACTACGAGCTATTGCTAGAAAAATCGTGGATATTATCGGGCCTGAACATGTTGTTGCGCGCTTAGGAGGCGATGAGTTTTTGGTGTTATTGGAAGGAAAATATAGCGACGATTATCTGCAGGCAACCGCCAGTAGATTCATCAAAGGAATTTCGGAACCCGTTGATATAGAACAGTGGAATTTGCAGGTAGGCACCAGTGTTGGCGTCGCCAGAGCCAGTGCTTCTGACTTTAACGTGACTGAGTTAGTCGCCAATGCCGACATTGCAATGTACCGTGCTAAAGCAGACGGCCGTCATCGCTTTACCTTATTTAGTCAGGACATGATTGAAATTAGCCGTCGCAGGTTAAGAATAGCAAACGCAATAAATAATTCACTTAACGCGAACGAATTTACCCTTTTTTATCAACCCAAAGTAGATGTTCATCAAAAGATTATTGGCTATGAAGCCCTTGTTAGGTGGTCGAATGATGAGTTAGGACATATATCACCCGCTGAATTTATTCCTATTGCCGAACAAAGCGGAAAAATCACGCAGATTACCGAATGGGTAATTGAACAGGCGTTTAAGGACTCGCATTCTATATTTGCAGTTCGTAATTCGATTACCATTGCTCTTAACCTATCTATCCATGATCTCAAGAACCCATCGTTAATAAACATCATCTATCGGCTAATGTTGCAATATAAAGTAAAACCGCAGCAAATTGAGTTTGAAATTACAGAATCGGCCTACTTAGACAACTTTGAAGGTGCTAATCTATTTATTGAAGAAATAAGAAATATGGGCTGCTCTATTGCGCTTGATGACTTTGGCACGGGCTATTCATCACTCAGCTATTTAACACAAATAAAGATAGACACCTTAAAAATAGATAAACAATTTGTTGATCAAATTGGGGTATCACAGCGCAGCACATTGGTGACTAAAACGATAATAGAGATGGCTAAACACTTAGATTTACAGGTGTGTGCCGAAGGGGTTGAAACGATTGAGCAAAGCCAACTGCTGTTAGACAGCGGATGCCACATTTTACAAGGGTATTACTTTGGTATGCCGGAGCCTTTGGAAATCATCTTAAAAAAGCTCCAATGAAAGCAGTGTGGTGCCCTAACTACTATTCCGTTTTGTAGATTATCGTTAGGTTAGCTGGTATTTCAGTATCAGCGGGTACATACGCAACGGTATCTTTGTTTTCCTGCAAAAAAGCCAATATAGAGTCAATAGTTTCAAACTCTTGCGGTGGTTTCTTCCTTCCACTAAATCGCATTTGCGCCCAGTAGGATTGAATGCGTGATTCGGTCAGACCGACTATTTTTGTGTTAAATACAAAACGCGCTTCGCTTTTTGCGGTTAATACCACTGGCTTTAAAAAGAATTGAGAATCATTGCCCATAAAGATATCTCTTATTTGACGTTTCTCCGCTTTAAGATCGTCTACTGAAGTATTCGCAACTACAACCACATCGGAAGCATAAATACTAAATGCATTTATCGACAAAACGGCAAGGCAAATCTTTGACAAATATTTCATTAAAAGACCCACTCCAATCCGACTTGGTAGAGCGTCGCCTTTCCATTAAAATTTGGATCGCTGACGTTATTAAAGAACGAATTGTCACCAGGCTTTCCATCTAAAAATGTAATCTCTGCTTTTGCAGCCATACCGCGGGTGAAATCCCAGCGAAGACCTAGAGAAAGAGAGTTTAACGAAAGCGCCGGCAAGCCGCTGATAATTTGGTCATAACCAAATGACAGCTGATCAAGCTGCGGATTAACTCCTTTGGGGATTAAATTATCGCTAGCATTGTATGAACTGTTGGACACGGCATAAGTCACGTGTGCTTGCAAAGGATGGAAATTATAGCCTGCAGTAAAATAATACGAATCAACCTGCGGAACTGCCAGTAAATCACTTACAATCTTCATGCCTTCAACAGCGAGAAAGTAATCGAGGTTATCGTAATTAAAACCGGCTTGGTAAACTGTCACGCTGCTATCGAAACGCAACGACTCTGCGTTTTGAATAAATCCAGCACTCTCTAACACATTAGAAAACTGGGTCAATTCTGGTATGTTTACCGAAAAATCTGACGAGTTAAATACAGAGAGTCTTGTCGTGAAGTTACCGCTGTTTATACTTAAGATTGTGCCGAATAAAGCATCGACTTCAACTGCAACTTTCCGGTCATCTTGATTAAGATCGCCATCAAAGCGGCCATAATATGCCTCCAGTTCAAAGGTAACATCATCGAAACTAGAAATATATGTTGCACTGCTACCTTCATAATTTGAAAACAGATAAGCGGTATAAACTTGCTGTGGCGGCAAGATCCATGGATAAGCGAAGCCAACGTCAATAACATCACTGTAGCGGAAAAAAGGTGTACGCAACTTGCCCAACTTGAATCGCCAGTTTTGAGTTGGCTCATAACTCAGATATAGCCACTCAATGCCCGACTCACGCTTCTCACTTGAATGAGCAAGTAATTGAGCAGAAAGACTGAGCTTTTCGGTGACGGTTACATCAGTTTGCAACGCAAAAAGAGATTGCTGTGAGAAGCTCAGATTATCTGAATAGCCGTCATACTCGACGCTTTTCTCATCTAAGTAGCCCCCTATCAAGCGACCGAAACCACTAAATTCTATCCGCTCAGATAGATCAGTCGACGCAAACGAAGGCGCAGCAAGCGAACATAATATAGTGGTAATGCCAAAGATTTTAGGATTTAAGAGCATTGTTCTTTTTTCATATTGAATTTACGACAAATAAGACATCAGTGCGTAATATGCCAAACAATCTGGCGCCCTTAGTTATTTTGTATCATACGCTGTTATGTAATGCGCGTGAACCAAATACACTGCACATAAAACATCACATCCAGCGACTTATTAGTCCTTCTTATTAATCTGCAGTTTAGAGTGCCCAAGCAGAATAAATACCGCAGTAAATAAATATACGGATTAATTTCGATTAATTTGTGACGTTTCATCATTTGCCAACGTCTATACGTCAAATTGCCAATATTGGCAGTCATTTGAATGGAGCAACAATAATGAAAAAGTCAATTATCAGTATCAGCCTTACGCTAGCTTTGCTAGGTGGTTGTGCATCAAGCCCTTCAGTTAGTGAAGCAGACATTTTTCAGCAGTACCCGAGTGTACAAGAGGCCAGCACCTTATTAACGAACGCAAAAGACGATAATTTAGCATTCTATTCGCCAGAACAAATGAAAGAAGCCAGGCGCGTTTATGACCAAGCAATGAAAGATGCCAAAGCAGGTAAGTCTGGCGCTGGACAACTAGCAGATGAGGCGGTCGCACGCGCTAAAGCAGCAAAAACACAAGCAGACAAAGCAAAGTACACTTTCGAAGAGGTGTTGTTAGCCCGTGAAAAAGCACTTGATGTGAATGCTACGACTGTTGCGCCTGAAGATTTTCAGGAAGCTGAAAAAGAGTTCGCAAAAGCCATTGCATTGTTAGAGATAGGTCAGGATGCGAAAGCGAAAAAAGATATTGAGGCAATTAAAAATCAATACTTAGCAATTGAGCTTAAAGCGCTGAAAAAGAACATGTTGAGCTTTGCTCAACAAGCTGTCGCCGCATCAGAAAAGAACGATTTAGACGATATTGCACCAAGAACTATTGCTCAAGCAAAAGACGAACTTAAATTAGCAATCAACACATTAGAAGCCAACCGAACGGACACAGCGAAAGCCAACATCCATTCTAATAGAGCAATTTGGTTAGTAAAACAGGCCGAAGGCATAGCTGATATTAATGCTTACTTTAAGAATGCTAATTTTGACGAAGAACAAAAAATATTGTGGTATCAAGAACAATTAAGCACAGTTATCGCTCCAGTTAACAGCGATGTTCAGTTCAATCAAATGAACAAAGAAGTAGTTGCGGGCTTGCGCCAACAGCTTTCAGCATTAGTTAATAACAATGAGTCTTTAACTGCTAGTTTGAGTAACGCACAAACGCAAGTAAAGCAAATTACGTCTGACTCTCAATCTCGTGAAAGCCAGTTGGAGCAAGAAAAAGCTAATGCATTAATGCAAGCTCAAATGGAACGCGCAGCAGAGCAAGCGGCCAAAAAAGCAGACGACGCTCGTTTTGCGGCAGTGCAGTCGATGTTTACAGAAGAAGAAGCGACAGTTTATCGTCAAAGAGATAACGTGTTAATTCGTGCACAAGGGTTTGCGTTTAAGCCCGGTGCAAGCGAAATTGAATCATCTAACTTTGTTATGTTAAACAAAATTACTGATGCAATTAAACGCTTCCCTAACGCTACTATTGTGGTATCAGGCCATACCGACGTGACCGGCAGCAGCGAACTTAACCTAGCGCTGTCTAAAGCTAGAGCTGAAGTAGTAGCAAACTTTATTACGCAAGTGAGTGAGATTGATAAAGATCGAGTGAGCTCCACTGGCTATGGTAAAGAGAAGCCCGTTGCCTCAAACGAGACGCCCGAAGGCAGAGCACAAAATAGACGTGTTGAAATACTGATAGTCAACAAGTAGCCCCATATGTCGGCCCACTAATGTGGGCCGTTTTTGTTATTGGAGAATGAAAGTGAGTATTGAAGAAGAGAAACTGAAAGCCCTATGGGCGATTGAGTCACCTGCTATTGATGAACACAAAGCGCTCGAGAAAGTACTAAAGGAAACGCAGAGGATCACCGCAGTTAAGGACGTATCTAGCATTTTCGTAGGATGGGTTTGGGTTATATTTTTAGGCTTCGGGGCTTCTGCTTTTTCTGCAAAACGAAAACTCGAACTACATCGACAAAAAGCTACTAGTAAAAATGAAAACAACACAAACCAAAACAACCATTAATTAATGTACCTAGGGCTATAATATCGCCCGGAGAAACACAATGAATATAAATGCTTGGGCACAGTCATTCAGCAGCGCACTTTCTATTTTTTGGACAGAAATAGCAGGCTTCCTGCCTAATTTAATCGCTACCATTATTGTTGTGGTGATTGGTTTGTACCTCTCAAAATTAGTGACTAAGTGGATCGCAAAAATAATACAAAAAGTGGGCTTTAATGAACTTTGTGAAAAGCTCGGCATTGAAAAAAGTTTACAAACCCTAGGATTTAAAGCTAGTTCCTCAGAACTGGTCGGAGGCATCCTTCACATATTTTTCGTACTTATTATATTCGTAGCAGCCGCCGACACGCTGGGATTAGATCGTTTCTCCGCCGTCCTTGATAATTTCGTACTATACTTACCCAAGCTGTTTGGTGCGGTGCTTATTGCTCTCATCGGTCTATTTATCGCGAAGAAAGGAAAAACACAGGTTGAATCAGCCCTGGATAACGTTGGAGTAGAATATAGCGCCTCTGTCGGCCGCGTGCTGCAGATGCTTATTCTGTTTGTGACTTTTTCCTTAGTTGTGGGTCAACTCGACTTAGAAACACAGCTGCTCAATACTATCTTTACGGTGTTGATTGCCAGCTTAGGCATCGCTTTAGCATTAGCCTTAGGGCTTGGTACAAAGGGTATAGCCAACAGTATTGTCTCCGGGATTTATGCTCGCGAGCAGCTGTCACCAGGTGATGAAGTTACGTTTGACGGATTCACTGGCAACGTGGTTATGGTGAGCACGGTAAACACACTTTTGGAAAATAAAAGTGGTGAACAATTAAGTATTCCAAATCAAGAGTTACTCAACACTAAATATACTGTCGTGCGACTAGCCGATAGAAAGTAAAGGCTGATAAATATGGAAATCCCAGAACACGATAACCATCGTGTTTCTGAAAGGCTGTCAAAGTTCGATGATATCGAACTGGTGCGCTTAGCAAAGCTACAGCTCCCCTATGTGACAGCAGCCTACGAAGTGCTTTTTCATCGATATCATAGGCAGCTAAGCAGCGTCTGCTATCGATATTTAGGCTCATTGGAAGAGGCCGAAGAAACCGTTAACGACACTATGCTGAATGTGTTTAACAACATAACTCGGTTTGAACAGCGTGCCAGTTTCAAAACCTGGATATACAAAATTGCCCATAACTTATCAATCACTCGCTTGCGTAAAAAAAAGCTAGATTATGTCAACATTGATGAAACCAAAGATATTCTCACAGAAGACGAACCGACTGACGATAGCGAAAACCAACAAAAAATGAATACATGGCTTGATTCGTTGAGCGTTGAAGACAGAACGATTGTTGTTTTTAGAGTTGTAGGATGCTTGGAGTTCAGCGAGATAGCCGAAATAGTTGAGCAAAAATTGAGTGCCGTAAAAATGAGGTTTAAGCGTGTTTTAGAAAAACACGCCTCATAGCATTAAACTCCTACGCTTTCTCTGCAGCTCTTAAAGCTGCCAAAAGAGCTTGAGCTGGCTGATAGCCGGGGATAACTGTGCCGTCTGGCAAAATAATATTTGGGGTTCCGTTAACGCCAATTGCTTTGCCAAAATTATATTGTTCCGCTACTTCATTTTCACACGATGTGCTAGCAACGTTACCACCGGCCTTAGCCTGTGTCATCGCTTCTTGCGGGTTGTCTGAACACCAAATCGAGACTGCGTCGCTATAAACTTTGCTATTAAGCCCTTGTCTTGGGAACGCAAGGTAGCGAACCGTGATACCCAAGTCATTGAGGATATCCATTTCATTGTGCAATTTCCGACAGTAACCACACGTCGCGTCGGTAAATACGTTTAACACATACTTTTCCTTTGCAGACTTAAATTCAATAGCTGAATCTTTAAAGCGCTTGATACCCTCCAGACGATACTTTTGTAAAGCGGCGCCTGTCTCATCGACTATCTCGTCACCCACGCGGTAAATGCGAGCACTTAGAAAGTATTCGCCGTTTTCGCTAGCGTAAAAAATGCCAGTGTCCGTATTTATCTGCAATAAGCCTGGAACATTTGCGTCAGCCACAGAGATTATTTTGAAGTTTAGCTTTTGCTCAAAACGTTTTATTAGCTCGGCATGCTCTTGTTGAGCAGCGAACGCTGATGTCGTCAGCACTGAGGAAAGCAGCAAGATTGAAGCAGCAACAAGCTTGGTTGCTGCCGTTAAGTTATAAATATAATTCATATAATAATTCCAAAAAATTGCGATGTCGCTTTTTGTTTTAAGTATTCTTTCTGTTTGTTACTAGACCGTCTGTTTGCAAAAAAATATTCAAACTTTTTTCTTATCCTCGAGGATGATGGTTTTTCACCAAAGATTGAAGTCTTTCGGTAGCAACATGGGTATAAATTTGTGTTGTAGATAAATCGCTGTGACCTAACAGCATTTGTACCACGCGCAAATCTGCGCCGTGGTTTAGTAAATGAGTAGCAAAAGCATGCCTTAGGGTGTGAGGAGATAAATGTACCTGAATACCAGCCTGCTTTGCGTGCAGTTTTATACGATGCCAAAAGGTCTGCCTCGTCATTGTCGAGCCGCGCTTACTTGGAAAAATGGTGTTGCTCGGTTTACTTAGCAATTGTGGCCTCCACTCCTTTAAATAAGTAGCTAAACAATCAATCGCAACCTCACCTAACGGCACTAAGCGCTCTTTATTGCCTTTACCCATCACCCTAATAACGCCCTGCAGCAGACTCACTTCATTCATTTGCAGGTTGACCAATTCAGATACTCGAATACCGGTAGCATACAGCACTTCAAGCATGGCTTTATCACGCACATTTATTGGATCGTCATCATTCGGCGCAGCCAATAAGTCGTCTACTTGCTTTTCACTTAGCGTGCTGGGTAAATAGCTTGGTAACTTTGGATTACTAACCCCTTGCGTCGGGTTATCTTCACGCCACTTTTTCGCGATAGCGTATTTAAAGAAAGATCGCGATGAACTCAGAAATCTTGACGTTGAACGTTGGGACAGCTTCTGTTCAAAACGCGCAGTCAGATAGGCTTGGATATCCTCTTTTCGCACTGAAACCAGATCTGAAGTTAATGCTGATTTGCTTTGTAAAAAAAGCGAAAACTTACTGAGGTCGGTTCTGTAGGCAGAAGCCGTGTTATCGCTGAGCCCTTTTTCAACCCAAAGCATGCTAATAAAGTCATTAATCGCAATTTCATTTTCAGCCGAAAGAATGGCTTTTTCTTTTTGATTTTGTTCGGTCATTAAATTCATTTAAAAATGCTTATGTTTTCGAACCAACTCGTAGGCAGCTTGAATGTCTTGCGCTTTTTGTTTAGACAGTTCAAGTGCCTGCGCAGGCAAACCTTTTGATGCCATTTTATCGGGATGATGCAATGACATTTGTCTGCGGTAGGCTTTTTTAACCAACTTTGCATCATCGCTTTGTTTTATGCCTAAAATCTTGTATGCATCATCAAGTTCAGCTATTGCCGAATACGAGCGCTGTGTGCTTTGTTGCCGGCCTTGTCTGTGTTGGCCTTGCTGACCACGTTGATTATTTGCCTGCGACCGACCTCTACGAAATCGTTGTTCTGCCTCAAAAGTCATAATCAAAAAATCGAGTTCAACGCGTCTAAAACCTAGCGCTTTAGCTACCTTTTCCAATACGGTGTATTGCGCGGCGCTCAACTTTTTAGTTGCACAGGATGCTTGAATCAATATTTCCAAGTATATTTGCAGGACATCTCTGCGAGCATGACATTGCTCCTTAAATTGTTGCAGCATCTCGATAATCGCAAAATCACGTTGCTTACCGTCCCTAAAGGCTTGCTGTGCTTCTAATCTTACGTCACCGCTAAGGTTCATTTCATCCATTAGAGCAGACGCGATCTGAATATCTTCTTGCGTCACTTTGCCATCTGACTTTGCAACATGCCCGAGCGCAGAAAACAAACTATGGAAAAAAACCGCCTGTTGTTGAATTTCATTAGAAGTGGTGAATAAACGAGAAAAACCGCCTTTTTGAGAAAAATCTTTACTGTAGGTGACATCGAATATATGGCCGACCACCAAACCCAATATCGCACCCGCTACTCGGCCAAACATAAAGCCAAAAAGCACACCAACAACCTTTCCCCAAATTTGCATCTTTTTGTTGCCCTCTGGCATTTTTATTTACGTTATAAAAAATAAATCACTCTTCACTGTACAAGCGAGTGAATCAATAACAGTAGTTCTCGAATGAATTATGCACTCGTTGGTAGCATTCTGCGTCTAATTTCGCTGTATTTTTCAGCATTTTACATTTAATTATGTATTTATTGCCAATTATCCAACAATATAGTTGGTTATTCCGCCCCAAAGCATTAAAATTTAAGGTCATTTGAACGCTATATTCGATAGTTGCGAAAAATACCTGTGTCGTGCAGGGTCGCAACGTCAACAAAAGCATCTCAAGTAGTGTTGCAACGTGATTTTTCAATGTGATTTTCAACACTATGGAACGAGGGAACGAGACGATGCTTAAGCGACACCATGCGAACATTAGCTCTTGGTGAAATCACCGAGACTAGCTGAAAAGGTTACCTAAAATCACTTGATGATTAAATTGTTCTTTGCCACAACGCTCAGTATTAGTGCATTTTTTGTGAGTGCGCAAACTGTTGAGTTGTGTATACCTGAAAGCACGCCGTTTGAGTCATCATTACTGACTACCGGTAAGCAGATCAAAGTAAGTTCTGACGCCGCCCAAATGATTCAAAATAGATCAGCATTATTTAACGGTAATGTTCTGATTACCAGTCCTAGCTCCATGATAAATGCAGATGTTGCGCAAATAGATAATAACGGAAAACAAGTTATCGCTAGCGGTGATGTGCTTTATCGAGACGAAGCTTTGCAAGTCGAAAGCCAAGGCGTTGAATTGAACAGCGACCTTAAATTATTGCAAATGCAAGATACTGAGTATCAATTTAAAAACATATCAGGGCGTGGTGCGGCTGATTTGCTGTCGCTTTCTGGTGAACAAGGTTTACGCTTAGAACAAGTCTCATTCACCACCTGTCCTGAAGGCAGTGAAGATTGGAAAATGTTTGCTAATGAAATTGTCATTGCTAAAGACAGTCCATTTGGTGAGGCTTACAACACTAAGTTTTACCTTGGTGGTGTGCCGGTGTTTTGGCTCCCATATTTTGCATTTCCCGTTACTGCTGAACGTCAAAGCGGATTATTATTTCCTAATATTGGCAGCTCAACCCGCACCGGTCTTGAGTATGAACAACCGGTATATTGGAATATTGCGCCTAATTATGACGCAACTTTCTCGCCGAGAGCGATGACCAACCGCGGTATTCAACTGAAAACAGAATTCCGCTATTTGTTTAGTCAAAGTCAAGGTGAAGTGCAGTTAGAATACTTACCGAAGGATCTCGATACCCTCACTCAAGAGGACCGCTATTTTTATCGATATTTGCATCAAGGGAAATTAAGCGACAATTGGAGTTTAAATGTCGATTTTAGCGGGATAAGTGACGACAACTATATCGTTGACCTTGGCTCTGATTATTACAATCGCGCTGACACTCACTTATACCGCCAACTAGGGTTAAATTACTACTCACCTAATTTAGACTTTTCTTTGCAGTTTCGCGATTTCGAAGTTGTTGGTGATCATCCCGATGTGTATCGTGCATTACCCGAAATGAAGTTAAATTACGGCAGCGATATCGGTGAATACATTGATTTCAAATTAGCAAGTGAAGCGGCTTACTTTGAGAATAAGCTCGATTCAAAACCGAATGCGTTTAGAGTGCACATTGAGCCTAGTTTATCCCTGCCATACCAGCGCGCTTGGGGTGAACTGTTAGCAGAAGTGAGTTTGCTACAAACTTATTATGAGCAAGAACTGCCGGAAGGTTCTGTAGGGCAGCTTGACGAAAGCGTCAGTAGAACCATTGGTCAAGGGAGATTATATGGTTCTCTCATTTTCGAAAAAGAAGGCTTAGTATTAGATGATAAATACGGGCTGACTATCGAACCAAAGGTGCAGTACCTTTATACTAGCTTTGAAGAACAAGACAATATTGGTCTTTACGATACAACACCGCTGTTGACTACTTTTAACAATTTATTCCGCGGGCAAGAATTTACAGGTTTAGATCGCATTAACGACAATAATCAATTTACATTAGGTGCAACAGCCAGACTCATTGATCAAAAAAACAGAGAAAAATTGGTGCTAAGCGTCGGTCAGATATTTTATTTGGAAGACAGTAAGCTAATTAGCAGTGTGAGAGAAGACAATCGCTCAGCTTTAGCCGCTGAATTTGATTGGCAAGTGAACCAACGCTGGTTTTTGCACTCTGATATTCAGGTTGAGACGCAAACCCAAAAAGTAGAACGTAGTAGTGTTGCGACTGAGTATCGTATTGACGATAATAAGCTTATACAGGTAAACCATCGCTATATTCGCGATCTGTCTGGAGAGGAAATAAACCAATTTGGTGTAACGGCTAGTTGGCCAATCAACGAAAAATGGCATTGGGTAGGACGCTGGTATAGAGATGCTAATCTATCCAGAACCACCGAAAGCTTTGCTGGCATTCAATACGAAAGTTGTTGCTGGGCATTACGTTTCACTTATCAGCGCAGTCTCAGCAACCGATTTGACGCAACAGGCTTACGCACAACCGATGAGTTTGACTCAGGCATAGGCCTACAGTTTATTATTAAAGGTATTGGCAGCCGTAGAAGTAATTCCGATATGTTAGAGCAAGGGATGTTTGGCTACCGCCAGCCCTATGTTTTAAATTAATTAGATTTAGACGTAATTTAAATAGAGAAAATATGAAATACAGATTATTAAAAGCAAGCTTACTGAGTGTTACCGTCGTTTTCAGCATGCTAGCCAGCGCGGTTGAGCAAAGTCTAGACAAAGTGTCCGTCATTGTAGACCAAGGCGTCATTCTTGAAAGTGAAATATCTGAGCTAGTCAATGCCGTTAAACAAGGCGCAGTTGCAGAAGGACAAGCTCTACCGTCAGACAGAGCTTTGCGCACGCAAGCAATCGAACGTTTAATATTAAAAAGCCTGCAAATGCAGATGGCAGAACGCATGGGCATACAGATAAGTGACCCACAGCTAGAGCAAACTATCGGCAACATTGCGCAGAGAGACAATATTAGCATTGATGAATTGCGCAAAAGGGTGCAGCTTGATGGCCTTTCGTACGAAGTATATCGCGAAAAAGTCCGTGAAGAGCTAATCACAGGTGAAGTAACGCGCGCAAATGTAAGACGCCGTGTTTATATTACACCACAAGAAATTGAGACCTTGGTAAACTTAATTAGCCAACAAGGTGACGAACAAGCTGAATACCGTTTAGGCCATATTCTGATTGCTGTACCGTCGGGTGCAACGGAAGAAGAAATTACTAAATCGAGAGACACCGCAGAAAAGGTGCTTGAACTGTTAAACTCTGGGTCCGATTTTACCAAAATCGCGATAGCATCATCTTCTGGTCCAAAAGCACTTGAGGGCGGTGATATGGGTTGGATGAACGTTAACTCTATGCCAACCTTGTTCGCTGAAGCCGTAGACGGTAAGAAAAAAGACGATTTAATTGGTCCGTTGCGCAGCGGCGCCGGCTTCCATGTATTAAAAATACTGGATTCGAGAGGCATCGAGACTGTAGAAGTTGAAGAAGTTAACGCTCGCCATATTTTGGTGAAGCCGTCGATTATCCTTAGCGATCAAAAAGCAGAAAAAATGCTGCAAGAGTTTCGTACCAAATTAATTGAAGGCGAAGAAGATTTCGCTAAGCTAGCAAAGCAGCATTCCGAAGATCCAGGTTCAGCTTTGAAAGGCGGTGTGTTAGGTTGGAACGACCCAAGCATATATGTTCCTGAGTTCAAGGATGCACTTAGCACCCTGAAAAAAGATGAATATAGCCAGCCAATTAGAACAGTTCACGGTTGGCATTTGATTCAGTTGATTGAACGTCGCATTGATGATGCAACGGAAAAACGCAAGGAAGATCGTGCGTATCAATTATTATTTAACAGAAAATTTAATGAAGAAACAGACACTTGGTTACGCGAAATGCGTGAAGGTGCTTACATTGAATTACTCGATAAAAAAGACCTGTAATGTCAAAAACTTTAAAGATTGCTGTTACGCCCGGAGAGCCTGCGGGCATCGGCCCAGACCTTATCATTAAATTATCCCAGCAGGTCTGGGATGCTCAACTGGTGGTTTATGCTGACGCTGACATGCTGCAAGAACGAGCTACATTATTAGGAGTTCCACTCGATATCATTCCTTATGATGCTGGTAGTAACTATATTCAGCAGCCTGGCCAATTGATCGTTAAGCATATACCTGTGGCAGTTCCTGTTATAGCAGGAGAATTAAATAGCGAAAATGGACACTATGTTGTCGAAACATTGCGCCAAGCCTGTGACGAGAACATTAACGCAACCTTCGACGCGGTCGTAACGGGCCCCGTGCACAAAGGCATCATTAATAAAGCAGGCATTTCGTTCAGTGGTCACACCGAATTTTTTGCAAACCAGTCTAACTGTAGCGATGTTGTGATGATGCTTGCAACCGAAGGCTTGCGCGTGTGCCTTGCAACAACGCATATTCCGTTGCAATACGTTTCCCGTGCTATCACGCCTGAGCGCCTCGACAAAGTTATTCATATTATTCACACCGACATGAAGCTTAAATTTGGTATTGAAGCGCCTAAAATCTATGTTTGCGGTTTAAATCCACATGCTGGTGAAGACGGTCATTTAGGTACTGAGGAAATTTTGGTAATTACACCAAAATTAAATGAGCTGCGAGCACAGGGCATTGATCTTGTTGGCCCACTCCCTGCGGATACTATTTTCCAACCAAAATACTTAGAAAAAGCTGATGCTGTGCTAGCGATGTACCATGACCAAGGTCTGCCGGTATTGAAGTACAAGGGCTTTGGCGCATCGGTGAATATCACACTGGGTCTGCCGTTTATTAGAACCTCAGTGGACCACGGCACTGCATGTGACCTTGCTGGTACTGGTGATATCGATTGCGGTAGCTTCACCAAAGCAATTAACAAAGCCATCAAACTGGCTAGGAAAAAATCATGAGTCAAAAGCACTTAGGCCACACGGCAAGAAAACGCTTTGGTCAGAATTTCCTGCATGACCAGTATGTGATTGATAAAATAGTCTCCGCGATTAATCCAAAACCCGGAGAGAACCTTGTCGAAATTGGCCCCGGTTTAGGCGCATTAACCGACCCAGTTGCGGAAGAAGTTGACCATCTCACTGTTGTCGAACTCGACAGAGACCTAGCAAAAAGGTTACGTGAGCATCCGTTTCTGAGTAAAAAGCTGACCGTTATAGAAGAAGATGCACTGAAGTTCGATTTCGCCAGTCTAGTTAAGACGGATGGTGAACTGAGGATTTTTGGCAACCTTCCCTATAATATTTCAACTCCACTGATGTTTCATTTGTTTACTTTCACCAACAAAGTGAAAGATATGCATTTTATGCTTCAAAATGAAGTGGTAAAACGCCTGTGTGCAAGCCATGGAGACAAGCTTTATGGCCGATTGTCGGTGATGGCGCAATATTACTGCCAAGCCATCCCTGTGGTCGCCGTTCCGCCTACAGCCTTTAAGCCTGCCCCAAAAGTAGACTCTGCTGTTGTTAGACTAGTACCACATGCAACGCCACCGGCTCAAGTCGATAGTATCGACAGGCTACAGCAAGTAGTTACCACTGCATTTAATCAACGCAGAAAAACCATTCGCAATAGCTTAAAAGAATTAATGTCGCACGAAGAAATCGAATCTTTAGGCATAAAACCAGAATTGAGAGCTGAAGCCTTGTCTTTACAGGATTTTGCATTGATAGCTAATTACGTTGAGAAAAAGCGCATCGCTTTTGAAAAAGAAGAGTTTGAAAAAGAAGAGCTTGAACAACAATCCGCTGAAGAAACCGTGACTAAAAAAGCAGACTAAAGCAATGAAAAAATCACTCAACATCAGCACCAAAACCAATTTTATGGGCGTTAAAGACAGCGGCGACAACACGCCTGTTTATGTTTTTAGCTATACTGTTACCATCAGCAATAACCTGGCACAACCTGCGCAACTGTTAAGCCGATATTGGTTAATCACCAATGGTGACGGTGAACGAGTTGAAGTAGAGGGCGAAGGTGTCGTCGGTGAGCAGCCAATTATTCAACCAAATGAAAGCTATGAATACACGAGCGCCTCGATGATAAAGACGGCAGTAGGCACAATGGAAGGTTATTACGACTTTGAGCTCGCGGACGGGCAAGCTTATCGTGAATCGATACCTGTTTTTAACTTGTCTAAACCAAACAGCTTGCATTAATCTTAGCATGAAGAATTACGTAGTCGGCGATATTCAAGGTTGCTATAAAGGATTGCGCAAACTTCTGCAGGCGGCAGGGTTTAATGCAAAAAAAGATAAGCTATGGGCTGTTGGTGATCTCATAGCTCGCGGGCCCGAGTCTTTAGAGACTCTTAAATTTTTAAACGATTTGGGTTCCGATCATTTTGATACCGTGCTCGGCAATCATGATTTACATCTTATTGCCATGGCTCACGGCATCAGCGACCCCAAACCCGTCGATAAACTTGCCCCATTAATGAAACACAAATCATTCAGTGAACTCATAGACTGGCTGAGTACTAAGAAGCTAGCTTTAAAACCGGCTAAGCGGCATTTTATCTCTCATGCCGGCCTGTATCCAATGTGGTCTACAAAAAAAGCGCTAGCGCTGTCAGATGAAGTAAGTGAAGCATTAAGCGGTAGCAAACAACTCAAATTTTTGAAGAATATGTATGGCAATACACCAAACGTTTGGAACGACAGTTTAGAAGGCAATGAGCGCCTTAGGTTTGTCGTAAACGCCTTAACACGAATGCGCTTTTTAAGCGACAACGCGCTTGAATTCAAAACTAAATGCCACCCAAATGTCGCGCCCGAAGAACTCACACCCTGGTATCTTTCTCCCAATCCAAAATTGAAGAAAAATAAAATCATTTTATTTGGACATTGGGCATCATTAATGGGCGAAACTAACAACGAAAATATCATCGCGCTAGATACTGGATTCGTCTGGGGCAAGAGAATGTCGCTCTATTGCATTGAATCGAAGCAGTTATTTTCACAACAGGCATAAAGAAAAAGACCCTCCTACCGATACCTTCATATACACATAGTTATGAAACTGCGTACCCGAGTCTTTGCTGAAATCAATTACTCTTGCGCTACTGTTCAAAAGACAGAAATCATTGTCACAAAACCGAGTAATTAGGGGTCAAAAAATGAATCTTACCGTGAAAATGCGAGTAATAGGCGGATTTAGCATCATCAGTTTTCTGCTCGTATTGTTAAGTGCACTGTCGCTTGTTAGTTTAAATAAGATCGAAGGTGCCACTGCTGAGGTAAGTGAATTAGCATTGCCAACCGTGGGAGGAAGCAGCAGTTTAAAAGCGTCGTTCCTCAATATGGGGAGATTAACCTTTGAGGCTTACGTCACAACTAATCAACCCGATTTAAATGACAAGCTATCGGAATTTGAGACGAGTAAAGGCAATTTTGAATCAGAGCTATCGGATTTACGCACTACGGTGCAATCTGAAAGTAGTTTGAAAAGCGCTCTTGCTTCAGTTGAAGTCGCGTATGACGAATATTCCACAAACGCAATTCAAGTCTATTCTAACCGCCTCGCTGAACAAAACTTCGGTGACAGCGTAAAATCTAAGTATGCAGTGATTGAAGAAAGTGCCGATGATGCCACTTCTTTATTATTGGACTTTACTGATTTAGATGAAGTCGCTAACTCAGCTTTACTTTCAAAAGTAGCGAGCGAAGGCGTTAAATTAGAATCAAATTTACTCTCACTTCTATCTTCTATTGCTGAGTTCGCTTCGACTGAGACACTTCAACGAGCAGAACTCAGAAGTAAAGAAGTTCTGGTAATGGTTGAGCAAGCTGATGAGCAATTTGCGAGTATGGTGAGCTTGGCAAACGGACAAGACGATACCGGCACATTGGATGAAGTCGGAGACCTAATTGATACAATAAAAGAAACAACATCTGGCTCTAATGGCATTCTAAGAACAAAAACAAATATGCTAGAAAGAGCTGTCGATTCTAAGAAATTCTTAGACGCATCTGATGAAAATATTACGCGTGCGCTGGAATCATTAGCTAGCTTACTAAAATTGGCTAACAATAAAGCAACAACACTCAAAGAGGACGTTAGCTCTCAAGTTAGCTCAAGCATTCAATGGGTGGTTGTGATGGTATTGGCATCCTTGGGTATTGCCGCATTCACAGCATACAAGAGTGTTATTGCGATAATAAATCCGTTAGCAAAAGTCAATGAATTACTCACAATTGCATCTTCTGGTGACTTAACGCATCGCCTTGATGATTCATCAAAAGATGAATTTGGTGTGCTTTCGAAAAACTGTAACTTACTTATTGATAACTTAAAGTCATTAATTGAAGGCATTCATCGCCGAGCAGAGCAACTTGCCGCTGCGTCTGGTGAAACATCGGCTGTAACCGAACAAACAACGAGATCGATTCAAGATCAGAAATCGCAAATATCGCAAATTGCGGCGGCTACTACTGAAATGCACAGCACATCTCTACTTGTCTCGCAAAGCGCTGACGATACCTTGAAAGAAATTGGTCACGCTGATGAAGAGGCAGAGAAAGTAAAACAAATATCTTTAGACAACAAACGGACTATTGAAGTACTTGCTCGTGACGTACAGGAAGCTGCTGACGTTATTAACAAACTACATGAAGACAGCGCATCCATAGGAGGTATCCTTGATGTAATCCGTGGCGTTGCAGACCAAACTAACCTACTCGCATTGAACGCCGCAATTGAGGCAGCACGGGCGGGTGAGCAAGGTCGAGGTTTTGCTGTTGTCGCAGATGAAGTGCGCACTCTGGCAAGTCGGACACAAAAATCGACGCAAGAAATTAATTCGATGATAGAGGTCTTGCAAGCTGGCGCTGAAAAGGCGGTAGCGGTAATGACGCAAGGCAAGCAACAAACAGAGTTGTGTGTACAACAAACTGAGAAAGCAGCTCAAGCGCTTGATTTGATTACTGACGCGGTGCACAAAGCGCATGAAGTTAGCACTCGCATCGAACAAGCAGCACGTGAGCAGAATCAGGTGTCGGCAGAAATTAGCGAAAAACTCGAGAGCATTGTAGGTATTGCAGAGGAAACATCTTTGGGTGCTCAGCAGACAACAGAATCGAGCGCTGAAGTAGCGAGACTGGCGGATGAACTACAAGAGTCTATTGGTAGCTTTAAGGTCTAAGTACTTCCCGGCGAAGGCTTGAATATCAAGCTAGCGAGATTTATTTCTTAACATTGGTTTAACGTTTTAATAGCTACAAAAAAAGCGATTTTGTATTTTTACAAAATCGCTTTTTTATTGCTTAATTTTAAGCTGTATCAATAATTAACTGCGCTATGCCTGCTTCTGAACGATTATTCAAAAAGCGCTTTGTGCAACACTTGAACGACATCTTCACTGTCAGCATTACTCACGACGAAAGATAAGTTGTGCGGGTTTGCGCCAAAACAAATCATTCGTAAGTTAAAATCAGTCACCGCTTCGAATATTTTGCTCGATACGCCAGCAGAGCTATGCATATTATTTCCCACAACCGTAACCACGTCATACCCTTGCTCAATAGTCACATCACATATTGTGGTTAACTCAGCGAGCGTCTCTTTATTTACCCTTTCGGAAACGGAATTAGGCGGATTATCAAGTGTAAACGACACCGAAATTTCAGACGTGGTTACCAAGTCAACCGACAGATTGTGTTTCGCGATAATTGTAAAAACACGCTGCAAGAATCCCTGTGCATACATCATCTGGGGTGTTTTGACTGTTACCATTACTTGGTCTTTACGTCGCGTAATGGCTCTATAAGCCGGTTCATGCTCGCAGTCTCTGACTATCCACGTGCCACCTTTTTCAGGTTCACGGCTAGAGCCAACAAACACTTTAATGTCCTGTCGAAGCGCAGGCTCCATCGTTGCCGGATGCAATACTTTGGCACCAAAGGTGGCCATTTCGGCAGCTTCTTCAAAACTAAGCTCTGGCAAAGGCCGCGCTTTGTCAGTAATGCGAGGATCGGTTGTGTAAACACCAATAACGTCAGTCCAAATTTCACAGGTTTGTGCATCTAGTGCTTCGGCCAGCAGTGCTGCCGTAAAATCAGAGCCACCACGGCCCAATGTTGTTGTTCTGCCCTGCTCATCGGCACCAACAAAGCCTTGTGTCACAATCACTGAGCTATCAAGTTCAGGCTGCAGCAAGGATTGTGAAAGTTGCCTAATAACGGAAAGATCCGGCGCTGCTTGCGTAAACAACGAATCAGTGCGCAAGACTTTTCTGACGTCAAAATTGGTCGCCGGAACGTCGAACTCTCTGAGTACCGCTGAAAACAACAGTGAAGACATGCGTTCGCCCATAGACACTAAGGCGTCTTTTAAATCATCTCTAAAGTTGATTTCTTCATGTTTTGCTAGTTCGGTTAATTCAGTTAGCAATACGTTTAGCTTATCGCTTATCTGCTCTGGTTTTTTTAACTTACCGACAATAGCCAGCTCAATGGTCTTAATCTTTTCGATAATTTCTTCGATCTGTTGGCTGGTTAAAGCTGTGTTTGCTAAGGCAACTAAATGATTGGTTATGCCCGCAGAAGCGCTAACTACTACAACTCTAGTACTTTGATTGCTCGCGATTATTTTCGCGCAATTACACATTGTCTCGTAGGTCGCTACGCTAGTTCCACCAAATTTGGCAACATTCAACGCTGAATTCATTTATTTTTATCTTCCTCTACGTTAACTCAAAGAAACACATTATCGACAGCTGCCTAATACAGCTAAATGTTTATTATTAAAATAAGGGCTGCTTAACGCGCCCTTCTATTGATACTTTATCACCTACTTTTATGCCGTTTTTAGCAAACCAGCCCTGATTCATTTCCAAGGCAAAAAGAACCTCTTGTGATGACACTACTGAATTAAGGTCGTGGGGCTGAAGTTGCTTTATGTCGACTATACTACCATCAACCGTTATGTAAGCTAGATCAAGCGGCACAAAGGTGTTCTTCATCCAAATGCTGGCTATACGTTCGCTATCAAACTGAAAGAGCATGCCACAGTCTGTGCACAAACTTTTGCGATGCATCAACCCGAGCGCTCTTTCTTCAAAGGAATCGGCAAATTCAACTTGGAGCGCCTTGTCAGCAAATGCAATGTTAATATTACTGTCGTCAGCGAGTAAAGCTAACTCTTCTTCATTTAGTTCATCATCAAGGCTTGCTGTTGTGTCAACCTGAACCTGCTTGTCTAAGCCTCTGGTACTCTCTTCTTGTGCACAGGCTTGCAGCGAAAATATTGACGAAAATATAATGGCGATAAAGCCAACGATATTGCTGTATAAGTATTTTTTCACGACGCGATCCTTGTTTTGTTTATATTATCGCAGCGTTTTATTAGGTGATTTATTTCGCTGCGACTTTTAGCTAACGAGTATTATGTATCTAAACAAAAGCGCTGTTAATGACTTTCTGATTATTTAAACCAAGAGTGAAGTCCGAGATGTACAATATAAAAAAACGCCAAGACTTTTTGAAGAGTCTCGGCGTTTAGATTATTTATCATCGCCGGTAAACGTTATGTAACAACGCTTACCTTGCCAACATTATCACGCTCTTACACAATGTTTAACGCTGGAATGATATTTTCTTTCGCAGCAGCAGCGGCTTTGCTGAACTTAGGCATGCGATCAAAGTTCAAGTAACGGAATACTTCACCGCTCATTGATTCAATTTTACTCGCATATTCCATATATTCTTCAGCCGTTGGAATACGACCAACAATCGCGCCTACCGCAGCCATTTCAGCTGAACACAAATACACATTTGCGCCATCGCCTAATCGGTTCGGGAAGTTACGAGTTGAGGTTGAAAGCACTGTTGCGCCAGCGAGAACTCGAGCTTGGTTACCCATACACAAAGAGCAACCTGACATTTCCATTCTTACGCCAGCCTTACCGTAAATGTTGAAGTAGCCTTCTTCCATTAGCTGTGCTTCATCCATTTTGGTTGGAGGAGACATCCATAAACGCGTTGGCAAGGTGCCTTTAAACTGTTCAAGAAGCTTACCTGCAGCACGGAAGTGACCAATGTTCGTCATACATGAACCAATGAATACTTCATCAATTTTATCGCCGGCAACTTCTGACAATGTTTTTGCATCATCAGGGTCATTTGGACAACACAAAATTGGCTCATTAATTTCAGCTAAGTCAATTTCTAGTACCTCAACATATTCAGCATCCGCATCAGCTTGCATTAGCGATGGGTTGGCTAGCCAGTCTTCCATCTTACGCGCGCGGCGCTCTAATGTTCTTGGGTCGCCATAACCTTCGTTAATCATCCAACGAAGCATAGTGATATTCGAATTCAAATATTCTGTGATCGACTCTTCAGACAGCTTGATTGTACAGCCAGCAGCAGAACGTTCTGCAGACGCATCAGATAGTTCGAATGCTTGCTCAACAGTCAGATCATCCAGGCCTTCAATTTCTAATATACGACCAGAGAAAGCATTAATCTTACCTTTCTTAGCTACAGTCAAGAGACCTTGCTTGATGCCGTATAACGGAATAGCGTGGACTAAATCGCGCAGAGTGATGCCTGGCTTCATTTTACCTTTAAAACGAACCAATACTGATTCAGGCATGTCCAGCGGCATAACGCCAGTTGCAGCAGCAAAGGCAACCAAGCCAGAACCTGCAGGGAATGAAATCCCCATTGGGAAACGTGTATGTGAATCACCACCAGTACCAACCGTGTCAGGCAACAACATGCGGTTTAACCAAGAGTGAATGATACCGTCACCAGGACGCAATGAAACACCACCACGATTCATAATGAAGTCGGGTAAAGTGTGCTGTGTATCGATGTCTACAGGCTTAGGATAAGCTGCTGTGTGACAGAATGACTGCATTGTTAAGTCGGCAGTAAAACCTAAACACGCTAAGTCTTTAAGTTCGTCACGAGTCATAGGACCCGTAGTATCCTGCGAGCCTACTGTGGTCATTTTTGGCTCACAGTATGTGCCTGGGCGAATACCTTCTACGCCACATGCTTTACCCACCATTTTTTGCGCGAGTGTGAAACCTTTGTTTGATGCTGCAGGAACCTCAGGTTTACGGAACATATTGTTCGCTTCTAAGCCTAATGCTTCGCGAGCTTTGTCAGTCAAGCCACGACCGATGATCAAATTAATACGGCCACCAGCACGAACTTCATCAAGCAACACGTCTGATTTATATTCGAAAGTAGACAGCAATTCGCCTGTTTCAGCGTTTTTAACTTCGCCTGCGAACGGATAGATGTCGATAACATCACCCATGTTTAATTTGTCGACGTCAGCTTCAAATACTAACGCACCGGCATCTTCCATTGTGTTATAGAAAATAGGAGCTACTTTGCCACCGATACAAACACAACCACCGCGTTTGTTAGGCACGCCAGGAAGGTCATCGCCGAAAAACCACAAGACAGAATTGGTTGCTGATTTACGTGAAGAGCCTGTACCAACAACGTCTCCCACGAATGCTACTGGATAACCTTTTGCTTTAATTTCTTCGATTTGCGCAAGAGGACCAACTTCGCCATGCGTTTCAGGCGTTAAGCCATCACGAGTCATTTTATACATCGCACGGGCATGCAAAGGAATGTCAGGACGAGACCAAGCGTCTGGCGCTGGAGAGAGGTCATCGGTGTTGGTTTCGCCAGTTACTTTAAAAACGGACATGGTGATTTTTTCTGCCAAATCATCTCGAGAAGTAAACCACTCGCCTTCGGCCCATGACTCTAGTACGTCTGTAGCAAACTTATTACCCGCTTTATGTTTTTCTTCAACATCATGGAATGCATCAAACATTAACAATGTGTGCTTTAGCTCTTCTGCTGCAAGCTCTGCTAGTTCTTTATCATCGAGCAAACCGACTAAAGTTTCGATGTTGTAGCCACCGTGCATGTTACCGAGTAACTGCACTGCGGCATCAGCGCTGATAAGGTCGCAAGTTTCTTCACCCTTAGCAAGCGCACTTAAAAAGCCAGCTTTAACGTAGGCTGCTTCATCAACGCCTGGAGGCACACGTTCTGAAATTAGTTCTAATAAATATTCTGCTTCGCCTGCTGGCGGGTTTTTCAATAGTTCAACGAGACCAGCAACTTGCTCTGGATTCAATGGCTTAGGCGGTATACCTTCAGCTGCGCGTTCTTCTACGTGTTTACGATAATCTTCTAACACTATTTAACCCTCTTTTTGATGCTGATGTTTGTTCATTTAAATTGTCTACATCAATTGATAATATCTATACAACAATCTGACAAGAATAAACTTAATTGTAAAAATGCGTTGCGCATTATAGCGCTTAACGTTAACAATTTGAATGACAAAACGTCAGCAACGAATTATAGCCGATATTCATCAAACTAATTGTTTTAGTAATGTTAATGAATTTAAATTATACCTACCTACTTTGCCACGAGTTTATAAATCTTCGCGTCTTCGCCGTCTGTTAACAGCAAAACATTTCCCTCATTGTCTTGCTCTATGTCTCTCAATCTCTCTTGAAAGTTTGACAACAAAATTCGCTCGTTTGACATGCCAATCCCATCAAACATGACTGCCCTAAGCTGTTTAAACTTGAGTGAGGTTGCGATCAAATGTTGAGATAAAGATGCCAACTTTGATGACTCATATAAAATCATACCGGAGGGCGCAATTGAGGGAGTCCAATCAAAATTAGGCTGTTGCATGCCCTTATATTCAGTAAATGGCGTAATGACAGCTCCGGAATAGTCCATCCCATTAGTAATCACAGGCCAACCATAATTATTGCCGGCTTCAATGATGTTGATTTCATCACCACCGGCTGGTCCGTGCTCATGCGAAATAATGACGCCTGAATTACTTACCAACAGCGCTTGTGGGTTACGATGTCCTAAGCTAAATACGAAGTTAACATTACTTTCGGGCGCCTCTTTATCATAAAAAGGATTGTCATCTACCGCCTTCCCAGTGTCACTCACTCGCAGTATTTTGCCCAAATGTGAAGATTTGACTTGTGCCTGCTCTCGATAATCAAAGCCGTCACCAGTGCTTATTAACAGACTCTTGTCAGATAAAAAAGCAAGACGCCCACCATAATGGACAGGGGTGTCTTTATCTGTTTTAACAGTGAAAACGTCTTCGATTGTTGAAACCTTGTTACCTGACTCAGGTAGTTGAAATCTCACCACTTTCAATCGATTTGAATCACTATTACCCGCGCTATAGCTTAGGTAAATCCAACCATTTGATAGAAAGTCAGGATGGAACGTCAAATCAAGAAAGCCACCTTGGCCTTCAGAAAATACGTCATTTATCGATGTGGTGTAGGACTTCTTATTCCATTGCTGGTCAAAGACAATGATCCTCCCGCTTCTGTCAGTAACAAATATTTCGTTATCTGGAGAAAGTGCGAGTGACCATGATTTAGGTAAGCCATCGACAATTAATTCGACGTCAAAATTGTCATCGGGAACGGCGGTGTTCGATTGCGCAAATGCTGCTTGCCAACTCAATGAGGCTAACAGTAAGGAAGAAGCAACTAGCTTAGTGATTAATGTTGAGCGTGTTAGAAGCATCATTATCCTTTTTAAAGAGAAACGTGGAAGTCATGTCATTTGTATCTTACTATCTTCATACTAAGACGAGAAGATAATAACTGCACTTTATGTTAAAACAGTCAGTATTAGGTTAGTTATCAACAAAATAGCTGTCGACAAAACTGATATAGTGTCAATAAGCAAACGGAGAATGAAAATTTTGGAAAGCCCCACTACCATGCATAAAAGAACGAAATTAACCCGATTCGGTTTATTCATGTTTCAACTCTTGGTTGCTACGCTTGTTACCTTTTTAATAGCGAGTGCACTACACACCCAATCTGTTTTATCCGGATTAATCTCTGTTGGCGCTGAAATTCCTTTAAGCCTGCGAATAAAAACAGTTTTTGTCGATTTTGCAGGTCTTCTTCCAACATATGGCGTTATCGTTTTTGTTGGTATGCTAATTGCCATGTCGGTTACTCTACTTATCGCAAATAAATTACCGTCAGCATCAGCAAAGCGTGCAAATAACCCTCAATCACCGTCTCAATCCTCTCGGCTTTGGCTATTTTCTCTAGCAGGAGCTGTAGCCGTGTTTACTCTGTTATCTGCTATGCATCCTATTTTGGACGTTAGCATTATTGCGGGAGCAAGAGGTCTTTCAGGTTTACTCACACAAAGCATTGCAGGAGCTATTGGCGGTCTTGTATTTGCACTGGTCAGATATAAATTGAATAAGACTGCCTGATCGAGGTAAGCAAAGCCGTTCGATGAATATCCTTTAAATTGCAATCCAAATCATCAATAAGCGCATATAATGTAAATTGATTGTTAATTACATCAGTTTAGGACTATCTTATTTCAATAATCCAATCTGAATCAAAAACTAACTTTACACATTAAGGATGTGACATGACTGAGCAATTAGTAATACCGTCTCATATTAATTCTCTTGCTGATTACATAGAAGAAACCTTCAAAAAATTTGACAATAAGCCTGCTTATAATGCGCTGGGACAAACCCTAAGTTTCGCAGAAATAGATAGTATGTCTGCTCAATTTGGCGCTTGGTTATTAGCAAATGGCAATTTAGTGCCCGGCGATCGAATAGCGATCCAACTGCCAAATTTACTGCAAAATCCGATAGCTGTTTACGGTGCATTGCGCGCAGGATTGGTTATCGTCAATACAAATCCTATGTATACACCGACCGAAATGGCGCATCAATTTAGTGATTCAGGTGCTAAAGCATTAGTTATACTTGAAGACTTTCTGCCTAAATTTGAAGAAATAAAAGATAAAACGCAAATACAAACCGTGATTGTCACGGGAGCAGCTCAAATGCTCAACAAAACAAAGTCTGCGTCAGGACTTCCTTGTTTTATTCAAATATTTGAAGAAGCCAAAGATCTCACACTGCCAGCTCGTCCAGATATATCCTTGGATGACGGCTGTATCTTGCAGTATACAGGAGGCACCACTGGGATATCCAAAGGTGCAGAATTGACCCACCGCAATGTCCTTGCTAACAGCATTCAGACACTTGAGCGTTTGGGTAAACGATTTGACGACGGTAAAGAAATAATCGTGTGCCCGCTTCCTCTCTACCATATATATGCATTTACCGTATGTATGATGACCTTGTTTGCTAAAGGTGCACTGTGTGTACTGATCCCTAACCCACGCGATATGGATGCGTTTGTGCAACAAATTAAACCTCATCAGTTTAGCGCATTCGCTGGTTTAAATACTTTGTTTATGGGTCTTTGCGCACACCCTGAGTTTCCTTTACTAGACTTCAGTAAATTAAAACTAACAATGTCTGGTGGAACCGCTTTGACAAGTTCAGCGGCCGATCTTTGGAAAGAAACGACAGGATGTGCTGTAACCGAGGGATACGGTTTATCAGAAACCGCTCCCGTTCTGTCATTCAACGAACCCGGTGATGAACAAATTGGTACTGTTGGTCTTCCTTTGATTTACACCGACATTCAAATGTTAGATGAAAACGACCAAGCGGTCGCGGATGGAAAAGAAGGTCAAATAGCGGCCAAGGGTCCGCAGGTAATGAAGGGCTACTGGCAGCGTCCTGAAGAGACAGCAAAAGTAATGACCAAGAATGGATACTTTAAAACCGGCGATATAGGTGTAAGGCTACCCAATGGTTGCATTAAAATCGTAGACCGCCTAAAAGATATGATCATCGTTTCTGGCTTTAACGTCTACCCAAATGAGATCGAAGATGCCCTCACAAAACATCCAGATATATTAGAAGCTGCTGTTATAGGAAAGCCAGACGAGAGGACTGGAGAACGAGTATGTGCTTTTGTTACCGTTAAAAATGATATCGATAAAGAGGAAGTGCTGAACCACTGTCGAGTCCTCTTAACTGCATACAAAATTCCCAAAGAACTACATGTTATTGATGAATTACCAAAATCGACGGTTGGTAAAATATTGCGCAGAGAATTGCGTTAACCTTGAGAACTTAGCTTAAGCTTTAAATCAGGTTCTGCGACTCCGCCTAAAACTGTTATTAGTCGGAGTCGTCAAGATTATCCCAAATCTTCAAAGCGGTCGCCCGCTTAAAACGTTTATTTAGAAAAGCCGCGATAAAACGCGTATCATTCCCACACGATTTCATCCTGAGTCACGCAGTGTTAGATACTAAAACCATCATCGATTTTGCCTTTTCAGTCATTGGTCCCGTCGTTTTATTAATTGCATTCGGTTATGGCCTATATAAGACCGGACTAATGACGGATGATTTTGTTGAACGAGCCAGTCGGCTCATCTTTAATTTCGCGTTGCCCGCTCTACTATTCACGACTATTAGCGCAAGCAACATCGATGCGGTGTTTGATTTTGAGATGATAGTCATTGGCGTATTAGGCACAATTATAATTTGTTTAGCGTTGATGCTTGTTAGCCCATTTTTAGTGGCCAAACGCAGTGATCGCGGGGTTGTGATACAAGGCGCGTTCCGTTCAAATATGGGCATTATCGGCTTGGCATATTGCGCAAATGCCTACGGTGAGGCAGGATTAGCCTTAGGGTCCATATACTTAGGCGCACTCACCATTACTTATAATGTGATAAGTGTCGGCATTTTAAATTTCTATTTGGATAGCAAAACCTCTTTTATTATTGTGATCAAAGGCGTGGCCAGCAATCCCATTATTTTATCGATTGTCGCAGCCCTATTGGTATCTACATTTAACATTAAGTTACCGAGTATAATCCTTAACAGTGCAGGCTATTTTGCCCAACTGACCCTGCCGCTAGCACTATTGTGTACAGGCGCGGCGCTTCGCTTTTCAAGCTTTAGGAACGATGCAAAAGCGGCATCATTGAGTATATTCGTAAAATGTTTCGTATATCCAGGGATCATTGTTTTAGCTGCCATTTGTTTTGATATTAGAGGCATAACGCTGGGCGTCGTGTACCTGATGTCAATTGCCCCAACCGCAGCAGCAAGCTACGTTATGGTTCGTAAGATCGGGGGCAATCACCAATTGGCTGCACATATCATTGCCATTAGTACGATATTATCAGTACCAATCACAATTGTTGGCTATACTTTGCTCGCAGTTTATTTATAGCATTAACTTACTAACTTACACAGAAAGAACAAACACATGAGCAAAAACATGGAAAATAAAAGGCGTCATTTTGAATTGACGAAAAAAAATATATTGATTGTTATTGTGATTTTTTTGGTTTGCTTTGGCGTTCCTATCTGGTTATTTCTAAATTTATAGTTCCAATTGAAAAGTCTAACTTATTTTTTTTTCATATCGACCGATACAATATTACGCGGCCTGATTGTGACCATCACAATTCACAACAATATTACTTACTTTAAATAAAAGATTCATTGACGACTTAGTTGCTTTAAGACTTAACGTTTTAAAAACTTAATAAATGAATTACTTAACCAATGGAACATTATAATGTTTGTCTTAGCCTCAAATTATGAAAAACTAGAACGCGAAAATGCACAATTAAAGCAAAAACTACATGAGGCAAACTCCTTTGCAGATGAGCAGAAAGCGGAAAAAGAAGCATTGATTCAAGAGTTAAATTTGCCTAAACCAAACGATGCTTTCGAAAAATCACTCGTTGAGTGCACGCTTGAATCATTGAAGCAAGTGGAAGGAATAAGACAAACCGTATTAGAATCCTTCTTGAACATTCAAAGCGAAAGTGAATCAATAGAACAAATAAACGCACTGTTTGATGTTTCAACTTCAGCTTTGAACGACATCGCTAGCTCAATGAGCGGTTTGACTAATAAAATGGGCAGTCTGACTCAAAATATATCAGGCCTCTCTGACAAAGCCGATAACATCAACAAATTTGTGTCGACCATTACTAGTATTTCTGACCAAACAAACCTACTGGCCTTGAACGCCGCCATTGAAGCTGCAAGGGCGGGCGACGCTGGTCGTGGATTCAGTGTGGTGGCCGATGAAGTTCGCTCGTTAGCAACCGAAACAAACAAATCAGCCAGCGAAGTAGCGGATTTAGTAGGCAATATAATATCATCGACGAAAACGGCGGTGGAGTCAGCTGAAGATGTAAAACATAACAATGAAACACTTTCACTTGGTATAACTACCTTAAGCGAAAACTATAGCACTATTGTTACTAGCAGCAACAGCATGAAGTCTACGATCTCAGAGTCAGCGCATCGCTCGTTTATTCAAACTGTAAAACTAGATCATATCGTTTGGAAAAGTGAGGTTTATAGCGTCATCCATGGCCTTACTAATAAAGCGCCAAGTGACTTTGCTAACCATAAAAACTGCCGTTTAGGCCAGTGGTATGAAACTAAAGGCTTACAAAAATATGCTAATAACACAGCCTTTAGAAGTATAGATCAGCCTCATGCCGAAGTTCATAACGAAGGCGTAAGAGCACTCGAAGCATTCGCAAAGCAGAATAAAGAGCAAACGATAATAGCGTTGCAAAAAATGGAAGACGCTAGCAGAAGAGTAATGGCTTACTTAGACGACCTCGGCAACCTCAATTAGGCTTAGCCGCCGATTTATGGTTTAGTCCTTGAACCCAGCAAAGCCTGAATTGTATCTTTGTAGGCTTAATTCGACTAAACCTAAGAGTCTTATGCACATGGAGAGTGAGCTAGTTAAGCAAGCGAAAATCTAAATATTTCCCATAAAAAAAGCACCCTTAGGGTGCTTTTTTTCGAATGAAAAGTGAAAACTTATTTTTGAACTTTAAATCTGCGACTAGACAAACCCAAAAGACCTAAGCCTAAAAGAGCCAAAATTGATGGTTCAGAAACTTCAGTACCAAAAAATTCTATCTCACCTAATTGATGATTTGACCCGCTCACAACTGAATAAGCTTGATAACGAAAAATGCTGTAGCCAGTAGACGTATTGTAATCATCTTGATTAGAGAATTGAATTACTTGATAGCGAGTGTTGCCCCAAATTGATGTACCGTCAACATTATATGTATATAAAGCCGTATAATTGATACCGTCGTTTGACCCTAAAATGCTCCAATGGTCAGCGTCTCTGCTTGGAACATCATTTGCTGAAGAAAGCGTAAAACTGTTCAACAAAAAGCGCTTATTGCCGAAGTCTGCTTCAACCCAAACACTAGGACCTGAACAGCACCATTTACCGTTACCACCTGACAGTATGTTATCGAATACATTAAAAGCATACTCACCACCACCGAAACCTGGTTCGTTGTTGGAACGAAAAACCGCATTGTAATTAACATTCGCGTCAGCTAAGCCATCATTCTCTGGGTCCGTTAAATCACCACCTATCAATGAACTAGTTCCGGTTCCAAGTATCACAGAAGCGTTTGCTACTGAGGTAAAAAACGTCGCTACTGTAAAAACAACGAGGGAAATATACTTCAATTTCATTTACTACACCTTTTTTAACTTTACGTTTTACACCAAATCACTTTATGGATAGGCACTTTATTTAAAAGTTAGAGCAAAATTTAGGCCACATAAAATAACCAATAATTACAACAAGTTAAATTTTATAATATTAGTGATGTAAAAAAAGCTGACAAAAATAAGGAGAAAGATAAAGTAAGTTCATCCTTAAACGTCCGATCTATGGAACAACGACTCAAAATTCTAAAATGACGCGTTGTTATTATATTAGCTGGAACAATGACCGTCTCTCCATGCCATTTTTCCATTGATAACGGCTACCAACTTACCTTCAGTTGTTTAAACAGGCTTATGTTCTTTAATTCAAAAATCTTAGTGCAGGATTGAGAAAGTACACTTGAATTAGATTGTTATTTCACGCCAGTGCTAAATCCACAGCCGCTTTTGCATGTAACTCTGTGGTATTGAATAACGGTGCTTGCGGAAGATCCTCCGGCTTCAACAACAAAAATATTTCCGTACAACCCAAAATTATTCCCTGTGCGCCTTTTAATAGTAAGTTTTCACACACACTAACGTAGGCCTGTTTTGACTCCGTTGAAGTTTTTCCTTTTACAAGTTCATCAAAGATAATTTTGTCTACGGAAATCTGTTCGCTTTCATTTGGCGAAATGACTTCTATACCAAACTTTTTCTCAAACCGGTCTTTGATATAGCTTGCTTGCATAACTGGCTTAGTGCCTAAAATACCTACTTTCGTCAGCCCCGCATTCTTTATTGCTTGTCCAGTTGGATCACTGATATGAATAAAAGGAATACTCACCACGCTATCAATATTATCAAGAACACAATGCATCGTATTGCTAACGCAAATAAGCATATCAGCGCCAGCTAATTCTGCACCTTTTGCTTTCGCCTCAATATACGTGCGGGCTTCATCCCACAAACCGTTTCTAACGTAATATTCAATATTGCCAAAATTAAGACCTTGGATCAGTGTTTCCCCAATTTCCCAACCACCTAAGCGCTGATTAACAAGCTCGTTAATCATTCGATAATATTCAGACGTGGCTTGATTACTCATACCACCGAGAATGCCGATAGTTTTCATTTTGGTTGGGCGCATCATACTAATTCCTGTGGGCGTTGAGCTATTCTGTTTTCGTGGCAGAGTGTAACTCACTACACCTGCAAAGTGCACATATCAGAATTCAATTGCGACTTTACTTTGCAAGTACAATGAAAGTACATTGCTGCCTCTAATTAGTTAATACGCGCCATCTGAATACGTTAACTCATAGCTATGGCTATATATTTCAAGAATATTTCCAAACGGGTCTTCCATGTAAATCATTCGGTAGGGTTTTTCACCTGGATAATAGTAACGTGGCTTTTCCATTCTTTTTTTACCGCCTGCCTCGACTATTTTCTCAACTAATTCTTCTAAATTTGGGTCTTGAACGCAAAAATGAAATACACCAGTTTTCCAATACTCAAAATTATTGTCTGGCTGCTGTTGGTTAGTAAACTCAAACAGTTCAACGCCAATACGGTCACCTGTAGACAGGTGGGCTATCTTAAATTGCCCCCAGTCCGCACCGAAAACATCGGTACACATCTCGCCAATTGGACTGCTGTCTTCGATGATAGTCGTTGGCACCATTATCTGATACCAACCTAAAACTTCAGTATAAAATTTAACAGCTCGTTCTAGGTTTGGAACGGAAATACCTATGTGTGAAAAAGATCGTGGATATGCTTTACTCATGCTCTCTACCTCTGGTTATTAGTTGATTGAATTATAGCGGGCATGTTAAGATTAAAAAATTATCATTTATTATATAAATAAGTATATTTTGTAATGATTAATCAAACCTTGTTAAAGACATTTTGCACTCTGGTAGAGAATGGTCACTTTACTCGTACGGCCGATCGCCTCGCAATGACACAATCGGGTGTTAGTCAGCACATTAAAAAACTTGAGCAGCAACTTGAAGTGCCTTTGTTAATTCGCGAAGGAAAGTCTTTCTCGCTTACCAATGCGGGTGAGCAGTTATACCATCAAGGTAATGAACTTTTAAAATCATCTGAAGACTTAGAAAGGTTGATTAAACACGACGAACCGCATGAAGGGGTCGTTAAATTCTCCTCTCCGGGAAGCATAGGACTGCGCCTTTACCCATTTTTATTAAGCCATCAATCAAATCATCCAAATTTGATAATCGACTATACATTTGCACCAAACAAAAACATTGAACAAGCGCTAGCAGAACGCAAAATTGATTTAGGTCTGCTTACTGATTTAACCAAAGTCAATAATTTGATTAGCAAAAAAATTGCGGTTGAACCCCTAGTTTTAGTAACGCCAAAAAATATAACTTCAGTGGATTGGAAACAGCTAATACAACTGGGGTTTATTGCACATCCAGACGCTGCTCATCATGGGAGATTACTATTGAGCGAAAATTTCAGCGAGTTTGAACATGTTAAACAATTTACGCATAAAGGGTTTTCAAACCAAATTAGTTTAATACTAGAGCCGGTTAGCCGAGGTTTCGGGTTTACGGTTCTGCCTCTGCATGCCGCAAAGGCATTTCATCAGCAAGGTTTGATCCGAATTCACCATCTAAATAAACCAGTAAATGAAAACCTTTATTTATGCTTTAATCGACAAGCAATAAAATCAAACCGAATAAAATATATAGAAAGTTATATCACAAGCTATTTAGCTGCCTAATACTCCCTTCACATCAATCTAAAAAAATATTTCTCCTACAACTTAGTTTTAAGCTCAAAGTTTGATTCTAGTCAAACATAAATTTTCATAAATTAGTTTACTAGCTAAGCAGGGTTAACTGTAATTACCCAATGGTGACAGCAGCGCTTAACCAACCATCTTTTAAACTAGTTTATAAATAAACATCGGAGAATCATTATGTCGAATATACAAAGTAGAGAACAAACCAGCCCAACTAAACAAACAGGTTTATTTCCTATTGATATGTCATGGGATCATATGGACAGAATATTCAATAATATGAAAAGTCATTGGCCATTTCGTATGACAGACGAAAATCTGTTCAAAACAAGTGATTTAAACCTAAGCCCCAGCGTAGACATAAAGGAAGACAAAAAGAGTTACGAGATATCAGCTGAATTGCCGGGCTTAGAAGTTGGCGATATTAGCTTAGACATTTCAGATGATATCCTCACCGTTAGTGGTGAAAAGAAAACGGAAAAAAAAGAGGACATAGATGAAAGCTATCATGTAATGGAGCGCAGATACGGCTACTTTAAACGCAGCTTCAACTTACCCAATAGTGTGGAGCAAGACAAAATAAAGGCCGAATTTAAGAAGGGAATCTTACATATTACGCTACCTAAATCTAATCATGCTCAAGAGGCGCAGCGAAAAATAAAGATTAACGATTGAATCTGATTTGTATGGTAAATCAATTTCGTTAGATTTAAGCACACGATTTTGCGTTGTTATACTGCGTTAAAACACAGGGCGGCACATATAAATTTAACTGAAATTAATATGAAGATAAAAAGGCTGATGAATAATATCAGCCTCTTCGTTACCCATTCAACAATGCCTAGCTATCGCAGGAAAACGTGAGTAAAAATAAACAGAAGAACCACTCAAGTTTTGTCATAAATATTAACTATACGTTAAGTTTATTGGAAAAAACCAACCGAGACCAAAAAATAGGGATCGACTAATGAAAACAATGATTGTTTACTATTCGCTTTCTGGCAATACAAAAAAACTAGGCGATTTTCTTGCAACAAAGCTTTCTGCTGATAAAACCCAGATTGAAGAACGTAGTAAAAATACTAACTTTTTTACCATGCTGCGTTTGATGTATCAGGTTTTGCTAAACAAGCCGAGTAAAATTCGTTCATTTGGTGCTAACCCCTCACAATACGACCTAATTATTTTAGGAACGCCTGTTTGGATGACGAGACTATCATCTCCAGTAAGGGCATTTATTAATCAAGAGAAATCTCACTTTAAAAAAATAGCTTTTTTTTGTACTGAAAGTTCCTCCGGAGGAAATGCAGTTTTTAAAAGTATGTCAGAGTTATGTGGACAACAGCCAATTGCAACGCTTGAAATGACACGCAGTGACATGGTCGATTTAAACAATAACCAAAAACTGTCTGACTTCATTGATGTCTGCCGAGGGCGAATTGAAGAGTGCAGCACCGGAGCAGTTGATCACAAACCGCATCATATGGCTTGATAATAATCAGAGGTGTTAGTTATGAGTACACGAAAAAAAGTCACATTAGCTGCAGTACTTGTCGGCTTAACCCTATTCTCTTCACTAACATGGTACAACGTAAAGTATTCCATGGAGTTTGTGCCTTCCTTTACAATTAAATCTGAAAACTCAATATACAATCTATTAATAGCTACGCAAGGAAGCGCATACAAAAGATCATTGGTTGACGGCGTCATTGAACAACTTAAAAATCGTCCATTTAATATTACGGTAATTGATGTATCTGCTTTAGCAGACGTAAACACTGAAGAGTGGACTGCCATTGTTATTTTACATACGTGGGAAAGTTGGAGACCTCAACAGGATGCAATGTCATTTGTTCATCGTAATCCAGACGCAGACAACACTATTGTACTGAGTACTTCAGGTCAGGGAGATTTAAAAATAAAAGGAATAGACGCAATCACATCAGCTTCCAATATGGCGGATGTGGATAAGGATGTGGCCAAAATCATGCGTAGAATTGACTTATTAGTACCAAACGGCTGATATTTTGATGGCCTCAAAAGAATTAAAATTGCATACGAGCTTGCATAGTTAAGCCACACTTGCGTGATAAGTGTCATCGGGTGACGCAGAGTAAGCCTTCGTTCCTGCAAACCTTCAAACGGCAAGGACGCCGTTTGAGAGCGGCCAAGGATGGCGAACAGCGTGTTTGTGTGATAAGTGTTATCGGGAGCAGCAGGCGGGGCCTTTTCCCCACACAAACCGTCTAATGGCAAGGATGCCATTAGCGAGAGGCCAAGGATGGCGAACAGCGCGTTTGTGTGATAAGTGTTATCGGGGGGCGCAGAGTAAGCCTTCGCTCCTGCAAACCTTCAAACGGCAAGGACGCCATTTGAGAGCGGCCAAGGATGGCGAAAAGCGTGTTTGCAGGAGCGAAGGCTTACTCTGCGTTCCCCGATAACACTTTTTCTTAAGCAAAAAAAGGCGCTCATTGAGCGCCTTCTTCGTATTTGCAGTCGGTATTATGCGATGACTTTCGCAACAACACCAGCACCTACTGTACGGCCACCTTCACGGATTGCGAAGCGTAAACCTTCGTCCATCGCGATGGGTGCAATCAACTCTACTACGAATTTCAAGTTGTCACCTGGCATTACCATTTCTACGCCTTCAGGAAGCTCTACAGCGCCTGTTACGTCAGTTGTACGGAAGTAAAACTGTGGACGGTATCCTTTAAAGAAAGGAGTGTGGCGACCACCTTCGTCTTTGCTCAAGATATATACTTCAGCTTCAAACTTAGTGTGTGGGTTGATTGAACCTGGCTTCGCTAGTACTTGACCACGTTCTACGTCTTCACGCTTTGTACCACGTAGAAGAACACCAACGTTCTCGCCTGCACGACCTTCGTCAAGCAACTTACGGAACATTTCAACACCAGTACAAGTTGTCTTAACTGTGTCTTTAATACCAACGATTTCTACTTCTTCGCCTACTTTAACAATACCTTGCTCAACACGACCCGTTACTACTGTACCACGGCCTGAAATTGAGAAAACATCTTCGATTGGAAGAATGAATGGCTTGTCAACGTCACGCTCTGGCTCTGGGATATAGTTATCTAGAGCTTCTGCTAGTTCGATGATTTTTGCTTCCCACTTCTCGTCGCCTTCTAGCGCTTTAAGTGCTGAGCCTTGAATAACGGGTAAATCGTCACCTGGGAATTCGTATTCTGTAAGAAGTTCGCGAACTTCCATTTCTACCAATTCTAGTAATTCTTCGTCGTCTACCATGTCACATTTGTTCATGAATACGATCATGTAAGGGATACCAACCTGGCGACCTAACAAGATGTGCTCACGTGTTTGTGGCATAGGACCGTCAGTTGCCGCAACAACCAAGATACCGCCGTCCATTTGAGCAGCACCAGTGATCATGTTCTTAACATAATCGGCGTGTCCAGGACAATCTACGTGTGCATAGTGACGCTTAGGCGTATCGTATTCTACGTGTGACGTAGAGATAGTGATACCGCGCTCGCGCTCTTCTGGAGCGTTGTCGATTTGATCAAATGCTTGAGCGGAACCGCCGTAAGTTTTTGCTAGTACCGACGTGATTGCCGCTGTAAGAGTTGTTTTACCGTGGTCAACGTGGCCGATAGTACCAACGTTTACGTGTGGTTTATTACGTTCAAACTTTTGCTTTGCCATTTTAAATATTCCCAGCAACGTATAAAAAATTAATTTTCAATGAAGTAAGGAAGGAAGATTAGGATGTGGTGCTGATAGGCAGATTCGAACTGCCGACCTCACCCTTACCAAGGGTGCGCTCTACCAACTGAGCCATATCAGCAACGTTAATGGAGCGGGCAGCGGGAATCGAACCCGCATCATAAGCTTGGAAGGCTTAGGTAATAGCCATTATACGATGCCCGCGTTCCTAATTCTCGTCCCCACTTCATAAGAAAGTGGTGGAGGGGGCAGGATTCGAACCTGCGAAGGCTGAGCCGGCAGATTTACAGTCTGCTCCCGTTGACCGCTTGGGTACCCCTCCGAGATTGATGGTGCCGACTACCGGAGTCGAACTGGTGACCTACTGATTACAAGTCAGTTGCTCTACCAACTGAGCTAAGTCGGCACTGCATCAAGTGGGTGCGCATATTAAAGAAATGATCGGCATGTGGCAATAGCTAATTGCGAAAAAAACACATTTTTTTGTACTTTTTTTTAATATGGCTTTTTTTAACGCAATTTATTGATAATTTTTAATCAACAAACAAGGTTAAACCTTCTAAAACCAGATTTTCACACTGAATAATATTTTTAACATCCAGATTTAAAAATAGTTTTTTATCGCCGCCAGTCAAAAATATTTCAAATTTTTTGACATTTTTTTTCATTTCTCTCTCAGCCATCAGTAGAGTGCCTAAAATTTGAGCAGTACAACCATGGTCAACACATAGCGGTGTGTCCTTACCAAAGTCTGTTAAACCGAAATTTTCCTCACTTCCAAACACGCGCTGTGTATTTTTAAACAAACTTTGCTTGAGTAAAGAGAGTCCAGGAACGATCCATCCTCCGAGGTGAACTCCGTTTTGTACCGCATCAACTGTCATAGCTGTACCAATATCGACGACTAAAAAGGTTTTACTTTGACTTTTTTGCATACATGCGAGCATCGCAAGCCAGCGATCGACCCCCATATTTGATGGAGTTGAATAAGAATTTGTTAAACCAAATGCGCTTTTTTGGGTTTCAGCAATAAACAACTGAACATTATTATCTGCACAGATAGATTGAATAAGGAGAGTGACGTCTTCTTTACCTACATTGGAAAGGTAAACACGACCAGCGGCTTGAATCGGTGTTATTAACTCACTAGCATCACGATAACGTGAAATGTAAGCAATACCGCGTTCGTTCGGATCATATAGCGCTGATTTTATAGAAGTATTGCCGACATCAATGCATAAATTAGCTTTTTCTAACACTGATTTCTCCACCGTGATGCGGTGTGACTTTACCTGCATTTTCTAGCATTAAAGCCCCCCCTTCATTTATACCTTTACTTAAACCGTGAATTCTATTGCTACCAGACTCTAAATAAACGTATTCATTATAAAATAAGTCAGCTTCTCTCCATTCAGATAAAAATGGGGCTAATCCTTTTAATTCAAATTCTGTGAGCATTGTAGTTAACGTTAAAATGATAAGTGCAACTAATTCATTTCGGTCAACTGGTTTTTGGGTAATGCTAACTAGGTCGACGAATGGTTGGTCAATTTCACTGACGGCATTGGGTAAATCAACGTTGATACCAATTCCAATAACCGCGCTTGCATCAGAGCCAACTTGCCCCTCTACTTCAACTAAAATTCCTGCGAGTTTTCTGCAATTATGGAAAACGTCATTCGGCCACTTTAACTTGCAGTCCTTTATGCCCATGGTCTTTAGTGAGCGATTAATTGCAATACCAACTAGTAGTGAAAGCCCAGCCATTGACTGGTAACCGCCTTTAAAAGTCCAGGCCATTGACATATAAATACTTGAACCAAAGGGTGAGACCCAAGTTTTACCGCGTCTTCCACGACCGTGCGTTTGCGCTTCGGCCAGACAAACATAGCCTTTGGGTAATTGGTGCAAATGCTCTTTAACATAAGTATTAGTTGAATCAATGATGCTGACTACCTCAACAACATTTGTACTCTGTTGGCCTAACAACGCTGATATCTTGTTTTGATCTAATAGCTGCAGTGGCGACGCTAAACGATAGCCTCGTCCTTTTACACTAAACACATCTAAGCCTATATTGGTCAGATACTTGATATGATTTGCGACGGCACTGCGACTCACTCCGACCAGTTCACCTAACAGCTCACCAGAGTTAAAGTCACCGTTGGCCAATTGCTTTATTAGAAGGGAGCGAGTTTGAGCTGCCTTTTTCCTCATAACACTATCAATCCGCTATTGCCTACTAATCTGACTTCATTTTCTAATTCAATAGCGAATGTGTCGAAAACACTCTTTTTGATTTCTCTTGCTAGCATTAGTAATCCTTCTCCATTGCCGTTTCCATTGTTAACTAGTACTAAAGGTTGTCTTTCATGACACTTAACGCCTAAGTGCATTTTTCCCTTAAACCCGAGTTGGTCAATTAGCCAAGCAGCAGGCACTTTAAAACTCACCTCGGATAATTGGAAGTAAGGAACCGTATCGAAGCGTGTTTTAATGTCGTCTAGTATTTGTTTCGATACCACTGGGTTTTTAAAAAAACTGCCTGCATTGCCTAACACTTTAGGGTTCGGAAGCTTATCCGTTCTGACTTCAATGACCTTGTGAAAAATATCAATAGGCGTTGGTTTAACTAATTGGTTTAAAGGCGCATAACTCTGCTCAACCACGTTGTTTTTTGGCATTGTAAAATTAACGCTAGTAATCACTGCTTTGTTGAATAATTGCTTTTTAAAAATACTGTCTCTATACCCAAAGTTGCATTCTTCATGGTTAATAATGTTGAAAGTATTTAAATCTATATCGTAATACTCAATACTTCGGATGAATTTTTCAATCTCGACACCGTAAGCACCAATGTTTTGTATGGGCGCTGCGCCAACCGTTCCTGGTATTAATGCAAGATTTTCGAAACCAAAAACACCGTTCGAGAGCGTGTATTCAACCAGTTCGTGCCATGGTTCGCCAGAAGCAACCGATAAACAAAACTCTGTATCACTTTCCTGCAGTTCTATGCCTTTCAATTTATTGAGAACAATAGTTCCAGTAAAGTCCTCCAAGAAAATACTATTACTGCCCTCACCTAATAAATAATACGTTTTATTTTTTACGCGTCGAAATACTGAAATCAAATCGTCGCGATTGTTAATTTCAACAAGGTCTTGAGCTGAGGTATCAAAACCAAAAGTATGTAGTTGTTTTAAAGATACCACGGTTGTTGCCCATTCTTGTGCAAGGTACAGAGTACATAAAGCTAGTTGGTTCTAATGATACCAACTTTTACTATTTAAACGCGTTTTTTTATATCGACGCGGTGATGTATTTTCAATAATTAAATATTGTTTTCAAGCGCTAGCAATTTGGTGGTGAGAGTTTTTATCGAATGGGTTACAATAACGGCGTCGAAAATAGAGAATATAATATGAAAATATGTGGTGTGGAATTAAAAGGTTCTGAAGCGATTGTATGTTTACTATCTTTTAAAGATGGCTTGTTTAACCTACCTGAGTGCCGAGTTCGTAAGGTCGAGTTTAATAAACGTAACAGTACCGGCGACATCCGTTATTTTCAGTCTACTTTTAGCAAGCTAATGGCAGATTACGGTATTGATTCTGTTGTTATTAAAGAAAGGCCATTAAAAGGGAAGTTTGCTGGAGGCGCTTTAGGGTTCAAAATGGAAGCTGCGATTCAACTCATCGAAGGACTTGATGTTGAAACCATGTCACCGCAGGTTTTTAAAGAGTCAATTAAACGTAATCCAGTTGTAGTACCGTTTGCAGAGACTGGCCTAAAAGCGTTTCAAGAAGCAGCGTTTACCGTTGCATACGCTAAACACATGAACTTACAGTACCCGCCGCCCCCCGTAGAGTTAGCAGAGTAGTCGATAAGTACGGGCCTCTTTGCCTGTTATGCCTGTACAGTGTTTCGACACCAAATTGAAGACTGCTCAGGCCTAAGTATTAAGCCAAAAAAATAACCAATCAATACGTATATCTAAATTCATCCTCATCGTGTTTGGTGCGGCAGCGCACTGACGCTATCGCACATTGCGTCTAGGATGATGCCTGCGCTTAATGATAATAGAGTGAGAATTACTCATCTCAACGTCAATTTACTACGATAGTTTGTTTCAGCTTTCTTTTTTTAACTCTCTTCCAATTGGAAGAGACTGTGCTATTTCAAACTGAAAGCATGCCATTCGTTCTAATGCTGCACCGACTATAAAAGTTAATCACTCGTGAACCGTAGAGTTTTATTAAGGGGGAACTAACTATCAACAACCTTATTGCTAACTTTTCATACTGGTCTACTCTAGTTCAAATTCGGCAGCTAGCGCTTTATTGCGGTGGGCTCCCGATAACCAGTCGACCTTTTTCATATTATCGAAGAGTTTTCTTTGACGACCAGTCACCACAAACTATTTTAGCAAGTTTACAAGGAAAGAAATTACTTGATATTGGCTGCGGATATTCACCTTATTCCAAAGAGTCTATGTTCAGGGCTTGTTATGACAACGGAATCGAATTTTACGGCGTTGATCCGGTTCTCAAGCAGTGTAATGCTTTCAGATCCTCAGATGTCTTATTAGCACGATTAACTGGTGGAACAGGCAAATATGATATCAATGCCCCTGGGCTCGATCGAGCAATTTCCGCGAGTGCTAATCAATTACCGTTCTTCGATAATACAATCGACATGATACTCAGCTGCTGGTTTATTCCTATTTGGATTGATACTGAGGAAGAATTATTAGCTGTCTTTGCAGAAATTTATAGGATATTGAAAGTAGGAGGGACTATCAGTCTGTACCCACTGCCAGATTGGGATAGTTTCGCAATCAACCTCCCTCATCTGCGATTACTGTTCAACAAATTTACATTCAGCCAACAGTTTATCTTTGAACCATTTAATTTGATGTATCCGCCAACAAACAGATTAACATTAACGAAAACATACTAGTTTTCGATTATTAAGCATCAAGGACCAAGCATATAAGATTGTGGCCGAGCACTCATAGCAATGCGTTTTCTCGTGTCTAGAAAGAAAAAACCCGTCGCGAGGACGGGTTCTTAAATGGGAGCCTGACGGTGTGCTACTCTCACATGGGGAAACCCCACACTACCATTGCCGCTAATACGTTTCACTTCTGAGTTCGAAATGGATTCAGGTGGTACCGTATCGCTATTGCCGTCAGGCATAAGCTTGGTGCAGAATCATCGCGCTCTTTGCGATGGCTTCTGCGCAACTGATGTCTCTCTCGCCACAGGGCGGTAGATGACAACAATTACATTAATCTTTGTTTTAACATATTTAGAAAGCTAATAATCAATGTCTCTATTCAACGCAGAGTCACTACTCTGTCTTACTTTATTTGATTTGGCTACTTGTCACACTTCAACCCTTTCGCTTACGCTACTTTGGTGTTGTATGGTTAAGCCGCACGGGCAATTAGTACAGGTTAGCTTAACGCCTTACGACGCTTCCACACCCTGCCTATCAACGTTGTAGTCTACAACAACCCTTCAGGACAGTTAAACTGTCTGGGATGACTCATCTCTGGGCTCGCTTCCCGCTTAGATGCTTTCAGCGGTTATCGATTCCGAACGTAGCTACCGGGCAATGCCATTGGCATGACAACCCGAACACCAGCGGTTCGTCCACTCCGGTCCTCTCGTACTAGGAGCAGCTCCCATCAATCATCCAACGCCCACACCAGATAGGGACCGAACTGTCTCACGACGTTCTAAACCCAGCTCGCGTACCACTTTAAATGGCGAACAGCCATACCCTTGGGACCGACTTCAGCCCCAGGATGTGATGAGCCGACATCGAGGTGCCAAACACCGCCGTCGATATGAACTCTTGGGCGGTATCAGCCTGTTATCCCCGGAGTACCTTTTATCCGTTGAGCGATGGCCCTTCCATTCAGAACCACCGGATCACTATGACCTACTTTCGTACCTGCTCGACGTGTCTGTCTCGCAGTTAAGCTGGCTTATGCCATTGCACTAACCTCCTGATGTCCGACCAGGATTAGCCAACCTTCGTGCTCCTCCGTTACGCTTTGGGAGGAGACCGCCCCAGTCAAACTACCCACCAGACACTGTCCACACCCCCGATCAGGGGGCAATGTTAGAACATCAAACGTACAAGGGTGGTATTTCAAGGTAGGCTCCACATCATCTGGCGACAATGCTTCAAAGCCTCCCACCTATCCTACACATGTAGGGTCAATGTTCAGTGCCAAGCTGTAGTAAAGGTTCACGGGGTCTTTCCGTCTAGGTGCGGGTACACAGCATCTTCACTGCAATTTCAATTTCACTGAGTCTCGGGTGGAGACAGCGAGGCCATGGTTACACCATTCGTGCAGGTCGGAACTTACCCGACAAGGAATTTCGCTACCTTAGGACCGTTATAGTTACGGCCGCCGTTTACCGGGGCTTCGATCAAGAGCTTCGCTTGCGCTAACCCCATCAATTAACCTTCCGGCACCGGGCAGGTGTCACACCGTATACGTCATCTTTCGATTTAGCACAGTGCTGTGTTTTTAATAAACAGTCCCAGCCTCCTGGTCACTGCGGCCCTCAGATGCTCATGCAGCAAGTGCAATCACAAATAAGGGCGTACCTTCTCCCGAAGTTACGGTACAATTTTGCCGAGTTCCTTCACCCGAGTTCTCTCAAGCGCCTTAGTATTCTCTACCTGACCACCTGTGTCGGTTTGGGGTACGGTTCGATATATCATAAGTTTAGAGGCTTTTCCTGGAAGCAGGGTATTTGCTACTTCGTCACCTTAGTGACTCGTCTCGTGTCTCAGGCATGTAGAATTCCGGATTTTCCTAAAATTCAACCCTACGCACTTTCACTTGGACTACCAACGCCAAGCTAGCATAACCTTCTCCGTCCCCCCTTCACTGATATACCAAGTACGGAAATATTAATCCGTTTCCCATCGACTACGCATTTCTGCCTCGCCTTAGGGGCCGACTTACCCTGCCCTGATTAGCATGGGACAGGAAACCTTGGTCTTCCGGCGGGGAAGTTTTTCACTCCCCTTATCGTTACTCATGTCAGCATTCGCACTTGTGATATGTCCAGCAAACCTCTCGATTCACCTTCAGCCACTTACACAACGCTCCCCTACCACTTGAACCTAAGTTCAAATCCGCAGCTTCGGTATATTGCTTAGCCCCGTTACATCTTCCGCGCAGGCCGACTCGACTAGTGAGCTATTACGCTTTCTTTAAAGGATGGCTGCTTCTAAGCCAACCTCCTAGCTGTCTTAGCCTTCCCACTTCGTTTCCCACTTAGCAATATTTTGGGACCTTAGCTGGCGGTCTGGGTTGTTTCCCTCTTCACGACGGACGTTAGCACCCGCCGTGTGTCTCCCGGATAGTTCTCATCGGTATTCGGAGTTTGCAAAGGGTTGGTAAGTCGGGATGACCCCCTAGCCTTAACAGTGCTCTACCCCCAATGGAATTCGTCCGAGGCTCTACCTAAATAGATTTCGGGGAGAACCAGCTATCTCCCGGTTTGATTGGCCTTTCACCCCCAGCCACAAGTCATCCGCTAACTTTTCAACGTTAGTCGGTTCGGTCCTCCAGTTGATGTTACTCAACCTTCAACCTGCCCATGGCTAGATCACCGGGTTTCGGGTCTATACCTAGCAACTAAACGCGCAGTTAACACTCGCTTTCGCTACGGCTCCCCTATTCGGTTAACCTTGCTACTAAATATAAGTCGCTGACCCATTATACAAAAGGTACGCAATCACCCTACAAGTGGGCTCTCACTGCTTGTACGTATACGGTTTCAGGTTCTATTTCACTCCCCTCACAGGGGTTCTTTTCGCCTTTCCCTCACGGTACTAGTTCACTATCGGTCAGTTAGGAGTATTTAGCCTTGGAGGATGGTCCCCCCATCTTCAGTCAGGATAACACGTGTCCCGACCTACTTAATATGGCAACTATGAGGCTTCGTGTACGGGGCTATCACCCTGTATCGCTGTGCTTTCCAACACATTCCACTACCTCATAATTACTCGGCTGCTCCCCGTTCGCTCGCCGCTACTTGGGGAATCTCGGTTGATTTCTTTTCCTAAGGGTACTTAGATGTTTCAGTTCCCCTCGTTTGCTTCGTTAGGCTATGAATTCACCTAACGATACCGCCGAAGCGGTGGGTTTCCCCATTCGGACATCTGTGGCTCAAATGCTTTTTGTCAGCTCACCACAGCTTTTCGCAGACTTACACGTCCTTCATCGCCTCTAACTGCCTAGGCATCCACCGTATACGCTTAGTCACTTAACCATACAACCCAAAATAGCGTACGTATTCACCCCGCCAAGAATGAAAACATGCGCATTTTATCAGCCACCGCCTTTTTAATCGGCAACTGTGGTGCAGCTTAACGATTGCTCGTAATCTGCTAGTCGTATGCATGACAAGTTTTGCTAATCAAATATCGTGTAGAATTTTCGCGCCTTTCAGCGGAAACTTCTACGCAACCGATGTATCACTCGCCTAATGACGGTTAATGACATCAATCACTTACACTTTGTCAGATAGAGTAGCGTTGAAAGAATCTCATTCAACCTAAGTTGAATTTAATTCATCAATTACTCTTTCGTTAAATATTGATTACTAATTATCAGCTTTCCAAATTGTTAAAGAACAGTGACACACTAATGCGTCACTTTTAAGGTTTAAAAAACCTTAATGGATAAACATTCAATATGCGTATTCATTAAGGTTGTTGCCTTTTCATGTAAGGTCAATTTCCATCACAGAAATTGGTGGAGCTTAGCAGGATCGAACTGCTGACCTCCTGCGTGCAAGGCAGGCGCTCTCCCAGCTGAGCTAAAGCCCCTTACATGCGAGTAAAAATGTATTTTGGGATTTTAACAAGGCGGAAGCTACCGAAGTGTGCTTTTGCACATGAGGTGGCGTCCAACGCAGTAAAAATCACAAAATGGTAGGCTTGGGCAGACTTGAACTGCCGACCTCACCCTTATCAGGGGTGCGCTCTAACCAGCTGAGCTACAAGCCTATGTTGCAGGCTTATATTGCCTAAACTACTTTTTTACTCTTTCTTTTATATAACAAGATAATCTGTGTGAACACTGCATTAAGAACGCGCAACTAATAGTAAGGAGGTGATCCAACCCCAGGTTCCCCTAGGGTTACCTTGTTACGACTTCACCCCAGTCATGAAACACAAAGTGGTAATCGTCCTCCCGAAGGTTAGACTAACTACTTCTTTTGCATCCCACTCCCATGGTGTGACGGGCGGTGTGTACAAGGCCCGGGAACGTATTCACCGTAGTATGCTGACCTACGATTACTAGCGATTCCGACTTCATGGAGTCGAGTTGCAGACTCCAATCCGGACTACGACGAGCTTTAAGGGGTCCGCTTACTGTCACCAGTTTGCATCCCTTTGTACTCGCCATTGTAGCACGTGTGTAGCCCTACTCGTAAGGGCCATGATGACTTGACGTCGTCCCCACCTTCCTCCGGTTTGTCACCGGCAGTCTCCTTAGAGTACCCAACTTAATGCTGGCAAATAAGGACAAGGGTTGCGCTCGTTGCGGGACTTAACCCAACATCTCACGACACGAGCTGACGACAGCCATGCAGCACCTGTATCTTGGTTCCCGAAGGCACTAATTCATCTCTGAAAAATTCCAAGTATGTCAAGAGTAGGTAAGGTTCTTCGCGTTGCATCGAATTAAACCACATGCTCCACCGCTTGTGCGGGCCCCCGTCAATTCATTTGAGTTTTAACCTTGCGGCCGTACTCCCCAGGCGGTCTACTTATCGCGTTAGCTTCACTACTCACGGATTAAATCCACAAACAGTTAGTAGACAGCGTTTACGGTGTGGACTACCAGGGTATCTAATCCTGTTCGCTACCCACACTTTCGCACATGAGCGTCAGTTATTGACCAGAGAGTCGCCTTCGCCACTGATGTTCCTCCAGATATCTACGCATTTCACCGCTACACCTGGAATTCCACTCTCCTCTCCAAAACTCTAGTCTGCCAGTTCTAAATGACCATCCCACGTTGAGCGCGGGGCTTTCACATCTAGCTTAACAGACCGCCTGCGTGCGCTTTACGCCCAGTAATTCCGATTAACGCTTGCACCCTCCGTATTACCGCGGCTGCTGGCACGGAGTTAGCCGGTGCTTCTTCTGTTGCTAACGTCACAGCTGACGGGTATTAACCGTCAACCTTTCCTCACAACTGAAAGTGCTTTACAACCCGAAGGCCTTCTTCACACACGCGGCATGGCTGCATCAGGCTTTCGCCCATTGTGCAATATTCCCCACTGCTGCCTCCCGTAGGAGTCTGGACCGTGTCTCAGTTCCAGTGTGGCTGATCTTCCTCTCAGAACAGCTAGAGATCGTCGCCTTGGTGAGCCTTTACCTCACCAACTAGCTAATCTCACCTGGGCTTCTCTTTGCGCGGGAGCCGAAGCCCCCTTTGACCCGTAGGTATCATGCGGTATTAGCCATCGTTTCCAATGGTTATCCCCCACACAAAGGCAAATTCCCAGGCATTACTCACCCGTCCGCCACTCGACATCATCTAGCAAGCTAGACATGTTTCCGTTCGACTTGCATGTGTTAGGCCTGCCGCCAGCGTTCAATCTGAGCCATGATCAAACTCTTCAATTAAATTTTTTGTAAATCGTTTTTTGTTGTCGACACTCTTAATGAGTGCCCACACAGATTGTCTTGTTATAAATTGTTAAAGAACATGCCAGCTTCTTTCTATTTCACTAGCGACTTGAGAGTCACGTTCTGTGCCGTCTCAAGGGATGCGTATACTACCTGCATCAAATTTATTGTCAACTTATTTTATTAATTTTTTTTAATTAATTTAACTTGTTGGTAAATACATTTATTAATGTTCATAGAATGTAAATAAATGTAAACTTTTTCAACATTACACAGTCTTAACATTCCTGCTAAGAAGCCAATCTCGAAAGCGACGCGCATTGTAGTCATTTATACGAATAGGTCAATAGCAATACACACAAATGTTGAAAGATTTTTCACTTAAGCGTAACTTAACAAATCTGTTATAAACTCTTGTTGTGCCGATAAGACTAAAACGGAAGAGGAAAACATATGAAACTTTCAGTCCTAGCAATTAGCGTATTGATGATTAGTAGCGGATATGTAGCCGCACAAAACAATACTAACGAACTTGTGGACGCCTCAGTTGTATCCTCTGAGCAATCCAGTCATTTTCTTAAACAACAAGTGCGTAGCAGTAACTCTGTTGGAAGGGCGATTCGAACAGTTTTAGCGAGATACCCGGAAAATACATCCGACTTAGTAGAAATTGCATTGGATACATATCCAGACAAGTACAGAGAAATCGTTTCCGCTGCAGTGTCGTCTCAGCCGGCTTATATAGACGATATCCTTGAACTAGCTATTACTCGAGATCTTGCCCCTACTACCGAACTAGTAACCTTAGCTATAAATGCAGAACCCAGTTATGCAGAATATGTAACAGAAGCAGCTTGTAAGTTTTCTCCTGACCAATTCAATGAAATTGTAAAAACCGCCGTTACTATGGAACCGGATTCTGCCGATCAAATAGCAAAAACACTAGCAAGGACATACCCTAACAAAACATTGGAAGTTTTAGTCACTACCATTCAAGAAGTACCGCTTGTTGGAAAATATGTGGTCGAAGCATTGCTTGCACTTTTCCCTGATGACTCTTCTGAGTCTGAATCAATGATCATAATATCGGTTGAACAATTGGCAAAACATCCAGAAGCCCTAGAGCGCTTAATAGAATTAGCAGAGCGACGCGGTATTGAACAAGATTTGATTAGCGCGAGTGCTATGAGAGGTGGATTGACAAATGCACAAGCAAAGGTATATGTAGACAGATACTATATAGAAAAATAGAAGCGTAAAGATATAAGATTTAATATCGACTTCCAGCCCACAACCCATATAACAAAAAACCCGGCAATTGCCGGGTTTTTTAATTTCATTCTCTAATTAGAGAGTGACTAGTCTTCTGTTACTTCAACTACTTCTTCAGTAGATTCAACAACAGGACGGTCAACCAATTCAACGTAAGCCATTGGAGCGTTGTCACCTGCACGGAAACCACACTTCAATATACGACTATAACCACCTGGACGTGTGTCGTAACGCGGACCAAGTTCGTTAAACAATTTACCTACCACTTCTTTATCACCGGTTCTTGCAAAAGCAAGACGACGATTAGCAACACTATCTTGCTTTGCTAATGTGATTAGCGGCTCAATTACTCGACGTAGTTCTTTCGCTTTAGGCAACGTAGTTTTAATAACTTCGTGCTTTACCAAAGAACCTGCCATGTTTTTAAACATTGCTTGTCTGTGGCTGCTATTGCGATTTAACTGTCTACCACTCTTGCGATGGCGCATAGCTATATCCTTCTTTACAAATCAGTTTATCTAAAACCTGATTAATCTTTTTCAGCGATTGATTCTGGTGGCCAATTTTCTAGGCGCATGCCTAGTGACAAACCACGAGAAGCAAGTACATCTTTAATTTCTGTAAGCGACTTCTTACCTAAGTTAGGCGTTTTAAGAAGTTCAACTTCAGTACGCTGTACCAGGTCACCAATATATTGGATAGCTTCCGCTTTCAAACAGTTAGCAGAACGAACCGTTAACTCTAAGTCGTCAACAGGACGAAGTAGAATTGGATCGAATTCTGGTTTCTCTTCTTTTTCAACCGGCTCAGAAATGTCACGTAATTCTACGAAGGCATCTAATTGCTCAGCTAAAATAGTAGCAGAACGGCGAATCGCTTCTTCTGGGTCTAAAGTACCGTTAGTTTCCATATCGATAATTAGCTTGTCTAGGTCAGTGCGTTGTTCAACACGAGCTGACTCTACAGAATAAGCAATACGTTCTACAGGGCTGTATGAAGCATCAACTAATAAACGACCAATAGGACGATCATCATCTTCAGAGGAACGACGAGTTGAAGCTGGAACATAACCTCGGCCCATTTCTACTTTGATGCGCATGCTCAACTCAGCTTCGCCAGTTAAAGTACAAATAACGTGCTCTGGATTTACGATCTCAACGTCACCATCGTGCTGGATATCACCGGCAACAACTAAACCTGCACCAGATTTAACTAGTGTAAGAGTTGCCTCGGTTTTACCTTCAAGACGAACTGCTAGTCCTTTAAGGTTAAGCAAAATTTCAATTACGTCTTCTTGAACACCTTCTTTAGTGCTGTACTCATGTAATACACCATCAATTTCAACTTCAGTCACTGCACAACCTGGCATAGACGAAAGCAAAATACGACGAAGCGCATTACCTAGAGTATGGCCGAAGCCTCGCTCTAAAGGCTCTAGTGTTACTTTTGCACGAGTAGGTGAAATATTTTCAATTTCAACTAATCTTGGCTTTAGGAATTCGGTCACTGAACCCACAATGTATCCTCTTTAGTTAATCTTTACTTAGAGTAAAGTTCGACAATCAACTGTTCGTTTATGTCCGCAGACAAATCCGTTCTTTCTGGAACGCGTTTAAAAACACCTTCCATTTTCGTATTGTCAACTTCCAACCAAGTTGGTTTCTCGCGTTGATCTGCTAATTCTAGTGCAGAAACAATACGGGCCTGTTTTTTCGCTTTTTCACGAACAGCAACCACATCTTCAGCTTTTACGTTGAATGATGGAATGTTCACTACTTTACCGTTTACTACGATAGCTTTATGGCTAACGAGTTGACGAGCTTCAGCACGAGTGCTGGCAAAGCCCATGCGGTAAACAACGTTATCTAAACGCTGTTCTAAAAGTTGCAACAAGTTTTCACCTGTATTGCCTTTAAGGCGAGCAGCTTCTTTATAGTAGTTTCTAAACTGTTTTTCCAATACGCCATACATACGACGTACTTTTTGCTTTTCACGCAATTGAACACCGTAATCAGACAGACGACCGCGACGGGCGCCATGCTGACCAGGAGCTTGGTCAATTTTACATTTACTTTCAATTGCTCTTACGCCGCTCTTAAGGAACAAATCAGTTCCTTCACGACGACTTAGTTTGAGTTTTGGACCCAAATATCTAGCCATGATCTTTCTCCAACTGTCCGTCGATTAAACGCGACGTTTTTTCGGTGGACGACATCCGTTGTGAGGTATAGGTGTCACATCGGTAATATTTGTGATCTTGTAACCCGTTGCATTTAATGCGCGGATTGCAGATTCACGACCTGGACCTGGGCCCTTAACGAACACTTCAATGTTCTTTAAGCCGAATTCCTGAGCGGCTAAACCAGCTCTTTCAGCAGCAACCTGTGCAGCGAAAGGAGTTGATTTACGTGAGCCACGGAAACCAGATCCACCAGAAGTTGCCCAAGATAGAGCGTTACCCTGACGGTCAGTGATTGTCACAATTGTGTTGTTGAAAGAAGCATGGATATGAGCCATACCATCTGCAACTTGACGTTTTACGCGCTTGCGGGCGCGAGTAGGAGCTTTAGCCATTGTAACCCTCGCTTACTTTTTAATAGGTTTGCGAGGACCTTTACGGGTACGCGCATTAGTTTTAGTGCGCTGACCACGTAGAGGTAAGCTACGACGGTGGCGAATACCACGGAAGCAACCTAGGTCCATCAAACGTTTAATGCTCATTGATACTTCACGGCGAAGGTCACCTTCAACTGTGAATTTAGCAACTTCTTCACGAAGTTTATCAATGGTCGTTTCATCAAGATCTTTCATCTTGGTTGATTCTGATACACCTGCACCAACACATATGAGCTTCGCTCGTGTTGCGCCAATACCGAAAATTGCTTGGATAGCAATGACAGCATGTTTGTGATCAGGAATGTTAATGCCAGCGATACGGGCCATTAACAGCACTCCTTATATTTAGTGTTACTAGCCTAAAAAGCCCGATAGGATACTTACCCAGTAACAAAATTGCAAATAAAGGTTTTAAGGCTCGGGCGCTAGTACAGCAACCCGATATTAAAAACCATCTTGATTCCCCTATTTCTAGGGGTCTGGATTAACCTTGCCTTTGCTTATGCTTAGGCTCTACACAAATCACTCTAACAACGCCGTTGCGTTTAATGACCTTGCAGTTACGGCAAATCCGCTTAACAGATGCACGAACTTTCATCACATCACTCCGTAAATAGCTAGCTTAAGGTGTCGGCCAATGCCTAACCTTTAAGGTTCGCTTTTTTAAGAACATCGCCATATTGATGTGACATCAAATGGGTCTGAACCTGCGCCATAAAGTCCATTACCACTACGCATATAATGAGTAGTGAAGTACCACCAAAGTAAAACGGAACGTTAAACCATAGTAATAAGAACTCAGGCACCAAACAAACAAAAGTAATATAGAGAGCACCAGCTAGTGTTAAACGAGTCATCACCTTATCGATATATCGAGAGGTTTGCTCGCCTGGACGAATGCCAGGAACAAAAGCACCAGATTTCTTTAGATTATCAGCTGTTTCGCGAGGATTAAAAACTAATGCTGTATAAAAGAAGCAAAAGAAAATAATCGTTGCAGCATAAAGCATAACGTATAACGGCTGCCCTGGAGACAATGCTAAGGACACATCAGTCAAAAACGAGAATGTCTCATTCTGACCGACCATTCCGGCAAGTGTACCTGGGAAAAGGATAATACTTGATGCAAAGATAGGTGGAATTACACCCGCCATATTCACCTTGAGGGGTAAATGTGAACTTTGCGCAGCAAAAACCTTACGGCCCTGTTGGCGTTTAGCGTAGTTGACAACAATGCGACGTTGCGCACGTTCTACGAAAACAACCAAATATGTCAACGCTACAATAATGGCACCGATAACTAGCAAGAACAGGAGATTAATTTCACCCAATCTTGCTTGCTCTGCAGTTTGACCAATTGCGGTAGGTAAACCTGCGACGATACCAGCGAAAATAAGTATTGAAATACCATTTCCGATGCCGCGCTCTGTAATTTGCTCACCTAACCACATCAAAAACATGGTGCCAGTAACCAAACTCACGATAGCTGTAAAATAGAAACCAATGCCAGGGTTTACCACTAAACCTTGAACTAAGTTTGGCAAACCAGTAGCAATACCGACAGACTGAAAAATAGCTAACAACAAAGTAAGATACCTTGTGTACTGACTAATTTTCCGTTTACCCGCTTCACCTTCTTTTTTCAGTTCCATCAATGGAGGGTACATATGCGAAAGCAACTGCACTATAATAGAAGCTGTAATGTAAGGCATAATCCCTAACGCTAGTACTGAAGCACGCTCAAGAGCACCGCCAGAGAACATGTTCATCATCTCTACGATAGTACCCTTCTGTTGTTCAAATAATTGAGCCAACACGTTGCCATCAATACCAGGGATAGGCACATAAGAGCCCAGCCTAAACACGATGATTGCTCCAAGAACAAACAGCAGTCGAGATTTAAGCTCGCTTAATCCGCCTTTTGCCCCTGAATCTTGTCCTGGTTTTGCCATTTAGCTTATTCCTCTACTTTACCGCCAGCCGCGTTAATCGCTTCGAGTGCACCTTTACTCACGCGGATACCACTTAAAGTAACAGAACGATTAATTTCGCCACTCTTCATCACTTTTACAAACAGGATTTCTTTTTTAACAAGACCCGCTGCTTTCAAAGTTTCAAGAGAAACGATATCGCCTTCTACTTTAGCAATTTCGCTAAGAGTAACTTGGTCAGATACGAACGATTTACGTGACGTAAAACCGAATTTCGGTAAACGACGTTGAAGAGGCATTTGACCACCTTCAAAACCAGGTCTAACAGTACCGCCTGAGCGAGACTTTTGACCTTTATGACCACGACCACCAGTCTTGCCTAAGCCAGAACCGATACCGCGACCCGCGCGCTTACTTGCTTTGTTAGCTCCCTCGGCAGGAGCGAGAGTATTAAGTCTCATAGATTACTCCTCTACTATCTCAACCATGTATTGAACACGGTTGATCATGCCACGAACTGACGGAGTATCTTCCAACTCACGTACTTGTCCGATTTTACGTAATCCCAAACCAACTAAAGTTGCTTTGTGCTTAGGAAGACGTCCGATTGAGCTTTTAGTTTGCTTAACTTTAATCATCTTAGACATGTTCGATTACCCCAAAATATCTTTGACTGACAAACCGCGTTTTGCAGCAATCTTCTCTGGTGAATTCATTTCCACTAGAGCGTTGACTGTTGCACGTACAACGTTAATCGGGTTTGTAGAACCGTAGCATTTTGAAAGTACGTTCTGAACACCAGCTACTTCAAGTACTGCACGCATCGCACCACCGGCAATAATACCAGTACCTTCTGATGCAGGCTGCATGTAAACTTTAGAGCCAGAATGACGACCTTTAATTGGATGCTGTAATGTATTGCCGTTTAGGTCAACGTCAACTAAGTTGCGTCGAGCCTTTTCCATTGCTTTTTGGATTGCAGCAGGTACTTCACGTGCCTTACCGTAACCAAAACCAACGCGGCCATTGCCATCGCCAACCACTGTCAAAGCTGTGAAACTAAAGATACGACCACCTTTAACAACTTTTGATACACGGTTTACAGCGATAAGCTTTTCTAACAGATCACCCTGTTGTTGAACTTCTTGCTTAGCCATTTTAAACTCCTAGAACTGAAGGCCCGCTTCACGAGCGGCATCAGCCAGTGCTTTCACACGACCATGATATTTAAATCCACTTCTATCGAAAGCCACTTTCAAAATGCCTTTTTCGATAGCTCGTTCTGCGATCGCTTTACCAACTGCCGCTGCTGCCTCTGCGTTGCCTGTAGCTTTTAAAGAACCCTTAAGGTCTTTTTCTACAGTAGAAGCTGCTGCTAATACTTCAGAACCACTTGGAGCGATTAACTGAGCATAGATGTGGCGTGGTGTGCGGTTTATAACCAAGCGATGTGCACCTAACTCACTAATTTTCTTACGGGCGCGAGTAGCGCGACGTAAGCGAGCTGATTTCTTATCCATCGTATTACCTACCTACTTTTTCTTAGCTTCTTTACGACGCACAGTTTCATCTGCGTAACGAACACCTTTGCCTTTATATGGCTCTGGTGGACGGTATGCGCGGATATTCGCTGCAACCTGACCTACAACCTGCTTATCAGTGCCTTTGACAATGATTTCAGTTTGCGTAGGGGTTTCTACGGTAATGCCTTCAGGCATTTCGTAGCCGACAGGGTGAGAAAAGCCCAACGTAAGGTTTAGTTTGCTACCTTGTGCTGACGCACGGTAACCAACACCATTAAGTTGAAGTTTCTTTTCAAAACCATCAGTAACACCGATTACCATCTGATCCAACAATGCGCGAGCGGTACCAGCCTGAGCCCAGTTGTTTGCAAAACCATCACGTGGAAGTGCTTTCAATTGGTTCTCTTCTTGTACTACTTCGACTGCGTTATTAAATACGCGGGTCAATGTACCTTTACTACCTTTTACTGTGACTTCTTGGCCAGCGATTGTAATTTCTACGCCAGTTCGGATGTCGACAGGTGCTTTTGCTATACGTGACATAATTATTCCCCTGTTATGCTACATAACCGATGATCTCACCGCCCATACCCGCTTTACGCGCTGCACGGTCAGTCATCACACCTTTTGAGGTAGACACGATAGCAACCCCGAGTCCGCCCATCACTTTTGGTAACTCATCTTTTTTCTTATAGATGCGTAGACCAGGACGGCTAACTCGTTCGATTGTATCAATTACTTTTTTACCTTCGAAATACTTCAAAGTAACTTCTAATACAGGCTTAACGCCTTCAGTTACTGAAGAACTTTCGATATAACCTTCAGCTTCAAGTACTTTTGCGATAGCAACACGTACTTTTGAAGAAGGCATAGAAACCGCAACTTTCGAAGCCAATTGGCCGTTACGAATTCGGGTAAACATATCTGCGATAGGATCTTGCATGCTCATAGTCTGCTCTCCTTACCAACTGGCTTTTTTAAGGCCAGGGACTTCACCACGCATTGCAGCTTCACGAAGCTTTATGCGAGAAAGACCAAATTTGCGTAGGAACCCATGTGGACGGCCCGTGATGCGACAACGATTATGTTGACGCGACGGAGACGAATCACGTGGAAGTGATTGCAGTTTTAGAACAGCATTCCAGCGCTCTTCTTCCGAAGAGTTTACGTCACTGATCGTCGCTTTAAGCGCAGAACGTTTCGTTGCATACTGTTTAACCAGCTTGGCACGTTTTACTTCACGCGCCTTCATTGATTCTTTTGCCATAACCCTACACCTTATTTTCTAAACGGGAAGCTGAACGCACTCAAAAGAGCGTGTGCTTCATCGTTAGTATCTGCACTGGTAGTGATAGTAATATCCATACCTCGCATTTTATCCACTTTATCGAATTCGATTTCAGGGAAGATGATTTGTTCACGAACACCCATGCTATAGTTGCCTCGACCGTCAAAAGATTTCGGGTTAAGACCACGGAAGTCACGGATACGTGGAATTGTAATTGAGATTAATCTCTCAAGGAATTCCCACATACGTTCGCCACGCAGGGTCACTTTGCAGCCAATCGGATAACCTTCACGGATTTTAAAACCCGCAACAGATTTTCTAGCAACAGTGACAATTGGTTTTTGACCGGCAATCGCTGCCATGTCAGCTTGCGCTGACTCAAGAACTTTCTTATCCGCTACTGCTTCACCCAAACCCATGTTTAAGGTGATTTTCTCAATCCGAGGGACTTGCATGACGCTTTTGTACCCGAACTGCTTCGCAAGTTCAGCTACTACTGTTTCTTTATAGAAATCATGCAGTTTCGCCATCGTACTCTCCAATAATTATACTAGGTCGCCGTTAGACTTAAAGAAACGAACTTTCTTTTCATCTTCAACACGGAAACCAACGCGATCAGCTTTACCCGTTGCTGGGTTAACTAACGCGACGTTAGACACATGAATGGTGGCTTCTTTCTCAATGATACCGCCAGGCTGCTCAATCTGTGGATTGGCTTTCTGGTGTTTCTTGATCATGTTCACACCTTCAACTACTAAACGGTCTTCAGAACCAAGTACTTTCAAGACTTTGCCTTGTTTTCCTTTGTCTCTTCCCGCTAATACGACTACTTCATCATCACGACGAATTTTATTAGCCATTATCGTGACTCCTTATAATACCTCTGGGGCCAATGAGATAATCTTCATGAATGAATCTCCACGAAGCTCACGGGTTACCGGGCCAAAGATACGCGTACCAATTGGTTGCTTGTTTGCATTGAGCAAAACAGCTGCGTTGTTATCGAAACGGATGGTTGAACCATCTGCACGACGAACGCCTTTTCTAGTACGCACCACCACTGCATTCAGAACATCACCTTTCTTTACTTTACCGCGAGGAATTGCTTCCTTGACAGTAACTTTGATGATGTCACCGATATGTGCATAACGGCGATGCGAGCCACCAAGAACCTTAATACACTGAACCCTGCGAGCTCCCGAATTATCGGCAACGTCCAGGTTAGTTTGCATTTGGATCATGTTTAGTGCTCCGCTGTTAAATATTATGACTCTTGCGAGTCGCTAAGCTGCTATTTGCCCCTTGATTTCAAAAGAAATTTCAGAAAAAATAGACCACACCCCTACAAAAAGGGCGCGAAACTATAACAGAAATTAAGGGGTAGCGGTAGTTTAATTTACAAAACAGTTCAGTTTATTTGCTAGTCTTGCGTACTTCACTTCGCTTTAAGAATAAGTATGTTGGGGTGGTGAATAAAAACACACTGGTTGGGAAGACGAAAGGCAGTGGTCCTGCCTATCAATTCTGCTTAGATTGAACGCTGTCGAACAATTTCGTACAAACACACACCTGTCGCCACTGACACATTCAAGCTACTGACTGAACCTGCCATAGGTAGCTTAATTAGCTCATCGCAGTTCTCGCGAGTCAGCCTGCGCATGCCTTTGCCCTCAGCTCCCATAACCAGAGCAGTTGGTCCTGTCAGTTTACACGCATAAATTGACTGCTCAGCCTCGCCTGCAGTACCAACAATCCAAACACCCGCATCTTGCATTGCTTTAATCGTTCGCGAAAGATTAGTCACCTGAATTAACGGAATGACTTCAGCCGCGCCACAAGCCACCTTGCGAACGGTGGGTGAAAGCGTAGCTGATTTATCCTTTGGCACCACGACTGCATGCACACCGGCTGCGTCGGCGGTGCGCAGACAGGCTCCTAAATTATGAGGATCAGTCACACCATCTAAAACCAGTATAAAGGGTGATGCTTGGCTTTTTAAAATATTGTTTAGGTCGTGTTCATCTAACACTTTACCTGGCTTCGCGCGCGCAACAACACCTTGATGTTGTTCGCCATTGCATTTGTCGTCCAATGTCTTGCGCTGGCAAAATTGAACGCCAATACCATGTCGCTTAGCTTCATCAAGAATATAGGTTAAGCGCTCATCATCGCGGCCTTTCAACACAAATAATTCAATAACACGTTCTGGTTCGTGATCCATGACCGCCGTCATCGCGTGCAGTCCGTAAATTAATTCCTGTTGTGCCATCTTTATGTCTGCTTCTTATTTTTTGATGATTTTCTAGCTTTAGACGCCGGACCTGGTCTTTTTCTGCCTGCAGGCTTGCGCTTCGAAGGCGGTTTATCATTTGCAGAAGCGCTGTCTTTGGCCGCTTTATCCTTTGAGCCCTTACCTTGAGTTCCATCTACCTTAGTAGAAGACCCGTTTTTGCCTTTACCGCCAGCTTTACCTTTACCGCTGCGCTTGCGTGGTGCTTTCACTTTGCCGCGGCTGCTTGTTACACCATCAATAAGCAAGTCAATTTTTCGCTCATCAAGGTTAACGCCCGCAACTTTAATCTTAACCTCATCGCCCAACCTGAATATAACTCCTGAGCTTTCCCCTACTAAGCATTGCTTTTGGTCATCGTATTGATAGTAATCGCTTGCTAGTGAGGTAATGTGCACTAGACCATCAATTTGGAACTCTGTAATACGTACAAACAGACCAAAGTTCGTCACCGATGCAATCACGCCGTCAAAAACATCGCCAACGTGATCTTGCATAAACTCACATTTTAACCAATCAGACACATCTCTCGTAGCATCATCTGCTCGGCGCTCTGCCATTGAACATTGTTCACCTAACTGTTCGACTTCCTCCGCCGAATAAGCTTTTCCACCGGTTCTCGATTTACGTTGATTTTGTTTATCGACAATTGCTTTAATTGCTCGGTGGACCACCAAATCCGGATAGCGACGTATAGGCGACGTAAAGTGTGCATATGCGTTTAGTGCTAAACCAAAATGCCCAACGTTATCTGGCGAATAAACCGCTTGCTTCATGGAGCGAAGAAGCATCGTCTGGATAAGTTCTTTGTCGGGTCGATGTTGGATTTTTTTCATGACACTCGTGAAGTCAGCTGGCGTAGGTTCTTCACTCACGGTAAAAGGAATGCCGATTTCTGACAGATACGTTTTGAACGTAGTTAGGCGATCTTCATCTGGCTTGTCATGCACGCGGAACAGAGCTTCGGCTTTGTTTTTCTCCAAGAATTCCGCTGCACATACGTTTGCCATAATCATGCATTCTTCAATTAACATGTGCGCTTCATTGCGCTCTACCGCAATGATATGAGAAATTTTTCGTTGTGCGTTAAAAACAAATTTGCTTTCAATCGTTTCAAACTCAATGGCACCGCGACCTTGACGCGCTTTTTTCAGCGCTTTAAACAAGTTATTGAGGTTCATCAAGTGAGGAACATGCTGCTCATAACGTTTGAGTAAGACTTCATCTCCCTTCAGAATTCCCCATACTTTATTGTAGGTAAGGCGAGCATGAGAACGCATTACTGCTTCATAAAACTGATATTCACCTAATTTTCCGCCTGCAGAAATAGTCATTTCACAAACCATACACAGTCTGTCAACATCTGGGTTGAGAGAGCATAATCCGTTAGACAGAACTTCAGGCAGCATGGGTATTACTTTTTCAGGGAAATACACAGAAGTCGCACGATTTTGAGCTTCGCTGTCAAGAGCGGTGCCGGTTTTGACATAGGAACTAACGTCAGCAATCGCCACCCATAGTTGCCATGAACCATCGTCGTTGGGCTGACAATAAACGGCGTCGTCAAAATCTCTGGCATCTTCACCATCAATAGTCATTAAAGGTAATTGTCGTAAATCAACACGACCTTCTTTGGACTGCTCTGGCACTTCCTCCGACAAACCTTCAACCTGCTTCAAAACGCCTTTCGGCCAGTTGTGCGGGATATCAAAATTACGCAAGGCCATTTCAATTTCCATGCCTGGGGCCATATGCTCACCCAGTACCTCTAGTATTTTACCAATGGCATTAACTTGTCTGCGCGGGCGTTGGGTAATTTCTACAATAACGACATGACCTTGTCTGGCACCATTCCTACCTTCTGGTGGAATAATAATTTCGTGCGAAATGCGGTTATCATCTGGAATAACGATAGAGACGCCTTCTTCCATAAAAAAACGACCTACAATCGGTTCTTTTCTTGGTTCTAGGACTCGATTCGGACGGAATTCTGCACGCCCTCTTCTGTCTGCACCGCCCATTACACCCTCTACAATATCGTCGTGCAAGAGTGTTTGCATTTGACCTTGGTGGATAAATAAGTCTTTTTCTGTATCGGAGTGCTTTAAAAAGCCATAGCCATCGCGATGGCCAATAACTCGGCCTCTGATTAGCGCTTCAGCTTTTTGTACTTCATATTTTTTGTCGCGTGTGAAAGCCACCTGCCCTTCGCGCTCCATAGCACGCAGGCGCCGCTGAATACCAATTCTGGCATCTTCATCTGTCGCGTTGACAATATTGCAGATTTCTAAAAAGGAAAGGGCTTTAGTAGCGTTGGAAAGTGTTTCGAGTAGAAATTCTCGGCTTGCTACCGGGTTTTCGTATTTTTCTTTTTCTCTTGAGTAATGCGGATCTTCTGACATTCATTCTTTTCGTTGTTAAATTCGCGAGTATTATAACAAGGTTTTTGTTGCAAGTCTGTGACAATTAATGTTTGCTCATAAATTAAGCGTTTTTTTTACAGGATGCTTTATGTTGTCCCCTAACTAAATTCGTCTATCGATGACTACAACTAATTAATCATCGGTTTACGCGCATCTCGCACAGCTTTAGGGTGCATTAGGGACTCTAATTCACCCATGTACATGGCTATACGCTGGTGCGTTCGGCTATCATCGGTTATCGCGTTATAAAGCCAATGATAGAGATCTTCAAAATCGTATGGACTGCCATAACCATCAATAAACAATTCTGCCAGCTGTAGTTGAGCTTTTAAGTTTCCTAATGCAGATGCTTCTCGCAAATAAATAACTGCTCTTTTCTTATCTTCTTGTACTAGTTTCCCAATAGAATGATAGCGGCCTAACTGTTCTAACGCAGCTGCTAAACCTTGCGCTGCGGCTTCCCGCATGTAATAAACGCCGCGCTCGGGTTCTGCATCTACGCATACACCCCAAGCAAGCATGTCGCCCCACAGGAATTGATAAGCAGGTACTCTGAGCACTTCGGCTCTGGCCTCGATGTCCTGAACTAACTGACAACGATCAGAGACTACTCGCTCCAAGTGCTGGTTTTTATTGATCATTTTAATCAGGTCGTCTTGACTGTAAATTTGCACAGCTTCTAATTGCTGAGCCTCAGTAGTGCCAATCATAGTGATAAAAATAGTAATGAAAATCGAAAATTTGAACACGAAGACTCCTGACCTTGCGATATTTAAGCTGCTAAGTAGCTATCGGCAAATTAGCTAACAGCAATAGTAGCAAACTATAAAAAACCTTGTTTTGGTGTTTTTAATTCTCTTGTTTGATCAATGCATATGTTTAGGCAGTAATAAGCACGTCACCAAAATACGAAGAATGAAATATCAGCTTGTGTTATTTTTTGGTAGACTTTAGTGATTAAGTTAATTGCTATTAATCTTGATAGTTATTACTAGTCACTGTGCGCTTACACGTTAATTTCTCATAAAAAGCGTATTTAAAAACTCAGATTTATTGCATCTGGGATGAACTGGCTGATTAATAGACCATCTAGTAAGTAAGCAATGCACATAATAAGTTAACGATTTAATAAAGGACTTTCATGAAAGTGATTAATTGCACGGTTGAATCGATTGAAGCGCAGACTTCAATTGTGCACAAAGTAGTATTGACTCCCGAGTTCCCTCTTGAGTTTAAAGCGGGTCAATACCTTCAAGTAGTAATGGGTGAAAATGATAAACGTCCTTTTTCTATTGCAAACGCGCCTAGTTCATCAAATAAAATTGAGCTGCATATAGGTGCTGACCCCGCAAATAGCTATGCTTTCGAAGTATTGGCGAAATGTAAAGAAGAGGGTAAATTGATTGTTGAAGCTCCTTTAGGTAATGCATATTTGCGAGAATCAAGTTCGCCAGCAATTGTTGTTGCCGGCGGCACTGGCTATTCTTATGCAAAATCAATTGTTATAGATTGTATTGAAAATCAGCCGCACAGAGAGCTAACTTTGTATTGGGGGGCTAAATCGCTTAATGACTTATATGAGTCTAGTGAATTGGAAGCGATGAGTATTACCCATCCACACTTTACGTTCATTCCGGTGGTCGAACATCCAAACGATGACTGGACGGGGCACACTGGTTGGGTTCATAAAGCGGTAATGAAAGATATTATCGACTTTTCAGCTTTACAGGTCTATACAGCAGGTCGTTTCGAAATGTCAGCGACCATTCGGGATGAATTTTGCGCCAACGGGCTCAACAAAACTGAATTGTTCGGCGACGCCTACGCCTTTATATAAAAATTAGTAAAATCATGAACGAACTGAACTGTTTCTTAAGCGATTTATGCTGCAGTTCGTTACTGATTGCAATACGCCAGGTCTTAGATTTGGATTTAATGGCCACTTTTTCAGATAGATTTAGTTCGATGAACATTGTTTTCGGAATGCTAGGATTTTAGTAGCTTTACAAAACAAACACTATCTTAGTAACGATTGTTTTTATAACCATTTTTTAAAGTAAATAGCTAAGGACATTGTATGCGTAAATCAACTTATTCACTGGGCAAGATCAACAAGGCTATCGCCTGTAGTTTGCTCGTTTTTTCATCCTCGCTGCTTGTGGATAGCGGCGTTGCGCATGCACAACAAACTCCCACCAATATGGTTAGTTACACTGACCAAGCTCTTTTACACGAAATAGCAAAGGACGTTTCAGCAGACCGAATTGAACAAGATATTCGCACTTTGGTTGGATTTGGTACGCGACACACCCTCTCAGAAACAGAATCAGAAACACGCGGCATCGGTGCGGCGCGACGATGGATTAAGGAAGAGTTTGAAAAGATCTCGGCGGAATGCGGCGGCTGTTTGGAAGTGTTTTTTCAAGCAAAAGTTATTTCTGGTGAACGACGTATTCCAGATTCAACCGAAGTTGTCAGCGTTATCGCGATTCAAAAAGGCACTACAGACTCCAATAGGTATGTCATGATGAGTGGTGATATTGATTCTCGGGTGTCCGATGTGATGGACAGTACATCTGACTCTCCTGGCGCTAACGACAACGCATCGGGCGTTGCCGGTACCTTAGAAGCAGCTAGAGTATTGAGCAAACACAAATTTGAAGGTAGCATCGTATATGCTGCATTAGCCGGTGAAGAACAAGGTTTGTTCGGTGGACAAATACTTGCAGAATATGCAAAAGCTAACAACTGGCGTTTAAAAGCGGTGTTGAATAACGACATGATCGGTAACATCGAAGGTATTAACGGCGTTATTAACAACACAACAGCCAGAATATTCGCAGAAGGAACAAGAAATACTGAAACTGCAGACGAAGCAACATATCGTCGCTTTACAGGCGGCGAAGTTGATAGCCCAAGCCGAAATTTGGCGCGCTATATCGACTTCATGGCTGACCGCTACATTGAAAATTTAGATACAATGGTGGTTTATCGTTTAGACCGCTTCAGACGCGGCGGACATCATCGTCCATTCAATGACCTCGGCTTTCCTGGCGTTCGCATTATGGAAACAAACGAACATTATGACAGACAGCATCAGGACTTGCGCACCGAAAATGGCATCGTTTATGGTGATACTATCGAAGGCGTCAATTTCGACTATGCAGCAAAGTTAACTGCGCTCAATGCAGTTTCACTAGCCGGCATGGCTAACGCACCAAATCCACCAGCAGATGTCAGTATTTCTGGCGCAGTGCAAGCTTCAACGACCCTAAGCTGGAAACCTCATGCAGATGCTGATACAACGCCAAGCAACCCACATTTAAAGGGCTACAAGATATATTGGCGATTAACAGATGCACCACAGTGGCAGTACAGCAAGTATGTAGGTAACGTAACTACAGCAACACTTGAGAATGTTGTTATTGATAATTATTTCTTTGGAGTTGCTAGCGTTAGCGAAGACGGTTTTGAAAGCCCCGTAGTATTTCCTGGTGCAGCAGGTGCGTTTGGAGAATAATCCAAATGAGAGTGAAAACTCGTACTTACATTAATGAAGGTTTAAAGGTAATTAAATGAACAATGAATTGTCAGTACGAGCACCACTTCTTATTTGCTTAGAAGGTAAGTCTCCATGCTTATAAGTAACACGCACAAAGCAGTAATGGCAGCGGCAGTGCTGCTTGTTGTATCGAGTATGTTGTTATCAACCACTCTTCAAGCGCAAACCTTAAATCTTGTAGGCAACAAGGTCGCTACTTATATTGACGAGCATAAATTACCCGCTCGTCAAATGGACGTTGTTGCTGCCGCATTGGGCGATAAAAAAGCGCAAATAATAGCAACAACGCAAGCTTGGTCGGGCAGCGGATTAAGATCAGGCAAGTTTGCTGGTTACATTGACCATTATTCTCTTAATGACCAAAAAGATGATTACCTCTACTCTTTGCCTTACATGCAAGTGGAATTGCATGTGGTATCGCGAAATCAAAAAGCCGAAAGCATTATTAGGCTTGAACAACTGTATCGTGAACGAGTTGGTGTCGAGAATCGGTTCGCCAACACTGATCAACTGCGCGACGAACGTGATATTCGGTGGGCGCGGTCCCCTTGGTTTTTCGACAATATCAAGCAACTCTCAGAACGACGCGTCGATTTCCTATTAGTGGACAAAGCGATGTTAGATGAAATGAATCTATTGCTCAAAAGTGTCGGCCAGAAACCAATTTATGTTTCCAAAGTATCTCTAATCTCAGTCAATGTCTCTTTAGCGATACATCGTGATTACGCTGATGCTAAAGATATTATCGCGTCTTTTGAAAAGGGTATCGAGGCATTAAAAAGCAGTGGCGAGTATGCAGAATTACTGAAACAAGACCTTAACAGAGAAAGCCTACTTGATGACCGTGTTTACAGCGATATTTTAGAAAAGTGGTAAGAATACGTATAGGTCAAACTAACCTGATGTTTGCGACGAGTTCATTTGCAACTTTGCGTAAAGCATCGCTCCATCTTGAGCGACTCTTTGCATAGCGAGCACAGGTTTCCCCATTTTTTGCTGCAGCAGCGGTTGATAGCTTCCCGAGACGCCTCCCGTGATAAATATAGGAAAGCCATCGCCAAGCGCATTCGAACTTAATACAGAGGATAAGTAGTCAGCACCTTCATTAATGAGGGTGTTCGCTGTTGAATTTCCATTCTGATACAAACCAATAATAACAGGGGCAAGTTGCGCATAGTCTGCAGCTAGCTTATTTTTAAAATACCGTAGAATGTGGTCAACGCTTGCCGACTTTTCAGCATTGCTAATACCGCTCGTATAGTCAATGCCGATAGCGTGCGCTATTGCGTTACAGAACTCTTCATCATCAAGCAGATTATCGAAGCTTTTCAATAACAGTTGTACCGCTCTCAACCCAAGCCAAGCGCCACTTGCGTCATCACCGTGAATAAAACCATGGCCCCCATATTGCGTTACTAGGCCATTTTGACAATGCGCGATTGATGAGCCTGTGCCGGTAATCAGAACGACACAGTCACCGCCACTATTCGCTGCTAGGCAACTTGCGTGCAGATCACTCGTCATAAACAGCCGTTTATAAGGAACATTGAGGCGACTAAGACCCTCCTTTGCCTGTGCAGTTTGCCCTCCAGCACAACCCGCACCGACAATCAGGGATTTTCTATCAATAGATATTTTTGCACTGTGAAACGCTATATCAATAGCGATGTCAATTTGCTGCATTGCCTCCGTAAAGTTATTAAAAACATTTGCAGGGCCTGCAAGCCCAGTTCCAATGACTGTTTCAGTACTGTCATAGAGCGATGCTCTGCAGTGTGTGCCTCCAGCATCAACACCAACAAAATAGTCCGTCATACGAGCTTCCTAGGCACTCGTTTGGAAACACGAGTCATCAATTCATAACCAATAGTGCCAATGTGTTTAGCCACCTGATTGATAGGTAAGTTTCTTCCCCATAGTTCTACTGGCGAGCCTATATCAACATTATCGATATCGGTCACATCAAACGTCAGCATGTCCATCGAAACACGACCGACGAGTTTAGCTACGTGGCCATCGATAAGCGCGGGAGTGCCAATTGGAGCATGCCTCGGATAGCCATCAGCATAACCAATAGCAACAGTGGCAATAGTTGAGGGCTGTTGGGCTGTCCATGTTGCTCCGTATCCAACTGACTCGCCCGCCGGGATATGGCGAATAGCAATGACTTCGCTATTTAGTGACATCACCGTTTGCAGGGAAACTAATACTTCATCGTTTTCAAAAGGAGAACTACCGTAGAGGGATATTCCCATTCTATTCCAGGTTTTTGCAGACGCTGGCAAACAAATGTTTGCAGCAGAGTTAGCAATAGATAAACAATTGTGTCTACCAACCATGACGTTTAAAAACTGCTCTATTGCTGTCAGCGAGGCTTTATTATTAGGCTCATCGGCCCTTGCTAAATGTGTAGCGACAACGGTTTCAGCGTGAAATATATGTGCGTAATCCTCACTCAAACGCTCGTAGTCTTCGAGCATAAAGCCTAAGCGATGCATACCGGTGTCAAACTTTACCCAATGATGAAGATTATTTATTTCCTTGTTTTTTATACGTTTATTTATCCAATTTAACTGTTGCTCAGCATGTAGCATCCAAACTACATTGAGTGTATTTGTGAGTTCACACTCTTGCTCTTGATGTGGTCCTTGTAGTACCAGTATTGGCTGCGTTATTCCCGCTGCTCTAAGTTCAAAGACTTCATCAATAAACGCAACCGCAAACATATCCGCGTGGTTTTGCAAGCAAAGCGCAACCGCAACAGCACCGTTGCCATAGGCGTCTGCTTTCACCACAACAACCTGCTTGCTGTTTGGAGAGCATTCGCTCATAGCCATAAAATTATGTGTTAACGCATCGAGATCGATTGCTGCGTGGGTATGTCTAGCCAAAAAATGAACTTCCGATTAATCAGTGCAAGCAAATAAGTATTGCGATAGTAAACTAGTGAAACTTGTTTTTCATCATGATTAATGGGTTAATGGCAAGATAAATCAAGCGAATGGATAAAAATGTCAGCTTCGAGCTTTTGACAAGCAGACATTCCCCGAAGAATAACTATAAGAGCGTTATGATTGATCAATTTTCCGCCATTGACTGGCTCATTTTTGGAGGCTACGGCCTGATTCTCATTGTAAGTGGTTGGCTGTATAACCGGCAAGCTGCTAATTCAAACGACTATTTCCTAGGTGGAAAGTCGATGCCTATGTGGGTAGTTGCTATATCAGTGCTAGCCACCTCGCAAAGTGCCGCAACGTTTTTAGGTGGACCTGACCAAGGCTATCGAGGGGACCTTACTTATTTAGCCACCAATATTGCTGGCTTTATTGCCGCCATTTTTGTCGCAAAGTTTTTACTGCCCAAATTTTATAAGTTTAAAGTGTTCACCGTTTATGAACTCCTTGCTCAACGCTTTGGTGATCAAGCTAAATATCAGGCAGGCACTGTTTATTTAGTGGGTCGCTTATTTGCAAGTGGCGCGAGGCTGTATATGGCGGCCATCGCTATTGCCATGATATTGTTTGGCAACATAGAAGCTTCAAGCGTCATGATTTCAATCACGCTAATTGCTACCGTTGGGCTCTTATATACCGTGTACGGTGGTATTCGTACGGTTATATACAGCGATGTTATTCAGTGTATCGTGTATATTTCAGCAGCCCTATTAGTGCTTGGTTACTTACTCTATAGCATCCCATCCGACTTCAGTACTATTATCAATGCATTACAAACGCCTACAGATGGTTCACAGTCAAAACTTACCTTAATTGATTTCTCTCTGGATTTTTCGCCTTCCGGTGTTTTTGGGTTTTGGTCCGTCATCACCGGCTTCGTATTGTTGAACATTGCGGCTTTTGGCATGGATCAAGACGTCACACAACGCATGTTAACCTGTAAAGATTCCAAAGAAGCCACTAAAGCACTAACCTCCTCGATCATAATGGGTATTCCCGTTGTGCTTATTTTCGTCATCATTGGCATGCTTCTCTATATTTATTACCAGCGCCCTGACCTTATGAGTCAAAGTATCGCTAATGGTGACGCACCCACGCCAGAGTTTGTTGGGCAAACTGTGACGATCTTTATGTATTACGTGCTTACTGATTTGCCAAACGGCATAAAGGCGGTGGTCACCATTGGTATTATCGCGGCTGCATTGTCAACTCTCAACTCAGGACTTAACTCAATGTCTTCAGTTGCTGTGCAAGATATATATCGTGGAATTTTGCTTAAAAATGGCAAAACGCTATCAGACACACATATGGTGAAAGCCGGTAGAATTAGCATGATTGTGGTTGCTATTGCACTGAGCCTAATGGCCGCCTTGTGCTTTTACTGGCAGCAACACAGCGATATGCCATTGTTAGCATTTGCGCTGAGCGTCATGATTTTTTCTTACAGCGGCTTGCTTGGCGTTTATTTCACTGCTCTGTTTAGCAACCGCGGATCACCTCTATCTATATTAGCCGCACTAATCATTGGCTTTCTGATACCTGTGCTGATGCAGCCTTATATCATGAGTTTATATCTCCCAGTTGAATATCAATTTAGTTTAGGCTTCTCGTGGCAGCTTATGATAGCTACGTTTGTCGCCACCTCGGTGTGTTTACTCGGCAACACCAATGCAATAAAGGACAAAATGTGACGAAAACGCATGACATACTAAAAGAGTTAGGTCAGATCCCATCCGAAGGAATAAATCTGGCGAGCGAGCAAATAGATTTAATGAGTACGAAAGACGCTTTGCATTGTATAAATCACCAAGACGCCTTAGTTGCAGGAGCTGTAGCTGATGCTATTCCTGCAATTGCTAATGTTGTCGATGCTGCTGTTTTGCGCTTAAAAGAGGGCGGGCGTCTTATATACATTGGCGCTGGAACGAGTGGTCGACTCGGTATATTAGACGCAGTTGAATGTAGACCAACGTTTAGTGTTTCGGACAATGTCGTGATAGGTATTATCGCTGGCGGTGAAACCGCATTAATAAATGCTGTAGAGGGTGCTGAAGACGATATGCAAGCAGCTCAGCGTGATCTTCAAAATATAGACTTTAATCAACACGATATGTTAATTGGATTAGCCGCGAGTGGTCGTACACCATACGTTATTGGTGCTTTGAACTACGCAAAGTCTATTCAAGCCACAACAGCCTGTATTGTGTGCAATCCAAACGCACCGCTGATGCACATTGCGGATATTGGCATTTGTGCAAATGTAGGGCCTGAAGTGTTAACGGGCTCAACGCGAATGAAATCAGGTACTGCACAAAAGCTTATCCTAAATATGATCAGCACTGCGAGTATGATCAAATTGGGCAAAACCTATAAGAATTTAATGGTCGATGTGAATGCAACAAATGAAAAATTAGTTGCTAGAGCTATACGTATTGTCATGCAAGCAAGCGAATGCGAAGAAGACGTTGCGGTTAATGCCCTAGCAATTTCAAACAACAATGCAAAGCTTGCAATACTATATGTACTTACTAATAGTGACATAACTACATGCAAAAGTTTATTGAAGAACAACGATGGCTTTTTACGTAAAGCTTTGAATGAATTTTAGTCTATAAAAGAGAGGATAAAGTCGTTTAGGAAAGCTAATTTAACTTCCAATATTAGCTATTTCAGTGAAAAAATTTCTACGCAGAACAAACTATAATGCATCGTCGCGCTTTTTGATTGATTACTATTTAAACAACAAAAAAGCATGAACACCAGTATATTAAGACAATAGCGACACAAAAAGTCACATTAGTACTTTAATAACTCCTCAAATTTTCGTTTAAATTACAAAAGAAAAATGTCATATTTTTTATCAGCAAACGTCGTTCAAAAATTAGGGACGTGACTTGTCACATTGATAAACGACATGGGTAGAAAAGTTGTATTTTTCAAGCCTAAAATCTCTAATTTACCGAATAGAGTGCGCAGGAAAAATTTGCTTCTTACTTACAATCTAAAAAGATGTTTTTCAATTGTTATACCTACAGATCCTACAAAAAATTCAACTGTAGAAATCCAATCGACGATGAGATAATAGTGTTTGATGCACAAGATGTCTGTACAAGTTTTATACCTATGTTCACTAATCGCATTACATGACGGGAGAGCTGCTTTATCGTTAAATGCTTTTTATCTTATTCGCGTTCTTTACATTCACCTCTTATCATTTCAGTTGCATTAAATTCAGTAATTGGCCTATAGTATAAAATCAATTAAGGGAGTAACGGTCCACTGATGGATATACTTTTCTCTACCGAGCTTCAATCACTTTATGAAAATCGTGTAACAAATCTCGATAAACAGCAGTTAATACCCGAGGATATCATTGCAATAGTTGATGAGTTATCTTCTCGCGACATGGTTAACAAAACTGTTATAGGACACTCTTTTTCTGGCCAAGCACTCAATTGCCTAACCTTAGGGTTTGGCCCTAAAACAGTAGTCATGTGGACGCAAATGCATGGTGATGAGTCTACTGCTACAGCTGCCGTCTTAGACGTTATTCACCTACTCAGTGCAGAACTGGTCACCTCAATAAACGCAGATTGGCAAAGCCTGCTGACAATACACATTATTCCCATGTTAAATCCTGACGGTGCCCAAGTTGGAACGCGGGAAAATGCACAAGGTATAGACATAAACCGAGATGCAATGGCCTTGCAAACACCTGAAGGCAGAGCGCTAGATACATTAGTGACGAAAACACAGCCACATTTTGCATTTAACCTGCATGATCAGCACGACTATTATCGCTGTGGCACAGATGGCAAGTCTTCCACGCTTGCATTTTTGGCTCCCGCATTTAATTCCAAAAAGACGATTGATCCTGCTCGACAAAAAGCGATGGCGTTGATTGCTGAACTGCAACTTCAAGCTAAGCCTTTCTTGCCCGATAATATTGCTCGCTATGATGACGAGTATTCTGCTCGCTCATTCGGCGATAAAATCGCAGAACGCGGTATTAGTACCATACTCATCGAATCGGGACATTACCCAAATGACCCTAATCGTCAAGTTGCGCGATCAATGAACGTTTTTACCTTGCTGCATGCCCTAGATATGCTTTGCGATGAAGCAAGTTGGACTGACGATAAGACAATAAAAGAATTGGAAGAACGATATTGGCAAATTCCTGAAAACCGGGAATATCAACTTTGTGACTTATTAATAAAAAACTTAGGGTTCGCCAACAACAGCTTCACCACAGATATTGCGGTGCGAAAATATGATCGCTTTGAAAAGTCATTTTTTGTCGCTGATATTGGTGATTTGCACGAACATTACGGTCTTGAAACTATTGAGGCCTCGGGCTACCTATACGATCCGGGGCGGTCATATTTATTAAGTGAAGAGATATGCTTAACCAATGAAAGCTACATCTCTCTGCTCAAAAGTGGGTTCAGCCACTTTGTTGGTGACCCCCTCTTAATCGACAACCACTCGGATTATACTGTGATCGAAAATCCAAAGTATTGGCACGACGACCTAAAAATGATGAAAGGCGTCATCCCTGCTGGCTTCTTATGTAAGCACGGTGAACGTAAATTTGCGTTCATAATGGGCGAGTTAGTGGCGCTGTAAGAAACTAAGACTCTATCTATACCCATACATTAATCTACACATGTAAAACCGCTAAGTTATGCTAATATATCGGAAAAGGCAGCGTATTCCTTGCGCAGCTCTGAATTGACTTGAGCCCCTCACACATAATTAACGCTATGAAAAAAATTATTGCTATTGTTTCACTCTTCTTCAATAAGGCTCCATTTAATTTTGCGCTATCCGTCATATCGTTAACTAGCATCTCGTTGTTAAGCAGCGCCGCAATTGCCGACGATACAAAAGAAGCAGTTATCGTATTTGCTGCTGGAATGCCCGACATATCAAATCCTCGCTCCGGCAAATACGCTGAATTGCAGCACTTGGTGTCGCAGCAAAGAGAGAGTAAAAAAACAACATTCTTTATATTTGGCGGGGGCTCTGTTGGGCCTAGTGCACTTTCCAACCTCGATCGCGGCTCTCATATTATTGATATATTGAATAGCCTTGAGCCTGATGCAATGGGCGTCGCAAAACGTGAATTTAGTTACTTTGAAGATGAACTGTCGCTGCGCTCCTACGAAGCTGCGTTTCCAATGGTCGCTAGTAATATCATTGATCAACGTATTGGTTTAACCCCAGATGGTCTTGTCGATCAAGTGATCATTACCAAAGGCGCTATAAAATTAGGGTTTATTTCCATCGTTAATGAGCGACTAATATACGAATATCTGCTAAAGAACGTCATCGTTAAAGACCCCCTTACGACCATTAAGACAAAAGCAAAAGCTTTGCGTGATGCAGGCGCTGATATCGTGCTTTTACATTACTTCTACCCTTTTGATTTCGTACCACAGCTACTTGAGAGTAGAGATATTGATTTTGCATTTAACTCCAGCACTAGCTACGTTGATAAAAAAGCTTTAAATACACACCCTAGGCTGCTTTCGATTAACGAAGCTGGTCAGGCAGTTGTCGCGACAGTAGGCTTTAGCCCGCAATTAGACATATTGTCATCAGAACTTATCACACTCGCAAACATGCCGCCTGATCTAACCGTTCAGGCTCAAGTTAATGCCTATCAACTGAGGCTAGACCGGCTGTTAGACGATAGGATTGGCTATTGGGACGGAAAATTTACGACTCAACGCGACATCGTTAGATCAAGTGAAAATCTTTTTGCAAATTACATTGTAGATGCCATGCGCAGCCTTACAGCAACAGACATTGCAATTATAAACGGTGGCAGTATTCGGGGAGACACCACCTATGAGCAAAATGCCGAAATTACAAGAAGAACAATAGCAAATGAGCTCCCATTTCGTTCTGCACTCAATGTCATCTCAATTAAAGGGAAATATATAGTAGAAGCTCTGGAAATTGGCTTATCAGGTTTAGATGAACTAACAGGAACATTCCCTCATATTTCAGGCATGCGCCTAACATTTGATTCAGATGCCAAACCCGGAGAAAGGCTTGTGTCAGTCTTAGTGAATGGGAATAAAATAATACCAGAGCAAACTTACACCTTAGCAACAACCAACTATCTATTCGAGGGCGGAGACGGCTATACACCTTTGGCTCTGGGTAGCCAAATGAAAGACTCTATTGTATTAAAAAATATTTTAATTTCAGACTTAGTACAGCGGGACATTAGGCTAAAAGGGAAACTTAGCAGTAAAATAGACAACAGAATTGTTGATGTTGCACAACAAAATAACAAAGGTAATAAAAATTGAAGTCCAATTCACGACATACAATTAAGTTATTTACCTATGCTCAGTTGGGTATTGTCGCACTGTTTATTATTGTCGTTCTATTTTCGACCATTCGATTAACTGAATTGGGTAAAATACTAGCGGATCTGACTAACTCTACTATCCCCAAAATTTCTTATGCTGCTTCACTTAATACGCAAATACAGAATCTTGCAACATTGACTTCGATTTTGGCAAGTTCGCAAAATAGTCCAGCCCAACAGCTAGCGCGACAAACCATTGATAGTAGTCTAGTCAGCATAAACGAGTCGATGTTAAATGATGCTACTGACCGTCAGTACTTGCCTACACAACTTGCGACGCTCACCAAAGAGATAAATGAGCTAGACGGCTTAGTGAAACAAAGAATAATATTTCAACGATTACTGAATGACAAAAAGGACGCGCTCAATACCAACCTACAGAGACTTTTCGCGAGTATTCGGTTGATTGAAAATAGCAATGAAATTGAAAATATGTTGGTAGAAGTCTTATTGCTCAGCGTTAAAATCAGCGAACAAAATAGACTCCATGAAATTAGACAAATTGAATTGGCCTTAAACTCACTAACAATGAAATTAAAGAACAAATTAGTTGAGAGAAAATTAGACAATACAATACTTATAAAGCCCTTGGAAAGACTATTATTCGGCACCGAAGGTTTGATAAACCAGAAAGTTCAATCACTTCGCATTGATGGCAGAACGCGGGGAAGAGATAATTTTGTTCGAAACCTGATAGCGGATGTCGCTAGCAACTTGCAATATCAGGCATATGTTATGAACAAAGAGAGTATGGAGGATGCTAAAAAAGTTAACGAGTTAGCAGCTCAGTACTCAAAACTGACCATCATATCGGGTGTTTTTGCGGTCTTTTTAACCCTCGGAATTATCTACTATTTGCATCAACGTATTGTCTTGCGCTTGGTCTCGCTGTCGTCGCAGGTTTCTGTTGCTTCTAAAACACCGGAAGCTGTTATCAACATTGACGGTAACGACGAGATAGCGAGACTCGCCGACACTTTTTCTTTGTACTTGGAACGTGTTAAAGAACAAGAAAGTGCATTGCTAAATATGACGCTTACCGATCCCCTAACGGGCATTCCAAACCGCCGTGCATTTGAGCGTAAACTATCTGAAACCATAGAGTTGGCTATGAGAAACAAATGGGCGGTTACCGTCATATTAATAGACGTTGACTACTTCAAGTTATATAACGATCACTATGGTCATGCCGGCGGCGATGCCTGTTTACGATTAGTAGCCAGTGAGTTGAACAAAACCTTATTAAGGCAATCTGATTTTTGTGGCCGATTCGGCGGTGAAGAGTTCATATGCATTCTGCCAAATACAGGCGCAGAAGCAGCAAACGTGATCTGTGAGACGTTGCGATACGCAATTGAAGAACTAAAAATACCGCATGTGAAGAGCACAATAAACGACTATGTGACGATAAGCCTTGGTGCATCAACATTGACATTCAACCACAACAGCGATTTGACCAAGGAAATATTGATATTGGAAGCCGATAAAGCCCTATATCAGGCCAAAGCACAGGGACGGAATCGGAGTTGCTTTTCTCATTTCAATTCTGGGAATTTTTCCTTAAAGTAAACTCAATCGCCAGTGTTCAATGATTTCCCTAAAGAAAAGCGATTAACGTAACATTGCGTCCAACTGGTCGACTATTTCTGCCCAATCTGCGTCCTCTTGTTTCATTTGACGCAAAAACGTTTTCTGCGACGTGTTCCAAAAGTCTGCATCGTGCAGTTTTACCTTGGCAGGCAATGGGGAGTTAGCAACAATAAAAGCATTCATTTCCTTCTCTGAACTTCCTAAACCTAGCTGCTCAAACAAAGAGCTAATAGAGTGAATTGGCGTATACATTTTTGACTCCTGTTAAATTCAATTCCATTTAAGCTTAGCATAAAATAGATAAACTCGAGGCAAAGATAGCGCTTTTGATGAATGTCGAGTGTCTTCTTCTGAACCTTACCTTGTTAATTTTGCCATAAAGCAGGTTATACTAGGCAACATTGACTGTAGATATGTATATTCTATCTATTTATGTAGACTGCAGCGTCGAAAGCCGAGTAAATTGTTTACAAAGTTCTCTGATAAAAAGCATCATGGAAGTAATGAAACATATTCCGCTGCAATAAAACCAATACGTTCTTAAAGGAAAGATAATGCCAAATTGGACAAGGCTAGCGCAGGCTTCCCTTTTCGCTAGCACTGTTTTTTTAGTGGCTTGCTCAAGCATCTCTGATGTTGAGATGATGCAGTCCAAAAACTATAGCTATCGCGTTAAGTCCCTAGTCATGCACTTTACCGCAGTAAATTATCAAGAGTCAGTTGATGCGCTAGTTGCAGAAGGCAACGTTAGCTCACATTACTTAATTCCCAAAGCAGACGATCCGAGTTACCCCTACCGCGTTCCTAAAGTTTTTCAATTGGTCGACGAAAATCAGCGCGCATGGCACGCTGGTATTAGTTATTGGCAAGGCCGTTCGGGCCTCAACGACCACAGTATTGGTATTGAAATTGTTAACACGCCTTCTTGTCAGGAGGATTGGCCCGTTGATGCATCAGCTCAAGCCGTGATCCCAGAAATAATGGGAGCAGAAAAAAATCGAGATTTGTGTGTTTTTCCAGAATTTGAAGAAAAACAAATACAGCTATTAATCAAATTAAGCAAAGAAATACTCGCTAGAAACCCTGATATTGAACCCACGGCTGTTATTGGCCATTCAGATATCGCTCCAGCACGAAAAAATGACCCAGGTCCGAAGTTCCCTTGGTATCGACTATATAAAGAAGGCATTGGTGCTTGGTATGAAAATGACAGCTTAATGCATCACTGGCTGGCCTTTAATCAAACATCACCTAGCTTGGGACTGATTCAAAAAGCTTTAGGCACCTACGGCTACGATATTGTGGCAACGGGCAGAATGGACCAGCAAACTATTGATACTTTGAGTGCATTTCAAATGCACTTTGTGCCTTGGCAAGTTACTGGAGAACTCAATAATCAGACGGCTGCTGCGGTGTTTGCGTTACTCGAAAAATATTTTCCAACAAGCTATGTACAGTTGAATAATATTTATCAATCAGAAGTGCTAACAGCGCAAATGAAGCAACCGCAGAGAATAGATTTGGTGCAGCAATATCAGCTATCGAAGGTGTTTCCAGACCCTGCATATCAAACACCGAATGAAGTTCGCAATCGAGATTTATTCAAGGCGTATAAAGGTAGAGGGGAGCTCATCATTGAAACTGATGGTGCGAAGTCTGCAGATATATTTATTAATGGACAGAAACTTGGTTTAGATGAATTTAAGCAGCTTCAGGCTAACAAAGTGTCTATCCACAAACGCACTGTGGATGGTCTCAATAGCCTGCGCGTGGCCAACATCCAACCGCAGGGTGCTACGATCAAAGTTAGTATTCCTTACCCTACACTAGCCGACGACGTGAAGCCTTACGAGCCACTGTTTCAGAAAGTAGATCGCCTGATTAACGACAAAGTAAAAAATGGCTTCCCAGGGGCGACGCTGGCCGTCGTACACAAAGGTAAAATAATAAAAAGAAGCAGCTATGGTTATGCAAAAAAATACATCGCTAATGGCGACTTACTGACACAGACTAGCCAAATAGAAGATAAACAGTTAGAGGCTCAAAGGATGACGCCGGAGCATATGTTTGACCTCTATTCAAATACACAAGTGTTCGCCACGAGCCTTGCTATTATGCAACTCGTGAGCGATGGCACAATAGATCTTTACAAGCCTCTTCAATATTATATCCCCGAATACCGCGGCAGTGGGCGAGAAGTAATCAGAGTAAAAGACTTGCTGGCGCAAGCATCAGGTTACGCAGACACACTTGAGCTTTATAGACCCGATAACAAATATGGCGAGTATTTTTATTCTCAAAATAAGATAAAAACAAGTCGCTTACTGCTTACCGCTTTGCCTTTTGACTCTTTTGCAGGCAGCACACAGCAGTACAGTGAAACAAACTTTATGTTGCTTGGTCTTTTAGTGGAGCGGGTAAGTGGTATGCCTTTGGATGAGTATAGCCAAGACAAAATATACTCCCCACTTGGGCTCAAGCACACTTCATTCAATCCATTGAAGGCAGGATTTAGCAAAGATGATTTTGCTGCGACTGAGGTCTTTGGTAACACACTGCCGAGCAACGCTGATTTCCCTAATATAAGAAGGAATGTTCTGCAGGGCGAAGTGGCTGATGAAAAGGCTTTCTATTCAATGCAGGGAGTATCAGGTCACGCAGGACTTTTTTCAAATATCGACGACTTGGCCATATTGAGTCAGACTTTGTTAAATGGCGGCGGATATGGCGACGTGAAGTTATTTAGCCAGGCAACAATGTCTCAATTTTTAAGCCCTGCGGGGCAATCTAGTAGCATTGGGCTAGGCTGGAAACTCGCTAACAGCGATGCTAACAAAGGGCTTTTTAGTTCTTACGCCAGTGCTTCTGCATATGGGCACGAAGACGCTGCAGGCACTGCCGTTGTCATTGACCCCACCCTCGATTTGGCCATTATTTTATTGACCAATAAACAACATTCAAAGGTAAACATAGTAGAAGAAGGTGCCGTTACTGCTGCTGATAGTTTTGAAACAGGTAAATTTGGAAGCGTCATGAGTATGATTTATGAAGCACTCATTGAATTCGAAGCACAGAATCAGCTTCAACATGGAAACTAGGAAATAAATTATGGAATGGCTTACTGTCCTCCCACCCGTTATTGCAATTGCTGTTGTTATCTGGAAAAAGGAAGTCATTCTTGCTTTGTTTTTGGCCATACTCTGCTCGGAGTTGCTGTTAACAGTCACGACTTCATCTGGTTCTTGGCTTGGTACTCCGATTAATACGATTGATCGTATTGTAGAAACAGCAGCCTCTGACGGCACAACACAGATACTTATTTTTAGCTTACTGGTTGGCGCTTTGCTTGCATTCATCCGAGACTCTGGCGGCGTTAGCGCGACTGTGAACCGTGTGGTAAGCAGTGGCATTATCAATTCTAAAAAGCGCGTCGGCGGGGTTACCATGTTTACTGGTATCGCCATTTTCATTGAATCAAATTTGAGTGTGTTAACTGCGGGTATATTTGCTCGCGGGTTATTCGATAAGTATAAAATGAGTCGCGCACGGCTAGCCTATATTATTGATTCAACCTGCGCGCCCATTTGTATTCTCATTTTACTAAACGGCTGGGGAGCCTATGTTTTAGCCCTCATCAGCACTTATGATTTAGGTCAAGATCCACTGGCTGTATTATGGGGAACCCTACCTTTTAACGTTTACGCATGGTTAACGCTAGTGGTCGTTGCCTACACTATTTTCTTCGACAGAGTGCACGGACCGATGAAAGAAGCGGAAAAACTTCTAGAGTCTGTAGATACTTCGTTAGATTCGAGCCCTGCGACAAAATCTCGATTTATGCTAGTACCTCTATTCGTCATGATAATCGGTATGTTCGCCTTCATGTTCGTAACAGGCGACGGTGATATCACCCAAGGTAGCGGCAGTAAGTCGGTGCTGTATGCCACTTTCTTAGCATGTATTGTTGCCTATGCTCAGTTACTTTGGCACAAGCGCTTCACGCATAAACAGTCGGTTAAAATTGGCTTCAACGGCATGGGCGAATTACTGCCCTTGGTTACCATAGTGTTACTCTCTATCGCTTTGGGAACGAGTCTGAAAGCTCTTGGAACGGGTATTTTTGTGTCGGGTTTAGTTGGTGAAAACTTACCGTTGATGTTGGTTGTCCCGATGTTGTTTATTGCCGGCGGGATAATGTCGTTTACAACAGGTACATCATGGGGCACCTTTGCTATTCTCATCCCTATTGGCATGCCTTTGGTTGAAACTCTAGGTTTACCGCCATCATTGGTGTTAGCGGCAATATTAGGCGGTGGCATTTTTGGTGACCATTGCTCGCCCATTTCGGATACAACAGCAATATCGTCTCTGGCCGCAGGTTGCGACTTACTCAGCCATGTTAAAACGCAGATGCCCTATGCATTATTTGTCGGTGGCATAACAATTATTGCGTACATGCTTTTGAGCCTGCAAATACTGTTCTAGTATTTGCAGAGGATGATAAAAAAGGTTTAGCTTTTTGCACTTTTTATGAATAAATGCTTTTTGCAAAATTATTTTGCAAATATCTGAGACTCGTCAGCAAAACCTTTAAACTCAAGCGCGTTACCCGCGGGATCGAGTAAAAAGAAAGTCCCCTGCTCGCCTACCTTCCCTGCAAAGCGAATATAGGGTTCAATTACAAAGCTTTGCTTAGCAGTGCTTAGCTTTTCAGCAAGCACCGTCCATTCTTCCATGTTTAAAACAACACCAAAATGAGGCACCGGTACCGCTTTCGAGTCAACTTGGTTTGGCGCAGGTGCTGTTGGCATCTCGGCAACTAGATGAGTGACTAGTTGATGACCGAAAAAATTCCAATCTATCCAATGTTCGGAACGACGACCTTGTTCGCACCCCATAAGAGTGCCATAAAAGGCTTCTGCATCTGCTAAATTGGTTACCGGTATAGCTAAGTGAAAAGGTGCTGGCATATATTAATCCTATGAGAACTTTTTGAGTAACATGAGCTTCAATTTGCTAAAAGGCGCATATCGTATTGGAGCATCAAATTTGTAACTGCGTTTCATAACAGATTTAGTGTGACTAAAAATATCAAAACCGGCTTTACCATGGTACTGCCCCATTCCACTGGTACCTACACCGCCAAAGGGTAAATCATGATTCGCCATAAAAATACTGGTATCGTTTACACACACCGAGCCCGCGCTAATTTGCTCAACAAAGTCTGCCTCAAACTTTGCATTTGAGGTAAACACATAAGCAGCTAAGGGTTTTGGTCGCGATGTAATAAAATCGAGCATTTTCTGCTTCGATTTAAAGGTAACAATCGGCAAGATTGGCCCAAAAATCTCTTCCTGCATCAAAGCTGAATCAACTGAGGGCTGCACCACCACGGTAGGCTCAATAAATTTATCATCTAGCTTATGCTTACCACCGTGAATAACGTTTTGACCGTCTAGGTAATTAATTAATCGGGAGCAATGCCGTTGATTAATTATTCTTCCATAATCTTTTGATTGCGAGGGCTCTTTGCCATATTGCTTCTTAATTTCGGCAATTAAACGTTGGCTAAAGTCAGTCAAATATTCTTCTTCAATTAAAACATAGTCAGGTGCAACACAGGTTTGCCCGGCGTTCATCCACTTCCCCCAGACTATCCGACGAATTGCAACGTCTAGGTTTGTGTCTCCATCTACCACGCACGGGCTCTTACCGCCCAACTCTAGTGTTACTGAAGCTAAATGCTTAGCGGCAGCCGTCATTACTATACGCCCTACCTGCTCTCCCCCTGTATAAAAATACTTATCGAAGGGTTGTGCTAGTAACTCTGTGGTTTCGTCTTTGCCGCCTTCAACAACCTTGATTGCTGCGTTATCAAGGTATTTAGGCACAAGCTTAGCGAGTAGTGCTGACGTCGTTAGTGATAACTCTGAAGGCTTAATTACCGCACAGTTACCCGCCGCAATAGCGGCAATAAGCGGTGTAATGACTAATTGAAAAGGATAATTCCAAGCACCAATGATAAGTGCAACGCCGAGTGGTTCGTTGATTGTATAGCTTTTGCCGGGTTGCGCTATCATTGGTGTACTGATTTTATTTGGCTTCATCCAAGACTTAAGGCGTTTTACTGTGTCTGTAATGCTAGCAGTAGAATAACCAATTTCAGTTAACCAAGCCTCTGTTTTACATTTACCTAGGTCAGCATGGAGCGCCTCAATAATATCACTACTATTCTCTTCAATTAAGAGCGTTAAAGCGTTTAATTGCTCTACTCTCCATTCATATGACTTTGTCCGACCGGAGGCGAAAGTGCGCTTCAACTCATCGATATTCGTTGTGTTGTAGGTCGCAATTTGCGCTTGCTGAAAAGTAGCTGATACGTCTTGCATTAATTATGCTCTCAAAAATAGTGTCAATTATTCGGGCGTTATCTACAGCCTAGCAAAGCGTTTAAGTAAAGCAAGTAGCAGAGATGCCTTTACCCTTCGTTTAGTAGAGCCTATAGCCCTATTTATTGATTAACGTGAAATCTGCATTTAAAAAAAATGCCGACGTATTGTCAGCATTTTTTAGTCATTCAAAATCAACATCACCGTCCGTTTATACGACGGTTCTGATAAATGGTTTATTCCGCATAGGGGTGGCGCAAAACCATTGTATCTTTACGGTCTGGTCCAGTTGAAATGATATCAACAGGAACTCCGGACAACTCTTCTATACGCTTAATATAGTTTTGAGCAGCAACCGGAAGACCTTCGTAAGTTGTCACTCCGTAGGTATTGTCAGACCAACCTGGCATATCTTCATACACTGGAGTAACCAAATCGTAACCTTCAGCGGCTAGAGGTGGTATTTTGCTGACATTACCCGCAGCGTCCTTATAACCAACGCAGAGACGCAATGTTTCCAAACCGTCTAGCACGTCAAGTTTAGTTAAACAAAAGCCTGAAATCGAATTCAACTGCACGGCACGACGTATGGCAACTGCATCAAACCAACCAGTGCGACGTTTACGTCCTGTTGTGGCGCCAAATTCGTGACCTTTCACACCTAGGTGCTGGCCAACTTCACAATCTAACTCTGTTGGGAAAGGGCCTGAGCCGACGCGGGTTGTGTAGGCTTTGACAATACCCAAAACATAATCGATATTGCGTGGACCGAAACCAGCACCGGTGCAGACGCCGCCTACCGTTGTATTAGAGGAAGTCACATATGGGTAGGTGCCGTGATCAATATCGAGCAATGTACCTTGTGCACCTTCAAACATAATAGACTGTTTATTTTGTCTAGCAGTTTCGAGCAAGTCAGTCACGTCAACAACCATCGACTTCAAAAGATCAGCCACTGAAAGCGCTTGCTCTAGCACGGTATCGTAGTCAACAGCTTCAACTTTATAATACTCAGTGAGCATAAAGTTGTGATAGCTGAGCACTTCTTTTAATTTGATCGCGAAATCTTCAGGATTGAAAAGATCACCGACGCGCAATCCTCGGCGCGACACTTTATCTTCGTATGCTGGACCAATACCACGACCGGTAGTACCGATAGCTTTATTGCCGCGAGCTTTTTCTCGTGCAATGTCCAACGCAATGTGGAAAGGCAGAATAAGAGGACAAGCTTCACTGATCACTAATCGCTCTTTGACGGGCACACCGCGCTCTTCAAGCATTGCCATTTCAGTAAGCAGAGCTTCGGGACTCAATACAACACCGTTTCCAATCACGCACTTTACGTTTTCACGCAAAATACCAGATGGAATTAAGTGAAGTACCGTCTTTTCGCCGTCGATAACGAGCGTGTGCCCTGCGTTATGTCCGCCTTGGTAGCGAACAACAAAAGAAGCTTGGTCAGTAAGAAGATCAACGACCTTACCTTTTCCTTCGTCACCCCATTGGGTGCCGAGTACTACAACATTTTTAGCCATGAGAGGTATATATCAGGAAATTAGGCGGAGATTTTAGCAAAAATATGAGGTAAAAATCACCCCATATTTACGATTTATGCATTCATTATTAAGAAATAAGCACTTATGGCACCGATAACCACCAGCACACCACCCATTCGCCGCAAGGATTCACTGGGTTGCAGCGCCATTTGCATCAAAAACTGCTTCCATTTGTCCGGCAAAATTAAAGGCATCAATCCTTCAACAATTAATACAAAACAAATAGCTAAAAGAATGCTGTTTAACATCTAGTGTTCATCACTAATAAAGTAAACTGTATATTTTCCGTCGATATTCTGATTTTAAGGGAGCACCATCGGGTAGCGCATTGATCATATCCAACGTGATTTTTTTCGCGTCACCGAAGCCTAACTCTTTTCGCAATACAGACAATAACAATACTAAGGCCTCTTCAGTGCGATGCGCCTGATGAAGCTGAACAGCAAGTTTAACTTTAATCTCCATGTTGTCGGGATCAGAATCAAGCTCGGCCTGAAGCAATTGAATTTCAGGTGAATCTGCAGCCTGCTCAGCTAATTCAATTTTACCCATAATTGCGTGATACTTTGCATCTTGGTCAGCCAGTTTCACTTGCTCTAATAGCTGTTTAGCCATTTCAGCCTGCCCCACTTCAACATAGCAATCTGCCATAGTTAGGCGAATATCAGCACGTTCGCTGTTTAATTCAAACGCCTGCTTAGCAAACGTAAAAGCGTCGTGATAGTTACCCTGCTGAATCAACTCAATGGCAGATTGCAACAGTCCATCTTCTGCTTTTGGTAAGTGTTTATCTAGCATCTCACGAATTTGGCTTTCTTCTTGGGGGCCTGCGAAGCCATCGAGAGGTTGCCCGTCTTTTACAAGGATTACCGTAGGTAAGCCTTTTATACCAAATTGCCCTGCAATTTCTTGTTGTTCATCACAGTTAACGCGTGCATACAATAAGTCGCCCGTGTATTCACCTGCAATATGCTGAAGGACTGGCGCTAATTCAGCACATGGCTCGCTCCACGGCGCCCAAAACTGAATCATCACCAATTTGGCTTTTGATTCTTCCAAAATAACATGCTGGAAGTTTTCTAAGGTAATATCGATCTGATTCGCATTCGCTTCTGGCAACATAACTCTACTTCTTTCTATCTATGAATACGTACAATTATTGGGTTTTATTCTTGGAAAGCAACCTGTTTCGTAGACACTTTTTAATGTTCTGTGTGTTTAAATAGCACTGCGTCTCAATTCTTAGCAAAATTGTGTATGTGCAAGAATATGCTAACATCACACTAGAACAAAGAGAGAGATTGAGTGACATGGACAAAAAATATAATAGCTTCAGTGAATTTTATCCGTATTACCTATCAGAGCATGAAAATAACACGTGCCGCTTGTTGCACTTTATAGGTTCATGGTGCGTGCTGGCGCTCATCGCCTATTCTGTGACAACTAATCAATTAGTTTTACTCTGGTTTATTCCCGTTATTGGGTATGGTTTTGCTTGGGTAGGACACTTTTTCTACGAACACAACAAGCCGGCCACGTTTCAATACCCGTTATATAGCTTAATGGGCGATTGGGTTATGTTTAAAGATATCTTGGTTGGCAAGATCTCGCTTAAAAGCTAGGGCTCAATAAACAGAGTTTCTCGTTGAAAGAAACCAAATCGCATGAAAGGCTTGTGTGGACAACTCGCTTAGAAAAGGAGATTGTTTTTTAGCACGAGGGCGCAGACTATCACAGCCTTTCTGCTGTATAGCGTGCGCCACCGTTGCTATGATTGTTTATTTTCTAGAGTGTAGCGCGCAGCATCCAAGCTGTTTTTTCATGAACTCGCATGCGATCCCCTATGAGTGAAGCGCTCGACTCATCATCAGCCTCTTGGGCAATCTTCAGTACTTCTCTGGATGTACGAACCACTGTCTCATGCGCCTGCATCAGAATAGTCACCATCTCTTTGGCTTCGGGTACACCGTCAATTTCTTTTACACTACTGAGCTCTGCAAACGCACGGTAGGTACCTGGGGCAGTAAAACCTAAGGTTCTAATGCGCTCTGCAATGTCATCCACGGCTATGGCAAGCTCTGTGTAATGTTCTTCAAACATCAAGTGCAGCTCACGAAATTGCGGGCCAGTGACATTCCAATGGAAATTGTGGGTTTGCAGATACAATGTGTATGAGTCCGCTAAAAGCTTTTTTAAACCTTGAGCAATTTCTTGTCGACTTCCTTCGCTAATTCCAATATCTATTTGACTCATTCTTTATTCTCCAGTTTGCTAACTAATTATGCTCCTTTGCTACAGAGCATCTTTTATCGAGCATCTTTTACTTCGATCGGAACTCGTATCACTTTGTTATTTTCAAACCTCAGCGACAATACGAATTGCTCGCCTGTTGTAAGTGGCTTTTCGAGTCCCATAAGCATGATATGCTTCCCACCGGGCGAAAATTCAAGGGTAGAACCAGAAGGAATTTCGAATCCGTCCGTTGCTTCACGCATTTGCATCATTTCCTCTTCCATCTGAGTTTCGTGAAGTTGAGCATCACTCGCCACTGTGGAATCAACACTAACCGATAAAAGCTTAAGATTATTTTCACTCTGATTATCAATACTCAAATACACTGCCCCCGTTTTCGCAAGGGCAAACGTTGCGCGTGCCCAAGCATTTTCAACAGTAACCTTACCTTTTGCTTGTTTATGTTCGTGTGCAAAAGACAGTCCTGAATATGCCATGAAAATAACTAAAGCAGACAAAACAAGCAGGCTTCTTTTTAATTGAGGCATAGATGCTTCCCTTTATTTGTGTAACCAAAATATGAAGTTGACCTTTAATCAAAAATTGATGAAAAGCAAGAGCTGGTTCAGTAAAACTCAAATGTAACGAAGAATTACCAGCTCTAATATAGCGTAAAATAGTCGTCAAATTTGCAGTTATTGCAGGATATTTTGTGGCAAACCGCGAAGACGGTAACGACATAGGATGTATCAGATTGGGTAGATAAAGTATGGCAGGAATTGCCATATAACAGTCAAAGCTAACTAAGTTTGAAGGATACATGACGATTGACAATTGCTACTAGTCTCAATAATTTCTAATGTGATAAGCACAAAGAACATACCTTCACCTTAAACGCCTTGAAGTAATATTTATTATAAAAAAAACTTGCATTAGTTGATTACAAGTGTAATCTAAAATCATTGATTACATTTGTAGGCGATAAAAATTGATAGAACTTTCTAAAGCAGAATTTGAAGTACTCGACGCACTTTGGACAAATTATCCCGCTAGCGCGAGCGAAATCATTGAACGTATCAGTGACGAAAAACAGTGGCATGAAAAGACGATAAAATCCTTGCTCAGCAGATTGCATAAAAAAGGAGCCGTTAGCTTCAATAAACAAGGTCGCTTATATATTTACTCCCCCACCATTGAGCGTGCTGATTATACCCTCAAAGAAAGCCGTAATTTTATAGAGCGACTTTTTAGTGGCCGAATTGCCCCTTTGGTTAGCGGTTTTGCAAAATCACAAGAATTATCTCAACAAGATATTAACGATTTAAAAAAAGTAATTACTGATTGGGAAGATAATCAGAAAAAATAAGGAACCTAGCATGTCGCATACTTTTTTCATTTGGCTTATCGAGCAGCAATTTTTGCTAAGCGCATTACTGCTGACAATTGTTTTGTTGGAACGATTCTTTTTAAAAGCACTTAGCCCAAGCTTTGTCTACAAACTTGTTTTAATAATTCCTTTCGCCATGATGATAAGTAATTTACCAGACAGTTTTAAGCCCTTACAAAATAATCAAATTAGTTACTATCTAATTTCGCCAAACACTAATTACTTGAGTAGCGATAATTGGGAGTGGGTATATGCATATTTTGCGATCACTATATTGCTGCTGGTTTACATATTGATTGTACATATGCGTTTTATTGGCAAATTAGATTTATGCCCTATTGCACTCAAAAACCCCTTCAAAGGAAGCAATGTAAACAGCACATTCGTGAGCAATGCAATTAAAACGCCCATGGTAATAGGCCTCTTTAACAGCAAACTCGCACTTCCTACAAACTACGACAAACAATTCACCGAGAACTCACTAACGCTGATTTTAGAACATGAGTCCATTCACATTCAGCGCAAAGATAATTTGAGTAACAGCCTGTTCCTTTTACTCACTGTTTTACTGTGGTTTAACCCAATTGCTTGGCTTGCATATGGCAGTTTCCGTCGTTTACAAGAGCTTTCTTGCGATGAGCGTGTCCTTAACAATAAAACTATCGAACAACACATTCTATACAGCAAAGCCCTAGTAAGTTGTGCGGCAAAGTCGCCTGCAACACTAATGGCTTATTCACACTACGGAGATAAAAACATGATATTACAGAGACTTACTCATATTAAACACAATGGAAAAAATTCCAAAATTGCCAAAAGCGGTCTGTTATTAGCAGCAGCTTGCATGCTCAGCACTTTAGCTATTGCAAAATCAGCGACACAAGAAGAAAGTAAAGCAGATCATGTTGCACCTATATTGCGGGTTGCACCAGCATACCCAGCTCACGCCGCTGAAAAGGGAGTTAGTGGTAGCGTAGTACTAAAATTTGATATTACTTCGACAGGAACTACATCGAACATAAGTGTTGTAAATTCGACTCCTGAAGGCATATTTGACCGCGAGGCAAAAAAGTCGCTAGCTAAATGGCAATACAATCCATCTGCGCAGGGGCATCAAAATGTATTAGTGCAGCTTGACTTTGCAATTGACTCAGAAGCAGCTATTGCGCCTTCACCTGAACGTGCAAAAGTGATTAATTAGTATTCCCAAATTAAGCTAATGTTTTACGCAGCGGAGCTTTTGGGACAACATGTTCAATAATCCGCAATTCGCTCGAAGGAGACTATATTTAGGGAGAGATTTAAGCCTGACGAATATATTAGGCTGATAACGAGGGAAGTTAAACTTAGACGTCTGTTTTTCATACAATTAATTTGGAGACGCACCAGAATGTGTTTCATGAAAGCAACATAGTTTGATGCGATTCAAAAACTGAGGACTTATATTTTTTCCATTTGCGCTCTTTCGCTAGCTTTCAAGCGCATATAGCAATATTGAAAAGGATGTAGCTCAAAAGAGACACTAGCAACGGTATTAAAATTTTAATTTCAATACCGTTGCTGCGGCCTTACAGCCCGATCTATTCTGGAACTGCAAAGCTAACGTCAGTGGTTGAGCCGTCTTCACCGACGTTTGTTTCAGTTATTGCTATAAACTCAATATCATCATCACCTTCTGGATCTGTATCTGTTGAGCAAGTAAGTGCAAGGGTATAATCACCAGCGCTTATAAAGCCTATCTCGAAGCTATAGCTTGTTGCGCCATCAAAAAGAACCGGCGCACTAGTTAAGGATTCAATACTCTCTGCTCCGCCATTGTCAGCTAATTCAGTAGTGTCTAAATTGATCCCTTGATACACGTATACACTAGCAACAGTCTCGCTTAAATCCTCCGGCATCACATCACACATATTATTCATTAAAAGTGCTTCACTTACCGTACCTTCAATATGCCCTGATTCTGTGTTATCGACGATCCGCACACCGCGAGGTTTAAGGATATAACCTTCCTGACCAACGGGATTTGTCATTCCTTTGCGCAAATCGAACTCAACGGTGAGGTCGGTTATACCGCCTAAAGTTGCGGTGAAGCCGTCCAATTTTAATTCGTTTGACGGCACTCTAATAGGGATCCTATCGGCGCGTCCGTCTTGGTCGTTGTCATCTTCGATACCGTCTTTATCTAAGTCAACGGTGGCATAGGATAGTGGACTCATCACTAATCTTATTTGATTGTAGTTGCCCGGATTTATTTCAATGTTATTTAGTAGTTCAGTGCTATCAGCACCAGTAAAAGATAAGAGGTCTATGCCTCGAGTATTTGCAACAATGGCATTGTTACTGTCTGTACATAAATCGTTTGCGGTAGCCGTTCCTATAGTGTCGCCTATAAGAAACGTTTGATTATTAGCGCTGTCTGATGATTTAAGCTCTATTTGACTAAAGCATGCCACTACAGTGACCGCATTTTCAACCGGCGCATCACTCACCGATAAACTAAAACTAGGCGCATTTAGCGCTGTGTTGTCTGAATCACCGCCACAGCCTTGTACTAAAACTGCTGATATAATAAGGGCTAGCGTCGTTTTATTCATTTTAATTCCTGTTTGTAGTTTAACCCATTTTGGGTCGTATTTATTTTTCATCTGTTGAACGTTGTTCTTTATTAGACAAGATGATCATGGATAGTCATTCTTGGTCAGCTATTAATGATATAAGGGCTAATAAATAAACTTACGCTTGGGTGAGGCCTATTGAAAAAGTTTGCAATAAACGCGCCATGTGACATCAAGTTCCGCAAACGCTAAATACCTCAAGATAAAACGTCGCCGAACAATGATAAGGCTTGAAGTGCAGATGTCGTAGACAAGAAGTGGCGTGAACCGGACTTACAGGAAGCAATGTGCAATGGCCGCAATGCTGATTATGATGAACCAATTTCTATATTTAAATAAGAATCAATAAACGCGTTTATTTTCTCCCATGGAAGCGGTGCGCTGAAGTAATATCCCTGAATGTTCATTGTGCCAATCGATTCAATGGTTTTTAGCTCAGCTTCAGTTTCAACGCCTTCAGCCACCACATCAAGAGACAGTAAATTTGCTAAGCCAAACACTGTTTTTATAATGGCGGCTTTATTCTCCTGCGTATCTAAATCTGTTACAAAACTGCGATCTATTTTCAATACATCGATAGGTAAAGTTTGTAGATAACTAAGCGAAGAATAGCCGGTACCAAAATCATCCAACGCGATCTTAATGCCATTCTCTCGTAACGCGCTTAACTCATTTAATGCCATATCCATGTCTTGCATAATGGCGGTCTCGGTTACCTCTAGACGAATGGAGCTTGTTGGCAGTTGATGCTGCTGTAGCAAACTGACTACTTTATTCGCTAAGCTGTGACCTTCAAACTGCTTCGCAGAAACATTGATCGCAACGTAAAACGCTTTTCCTTTCATCGCACCGTTTTGCAGTTTTTTTACCATTTGCACTGATTGTTTGATTACGGAGTCGCCTAGGTCAACCATTAGCCCGCTTTGCTCTGCGATAGGAATAAACTCATCGGGCGGAACAAATCCAATGGTTGGATGTATGAATCGAGCCAAGGCTTCGAAGCCAACAATATCGTGAGTAGAGGTTTGCACAATGGGCTGCAAATACACTTGTAACTCTCCATTACTGATGGCTTTTCTTAATTCGCGTTCGACCAACGCCAGGCGAGCAATTTTTTCATGAATCGCTTTATCATAAACGTACACACCATTCGATTTTCTGCTCTCTCGCAAAGCTGCTGAAGCGCACTTAAGCAATTCTGTTGTGCTCGATGTGCTAATTTCAGTTGACCCCACGGCGCCTACCGATACCGACAAGTAGTGCTTCACATTGTAATCAACATTGAAAGGTTGCTCGAATTGGTCGACTATAAGGCCACAGATTCTTTTTGTTAACTTATTGTCTGCAGTACCCGTAATCGCGAATATATCGCCGGTCAGTTTAGCAAGCATGGTTCCTTTCGCTGCAATCGTTGACAAGCGTTTGACTACTAGCGCTCTAAAAGGATTGACCATCTCAGGTTCCACTAATTGGCTTAAGTTGCTGTATTGCTTTACGTGTATAAAGTAAAGCGTTACCGCTTGCTTTTGGTCTAGCTGATCTTGTAAAAATTCGAGTAAAGATGATTCGTTCGGTAATCCCGAAGCTTGGTCGCGAGAGCGTAGCTCACTAATATCGGTTTGCGTCCCCGCTAGCACGCTAGCATTGCCATGTTCATCAAATTGACATGCGCCACGACACAACATCCAGCGGTAACTGCCATCCTGTGTTTTTAAGCGATATTCGTTTCGAAGCTGTGTTTTTTGAGATTTTTTTGCTTCTTCAATCGACGCTCTGAGCGACACTATGTCGTTAGGATGAACCAGATTAAACCAGTTTTGCAGCGGCATATTAGCGTCATAATTGTCATTCGAAACTAACGAATTCCAGTGCGATGAAAATTCAATTTTATTTGTTTTTAAATCCCAAATCCAAACGGTGTCACTAGAGCCCTCTATTACCAAGTTCAAAATTTGAGTGCGTTCAGCTATCTTCTCTTCTTGCTGCTCTGCAAGAACTTTAAATTTATCGATATGACGGCGCACTTTTTCTAACAGAAAGTTGACTAATACAGCAAGTTTTTGGCCTTGTATATCCTCAGTATCGGTGCGAACGTGTATGTCAAAATTATTATCCAAGGTATCGCAAATCTGGTCACCGATGCTTGCGATAACGCGACGTAACTCTTTAGCGGAGCTTAACTTTTTAATCATCGGGGTTAATTACTTTAATTTTGACATGCTGATGCTGATCAGATTTTGACTGCGGCCATTGAAGGTTGAAGCTACATTCACTTTGACCTTCCTTGACACATCGAGTGCAGCTTATTGATACGGTTTCGTTATATATGCTGCTAACTTCATGAACTAAAGCCTTGAAAAGGCCACAAAGTAGATTAGGGGAGCGATAATCTATTCTCACGAGCCTTGGACTAAGCTGTGTTGCTGAAAATTTGTCAGTGACTTGTTTTCTATCTTCACTATGTTGCAGGCCAGAGGCCATGACTGCATGAACAGTGGCTTGGCGCATCAAAAATTCTTCAGAGGTTTTAGATATTTCGAAAAATCGGGGAAATAAATCTCTGACTTGGTTAATGAAGGCCGTTGCATATAGTGCGTATACTTCATTTGCAGATAAACCGGTTTCAACCACCGCAGCATCAATTAACTTTAAGCAGTCAATATCGGAGTAGTTTTGATCGATACGAAAATGCATGTCGGGTGGTAAACCAGCGTGCTGTAAAACGCTCTGCTTTAGACTTTCGCCGCCAGTTGACACCAATAAGTCCATTAACACTTTTTGAATAATACCGATCATGAAACGTTTATTTTCTCGCTTTTGTTGAGTCTCGACGACAAACTATTATCTTTAACGACAGCTTGATTAAAGGTCTGATATTCGTTTTTCAGGCTAAAACGCATTTTAAGGACAAATGTGAAGAGGCGATGGACGATATACTTTAATACTAGTCTAATACAATCTCAGACGGCAAGTTAAGAATAGAAAGTATGAGTATAGAAGTAAAGGTGCCAAAATTTATACTGTAAACCTTATATTTATTGAGCGAGCTCGACAGCAACGAGGCTTACTTTATAAATTCCATTTCTGGACGCGTGTTTAAGCCTCTATTCAAATCCTAGCCTTAGAAGTTCTACGAATGGACTGATTAGGGATGATACTGTCTGTTGGAATCGAACTACTAGGAGCTATAAAAGTGTGAAATGGTGCCGACTACCGGAATCGAACTGGTGACCTACTGATTACAAGTCAGTTGCTCTACCAACTGAGCTAAGTCGGCACACTAAAACAGGAATCTTGCTGCTGCAAGAAGGATGCGTATTGTATGGATACGGCGTTGATTGTCAAGCCTAACTTTTTAGTTTTTTTCGTTTTCTAGTCTTGTCGCTTCACTTTCCAATTTAGGGAAATATTCGACGGGTAAGAATTCGATAAGTTGCTTTAGCTTCTTACCCAAACTGGCGTGGGACTTTGCGACAACATTAATGTGGCCCATTTTGCGCTTTTTACGAACTTCTTTACCATACCAATGCAAATGCACATCTGGAATACCAATCAGGTCACGGCTAAAGGCGGTGCAACCAATGATATTCACCATTGCGCTTGTTCCGATGAGTTCTGTGCTGCCCAAGGGCAAATTTAGAACCGCTCGAATATGCTGTTCGAATTGGCTAGTAGAGCACCCTTGCTGGGTCCAATGACCCGAATTATGTACTCTTGGCGCTATCTCGTTAACGTATAGCTCTTCACCGCATTGAAACAATTCAACGGCTAGTACACCAACGTAATCCATTGCGGTTGCCAGCGTTTCAAAAATGTCCTTGGCTTTTTTCTGCAATGCCTCAGTCAATTGCGTAATTGGCGCGACTGAGACGTGTAGTTGCCCTTCGTGATGTAAATTTTCAGCTAAACTGAAACATGCTATCTGTCCGTCTTGGCTTCTTGCTCCAACTAACGAAATTTCACGGTCGAATTGCATCATTTTTTCAGCAATAACAGGCACTTTTTTTAAATCAAGGAGGGCAAAATCTTTACGCACATTGACCAGATCTGACGCAGAACTTATGCGCCATTGACCATAGCCATCATAGCCATCTCTGCTGGCTTTGAAGATAACTTTTTCACCCAAGCGCTCAACCACATCATCAAGCTGATCAACATGGTCAATAAGCAAATACTCACAGTTCGGAATATTATTTTTCACCAGCAACGCTTTTTCTCTAACGCGATCAGCTCCTGCCAATATAGAAGCTACGTTAGGATAAAGCTTCCCACTTTTGTCAGCGTCCAACAACAAGTGCTCTGGCACATGCTCAAATTCAACCGTTATTGCATTGGATTCTTCAATTGCACGATGTAATGGCACGCCCGTGGCCTTTTTTGATATTGGGTTGACGACGGTTTCCGTCACAACATCAACCGCACTGACGATCACGCCCAAAGGCGCAGCCGCCAAATACATCATTTGAGCAAGTTGGCCAGAACCATAAACTAAAACTCTCACTCTTCTAATTCCAAGTTTTGGTTACTCATAACAGTGTCAGACTGCTTTTGTCGAAACGCAATGATGGCGTCTCTTACTTTTGGCTCTTGCAGCGCAATAACCTGAGCGGCAAGTAAGCCGGCATTAGCAGCACCCGCTTCGCCAATAGCAAGCGTACCTACAGCAACACCCTTAGGCATTTGTACAATAGAAAGGAGTGAATCTAAACCGTTTAGTTGGCTAGACTTAACTGGGCAGCCGAATACGGGGAGATAAGTGTGAGCCGCGATCATGCCCGGCAAATGAGCCGCCCCACCTGCACCGGCGATAATAACCTGCACACCATGATCTGCTGCACTTTCAGCAAATTCAACTAATAAATTGGGAGTGCGATGGGCTGAAACTACTTTTGCTTCATATGAAACACCGAGCTCTTTCAGCATAAGAGCTGCTTTTTGCATCGTAGGCCAATCAGATTTTGAACCCATTACAATTGCAACTTGCGCCATTTTAATTACCACTTCAGTTAGTTAAAGCCAAGGGATCATACTAATAATTTTGGCTAGCCATTAAAAAAGCACGATATTATACGCAATATCGTGCTTTTTTTATAGCAATATTTAGCGCTTATTTTGCGCTATTCATATAATCCAGAGTTAAGTTCGTGAGAAGCTCTACACCAAGCTTCATACCACTGTCGTCTACGAAAAACTCAGGAGTATGATGCGCGGGCGAATCCGCTTCAGATACATCTAATGGCTTACCTCCCACCCATAGATAAATACCTGGTATTTCTTGTTGGAAGAAAGAGAAGTCTTCTGCGCCTGTCACCGCTTTAGAATCTATTACATTTTCTTTGCCAGCCGTGCGCACCAAGGTAGGCAGCACTTGATCCATCAGTGCTGGGTCATTAAAGGTAATTGGGTAACTATAGTCCAATGGCAGTATGACTTCAGCTTCAGCTCTCATACTATCCGCAATACCCTTTACTTTGCGTGGTATTGCTTCATACATATGTTCACGAGCAGCCTTGTTTAGTGTGCGGATAGTACCCACCATTGTGACTTCATTTGGAATAATATTAGAGCGATTTCCGCCATGAATAGAACCAATGGTAACCACAGCAGCGTCGTCAATTACTTTAATTTCTCGGCTAACTACAGTTTGCAGTGCCATAATAATTTGCGCTGAAGTAGTAATTGGATCAACGCTCTTCCAAGGATAAGCGCCATGGGCCTGCTTACCCTTCACTATAATTTTAAACGGGTCAACCGCTGCCATAATACCGCCGTGTTTATAGCGTACTTTACCAACGTCAGTGTTTGAACTGATGTGTAGACCAAAAATCACGTCTACATCAGGGTTCTTTAATACACCTTCTTGAACCATCACTTCTGCACCGCCTTTTTCACCAGATGGCGCACCCTCTTCAGCTGGCTGGAAAATAAACTTCACCTTTCCGCGCAATTCGCCTTTCATGTCGGTCAGGATCTTTGCAGCTCCCATCAACATTGCCATATGCGTATCATGTCCGCAGGCATGCATAACCGGCACTTCATTGCCATCTAACATGCCTTTAGCCGTAGATTTAAAAGGTAAATCATTCTGCTCAGGAACCGGTAGACCGTCCATATCAGCGCGCAAGGCAACTGTAGGCCCTGGCTTTCCTGAATCTAATATGGCAACAACACCAGTAATAGCGATACCGGTGGTGACCTCTAAGCCTAATCCACGCAAATACTTTTCAACATACTTTGCTGTTTCAAATTCGCGGTTTGATAGTTCAGGATTTTGATGCAAGTGATGGCGCCATTTAATCACTTCTGGCTCGATTTTATCGGCCATCATAGACACCTTATCGTGATCGTCAGCGTGCGCAATACCAGAAAGTGCAATTAGCGAAACCGCCGTTAAAGAAATTGCCGCTGGCTTGAATCTATTGAATAAAGGGAGTAAGCGTTTCATATTCAGGACCTACCTTGGTTTTATTATTGTTGGATATTGTTATTCGACTAGACGCGTTTCGTGCGCGCCAACGATGCACTAGACATTAGCGCAAAAGAGAGCAAATTACGAGCTTTACCCGTTTCCTAACCTGCTACTAAACCTACCAACTCTGCTGATAGAAACTATCGATAAGCACGCTAATTCCTAGCAACACTGGGATTGAAATCGTAATCGCTACATTTCCCCCCATCAAAGGCGTAAGTTCCTCGTTACTTGGAGTGTCTTTGCTGTCTTTAGTAATTCGATTCAATTTAATCCCCAAGTAAATACCAATTAATATAGGGGGCAAGGTTATAGCACTTATCAGCGGTAAGTAGTCGAAAAAAACTAATAATCCGAGCGTTACCAAACTAAATACTGCCATCGTGAGATACACGTAAACACCGGATGAGACGCCGTATTTTATTAGCCAATGATTGCGCCCATGGACTAAATCCGCTTTGATGTCAGGAAATTGGTTTAACAAGAGTAGGTTGTTAACCACAAAAAATGGAAGCAAACTAATCATTATCACATCAATTTGGAAACTGCCTGTCAACACAAAGTAGCTGCCGTTTACCAATAAAACACCAAAGGCTAAGCCTGGTGCAATGAGGCATAAAAATGGAAAGCGATTTATCCACTTTGTGTACGTAATGACGATAACAACACCTAAAAGACCGATACTCAAAATTTCTCGACCCGCTGTAAATGTAAAAAACAACCCGATAGAGCAACATATCAAAAGATTGATGCAAGCAAATACTAAGACAGTGCGTTTTGCTGCAGGCTGAGCAACTAGCGCACCACTTCCACCACTGAAAGGTGTGCGTTGCGTGTGTAAATCGAGTCCTGAACTAAAGTCTGCGTATTCATTGAGCATATTAACCGAGATATGAGCGCAAAGAGCACCGATACTAATCAATACAATTAAATGCCATTGCAAACTCTCCGTATTCTTGTAAGCCAGCGAAAAAGCAAGTAATAGGCAGGCTAGAGTTAACAAAAGGAAGGGCAATCGCATTGTGCCAACGACAGTTGCAAATGATGAGTTTGCTGCACTATTTATATTTTGTTGAGGAGCTATATTTTGGTCGGAGGCCATTGCGATATGATTATTTTAAGTTAAAGAGGATTTAAGTTATCAAACCGGACAGGGATGTAACATTCTTTTTGACCCTTCATTTGATTTAACGCAATTTTTATAAATACATTTCGTACACTCATAAAAAAACCGTGATGTTGAACACAGCACGGTTTTTTTTGTAGCGCATTAAGATTTACTTCATCAGTTTATCGATAAAATATCCTAATCAAACTAGCCTTTCTGGCGTTTCATTGACTCAAAGAACTCATCGTTCGTTTTCGTCATGGCTAAACGACCTATTAGGAATTCAATTGCATCGATTTCAGTCATATCGTGAACAATTTTACGCAGTATCCACATCTTCTGTAGTTCGTCTGGCGTCGTTAATAGTTCCTCACGACGAGTACCCGAGCGATTGATATCAATTGCAGGGAACACACGCTTTTCAGAAATCTTACGATTTAGATGCAGTTCCATGTTGCCCGTGCCTTTAAATTCTTCATAGATAACTTCATCCATTTTAGAACCGGTATCAATTAGGGCCGTTGCAATGATGGTTAAGCTACCGCCTTCCTCTACGTTACGAGCTGCACCAAAGAAACGTTTTGGCTTGTGCAATGCATTTGCATCAACACCACCCGTCAATACTTTACCTGACGATGGGATAACCGTGTTGTACGCGCGTGCTAAACGAGTGATTGAATCAAGAAGGATCACCACGTCTTTTTTATGTTCGACTAAGCGTTTCGCCTTTTCGATAACCATTTCAGCAACCTGAACATGGCGACTCGCTGGTTCATCAAAAGTTGAAGCAATAACTTCACCTTGCACCAAACGCTGCATCTCTGTTACTTCTTCAGGACGCTCATCGATTAACAAAACCATGAGCTGTGCTTCTGGGTGATTTGCCGCAATCGATTGCGCGATATTTTGCAGTAACAGTGTTTTACCCGCTTTAGGAGGTGCAACAATCAAACCACGCTGACCGCGGCCGATAGGGGCAGCCAAATCGAGTACACGTGCAGTAATATCTTCCGTACTGCCATTTCCACGCTCGAGCCTGAAACGCTCATTAGCGTGCAGCGGTGTTAAGTTTTCGAAGAGGATTTTATTGCGAGAATTTTCAGGTTTATCAAAGTTTACTTCACTTATTTTCAATAATGCAAAGTAACGTTCGCTGTCCTTCGGTGGACGAATTTTCCCAACGATCGTATCGCCTGTGCGCAAATTAAAGCGTCTAATTTGACTCGGTGATACGTAAATATCATCGGGTCCAGCTAAATAAGAACTATCACCTGAACGCAGGAATCCGAAACCGTCTTGAAGGATCTCGAGAACGCCGCCTCCAAAAATGTCTTCGCCGCCTTTTGCATGGGACTTTAAAATTGAAAATATAATATCTTGTTTTCTAGCGCGAGCGAGGTTTTCAAGCCCCATCTCTGAAGATAAGGATACTAATTCACTGATGGGTTTGTCTTTTAATTCGTTCAAATTCATATTGGTGGGTCTTTATGTTTAGGCTGCGTAAAAAAGTACAAAGAATAAATTACAAATTACTCGTTCTTTCTCACTATGCCCTATCAAAAGTAGTCTCTGGTTAAATTGTCAATTATTGAGGTTTGATTTTATGTTTTCTTCCAATGCAATTTTTGTATGCTGTTCGATTTCAGCAAATAACAACAATCGGCTGATACAAGCTAGAATCAATGAACTGCTTTAACAGTTCCTATTAATCGATGTTGCTTACGTTACCTAAATAAATAGGAAACTAATTAATAGATGACGCTGGAGGAATATAAAAAAGGTTAGCTCGGATGAGCGCCCAGTTAAGTTAGCACTAAATAAAGTTATCGTCCAGTTTTACAAAAAAATAACTTTATTTATAAAAAAGGCCAGCAAAAAAATGTTGGCCTTAAATTTTATAAGTTGATGATAGCTGTCTTGTATCTGACTTAAATATTTTCGTTCAAAAATTCAACCAGCTGAGTTTTTGACAATGCACCGACCTTCGTCGCTGCAACTGCACCATTTTTGAAAAGTAATAAGGTCGGAATACCACGAATACCATATTTAGGTGGCGTTTCGTTATTTTCATCGACATTAAGCTTGCCAACTGTTACCTTTCCATCAAACTCGTCAGCAATCTCAGATAAGATTGGGGCGATCATTTTACAAGGGCCGCACCATTCTGCCCAGAAATCAACTAACACAGGACCGTTAGCATTGATAACATCTGCTTCGAATTTTTCGTCACTCAACGAGATTATTTTGTCGCTCATTCTTTTCTCCAAATTTGGTCATCCGCTGAGACTTTCAGCTTTGCCCTATAGTGTTAATAGAAAATGTTCTTAATGCAAGCAATGATAAGCTATAAGCTATGCCACAAACACATTTAACAAATACGTCATTTTCCGATCTTCCGATCCATCCGCTGATTTTAAAGGCGCTTGAGGAAGCAAATTTCACCAAATGTACGCCAATTCAGTCAATGGCGCTCCCTCAATTAATTGCGGGAAACGACATTGCTGGTCAAGCGCAAACTGGGACGGGCAAGACCATTGCTTTCTTGGTGGCTACATTTCACCACCTTTTAAATAACCCAAAACCTGACAACGAGCCAAATAAACCGAGTCCCAGAGCTATTATTATGGCACCGACTCGTGAGCTTGCTGTGCAAATCTATAACGATGCGGAACTACTCAGTAAACACTCCGGTTTGTCGCTAAGTTTAATATATGGGGGTGAAGGATATGAAAGTCAACGGGATCAATTAACGAAAGGCGTAGATATTGTTATTGGTACAACCGGTCGTATTATTGATTATTACAAGCAAGATATTTTTTCCCTTAAAAACATACAAGTTGCGGTACTTGATGAAGCAGATCGCATGTTTGATTTGGGTTTTATAAAAGATATTCGCTACTTGTTTAGACGTATGCCTGATCCTACTCTGCGTTTAAGTATGCTTTTTTCTGCAACATTGAGCTTCCGCGTTCAGGAACTTGCTTACGAGCATATGAATAATCCGACGCACGTACAAATTGAGCCTGAAAAGAAAACAGCGACAAGAGTGACAGAAGAATTGTTTTATCCCTCTGACAAAGATAAACCACTGCTTTTACTAACGCTCCTTGAAGACGAATGGCCAGACAAAGCCATTGTATTTGCCAATACTAAATTTGGTTGTGAAACCGTATGCGCTTGGCTGCAGGCTGACGGACATCGTGTTGGCATGCTAAGTGGCGATGTTCCTCAGAAGAAGCGACTGAGTGTACTTGAAGACTTTACGAGCGGCGCAACAGACATATTGGTTGCGACGGACGTAGCTGCTCGCGGGCTGCACATTCCAAAAGTGACTCATGTATTTAACTATGACTTACCTGATGATGCCGAAGATTACGTTCACCGAATTGGTCGAACAGGTCGTGCTGGTGAAAGTGGCATTGCAATTAGTTTTGCGTGCGAAAAATATGCGTTGAATTTACCTGCAATTGAAATGTATATTGATCATCAAATTACAGTAAGCGATTATGATCCTGACAGCTTATTGAAAGACGTTAAACCGCCAGTTTTCCATCGTAAGCCTCGCGGCCGAACTGATGGTCGTCCTGGCAATAGAGGTGGTCGTTCTGGCGGGCAACGCCCAAGTGGCCCCAAAAGAAACCATCAAGGAAGAAACTAGAGGTAGCTGCGCTTGATCCAAGAAGTACCCAACACTGTTATTCAGGATGAATACTATGCGGCCGTTGATTTAGGCTCAAACAGCTTTCACATGGTTATCGTGAGGGTACTTAGCGGTAGCGTTCAAATAGTCAGTAAAAATAAACGTAAAGTAAGGCTCGCTGCAGGTCTCGATGATAACTTTAATCTATCAGAAGAGAGCATTCAGCGTGGCCTAGATTGTTTAAAAACCTTCCGCGAACAGTTAGATGATATCCCCAGAGCAAATATTAAAGTTGTAGCCACCGCGACACTTCGCATTGCCACGAATGCAGTTGACTTTGTCACGCGCGGAGAAAGAATACTTAATCAAAAAATCAATGTCATATCCGGTGAAGAAGAAGCGCGCCAAATTTATTTAGGGGTTGCTTACACCTCAGCAAACCAAGGTAATACGCTAGTTGTAGATATTGGCGGTGCTAGTACTGAAGTGATTATTGGTCGCGACATGCAGCCACTTCACTTAAACAGTGTTGACATGGGTTGCGTCACTTTTATGGAGAGGTACTTTCAAAATGGCATTATCAATGAAGCAAACTTCGATAATGCCCTCTCAGCGGCAGAAGAAATGCTGGCTCCATATGCGGCTACGTTTAAGTGCTTCGACTGGCAGCAGTGTCTAGGTGCGTCGGGCACACCGCAAGCGGTTGTTAGCATACTGGTAAAGCAAGGCATCAATGACGCTATTCGCTTAGATTACTTGTACGACCTGCGTGATCAAGCAATCGCGTGTCGACACGTTGATAGCCTGCACATTGATGGCTTAGCAGATTCACGCAGGCTAATCTTCCCAAGTGGCTTAGCGATTCTCATCGCGCTATTCAAGCAATTAAACCTAAACAATATGCAAATTTCTGGTGGTGCACTTCGCGAGGGCATCATTTATGGCATGTTGGACAATTACCAGCGAGCCGACCGCAGAACCCAAGGTATCAATCAACTTGTTTCTCGCTTTCATATCGACACTGCGCAAAGCGACAGAGTTCGCAAAGTAGCGATGGCCTTAAGCCGTCAAATGTGTGCCCAAAGTAATTTTTGCGACTTCGATACTGAAGCACTTATTTCCTCTGCAGCAGCACTGCACGAACTTGGCCTTCACATTGGATATAAGAAGTTTCATGAACACGGCGCATATATTTTAACGCACGTTGAATTAACCGGCTTTACTACGCTGCAACGTATGTTTATTAGAGATTTAGTCGGTATGCATCGTCAAGAAATTGATTTAGCAATATTTAATAACTACCAGCAAGATTTTAAAGAAATGCTGGTTAACGCATTACGTATTGTGAGAATTTCCGTAATTTTATGTACTCGCAGAAGAGACGATACCATACCCGCTCCTGCTCTTACCGTGAACAATCATGTTTGGCATTTGCGATTCGGGGAGGGTGTTTTACTATCTCAGCCATTGGTGCACGCAGAACTCATCCACGAAAGTTGGCTACAGCATAAAGCCGGATGGAAACTTATCTGCGAATAGCCCCCCGCTTTCCTATCGATATTCTATTTTCAAAATAAACTTATTATTAAGCCCTTGCTACTTCTTTCATGTCGCTTATTATTTAGACAATCAAAAGTTACATACTGTTGATTCCATATCTAGATAAGCAATTGATAAGTGCAGTTCGTGTCTTATTACAGCTTTTATATCTATATAAAAGTTGAGTAAGTTACGCTATTTGTCACAACTAAAATTGAGACATAAAGAGAGCATTATGAATAAGGATATGATTAAAGTTGTTCAATCAAAATTAAATAAGATGTACCGCTCCACACTAGTCGTCGATGGTATCGCAGGTAATGAAACACAAGCCGCACTGCAAAAAGTCAGTGTACTTCCTACCGAATGGAGTACCGAACGAAAGTTAGTCGGTTTCATTCAACATTTAGCAACTCTTTCTGGAATTGATGCAGGCCCAATTGATGGCAAATTGGGGCCTCAGACTGAGAGTGCTTACAGCGATTTAGTTTATAAACTAGCGCATGGAAAATTACCTGCTCCATGGCGTCAAGAAGAGTTTACTGGCGACGACAGCGGACAATGGCCTCTGCAAAACGAAGCATCTATGAACGCTTTTTATGGAGAAGTAGGCACTAATCAAGGCAAAGCAAACTCTCCCTACCCCCTCAAACTTGCTTGGGACACGGACAAAATTGTTAATCGCTTCACCTGCCATGAAAAAATAGCGACTGCAGTGGAGCGCGTTCTTCAGAGAGTACTTGATCATTACGGATTGGAAGAAATAAAACGACTCCGTCTCGATTTGTGGGGCGGAGCACTCAATGTGCGAAAAATGCGCGGTGGGAGTAAATGGTCAACTCACGCCTGGGGTGCATCTATTGATTGGGATCCAGCACACAATAAATTAAAGTGGAATAGAAGCCAGGCTACATTAGCTAGTCCTGAATATGATTTCTGGTGGAAATGCTGGGAAGACGAGGGGGCAGTCTCTCTGGGGCGCGAACAAGACCGAGACTGGATGCATGTTCAATTTGCTCGCTTGAGATAAATGATGCACCTTAGTTTTGTGTCATGTTCAAGCTGGGTAGTGGCAAAAATCATACACGCCGAAATTTGAACTTGAACCTTCGATACTTTTCTAGCGTTCAGCTATAAGCAGCGCGTTTTAAACAAACGCGCTGCTGTCACATTTCTCAAAAAAATGTGTTTATTGATTGCTCAAACGTTTGCCAAAAGAAATGGCGTATGCTGGTGAACGCATTCTTAACACTGGGTCTGCGCTTGGGGTGAAACCAGCAGACATCATATTAGGATCGAAGTTGGTATTTTTACAGGCATCACCGCCACTCGTTGTTACGGTAACTGTTCCTAGTGCAACTTGAGGACGCTCTGCAGGCCACTGCTGCGATGGGTCGATATCGCTATCTTCAGCTTCACCCAAACTTGCCATAATGGTAAAGCTCACCGTCCCCTCCTTAAGCTGCTTAGCAAACGTATCTGCAAGAAACGTTTCTGGCATCTTGGCGGCTTCATCTTTGTCTAAGGTTTTTACACCTAAACTTGGCTGTATATCCCAACGAAATTTGGTTTTTTCGCCGTTCGCGTTATCAAAATAAAAGGTGTGAAGACCAAAAAATGCGGTATTTGCAAATGAGGCAGGTGTTTTAGCCTGTTGATTCCACATAGCGTTTGCCTGCACCGAAGGATTCGCTTTAATGAAAGCCATCGTTTTCGCCGGATCTGTTTTTCCATTTTCATCAGGCAGCAATGTCGATAGGAAGCCAAAGAATGTTTCTGGATCTTTACCGGCAAAAACCGGGAAGTTATTGCCCGTAAAAGTATGGAATGAGCCATTAGGCAGTTTTATTTGCATCCCTAAACCGCGGGTACCAGGTGCTCTTTCATCGCTATTTGGATTTGCACCGCCTAAAGAGAATCGCATAGACACCGGTAGTTCGCCATTGCTCAATAGTGCAGCATCTTTGAAATGTTCATTTGCTGATGGCACGAATGTCCCCGCTGCACACATCCCTTTTGCATGGGCTTTTCGATAACCAGGATGTTTACCGCCGAGCTTCTCAAAAATATCGACTAAATCCGTTGCTTGAACTTCCTTGTCAGCTGCTGCTGCAGTTAAAGGTGTTGTTGCGCCTACAATCAATAGACAGGCCGCAATGCTTGATGCAATTATAGTGTGTTTCATATGTATTCCTTGTTATTGGTAATTACGCAGGCTTTAACACTAGATTGCAGCAAGCATTGCCGGACAATTCGATGTGTGAAAACTCTTTTGCGCTTTTTATAAAGACTAGCATGTTCTTTTTAGACACTAATCGTCATGAATCATAATGTGGCTGATGTAATTTTGATATACGCTCAGTTAAGAAAGTTTGCGCCACGACATTAGCCAGCAAAAAACGCTGATAAAGCCTAAACTTACACTCCACAATGCTGGCTTTTCAAACAAATACATGAGCACGGTTACTACTGAGAATGCTGCAGCCAAGTGACTGTAAAAACGAGCTTTCTGAGTGCTCTTAATGGCTTCAATTTGTATTTCATGCAGCCTTTGTTGTTCAATCGGACTACGTTTGATTTGCTTCATCGCGTCATACAATAGATCAGGCATTTCAGGCAACTTTTCACTCCAAAATGGTAAATTCTCATATACCTTTTTAAGCATAGCCTTGGGTCCAACCTGCTCTTTCATCCAATTTTCTAAAAAAGGTTTTGCAGTTTGCCAAAGATCTAATTGCGGGTAAAGCAGGCGACCGAGCCCTTCAACATACAATAAAGTTTTCTGCAGCAGCACAAGCTGCGGCTGCACGACCATGTTAAAACGGCGCGCTGTATTAAATAGTTGTAAAAGCACATTGCCAAAACTGATGTCTTCTAAAGGCTTTTGAAAAATGGGTTCGCAAACAGTGCGAATAGCCATTTCAAAATCGGCGATATTGGTGTCCGCAGGTACCCAGCCAGAATCAGCATGAAGTTCAGCTACTTTGCGGTAATCACGGTTGAAAAACGCGATAAAGTTTTCAGCTAAATAGCGCTTATCCTCTTTATTTAATGTGCCAACAATGCCGTAATCGATGCCAATATAACGCGGGTTTTCAGGGTGTTCTCTGCTGACAAAAATATTCCCGGGGTGCATATCCGCATGAAAGAAACTGTCTCTAAATACCTGCGTGAAAAATACCTCCACACCGCGTTCGGCAAGCAACTTCATGTTAGTGTTTTGGGCTCTTAATGCCACTACATCAGAGACCGGAATCCCAAAAATTCGTTCCATTACAATGACATCTTTACGACAATGATCACTATAAAAATGCGGCACATACAGGGAATCTGAGTCTTCGAAATTGCGTTTTATTTGAATGCCATTTGCTGCCTCTCTCAACAAGTCTAGTTCGTCGAGAATAGTGCGCTTGTATTCTTCTACAACTTCAACGGGACGCAAACGCTTACCGTCAGGAAGCCATTTCTGCAGAACTCGAGCGAGACTTGTGATCAACTCAACGTCCGCTTCAATAGTCTGTCTTATATTCGGTCTAAGCACCTTTATGACAACCTGTTTGTTATCACTTTTTAAGGTCGCAGAATGCACTTGTGCAATGGATGCAGAAGCGAGTGGTTTCGTTGTAAAATCAGAAAACAAAACCGATAAGTCTTGTATACCCAGCGAGCGTTTAATCATCTCTTGGGCTTTCTCAGGATCGAAGGGCGGTACGTTATCCTGCAGCATACTCAATTCTGTTGCGATATCGTTCGTAAGTAAATCGCGACGTGTTGACAACATTTGTCCGAACTTTATGTAAACAGGGCCCAGAGTCTCAAGCGCAAGACGCAAACGACGGCCTTCAGACTCGCTTTTGTGTTTGTTTGGCAGCCAAAAGATACAGCGGCGTGCAAAACGCACGTACCACGGCTTAAAACGTGCTGGTATTAGTTCGTCTAGCCCGTGCTGAAGCAGTACTTTACCAATGAGATAAAAGCGTTTAATTTGCACGTTAAGAGTCCTGCTCCGTTGTTTTCTTCGCTGTATTACCTGCGGTCGACCTAGCTTGCTTCTCCAAGATTGCTATACGTGCTTCCAATCTGGCAGCAGCATCTCTCACTTCGGACACTTCTTGTATATAATTTTCTACCATGATCGGCCTAACACCAATTGGTTTGTCATCAAGTATCACTCTGCTTAACGCTTGCATGGCTGTTTTATGATTGCGCTTAATAAACTGGCCAAGAGAGTCTGCACTCTGCACTGCATTGTGCGCAGCAATATCACCAACATGTTTAGATAGAATTTCCTCGATATCAATATTTAAACCATTAAATAGAGCACTCATATTTTGCGCAATTTGCAAATTTCCGTCAAAATCTAATTTATGTTCGCGAATGAGTCGAGTAATGTTACTGGTGTCTTTTAGTTCATTAATAATGAACACAGACAGGCGAATGGCGCATTGATTTTTGTTTTGACTCTTTGCTTGTGGCGTTTGCGCGATAATTTGCTCACTACCGTCATTCACAATTGAACTGACTGCAACACCTTTTGAGTGAAAGTTAAAGACGAGTGGAAAGGCTAACTCATGCAGCTTTATTTCGCACTGCTTACCAATGAGTGGCTGCAACAAAACACCGCTGTCTTCATCCAAAGACAGGATTTTGTTCATTGCAAATTCAATCGCACTTGTCATCACTTGAGCTTGATACATTTAGAACTTAAAACCTCTATGCAAAGCAACAATACCGCCGGTTAAGTTAGTGTAGCTGGTTTGTTCAAAACCGACCTCCTTCATCATTCCCTCGAGTGTCTCCTGATCGGGATGCATACGAATAGACTCTGCCAAGTATTGATAACTTTCAGAATCATTAGCAACCAACTTGCCCATTTTGGGCAATAGATGAAATGAGTAGGTGTCATAAATCTTGCTCAACATCTCACTGCTTGGCTTAGAAAATTCTAAGACTAATAAGCGGCCACCGGGCTTGAGTACCCGATAAATAGAAGCAAGTGCATTCAATTTTTCTGTCACATTGCGTAAACCAAAAGCCATCGTAACTAAGTCGAAATGATTATCTGGAAATGGCAAGGCCTCAGCATTTGCCTGCACATAATTAAGGTTAGACATGATGCCCATGTTCGTGAGTTTTTCTTTCCCCACCATCAGCATCGAGTGATTAATATCAGCCAGTGTCACTTGCCCTGTCTCGCCCACGATACGACTAAACTTAGCGGCTAAGTCACCGGTTCCACCGGCCAAATCCAGTACTTTCTGGCCAGGACGTATACCACTACAATCAATGGTGTAGCGCTTCCAAATGCGATGAATACCAAGCGACATCAAATCATTCATCACGTCATACTTCGCTGCAACTGAATGAAAAACATCGGCGACCATCGATTCCTTTTGGTCTTTCGCAACTTGCTTAAAGCCAAAGTGCGTTTGCTCTGCAGCATCTTCTTGCGTTGAATCCAGATGATCTAGCAAATTCTCGCCATGCTCATCGTCGTGCTTTGGTGCTGATGTTTGTTTTGTGCTTTGCATTTTAATGGCTTCTTTTTAGGATTTTGATATTGATGAGCGGTGTATTTTTTACTGCATTGAGCTTTATGCCATCAGTCATTTACTCATCAGGCAGCTCAAGAACGCTCATACGCTATCTATTCGTTCGATTGTAGCGAAAAATCGGCGTAAATACATCAAGTAAGCTAAACCATACCCACGTAATTGTCACCGCAGCTGAAAGAAACAAGTTGACTGAGCTCTTGCAGCGATAGGCCACTCTCTTTTTGCCATGTAAAAAATGTATTTTGGATGGCGGTTAAACTGCGCTTTGATCTTGCTGAACCACTAATTAAACCGTGTTCATGGAAATAAGCTTCGACGTCGCGGCTCAACAAAAATGTATCTACGCCCAAGGTTCTCAGCGCATAAGGCCCCGTATTTCCACCTAATCTTGCACCGTTTTTCTTGAGAAAGTCCCATAAGCCAATTAAATCATCTTTCGGCCATTCGCTGATAAACTTAGCAAAGCTACCGTGCTTGCGTCGAACGTCTTCAATCATGAGGGCATTTTCGCGTATCGTCTTAACTTTGTTGAAATTTCGAATAATCGCGGGGTTACTTGCCTTCTGCTCCAACATCTCATCAGGTATTAACAATATTTTGTCTATATTAAAACCAAAAAAAACGTCTTCGAAGTCTGGCCATTTCTGACGCACAACCCGCCAGACGAAGCCAGATTGAAACACTTTCTTAGTAAACTCGGCTAAAAAACGATCGTCAGGTATGTCGAGAACTTGCTTCTTGCTCGCCGGTTGCGAAAGCAATTCCTTCACCATTGCCTCACTGCCTTTACGTTTAATAACGCGATCATACAGGCTCGCAAAAGCTTCAGCTTTTACGCTGATGTCTTTTGCATTACCTACACTCATGCTGCAATGCCTGAATGGCGTAGTAATGCATCAACTTCAGGCTCACGGCCTCTGAAAGCGACAAACAATTCCATAGGCTCTTTGCTGCCGCCCATTTCGAGGATGTTGCTTAAAAAATCTCGCCCAGTCTGTTGATTAAAGATGCCTTCCTCTTCAAAACGACCAAACGCATCTGAGGAGAGCACTTCAGCCCATTTATAGCTGTAGTAACCCGCAGCGTATCCACCCGCAAATATGTGTCCAAAACTGTTTTGAAACCTGTTAAATGCAGGCGGTATGACTACGGCTACCTCTTGTCTTATCTCGTCTAAAATACTTTGTACTGATTTTTCGGCGCTGCTTTGTTGATGTAGCGTAAAATCAAACAAACTAAATTCAAGCTGACGCACCATTTGCATTGCCGATTGGTAATTTTTTGCAGCTAACATTTTATCTAACAACTCGTTAGGCAGTGCTTCACCCGTTTCAAAGTGACCCGATATAAAGCTTAAGGCTTCTGGTTGCCAGCACCAATTTTCGAGAAACTGACTCGGTAACTCAACCGCATCCCAAGCGACGCCACTGATCCCGGAAACGCCACCTGCGTCTATTTTTGTCAACATATGATGTAAACCATGCCCGAATTCATGAAATAAGGTCACCACTTCATCATGAGTGAACAAGGCTGGCTTACCATCTACTGGACCGTTGAAGTTGCAAACCATGTAGGCGACAGGCAGCTGTATTTCGCCATTAGACAAACGTCTGCGACTTCTACAAACGTCCATCCATGCACCACCGCGCTTTTTCTCGCGGGCATACAGGTCAAAGTAAAAAGAGCCTCGATGTTGATTGTCAGCATCAAAAATTTTATAAAACGATACATCTTTATGCCATATATCAACGTCTGTTTGCTGCTCTATACGCAAACCATATAAACGCGAAACTACCTCAAACAAACCACTAACAACTTTATGCTCAGGGAAGTACGGACGCAGTTCCTCATCTGATATTGCATATTTTTTCTGCTTTAATTTTTCGCCAAAGTAAGTGTAGTCCCAAGGCTGTAACTCTGTTTGAGCATCTGACTGCGCTGCAAAATCGACAATTTCTTGAAGCTCATCTTGTGCTTGTGGTTTCGAACGTTTTGCCAAGTCTCGTAAAAACTGTGTAACTTGCTCTGTCGATGATGCCATTTTAGTGGCCAGCGAACGCTCCGCATAAGAGCTGAAACCAAGTAATGATGACGCTTCTTGTTTTAACGCAAGCATTTCATCAATGTGGGCAGCGTTGTCGAACTCCCCAGCGTTAGGGCCCTGGTCTGACGCTTTGGTGTTGTATGCGCGATACATTTCTTCGCGCAAATCGCTACTATCGGCGTACAGCATAACCGGCAAGTAACTTGGGATATCAAGAGTGAACAACCAACCTTGCTTATCTTTGTTCCTTGCTGTCTGCGCCGCTGCGGCTTTCGCAGACTCTGGCAAACCGGCAAGTTGTGCTTCATCCGTCACATGTTTCGTCCACGCCATCGTTGCATCCATGACATTGTTGCCAAATGTTGATGACAAGTCAGATAAGCGACTCTGAATCTCGGCGTAACGTTTCTTTTTGTCGTCCTCTAGTCCAACTCCCGACAGCGTAAAATCGCGAATAGCGTTAGTCACCACTTTTTGCTGAGCTTCATTCAATGTTGCAAACTCATTGCTCTCACGAAGCTGCTGGTACAAAGAAAACAAACCCTTGTGCTGACCAACCCACGTGCCAAATTCAGACAGCATCGGCAGGCACGCATCATGCGCTTCGCGAAGTTCGTCGCTGCTAACGACAGAATTCATGTGGCCCACTGGAGACCACATTCTTGCCAAAATATCGTCGGTGTCGTCGATGCGTTCAACCACCTCAGCGTAAGTAGCGTTTCCATTTTTAACCACTTCATCAATCGTTGATTTACAGTTTTCTATCGCTTTTTTAATCGCTGGAACAATATCTTGCGTACTAATTTGTGAGAAAAGAGGAAGGCCGCTCACGTTTTCAATTGCATTCATAAAAAATCTCATCGTTATTCGTTGTTGCCAAGAAAATAAGTGGCAAATAGATACATTTATAATTGGGTATTCCGAATGGGATCACAATGGTAAATAAAACTTTTTTTGAAGGAAAACTTGATAATTGCGGTCTTGTAGGCATATTTAGCACACTAGTTTTATAGCAGTGACCCTTTTAGGAACAAAATGAATACAAGTACTCAGAACGCAAAAGCGAAAAATCATTTCGACTATATCAGCATTGGCGGCGGCAGCGGCGGTATAGCATCTGCGAATCGCGCATCAAAATACGGCAAAAAAGCCGCTATCATTGAAGCTAAAGAGATTGGCGGAACCTGCGTCAATGTGGGCTGTGTACCCAAAAAGGCCATGTGGTTTGGTGCACAAGTCGCAGAGGCTATCCACAAATATAGTCCGGATTACGGATTCGACGTTACCGTAAACAGTTTTAGTTGGACAAAACTAGTAGAGAGCCGCACAGCATATATCGACCGCATCCACCAGTCGTATGATCGCGTGTTAGGCAAGAACGGCGTAGAGCTTATTAAAGGCTTCGCTACGTTCATCGACAATCACACGATAGAAGTCAACGGAGATATTTATACCGCTGACCATATCACTATCGCTACCGGTGGACGTCCGATTAAACCAACGATACCAGGGGCAGAACTCGGCATTAACTCTGACGAGTTTTTTGATATTACCGAACAGCCTAAACGAGTAGTCGTCGTGGGCGCCGGATATATTGGCGTCGAGCTAGCGGGCGTAATGCACTCTTTGGGTTCAGAAACCCATTTATTGGTCCGTCGCGAAAAACCACTGCGTAACTTCGACGATATGTTGTCAGACACACTCGTAGAAATAATGGCTGAAGAAGGCCCTAAACTGCACCCTTTCACCGAAGTAACATCGATTGAAAAACAGCCAGATGGCTCGCTAAAAGTGAACCTTAATACGGGTTGGCATATAGATTGTGATGCTCTAGTTTGGGCCATTGGTCGCGAACCCGCAAACGATAAAATAAAGCTTGAAAATACAGACGTAGAACTCGATGAGAGGGGTTACATAAAGGTAGATAAATACCAAAATACGACTGCTGAAGGCATATACGCGGTGGGTGATAATATCGGAAAAATCGATCTAACACCGGTTGCTGTTAAAGCGGGTCGTTTATTGTGTGAGCGTCTATTTAATTTTCAAACAGAGGCACACATGGATTACGACCTAATCCCAACGGTTGTGTTTAGCCACCCCGCTATTGGAACCATGGGCTTAACTGAAAAAGAAGCCATTGAGAAATACGGTTTATCAAACATCAAAGTGTATAACTCTAGCTTCGCTGCTATGTATACCGCGGTTACTTCGCATCGACAAGCGACAAAAATGAAGTTGGTTTGTGCGGGCATTGACGAAAAAGTGGTGGGTCTGCATGGTATTGGTTTCGGCATGGACGAAATACTGCAAGGTTTTGGTGTTGCGATTAAAATGGGGGCAACAAAAGCTGATTTTGACGCCTGTGTTGCTATTCACCCAACCAGCGGTGAAGAGTTTGTGACGCTTACTTAAGCCGAAAATACTGGCAACAATTAGCGCTATTGCAAGTTTCGCTACAGCTACCTTTTTAAAAGCGCATGAACATAGTTCATGCGCTTTTTTTATTATTACTTCAATGCGTCTTCAATGAACAAAAACACACCGAGCTTAATTACATTAATTTAGCAATATCACTCATATTCACACGCAAGCCAGCAATGCGTTTTTTAGTATTCACATCATCTTTTGCAGGTTTGATATCACGCGCCAATTGATTAAGTGAGGCAGCTAACGACTTGTTTTTAGCGCCCTTCGATACTGACTCCTTCGCACTTTCGAGTAAAGTTGTGGCCTTATCGATATGGGCTTGGGCTAAACCACCGTTACGTGTTAGTTGATCAATGAAAGCCAAACCAATAACAGGGTCTGCAGGCCAAGTGACTTGGAATTGCTGCTGCGGATTAAACGTATCGCCCATATCAGCTAATTTAGCCGCCGCAAGCTCGTTTTCTGTTAGGAACTCGCTAACCTGCAAATCCATTACGTCTAAACCTCGCAGGATTTCCGTTCCATATATCTTGCCGTTATACCAATATGTTGACCAGTAACCAGCAATCACCATGCGCTCATCATGAATTGGGCCACGATCGAAATAAGCAATTTCAACAGGATTAGCCGTGTCGGTAAAATCGATAACAGACAAACCACCCTGATACCAAGCTTGCACGAAAATATCTCTGCCCGGCACTGGAACCACCGACCCATTGTGGGCTACACAATTTTCCTGCTCTGACTGCGGCGCACCAATTTTATAATAACTTTGAAATGTTAGCTTACCGTCTTTCACTTCATAAAATGCATTTGCACCCCAGTTTTTTGGGTCTGAAGCTCTACAACGGGCTTGCGTGCCGCCGCCCCATTCATCGGTAAATAACACTTTTGTACCCTCATTGTTAAACGTAGCTGAATGCCAATAAGCGAAACCAGTATCGGATACTTCGTCAATGCGTTTTGGCTGAAGTGGGTCAGAAATGTCCAACAATATGCCGTTACCTGAACATGCACCCGCCGCTAACTTCAATGCAGGAAAGACAGTGATATCATGACATTGATCGGTAATACTTGTATCTTGAGTGCCGTCACCATGGTCGCCACCGCGCCATAGACCGGATAAGCGTCCTTCGTCGTCAGCAAAAACTGCAGGGCTTGACGTGATACGCGCTTTGGCTGGGTCTTTCACCGGTATTTCAATAACGTCAATACGAAACAATGCCGTGCGAGTATCTCCTGGAACTTCGCCAATACAACCGGCCAATTCTTCTTCGTCTCGAACGCCTGCTGTACCTGAGTTATACACAACAATCTTTTCGTCATCAGAGGATACGATTGAATGGGTATGTGAACCTCTGCAGGTTTGTACTAAGCCAACTTGTTTTGGCATCGTCATATCTGAGATATCAAATATCCGTAAGCCACGAAAACGTTCATCACTCACATCATCGCTGATACCTTGTAAACCGCAGTCAATGCGACCTCGAGTTTGTTCTACCGACATGATCAGTAAATCGCCCACAATGGAGACGTCGCCCTGACCGCCCGGACAGACGATCGAACTGGCTAAGCTTGGCTCACCGTTGTCGTCTAAATTATAAATATTGAAGCCATGATAATTCCCTGCAACAAGCGTATTGCCTGAAAACGCCATATCGGTATTCCAGAAGCTAAGCAGCGGCCAGCGTTCGGCCCACTCTGTTTTTGCGTCACCACCTTCTTCATCTTCACGACTTTCGGATTTTTCATCCGCGCTAGGCATTTTAACCGGCGGTAAATTTGAAGGGTTTTCAGGATCGAAGAAACCGTTTGGCCGTGGTAGTGTTTTAATCAGCGTCAGGTTCAAGGCTGCTTCACCTGCATCCCGGAAGCCTGCGCTTAGTCCTACCCTTTTGTCGGTCGACAAACCCGACAACAAAAGGTCCATGCGAGTGATTTCAGCTTTTTGGTCGTTGACTATATCGTTGATAAAGTCATATAAAATGGGATCGTAAGCTGAGCCTGACTGCTCAAGTAAATCATCCACCATTCTTACCGCACCCTCATGATGCGGTATCATGAAAGTTAAAAACAAGCGGTCAAAATCTGTTCCTTTTGCAGCAGCGAGTTCATCCATTTGCGCTGGTGTTGCCATGCCCATTAGACTGTGGTCCATATGCATTGAGTGATCAATATCAGTCGCTTCATTTCGCTGTTCTAACCAGTCCTTCATGAATGCAATTTCATCAGCTTGTGATTTGCGAATGCGACCCGCTATGTCGATTATCTCCTTATTATTGGTTCTGTCCTCCACTAGTATAGCCATACTCACCGCTTGCCCATGATGCGGGATCATGTTCTGCATAAACATAGCATCGTCACGTGTGAAACTTGTATTGGCAATTTTGACTGCATCTTCTGCGCTGAGCGAACGTGATGTTTGCCCAGGAGCACCTGGCTGAATAATAGGCGGAGTAACTTGGCTTTTTTCGGCCGGCATTTGGGCGGCACAAGAAAAATTTAACACGCTTAAACTCAAAAGAGCCGTCGTTGAAAAAACAGTTTTACGAGTGAAATTTGGAATGTTAGTTCGGGATATTGGCATGAAAGACAAGTCCTTTTGAAAAGTAATTAATTTTAATTTGGCAACACATTAGTTCGAATAATAATCAGTGTAAAGTTTTCAAGAAGCTAAATGAGTAAAAAAAGACAATCAAATGTAAAATATTTATGTTTTTTATGTTAAAACTACTAAGTTATTGACTCTGCTTTTAATAGAGTAGTTACAATAAATGAATTCAATAAAGCGTGCTTATAAACATGTTTTTAATCAATTTTTAGCCCAATACTGAGAATAATAATATGCTAAAGACAAGGCCTGATGGAGAAGTACAACCTGGTTTTAAATGGGGCCCGTTTACCATGCGGATCCCTCTGATTCATTTACGCTTTTCATTAGCGGATATGCTTCAGGGCTTAGCTGTTGCTGGGGCGACTGGAATGGCATTAGTCCCCTATTTTATGGCCTTGTTGGGGCTTAGTTTTGAAGAAGCCGTGACGATGGCGATGTTTCACAGTTTATTAATTTCATTTTCCTGGATGTTTTTCGGCGACCCATATGCACCGGGCTGGCTAACACCCGCAATCCCATTCGTCGTCGCATTCATCACTGCGCCGGCATACTTGGGAGACCATACCTCTCAGTTTCAAGCAATGACCGCATTGTCGCTGAACTTTGCCTTTATTCTTATTTTTCTCGGGGTTACGGGGCTTGGCGCAAAGTTAATCAATATTGTTCCCAACGTCTTTAAAGGCGGCATCATTCTAGGCGCCGCCGTCGCTGCATTTTTGCGTGTAACCAAAGACGGTGACGCCGCAAATGTTTTTCAGTCGGCACCGATAGCGGGTACTTTAGGCGTGGTCGTGTGTTTGGTATTTGCATTTTCTAAACCACTACATGCAGTTGCTCTAGATAAAAGATGGTTAGCTAAGTTGCTCGGGTTTGGCTTACTCCCAGGTTTTATCGTTGCAGGCACTGTTGGCTATTTTACCGGTGAGTTTGAATACAATATCCGCTGGGAGATTCTTGATGTTGTAGCGTCAACCACGTCATTATGGGATAAGGCGTCCCCCTTCGCTATTGGTTGGCCATCACTAGCAACCTTTCTTGCATCCTTTCCATTAGCATTGATTACTTACATCTTGTTTTTTGGTGACGTTGTCACGGGTAATGAAATGATCGAAGAAGCGCAAAAAGCTCGCAGTGATGAGAAGCTTGAATTAGACGGCAGCCGCGCGCACATGGCCACTGGTATCAGAAATATTTTGATGGCTATTGTCGCTCCTTTCTTTGCTACCCAAGGGGTATTGTGGACAGGTATTCAAGTCGTCCTTCTTAAGCGTTGGACCCAAGGACGCGACAAGCTCGATTCAATCTTCGACAGCATCGGCAGCTTTTATGCCTTTGGTCTGCCGTTTTTATTCATTTTACTACCGCTAGTCACCTTGCTAAAACCATTACTTCCTGTAGCGCTTGCCGTCACACTTGTATTAACGGCGTTTGCCTGCGCAACGTTGGCCTTGTCACTGGTTAAAGATGCAACAGAGCGCGGTGCAATGGTGATAACAGCAATGGCATTCAGCGTATTTGAACCATGGATTGGCCTCTTGGTTGGCGTTATTACTATCGTTGGCCTATGCGGTGTCAACGTGTTCAAGCCTCAAAAAGCGGAGCAGGAAGACAACAAGAAAGAATAGCAACAGAACGAACACGAGGAAGTCTATGCGTCGAATAGTATTTTTAGACAGTGCCACATTTGCAGATGGGATCCGCATTCCATCACCCGATTTTGCGCATAAGTGGACTAATTTCGACAAAACAAATGCTGAGCAAACCTTAGAACGTGCTCAAGGTGCTAACTTGATAATCACTAATAAAGTGAAGTTCGACAAAGCATTAATGAGCCAACTTCCTCAACTCGAGCATATCGCAATTACTGCTACAGGGACTAATTGCGTTGACCTGAAAGTAGCGACAGAGCTTGGTATAAAAGTGAGTAATGTACCCGGTTATGCAACACGCTCTGTTAGCGAACACGTGATGTCGTTGATATTGAGTCTGCGGCGTCATTTATTCAATTTTCAAGCAGATATAGCTAGCGGAAAATGGCAAGCTTCGCAGCAGTTTTGCTTTCATAACGAGCCTATTAGTGATTTACACGGCAGTACCCTGGGCCTCATTGGTACAGGTGCCATTGCTCAACAAGTTGGGCTACATGCTAAGGCATTTGGAATGCGAGTAATATTTCACAGTGTAAGCGGGCGCAAGGAGCTGAAAGGTGAGTCATTAGTTTCACTCCATGACTTGTTAGCTAACGCCGACATTGTGAGTTTGCACTGCCCTCTGACGCCTGCAACTGAAAACCTCATAAATGCAGACTGTCTTAAATTAATGCGCAACAACGCTTTACTCATCAATACAGCGAGGGGCTCAATTGTTGACCTTGAGGCACTTCAGGAGGCACTTTTACATAAAGAAATAGCAGGGGCCGGATTAGATGTTGCTCCACAAGAGCCGCCTCCGAATAGTTCGGTCATCATGCAGCTGAACGCAATGTTAAATTGCATTGTTACACCTCATGTAGCATGGGCTAGTCAGCAAGCTTCACAGGCATTAATGAACCAAGTAGTCACCAATTTAAATGCATTTGTAAGCGGTCAATCAATCAATATTGTGAATTAACACGCTTAGTCATCCAAAAGCTCAAAACCAGAGCTAAACCCTCTAATCTGCTTAGCTTTTTATACATAAATAATCTAAATATCCGTTGCAGTTTAGGTCGTTTGATGTGAATCTACGCGCATTATCATCCATTTACTGGGGAGCCTCTTATGTCTGAAACTTTACCTGATTTGATTGAAGAGGTCATTAGCCACTCTGACTTGAGCGAAAGCGGTGTGGGCATTGCGGCGATTATCGCGCAGGCCGATGAAGATGAGATGGCATCGCTACTCGAATCACTGCCGATAGAGCAACGGTTAAGTCTTTGGCAAACCCTACCCGACCATAAAAAACTTGATATCCTCATTGCGATGCGCGGCGATCCTCGTGAAGTGCTTGTGCGCGCCACAGAACCTGAACAATGGGATAAGTTGTTTGTTGGTATTGAAGCGGAAGACTTGCTTGAGCTGGCCGACTCACTACCTGAAGAGTTAGTTGAACGTGCATACGCTGCGATGGATAGAGTACAAAGACAGTACTTTACCGAAGCAAATCAATACCCTGAAGAACAAGTAGGACACTGGATTACGCATGACTATTTGGTATTACCTTTAAATGCGCGAGTGCGAGAAGGTATTCGTCTTATACGTCGTGAGATGCCGCGACACACTGATACTATTTTTCTAATCAATCGTTCAGGCCATTTTTCAGAAGCAGTTCCTATTGCTAAACTTTATGCATTACCAGAGCACGTTCCACTCGTAGATGTGGCCTTAGACGATTTCCCTGTGATTAATGCCACAGATGAAGGTCAAAAAGTGGCAAAGGACGTGCTGTTTTCAACTTATGGCGCCCTGCCCGTCGTTGATGAGAATCGCAAGCTGATAGGCCGGATTGACGTGACTACGGCATCTGAGCTAAGCGAAGAGTATTATGAGCGCCAACTGATGGCTAGTGCGGGTATGGATGAAAATGAGGATTTGTTTTCACCGGTACGCAGAAGTGCAAAAGCACGCGCAATCTGGTTAGGCATCAACTTGTTGACGGCATTTATGGCCAGCGCCTTTATCGGTATGTTTGAAGCAACGTTGCAACAAGTAGTTGCTTTGGCGGTATTGATGCCGGTAGTAGCGAGTATGGGTGGCATTGCCGGCAGCCAAACGCTAACCTTAATTATACGCGGTCTGGCATTGAAACAAGTAACGCCTGCCAACACCATGGTATTGCTAAGAAAAGAGCTTAAAGTAGGTGGCTTAAACGGGTTTATTTGGGCCATTGTTATCGGCTTGGTTGCATTTGCATGGTTTGGCGACCCTTTAATTGGCGCCGTTATCGCTATCGCTATTTTTCTAAATATTGTTGCCGCAGCATTTGCCGGCGTTTTTGTACCGGTAATACTGGATAAACTGAAAATAGACCCAGCGCTTTCTGGCTCAGTTATTTTAACAACGGTGACTGATATCGTCGGTTTTGTCGCGTTCTTAGGCTTAGGAACAATACTATTGCTCTAAGGCCGCTACATTGTTGCTCTAAGGCCTGTGTTTATAAATTTTGATTAATTTGAGCGGCGAGCTCACTTATTTGAGCTCGCATTTGCCTTACCGCATTGGCGTAACCATCCACACTCAACTCGTCTACGAGTTGAAAGTAGGAAAGCTTGTTTTCACCTTTGCTTTTCGAAATTTCAAAAAATCCTGAAAGCAGCAGCTTGCCTTCGGCAGATGGATAAAAGTGCTCTATTGTCACGCTAATACTGTCGCAAGGACTGCACCAATCCACGAACTCATTTTCTGCGTTTATGTTATTAAGATCGTTTAACAGCGCTCGCTGAATTGACTCATCTAAACTATCAGCCCAGCTGTGGTAATTCGCCTTAATAAGCACGTGCCCACTCTCACGCATAACTAACTGGCTACCGCTTAAGTAGTCGGGTAGAGTCACTTTTTCAAGTTTAATTCTAGCCTCTGTGACTTTGTGTTGTTGTGCCACAGGATCTGCATCGAACAAGTAATATGTTGTATCTGGCGCCTGTTTCATTGCTCCGCACGCCGACACCAACAAACAAAATATGACTAGCATAGACACTTTTTGCATCTTAGTTCCCTTCCTTTTTGGATGATTTTGGCTGTCTATCACTGCTTGCGGGCTCACCAAATACCAGCGAATTAGGTTGATTGGAGACTTCTTTTACAATTGGCTTTATTTCATCGAGCGTGACTTCTATTTTTTTTATCATCTCTTCAACTGAGCGATAAACTTGAGAATCCGGCTGCAGGCCCCTCAATGTCGACTGAAGTTCTTCCAGACTTTGCTCTAAAGTGTGTAAAGTCTTGCTCGCTTTTTCTATCACCCCACCTGTCGTTTTAACCGTTTCATCTGCGCTGTCAATTAAGCCATTGATATTCGCTAGTGTGGCGTTTAAAGGCAACCTTTCGAGCTCACTCAGAATATTTTCTAACTTTTTACTCAAACTGGCAAATCCTCCTTGGGAAGAGGGTATAACCGGAAATTTTCCAAATTGTCCTACCGCGGCAATTGGTTCGCCGCCAGGCTGCAGGCTTACCATCAAGCTGCCAGTAAGTAAGTTCGCACTTTCTAAAGAGGCAGTTAGACCTTCTTTTATCCAGTCATCAACCATTGCCTTAAAAATATCAATTGCAATATAGCCGTTTTTCATCAACCGTTCTGGCTCAAGCTTTATTACAACGGGTATACGCTCCTCCTTACCAACGCCAGCTACATCGATAATTTCCCAAAATTCCATGTAAGGTTCACTGACCGTTCCTAGTCGAATACCGCGGTACTCTACAGGCGCTCCTTTGTGCAATCCGCCAACGCTATCTTCAACTAATAGCACGTATTCAACGAACTTATAATCTCGCTGTTCATCAATGCTCTCTTTTGAGTCATACACTTGAAATTGATAGTTTTGCGGCACACCAAGACCTGGCAAAGCACCATCCAATAAGCCAAACTCTACACCACCCGCAACCAGAGCATCCAACGACGCCATGGTTACATTGACACCCTGTGTCGACGTGGTAATTGAAAGCCCGTTTACATTCCAAAATGAAGTGTTTTCAGTAATCAGATTGTGGAAAGGCGCCTGAATAAAAACATCGTAATGAGCTTCCTGTTCTAAGTCATCATAATACTTTGATTCTACTGCTCCTACTTCAAAGCCTTTATGTAAGACAGGATTGCCTACTTTTAGCGGCTTATTTCCGCGCGAAACGAGTTTTAAATGAATGCCGTCAGCATTTAGTGATGTTACGGGCGGTGTTTCCAACCCTTTGAATTCCAGCTGTTCTATTTCAGACTGGCCTGGTGAAACTTCAATGTAGGCACCGGAGAGTAGTGTGCCAAAACCGGTAATACCCGTTGCACCAAATCGTGGTTTGACAACCCAAAACTCGCTATCCTCCACTAAGAAAGAACCCATCGACTTATCCACTTCGATATCTACTAGGATTTTGGTTTTATCTTCACTAAAACTAATCTTTTTAACTCGACCAATATCAACATTACGATTCTTCAGTACGGTTTTCTTTACTTCTAAACCTTCAGCAGTCTCAAATTCAACTTGGATATGAATGCCTCGATTTTGCCAGTCGTTATACACCATGCCCAACCCAATGAGTGCGGCAAGAATGGGCAGGATCCATACTTTCGAAAAGCGCGCTTTATCCACAACCACAGGCTCATTAGCCTCTGGGGCAGCTTGGCTACTGAGCGTGCTATCCTCTTCCGTTTTTCCCGATTGTCCATTTTCTGTATTGGTGTTGCTTGTCATTCTTCGTCCACTTTATCCCAAAGGATCCTTGTATCAAACTTATGAGCGCCAATCATGGTCATGATCACGACGCCAGCAAATGCAGGTGCTGCGAAGCCCACCTTAATTGACATGATCTCTCCAAACTGTATCAACGCCACTAGAATAGCCACAACAAATACATCAATCATTGACCACTTCCCTATAAATTCAGTCACACGGTATAGCTTAGTTAGCTCATACTTCTTTATGGATTCTACTCGTGTTGCAGAATAGCACAGCCAAGCCAAAGCAAACATTTTGGCCAGCGGAACAATAACACTGGCAATAAAAATCACCGACGCTATAAAATAAGATTCTTGTTCTAAGAATAAGATAACCCCACCAATAATGGTGCTATCCGTTGTTTCCCCTAGTAAATTGGTACTCATAATTGGATAAAAATTTGCTGGTATGTATAGCAACACTGCTGTAAGTAACAGACTTAATGTTATTTGCACACTATTTACTATTCGTGAAGATAAAGCAGTCCCACAACGCTTGCAGTGAGCAGTGTTAATGGGTGCTAGCTGATGACAAACCGTGCAACCAACTAAATTGCTATTTGCCGCAGTGATTGGTTTGCTTGAGCTAATCATGGGAAGCGCTTTTTCCTTGCTCAATCCAACGCCACAGCCGGTGATTATCAACTAATGATACAATATGCGTAAATAGCGGTGCAAAAATAACGTAGGCCCAAAACGAGGGTTCAAGCGAAATTTCCGCCATAGAAATCACTTTAATTAACGCAACTAGAACACCTATAAGAAACACTTCAGCCATTGACCATGGCAAAATATAACTAATCAATTTGCCTAACCAGGGGCTTGCTACAAATGCAAAACCTTTATAGCTTGAGAAAATAATAAGACAAACAGCCACCAAATATAGTGTAGGGAGCAGTAGAATAAAAGCAAAGACAAGAAACGCAACAAAGTAATATTCCTGACTATAAAGCTGTGTAAAACTCTGTACTAAGTTGATGGTTCGGATTTGACCATTTGATGAAAATGAAATAAACGAAAAGGTGCAGGCAATAAACATCAAAATAAGCGCGGTAAAACTAGTGGCCAGCACGTAATGCCTAGCATTATTGTGCCCAACCGCAATGCTGTGATGACATCGGGGACAGTTTACGTTCGAGCGATGTGAAATAACGTCAGGCATGGTAATGAGGAGATCGCACTCTGGACATGCATGCAAGTGAGGCTGCGCTTTATTCATTTGCCAATAAATAGCCTAGATAACTAAGATATAGAAGTATAAAGCATGTGCAGAAACAGTAAAGGCGTGATTATTTATCATTGGGAAAATAAAACGCAGAGAGCAAAGTGTAGATTGCGCTTAAATAGTATTGGTCTATCAATATAAAAATTAGGAGTCAATGATGTGTGGATACATTGAAGTCAATGGAGAGCAGTCTAGTCCTGTTATGCTACAACCCGATTTTTCAGACTATTTACCCTTTTTTACCCGGGGTCAAAATAAGGTTTTCTATCCAGCGTTTGGAAAAGATCCTAATAAAACCATCGACATTGTGATTCGAGAAAACGGCAAATTAAAGCAAGTGTCTGCAACTTGGTGGTTTGACTGTTTCGATACCGATGATGGTTTAGCAGTAGGTAATAAAACAACGTTCAACGCACGCAATCTGCAAAGTCCATTTTGGAAGCACTCGCTACAAAACCAACGCGCCCTTGTTTTTGCAACAGGTATTGGTGAATCAAAGCTCGTTGGCAAAACAAAGCATCAATATTACATGCAAAGTGATGGCATATTTGTTCTCGGCGCATTGTATCGCAAGCATGCTGAAAACAGGTACAGTTGCGCTGTTATCACACGCGACTCCCATCCTAAAATGGAGCCTTATCACGACAAAGCGTTCCCGTGCTTTTTACCAATGGATCCTACCTTTTTAGATATATGGCTAGATGAAGGTACCCGACAGCACCCACGCATAGATTTTGTTTTGGAGAACCCAACCTTATACCCAACTCTTCATGTGCAACGGGTAAAGACCTATAAAAACAAAGTGCCCATGAAAACCCCACCGCCGACAATATTACTATCTGATTTGCAAGCCAAGTTGTTATAGAATGGCAGAAACCACTTACTTTAAGCATTGTAGAGCAATGGCAAAATGAAATCAGCGAAAAGCGCTCCAAGCTCGGCGGGCAAGCAAAGCAATGCGAAGCCTGAAATGCACCCTAGAAATCCGCATAACCTAGGCTATGACTTTGCTGCATTAGCGGATAACTATGCACCGCTGAAAGACCATTTAGCCCCTAATCCCTTAGGCAAACTAACCATAGACTTTTCACAACCGACGGCAGTTAAGGCCTTGAATGCAGGATTATTAAAGCATTATTACCAAGTACAACATTGGGATATTCCTGAGGGCTTTTTATGCCCAGCGGTGCCAGGTAGGGCTGATTATATCCACTACATTGCCGATTTACTTGCGCTAGACAATAACGGCAATATTCCCGAAGGAAAGCAGATACGTGGCTTAGATATAGGCACCGGCGCAAACCTTATCTATCCTATCGTAGCAAGCCAAAGTTATGGCTGGAGCATGCTCGGTAGCGAAATTAATCGCGCTTCATATTCTAGTGCTAATCTAATTGCTGATGCGAATCCTAACTTGCGACAACTGGTCAAAGTGCGGCATCAGAAAAAGGCAAAAGCGATATTTTCAGGCATTATAAAAGAAGATGAGGCATTTGATTTCAGTTTATGCAATCCACCCTTCCACGTTTCTGCCGACGCAGCTTTAGCTGGCAGTCAAAAGAAGAATAAAAACTTGGCAAGGCATAGTCATAAACGCCGAGGTAAAGACTCAACAGCTAAAAATCAGTCATCACTTAATTTTGGTGGGCAACACAATGAACTGTGGTGCGAAGGTGGTGAATTTGAATTTGTTAGAAGCATGATTAAGGAAAGCGTTGAATTTAAAAAGCAGGTTACGTGGTTTACGACATTGCTGTCGAAAAAAGAAAATGTTGCTCCACTGCTTTTGTTAGCGAAAAAACTTGGCGCAAGCGAGTGTAAAACGATTAATATGGCGCAAGGTGCGAAAGCAAGCCGTTTTATTGCATGGCGGTTTTGATCTTAAATCAATTTACATAAAACAATTTACGTAAAACTGTAGAATAATAACGGACTCATTATGGCTTCTTCGGATAATCCTAAACAGCATTCTTTCGATCTTGATTCAGCGCATGATGAAACAGATATAAAGAAAGCAGCTGAATCACTCGACGAATCAACTCAAAACTCACAATACAACACGCATGATCCTGCTGCTGAAACGAGCGATAAACTGCATGATGAAACTCAACAAGAATCAAAAAATAGTATTGAGAACAAGCGCAAGATCAATGAGTCAGAACCGTTTTTTGAAACCGCTGACAGCGCGGATATAGAAAGTTTTGAAGATTTGGAGGACGTGGAGGATATCCGCGATGGTAATGTCGAAGATGCTGACATTGAAGAAGCTGATATTAAAGATGTTGATATTAAAAATATTGATATTAAAAATGCAACAACAGCCCGTAAACACCGCAATGAAAAGCTTTCGAACAAAGAAACGCGCACAATCGTCACGCCATATGCCTTTACGGTTTCCCCTGAGTTACTGGGTCAACCGCTAGCAACTCCTGCTCGCAGAGGCGTCGCTATGCTCATCGATGTGTTTCTTATTGCCGTGCTCAGTGGTCTCAGCGCTTTACTTCTTGCTGGCTTTCTTGCACTGACATTCTTCAAAGCAGGTAATCGCCTCAAACAGCAAAAACGCTTTAATTTTGTGCGACTAAGTTTTAGAGGCCTTTCCGCATTCTTAATTTTTGTCATCGTATTTACTATTGTGGCAGATCTTGAAGAGTCAGATGAGTCGGTGTTAAGTCCAACTGCGCAAACGCGAGAAAATGAAGACACCATGAGAAGTCTTCTCGACCTAGCGGCTGTACTAATCGATATAAGCTGCAATAACGATAGTGAGTGTTTACTTAAATATGCTGAAGGTGCGGCTGTCGGTGCTGCTGCAATGAAAATCCCTATCGAGGATATTAATGCTACGACAAGCGACATTGTGGCTCAAAAACAATGGACTGATGAAAATAAGACGCTGTTTATGGACAAATTCATCAATACTTTAAACGAAGAGCGCAATGCTTATACCGACGATATAATCGAAATTGTGGAGTCGACAGAACCTGCAGAGAAAAGAAGTGGTATTTACAGCATCTTAGAATGGGTGAAAGGCATCATGTCTGATCTAGGCCTTAGCCTGGGCTGGGCCGCTTTGTATTTTAGCGTATTTACCGCTTGGTGGCGTGGACAAACTATTGGCAAGAGAATTGTTGGAATTGAAGTGGTAAAGCTTGACGGAAATTACCCATCTTTATGGGAAAGCTTTGGGCGATACGGTGGTTATGGTGCAGGTTTTGCAACCGGGCTACTAGGCTTTTTACAAGTCTATTGGGATCCAAATAGACAAGCTATTCAAGATAAGATATCCGAAACATTGGTGCTTCGTTTAAAGCCTAATGTTCATAAACAATAGTCGTTTTTTTGCTTACAGAACGCTTTTTAAATTAGGAACAAAACATGAGTATCTCGGTTCTACTCGCAGGTTTTTCACTCGGCATTTCGCTAATACTGGCTATTGGCGCGCAAAACGCATTTGTTCTAAAACAGGGCTTAAAACAGCAGCATGTATTCGTAGTGTGTCTCATTTGTGCCCTATCTGATGCCATTCTCATCTCTGCGGGTGTCGCTGGTTTTGGTGCTATCGTACAAAAATTTCCACTCATTGAACAAATTGCGAGATATGCTGGAGCGGCGTTCTTGTTTTTCTATGCGGCAATCAGTTTCAAATCTGCTATCACAACAGACCATGCGCTTAAAGCTGAAGGGAAAGAAGTGGGTAATGTGGTAACTGCGGTATTAACGTGTCTGGCATTTACTTGGCTAAATCCACACGTTTATTTAGATACCTTCGTACTGTTAGGTTCTATTTCTACGCAATATGAGGGACAGCAGTTGGCATTCGGTGTCGGCGCTGTTACTGCGTCGTTCGTATTCTTTTTTTCGCTGGGCTATGGTGCAAAACTGCTTATTCCCATTTTTAAGAAGCCCGTAGCTTGGAAAGTACTTGAGTTTGTAGTTGGATTTATCATGCTAGTATTAGGCATCAGTTTGCTGATTTAAAACAGCTAATCCATCTAGCAAAATGCCCACAAAAACACTTTTTTCAACGGGTCTTGATAAGAAGTAGCCTTGACCAGAGTTACAGCCTAGCGCCTTCATTGACAACAATTGTTCCGCTGTTTCAATGCCTTCTGCTGTAGTTTTGATACCTAATGCGTTTGCCAAATTAACAATCGCCTCGAGAATGATATTTTCTCCCGAATCAGCTTTATGATTACTGATAAAACTCTTGTCTATTTTCAAAACGTCAAACTTAAACTGATGCAAATAGCTCAGCGAAGAATATCCAGTTCCAAAGTCATCTAACGCCAATTTTACACCCATTTCCCGTATCTTCTGCATCGTTATCTGAGTTTCTGCTACGTTTGCTACGATACTTCTCTCGGTTAACTCAATGGTCAAATAGTTCAGCACTTCTGGAAAGGTATGGTAGGTACTTTCCAAAATTTGCATGATGGATTCGGAGTTAAATCCTTTCCCTGAAACGTTCACATTCAGAGAACGGAAGTGCTTTGGCCACTTGTCATGCCAAGCTTTTAGGTTTTGAATGGAAGTCCAAACAACGTACTCGTCTAGTGCAACAATTTGATTGCCTTTTTCGAGTTCCGGTAAAAAAGATACAGGCGGCATATTGCCGAATTTTGGATGCTCCCAACGAATTAACGATTCACCGCCAATAACCAAACCTGATTGAATATCAATAATGGGTTGAAAGACTAGGTATAGCTGATCTTCAACTAATGCCTGCTTAAATTCACTATCAAGGTCGAAAGAACTAAAATTATCCCCACCTTCTTTTGCTTGATAGAAACAAACTTGGTTTCTACCGTTTTCTTTAGCCTGATACATTGCTTCATCGGCTTCCAAAAACATTTTTTCAGGGGTTTTCTTTTTACTTTCACCGTGATTTTTACGACTGTTTTTGTGAGTGGGCTTACAATACGTCACGCCAATACTGGTGGATATCGTTAGCTCGGTATCTTCAATAATAATCGGCTCACTTATGGCCCGAGCAATGTCACTAGCAATATCATGGATATTTTGTTCGTTGTCTATGTTGACTAGTAGCACAACAAACTCATCTCCACCTTGTCGGCAAACCGTATCTGACTCACGAACGCATCTGTTAAGTCGCTCAGCGCAGGTTTTCAAAAGTTGGTCACCAATAAAATGGCCGTGTTTATCATTAACAAATTTAAATTTATCCAAATCCAAGAACAGTAGCGCTACGATGTTGCATTGGCGTCGCTCTAAATCAATCAGGGCTCTATCTAAGCGATCGTTAAATAATATTCTATTGGGCAATTGCGTGAGTGGATCGTGTAAGGCTAAATTAGTCAATTCAGAGCGAGCCTGCATGCGCTCAATCGCGTTTCGAATATGTTTAGCGACAAAGGTAAGCAACAGTTTGTCTTTTTCTGTAAAAGCAAACTGCTCATCATAGCTTTGCACAACAACGATACCCCGTAGGGAATCGTTGCCAAAAGGAACTCCTAACCAAGCCTCGGGGAGTGAGCCTTTGACATAAATCAGTTTTTCTTTGAGCTTACGCTCAATGTCATCCTTATAAACCAGCAGAGCTTCGTTAGTTTGCAAAACGTAACCAGTGATGCTCGGCGGGTTATCAATCATTATTGTCGTTTCGTTGTCAGGAACATCGTCAACTTCATCGACACAATACGGAATTGTAAAAGACTTACCATCACTGGTAGATAAGGCAATAAAGAAGTTTTTCGCAAAGGTTAGATTAGAAATTTTGGCATGCAATTGCTGATAAAACTCAGCCATGTTTTCGGTTTCAAATATCAGTTCGGCAATTTCAAATAAAGCATCTTGAATTTTGCTACTTTGCTCAAGCTTGCTGACAGTCTCCTGAAGCTTACTCAGCGATCTATTCTGGGAAATTTTTGTAGCAGCGATGGAGGCAACAGCCACTAATGTTTTGACATGGTTTTCGGTAAAGTAGTTTGATTCTCGATGTTCAGAATCTATCACTCCTACGAGGTGGTCGTTGTCCAACAAGGGGACGGCAAGCTCTGATAGGCGCTTTTTATCATCGACAAGATAATCTTTACACAAGCGAGTATCATCGATGATCATTGTTGTTCTGGTTTCAGCGACTTTTCCTACAACACCTTGGCCAAGTTTAAGTTCGATCGGCTCAATCACGCTGTAATTTTCGCCGGCCTTGCTGCCAAACGCCGCTTTCTGCTCTAGAACCTGCCTTTCTTCGTCAAAGATGTAGACAACGACATCTTCAAAGCCTAATTTTGAAACGACATTATGAGTCAAATACCAAAGAACATCGGATTCTGTATTCAGCGATAATATTTTAGCAGCAAATTCACTCACAACCTTAAAATGTGTCGCTTCTGAATCCACCAGATTTTTCTCGTCACTCATTAATTACAACTCATGTTAACCATGCCAAGACAACTTTTTTCAATCTATTCAGCTTCATCTATAGCTTTGCGACATCTAAGACTAACAAAGTATTTTATTTCGACCAAATATACAAAGACTTTTGCTGTTCAACTGATAATCACCGTGACTTTACTCATTCCTCGTCAATCGCAGCGCTGCTCGAAACTATTATAACGCGCCATCTACCGTAGCTTTCGGTATGCAATTTTACCAAAATTATATTTTACGATAAGCACTTATAAATCTACGTCCAGTTCTTTCAATTTTCTGGTTAAGGTATTGCGCCCCCATCCTAGCTTTTTGGCAGCATCTTGCTTATGGCCATGTGTGTACTTCAGCGCGCGTTGTAATAAAATTTTCTCGAAGGTTGGCATTGCGTCACCTAAAATATTGTCATGACCCGCGCCTAATTCCGAATCAGCCCAGTGAGAAAGCAGTGTTGTCCAATCGTTACTCGACTCTTTTACCTTCAGGTCGTCAGGAGACGTTAACAACTCTGGAGGTAAATCAGCGGGATGAATTTCTTGTCCACTTGCCATTACTGTAAGCCAACGACAGGTATTTTCAAGCTGACGAACGTTACCCGGCCAACCCAACTGCGATAGTACTTTGGCGGCCGCTTTGGTTAACACTTTCCCCTCAACACCCAATTCTTTGCTTGCTTTGACTAGGAAATGATTAGCTAGCAAAGCAATATCTTCTCGACGCTCATTGAGTGAAGGAATATGAATACGGATAACGTTTAAACGGTGATATAAATCTTCTCGAAACTTCCCTTCTGCAACACGCTTCTCCAAGTTTTGGTGTGTCGCAGCAATTATCCGTACATCGACGCTAACCGGGTTGTGCCCGCCTACTCTATAAAATTGGCCTTCAGCTAACACTCTTAATAGACGAGTTTGCACATCAATAGGCATGTCCCCAATTTCATCTAAAAATAAAGTACCGCCGTTGGCTTGCTCAAACCGGCCTTGCCGGGCCGCTTGTGCGCCGGTAAATGCGCCTTTTTCATGTCCAAATAGTTCGGACTCAACCAAATCCGCAGGGATCGCCGCCATATTTAAAGCAACAAATGTATTCGATGAACGCGGACTGTGTTTATGTAAAGCAAGAGCAACAAGTTCTTTACCTGTCCCGGATTGACCATTGATCAAGACACTGATTGAGGAACGCGACAGACGGCCGACGGCACGAAAGACTTCCTGCATTGCTGGCGCTTCCCCAATAATCTCTGCCGTTGGGCTTATTTGTTGAACCTGCCTTAGTTTTGTTTGCTCTTTTGCGTGTTCCATCGCACGCTTGGTGAGCGTTACCGCCTCATCAATATCAAACGGTTTTGGCAAATACTCAAAGGCCCCGCCTTGATATGCATTCACAGCGCTATCTAAATCAGAATGCGCTGTCATGATAATAACGGGCATTTCAGGATAGTGCTGATGGATCTCTTTTAACAAAGTCATACCATCCATCTGCGGCATTTTCACATCAGAAATGATTATTTGTGGTGTTTGACCTGATTGCAATTGAAGCAATAAGTCTTCTGGGTTCTCAAAGCTAACGCAGGCAATGTTGGCTGCTTGCAGTGCTTTTTGTAAAACCCAACGAATAGAGCTGTCGTCATCGACAATCCAAACTGGTTCATTCATAACTATTCGAGCCTTTTCTTAATAGGTAAATACAAGGTAAATTCCGTATGTCCAGGATAACTTTCCACATCTATTTTGCCATCGTGGTGGTTCGTCAAATTTTGCGCTATTGATAGGCCTAAGCCGCTGCCATTATGTTTACTCGTTACCATTGGATAAAAAACGGTATCTTTGAGCTCTTTAGGGATACCCGGACCATTATCAATAATACTAATGAGCGCACTCAAGCCATAGCGTTTACCTTTAATGACTGCTTGTCTTTCAATGCGGGTTTTTAGCTTAATACATGCATTTGGTGTTTCGTCCGATTTCAATGCCTGCATGCTGTTTCTTGCAATATTTAATAGGGCTTGCTGCAGCATATCTGGGTCGACAAACAAATCCGGTATCGACACATCATAGTCTCTTTCTATTTGAATCACTTGCAGCGTATCTGCGAATATGACCGCCCGCACCTTCTCAATCACCTCATGAATATTCGTCCATTTCATTTGCGGTAAAGAGTTTGGCCCTAAAAGTCGATCGACGAGTGAACGCAAGCGATCTGACTGATCAACAATCATTTGTGTAAATTCTTTCTGATCTGGGTTCGTCAGCTCTTTTTCGAGCAATTGCGCCGCGCCGCGAATGCCGCCGAGAGGATTCTTGATTTCATGGGCAAGCCCTCGCACCAGTTCCCGTGCTGCTTCTTGCTGGGCGTGCTGAATGGTTTCTTGGGTTATCTTTTTTTGTTTATCGATTTGTCTTATTTCTAGCAACATCATGCGTTGCCCATCAGAATCAAAACAAGTGGCCGTCATATCCGTTAACACACAACGTCCATCTTTAAAAAATAGCTGCACCTCTGTTTCACTGAAGTCTTCTCGATTACGAAAGGCGTCTTCAAATGTCGAACGCTCAATGCCATCTTCAAGAAAAAACTCATAGAATTTACGATCGTGGATTTGTTTTAAACCGGTTTCCAGCAATGCCAAGGCGGCATCGTTGACATATAAAATATCAAAATGCTCATCTATAATGATCACTACTGTTTTCAACATGTTGCGTAGTTGAAACGGTGAAAGATTAATTGCAGCCAAACGATCTTCCATAACGCCCTTTTTGTTGCACCAGAAATGTGCAATGCACTATATTATGCGATTTCATTGCGCAATTAAATCAATAGCTAAAACTTGCTAACTCTCATGCACCTTTGTGTGCACAAAGGAGATGGGGCTTGCACCGCGATATGGCTTAATTGCTCTTGTTTTGAGGCGTAATTAGCACTGAAGGTTTATGCATAAAAAAGCGTCTCACCCCTGACGATGCAATTACCTTGCCCGAAGTGCTAACAAAGTTTATTTGGTAGGAATACTCTCCTCTTGGTAGATCTTTTACCAAGAAAGTACCTGATGAGGAACGAAGCTTTTTTTCATGTAGCGAGAGTTCGTAGTGGCCGGGCGCGTTTGGTGTAACAGTGGCACTGATACTTACATTGCCCGTTGTGTTGCGAATGGTTTCATCGATAGCTGGTGAATTGACGCTAAGGGTATGCTCGACCGGCGTTTTCTGTTTAATTGTTTTAAGTTGTTTCGTCTTAGCGATTGGGTTTTGTACAACTGTCGTTGTATTGGAGGCAAAGTCGACCTCAACCGCCCCTGGCGTTGGCTGGTCTGAATACGTAATAGTTCCGTCTTTGTTAATCGTTTTATATATTTTTCCTGCATTCACAGAAGTAGAGAGAACTAGACCAATAATGATCAGCATTATAAAGCGTGTCGATGTTGAGAACTTTGCTATATTCATATATTTGCCCTAATTAATAACGCTCTCTTCGTGTAGCTAGCTTAGTGTAGCTGTTTTAACATAAAAAAAAAGCCTGTAAACACAGGCTTTAGTATAGATTATTATATTTAGTGAGTGCTGAGCCGGTATAGTAGGTTTATATCGGCTCCGCGTTCTAAATAATAAGCGCTTACACGCAGTTCTAAACGCTATAGTACAACTCAAACTCAACTGGATGCGTTGACATATTAATTCTTTGTACTTCAGCAGTCTTTAGCTCTATATACGCATCAATCATGTCGTCGCTCATAACGCCACCGGCTGTTAAGAAATCACGGTCAACATTCAATGCAGCTAACGCTTCTTCTAATGAACGAGCAACTTGAGGGATAGACGCTGCTTCTTCAGCAGGTAAATCATACAAGTCCTTATCCATTGACTCACCTGGATGGATCTTATTTTTAATACCGTCAAGACCAGCCATCAATAACGCAGTAAATGCTAGGTATGGGTTAGCTGATGGGTCAGGGAAACGAACTTCAATACGGCGCGCTCTCTCACTTGTTACGTAAGGAATACGAATAGAAGCTGAACGGTTACGCGCAGAATAAGCTAGCATAACAGGCGCTTCGAAATGAGGCACCAAACGCTTATAAGAGTTAGTCGACGCATTTGCGAACGCATTGATTGCTTTAGCATGCTTAATAATACCGCCAATGTAGAACAAAGCAGTTTCAGAAAGACCAGCGTAGCTGTCGCCAGCAAAGGTGTTCTTGCCATCTTTACTAATTGACATATGGCAATGCATGCCAGAACCGTTATCGCCTACAAGCGGCTTAGGCATAAAGGTTGCAGTTTGTCCGTAGGCATCAGCTACGTTGTGTACAACATACTTATAAATTTGAATTTCGTCTGCTTTCTTAACCATGCTGTTGAATTTGCAAGCGATCTCGTTTTGGCCGGCCGTCGCAACTTCGTGGTGATGAGCCTCTACAACGAGTCCCATTTCTTCCATTACTAGGCACATAGCGGCACGAGTATCGTGCGCTGAATCGACAGGTGAAACTGGAAAGTAACCGCCTTTAACGCCCGGACGATGGCCTTTGTTGCCACCTTCGAACTCAGCACCAGAGTTCCATGCAGCTTCTTCAGCATCAATTTTGAAGAAAGAACCTGACATATCAGTGTGGTAGCGAACGTCGTCGAATAGGAAGAATTCTGGCTCAGGACCAAATAATACAGTATCGCCAACGCCAGTTGATTTTAGGAACTCTTCAGCACGCTTTGCAATAGTGCGCGGATCACGATCGTAACCCTGCATAGTCGATGGTTCCAAGATATCACAGGTAATATTTATCTGTGTTTCTTCAGCAAACGGGTCCAATACTGCAGTTGTTGGATCAGGCATAAGCACCATGTCGGATTCATTTATGCCTTTCCAGCCAGCAATTGAAGAACCATCGAACATTTTACCTTCTTCAAAGAAGTCTTCATCTACTTGGTGAGTAGGAATAGTAACGTGTTGCTCTTTACCCTTTGTATCTGTAAAGCGCAAATCAATAAATTTCGCTTCGCTCTCTTTAATTAGTTCTAATGTCGACTCGATTGACATACTGTCCTCCAATAAAAAAATGTCCTTGTACAGATTTGCAGTCCATACAAATGCTAAAACTATCCTATATGCGTTCAAAATAGCTATGTAAAACTATAAGCGATATTCGTGCCATTTAGCAATCAAATAAAAAACCGCGTAAACACTGGCTTAGCCTTCAGCCGTGACAAGTTTAAAACAGCCAAACTGCACCAAAATGATCCCAATCAGACCCAATTTAGTGCAACTGCAAATAAATATGTTTTTATTGGTGCAAAACAACACTAATAAATATCGTCCAACCGCTAAAAAGTGTTGAACAATCAAAGTGACTGAAAATTTAGCCAGAAAATAAAGTTACAACACTTTTGAGCACTTTTAAGCCATATTAGCGTAATGGTATACATAAGATGTCTGACGGTCGGTGGAAGTCGCTTATGCGCACTCACCTTCGTAAAATAATCACAAAAAATGGAATGACAAAATGAATTATTTAAAAATTACAGCATTTACTATTGTTCTTAGTTTAGCGGGCTGTATCTCTTGGGTTTTTGCAAAAAGTCCCTTTAACGATATGCCAGAAGGCGAATACGTCGTTGATCTGAGCCATGCTTCAATTGTCTGGAAAGTTTCTCATTTAGGCCTGTCTAATTATGTCGCTCGTTTTGCCGATTTTGATGCTTCAATCGAGTATGACCCGTCTGATATAACCAAGAGTAAAGTCACGGCTAAAATCAACCCTATGTCAATTCAAACGGCTTACCCAGATCCAAAGAAAGAAGATTTTGATAACACACTTGCAACCGACGAAAGCTGGTTTAATGCGGGCAAATTTGCCAGCATCGATTTTATTTCAACCTCTATAAAAATGACGGGTGAAAAAACTGCAGTTATGAACGGTGACCTCACTTTCCTGGGAGTATCTAAACCTGTTTCACTTGACGTAGAATTTAACGGCGCAATGTTACGCCAACCTTTTAGTGGAAAACCAACGATGGGCTTTTCTGCCACAACAACAATAAAGCGCACCGAATGGGGCATGGGAAAATATGCACCTAACATTGGCGATGAAGTTGAAGTGATGATTGAAGGTGAGTTTGTAAAAACTGATGACTAGTGCGACCGCTGCTAAATCATTGCGCTATCATAGTCTGAGTATTCTTTTGCACTGGACCGTTGTGCTTGGTTTAGTATTTATGCTGGCAAGTGGCTTGTATATGGTCAATGCCGATATCAGTAAAGCTGACCAATACAAGCTATTTCAGCTGCACAAAGCTGCCGGCGTGATCATGCTTTGGGCATTATTTATCCGAATCTGCGTACGTATTTTCACAAAGGCACCGGGTCTTCCAAGCGCTATGTCAAATGCTAATAAAAAGAAGGCTAAGGCGGGACATTTATTACTCTATGTGGCTTTGGTGATCATGCCTTTATCCGGCTGGGTAATGGTCTCTGCAAGCCCTTTTGGACTGCCAACCTTTGTGTTTGTAGACTGGATAAAATGGCCGCATATTCCTGGGATTGCAAGAAACAAGACGGTTGAAACCGTCGCCAACAATACACACTGGATAACCGCCGCAGTTCTATTTACGCTGATTATAGGTCACATCGCTGCTGTTATATGGCACAAAAAAGCACATGGCCTTAATTTATTAAACCGAATGTGGTGGTCAAAGCACAAAGATTAATTAATCTCACAACAGCAACAAATATTTGGGAAAATAACTACATGTTAAAAACGCTTGTATTGCTTAACCTAACAAAGATCAACAGCTATAAAACAAACAAAAAAATTAAATGTGACTACTTACTTACCTTTTACTCTACATTATGTATAGCGCTTGCCTTAACGTTTGCTCCATTGGCTGCTGCACAACAGAAACTCACCTTTAGCGCTAAAGACAGTACAGTGAGTTTCGCTGGAGAGCATGTCGGCATGAAATTCTCTGGGGTTTTTAATAAATGGAATGCAGAACTTGTGTTGCCTCCTGCAGATTCACCGACAATCACAGCCACATTTTACGTTGCATCTGCGAAGACAGGTGATAGCACGTATGACAGCACCCTGCCCGAGGGTGACTGGTTTGATGTTAAGAATCATCCAAAAGGACTATTCGAAAGTGAGCAAATAATTTCGAAAGGAAATGATTACGATGTTACTGGAAATTTAACATTGCGCGGTATCAGTCAGCCAGTTTCATTCCTTTTGAAAGACAATGGTGCAACGCTATCTGCAAACTTCAGCATCAACCGACTTGCCTATAAAATTGGGTTCGAGTCTGACCCCGCCGCAGAATGGGTTAGTGAAGAAATTGATATGACTCTCTTGTTAAATAAATAGGTAAAGCTACGAACCCAGCAGATCAACAAAACACTTTGGGCCATCCAAAACATCCTCTCTCATCCTTGCGAAAGCAAGGACTTCGATAATTTACAGCAGATTCAAACAAAATAATTTTTTGATTTGCGGGTGGGTTTAGGAGGTTGCTGCCTGCGCAGGAATGACGGAGGGGATAAAAAAACTAGATTCAGTAGTGAATAATCAAGTATTTAACTATTTTTGCAGACAAATTGGCAAATTTTGTCGCTAATTGAATAATAAATCTGTACAATCCGCGCCCAACAATCCTAGGGGCTTTTTCCCTTCGTATTTATCTATTGAGAGTAAAAAATGCCTTCATCCATTGCAAATCTTCGCAATATCGCGATTATCGCTCACGTCGACCACGGTAAAACCACCCTCGTTGACAAGCTTCTTCAACAATCCGGCACATTAGCGAGCCGCGGCGTAGCCGAAGAGCGCGTAATGGATTCGAACGACATTGAAAAAGAACGCGGCATTACCATTCTTGCTAAAAACACAGCAATTAACTGGAATGAATACCGTATCAACATCGTAGATACTCCAGGACACGCCGATTTCGGTGGTGAAGTAGAACGTGTTATGTCAATGGCAGATTCTGTACTTCTATTAGTAGACGCGCAAGAAGGCCCAATGCCACAAACGCGTTTCGTAACACAAAAAGCTTTCGCGCAAGGCCTTAAGCCAATCGTTGTTATTAACAAAATCGACAAGCCAGGCGCTCGTCCTGATTGGGTTGTTGACCAAGTATTCGATCTTTTTGACAACTTAGGCGCAACTGACGATCAGTTGGATTTCCAAGTTGTTTATGCGTCAGCAATTAATGGCTGGGCGACTATGGACTATAACGAGCCAAGCGAAGACATGACGCCGTTATTCCAAACAATTGTTGATCAAGTTGCTGCACCTGATGCTGATCCAGATGGTCCTTTGCAAATGCAAATTTCTCAGCTTGACTACAACTCGTACGTTGGTGTTATCGGCATCGGTCGTATCACGCGCGGTACGGTGAAGCTGAATCAAGCGGTTACTATTGTTAATGCAGCGGGTGAAAAGCGTAACGGTAAAATTGGTAAAGTATTAGGTTACTTAGGTTTGGATAGACATGATATTGATTCAGCAGCCGCTGGTGATATTGTTGCCATTACAGGCCTAGGTGAATTAAAGATATCAGATACAGTTTGTGACGTTAGCAAAGTCGAAGCGATGAAACCTTTGTCGGTTGATGAGCCTACGGTTATCATGACATTCCAAGTAAACACCTCGCCATTCGCTGGTAAAGAAGGTAAGTACGTAACCTCACGTAATATCCTTGAGCGTTTGCAAAACGAATTAATTCACAACGTTGCTTTGCGCGTTGAAGAAATGAGTGACCCTGATAAATTCCGCGTCTCAGGTCGTGGTGAACTTCACTTAGGTATCTTGATTGAAAACATGCGCCGTGAAGGTTATGAGCTAGCAGTTTCTCGTCCAGAAGTTATCTTAAAAGAAGAAAACGGCAAGCTAATGGAACCGTTTGAAACCTTAACGATTGACGTTGAGGAGCAACATCAGGGTTCTATGATTGAGCAGCTTGGTATGCGTAAAGGTGAAATGACTAACATGACACCAGATGGTAAAGGCCGCACACGCGTTGACTTTATCATTCCAAGCCGTGGCTTGATTGGTTTCCAAACTGACTTTATGACGCTGACTTCAGGTTCCGGTTTGATTTATCACACATTCGACCATTATGGTCCGCACAAAGGTGGCAACATCGGAGAGCGTAAAAATGGTGTATTGATTGCAAACGCGACGGGTAAAGCACTGACTAACGCCATATTTAACTTACAAGAACGTGGCCGTATGTTTATCGGTCACGGTGTTGAAGTTTACGAAGGTATGATTATCGGTATTCACAGCCGTGAAAACGACTTAACGGTAAACGCACTTAAAGGGAAGCAGCTTACTAACGTTCGTGCATCAGGTACTGATGAAGCACAAACATTAGTTCCACCGATTGTTTACACACTTGAACAAGCACTAGAATTTATTGATGACGATGAATTGGTAGAAGTAACGCCAGTGAGCATCCGTATACGTAAGAAACTATTAACAGAAAACGAGCGTAAACGCGCTGGTCGTCCTAAGAAAGATAATAGTTAGTTGTAGCTCGATGTTATGAAAAAAACCAGCATTAGCGATAATGCTGGTTTTTTTATGTCTTATTTTCATCTAAGAAAAGTTCTTACGATACTAAAAAGCATACTCCGCATGCAATCCGATGTTTCGACCGATTTCAGACACTTTTTGTCCCACTGCTATTTCGCTGCCAGCCACTCTATTTACTCCTCCTAAATGCTGAGCATACTCTTTGTCCAATAGATTTTCGGCAATTAGGCTTAGCGTCAGTGCTGGCGTCATCTGATAGTGCATGTTCAAGTTCCAAACTGCGTAACCAGGCGTTGTCGTTTCATTTTGTAAAGAAGACACTTCGTCTTGCGCATCCGCTATAATAACCGACAGCGAAACGTCGAGTGAGTCCTTGTTCCAGTGTAATCCGATATTGCCACTTAAAGGTGCAATTCGATATAGAGGATAGCGTTGACCATCAATGCTTTCAGTTAATTCACCTTCAACCCATTGTGCACTTAACGTTGCCTGCCAATAAGATCCAATGGTTTTGGAGAGATACAGGTCCGCTCCATACAATTTCGCTTTGCGATTATCCCACTGAAGCGGCTGCTGTGCCCCCATCATAGTAGCGATCATATTCGCCGCTATGTTGTTTGTGGGAACCCCAATAATATAGTTATCAATACGATGATAAAAAATATTTCCCATTACTGTAAGACTGTTGTATCGGAACTGTAAACCCGCATCTATCTGGCCAGCTGTCTCTTTTTCTAGATTGAGATTACCTAAATAATTTCGGCCATCTGCTAAACCCGCAGACACCCCTAATGGAAACCAAGAATAAAGCTCTTGATAGCTGGGCGCTCTTTCTTTTTGCCCAAATGATAATGTTGCCTGCAAGTGGTCGTTGATCCTGGTCTCCGCTTTAATTACCGCATCAACTAAGTCGAAATCCAACGCTTTTTCTGAGTCATTGAAGCCGTTTGCTAGTGCGGCAACATTAGGATTCATCATTGTCATATTAGAACCCACTTCATCAGCATCGTAAGCAACATGAGTGACTCGCCCGCCTAACTGCCAATGCACATTATTGTTCTTATTTATGGATTTAAAGGGGTTTGCCGCGATATCATATTCAATATACACGCTGCCAACTTCACGCTGCACATTAGTAAAATTCTGAATGAAGAAGGCCATATTGTTCGGGTTGGTAATGCGAGAATCATGAAATTGTGAATAGTAGTTAGCGCCAAACTTCCAATTGTTTTGCACAGAGGTTTGAATAAAATTTAGGTCCATCCCAACAGCATCACTGTCCACTGTATTTTTTCTGTGAGCTGCTGGCAGCGGTGTAAATCGTAGGTCAAAATTAGTCATTATATGCTCATTTTGATTGCCGAATATTTTAGCTTTGACTTTCCAATCACTACCTATGATTTTTGCCAATCCGAATTTGTACCATACTGAATCGACGAATGAGATATCCATTGCAAGAGCCGGCGTACCAGATTCGTTGGTGTTGCGACTACCAACTAAAAAGTCGAGTTCATAGTCATCCGTGTATCTAGCCGCAGCAAACTTAAGTCCGCTTCGCTCGTAAAAAGTGGAAGGAACAATATCACCGTTTCCACTGCTGTAATTATCAGCTTCCTGAAACTGGCCTTGAAATGATATGTAGTTCTGGTTGTTTGCCACAGCAACGTTAGCCCCCAACATTTTCGCGTCGTTGTTACTGAACCAACTAGCTAACAAAGTGGAGCGTGCATCAAATGCAGACGATGCACCCAATATTGGCTGCGCGTCTTTTATTTCAATAGCGCCAGCAAGCGTCTCGTATCCAACCGAAACTGGAGCGATCCCTTGATACAAAGTTACAATTTGATTATTACCCAGTGCATGAGACAACGGACTATCCATTGCGTTTGGTCCTGCCCCCGCAATCTCAAGACCATCTATTTTAACCTTGAGTCGATCACCGAATAATCCCCTATACTGCACAATCCCACTGACTAAACCGTTACCGTTAACACTGACACCTGGAATTTGCGATAACTGCGAGCGCAGGTCAGGTGAGCTAGTGTTGGCTAATTTGATTTCCGATTCCATTAAACCGGTATTGATTTGACCAACAACTTCAATTCTTTCAATTGCTTTTGTGCTAGTAGCATCAAGCATTGATATGCTCTCTTGCTCATTTTTTAATGTAGAAGTGGGTTCCTGACCGATATCTTGATGTGGTAGCAAAGCCTCAGAAAGTGCATAACTAGGGACTGAGAAAGCCAGCAACACCGCTGCTACTGGAGAAAATTTAATAAAATTACGCTTTGTTACATTAGCGCTTTGTTTTATACCATTTTTTATTTTGTTGCCCGCATTGCCAGAGTGCAGTGGGCTAAAGTCACAACGTGAAGTCATGTAATAATTTCCTATAAACGATAAAAGGTGACCCACTTTATGCAGATCAATTTTAAGTATTAATGTCGCTTATAGAAAAACTGGAGGCCCTCTAGCGAGGAAATTATTCACATAGTCTGCTGCTACAAACAACAGTTTTGAATTGAGAACAGTGGGATTAACGAATTCAGTAGCGTAGGATTTAAGACTTGTGAATTTATCGTCTATCGGTGAGTCATTTAGTTGGCCAAAAACGCAGGAGACTTCATGCAAGTTATCAGGCGTATTGACCGGTGCTTCAACTTCAACAATATCGCCAGACTGGTAAAATATCGCCGCCGATATCCACTTAACGCGAGTGCCTGTGCAAATAGCTAGAGTGTCATCATCTACAAAGTTCTGCATTGCGGACATAGCACTCGCACTATTTAGCATGCCAAGCCCCTGATTAGAAATAAGAGCTAGCAGAAGCAAGGTACTCAAAATGTAGTGATTTGCAGTTTTAAGCGGCATATCTAGTTTTACTGTTTGCCTTTTTTAGTTTTTGTACACGCATCAGTTGTATCAACGATTCATTGATATCAACAATAAGGATTGTATGGGGCATGTTAATAGCAAATAGAATGCAAAAACAAGATAAAACCCTACTTTTGATAGGATTAATGACGCAAATCAATATCATCATAGACGCGTGGCAGTTTTTCAATCGTCTTTTTTACTGATGTAAGAGCATAAGATACCAATTTTAGATTAGTGGTAAACTCAACGGCGAGTCCTTTTCTTTGCAATATCAGGAGGTTCTATTTAATGTGAAAATGCTAATTCTAGATTGTAAAAAACCTGATCTTTAAGTGAACATATAGCGTAGACTTTGGTCTATGAAACAACTAATACAACGAGAAATTTTGTTTATGTTTATTCACCGCAATCAACTCCCTATTACACTAGCGTTTTTACTAGTCGGTTTTGTTTTTTCAAATACCGCGCAGGCTCAGTCTTGGGGGGGAAGAGGAGAAAGCAAAACTCAGGTATTGGTTCAACCACTAGCCTATCAGGCACAGCAGTCTAATCTTGAAGCTGTCGGCACAGCCGAGGCGGTTAAGTCCGTCATTTTATTCTCCGCTGTAAGCGAAAGAGTCACAGCAGTCAATTTTATCCCCGGACAGCAAGTGGAAAAAGGCCAGGTACTGCTAACGCTTTACAACGAGCGCGAAGCCGTTGCTCACGAGCGTGGAAAAATTCAGTTGAAGGACGCTACTAGAGAATACAATCGCTTATTAGAAAGTCGCAAAAAAGGAGCCGCTGCGCAAAGCCAAGTAGACATTGCGAGCACCCAGCTTGGGTTTGCAGAAATTGCCGTAAAAGAAGCTGAGGTAGCACTTTCAGAACGCGTAGTAAAAGCGCCGTTTAGTGGCATTGTTGGCTTCACCGACGTTGAAGTAGGAGACCGGATTACTCCACAGACCAGCATTACCACCATTGATGATAGAAAATCACTATACATCAACTTTTCAGCACCCGAAGTAGCGGTCGCAGTCCTAGGCAATAATCCAGAAGTCACCTTAACACCTTGGCAAAATCGCGAAATAAACATTCCCGCAAGCATTGCACAAATTGATTCTAGGATTAACGAACAAGATCGCACCATAAGAGTGCGAGCTCTGCTCGATAACACTGCCGATATCTATCGGCCAGGTATGAGCTTCAGAGTTAAGCTGTCAGTTAAAGGTCAAGAGTACGTCGCTATTCCTGAAGCTGCTTTGCTATGGGGAGCAACGGGCGCTTATGTTTGGCAAATGGTTGAAGGTAAAGCCGATAGAGTCGACGTGCAGATACAGCAACGCTTGCGTGGGACTATTCTAGTCAATGGCAAGTTTAACGCAGAGGCTGCTTTGGTTGTGGAGGGTGTGCAGCAGTTGAGGCAAGGGCAGAGTCTTGAGGCGATCAACATGCCAGAGGCGTTATCATGAAAAAAGGTGATTCGATCAATACCTCAGTACAAATAAACGATCTACCTTCGCTATCAATACGCCGTCCTGTTTTGGTGATGGTATTGAACCTGCTTATTATTTTGGCAGGCTTTGCGGCAATTAACGACTTAGAGATCAGAGAACTTCCAGATGTTGATCGTCCAATTGTTACAGTGTCAGCGAGTTATCCTGGGGGCTCTCCTGAAACGGTTGATAGTGAAGTTACTAGCCGCTTAGAGGGCGCCGTCGCCAGAGTCAGCGGTGTTGATTCTATTAACGCATCGAGTGAGGAAGGCTCTTCTCGAATTCGCGTTGAGTTTCGCCCAGGCACCAATCTTGAAGATGCAGCGAATGAGGTGCGTGAATCGGTCAGCCGAGTGCAGCGTCGCTTGCCTGCAGAAGTTGAGAATTTGGCAATCATTAAAGCCGACAACGACGCACAAGCAGTTGTCAGCTTGGCCATTAGTAGCGACACACTGGATATGGAAACCCTAACTGAACGTGTTGAGGTTGACCTAGCCCCCTTGTTTTTAAGTATTCCTGGTGTCGCTGACGTTTCGCTTAACGGTGAACGTCAGCGAGTGATGCGTGTTTCTGTTGATCCATTGCGCTTAACCAGCTTCAACCTATCAATGACTGAAGTGTCTGCCGCTCTGCGCCTGGCGCCATTTGACGTGCCCGCTGGCAGCGTTAAGTCACAAGATCAGGAGCTTATTGTAAGAGCCGATGCTACCTCTGTCTCCACGCAGGATATAGAGCAAATCGTTATCTCTGGTGACACCCGAATAGGCGATGTTGCTAGCGTCTATTTTGGCCCCGCCGATGCCAACAGTTTGGTTCGACTCGATGGCAAACCTGTCGTTGGATTAGGCATTATCCGTCAGGCACGCTCAAATACCATTGAAATTTCTGACGAAGTGCTTGCGATGGTAAAAAGCCTCGACAATCGTTTCGCTGATCTCGACATTGTAGTGACATCAGATGATGCAGAGTTCATTCGTAGCTCGGTAGATGAAGTTATTGTGTCTCTCGGGCTCACCATTTTGTTAGTTATTGCCACGCTTTGGCTATTCTTAGGTACATTTAGAGCGACACTAGTGCCCGCCCTGTCAATACCCGTGTCATTGATTGGCGCACTAGTTATCATGTGGGTACTCGGTTTTTCTATCAATATCTTAACCTTGCTTGCGTTAGTGCTTGGAACAGGTCTTATCGTTGATGATGCCATCGTGGTATCCGAAAATATTCAACGCCGTCGTGCTCAGGGTATGGGTTCGAGAGCCGCAGCCGTGTTGGGCACACGAGAGGTCTTCTTTGCTGTTGTCGCCACAACCGCCGTCTTAGCGGCCGTTTTTATTCCTATCGCCTTTTTACCTTCAACGGCAGGCAGATTATTTAGAGAGTTTGGTGGAGTACTAGCAGGGGCAGTCATCATTTCCTCGTTCGTTGCTCTGAGTTTAGTACCAGCACTAACCGCTAAGTTACCCGTTAAAAGTAAGAACAATAGTCTATTCGACCGCACTCTAGGCGCGTTTGGCACCCGAGTTCTCAACGGTTATATGAGCATACTGCACAAAGCCTTGCGCTTTTCATGGCTCACTGTCTTGCTCTCTCTTTTATCAGCTGGCGGCGCAGCGCTACTATATGAACAAATAGAGAACCAGCTTTTACCTTCTGAAGACAGGGGAACAATACGCGTGTTTGCACGCGGACCTGACGGCGCTGGCTTAAACTATATGAACCGACAAGCAGAGAAAATTGAACAAATTTTGCTGCCCTATGTTGCAGATGACGATGTTGAATCAATTTATACCGTCGTTGGACGCTGGGATCCTAATATTGTTTTTATCACTGTTCCGCTTGCACATTGGGACGACAGAACAAAATCACAGCAAGATATTATCAATGAAATGCGGCCTAAACTAGGCGGTATTCCTGGCGCACCTGCTAGGGCATTCGGCAGTAATAGTTTGAATTTACGTGGCCAAGGCGGTGGTTTAGAATTTGCATTGACCGGCGACACCTACACGCGCATTTACGAATCAGCTTTGGCCTTTAGCAAACTAATAGAGGAGCGACTACCTGAACTTGGTAGACCCGACATTGGCTATCAGCCGACTCAGCCCCAACTAAGAGTGAATATCGATAGACGCAGGGCCGAAGACCTAGGCGTTCCGTTTACAGATATATCGACTACATTACGAGCCGCCATCAATGGCGATGATGTGACCGACCTAAATATTGGTGACCAAGCAGTTCCGTTAATATTACAGTCTACCAATAAAACGACGGCTGACCCTTCAGATCTCACGAACCTCTATGTTAAATCGAATAACGGGATGCTGGTGCCGCTCTCTAGTCTCGCGTTTATAAGTGAAGAGGGCGTTGCGGCTGAATTAGAGCGCCACGCGCAGCGCAGAGCCATTGAAATTGAACTTGAACTTCCTGACACGATGACCATGGCCGAAGCCGTTAGTCAATTGCGTGAAATCGCTGATGAAAATCTAGCTGATGGCATTGGCTTAGTATTCTTGGGCGAGGCCCTCACCTTTGAAGAAACCTCAAACCAGATCGCCATGACCTACCTGTTTGCATTCATTATCGTATTGCTAGTTTTAGCTGCTCAGTTTGAAAGCATGAACAGTGCTATCGTTGTTATGATAACGGTGCCTTTTGGTATTGCTGCTGCTATTTATGCTCTTTATCTAACAGGAACCTCAATTAACATTTACTCACAAATTGGCTTAGTCATGTTGATAGGCTTGATTGCCAAAAACTCGATACTGCTTGTTGAATTTGCCGACCAATTACGTGACCAAGGGCTTGCTGTGAACGATGCGGTTGTTCAGGCGGCTTCAGTCAGACTGCGTCCTATTATGATGACATTGATGTCGACGATATTAGGTGGTCTTCCCTTAATATTATCAACGGGCGCTGGCGCCGAGGCTCGAAACTCAATTGGCTGGGTAGTATTTGGTGGCTTAGGTATCGCCGTTGTGTTTACGTTATTTTTGACCCCGGTTTTGTATAAGCTTATCGCTCGGTTCACTAAACCAAGAGCGGATGAGAGTAAGCGTTTAGAGACTGAACTTGAAGCAGCTGAGCAACAAGGCGCTTAGCGTTTTAAAATCCTACTTAAGCCCTAACTATCCACATCAACTGACCAGAGGCAGCCAGCCTCTGGTCAACGTTATGAAATATATCGACAAGTTCTTTTGCAATTAAGATTTGTGCTTTAGACTCTGTAAATATGTAATGCTGACTCAAACACCGCAATGTTCGCTGCATCGATTTTGAGAAAAGCAAAGTCGTTCTGATGTAACGCTACTGATCGAAGTCTCGGCAAAAGAGCTTGAGCATTAAACGCATCAACAATTAGAGGACACGCAATGAATTTTAGCGATAAACCAGACCGCACAGCATCAAAAGCTTACAAATGGGAAAAGTACAAAGGCACGGAAATATTGCCTATGTGGATTGCTGACACTGAATTTCGTTGCGCAGAGCCTATTTTACAAGCGTTGCATGACCGTGTTGAAGATGGTTTATTTGGCTACACTTTGCCGGCGCATGATACCGAAGCAATTGAAGCCGTTGTGGGCTGGTGTGAAAAGCAATATGACTGGAAAATCGATCCAAGCTGGATCGTTTGGACACCCGGCGTTGTTCCTGCATTCAATGTTGCGATACAAGCTTATTGTCAGGAAGGCGATACTATCATAGTACAAACGCCTAACTACCCTCCGCTGCTAGCAGCCCCTGGCATCAATGGACTAAATAGAACCTGTGTTCCGACTGTTGAAGTGGACGGCAGATGGACGCTTGATTTTGTGGCTTTAGAAACCGCTGCTGCCGATCCTAAAGCGACCCTATTCATTATGTGTAATCCTATGAATCCGGCGGGTTCTGTTTTAACTCAGGGTGAGTTAGATCAAATCGCTAGTATTTGTCGAAAACACGATGTTTTAATTTGTTCTGATGAAATTCACTGTGATTTAATTTTAGATGAAAGCAAACATCTTCCTGCTAGTGCACATCAAGATCTAAGCCAGCACTCAGCGACTCTTATGGCGGCGAGTAAAACATTCAATGTTGCAGGGCTAGGCACATCATTTGCTATCATTCCGAATACCAAATTGCGTGCAGCTTTTAATAAAGCCACCCGAGGAATTGTGCCATGGGTAACTGTTACTGGTTTAACCGCAACTAATGCTGCTTTTAGACATTGCGATGACTGGCACAAAGATGAGCTAAGCTATTTGAAAGCTAATCGCGATTTCCTTGTTACCGAGATAAACAAAATACCCGGCTTGAAAGCCATCGCACCTGCGGCAACCTTTCTACTCTGGGTTGATGCGAGTGGCCTTGAGGTTGCCGATACACAAAAATGGTGTGAAGAAAAAGGCATAGGCCCTTCTCCTGGCAGAGACTTTGGTGCAAAAAACTTTTTTAGACTTAACTTTGGTTGTTCGCGAGACTATTTAGTTGAAGCCATTGCAAAGCTGTCCTCTTAACGAGGCCGTGACACGTTAATATTTCGTTCTAAGATTGAGCTTTAGGGCCTTAATTTATGGGCCCTAGTTTCAATACCTCAAGCTCTAGGGACCCTCACGCTGTCTGCAAGTATTTCATAAACAACCCCCTCTTTGACTACATCAGACCCACCCTGCATGTCTTTATTAAAATGTTCCACCTGCTCAGTAGTCATTTCTTTTTTAATAAGCTCGCCAGCCAGAGTGACGGTTTTACCTGCACTGTCTGTCGGCACAAAAAAACCATAGTCGCGAAAAGCAACCCGCATAACATCATCACCTTGTTGCGCAATAAAGAAACAGCCTTTTTTCTGACAAACCTTAGCAACTTTAGTGTCAAGCTGAAACGGCTTCCCGACATAATCAGTAGACTGTGCTACTAAATCCTTTAACGTCACTTTTTGAAGTGTTTCATCAAGCTCAGCTCCGAAGGTTTCCGACTTAGCGTCTTGTGCAACAGGCTCAGATAATCTCAAAACAACACTATTTTCGTTGGTTTCAATTTCCTCTGCGGAGGCAACAAATACACTCGTACTAGCAATAACTATTGCAGCAATTAACAATACTTTACATTTCATATTGATTAACCTCTTCTTCGTTTAATTGGTGAATTTAATAAACGTGACAACATGTTAACTACGTAGCTTCCATCACCTCAATGGTAACACCTGCATGCTTGGCCAAACGGTCAATAAGCGCTTCATTTAACGCTGAAGCAGGAGTCCAAAAACCGCCCTGTAGATTGGGAACATCTTTCGATAGGCAAAGCACAGACTGCGCAAGCATTTTTGCTGTGCAGCCATAGCCAGGATCTCGATCTCCCTCAACCTTAACCACTATTCGCGCACCCGTCGCAGTATCCGCATAAAAACGCATATCAAACATACCGTTCAGCTGTTGCTCTGGCGTAGGACCTTCACCTGGTTTCATTAGAACGTATTTGGCTAACAATTTTCTTAACGGCGACAGGCTTGCTGCCAGCATAAAAGCACCTAAGCCAAGCGTAAAAGTCCATGCTTGGAAACCGTTTTTAGCCGTCATCGCTTCATCATATAAAAAGTTTTCACCATATTGATTGCCGAGTAATGCGTTTGAGCGATGCACAATACGCTCGTTGATAGACGCCATCACAAAGGGCATTGTCCAAACCCCGAGCGAACTGTCGTGCTCAGCGCCTTTATGATTTTTTTGACGTTGCTTAAAGGGATGTCCTTGGGGACAGAGGACGTAGGGGTTTACTAAAACTTTGCGTAAACTAGGGTTTTCTTTAACTTCTTTAAACACATTCAACATGCTCGCAATAGTACCGCCAGAAGCCCCTCCCTTCAGCCGCCTAACGCGCATTTTAATCTGCTTTGCAGGTGCTGCTGTTCGTTCTATAACAACTTGCTGTAGTTTATAAACACCAAGATCTGAAGGAATAGAATCAAAACCAGCACAATGCACAATGCGCGCCCCAGAGCTTTTTGCATCCGATTCGTACTTATCCAGCATTTGTTTTATCCACTGCGGCTCGCCGGTCAAATCACAATAGTCGGTGCCAGACTGCGCGCACACTTTCACTAGCGTTTCGCCAAACATTGCGTAAGGACCGACCGTACTTACAACGGCCTTCGTATTTAAACATAGATTTTTTAGTGCAGTCTCATCGTCGGCATCAGCAATAAAGTGTGGGACGTCATTAATATTAAAACGTTTCTTTAAAGCCTGCAGTTTGCTTTCACTTCTACCTGCCATTGCCCAGCTATACTCTTCGCCCTTATAGCTAGTAAGATACTCCACCATTATTTGACCAACGAATGAAGTTGCTCCATAAAGAATGAAATCAAATTGTTTATTGCTGTTCTTCATACGAACTTTTTACCTATTTTTTACGTGCATTTTAATCGTAGCTTGAGTCATTATTGAGTCTTTCTTGCATTTGTTGCAAGGTAAGCTTCAGCATCGGCACTCTTTCATAGTCACAGTGCCCGACGTTTCTTTCCCATCTGAATTTAGCATCAGACTTTGGTGCATCTTGCTTTTCGAGCATGTCTTGATAAAGGTTCATCGCATTATTCAAATAGAAGTTGTCCATATCTCCCATCCAAATATGTAGTTTCCCCGCTAATTTTGGTCCAAGTGAAGACCAATTTTTTTCGGTAAATGCGCGTAAATCATACGCTTCCCAAGCTTTCGCTACCTTCTTGTCAATTTCGCCCGTTGTGGGATCCCATATTGCCGAAGGTTCGCCATTTTCCTGCTTCGGACCAAATACAGCGTTCCAACCACCCCATTGACCACCGCTAAATGCGAACGAATTTTTTCTCCCAATAGCATTTTCCATCATGATTTCACGTTGAATGCTGAAAATTATTTCCCCATCTTTACTCCGATAGGAAGGTCGTTCATTCCCATGCTCGTTGATAAACGCATTTTTGTCATTGTAGATGTCCACCAACTGAAAGTAACGAAAATCTACGCCATCTGCGCTGTAGGACCAAGCACCATTAAACTCGTCTGGGTAAAACAACTGCATAGCCAAACTTACCCAACCACCTGTTGAACAACCGGTTGTGAAGCGAGAACTTCCGTTATCAATTAAGCGATATTTCTCAGTTAAATAAGGCATTAACTCTCGCATATTTGCCTCACCATAGGGTCCATTATTTGCAGAGTCTATTTGATAACTATCGCCTAGTGGCGCCTCGCCATCTAAAAATACCATGACCATCTGCGGAGCATCATCGCTAAACCAGAAGTCTTTAAAAGCCTTATTTTCATATAGATTCTTAGCGCGAGTATAGCGAGCGTGGTAGCCACCAATATCATAAACTACCGGAAACGTAGCGTTTGGATTATCGAAATAGGTTTTTGGCAGAATAACCCCGACTTTCAAAAACATATCGTTTTGCCAGAATTTAGACAAAAGTTCACTCGGCATTTTGTCGAACTTCAGAAATCGCTCTTCTTCTGGTAACGCTTCTTCACCAATCTGTTGATTTAAATTAAGGGTAAGTGCTTGCTTACTTTTATCATCAACATTTATTTCTGCAACGTTTGAGTAGAAATTTAAGGGTGAATTGATTCTAGAGTCCAAAAAATCAGTATCGTAAACCGCTTGCACAAACCATTTCTTATGAGGTATTGCATCTAATGTCTTGTAAGGAAAGCCAGCAAGCCCTTCAGAGAAGCTTAGGGTTTCATTGGCCGTAAAGCCCTTGATGTCTTTAGCAAAAAGAGGCTCAACATTGCTAGTAGGCCAGGCACTATAAAATCTGGGCTCCTCTTTATCAGAAGGAGAAAAGACGAGATAAAGTCGGCCATGAGACGAAATCGGCTGCGCACTTGTCACGTCAACACTGATGCCTTGTTTGAGATTACCAGAGCTGTCCGCAGTCTGAACAGTGGAGCCATGAGTAACAGCACTTACGAGGCATAAAGCCAAAAATGGAATGAAACCCACCGATATAATTTTATTCATTTTAATCCTTGTTGCTACTTGGCGTCACCAACGATTAACTGCATTGGCGAACGAATGACCATGGTTAGCAAATAATATATGTTTATTTACCAATATTGGAAATAAAAACCTTATGCTTGAGTTATAGTTTATATCTTAGATAATAATTATTGAGTCAATATTAGGAGCACATATGTCTTCAGCAAATCTGAACAGCTACAGTACTATTTCCATCAGCATTGCAGATGAAATTGCGCATATACAGCTATGCCGTCCAAAAGAACTAAACAGCATGATTGACGCTTTCTGGACTGAGCTTCCCGAAGCGGTAAGGCATATTGACGAGCATGCATTAGTACGCGTTATTGTTATTTCGTCACAGGGAAAACACTTCAGTGCGGGCATGGATTTATCTGTTTTTCAAAATATGGGAGCAAGCTTCAACGGCGAACCCGCTAGAAGAGCAGAAGCGTTTAGACGTCATGTATTGAAACTGCAGGACGCTTTCAACGCATTAGAAGAAGCGAGAATGCCTGTTTTAGTTGCGGCCCAAGGCGGTATCATTGGTGGAGCGGTTGACATGATAAGTGCATGCGATATTCGCTATTGCACTGATGACGCATTCTTTTGTATCAAGGAAACTGAAATTGGCATGACCGCCGACGTCGGCACATTGCAGCGCCTTCCGCACCTCATACCTCAAGGCCTAGTTAGAGAGCTTGCGTATACGGGCAGAAATATGATGAGTCAAGAAGCGCTATCTAGCGGTTTAGTAAACCAAGTGTATAAAGATCAAGAAACCATGCTAAGCGAAGTGATGAAAATTGCAAAAATGATTGCGGGTCACTCTCCAATGGCCGTCGCCGGCTGCAAAGAAATGATTAACTACACTAGAGACCACAGCGTAAGCGATAGCCTTAACTACATAGCCACTTGGCAAAGTGGTATGTTACAAATGCCCGACGTAATGGAGGCCATGAACGCAGGGCAACAAAAGCGTAAACCCGTATTCGAGAACTTACTGTCTAAAAAAGCAAGTTCGTAAAACGCTAATTCGATTTACGCATACCGTCTTCAATTTCGTCGAGAATAGTGACACATGTTTTGTATTCTAGCTTTTTAAGTGCGCTAATAAAGCGGTCAATAAAGTCAATGTCGGTGAATTCCGCAATAGCTGATAGTTCTTTTGTAATGTCATCTATCGAAACAAACTTACTGTTGGCTAGGTCTGTTCGCAATGTTGTTAGGTACTCTAAAGCTAATATTCTGCCACCACCGACAATCGGTTGTATAGTATGATTTTTGGTGGTGTGCACTGCACGAATCGACGCAATAGCGTCATCTACTTTTTCAAATAGTTGTGCTGGATCGATGAAATTATCCTGCGAATACTCAAATTCAATAAATTTAGCTTCCTCATACAAATCATTTGCTCCCATGCTTTCAGCTAAGCCCTTAATGGTGTGAGCATAGCGCTGAATAACGGCAAACTGACCTTGCCCAAAAGCGTCGTAAACACTTGAAGCTCTATGGTCAAAGTCGTCTGCAAAACTCTGTATAAGCTTTAAGTATAGAGCCTCATCATCACTCACTTTTCTCATGGCATCGGCAATATTAAAATTTTTCGGAAATTTAGATAAATCCCATTTTTGGCTGGAGGGCAGCACTCGCACATTTGACTTCTTGTGGCTTAAAAATTCCGATAGTCTTTGAAACAGAAGGAGTAAACTAAATGGCTTAGGCAGATGACGATCCATTCCCGACGCCGCTACTTTTTCAATGTCAGATTCAGAGACCGCCGCAGACATTGCAATTATTGGAATGTCTTTACCATGTGGTGTCGCTTTTATGACTTTACTTGCACTATATCCATCCATCACCGGCATTTGTAAGTCCATCAAAATAAAATCAAATACATCCGTTTCAACCGCATTTATTGCTTCTAAACCATTATTCACACACACTGACTCAATATTTAACTGGGATAAGAACTCAACGGCAACCACTTGATTTGTCATATTATCTTCGACAACAAGTGCTTTCACGTCCTCAAATTCAACAATATCGAACCCTGCACTGCCATCGTTTGGAAAATCAACTGTAGATGTGTTCGACTCAACATTGCTTAAGTCTGCATAGTCAGCGGGAGAAAACGGTAATATCACCTCAAATACACTTCCCTTGTCCAACTCAGTCTCAAAACTTAAATTACCGCCCAGTAAATGTGTTAGTGAGCGACTAATTGCCAATCCAAGACCCGTTCCGCCATATTGTCGACTAATAGAAATATCAGCCTGCGAGAAAACATCAAAGATTAACTCAGCCTGTGCTTGCGACATACCAATACCAGAATCGGCAACTTTAAAACTAAGTGATTCAACATCGTCTATAACGACCCGAGATACTTTCATTTCTATCTTGCCTGCACTAGTAAATTTAACCGCGTTACCCAATAAATTATTGATAATCTGACTGAGGCGTATCGGATCGCCTAAATAGTATTTTGACAAGCTACTTTCTTTACTGACCACAAATTCAATACCCTTTTGCTCAGCCAAAAAGCCAAATAAGCCGGTGCAGTTATCGATCACAAAGTTAAGTTCAAAAACCTCTTTATTGATCCTTAATTTGCCTGCTTCAATTTTGGAATAATCTAAAATATCGTTTAGCAAGCTGAGAAGGGACTGCGAAGATGCTTCGACTCTGCTGAGATAATCACGCTGTTTAGCACCCAAATCCATGCGCAGGACTACGTTAGTTAAGCCTAAAATTGCATTCATAGGCGTGCGTATTTCATGACTCATGTTTGCCAAGAATGAACTTTTTGCAGCGCTGGCCGATTCAGCCGACTCCTTCAGCTTGATTAGGTTGTTTTGCATGGCCTTCATTTCGGAAATATCTAAGAAACTGCTCATATAGCGAACAACCTTGCCAGTAGCATCTTTTTCAAACACAACGTCTTTGGCCAAACACCAAACCCAATGCCCACTGTTATGCTTTAATCGGTAGTTAATATGCGCCATCGCGTCAGTGTCTAGCTTTTTCAGGGCTTGCCAGTGTTCTAAGGCATGGAGCTTGTCATCCGGATGGACTAAGTTAGCCATAGCCGCCTCATCCATATTAAGCGCAACATCCATGCTATATCCGGTAATCTCGGTGAAGCTTTCATTAACAAACTCAATTTTATTCGACTCAAAGCTGTAGACGATAACGCCGGTAATAGAGGCGTTGAATGCCGTTTTAATGAATAACTCCTTGGCAGCTATCGCTTTTTTAGCCTTAATCTGTTCTGTTACATCCTCAAACAACACGATAGCGGTGTTTTTAACACTTTGGAAACACTGAACATCGTAGACTCCCTTAATATTGCCATGTTCATAATCAACCGCTTGATTGGTCCAATGCCCCCCTTTCTGTGCGATATTTTTATAAATTCTAGGCATCTCGGTATCAGCAATATCGGGAAAAGCTTCCTCAATTTCCCTATGCAACAGTTGCTTATGATCAAGAGCCAGTATTTTTTCAGCAGCATTGTTATAACCACTTAGAATAAAGCTATTCTTATTCTTCTTGAATACGTGCATACCGATAGGCAGTGATTCGATAATACTGCGGGTTGTCGCTTCGCTTTCAGCCAAAGCCTGTTGATACCTCAACTGTTCACTTATATCTTGGAATGAAGCAAAGGCAACCGCAATTCCCGTATTTATGCTGTCATTGCTCTCGTTCGACGTTAGCTTGAAACTGAGTGGCACTCTATGCCCAGTTTGCGTTACCGCATAAATAATATGAATAAACTTATCTTGAATTTTGTCGTCAAACTGCAACTGCCACAATTTTTGTAAATCAGAAGGCTTAATCCAGGTGGATTTTCCATTTTTTTGTGAAATCTTTTTTATTTCAATCAACTCTTGAATGGGTATGTTTTCAATTTCCACCTTTGATGTTTCAAAAATCTGACAAGCAGCATCATTGGCAATGATTACTTTTCCATTTTCATCAATTGCAAATACACCGACATGAGCAATGTTTGTTGACTCCCTCAACATTGCTTCTTCATTCGCTTTACCCTCTAGTTTGAGTCGTTCAATCCTTTCCTCATTCACTTTTTCATAAGCAGCTTTCAGGCTATCTTGGGTTGGCAATTTTAGCGCTAGAGGAATTGACTGATAAACTTTATACGCCGTAATGCAAGACACGATGGCCGTGGCAAACTTCGCAAGCCCATGTATCCCATAAATACCGTGCCAAATCACAAATATACTAATGGCATGCGTAATACCGCAAAATAAAATAAACAGCGAGAATAAAATGAAGATACCTTTGAACTGTAAATCTGCTCTCTGTTTCACGAAATAATAAATAGCAATAGGAATGGAAAAGTAAGCAAAGGTAATCATAACGTCAGAAATAACATTCAGCCACAAAATCTCAGGCTTCCACAAATAGCAGTGACCATGCGGCATGTAGTCAGAACGGAATAAGGACTCTAACGATTCGCCCATTATAAACTCCTAGAAGATAGAACAATTTGTATACAATTGATTTAACGCACTATAAACTCAAGAGGAAGACTTTAACAGGGCAATTAATGAGTTCCGACACTATCACCAGAAAACCTGTTGTACTTATTGTCGATGATGACATCACGACGGTTAAATTTATAGCCGAAGCAATTAGGGACCAATACGATGTCATATTTACGTTGTCGGCAGAGGACTGCCTGCAAAAAGCGATGGCAGAACAAAAGCCGGACTTGATATTGCTTGATGTAAAAATGCCCTCGGTTGATGGCTTTCAAATTTGTGAAGCACTCAAAAAATCTGAAGAAACTCAAAACATTCCGGTCATATTTATCACTAGCGCAAAACATCAAGAAGATCAGGAAAAAGGCTTTGAGATGGGCGCAATTGATTACATAACGAAACCTATCAATGTCAAAATTCTAAGAGCCAGACTAAAGGCACACATTCGTCAATCTATCGATCTAAAGAATTTAGAAGAGCTTGCCCTTACCGACGTGTTGACTGGCGTGCCCAATAGGCGGAAATTTAACGAAGCAATGAGATCCGATTGGAAGCTTGCAGTTCGAGACAAAAAACCAATCTCCCTCCTGATGATAGATATCGATGAGTTCAAACGTTTCAACGACCATTACGGGCATCCTGAAGGTGATAAGTGCCTCATTGCCGTTGCCAAAACCTTAAAACAAACTGTAGACCGCCCTATCGATATGGTTGCACGTATTGGTGGAGAAGAGTTTGTAATTTTACTGCCAGATACCGATTTATCGGGTGCTGAATTTATTGCAACAAAGGTGCGTCAAAGTATCCATGCATTAAACTTCCCTCATTCTGAGTCAAAAGTGTGCGATTTTGTTACGTTGAGTATTGGCGTCAGTTCTATGAAACCTACTATGCAAGAAGATCCTGAGATGTTAATTGATGCTGCAGATAAAGCATTATACAAAGCCAAGCATGATGGAAAAGACTGCTACAGAGTTGTTACTTTTTAAACTATCCCTGCATATCTTCTAATGCTCTACCCTTTGTCTCTTGCACATATTTAATAACAAAGAAAATAGAAATGAACGCACACAAAGTATAAAAGCCGTAGGCCCCCGCAAGACCAATACTGGCTAACATTATTGGAAACAGCATGATAACTGCGAAGTTTGTTGCCCATTGCGCTAAGCCAGCAACGGCTAAGCCAGAGCCGCGAATTTTATTAGGGAACATTTCACCGAGCATTACCCACATCACGGGCCCCCAACTCAAATTGAAAAAGAACACATAAGCATTTGCCGCAATTAGTGCTAGCATACCCATCTCACCCATCACTAGTTTGTTGGTTTGTGTATTGAACTCTGAATTCATGAATGCAAAAACCATAAGCCCGAGCGTTATCGCCATGCCAAGGGAACCAATAACCAATAATGGTTTGCGACCGGCTTTATCAATTACTTTGACAGCAATAAGGCAAGCCGCAATGCTCACACTGGCACTTATAACATTAATTAATAGAGCATCCGATTCGGAATAACCTACTGCTTGCCAAAGTACAGTACCGTAATAAAAAACGACGTTTATGCCCACCAGTTGTTGGAAAGTTGCCAAGCCGATTGCAACCCACACAATGGGCCTCACGCGGTGGCTAGCCTTATCAATTAAATCGACGATAGTGGGTTTGGTATCTTTATTTTCAATTGAAGCCTTGATTTCGTGCACCAAGGTTGCTGCCGCAGAAGCGCCATAGAGTTTAGTTAACACAATACTTGCCTTATCAAACTGTTGGCTCAACACCAAATAGCGCGGACTTTCAGGGATAAGAAAAAGAATCAAAAAGAACAAGGCCGCAGGCAGCAGTTCAACCCAAAACATCCAGCGCCAGGCTTCGAAGCCCATCCACAAAATGTCTGTTGATAAGCCAGCATATGTTGCTAAAGCGTAGTTACTCACGAATGCGCCGAACAAACCGAAGATGATTGCAATTTGCTGAATTGACACCAATCTACCGCGCAACCTCGCCGGAGCTATTTCGCTAATGTAGGCTGGCGCCATTACTGATGCGGCGCCCACGGCCAAGCCGCCGAGAATACGGTAAACCACGAATTCCAATGAACTGGCGGACACGCCTGATCCCCAAGCGCTCACGAGGAAAAAAATAGAAGAAATAATGAGTAAGGTTTTACGACCTAAAACGTCGGCTAATACGCCAGCAAAAAGAGCACCTATAGCGCAGCCTAAGAGCATGCTCGCGATATTAAATCCACCGGACAAATCGGAAGTATTAAACGCAGCGCTTAGCCCATCGTAAGTGCCATTAATAACACCGCTGTCAAAGCCAAACAAAAAGCCGCCTATGGTTGCCGCACAGCTTATTAAAACGATGTACAGTATGTTTTCGTTTGGCTGACTAATACTCATTTCCTACCCTTTGCTGTTAGACGCATCCAGTCTAAAAAATAGAAGGATGCGCAAATGTAAACAACATGTTAACTGGCAGGCGAGGCTCTGTCTAAGACTAATTAAAAATTAGCTCTTATACCAACGATAAACGAACGACCTTGTACCGGCGTCAGGTCTTTTAAGAAGGAAGTGTGCACGCGTGCCTCTTCATCCCCTAAATTACGCCCCTTCAAATAAAACGTAAGGTCTGTATTATTGAAAGATGTAAGATAGTTAATATCAAGATCCACTAAGGTGTAGCCTTTGGTTTCGCTTTCAAATTCAGCAACTCTGTCTTGTGTAAAGTACTTGTGCAATGAAAGTTCAGCTTGCCAATCACCCAGAACATAGTTAGCACTCACGCCCACTCTTGACGGCGGTGTTCTTGGTAAGTATTGGCTCTCGCCCATATTTTCATTCAACTTTGTGCGCACTAAATCACCCTGTGCTTGAAGTTGTAACGATGCCGTAGCTTGCCAGTTAACTTGAGCTTCAAACCCGTAAAGGTCTGCATCAACAGCGGTGAAAAGAAACACGGGTAATTCATCACCGTGTTCTTCTGCCATGTTGTCCACCAGCTCATCAGTTTCGTCATGCTCGCCTTCAACGACAAAGCCAGAGTCTGCTGCAAAATAATAGTCGTTCACTTGGTTATAAAATGCATTTAATACAAAACCAAATTCTCCACTAAATTTTCTGAGCGAGATGTCGATGTTATTCGATTTTTCTACAGCCAAATCTTGCGCCTGGAAAATCACGTCACCGTCATCAGTAATGTCGTAAAATGCACCGAGCTCATAAGTACTGGTGCCTATGTGCGGACCAAAACTGTATATTTCAGAGCTAGATGGCGCTCGTTGAGCGTAAACATAAGACAAGCCTAGATTATATCCCTCAGTAAAGTCCCATACTGCACCAATAGAAGCACTTATCGGGGTAAATGAAGCATTGCTCGACTGAATTCCACCAAGAGAGTTTTCAAGGTCATGGCCTTCAACAGCGTCATGATCTGCCTCTAAATGCTCTGCTTCTGAATGCATTGCCAAGAAGGCTGTTTCGCCGATTTGAATTGCTGGTACATCAATTTCTACGCGTTCAATTCTTGCACCCAGTTGAAACAGGACGTCACCAAAGTGTTGTTCCTCTATAACGCCAATCCCAAAGCTATTAGTTTTTGAAGGAGGCGTAAATGCTTCGTCGCCAATGGCTTCAAAATCACTGGCTTTGTAATGGAAGCTGAAGCCACCACGCCAGCCTGCAATCGGCTGGTGAATAAGCTCTACGCGAGCCTCGTGAGATTTATTTTTGAAAACAGTGCCTATTTCTCCGTTCTCAATTTCGGCATGCTTGTAATCTGTAAAGGCAAAGCTGGTATTAACTGCACTTATTGCATCAGTATTTAACTGAAGCTCACTTGAGATTTGGTAGCGATTTTGCTGTAGATCACCTTGAACGATCTCTTCGTCCATGGGTTCACTTGCATCTACATTGGTCTCATCGCTATGCTCATCCTCGTGAGCATGTCCAGGAACACCGTAAAAACTCGACATATGTTCTACAGAAAATCCAATGTGCCCGTTGTCGAGTAAATAGCTAGCGCCAACAGTAATTCCTTTTGTTCTGCTAGAGGAATTTTCTACCACGCCTTTTTTTTCGCCCTCATGCTCGCTGTGCGCCTCCTCACCTTCATCTTCAGAATGAGCTTCTTCATTTTCTGCGTAACCAGGAATTCGGTAGTCATCTGCATCGCGATAATAACCTTGTACATTAAAGGCGATATTGTCCTTGCCACCCTTAATAAAACCGGAAAAAGTTTCTTCACTGTTATTGGTATTGCGGTCTGTTGATACTTCGCCTTCCCAATCATTATTGTCGGGAATACGCTGGTCGACAACATTGACTACCCCACCAATCGCGCCACTACCATAAAATAGTGTTGCTGGGCCTCTTAAAACTTCTATCTGTGTTGCAGTTGACGTATCGGTAGCAACGACATGATCTGGGCTAACACGCGAAGCATCACCAGAATCTAAACCATTTTGTGTGACCAATACGCGTGGGCCATCTAGTCCTCTAATGATTGGCGAACTCGCAACCGAACCGTAAAAGGTAGAATGCACACCGACTTCATTTTTAAGTGTATCCCCAAGCGTAGACGCTTGTTTTTTGCGAAGCTCATCGCCTGCGATCACGCTTACTGGTGCTGCGGACTCTATCGTTGAAGCATGAAAAGCACTCGCTGTGACATCAAATATTTCGATACTCGAATTGGCAACTACAATTTCAACATCAAACAGGCCTAATTCAGGGATTGTGAGTTCTGTTTTTGAATGTATGTGCTTTGAACTCGCAACGTGAATTTCAACATTACCCGGTTTTACATTATCAAAAATAAACCGACCATCAGCGAGAATAGGCGTGCTTATGTTCGTTCCCATAATCTGCACTCTACCTTCATCTAAAGCTTGCCCTGATTTGTCGAGAACAACACCAGATAAGGTTTGTGCTTGAATTGAAATAGCAAAAGTGGATAGAACAGATAATGACAGAAAAGTGAGTGGTTTAGGTAAGCTGGTCACAATATATAATCCATATTAAAAGAAGATTTTAGATAGTGATTAAGATGTTATACTATAACATTTAATGTGTAAAGTTATAATATAACATTTGCTACATGCTTTTATTGGCAGGCCGAGAGACTATAACTCGGTGCTTTCTAACGAATGAAGAATGTATTGATACAGGTAAAATTAAAAGTGAAGATTGGAGCAATCTGCGTTTAGCTGCAAGGAATAATTGACTCCTTTAAGTTAGCCTACGCGCCAATTAAAAGCTTGACGCCTGGTCTTAGGTTTATTCAGTCATTTCTGGTCTAAAATCAGTAGAAACCACTGTATTTCGCCCCATAGACTTAGCTTCATATAAGCATCGGTCGGCTACTTCTAGCAACTTTCTACAATCAAATGCAGAGCCTTTATCAGAGCTTGTAGTTACGCCAATGCTAATAGTTACCGCTTTGTGAATAGTCGATTTAATATGAGGAATTGCCAACTCTTCTATTTTTTCACGGACTTTCTCGGCGAGCATAGCACCTTCGGATTCGCTTGAATCCGTCAGCAGTATCACAAACTCTTCCCCGCCATAGCGAGCAACTAGATCGAGAGGGCGAGATGCGCATTGTTCAATTGTTCGTGCTACCTTTTTAAGGACTTCATCACCTTTCACATGGCCGTAATGGTCGTTATATTGTTTAAAAAAATCAATATCTAAAAGAAGGATAGAAATACGGCGCTTGTTTCGTTTTGCATATTTGCAGGCATCGAAATACAGTTGGTCAAATCGGCGCCTGTTCGAGACTCCGGTTAAACCATCAATCCATGCCAACCTCTCAAGCTCAGCGGTCTTTTGGACTAATTCGATTTGATTACGGATACGCGCTTTAACCAGCGGTAAAACGAAAGGCTTTCGAAAATAATCACTGGCACCTAACTCTAAGCCTATGAGTTCATCGTCAGCTCCGCTTTGTGCCGTAATAAAAATAATGGGAATATGCTGTGTTAACTCATTGCTTTTCAAAGCTCGGCAGACATCGTGGCCGCTTATGTCTGGCAAAACAATATCGAGCAAAATAAGACAGGGAAGTGATTCAGAAGCCACTTTAATCGCTCGCTCACCAGTCATCGCAGCAAGGATATTGTATTGGTCACCTAGGGCGTTATTTAAAATCTGAATATTGATCCGCTCATCATCAACAACCAGAATGGTGGCGCGCTTTTCTATCATGTAACCCTTACTTCTCTAAATTTACTATTTCTTTTACAGATGCTTGGCGGATTAATATTTCACCATGCGAACTGGTTATCGACCATTGGCTTAAAAACTTACGTAAAACAACATTGTTTAAAAAACACGCATGATATCATCTATTTAAATTAGTGCCAAAGCTATAGTTCTTTCTCAGCAAATTCTGCTAAGCGGCTTCTAACAACCCCGTCTAAGTTGAAAGTAGCGCTTCCTGAAAAGTTTTTAAACTTTTCCACAATATAAGTTAAACCTGATGTAACTGCACTCAGATAGTTACTGTCAATTTGCGCCAAATTACCGCAGCAAATGAGTTTAGTGCCTTCTCCGCAGCGTGTGATTATGGTTTTCAGCTGTGATGCCGTTAAGTTCTGTGATTCATCTAATATAACAATCGCATTTTGAATACTGCGACCACGCATAAAGTTAACCGATTTAAACTGAATATTCGCCTTTTCCATAATGTAACTCATCGAGCCTTTAGTGCTCTCATCGTTTTTATGCAACACTTCCAAAGAATCGGTTATTGCCGACAACCAAGGAGCCATTTTTTCTTCCTCGGTGCCAGGCAAAAAGCCAATGGATTCAGCAATTTCAGGCGTTGAACGAGTGACAATGATTTTGTCATACATGCTTTTCTCAACGATCATCTCGAGCGCCGCAGCCAAAGCAAGTAGAGTTTTACCACTCCCTGCAGGGCCCGTCAGAATACACAGGTCGATATGTGGGTCGAGTAGCGCATGCATCGCCATTGCCTGACCAATATTTTTAGGCGATACGCCCCAAGCCCGACGAGACATTATGCGCTCATAACCCAAATCGAGCACTTCCAAGCTATCGGCTGTTATTGATTCAACTACGCCTGCAAACTGTCGAGACTCATCTAGCAGAAATTCGTTAACATATGCTTCAGGCAGAACACTTCTTGGAATATTGTGAATAGTGTCACGCCCTTCTGTGTGACTTTCAACACGCTGGACATTTTGCCAGAAGTCACCTTCGAATATATGATAGCCCTTGGATAGATATTTAATATCACTGATGAGCTGATCAGTTCGATAGTCTTCTACCAGACTCATTCCTGCACCTTTGGCTTTTAGGCGCATGTTGATATCTTTCGTTACCAAGATAACCTGTCTGGGGGCTAGTTTTGCCTGTAAATGCAAAGCAACATTAATGATTCTATTGTCGTTCTCATTGCTGGTAAATACCTGCTGTTTATCTGGCATCGACAAGTCTGAAAATATCGAAAATGTGCCTGTAGGTGCACTTTCTCCTGAACCTAAACTGGCCATACTAACACCTGATAGCATTTGTTCAGGGCTCGCATTGTGCAGCAAATCCTCCATTGCCCTAATTGAAACTCTTGCGTCACGGGCCACATCTTTTTTGCTGTCTTTGATGTAATCCAGCTCTTCTAACACGGTCATAGGCACCGTGACGTCATTCTCTTTGAAAGACGTAAACGCGAGCGGTTCATGCAGTAGGATATTCGTGTCAAGCACATAGAGTTTAGTGTTGGAGAGCGACACTATTTTCGCTTCAGTGCTCGCTTCAGTTTGTTGATCGTTCGGCTTAGCAGGTGTGATTTGCGTTTGTTCTGGCATCCGTTACTCCGATTGCACGAAGACAAAGATAAAGCATGTTGTCTCGGTGGTGAGAAAACAATGTTTCTGCGCAATCCGTGTAGATGCCGTGATTATTCGGCTGTAGCGGCAGAAAACATTGACGACACCGTCACTTTAAATGAGTTTTCTATAATTATCACTACCTTTTTTAAGGTAATTTGAACAGATAGCTGACAGCCGCGCTGAGTATCAGTACAATGCGCACCCTTTTTATTTTTTACCTTGGATTTTTAATTATGAACGCAGCACAAGAGTATACCGTTGGGCAACGTTGGTTAAGCAATACAGAGGCTGATTTAGGCTTAGGTATTGTCATGGCCGCTGACAACCGAACGATAAATTTACTCTTCCCTGCGGTCAAAGAAGATCGTACTTATGCGATTGCTCATGCTCCGATTACCCGTTTAATTTTGAGTGAAGGTGAAAAAGCCCTTCATATCGACGGCTGGGAGTTAAAAATCACAAGTATAATGATGCAAGATGGTCTTTATATATATTCAGGCTTGCGCACAGACAATGGTGAAGAAGCATCGATTATGGAAGTCACTCTTGACCATAACGTAAAGCTCAATCAACCAGAGAAACGTCTATTTAGTGGTCAATTGGATTCGCCTAAGTGGTTTGACATTCGACACGAATGTCTGCAAAAGCAGCACGACCACGCCACCTCTGGTGCCGTTGGTTTGGTAGGCGCTCGCGTTGAGCTTATACCGCATCAACTGCACATTGCAAATGAGGTCGGCAGTCGTTTCGCTCCACGTGTTTTATTAGCTGATGAAGTAGGCTTAGGTAAAACAATTGAAGCAGGACTAATACTGCATCAACAATTATTAACAGGCAAAGCTAAGCGCGCTCTCATTACAGTCCCCTCAAGTTTAGTGCACCAGTGGTTAGTAGAGATGCTGCGCCGCGTAAACCTTTCATTTTCAGTATTTGATGAAGAACGCATGGAAGCAATGGCCGAAAGTGGCGATAATCCTTTCGAGCAGGAGCAGCTGGTGCTGTGCAGTATCGACTTTATTAAACAAGAAAAAGTCCTAGAAAAAGCGACTCAAGTTGATTGGGACATTTTAATCGTAGATGAAGCCCATCATTTACAATGGTCGGCAGAGCATGTGTCAGAAGAATACAGCGCCATTGAACAGCTATGTAAAATCGTGAAAGGCGTGCTTTTATTAACAGCAACACCGGATCAACTCGGTCATGAGAGCCACTTTGCGCGCTTACGTTTGCTAGACCCAGCGAGATTTCACGATTACCAACAATTTCTTGAAGAAGAGACGCACTACGGCGAACTCGCTGAAGCAGTCGCGCCATTGATTGAAAATGCGCATATGAGTCAGGCGCAAATAGACAAATTAAATGCCGTAGTTAAGGATGAAGAAATAAGCGACGCAATGCTGGCAAGCGGCGAGCAACGCCATGCTTTATTAACTAAGCTTATAGACCAACATGGCACTGGACGTTTGTTGTTCCGCAATAGTCGAGCCAGTATTCAAGGATTCCCTGAACGAATTCCTATGCCTGCGCCATTAAAGTTGCCAAAAGAATATGCGGTATCTTTATCTTTAGAAGAAGATGTTGTGCTTAGTCTGCATCCAGAGCGCGCTCCTCTAGTAAACGACAACTGGACCAAATATGACCCACGTGTCACATGGTTAGTCGACTTACTTGAAACTAATAAAAATGAAAAAGTGTTGGTTATATGTGCTTACGCATCAACAGCACTGCAACTGGCTGAATATTTACGCCAAAAAACAGCTATTCGGCATACTGTGTTTCATGAAGGCATGAGTATTATCGAACGCGATAAAGCCGCACATTTCTTCGCGACCAATGAACAAGGCGCTCAAGTGTTGCTGTGCAGCGAAATAGGCAGTGAAGGCCGAAACTTTCAGTTTTCTCGCCATTTAGTATTGTTCGATTTGCCAATGGTGCCTGACTTGTTGGAGCAGCGAATTGGTCGCCTCGACCGCATCGGTCAGAAATTCGATATCAACTTACATATCCCGTACTTCGAAAACACAGCGCAAGAAGTGTTGTTTGACTGGTACCAAGATGGACTAGGTGCCTTTGAGTCCACATGCCCGGTTGGAAGTGATGTATTTAAGCAGGTACAGTCCGACCTCATGTCTGCACTCAAAAACCCAGAAGACACAGAACTAAAGCTCGACATTATCGGCCAAACCGCGGCACTAACGAAAGAGCTGAAAAAGAAAATTGAGCAAGGTAGAGACAAGCTTCTAGAATTAAATGCCTCAGGTTTTGGCCGTATTGATGACTTGTTAGACACGATCATTGCCGCCGAAAACCCAGTAGGCTTACTAAAATTCATGAGCAGATTGTTTGATGCGCTTGGCGTTACACAAGACGAAAAAGATGATTACAGTTTTATTCTTCGCCCCACAGAGCAACTAGTCCATCAAATTCCAGGTTTGACTGAAGATGGTTTAGAAGTGACTTATCAACGTAGTAATGCAACCAAATTTGAGCAATTGCAGTTTTTAAGCTGGGACAGTGAGATTGTTAGTCACTGCCTAGAGTCAGTTACAACTGATGTATTGGGCAAAAGCAGTATTGCATTTACAAAAGATCCAAACTTACCTACCGGTGCATTTTGGATAGAGACAACAAGCGTGCTATCCGCCAGTGCAGAAGCAAGTTTGCAGCTTTATCGGTTTTTACCTCCAACACCTGTACGACTGTGTTTAGACTCTAAAAACCAAGCAGTTGAAGCTGAGTTTGAGCAATTGTTTAAAGTAAAGCGTAAAATTGCACTGCAGCTTCTTCAAGCACTTGCCGACCCAATTACCTCTGGTATCGAAGAAAGCTTAAAGTTAGGTCATGCGAACTTGGCTGAACAACAGTCACTGGCGCTCAGTGCAATGCAAACAGAACTCAGTGCTGAAATTGAACGTTTGCGCTCGCTGCAAAAAACAAACGCCTCAATTCGCGATGAAGAAATTCAGTTTATTGAAGCACAAAAGGCAAAGCTCACCGACATCATTTCAAACGCAGAACCTTATTTAGACAGTTTGCGTGTTGTTGTGAACAATCCATAGATGGCGCTGTTACATTATGCACCGCCCTTAGATCCTTATCTTACGATACTGTATCAAGATGAGGATATTTTGGTGCTCGACAAGCCTGCGGAGCTACTCACTGTTCCAGGCAAGGCACTAGAACATCGAGATTCGCTGCAAATTCGCGTGCAGCGCGTTTTCCCGACGGCAACTATCATACACCGGCTCGATATGGCCACCTCCGGTATTCTTATTATGGCCTTGAATAAACCTGCGCATGTACATTTGTCTCGTCAGTTCGAAAATAGGCTTACATCTAAAACGTACTTTGCCAGAGTGTTTGGTCACGTAGAAAGAGATTCGGGAAAAATTGACTTGCCATTGATATGCGACTGGCCAAATAGACCAAAGCAAATGGTCGACCACGAGCACGGCAAGCCATCACAAACGCATTGGCAAGTGATCCAGCGCGATGCTAAGTCTACCCTTGTGGAATTGACTCCCATCACTGGACGTTCACATCAACTACGGGTGCATATGTTGGCATTAGGGCACCCTATACTAGGCGATCGACTCTATGCGCATGAGGAAGCAAAAGTAAATAACCCACGACTTTGCTTACATGCACAAATGCATGAGTTTTCGCATCCTGTTAGCGGCGAAAAGCTGCGTTTTGAATCTTTACATTCATTTCATCAAGAGTGATGCTGAGTAAATTGGCATCGTCACTCATTTATCCTGTTTGAGCATTTTCTCGCCTATTCCGACTGAATCAGGCTTATGAGTTGTAAACATATTCATAACGAAGCCGATAGCTTTTGTATATATGTAAAAGAAACACACTTTAATTTTATGCAGAAAATAATAAGAGACCTTATTACTTTAATTTTCGCAGGCTTGTTATTGCTCAGCAGTGCTCTGTCATTCCAGCTTGAGGCTCAGTCAGCTTCATTTTCAGAAATGACAAGTATGGATATGAGAAATCAACTGCATGTGGATGAATTTACCCTAATTGACGTAGGGAACAATCGTGTTCCTATTTTGATTTCTACGTCTGAACAACCCATCACTAAGGGCATTGTGCTTATCATTGGTGATGCCGATATGCCCTTGGGTAGACAAGATTCGCTTAGCCAACTTGCAAAATCCTTACCAGCAGTCGGCTGGACTACGGTAGTGATGCCGTCTTTAGGATTAAGCCTTGGGCCAAATATTGCCTTCCCGATTGAAAACGAAGGTACGCAAGAATCCGCGGAAACAGATAATTCAACACAACAAAATGATGATTTGTCTGGAGCGACAGCTACCCCACTTGCTGATGCCGTTGAAGACGGTCAGGTTGTTGATGAAACGACGAACAGTCTCTCGGTAACGTCATCTATAAGCGAAGCTGACCTCGTCATTTATTCGCTAGAAATAGAAGCATTTATTAGCGCTACCCTCCAACATATGGAAACGACGATGGGACATCGCATATTGGTGAGTCAGGGCATGACAGCAGCCACCATCGCTAAGCTCGCGGCTGATGAACATGCAACAATGCAGCAAATAGACGCACTGGTTATCAATAATCCGTATTGGCCAATTCGTAAGTTAAACAACAAAATACCCATGGTTGTTGCGCAAACTCCTATTCCTGTTCTCGATCTAATTAGCTATTGGGATAATAGCTGGAGTAAACAAACAGAGAAGGCACGCAAAATAAAAGCAAGAACTCAGCTTAAGGAAGTTTATCGGCAGGCTGACATTGTTGGACAAACTTTTGATCAAGTTCAGAAAGACTATGTTGCGCGTCAAATTCAAGGTTGGACGAGCTACCTGGGCTGGTAATCATCCTTTCGATTTTTTAATTCCTTATATATTTCTATATAATACATAGGGTTGAGCAGTCATTTACGTTGTGACTACGCGAATTATTTTTCACTACCTATACTGTAAATACCTCCTAATCTATTTACGTTGGCACATTACTTTGTTGGTTCAACACTTCATCGATCGCAAAGCACGACAGCTTGCTTATTATATGCGTTCTTATTGGCAGAACGAGCTTCCTTATGCTGAGCTCGAATGCTTTTTGTGGGACACTTTTGAAGAATGGTCACAAGTTAAAAACCAGAAGACGCAGCCTTATAGCCACAAAGAACGGATATTTTGGCACGTGCTGCACCAAACTCATTATTGGGAGGAACCACGATTACGCAACGATGAATGTATTAAAACGCAATTATCGATGTGTATTTCGTTTTTAGAGGGCCAAGGTTTGTGCCCCTTGGATGTTGTAGGTATACGCCCTTAACCGAGCTATCTAGTACTATTCCAACGATCCTTCATGGGCTAAAACAACACGATTACGCCCCCCTTCTTTCGCTTCATATAAGGCTTTGTCGGCATCTTCAAGCCACAGCACAGCCTCTCTATAATCACTCGTAAATTGAGCGATGCCGATACTAATCGTGTATTTGATTTTTATATCTTCGTAGGGAACCGCGTCTAAAGAAACCAACTTACGTAACCTTTCTGCCATGATTTTAGCCGTTTTCTCAGTCGTATCCGGCAAAATAATAGCGAACTCTTCGCCGCCGTAACGTCCGCAGATATCTGTTTCGCGTGTAGCTAATGTAATTAATTTAGCCAAGCGCTTTATAACCAAATCACCTGCATGATGGCCGTGTGTATCATTCACTTTTTTAAAGTGATCAATATCTAACATGATGGCGCAAACGTCAGGGTCATTTCGCATCGCCATTTTGTATTCTCTCTCGAAGCGCTCTTGCCAATAACGTCTATTATACAAGCCCGTTAAGCCATCAATTCGACTCACTTCCTGCAGCCTTGCATTGAGACCTTCAATGCTTTGCTTGGCCATTGCTTGGTCAGTAACATCATAGACTAAGACACAAATCCTTTGGGTTTCTCCAGTGATTGAAGCTAGCGGAAATATCGTGACATTTTGATACATATAGTCTGACGCAGACGTAATCGGTCGGCTGGTGCCAAATTTAAACACATACGGGCGTTGTTCCCAGATGATAAATGCAGGGCTGCCCATGTTAAAGACCGGGTCACACTTGCGTTTAAACCACGTTTCGTCAATCTCTGGAAACAGTGAAAAAAGATTTTTTCCAATTATCTGGCTAGGCCTAACGCTGCTGTGGTTTTCCATAAACTGATTCCACACAGCAACAGAGAAATCTTTTTCTAAAACAACGATCCCTACTTCTATTGAGCCTAAAAGGTCTTGCTGCCAATGTAACTCTGATAACTCCTGAATATCTTTATTCATCTTCGCTTCCTTTCTGAAACACTAAGCGGTTGAACACCCTATCGACATCTTGATCAGGAATAAGTAGCAGCAGCTCAAAACTGATATCGTGTTTTGAAATGGCATAAGCAATCTCAATTGCCAACACTTTTTCCCACCTTGAAGTCTGATCATTCATCAATTCATGCAAGTCACGGTGTAAGCCCAAAATAATCGGCGTATTGTGAGTAAATTTAACATTCAATTGCTCTGATAATGCGTTCAAGCAGGCACCAATGAGAATATTGGAAACGTCCATAAGAACTTCGATTTCACCACTACCATCATTATTAGAAATATCATCGCCGAGCAAGGAGGCCATACTTTGTACGTTGCTGTCGTTGAATAAAATGATCGCTTCACCGCTAATACCAGTGCTGATAAATCCTTTCGATACCGCCGACATCTGCTTATTTCGATTCACTTCATCAAGTGCCATATGCAGTTCGCTGGAGTGTAATAGACTCACATTAGGAATGGGTAAATCGATAAACTCGTTCAGAATTTTAGCTAAGTTTTCGCCTGCTTGGCCCATGGCAACGTTTGCAAGCTCTCTGAAGGCATCCAACTTTTCAGCTTCATCCGCATTTTCTGAGAGTAAATTTGTTTGTTCACGCTTTTGTGCCGTTGTTGCGCCAGTATAGATACCGTATTTGGCAAGGATCGTCGTTAGCTTTTCGTTATCGATAGGCTTGCGGATAAAATCAACGGCACCTAGTGCCAGCATTCGCTTTCGAGCTTCTTCTTGAACGTCACCGGAAACAACAATCACTAAGGTAGGAAGATCTTCCTTGCGGATAATTTGCATGGTTTGATAACCATCCAGCACGGGCATATTCAAATCAAGAAAAAGAATATCACCCTTACCCTCTTTGATCATGTCAATTGCTTGTTGGCCGTGCTCCGCAAACGAGATATCTATATCCCAACCATCTGGAAGCGATCTGGCCATTGCTTTGCGTGCAAAGCCAGAGTCATCGCATATGAGCACGGATACAGTCATTAATAGAACCTTAAGATAAAAATATATGTCGTTTCTAACCAACAAAAAAAGAAAATGGTTTCATGTTCCCAGAAGGTTAGTTATGAAGCTATTTTAACAGCGTTATAGCGATTCTATCGGCTTTAACGGCTCCTAACTTTATTATAAAACAGCTTGTTTTTCAAAATAGCAGTTAAACATCACCAAGTATTGGCGGGGAGCCTGCTAAAATCTCCATTTATTATGGTTTAAACAGCGATGAATTGGCAAAAGCTTAGACAGAAAATGGATACGCAATGGCATCGTGATGTTCATACCCATGCACCGTAAAGTCATCCGTTGTTACCCATGTTTCAATGTCGTTGAGAGACGTAATTTTTGGATTAATTGTCAATGTAGGATTGTCAAAAGGAGTGCGAGATAGCTGAACATCCTTCATTAGATCGAACTGATTTTCATAGATATGGGCATTTATTATTTTATGATAAGCTTTCTTGGGTCTATTGCCCGTAATTTGCGCTACCAAAGCTAACATCACATAAACTTGAATTTGATTGAAGTTTAAGCCTAGCGGAACATCGCAAGAGCGTTGATAGCTAGTTAAATACAAATCCTTACCCAACAGTGAAAAGGTGTGCGTGTGCATGCACGGTCGCAAACAAGCCATATCAAATTCACCTGGGTTGTAAAATGTAATTATTTCACCGCGATCATCGATACCCTGCGATAAATTATCAATAACTTTCGCAAGTTGATCCAGCGTCGAGCCATCTGGCTTTTGCCATGTCCGGCCCTGCACGCCATAAACTCTGCCCATATCGTCTTCTCCTTTACGATGTGGGTTTGCCAACCAGGCTTTGTTCTCGTTAGCGTTTGCGTTCCATGTATTGCAACCAATAGCGCGAAACTGGGCCGCACTTTGATAACCACGCAAATAACCTAATAGCTCAGCAATTGCCGCTTTGTAAAAGCTTTTTCTAGTGGTCACCAAGGGAAAAGAGTTGTTCTCAACATCGTATTCAAGCTCAGCATTAATCACGGTTAAACACTTTTGTCCTGTGCGCTCATTAGTTAACCACGTTCCTTCATTAACGATGCGCTGACATAGTTGTTCGTATTGACTCATAGTAATGACTTCCTAGCTCACATTTAGCTTTTATTAACGTTTTACTGCTTACTTGTTCTTGTGTATTTTGGGTTGAACTAGGCTTTTTCACCTTTTTTAACTGCATAAGCAATTAACGCAACGCCCGCTAGTATCATTGGAATACATAGCATTTGACCTTGTGATAAGCCAAGTGAGTTTAAATCTAAATGCGCGTCTGGCTCTCGGAAGTATTCAACGAAGAATCGAAATGCGCCATAGCACAGTAAGAATAATCCACCGACCGATCCAACAGGGCGCGGTTTAGCTGAATATAGCCATAAAATCACAAACAGCAAAACCCCTTCCAGCGCAAACTCATATAGTTGTGAGGGATGACGCGGCATTGGACCTGCACCCGGAAAAACAAAGGCCCAAGGTACATCAGTAGTGCGCCCCCATAACTCACCGTTGATGAAGTTGCCGATGCGACCCGCTCCTAAACCAATTGGCACTAATGGTGCTATAAAATCGCCCACACGTAAAAATGACCAACCGCGTTTTCTGGAGTACCAATACGTCGCGACGATAACCCCTAAGCAACCACCATGAAACGACATTCCACCTTCCCATATGCGGAAAAGGTAGAGTGGATTATCAAGAAAAACGCTGAAATTATAGAATAAAACATAGCCAATTCGGCCACCAAGCACCACCCCCATAAAACCGTAAAATAACAGATCGCTGAGCTGTTCTTTGCTCCAATCGGTTCGGGATAGTCGTCTGTTAGCCAGCCAAAATGCCGCTAAAAAACCAATCAGATACATAACGCCGTACCAGCGCAGGGCTATTGGTCCTATTTCGAAAATAACGGCGTTTATTGTTGGAAAATCCAAATGCGCAGGGATATTTTGTACTGGGATGGTCATGTATTACTCAATTCCTATGATCATGCGTATGCTGACTAAGACCAAGAAAGCCGCGAAAACTTTCCTCAACTTAGCCGTATCTAATTTTTGTCCGAGTTTAGCACCAATCGGGGCAGTAAGCACTGACGTCAGAATTATGCCAAATGTGGCCGGTAAGTAAACATAACCGAAAGACCATTCGGGTAAATTTGGGTTATTCCAGCCCGTAATCACAAAATTTAAGGTTCCAAACACTGCAATAATAATGCTGCTAAAGGCTGCGCAGCCAATCGCTTTACGAATATTTACTTGAAACCAAACCAGTGCAGGAACCAGCAGGGCACCACCACCAATTCCCATCAATGCCGAGATGAAACCGGTGCTAGCGCCTATGCCAGACAGCCCCAGATTACCCACTTTATTTTTAGAGGCTTTGCGTGAGAAAAACACCATTTGTAGTGCAATTAAAATCACTAAAACAGCAAAAATACGCTGTAATAATACTCCCGATATAAAACTGGCAAATTGCGCACCGAGCGTTGCACCAACGGCAATACCTAAACCACAATAGGTCACAATTCGCTTATCCAAGTTGCCCAATTTATAATGACTTCGGGCGGAAGATAATCCTGTCATAATCACCGTAGATAAGGAGGTTGCTATGGCAATGGGCATACCAATTTCGATATCTATTTGAAGAAAAAAGTGAAGTAAAAAAACCAAAGCCGGAACGATAAGAAGACCGCCACCAATGCCCAATAAACCAGCCAAGACACCAACAACTGAACCCAGCATAACGCACAACAAAAAAATCTCTAGATTTGGATCCATTTACACTTTACTCATTCTATAAAAACTAACGACATGCGCCGTAAACTTCAAGAGCCTGCTCTCACTAAACCACCGAGGCCTTTCAGCTCAAGATATTGATCAACAATTGTTTTAACATTCTCGGGGCCGGCGCAAGACAATATTTCACTCAGCAAAGCCTCAAGTTCCTTCATCGAAACGTTGCGGATAACCCAATTAATCTTACGTAAACTGTGTGCATTCATACTCAACTTGCGATACCCCATTGCCATTAGGATGAGGACACCACTTGGCTCCCCCGCCAATTCGCCGCAAACAGTGACGGGAATATTGCATCGCTTAGAGGTTTGTACTATTTGATTAAGCGCAATTAGTACAGAGGGGTGATAGCTTGAATACAGCTGAGCAACCCGAGAATTATTGCGATCTACTGCTAACAGGTATTGCGTTAGGTCGTTTGTACCGACTGAAAAGAAATCGACTTTTTCAGCAATTAGCTCCAACTGAAACAATATCGCAGGAACCTCCAACATAACCCCAATAGCCGGTTTTGAAAGCACCTTCCCCGTTTTGAGTGCATCTTCCTCTACTTCATCGAACGCTTGTTTAATCAGTCGGTTCGACTCATCAATTTCGCTAATGCTAGAAACCATGGGAAGTAAAATATGTAAATTTTTGAGACCGATGCTAGCTTTCAGCATCGCTCTCACTTGGACTAGAAAAATTTCTGGATGATCAAGAGTCAATCGAATACCACGCCATCCCAAGAACGGGTTTTCTTCTGAGATCGGAAAATAAGATAGAGGTTTATCACCACCAACATCTAGCGTACGCATGGTCATTTCTTTATCCGGATGCGCACTCAAAAGACTATGGTAGAGCTCAAATTGCTCTTGCTCAGAAGGGAAACGCTCGCGCAGCATAAATGGAATTTCTGTTCGGTATAAACCAACACCAGCACCTTGCTTATTTTGCTCCATTTCTAAGCCCGCTGATAAGCCAGCATTAACCAAAAGGGTCATTTCACAGCCATCTTCACTTATTGCCGGCCTGTCTGACTCACTCTCAATGCGTTTAACTAAGGCTTCTTCATCTGCGATTAGCTGTAAAAATTCTGTCCGCGCTTGTTCTTCTGGTGCCAGTACCACTAGCCCTGAATAGCCATCTACAAATAGTTCTTGATGGTTCAACAAGCTTAATGGAACCCCTCTTAATCCCATCACAGCGGGCACGCCCATTGCCCTCGCTAAAATAGCTGCATGAGAGTTGTTCGAACCTTCTATCGACACAATTCCCTTTAATTTTTCAGCCGAGAATTCGGCCAGCATAGGCGCAGATACCTCACGTGCAACGAGGATTGCATTTTCCGGTATGTTTCGATCGGTATTGGTAGGAGAACCAGAGCCGTTCATAATGTTATGCAAAATTCGGTTAGACAGGTCGACAATATCAACGGCCCTTTCCTGCATATATGGATCTTCCATTGCAGCGAATTTTGCAGCGTAGTTCTCTACCACTAATTTCAGTGAGGATGCCGCGTCCCAGTTTTCACGGATTTTTTGCTCTACCTCTCGCCCCAGACTATTTGCATCGAGCAATTGATGGTAAAGCTGAAATATCGCTTTGACATCCTCTGGTAAGCTATCACCCAGATTATCCGACAAACGATCAACTTGAGTCCGAGTAAGTTCAACCGCTTTACGATACCTATCTACTTCTTTTGGTTGGTCAGTCGTTTTGCGCGCAATGAGTTGACTGAGTTCATGCTTCATATTAAGCACAACGGCCTGCCCCAATGCCAAACCAGGCGCGCCTGGCAAACCATTTATGCTTTTGTGCGCGTCGAAGTTTGTTTCAGAATTTACATCCAACACACCGCGAATTTCTGCATTCGCAATCTCTAATCCAATTTGGGTGGCAAGCGTCACTAAAAAAGATTCTTCGTCTTCGGTAAAACGTCGAATAGACTTTTGCTGCATCGAAATGACGCCAAGCACTTTGCGTTGATGAATTATTGGCGTGCCGATAAATGCGAAAAAAGCATCTTCATTGACTTCTGGGTAGTGTTTGAAACGCGGGTGAATTGGCGCGTTCTCGATATTGAGGGGCTCTTCGCGCTGAACCACTAAGCCTATTAGGCCCTCATTAAAATTTAACTTAACCTTATTGATGGCGCTTTTTTCAAGACCGTCTGTCGCCTTTAAAACTAGCACTTGGTTTTTATGATCAGCGAGATAGATAGAGCACGAATCCACCTCCATGGTTTCTCTAACCAAGGTAGCGAGACGCTCCAGTGCAGGTTCCAAGCCCGGAATTTGATTAACTTCTTGAACTATTCTTTTCAGGGTTGTTAGCATGCATTGGCTCCTTTGCAGTTAACAAGACGAGTAAAGTAAACTTCAAGCATGTTCAACATAATCGCTATGCTTGCGGTCTTGGTCGACGTCGCTTATTTTTTCGGTTGTTGGGCAACTGAGAATGAGGCTTTTGCGCAGGCAGTACCAGCGGTGAAAACTCTTTCATGACTTTTCGATATACATCGCGTTTAAACGAGACTACGTTACGTATTGGGTACCAATAACTAACCCAACGCCAATCGTCAAATTCAGGGTGCCCTGACTGCAGAAGATCAACATCTTTTTCGTCACACTTTAACGTGAGCAAAAACCATTTCTGTTTTTGACCAATACATACAGGGTTTGAACCCTTTCTTACAAGGCGTTTAGGCAATTTATAACGAAGCCAGTTGCGCGTTACGCCAACGATGCTTACGTCTTTTTCAAGCAACCCCACTTCTTCGTGAAGTTCCCTGTACATTGCCTGTTCAACAGTTTCCCCTTGGTCAATCCCGCCTTGTGGGAATTGCCATGAATGTTGGCCATATCGACGAGCCCAAAATACCTGACCCATTTTATTGCATATAATTATGCCAACATTCGCGCGGAATCCTTCGGCATCAATCACTTAGATTACCTAGCGCATTTATACTTTTATATTGGTCCATTCTTCCATAAACTACAGATTATGCAAAGCAATAGCGTTAATTATTTAACAAGTGAAGCCCAAACAACATGCAATCAATAAAAACACCGAAGACTGCTCCCTCTACAATAGAAGAGTTAATGCAGCGGGCAAGAGGTTTAGCTGGCTTATCTTTGGGGGATTTAGCGAGAGCCGCCAACATTCAAATACCTGCGAATTTTAAAACCCAAAAGGGATGGACCGGGCAATTGATCGAGCTTTGGTTAGGGGCAAGTGCCGGTTCGAAACCAGAACAAGATTTTCCAGAGCTAGGTGTCGAGTTGAAAACATTGCCTCTTTCGTATAGCAATAAACCGCTTGAAACAACCTATGTCTGTTATGCACCATTAACTAATAACACGGGCGTCAATTGGGAGAACAGCAACGTGCGCAATAAGTTACAGCGTGTATTGTGGTTGCCCGTGCAGGGAGAAAGAGAAATACCGCCGGCTGAACGCATCGTAGGTTCGCCTGTTTTATGGCAACCTAATTCGCATCAAAACGCACAATTGCAGCACGATTGGGAAGAATTGATGGACATGATCAGCTTAGGTCAAGTCGAGCGCATAGACGCCACAGTAGGAAGCTATTTACAGCTTCGCCCCAAAGCCGCTAATGGTTCAGTAGTAACGGAAGCAATTGGTGAAGATGGGCAAATAATAAAAACCCGTCCGAGGGGCTTTTATTTGCGCAAAAATTTCACTCAGGACATTCTGGAAAGCGCATTTTTAGGGTAAGCCAAGCTGCGTTAGCATTTGCCCTGTTGAGTGCATCGAAGTGAACCCTAATCGCAAAGAAACTCTTCATCAACTAGCGGAAAAATTTGAACGCTTGCAGGCTTAATAATCACCTGCAAGGTTTCTAATTGAACTTTGTTAATTCGTTACGTAACTTCAATATTTCTGCTTTTAGATTTACGATGCTTGCGCCGGTCGCATCTGCATTTCGCCCAAGCGACTGAGAAGTTAACTCTAGTTCACTAGTCGAACTTGCTATCTCCGTTGACGCCACTGATTGCTCTTTTATTGCAATCGAGACCGACGATATATTTTCACTAACCGATGAAATATTACCGACGACGGTTTCTATCATTTCTTTTGCAGAATCTGAAGAGTCTGATACTTTTCCGGACTTCTCCAAACATATCTGCATGTTATCAACTGACAACTTTGACTCACTAATCAATGCCGCCGTTATTTCACTAATCTGCTCCGTATTTGATTTTGTGCGCATAGCTAGTTGTCTTACTTCATCAGCAACTACCGCGAAACCTCGTCCATGTTCACCCGCTCTTGCAGACTCTATTGCCGCATTTAGCGCAAGCAAGTTTGTTTGCTCAGAAATAGCTTTTATCGACGCCATCACATTTTCAATTTGAAAACATTTTTCAGCTAAATTAGAAATTGTCGCCGAGGTTTGCGTCAACTCTGCCTGTAGCAAAACAACTTCACGGTTTGAGTCCTCAACCACTTTTTTCGCTTGGTTACTCGAATCTCTTGCATCCTGCGACAGCGTATTTACCGCGAGCGCACGGTCAGACACAGATTGGTTATTGACCGTCATTTCTTCCGTAGCCGCCGCTATCGTTGAAACTTGCCCACTGGTGTCAAGACTCGCCTGCTTGACTTCCGACGACAATGTTTCTACTTCCATAGCAACGATGTCTAAATTTGCAGAAACTTGCTGAGCTTGTTCAATGACGTAAGAAAAACCGTGCATCAAATTAGTAAAGTTTTTTGATGAATCGTTATTCGACGTCATTTCGACATTAATATTAAATTTCCCTTCATCTTTCATTATGTTTCGAATAGCTTCAGTAAGCTCAAAAGCTGCGAAGCCATCTTTATAGGATTGCATAGCCAACACACCTAAAACCGCACCTTCAGCAATAGCAAAAAATGCATGAATAACTAATATGTAGAGCATTAAATATTGTGCTTCAAAGATGAAAACTGAGCTACCAGAAACTTGCAATGAGTAGAACCCGACATGATGAATAGCGACGAAAAGTACGCTCGACAACACCACTTTCCAATCGCGATAAACAATGGTGACCGCCATAACGGCAAAAATTTCGAAATGCATAAAGGTAGCACCCATCGCCTGCTGAATATGGAGCGCTACAAAGAGTTGACTTGCAATTACGGCTGCATGTTTTGTGTATGAGGCTTCTTTAGCAAAGTTAAAAAGAGCGAGTGGTAGCAGTAAAATAAACAGGCCGACTATAAAACCCATCGTAAAAGAATCTGTCAGGAGCCCAATGAGTAGGGTCATAACAAATTGAAAGATTAATACGCCGGTATATACTTTGTGACCTTTGCTTGTCCAAGGAAAAAACATTGAGTACCTCATAGCCTATGAATAATAACGTTTAAATAGTCGCTTCCAAGCAATAGTTTTTATAAGAAACTTTCGATCCATTGTATAGATATCGGCAAAGATCCGTATAACTTCACACAAAACTACAGATTTGTTTGATGAGCCGATATCAACCTAGGGTAAATGATTTGTATCAAAAACTAGAGATAGACATGCAAGCTCACTTTGATGCTTAATTAGACGGTTACGTGATATTATATTCACACTATTAAGACTTTCTGTTTTCCAAAAGGATTCCAACTGAAAACGTCCTCGCGAGTACATTGGCCCATGTTAGGTAATAAAGAGTCAGGTAATAAAGAGTTAGGTAATAAAGAATCAGGCAATATAAAGCTGGGCAGCATAGTATTGCTGGGGATGGGTGCGTTGATCATGCTCTTCGCGCTGAGTGCTTACCTGTTGCGAGTGCCGCTGACTCAATGGGTGATAGTTGATTTCCTGCCGCAAAATACACAGATTACTTGTTTGGAGTTTGATATTGGCACCTCACCTCTGCTGACAATACGAGAGCTATGTGTTGAGAGCGAATCAATTAGTATTGAAATATATGATGCGGGTTGGTTTTTGGATGATTGGCAGCGCAAGGAGAGTCGCTTAAGTATTGCGAAACTTGCCATCAATCATAGAGATACTGGGCTCAAAACGAACGAAGATACCGATTCGCCAACGATGCCTGATATTGCTTTACCGACAAACATGCCGCGCATTACGGTCAACGCTCTTTCAATCACGTCATATCTTTTGCGCAAGCCACTGAACCTTGCACTCAAGCAAAGTTCAGTGTCAACATTTTCTCTTTCAGGCGATATCGAGGCCAGCTTAGACTATGTTGACGGCAAGCTGAATGGAACAATAAATTGGGCGCCATTTCAGGTCCTTAATCAAAGTTCTTTGCTGCAAGAGAGAACACAATTTTTACATGAAAGATTGGATTGGCAGACTTTGATGAATACCAACATAAGTAGCCAGTTTGTTTTTACTGGAGACAGCATTGACACTATCCATGAACTTGCAGTAAAGACACAAATCAGACTCGAGAACTGTGCGATTAACGCCGAAGCTAAAGGCACTATTGGCATCAACTTGGCGCTTTCTAATTTAGAGACAATCATTGATGCCAGAGACTTCCCTATATCTGCAAGTGCTACAGAGTGTCAGTTTATTTCTCCACAACTTAAGAACTTACAAATAAATGAGGCACATTTAATAGCAACCGAACCTGTTTTGTTTAAAGACAATGTATTCACTACCACCGACGTCAGATTCAGTTTACCTAAGCTGCAAGCGTTTCCCGCAGTGACATTGAGTGATATTGCATTTGGATTAGATCAACACCTTTCGCTTATCTACAGAATTGACTTAGCGTCAACGTTGGCCAACGTAAACATAGTCGATACCACCTTGAAAGGTGATATAAGCCTTAAGTCTTCAGGAAAGGCAGTTAAAAATGGCAGCAATTGGGTTATCTCTTCAGAATCAACAAAAATTGAGATCGCGACTCCCGATAGCAATTGGGCGAGCGCTGAACAACTAGTGGCTAACTTCAATTACCGACTATTGCTCTCGGGATCTGAAATAGTAGATATATCGCTCACTGGCCAGCAGCGTATTGTTGGATTAAAAACCAAATCACAGGACAACTCGTTCCTCACTGCCAAGCAAATAGAAACCGACTGGCAAGCAACGCGCACTAGCAGCAAAGCTTGGGAAATTAAGCTAAAAAACAGTATTCCCGAATTGAGCACTGCACAAGTAAAAGTAAGCAAACTCAACAACACCAGTAATATCACTCTGGCGCCCGACAGCAGCGTGAAGCTAACTGGGCAATCTGAAATTCAAAGTATTACTTATACTGATAAAAAATTAACTAACATCGCCTTGGTGCATGACTTAAAAACGCAGTCTGCACTAAAAAAGCAAGAGACAAAAAAGCCGACAACGATGAACCTATTGGGAGAACACCAGCTTCAGTTAGGATCGGGCTTAAAAGTGCAGATAAACCACACCGAAGAGAACTTTAAGATTGCGATAATCGAGCAGCCAATAAACACTCTGCAAAAGCTGCTTAGTCAGTTCAATAGTAAAATACAGTTGATAGCAGGCACCTTTAACGCAGGACTTACAGGTAGTTTATCTTCTGCCGATTACTTTGGTAATCTGCAGGTAACGAATGCTAGTTTAAAGTACGATGATTTTCAGGTGCTTTTCCTCAAATTAAATGAGGGGTTTACGCTAAATTCAGCGGGGATTCAGCTAAACAGTGGCAAGATTACAATAGACGAACTAGATGTTGGCATCCCGATTCGAAAAATTGAGTTGCTTGTTGATGTTGTAGACAGTGTCGCGAAACTAGACTTAGCTCAAGGTGAGCTTATTGGCGGCACTTTCAAAATTTCCGACCTCTGGCTTGATGGCAGAAAACAGAGAACTAATATCAGCGTCAGCGGCTTAGATCTCGCTGATTTTGTAGCACTACAAAAACAGCAGGGCATACAGGTCACTGGAGAAATGTCAGGTATATTGCCTTTCCAACTTGGCGCTACAGACGCTATTATTGAACATGGATTGCTTGCCAGTGATGGCCCTGGCAAATTAAAAATACAGAATAATCCAGCGTTTGACGCAATTAAAGATCAACAAAAAGAACTGTCTTTTTTACAAAACGTGGAGTATCGCAAGCTGTCCAGTAAAGTAGAGCTTGCGTCTGACGGCTGGTTGGATCTGGAGTTATCCATCGCCGGGCGTAATCCGGATCAAAAGCAAGAGGTGATATTTAACTATGGTCATAAAGAGAACATTTTTACCTTGCTAAAATCCCTCAGAATAACTCGGTCGATACAAGACTCGATTGAAAAACGAATTGAACAACGTTACTTAGAAAAAGGAAAATGAACGTGAGAATTTTAGCCCTGATCTGCGGTGTTGTGTTCTTGAGCGCCTGTACCCATAAGGTGCAACTAGAGACAAAAGAGCCCATCACTATTAACATTAATGTCAAAATTGACCATGAAATCCGTGTCAAAGTAGACAAAGAACTGGACGACATTTTCAGTGACGACAGTAAATTATTTTAGGAGTTAAACATGAAGATTATCACCACAATAAAAAGCGTTCTATTTGGAGCCATACTATTCAGCACTGTCGCTTTTGCAATTGAACTAGATATAGCAAAAGAAACTGGCCTAGTAGGCGAACAGCAAAATGGTTACTTAGGAGCGGTTGTCCAGAGCACGGAAGTGATGGAGCTAATTAACGATATCAACGCAAAACGCAAAGCTAAATATCAAGAGCTAGCGACTAAAAACGGTATCACGTTAGAACAGGTAGAAATACTCGCCGCTAAAAAAGCCTATGAAAAGACCGAACCTGGTCACTACCTGCAGGTTAATGGCCAATGGCTTAGGAAGTAATTCCCCCCCACAACGAATATCTAATATATAGCGAGTGTGCGTGCTCCGTTACGCACCCTCGCACAACGATTTCGTTTGCTGGTTAATGTTGCTCAATATTTTCTTGGGTGCAAATGAATTGGCGTTCGCTTCTTCAACGTCTATTTTGTAGTTTTCAGGAATACAATCCTTCAAAAATCCACCAATCACCATATGTGGAAATATGTCGTCATATCGTTTTACTTCTTGCTGATTTACCCGCCTAAATATATGCGTACGGTTAAGCTCATCCGGCGATGCCAGTCCTGCTGATGAAATAATATCGACGGTTGCGTGCACTGTTTTCTCATGAAACTGTTGCACCCTCACGGCTTTGTTGGCGGGAACTAATCCAGCAGACAGCTTAGGATCTTGAGTAGCAACACCGGTAGGACATTCATTGGTATTACAAGACAACGATTGTACGCAGCCTAATGCCAACATCATACCTCTAGCGCTGTTACAAATATCGGCGCCTAGAGCGAGGTTTTTTACCAAATGAAAGCCCGAAATTATTTTTCCTGAAGCAATAATTTTAATATCTTCTCGCACGCCAAAACCAACTAGGCAGTCATCTACAAAAGCAAGAGCTTCACGCAACGGTGAGCCAATAGAGTTTGAGTATTCCAGTGGTGCTGCGCCTGTTCCACCCTCACCACCATCTACGGTAACAAAATCGGGCGTTATATTAAGTTCAACCATCGCTTTACAAATAGCAACAAACTCGCTTCGACGGCCCAGTGCAAGCTTAATACCTATCGGTTTTCCGCCACTGAGGTCACGTAAGGTTTGCACAAAGTTAATAAGCTCAATGGGGGAACTAAAGGCACTGTGCGTAGACGGCGAGTCAACTTGAGTTCCTACTCTTACGCCACGGATGTCCGCAATTTCTTGGGTATTTTTGTTTGCTGGTAAAATACCGCCATGTCCTGGCTTTGCCCCTTGGGATAATTTAATTTCAATCATCTTGATGTTCACATGCGAAGCTTGCTTTTCAAACTTGTCTGCGTCAAAGCCCCCTGAATCAGTTCTACAGCCAAAGTAACCCGTACCTACTTGCCATACAACATCCGCACCGTATTCAAGATGATAAGGGCTAACGCCGCCTTCCCCGGTGTTGTGATAGAACCCACCGGCTTTTGCTCCCTTATTCAGCGCCTGTAGCGCCGGTTTGCTCAAACTGCCAAAGCTCATCGCTGAAATATTTAGAATACTCGCTGAATAGGGCTGCTTGCAGTGACGACTGCCAATAGTAACTCGCGGCTGCATGTCGATATCTTTAACATTGAGCGCTGACAAGGAATGCCCAATCCACTCATAACCGGTTTGGTAAGTATCAAGCTGGGTCCCAAAAGGAATAGTATCTCGACTGTTTTTAGCGCGCTGATAAACAATATTTCGAAACATCCGACTGATTGGTGCACCACCCGTATCAGTTTCTAAAATATATTGTTGAATAAAAGGACGGATCCCTTCTATTATCCAGCGACTTCTCCCGACCAATGGAAAGTTTCGCAATATTGCATGTTTTGTTTGCCTGCTGTCATAAATTGCGGTCATTAACAAAGGAAGGGTAATAAGCAAAAGCCATACTAGCGCTGGCGCTACGAAAGAAATAGCCAAGGTAACTACATTGATACCGATTAGAACCTGAAAAATAGTTTTACGCATAATCTTCCTTGTTGAATAATAACAACCTACCGCTATATTTATCGAAAGCGGGGACTATCGTCCACCTCGCAAATACTACGCTCGTCCTTCAATTTATTTGCTTCGTTTGATTCTTTTGCTGCAAGCTCGTCACGAGCATCGCAAGTTACAGTGATGCTATAGGTGAAAACTGCTCCCAGTAGAACCACAATCCAGCTTAAGTAAACCCAAACAAACAATATCGGCACTACCGCAATCGCACCATATATAACTTGATAAGATGGGAAGCTGGTCACATAAAGAGCAAACCCTTTCTTCGATAACTCAAACAACGCTGTGGCAAGCACTGCGCCACATAGCGCGTATTTTGCTCTTACTGGTCTATTAGGCACTATCATATATAGAATTAAGAATGCACCTGTAGCGGCGAAACTTGGAACCAATTTAAGAAAAAAGGTGCCCAGCCCTGGTGTATATTCTTCGGCAAATGTGGCAAGACCGGCTAAGTAGGAGCTAACCACGATACTGGAACCAATCAAAAACGGACCTAGGGTGATAACCATCCAATAAATAGCGAATGTGAATATAAGAGGCCTTTCAACTTTTGTACGCCAGATGTGGTTGAAGGTTTTGTCTATATTGGATATCAGCAGAAGCGCTACAACTAATAGTGAGGCAATACTCACGGCTCCCATGCCAGACGCGTTCGACACAAAGTCTGCCATGTAATCCTGAACAACATCACCTGCGGTAGGTACAAAATTAGTAAATATAAAGCTCTCTAGCTGTTCCCTTACCTCAGCAAACGCAGGGAATGCAGACATGATCATAAAAAAGACCATTATGACGGGAACTAGAGAGAGTAGTGACACATACGCTAAGTGCCCTGCAGAAACGGTGATCCGCTCCGACCGTATATGCTCAATAAAAGCTTTACCCACATTAATAACTAATGGTTGGTAATAATCTATTTTTTTAGCCACACTATCAGGTAGATTCAATGCAGCAAGCTCCAAATGTTGCTGTTAAAAGCTTACTTTGTTAATCGAATACTCAAAACAAAACATGCTAAATACGACCTTTAGTTTACCTCTAACAGCGGAGAACTTAAACCTATCATCCAAGAATGCTTACTTTTGGCTGCGCAAACCTAACATGTGGCAGATTGCATAACTCAACTCGCAGCGATTCAAAGTGTAAAAGTGAAAATGTTTCACTCCTTCTTTTGCTAATACTTTGACCATATCCATTGCGATGTTTGCCCCCATCAAATTCCTAGTAGCTTGGTCGTCGGCATCCAGTCCGTCGTACATTTTATGCAGCCAGTTGGGAACGTGCACATTCGTGAATCCAGCAAAACGCTGGAGCGTTTGGTAGTTGGTAACAGGCAATATACCAGGAACAATATCTAAATCGATCCCTGCTGCGGCGGCTCTGTCTCTAAAACGCAAAAAGACGCTAGTGTCGAAGAAAAACTGAGTAATTGCCTCATTTGCACCAGCTTCTGCTTTGCGCTTGAGATTTAACAAATCAAATTGTGTATTAGGCGCTTCTGGATGTTTTTCTGGATAAGCCGCAACCGAAATATCAAAATCAGCGACATCTTTCAATAAAGTCACTAGGTCTGACGCGTACATGTCGGTTTTTTCTACACCAGGCGGTAAGTCCCCACGCAGCGCTACAATGCGTCGAATACCTGAATCCCAATAATCCTTTGCAATTTGTCGAAGCTCTGTTGGCGTTGCGTCTACACAGGTTAAATGGGGGGCAGTTGAAACGCCTGTTTCTTTATAAATTCTTTTCACAACCGCATGTGTTCTATCTCTTTCGCCACTGTTTGCACCATAAGTTACAGACATATATTTTGGCTTTAGTGGCGCGAGACGCTCAACAGACTTCCATAAAGTTTTCTCCATCGCTTCAGAATTTGGCGGAAAAAATTCGAAAGAAACATCAATATCTCTCAATTCGGATAGAGACTGATTTAGTGCGTCGATGCCTTGGGCGTATGAAACCATTCTTTTACTGCTCACTTTTGGACGTTTAGACGTCTAAATTACGTTTTATACGGGTAGACGTCAAGAAGTTTACACTTCTAGATTGATATTTTTTCTATTCCAGTTAAAATTTTACAATAATTAAAAAGTTAAGGATTCACATGGCAGAGTGGAATGGTAAATATATTCACCCATATGCTGAGCACGGCAAAAAAAATGAGCAAGTCAAAAAAGTGACTGTTTCAATTCCGATTAATGTGTTGAAAGTACTTACTGATGAGAGAACCCGACGTCAGGTTAATAACTTACGTCATGCCACTAACTCAGAGTTGCTATGCGAAGCATTTCTGCATGCATTTACTGGGCAACCTTTGCCCGACGACAGTGATATCAAGAAGGATAATCCAAATCGTATACCAGCTTCCGCGAGAGACATCATGCAGAAAATGGGTATTGATATCGAGGCGGTCGAATCTGAATAAAAAGCTCATGTGAACGGCTTGGTGAGCCCAGTTGACGGGCTCAATTGAGAGCTTATGCTAGTTTCTGATGCTTTTAATAAAGTCGTCTGATTGCGCAATGGCAACATTCATCTCTTTTATCAAGCTGCTTACATCTTGCTTAATACTGTTAAACTCACCTTGAAGAGCCCCTATCGCCTCTGCGTTTAAATTATGCTTTAAAGCAAAAACATTGTCTTGTAGCGCAACCAAAACTGGCGCCATACTCTTTTCAACTTTTCTCATCGAGACTAGTAATGTTGCATATTTTCTTCTAGTTTCAGCGAGTTTACGTTTGCTATCCCTCTGCAGATTAGCGCTAGAAATCATATCAATTTCAGCTTCCCATTCGACAAACAAAGCGTTGGCCACTCCCTCTACTTTATCTATTCTTCGCGTTACCGACGCTGCACTTTCTTTACTGGCTTCTAGCTGATCGCTTAGATTATTATAAATATCTTCTAATTCACCACCATCAAAATTAATAAGTGAACTAAATTCATCAAGTGCGGAGGCGAACTGTTCTTGAGCGTCTTTTTGGCTATCCTGAGCATCTTCGACGCGGTCAACAAGTATATCTCTTTTTTCAACACCCAACTTTTCCCACATGCCGTAATAAGCGCCATCTACTGCCGATTGACAAGCTGTTAGAGACAAAAAACAAAGACAAAACAGTGAACGCAACACAAAAAAACGGGGCATAAACATTTCCTTTTACAATATTAAAACCGCAACACACTGAATTTTAACACGGGAAGAAAGATAAATGACATAAAACTGTTGTATTTTCAGGCTACTTTGTGGCCGAACATTCAACAGCCTAATAAGAATTCTAAGCATTTCAATGTATGCGATTGTGTTGACTATCGCCCTGTTTGAAAGCATATTACACTTATGCTGGCCTGTATTTACCTGTTTTTAATAGCAATATATAAAGAGAACTCTTAATGTTCAGCCGTCTTTTCATGAACAGTACAATACTTCGTAACATTTAGTAATAGGCACTATATGCACGAAACTTTTCACACCAACACAGCTTATCATCATCAAACCATAGAGGTTTCGGATGGCCACAAACTGTACGTTGAGCAAAGCGGTAATCCTCAAGGTATCCCAATCATATATATGCACGGCGGTCCAGGGGCTGGTTTAGGTAAAAATTATCAATGGCCCTTTAACCCGCTCAAATACCGCGTTATCGGTGTTGATCAGCGTGGCTGCGGCCGCTCTTCTCCGTTTGGCGACACTAAACATAATACAACTCAGCTGTTAATTGCAGACTTTGAATTAATCCGCAAGCAGCTTGGTATAGACAAATGGATCGTATTTGGCGGTTCGTGGGGCTCAACGCTTGCGTTAATATACTCAATTCAATATCCCCAGTTTGTCATATCTATGGTATTGCGCGGTGTATTCCTAGCCCGCAAAGAAGACTTTGACTGGTTTTTATTACCTTCCGGTTGCGCAGCACAAATATATCCCGAAGCCTACGAAAAATTTTCACGACACATTAGCGACAAGTCTTCATCTGACGTTGTTTGCAAGCAATTTATCAGTTTGTTTGAAAGCAATCAGGCCAGCAAAAGCTTTGCAGCGCTGAAGTCATGGTTTGACTGGGAAGGATATATTTCAAGGCTGATTGCACCTAATGTCATGATGAGTGATTTAAGCACTGATAAACAAATTAAAAGTCTTGCGCTACTCGAGTGTCATTACCTTTTGAATAAATGTTTTATTGAAGAAAACTATATCTTAAACAATATATCCAAAATTGAAGGCATTCCCTGCCATATCGTGCACGGGCGTTATGATATGGTGTGTAAGTTAGAAGCAGCGTATTCTGTTCACAAAGCACTCCCCCAGTCTACCCTGAAAATAGTAAATAATGCCGGTCACAGCATGTCTGAACAAGGTATTGCAAATGCGCTCACCAATATCATGAATGAAATGTTTGAAATAGGTGGCAACGCTTGAAAGGACTCATTCAGAGAGTAAAATCGGCATCCGTCAACGTTAATGACAAAAAAGTAGCCAGTATTGACATTGGCATTCTACTTTTACTTGGTATCGAAAAAGGGGACGACGTACTTCAGGTCGAAAAAATGGCTCGCAAAGTGTTTAACTATAGAATATTTTCTGACGCCGATGGCAAAATGAATAAAAGCCTAACGGATATAAACGGTGAATTGCTGGTGGTGTCACAATTTACCTTGGTTGCAGACACAACGAAAGGTAACAGACCAGGCTTCTCAAAAGGCGCAGCACCTGCACATGGAGAGTTTATCTATCAGTCTTTCATTGAACATGTACGCAGTGAATATAGCGAGTGTAAAACGGGCGTTTTCGGCGCAGATATGGCCATAACATTAATTAACGATGGCCCTGTTACGTTTTGGATTGAAACCTAAATTCAATATCACTTAACTTCATCACCAAACTTTGTATTCATCTTTATTTTTTACAATAAAAGACCGTAATCTTATTCGCTACTAGTCAATTGGGCGCAATTCAAGCTACACTTAATGATTACAAAAATGCAGTATAGTCACCTAAATACAACATGAGGATAGCTATTGTTTACTATATCAACGCCTAAGTCAGAACAAGAACTCAATGACTATTTTCATTTTAGATGGCAATGGCTGCGCGAACAGTGGGGATTTCCTGAAGGTTCAGAAAAAGATGAATACGAAACGGTTAGTGAGCATCGAGTTATTTTAAATCCATCTGGTGAAATAGTTGCGTGCGGCCGAATTCATTTGAATACAGCAGAAGAGGCGCAAATAAGACATATAGCGGTAGACAAAAAGTATAGACGCAAAGGCGTAGGTCACCTCATACTCGGCGCCCTAGAGGTTGTAGCTCGTGATTTAGGCGCAAAGAGAACTGTCACTAACTCTCGAGAAACCTCAATATCATTTTTTTCATCATGTGGTTACAGTATCGAAAAAGAAGCCCCTGTAGAGCTTGGCAAATTAAAGCGCAAGCATATGTTCAAATTATTAGTCGATAACAATGTGCTTGTACTTCATCCGCAGTGGTGTAAAGAGTTACAAGACACTTGGCATGAGAAGATACCGATTACTGAACATATGGGCATAACGCTTCATCAATACACTGAGCGTACCATTGAAACCAGAGCCTCGTTGAATAAGAATATAAACCTGCATGGCTCCATGTTTGCCGGAAGTATTTTTTCACAAGCAACGTTAACGGGTTGGGGAATGATATTTTTGCAGTTGAAGCAAAAAGAAATGCAGGGGGAAATTGTGCTTGGCGATGGTAATATCCATTATCATAAGCCGATTACAATGCGTCCTCGCGCTATTTGCAATATTGAATCTGTTAAGGCTCGCTTTGATTTACTGAAGGCTAATAAAAAGTGCCCTATTGAACTCACCGTTGACATTCATGATGGTGACGTTTCTGTCGCCAGCTTTACGGGTAAATATTGGGTCATACCAGAAAAGAAAGAAGCCTAAGTAAATTTAACAAGTAGCCGAAACAGCGATAATCTTGGCAACTCGAATAAACACTTTATTTTCCCTCAGCTAAGACCCACTTTTAGTTTTATATAGAACAAAAGTGGTGTTACGAAATACAAAAAAGCGCCGGTGTCTCCATCGGCGCTTTTTTTATACTAGCATTAGGTTAGCAATCTTAGTTAGGCGATGCTGCCTATACCATTGCTGCCTGTAATTTTTTCAGCGCATTCTTTTCAATTTGGCGAACACGTTCTGCTGAAACCTGATATTCATCTGCAAGATCTTGTAAGGTCATCTTATCGTCGGATAACCATCTTGTTTCAATAATATGCTGGCTTCTTGCATCAAGCGTTTTTATTGCTGAGTACAAACTGTCCGACGCGTTTTTATCATGGTCACTGTTGATGACGTCCATTTCCACATCTGTGGTCTTGTCTTCGAGGTACTGCGCTGGAGCAAACGCACTTGATTCATCGTCGTCATTAGTTAAATCAAAGGCGGCATCTTGACTGCTCATACGAGCTTCCATCTGCAGCACTTCTTTGGTACTTACGCCAAGCTCTTCCGCAACCTTTTGCACTTCGGCATGTGTGAACCAACCCAAACGCTTCTTGGCTTTGCGAAGGTTAAAAAACAACTTACGCTGTGCTTTGGTCGTGGCAACTTTCACTATGCGCCAGTTCTTGAGCACAAACTCATGAATTTCCGCTTTTATCCAGTGCACCGCAAATGAAACTAGACGGACACCTACACTCGGGTCGAAGCGTTTAACCGCCTTCATAAGACCAATATTACCTTCTTGAATAAGGTCAGCCTGGGGCAAACCATATCCTGCGTAAGATTTCGCAACATGAACTACGAAGCGAAGGTGTGACATGACTAGCTTTCGTGCAGCTTCAAGGTCACCGTCATCGAATAAACGAACTGCGAGAGACTTTTCTTCATCTGCCGTCAACATATTAATGCTGCTCACCGCTGAAACGTAGCTTTCGATACTGCCACTACGCGGGACGCTCAATGCTAAATTTTGCATTTTTGTACTCATTTTTACCTCGTTGCTTCGTTCTGCAAGTGAAAGCTCAGGATTTCTGAACAACTCATACATTAATAGACAATATGCCAGACCGAAAGTTCGATTAAATTATTTAGATAAATATAAGGCTTCTTACTCAGAACTCAAGGTCTAAGGTCGAAAATATTTACTTTTATTCTAATATTTTTATAATTAGGCGATAACGCTATATTATTATATGCTAAATTCAAGAAACGATCACAAAGATAAGCAGTATTTTATTATTTCGCTTCACTTTCGAGCAGTTAATTAATGTTTTCATATGTAGCAAGACAAGCCATCTATAATGTTGAAAAACGTGTATTTGCATACGAACTATTATTCAGGGACGGTGATAGCAATTGTTTTCCTGATATGTCGCCTGACGAAGCCACCAGCAGCATGATCGCGAACAGCCACCTTACCGTTGGCATTGAAGACATTACCTTCAACAAACCTGCCTTTATCAATTTTCACAAAGACACACTGCTGTATAGATTCCCTTCAACACTTGATCCAATGAATGTCGTTATTGAAATAGTCGAAACCGTTGAAGTGAACGATGAGCTCGTTCAAGCCTGCAAGCACATTCGAGATCTTGGTTATCAACTTGCACTGGACGACTATGATTTTGCTCCTCGATGGGATATATTTCTTCCTTTCGTTGACTATATTAAAGTCGAAGTTGAAGAGATTGAAAAGCAAGGTGCCGCCGCCGTAGCTAAAATTCAGGCATTTAATGCCCAAGGCATTAAAGTAATTGCCGAAAAAGTAGAAACGCACGAACAGTTTGAACGTTTCAAGGCAATGGGCGTAAAACTTTTTCAGGGATATTTTTTGGCTCGCCCTGAAATGATACGTCACCGGGATTTAAATACATCACTACATTCTGTCACTGAGCTTGTTAGTTTAAGTAATTCGCCTAATTTTGATACCAAAGAAGTCGCTAAAGTGATTGAAAAAGACGTTGGCTTGGCATATAAGCTAATGCGTTTCATCAACAATCCGATGATCAATAAACGACAAAAAATTGAGTCGTTGCAGCACGCCATTAATTACATGGGTCATGTCGAGATTAAAAAGTTCATTGCCCTATTAGCACTGGCGAACATGCGCGGCGAAAAGCCTTCGGAACTCTTAATTCAATCCTTGGTGAGAGCTCGTTTTTGCTCACTCATGTCCATAGAATTAAAGTTACCCGAAAATCCGCCAACCAGCTTTTTATTAGGGCTGTTCTCAATGCTCGATGCTTTGCTTGATCAGCAAATGGAGCATTTAGTTGAAAAACTGCCAGTTGGCGAAGAATTACGAGATGCTTTGTGTAAAAAGAATATTGATTCAACGATGGGCCTGCAAATGCGTGCTTGTTTTGCATTTGAAGAGGCTAATTGGGAAGAAATAGATTATATTGCCATTCAGTTTGAACTAACAGGTGAACGCTTATACACGCTTTATTACGAAGCGATGCATTGGGCTGAAAACATGAATAGTTCAATTACTTAAAAGCCAAACAAGGAAGTATAGATGTTTGCATTTATTGCTCGCCAGCCAATCTTAGACAAAGACCAGACACTCTTTGCTTACGAACTTTTGTTTAGAGACGGCGCCAATGGTAGCTATCCTGAACACGATCCCACAAAGTCAGAGCTAATAAACGCACGATTTAATACATTGGGTATTGACGATATCTCTGGCAATCAACGCGCCTTCATTAACTTTCTTCCAGAAACCATTATTAATCGTTTCCCTCAAGAACTGTCATCAGATAATATCGTTGTTGAACTGACGCAAAACCCAGCTGTTAATTCAGGTTTGATGAATGCCTGTGAATTCCTTAAGAACTCAGGGTACCAAATTGCGCTCAACGATAATCGGCTGCAGTCAGCTGTTTTAGCACCCTATCCTTATATTGATATTGTTAAAGTTGATATCGATAAAATCAGCATCCAAGTGCTCGAAAAGCACATACCTGCTCTAGCTGCTTCAGGTATTCAGCTTGTTGCAGAACAAGTATCAACTCTCGATCAATTTGCAATGTGCCGTGATTTGGGTTTTGATTATTTTCAAGGCTATTTTTTCACCCAACCTCAGACCAAAACAGCGAAAGCTTTACCATCATCCAAAATAACGCTGCTCGAGTTAATGTCGTTGAGCGCTAATGCTCATTTCGATATCGAGAGAGTAGCAAGCATTATTGAGCGTGACGCTGCCCTATCCTATTTGCTGCTGCGGTTTATCAACAATCCCATGATAAATAAGCGTGAAAAAATCACTTCACTTCGCCATGCACTGCATTATTTGGGTGAAGTTGACGTTAAAAAGTTTATCGCCCTGCTTTCACTCGCGAGTCTAAATGACACAAAACCGGTTGAGTTGCTGCAGGTGTCACTGGTCAGAGCAAAGTTTTGTGAGTTATTCGAATTGCATAAGCACGGTAAGAAAAAAGCAATGTCAGCATTTATCGTAGGCTTATTTTCTCTCTTGGATACTATTTTGGATGGCGATATGCCGTCAATTCTAGAGAAGTTGCCTATCAGTGATGATATAAAGCAAGCACTGCTGGGAGTCGAGGGTGAATATACTCAATACCTTGTAACAGTCAAAGCATTTGAAAGTGGCCTTTGGGGCAAAATCATAAGCCAGGCTAGCAACTTAGATATTTCACAAAAAGAACTGCACAGTATATTTAATGATGCTATTCGCTGGAGCAACGAAATGCGTCAAGCTTTATCTGACTTTTTCCCTAGAACAAAGCCTATCGCCTAAGTCAATGCAGGAAAAGCCAGCCACTAGTCGAACGTCGACTTCATTTCGTTTGCCCAATTGATGGCTTCGTAGTGCATTGAAAAAATGTCTGAAATAGACAGCTTTGTCTCTTTAGAAATTGTATCAATTGCATCCCAATCGGCTCTATCCAAAGCTTTGCAGAGTCGATATTGACTAGCCAACGTACCTTCTTCATTTACTTCACACAGAACATCAACAATAGTTTCCGAAAATGGTAGGGTCTTCAACACATCGACCATTGTGGTATCTAGCAGTGCGTCAATCTTTGAAAACAGTCCTAATATAAAACTGTTGGGCGGATCTTCTTTCTGCCCCATAGCTGTGGCAAGCAACTTACAGAAATGTGCTCTAACTAAGCTTGTCACAAGCAAATCAATTGGTTTATTGCCCTTTAAATTAGCAATTGCTAACAATGCGATAAACTTTTTAAGTTCTACGTGACCTAGATACTTTAAGGCATGACCCAATGTTTCTATTTTTTGTCGTTTGTTGAACATTGGGTTGTTAATGAAACGCATAAGCTTAAAGGTCAATCCGACGTCTTTCTCGAAGACCTTATTCACTTTTTCTATGTCAAATTCTTCCGAGACACTAATACCAACTAGTTCAGCAACTGAGGTTGTGGAAAGCTCTATATCTTTATGTTTTATGACTTCTGGGCGGGATAAAAAGTAGCCTTGAAAATAATCGAAACCGGCACCTTTGAAACGCTCAAATTCGTCATGAGTTTCTACTTTCTCTGCCAATAAGGTTTTACCCTGCTTTTTAAAGTCCGCCAATGTTTGTATAACAATAGGATCATCTAAGTTAACCAGGTCAACTTCTAGCTTAATGTAGCTAACCAGATGCATTATCGCATCCCATTGCTTAGAGAAATCGAAATCATCTAACGCAATTTGATAACCTAGGTCACGAATATGCTCACACGCTTTGATTAGCTCACTCGTTACCTTAACTGTTTCAACAATTTCGATAACAACATTGAGCGGATCAAGAGTTGAAGGGAATCGATACAACAGCGTGTCTTGGTGAAAATTAATGAAGGCAGGCTTATTTCCAGTAATACTTTCGACGCCAACCGAAAGGTGACTGCCCGCCAACATGCTGCTGGTGGCTTCGTCCGGAGAAATATCAGGAAAACAATTTTTGACTCCGTCCCGAAAAAGTAATTCATAAGCAAAAACACGTTTTTCGCTATCGTATATCGCTTGCCTTGCTACATATGCAAACATCAGGAATCCTACTTAAAATAAACCGCCGAAACCTTGCACTTGGCAGTATTACAACAAATCATCTTTTACAATAAGATAACAACATAAGCGCCTAAGAGGATAAGAACGAGGTGAGGGAAAACAACCGTCGGTTTCGCCAAATGTCGTAAATACTCTGACACCAAAAATACGATCCCTCGCGGCTTGGCTTCCCAAGCGGTATTGAACTGGATACTGCTGTCGCTCTGAGAGCTTGATAAACTGCTTTCTATCTGTAGCAAGCGTTCGCTAAACCTAGATTGAAACGTTTTCCAAACGGCATCCTGAACCCACAAAATACTATTGAGCACCAATATAATTTCAGGGTGAATTAGTGTAATAGAAAACAAAGAAGCAAGCAAAACCGCAAGCAATTTAATGCCTAATGAGAGCTTTTCAAACGCATCGCACTGATTTTGTAGTGTCACCCACTCAGTCAATAATGGGCTTTTCTGACTTTCTAGCAATGTAATCTATCCAATATAACAAATAATAAAACTTGAGCAAAGAATGTAAAGCTTTGCATGCATGAAGCAGGTATTTCTATCGGGGCTCAATGTCTTTTACGTGACGTTGAACAGATAACAGCGACCCAGCTATTCCCAGACCAACAGACACCGTGAGCATTACTATTAGGGTGCTCAAATCCATAGCGGTGAGATCAAAACTCACTTGGTATTTTTCCATAAAATTTTGCATGCTGTAGTCAACCCACAGCAAAATGAGTAATACGGTAACCCAGGCCATTACTCCGCCTAAGAAACCGAACCAAAAGCCGGTGTATAAAAATGGCCTTTGAATGAAAGCATCGGTGGCGCCAACCAGCTTCATCACAACAATTTCGTCACGTTTATTTAAAATATTAAGTCGAATGGTGTTGCCGATAATAAGCACTACTGCAAAAAATAAGAGAACCGCCAGCAAGGTAACCAGATCCTTGGCAATGCCGATAAGTGCATACAAACGTTCCAACCACTCTATATCTAACTTGCCAATTTCGACTTCCCTCTCTTTGCGCAACTTATCAAGGAGAATGCCTGCAGCGGTCGGGCTTGCATGTTTGCTGGTTGGCACAACAAGCACCACGGCGGGCAGGGGATTGGTTTCAAGGTAGTTTAAGGCATCACCGAGACCAGAGAGTATTTGAAACTCTTTTAAGCCCTCTTCAGAGCTAATATAGGCAACCTCAGCTATTTCAGGCCAGAGGCGCAGGCGCGTTAATAGTTGCTGAGCACTGGCATCTGTCACACCACTTTTAAGAAACAGTGATATTTCTGATGCTTGCTCCCACTGCTGACTGATTTGTTCAGTATTTTTAACAAGCACATAAAGCGTGCTAGGCAAAGTAATGCTAAAACCGAGAACACCAATAGTCATCAAGGAAGCAAAAGGTGAACGCCATAGTTCACCAAGACTGTTAACCGCTTGACGTAAGTGATCGGTAAAAAACATAATAAGCATCTGAAAAGCGCCAATTTTGACCGATTCAGCGCCCTGTGCGCGCCCTTTAAATAATAGACTCATACGTACAGTCCTTGATTCGGCTGCTCATCGAGGCCATCAGTGATCATTTGCCCATTCTTCAGCGTTAATGTTCGATACTTCATGCGCGCAATCAGGCCCAAATCATGGGTCGCGATGAAAACAGAAACCCCCGCCTGATTAAAGTCTTCAAACAGGCGAATAATTTCCATAGAAAGCTTCGGGTCAAGGTTTCCTGTAGGCTCATCTGCTAATAATAATGGAGGCCGATTGACGACAGCCCTTGCAATACCAACACGCTGTTGTTCGCCGCCTGACAATGTAATTGGAAGGTTTTTTGCTTTATCTCGTAAGCCAACCATCTCTAAGGCGGCGTCGACACGTTTAGCGATATTCTTTCGAGTGTGACCTTCGATAACAAGAGGCAAAGACACATTGTCAAAGACCGTCTTGTCCATCAGTAACTGGTGACTTTGAAATATCATGCCTATATCACGTCGAATGTAGGCAATGTCTCGACGCTTTATTGAACTAAGATTATGTCCATTGATAAGCACTCGACCAACAGTAGGCCTTTCCATTATGCTGATAAGCTTCAGTAGGGTACTTTTTCCTGCACCGGAGTGGCCTGTTAAAAAAGCCATTTCACCTTGTTCTACGTGAAAGTCGACTTTTCGCAACGCCTGTTGGCCTCCGGGATAGGTTTTGCTTACCTGCTCAAACTTTATCAACCTGACATCCTTTACTGTTGCTCAGTAATATCCTGACTAAACAATGCATCAACAAATTGCTGTGCTTCAAATGGACGAAGGTCGTCTATACCTTCTCCTATCCCAATATAACGGATCGGGATACCGAATTGATCGGCAAGTGAAAAAATAATACCACCTTTTGCCGTTCCGTCTAATTTGGTTAAATTAATGCCGCTGATACCCACTGCTTCGTTGAATATTTTGGTTTGACTCACTGCATTTTGACCCGTGCTTGCATCAAGCGTCAACATAACTTCATGCGGTGCATTCGGATTAATCTTTTTCATTACTCGAACCACTTTTTTAAGTTCTTCTATTAAGTGATTTTTATTCTGCAGTCGCCCCGCTGTATCGGCGATAAGTACATCGACCCCTTTCGCTTTAGCCGAGGCCAACGCGTCAAAGATAACCGACGCGCTGTCTGAGCCGGTTTGTTGTGCAACCACTGGAATATTGTTGCGTTCGCCCCACACCTGCAGTTGTTCTACTGCAGCCGCTCTGAAGGTATCGCCGGCTGCCAGCATGACTTTTTTACCCTCTCTTTGAAACTGCTTTGCTAATTTCCCGATGGTTGTCGTTTTACCGACACCGTTAACACCAATCATCAGGATAACAAAAGGCTCTTTATTACCATTCTCATCATTTTGCGTTGTTAGATCGAGGGGCTTAGAAACTGGCTCCAGCAAAGCTTTCATCTGTTCTTTAAGGAGGTCATAAAGTGCATCACCGTTTTTCAGCTGTGACAACTTTGCACTCTCAGTAAGGCTATTAATAATTTTTGTGGTCGTTGTGATACCAACGTCAGCGATGAGTAACTGTGTCTCTAATTCCTCATACAAATCGCTATCAATTTTTTTACCGGCAAACAAGGACACGAAACCGGTCCCGATGCTTTCTTTGGTGCGCGATAAACTTTGCCTTAGGCGACTAAAGAAACCGACTGAACTTGGCTTTTCTGCAGTAAACGAATCTACTGATTGTAGGTTTTGTTCTTCTGCGTCAACTATTGGCGCATTTTTAAGAGGGTCATCGCTAATCTCATCATCCGAGAGAGTTTCGTTTACAGATGAGTTTTCTAGCTCTGGTTGAACAGTTATATCAGATTCAGGCGTCACATCAGAAGTTAAGTTGAGATCCGTATTGACGATATCCAACTGTGTTTCTGTTTGCTCAACTGGTGAATGCTCGCTGGAAACCTGTTCAGCGTCAGTTTCAACAGCGTCAGTCGCATTCTTAGTGTCACCTTCTAATGCTTCATGCGCTTGCTTTTCAGTCTTTTCAGGTTCATTTTTAGCCTGATCTTTCTTAAACCAATTAAACAGATTTGCCATGTTGTTCAAAAAATCCTTAACAGCAGGTGGGTAGATTCGGATATAATTTTAAATACAACTCAATACTAACACTTTCATAGCACATGACGCGAGCAAGAAAACAAGCAAATTCAAGCACTGGTTCTATCCGGATTATTGGCGGTAGTCATCGTGGTCGTAAGCTACCGGTGCTTAATGCTGAAGGACTTCGTCCAACAACCGATCGGACTAAAGAAACTCTGTTTAATTGGCTAATGATGGATGTACAGGGTGCAAACTGTCTCGATTGCTTTGCGGGCGCAGGTTCACTGGGCTTTGAGGCCTTATCCAGAGGAGCTAAATCAGTCACCTTCATGGAATTGGACAAACCAGCCTCGAAGCAGCTGCAGGCCAATGCTACTTTGCTTAAATACGATCAAGAGAGCGCGCGTATTTTACAAGGTAATACGCTAGATTTATTAAAACGCGATCCAATGAAGATGGATATTGTATTCATCGACCCACCATTTCAGCAAAATTTAGTGCAGCCTTGTATTGAATTAATCCACGCTCAGGAACTTGTGAAAAGTGGTTCAAAGATTTACATAGAAAGAGAAGTTAACGGTAACTTAATGCAACTTCCCGACAGTTGGCGGCTAATTAAAGACAAATCAACTCAACAAGTGAGTGCACAACTATTCGTTGTAGAGTAATTAATTACCTTAGAAACAAAAGTTATGATTAAAAATTGAAGCGGCAAACACCCTTGCGCTATTCTCCCAAGCTCAAACCGATATTAGACATCTCTTGCGCCTTCATTTCGCGGCGCAGCGATTTGAAGTCAATCGACTTGTTCTTGCACATTGCCAGCACTTCAAGCTGAGTTTCAATTTCAAACTGCATGAGTGGGTCCTGCTTAATTTCTTCATTACTTAAATCCGCTTCCGACAATGCCAATAAATAAGCCTCAACACCGCCCTGACTCAATTTTGCTACCATTACTGCACCATTTGGCTCCTCATCAGACATTAGCTGAAGTGTTGCCGTTAATGCCATGCAAAAATCCAAGGCTGGATAAACACCAAAATTATCAAAATTTTCGATGTCGGGCGTTACTTCTTCAAGTTTCTCTAACTGAACCGCAAAATTAATTTTTGCTTTCGACGCATTTAGCCACTCCCAAATAAGCTCTACGAGCTTAGCCGCAAGTTCTTTGTCACCAAACTCGCTGACATCGCAAAATAACTCATAGTTGGGCAACATTCTTTGTAATAAAGCAGCCGAAAATGCAACCGCTGGCTTCTTCGAAAGATCCCTGACCTGCTGAAATGTGCTCAACTTTTCGCCACTAAACTCGACTTTGCCTTTTTGTTTCATACTTTCATTGGTCATTCTTGAAAACTCAGTTTAAAAATTAATGTATTGGGTCCGTTTTTACGCAGGATTAGCAGCGTCAGTAGACTCGTATCACTTTCAGGTTTTTCAGCTTAGCTGATGTTGGAAATACCTACCAATGCCATTGAGTAACATTTGAATTGCTATCATCACTAAGATCATTCCCATTAAACGCTCGATGGCATTCAAGCCTTTTTCACCTAAAACACGATGAAAGGTATTCGACATAGTTAAAATAATGGCACTGATCAACCAAGCAGCAAAAAGGGCAACACTCCATTGCGTCATTTTGTTGGGTTCTTGATTAGCCAATAAAATAAGTGCGGCCATGGTTGAAGGCCCAGCAATCATTGGAACAGCCAAAGGAACAATGAACGGCTCCTCGCCAGCAGGCAGCCCCATAATGCCGCCCGGCCGTGGGAAAATCATTTTTATAGCGATAATGAACAAGATAATACCCCCCGCAATACTCACGGTTTCTTGTTTTATCTTAAGAAAATCAAGTAATGCTTGCCCACTGTGTAAAAACACCATTAAGATTACTAACGCAATAACGAGTTCGCGAATAATAACAACGCGCCTGCGCTTGGGATCGATGGTTTTCAGCACCGACATATAAATGGGTAAGTTGCCAAGAGGATCCATGATCAGAAATAGCATAGTTGCAGCTGACAATATTTCTATCAAATCGGTCTCTCCTAGAAAAAGCGTGAGTATGCGCTATTGTGCATTAAAATGGCAGTGAAAGACTCAAATATTAACTAATGAAGCTGCATTTATCAGGTTTTATTTTTTAATTTATGAACTCTATAAAGATACTGGTATGATAATTTATCTCATAATTTTATCGTTACTGTCGTTAACATTGAACATAACGATTTTTAATATTAATTAAGCGGAGCTAAAAATGGCATTAATGACAGTGAACGAAGTAGCTGAGTTTTTCGGTGTACAAAGCACGAGAGTAGAGCGACTAGAAAGAGAAAGTCTACTTATGGCGAAAGAAAAAGATGATCAAGGTAATCCGTTATTTGAGCGCGGTGACGTTGAAAAATATAAAGAATTAGCAGAAAGATTGGGCGGCATCTAAACCGCCCGTTCGTTGTACTAGCCGATAAGCTGGTCGGCAATAGTTCTTATCCCTATGGCCGTTGCACCATTAGGCATTAATTCGGTGCCATTACGGTTGTACGCTGCCGCTAAGTCAATATGAACCCAACCTTTGCCTTCGTTACCCACAAAGCGCGATAAGAATCCGGCTGCATTAGACGCACCACCAGCGCCTCCCCCCTTCACCGGGCGACTATTTGCTGTGTCTGCGAAAGGTGATGCACACTGCTCTTGATGCCATGGCATTAATGGTAAGCGCCAATGCGGTTCGTGTACTTTTGCTGCACTCGCTAAGAAAGATGCTTGAAATTCTTCATCTAAACTAAAAATAGCGTTGAACTCTTTACCAACAGCCATGACCGCAGCCCCTGTCAAAGTTGCTGCATCAATGATCTTCAGCGCACCAGACTCGGTTGCTGCCATAAGACCATCTGCAAGTACTAAGCGACCTTCAGCATCGGTATTCACTATTTCAACGGTTACTCCGTTTTTGTAAGTGATGATGTCACCTAATTTATAAGCATGATCGCTAATCAGATTTTCTGCACAGCAAAGGAACAGCTTCGTGCGCTTTTTTAATCCCTGCATGATAGCCAGCCCAAGTGCGCCGGTTACAGTCGCAGCGCCTCCCATATCGCATTTCATGTCTAACATTCCTTCACTGGATTTAATACTATAGCCACCGCTATCAAAAGTAATGCCTTTGCCCACTAAAGCGAAATCTATGACAGCGTCAGGCTTGCCTGTCGGATTGTAGTCGAGTTCAAGTAGCACGGGTGGACGGCAGCTGCCGCGACCAACTTCATATATGCCGTGCCAGCCTGCTTCGAGTAGCTCTTCGCCAGTAAGCATACGCGTCGTAACGTGCTCAGGAGCTAATGAATGAATCCATTCAGCGGCTTCTGTAGCAAGTGACTCTGGACTTAGTTCCTCAGGTGTTTCGTTCACGAGGCGTCGCGTAAACTGCATCGCAGAAAAACGAGTCTTCAAATCGCTTTCGTCTGCATTTTTACACCATGTAATTGCACCCTTAAAACCAGCGCCGCAATAACTTGTTGCGAACGCCCACTGTTGTTCAGCATCCCAGTCGCCGACAAATTCAATATTTTCGACGCCGAGCGCCCCAATTTTGCGTGTTGATTTCTGAATTTGACGTAGGTTCAATCCTGAATCGGGCAGATGCAATACGGCACCCCCTTCTACAAATGAAAGTTTCGCATTTGCTCCCCATGAAGCAGCAGCGGGCTCGTGACTGAGTGAAACATAAAAATTTGACATTGGGACTCCATCAGGGTTGTATGAAACGCCAAGATTAATAAGCGTTTGACTTAAAAAGTGCTAGGCTAAAACATGCATCGTTCTAAAAATACAAAATTAGTTAATCAGGCAATCCTGCATAATTTTTTGCATGGTATTATGGGTGAATTGGCGAAAGCCAATATTTGTATGTGGTCATAATAACAGTAAAGTAATAACAACAAAACGCTGGGATGAACTCCGAAATGTATTGCTCTGAAATATGTTGCTCTGAAATACGTTGCTCTGAAATACGTTATTCTGAAATGTAGTTTACTTAAACCCCGAATAGGTAAAAGAGTTTATGCTTAAGTTTGAGTCACCGCTGATCGAGGCTGTTTTGATAAAGCGCTACAAACGCTTTTTAGCCGACGTCGAACTCGACAATGGCGAGTTAATAACGGTGCATTGCCCAAATACAGGCTCAATGACTAACTGTGCACAACCTGGTTGGAAAGTTTTGTTAAGCAAGTCTGCGAATAAAAAGCGCAAATACGCGCATACTTGGGAATTGGCGATAAATGATGACGGGCATTGGATTGGTATTAATACCAATAATGCAAATAAAATAGTAAAAGCCGCATTGCAACAGCGGAAAATAATAGAGCTCGCTGAATACGGTCAAATTACTCCTGAATATAGAGTTGGCGAAAGCAGAATTGATTTTTTTATGCAGGCCGATGGTATGCCTGATTGTTACCTTGAAGTGAAATCGATGACCCTATGCGAAAATTCACTGGGACTTTTCCCAGATTCAGTTACGCAACGAGGAACAAAACACGCTAATGAATTAGCTGAATTAGCAAAAGCAGGACATAAAGCCGTTTTGCTATTTTGTGCGCAACATTCGGGTATTTTGCATTTCAACATTGCGCGTCATATTGATGAAAAATATGCTCATGCAGTGTCAGAAGCACAAAAAGTAGGTGTTGAAGTAATTTGTTATGGTTGCAATTTTTCCAGTGATTTTATTGAGTTAGCTCAATCAATACCAATTGCTGACTAAAAAAAGATTGATTTTTGTGTAAAAATCACCATATTACGGTCCTCAAAGAAAAAAGTAAGTCACAGAATTATTGTATTTAGCGCACAAAAAGGCGTTAGATAAATGGAAAAAGACATTGTCGTACGATGTGATTTGCCGGAAAACATCAGGCAAAGGGATGCAGAATGTCGACGTTTAGGAGAAATGGCAAATGCCAACAGAAAAAGCAGTAGGATTACTTGGTTTAGCTGACGTTAGGCCATATCAGGAAAAGTCCGACGAAGAATATATGAACGATGCTCAAATGAATCACTTCAGACTGATTCTAAAAGCATGGCGCAACCAACTTCGTCAAGAAGTAGATCGCACCGTTCACCACATGCAGGATGAAGCTGCAAACTTTCCAGATCCGGTTGATAGAGCGGCGCAAGAAGAAGAATTCAGTTTGGAATTGCGCGCACGTGACCGCGAAAGAAAGTTGATTAAGAAAATCGAAAAAACACTCAAGCGCATTGAAGATGACGACTTTGGTTTTTGCGATACATGCGGAATAGAAATTGGTATTCGCAGGCTAGAGGCTCGCCCGACAGCTGACATGTGCATCGACTGCAAAACAATGGCAGAAATTAAAGAGAAGCAGCTTCAAGGTTAATCTTGGCTGAGTTTCTACTGATTTAGATAAAACCGTGTTAGCGTTGGCTTGCGCGGTTTTTTATTGCCTCCTTTTTTGTTCACTAGCAACCAAGCTACTAATCATATCCAGGTTTTTGTAATGCAAGCATACGTTGGAAGATTTGCACCATCACCGAGTGGGCCGCTTCACTTTGGTTCCTTAGTATGTGCTTTAGTAAGTTTTTTGCATGCTCGCCAAGCCAAGGGTAAATGGTTAGTTAGAATTGAAGATGTTGATACAACACGAGTACAAGAAGGCGCGGATAAAGTTATATTGTCTCAGCTTCTTGCGCACGGCATGCAGTGGGATGGTGATATTGTTTATCAAACAGATAGACAGCATGCTTATCAAAGTGCACTGGATACACTGCACAAACAGCAGTTAGTTTATGCCTGTGCTTGCACTCGCCAAGAAATAAAGTCAAAAGGAAGATATTACACAGGAACATGCCGGCAAATGCAGCTTCCTTGGGAAAATAACGCAATTAGAGTAATAAATACTTGCCAAAACACCTATTTTGACGACATACATTTAGGCCATGTGCAGGTCGACGCATTATTCTGCAGCGAGGATTTGAGCATTAAACGGAAGGACGGTTTATTTGCCTATAACCTTGCCGTAGTCGTAGATGATATTGAACAACACGTAAGCCATATAGTGCGTGGAGCTGATCTTATTGACACTACCGTGCAGCAGCAACACATTTATAGTTTATTAGGTAAAACGTCGCCAAAATATTTTCACCTGCCTGTAATTTGCACCAAAAGCGGGCAAAAATTAAGCAAACAAAACCATGCTGCCGCAATTGATAATAAGCAAGCGTCGAAAAATCTAATTTACGCCTTTGCAGCAATTGGACTATCGTGCCAATCATTGACAGAAAAAATGACAATAGAAGAGCTTATTCATTGGGCTCTAACCCATTGGTCGCCTAATTTACTAGTAAAAAGAAGAGAAATTCTGATTTCTGACATAAATACAGTATAATTCGCGGACTTAACCTAAATATGGTTAATTAGAAACGAATACGATTTCAAAACAGTATGAATACAACATACGGTTACAACAATAACAAAGACGACGCTCCACGACGTTGTTAATAATAGGTCAAGGTGGCATGCCAAGCACCCCAACAAAAAAAACAGTGATTAATCCTGTCGTTATCCCAAAAGGACAGCATCCGGTTACGTTCTCTGACATTAGTGACAATACACTTTCAGTATTACGACGACTGAACGCGAAAGGATATGAAGCCTATCTCGTAGGCGGTTGTATTCGAGACAAACTGATGGGAAAAACTCCAAAAGACTTCGATGTCGCAACGAATGCAACACCAGAGCAAATCAAAGAGTGCTTCCGTAACTGTCGACTAATCGGCCGACGTTTTCGCCTGGCGCACATCGTTTTCGGTAGAGATGTAATAGAAGTAGCTACATTTCGCGGACATCATGAAGACGTAAACGCAAACGAAGAAGAGAATAAAACTCAAGTTAAAGGTCGTCGCGGCAACCAAGTTGATGATGTACTAGCCAAACAAGACCAGCAGGGTCAACTCCTGCGCGACAATGTATTCGGCAGCATTGAAGAAGATGCCGAACGCCGTGATTTCACGTTCAATGCCATGTACTTCAGTGCAAAAGATCAAAGTATCATCGATTTTGCCGACGGTATGGCCTCGATTAAAGAGAAAAAAATAGAGCTTATTGGCGATCCTGCAACACGTTTTCGTGAAGATCCCGTGCGCATGATCCGAGCAATCAGATTCAGTGCAAAACTAGGCATGTCGATACCGAAAGAAGTGGGTGACCAGATAAAAGAACTGGCTCATTTGCTCGCCAATATTCCACCAGCAAGACTGTTCGAAGAAGTCCTAAAATTATTGATCGGCGGCTGTGGGCTTCGCACTTTCCATTTATTACATGAATATGGTTTATTCGCGCAATTATTCCCGCAGCTAGCTCCTTTACTTGTGGACGATACCTGTCGAGAAATGAAGCTAGTAGAACAAGTCCTTAAAAACACGGATGACCGCATTAACAACGAACAGCGAGTCACCCCGGCTTTCCTGTATGCGGCTTTTTTATGGTATCCAGTTGAAGAACGAACACAACTGATTATGAGTGAATCCGGTGTTGCACATCATGACGCTTTCAATATTGCTGTCGGAGAGGTTTTGTTCAGGCAAACTCAACGTATCATGATACCAAAGCGCTTCAGTATGCCTGTGCGTGAAATGTGGCAATTGCAATTGCGTCTGCCGAAGCGGTTCGGGCGACGTGCGTATCAAACGCTCAGTCACCCAAGGTTTCGAGCTGCTTATGACTTTCTGTTAATACGAGGTCAAATAGAAGGCGGTGATTTGCTTGAGCTTGGAGAATGGTGGACTGAATTTCAAGAAGTAACGCCCGAGCAGCGCAAAGATATGGTGGCGAATTTACGCAACCAGTCGGGCGGCGTTCCGAAAAAAAGAAAATATAATAAAAAACGGAAAGCGAATTAATTATGTTGTCTGACATCGCCTATATTGGTTTAGGAAGCAATCTTGGTGCGCCTGTTCAGCAACTTGAACAGGCATTGAAAGCAATCGAGATGCACCCCCAGATGGTCTTGGTTGCTAGCTCTCATTTCTACGCTAGTTCACCAATGGGACCGCAAAATCAACCTGATTATGTGAACGCGGTTTGTAAAATCAAAACTTCCTTACAACCACAAGAGTTGTTAACGACGCTACAAGATATCGAAAATCAGCAAGGTCGAGAACGTGTAGGCGACCGCTGGGGTCCTCGCACATTAGATTTAGATATATTGCTGTTTAATGATCTTACCTTGAAAACTAGCAAATTAACGTTACCTCATTACGGTATGCAAGAAAGAGAGTTTGTGCTCGTCCCTTTATTCGAAATATCCCCTGATCTAATTATGCAAGATGGTCGTTCTCTTGCAACTTGGGTTGCTAAATGCAACCTAGATGGTTTGTATCGGATTGATCAACAAGCGTCTAGTATCAAACAAAAAGCAAGTGTGACGTTATAAATAATAAGAGATAAGCAAATGAAAAAAGTGACCACTTCAACGCTAATGCAATTAAAGCAAAAAGGCGAAAAGATAGCAGCGCTTACAGCGTACGACGCCAGCTTTGCAAAAATGTTTGATGAGCAGCTAATTGATGTAATGCTCATTGGTGATTCACTCGGTATGGTACTGAGAGGCGATGACGACACCCTGTCGGTCAGCATCGACGATATTGCTTATCACACAACTTGCGTTCGCAAAGGTACCAGCAGAGCGTTTGTGATAGCGGATATGCCGTTTATGAGTTATGCAACAACCGAACTCGCTTACACCAATGCTGCAAAGCTAATGGCGAGTGGCGCAAGTATGGTTAAAGTTGAAGGTGGCGAATGGCTAATATCAACTATTTCTGGCTTGGTAGAGCGCGGCATCCCTGTGTGCGGCCATTTAGGCTTAACCCCACAGTCAGTGCATGTGTTTGGCGGTTTTAAGGTGCAAGGACGTGAACAGGAACAAGCGCAAAAGATTATTGACGCCGCAATAAAGCTAGAAAAAGCAGGTGTTCAATTATTAGTACTGGAATGTGTTCCGAGTGCCATAGCAAAACGTATTTCTGAGACTTTGACAATACCGGTAATTGGGATAGGCGCAGGCGTCGATACCGACGGACAAATTCTGGTGATGCATGATATGTTTGGTATTAGCGCAAACTATATGCCTAAATTTAGCAAAAACTACTTGGCAGACTGCAATGATATGCGCTCAGCGGTAAGTACATACATTGATGACGTGAAAACGAAACGTTTCCCTGGCCCAGAACATTCTTTCGAGTGAGTACGATGCAATTAGTAGACGGTATGCAAATAGTTAGCGATATTCAATCATTAAGAGAACTTCGCCGCGAGTGGCAAACAGGGAAGCAAGCCATTGCTTTCGTTCCTACCATGGGTAACTTACACAATGGCCATTTGAAACTGGTTAAAGAGGCGAAGAAGCACGCAAGCAAGGTGGTTGTCTCGATTTTTGTCAATCCACTGCAGTTTGGCCCTGACGAAGATCTCGATGCCTACCCAAGAACCATGGAACAAGATAAAGCATCTTTGGCTGAATTGGGCGTTGATGTTTTATTCATGCCAAAAGTTGAGGACATTTATAGCAGAGGTTTAGAGCAACAAACTTTCGTTGAAGTACCGGGTTTGTCCTACATGATTTGCGGTGCCAGTCGCCCTGGCCATTTTAGAGGCGTTGCAACTATTGTTTGTAAACTGTTTAATATGGTACAGCCCAATATGGCGTTTTTTGGTGAAAAAGACTTTCAGCAACTGCAAGTGATTAAGGCGATGGTAACCGACTTATCCATGAACTTGACTATTCATGGTGTTCCTACTGAACGCGAAGCTGATGGTTTAGCCATGAGTTCAAGAAACAATTATTTGAATGAGGAACAGCGTGAAATTGCGCCTGGTTTATATCAATTAATTTCCAACATGGCTGTTGAAATTAAAAGCGGTCGCAGAGATTTTTCAATCATGATCCAAGAGTATAGGCTGCGCTTGGCGAGCATTGGTTTTAAGCCTGACTATATCGATATACGGTCAGCAAGCAGTTTGCTGCAACCGAGCCACGAAGACAAAGAACTGGTGATTCTTGGTGCTGGTTTTTTAGGTAAAACACGGATTATAGATAATATTCAAGTTGAGATATAAAACAGAGAGCCTATACTCAAACCCTCAGAGCTGAAACCTCTGAGGGGTCCGTCTCTATCCATAGTGTTAAAGCACAAAATATTTTCCGACTTTTACAATAAAAACCCTAACCTTCATTTTATTTCCGTTCGTCAGTGATATCCGATTCGTTGAGTTTGATTTCGCTCAAGGGAACGGCTTTACCAAAAAAATATCCTTGCGCAAAATCAACGCCTAATTCAACTAAGCAGTCGAGGATTTCTTTATTTTCGACCGATTCAGCAATCACTTTCTTATTCATTTCATGCCCCAGATCGCTGATAGCTTTAACCATCGCTAAATTGACTGAGTCAGTAGCAATATCTTTGACAAACAAGCCAGCGATTTTAATATATTCAACAGGCAGAGCCTTCAAATATTCAAAAGACGATAAGCCCGTTCCGAAATCATCCAGTGCAAACTCACAACCCAAATTTTTAAGGGCATGCATAAAGCTGTTGGCGTTGGTAAAATTGGTGATGGCCGCAGTTTCAGTTATTTCAAAACAGATTTTTCCAGTAGGTATCGGTTTAGCCTTCAGCGCGTTAACGACGTGTTTTAAAAACTCTTGATCCCCCAACGACTGTCCAGAAATATTGATGTTGATTAAGGCAACATTCTCTAGTTGATGTTTGTTATCAGTCATCCAATTAAATGTGTTACGAATGACCCATAAGTCAACTTTGGATGACAAGTTATAGCGTTCCGCCGCTCCCAGAAAATCGTCTGGTTGAATAATATTGTCACCGTCTCGCATGCGGATTAATACCTCATAAGAAAGCTTATTGGTATCAACACCATTGATTGGAACGATGGGTTGTAAGACGAGTAAAAAGCGGTTGTTTTCTAGTGCTAAGTTGATGCGCGCGACCCATTTCATCTGTCCGTGCCGAGCAGCCATATTCGTATCTTGTTCCGAATAAACATGAACCCTGTTACGGCCATTTTCTTTTGCTGCGTAGCACGCTGCATCAGCAGCCTTTAATAAATCAGTCTTATCTTGTCCATCGCCAATTATTTCCACTAAGCCTATACTGACGCCCACCATATGAGTGTTTCCTTGCCAAAAAAATCGATAATTAGCCACAGCATCACGCATACCGTTAGCGACACGCTTGCCTTCATGCAGGTCGCAATGTTCCATTAATAAGCCAAACTCGTCACCACCAAGCCTAGCTAAAGTATCTCGCTTTCTAACATGACTTTGTAACACATTTGAAAGCTGTCTTAATAATTCGTCACCCGCCAAATGTCCGCAGGCATCATTGATCACCTTAAACTGATCTAAGTCTAAATAACATAAAACATGCTGATCTTGATCTTCAGGACTGTTTTGTAGCACGCGTTCTAGGCGCTCATCAAACTCCCGACGATTAATAAGGCCTGTTAAGGCGTCATGACGCGCTTGGTAGTCTAATTTATTGATTGAGGCATACTCTTTGGTCATATCTCTAAAAATCACGACGGCGCCCCTCAGCTCGCCATGTTCAATGATCGGCCCCACTGAATATGAAATGGGGAACGATGTACCATCTTTACGCCAAACCAAATCATTTGCACCGCGATGGGGTTTTTGATCCTTAAGGCACTGATAAACAAAACAATCAGACCACGGGTAATCAGAACCATCAGAACGTGTGTGATGAAATATCGTATGTGAATCTCTACCAATTAGCTCTTGTTCCGTAAATCCTAGATCTTGGACAAGCTTGGCATTAACAAACGTACATTTGCCTGAGACATCAACGCCATAGATGGCCTCACCCGTTGATTTTAAGAGCAACTCGATACGCTCTCTGGAACTGCTTAACGAGCTTTTAATTTGATTAAGGCGTGTAATATCAAAAAATGTCACGACCACGCCTTCTATCTCACCGTCATTGGTGCGAAAGGGTGAAATTCGAACGATATAGCACTTATCGTCGGTCGTTTTGACCTCAATCTCATTCATTAGGCGATTCTTAAGCGTTAACTCGGCCTCTTTCACTAAATCAAGTGTTACGAACTGATGGGAGATATCGCTAATGGGTCTTCCAACATCGGATTTTATCAGCTGAAACAACGCGCGCATGGCTGGCGTAAAGCGTTTAATGCAAAACTTAACGTCTAAAAATAACGCCGCGATATCAGCACTCTCCAGCAGGTTAGTCATATCATCATTAGCAATGGCTAACTCTTCGACCTTGTTTTGGAGCTGATTGTTAACCGTGGTCAGCTCTTCATTTAGTGACTGTAATTCTTCTTTGGAAGTCTCTAGCTCTTCATTCGACGACTGCAGTTCCTCATTCATCGACAAAACTTCTTCGTGCGATACTTTTAACTCTTCAGTAGAAGATGCCATATCCTCAAGACAGGTTCGCAGGTCGTCTTTAGCCTCAGCTAACTCCTCTTCTAATTGATGGAGTAGATTAGTGTGCTGCAACTCGTCAGGCGTTGCCGATGCAATGACATTTATCTGGTTAGACTCAACAACTTCACTAAAGCTAATCAATAGTAAATCTTCACCCGATTTTAACGTATGTATCGGGTGAACCGAAAGTTGGATTGGATAATAATTGGCGTCGCGCTTGACCCTTGTCGTCACCTCGATCATTTCACCGTTCGTCATAGCTAACTGAACTGCAGCGCGAAGCTTGCTACGTATACCTTCGCGCAAAACTGAGATCAGGTCCTGTGAGGGCTTCCCCGTCGTCATTTCCAAATAACGTCCAGACTGACCATTGACGTAAAGAATGTCGAAATTCTTATTAATTAGAACGGCAAAAGGCGCATAATGTTGAAGTAACAACTGCTGCGTAATTTTGCCATACTGGGCTGCTTCTTGCGTACCTTGATTTATTGGATAACTCATTTGTGGCTGCTTACTAAAATCTGACAAAGTGGGGAAAGAAATCGTCTCGCTTTTTGTCTTCCCAACGCGACGGTATAAACGCAGTTTTTTGGAGAGAGGCTGAAATAGGTCCTCATGTTGACCAATTGTTTCAGCACTACCTAAAAACAGATAGCCCCCTTCATTGAGAGCAAAGTGGAACATCGAAATGATTTTTTTCTGAATAGCCGGCTCGAGATATATCAACAAGTTACGACAGCTAATGAGATCTACTTTTGAAAAAGGCGGGTCACTGATTAAATTTTGTGTCGCAAACACCACGCAATCTCGCAACGTCTTATTCACTTGGTAGTGATTGTCCTTTTTAATAAAAAATTGCTGCAAGCGCTCAGTAGAGATATCAGAGGTAATGTTAACGGGATACCTGCCCGCGCGCGCAACGCTGATAGCCTGTTCATCAATATCGGATGCAAAAATCTGCACTTCGTTGTGCTTTTTTGCGAGTTGTAACTGCTCCAGTATAACCATCGCAATCGAATAGGGCTCTTCACCCGTTGCGCATCCGGGCGTCCATACCCGAATCACATCATCAGGTGCTTTAGTGTTGATGATTTTTTGAACAACGTCGTTTTCGAGTTGTTTATAAGCTTCAGGTTCACGGAAGAAATCAGTCACACTGATTAATAAATCTTTCAATAATAGTTGAGCTTCTTCGTGGCTTTGTTGAACTATATGCGCATATTCAGCAAAATCAGTCAGGTGTTTAAGTCCCATGCGACGTTCTATGCGACGCGTTAAAGTGCCTTTTTTATAGTTTGAAAAATCATATTTAGTTTGCAATCGCAGGGCAGATAGAATTTTGTCTAATTGCTCGTGAACCAAATCAACAGGAATGTCGCTTATGATTAATTGCTGAAGACTCTGGAAATATAATAACAATTCACTCGGCATTTTTTGGACTGGTAAAGTACAGTCAACAAATCCGGTATCAATAGCACTTTGCGGCATGCCATCAAATTTCGAGGTTTCAGGAGCCTGCACTAATACCAATCCTCCCTTGTCTTTTATCGATTTAATGCCCAGTGAACCATCAGTCCCTGTTCCAGAAAGGATGATGCAAATAGCATTTTCTTGTTTATCTTTTGCCAACGATCGTAAAAAAATATCAATTGGCATCCTCTGTCCATGCGCTTGACTTGGCTCGCTTAGTAGCAGAATATTCTGACTGATAGTTAAATCTTTATTTGGTGGGATTACGTACACTTTATTTGCTTCAACATGCATTTGATCGTCAACCTGATGCACTGGCATTAAGGTATGTTTCGCAATTATCTCAGCCGTCAGGCTCTTATGATTCGGATCAAGGTGCTGGATCAAGACAAACGCCATACCACTTTTTGCCGGCATAGCATCAAAGAACATAATGAAAGTTTCTAAGCCGCCAGCGGAGGCGCCGATACCGACAACGGGGACTGAGTTTTTTGTAAGTAAAACTGAGGCTTTTTCTTCTGGTCCACTGCGCTTTTTTTGATCGGTTTGAATCGCGTTAGGCGTGTCCCTTTCTGAGCGTTTTTTCATAATTATACCGACCACTCTTTGGTGAAATTTAAATATTAATAATTCACTTGAGTTGAAATCGGACGATGCAACTAAGCGTTAAACTAAAGCTTACCTGTAGACTTTAAAGATAGTAGGTACGATCTATATTTGTCAACGCCAATCGCCTTATTTTTTTACATTATCTAGTTGATTAAGCTTAAAATCAGACATTAAAAGACCAACCCTACAACTATTGCCCCGCTCCAGCGAGGCTAATATCCAGCGTTTCAAACATTAATTCGAACGCACTTTTTGTAAATCCAGTATCTTGGCCGCATCTTTTGCAAAATAGGTTAAAATACCGTCAGCACCAGCTCGTTTAAAAGCCAGCAACGATTCCATAATGACGGCATCTTTGTTTAACCAACCATTTGCAAAAGCTGCTTGGTGCATCGCGTACTCACCGCTAACTTGATAAGCAAACGTAGGCACACCAAACTCTGTTTTACAGCGCTGCACTATATCCAAATAAGGCATTCCTGGTTTTACCATCACCATATCAGCGCCTTCGTTAATATCGAGCTCAATTTCTCTCAGTGCCTCATCTGAGTTAGCAGGATCCATTTGATAATTTTTCTTATTACCACCTTTGATATTGCCAGCTGAACCCACAGCATCTCTAAACGGACCATAGTAACTTGATGCATATTTTGCTGAATAAGCCATAATACTGGTGTTTTTAAATCCTTCTAATTCAAGCGCTTCCCGAATTGCCCAGATGCGCCCGTCCATCATGTCCGATGGCGCGACAATATCAGCCCCAGCTTCTGCGTGAGACAGGGCCTGCTTCACCAACACGTCAGTTGTCTCATCATTCATCACATAACCATTATCATCGATTAAACCGTCTTGACCGTGCACGGTGAAAGGATCAAGCGCAACGTCGGTAATCACTGAAATATCGGGAAACGCTTCTTTCAACGCCCTTACCGCGCGCTGAGCTAAACCTTCAGGGTTAAACGCTTCGCTGGCACACAGTGTTTTTTTATCCGCAGGTGTCACTGGGAATAATGCAAACACATGCACCCCGAGTGCGACTACTTCACGTACCTCTTCAATTAATTTATCAATACTGAATCGAAACACGTCAGGCATAGACTCGATTGACTCAACATGATCCGACCCATCCAATACAAACATTGGATATATAAGATCATCAACTGTAAGTGTTGACTCACTAACTAATCGCCTAATCGAAGATGTATAACGCAGTCTACGAGGACGGCTAAGTGGAAACTGTGACATATTTTTCCTTTATTAATGTGAAAACTCTGCGGACATTACTTGATTACGTCCGGCTTCTTTTGCTTTATAGAGCAACTTATCTGAAAATGCATGAAGCAGTTCATACTCTGATTCGTTTACAATAACTCGCGTCGACACGCCAACGCTAATGGTAAATTGAATTGTTTTGCCTTCACAGTCAAATTGACTTTTTTCAGTAGATGAACGAAGATTTTCCATCAAAATTCGCGCGCCTTCTAAATCTGTATTTGGCAAGATAACCACAAACTCTTCGCCGCCATAGCGACAAATTGTATCCGTTGGGCGCTTGATACATTCTTGTAAAATAGCCGCAAAGTGCTTCAGTGCGGCGTCACCACATTGGTGACCATGAGTATCGTTGACCACTTTAAAATGATCAATGTCTATCATCGCAATGGCTAATGGTGTTTTTTCGCGCCGACTTCGACGAGCCTCCGCCAACACTTTTTTATCATATAAACGTCTGCTGGCAACGCCTGTTAATGCGTCTATTGATGTCTTCCGTTCAAGCTCCTGATTTGCTTCATTCAGCTCTCTTATTGCGATTGCTAGCTCATAATTGCGTTCACGCACAGCTTGTTCAAGTTTCTCTTTAGCCTCTATCTGTAATCGTAAAAGCTGGTCTTTTGCCTGCTTAGCCTTTTGTTTATTCTCGACTGTCTTTAAATGCACTCGCTTTGCCGCAAGTCGCTGCTTATTAAATCGCTCGGCTAACCCTAGCGCCATGAAAAGCGCAGCAATCACAGCGCCTACCATCATGAGGTAACTCGGATCGAGACTTGGGCTAATCCAAACTAGGCTGTCTGCAAGCCCAAGTAGGCCACCCAATAATAATGAACACCAAGCGGCGCTTAGGTAGCTCGCAACTGAGTTCCCTTTTGACCCGATATAAATCGTAGAGCCAAACAGTAAAAACAGTCCTATTGCGGCTATTAGCGCTAATGTCGGAACCATCACACTAAAAGGCAAAATAAAAATAAGACCAATGTAAACAGTAACAATAATGCCGAAGATAATGAAAAATCGATAGAGTTTCTTAAAGGTGCTTTTAATTTCCAGAATCTCAGCGGCAAAAGCGCTAGAAAGCAATACCGCTGAAGCGGCAAAAAATAATACGGCATACTCTTGAAACAGCACACTTTCTGGCCATAAGAAACGATATCCTAAGCCCTGACTGCTTGCTAAAGCGAATGATAAACATAATACGATCCCTGTATACAGCAATGTACTGATACTGCGAGAAGTCACGAACAAAAATAAACTAATCAAGGCCATCGCAGTCATAAAACCGTAGAATATGCCAGTAAAAACTCTGTGCGAGGCAATGAATTGAATATACTCCTCCTCTTGCCACAGTTTTATAGGAACGTTTATTCGCCCTTGAGTTTCAACACGTAGGTACAGTGAAACAACGGATGCGCTGTTTGGAACCGGAAAGACGAGTTGGTCATGGCGAATTAGTCGTTGAGAAAATGGATAATTATCACCCGTTTTAAACTGACTGAGGATAAGCGCCTGTCCCTGACTTTTGTCCACAAACCAGAGGTCAAGAAAATCAAGATTTGAATAGGAAACTTCAATTAAACGTGAGTCTTCATTTGTGCTTAGCGGTATATCAACGCTAAACCAATGTGCTTTTGAAGAAAAAGCAAAACTACTGCCATTGATCGGCTCCCATTCAAGCTCTTCCAATTGCATCACGGTATTGATGTCGTCCTTATCAGAGGACGCGATGTGCAATTGAGCTTTGTTGTTGATCAAAGACTCTTCGGTCTGCTCAGAGAAAGTCAGCGCCAAAGTAAACAAGATAATGCCAATTAATGCAATGAGCACTGCAACCCACTTGCCACCGCGATCAGATACATCTTTTGCATTTGAGTGTGTTGCGTCAATAACGTTAGCTGTTCTTTTCTCCATTAGCGAGTGCCCGAGGTTTTGTTGCTCGCCTGGCTATTTGCCGACATACCTTGGCTAGAAACAACACAGTTTCGACCGGCCCCTTTGGCGAGGTACAGCAGTTTGTCAGCAAGAGTCACCATCTTTTCAGAGTCTTGCTCGTCTGTTACAACGCGAGAAGTGACACCTGCACTCACCGTAAACTTAATTGGATGACCCTGAGTATCGACCTGTAAGTTTTCAATCGCCGACCTGAATTGTTCTAGTACATTTTTAGCGCCGTCAACATTGGTATTGGGAAGTAAAACAACAAATTCCTCTCCCCCATAGCGCGACAATAAGTCTCCTGGTCGTTTTATCACCGCTTTTAACGTGTTTGCGAAAGCAATAAGACAATCATCACCACATTGGTGCCCATAGTTGTCGTTAATCTTCTTAAAATGATCAATATCTAGCAATGCAATCGCCAATGGCTGTTTTTCGCGTCGGCTTCTAGCAGCTTCTATAACAAACTGTTCTTCAAAGAATCGCCGATTAGACAAACCCGTTAGCTTATCAGTTTGACTCATTCCCTGTAATTCGTCATGAACTTGGGACAAACCCGCCAATGCTTTTTCAAACTCTTGGGTACGTGCCGTTACTTCTTGTTCAAGATCTGTTTGCGCTTGCTTTTGCAGAGCAATAACTTCGTCCTGAGCCTGCATCGCCAATAATTCGTTTTGCGCTGAATCCTGATGCGCTTTTTTTGTTTCCAGCCGTTGAACGCTATAACTAGTTGCGATGGCTAGCGCTAACAAGAGTGTTTCCGTCGTCGCTCCTACCATGAGTAAATAACTGGAATCAATGGATAGATTAATCCAATGAAAGTTATCAGCAGCAGCAGTGAGACCAGACAGCAGAAGAACACCCCACGCAGCGCTAAAGAATTTTGCAATAGCGCTGCCTTTTAGCACTAAGCTGATGCTAACTATCAAAATGACAGGAATAGTGAAGAGCAAAAGTACAAGTAATAGTTTGATCATGATGGCATACGGCACAATAAGCGAAGCCAAAACGCACAACATGTAAACAGTTGAAAAACCTCGAAAAATCCTGTGATAGTTGGGACTAGAAGTTTTTAGTTGTAAAATTTGTGATGAAAATACGAGCACAAAGCTCATCATCATGAATGCAAACACCACGGTTGTTCTTTCTTGCAGCCAAGGACTCTCTGACCAAATAAAGCGATAGCCTAAGCCATGAATAGCCGCAATTAACATGCCGAACGAAAAGACATAACCAGCGTAGGTAATAAACAAAACACTGCGTGTAGTAATAAACAAAAATAGATTAATTAGCCCCATGGCTAACATGTAACCAAAAAATAAGCCCATAAAAAGACGATGCGATGCAGTATAAACAACATAGTCTTGCTTAGACCAAAGCTTTAAAGGGGCTTTTAAAGGTCCGTCAGATTGAACTCTCAATAATAATTGTACATCGGCCGCATCATTTGGCAGAGGGACTAAAAATTTATCATGAATGATCGGACGCTGAATGAAGTTAAGGCTGTCGCCTAAATCGTAATGCTCAATAATATAATATTGCTCATTGGTGACACCGCTAATGCCTTCTTTTTTGCTACGAAACCAAACTTTTACACTATCGAGCATTGCATAGTCTATTTCTAACAGTTGGTTGTTTTGCGTCTTTGCTAAATCAACTTTTAGCCATTGAGAGGACTTCGTTAAGCCAAAGTTCTGATTATCATTTTTAAGCCACTGCTTGCTTTCTATTTGATCAATAGTATCGATTGTTTGCTTATTTTGAACATCTTCAAAGTGGTAAACCGGCTCTAAAGCGTGTTTGTCTATATCTTGCCCTAAGGAAACCACCATAAAAAGCATAAGAGCTGAGAATGCGAGTACTAAGGCAGCAAGCACATAGTAATTATAGGATAAACGCTGCCTAAATTTAGTCATCGCTAGCTGAGAGTCCAAATACTCTATTCGCATTTTTTACCGACATCTCTGCAAGTAAACTCAAATCTACCCCTTTCAGCTCGGCAATCTTCTTTGCAACATGCGGTAAAAAGCTAGGTTCATTGTTTTTTGCTCTTGGCTTTACGTTCTTGGGGAACAAATAAGGAGCGTCGGTTTCAAGCAGCAGTTTATCAAGCGGCAAGTGTTTTACCGCCTCCTGTAGTTCATTCCCTCTCTTGTCGTCGCAAACCCAGCCGGTGATGCCGATGTAACAGCCTAAGTCCAAGTAAGCTTGCATTTGATAAACCGACCCAGTAAAACAATGCACGACGGCATAAGGTATTCTGGGTAAATACTTTTTGAGCAGGCGAATTTGGTCTTCAAACGCATCGCGCTCGTGCAGATATACCGTTTTTTGGTTGTCAGCGGCACATTCCAATTGTGCTTCAAAAGCCTGTAATTGATTTTCCTGCGTTGAAAAGTTTCGATTAAAATCCAATCCACATTCTCCGATAGCGATCATGTTCTTATCGGTTGAAAGTGCATTTAATTGAGTGATGACGTCTTTGGAAAAATCGTCTGCATAATGAGGGTGTACACCGGCGGTGTAAACTAGCTGTTGAAAGCCCGCTTGTTTGTTGTGGGCGTTTACAAATGCCTGTGAAGCTAGGGTTTCTTGTATAGTAGAACTGATCACGCAAAGCTGGTTAACCGATTGCTCAGAGGCTCTTGCAATAACATCGGCCGCGCAAAAGCGCCGGTCTAATAAGTTGACGCCAATGTCAAACCACTGCATTACTTTACTCTCTTCACTCTAACACTGCGTGTACCGTCAACTTTAGAAAGGTAAAATGCGCTTAACGCGCCATCCTTTACGAGGACTTGGTCGCCTTTGTCAACGCGCAACTCTTTACTGGTTTTATTTTCCCAAATTTGGCCATTCGTAAAAAAGAATCGCTGTTGTTTGCGAATAGTTAACTCTACCTTGTCGACTGTAAAAGTAACGACTTCTAATTTAGGCGCTGCTTCCTTTGCCACTTCAAGGTGCTCGCCACCAAATTTTTCAACTGCGTCTTGCTTGCGAACAACAGCATTGCTCGGTTCAGGCGCTTGCAAAGCAGGTGAAGTGACAACGTTCATTGGCATAGCTGGATTTTTCTCGGACGGCGGCTGGCTCTGTTTAGCTTTAGGCGCATTCAGCTTAAACACGTCATCAAAACATTTTAAGCGCTGCTTATCGACAACTATGGCGCTGCAACCCTGCGCCTGATTAACAAGGTTCTGATTAGGTTGGATGGATTGTTCGGCCGTGACGCCCTGCAGCGCGGCAGCTAACGAGATTGCGTTTATTAATGAACTCATCATGAAGGATTGGCCTTATTTTATTAATTATTTTTTTCTTCTTCTGGCTTTGGATCCATGGAAACTTCATCGTCGGGATCCTGATCTCGCCTCGCATTCTTGGTATACCAACCTCCAACAACAACGCCCACTTCAAACAAAAACCACATGGGAATAGCGAGTAATACTTGGGAAATAACGTCAGGTGGTGTTAGTAGCATACCGACTACAAAAGCGGCAACAATAACGTGTGAACGTTTTGCACGAAGCTGATCAGGCGTCGTCATGCCAGTCCAACACATTAATATAATGGCGACCGGTATTTCAAACGCCACTCCGAAGGCAAAAAATATTTTTAATACAAAGCTTAAGTATTCGGAAATATCAGGGCTAATGAGCACATCATCTGGAGCAACGGCGGCGAAAAAACTAAACGCAAGCGGGAAAACAACAAAATATGCGAAAGCCATTCCACTATAAAATAGCAATGTGCTAGAAAGTAAAAGTGGTGCAACTAGCTTCTTTTCATTGCGATACAAACCAGGCGCGATAAAGCCCCAAATTTGATATAGAACATAAGGAATAGCAATAAAGAAAGACAACACCATCGTAAGTTTAAATGGTGCGAAGAACGGCGAAGCAACACTGGTTGCAATCATCGACGCCCCTTCCGGAATTGTCGCCACCAGCGGTGCGGCTAATATTCCGTAGAGGTCTTGCGCCCAATAGGCCAGGGCCATGAAAATAACGAGAACAGACGCAAGTGCTTTTAGTACGCGGCTTCGTAACTCAACAAGGTGGGTAATAAAACTACTTTGTGTGGTCATCTTTACTTTTCTTTTCGGTTTCTTGAGCAATATTACTGATAGATTCTTTCTCGTGAGCTTGTTTATCATGAGGCTCTTTATCGAGAGCATCTGTCTTACTAGCGTCTTTGTCCGCTTTTTTGTAGGGCTGCTGCACAGATAGTGCCGCTTGTTTTAACTCTTCCACGCTTTGAGCAATTTCAGGACTGACATTTTCAAGCCCCACCTTTTCCGCTTTTTTTAAGTTTTCATGCAACTCATGCACGCGCAACTGCTCTTCAATTTCGGTTTTAAAACCTGAAGCCATGTTTTTCACGCTCCGCACTGTTTTTACCGTTGAGCGAATTGCACCGGGCAAACGCTCAGGCCCAAGTATGAGTAGGGCTACAATGCCAACGATGAAGAGTTCCCAAAAACTGATATCGAACATGTGCTACTCTTTCGTAGTTGTCTTAGTTTTGGTTTCGCTTGGTTTTACCGTTTCTTCAGACGCGCGCTTGTCTTCCACAGATCCAAAATCCGCGTCTTTGTCCGTGTCTTTTTTGTCTGAATCGGCATCATCATCACTTAAGGCCTTTTTGAATCCCTTAAGCGCAGAGCCTAAGTCACCGCCGACATTGCGTAATTTCTTTGTGCCAAATAGTAAAACAACTATTAGCAATATAACTATAATGCTCCAAACGCTAGGACCCATTTGTAAATCTCCATTGTTAAAGTTTTGTTTTTTTTGCTACCTTCTACTAATCAGTAGATGCTAAAAACTGAATATCACGACCTCTAGGGCAACATCAGCTCATAAAATGTATTATACGTTGCTTTTAACAAATATCACTGGCTTTAATTAACTTGTTTTTACACTTATGTTCCGAATCAAGGATTTGCACAAATTTCGTCATCATTAAGTGCATGGATGAATGACGTGACTGACTGCTCATATCCAGCAAAAGAACATCGCTACAGGGCGATTAAGGTGGTCTGCTGCCTATTGCTTTTTAGTGCCGTAACTATTCATTTTCCAGCTGCTGCACAATCACATACAGCGGATTCAAATACAATAGAAACAGTGCAAAAAGAAATTACCGAACCTGCCACTCAAGCATCCGACCTTACAAATTCAGAGACAGATAAGAAGCAACCAGCCCAAGAAGTACCAAAGTTATCGACTTCAGAGTTCCGTTATTGTGATGCGCAGCCTTGGTTAGACGACTGGTATTGCCATTTTAATTACGGAATTGAGAGTTCGGTAATAGAAGTTAACAAGTGGTTTGTTGCCGAGCATACTCCGTCAGCCAAGCGAGCTAAGGCGTCCGGCAAGCTGCGCTTCGGATGGGAGCCAAGAAGCGGTGATTTAGGCCAATTAGATTTTCGTTTTAAAATTCGCGTGAAACTACCAGCGCTGCAAGATCGAGTAGAACTGCTGCTCTCAGATGACGAAGGGGATTTAAATCAACAAGCCGTCAAAGCAGCGCGTAATCAACAGTTAGGAAACGACGACCAAGCGACCGTTGCACTGCAATTTAGAGATAAACCGGATTCAAAAATAGCGTATCGTATTGGCCTTGGACGCGGTTCCCAAGTTTATACTCGCGCCCGATATAGCGATAGAGTAGAGCTAAATCAACAAAACAGCATGAATTACTATGCGGAAGTGAATTACTACAGCGACGATCAAATAGGAGTCGAAACCAAAATATCACTGAATCATACAATATCGCAAAATGAAGCGATTGAATTCGATAATACGTTTCGCTATCGAGATAAGAGTGAAGATCTTTTCTGGCGTCATGAAATACAGTACCTATATTTGCATGATAGCAAAACCAGCTACCTATTTACGGCGTTGGTAGATGGTCTAAACAAACCGTCTTATCGCGAAGAGCAAGTATTGGTAAGTATGAGATATAAACGGAATATACTTCGACCTTGGCTATTCTTAGAGGTCGAGCCTTTTGTACTGTGGTTGCGCGAGGAAAATTTCAGGACCTCCTTTGGTGTTGCCATTAGAGCTGAAGTGCATTTCCCTCAATATTAAATTAGCGTGTGGAACCTATCTTATCGAGGGTCTGTTGCCCGCACTTCCTGTCTTTCTTTCGTCGCATTATGAAAATCAACTAAAGCCGACAGCGATGAATAATCATATCTTTCGCGGAATGAGACCCAATCGAGCAAACAAAATAGGCTGATAGTAGCGTAATTCCACTCTTCGAATTGACCTTCTTCAGCTGCTTTATTCAGCTCAGCAAAAATCACATCAAAGCGCTCTCTTTGTAAACGAAAATATAACTTGTCAGCACTAGTATCGATATCAGAGCGAGACAACAAAAAAATCTGTACCAGTGAATCATTTGCCGAGTCGATCAGCGTCAATAAATTAGTCTGCTCCCAACTGAGTTCCTGCTTGCTCAACTTTTTCGTTAAATAACGATAGATTGCGCCTGAGTCGAAGATGGTGCGTTTGCCATCTTCTAGCATAGGAACCTTTAGGGTTGGATTCGACGTGACCAGTCTCGCGCGATCCGCACTGTTGAATATATCAACTTGCTCAAAGCCGTGCTCAATGTCGCTCATCCAAATGCGTAAGCGACGAACGTAAGGTGATGTTGTTGAACCAATTAGCTTCATAATTTTTACACGCTCTTCATTTTATACTGGTTATTTATCTACTAAATACTGAAGCTTGCACCACAACCACAAGTGGTTGATGCATTAGGGTTATTGACGAAAAAACGCGAGCCATCCAAGCCTTCAGTATAATCAACAATACCGCCAACCAGATACTGCAAGCTCATCGGATCAATCACCAAGGTAACGCTCTCTTTTTCAATTGTCATATCACCTTCGTTGACTTTTTCATCAAACGTAAAGCCATATTGAAACCCTGAACAACCACCGCCAGTAACATATACACGGAGTTTTAACTCAGGATTTTCTTCCTCAATAATTAATGTTTTCACTTTTTTTGCCGCAGCTTCAGAAAACTCAATTGGCAATGCCATTTCTTCAGACATAATATTCCTCTAATAAAAGCGTTGGGCTAAAAATACCGGGCGCGAATTATCTAATACCTGAGTAATTTAATCAAGTATTCAATCGGATTCACTGAAAGCTTCTTTCCATTGTATTGTGCGAGCGTACGAACCGCGTTTTGTTTTATACTTGTAGATGTCTGTTTTGATTTCAATTTGTTCAGGAATAAAGTTTTCAGGTAGCGTCACTCTTAATTCAAGCACTTGAAAATATTTAAATGAAAACGCCATATTGTTGCTTTTATCATCTAGCAATTCTTTTAAATTATACTTGATCGGTACGGTGTTCTGACTTCCTTGCAGCGTAATATTTAGCGTTCCTTTGATGATCGCTTTGATGTTTTCACGTTGCAGCATCATGACTGAAACTGCGTAATTATTAGTGCTTGCTGTTGATAATATTTCAACACTTTCAATTACGAAACCGTCCTGTGTCAACTCTGGCGCCATGACCTTTTGATAAAAACTAATCTGCTCACGAAGTTCAGCATCTTTGCGCATAAATTCTTTATACGATAATTGAGCCTGTTCATTCGCAATACTTGCTACCTCTAGCTCAACTTTCTTGACATTTAGCTCAGAATTTAAGGTTTGATTTTCTAGTTTTAAGTTGTCGATACTACTCTGCATCACATCTATCTCAGCGGATAGCAGGTGATTCTTTTTGTCCGCATACTCATGACCCGCGTAAAACACACACGCAAGCACAAAAGCTAGGGCTAAGTAATATCTGACAAAACCAAGTTGGCCGCGCAGTTCGCTTAATTTCAATGAAATCTCCACAATTCAGGGCATTGTTATTGATATCTAAATATAAAAAGAGCAACGAGAACCGAATCACCGATAGCAAGGGGGTGCTCAAACCGCTATGATAGACCTATTCGCAACCAGTATAAACCCAAACACATCATGTTTCTGCGCTCCTTACTGGAATCCTTGAGGCGAGAAGTCTCGCACCCAAGAACATCACTTCAATTGTGCTTATTAGGCATCATTGCGGGTGTGTGCGCAGCAAGTATTATTATTGTATTCAGATTATCTTTTGAATTTATACAAAAAATGCTTCTTGGTGGCGTAGCGCAGTACGCTGCAATCGAGAGCAAATACCTTTTTTTCTTGCCCGTATCGGCAATTATTTGTGTTATTTTTGTCGCTAAACTGACTGGGTTTAAGCATTATCGAATGGGTATTCCTTTTGTTATCCATCGCATCAAAACACGCTATGGGCATATTCCTCTAAGAACCTCTATCAACCAGTTTTTTGGTGGTGTGTTTTCTTTAGCCGGAGGACTTGTTGTTGGTAAAGAAGGCCCTACCGTGCATTTAGCTGCCGCAGGAAGTCACTTTTTAGGTCAATGGTTCAGGCTACCTTTTAATAGTTTACGGATATTGACCGGCTGTGGCATTGCAGCAGGTGTAGCGGCCGCATTTAATACGCCATTCGCCGCCGTGATTTTCGTCATGGAAGTCGTTTTGCGTCAATACCGAGTTCACGTTTTTATCCCAGTTATGCTCGCCGCAGCTTGTGGTTCAGTTTTAACGCGGATCGTATTTGGTAACGAAAACGAGCTAACGTTTCTAAACTTTCAAGTTATCGATAATATATTGCTGCCATATCTAATTGTGTTTGGCATTGCGCTTGGTTTGTTGGCAGCACTATTTAACAAACAACTTATGCTAGTCATAAGGTTGTTTCGTCATGTCAACATGATAACGCGTTTGCTGCTTGCTGCTGTTATCACCGGAATTGTTGGTTACTTTATGCCGCAGGCATTAGGGGCTGAGTTTGCGGCTATTGAAACCTTATTCGCCAATGATCCACAATTAAGTTTACTACTGCTGCTATTCGCACTAAAGTTCGTTCTTGCCGTATTCGCTATCGGACTAGGTGTACCCGGCGGCATTATCGGTGCTGTTATGATCATCGGCATGCTGGCAGGCGTCATTCTTCTGCAGCCGCTTTACAGTATGAGCGATCAAAGCGAGATGACGTCGACATTTGCTTTGCTCGGATTAGCAGGTATGTTGGCAGCAGTTCTGCATGCTCCTATGGCAGCGCTGTCCTCCGTAATGGAGTTATCAGGAAATTCTCAGGTCATACTGCCTGCCATTGTGGTGATTGTGAGTGCTTATGTCACTAGCAAACAATTATGCAATAACCGCTCTATATTCATTCAGCAATTAGAATTTCAAAATCTCCCCTACACCACGTCATCTATCCGAGACTCACTACAAGAAACTGGCGTGATGGCTATTATGCAAACAGAATTTAAACACTTTGTTGATGCACCGAAAGCCGCTTTGTATAAATATCTGCAATCCAACCCCAACCAACTGGTGCTGCAAGAACAAATATTTGAAATAGACAGGCAATATCAGATAGTGTCAATGGATGTGAGTTTGCAAGAAGGCGTGCTGCCATTGGCTATTCATCAAATGGAAGGTTTAAGTGACCAATCGACCATGGCTGAGGTATACGAAACACTGCATAAACAAAGACAAGGCGCGGTTTATATATACCAAGAACTTGATGTTGACGCTCATGTTTTCGAACACGGCAAGCCTAAGATAATAGGGATAATTACGTGGAATATGCTGCATTCTTACTTGTTTAGACAGCAGCACTAAACTATTTATTCAAACAACCAAACGATAAAGTAAAAAGGTAGAGCGATGAGTATTTTGTGGTTAAAAGCTTTTCATGTGTTTTTTATGATTGCATGGATGGCTGGTATTTTCTATCTACCCCGATTATTTGTGTACCACGCAGAGAGTCAGCATCAGGAAACCAAAGACCAATTTAAAATAATGGAACGTCGTTTATGGTTTTTCGTGACGCCCTTTGCCTTGCTAACGCTCATCTTAGGAATATTGATAATGTATCAATATGGTTTAGCGTGGTTCAAAGCATTGGCGTGGCTGCACGCAAAATTAGCCATTGTAGCGCTGTTTTATGTTTACCATTTTTATCTGTATTCGTTGCTTAAGATGTTTGCAGCAGATAAAAATACAAAAAGCCCCCGCTTTTATCGAATGATCAACGAGCTGCCCGTGCTCGCCTTGCTTGCGATTGTGATTTTAGCGATTCTAAAACCGTTTTAGCTGACCGTAACTAAACCGGTTTTTGAACAAAGGTCTCAAACTGATTTGGTAGGTAGCTTGCAAGCTCACCTGAAATAGAAACGTAGGTATTCAGGGCTTCAGGGAGCGAAAGAGCGATCAAGGGCAGTTTTCGTTCAAAATCCGCTTGTCCTCTCTTTTTTGCCTGCTCCATAGCAAGCGCATTATCTGCAAACGTACTAAACATACCCAAACTGTGCTTCAACTTTTTTGCCAATACAGGTGCCTGCTCTGGCGCTTTCTCTTGCATGAGTTGCCACGCATGTTGCCATACTGACTCCATGCTTGAATGCGCCATCAGAAGACCTTGAAGCCATTGAGAAAGGGGTGAATTACTACCTGGAAAATCCACTAAACCATCGCCATCATCTTCGAAAACAGCATAACTTGGCAGGCATTGTGCGTTATCCTTCATCTGCTGCAAACAATACTTAAAGTAGTCAAACAAGGCATCTGTAATCGAGTCGGCTTGTTGGTTATTTTGCATTTGCCCATGATTTTTTATTGCCCAAGGTAGCCAGACATCAGGCATGGGTATTTCAGGCGTAACAGCGGCACCAAATATTGCTCCTTCAACATAATAACGTGAATGCAGCATGTCGGCGATTTCAGGACTCTGATATATAAGCAGTAAATTCATGATTAATTGGAAGACTTAAATTTGCGAATTCGAACAATGCAGTAGATGATAGAGGGAATTCCAAACGAATAACAACTATTAAAAGATGTTTTGGGGAAAACGACTTATGAAATCAGGAAAAACAGGACTGATTATAGCCGCTGCTTTTATCGGGCCAGGCACAGTAACCACGGCATCAATGGCGGGCGCTAGTTTGGGTTATGGGCTAGTTTGGGCACTGTGTTTTTCAATTTTCGCAACTTACGTTTTACAAGAAATGGCGTCTCGCTTGGGCTTAATAACAGGCCAAGGTCTATCAGAAGCTATCGTCAATATCAGCCAAAATACGTTCATCAAATGGTTTAGTATTGCGCTAGTGTGTGCAGCAATTGGCGTTGGTAACGCAGCCTATGAAGGCGGGAATTTAACGGGCGCAGCACTAGGCTTGGCCAACGTATTGCCGGGTAGTATAACGCTGTGGGCTTTAACCCTAGGCTCTATTGCTCTGATATTACTACTTAGTAATCGCTATCAACTGGTTGAAAAAGTACTTATTGGCCTCGTTGCATTAATGAGCGTTGTGTTTATTACTATCATGCTGATTGCCGGCATCGACACAGCCGCGTTAAGTAAGGGCTTAAGCCAATTTGGCTTTTCCAATACCTCTTTACTGCTTGCTATTATTGGCACAACCATCGTTCCCTACAATTTATTTTTGCATGCAGGTCTAAGCGCTAAACAATCGCGCGAGATGCCTCTATCTAAGGCTGAAATAAGCACAGAACTACCTGCGCACAAGCGACAATTGTTCTCATCAATTGGTCTAGGTGGCATTGTGACATTTGCTATTATGTCGTGCGCAGCGAACGCTTTTTACTTGACGGGTAACGTACTTTCGCCAGGCAACATTGCGTCACAGCTTGAACCCATTTTGGGTGATTATGCTAATTTGTTTTTTGCGCTAGGTTTATTTTCTGCGGGGCTGACAAGCGCGATAACAGCGCCCCTAGCGGCTGGATATGCAATTTGTGGTTTATTCTCTTGGCAACCGACACTGCAGGCTAAGGAGTTTAAGTTGGTTTGTGTCAGCATATTGGTCTGTGGGGTGCTGGTTGCAACGTCGGGCTTTAAACCCCTAGGCATTATTATTTTAGCACAAGCATCCAATGCACTTTTGCTACCAATTTCAGTGCTGTTTTTGCTGTATGTCATGAATCAAAAGAAAATAATGCAAGAGCATACCAATACGCTACTGGCGAATCTGTTTGCCGGTGTCATACTCATCGTTATTATTGGTCTGGGCGGAAATAAACTGATTAGCCTATTATTTTAACCAGCTTTGCGGGTTCAGCGCTTTACCTTTATGACGAATTTCAAAGTATAAGCCTGGACTCGATTGCCCTCCACTACTGCCAACTAAACCAATCGTCTCGCCCTGTAGCACAGGATCACCGGGCTGTTTCAGTAAGGCCTGATTGCGTCCATACACCGTCATGTAGCCTTCGCCGTGATCAACTATCGTCACCAAACCAAATCCTTTGAGCCAGTCAGCATAAAGCACTTTCCCGTCTTGCACTGCTTGAACCGGTGAACCTTCACTGCTGTTAATAACGATGCCTTTCCAGCGTACTTGTCCCTGCCTTCTCTTGCCAAATAACTGCTGGATTTTACCACCGGCGGGACGCGTTAGCTTTCCTTTTGACTGTGCTAAACCTACCAAAACGATATCTTCATCTTTAGTTCTGCTTCGCGCATCAATTTCTGCCTGTTCGATGGCATTAATTAACGAGCGCTCTTCTTGTTGAAGCTGGTTCACCTTGGCAGTATCAGACTTTATCTGCTGATCCAGTTGTTTTAACTTCTGATGCCGTGACGCTTGTTGTTCTCTCAACTGACTGCTTTGCTGTTTTTGCGTTACCAAGAAGCTTTCTAAACGCTGAGTTTTTTCAGCTAACTTTGTATTCAGTTGCTCAAGCTCCAACACCAGTGCTCTAAATTTACTAATTTCTTGCTGACGCGCTTTATTTAGATATTGATAATAAGTTAGCGTTCGTTCGAACCGACCAGCGTCGTCTTGATTAAAAAACATCTTTGCAAAATCGTAATTTCCTGCCATGAACGCAGATTTAAGCTGACCTGCAAGCTGCTTTTGCTGCTCTTTAATCACAGTTGAAATTCGTAATTTTTCGCTTTCAAGTTCGACTGTTTCTCGACGCGTTGTCTGCAATGATTTATCGGTTTGATTCAACTGCGTTGCCGTTTTTGCAATTTCCAGTTCGGCGAGTTTTAGCTCTTGCTGCAAGCGCTCTGAAGATTCAAGCTTTTTGTTCAGCTGGGCCTGTGTTTGTTTGATCTTTTCTTGAATGGTTGCCAAGTCAGTATCTTGTGAAAAAGCGTGCGGGATGAGCATAAATAGCCCGACAGCTAGAAAACAGCTACCAAGGCTACATTTTGTTTTTATTATGCTCAACTTCATTGCATTGCCTTAAAAACCTTCAATTAGCTTTTTTTCAAGGTCATTATGGTGCTACCGGTCATCTCCGGCGGCTGCTCCATACCCATCAGATGCAGCATCGTTGGTGCTACGTCACTTAGCGTTCCACCCTTTCTTGCTGTGGCATCACGACCAAAGTAAATAAACGGGACTGGGTCACTTGTGTGCGCGGTGTGCGCAACACCAGTGTTAGGGTTGACCATTAGTTCAGCATTTCCGTGATCGGCTGTAATCAAACACTCTCCGCCAACTTCTTTAAGTGCTTCAAGAACGCGACCAAGACAATGATCAACTGCTTCACAGGCTTTAATAGCCGCATCTAACTTGCCCGTGTGTCCGACCATATCACCGTTAGGATAGTTGCAAATAATTGCATCAAACTCTTTCGATTTAATAGCGGCAACCAGTTCATCCGTCAATTTTTCGGAATTCATCTCAGGCTGCAAGTCATAAGTGGCTACATCTGGTGAAGGGATCAAAATGCGTTTTTCGCCAGGATATTCATCTTCTTTACCACCACTATAGAAAAAAGTGACGTGAGCGAATTTTTCGGTTTCACTAATGCGCAGCTGTGTTTTGTCATGAGTTGATAACCACTCTCCCATCACATTGACAAGCGGCTCAGGTGGGTAGGCGCACGGAACATCCAAGTTAGACTCAAATTCGGTTAACATCATAAACTCGGTTTTTACCACTTTGCTGCGCTCGAAGCCGCTAAAATCCGCATCGACCATTGCATGTGACATTGCTCTTGCACGGTCAGCTCTAAAATTCATAAACAATATAGCGTCACCGTTTTCAACCCCTGAATAACCGCTTATGACCGATGCTTTAACAAATTCATCATTTTCATCACGAGCATAAGCGGCTTCCAGTGCCTCAGATGCCGAAGCGTATTCATATTTACCCTGAGCTGAAATAATCAAATCGTAAGCTTGTTCAACGCGATCCCAGCGGCTATCACGATCCATAGCAAAATAACGTCCTACAATGCTCGCAACTTGACCAACGCCTAAATCAGAAAATATTTTTTCTGCAGCTTCGATAGAAGGGCCGGCGCTTCGTGGCGCGGTATCTCTACCATCAGTAAAGCCGTGTAAATAAATGCTCTTTGCGCCTTTTTCAGCGGCTAATTTGATTGCAGCAAACAAATGTTCCTCATGCGAATGAACACCGCCTGGCGACAGCAATCCCATAATATGCACAGCTTTTCCTGCAGCAACAGCCTTATCGATTGCTCCAACAATAACCGGGTTGGTTTTGAAGGTGCCATCATGAATAGCTTTCGTAATTTTCGTAAAGTCCTGATAGACGACGCGTCCGGCGCCCAAATTGACATGGCCAACTTCAGAGTTTCCCATTTGCCCTTCTGGTAATCCCACATCTAAACCTGAACCGGAAATTAGGGTGTTAGGTTTGGTCGCATACAAGTCATCTAAAACAGGAGTATTGGCCAACGCGATAGCGTTGTTTGTTGTGTCTTCTCGATACCCCCAACCGTCAAGTATAATGAGCGCTAATGGTGTTTTAGTATGTGTCATGAATAACCTTGAAAATAGATGCGTTAAAGTGAAAAATAAAAAAATGACAAAATCTGTACCTAAAGCTATCAATAAAACGCAGTCTTATAAACTGTTTATGATCATTTTTACGTGCTTTTGCATAAAACTTTTTTTATATCATCAAATTTTGATGTGTAAAAACTGTTCTTGATACAACACTTTGCCAATTCGAGTTGAAAAGAATTCGAGATGAAACCGCATAAATGCTGGTTTCTGTCCTTTTTTTCTATATACTTTGCCAACTTCAAACAGTAACAGGATGACAGCGTTTTTTATGGACCAGATAATAGAGTTTGCTACCAGTACGCCATTGATTTCAATTTTATCAATCGCCTGGGTAGCGCTAGTCGTACTTATCATTTATTCCTATGTTGGTGCAGCATTGTCACCAATCAAAGAACTTTCAACGCATGACGCTACCTTGCTCATGAATAAAGAAGACGCTGTGATACTCGATATTCGCGCGCCAAAAGAATTCAAAGCAGGACATATCTTAGGTTCTAGGCAAATAAAGCCGGAAGAACTGAAAGACGGAAACTTCGCAAAACTTGAAAAATCAAAAGATAAACCCATTATCGTAGTCTGTGCGATGGGTTCCACTGCGAAAAAGACAGCATCACAGTTGTTGAAAGCAGGGTTTGAGAAAGTTAGCGTTTTAAAAGGCGGAATGAGTGCATGGCAGTCAGCCAGCCTTCCCGTCTCAAAATAAGAGATTAGTAAACATGCAAAAAGTAGAATTATTTACCAAAGGTTATTGTCCGTATTGCTCGCGCGCAAAGGCGCTATTAGAGCAGAAAGGGGTTACTTTCACTGACCATGAAATAGACAAAAAACCAGAATTACGTCCTGTCATGATCGAACGTGCAAACGGTCGAACCACGGTTCCCCAAATTTTTATTGGCGAAACCCATGTAGGCGGCTGCGATGATTTATTCGCACTAGAATCGGCAGGCAAACTTGAGGCTCTACTTAACGCATAAGTAGTAACGATTGAGCACGATGTGAGTTATTGCTCACATATCGCTGATTCAAACAATCTAAAAGGTTATGTACTCATAGCCTTTTTTCATTTTTAAACAATATAACGATAAGAAATATCAATAGGAAATATTCATGGCTGAAGAAAACAACACACCCGCAGCAGCACCAGAACAAGCTCAGCAAAGCGCGCAATTCAGCGTTCAACGAATTTATACAAGAGACATCTCGTTTGAAACGCCCAATAGCCCTGCCATTTTTCAAAAAGAATGGAAGCCTGAAGTGAAGCTTGATATCGACACACGTACAAACGAAATTGATGCTAATTTGTATGAAGTGATTCTATCAATCACCGTTACCGCAACGCTTGGCGAAGAAACCGCATTTTTATGTGAAGTTCAGCAGGCCGGTATCTTTGCTGTAGGCGACATGCCGGATCAAAATAAAGCACACACATTAGGTTCTTTCTGCCCGAATATGTTATTCCCATATGCACGTGAAGCGGTGTCGAATTTAGTTAACCGTGGTACTTTCCCGCCGCTCAACCTAGCACCGGTAAATTTCGACGCGATATTTGCAGCATACATGCAAAAGCGTGCAGAGCAAGGCGGCGCAGCACCTGATGCACCGCAACAGCTTGACGCATAGCACTGCAAAACTTTGAAGGCAAAAATGGATAACAATTTTACAGCAAACACAGCAGTCATCGGTGCCGGCTCTTATGGCACCGCGCTCGCCTTTGTTTTAGCGCGAAACGGTAATCCAACGGTACTGTGGGGACGTGATGAAAACCACGTTTCCACAATGCGTGAAACTCGACGCAACGATAAATACCTGCCCGATGCAGTATTCCCTGATGCCCTATCAGTTTCAGCCAATCTTAAAGAAACGGTAGAGAGCGCTAAAGACATACTTGTCGTCGTACCAAGTCACGCCTTCAAAGAAAACCTAGAAGCAATAAAGCCATTTTTAAATGAGCAACACCGACTAATTTGGGCAACCAAAGGTCTTGAACCTGGCACAGGTAGAATCTTGCAAGAAGTCGCCATAGACGTATTGGGCGGCAGCATTCCTATTGCCGTAGTGTCTGGCCCAACATTCGCTAAAGAAATGGTTGCTGGGCTGCCCACCGCTATTACCTTGTCTTCTACCGACACTGAACTTTGCGAGTCGTTTTCTCAAAAACTGCACTGCTCAAAAGGATTTCGTGTTTATAAAAACGATGATTTAATTGGCGTTCAGCTGGGCGGAGCTGTCAAAAATGTTATTGCGATAGGAGCGGGTCTGGCCGATGGGCTTGGCTTTGGTGCTAATGCCCGCACAGCCTTGATTACCCGCGGACTTGCTGAAATGAGCCGGCTTGGTTTAGCTATCGGCGCAAAGCAAGAAACGTTCATGGGAATGGCCGGCTTAGGTGACCTCGTGTTAACGTGCACCGACAATCAATCTCGAAACCGACGGTTCGGTCTAGCACTTGGGAAAGGAATGACCGTCGACGCAGCAATTGAAAGTATTGGCCAAGTTGTTGAAGGCTACCGCAACACTGACGAAGTAAGGTTACTTTCTCAGGCCAACGATATTGAGATGCCCATTTGTGAGCAAATATATCAGGTACTTTATAATGGCAAATCTGCCAAAGAAGCTGCTATTGCATTGTTGAGCCGCGAACAAAAACAAGAATAACCCTCTTTCTCACGTATTTACACTAGGTAATAATTACCCATGTTTCATATCGCGCTTTTCGAACCCCAAATTGCACCGAACACCGGTAATGCCATCAGGCTTTGCTCTAACAATGGATGCCATTTGCACCTAATTGAGCCTCTTGGTTTTAGCATGGAAGAAAAGCAGTTGAGACGAGCCTCTCTTGATTATCGTGATTTAGCAAACGTGACTATTCATAAAAATTACGATGCATTTTTACAAGAAATGGGGCCGCGCAGAATTTTTGCGTTAACCACCAAAGGCTCCATTCCGCATAACGAACCGACTTATCAGGAGGGTGACGTTCTTCTATTTGGCTCAGAAACCTCAGGCTTACCTGATGATATCCGTGACGCTTTTGCTCCAGATCGCCGGATTAGGATCCCAATGCTAGCGAATGCCCGCAGCCTCAACCTCTCTAATTCCATTGCGATTGTAAGCTATGAAGCTTGGCGTCAGCTTGATTTTAGTATGCCTGTTACAAAGCTATAGAAACGAAAAACTATCGTCGTGATTAGACGATATCCTCTCGGCTTGTGCTTTAAATAACTTTATCCCCAGGTGTGCTGACTAAACCTTCAGTGATATCTATAGCACTAGCGGGGCGTCCAAAATAGTATCCTTGCCCAAAGCGACACCCTAGCTCACAAAGTTTTTGAGCCTGTTCTTTCGTTTCAATGCCCTCAGCAATAACCTTTCTATCTAGATCATGGCACATTGAAATAATACCTTTAACGACTAATTCATTGCGCCTATCTAGCATCATAGAAGCAACAAAGGAACGATCTATTTTTACATAATCCATATCAAGCTCGCGCAGATATGCAAAAGAGCTCATTCCAGTTCCAAAATCATCGATAGATATTTTGACTCCAAGTGAACGTAATTCAGCAAAGGCTCTTTGAGTAACTTCCACATCAATCATACTAGCACTTTCTGTTAACTCCACTTCCAACAAATGAGCTGGCAACTGATAGAGCGCTAGCTGCTCTCTTAAATAGGGCACTATGTCAGTGTCGGCTAAATTATATGCTGACAAATTTATAGAAATAGGCAGAGAAATTGACATATCTAACCACTCTTTGCCCTGTCTAATCGCTTCTGAAATAACAAATCTACTAAAGCTGTGTATTGCGTCACTTTGCTCGATCAAATCGATAAATACAGCTGGGGATAACAATCCATCTATAGGATGCTGCCAGCGGGCAAGTGCTTCTAAGCCGACAATTTTACCGTCAGGCAGTGACACTTTAGGTTGATAGACGAGCACAAATTGTTTTAATTCGAGGGCCTGAGATAGCTGTCCACGCAGCAGCACTTGCCTCTCACTAAAGTTCGGCAATTGTTTTTGGTAAAACGCGAATCCATTTCGCATCTTTTTTGCTTGATACATTGCTATATCAGCATTTTTACATAAGGTATCTAGTTTGTTGCCGTCTTGCGGACAATAAGCAATCCCGATACTTGCCCCTACTTCAAACGGTGAATCCACTAGCGGCACAGGAAGAGAGCAACAATGAAGTATATCAGAGACTAAAAGATTAACATCTCGAGATGCTTCCATCGTAAACCAAATAACGAACTCATCACCACCATAGCGAACCAATAAATCTTTATCGGCAATCAATGCTTGCAAGCGAGACGAGATAACTTTTAACAAGTCATCGCCAACTGCATGACCAAAAGTATCATTTACGTCTTTAAATTTGTTTAAGTCGATTATTAACAAAGCCCCAATGGGGCCATTCTCAGTCGAAGAAATTGATAATTTATGCTCTATTTCGTTATCAAAAAAGTCATGTAAATAGGCGCGATTTTTTAAACCGGAAAGACTGTCGTGCATTGCTAGAAAAGCGAGCTTTTTACGATTATCTTCGAAACGCTTAGTAATCAGTGCTGACATTGTTAAGGCTGCCCATATTGCTAGCCAAAAAGTTAAAAAAGCCGTAATTGATAATCGCTTAGCAACATATTCAAGAGCCGCTTCTAAGCTACTAATTTTATATACGACTAAGAGAGAAAATGTGTTTTCTGGCGTGCGTTGAAATTGCCAAAACAAACGTTGTTCATTTAGAAAATACGTCCCATTCGCGGATTCAGGAAAGTCTAATTCTTTAAGCTCATTTAAAATCATAGACTGATTGACCGTATTATTTTCGGCAAACTTCTGTTGTTGAGATATGATATCAATTGCAACGATGTCACTTTCTATGCTTTTATAGGAGCGCGTGTCTTTTAAGGCATCAATGAGTTGATTTGGGCTTTGATTATTATCGAGTAACACTTCGAACTCTTCAAAAAGCCAACTAAATTGTTTGTTAAACTGTTTTACTTCGGTTGATTCAGCTAAGTCACTTGCTAAACGATAGGCGACTACAATAAAAATGATAGATACTGCAATCGCCAAGCTGATTGAGCCAATAATCAATCGTCGCCTTAAGCTGATGTCAGATATAGCCGAATGTAGTTTGGACAATATAAACCCTTGTTAAGCTTTATTTCTTACAGGTAGAAATATTTGCCAATTTATAGACAGGACACCAGCCAATAGCAAATGAAATGAAATTTAATCCTGCAAAAATAATAATAAGCACTTGTAGCACGACATCACCAATTTGCTCAGCCCAAAGTACTGCGAAAACTAACAGGCTAAGGCTTAAGCCGCCTCTGATAACCCGGTCTGCCAAACATAAGTTCTTCACTGGTAGGTTCATAATCAGTATCACTCTTTTCAGTTAAGTCGATTTAAAACCGCTTAAAACGCAATAACTTGAATGCACAGAATTGAATATGACACAATGTTACCCACAAGACTTTTGCAAAGTTACTTTGTTATAGGCTGTCCTCAATGTCTTCGATAAATTTTTGTTTTTTAAAATGGTTTTTCGTATTGTATGCTAACTTGATATTAATTCATTATAAATGTACTTAATACTTCTTTTTAACAACCGCATATAATCCTAGTTCATTCAAGCGTTTTAGCGATATTGAATCGACCTAAAGTACCTTGATAATGTCTGACTCAATGAGTATACGGGCCTTAGGTGGCATGTTGAGTATGAAACTAACACAGAAGTATTAGTTAACTGTACCTATCGAAACAAAAGAGAACGAACTATCCTGCATTCAGGTTTGATTCAGATACAAGTGTGTATCTTAAAACCTAAAGACAATAACTAACTCGCAAAAATAATGAAAAAAACAGCCTTAATTATTTTACTATTCGTATCCGCGAGCGCAGTCGCTTCTGATCGCTTCACTATTTTTACTAAGCATGAATTAAACGACACCGACAGTATTTCCGGCGTCGGTTTTTCGGGCATAATGGGCCCTCGCTACAGCAACTTTAAAAGCGAGCTTATTACTTCCCTTAATAGCATCACCGTAATAGACGACTTTGGTTATCAACAAGAGTATTTTGGACTAGATCTAGGCGTTCGCTTTGGGTACTTTAGCGACGTATTCATGTATGTTGAAGGTGGTTTCGACGTATTTGAGGCATTTTACAAACAAGAGCATAACGACCAAGTTTTTGATTCTCATTACGGTTATGGCAATTATGATTCAGATCATCTAGATGGCTACGCTGCTTTCGGTGCAGGGATACAAGCAGGGAATTTACGAATTGAAGGCTTTATGAAAGCGCGTCAAATTGATGCTGAATATTGGGATGCAAATAAAACACTTTTTTATGGCATGCAATTCTCACTTTCATTCTAAACAAGGGAACGGTAATAAATCTCCATTTAACCTTACTACGGTGAAAAATAACTCAGTATTTTCGTTAAAACAGGCGTTCTAAACTTGTCTTTTTCGAATAGTAACTCATGCAATGCTTCGGGTATCAATGTTGATTCACAGTGTTTGAAGTCACTGATTACCTGTTCAATATCTTCATTCGCCACTACCGTGTCGGCGCCAGAATAGAGAACAAGGCAAGGCTGTTCAATTTTGCTGGCCTGTTCACGTATTTCTTTCATCGCAATTAAAGACGCATTTAACCATTCGTAGGTTACTCCACCTAACTGCAACTCAGGTTGCTCTGCATAGGTTCTACGAAAAATCTCATATCTAAGCTTACTGCTCATCAAACGGTTTTTGTAGAACGCGGTTGGACTGTAGTCGCTTTGCCCAAAAAAGTAACTCGTCCGTTTTCCTCTCAACTTGTTGAAACGAACACCAAGTCGAACTAAAAAGTTTGCAATCCATGGCGGCAATGGTGGGGTTATCCCAAACATAGGCGAGCAAAAAACGGCTTTAGCAAAAAGTTCAGGACGAGCTTTCACAAGCAACACACCAATTGCGCTTCCCATTGAGTGACAAAGCAGATGCAGTGGTGGAAGCGCGTGGTTAAGCATTAGCGCTTCAGTATTTGTTGCATTGTGATCCGCTTTTACATAATTCTCATTTAACATCGGCAGCAAAACGTCGTCAATCATGCTGCCAAAATCACTTACATACTGATTAAAATCCTCAACATAACCCCAGTGAGGATTCTCATCTAAACGAGTAGACAAGCCTTGACCACGATGATCATGAATAAACACCGAATGACCATTTTGATGTAAATCATAGATAATTTCGGCGTATTTAGCTGCACACTCCACGCGGCCAGAGGAAATTACAATAATGGATTTGGCTGCACTGTGATGCGCATATCGATAATGCAGCGAAGTGCCGTCAGCTAAAGTCCAAAACCCAGACGTCATCTTGGTTTTGAACCAGGGTTTGATAACGCTATCAAACTTTTCTGGCAATTCTGTCTCTTTCGTTAACTGCATGTCATCGCTATGTTGATTTTCGGACAATCGGAAGCTGTATTATTACTGATAAGCCAGACAAAGGCGATGCTTCTGCGAGTTTTATATCGCGAGCCTGCGCAAAAATCTGACCACCATGCATTTCAATCGCTGCCTTGGCGATAGATAAACCAAGTCCAGCGCCTTTACTTACTTCATGCACTTGATGGCTGCCACGGAAAAAGGGATCAAACACGGTGTCGAGTTCAATCCCAGTCATACCCAAACCATCGTCCGTTATCTTAATTTCAATACATTCTGTGCTGAATTTACCGGAAGTTGACTCATTTGCAGCTAATTCACACAAAGTAATATTAAATTCACAGCTAACCTCCTTTTTAGCAAAACGAATGGCATTTCGAAGAATATTTTCGACTGCACTGATTAGTAAACGCATGTCAGCGTGTATCACAAGATCTGGAATAGCGCTGATCGTAAGCTTCTTTCTCAATGCCTCTGCCTCAAAGCTTGCGTCGTGAAGGACATCTTTTAGCAACGAACTTAAGCTTACTTCCTGCAAATCAATAGATTGCTGAGAAGCATTAATTTTTGCCAATGTTAGTACTTGTCCAATCATCTGATCCATCTTGATTATTTCACTTTCAATACGTGCCAAATGTTTTTCATTTAAATCTCTCGATGTATTGTCAGATTCCGTACTCAGTTGCCCCTCTAACAGAGCGACCGCAAGCTGCAGGCGGGTCAGAGGTGTGCGCAATTCATGGGATACGTTTGCCATCAATGTCTTCTGCCCATCGATCAGACTTTGTAGACGAGACGCCATCGTATTAAAATCGTTAGCCAAATGACCTATCTCGTCTTTCCTACTCTCTAGTCCTTGAATGCGTGTGGTCAAATCGCCTTTAGCCAATCGATTGCTAGCAGAACGCAGTGCGCCAAGGGGCTTTGTGATACTCAAAACCAAAACAAAGCAAAACACTGTGCTCAGAAAAATAGCCAACACTAAACCCGCTGTAGCAACTTTAGAGCGAGACATCACATTCCTCTCTGAGCGCATCAAAAGGCGGCCAACATACACCTCGTATTCTTCCTGCTTAAAACTAAGACTATAAGGCCCAACGAATTCCATATTATTGAGTCTTATTAGCAGTGGTGCATCACTTTCAACGAAAGCTTTTAATTCGTTGACGTTGCCTGCCAATGGTCCTGGAAAGCTAGTACGAAGTTGCTCTGTTTTAGTATTAATTGCTACTATCTGAAGCCCATTCCGCTTGCCCAATCTGCGCAAAGATTGATGCAAATTACTACTGCGCAACAAGACTTTACTGAGACGCTGAATTGTTGCACCGGCCTCCATTTCTTGCTTTTCGCTCACTGCATTAACTTCCAACACGTCCGTAAGTTGTTTTGTCAAAAAGAACGCGCTGACTAAAATAACGAGCAAAGCAGTCCAGAACCAAACAAAAACGCGTCCAAATAGCGAATTGAAAGGATTAAACTTAGCAAGCCGCATTACAGTTCACTCATAAATATGTAGCCTGAACCTCGAGTGGTTTTAATCACATTTTCAATACCATGTTGCGCTAGCTTTTTGCGCACATTACTTACGTGCATATCTAAACTGCGGTCGAAAGCGCTGAGTCGACGGCCTAATACCTCCTCACTCAACTTTTCTTTACTTAACAAATGACCAGCGTGCTTCATCAAAAGCACCAGTAAGTGAAACTCAGTGCTCGTTAAATCAACGGTGTGATTAGCAATCAAGGCTCGTTGGCTAGACTCCTCTATTTTTATGCCGTGAAATTCTAGGTTCTGAACTTGGTTGAAGCTGCTCAAGTCATCAAGTCTTCGCGTGAGAGCCTTCATTCGAGCCAACAGTTCGCGGTGATTGAATGGTTTCGCAAGATAATCATCGGCGCCCAGTTCCAGGCCTAATATACGATCATAATCCTCCCCTTTAGCGGTCAACATGATGACCGGCACAATAGAAAAAGCACGGATTTGTTTTAGCGTTTCGAAACCGTCTAATTCAGGCATCATGACGTCCAACAAAACGATGTCGAAACTTTTTTCTCGTACTTCTGCAATAGCCGACAATGGAGAATTTTGAACATCAACGGCAAAGCCATTTTGCTGTAAATATTCGGCTAGCATTTGCGTCAATGCTACATCATCGTCAATTATTAATACTTGGTACATTTATCCGCCTTAATGCTTTATTGACCTATACGACAGGCCTCATAGCAGGTTTGAGCTTATCATCAACACTATTATAAGTGAATTTTAAGCAAGGTCCTGACACCTTTACACTAGCTTTACACTAGCTTGGCGTTTCTTTGCATTGACTGCGCTATGATTTATCTCGACAGTTTATTAAGACCTAACTTTAATAACTCGCTTAATTCGAGAGGAAAGAATATGAAAAAATTACTACTTAGTTTAACACTAGCAAGCTTGTTGAGTGCGGGTTCATATGCAGTGAATGCGAAAGAAAGAAACCACGGTGAACATGAATGCGCATTGATGGCGAGCCTGTCGTTAACTCAGCAACAAAAAGAAGACATCAAGCAAATACGCAAAGAAAACAAACAAGATTTAAGCGTATATCGCTCTGAACAACAGCAGTTGCGAGAAAATATGCGTTCTATTATGCAAGGCAGCAGCTGGGATGAAGTCGCAGTTACAAACGCCATCGACCAGCAAATGCAACTTAATTTACAAAGTAAGCTAATTGAAGCAAAAAGTAAAAATAGAGTGTTCAATCAGCTAAGCCCAGAACAGCAAGCACAGTTTATTGCAGCTCGAGAGGATAAAAAAGACAGAAAATACGGTAAAAAGCATAAAAATCCAGGAAAAAAAATGCAGCGTATCGTTAAAGCTTTAGATCTGGACACTGAGCAACAGGCAAAGTTAACGGAAATGATGCTAGCGAATAAAACCGAAAAGCAAGTAAATAGAGCACAAGCTAAAATTGTTAAAGCGCAACTTACTCAGATAATTCAAGCCAAGGAGTTCGATGAAGATGCGTGGCTAGCGATCCATGCAGACAACCGACAGCAGAAACTCAATATGGCTGTTAACAAAGCCAAAGCGCGATTTGAGATGCTGAGTGTATTAAGCGCAGAGCAGCGCAAAAAGTTCGAAAAAATCATGAAGAAAGACAGAAAAGGCAAAATGCATCAACAACGAGACAGAAAGTATGGAGAAGACCATGACGAAGTGTTCAAAGAAGAAAGCGATGACTCATCTTCAATGAATTAAGGACTTAAGTTTGCAGACCAAGTGGGGCTGTCGTGGCGCAGTAGCAGCCTTTAGCCTCACTCTGTATTGTTGCACGAAGTGTATCCGCGGAGTTTTGAAAGTAAGGTTTAATTCTATCATCTACCATACCGGAACTTTGAAAGCATCCCATACCCGTCGAATATGGTCCCAAATAAACAAGCTCTCGATTTTTGTTCAAAACAATAACAGCAGGAGTTGAGGGCACAAAGCGTCGCAGCGTAGACATACTTGAAACATCGATATTTTGGTAAGATATTTGCTCACTTGATGCCCACTCATTCAGCGTATTTTTATGTGATTCGCTTAATGTTTCACAAAAGCATGAGCCTTGCGTAATATGGTAGATAGTCCCGTTTACATTTTCAGCATCACTATCTATATTTTCTTCGCCATTCTGTTCGACGCTAGCTGGCAGCAAGCTAAGCAACTCTGCTTCCATTGAAAGTGACATCATTTCAGATGAGAGTCTCAACTCTGGATCGAAATCCTTAAATTTGCTCTCACCGACCCAGTTGATGGCCCAGAACGCAATGCAGAACCAGACTACCGCTGCCAATGGAAGCAGCCATCGAATGATTCTGCGCTCGCTTTTACTATTTGTAGAGCCCATAAGCCTGTAAAGCCTAAACCTTAAAAGCTTTCAACTGCATTGCTAAATCGGTTGCAAGTTGATTGAGTTCTGCAACGTCCAATTTGAGTCCTTGAACTTGTTCCTTTTCATCCGTGAATAGTAGAACCAACTCTTGAGCCGATTGGCTAATTGACTGAGAAGTTTGAGCTTGCTCCGTGGCCGAGCCTGCAACCGTCGTTACGTTTTGGTTGACTTCAATAATTCCTCTGAGTACCGCCGCCATGTTTGTTGAAGATTGAGCCGCAGACTCAACAGCCTTTTCAACCATTGCGACGCAGTTGTCCATGTTCTCGACCGAATGATTTGCACTCTCGGTTAGTTGACTCGTGATCTGTTCGATCTCTTCAGCACTTTCTTTTGACTTAATAGCCAAATTTCGCACTTCATCAGCCACGACAGCAAAACCGCGACCATGCTCTCCCGCTCTTGCAGATTCAATGGCAGCATTTAGCGCTAGAAGATTGGTTTGCTCTGCGATTGATTTTATCGATTGCATCACTTCAGATATATTAGAACATTTCAGGCTCAAATCACCGATCGCTTGTGATGTCGTTTGCAATGTTGACTTTAACTGAGCAATATTTCTGCTAGAGCCTTCAATGGAGTCTCTCGTTTCGTCGGTATCTACTTTTGCTCTATCGGCAATTTGATTGGCACTGTGGGATAAGGTTGCTACGTCATTGATACTTGTCGTCATATTTTGCATTGCGGATGAGATACTGCTGACCTGCTGATTTTGCTGGTCAACAGAGCTATCCAAATCATCCGACGCGCCTTTTACTTTTTCAACAATGTTAACCAAGCCCACGCCAACGCTGTTCACCTTATCGATGAGTGCTTTAAAGCCGCGAATCAAACGGTTAAATTCTGCTAGTTGTGGATGGTCGTATAGCTGCGAGTCTTGCAGGTCAATGCGACCGTCAGAACCCATTATTCTCATCACTGATCTTTTCAATAATTCTCCAGCTACAGCCTCTTTGTGGCTGCTGCGCGACAGCACAGTCAACACGCCGCCTTCCGCTAAAGCAAATAAGGCATGAATAACAAGAATATAGAAGAACAGTTTATTGTCTTCAAAAATAAAGACTCCGCCACCATTGGTCTGCAAAATGAAGAACAATATATGGTGAACGGCAACCGTCAGGGTGCAGGAAATGACAACTTTCCAGTCGCGGAAGAGGATCAATAAGGCCAAAACAACAAACACTTCAAAATGCATTTCGGTCATGCCATATGCTTGTTGAATATGCAGAGCAGTCATCAGCTGGGTCGCAACCGCTATCATATGTCGACTGATAACGGCATGCGGTTGTTGGAGACTAAAAATAAAAGGGATCGCGACAATTGGCAGCCCAACAATGAACGCGGTAAACAAATCATCGGTAATAAACCCGATAAAAATAGATATCGCAAGTTGTACTAAGAGGATCCATCTGAATATTTTATGGGCTTGAAGCGTCCACGGGTATTGTGTTTGTTCGGTCATATGATCATCCATTTCGCGATAAAGTACTCGGGTGTGACTAAAACAAAATAGCGCTAACCCAAGCAAAAAAATGTGTATAAGTTGCTATCGGCTGAAGACAACTAATAATGAGTAATGCTTGGTGCTTTTCGATTCCTATTAATTAATTATTTGTCGTAGTTGGGTAAGTCAGGCTTATAGTTTGGGTCTAAGAACAAAGGTGATGAGACCAGCATATCTGCGCTAGAAACATTACAAGCCACTGGCACATTCCATACCGAGCACAGACGCAGCAGAGCTTTCACGTCAGGGTCATGCGGCACGGGATTCATTGGATCCCAAAAGAAAAATAGCGCATCCAGTTTTTGTTCGGCAATGAGGGCACCGATTTGCTGATCGCCACCTAAGGGGCCACTTTGCAAGCGCGTGATATCTAAACCGACTTTTTCAAGCAACAAACTTCCTGTCGTACCTGTGGCAACCACTTTGAATAACGCCAACGCTTCCTTGTTCTTTTGCGCCCATACAACGATATCTGCTTTTTTATGATCGTGTGCAACTAGGGCAATGGTTTTTACAGACATAAGACCTCGCTTCAAGGTTGGATAACAATTCAATCCGATAAGGTAAATAGTATTGCTATTTATGAAAAATCACAACATAGCAATAAAGAGCAACAACCAAGCAATAATTATTTATACATTTTTATTGCATAAATATTCAATATTTACTATTCTCCTAACATATACATCACAATAACCATTGTGTTTGAGACTAAATTGTAACTGAGTTTTTTTAAGTGACTAAATTTACTATTAAATTTTTATTATCGATGCCATTATCCCATCTCCCTCCCTCCCTTTGCTATCGGGAATTCTTACGACGATATCGTTCTGGTTATTGCTTCAAGCATTGCTTCGAGATTGTCGTTTAAAAGACCATAGCACTTTCGCTCTTGGTGTAATCTTTACTGCTAGGTTACACTGAGGGTGAGAGGGATTTTTACCTTCAAAAAAAAGACACTACTATGATTTCAACTTGTATCATCGGCGCCAGTGGCTATACAGGCGCCGAATTAATTAAAATATTGATTCGGCATCCACATTTTTCTTTGGACACCTGCTATGTTTCTGCTGGAAGCGCTGACAGTGATAAGCCGATCGGCGCTATTCATCCACAGTTGTTTGGACAAACCGAACTTGTCACTCAGTCATTAGACTCTGGCGAATTAAGCCAAATAGCCGAGCAATATGGTGCCATTTTTTTAGCAACACCACATGAAGCAAGCCACGATTGGGCGCAAGCGTTGAGTGGAAAAAAAGCCAAAATTTTCGATTTGTCTGGCGCTTTTCGACTCAAAGATGCGCGAGTATTCGAGCAATTTTATGGCTTTCAACATCAAGAAACTGGCGTGCTTAGTAGCGCAGTTTATGGTTTAGCCGAATGGCACGAAGATGCAATCAAGACAGCCAGTTTTATTGCTGTGCCCGGTTGCTACCCCACTGCATCTTTATTAGCTCTCAAACCAATGACTGAAGCAGGCTTTCTCGATCCCAATGTCAGACCGATAATAAATGCAACATCGGGTGTAAGTGGAGCAGGCCGGAAACCTTCTATGACCACCAGTTATTTTGAAGTAAGTTTGCAAGCATACGGTGTTTTGGGGCATCGTCATACGCCAGAGATTGAAGAATATTGCGGCACTTCGGTTATCTTTACACCTCATCTTGGTCAATTCAAAAGAGGTATTTTGGCAACCATTACAATGCGTTTGCGCACCGGTATAACGACGGCCGATATTCAACAGAAATTTGAACAGCATTATGCCAATCAACCGATGGTTCGCTTACGTGATTCATGGCCGAAAATTGACGATGTTGCAAATACTGCTTTTTGTGACATACATTGGAAATTCGATGAAGATAGCGGCTATTTAGTGGTATGTTCGGCGATAGATAATTTATTGAAAGGCGCAGCATCTCAAGCTGTTCAATGCGCAAATTTAGTATTCAACCAAGCAACCGAAACAGGACTATTGTAAATATGAATAATACTGCTCAAGCAGCCAAACACCATATCAGCAATATTGTATTAAAAGTGGGTGGCAATTTTTTTGAAGACCAGCAGGCGCAAGATAGTTTCTTTTCCTCCGTCGCCGCTCTTAAGCATCAAGGTCATAACGTTGCAATAGTGCATGGCGGAGGCGCGCAATTGCAAACTCAACTAACTGCGCTTGGTTTTGTTAGCGAAAAGCATGAAGGTTTGCGTATATCGCCCGATGAACAAATGCCAGCAGTGACCGGTGTATTGGCAGGCACATTAAATAAACAGATGGTTTGCATGGCAACAAAAGCAGGTTTAACCTGTGTTGGTATCTCTTTAGCTGATGGTAATTTAGCTGTTTGCGAGGAAGTCATGCCAATGCTTGGGGCTGTTGGGTATCCGCATCCACGTAGCGCAAAATTATTGCATCAGCTTATGCACGCAAATTTAACCCCGATTATTTGCTCTATTGGTAGCGATCTGAAGGGTCGACTTTATAATGTAAATGCCGATCAAGCAGCAACATGCATATCCTCATTACTGTATGCAGACTTATATCTTTTATCAGACGTTAGCGGCGTTTTAGACGAAAATAAAGCACATATCCAGAATTTAGACGACGCTAAAATAGCGAGCCTCATCAACGCAGGCGTTATTACAGACGGTATGATAGTTAAAGTAAAAGCGGCACAAGAGGCATCTAAAACCTTGGGTAAAGCAGTCAGCATAGGCAGTTGGAATGATATCAACATGATGTTTTCACAAACAAACAGAAAGATAGGCACTTCAATCACCTCGAGCCCTTCCTCATAACGATTGTGAATACGAGCAAAATATACTGAATATAGAAAAGGATAGGAATAGATAATGCAGGACTTACTCAGCTTCAGAGAATGGAAACCAACTTCGATGCATTCGTTATTAAAACTTGCAGTCGAACTTAAAACGCATCCTGAAAAATTTGGCCGCCCTTTAGAGGGTAAATCAATCGTTGCGATTTTTGAGAAACCGTCGCTACGCACAAGAGTGAGCTTCGATATTGGCATTCATAAACTCGGTGGACATATGGTTTATGTCGACAGCCAAGGCTCTCCGCTCAAAGACAGAGAAGACCCCATTGATGTTGGCGCTAATCTAGCCTGCTGGGCCGATGCCATTGTATCGCGAGTTTACGAGCATAAGACGCTGGTTGATCTCGCCAAAGGTGCCAATGTTCCGGTTATCAATGCCTTATGCGATCTCTATCATCCGTGCCAAGCGCTAGCTGACTATCTCGCTATGTTTGAAAAGTTGGGTGGGGTTAAAGGTAAAACGATGGCCTATATTGGAGACGGCAATAATGTGACTCATTCACTATTGATAGTGGGTGCACTTTTAGGCTGCCATCAAACAGTCATCACACCAAAAGGTTTCGAAATTAACCCGAACATCGCTAAACATGCGGCTAAATTAGCGTTTGAAAACGATGTGAGCCTAACCATTGCAAATGACATTGACGAATTAGGACAGGCCGACATTCTGTATACCGACACATGGCTCTCCATGGGCGACAACACGCCATTGGCACAAATAAAAGAAAAGTTTGCAGCCTATCAAGTAAATGAAGCACTGATGAAAAAGTCAGGCGCAAGCTACGTGATGCACTGCCAACCAGCTCATCGTGATTTAGAGATAAGCGGCAGCTTAATGGACAGCGAGCAATCATTATTAATGCTCCAGGCTGAAAATCGCATGCATGCACAAAATGCCATTTTGGCGATGCTGGTTGGCAATGTTGCGCTAGATTGAAGTTAGCAACTTTGCGATTAGCAACTATAGTACATAGACAAATATCACTACCTATTTATACAACTGAGCTAATAACATTGGCTTATCAGTAATTAAGGATTTAAGAATGGCGTTAACAGACAACAAACACGATATAAAAAAGGTCGTATTAGCCTACTCTGGCGGACTCGACACATCGGCAATTATGCCTTGGCTCAAGGAAAACTATGATTGCGAAGTCGTCGCCTTTGCTGCCGATGTTGGTCAAGGTGAAGAAGAGCTTGAAGGCTTGTATGACAAAGCCATCGCGTCTGGGGCAAGTGAATGCCACATTGTCGATCTGAAAGAAGAGTTTGTTAGCGACTTTATCTACCCTACCATTACAACGGGTGCGGTATATGAGGGCGAGTATTTGCTGGGAACATCGATGGCTCGACCAGTAATTGCCAAAGCCCAAGTCGAGATTGCTCGCAAAGTAGGTGCCGATGCGCTAAGCCATGGCTGCACCGGTAAAGGCAACGACCAAGTACGATTTGAAGGCGCGTTCGCAGCATTAGCGCCGGATTTACAAGTAATTGCTCCTTGGCGTGAATGGGACATGGTATCGCGTGAAGACTTACTCGACTACTTGGCTAGCCGAAATATTAAGTCAAGTGCGTCAGCAACTAAAATATACAGCCGTGATGCAAACGCGTGGCACATATCGCACGAAGGCGGTGAACTAGAGGATCCTTGGTGTGAACCAAGCAAGCAAGTTTGGACAATGACAACTGATCCTGAGGATGCGCCAGATAAATCAGAGCGTATTTCTCTTAGCTTCGATGAAGGCCGCTTAACGCATGTCAACGGCAAAGCATTGTCTCCTTATCAAGCCTTGGTAGAGCTTAACCAACTAGCGGCACCACACGGCGTTGGACGGATTGATATTGTAGAAAATAGACTGGTTGGCATGAAATCTCGCGGCTGCTATGAAACGCCAGGCGGTACCGTGTTAATGAAAGCTTATAAAGCCCTCGAGTGTCTTGTGTTAGACAAGTCAGCACTGAAATTCCGAGAGCAACTTGCGCTTGAGTTCTCACATGTGATGTACGACGGTCGCTGGTTTACAGCTCTCAATGATGCTTTATTAGCGAGCGCAGCAAGCTTTGCAAAATTGGTTACTGGCGAAATTGTCGTAAAACTATACAAAGGCCAGGCTACCGTTGTGCAGCGTCAATCGCCGAACAGTCTATATTCAGAAGACTTCGCAACCTTTGGTGCAGACGATGTTTACAATCAAAGCCACGCTGAAGGTTTTATCAGACTCTTTAGTTTGTCTAGCCGCATCAAAGCATTAAAACAGAAATAAGGAAGCATCATGGCATTATGGGGTGGGCGCTTTCAGTCCGGTAGCAGCGACATGTTTAAGCAGGTTAATGATTCACTGCCTTTCGATTATGTAATGGCATCTGAAGATATTTGGGGCTCTATCGTTTGGTCACGAGCTTTGAAGGAAGCCGGAGTATTAAACGAAAATGAACAGTTTCAACTAGAAAGCTCGCTAATTGCGCTAAAAAAGCAAGCTGAAGCAGGAACCTTAGATTTCGCAAACTCTCCTGAAGAAGATATTCACAGCTTTGTTGAAGCAACATTAACAGCTGAACTAGGTGATATAGCTAGAAAGCTTCACACTGGCCGCAGCAGAAACGACCAAGTCGCTACTGACTTTCGTTTGTGGTGTCGTTCGCATCTGGCATCGCTGAGAGAAGATTGCCTAAATGTCATTAGTGCGCTGCTAAAAGTCGCGACTCGTCACGAAAATGCAATTATTCCTGGCTACACTCATTTACAACGCGCCCAGCCAGTTTATTTCGCTCATTGGTGTCTTGCTTACGTCGAAATGTTGAAACGTGACGTAAGTCGCATTGAAGACTTACAAAAGCGTCTGAATCAATGTCCATTGGGCTCCGGCGCGCTAGCAGGAACCACGTTTCCAGTTGATCGCGACAAAATCGCAGCAGAATTGGGCTTTGATTCACCCTGTTTAAACAGTTTAGATGCCGTTTCCGATCGCGACTTTGTGCTAGAACTTCTGTTTAATGCCAGCACAAGTATGATGCATTTGTCGCGCATGGCTGAAGACTTAATTTTTTACAATAGCGGCGAAGCTGGTTTTCTGCAGCTGGGCGATTCTGTTACGTCCGGCTCATCACTTATGCCACAAAAAAAGAATCCAGATGCGCTTGAACTGATGCGCGGAAAATGTGGTCGTGTGTTCGGTAATTTGCAGGCATTGTTAGTTACAATGAAAGGCTTACCGCTAGCTTACAACAAAGATATGCAAGAAGATAAAGAGGGAGCAATCGACAGCGTCAACCAATGGCATATTTGTTTATGTATTGCGGTTGAAGTACTCGACACCCTCTCACTCAATGAAGAAAGGTGTCGAGCTGCTGCTCAACAGGGCTATGCAAACGCAACAGAATTAGCCGACTATCTAGTAGCGAAAGGTATTCCGTTTAGAACTGCACATGATATTTCTGGGCAGGCCGTGGTTTTCGCAATTTCAAAAGGCAAAGCCTTAGAAGATTTAAGTGTTGCCGAGTTTCAATCAATTAACGACAAGATCGAAGAAGATGTCTACCCAGTTCTAGAATTAGAGTCAGTATTGAACAAACGTAATGTGCTTGGCGGAACGAATAAGGAGTTGGTCATTCGAGCACTCTATGTCGAACTCGAAAAACTTGACCAACTCACGGGGTAGCCGGTGAGTGTATTTCGTGAAGCATTGAAGAAATCTTTAAAGAGCGTAATAAAGAGAGACCAGAATGGCACTGTCTGATACTGAAAGTATTCGTCTATTTAGGAGCTCTGCTCCTTACATTAACGCACACCGAGGTAAAACCTTTGTGATCATGTTCGGTGGCGAAGCTATAGAGGACCCTAATTTTCCTAGGATCATTCAAGATATAGCCTTGTTAAATAGTCTTGGTGTCCGACTTATCATTGTGCATGGCGCTCGTCCTCAAATTGATCTTCGTTTGCAGCTCCGTAATAAGGAGTCGATGTTTAGAGACGGCATCAGGGTTACAAATAAAGAAACCTTAGAATGCGTTAAAGACGCTGCGGGCTCTTTGCGCAGCCAAATTGAAGCTTTACTGACGATGGGCTTGCCCAATTCGCCAATGCATGGTTCACAAATAAGGGTGTGTTCTGGTAATTTAGTGGTCGCGCGTCCATTAGGTGTGCGAAATGGTGTCGACTTTGAAAATACCGGTCTAGTTCGTCGTATCGATGTACAGGGCATTAATGATCATCTTTCCGATGGCTCAATTGTGCTGCTATCACCCATGGGATACTCACCCACTGGCGAAGTTTTTAACTTGTCACATGAAGACGTTGCGACCCAAGCAGCGATTGCCATGAAAGCGGACAAAATCATCACGCTTTCAGAGCGGGATGGCATTTTTAATCAGGATGGTAGATTGCTCAGAACGATTGAGTTAAATCTCATAAAGAAAGAGTTAGCACTTGCGAACATTGATGCAGAAACTACATGCTTAACCGCGATGATTGCGTCCGTGGAGGCAGGAGTAAGCCGCGCGCACTGCATCAATTATCATACTGATGGTGCGCTGCTGAAAGAACTATTTACTCGCGATGGTGCCGGTTCACTTGTATTACAGAATCACTATGAGCAGCTGAGAACGGCCACGATAGACGACGTTGGCGGTATTTTAAAGCTAATTAAACCCTTAGAAGAAAGCGGTGCTTTAGTGAAGCGTTCGCGAGAGCGCTTAGAAAATGAGATTGATTTATTTACCGTGATTGTCCGAGATGGAATGATTATCGCCTGCGCCGCTTTGTATATGTATAAGAGCGACGCTTGCGGAGAGTTAGCCTGCGTGGCAACCCATCACGACTATAGAGGCGGAAACAGAGGCGAGAGATTGCTAGAGGAGATCCGCAAAAAAGCTATTTTAAGTGGACTAGAGCGTATATTTGTTCTCACTACAGTCACGGCACATTGGTTTTTAGAGCAGGGCTTTGCAGAAACGACAGTGGACGCATTGCCCTCAGCCAAAAAAGAAATGTATAACTTTACGCGCAACAGCAAGGTGTTTATGTTGTCACTAGCGCCGAACTAAGTTTTTTTGATACATGGGAAAATATAACCCTATGAATATATTACGGTTATAGACTTTTTAATAGCTCATTTTTTGTAGCAACCTAAAAAATGATATTTCCGATAAAGGGCTAATTGCCGCATTGTAGTTACTTGGAAAACGCCTGCTTACAATTGATGTAAGCAGGTGTTTAATGAACTGATAAATTAGATGCTAACGCGCTTATAAGGGCGGTACTCAGGCTTCCAGAAATCACCCTCTATACGCTGCATTAACATTTCATCTGGAATAGGGAGTGCTAAGCCCTGCTCCATCGCCACTTTTGCAACCGCAAATGCAATCTTTCGACTCAAGTTCTCAATTTCGGTTAAAGGGGGCAGTAACTCACCCTTAGGATCATTTACCATCGGCGAAGCATCAGCGAGCGCGTTACTAGCGGCCATTAACATTTCATCACTAATAATACGTGCTTTAGAAGCAATAACACCTAGCCCAATACCTGGGAATATGTAGCTGTTATTACACTGTGCTATTGGATATACACGACCTTTATATTCCACAGGTTTAAATGGACTTCCAGTTGCAATCACAACGTTGCCGTCGGTCCACTCAATCACTTGCTCTGGTCTTGCTTCGACCTGACGAGATGGGTTGCTTAGCGGGAAAATAATAGGCTTCTTACTATTTTGTGCCATTGCGGTTACAACCTGTTCGCTAAATAGACCCGGTTGGCCAGAAACCCCAATCAATATGTCAGGCTTAGCACAATGAACAACGTCTAACAGCGAAGCATATTCGCCGCTGTAAGACCAAGATTCAATCGCTTCTTTAGGCTGTTGCAAAGCCCGCTGAAAATCGCGTAAGCCTTCCATTCCTTCGGTTAACAGGCCAAAACGATCAATCATAAATACATGTTTGCGCGCTTCTACATCAGTCAGGCCCTCAAATATCATTTGTTGGACAAGCATTTCAGCAATGCCGCAACCAGCTGAGCCAGACCCTACAAAAACAATATTCATATCCGACAATTTAGAACCACGCACACGGCAGGCCGCTAAAATCGTACCTAAGGTGACCGCTGCAGTACCTTGGATATCATCATTAAAGCAGCACACTTCTTCACGATATTTTTTCAATAACGGCATCGCATTTGGTTGTGCAAAATCTTCAAATTGAATCATTACTTCAGGCCAACGTCTGCGAGCTGCGCAAATAAACATATCGACAAACTCATAGTATTGCTCTTGGTTTATTCTTTCATGCCGCGCACCCATGTACATTGGGTCATTGAGTAATTTCGGATTGTTGGTCCCAACATCTAGCATTACGGGCAAGGTGTAAGCAGGGCTGATACCGCCGCACGCCGTGTATAAGGAAAGCTTACCAATAGGGATACCCATGCCGCCGATACCTTGGTCACCTAAACCTAAGATACGCTCGCCATCCGTCACAACGATGACTTTTACTTTGCGTTTGGTTGCATTGCGTAAAATATCGTCCATCAAATGACGTTCTTCGTAGCTGATAAATAACCCACGAGAGCTGCGATAGATGTCAGAGAAACTCTCACATGCATCACCTACTGTAGGCGTATAAATGATGGGCATCATTTCTTCAATGTGCGCTTGCAGAAGACGATAGAACAAGGTCTCGTTATTATCTTGAATAGCACGTAAATAGATATGCTTATTAAGCGGATCCTCGAAACCTTTGTATTGTTTATAGGCTCTGCCGACTTGTTCTTCAATTGTTTCGTATCGTGGAGGTAGTAAGCCAAGTAAATTAAAATTCTTGCGCTCTTTCTCAGTGAATGCACTGCCTTTGTTCAGCAAAGGCGTTTCAAGTAAAGATGGCCCTGAGTGGGGAATATATAGGTGATTGCGCTGACTCTTGTCGCTCATTCGTGAATTCTCTTTTTTTGCCTGGTGCGTTAATAATTAATACTACTATGTTCATTTCCGGCTTGCTAACCTTCCAACAAACCCTACCGTAGACGCTTATAAAATCGTAAAATCGAGTTTTACTTTACACAACTCAAAAAAATGAAGATGCTTAAAAGATATCATCATCTTTTGGTTGTTCCGGATTTTCTTCATCTATCGGCAATGATAACTCATCATCGGTCACATAAGTGGTTGGTTCAGTTCCAACTTTGAAGTATTCAAACATAGCAGTATGGTCTGTTCGCTTCGTTAGCTTACCTGTTTTAATATCAATTCTTACTCGAACAATACCTTCTGGAATTTGCTTTTGCACTTCAGGCTTATCCTTCAGCACATCCTGCATAAACCGGATCCAGGCGGGTTGAGCTCCTTTAGCGCCATCTTCAACACCAATGACAGCATTGCCAATCCAATTAAATTTCTCTGGATTTTTGTTAACTAAGTTTTGATTTCTCGACGCTCTACCAAGTTGACGCGATGCATCATCAAATCCAACCCATGTTGTTGCCACTAAGTTACCAGCAAAGCCACTAAACCAAGTATCTTTTGAATCGTTTGTCGTTCCTGTTTTACCGCCTATGTCGTCTCGCTGCAGCAAGTTCTTTGCGCGCCACCCTGTGCCCAACCAGTAGGTTTTATTGTTCCAACTGCCGTTAGCTTTCACGGCAGTGCGCATCATTTCAGTAACTAGGAAAGCAGTTTGCGGACTAATCACTTGTTCTGCAGATTGTTTAACTTTGGCTTTTACCGCAGTATTTGTTGTTTGTCGGCCAAACTCTGCGGCAAGCATCGCTTCTATGTCTCGCTCATCTTCTGCAGACTCTTGTTTAGAAGGTGTGTCAGTATCACATGGGTTGCATGCATAAACAGGCTCTGCCTGCCACAATAACTCACCCAGATCATTCTCAATGCGTTCAATAAAATAAGGGCGAACGGCAAAACCACCGTTGGCTAAAACGGCAATCCCAGAAACAACTTCAATGGGCGTATGCGACCCTGATCCCAAGGACAAGGTTTCGTCTCTTGGTATGTCGTCTTTGTCGAATCCAAAACGGGCAATATAGTCTACCGTCTCATCCAAACCAACTCCTCGTAACAAACGAACCGACACAACGTTTTTTGACATGCCCATCGCGACGCGCATCCGTATTGGTCCTTCATAAACAGCAGGCGAATTTTGTGGACGCCAAGCAACACCCGATGAGCTATCCCATTGATTTATAGGAGCATCGTTAATAATACTTGCTAGATTATAGCCACTTTCAATGGCGCCAGCGTACACAAAGGGCTTAATGTTTGAACCCACTTGACGTTTCGCCTGCGTGGCTCGGTTAAATTGACTTTGGTAAAAGCTGTACCCGCCTACAACAGCCTTTACAGCGCCATCGTTTGGATCAAGTGCAACCAAAGCTCCTGTTGCATCGGGAAATTGTCCTAATTGCCAAACGTCATCTTGAGGACGCTTTCGGATATATACCAGCATACCTTCAGCAAGAATGTCTGCAGCGTATTCTGGGTCATCACCTTGCGACTGATCGCTAATATAAGGCCTCGCCCAATCTAATCCGTCCCAAGTTAGTCTAATCATTCGCCCGTCTGCGATAATCACGTCTGCAGTTTTTTGTTGAACTGCCATTACCACTGCTGGCAACAATGGTTTTATTTCATCGACGCTGTCGAGGTAGGCTGTCACTTTTTCAACTGACCAGGCGTTTTCATTGAAGGGAGCCGGCGTTTCTTCGGGTTCAACATTAGATTGTTCTGAACTATCAGATGCAGCACTCGGTGTTACTGCCTGGCGTTTGAGTGGCTCCCACAGCTGCGCAAGAGGGCCTCTAAATCCGTGCCTTTCGTCATAATCATGTAGGTTTTGGATAACCGCTTCTTGCGCCGCTTTCTGCATGTCATAACTCGCCGTTGCATACACATTGAAACCGCTAGTCTCTGCTATTTCTTTGCCGTATATCTCTACCATCTCGTTATAGATAAGGTCAGCCAAATAAGGAGCATCAAGCGCCAATTCGGCACCGTGCTTCTTCGCCGTCACGGGTGCTTGTGCAGCCTCATCAAATTGCTGCCTGTTGATGTAACCCTCATCCAACATACGCAGCAAGACGATGCGCCGACGCTCTTTTGAGCGCTCGGGACGACTAATTGGATTTAGTGTCGATGGTGCTTGCGGTAGCCCTGCTAACGTTGCTATCTGGGCTAAATCTAACTGATTTAAGTTTTTCCCATAATAAACTTGAGCGGCAGCGCCAAAACCGAAGGCGCGGTGTCCTAATTCAACTTTATTGAGATATAATTCAAGAATTTCATCTTTGCTTAATTCTTGCTCCATATGCAGTGCAATGAACAGCTCCCTAATTTTACGGCTAAATTTCTTTTCCCTGGTTAAGAAGAAACCACGCGCCATTTGCATCGTTAAAGTACTTGCTCCCTGCCCTCGTTCGCCCGTAGTGACTAAATTTAAGAAGGCGCGCGCTACGCCGATTGGATCGACGCCAATATGGTCGTAGAAACGGCTATCTTCGGTTGCGATCAAAGCCTGTACCAAGGCCTCGGGGACTTCCTCTAGAGAAACCGGTATCCTTCTTTTCACCCCATATTGAGATATTAATTTACCGTCTTGGGTAAATATACGCATGGGTGTTTGTAATTTTACTTCTCGCAGCACTTCCACACTAGGAAGCTCTGGTTTGAGATAAAAATACATACCTATGATGCTAATGACCCCTAGAAAAAAACCTAGGGTGGTCAGTAATATAAGCTTCTTTATTAACTTCACTGAACTGTTTTCACTTTTAATTGTTGGGCTTAAATACTCAATTTTTATACTTAGGTGTCGTTAACAGATCCATACAGTTTAAAAAAATCAGTATTATTTGAACCTATGATACTAGAACTATGACAGAGCTACTATTGAATGAAACCGCTTTTTAAGAAAAAAGCCCAAAGTATTATCGGGCTAGACATCGGAACTAAATACGTCAAGGCTGTATGCCTAGATGTTAGCGGTTCTGTCGCCAAAGTAAATGCTTTCGCTTGCGAACCTATTATTGGTGCCGCATTTAATGAGCGTGAAATTAAAGATTTTGACGCTGTGAGCAAAGCATTAGCTAAGGTCAAGCATAATTTGAAGGCCAAAAACAAAAATGTCGCGATAGCCGTTGCCGGCGCATCCGTCTTAAGTAAAGTGGTTTTCATGGAGCCGAATCAAACTGATTTTGAATTGGAAAGTCAAATTGAAATCGAAGCAGATAGCTTAATTCCTTATCCTTTAGAAGAAGTGTACTTAGACTTTGAAGAATTGGGTGAAAGCAAAACTCATGGCGGAAAAGTTGAAGTGTTACTTAGCGCCGCTCATAAAGACATGATTGATAGTCGTATCACGGTAGTGAGAGAAGCGCCTTTCGAACCAGTCGTTATGGATATCGAAGGATACGCACTGGGTAACGCACTGATTCACTTTGCAACTCACAAAAAAGACAAGCCAACTTGCTGCATTAACGTCGGGGCAAGCTTACTTCAAGTATGCTTCGTTGAAGACGGTGAAGTTATTTACAGCAAAGAACACAACTTCGGTATGAATAAATTCGTACAAGATTTAGCGGTTATTCATTCGCTAGACATTCAAGAAGTTGAGAACCAAATTGCTGATGGTTCAGCACCAGAATCTTGGTTTAAAGATACGTTGCCTATGTTTTTATCCGCTCTGCAACAGCAAATTCAACGCGCATTACAAATGTATGCGTCAACGACTCATAAGCAGCAGCCTGACAAGATCTTAATATCAGGCGGCGCTGGTTCACTGCCAATGGTGGTTGAGGAATTAGCAAAAGACCTCGGGATTGAAGTTGAAGCGTTTAATCCGTTCTTAAATTTGACCATCGCTGAAAACGTTGACGCTGATAGACTGAAAAAGTTTGCTGCACAACTGGCGATTGCGATGGGCTTAGCAAGTAGGAGTTATTCGCAATGGCACATGTAAACTTACTTCCATGGCGTGAAGCCCAACGTCAGCGCCATAAGAAACAGTATATTGGTTCATTGGTAGTTATTTCGATTCTTGTGCTGGCTGTGTTTTGGATACTCGGCGAAGTTATTGAACAGCAAATTCGTAATCAGAACTCAAGAAACAACTACCTTGAACAACAGATCGGCGTGTTAGATACACAAATTGAGCGTATTAAAGATATTCGTAGTTCAAAAGCTGAGATCGCTCAACGCATGGCGCTTATTGAGCAGCTGCAAGTAAGCAAGAACGTATCGCCAATCGTGTTTGATGAATTAGCACGAATTGTACCTGCAGGTGTTTCATTTGAGAAATTGTCTCGTAGCGGCAACTTAATCGAAATTGTTGGTATTAGCGAATCAAATAATCGCCTGTCCTCATTCATGCGAAATCTTGAGCAGTCGGATGTATTTACTAGCGGCATATTGTCCTCAATTACTGCAGACGTGAGCACTTCGAATGCAGTGAGTGACTTTAAATTAACATTCTCTATTACGCCGAAAGTTGCTCCGGTTCAAAATGCAGAAACGGATGAAGAGGGGAATCGATAATGGCCTTTGATTTTTCTAAATTAAAAGAAATAAACGATCTTGATTTTGAACAAGTTGCCATTTGGCCGAAAGAAATCAAAACCGTGGTTGCTATATTTTGCGTCGTCGTCGTCGGTGCTATTTGTTATTACGCCATCATTAGCGGCAAATTACCGCAGCTGGACGCATCTAAAAGCAAAGAAAGTGAGCTTAGAACAACCTTTGAATCGAAGTATCGGATTGCAGTTAATTTGGACGCATACGAAAAGCAGCTTGTGAGAATGAAGAGTGATTTCTCATCAATGTTGAAGACTTTGCCAACTAGCAATGAAACACCAGGACTGTTGGACGATATTACGTATGTCGGCACTGATGCGGGTTTGTCATTCAAGTTACTTAATTGGCAGCAAGAAAATCCGAAAGAATTTTATACTGAGTTGCCTATACAACTCGAAGTTTCCGGAACTTATCACGAATTCGGCTCATTTACGTCTAACATCGCCAATCTCCCAAGGATTGTGACGCTACATGACTTTGATATTACAAGTAACAAAGGGGTACTTAATTTAAAGATGCAGGCAAAAACTTATCGTGCTGCGATTACTCAGGCCGATATAGCAATTGAGGAGCAAAAATAATGATAAATGCGTCGAATAAGTATCTTATCCTTGCTACTTGTGTTGGTTTGTCAGCTTGCAATGCGCAAATTGATGATTTAATTGCATACACCGACAGCGTTAAGGCAAACACCAGCATCAACATAGATGAATACCCTGAATTTAAGCAGTTGCAGCCTGTTAACTACACAGCCAGCAATATGCGCAGTCCTTTTCAAAGGCTGCAGCAAAGAAATGAAGCAGCAACAAGCGTGACGGTGCAGACAGCTAACTGCAGTCAGCCAAACCGTCAACGAGCGAAACAAAAATTAGAATCTTACGGTATTGATGCACTGCAGATGGCAGGTGTCTTTGACACTGGCGGTCAAAAGTGGGTTCTTATAAAAGCCAATGATGGCACTTTACACAAGGCGAAACGAGGCCAATACATCGGTCTATTTTTCGGCAAAATTATTAACATAACGGATAAAGAAGTGGTTATTGAAGAAATGTTACCTGACGGAGCTGGTTGTTGGAAAACTAAAACCGCCACATTAACCATGTCATCAGTAGCTGGGGAAAATGATAATGTCTAATAAATATATTTTTAACAAACGCTTAAACAGCAATAGACCTCACTGGGCCTTAATAATTGCGTTCGTGCTAGCCATTGTCAGCTTAGGCGCTGTTGCGCAAGAACCTGGAAACTTGATCGATTTAGTTGACCCACAAGGCGAAGCAAGCCTAGGAAGTTCAAGCACATTGAACAGCATCGATTTTAATCGCTCTGCAAAAACCGGCAATGTGCTTATTGGTTTTGAAGGCAATGTTCCTTCCGTTACGATCGTAGAGGCAAAAGGCTTTGTGACGTTAACGATGAAAGAAACCATGCTAGCCGAGGACCAGTATGTTGAAGTTGACGTGAGTCAATTTGGTACAGCAGTGCAAAGCATAGAAACTTTTCAAGACGACAACGAAGCTAAAGTCGAAGTTCGTTATACTGGCTTAGTAAAGATTCAAAAAATGGAAGTTGACGGCATTGTTACTATTGCAGTAACACCGCTAAGCAAAGAAGAAGTTCAGCAGTCTAAAAATACGACTTATGAAGGAAAGCCTATTTCTCTCGACTTCCAAGACGTGCCAGTGCGTCAAGTGTTGCAAATTATTGCACAGGTCAATGGTTTTAACTTGGTAACTACTGACACGGTGAACGGTAATGTCACTATCAGTTTATCCGGTGTTCCTTGGGACCAGGCGCTCGATATGATTTTAAAAATTCGAGGCTTAGACAAGCGTTTGGAAGGCAATATCCTGCTTATCGCACCAACTGAAGAATTAACTGCCCGTGAAACACAGCAGCTTCAATCAAAGCAACAAGTGCAGAATCTTGCAGAATTGAAATCAGCGAATATTGAAATTAACTACGCGAAAGCAGACGAAATTGCGGTTATCCTTAAAACAAGTGATGGCGGTATACTTTCTACTCGCGGTAATGTGACGGTTGATACTCGTACAAACACTATATTAATCCGAGATACTCAAGAAAGTATTGATGAAGCAAGACGCGTAATCAATGCCCTAGACATTCCTGTAAAGCAAGTACTTATAGAGTCTCGCATGGTCACCGTTCGTGATAATGTGGATGAGCAACTAGGTGTACGCTGGGGCTTTACCGGTGCTGGTGACAACAACTCTGTTTCAGGTTCAATTATTGGTGCCGATACTGCTGGCCAAGGCGTGGTTCCTGATATTGGCGACAGACTTAACGTTAACTTACCAGTATCAAGCGCAGCCGGCAGCATTGGCTTTCAGATAGCAAATTTATTAGATGGTAATATCCTTGACCTTGAGTTAAGTGCACTAGAAGCAGAGAATAAAGGTGAAATTATTGCTAGCCCACGTATTACTGTGGCCAACCAACAAGAAGCATACATTGAACAAGGTACGGAAATTCCGTTCGTACAAGCAACATCCAGCGGCGCAACGTCAGTAGAGTTTAAAAAGGCAGTATTGAGCTTAAAAGTAACGCCGCACATTACACCTGACAATAGAATTATATTGAACTTGGTGGTTACTCAAGATACACGTGGTGATACAGTTTCGACATCAACAGGTCCAGCAGTAGCGATTGATACTCAAGAAATTAGCACTCAAGTATTGGTTGAAAATGGCGAAACAATTGTCCTTGGCGGAATATTCCAACAAGTGAGTACGAATGATGTGACTAAAGTACCACTCTTAGGTGATATTCCTTACTTCGGTAATTTGTTCAAAACAACCTCAACAATTGAACAAAAACGTGAGTTGCTGATATTTGTAACGCCAAAAATTATTGAAGAAGGCTTTTAATTGCTGATTTATTAGTGTAATTGCACTAATATCATCACCCCTTTAAAAGAGTGAAGGCATAGCCTTCGCTCTTTTGCAGTTCTAAAGCACAGAATTTTACATTTTGCTTGAATAAGAATGCTTGCATATCAGGCTAGTTAATTGAGATAATCCAAGCATAGATTTTCCAATGAGGAAATTATTCGCTCGCATCGACGTTAAAAAATTTAAAAACGCGTTAATGTGGTAGTCAAAGTTGGTTGATAAGAACACACCAAGCCGACTTCAATCATATATAAAGAATGTGAATTAATCAGACATGGCTGAAAAACGTAATATATTTCTTGTTGGCCCAATGGGAGCAGGAAAGAGCACTATCGGTAGGCATCTTGCAGACGAACTCCACCTCGATTTTTACGATTCTGATCAAGAAATAGAGAAGCGCACAGGTGCTGATATTGCTTGGATTTTTGATCTTGAAGGTGAGGACGGATTCCGCAAACGTGAAGAAGACATCATCAACGATCTTACCGATAAACAAGGTATCGTACTAGCAACCGGCGGTGGTTCTATTGTATCGAAAAATGTGCGAAATAGACTTTCGGCACGTGGGATCGTAGTTTATTTACAAACCACCATCGATAAGCAAGTTGCAAGAACACAACGCGACAAGCGCCGCCCTCTGCTGCAAAACGATGATCCAGAGCAGGTATTGAGAGATTTAGCTGACGAACGCAATCCTTTATACGCAGAAGTAGCGGATTACGTAGTTGAAACGGACGACCAAAGCGCACGCGCTGTAGCAAACCAAATTATCGGCAAAATCGGTTTGTAGTGGCGTAATTTTTAGGATTTTTTAGAAAGGATAACACGCAATGCCCACATTAAACGTTGATTTGGGAGAGCGTAGCTACCCTATTTACATTGAAACCGGTTTGTTTAGTCAAGCCGGTTTTTTGCTTTCTGCGATTCAAGGAAAGCAATGCGCCATTGTCACCAATGAGACTGTCGCTCCGCTGTTTCTTAATAGCATCAAAAAGCCTCTAAGCGAGGCTGGCATTAGCACTTTCGATATCATCCTGCCCGACGGTGAACAATACAAAACAATCGAATACTTTAATGTTGTGCTAACACAACTGCTCGAAAACAGAGCAGCGAGAGACACGACTCTAATTGCATTAGGTGGTGGTGTTATTGGTGACATGGGCGGATTTGCCGCAGCGTGTTATCAACGTGGTATTCCATTTATTCAGGTACCTACTACACTGCTATCGCAAGTCGATTCATCCGTTGGCGGAAAAACTGCGGTTAATCACCCACTTGGCAAAAATATGATTGGCGCTTTTTATCAACCAAAAGCTGTTTTCATAGATACGAATTCATTATCAACCTTACCTGAACGAGAGTTCTGTGCCGGAATGGCTGAGGTTATCAAATACGGAATCATGTACGATGGTGACTTCTTTACGTGGATTGAAAACCAACGTACGAGCATCAAAAACCGCGATGCCGACGCACTTCGCTACGTCATTGCAACATGTTGCGCAATAAAAGCAGCAGTCGTCAATTTGGATGAGAAAGAACATGGCATAAGAGCGCTATTGAACCTTGGTCACACCTTTGGTCATGCAATAGAGGCAGAAAAAGGCTACGGTGTTTGGTTGCACGGCGAAGCGGTTGCGGCTGGCATGGTGCTTGCAGCTAGATTAGCAATGCTAAGAAATTGGATAACAACGTCAGAATTTAGGCGCATAGAAAGCTTACTTGAGGTCTTTAATCTACCTGTTGCGGGCCCTTTAGATATGTCTACAGAGCACTATATTCAGCATATGCAACATGATAAGAAAGTTTTATCGGGTAAAATGCGCTTTATCGTTCCCACAACTATCGGGGAAGCTAAGGTAATAGATGATGTTACAAATGACGAACTAAGCGCAATATTAAACTAACTAAAACTGAAGCAAAAATTCGTAGAAGCAAATTTAAAAGGACATGACTGTTTGTCAGAATTGCAAGAACGACTGGAACACTTAGTTAATTATTCATCTCAGTTGATATTCGTGAGCGGGGATAGTATTGCTCAACAGCAACGAGCTCTCGAAGAATTCCTTTCGGTGCAAAAAGAAAACACCGAGATATCCTACTTCACATCTGAACTAACAATGGAATCTCCTGATTTTCGGCGCATTATTTGCCGTCAACTTTTAGGTCAGAAAGTCGGTAGTTTTGTGCGTCCTTTAAAAGAGCTTCTTAAAGATTTGCACGAGCAGCCAGGTCCATTTTTATTATGTATTAAACAGGCTCAAACACTTCCAAATCCGTTTTTACAAGAGCTTTGGGATTGGGTAACAGAGAGTAAAAAACTCTCCCCGAATCATCACGTTAACGTGATACTTTTTGGCGAAACCGAATGGGCTGAAAAGGCTAAAAAATGGCTTCCAAAACGAAACAGCAGTCGTCCTGTTCTGTTGTCCACTCAATCTGTTGATTCAACAAAATTTGACGTTAATGCATTAGAAAACTTGATGGCAGAAGAAAGAGTCGTCTTTTCTCTCGATATGTTTCGCAGAGACGAATTTTCTTCCCCAATTGTGACGCAAAAGTGGTTTATCGTTAGCGTAATGGTGCTGCTTTTATCGGTTTTTATAGGGCTGATGAGTTGGCAATATCCCGATCATGTGAAGTCCCTACTGCAGACAGGTTCGCTGCCACCAGAAGTAGATATTAACGCCGACCAGTTAGCGGTACGAAACGAACAGCTAGAAATTGACCGAAAAGAAGACATCGCTGATGAAACCGCCGCCACAGAAACAATTCCAGACAATCTTGAATTAGTCAGCTCGTGGGATGAGGCTAAGCAAACTAGCGAGACTAAAATTGACGCTCTCAAGCTAAGCATTGATGAAAAAAAAGAGGCGCAAGAGCAGGATGCGCTGGCAACAGCAAAACTCGACGAACCATTGCTAAGCAGTGAAACGTCAAATTCAAATCTAGCGATAGAAGATGCTGAAGGTGACTTCGCTGTTCCAGACATTCTTAGCGTTGAGCAATTAGACGCAACATTAGGCAATCAATTATTATCAACATCACAAGACGATGAATTTGAGGATGAAATTGCTCCCGAGCAGTCAATTGACCCTCTTTATGAATTTGATGAAGCGGCCTTATTAGCATTATCAGAGCCCGCGATGCTGCTGCAACTGTCGGGTATTCAAAATAGATCTGTACTCAATGAATTTATAGCTGACAATCAATTACAAGATATTGTTTGGGTTTATCAAACGACAAGATACGGTGGTGCGTGGCATGTTGTTTTATTCAAACAGCGTTTTGATTCGCTTAATGCAGCTCGACAAGCGACTGAACTATTACCGGAATCAGTGCGCTTAACTGAGCCGTTTGCAAAAGACCTGACACAAATAAAGCTAGAAATACGAAATCGCTAAATTTTATGGTACTGTAGCGCCACGTTTGAAAACACTTCGCAGTTAAAATCACAGTCGTGCATAAAAATAACAAGAATAGAGCCTTTTTAAAATGGGCCGGCGGCAAATACTCTCTGTTAGAGCATATTCTCCCTCACTTACCATCATCGCCAAAATTGATCGAACCTTTTTTCGGTGCAGGCTCTGTATCATTAAACGCAGATTATGACAGCTATCAACTAAATGACATTAATGCTGATTTAGTTAATTTGTATAAGTTAGTGCAACATTCTTCGGAGCAATTCATCACTGACTTAGCCGGATTATTTACGCCAGAATCTAACGAATCAGTATTTTACTACCAGCGCAGAGAAGAATTTAACGCTACTGAGGATGGATTTCGTAGAGCGCTATTATTCGTTTATCTCAACCGTCACGGTTACAATGGTCTTTGTCGCTACAATAGCAAAGGCGGTTTCAACGTCCCCTTCGGCCGCTACGTGAAGCCCAAGATGCCATCGTCTGAAATTCGTCATTTTGCAGAGCGTTTTGCGAAAGCGGAGTTTACCAACTTAGACTATGTCGATGTGATTCAACAAGCACCTGACAACAGCGTGATTTATTGCGACCCTCCGTATATCCCAATTAGTAAAACGGCATCGTTTACTCAATATGCAAGTAATGGCTTCAACTTAGAAGCACAAGCAAAGCTGGCAGAAACCGCAAAAGAAACTGTGCGCAATCGCCCAATTACCATCGTAATCAGTAATCACGATACACCACTTTCCCGTAAATTGTACCAAGGCGCAAAATTTAAAAGCTTTTCTGCAAGAAGATTCATCAGTCAAAACGCTAATACGCGCAAGCCGGTCAAAGAGCTAGTTGCCGTATTCTGCAAAGAATCCTAATATACGGTCTATTCAATGGAAATATACAAGCAAACATCACAAAAGACAGACTTGTGAATGCTTAAATAAGCCAATAGAATACCGATAATTCAGTGACGCAAATCACTCTCTATGTTAAGTTACACCGCATCGGAACAAAGCAGCACGACGCCTTTACTCGAGTGTGCTAGCCCTCACTTTCAACGGAATTGGCAAACAATTTTTAATTCATGATTCAAATCCGCGGTTTACTATTTAAAACTCTTCTACTGGTGATTGTTGTTGCCATTTTGTCTCTAGCAGCATCCTATGGGTTTGTGACGGCACAGCAGTCTATTCGTTTTGAAGAAAAAATGAGCAGCATTAAACAATCTCATTTGCAAGCCACTCAATTACTGTTTAAACAGCAGCTAAAGGAACAGGTATCTAAAGCTCAAGAGCTCTTTGCTCTCGGGGGCTTAGCTAATCGAACTCCGCAAGAGGCTGCTGCTTACTTTGAGGACGTTTGGCCAAGGGTTCGACTGAGCTTTGCTCTATCTTCGATGTCTATCTCAAATGATAAACAAGCTTTCGAATTCGGCGACTTTCCTAAAGAGAAAACTAACTCATTACGTCTCGACATGTTAACTGATGCTAGACCGACATCAGCAATTATATGCCATCAAGTTTGTGAGCTTGCATCCTCAGTACCTGTTCCTTTTTGGCAAGATAAGTGGTCGTTGACTCTCTTATCTGACATCGCACCTTCCATCGAGTTTTTGTACCAGATTGTTGGCAGTGACATTGGTGTTTTGGCTCCGCTGGAAGCGCCTCTGACAGAACAGCACAACCTTAAACGCTATATAACAGAAATAATGACAGGCCTTGAACGAATTGATGGTGTGCTGAATTTACAGCTCACACTAGACAAAATAAAACAGGCAGAAACAAAGGGCATAGTACTGTCCTTTGGGAAGCAAGAATTTTTTATCTGGTTTGAGACTATCAGTAGCGCAGGTTCCGAGCTAAAACTTATTTTCGTTCGGGATATCACTTCCCTTGTCGCTGACCAAAACCAACAAAAAGAGCAGCTCATCATTATCTTCATGACGGTTACGTTGGGCATTTTACTGACGCTGATTACTTTTTCAATCATCCCGATATCACAGATAAACAAACTTCGCCGCGCCATAAAGCTAATTGCAAATAAAGAATATAACACCGCCAGATTTCGCCTTGGTCAAGCGCGTAAAAGGAAGTTTAACGACGAACTTCATGACCTTGAGGACGAGTTTAGAAATGCAATCGATATGCTCGAGTTGTATGAGCATGAGCTAGATGTGTCTCAGAAACGATTGTTGCGCCAGGCTACAATTGACGGCGTTACTGGCTTATTTACACGCAACGTTTTAGTTGACGACCTTCTGTATATCCGTAACAAAAATGCATCGTTCAATGTCGCTATATTCTTTTTAGATTTAGATGGATTCAAACCAGTCAACGACAATTTAGGACATGAAGCTGGTGACATCATGTTGAAGAAAATTGGTTACCGTTTAAAAGGGGTCGCCAATAAATTTATTAAAGTCTATCGTATCGGCGGCGATGAATTTGTTATCTGTTATAACGATTACAGCAGTCAAGAAGCCTTGCTGCAAATGGCGGAGTCGATTGTTCAACTGTTTGCCGCTCCTTTTCACGTATATGAAACGAATATCGCGATTAGTGCCAGTATTGGTATTGCGCTGCAAGAGGCCCAAGCCATCGATGCAGATCAACTGTTACGATATGCTGATATTGCGATGTATCAAGCAAAACAGGAAGGAAAGAATCGGTATAAATTTTTTGATGAATCAATGAGGGCGCGAACTCAATTAAAGTTTACCATAAAGAACGATTTTCTCTCCTCACTTGCAGATGGCCAACTATTCTTAGTTTACCAACCTATTGTAGACAGCCGTACCCGAAAAGTAGTGAAAATTGAAGCGCTGTGTCGTTGGAAGCACCCTGAACTTGGCTTTATTCCACCACCTACTTTTATCGATGTTCTTGAAGAAAGTGAAAATATGAACATCTTGTTTGACTGGATAGTCAGTAAGGTTGTCGAAGAAGCGGTTTATTTAAATAGTATTGGGATGCAGGATATTGTCATTTCCGTTAACTTAAGTCCCTCTCAACTGGGTGATGATAGAGCTGTCGAAAGCTTAAAAGACCAGCTAGACAAAAATAAAATCAGCCCAAATCGTATCGAACTTGAAATAACGGAAACGACCTTAATAACTAATTTCAAACAAGCGAAGGCTTGGACTGAAATGGCAGCGAGCATTGGCTTTAGAGTAGCAATCGATGACTTCGGCGCTGGCTATTCCTCTCTTTCTTACCTTGCGGCGTTTAACTACAACACGGTTAAATTCGATAGGTCTCTACTGGACAAAATTGACGTAGACAGCCGTCAACAAAGGATCGTTGGCTCACTGACACAAATGATACACAGCCTATCTGTCCCAATCGTTGCCGAAGGTGCCGAAACAGAGGAACAATTTGAACAACTAAGAAAGTTGGGATGTGACTTCATTCAGGGTTATTTGATTTCAAAACCCATTACTCATGAAGAGCTTGCCATATTTTTACAGAAACACACTCAGGTTTAGCTTGCGGATGGCCTTCGAGCAAGAGTATTGTGTAAGAGGATAGCACTTTAAAATTTAGCTTAGGGAGCTTTGTAATAGTTACATTTAGCGAACGTTTTATTGACAGCCGTTAAACTAAGAAGTTAACCAATAAGACAAGACTGAGTATAAATAAGATAACGAGAATAATGCCTGTAACAACGAAAGGAAGGACTGATTGCTCGGCGAAGTCTTCTTCATAGTTCTTTTGGGATTGAACCCCCATCATGCTTGCCGTTACACTCTTAACTAATCGAAGCCACTTCTTTATCACTTGTATCATCTATTTTTCTTCAGGGTCGATTTGCGAGAGCAGTTCTAACAAATCAAGAAAATGAAACTGATTTGATGTCGACTTATTCGTAACCCATGCCAACCAACTTACCTCGTTACCATTATTTGCACATTGAATGCTAGACGGCAAACCGTTTTCGTCAGTTTGTGTTATGTATCGGCTTTGCTCACAATCGCGAATGGACGGCTGGATAGCGATAAATGTAAAATACAGACCGAACGTTAGAAAAACACAAGCAGACACCGATGTAAACACCGTTGCTTTTCTCGACGCTCTTGCATTTAGTTTAGTCTTCATACTCAATTTAACACTCTTTACGGTAAGTTCTCTTTAACGTGCATTGCAAAAATATGGTGTATGCAAATAGTGCAAACGATTATCTTAAGTCACAACACACAAACAAAAAAGCTGCGGTGAGTATAACGCAAAAGCCAAAATGCACAATATTTAATCACAAAATCATAAACAAAAAACCCTGCAAACCAATAGATTCGCAGGGTTTTAAAAATCCGTGCTTATAATTTTAAATTATAGCTCAAACGATTTGCTAAGCGAAAAATACAAAGATTCGCTGTCATCTAGGTCTGAACCACTGATGACAAGGCCGACACCAACTTCAAAGCCGCCAATCTCTGTGCCATATGCTATTTCAGCATACTCACCGTCTGAATCTTTACCGTATGAACCGATAAGTGCAGACCAACCGTCTTTTTCGATACCTACGGTAATAAGAGAGTAATCGCCTTCAGTTGCATCTTCATCACCCACTACGCCGTCCCATTTGCCTTGTATGTAGCCGACAGAAAATAAACCGTAACCAGCACTCAAGCCAATTTCATTGTATGCACTGTCAAAATCACCAGTGTATTGATAAGAGGTAAAGTTAGCATCAAGAGTGACACCACTTTCTAATTCGATACCGTAACCGGCGTATAAATCGACTTCAAGCCCATCTTGAACGTCAGCCGTCCAAGCGCCAACGTAAAACCCAGAGTCAGCAGCGTAATCAACACCAGCGCTGGTTGATGCAGTTTCTGTTTGCTGAATACCTCGGAAGTGGTAATCAGAGACTACACCAATATTCGCTGACCAACCCGCCATTGCAGATTGACTTGCTAATGTTGCTGTCAAAATTGTTGCAGCAATTGCTGCGCGTTTAAATGTTTTCATGTGAGTTCTCCGTATAATTCCAAGTTGTTTAAGCGATTTCTTCTTGTCGTCTTATTATTATTCGTGTGCTGATGCTGATGCTGAACTGAGTTATTAGTTTAAGTCTTTGATCCAGCAATCATTAATTTGGCAAGCTAACTGTGCTTATGTGAGTGGTAGAGCAAAAGTAGTGCCTAAATACAAAAAACCACATAAAAAAACCTATCTTACTGAATTATATTGATTTAATTTTTTTCATAGCGCCCTGTTCGAAAATATATTGATCGAAATCGGAGTTATTAAAACCTCTACTGCCCCATTATGATGCATACTCACCAATAAAGGGCGCGGTTAATGCTTTTGTCAATCATAAAAGTTCGGTAAACTTATGACTTTTGGGATAAGACAATGCACACACCGTTAATTGCGCCATCAATTTTGTCCGCTGACTTTGCTCGTTTGGGGCAGGATGTTCAATCTGTGCTGGACGCTGGAGCTGATCTCATTCATTTCGACGTGATGGATAATCACTATGTTCCCAATTTATCTTTCGGCCCCATGATTTGTGATGCGTTGCGCAAACACGGCATTACGGCAGATATTGATGTGCATTTAATGGTGCAACCCGTCGATACGATGATTGAAGCTTTTGCTAAGGCGGGTGCTACTATGATCAGTTTCCATCCTGAAGCAACAATGCATCTGGATCGTAGTATTCAGTTAATTAAAGATAATGGATGCAAGGCAGGCTTGGCACTGAACCCAGGGACACCGCTGCACGTCCTAGATTGCGTGCTAGATAAGCTTGACTATGTCTTGTTGATGTCAGTGAATCCGGGGTTTGGTGGTCAGTCGTTTATCGAAAGCACACTCGAAAAGATAAGCGAATTAAAGCAAATGATCATAGCGAAAGGCTTGTGTGCGCGAATAGAAGTCGATGGCGGAGTCAAAGTCGACAATATACAATCCATTTGGGATGCGGGCGCTGACATGTTCGTTGCAGGGTCTGCTATATTCAACAGCGATAATTATGCCGACACCATTGCGGCAATGAAAAACAAATTTAAATAACACTAGGAAGTCGTAAACAAAATGAGCTTGCAAAAACCGATCGTTTTAAGTGGTTGCCAACCTTCAGGTCAACTTACCATGGGCAACTACATGGGAGCCTTGCGCCAGTGGGTTGACATGCAAGATGAAAATGACTGCCTTTATATGATTGTTGATTTGCATGCTATAACGGTGCGTCAAGATCCTGAAGCGCTCAATAAAGCCTGTCTTGACGGACTCGCACTGTACCTTGCCTGTGGCATTGACCCAAATAAGAGCAGCATCTTTATGCAATCGCACGTTCCTGAGCATGCGCAACTCAGCTGGGTACTCAATTGCTACACGCAAATGGGTGAGCTCAATCGTATGACGCAATTCAAGGACAAGTCGTTGAAGAATGCATCCAACATCAACGTAGGTTTGTATAGCTATCCTGTTCTGCAGGCTGCTGATATATTAGTGTATCAAGCGAATAAGGTTCCAGTAGGAGAAGATCAAAAGCAGCATTTGGAGCTGACTCGCGACATTGCAACGCGCTTTAACAACTTATATGGTGATGTGTTTACCATTCCCGACCCGTTTATTCCTGAATCGGGCGCGCGCGTTATGAGCTTACAGGATCCCATGAAGAAAATGTCCAAATCGGATGATAATCCAAATAACGTCATTGGCTTATTAGAAGATCCCAAAAAATTGGCGAAAAAAATTAAACGTGCAGTTACAGATAGTGATGAGCAAGCCCGGATTTACTTTGACGTTGCTGAGAAGCCTGGCGTATCGAATCTTTTATCCTTGTTGTCTTGTACAACCGGTGAATCAGTAGCAAGCCTAGTGCCCAAATATGAAGATAAGATGTATGGTCACTTAAAAGGTGACGTTGCTGAAGCTGTGGTTAACATGTTAACTCCGATTCAGGCAGAATATGCTCGCATTCGCGCAGACGATGCTTATTTGCATGACGTTTTACGAGCCAGCGCAATTAAAGCAAGAGAAAAAGCTTCTGTGACGCTTGCGAAAACATATAAAGCATTAGGGTTCGTTGCACCATAAGAATATTCGTGCGGTATTTTACGGCAATTAGCAATGATGCTTTGGCAGTATAAGGTTTACAATTGGAGTCACTAACGTGGTTTTAATCATTGATAACTATGACTCCTTCACCTTCAATTTAGCACGTTATTTTGAAGAGTTGGGCGCTACGGTAAAAGTCGTTAAAAACGATGAGCTGAGCATTATCGAACTGCAAAGCCTCGAATTTACGCATTTGGTTATTTCTCCTGGACCGTGTTCGCCAAACGAATCAGGAGTTTGCCTTGATGCAATTGCTACATTTGCAGGAAAAGTGCCACTTTTAGGCGTATGCTTGGGTCATCAAGCGATCGGACAAGTATTTGGTGCAAAAGTAATACGTGCAAAAAATATCAAACATGGTAAAACTTCAGAAGTACAGGTAAAGCAAACCAAAGGCATATTTAAGGGCATTAAGGACACATTTACGGCAACAAGGTATCACTCTTTGCTGTTAGAGCTGGAAACCTTGCCAAGTTTGCTCGAAATTACTGCAGTTTGCAGCGAAAGTGACGATATAGAGATAATGGGTATTCAACATGCAACATTGCCAATATTTGGCGTTCAGTTTCACCCCGAATCACTGTTAACTCAGGAAGGTCATAGAATTCTGGATAATTTTTTAAAAACAGAATATAGATGTAGAGAAACAACATGAAGTTAAGCGTATCTCAATTAGCCTCGACAATAAATTCGCGATTCGAGCACCTTCTTGTCAGTTTAGACGAGGCGGTGCTGCTGTCTGGCCAGAAAACTGAGAAACAACGAATCATGGAAGACTCTGAGCAAGCCGAAGCTCGCAGAGAGTTATTATTTGTAGAAGAAGTCGCGATAAAAAATCGCGAGGAATTGCACCAAAAGCAAAATTTATTTATTCAACAAGTCGAGGCCGAATTTCATGTCAGTCTCATTAATGACCTCGCTGAGCGATTTAAAAATACCGAGGATGTATTAGAGAAAGTGCTAGGGTATGACCCTTCTATAGGCAAGATATATGATGTTTTATACACCGAGTCTTGTTCAATATCTCGCTTAGAAGCTATCATCCTACAATTAGATTGGCTGTCAGATGCTATCATCAAATTTGTAAAACAACCTAAATACCGTCGCTTCGATTCTAAAGGAAAGTTAATTGTTATCAACAGCTTACGCAGTGCACTGAGTTTTGTTGGGATTGAAAGTTTGCGTACACTTCTACCGGCCTTGATCGCTAAACGCGGCTTGCCGCCAAAATCAGCTATTTTTCCAGAGTTGCAAAAACACATGTGGGAATACACGCTAGGAAGCGGTAAGGCCTGCCGAGCAATTGCAGAAAAAGAAGGAATGAAGTGGTATCTAGGCTACAACATAGGCTTGATGAGCACGCTTGGAAGAAGCGCTATTGCCAAAATGTATCTCAAGGCATTTGACGGTAAGTTGCGAGAGAAAGTAATCGAAGCGCAGAAAAACAATAATCCAGTGCAAGCTAAAGCGCTATACACGCTCGTTCCATCGCATAAGTATCTTATTTCACTTTGGAGTCGTTACGCTGATCATCTAACTAACGAGCTAGTAGGCGCTTTAAAATGCCGCTGGTTAATGATCGGCATTGGACTTGAGGACTACACGCGAATCAAAGAAATCAGTTATGCCCATGTAAAGGAAAACAAATTGCACCCTCTCACCGACCTTTTGTTTCGCTGCCAGGGGTACATGCAATTTAAAATGATGAAGGCCAATGGTCTAATATCTAAGCAAGCATCTATGCTGTACTTACGTAATTACGGTATTGTGTCAGATGACGTTGTGCTGTTGATGAAAACTAACCTCACTGGGTTTGAAATAAAGATACCGGAGATCCAGCAAACCCCCAGAGCTCTCAACGACTGACAATTGCATTATATAATTGGCAATAAACATTTCTTTTCAATAAGAATTTCTGCATGAATATGCCTATTCATCCAACTTGCAATTCGTCTAATGCATCTGTATTCCCCGATTTTAAGAAATATCTAGTGCGTCTACAAGCCATTGTTGCTAGCTAGAGCGTCGAATCACCGTGTTATTTTTGCAGCCAAATTTTCGCAAAATAAATATTCACTAATTCTGCAAATAAGTGCATAACCCTTATTTTTACTGGCCTTGCGACGAATAAGTTAATTGCTTTCGTCTCGCCTTCTGGCATAATACGTAGCCAATTTACTCGCACCTATTACATTGTGTGAGTGCAATATAGCTAAGCAAAGAGGTGTATGACATGCAAGTGAATCGTTCAACGTTTGATGATGTAATGGTACCTAACTATAACCCTGCACAAATGGTGCCGGTGCGTGGAGAAGGCTCTCGCGTTTGGGATCAAGAGGGTAACGAATACATCGATTTTGCGGGCGGTATTGCGGTTAATGCGCTAGGCCATTGTCATCCTGAACTAGTAAACGTATTGCAGGAACAAGGCAGCAAGCTATGGCATTTAAGTAATGTATTCACGAACGAACCAGCTATGCGCTTGGCTAAAAAGTTATGTGACGCTACTTTTGCTGATAAAGTCTATTTCGCGAACTCAGGTGCTGAAGCTAACGAGGCTGCTTTAAAACTCGCTCGTCGATTCGCTCTTGACCATTACAACGAAGACAAAGATCAAATCATCTCATTCAAACAGGGCTTTCACGGTCGTACTTTCTTTACCGTTACTGTAGGTGGTCAACCGGCTTATTCAGACGGCTTCGGTCCAAAGCCAGGCGGCATTGTGCATTGTGAATATAACAACCTCGAAATGCTAGCTGAAATGATGTCAGAGCGCACTTGCGCCATCATGATGGAGCCCTTACAAGGTGAAGGCGGCATTATCGTTCCTGACCCTGCATTTGTTAAAGGCGTGAGAGAGCTTTGTGATAAACACAATGCTTTGCTCATTTTTGATGAAGTGCAAAGTGGTGTTGGCAGAACAGGCTATTTATACGCTTATATGGGCGTTGACGTAACTCCTGACATTTTGACGACAGCTAAATCATTAGGCGGCGGCTTTCCAATCGGCGCAATGTTAACTACCGACGCAATAGCGAGTAGTTTAAAGCCAGGTACACACGGCAGTACCTATGGTGGTAACCCACTAGCATGTGCTATAGCGGAAAGAGTATTAGACGTAGTTAACAAGCCAGAAGTACTTGCTGGCGTGCTGAAGAAAGAAGCTCTGTTTCGCGAAATTTTAGGTAAAATTAATGACAAGTACCATGTGTTTAGCGAAATTCGCGGCAAAGGAATGTTATTAGGTTGCGCGTTAAATGAGAAATATGCGGGCCGCTCACGTGATTTCATGGTCGCAGCAAACGAACAGCATATGATGTGCTTAATAGCAGGCGTGAACGTTATTCGTTTTGCTCCATCATTAGTTATCCCAGATGAAGACATTATTGAAGGTTTAGCTCGTTTCGAGAAGGCTGTCGCCTCAGTCGTTGCCGCTTAGTCTTTTTTAGGTTGTCACCAACAACCATAGGGATCATTTGATGAAAATTATTCGTCCTATTAAGGTGTCTGATTACAAGGCACTGAATGAAATAGCGCAAGAATCAGGTATAGGCTTTACTTCACTTCCAGTGAACGAAGCTTTGCTGCGACGCAAATTAGTCAAAGCAGAAGCCGCTATTCAGTCAACGCCGACTGAACCAGGTATGCAAAGCTACCTTTTCGTGATGGAAGATACGGAAACTGGTGAAGTAGTCGGTACTAGCGGCATTGAAGCAACCGTCGGTTTGCAAGATGCATTTTATCACTATCACGTAAGTAAAGTGGTGCATGCATCACGTGAATTGAATGTGCACAATACTGCTGAAATACTGCATTTTTGCAACGATTACACTGGCGTCAGTGAAATTTGCACACTGTTCTTGAGAGAGAATGCACGACAGGGTCTAAACGGTCGCTTTCTATCTAAAATGCGCTTTCTTTTCATGGCTGAGCATAAAGAACGTTTCGCTGACGTTGTCATTGCTGAAATGCGTGGTATTAGTGACGATAAAGGCCGTTCTCCTTTTTGGGCGTGGCTTGAAGAGCATTTCTTCTCAATGGATTTCCCAACTGCCGATTACCTAACAGGGATTGGTAATAAAGTGTTCATTGCTGAACTCATGCCTAAATATCCTATTTATGTGAAACTGCTCAGTAAAGCTGCGCAAGATTGCATTGGTAAGGTGCATGAAAAAACCAAACCCGCGCTACGCTTGCTCGAGCAAGAGGGCTTCAAATGTCGTGGTTACGTGGATATATTTGATGCTGGCCCTACGGTTGAAGCCGACGTAAAGAACATTGCAACGGTGCAAGCTAGCCGCAAAGTATCTATTGTAATTAATGACAACCTCGCTCAAACCGACGGTGAAACCTGTTTTGCAATCAATACATCGGTAGAAGACTTTAGAGCTTGTATCGCAGAAATCGCTTATGTTGACGGTAATCGTGTTGCAATAGAACGTGCAACTGCCAAGGCATTAGGTATTAAAGACGGCGACTCAATTCGTTTCTCACCTGCCAACACAAAGCACTAGGAGTACAAATGACAAATTCAACACACTTTATCAATGGTCAATGGATAGCCGGCTCAGGCCATGATATTAACTCAATTGATCCTGCAAAAAATGTCGTTATATGGTCAGCAAAATCAGCGTCCTCGGCACAAGTAAACGAAGCAGTTGTTGCCGCTCGTAATGCCTTTCCAGCTTGGTCTTTAATGACGGTAGATGAACGCTTAGTAATTATTAAGAAGTTTGCTGAACTTCTAGGTGAACACAAAACTGAACTTGCGAAGATTATTGCGAAAGAAACGGGAAAGCCGGAGTGGGAAACTGCCACTGAAGTAGGCGCAATGATTGGTAAAATTGCTATCTCTGAAAAGGCTTACCACGAACGCACGGGCACTGTTGAAAACGCAATGCCGCTTGGACAAGCAATCATTCGCCATAAACCACACGGTGTGGTTGCTGTGTTTGGCCCTTATAATTTCCCAGGACATTTACCCAACGGTCATATTGTTCCAGCATTGATTGCTGGTAATACAGTCGTTTTTAAACCCAGCGATCTGACTCCTATGGTAGCCGAATTCATTGTTCAGCTTTGGGAAAAAGCAGGCTTGCCAAATGGCGTATTAAACCTCATTCAAGGTCAAGTTGAAACGGGCAAAGCCTTAGCTAGTCATGCGAATATTGACGGTCTATTTTTCACTGGAAGCTCTCGCACTGGTAAAATTCTTCACGAACAATTTGCAGGTCATCCAGGCAAAATTTTAGCCTTGGAAATGGGTGGCAACAACCCGCTCATCGTTAAAGATGTTGCCGATGTTGACGCTGCCGTACATGATATTGTGCAGTCAGCGTTCGTGACAAGTGGTCAACGCTGCACATGCGCTCGACGTTTATTCATTCAAGACAACGCCCAAGGTGATGTTTTGCTAGCGCGCTTGCTAGAAGTCACTAAAAATATTCAAGTAGGCCATTACGACGCAGAAGAACAACCTTTCATGGGTGCAATGATCAGCTCGGCTGCAGCTGCGGGCATGTTAAGTGCTCAGCAACAGCTTTTAAGCTTAGGTGCAACAAGTTTGGTCGCGCTTGAACACACAGAAAAAGATACCGGTTTTGTTACTCCTGGTATTATTGATGTTACTGCAATCGCAAACGACATGCCCGATGAAGAGCACTTCGGTCCTCTTCTAAAGGTGATCAGATACACCAATTTTGATGACGCAATCGCGCACGCAAACAACACCAGCTTTGGTTTATCTGCTGGTCTGTTAAGCGACTCTAAAGCAGATTATGACTACTTCTTAGCGCGTATTAGAGCTGGTATTGTTAACTGGAACCGTCCTATTACGGGCGCGAGCAGTGCAGCGCCATTTGGTGGCATCGGCGAAAGCGGAAACCATCGTGCAAGCGCTTACTATGCGGCAGACTACTGCGCTTACCCAGTAGCGTCGGTAGAACTAGATGTCGTAACGTTGCCATCATCTTTAAGTCCTGGGCTTAAATTTTAATAGCTGATAAGGAAATAAACATGCACACAGATATTAATAAGTTGTTTCAGGGCCTCTGGGAGAACTATATTCAAATAACCCCATCGGCGAACAAGATACACCAGTTGCTTGCGGAGAAAACCGGTGAAGCTGAGATCATTAACGATCATATTGCCCTGCGCACCTTTAATCTTGAAAGCGTTAATTTGAAAAAACTGGCTGCGCATTTTCTTGCGCTGGGTTATGAGCAGAAGGGTGACTACGACTTTGCAAGTAAGAAGCTAAGCGCACAGCACTTTGAGCACCCTGATACAACGCAACCTAAAGTATTTATCAGTGAGTTACGAGTAAACGAGCTTTCTGAAGCTGCACAAACGATTATCAACAAGATGGTTTCGAGCGTAGAAAAAGGTGCGACTGAAGCAGACAACTTCCTATATTCAGGAACCCATTGGTCAGTTTCACACGATGACTATAAAACGCTGTTAGCTGAGTCTGAATACGCTGCATGGATGGCAGCTTGGGGCTACCGCGCTAATCATTTCACGGTTAGTGTTAATCATCTTCATAAGATTGATGAATTGGCTGAAGTAAATGACATTCTTAAACAGGCTGGATTTACGTTAAATACATCCGGTGGCGAAATCAAAGGCGGCGAAGACGTGTGTTTAGCTCAGTCATCAACGATGGCTGACGCGTCAAAAGTTAAGTTCAGCGATATAGAAGTGTCTATTCCAAGCTGTTTTTATGAATTTGCACAGCGCTATAAAATGCAAAACGGCGAGTACTATCAAGGCTTTGTAGCTGCATCGGCAGACAAGATTTTTGAAAGTACAAACGTTCAGTAATAGACTAGAACAAACCAATGATGTAAAAGCATTGAGCAACTTAGCTTGCATAAAAATGTTTTATAAAAAGCATCTATAAGAGCCTTTTATAACGTGTTTCTACACAAGCTCTAGTGAAACATTTCTCAGGAAAGAAAAGGCTCATTTATGATTAAATGAGCCTCCTTAGTTCGATATCACAGTTCAATGACTGCTTCATGCAAGCTTAAGTGCCTGCACTCGTTTATTAAGTCTTGTTCAGCAAATATTCTAGCTCTGGATCCACAATGAACCTGCCGGCCATTGCTTCACGTCCAAATAACATCAAGTAAGTCATTTCGGAGCGATCCGTCAGCGTCAATTGAATTTGCCAGCGCTCACCGGCCATCACGATATCTGTTTCAATGACATAGCGGCGCTGCCTTGTGGCCGTTGAACTTTTTACTTTGCGCTGACCTGCTACTTTAGCTTCGCAGCGGATCAGCTTTTTCACATCATGAATATCTGGGTGAATATCAAACTTTATCCAAGTGTCTTCGCCAACATCAATTTCTTCAATATTATCGACATGCAAAGATGACGTGGTAGCGCCTGTATCGACTCGAACATGGAGGCCTTTGATACCTAGTTCAGGGAGGTCGCATTGTTCCAAATTTCCAACCGTAAGCTTCTTTTTCATTTTACACTTCTCAATAATAAAGGTTAACCATTTGTATTGGTTACCTAATCAGACGAATCAATTATATCCAAGTTGTCTTGCAACAATTCGACATGCTCAGCGACTTCAATGGGTTTTTTAAAGTATGCAATATGATAAATCGCCTCGCCCTCTTGCGCTAGGGGTATGTTTTGCTTACCTATGACCACACCCGTGCTTGGGGAGTCAATCGTACCTAACTGCTCACCGAAAGGGTTAGAGATAACTGCAAGTAAATCCCCCTTCACGACGTGGTCACCCAACTGCGCTTTGTGCATAACAAAGCCGCTTTCGTTTGCTCTAACCCAGCCGCTTTGTCTTGCTACGAATGGCTTAATGCTGTGTCCTACCGACTTAGTTTTATTCAACATGCCGACGTGACGCATCACTTTTATAATACCTTTTACACCGGCTGCAATTGAGAATTCATCATAGCGCAAAGCTTCGCCCGCTTCGTAAAGTAGTACCTTAGCACCTTCATCTGCTGCAGCTTGGCGCAATGAGCCGTCACGGATATCAGCGTTCAACAACACCGGTACGCCAAACGCCTCGGCCATTTCCAATGTTGCAGGGTCGTCCAAGTTAGCGCGTATTTGCGGTAAATTAGAACGATGTATAGCCCCTGTATGCAAGTCGATACCATAATCACACTTGCTAACGATTTCATCCAAAAATAAACGCGCAATACGTCCTGCAAGCGAGCCCTTTTTACTACCTGGGAAGCAGCGATTCAAATCTCTGCGGTCGGGTAAATAACGACTTTGATTGAGAACGCCGTACACATTCACCATCGGTATCGCTATAAGTGTGCCTCTGAGGTTTTTTATTGCACGCGCCTTTATTAGACGACTAACAATCTCAATACCGTTTAGTTCATCACCATGAATTGCAGCACTGACAAACAAAGTGGGTCCAGGCCTTTTACCGTGTAGTACAAAGACGGGAATACCCATAGTAGTAGCGGTATACAAAGGAGGCATCAGCAGCAACAAACGCTTTTGTTCGCCAGGTTTAATGACTTCCCCGCCAATTACAAAGTTTTGGCGCTTCATGCTTAGCCTTTACCTTTGGTTTTTGTTTTGTTCGGTGTTGCTGTGTTGGCAATGAATTCGATGATCATGCCAGCAATGTCTTTTCCAGTGGCAGTTTCAATCCCTTCTAATCCGGGCGAAGAATTCACTTCCATCACCATTGGACCATTTTTTGAGCGCAGAATGTCAACGCCACACATATTTAAACCCATGGTTTTTGCAGCATCTACGGCTGTTTTTCTTTCTGCGGGCGACAAGCGAACTAAGCTGGCTGAACCGCCTCGGTGCAAGTTCGAACGAAATTCGCCCGGCGCGCCTTGACGCTTCATCGCAGCAATCACTTTGCCACCGACAACCAAGCAGCGAATGTCCGCACCACCAGCTTCTTCTATATATTCTTGGACCAAGATACTCGCATTTAGCCCCATGAATGCCTCAATAATAGCTTCAGCAGTTTTAGCAGTATCGGCTAATACCACACCAATACCTTGAGTACCCTCAAGCAATTTAATAACAACAGGCGCGCCGCCTACGTTTTTAATTAAGTCGTCAATTCTATCTGGGTGATTGGCAAATCCTGTTCTCGGCATACCGATACCCTTGCGAGACAGTAACTGCAGTGAGCGTAATTTATCTCTTGAGCGACTGATCGCAACAGACTCATTGATTGAATACGTCCCCATCATTTCGAACTGACGAACGACAGAGGTGCCATAAAAGGTAACCGATGCACCAATTCGAGGGATTACTGCATCATAGCGTGGTAATGCTTTACCTTTGTAGCGCACCGAAGGGCGGCTGCTCGTTACATCCATGTAGCAATGCATTGTATCGATAACATCGACTTCGTGACCTAGTTTCTCACCCGCTTCAACAAATCTTTTAGTAGAATAAAGCTTAGGATTCCGCGACAAAATTGCGATTTTCATATTTTTCCTTGGTAACATATATAGCGCCACTATATATCGTTAAAAATTATATTTGCATACTTTTATTTGGTTTATTTATCTAATTTGATAATACTTTCACTGATGAATCATACTAAAATACGAACACAATATCGAATGGCCAGCTATCTTCTCACTCCCTACTGGAAAACTTAATGTCCGACTTACCGATTATTTCAAATTTTATTACTTGGATGGACAAGTACTACATCACCCTATTATGGTCCGGCGGCGTTATATTGCTGCATATCATTATTGTAAAATGGACCTTGCCGAAGATAAGAAAAGGCGTGAAGATTAGTAAGCTCAGCGAAGAAAGCGCGCTAAAGGCGTTTAATATCATGCGTATTATTATTGGCACGATGACGCTAGCCGCATTATTCCTAGTTTGGGGTATCGACTTCTCGGGGTTGTTACTGGTTTCAACTTCACTGATTACCATTACAGGTGTTGCTTTATTTGCTAACTGGTCTTTGCTCAGCAATATTACGGCCTACTTTATCTTGTTATTTCAACCTTCATACAGCCGCGGCAACTTCATTCGGGTATTCGAGGGTGACAACTTTGTTGAAGGAACAATAGCCGATGTAAACTTGTTTAATATCAAGCTTATTACCGATGAAGAAGAAATCATAATGTATCCTAACAACCTGTTACTAACTCGTTTGACGATGCTCAATCCAAGAAGACGGTTGCAAGGGTTTGGCAAGTTACTACCGACCGTTTCTTTAGAAAATTACAAGGATGATATTCTCGATGATAGAGCAAACAACGAAGATTTAGGCCGAATCAAAGAAGAAAAGGCGAATAGATAAAGAGAAAGCGTTAAGTTATACTTCACGACCAAGCTATCAAGCGCTGCTTGATCGACATCTAGCTGGTCCATAATTATGGTGTTATCGTCCAACTGCCATAACAGGCGTGAGCCTGCGTAACTGTAGTTAATCGCAAGCATTGCATCTATATCTCCCTCTTGCGCAGCCGCTTTTAATTTCAACATTCTTCGGTTTATTCTATTGAGCGCTTTTTTTAGCTCCCATACATATGCAACTTCAGTCATGAAGTTGTGAGACTTGTACTTATTAAGCATTAGGCCGATGATTAAGCTTGTAACAATGACCCCCGTCAAATTCCAGTGAAAATGGCTGCCGCTTTCGTCAGGAAAGAGTGCAATTAAAGTCTGCGAAATGCCCAAGCTTCCAATAAGTAAAGCAGCCACACAGGCAACGATGACATAGTTCAAATGGCGGCGATAACGTTCTTTATTAATCTTAATGAGTTGCATAACAGCCTAAAAAGTGGACGTGAAGGAATAAAAGAATGGTCATTGTAACGAAACATTGCACTTAACAAGTAACTATCTTACTTGTTTTCATTTTCATATTAGGATTGCCGCCCCAAATGTGACCGTGAATTAATGGTTAAACTACGATATGTTGGTCTGACTTAGGGTTTTTAGCGTATGTTAAATTGATTTAAAACAAAAGACTGTGCTGGCAGGAGGATAAGTTGATACAGGTTTCCAACCTTACGATGGAGTATGGCCAAGAAGAAGCGCCGTTGCGTGTTCTCGATAATTTGAACTTTAATATGGAACGCGGCGATACCGTTGCAATTGTGGGCCCTTCAGGTTCAGGAAAAACGACACTACTGCAACTTCTAGCTGCGCTGGAGCAACCCACACAAGGCAAGATTAACCTAGACAGTCAAACGCTATCAGCACTATCCCCTGATGAACTAGCTGACTTTAGACGCGACAATATGGGCATTGTTTTCCAATCCTTTCATCTAATAGACAGTTTAAGCGCACTCGCGAATGCGGCGCTGCCTTTAGATATCGCAGGCAAGCCCAATGCTACACAGCTAGCTAAAACCATGCTTGACCGTGTGGGGCTGAAAGACAGAGTTCAGCATTACCCACAACAACTATCTGGCGGCGAGCAACAGCGTGTTGCCATCGCACGCGCACTTGTGCATCAACCTAGACTCATTCTCGCCGACGAACCCACCGGCAACTTAGATGAGAAAACCGGTAAGCGCGTTGCCGACTTGTTGTTTGAACTACACGCTCAATCGCAATCGACCCTAGTAATTGTTACCCATGATATGCGCCTAGCTAAGCGCTGCAAAAGGCTATTTTGGCTAGAATCTGGCAAACTTCGTGTTGAGGAAAATAGTGAACTTTCAGTGTAAATTTGCCTGGCGCGACTTATTACAAAGTCTGAAGCGCCTTTGGTTATTCTGTGCTTGCCTAGTGTTTGGTGTGTGCTTGGTGATGGCTGCGGCAAGCCTCTACCAAATGCTCGACAGAGTATTGCTTTCAGACACTCGCGCACTCATGGGCGGCGACGTCGAGATTGAATCGAGCGAGCCGATTAATCAAGAAGTCTTAAATTGGATAGCGAAAACTGGAGACATTTCGCTAACCCGTGAACTCGCCACTATGATGAGTACCGAAGACGGTGAGTTCGCCTTGGTCGAACTATTAAGCGCAGATGCTGCTTACCCGCTTTATGGTGAACTTAAGCTACAGCCAACTCAAACGTTGAGCAACACGTTGGCGAGTAAGGACGGTCTGTGGGGTATCGCTATCGATCCCGTTCTAGCAGAGCGCTCAAAACTAAGCGTCGGAGATACGGTCTACATTGGCGATTTAGCAATTATTGTAAGAGCGTTGATATTAGAACAACCCGACCGACGGCTCAACGCGAGCTGGCGGGGCACGCCTGTTTTAATTTCAGAAGAAGCCATGGACGCATCTGGCTTACTGCGCCCCGGTAGTCGCGTTGAACATGAATATCGCATCCGAACCACAGTAGACGCACAAACGTGGGAAGCTAATTTTGTTGCCCAATTCCCCAATACAGAATGGGAAATTCAAACATTTGAGGATAGAAGTGAACGCGTCGCCGAACGTTTATCCCAAGTTGCTTCTGGTTTACTTATTGTTGCGTTTAGCACCCTGTTCATTGGTGGCCTAGGTATATTTAACAGTATTTCTGTTTATTTACAAAGCAAGCGCGAAACCATTGCCACACTAAAAGCATGTGGTTTAAGAGATTCACGTATTGGGCAAGTTTTTATTATACAAATTGCTATTTTGGCGGCGCTCTCCGGTTTAATTGGCGTACTCATTGGTAGTGTTTTGGCGTTATTGGGCAGTGAAATTTTAGCCCAAGACTTGCCGCTTGCCATACAAAGCACCGATATGCTGATCGCAGCGATAGCCGCTTGGTTCTTTGGTATCGTTACCGCGTTTACCTTTGCGCTTCCCGCGCTTGGGCGCGCCTTGCAAATAGATGTTGCACATTTATTTCGAGCAAATGAGCTAAGCGGACACGCAATCTCACCACGCTGGCGCTTCGCCAGTTACTTTTTTGCGGTCTTGCTTAGCGGACTCGTATTAATCGCGATTCCAAACGTGTTTTTTGGTCTTGCATTTGTTGTCACCGTGCTCATTTGTTTGGCCTTTTTTGAAGGCGTAGTGCACGCGCTTCGCTGGCTTTCCCGCACCATGGAGCAGCGCCCTTGGTTAGCCAGTCATGCAGCAACACGTTTGGCCCTGGCGAATATGCATCGCCCCGGCACGCCACTTCGTATTACCCTTCTTTCTTTAGGCACAGCGCTTACCCTCTTGGTTGCATGCACGGTTATTGTAGTTTCCTTGCTTCGCCTAGTAGAGACCACTATCCCAGAAGAATCGCCGGCGTTAGTGCTCTATGATGTACTGGATGATCAAAAGGACGCAGTCAACAAAGTTGCAGGAAACTTCAATAGTGTGACAAAACTGACGCTTTCGCCAATGGTGCGCGGCAGAGTATCAGGCATCAACGATACGCTTATTCGCGATATCACCGATCCTGAGGTTGATTGGCAAGACATGGCGCGTGACGAGCATAAATTGAGTTACTTGTCGGGCAATATAGACGGCATCACCATTGTTGACGGCGCAATTTGGGATGCAACGATCACGCAAAACATAAGTAAAAATGAGAACCTCGACTTCGCCTTCATTATGGAAGACCGTGAAGCCGACCAAATGCAGCTAGAGCCAGGTGATGAGGTACAGTTCACGATAGTGGGAATAGAAAGAACCGGATTACTCACCGGCATTTACAGCCAAAAAGGTATACAAACCCGTTTTTGGTTTGAAGCCATATTCTCAGACGGCGCTCTTGATGACTTTATTAACGCCTATGTTGGCACTGCCTATATGGACGACCAACAAGCATTAGCGCTGCAAACCGAACTAGCGCGAAACTATCCAAACATCATTACCGTTCGCACAAAAGATCTTATAGATTCAGCAAGCGATTTACTTAACAAGGGGACCAACGGTCTTAGTGTCATCTCTTTCATCAGCTTAATAGTTAGTTTGATGGTGCTTGCCAGCGTGATGGCGGCAGGCAGAAGCAAGCAGAGCTATCATGCCATTATTCTCTACTGTATTGGCGCGCGGATATCCTATATTCGCAGGGCAATTGCGATTGAATATACGCTTTTGGCAACCGTCGTCAGTGCATTCTCAATAACACTTGGGCTCACAATTGCTGCCCTGGTACTTCAAGTTCGACTGAAAGTATTTGAATGGGATGTTTACTGGCTTGGTGTTGCTGTTGCGCTACTATCATCGGCTATTGTGTTTGGCTTGGGCGCCTTGTATTTGTTCCAGAAATTGAAGCTACAGCCGGCACGATTACTCAGGGAAGGAAGTTAGGGAAAGTAAAGCATCTCATTATCAAGCTTGGCGTCTGAGTTATGAAAAAAGCCGCTGAACAGGCTTATTGCTAAGTTAAAAAACTCTTTATCTTTTTGGTACATGGAGAGATCCTTGCCGGCGCATAGAGCTGTTCGCTTAAGCAATATATCCCACTCGTCGTCTTTGCGAAGGCAAAGATCTCCCAAAAAATCCTTTATTTTTGAACAGATAGAGGTAGCATCAGGGAGATTCTTGCCTTCGCAAGAAAGACGGGTGCTTAAACGAACAGTATTATGTCGTCGCAAGAAAGACGGGTGCTTAAACAAACAGTATTATGTCGTCGCAAGGATGACGTAAGATGTATCAATAATCTATGTAAATGCGGGTAGAACACATTTGAAAATTGAAGATTTAATGTCGAAAAACGTGATCACGGTGCATATCGACGACAGGTTAATAAAAGTAAAAGAATTGTTTGAGAAGAATTCATTCCATCACCTCATGGTAATCAATGATAAAGGTGAACTGGCCGCTGTTATTTCCGATCGAGACTACACGAAAGCAATTCACCCTAACATCGACAAGCCTTCTGCAACGGTCAAAGACCTAGCAACATTAAATAAGCGAGTGCATCAGATAGTTAAAAGGGAAGCTGTTGTTATTGCTGAACATGCCTCCCTTAAAGCGGTCATACAGATGTTTTATGAAAATAAAATCTCTTGTTTGCCTGTAGTTGATAGCAATAAGCGTCCGGTTGGCGTTATTAGCTGGCGTGATATTTTAAAGTGGCTGTACGAAAAAGCGAACAAGCAGTAAGGACAAAGCTTATCGCTTGATGTCCTTACGCTCCCAGACTGCCCTACATCTGCTATTCGTTAGTTGGTGTTCCGTTGCTGCTTGAGTCTTCACCAGGAACATCGTCCGCTAATGGCTCAACGGCGGCTTTCCCTGACTCTATTTCAACTGAGTCTACACGCTGCAGTCCACGAGGTAGCTTATTCCCTCTGCGACCACGTTCGCCTTGATAATGAGTTAAGTCGCTTGAAGTTAACGTCATGCCGCGCTTGCCAGCAAACACCTTAATATCTGCACCTTCAGGCACAACGGTTAACACCGTTAAGTATTCTTCTCGCGTTTTTGCCTTAGCTGAAGGAATGTTCATTAACTTATTCCCCTTCCCTTTACCTAATACCGGCAAATCTTTCAATGGGAACAACAGCATTCTTCCTTCGTTAGATATACACAAACACCAGTCGGTTTTCACATCAGTTACTGGTTGAGGGCGAATAACTTTTGCTGCGCTTGGCAAAGAAACAAAGGCTTTTCCTGCCTTAGCTTTACTTAACATATCAGAAAATTGACCGACAAAACCGTAGCCGGCATCAGAACCAAACAGGTATTGCTTATCGTCAGCCGCCATTACAACGTGTTCAATATTTTCCCCGCCAACAATGCTAAAGCGCCCGGTTAACGGTTCACCCTGGCTTCTTGCGGAAGGTAATGCATGCGCATCGCACGAGAATGCACGACCCGATGAGTCTATGAAGGCAACAAGTTGTGTACTGCGGCCTTTGGCGCTGCACAGAAATTTATCGCCTGATTTATAACTCAGGCCTTCAACATCAATATCATGCCCTTTCGCACATCGAGCCCAGCCTTTATCAGATACAACGACCGTTACAGGCTCAGAAGGAACAAGTTCTTTCTCAGATATCGCTTTCGATTCTGTGCGTTCAACAATGGGGCTGCGACGATCATCACCGTAAGTTTCTGCATCAGCTAAGATTTCTTTCTTAATCAATGTTTTCAAGCGTCGTTCAGAGCCCAGAAGGAGCTGCAGACCATCACGCTCTTTAGCTAGTTCTTCTTGCTCGCCCTTTATCTTAAACTCTTCAAGCTTTGCCAAATGGCGTAGCTTTAATTCTAGGATAGCTTCGGCTTGCGTATCAGTCAGCCCAAAACGCTCCATTAACACCGGCTTTGGTTTTTCTTCTGTTCGAATAATGTGAATAATTTCATCAATATTCAGAAACGCGATGAGTAAACCTTCTAAGATATGCAGGCGTGCTAATATTTTGTCTAATCGATATTGTAAACGACGCGTTACCGTGTCCTTTCTAAATACCAACCATTCATTAAGAATAGAGCGCAGGTCTTTTACCTGTGGGCGACCATCAAGACCGATCATGTTGATATTGACACGATAACTTTTTTCTAAATCGGTTGTTGCAAACAAGTGTTGCATCAACTGATGAATATCAACGCGATTGGAGCGAGGTGTAATTAATAAGCGCGTTGGATTTTCGTGATCAGACTCGTCGCGTAAGTCGCTAATCATTGGCAGCTTCTTGGCCTGCATTTGTCCAGCAATCTGTTCCAACACCTTACCACCTGAGGCTTGGTGCGGTAGCGCAGTAACGATAATATCGCCAGCTTCTTCATGATAAACGGCGCGCATTTTAATTGAACCGCGACCGGTTTCGTAAATTTTTTGTATTTCACTGCGCGGAGTAATTATTTCAGCGTCAGTTGGGTAATCAGGACCCTGCACGTGCTCAAGCAGTTCACTCAGTTCAGCACGGCTATTATCGAGTAATAAAGCACACGCATTGGCAATTTCGCGCACATTGTGGGGAGGTACGTCGGTAGCCATACCAACAGCGATACCGGTGATGCCATTCAGCAAGATATGCGGTAAGCGAGCGGGTAACACTTTGGGTTCGTCTAGCGTGCCGTCAAAGTTTGGTTGCCAGTCTGCTGTGCCCTGTCCTAACTCCGTTAGTAAAACTTCACTAAACTTACTTAGGCGCGATTCGGTATAACGCATCGCCGCGAAAGACTTAGGGTCATCTGGTGCACCCCAGTTGCCTTGCCCATCAACCAATGGGTAGCGATATGAAAACGGCTGCGCCATTAACACCATGGCTTCATAACAAGCAGAGTCGCCATGTGGATGAAACTTACCTAATACATCACCCACTGTTCTAGCAGATTTTTTATATTTAGCATTATTGCTTAGCCCAAGTTCGGACATTGCGTAAATAATTCGTCGCTGCACAGGCTTGAGTCCATCACCGATGTGCGGCAATGCTCGGTCCATGATGACGTACATGGAATAGTTGAGATAGGCGTCTTCAGTAAACCGACTTAAAGGTAATTGTTCAATACCGTCGGTATTAATGGTTATTTCATTGCTCATGATTGACTTTTATTTATTCTTATTGGATAAAATCAAAAAACTGCAGTGCTGCTAAACCGTTGTTGAGCTAACACGCTGTACATATGATGCCGCAGAATCTATATTAGCACCATGTTATATTATTTTCGCTTTCAGCATAACAATTCTTGTGTTTAAACTAATAAAAATACGTGCGTTAGTGGCATTAACTCTATTTCTTTTAGTGTTTTTTGCGCACGCCATCGAAACGGTCAAATTAACAAACGATTCAACTAATTTAAATATTTCATCAACGCTTGCCGTATATCCTCAAGAAGGCCGAGCATTATCATTTGACGAATTCAAATTAAGTCGCACTAACCTGTCATACCAAAATTACAAAATTCCTAACTACGGATTTAACCCAGCCGGCGTTTGGCTGTATGGCGAAGTCGCCAACTTTTCCAAGGGCAATAATTGGGTTCTCAATGTTAATTTCTCCCAACTCGATCAGGTTGATTTTTACCTAGTTTCTAATGGCGAAGTACTCGACGCAGTGAGCGGCGGACGCGATCAGAGTAAACATTTTTATCGCACGCCCACTTTCAGCGTCACACTTGACACTGAGCACACGTATCAGCTCTACTTATTCGTCAAAGCTAAGCGCATACCTATTATCGCTCCAGTTCGTATTATGAGCGAGCAGCAGCATCAGCAAGAGACTCTTTTGGATTACTTGATTTGGGGCGTTTTTTACGGCGCTCTGCTTGTCATTGCGCTCTACTGCATCGCTGTCTTGTTCGACAAAGGGGAAGTCAGCGCGTTTATGCTATTTACCCTCGTTTGTCTCGTATTTCTTTGGCAGATGGTATGGAGTGGGCATGTTCAACTTCTGCCAAAACAATGGCACGCATTAAGTATTTTCCACAGCCTAGACCTTTTATTACCCTTAGTTTGCGCTTCTGCAACGTTGTTCACTCTCACCTTTTTACCAAAACCCAAGATATTTAGCACCATTCATTTAGCGTTGAAGCTATTGTTTATCGTGCTTATTATCACTTTTGTCATCATTTTATTTGCTTGGTTTAGCGAATTTACCCGAGCTCTGCTTATCCGCGTTATCGGTTTTGTCACCCTGCTTTTGAATATTTTATTCACAATAAAAAGTATCCGCCATTCGTTTTCGCCCGCTAAAACAGTCTTGGCAGGTTGGCTAATATTAGCTTTAGGTTCAATTATTAGTTCATTGTTTGTTGCGGGACAATTACCGGTCAATTCGTTTACCACCTATGTGTTTCAATCCGCATTGTTAGGGCTAACCTTATGCTTTGTTTTAGCCATCATTTTAAAAGTCAGATTTAGCCTCGAACAAGAAGTTCTACAGGCATCTAGCGACGCTGAAAATAATTTTCTTCTTATTGAAGAACAGAATGTTCACTTAGACATTGCACGCAGAGAAGCAGTAAAAGCGAGTGCTGTAAAAAGCCAGTTTTTAGCAAACATGTCGCATGAAATTCGAACACCATTAAATGCGATTATTGGCTTCAGCAATGAATTAGAGGGTAAAACTAACGACTCTGAACGAGATGAACATGTGCGGATTATAAACAGTGCCGCATCAGATCTCCTGATGATTGTTAATGACATTCTCGACTTTTCAAAAATGGAAGCAGGAAAACTTACTCTAAATCAAAAACCTTTCTCACCGCGCGACGCATTCGAAGATATTGCCAGCTTAATGGCGAAATCTGCGCAATTAAAAAAGCTAGAGTTTTTGCTTGATATCAACACCCTTCCAGCAGTGCTAATAGGAGACAGTTTTAAGCTTAAACAACTCCTGAACAACTTGCTCAGCAATGCATTAAAGTTTACTAACTATGGACAGATAACGCTGCGCGCAAAATCATTTAAATTTAGCGACGACGAATACATGCTCAGTGTTGAAGTCGAAGACACAGGCATAGGTATAAACGATAGCGATAAGAAAAAACTATTTAAACCGTTCAATCAACTTGATGACGAGTTGAATCGGTCTTTCCAAGGCACGGGCTTAGGTTTGGTCATATGCCAAGAATTAACATTCTTAATGAAAGGAAGTATTGAGGTTAAGAGCCGTTATTCTCAAGGTAGTAAATTCACAGTTAACCTGCCATTTAAATCCGTCAACAGTCAATTAAGTCTTGGGTTACAGGAACGTTTCCAAGCGAAAACAGTTGCTATTTATGACCCTATGCCCGAAAGCCGCAAGATAACGTGCAAACTCCTTAAAAGCATTGGTTTTATAACATTTAGCTATGATTCAATAGCCGCATTTGACAAAAATGAAACGTCATTCGACTATATCTTTGCTTCATTACCCATGCGAGATATCACAGCTAGAACGAGCGTTATCAAACGAGTGTTAAAACGAGAGTGCAAAAAAACAGTATTCATGTTTTCTGGCCCACCACCAGAGCAGCATCTTACAAACAACGCCCACAATAAACCCGTTATCCTGCGTTCACCTCTAACTTTGAAGTATATAAATGACCTAAATACCGTTCAAATTGAACAGGCTGAGCAAGGAAGTAAATCTGGACAAAAATCGCTTCCCCCAGCGAGGATACTAGCAACCGACGACATGCCGTTAAACTTAAAACTACTTGATACCTGGCTTAAAGATTCACCCGTTACACTCGATACAGCTACCTGCGGCGAGGACGCCGTTGAATTATGTAAACAAAACGAGTATGACCTCATATTAATGGATATTCAGATGCCCAATATGGATGGATTGCAAGCGACCAAACATATACGACGAACTGAACTCAATATGGGGACGCCAATCGTTGCTGTTACCGCACATGCATTTCCAGAAGAGAAAGAAAGATTTTTATCCTCAGGAATGGACGACTATTTACCGAAGCCTATTGATTTGGATAACTTAATTAAGCTAATACAAAGCTGGTGCCAAGGGGCTGAATTTGTCGAACCTAAAAACGCAGCCATTAATTGGCAACTTGCGGTAAATAAGGCACATGGTAATAAAGATGCTGCGAGGGAGTTTCTAGCCGAGTTTGTCGCGCTGCTGCCGAAGAGTATGTTTGATATTGAGTTGCATTGGCAAAAGCAAGATTTTGAATCATTGCAAGAGTGTGTCCATAAGCTTCACGGTGTTAGCGCCTATACTGGCGCCACGGGTCTTCAAAAAGCATGCTACGAAACGGAAAGTAATTTAAAGCGCAAGCAACATCAGCCATTAAAAACACTGATTTCCATCCTTTTACTGGAAGCTGAAGCAATCATTGAACAGTGGCAAACTGTTCAGAAAGAAGTAGAAGCAGGCGACGCGAAAGACAAGAAAATATAACGCTAAGCCTTAGCTTTTGCCGCAGCGGCTTGGCAATCTTTTATCAGAGCAATAAACTGCATGGCTTCTCTATCAATTTCATTACTAGAGATAAAAACGTCATAACCCAATTGGTTGCGCAGTTTATTCATCCGGTTGCCAAACATAGCGGATATACCTTTAATACCCTCACCACTGGCACGCACAAACTTGTCGTCCTCAATCATATCAGAGCCATAACATTGCCCTGATGTGCAGTTAGCGTCACGATTTTGCATAGTCAACGGCCGTTGCTCCATCAACAGGTAGGTGATAAGGCGCGGCGATATTTCATCGAGGAAAACGTCGGCATCGCGCAATCTAAAGCCAATCATTTCAAGCTCTACCTGCTCTATCCCCTTGGTTATGCGGGGGACGTCAACGCGTTGAATATTTTCCCATGAAATTCGCCACTTCCCGCGTCGATGATAGTAAATAATATGTTCGCGCGTTAACTCTAGGCTGTGCTTAGGCTCTTTCAATTTAAACCAACCGATGATCAGACCTACAATACCGCCACTGATAACAAAAACACCGGGAAGAAAAAATAGTTTAGGTAATGAAATACACGCAAGCGCACCCAATAATATCAGACCAGACCCGATTAAAATTGAGGTCAAGCCATTGTGAGTTGATGCTGCTTTGATAAAAATCGATTCGGATTCGAACTTAGTTCCAGACATATAAATAAAATACCAACATAATTAAGCCCCATATCATTATTAAACGTGAACGGCGGCAAAAAGCACAATCTGTTTGCCACCATTGTTTAATTTGTTGGAGAAATTTAGGCATTAGCCGTTCTTTGCGCTCGTTTTTGTAGCTTACTAGTGCGTATTCTACACATCATTGCAACAATTGTGGGAGTAAAAAATAATGACAAGATAACAGAGAAACCAACCCCGCCTGCCAACACGACAGCGAGCGGTGGCCAGAAAGAACCTTGTGAAAATAGCAATAGCGGAATAAGGCCTCCCACCGTGGTGAATGTGGTCGATAGAATGTGTCGACTGCAGCTCATAGTTTCTTCAACAATAGCTTTGGTATCCCCACTTTTAGCCTTCGCATTTCCGTTAATAGCCGCGATCACAACGATTGATCCGTTAATCGCCACACCTATCAATCCGGCACTGCCCAATAGAGGATTGAAACCAATTGGTAAACCTGACACCCATAAGCTGAACATACCAAGTCCAACTGACAATACCGCTACCATGCCAATAACAGCGGCAAATCTGACACTATTGAAGGTAAGAATTAACGCCGTGATCATAAGCACTAACAACACTGGAGCATAGGTAGCCAACTGTCCAAGCGCTTGCTGCTGCTCATCTGCGTCCCCAGCCATCTTTATTCGATAGCCTTGAGGCAACACAAAATCACCATTTTCGAGAAGCTCGCGCAACTGTTCACTGGCGTCAATAGCAGGAACGCCTTGCAGCAAGAACGCCTGAACTTTATTTACACGTTCTCCGTCTAATCGGGTGATGCCGCTTATGCTGGGTACTAGGGTGAATTCACCCAATGAAGCCACACCAATGCTGGCTCCATTTTGAATCAACTCTCGATTCATAAGCGGCAAAGCGTCTAATTCCTTCATGCTGCCGCGTTGATAGTCATTGATTCTGACTCTTACCGGTAACTCTTCAGTTCCCTGCAGTACAGAACCGCCGGTTGTTCCTGCAAGCGCCAGCTGTAACTGTTTTGCAATTTCGGTTAAGGACAACTGCGCAATATAAGAATCATTTTCAGACACATCATATTGCAACTCAGGCTCACCTGTTGTAATTGAGGCAATCGTTTGAGTAATACCCGGAACTTTGCTCATCGCTAAACGCACTTGTTCACCCAAGGCATTCAGTGTATTGATGTCTGGTCCAAAAATGTCCACTTCGATGGGTGCAGGTATCGGTGGCCCTTGGCCAAATGGACGCACAACAATTTGCGCGTTCGGATAAGCATCCTGCAGTTCATACTGCAGTTTAGGTATTAACGCGGCCGCTCCAGCAATGGAGTTGGTGGTGACAACAGCGTTAGCAAACTCGGGGGAATTGTCTCGCGACATCACTTGGTTATAGTATATAGAAGGTGTGGAAGCGCCCACTAACCAAGTAACTTGCTGCACCTCCTGCTTTTCTCGAATAAGGACATCAATGCTTTGCGCTACCTGTTTAGTTTGCTTAATCGACGCACCATTAGGTAACCACACATAAATTTCAAATTGATCTCTGTCTGCACTAGGAAAGAAAACACTTGGTAGTTGCTGCGATAGCACAAAGCCAGATAGACAAAAAATACTAATCAGCGGCAATACCAGCAAGGGTCGCTTTATCAGCTTGCCTAACAATTTTGAAAATTGATGCGACACTGCAGGCATCTGCCAACCACGCCGATACCAAGCGTGCCCAACACCACCATCTCTCGGCAGATATCGAGCAGCCAGCGCCGCGATAATCGTGAGTGAAATAGCCAGTGACCCCAGCAAAGCCATAACCACACTGATGGCAATTGCACCGATAAAATCACCAATATTGCCAGTTAATAGAAAGATAGGCATAAAGCCTAAGACTGTCGTTAGCGTTGACGCTAATAGCGGCGAAAACAAATGTTTCACTGACTTTTCGAGTGCCTGCAAACGCGTTAAATTTTGGTCAAGCAAGTTCAGTCTGATTTCATCGGTAATAACTATCGCATTGTCGATAAGTAGACCGATAGCGATAATAATACCAAAAATGGACATTTGATGAATTTGTTGATCGAAGAAACTAAGAGAGAAAATGGCAAAGGCTGCGCATAGAGGCAGCGCCAAACCAACTATCCAACTTGCTCTAGCCCCCATAAACACAAGAATAACTAACATGACAACCAAAGACCCGAGCAGCAGATTCTCAGTGAGTTCGGTCAAACGGGCCTGCGTGTATTCATTTTGCTCGAACACCATGTTTGCCTGCGACGTGCCATCAAACTCGGTATTAAAATCAGCAATTTTGCTTTTTACTGCTTCGGTCCATTGATCCACTCTTACTGTAGTTTGCATGCGGGCAGCCATAAAAATGGTGCGCTGACCATCAACAAACGCAAACTCGCGCTCCGGTGTTTGCCATGATTGCTCAATTGTTGCAACATCTGCTAAGCGCAAATAGCTTCCATCAGCTGCGACCAATGGGATATTTGCAACAATATCTAAGTTTTCGAGTGGCTCAGCCACCTGCACGCGGATGTTCTTTTGATCAGTACGCAATACGCCCGCGGGTAATTTTGAATCTGCACTGCGAATACGGTCACTTACTTGCGCAATACTCAATCCTGCCGCAGCTAGGGCTTGAGGGTTAAGCGCAACCACAATTTCTTCTATCGGGTGACCATATAAGCGCACTAGCTCGGTTCCCGGAACATTGCGCACTCGGTCCACTAATTCGCTGGCGAGCCTACCTGATACAGATAGCGACGTTGTGTCTGGATTTGCTGCATCAATAGAAATTAGCATGGTAAATGCTGTCGCTCCGCGCTTGTCCTCTAGCAACGGTTTGCTCGCGCCTACTGGGAGTTTCGCGGATGCATTCTCAAGGCTATCTCTGATTTTTGAGAATATTTGCTGATTACTTGAGTCGTCTACCCAATCTTGCAGTTCAACCAATAAGCTAGAGAAACCCGCTTTTGAGGTAGATTTAATTTCTTTAATTTCGTATAACTCGCGAAGTTCATCTTCCAATACATCGGATACCAATGCTTCAACTCGCTCTGGCGAAGCACCAGGATAAGAGGTAAGAATAAGCACATTTCGCAGATCGATGCGCGGGTCTTCTAAACGAGGCAAGCTGCTAACAGCCGACAAGCCAGCAACAAGAATGATGATAATACTCAAAACAAGTAAATGGCCACTGCGAAAAAAAGTGGTATACCAGGGTGATTTATTCTGCACGTTCGACATCGCTTAGTTTCTCGCCGTGTTTATCACTTGGATGTTTTGCACTACTTGGTTAGGCGTTAGTCGATGAAGGCCAGAGACTACTAACAAATCTCCTTGATCAAGTGCTCCCGATACGAATGCATAGTCTTGCTCCATATACTCAACGTACACACTACGTGGTTGGATAATTTGAGAACCCGTTGATTTATCGATAACGAATAAAGTCCACAAACCTCTTACGCCATTAGACAGGGCACCGATAGGGATCCAAGCGCCTTGTTTGTCAATTTCAACATCTACTGATAGCGACACTAAATCGCCAGGCATAAGATAGAGCTTTTCTGCGTCTTGCGCGTCTATCTGAAACAAGGCATCAATCGCTCGCGTTGCCCTATTGCGCTGTTTCGCCAGCGAGATAAGTTTAGCCGGTACGGGTTGGTCTTCGTAGCTGAGTGTGTAGCGCTCACCTAAACTCAAAGCCAATGGAGACTGCGTTGGTAAGCCTATTCTAGCTTCTAAGTCGACTTCCGCCATTAAAGCGAACACAGGTTGCCCCATTGTGACGACAGTTCCAGAGTCTAGCAGTTGCTTTACAACCTGCCCATTAAACGGCGCGACTAGTGACGACTTCTGAAGTTCAACATTTAGGCTTTCGTGCCTCGCTCTCACCTCGTTCACGAGCGCATTTGCGGCATCTAAGGCTGCGTTTGCTTCGTCTAGTCGTTGGTCTGGTTCGAGTCGTTTTTTAACTAATTCAGCAGTTCTTTTTGCAGATAAACTCGCTAATTTCGCGTCGGCTTTTGCGCGCAGTAACGCAGCATCAAGCTCCTTTTTTTGAGCCATTAATCGTTGCTGATCGAGCGTTGCCAGTATCTGACCCTTTACAACCCTTTCGCCCTCCGCAACAAGTGTTTCATTGATAACGCCAGAGAGTTCAAAGCCCAAGTTAGCCTGTTGTGCAGACTCAATCAAACCATACACTTTTCGCTGCTTGGTGTACGCCGACTGAATAGAGATTGCCTGTACGTTTACTTTTGCATTTTCAATGACTAATGATTGGTCATCTGCAAACGCAATGGCTGTTTTATCACCTGAAAATAAAATCAACACTATCAGCAATATAAAGCTGCTGATGCAAAGAAAGAGCAGCGACAGTTTACTGCCTACGGCATTATTAGTGTTCATATATTTGAATCCGATACTTTAATCAATGTCATATGTTGTTGCCCATGGAATACTTTTAACACAGTGTTAGTTCAACAGGGTTACGTATGTTTATACTCGCGTCTGAGTTTTTAAGACTACTCACAACCCTTGATGATGCTAAACCATAAATACTAGACCGTCCAGTTTGATTATTATTTTACAGAAATTTACGCAATCAAAAAAATAATTTTTGTCCCGAATGTAAGTCAATTCATGTAATATAAAGATCCTTATGAATACTATATCGACATCATCTAAAAATTCGCCAGAGCAAAGCCAACCGAGAATGGTAGGCAGGCCAAAAAGCAGCGAAAAACGCCGGCAAATTTTGCATCACGCAGGAGAGCTTTTCTTGCAGCAAGGTTACGATCGCACGTCTATGGACGCTGTCGCCAAACAAAGCGGCGTATCCAAACAAACGGTTTATTCACACTTTCAGAACAAAGATGTTTTGTACAACGCCGTGATTGAAAGCAAATGTGAAGAATACCGCGTCGAAGAAGCCGCCTCGTGCATTGAATCTCAGGCTCTCGACGATATTCTTTATTCGATTGCCTTCAACTTTATTCAATTGCTTAACGATAAACGCGTTATTGCGATGTACTCGGTAGTTATAGGTGAGTCGAAGAATAATCCGCATTTGGCGCAGTTGTTTTATGATGCGGGCCCACTGCATAGCGTCAACCTCGTTAAAGACTTACTCATGAAACACCCTCAAAGCGCACTACCGGAGTCCGATGCTAGGGAGCTTTCTATTGATTTTTTCAATCTACTGAAAGGCGACTACCACATGCTAAGTATGCTTGGTTTACCTTATGAGCAAGAGAATGAAAAACTTCAGGACTATGCTAGAAAAGTGGTTTGTAAAACACTAAGAATAGCGGAACTGTTTACTGAACATGGCAAAGTGTCATCCTAATAACCTCTCCCATCATTATCTGACCTTTTTAATGGAAATTGATGAAATTTAGCGCTTTATTCTGCATTTTTTTGATAAACTCTACCGCAATTGATATTTCACTCTAAAGGCGCCGTTTTCATGACTGTATTTACTGGTAATCATGTATTAAGTGTTGCTCAGTTTGACCGAGGTGCAATTGAAAAAGTCTTTATGGTTGCCGATAGCATGCTGCCTTATGCGCTTCGTAAAAAACGGACTCAGGTTCTGGAAGGGGCGATATTGGGAAACCTATTTTTCGAACCAAGCACAAGAACAAGAGTCAGTTTCGGCACCGCATTCAATTTACTTGGCGGCGAAGTTAGAGAAACCACCGGTATGAGTAATTCTGCCTTGGCAAAAGGTGAGTCTTTATATGATACCGCAAGAGTCTTAAGCGGCTATTCCGACATTATCGCCATGCGCCATCCACAAGCGGGCTCGGTCGCGGAGTTTGCAGAAGGAAGCAGAGTTCCGGTTATTAATGGTGGCGATGGTGCAAACGAGCATCCAACGCAAGCATTGCTCGACTTGTATACTATCGAAAAAGAAAGAAAGTCTCACGGCGAAGGGATTGATGGCCTAAACATTGCGATGATTGGCGATCTAAAATATGGCCGCACCGTACACTCCCTATCAAAGCTATTGTGTTTGTATAAAAATATCCACTTCACTCTAATATCACCGCATGAGCTAAGTATGCCGGCGTATATTTGCGATATGATTACAAATGCAGGTCACAAATTAACAATAACAGAGCAATTAGAAGGCAGTTTCGATGCGGATATCTGCTATCAAACCCGCATACAAGAGGAACGTTTTCCGTCACAAGATGAAGCAAATAAATTTCGAGGGAAGTTTCGTTTGAATCAAGAAATTTATACCAAACACTTCCAATCCAAAACAGTGATTATGCATCCGCTACCACGAGACTCTCGAGTGGAAGCGAATGAATTGGATAACGATCTAAATCTAAATCCTAATCTGGCGATTTTTAGACAAACTGATAACGGCGTATTGGTCAGAATGGCATTATTTGCTTTGACCTTAGGCGTTGAAGATAAAGTTTCAGACTTCGACAGACCCGTACATTGGTACAGCAATAAAGGCCAAAGCTAACTATGACAACCCAATCTGAAAAACTTTTCGAAAGAGCTCAAATTACTATTCCTGGCGGCGTAAATTCGCCGGTTCGCGCATTCAAAGCCGTCGGTGGTACACCTCGCTTCATCAACAAAGCCGATGGTCCTTACATGTGGGACGTAGACGGTAATCGTTACATTGACTATATTTGTTCTTGGGGCCCGATGGTATTGGGTCATAATAACGCTGAAGTCAGACAGGCAGTTATTGATGCATCTGAATTTGGTTTGAGCTACGGTGCCCCCACCGAGGCTGAAATTATTATGGCTGAATTAGTCAATAAATTGGTACCATCGATGGAAATGGTGCGCATGGTAAATTCGGGCACCGAAGCCACAATGAGCGCAATTCGCCTAGCCCGTGGCTATACCAGTAAAAACAAAATATTAAAGTTTGAGGGCTGTTATCACGGCCACGCCGATTCTCTACTTGTAAAAGCCGGTTCAGGAGCGCTCACCTTAGGCGTGCCAAGTTCACCGGGTGTCCCTGACGACTTTGCTAAACACACCTTAACCGTCGACTTCAATGATCTCGACTCAGTGCAAGCTGCTTTTGATGAGCATGGTGACGATATTTCGTGCATTATTGTGGAACCCGTTGCTGGTAACATGAACTGCATCCCCCCTGTCGAAGGCTTTCTTGAAGGCTTACGAAGCATATGCGACCATTATGGTGCACTGCTTATTTTTGATGAAGTGATGACTGGATTCAGAGTTTCTTTGGGCGGTGCGCAAGAACGTTATGGCGTAGAACCGGATCTCACTTGTCTTGGTAAAGTCATTGGCGGCGGAATGCCTGTAGGCGCCTTTGGCGGTAAAAAGAAAATACTGACTCACATCGCGCCAACCGGTCCGATATACCAAGCGGGAACATTGTCAGGTAACCCTATTGCAATGGCTGCAGGGCTTGCAGCACTATCACAGTTAGCGGAACCAGGTTTCTATGACAGTATTTTTGAGAATACTAAGATACTGGCTGAAGGTATTAGAGATACCGCACATAAAAATAATATACCTATGAGTATAAATGTCGCTGGTAGTATGTTTGGTATATTCTTCACCGACGTAGAGCACGTTACGAATTACAAGCAAGCAATTAATTGTAATACTGCGCAGTTTAATCAGTTCTACCATGCAATGCTCAACGAAGGCGTTTACTTAGCGCCCGCATCATACGAAGCTGGTTTTGTGTCTAAAATGCACAGCATTGACGTTATTGAAGCAACAATAGCAGCGGCTGACAGAGCGTTTAAGCAAATCACTGCGAAGTAAAAGGAAGTTAAGTCTGTGTTGTTTTGGGTTATTGGTTTATCAATTTATGCGGTTTCGTGTACTGCGCTGTGGTTAGTTACCTTGCGTAAAGCTAAACGCATCAAAAATAAATTGGTGCAGTATAGAGACACAGAAGAACGATCTCATCGGCTAAAAGCTGATGAGGCTATGCAGCTAAACCAAAACTTCCAAAAATTTGTACCTCGACAATTTTTTGACCATATTTATAAGAAAGGCGGAGCGCTCGAACTCGGTCATGCAGATGAAGATAACGTCGCTATCTTATTTTGCGATATTCGTGGCTTCACCAGTCTGTCAGAAAAAATGACCCCGCAAGAGCTTTTGAATTTCCTAAATTCATATTTCTTAAGAATGAACGCGCCGATCCACGACAATAAAGGCTTTATTGATAAGTTTATTGGCGATGCAATTATGGCATTGTTCGATAGCCCTGAGGGTTCAGACTGTGACAAAGCACAAGACGCTATCCGCGCCGCTATCGGCCTAAATCGTGCGCTAATTTTATATAACCAACATCGTGCAAAAAGTGGTTACTCTGCTGTGAGTATTGGTATTGGCATTCATTTTGGCCCGGTTATTATTGGCACCGTGGGGTCTGACGATAGAATGGACACAACAGTCATTGGCGATAGCGTTAATATTGCTCAACGCCTTGAGACATTGAAGTCGATATACAACGTGGATATTATTGTTAGTGAACAATTAATTGCGATGGCCGACCATGCATTTGTCTCGCGCACCATTGATTGGGTTAGAGTAAAAGGGCGCAACGAGCCTATAAAACTTGTTGAAGTCATGACTCATCTATCCGACGAGTTACAACAGGAACGCTTAGATACGGTTGACGCTATCCAGAAAGGTTTGGCTTTCCGTATGGAGGGTAACTTGAGAGAAGCACTCTCTGTATTCCGTGCCGCGAAAAAACAACATCCGCAGGATCCTATCCTAAAGCAACATGTCACCTCAGTAGAACAGCTCATTTTACATGGCGTCCCAGATGACTGGGACGGTGTGCTACAACTTGGCAATAGTTAGAAGATAAGCAGCCTGAACGTTTTTCTGAGTGACAGCTTAAGTTATAAAATGTGCTATCTTTAACCGATGCGCTTTAACTTTTTATTCTAAAACCAAGTTAAATTTTACTATCAACACTAACGAGAAGCAGTATGCCAAAAGCCAGTGAAATAAAGAAACATGCAGCCATTGAACATAATGGAAAAGTCTATTTTGTAAAGGATATAGCGAAGCTAACTCCAAGCGGCAGAGCAGGAGCAAGTTTATATAGAATGCGTCTATATGAAGTTGCGACCGGTGCTAAAGCAGATGAGAGTTTCAAAGCTGATGAAATGATCAATACTGCGGAGTTCAATAAGAAAAAAGTGATGTTCTCTTACAACGATGGCGACGAATATGTTTTTATGGATAATGAGGACTACACTCCCTATTCAATCGATAAAGAAACCATCAGTGAAGAGCTTCTATTTATTACTGAAGAAACCACTGGTTTGCAGGTGCTGATAGTAGACGACAAGCCAGTAGGACTCGAATTACCAGCATCTGTTGATTTAGTCATTACTGAAACCGATCCTTCAATAAAAGGTGCATCTGCAAGCGCACGCACAAAACCAGCGGTGCTGTCGACTGGCTTGACTGTTCAAGTACCTGAGTACATTTCGACAGGTGAAAAGATAAAAGTAAATACGGCGGACGTTAAATTTACAAGCCGAGCTTAACAAGCGCCTATCCACTTCAATCTTATTAGTCAGAATAATTGACGCTAAAAGGCATCGTGATACAAATATTCACGATGCCCTTTACACAAATGTTTACTCTCCTTAGAGACCCAACTCAGTCGGTATTTTCGGTGTTTCTACAGCACGAATAGGAGTAAAGGCTTTTAGTTCATCCATCATTTGTTTAATGCCTCGGTCTAGCTGTGGATCGATTCCTTTATTAACTTCAGCAGGCATGAGTTTAACTTCGATATCGGGAGCAATGCCCGTATTTTCTGCCAGCCACTCACCTTTTGCATCAAATATGCGAATGAACGGCACACTCATTTGTCCACCATCTATGAACGCGGGGTTGTGAGAAATACCAATTAAGCCCCCCCAAGTACGAGTACCGATAAGTTTGCCAATCCCTTCATATTTGAAGGCATAAGGTAGAAAGTCGCCACCAGAGCCTGCATCTTGATCTATTAGCATCACTTTGGGCCCATCAAGTGCGCCAACGGGCGAACCATACACTTCACCGTCACGATCTTTAAACCCAGCTAAATAAGTACTCGATAATACATCCGTAATATAGTTGGCAATTTGACCACCACCGTTCGAGCGTTCATCAATAATCATCGCCTTCTTATCTAACTGCGCAAAGAACATGCGGTTGAAATATGTAAACCCTGCATCTGCAGTATTGGGCACATAAACATAACCAACTTGTCCCTTAGATTGCTCATCTACATACTTACGGTTAGCCTCTATCCACGACCACTGGCGCGCAATTCGTTCGTTGTTCATCGGCACAACAGTCACTTTTCTCGATTCCTTGCCTTTTGGATCCGCACTTACCAACAAACTAACTTGTTTGCCTGCGGTATTCTCGAAAGCCGCAAAAAAATTGTCGTTAGCAGAAAACGCTTTGCCGTTTACCGCTAATATATAATCTCCTTGCTTGATATCGATCCCCGGTATGCCTAAGGGGGTATTTAAATAGGGGTTCCAACTTTCGCCGGTATAGATTTTAGCTAAACGAAACGCGCCGTTTTCATAGCGAACATCGGCACCAAGCAAGCCTACGTTAACGGTGCTTGGATTAAAAACATCACCGCCATAAGCTCTATTGTGACCCACCTGTAGTTCCGAAATCATTGCAACGATTAGCTTGTTTAGGTCAGCTCGTGTACCAACGTGATCGAGTAGTGGACGATATTGCTTGTAAACACCCTGCCAGTCTATTCCATGCAAGTTCTCTGCATAAAAGTAATCCACCTGCATACGCCATGTGTCCTCGAAAATTTGAGCCCATTCTTTCATTGGATCAATTTTCATTTTCAATTCAGCAGTATTAAGTGGCTTGCTTTCAATCTTTGCTCCGATCTCAGCGGTTTGCCATTCACCCTCTGAAGAGGCGTGCAGTATCGTCTTTGCATCGTGGCTTAGTACAAAGTTAACAACGTCGCTTATCACTTGGGTAGACTTTTTTTCTGTCATATCGAAACGCATTAAATTGCTTTTATCTGCAGCGTTTCCTGAAGCGTCGAGGCCTGAACCTGGCTGCGGACGGTCAATATAGTAAAGCGCTTCGTCAGAGCCGACAGCAAGGTGTGAATAGTTTTTTTCTGCGATAGGGAGTGCAACGATGCGATCCATTATTCCGTCTAAGTCAACACGAGTGGCTTGAACTTCAGCATCTTCGTTCTTTTTATCCTTTTTTTCGTCAGACGCTTTTTCTAAAGAGATTTCCTCATCGGATTTTGGCAGCAGCGGCGACTTGCCCGCAGAGGATAAAACAGCAGCATATAAGGCCGCACGATAAGGCCTGTCTTGCTGAGACATATCGATGGAAGCAACCGTGGGGCCGCGATTGGTAGATGCAGAAAAGTATAAGTATTCGCCATCAACAGAAAACGCAGGTTGTGCTGCGTCACTCATTCCACGAGTTATTGGTGATGCTTTGCCGGATTCGAAATTGTAGAGGTACAATATTTGATTATTACTTGGCCCTAATAATGAATAGGCAAGCCATTTGCTGTCTGGTGAAACAGCTATTTGTTGAGACCCTTCTACAAAACCCTTGCGCCTTGGATCAGTGCCAATCACATAAGATTTTTTCTTTTTCAAATCAAAATATTTCAAGTTTAAGTGACTATCGCGGTAAATTACTTTGCTGTCATTATCCGCAAAAGCGACTAACTCAAAGTAGTTTGTTTTTACTTTAGTCAAGGCGTAACTGCTGCCTTGCTGTTTGCCGAATTGGTCACTGATAATTAACTCATAAGCGCCTGAAGCATCAGAAAGGTAGGCAATTTTACTGCCATCTACAGACCATATCGCGGTCATCTCCCTTATCCCATCGCTTTGGGATACGTTGCGTGTTGCACCATCTTTAAGAGGCACAGTAAACACTTCTCCTCTTGCAACGATAGCTGCGCGTTTGCCAGTAGGAGAAAGCGAGGCAAATTCGATATTGCTGCTAACGTCTTTCCAAGCAACTCTTCGTTGTGGTAAGTCGGGATTAATTTCGATAGCCAGCGTCTGCGTTTTCTTAGTGTTGGTATCGTGCATAAGCAACTCACCACCCGCTTCAAAAATAATTTCAGACCCGTGTGCATTAGCACTGAGAATATCCCAAGGTTTCGTATCGAGCACTTTGCTTACCGTGCCCTCAGTTGTGTAATGATGAAGCGCAACTGAGCCATCTCGATCAGATAATAAGTACAGGTCATTACCTATCCACATCGGTTCAAAATCATTGCTGTTTGGCTTTGGTACTTCTATTGTTTTACTGCTCTTCGTATTATAAATCCATACAGGTGGCGTTGTTCCGCCTCGGTGTTGACGCCAACCACTTGCCCCTCTATGCGCTTTATGGAATGGTCGGTAGGCAATTGTCTCGCCATCTGCCGCCCACACTGGATCTACTGCCCTGGCTTCCATGACTTTGAGAGGGTGTCCGCCTTCAATACCGACTTCAAACATTTGCGGAGAACGATTGTGATTCACTTCACGCATGCTGGTAAACACCACGCGTTTACCATCATTTGACCATCCCTCGACCATGTCATCAACAGGATGCCAAGTGAGCCGCGTTGCCTCTCCTCCATTAATTGAGACAATATAAACGTCTTGATTATTACCATAGTCAGCTGTGAAAGCGACGTGTGAGCCATCAGGAGAAAAATGCGGTCGCATTTGTGTCTCATTGTCACTGATTAGACGTTTCGGATTACTGCCGTCGCGATTTGCTAACCAAATATCGCCAGCGTAAACAAAAGTAATATGGTTATCTGACAGATCCGGTTGCTCTAGCATTTTAGTCGCATTGGAAAACGCCATTGAGCTGATAAGCAACATCGGTAGACTTGCACTAACAAATTTTAATATTTTCTTCATGGTGTCCTTTCCTGAATAGTGTCATTTGTTGATTGTTTGTTTTGATAGTCGTGTATAAACCTTCAACAATGATAGTAGTATACTGAACGCATAAAGAGTAATTAAAATGTGATTCTATTTACCAAATTTTCTATTAGATCGACATACGAGTGCATCTTTTGACAGTTTAGGAAGGCTTTGCTGTTACTATGACAACATTGTATGATGCCGTCGAAAGTATAAATGGTTATAAAATAAATAAAGTATTGGAATGTTAAATAAACAAGAAATAATGCAGGGTCTTACACAACATCTGGGCTACTCTCACAGTCCTTATTCAGGCGTTCAAGTTGTTGCTGCGATAGTATACGAAACCAACGGCGAAGAGCGCGTCGCGTATGGTGTCAATATCGAAAACGTATCATATGGACTAACCGTATGCGCGGAGCGCTCAGCTATTTCCGCTGCGGTCATTGACGGAATGCAATCTATAAAAGCGCTGTACGTCATGTCCAATCAATCCGACCCAATTTCGCCTTGTGGCGCATGCAGACAGGTAGTGACTGAGTTCATGCAAGACCCCGTTGCGCCAGTGCTTTGCGTAAACAAAGCACTGAACAAAAGTTGGGAGAGCACATTAGGTGAATTATTACCTAACAGGTTTGATTTAGGCTGAGCGTATATAATTGCCAATAGCAGCCATATTCTTAGATGCCCTCAGAAGAAATAAAGCTTTGATTAACTCTTATCATTTGACGTAATTCTTCGATATATTCTTCACCACGCTCCGAGTACTTACTTAAGCCTTCAGCCAAAGCATGGCCCGTCACTTCTTTTTGTGCATTGCGATGCTGCAAACGGATCGCGCGTAAATCCTTATAAGCTGGATGGCTATTAAGATTACGCATGTAAGAGTACATAGCTTCAGTAAGGTCGTCGAACTTTGCCACTTCATGACTAGCACCTTCGTTACGACGATTTGGGACAAAGCCACAGCCTTTCTCAAAGCACCACAAACCAAAGAAATTGTAGCCCTTTCGAGCAAATCTAGAGGTTCCCCACGCTGACTCATTAGCCGTTTGAACTAGCACTAAATCTTCCGGTATTACATCAACTTTACGAAGTAATTCCGTAAATACAGGCTTTAGTTCTTCGCTATTGGTGACTCGGTATTCATTGATTAACCAATCTAATTCTTCTTGTTCGCTCTCAGAATATGCTTGTCCATCAGAGTGCATTTCCTGATACTTCATGATCAAAGCGCGGACGGTAGAGATGTATTCATTTTGAGAGGCTATAGCGGGCTTTAAATAGTCGAAGAAAGCGCGCTTTTTGTCTTGAACTCTTTCGTATTCATTGAAGTCTGGAACAGGATCGCTAGCGTAATCTACGCTGGGGATGTTGTTCACGGTATTCTTAGCTGGTTGTAAATAAATAAATCCAAATACAGCCACTAATATTACGATCGCCGTAATTGAAATAATTTTAATCTTGTCCACTAAATACTCCTCTGTCATGATTTATTTTCGTATTGTTGTCTCACCTGCTTGCTCATGACGAAACAAACCTTGGCAAAATATTAAATCAAAAGAGTAGGCTCCTGATCTAAAACATGCAGACCACATTATCCGCATAGTAACTAAGCAGAATAAAGTGATTACAGTTTTAACTAACCCTTCTAAGTATGGGCCAATCTTGCATTGAGATCAAAAAACTCATATTGCAAGCTAGTGGTTCGCCTCTGCTCGTCTTATAAAAACGCAATTTTTAAAAAGTTAACGATTGATTTCACCGGCGAAATTTGTAGACCTGAAAACGATGCAATAAAAAGCATCGCTATCTTTCCTGATATGGTTGATGGCACCCTAACCGCAAACCAATAATAGCGAAAGCTAAACTACAGCGAGAAACGCTCACGCAAAAAGTGCGCAATACCATCTTTGTGATTATGACCTATCGTAGCGGTCGCAGACTTTTTGATTTCTGCTTTTGCATTGTCTGGGGCATAGCTTTCATCAGCAAGCGCAAACATGCTTAAATCATTATCACCGTCGCCAAAACAGATAATGTTACTAGCGCCTAACTGTTGTTTTAAATTTGTTACTGCATTTCCTTTACTAGCGCGGCAGTGATGCACATCCATCCAACTGTATCTTTCTCCTTCTAAGGCCTTACCTGAATAGGCAATGAGGTTTTCATAGGTGTTTAGTTCAAGCCACATTTCGTGAATTGTATCTGCCAATCCAATCATGCTGATATTAGTTACTTGGCTATCAGAAGGTAAAGCGTGCAAAGGCAAGAGTTTTGCGTCGGTGCGGGAAAAATACTTATTCACTAACTCTTTTTCTACCTCATGAAGTGTCTCAGCATGATAGATAATGTGATGATGATTTTGCTGCTTATAGTTGCCAATCGCGTTAACGAACGGTGTGATCCCATGGGACAACGACGAATTAATAATTGCTGAAATTTCTGCATTATCAAGCAGATTTTCAAGAGACAATTGTTGAATTTTAGGATCCCATACCGTCACCCCATTATTATAAATTTGGGGTAAATCGAAGTAATGACCGTCTACTATAGATTTCGCAGAGAGCATAGTGCGCCCAGTTGCAACGGTGTAAGCTATATTTTTTTCTCTTAGCAAGACGAGTGTATCTTTCGTAAAAGTTGATATTTTAGATTCGTCGTTTAATAACGTTCCATCTAAGTCAAAAAAAATAAGATCCATAAATAGTTTCGTAGCCCAGTATAGTGGGCTAAGCGTCAGCCCTAAGTTTTTAGTAAGTGCAAGAGTTACGTGTCAAAAGCCGATTTAGTTTATTGACACAATCTCACTTTAAAGATCGTCACTCTCTTGTTCAGCTTTCACAAATAAAGCTTCAGCGCTGCTAACAAAATCCTGAGTCGACTCGGGTTTTGAAATCAAAAAGATAGGACTAATGATAAAAGCATTTGCATTAGGGTTCTCAATATAATTGTTTTCATCGAAGAACCCAGGCAGAAGCTTTGCACAGGCTAATGCGCCAAAAACAGCAAACACAATCGCATTTCTTTTACGATTGCTTTGATGAAAAGCGACATACAACGCTAGCCAAAATACGACGATTGAGCATCCCCAAGTAAAGAGGGTTTCGACAGAGACAACAAGACTTGTTTTGTCGAAATTAAATAGTAAGAATTTAATAAGATACGAAAATAACAACACACTTACCACGCTGACTAAAACCAAATTGAACTGAGTGATTAAACGCGCGTCTTTTTTATTCAATATCGATAGCAAAGCAAATATAAAAGGGACAATGCAAACCACCAGAAGCATCCCGCCAATGCTCGCTATCAAGCTACTAACCTCGAATTTGCTAAACGTGCCAAAGTAAGAGTCGATGGTGGTAAGAATAGTGAGTGCAATTAATAAACTGAAAAAGAACCGTCTTTTTGCAAATCGATCGATATATTCTTCCATCGGATTTAGCTTTTTTGTCGGCGCCAAACTGCTATCTGCAGCAAAGATTCTAAAACGACTCCTGCCGACGGTGATAATATCGTCAGCATTTACTTGCGCTTCTGACACCACCTTACCATTCACCCTGACACCGTTTACCGAATCATTATCCTGAATATTAATTGCACCCGACTCATCAATGCTGATATTTAGGTGCTGTGCACACACATAAGGATCGTCAATATGCTTGTCGCACGAAAATGCGCGTCCAAGCGTGGCTGAAGATAAGCCAAGAACCTGGTGGCTAAGCACCTGATTGTTTCGAGAAAGAAGTTCGATAACTACTGCCATGATATTGCGTCCATAAACACGGGCGTAAACGCTTTATAAGACGCCTGACTGATCCCTGAAAGGTAAAACAGCGAAACTAAGCTGGCGTTCGACTGATCTAGGGTTGCAGAGACAAACAATACATCAAATAAGCCATCAAACTCTTTATAATTTTTGACGCAAATTGCAGATTTAAACTTCACATTATTGACATTTTTCATCACATCTCGCTGACATTGATATTCTGAAAAGTCTTCTTTTGACCTGCCGTCTTGATACGTCATCATGCGCATTTGTTCATCAATCATGTTGTAGAAGCGAAAACTATTTAGCTTGTCGCTTGAATACCATTCAAAATTAGCGGCAACCCGACCGGTCTGCATTCTCCTACTGATATAAATGGTTTGATCAAGAGAGCACGACTTGCGCACAGCAAGATACTGAGCTTCTTTATCGTCAGCGTTTGAGCCTCCCCAACAAGTTATAAAGTCGGCCATTGCGTCGGGCACATCGGCCAGTCCCAATGGTGTTTTTGGCCATTGAACTGCGGTTAGCTCAGCAATTAGTTGCTGTTGATTTTGCTGTAATTGTTCCGCGATTATTTTTTTATAGTCACCAATTTCAATCGTTTTATTTTTATTGATTAACGCTTTTAACTTGTTCAGAGGAACTAAAAAGCCAAGCTGATTGCCGGCTGTCGCAACGTTAACCCCCATTGCCTCCCCGCTCTCATTTACCACAGGGCCACCGCTCATGCCTGAGTTAACAGAACCGGTAAAGTGTATCTTTTGATAGAAGCTGTTCTGCTTTAGCCCGTTGTATGTGCCCGGTACAACTATCATGCCCAAGTCGTGGGGATTGCCCAATGAATAGATTGTCGAGCCCTGAGTTGGCAACTGTGTTGCAATAGGTAAGTACTTACTGCGGAGAGTATCCCCTTGAATTCGAATTAAGGCTAAGTCGTTAATAACGTCGAAGTTAACCAACGAAGCTTGGCTTACCTTACCGTCAATATCTTCTACTTCGATACGGTTTTTATCAGGATATAAAATGAAATCGGATACCACGTGATAATTAGTCACCGCTAGCCCTTGCCCATTAATAATGAAGCCCGAACCTATGGTTGATTTTTGCCCTGACTCGTTATCAATAATTTTGATTTGATAGAGAACTTCTTTATAACCTGTGTACAAATTTTCCGCAAAATCTGCAGCTTGGCTTGCCGATACGCACAAAATAAGCGTAAAGAAAATACAATATTGCTTTAATCCTAGCATGTAATTTGTTGCTTCCTTGTTTTGAAGTGCATGATGATTATTATATTAACATTCAATCCAAGCAGTCGATTTTTTATCTACAAATAGGGATGCCATATTACTGACTATTTTCGTCACTGTATCCCCAAGGCGCAGTTGGGGTCTCGATCGGCTTACTTAAATCGAAGTCAACACGAAACTCCCTGCCTTCACGCACCATTCTATAGGTAAACTTTTCTTCATAAATGAACATTTGCCATGTATTTCCATTAGACTGTGGAATACCGCTTTGCGTGAATAGTTCTTTAGAATATTGATCCGCAGGGAATGACTGAACTTGATTATAACCTGCATCAACAGTGTGTCCGCCATACATTGTTAACGAATCATCGCTACCATCATTGTGTCTATGATCGTGCTTTAAACTCAAGCCGCTACCGGTTTTAGTAATTATCCATGTGCGTGACGAATCGGGTCCAACGTGAAATGGAATTTGTAGCTGTTCTTCAGAACATTTTCTGACATGCATTACTAACTTATCATCGAATGCAGGACTGGGATCGTTATCAAATACAACTTTACCCTCGAACGCCTTGCCGCAATGTTTTGCAATACTGTTAAAAAAATTGTCATGGGTTGGTATAGACACCAAAGGTGCTGGCTTGACCACTGCTCCAGCGGACGCCGAAACGCAAAGGGAGAGACTAATAAAAAGAACACTGAGGGTAGTTAACTTCATCATTTTGGAGACCTAATCGTAAGTAATACGCTTAGGTTATTGCATATTGCAGTAAAAGCCTAGTTTCACTGCAATTAATACATCAGCTACCGTCAACTATTAGCAAGGTAAATGGCAGTGAAATTCATTACTAGATTAAAATGCCAATTTAATTTTCATTAGCTTTCAAAACTTCCCGCATTCTTTCCTGAACAACGTCTACCAGTAAGTCCGGCTGAAATTTAGAAATAAAGCGATTACAGCCAACTTTTTCAACCATCGCTTCATTAAATGTGCCGCTCAGTGACGTATTTAAGGCTATAAATAAGTCTGACATTCTGGGGTCTTTACGTACTTCAGCGGTGAGTCGATAACCGTCCATTTGCGGCATTTCGGCATCTGTAAACATCATTAGAATTTCATCGGTAACAACCTTACCTTCGTCGGCCCAACTCTGCAAAAGATTCAGAGCTCTTAATCCGTCTTTTTCCTCAATGATTTCAATACCTAATTGAGTGAGCGTCTCGCGTATCTGGCCACGGGCAGTTGACGAATCATCGACAACTAACACTTTCTGACCCACCAAGTGTTCTTTTATATCTGAATCTAACAGGTCTTCTGAAATGGAGGTATCGTACTCAATGATTTCTGAGAGTACTTTTTCAACATCGATGATTTCGACAAGCTCCATTTCACCATCATTTTCAACTCGAGTGAATGCAGTCAAATAGTTATTTTTTCCAGCCGAAGTCGGAGGTGGCTGAATGTCACTCCATGATGTGTTCACGATATTCATTATTTGCCCTATCAGGAACCCTTGGACGCTTCTATTATATTCAGTAATAATCACGTTTTGAGGCTCATAATGCGCACTGTTATTGCTCAAATGGATCGCTGTTCTCAGATCAATAATAGGAATTGACCCGCCACGATAATTTGTTATGCCTTTAATGTGATGGTGAGAGCCAGGCAGTTGATTCAGTGGAGGCACGGTAATAACCTCCCTCACTTTAAATACGTTAAGCGCAAACGTGTGCCGTGAACCTAATTTAAACATCAGCAACTCTAGGCGGTTTTCACCCACTAGCTGCGTGCGTTGATCAATTGATGACATTAGATTAGACATAACACTCTCTAGAAGACAGAAAAGGTCCAGAAGACTAAACTTCTGATTATTATTATACTATATCGTCCAGTAGCGCTGCTTTATTAGCAGTTTTTAAGAATCGTTAACTTTTAACGTCGCTTTTTCAATTTTAGTTTAGTTAATTCAATTGAGCGAGCGCGCTTTTCGGTATGCACCAATACTAGGTATAAGTGCAATTACAAATGTGGCAATTAGCACAACGCCAATCATTGATAGAGTATGTACAGAAAGAATATTTGCGCTCAGCGACAAACCATATTCCGCCAACAACCAATCATTGCTAAGTAAAATAACGCCTGTTACTAACAAGACAGCAAAGACGCTAGCACCCAAGGCAATACTGAGCGCCTCAAGCTGCAGCAACCAGAATACAAAGCTTGGTTTTGCTCCCATCACCCTGAACACGCTAATTTCAGCTCTGCGCTCGCGCAGTGACGCTAACAGCATGGTGCTTAGGCCTAATAGACTAGCCACTAGGACTGCTGCCGAAATAATGCGTAAGACATTTTCAACGGCACCGACTAAGCGCCATAGCTCACCTAAAGCAACGCCGGGAATAATAGCTGACAGTGGCTCAAGTTTGGACTGATTAACCTGTCTTTGCATTTGCAGTACGGCAATGCGAGATTTAAGTCCGAGCATAAAAGCTGATACTTGAGTGGGCTGTGCAAGTGCGTGTTTATTCGAATCTTGCTTGTTCGAGGTTTCAAGCGGCGTATGTGCCGGTTGAGGAGCTGCTTTGTCGCTGTGTTCGTGCTCGTGCTCGGCATGTTCTGCTTCCTGCGGTTTTTTCAAACTCGCGCGAGACATTGTGCTTTTGGATAAGCTTGGATTGCCTTGTGTATGAATCGATTCTATCGCATTCAGACCAACGTGCACCCCTTGATCAACCGGCGTTCCCGTAAATTGCAGAATACCAACAATGGTAAAGGGATGATCGTCGTGGTAGCTAAAGCTAACTTTGCCAACACCATGAGAGATGATGATCTCATCACCCACTTTATAGTTTAATTGTTTGGCCGCGTCCGCACCTAGAACAACATCAAAATGCTGGCTCACAGCAGACATTTTCGCCGCACCATTTTCGCTATCACCGGCACTATCAATGGAACTGTCGCTCTCACCACTGCTGGCAAAACGTCCGCCGGCTTGAAAGCTTAACTGGCGCTTATCACCATAACGGTAATGCTCAAAATAAGCGTTGGTGGTACCGATAACGGCAAAGCCCTTATGCGAATCGCCCAGTGAAAGCGGAATAGACCACTCAACCTGAGGATTCGCCACAATACTTTGATAACTTTCCCAGCTCACAGAGTTAGCGTTCGCCCCTACTCTAAACACCGAACTGAGCAGTAAATTAATTTGCCCTGTACGCGCACCTACAATCAGATCTACACCAGAAACCGTGCGATAAAAGCTACTTTTTGCTTCTTTTCGAATATGCTCAATTGAGAGCAATAATGAAACGCTAACTAATAAGGCTAAAAAAGTCAGCATGACTGATACTTTTCTGTGCAATAGGCTTTGTTTAGCAACCCTAAAAATCATGTCCGGCGTTCCGGCTCAGGCATTGCAGCAGCTGTATAGTTTATGTCAGTTAATGATTCAACTCGTTTAAAATGCCTAGCAAGTGACTGGTCGTGGCTAACAAATATGAGCGCTGCATTCGAACTTATTGCCGTGTCGGTTAGCACTTGCATAAAGGCGTCTTTGGCCGCTGCGTCGAGAGCAGACGTCGGCTCATCGACAATCAGCACATCCGGTTTATTTATGAGTGCGCGTGCAATAGCAACCCGCTGCTGCTGCCCTACACTCAGCTCGCTAGCTTTTTGCAAGATGCAGTCACTGGGCAACTGCAAGGCATGTAGCATTGAGGCGATCCGCTGTTGTTTGGTCGACTCTTTTTTCATAGCATCTGTTTTATTAGAATCATCGTTAGCAAAGTGCATAGCTAACTGAATATTGTCGAGGACACTTAAATAAGGAACTAGGTTAAACTGCTGAAATACAACGCCAATGTGCTGGGCTCTAAAACGATCCCGCTTGCTAGTTTTTAAGCGCGCAATATCCGTACCTAAAACACTGACCTTACCCCCTTGGGGTGACAAAATACCGGAAATCAAGTTTAACAGCGTACTTTTTCCACAGCCTGACGGGCCGTATAAGAATACTTGTTCTGATTTACCTAGCTGCCATTTTTTAATGTCAATTATGGGTTTGCTGGCTACATACGAAAATAAAAGAGATTCGACAAGAACTGCGGGAACTTGCGCGTTATTTCCATTATTAAGGTCATTTATTTGATGATTATGGGATGCAGATTTAGCGTCGTCGCCCGTAGGCTCGTTCTTTAGAATACTCAAAAAGGCACTTTCCCGTCATCATAGTCTTTGGCATGACGTTTTATAAATTGAATTGAAGGTGCAAAAAAAGCTGCGCCTGTCTCCGCGTTTGAATAATCAAGAAAGCGATCATAATGCCCCATTTCATCGCCAAAAATACGACTATGCAACATATCTTTGAAGGACTTACTGTTATTTGCACAGCTAACAAAAAACAAGCCCTGCATGAGCATGTCACCGTAAGGCATGCTTTGCTTTAACAAACTTGGATATTCACCATTCGGCCCCGTTAATTTAGTGCGAAAATTATGAGAGGAACGCCCACTGTCAACCAAAGGTAGATTGTGCTCTTTGGTTTTGCCCATAACGCCTTCTTGTCGACGCAGGGACAGTGCATTCCAACGATTCATATCGTGACGATAACGCTGAATGTGAATATAGCTGCCGCCCTTGTGCTCAGGGTCATTGTCACCAACGATAGCAATATCGAGTTTTTTCATGCCTCTCGGGTTATCCTCACCATCAAGAAACCCCGTTAAATCTCGACCATCAAGATATCTAAACGCGCTCACTTGTTCCACTAGCTCAACGTGAACACGCAACAAATCAAGCACTTCAATACCTACCGCATGACAAATATCCAGACGGTCGGCTCTAATTTGAATAAATAAATCACAGGGAAGTACTGGCGCGCAACGATCGTCGCACTGCATATCAGGAAAACCCACCAGCTCTTGTGGCGAGCTGTGCGGGTAAATTTCAGACCAAAAACTGGAGCCTATTGCAATAACACCAGACACCATAGCCTCATAGTGTTCATCGTCAAAGTGCTCGAACAAGTCGAGCAATCGCGAGAGCTTTTCGCGCATTGCTGGAAAGTCATCGTCAACAACGTTAAACAGCAAATATTGGGCGTGCAAATTTGGCTCGGCGCAAATCCCCTTTTGCGATTGACTCATTAATTAGTATCCTGCGGCTTGACCGTCTTTTCTAGTTTCTGATGCACCATAATACACTTTGTTTTTATCGTCTAGCATGATTGCTTGGTAGCCACCAAAAGCACCCGATACATCCTTAAGAGTATGTCCCTTTTGGAGTAAATCACGACGTGTTTTGGCAGAAAAACCAGATTCTAAACTAATGTAGCCGCCATCGGTCATGATATCACCTTCAGGTGAGCTAGAACCGGTATGGAGTATTCGTGGTGCGTCGCCTGCTTCTTGCAGGTTCATGCCAAAATCAATCATGTTAACAATGATTTGTGCATGCATTTGCGGCTGCGTTCCGCCACCCATAACGCCGAAGCTCATGAGGGGTTTATTATTGCGAGTTACGAACGCGGGAATAATCGTGTGGAACGGACGCTTACCAGGTTCTAGAGCATTAAAATGATTTTTATCTAGTGAGAACATTTCGCCTCGGTTTTGTAAAACAAAGCCTAAATCAGTTGGGATCATACCTGAGCCCATGCCACGGTAATTGCTCTGGATTAAAGACACCATGTTGCCTTGGCTATCAGCAACAGTTAGGTAAATAGTGTCTCCTTCATGTTTACCCGCATCTACGCGCTTTGCCGCTGCATTTGGATCAATCAGCTTCTGGCGTTTTTTCGCATACTCTTTAGAAATTAACCAATCCACCGGAATTTGGTTAAAGTCGGGGTCTGCATAAAACTTAGCGCGGTCTGCAAATGCCAGCTTCTTGGCTTCCACCACAGTGTGCACAAACTCAGCGCTGTCTCGGCCCATGCTCTCAAGGTCATATAATTCAAGAACGTTAAGGATCTGCAGTGCAGCAATGCCCTGACCATTAGGTGGTAATTCCCAAACGTCATAACCGCGGTAGTTGGTTGATACTGGTTCAACCCAGTTCGATGTATGTGACGCCATATCTTGATAGCTTAGCAGTCCACCTTGGCTTTGCATAAAACCGCTGATGGTGCGCGCAATATCACCTTTATAAAAAGCATCGCGTCCCCCTGTGGCTATCTTTTCATATGTTGCTGCTAGGTTTGGGTTTTTAAATATTTGACCTTTTTTGGGCGTATTACCATTGATAGTGAAGGTTTCTTGAAAGCCAGGGTATTGGCCTATACGTTTCTGATTCATTTCAAAATAGTAGGCAATCACTTCTGATACAGGGAAACCATTTCGAGCATAATCAATGGATGGGGCCAGTAATTCCTGCATAGATTTAGAACCGAATCGCTCATTTAACATAAACCAACCGTCAACAGCGCCAGGCACCGATACCGGCAGTGGCCCAAACGCGGGGATTTTATCTAAACCCTTTTGCGCAAAATAGTCTCGCGTCAGTCCTTTTGGCGATCGCCCTGAAGCGTTCAGACCATAAAGCTTTTGCGATTTTGCATCCCAAACAATTGCAAATAAATCACCGCCAATGCCGCTTCCCGTAGGTTCAACTAGGCCCAGCAGAGCGTTAGCGGCAATCGCTGCATCGATTGCATTTCCGCCACTTTTCAATATGTCTAATGCAACTTGAGTGGCTAAAGGTTGACTGGTTGCCGCCATACCATTTTGCGCAATGACTTCAGAGCGACTAGCAAAGGTTTCACCCGTTATGCGGTCATATGCATTTGCGCTAGGAAGCAATAAGGTCATTGAGATACTAGAAAACAGAACAAGGGTAGATTTAATTGATTTAAGCATGCTGTACTCTTTTGTTTTAATTTTATGAACAGATGATAAGTATACAGTGTAACGCTGAATTGGGTTGAGTGCGAAAGGGAATTTTGCATCGCACGCTTGTTTACGATTTTAATTTTCGCCTGAAAGCTTATCAATTAGTTAACAAAACTTGGCATTGGCTCGCTAATCTATACAATATCCACCTGATAATAATGAAGCGGTAGTTTTGGAGAACTCGATGAAGCTAGTATCTTGGAACGTCAATGGCGTTAGGGCAGCAATCAAAAAAGATTTTTTACAGTCTATGGCGTCTCTTGACTGCGATGTCCTTTGCCTGCAGGAAACCAAGGCGCAGGACGAACAAGTGATTGAAGCTCTGTGTGAGCTAAATGGCTATCATATATTCACTAACTCAGCGGTAAAAAAAGGTTATTCGGGTACCAGTATCATTACTCGCATCCAACCCATTGACGTCACAAAAGACATGGGCATCGAAGAGCATGATCAAGAGGGCCGCGTGTTATGTGCAGAATTTAGCGATCTTTATTTAGTCACCGTTTACACTCCAAACTCAGGCAATGACTTGAAGCGCTTGTCTTATCGGGCGCAATGGGATGCCGACTTCCTGAGTTACATAAAAAAACTTGAAGAGAAAAAGCCGGTCGTGATTTGCGGGGATTTAAATGCAGCGCATCGCGATATTGACTTGGCTCGACCAAAGCCAAATTACAATAAAAGCGCAGGGTATACACAGCAGGAAATAGACGGCATCGACAACCTTGTTGCCGCCGGTTACGTGGACACTTTTCGTTATGTCCACCCTGAGAAGGTAAAGTACAGTTGGTGGAGTTATCGAGCAGGCGCTAGAGAACGCAACGTGGGCTGGAGAATTGATTACTTTTTAGTATCTCCCAAATTACAGGGACAGATCCACGACGCTGAAATTCATAATGATATTCATGGTTCGGATCACTGCCCTGTTAGCGTGCAACTGTCGATATAGAAACACGCCATCAATTCTGAGTTAATCTTTTGGCTGCTCTCGATTAAGTTGACAGCACCTCCCCATATCGTCAAAAAGGCGATATGGCAACTTTAAGAACACCGTCTCTTTGATTGGCGAATAGTTCATAAGCATCTTCTATTCGGTCAAGCGCATAACGATGAGTAATTAAAGGTTTGAGATCGATGCGCTCGGCGGCAACGACATTCATAAGTCTGCGCATTCGCTCTTTCCCTCCAGGGCATAAAGAGGTAATTATTTTGTTGTCCCCCAGCCCTGCATGAAAAGCATCCAGTGGGATAGTGAGATCATTAGCATAAACCCCTAGGCTGGACAAAGTGCCCCCAGGTTTAAGTGAGCGCAGACCATTTTCAAAAGTCGATTGTAGCCCCAGAGCTTCAATAGCAACATCGACGCCTCGACCCTGAGTGATGCGCATGATTTCTGCAACAGGATCAGCTTTGTGATAATCAATCACAAAGTCAGCCCCTAATCGACGCGACATTTCCATACGTGCTTTGACTGTCTCAACGGTAATAATGGTGGTCGCACCGCGTAGCTTAGCTCCTGCAGTTGCACACAGTCCTATTGGTCCTTGTGCGAAAACCGCAACGGTGTCCCCGATCTTTATGTTGCCTGATTCTGCCCCTGCAAAACCAGTAGACATGATATCAGGGCACATGAGTACTTGTTCATCGCTTAGTCCATCGGGTATCAGAGCTAAGTTAGCCATTGCATCTGGAACCAACAAAAACTCAGCCTGTGCTCCGTCAATAGTGTTGCCAAAACGCCAACCACCAAGTGCTTTGATACCGTGCCTGCAGCTTCCTCCGTCTTGTGAATGCAGTCCATCGAGGCAAGCATGAGAATATCCACTAGGGCATATCGCGCCAGCAATCACTCGCTGACCTTCCTCGTATCCCAAAACATTAGCGCCAAGCTTTTCTATCACACCAACAGGTTCGTGCCCTATCGTTAAGCCCTTTTCTACGGGATATTCTCCCTTAAGGATATGAATATCGGTGCCACAAATGGTAGTTGTGGTTACTCTTATAAGAGCATCATTTGGTCCTACCGCTGGAATTGGCTTGTCATCCAAGACTATGCGTCCAGGTTCAACAAAGACAGCCGCTTTCATCATCTGGGTCATATCAAATTACTCCATGGTTTTATATTGCCCATTCACTGCTGAAAGTAGCATATTCACTTATTGAGTCTTTGATCCACGTCAAAAATGTAATTGGCTCTTACCTTTGAATAGTAGGTGATTAGTGCGGTGTGCACTTGAGCAGCAAACATCAAGCCCTTTTGGTGCGCTGGAGCGCTAGGCGAAGTTGTTTTTCGACCTCAATAATAGTAAATAGCGCAACACCGATACCTAAGACGAGAACACCGTCCCAAAATGGAATGGCTTCAGTAGCAAATACTGATTGTAGGGTTGGAAGATAAGTAATGGCAAATTGTGCGGCTGTAACTGCAATTACCACCATCCAGACCACTTTTGTGCCGCGTACAGCTTTCCAAGTAAGTGATGTACCATAAATGTTACGAATGAAAAAAAGATGAAAAATTTCCATTACTACAAGCGTATTGAGGGCAATAGTGCGAGCAAGTTCGACAGAATAATTTTGGTCGATGGCATAATGGTAGGTGCCAAATACACCACACAGAAATAAACAAGATACCAACACAATATGCCATACTAAATCATTAGTCAGCAGAGGCTCATCGCGGGCTCGGGGTGGCCTGCGCATGGTGTTTTCTTCAGTTGGCTCAAACGCCAGTGCTACACCTAGCGTGATAGCCGTAATCAAGTTAACCCAAAGGATCTGAATAGCGGTGATCGGCAGTGTCATCCCCATAAGCAATGCCACAATTATAGTCATTGCTTCCCCCGCATTAGTTGGCAATGTCCAACTAATGACCTTTTTAATATTGTCATAAACAGTGCGCCCTTCCCGCACGGCAGCTACAATAGATGCGAAATTATCATCAGCTAGCACTAATTCTGCAGCTTCTTTCGCGGCTTCACTGCCTTTTTGTCCCATCGCGATACCTGCATCAGCTCTTTTGAGTGCAGGAGCATCGTTAACACCATCACCCGTCATTGCGACCGTAAAACCATGAGATTGTAATGCCATTACCAAGCGCAACTTTTGTTCAGGACTTGTACGCGCAAATATATCGCAGTCTATTACTGCCTGTCGCAGAGCTGCATCATCAAAGCAATCGAGGTCTGAGCCGGTTATCACGGTCTCAGCATTTTTCAGACCAATCTGCTTGCCAATTGCCGATGCAGTTTTAGTGTGGTCACCGGTAATCATTTTCACGCGGATCCCGGCAGTACCGCATTCGGCAATTGCGCTAATAGCCTCGTCTCGAGGGGGGTCGATCATTCCTACCATGCCTAGTAGAGTGAGTTTGTTTTGTATGTCTGCATGCTCCAGAACCGTATTGTTTGAAGGTGCTGATTTGACCGCAAAAGCAAGTACTCGCTGACCAAGGGCAGCAATGGATTCAAGCTCATCATTCCAATACGCCGCATCCAGAGCTTCTGTTTTTCCATCTGTTGTGCGCTGATCGCAGCACATGCTCAAAATCTTTTCTGGTGCCCCTTTCACGAATACCCAAGCATGTCTTTCATGATCGTGATTTAGTGTAGCCATAAAACGATTTCGAGCATCAAAGGGGATCGCATCGGTTCGTGTCCATGTGGATTGTTCGTGAGAAATGTCGGCGTCCATTTTTCCGCTAAAAGCTAGCAACGCTCCTTCCATGGGGTCACCTTCTGCTAACCACGTGTTTTCATGCTGCCGAAGCGCGCCATCATTGCAAAGAATCGCTGCACGGGCGAGTTCTTCCAGCACCAAATGTTCGGCTGGGGAAACATCTCTGTCGTCTATTTTTAGTACACCTTTTGGTTCGTAACCACAGCCTGACATGTTAAATAGGTGAGGATGAGTCAAGACTGAAGCCACCATCATTTCGTTGCGTGTCAGTGTGCCCGTCTTATCGCTGCAAATGACCGATACTGCCCCAAGCGTTTCAATGGCAGGTAACCGTCGCACAATAGCGTTGCGCTTCGCCATTGCCTGAACCCCGATTGCCAATGTTATCGTTAAAACTGCAGGTAAACCTTCGGGGATTGCGGCGACAGAGAGTCCGACGACGGCCATGAACAATTCTGCGAAGTCGCGATGCTCTACAAAATAACCGAAGGTGAGTAGCAGAAAAGCGATGATGAGAATCAAAACGGTCAGCCATTTAGCGAATACACCCATCTGCGTAACTAAAGGCGTTGTTAGTATTTCGACTTCAGAAAGCAGCCCGCTGATACGACCGATTTCAGTCTCTGCTCCAGTTGCAATTACCACTCCTTTGCATTGGCCACTGGTGATTAGAGTACCGCAAAAAGCGACGCAAGAACGGTCACCAAGAGGCAGCCCTTCAGCAACCGGCAGTGTTTGCTTTTCTACAGACAAGGACTCCCCTGTCAGAATAGCTTCTTGCGCCGCCGCGCTGTGCGCACTGAACAATCGTAAATCAGCGGGCACCTTATCTCCTGCCTCTAGCAACACAATGTCCCCAGGAACCAATTTTTCACCATCAATTGCTAGTTGCTTTCCATCACGAATGACTCTGGCCTGAGGAGCTAACATATGGCGAATAGCGTCCATGGCTTGTTCGGCTTTCCCCTCCTGAATAAAGCCAATTATCGCATTCGCAAGGACAACCGCCAATATCACTGCTGAATCAACCCAATGTTGAATAAACGCAGTGATTGCGGCTGAGGCCAGCAATACGTAAATCAAAATATTATGAAATTGCATCAGCAATCGCTTAAAAGCACTTCGTTTTGCTGCTTTTGGCAGACAGTTAGCGCCGTAAGTTGCCAGTCGCGCGTCGGCCTCTTGTTGGTCTAAGCCATTGACTGATACATTTAGATGCTTGAGACACACATTTGCAGGAATGCTATGCCAAATAGGATGAGATAATTTGGAAGTAGTCGAATTGAACGTTTTATCAGTCATTTACCTACCTTGGCCCCTGCTTTAGAATCATTAGATATCAAAAATAATAATTGCAGGAAAACGAGTAAATTTAATGACCTGTATCAATATATTGGATGCTAAATACGTTTGAACCTAGGCGTGAATGCTCTCTGTATCTGACCTTAGTTTCACTAATCAATTGCGCTTTGTTGATAATCGAGATTCTGATCTCGTGTTAATTGCCACATGAGTTGAGAATGATTTATGGAGACTTAACGTAAGGCCTCCCACCTATCTCCAAATAAGCTTTTAGTTACTCACTTAACCCCTCCTTGATGTGGGTATTAAAATCGATTGTTATTACTCAAAGTGACTAGATGTTGTTTGTATGGCTAATCAACTTTTATAGTCTTCAACTCAAAAGACTGTTGCTCTATTACAGGCTCTTAAAAAACCAGTCAATGTCCTCTGCGACATCAACGCTATCCGCAAACCAAGGATGTAATTTAAGTAGTATTTTAATATGCGTAATATTGCTGTTATATACTATCGACTGATGCTTCACGTTTTCTTTTTTTAACGCTTCTGCCATTATTTCTTGATTAAACACACCTACCGTTTTATCTCCGCTGCCATGCAGTAAGATCATGGGGGCTTCGTTTCCAGTCACGTACTGAGCAATCTTCATACTGTCAAAATTTTCCTTGCCAAAAATGTTGATATACTCTTGGGCCTTCGGGGTAAAGTTATAGGGCCCCGCAACGCCCGCAACTCCTTTTATGAAACTTTTACTTTCACCTGCTTTCTGCAAATATTGGGTATCTGTTGCCGCCATCGCTGCAATATATGCACCTGCTGAATGGCCTACAAGAAAGATTTTTTCAGCGCTGCCTTGATATTCGCTAACATTATTCTTTATCCACACAATCGCCTTAGCACCATCTTCAACAAACTGCGGAAATTTTCCTTGAGGATAAAGCACATAATTTGGGATAGCGACGGTGTAGCCTTTGCGAACAAAGCTGTCCGCAATAAATTCAAAATAGGCTTTATCTCCCCAAGACCAGCCACCACCAAAAAAGAAAACGATGACCGGCGTATTTTCGTCGGCATCCCGGGCTCGATAAATATCTAGTTTTTGCCACGATTCACCACCGTAAGAGATGTCACGGCTAATATTATAAGAATGGGTTAAGGAAACACCCGTATTTAACAAGCGTAAACCCGTTGCTGCAGCGTCAATGAACAAAGCGACAGAGAATATAATGAGGGCAGGCAACAGAATGAAGAGCATGAATTTTTTCAAATTGAATATCAGTAAACGTGAGACGAATAGTATGTTTATGTATGTTGAGAACGCTAAGATCATATTGCGTTGAAATATAAGGACTATAAGTTGGATGATACGAAAAGCCCCGATAAATCGGGGCTTTTTGCTAAAAATAACTATTGGCGTGTACTTATTGTTATTTTCACGCCAACTTGTGCTTCCCTGCTTCGTCCTTGAGCTTTCTTCATAGAGCTAGCTATCCATAGCCGGCTCTTAAACTAGCGTAGATTAGTTTTGACGGCTAGTAGTAAAGTCTGGATAAGCTTCTAAGCCACACTCACTCATGTCTACGCCTTCAAACTCTTCTTCTTCAGTAACTCGTATGCCAATGATGGCTTTAAGCGCTAGCCAAACAACTAGGCTCGTCACGAATACCCAGAAGAAGATGGTCAAAGCACCGACAAGCTGTCCGACAAACGTTGCACCACCCGTTCCACCGCCAGCTACATCAACAGTTAACGGATTAGTAAATGGCACCAACATAAGACCTAAGAAGCCAACAACACCGTGAACAGAGATTGCGCCCACTGGATCATCAATCTTCAGCTTGTCTAAGGCTAAAATGCTACCTACCACTAAAATACCACCCAAGGCACCGAACAATGTAGCCTGCAGAGGAGTCGGTGTAGAAGGCTCTGCTGTGATAGCTACCAAACCAGCTAATGCGCCGTTCAATGCCATCGTCAAATCCGCTTTACCGAAAAGTACTCTCGCTAGCAATAACGCAGCAACTAAGCCACCTGCTGCAGCCATATTAGTATTCATAAACACTACTGCAACCGCATTTGCACTTTCAACGCTTGCTGTCGCTAAAACCGAACCACCGTTGAAACCGAACCAGCCCATCCACAGTATGAATGTGCCTAAAGTAGCTAATGGCAAGTTTGCACCAGGGATTGCGTTAACACGGCCGTCTGCGCCATATTTACCTTTACGAGCGCCAAGCACTAATACACCAGCCAATGCTGCAGCAGCACCTGCCATATGCACAATACCTGAACCAGCAAAGTCTGAGAAACGGAACGCAGGCATCCAGTCAGCAGCAGCATCTTCTGGTACTGGTGCGCCTAAATTAAACATACCAAATACGTCAGCGCCGCCCCATGTCCAAGAACCAGACATTGGATAGATGAAAGCCGTTAACACGACCGCAAACGCTAGGAATGCCCAAAGCTTCATACGCTCAGCAACCGCGCCAGATACAATTGACATTGCTGTTGCAACGAAAACTACCTGAAAGAAGAAATCAGCTGATGGTGCGTAAGCTGCTGGATCTTCAGCACCGGTTGCGCCGTCACCCATTATGCTTGAAAGGAAAAACATATCGTCGCCACCATACATTATGCTGTAGCCGCATATCATGTACATGATGCAAGAAATTGCATACAGCGATACGTTTTTAGTTAATATTTCAGTGGTGTTTTTAGCGCGTACTAAACCCGCTTCTAACATAGTAAAACCTGCCGCCATCCACATTACTAGTGCGCCACAGATTAAGAAGTAAAAGGTATCTAATGCATACCCAAGTTCGAATGTGATTTCCATTTTTGTTCTCCGGTTATCTGGCTGCGCGACTTACAGAGCGTCAGCGTCTGCTTCGCCAGTACGAATACGCACTGCTTGTTCTAAGTCATAGACGAACACTTTTCCGTCACCAATTTTGCCTGTTTTCGCTGCGCCAACAATGGCTTCAACCAAACGCTCAACTTGATCATCATTTATTGCGATCTCAAGCTTCACCTTAGGTAAAAAATCAACTTGATACTCAGCGCCACGATAAAGCTCAGTGTGACCTTTCTGACGACCAAATCCCTTCACTTCGGTGACAGTCAAACCGTCAATACCGATTTCAGAGATAGCTTCACGAACATCATCAAGCTTAAATGGCTTAATGATTGCGGTGACTAATTTCATAGTATGCTCCTGCGTAATTCAAAAGAAATAGTGTAGTTTCGATTTACTATTCAAGACCAGTGCCAACACTTAATAGCTATATATATCAATTAGATAAGGGTTTTTAAATTACCATGAGCACACAAAAAAGCACCATAATGGTGCATTTTCAAATATTCGCCCCATAAGGACGCAAGTGACTTAAAAAAATAAAGGGGTCAGTGTTAATTAAATTACAGCTGATACATTAGGCAGGAAATAAAGACGAGATTACTCTCCGAACAACTTCTCCCAGAACGATTTTTCCTTCTTTTTAGGCTGCATTCTAACAGCAGGTTGGCCATCACAGCCGCGAGCATTTTCGGGAAGCGCGCTGAGTATTGCCGGCACACTTAAAATATCACCACATCCTGGCGCTGAAAGCTCGCCTGTTTTTGCATCAAAATGCGCAATGCCAAGCCCATCAGGAAATCGTCGAGATAGATTTTTGGGTGACTGTTTCTTCTGAAACGCAATAAAAACCTGCATTGCGCCACTTGCACCCGATAAGTTAACAGGTGCATTGTCGTCTGATCCCATCCACACGCTGGTCACTAAGTTTCGGTCAAAACCCGCAAACCAACTGTCTCTATAATCATTTGTAGTGCCGGTTTTTCCTGCCATATTTATGTTTGGAAAAGCCTCTCTTACCGCTTTTGCTGTGCCTTCAAGCGTCACTTTATGCAGTGCGTAATTCACTAAATAAGTAGCCGACTCATCAGCTCTAATTTCACTTTCTACGTCGCGCAAATACAGCAATTCATTTTCGTTTGATGTCACCGCGGTCAAACTATGCAGTTGATTCATCACGCCATTATTAGCAATGGTTTGATACATTTGGTTAACCTGCAGTGGAGATAAATCGATTGCGCCTAGGGTGAGCGCAGGGACTAAGGTTATTTCCTTATCTACGCCTAAGCGATTAATTGTGTAAGCCACTTCTTCTAAGCCAACAGCCATGCCTAGCTTTACGCTTGGCACATTATAGGATTTGGTTAAGGCCTCAATTAAAGATACTTGGCCACGAAACTCTTTATCAGAATTTAAAGGCTCCCAGTACTTACCGCCAGTGCTGCGCATTTTGACTGGCGTGTCTTCAAGCATTGTCGCTAAATTATAATGCTCAGGGTCCTCTAATGCTGACAAATACACCGCAGGCTTTACCAATGAACCAATCGGACGATAGGCATTCAAAGCACGGTTAAAGCCGCTAAATCCAGCTTTTTTACCGCCCACTATGGCTCTAATTTCACCACTCTGAACATCAGATACAACCATTGCGGCTTCTAGGTCTGGTTGTTCACGTTTTTGCGCAATACGATCAACTTGTTCCTTCACTGCCGCTTCCGCACGACGCTGCGCGTTTATATCGAGGGTTGTGTAAAGCTTAACGCCCGATAGCTGCTCCGCACGACGGCTAATCACAGCGTTGAGTTCATCACGTACTTTGTCCATAAATGCCGGATGCTTGCCACTCGCTAAACTTTCACTACTCGCTGTGTTCAGCGGCGCCGCGACAAAACCAGCGTATTCGTCGCTGTTAATTTCATTTGCTTCAAATAGTAAACGCAACACGATATTACGTCTCTCTAACGCTCGTTCAGGGTGCTTACTGGGCGAATAGAACGAAGGCCCTTTTACTAAGCCTATCAATGTTGCTATCTCAGGAGTATTGAGTTCAGGTAGTGGTTTGTCAAAATAGAAATGACTCGCTAAACCAAAGCCATGCACTGCAACAGCACCATTCTGCCCAAGGAATACCTCATTTATATAAGCATTAATAATTTCTTCCTTCGAATACCTAGCGTCTATGACTACTGCCATGACGGCTTCTTTAGCTTTTCGAATATAGGAGCGCTCTCGGGTCAAAAAGAAATTTTTAGCTAGCTGTTGAGTTAATGTGCTGCCGCCTTGCACCGTTCTACCAGCCACTATATTGGCAAAAAATGCGCGGATGATCGATGTTGGTGCAACACCGTGATGCTGATAAAAATCGCGGTCTTCAACGATCACCAAGGCTTTTTGTAACAGCAAAGGAATGTCGTCTTTGCCGACCAGCATCCGATCTTCGTCGAGTCCACTCACAAGACGAGAAACTAACCAAGGTTCTAAACGCGTTAATGCAATCGACTTCGCTGTTGGATTCGCACCTTTACCTATTAAATATTCGATTTTAGCAATTCGCTCGCCTTGCCAAGTGATGCGGATATCTCGCTCTGGTTCATAACCATTTGGAAAATGAAACGCTCTACGTTGGATGCGAAGTTGATTTGAGTAGGTCTGGTATTCACCTGTCAATTTCGCAGCGCTAACCCGCCGATATCCCAACAAGCTTAATTCATCTTTAACTTCCGCAATCGTAATCTCTTGCTTAACTTGCAGGGTTAATGGCCGTGCGAATATTTGCGCAGGCACCTGCCACTTGTTCCCTTCGAATCGTTGTTTTACTTGAGCATCAACATAAATCACATAGGACACAGAGGCAGCTAAAGCAACAATGAACAATTTCCAAAAATGGCGTTTTAGCCATCGAAAGGGCAATAGAGGTAATTCTTTTATCTTCAAAGCGTTTTTGTTCTCTTCATAAGTGTTGATTGAGTTTTGATGAGTGTTTATTCAATTTATGTTCTGTGCATTCTAGTGATAAGTTGCCGCATTGTAATTGTATATTGTCTCGAAGCGAGACGTTTTATTCATCCTGTTAGTCATACACCGTTAAAATAAAAGAGGGCACCGCTCTGTTAAGCATGACTACGCACATGAGAATGTATAATTAACCTACTACAATAGTCGAAAACTATAGACATTGTTTAGGCTGCGGCATAGGCTAAAAGTTCAGCAATAATAAAAAACGCTATCGTCGTTATTATTTAGGCCGGCTGTTTATAGAAACGTTATCGATAAATACGCTGTCTAGGTGTACTACGTTGCTTATTTTGCAATGGCTTACTCTGAAGGAAACCCTATGAAAGTCAAAATAGAATTGGAACTGAGCCCCGCCGAAGCACGCGAAATTTTTGGACTTCCGGATTTTAGTCAACTGCACACGAGCATAACAGAAGAACTAGCAGAGAAATGCGCGCAGGATCCACAGAAAGCCTTTGAAACATTCATTAAACCGTCACTAGAGAACGGACTGACGGGCTTTACCGCGTATCAGAAAATGATGGAAGGTTTTTTAAAAGGGCAGAAAAAGTCCGACTAGCATAGAATGGAGAATGAATATGAGTACGGATGAAACTGAAGTTTTAGCCTATATTGAAAAATATGCAACCGTATTTAACGCCTTGGCTCAAGAGGTGTTAACAAGAACAAATAAAACCGCAGAAGGCGCGGGCGCATCAGTGCCAGGCATGTTCGATCCGCAAAAGTTAGCGGCCTTGTTAAACGGCGATATTAAAGTTGACTCGAATAAGCTCATTCAGCAACAAATGCAGTATATGCAAAAACAAACCGACTTGTGGCAACAAGCATCTAAAGCAATGATGGGACAGAGCCTAAGCGATAATAACAACGACGAAAAAGCGTCTAACGCAGAAGCAAAAAACAAGTCCTCTGACCGCAGGTTTGCGCACAGCGATTGGGATCAAAACCCAGTATTTCGATACATAAAGGAATCTTATTTAGCTAATTCCGATATGCTCAGCAACATGATTGACGCGATTGAGTTCAGCGATGAGAAAGCAGCAAAGCAAGCGAAGTTCTTCACACGTCAATACGTGAATTCGCTTTCACCAACAAATTTCGTGCTAACGAATCCTGAGGTTTGTGAAGAAGTCATTAACAGCAAAGGTCAAAATTTAGTTAAAGGTATGCAGAACTTCCTTGAGGACTTGGAAAAAAGTCCCTTGGAAGCATTTAAAATGCGACAGTCTGACAGCGATGCCTTTAAACTAGGTGAAAATCTAGCATACACCCCCGGAAAAGTTGTTTTCCAGAATGAACTCATCCAGCTTATTCATTACACCCCCATTCAAGAAAATCACTACCAAGTACCTGTATTAATAACGCCTCCTTTTATCAATAAATATTATGTTCTTGATTTAGATGAAAAGAAGTCGATGGTAAAGGGCTTGCTGAACGCAGGGTATTCGGTATTCATGATTTCATGGGTGAACCCGACCTCAGAATTATCGGACAATGACTTTACGGACTACATGCGCAAAGGGCCACTCGAGGCAATTGAACAAGTAAAAGCCATAACAAAACAAAAGCAGGTTAATTTAACCGGTTTCTGTGTTGGCGGTACGTTATTGGCAATGACCGCCGCCTATTTGCGAGCCCTCGGTGACGAATCAATCGCATCACTCACCTTTTTAACGACCTTATTAGACTTTAACGAGCCGGGAGAAGTTGGAAATTACTTCTCTGAAGACATGCTGCCCATGATTGAACAAAACGCAGAACTTAAAGGCGTTTTTGATGGCCGAATAATAGGCATGAGCTTCAGTCTGTTGCGTGAGAACAACTTGTTTTGGTCATTTTTTATAGAAAATTACCTCAAAGGTAAAGACCCTGCGCCATTCGATATCTTGTATTGGAATAGCGACGCAACGAACATTCCAGCAGCATGCTTCAAACAATACATGCGCACCACCTATTGGGAAAACAAACTGAAAGACCCTGGTGCCGTGGTTATTGATGGAGTACCAATTGACTTAGGCAAGATTGATATGCCTAGCTACTTTTTATCTACGGTCGCTGATCATATCGTTCTGTGGCAAGGCGCGTATGAAGGGGCAAAACTAGTATCCGGTGACAGTCGTTTTGTGCTGGCTGGTTCTGGCCATTTGGCTGGTGTTATTAACCCCATTGAAGGTGGTAAATATCCACATTGGTTAAATGACGAATTGCCCGATTCATCACAAGACTGGTTTGATGGCGCGAAAGAGCACAATGGTTCATGGTGGCCGGACTGGCATCAATGGATGCAATCTACTTCTGGTAAAAAAATTAAAGCACCACAGCCCGGCCAAAGTAAACAACATCCGGCTATTATGGACGCTCCAGGAGACTACGTATTGAAACGCTTGGATGAATGAAAAGCGACACAACGTTGATGCTATAAATGAAAGCCAAGCAACTTTTTATTAATTAGGCTAGAATTTAAGGGCTCTTAATTGAGCCTTTTTATTTTGTACTCGTTTTTTGGGAGGGCTTTGCCTTACCTTTTGTTGTTTACTATTTCTTAGAGGTTATCTTGGTCGTCATTAAAAAATATCCGAATCGCCGTTTGTACGACAGTTCACAAAGCAAGTATGTCAATCTAGATTTTATCAAGACTCTGATAAACGATCGAACTGAGTTCAAAATAGTTGATTCAAAAACTGAAGCGGACATTACGAAGTCGGTACTACTGCAAATCATTAGTGAATCAGAAGCCAACGAACAACAGTCTTTATTAACTGATGTTTTGCTCAAACAGCTTATTCGATTTTATGATAGCGATATGGAAGTATTCGTTAGACAATATCTTGAACAGAGCATCGTGCAGTTCATAGCACAGCAAGATAAAGTTCAAGGGCTAATGAAAAATATGGTCGACAACAGTCCTATTGGCATGTTTTCAAAAATCATGGAGCAAAATATGTCAACCTGGAACCTGAACCCAAAAAACAAAAAAGACAACTAAATCATATAATTAATTGCAACACCTCTAAACTCACCTCATTCAAATGAAAAATATGTTGCAGTGCAGCAAAATATTTCTTGATCTTCTCTGGATATCGTATATTATTTGAACATGTCAAATGTTGCAACGCAGCAAAGCCTAATCAAATAAACAGGAGAAAGAGTATGTTTGGTCAATTTTCAGAACAAATGAAAAAGTCATCACAGCCAGTTAATGAGCTGTTAGCCGCTAATGTAAAAGCGATAGAAACTGTGACTAAGCAACAAACCCAATTTTTCTCTGGGCTAGTTGAAGACAGCGTGAAGTTAATGCAAACCGTTGCACAACAAACTGAAGTGCAAGGCGTTTTAGCTGCTCAGTCTGTATATGCAGAATCGGTAAGAGAACGCTTAACCAGCAACTCAAAAGTGACCTATAACACCGTCAGTGCAGTCTCAAAGCAGTACACAGATGTAATGCAGTCTGGTATCACAGCAGCAACTGAAGCAGCAAAAGAGAAAGTCAGTAAGGCCGTTGCACAAGGACAGCCAGTAAAGGCAGCGTCTGTAAAGGCTTCTTCAGTAAAAGCGGCGCCAGAGAAAAAAGCAGCGCCAGCGAAGAAGACCGCATCGAAAACGGCTTCAACTAAGACGTCGAAGGCAGTAGCTAAACCTGTTGCCGAAGCAGGAAAGACAACGCCGGAAAAACAAACGACCAAAGCAGCTACCAAGACGAAGTCAGTTTCAAAAACGGTAGCACAGGAGCCAGTAACGAAAGCAACGCCAGCTCCTAAGACTGCGGCGAAGCCAGTTGCAACGCTAAGTGCTGAAGAAGTAAAAGCACCGGCAAAAATTAAAACAACTGATGTTAAAGCAACACCTGAAAAGCAAACAGAAGTTGAAACAAAAGCGTAATTACCCCTTAATTTTCTAAATATTGGAGATATATCATGTTAGACCAAATGAATGAACAACTTAAAGAAACAATGAAGCCTGTTACTGAATTAGCGACATTAAACATGTCTACTCTTCAAGCACTAGCTGAAAAACAAAATGCACTTTTCTCTACGCTTTTAAGCGGCGGTGTTTCATTCGCTGAAACTGCAAGCCAGCAGAAAGACGTAACAAGCCTTGCTGAAGCGCAAAAAGCGTATTTAGAAGGTTTACAGCAGACAGTAACTGAAGCAGCAAAAGAAACGTATACCCTAGTTTCTGGCGCTCAAACTAAAGCTGGCGAAATGATCAAAGGCTTGAGTGAAGAGATGACTGCTAAAATGAGCGCGGCTGCTAAAGCTAAGTAATGAGCTCTATCTATACACACCGATACGGGTTGTATACTATATAAATCAACTCCAAGCGCAAGGATGTAATGGTCCAAGCACTTGGAGTTTTTTTTACCCAGCAAGAACTGTTGAGCTAAGTTATCTAGCATTTGCCCAACGCCGTTGCTGGCATTGAAGTACTAGGAGACGTGATGAATTATCAAGCATACGATTATTTTGCAAAAAGTGGACAGTTAATGAGTGAAGGTTTTCGCTTAGTTAATGAGCTTATTTCACATCCCAGCAACCCCTATTCGCACACTTGGAGCGGACGAATTGCAAGTGCCACGCTCGAATCAGCAATGAGAGTAACGCAACGCTATGACAAGCTGGGCTTTAATATCACTACAATTGATATAAAAGGTAAAGCAGTTAAGGTTCAAGATGAAATTGTATTCGCAAAGCCATTCTGCAACCTGATCCATTTTAATAAAGCAGGGCAAACTGACAAAGACAAAGTATTGCTAGTTGCACCGCTTTCTGGGCATCACTCAACCTTATTGAAGGGAACTGTGGAGGCCTTATTGCCAAGTCATGAAGTGTATATCACGGATTGGTTGGACGCTCGTGAAGTACCGTTAGAAGAAGGCCCGTTCTCATTCGATTGTTATGTCAGTTATTTGATTGAGATGATGAATCACTTAGGCCCAGAGACACATTTAATTGCTATCTGTCAGCCGACTGTTCAAGCGTTAATTGCAACCGCAGTCATGGCACAAGACAAAAATCCAAATATACCGAAGTCACTGACATTAATGGCTGGTCCAATAGATATCAGTAAAAATCCAACGCGCGTGAATGATTTTTCAAACGAGCATCCAATGAGCTGGTTTGAAAATGTCGCTATTATGAAAGTACCGGTTGGTTACCCCGGCGAAGGGCGTGAAGTTTATCCTGGATTTATGCAGTTAGGCGGGTTCATTTCTATGAACAAAGAAGCCCACATGAAAAAACACCAAAAATACTTCCAAAACTTACTGTTTGGTGAACACGAAGATAGCGAGCGCTTTAGAGCATTTTACGACGAATATATGGCAGTTCTTGATATGCCTGCTGAGTTTTATTTAGAAACGATTGAACGTGTATTCAAAAACAACGAACTAGCAAACAAAACGATTACCTACAATGGTAAGCCAGTGGATTTCAATGCAATTACCAACACTCCCCTGCTAACCGTTGAAGGCGCTGAAGACGACATTTGCGGTATTGGGCAAACTGAAGCAGCGCAAGATCTTTGTCAAAACATACCTAAAAACATGCGTAAACATCATCTTCAGCCGGGTGCAGGTCACTATGGAATATTTAGCGGTTCAATGTATCGTAAGAATATTCGCCCGTTGATTACTGAGTTCATTGATAAGTATTCCTAAGGTATTGTAAATCGCTATCGGCTTAACTACCTTTTAAGCAAAAATACAAAAAGTGCGAACTATCGCACTTTTTGTGTATTTAATGGTCTGTATAAGTAATAATCTCGTCTTCTAGTTTTGACTACGTTTGTATTCGTCAACGTAAATCACATTTTTTGTATTAGGGAATACTCAATATTATGTTTCGACCGCTTTCTCACATTAACAGGTCATTCAGGAAGAGAGGAGCAACTTTGCTTTCGTCTCTATCTGCGTTTTCAATTTTACTTTCAATAGCAGCACCGTCCCATGCGCAAACGATGGTTGAGCCTGCCGCCGAAAAGCAGCCTAGCTTTGCTGAATGTAAAGTCAATCTCGCAGAAATTGCGCTGCAACAAGGCGTGTCAGAAGCTCGTATAGCAGCTGAAATTCCAAACTTAACGCAAATTCCTAAAGTGTTGGAATACGATCGCAATCAACCCGAATTTGTTCAAACGTTCCCTAGTTACTACAGCGCAAGAGTCAATCAATGGCGTATTGAGAAGGGCCGCGAGGCACTCTCCGAGAAAAAAGAGTTTTTAGCTGAGTTGACCAGAAAGTACGGGATACCTGGTCATTATTTACTGGCATTTTGGGGGCTTGAAACTAATTTTGGCAATTATAAAGGCAAAATGTCTACACTTGATTCATTAGCTACACTGGCATGTGACCCTCGTCGCAGTGGCTATTTCACCGGTGAGTTAATGCTTGCATTAAAACTTATGGATCGCGAATCACTTAATAAAGAACAAATGATTGGGTCTTGGGCTGGGGCAATGGGACACACACAATTCATGCCCACCGCTTACATGAAATATGCGCTTGACGGCGACGGTGACGGCAAAGCCGATTTATGGAATAGTGAAAAAGACGCACTTGAGTCAGCGGCAAACTTTTTAAATAAACTAGGGTGGAAACCCGGTCTCCGATGGGGGCGTGAAGTAGTGCTGCCATCTGATTTCGATTATGCCGGTGTAAGTAACGAGAAAAAACCAATCAGTCATTGGGCAAAGTTGAATATTACAAAAGCCAATGGCAGTAGTGTCGGTGAATCAGATATTCCATCTACATTAATTGTACCTGCAGGACATGAAGGGCCGGCATTTTTGGCTTATCACAACTTTAACGTTATTTTACGTTGGAACAATTCTGAGTTTTATGGCATTGCGGTAGGTCAGCTCGCCAATCGTATTTTAGGCAACGATGAATTGAGCAAGCCACTACCAGAACTCCCTAAGTATAGCATTAGTCAAATGGCTCAGATGCAGCGAAAGTTAAATTCCATGGGTATTGATGTTGGTGGCGCTGACGGCATTATCGGCCCCGCGACCAGAGCTGGCATTCGTGAATTTCAAAGCCGAAATCAGTTGATTGCCGATGGGTTCCCTTCAACTACCACATTTAATGCGATACTCGAATTTTAGATATATCGCAAAAAGCTCGCTCATAAACAGAAAACTAAACTCAAAAACGGAGGCACTATGGCCTCCGTTTTTACTATTAATTTATCAGTTCAAAGCGTTGCCGCATTACAGCGGGTCTATCGCAAAGAGCAATGAGCCCTGCCAATGTATGCAGAACTGCTTAGTACATATGTTGACCGCCGTTTATAGACAATGTAGAGCCTGTAATAAAACCAGATTCGTCATCAACTAAAAAAGCCACGCTGTTGGCAATATCTTCAGGTTTTCCTAAACGACCAACTGGGATTGTTTTAATAATTTTCACCAACACTTCTTCAGGCACAGCTCGCACCATATCAGTGTCAACATAACCAGGTGCGATGGCATTTACCGTGATCCCCTTGCCCGCCCCTTCTAATGCTAAAGCTTTGGTGAACCCATGAATACCAGACTTAGCGGCTGCATAGTTAACTTGTCCATATTGACCCGCTTGACCATTTACAGAACCAACGTTAATGATGCGGCCAAACTCTCTTGCGCGCATTCCATCAATGACTGCACGACAAGTATTGAAGCAAGAAGACAAGTTAGTTTGAATAACTGCGTTCCATTGTTCAAAAGTCATTCTGTGCATTGTGCCATCTCTAGTAATACCGGCGTTGTTAACCAATATGTCAATCGGGCCATATTCGCTTTCAATTTTCGCTATGCCTGCAGCCGTTTCATCAAAGTCTGACACATCAAATTTTGCTGTTGGAATTCCGGTCCGCTCAGAAAATTCAGCTGCTTTGACATCGTTGCCGCCGTAGTTGGCAATAACTTTATATCCTTTTTCAAAAAGCTTTATACAAATCGCTTCACCAATTCCGCGTGTTCCACCTGTTACTAACGCTACTCTTGTCATATCCATTCCCTATTACCTGACGTAAATTACTAAATATAAAATACAGCGCCATCATTGTGCGCTATTTTTCGTGCTCATTCTTTAAGCTACATTTATAGTACAAAGTTCGGATGACAATAATGCGACTTTAGTCTTGCGGCTACATTTACCGCAAACTGGATTGACCTAGATCACAACGAAAACTGTCATTAAGCAAGTGCTATGTAGGTATACAACTAAAATTACTTACCAATTAAAAAGCACCCACGGTATACTTTATATCCAAAACATCACTTCATCAACGCAAAAGGAAAATTTGCTTTGCTTTCAACTTATCGTCTCGTTATCGACTGTCCCGACCAAACCGGACTAGTGGCGGCTGTTTCCCAATTTCTCGCAGAGCATGGTGCGAACATTCTGGAGGCTAGTCATCATACCGACCTGCAGCTCAATCGTTTTTTTATGCGCCACGAAATTGATGCGAAATCGATTGCCGTGGATCACGAGGACTTTGTAAATGCTTTTGGCAAAGTAGCTGAACGTTACGACATGCGTTGGAAACTCAGCGATTCTGAAAAAAATGCAAACGTAGCGCTATTGGCCAGCAGAGAGTCTCATTGCTTAATTGATGTGCTGCATAGATGGCACACCGGTGAGCTGCGGTGCAATATCCCATGCATTATTGCCAACCATGAAACCATGCGTGAGTATGCCGATTGGTATAAAGTACCGTTTCATTTTATTGATTTTACGGACAAAACAGCAGCGTTTAAGGAAGTTGAAAGATTACTCGAACATTACCAAATTGACTTAACGGTACTTGCCCGATTCATGCAAATTGTGCCAGACCACTTATGCAAAAAACTCGCAGGGAAAGCAATCAATATCCACCACAGTTTCTTACCTTCATTTGCTGGAGCAAAACCCTATCAGCAGGCATATGAAAGAGGTGTAAAGCTAATTGGCGCAACATGTCACTACGTAACTTCAGACCTTGATGAAGGCCCTATTATTGAACAGGAAGTATTGCGCATTAGTCACAGCGATTCAGCACAAGATATGGTACGAAAAGGAAAGCGTTGTGAAGTGAATGCGCTTGCAAACGGTATTCGATATCACTTACAAGATCGCGTTATTATTCATCAAACGAAGACTTTAGTATTTGCATAGCGACGCGTTGATACTGCGTGAATACAGTTAACCCGAGTTTCGCGTTTTTTAGTAAAAAATAAAAACCGCGGCGTAGCCTTTCTCAACCCAACAAATTAACACTTTATTTACAATCGACTCTTATTATCATCTTCTTATTCTGTTAATCGAGCGATACTTAATAATATTGCTCTCACCCTAAAACACTGGTGCGTGCATATTAGAAAGGATTTTTTTCAATTAATAAAAATGCTCTTTTATCAATATTATTGACTGCAAAAATCTCTTATTTTAATAAAATTAGAAGCTTAAGAGTCGTTATATGAGACTTTCAATTTGGAAAGATCAAATTTAAGTACGCCAATTTATATAGTATTTTAAATTTTATAGAAAACGCTATAAGCTCTGAATTCACTGAGGTATAGAGAAACGCGTCAAAAATTCTTTCCGGCTAACTTGTAAATTTATTGTAAATATTTCAACCAATTTTGTAATAGAGCGTAGAAATTTGTCATTAGAGCAACACAAGAAACAAGATCCTCTAATGAACATGTACCATAAAAATTTTTTTAAAGGATAAACAGAGAAAAAATTATGACTACAAAAAACGCTTATAACAAAACAAAAAGCTTCTCGCTGAGCAACGTCAGCGTCAATGTAAAAATGATGGTTACCGCATTATTTTTATTAATGTTACCCACCTTTGCAAGTGCCGCAGCTAATTTAGAATCCGACGATTTTGTTGGCATTTCGTTTTGGCTAATCTCTATGGCATTAATGGCGTCAACTGTATTTTTCCTTTGGGAAACGCAGGGCGTAACCGCCAAATGGAAAACCTCGCTTGTAGTATCAGCGCTAGTAACTTTCATAGCAGCCGTTCACTATTTCTATATGCGCGATGTATGGGTTGCTACGCAATCGACACCTACCGTGTATAGGTATATAGATTGGTTGTTAACAGTGCCACTTCTTATGATTGAATTCTATTTGATACTGCGTGCAATCGGCGTAGCATCTGCTGGAATATTCTGGCGTCTACTAATTGGTACTTTAGTGATGCTTATACCAGGATACATGTCAGAAGCTGGCTATTTAAATATTACAGTAGGCTTTGTAATCGGTATGTTGGGTTGGTTTTATATTCTATATGAAATCTTCTTCGGCGAAGCCGGAAAAGCTGCTGAAGCAAACGCGAGTCCTGCTGTAACATATGCATACAAAGCAATGCGTTGGATCGTGACGGTAGGTTGGGCGATATACCCAATTGGTTACGTGCTTGGTTATATGACGGGTACAGCTGACCAAGAAACACTTAACATAGTGTACAACCTTGCTGATTTGGTTAACAAGATCGCGTTTGGTTTGTTGATATGGTACGCGGCTACTAGTGAAAGCCAAAGCGCAGCAGAGAAACACGCTTAGAAATAAGCGCATATTATTCACTGGTCTAGCGAGTTTGCGGTTCCAACTTGGGCCCGCAGGCTCGCTCTCATATTAGAGTAATACCTATGATACAAACGAAAGCGCTCGACTTACCAACAATGTCTTTTATCCTAAAGCAGTGTGAAGAAGACATGCACTTTAGAATAAAAGATAGCCAACCTGGCTTGTTCCATTTAAACAGTGGCGGCAACCGAGCTCGCGCTACATTCTGTATTGAAGCCGGAATTGCACTACGATTGCCTGAAAAGTCAATAATCGCAATGGCCTGTACTATTGAATTGCTTCACAATGCCTCCCTTGTTCATGACGATCTTCAAGATTCAGAAACAATCAGGAGAGGTAGGCAGTCGGTATGGAAAAAATACGGCAAATCGCACGCTATATGTGCTGGTGATGTGATGATTTCTGCCGCATACGGAGCGTTAGCAGACATCGGACCACATCACTCATTAGCGACATTGCTGTCGCATACCCATAGAGCTGTTTCAACTACGATCCACGGTCAATCGCAAGATATCGATGCAACACCTGACATTAGTGTAAAACAGTATGAAAAAATTGCGGCGATGAAGTCAGGGCCACTAATACAACTGACCTTATCTCTTCCTCTACTAATGGCAGACATGGAGGAGCATGTTCAAACAGCACATCAAGCATTAAATAACTTTGCCATCGCCTATCAAATTGTTGATGACTTGGACGATTGGCAACAAGACTCGCAGCGCGGTCAACTTAACCTGATTAATTTATTAGCGTCACGAAGCTGTATCGAAGAGGCGACTTATATTGCGCGCAATCGTGCCCGCTATTTATTGAAGCAATGTGAGAAAGAATTAAGCTTACTTCCTGCAAACTGCGCGGCATCTGTTATTAAAGCGGCTCAGAGCCTACGAACAAAAACAAAAGCGAGTACTCATGAATAAGGCTGTTGTTATTGGCGGCGGTTTTGGAGGCATGGCATCTGCACTTAGGCTGCGTGCAAAAGGCTATGATGTTGTGATTATTGATCAATGCGAACGCTTGGGCGGGCGGGCGCAACAGCATAAAATAGACGGTTTTGTTTTTGATGCAGGTCCGACCGTTGTTACGGCTCCATTCTTATTTGAAGAACTATTTTCGCTTTTTGATAAGAAATTAGAAGATTATATTGAGCTCGTTGCTGTAGAACCTTGGTATCGCTTTGTCTATCCAGACAATAGCCATTTTGATTATGGCGGCACCATCGAGGAAACATTGGCTCGCATTGATGAAATTGAGCCTGACGATAAAGCAGGATATAAGGCTCTGTTAGCCCAGTCGGAAGCCATCTTTGATGTTGGTTTTACAGAGCTTTCTGATAAACCGTTTCACAAAATATCTACAATGTTGAAGCAAGTACCAGCGCTAATCAGGCTCAATTGCTATCGCACGGTTTGGCAGATGGTATGTACTTATTTAAAAAACGACAAATTACGACAAGCATTTTCTATCCAGCCTTTGTTGGTAGGTGGCAATCCTTTCGCAACAACCAGCATTTACAGCTTAATTCATTTTTTAGAACGCAAGTGGGGAGTGCACTTTGCCATGGGCGGTACCGGCGCGATGGTTGATGGTTTAGAAACCCTAATGCGAGAGCAAGGCATTAAAATAAAACTCAATACACGCGTAAATAATTTAACAATCGACTCAAATCGAGTCACTCAAGTACACACAAATGAGGGCTCCTTCGAATGTGACAAACTGGTGTCGAATATCGATCCTAAATTTTTGTATCGACACTTGGTTCCCAAAGAAAATCAAAGTATTAGTGCTAAAATTAAAACCAAACATGCCAAACTTTCTATGGGCTTGTTCGTGTTACATTTTGGCACAACCAAGAAATATCCAGATGTAGTGCATCATACAATTTGGCTGGGCAAACGTTACGAAGCTTTATTGAGTGACATCTTTGATAAAAAAATACTAGCGGACGATTTTTCCCTATACTTGCATCGACCAACAGCGACAGACCCGAGTATGGCGCCTGACGGATGTGATTCATTCTATGTATTGGCGCCAGTGCCCAACAATCTCTCTGGTATTGACTGGGCCGAGCAAGAAAAAGCATACGGTGATAAGATAATTAAAGCCTTAGAAGATACGATTATGCCCGACTTATCAGCGCATATAGTCCATCGTTTTGCAAAAGCACCGAATGATTTTGAACATGACTTTAGCAGTGTCGAAGGCAGCGGTTTTTCTATCGCCCCATCATTTCAGCAATCGGCTTGGTTTCGCTTTCACAATAAATCGGAAGGACCAGAAAACTTGTATTTATGCGGTGCCGGAACCCATCCGGGCGCGGGCCTGCCAGGAGTGCTGTCATCGGCAAAAGTGGTAGATAGTCTTATTGCGGCACCGGGTTTGTAGTTTATGCAAGATGACCCTACGGCCCTCTTAAAAAAGCATGGCAAGTCGTTTAATTTTGCTCGACTGTTTTTAGGCAGCGAAACCGGCATAGCTGCCGCCCGCTTATATAGCTTTTGCCGCATAGTGGACGACATTGCTGACGAGAGTCTGGACAAAGAGCAAGCAAGAAAAGACTTAGCAAATTTGAGTGATGCGATTAATCAAAATCAAACAGGACATCCCTTAGTTGCTGACTTTTTGCTGCTTTGCGAACAGCATGGTATTGACAGAAAAAACGGTATAACACTCATTGAAGGCGTTAGCGAAGATTTGAGTCTACAAGCCTTAGATACAGAACAAGAAATAGTGCGGTATGCGTTTAAAGTTGCTGGTGTAGTCGGCTTAATGATGGCACCGATTTTGGGTGCAAAGGAAGATGGATACGCATTTGCCATTGATTTAGGCATTGGTATGCAGTTGACTAATATTGCTAGAGACGTTTTGGAAGACGCTAAAATGAATCGTCGCTACATTCCCGGAGCATGGGTGGATTCTCTATCGCCGGAGCAAATTAGTCTTGCTCAAAAGAATGACCAAGAAAGCGTACAAACAGCTATCACTAGATTATTAGAACTCGCTGAGAGATACTATCAGAGTGGTTTAGCCGGACTTTATTATTTACCTCAACGCAACAGGCCAGCAATTGCAGTAGCGGCCTACGTATATAGAGAGATAGGTCGAAAGCTACTGAAGCAAAACTGTGAATATTGGAGGGGAAGAATGGTGGTATCAAAGTCACACAAGGCCTTGCTGGCAAGCAAAGCGCTTTGGTATTTACGTTCTAGGGAATTTGCTGACAAAGCGCCTAAACATGATCCTAACCTACACATTCATCTTCAAACCACACTTGCGAATAGCGAGTACTCTCCAAATAACAATGCCACGACAGTGACCAACGCTTTGTGAATAACAACGGTGCGGAGGAACAGCCTACCGATTTAATCATCATTGGTGCTGGCGCCGCGGGTTTATCCCTATTGCTTGCTCTGAAAGAGCGTAATTACCCGCATACCGTAAAAGTGTTGGAACAGCAAAATGGCCCTCAACACGATCGCATTTGGAGTTTCTGGAATAGCAAAGACCTCCCCTTTTATATGAAGGCGATTATTTCTCATGAGTGGTCGAGTTGGAGTCTGTCAACCGAGCAGCGTCAATACACAATGAGCGACTCGTTTTACCCTTATTGCTCCATAAGGTCCGAGCACCTCGGCGCGCTGGCCATCGAGCATGCTGAGCAAGAAACAAACGTAGAAATAATATTTAATTGTGACGTACTATCCATTGACTGCAATGCAGACAGGGTTTTCATCACTACTGCAAATGGAACAATGCTTGCTAAGAAAGTAGTCGACACTCGTCCACCGCCATTGCATCACGAACACAATGGATTATTTCAATGTTTTTACGGCGAAGAAATTTCAATTAACGCAGATATATTAGAGCCATTTACCGTAAAATTAATGGATCAATTACGTTACTCTGAGTTAGGGATTGAGTTCGTATATGTCCTGCCGTTTAGTTCAAGCCATGCGCTCGTTGAGTTTACCTGCTTTAGTATTACTATTATTGATAAGGAAACACTAAAAGCACGTCTCACCGAGAGACTTAAGCACATGTTTGAGCAGCATGACTACAAGGTACTGCGAACCGAACAGGCAGCTTTGCCCATGTATTCGATTAACCACAACAACCTAAACAAGACACATAAAAATCTGATTTATGGAGGCATTGCGGGGGGAGCAATGAGGATTGCTACTGGTTTTAGCTTCCTTAACTCTCAACGTTGGGCAAAACAGTGCGCACAAGCTTTAATAGAGCAAGGAAAACTAGTTCCTTCACCACCTATCAACGTGATATACCGAAAAATGGATACGCTGATGATAAGAGTTCTGCGAAACGATATGAAGATAGGCGTCACTATTTTTGAGCAAATGTTTAAAAAAGTAAAAGCGAAGCGATTTGCCCGCTTCATGACGGAACAAGCAACAACGGCTGACGTGATTAGCGTTATTGCAGCAATGCCTAAGCGTGCATTTTTGCGTGCAGCCTACAACGCACTCACCGCGGCGTTTACTACTTTATTATTCAAGCGTAAGCAATCGCCAAACAAGCATAACGACCGGCAACAATGAATAAAGTGCGCTACACCCAAATTTATTTATGCGTATTTTTGTTATGCATAATAGGAGCATTGCTAAATTTACATCTTCCTGAATCATATATGATTGTAGGTTTAGCCATCGCAGTCACTTTGTTAGGCTTACCTCATGGGGCGCTTGATTTTGCTGTAGCGAAATCGTTGAAACTGATTTCGTCATTCAATTCGGCTCTCTATTTTATTCTTGTTTACACTGCTATTTCTGCTTTTTCCATTGCTTTATGGGTAGGCTTTCCAGCAACAAGTCTCGGATTATTCTTCTGTGTATCTATTTATCACTTCTCAACTGACTGGCGAAATACAATGCCTCGTTATGCTCGATTAGGCATGGCAAGCATCATTATTTGTGGTTCCTCAATCATGTACTCATCGACATTACTAACGCTTTTCACCTTGTTGTTTCTCCCAGCTGAAACAGCCAATTTGATTATTCAAGGTATGCAAATCATGTTCTGGATTGGGATTGCTGCTTTCGCTTACTTCATTGTGCAATTGCTGAAAACGCATCTTACGCTTGATAAGTTAACGCTCGTCGAGTGCGTGGCATTGGTAGTCAGTAGCTTGACACTGACCCCTTTGCTTCACTTTGCACTTTACTTTTGTTTACTGCATTCCCCAAAGCACCTAAATGACGTTGGTGAGGAACTTCAACTCAGCGTGTCAAAGGCTATTATTTTAAGCTTACCGTTTGTAGCACTGACGATAGTGTTGGCAGCAATCTTATTCGAATTTTTTGGTGTAAATGATGTAAATGTTGATTTACTGCGATGGATATTTATAGGTCTCTTTGGCCTGACGATGTCGCACATGCTGCTGATCAATTTATGGCATCGCTCACACCGATGATAATGCGCCCACATTGTTTTTCTTGATGTAGTCAAATACCATCGGAAACCAAGCGGCAAATACAGAAGGTTCACGTTTAAGCTGTTTGACTATTTCATGCTCCTTCCACCATCTGACGTCCATTACTTCATCAGGATTTTTGCACCACTTAATGTCATCTACGTCAGTGGTAACGATATTATCTAATTCATGTTCAATCATATCGTTATCGAGTGGGTACTTATAACGAATCTGGCCAATTGTGGAGAGGTTTAACAAAGAGGTAATGCCCAACTCCTCAGATATCCGCCTTTGTGCTGCATCCTTAATACTTTCATTTGGCAAAGGGTGTGAGCAGCAGGTATTCGCCCAGAGACCGCCGCTGTGATATTTGTGCATTGCTCGCTGCTGCAAAAGATACTCGGTGCTATTGCCCTGAGAACGGGTGATCATTAAGGAAAAAGCGAGGTGAAGGTCGCCTCGTAAGTGCGCCTCTATTTTTTCTGCGTATCCGGTTACCTCGCCATTAGTATCGACAAGCGTAACAAGGTTGAAGTCATTTATCTGATCCATACTGATTAGTCTTGCTTATCGTTCATACGAATAAATACGAAAATAATAGAGAGCACTAAAGCTACCGGCGCTAACGCGAGCAGCGGAGAGTCCGATAAAGCCATTTCCCCGGCAACATAAACAAGGCCAGCAACGACGGCAAATGCACCTAAAGTCGAGAGTAATTTGAGTGGTTTGTTCATAGACAAAATCCCTAAAAGTGACATATTGACCATACTTCAATAAATATTTTTACGCTGAGTAACTTGTTTTAGTTCATTGAGAAAAATCATACTATTTATCAATAAAAATCCGCCGAAAGCCCTAGCCTCTAATCCAATGCAACGCGCTGTCGCGCTTGCCGTGTATAAGTCCAAACGTGCACAAAACAGTGCATTTTTATAAAGTTCAAACCAAATTGGTGCTAATATCAAACAGATGATTTTAGATAAATTCAGCAAACGCATGATTAATAACTATAAATTCTAAAATCACAGTTGGCATAGTTCTTCCTTGGTATAGATATAATTTATATAACTCCACGGAAAAACTTCATGTCCAACTTATACTACTTCCTTTATTTTTTATGGTATTTAGACATCAGCGTGTGGCAAGTGAACGAGCCAACTAGCACTCATACCACAGCTGAAAAAGAACGAGCAGATGCTTAATTCGCATTCACAATGGCCACTTGGAGTAATATGTTACGCGCATTAGTTCCTATATCCGCATTACTGCTTTCTAATGCATTCTTACTCCTTGGTCATGGATTGTTACTCACCCTGCTGCCCATTGCTGCCAGTACTGCTGGGTTTTCTGACACACAAGTGGCATTGACGGGCTCTGCTTATTTTTTAGGATTTGTTTCTGGCTGCTTGGCAACCCCCTATATGTTGAAAAGGGTTGGACATATTCGCAGTTTTGCAGTGCTAGCCACTTGCTATTCTGTTGTGATCTTAATTTTTCCGCTACTACCCGAATTCTATAGTTGGATGATTCTACGGTTTTTCATTGGTGTTGCAATTTCCGGCTTGTACATGATTATCGAAAGCTGGCTAAATGGAAGTTCAGACGCAAAAAACCGAGGTTCAATACTTTCGGTTTATACAACATTAAATTTCGTCATGGTAATGAGTGGACAACAATTATTGAATTTAGGTAATACTCAAGATTGGATGTTGTTTGGTTTGGCTGCGATATTTGTGTCTATAGCGATCATACCTGTGTCACTTACTTTGTCCGCAGCCCCTGCAGCCATTCATCAAGTAAAGGTAAATATGTTCAAGGTTTGGCAGCATTCACACATCGCGCTCATTGGCGCCGTCGTTACGGGTTTAGTAACTGGCGCATTTTGGTCTTTAGCGCCCATATATGCAAAGGATAACGGCTTTGAAAGCAGTCAGCTAGCGGCATTTGTATCAGCCACAGTGCTCGGCGGCGCTTGCTTTCAGCTGCCATTAGGGAAGGTTTCGGATAGATTTGATAGGCGTATTGTACTCATGTATTTAGCGCTAGCAGGGGCAGCTGTATCATTACTATTTGTTGGCTTACCGTATGTTGTTACAACATTTGGCGGCTGGCCCGCTGCTATTTCTGCCTTTTTCTGGGGAGGGACATGCATGACGCTATACGCAATATGTTTAGCTCACGCCAATGATAACGCCACGTCAGACGATTTTGTTGAAATAAGCAGTGCCATGTTAATAACGCTTGGCTTATCTTCTGCCATCGGTGCCCCCTTGGCATCCCTTGCTATGAGTTTAATGGGCGCTAATGGCCTTTATGCCTTTACAAGCGTTTGTCTTATTACATTCTTTATTATTGTAGTATTAAGACGACGCAGTCATGAGCTTCCGTTTGATTTAGAAACAAAAGACAATTTCCGAGCGGTTACAGAAATGACCGGCCCTGCTGCTTTTGAAATGGATCCACGCACCGAGGTTGACCATAAATAAGCAATTTTTGAGCACCATCAGCTAACAATACATTCTATTGCATAGCGTCATTAAATGGTTTACCTTCTTAATGTTGTTTATGTTATCGAACATGAGCATCCTATTTCAGAAATACATCTGTTGTTAAAACACCGCTATTAAAAATGGCATATTGAAGGATATATCAGTAATGAATAAGTTTCTTAAAGCCAGTATCGCAAGTTTGATTTTTGTATTCAGTATGGGCCAGGCAACGGCAGGGGTTTTTAGCTCAGACCAAGTTATCGCTAATCAACAGCACCAGTATAATAAGCAGCAAGTATTGTCCTTTGTGGATAATGCCGAAGTGCAGAGTAAGCTGATTGAATTGGGCGTGAGTCCTGCAGAAGCAAAGCAACGCATCGCAAATATGACTAATCAAGAGCTAGACGCTTTAAACAACGAAATTAACGAAATGCCTGCAGGCGGTATCGTAGGTACTATCGTAACGGTGCTTGTTGTTGTAGCAATACTAGATTTAATGGGCATTACCGACGTTTATCCTTTTATACGTCCAATCGGTTCCTAATTTTTTATGCCTTCATTGTGGCAGACCTCTTTATTGCTAGGTCTGTCAATTTTCTTACTAAGTGCTTGCCAAACGCCTACTCAAACTAAGCAGATATTAAATCAGCCTCCAGATATTGCCCGTCAACACCTTGTCCCAAACGTACCGTTTCATTCTCAAGAAGCCTTTTTTTGCGGTCCTACAACCCTAGCTGAAGTTGCTGGGTTTTATGGCTTGGAACAAAATCCACTGCAGATCGCACCGACCACTTTTATCCCAGGTTTAGACGGTAGCCTGCAAATTGAAATGGTGGCGGCGACTCGTCAACTTGGCCTGCTGGCCTATGCGCAGAATGGCAACATGAAGCAGTTGTTGAGTTTGCTTGCTGAAAATATTCCGGTGATTGTGCTGCAAAACAATGCTATTGCTTTGTTTCCTCAGTGGCATTATGCCGTGGTGATTGGTTACGACCTTGACCGCGCTGAGCTTATTTTACATACCGGCGTTACCGAAGCGCATCGCCTGAACTTTTCTACGTTTGAACGCACTTGGCAACGGGCTCAGTACTGGATGTTAGCAATGTTGCCAAGCGACAAAAGCAGCGAACATCTTGATCCCTTTATTTATGCCAAAGCATGCCAAGATTTGATCAGCACACAGCAGTCAAGCGTAGGCATCGCTGCTCTTAAAACAGCAACACAACAGTGGCCTGACTATTGGTTGCCCTATTTTTTGTTGGGTAATTATTATTTTTCAACACAGCCTTCAGCCGCGGCTAATTGGTTTGCACAAGGCTTACCTTTTGCTCAGCAAGAGGTGTCTTATCTGAATAATTACGCGATGCTTTTAAGTGAGCTTGGTTGCGATCTTAAAGCCAAAGAACTCATTGCACAGGCACTTAACATAGAGCCTGATGATAGTAACCTGCAGGACAGTGAAAATCAGATATTGCTAAAGGCGACTTATCGCAGAGCGCAGCAACAAGGACTTAAGTGTCGCTTACCATAGATAGCGCTAGCGCTTCTGCTACGCGGATACCATCTATTCCTGCTGACCATATACCACCGGCATAGCCAGCGCCTTCTCCAGCAGGATACAAACCTTGCACATTAACGCTTTGATAATTTTCATCGCGCTTAATGCAGATAGGTGAAGAGGTGCGAGTTTCAACTCCAGTTAATAGGCCATCGGTTTTAGCAAAACCCTTAATTTGACGATTAAAAGCGGGTATCGCTTCACGGATCGCCTGCGTAACAAAGTCAGGTACAACTTTACTTAAATCCGTTAGCGTTATGCCTGGTGTGTAAGAAGGTTTCACATCACCTATTTCTGAACTCGTTTTGCCCGCTAGGAAGTCGCCTATCAATTGTGCGGGCGCATGATAATTCTCGCCCCCAACGCTAAACGCAAGCTCTTCTAAACGTCGCTGCAACTCAATACCAGCTAAAGGATCCCCTGGGTAATCCTCTTCAGGCGTAATGCCGACAACAATGGCGCTGTTTGCATTTCGTTCATGACGAGAATATTGGCTCATACCGTTGGTGACCACGCGACCAGGCTCTGAAGCTGCAGCAACCACAGTACCACCCGGGCACATGCAGAAACTGTATACCGTGCGCCCGTTTTTACAGTGGTGCACTAACTTATAGTCGGCCGCGCCTAGAATGGCGTTTCCTGCGTTTTCGCCAAAACGTTCCCTGTCGATCATGCTCTGCTCATGCTCAATTCGAAAACCTACCGAAAAAGGCTTGGCTTCGATGTAAACGCCTTGTTCATGAAGCGCGGTAAAAGTGTCGCGAGCGCTATGACCGATCGCCAAAATGACGTGGTCACAAGGCAGATAGTCCCCACCCGATAAATGTAAGCCTTTAATTTTATGAGCTTTACCATTAGTGTCTAAATCTAGCTTTTCGACTCTGGTGCTAAAACGGAATTCACCGCCTAGCTCAATAATTGTCGCCCGCATTTTTTCGACCATATTGACTAGTTTGAAGGTGCCAATATGCGGTTTACTTACATACATGATTTCTTCTGGCGCACCAGCCGCGACAAATTCATGCAGCACCTTACGACCATAGTGCTTGCGATCTTTGACCTGACTATACAGTTTGCCATCGGAGAAAGTACCCGCCCCCCCCTCACCGAACTGTACGTTCGATTCAGGATTCAGTGCCTGCTTGCGCCAGAAACCGAAAGTGTCTTTCGTGCGCTCGCGTACAGCCTTTCCTCGCTCTAAAATAATCGGGTTGAAGCCCATTTGAGCTAAAATCAAAGCAGCAAACAAACCACATGGTCCAAGGCCAATAACAACGGGTCTGTTTTTTAGATTCGCTGGAGCTTGTGCGACAAACTTGTAGGTCATATCCGGTGTAATACGCACATGAGGGTCCCGAGCAAACTGAGTTAACAGCTCTTCCTGCGAGCCCACCTCAACATCGAGGGTATAAATGAGCTGAATATTTTTATTATTGCGTGCGTCATACCCGCGCTTGAACAAGTTGAATGACAGCAGTTGGCTCTTCTCTATCTTCAACTTGCTTAAAATGGCAAGCTCTAGAGCCTGTTCATCATGATCGAGGGGTAATTTGATATCGGTTAAACGCAGCATAATACAAAGACTCTTTAAAACGCCGGACAGCCTTTCTGTCAGGGCACGATATTTTAAAACAGTTACGCTTGTTTAGATACCTCTGTGTGCGAGCATATTGATGTTTGAAACTAGCGCTTTCTACTCAATTATACTACTCCCTGTTTCGTTATTTTTTGGATAACAGTTCATTTTGTGCTTCCATTAACTCTTTTATACTATGCAGCAACTCAATATCACGAGGTGTATTAACTGTTTTATCCTTTACATCTTCAGCTCGTTTTTTAAGTGAATTCATCGCTTTTACTACAACGAAAACAGTAAAACTGATGATGATGAAATCAACCATCGTCTCAAGAAGCTTTCCGTAACCTAGCGCTATCTCATCAACTTTGCTTGCACCGACGCTTGATGCCTCTCGCAATATTACTTTTTGATTTTCCCAGTTTGAGCCATTGGTTAAAAAAGCGAGAGGTGGCATAAAAACCTCTTTGACAAGCACGTCTATTACCCTATTAAAGGCTGCGCCAATAATGACACCAATGGCAATATCAATCATATTTCCTCTAATCGCAAATTGCTTAAATTCGTCGAATATTTTCATGTCTCTCTACTTCCTATTATGTTATCTATCACACATGTCGTTTATTAAAATGAACACAGTGACTATTAAGTTCGATTTTGTTGGGCGTCAATTTATCTGAGAACTTCTAGAAGCAAAATAATAAAGTAACTTGTGTTTTAACACTGCTACTTTACACTTGTCATAATTTAGAATGTTTGAATAGTTAGTCGCCATGACCTTTGTAGTAACCGACAATTGCATAAAATGTAAATACACAGATTGTGTTGCCGTTTGTCCCGTTGATGCTTTCTTTGAAGGACCAAATTTTTTGGTTATCGACCCAGTAATTTGCATCGACTGTGAATTGTGCGTGCCAGAGTGCCCGGCCGATGCCATTTATCAAGATACCAAGCTACCGCCAGAACAGGCTGAGTTTCTGGAAATCAATGCACAGTTATGTCAGGAGTGGCCTAACATCACAGAGCTCAAACCGGCGCCGGATGACGCCGACAAATGGAACGGTGTTACCGATAAGCTGCCGTTGCTTGAACGTTGAACGTTAACCTTTAAATCCTTTACCCACTATATAAACCTCTCGCGAGCGCGGACGAGAAGCCGCAGGTTTACGGACAAGCACTTTATCGAAGGAGCTTCTCACGTCTTTTGCGTATTCTTCATAGCCCACCCCTTGAAATACTTTAGCGCAGAAACTTCCGCCCGGCTTCAATACGTTACGCGCCATATCTAAGGCTAATTCAACAAGGTAGATTGAGGAATATTGGTCGGTGGTATTAACACCACTTAGGTTAGGTGCCATATCAGATACAACAACGTCTACCTTTTCGCCATTTAGCTCGCTTAAGATCTGCTTGTAAACGGCTTCCTCGGTAAAGTCTCCTTGAATAAAGGTGACGCCTACAATTCCATCCATCGGCAGAATATCAGAAGCGATAACGCGACCGGAGTCACCCACCCATGGCGAGACCACTTGTGACCAGCCTCCCGGTGCCGATCCCAAATCCATAACGACACTGCCTGGGCGAATTAACTTATCTTTTTCATTAATTTCGATGAGTTTATAACTGGCGCGAGAACGATATCCGTCAATTTGAGCCTTCTTTACGTAAGGGTCGTTAACATGTTCGTCCAGCCATTTTTTACTGGTTTTTGTTCGAGCCATAAGGTGAATATACTATTAGTTTCGGTAAATCGGAGCTTATTGTAAGCCTGCAGACCCGATTTGCAAATTCCTTCTGGTTTTAATTCACTATTTGAGTAGTCTTTATTTGCGCAAGCTATCGTCAAATTCAGAGGAGTAACGGTATAAACCACCTCGACAATCAACAAAAGACAGGACTATTTAGCGACTTTTTATCGGACTTATATTTAACGAAGCGATACAATCGGCAACAAGAAAGGTTGGCCGTTTGTGTTAACAACAAATATCAAGCCGCAAGAATGAACAGTATAGCGTTAGCAAACGTAGATTTTGCACGCTAACAGACAGTATTTTAAGGTAAGCCTAAATGAAGCTAGACGATGTTAAGAAACTACATCAAAAAAAATACCGCGCGCTGCTAGGCTATTATTTGGTTGAAGGCGAACACCTAGTGCTTGAGTTGCAAAAAGCGGAACGACAGAAGGCTAGTGCATATAAAGAAGTGATAGGGGAAGCCGCCCCTAAAAGCGTAAAGCTTTTCGTGACTGAAGAATATGAAGCGTGGGCTAATCAACTAAACGCCAATTTTTCGATATTCACCGTTAATAAAAAGCAGATGGCCCAAATGAGCGACACTAAAACACCACAAGGGATTATTGCTTGTGTGCCTCTGCCGAATTTACGCTCTGAATACGATATGAATAGCCAAGTTATACAACCGCAGGAAACAGGAGTCGCAAACGGGCGAAACGAAATTGAACGCTGCATCTATTTGCACGAAGTGCAGGACCCAGGTAATTTAGGCACTATTTTGCGAACGCTAGCTTGGTTTGGTCATTTTCGCTTATTACTCAGCCCTAATAGTGTCGACCCATTTAACCCCAAAGTTGTGCGATCCAGCATGGGCGCCATTTTTCATGTCCCCATTGAATTAGACGTAGCGCTAAGCGACTTGCAAACGCGCTTTAAAAGGTTCGCTTATTTGGATATGCAGGGTAGTAAAGTTAACGCGAAAGAATTTGCTCGCTATGATTGTTACTTATTTGGAAATGAGGCTCGCGGGGTGCCAAGTGATGCTCTTTCGGCTTTTGATGCCGACGCATTTACGATCCCCGGCAGTGGGACTATCGACTCACTTAACCTAGCTAGTGCGGTCAATATATGTGTATACCAATTATCCATGGAGGTTTAGATAACTACATTTTCACAACATCGTTAAACGTGTTGAAGGAAGCAGCCCCAATAAGCTATCAGGACTGCTCAATTTACGCCAATGCTTTAATTAAGGCTGGGTAATTGGGATCAACGAAATTTCGACCCTTCTATTTTGCTGCTTACCTGCTTCAGTTGCATTGCTTGCTATTGGTTGAGTTTCACCGAAGCCGATCACTTCCAACCTGTCAGTGATAACACCGCTGTTGTTAAAATAACTAGAAACCGACTGAGCGCGTTGTTCCGATAAGCGTTGATTCAAAGCATCGGAACCTGAACTATCAGTGTGGCCGCTAACAACAACTAGTGTTTTATTGAACTCTTGTATAACTAAAACAACAGAGTCTAAAACAGACAGAAAGTCACTAGCGATATTAGCGCTACCAGAGGCAAAGGTAATGTTGCCAGGCATAACAAGATTAATGTTGTCGCCTTCACGCACGACACTTACGCCTGAACCACGTAATTGCTCTCTTAACTTCGCTTCCTGCGTATCCATATAATAACCGACACCGCCACCAATGACCGCGCCACCAGCAGCAGCTTTAAGTATTCTTTCATTACGCTTTCCTGCGTCTTTGTCTTTGTTTGCCAAATAGGCAACAACAGCCGCAACGCCAGCACCTATACCTGCACCTTTGCCTGCTTTACTCACTTCTTGCTCACCAGTATAGGGGTCATAGGTAGCACAAGACGACAGCATTAAAACGCAGGAGAGAGAAATTGCAGCAGTGATAGTTTTCATTTAATTTCCTTTATCGCTTAATTGAATGTATAAAACATGCTCAGTTTACAAGAAGCTGAGCGAAAAGTATCAACTTATGTTTGGAGTTGTCACAAAACTATCCGCCTCAAACTTGCCAATCATAGGTTGAATGCCTACTATTGTTGCACATCCATTTTGTAAAAATATACGTAAAGACACGACTAGCCAACAACAATAATAATGAAAAGGAAAACCAAATGAAAAAAGCGGTATTAACGCTTTCTGCGGTAGCGCTCGCGCTTTCAATGGCAGCTTGCTCCGAAAAGCCAGTAGAACCTCAAAAACCTATAGCTGATACTCAAGCACAGCAAAATGTGGACAATGTCCTGCTTGCTGAATTCAAAGGTCCATACAATGGCGTTCCAGCGTTTGATAAAATGTCCCTCGCTGACCTAAAACCCGCCTTAGAAAAGGGCATGGCGCTTAATTTAGCTGAAATCGACGAGATAGCGAACAATCCAGAGCCAGCTAATTTCCAAAACACTATTGTCGAAATGGAGCGCGCGGGCAGTGAGTTAAGCCGGGTGTTTACTTATTGGGGCATATGGAGCTCGAATAAATCCAGCCAAGAGTTCAGAGAAATTCAACAAGAAATGGCCCCTGTCATTTCCTCTTTCAGATCAAAAATAACACAGAATAAAAAGCTGTTTGAGCGTGTTAAAGCTGTTTATGAAAGCGAAGAGTTAGCGACGTTAACAAGCGAAGAACAACGCATTACCTGGATGACTTATAACGGTTTTGCAAGAAATGGCGCAACCTTGAACGACGAAGATAAGAAGCGTTACGCAGACATCAACCAAGAATTAGCCTCTTTACATACTCAGTTTTCAAACAATGTCCTAGCCGATGAAGAAAATTATGTACTGTATTTAGAGCAGGACCAACTTGCAGGTTTACCTGAATCTTTCGTCAATGCAGCAGCTGGAATGGCTGAAGCACGTGACAATAAAGGTAAGTATGCAATCACTAACACTCGTTCTTCAATGGATCCGTTTCTAACGTATTCTGAAGATAGAGCCTTACGTGAAAAGGTCTGGAACACGTATTACAGTCGTGGTGACAATGGCGATGAATACGATAACAATGAACTCATTAAGAAAATTCTGACCTTGCGCCACGAGCGTATCAAACTTTTAGGCTACGACAACTATGCGCAGTGGCGTTTAGAAGATCGTATGGCGAAAACGCCAGAGCGCGCGATGGATCTGATGGAAAAAGTGTGGCCAGCAGCTATCGCAAGAGTAAAAGAGGAAGTGGCCGACATGCAGGCTATTGCCGATGCTGAAGGTGCCAATATTAGTATTGAGCCTTGGGACTATCGTTTCTATGCTGAAAAAGTACGTAAAGATAAATATGCTCTCGATTCCGATGAGGTAAAACAATACTTACAGTTAGATAAGCTGCGCGAGGCAATGTTCTTTGTTGCAGGCGAATTATTTAACTTTGAGTTTACGCCTGTAGCTGAGGGCAAAGTACCTGTATTTCATCCAGACGTGAAAGTGTGGGATGTTACTGACAAAACCAGTGGCGAGCACATAGGTCTATGGTACCTTGACCCCTTTGCAAGACAAGGCAAACGCTCAGGCGCTTGGGCTACAACATATCGTAGCTACACTACCTTTGATGGTAAGAAGACGGTGTTGTCTTCAAACAATTCAAACTTCGTAAAAGGCGCTGAAGGCGAGCCGACCTTAATTTCTTGGGATGATGCAGAAACGTACTTCCACGAATTTGGACACGCTTTGCATTTCTTGTCAGCTAATGTTGCTTACCCAAGTTCGCACTCTGGCGTGCGCGACTACACTGAATTCCAGTCACAGTTGCTTGAGCGTTGGTTATTAACCGATGAAGTTATCAATAATTATTTGGTGCACTACAAAACAGGTGAGCCGATACCACAAACATTGGTCACTAAAATCAAAAATGCATCTACGTTTAATGAAGGCTTTAAAACGACCGAGTACATGTCGTCTGCAATTATGGACTTGCTTTACCATACCACCGATCCAGCCAAGATTGAGCCAGACAGCTTTGAGCGTGATGAACTGACTCGCTTAGGCATGCCCAAAGAAGTGGTTATGCGCCATAGAACAACACAATTTGGCCATATCTTTTCCGGCGAAGGTTACGCAGCTGCATACTATGGCTACATGTGGGCAGAAGTGCTGACGTCTGATGCAGCTGAAGCATTTGCTGAGGCACCTGGTGGCTTTTATGATAAAGAAGTGGGTGACAGACTTGTGAAATATTTGTTTTCTGTGCGCAACGCGATGGATCCAGAAGAGGCTTATCGTAAGTTCAGAGGCAGAGACGCAAGAGTCGAAGCCCTAATGCGTGATAGAGGTTTTCCAGTAACGTCAGAAGATTAATTAATTTAAGACGCGTATAAACCTAAGAGGCAGCACCTCTTCAGAAACGCCAGTCATCGTATAACGTGACTGGCGTTTTTTTTGACTAAAGCATATTACGTGAACTGCCATTTTAAACTGAGAATTTACTTGGCTTACTAAGGGCAATGCATTACCTGGCAGCAAGAAAGTTATAAGGTCTTTATTGAAAAACCTCTTCAATTGCTTTTAACGTTTGTTCAATGGCGCCTCTATTTTGCTCTATAACTCGTTTATTAGCCTCTCCTGCCCGCGTTGCAGCATCAACATCATCAAGCCATTCCAACGCTGTCTCAGCAAGTTGTTCTGGTGTAGACAATATTTTCAGGCCACCCGCAGCGACTAAAGCATCACAAATGACGGGATTATTAAAGATACTCGGCCCCATCATCGTCGGCACACCGTATAAGGCAGGTTCAAGCGCGTTATGCCCTCCTTTGGGCGAAAAACTACCACCAACAAAGGCGCAAGACGCTAGCTGAAAGCATGCCTTGAGCATTCCCATAGCATCTACGAGCAATATGTCAGGTGTGCTTGTTGGCGGCGATTCAGGTAAATTGCTTAACTTTACCACTGTGTATCCGGTCGCTTGGCAAAGCTGAGCGACTTTTTCAAAACGATGAGGGTGGCGAGGAACAATAATAAGCATTAGGGCCGGATGCGTAGTGCGCAACTTTTTGAACGCATCCAAACAAACCGTTTCTTCTAAATCGTGCGTGCTACCGGCAACAAAAACCGCTTGTGTTGTCAGACAAAGCTGCTTTTTGAGGATTGATGCCTTCACATCATCAGTTGAGTCTAATTCAAGGTCAAACTTCATATTGTTGCTCAACGTCAAGTTTGGCTTATAAACACCTAGCTTTAAAAAGTTATCAAAGTCTTGTTGACCCTGAGTACAAATGCGCGAAAACTTACGCAAGCTAGGCCTAAACAAATACGCTAAACGTTGATAATTCTTAAGCGACTCATTGGTCATTCTGGCATTAATCAATACAGCGGGAATGTTACGCTTAAAGCACTGGTGTAGCATATTTGGCCAAATTTCAACCTCGGTAACCAACACTAGCTTTGGCTTCAGCTTCTGAAAGAACATCCACATACAAATAGGTATATCAATTGGTAAATAAACGTATTGAACGCTGTCTGCAAAAACTTCCCGAGCTTGTTTTGCCCCGGTTGAAGAGGTCGTTGATATAGTAATTGGCAAATTAGGGTAGCGCTGCTGCAGGCGCAATACGATGCTCTTTGCAGCATTCACCTCACCCACTGAAACGCAATGTACCAGAATCCCTTGGCTCTCTAGTTTTCCTATGAAACCAAAACGTTCGCGATTACGATTTCGTTGTCCTTTGGTTTTATCCGATTTTAACAGCAGCGTGAGCACGCCGAGCGGTAAAAGTAAGACAAGCACAAGGTTGTAACACCAGCGCCAAATAAAGTGGTACCAACGATGTGTATAGGGTGTGTTCATAAGTTCCGAATAAGCGTCAAATGCAAACGCTATAGAGTGGATGTTATTAGTAAATATTCGTTCATATCATCGCGCAAACAAGTCTTTAAAGCAAAACTGGATGAACTTCACATTACACCGGGTTTGCTATCCTCCTAGCATAGCCAAATGTTGTGTTGCTCCAGTAAAGCCTTTGTCTAGGTAATGAGTGGCTTCTTTATGCCCGAGCATATTCTGTATTTCAGTAACCAAACAACTCGGGTCTTGTTCGTTTAGGCTTTTTGCAATTGTATCTCTAAGATCGAGCCCTTTTTCAGAAAACAGACACAAGTGCAGTTTACCAAGCGCAGAAATTCTCAAGCGGTTACAGTCTGCGCAGAAGTCTTTGCTGTAGGGCATAATTAAGCCAATGCGGCCAAGATAATCTTCATGCCTATACACTTTCGCTGGCCCAGCCCACTGTGCTTTTTGCTTGCGCGACCAGCCCATATCAATGAGTTTATTTTCAATGCTTTCACCACTCACATGTTGTGCATTAAAAAAGGCTTCGTTATCACCTGTTTGCATTAGCTCAATAAATCGTAGTGTGATGTTGTTTGATTTTACAAAGTCGAAGAAGAGTGACAACTGGGAGGCATTAAATTCTTTCAAAAGTACGGCGTTGACCTTAACCTGCAGACCTAATTCGACGGCGAGTTCGAGTCCTTTTAGGATACTTGGTAAGCGCCCATCACCGGTTATTTGTTGGAACTGACGGGGGTCCAAGCTGTCAATGCTGACATTAAGCGAGGTTAGTCCTGCGTCAACCCACGCTCTTAGGTCCTTTTCAAGCTTGTAACCATTGGTGGTAATTGCAACCTGCTCAATACCTTCTACACTTGCGGTTTGCTGAATAATGGTCGTTAAGTCATTGCGTAAAGCCGGTTCGCCGCCAGTAATGCGTACTTTTTTAGTTCCCATTTTAGCAAAAGCATGCACCACCGCGTTGAGCTCTGACGCAGACATAAAATTGCGAGGCGTATCACATTGATAGCCGTCGGGAAGACAATACTGGCAGCTAAAATTACAAACATCGGTGATCGACAATCTCAAGTATTCAAACCGTCTACCAAACTTATCCATTAACGGCACGGCATGCTCACCCACGTTTTTTATGGGGATGTGTTGAGAGACTGTGTGCGCGCTATAGTTATTCATAAAGCCTGAGATTCCAATTTAGGTAGCAATGTTAGTATTTTTTCACCGATAAAAATATGTTTATATACACTAGAGTTAAGGTGATTTTATACCATACATTACGAGCGATTCCTCGTTTAGTATTGCAAACAGTGTAACACTGGAGAATAATTTGTCAGGAAATGAGGAGCTATTCAACTAAATAGAAGGATTACGCCATCAGGTTGAAGTTGACTTGATTTCCATTGTTAGTGAATCATTATCAACTGTGAAAAACCTCAAGAAACTCTGACGCACCATGCAAATTAACTCTCCTTTTCTAGCGAAGATATGATTGAACAAAACTCTGCGCTTTCCTGACCACCACAGCAGAATTTTTCAAGCTTCGACAGGGTGGCCTGCATTTTCTTCAACTTTTTAATCTGTTCAGCTATTTCTATTACTTTTGACTGCGTAATTTGTTTTGCTTCGGCACAAACATGTTGGCTTTTATCATTCTTTATAGCTAATAAAGAAGATGTCTCTGCCAGACTAAATCCACATTCTTTACTCCGCATAATAAATTGAGCTGTGATGACGTCATCTTGATTATACATTCGGTAATTGCTCTCACTGCGTTGCGATGGTTCTAATAACCCAACTTTTTCATAATAACGCAGTGTATGTGCACTTAAGCCGGTTCTCTTCGCCAATTCGCTAATTTTCAAGGTCGCACCCAGAATAGTGTTAGTTATAGGGTATAAACCTTAATGTAAGCTCTAAAGTAATTCAACTTTAGAATCTATCGCGCAAATAGGGTGCCACATTAAATTTCCCTTATCTGCCGTCAACCTTTCCTCAAGCAGAAGCATTTATGCTAGCGGATAGTTCTCAAGTTGTGGTTACTGATGAGTTTGCCGCACAGTTGATACCGCACCCATTTTACGACGAGAGAAGTGCAGGCAATAAAAAAGGCGCTAACCTCGAAAGGTAGCGCCTTTTTTGAACTGCGTTAAATTAAGCTTTAACTATAACGTCAACTAACATCCAAGTCTTAGACTTAGAAAGAGGGCGACATTCAGTAATAGTTACTACGTCACCTTCATTACACACATTAGCTTCGTCGTGTGCGTGTAGCTTAGTTGAGCGCTTGATAAACTTCCCATAAATTGGGTGTTTAACAGTTCTCTCAACCATAACAGTAATGGTTTTATCCATTTTGTTACTAGTTACACGACCTTGTACTGTACGAATTTTCTGTTCAGTCATTACGCGTTAGCCTTTTGAGTTAAAATAGTCTTAACACGTGCGATGTTGCGACGTACTGTTCTTATTTGGTCAGTTTTTTCAAGCTGGCCAGTAGAATGTTGCATGCGAAGATTAAATTGCTCACGAAGCAAATTAACTAGCTCTGCATTTAACTCTTCTACGCTTTTTTGGTTAAGTTCAGTAGCTTTCATTACATCACCGTCCGAGTTACAAAGGTTGTTTTAAATGGCAATTTCGCCGCAGCCAATGCAAACGCTTCACGAGCTATATTCTCTGGAACACCTTCCATTTCATATAACACGCGTCCTGGTTGAATTTGGCATACCCAGTACTCAACGTTACCTTTACCTTTACCTTGACGAACTTCTAAAGGCTTCTGTGTAATCGGCTTGTCAGGAAAAACTCGAATCCAAATTTTACCTTGACGTTTAACGTGACGAGTCATGGCACGACGAGCTGCTTCAATTTGACGAGCGGTCATACGACCACGCGCGACAGCTTTTAAAGCATAAGTCCCGAAGCTTACTTTGCCTCCGGCAACAGCAAGACCACGGTTACGACCTTTATGCATTTTACGAAATTTCGTACGCTTTGGTTGTAACATGATTAGCCCTCTCGTTTAGCGTTGCGGCCTTTCTTCTTAGGTGCAGGAGCTGGTTGCTCTTGTGTAAGAGGCAATCCGCCTAATACTTCACCCTTAAAGATCCAGACTTTCACGCCAATGATACCGTAAGTCGTAGCTGCTTCAGACGTTGCATAGTCGATGTCAGCACGGAAAGTGTGCAAAGGTACACGACCTTCACGATACCATTCAGCACGTGCGATTTCTGCACCACCTAAACGGCCACTTACTTGAACTTTGATACCAAGTGCACCTAAACGCATTGCATTTTGTACGGCACGCTTCATAGCGCGACGGAACATAACACGACGTTCAAGCTGGCTTGAAATGCTGTCAGCTACTAGCTGTGCATCTAGCTCAGGTTTACGAACTTCAGCAATGTTGATCTGAGCTGGCACACCGGCTAGCTTAGAAACATGATTGCGAAGCTTCTCTACGTCTTCTCCCTTCTTACCGATAACAACACCAGGGCGAGCAGTGTGAATAGTCACACGGATACTCTTAGCTGGACGTTCGATAACGATTTTCGAAAGTGACGCGCTCTTTAACTGTTTCGTCAAATATTGACGGACCTGGTGGTCATTAAACAAGTTATCTGCATACTCTGCTGTATTAGCGTACCAGGTTGATGTCCATGGTTTGCTGATACCCAGGCGTATACCGGTAGGATGAACCTTCTGTCCCATAATCTACTCCTAGTTATCCGCCACAACCACAGTGATGTGACTGCTACGCTTAAAGATACGATCAGCACGGCCTTTCGCCCGTGTTTTGATTCGCTTCATAGTCGGGCCTTCATCAACGAAGATTTTAGCTACCGACAACTCGTCGATATCAGCACCTTCATTGTTTTCAGCATTGGCAATTGCTGATTCAAGAACTTTCTTGACCAGCGCAGCGGCTTTCTTTGGACTATACGTTAAAACTTCTAAAGCTTTTTCAACGTGCAATCCGCGGATTTGATCTGCTACCAAGCGTGCCTTTTGAGGTGACGTACGAGCAAAACGGTGTTTAGCTAATGCTTCCATTTTATTCCCCTTATCTCTTGGCTTTCTTATCTGCGACATGGCCGCGATAAGTACGCGTTGGCGCAAATTCGCCCAACTTATGGCCAACCATTTCGTCACTGACGAAAACAGGTACGTGCTGGCGACCGTTATGAACCGCAATGGTCAACCCAATCATATCTGGGATGATCATAGAGCGACGAGACCAAGTCTTAATTGGTTTCTTTTCGCCCTTTTCCACTGCAGCTTCTACCTTCTTCAGCAAGTGCAGGTCAATAAAAGGACCTTTCTTGAGAGAACGTGGCATGGTGAATCCTCGCTGTTATTTATTACGACGACGTACGATAAGTTTATCGGTACGCTTGTTACTTCGGGTCTTCTTACCTTTAGTAGGTACACCCCAAGGCGTTACTGGATGACGACCACCAGATGTACGACCTTCACCACCACCGTGCGGGTGATCAACCGGGTTCATGGCAACACCACGAACTGTTGGTCTAACACCACGCCAGCGAGTAGCACCGGCCTTACCTAGTGAACGAAGCATATGCTCAGCGTTACCTACTTCACCGATAGTTGCACGGCAATCAGATAATACTTTACGAACCTCACCAGAACGAAGACGTAGTGTTATGTACGCTCCATCACGAGCAAGAATTTGTGCATATTGACCAGCAGAACGTGCAATTTGTGCACCTTTACCTGGCTTCATTTCAATCGCATGTACTGTTGAACCTACAGGCATGTTGCGCATTGGCATTGCATTACCTGCTTTGATAGGTGCATCAGCCCCAGATTGGATAGCATCGCCTGCTTTAGCGCCTTTCGGTGCTAAAATATAACGACGCTCACCGTCTGCGTATAATACCAAAGCGATATTAGACGAACGGTTTGGATCATATTCTAAACGCTCAATTTTCGCTGGAATACCGTCTTTATTACGTTTGAAGTCAATAATACGATAGTGTTGCTTGTGACCACCACCAATATGACGAACAGTAATACGACCATTGTTATTACGGCCACCAGATTTGCTTAGTTTATCTAATAAAGGAGCATGTGGAGCACCCTTGTGCAAATCAGGATTAATTACCTGAACAACGTGACGACGACCTGCAGAAGTTGGCTTAGCTTTCAATAATGGCATTTCTAATCCCCTTCTTACTCAGCGGCACCGACAAAGTCGATTTCCTGACCTTCTTTAAGCATAACGTATGCTTTTTTCCAGTCACTGCGCTTACCAAAAGACTGTCCATGGCGCTTAGTTTTACCTTTGCATACCACGGTACGAACAGAGTTCACTTCAACTTCAAACAATTTTTCAACTGCAGCTTTAATTTCTGCTTTGTTCGCGTCTTTAAGAACTTTAAAAACAACTGTGTTGCTTGCTTCAGCGGCCATTGTGGCTTTTTCTGAAACGTGAGGTGCTAAAAGCACTTTTAACAAACGTTCTTCGTTCATGCTAATGCCTCCTCAAGTTGCTTCACTGCTTCAGCTGTAATCAACACTTTATCAAATGCGATTAAGCTTACTGGGTCAATTCCTTGAACATCACGAACGTCAACTTTATAAAGGTTACGTGAAGCTAAGAACAAGTTCTCGTCTACTTCAGGAGTAACAATCAATACATCAGTTAATTCGTATTCATTCAATTTCGCTAAAAGTTCTTTAGTTTTAGGCGTTTCTACACCAAAACTTTCAACAACGATTAAGCGGTCTTGACGTACCAATTCAGATAGGATGCTTTGTATCGCACCACGGTACATCTTTTTGTTAACTTTTTGTTCAAAGTCACGAGGCTTAGCTGCGAATGCGCGACCACCACCAACCCAAATTGGGCTTCGGATAGTACCGGCACGTGCACGGCCTGTTCCTTTTTGACGCCATGGCTTCTTACCACCACCACGTACTTCAGCGCGTGTTTTCTGCGCTTTAGTACCCTGACGAGCACCTGCACCGAATGCAACAACCACTTGATGTACAAGTGCTTCGTTGAATTCACGTCCAAAGGTAGTGTCGGATACTTCAAGAGCGCCTTTCGCGTCTTTAAATGTTAATTCCATCAGATTACTCCCAGACGTTACGCTTTGCCAGCCGGCTGGACGATAACGTCACTGCCAGTAGCGCCAGGTACGGCACCTTTAATTAATAAAAGGTTGTTTTCAGCATCAACACGTACAAGTTCTAAAGACTGAGTGGTGATTCGCTTGTTACCAAGTTGACCAGCCATTTTCTTGCCTTTAAATACTTTACCAGGTGATTGGTTTTGACCAATTGAACCCGGAGCACGGTGAGATAGTGAGTTACCGTGTGAATTACGTTGGTGACTAAAGTTCCAACGTTTAATTACACCGGCAAAACCTTTACCTTTAGATGTACCTGCTACATCGACTTTCTTCGTGTCATTGAAGATTTCAACAGTGATTTCACTGCCTACTTCAATATCACCACCTTCATTTTCATTAAGGCGGAATTCCCACAATCCACGGCCTGCTTCCACGCCAGCTTTTGCAAAATGTCCTGCAGAAGCCTTGTTTACGCGGTTAGCTTTCTTAGTGCCAGCGGTAACTTGTAGTGCACGATAACCGTCAGTTAACTCAGTACGTAACTGAGTTACACGGTTAGGGGTCGCTTCAATAACAGTTACAGGGATAGATACGCCATCTTCTGTGAAGATACGAGTCATGCCCACTTTACGACCGATAAGACCAATCGACATTGTTATAACCCTCTCTTGTTAGCCCAGGCTGATTTGAACATCAACGCCGGCAGCCAAGTCCAATCTCATTAAAGCATCAACTGTTTTATCAGTTGGCTCAATGATATCTACTAAACGTTTGTGTGTGCGGATTTCGTACTGATCTCGTGCGTCTTTATTAACGTGCGGAGAAGTAAGAACCGTGTAACGCTCTTTACGTGTTGGTAAAGGGATAGGACCCGATACTTGTGCGCCAGTGCGTTTAGCGGTTTCTACAATCTCTGCAGTAGACTGATCGATCAACTTGTGATCGAACGCCTTTAAACGAATACGAATTCTTTGATTTGCCATCGATGAAGCTCCAATCGAAAGAACAAAATGAATCACCTCTTCACTCCTATTGCCTTATAAAAAAAGCGCGGATGAAAAGGTGTGCGTAAACCATTGACCTACAATTGAGGTCCTGTTCATATGTTAGCGTGCTGCTAGCCGTTAGTTTGCGGAAGTAGATTCTACTGCTACATTCAAGTCGCTTGCTGCGTGGCGTATAACTAAAGAAGCAAATGCTTGTTGACCTAGTTATTCGACCCGCTAAACAATGTCTTTTATTAGGAACTTATAAAGTACCTGTGGAGACAGTGGGCGCAAATTATACAGAGAATAACAAACAAGGCAAGTATTCATTTACAATATGCTTTTTTAGCTGGTCTTGTTTTAAACCGCCCTCGCAATCAATAGTGGAGGCCTCTTATAATAACGAAAACTTTTTCGAGTGAGGCTGCTTTTTGGTCTTCGGTGAAACCTTCGTCTAACGCGCTTTCGTCGTAAGCTGAGTTAGTTTTTTATCACCTTAATTGAGCTGTTCGTCCTTCCAGAACTTTGTTCCTTTCACCGTCGCCTGCAAAGCTAAACCGCTCTCAGTCATTGTATATACAGTTACGTCACCATAATACGCTTCGCCTTCTATCGATTTTCCTTTTGTGCCGGCTTTTGCAGCAGCGTCGGCATTACCGCCGAAGGTCCAGCCTTTATCAACGAAATTACGCATTGCAGCTTGATTGTGAAATACCATTACGATGCGATAGTCTTTTGCACCAATACCGAAACCCACTCCTCCTTCCGCCATATTCATGTAAATCTTTTTATTCTGAGTTTGATCATTTACCACGCCGTAACCGGTTCCTGCGGAAACTAAAAATAAGTTAACGTTCGCATTTGAAAATACGGCATAACCAGGAGACGCTTTTAATTCTGCTCTAGCCGCAGGTTTCTTCAAATAAAGTTTTTCAAGTGCGTCCTGCTGCATTTCTAATATAGCCACACGCTTTTCCGCGTTAGTTCCCGATCCCATAGATGCACATGCAGTGAGTAACAATATGCATGCGAAACTACCTACTAATTTTAAATGACACATTTCACTTCCTTATATTAGATTCATGCTTGATATTGGATTAGTGCTTGAACCCTTAGTATACACCCAAATAAGAAGTCGCATTTATTCTCTGTTTAGTCTCGATATCTTTTTTACCCTACTACCGCAACGAGGGCTTGCAAACTCAACCGCAAAAAGGGGCTTAAAGTTTCGCTATGAGCCACAGAATATTATCGGCTCACTTCCCTCTTCCCATATCGGATATTGCGCCATTACTTTATTGAACAAGGCACTTTGCAAATAGTTATTTAACCATCGTTTAACGTTGTTATAGGACGACTGCACATACCATTGACGCTCTACCTTGGCGAATTGACGAATAAACGGCAATATCGCAATGTCTGCTAAGCTCTCGTATTCGCCCATAATAAAAGCATGTTTACTTAAACGCCGCTCCAAGTCTTGAATATACACTTCACAGTCGTTGCGACATGCTTCTAAATTCGTTTCATGATAGCGTTTTGCGCATTTATAACGCTCTATGCAGGGTTTAAACTCTCTGTCGTAAATATCGATAAATGTTAATAAGTCAGAAAGCTCAACAATAGAGCTTAGCAAAAGATTATCAGGATCACTCTCACCCAAGCTCCACAACATCACATCCAAACTTTCATCGATTATTTGCGAAGCCGACACAACTAAAATAGGAACGGTGCCTTTTGGAGAGGCCTTTAGCATTGATGCTGGTTTATTGGTTAATTTAACATCGCGCAGTTCAACTGCTTTCTGGGACTTAAAAATAGCCAATCTGGCACGCATTGCAAACGGGCAATGCCTAAGGGAATACAAAATAGGTAAAGTCATTTAAATCGCTCCCGAGTTAGATGCGTCTTGGCATAAAAAGATATTTGAGGAGCTTATTCTATCATCAAGGCATTTTATCGGTATAAAGAGATTGCATATACAGGTAAAATCATCAGCAAGTAAATTTACCGCAATATTAGTACAAGTGATAAAAATGAATTCTAACGTTGAATTATTAGCGCCGGGCGGCGATGTAGATGCAATTAAAGCGGCGATCATCGCCGGAGCCGACGCGGTATATTGTGGTTTAGATACCTTCAATGCTCGCAATCGAGCCTCAAATATCTCGTTTGATGAACTTGTGGGCGTTATTCGCTTAGCGCATCAATACGATTGTGAAATATTCCTAACCCTAAATATCGTCATTCTAGAACGTGAATTCAAAGCAATGGCGGCGTTACTGAGCAAATTGGCAAATACCACCTTGGATGGCGTAATTGTCCAAGACATTGGTATGTTTTACTTAATTAAAAAGTACTTCCCAACTCTAGATATTCACGCCTCTACGCAAATGACGACGCACAACGTCGGGCAAATTCCTTTTCTTAAGAAATTAGGTGCATCGCGGGTTAATTTGTCGAGAGAATTAAACCTGCGCGAAATTACTGACATGGCCGACGTTGGTAACAAGCACGGTATATTGACGGAAGTGTTTGTGCATGGCTCGTTATGTGTTGCCTTCTCTGGTTTATGCTATTCAACTTCTGCTAGCGTTGGTAATTCAGGGAATCGAGGTCGCTGCAGCCAAGCTTGTCGTGAAGAATACGAAACAACTGAAACGGGCAATAACTTTCCGCTTAACATCAAAGATAATTCAGCCTTTTTCGATATGCCTGCATTAATAAAAGCGGGCGTTCATTCGTTTAAAATTGAAGGGCGCATTAAAGGCGCAAGCTATGTGCATACGGTGGTCGACAGTTTCCGTAAACAAATAGATGGCTATTTAGAAACCGGGGAATTAACGCAAGACGGCGAACGACTTTATAAAGTATTTAACCGTGATCTGACCAATGCGTTCTTGCGTGGTGATTTGAATCAGTCCATGTTTATCGAAAATCCGCGTGATAATTCGACTAATCGCGCGCTTGAGAATAGCAACGCAATTTCCGTCGTACAAATATACGATGCAAAGCAAATATTGCAGCAAGAGCGCAATGAAATAAACGCCACTGTTTTTGACAAAATAAAGCACCTAAGTATCGAAAAGATGTTTTTGAAGCTGCATTTTAGCGGTGAGATTGGAAAACCATTGAGCATAACAGCTACGATTGAAGAAGCGTCGGTGTTACCTGGCTCGTCAAGCAACATTCGAACAATCACCGTGCAATCGAAACAGGCTTTAATTGAGAGCGAGAAACCTAATATCGATTTAGTCTCACTGGATAAACGCTTTAGAAGCTTTGATAACTCACAGTATAAGCTCACCAAAATTGGTGCTGACGCTATGCCGGCAAATATGAGTTTAGCGTTTAGTGCACTCACCGCGCTGAAAAACGAATTAGCGTTGAAATTAAATGACGGAAGAGAAGTGTTGCCAGAGGTTATTTTGCCAACACTTGAAAAAAATCCGAGAGCTGCCGCAAAATCAGCAGATGCACCGCCACCTAAACTGTCTTTATTAATCTGCGACAAAAGCGATTTACATTTAGCTGAAATTACAGACGCCGATATTTACTTTAAGCTACCGGATGCTTACAAGCGAGGTTGCACCCAGTATGTTGATTTTCTGTCTGCTAATCCGCGTTTGATCCCATGGTTTCCACCCGTATTGATTGGTAAAGACTTTGATGTAGCTGTGACTATTTTAGAGCGAGTAAAACCTAAGCTTATTGTGACCAATAACACAGGTATTGCACACCGTGCATTTGAATTAGGCATTGAGTGGATTGCAGGGCCATTTTTAAACACAACAAACTCGTATGCTTTGTTAGCTATGCAAGAAACCTTTGCTTGTAGCGGTGCGTTTATTTCTAACGAAATTAATCGTCAGCAAATTCAAACAATCGCGCGCCCTAGAAACTTTAAGATGATGTATAGCATTTATCATCCCATATTATTGATGGCCAGCCGCCAGTGCTTCTTTCAACAGAGCGTTGGCTGTGAAAAGCCACGCATAGATAATGGCTGTATGCTGTCTTGCGACAAGTCTACAAGCATTACTAATCTGAAGGGCGACTCGTTTGCTATTGATAAACAAAAAGCTGGCTACCCAAGCATTTATAATCAGGACCAGTTTTTGAACATGGAAATTATAAACGACCTAGCCCACCTGTTTGATGGATTCATGATTGATTTAACGAATATAGGCGCAGGCGATAAGGAGTCACCGGACAAAGTGCAGTTGATTCAGCAGTTTGAACAACTTCTTAACGGCGATTTAACGGTAGAAGCGATCGTGAACAAACTTGTCCCACAATCGACTAATGTGCAATATCACAACGGTTTATAAAAGGCAGTTGTATATGTAAACATCACTGCAGTCGCAATAAAGCCGCTTAGAGCATGGTGAAAGGCAACTCAAGCGTTGCGAGTCTATTCTATTTCTGTGTCTTGCAGAGCGTCGCCGGTGAGCCACTCGTCTAAGCTTGTTTTCCCAAAAATAATTGCCATGCTTTTCAGTTGCCGAGCAATGCTCGGCTTCATTACCCCTTTAGCTAAGCCGGTGACAAAAATAGTTGCCAGTCCTTTAGGTGAAGAAATAAGCGCTAGAGCCCTTTTCTGTGCACGCTGGCTTTGCGACTTTTCTAACTTAGTCAGAAGTTGTAAATCTGTTTCGTACCTATCCGCTTGTCGAACATTTTTAAATAATGACGCTATCATATGTCACCTTTGACTATGCGTTTTGTGCGTGTGAAACCCACTTGCCGTTTAACCTTCTTCATTAAATAAAAGAAGACCCCGAGCAGCAATACATTCACGCTCGCCGCTATCAGCAAACCTAACCATAGCGATGAATAAAGCTGCATAGCGCCAACGACAATCGCCACGTTTATGAGAATCCACAGTGTGGTAATGAAGACGCATGCAAGAAGGGCTAATAGACTAAATATAGCGACGGCTTGAAGCGTAATTTTACCCTCTAAAAAGGCTAGGTCGAAGGTTTTCTGGTATTTCTTTTGTTTGACTTTGAACAGGTTGATTGCGGCAGAATAGGTCGCTTGAAACGAAGCTTCAACTGCCTGTTCTTGCTGTAATCGCAAGCTCTCATCCTCAGCATTGTCTTGCTGAGGATGACTTTCTGAATGTGCGCTTGTAGTCACTGTCTATGCTTCCTATTCAGCAGCCATTACTTTCTGCGTAGTAGGCTGGTTAGCAATACACCTGCTGCAAAGGCAATACCCGCAGTCGCTATCGGATTTTCAGTAGCGTATTTTTTAACTGCAGATTGCTCCCATTTCGCCTGAACTTCTTGCTGTTTTGCGGCAAAATTTTCTGAGCCCGAATGCGCAGCGTCTCGCAGTCGCTCTTCTGTAGAGCCAGCTTTTTCCGCAAGGGTATCGACCGACTCATGCAAAGACGACTGCACTTTGTCAGAAACCGGATGAGTAGATTTTGTTTTAGTAGCGTTACCTGATGTTGAATTAGCCATATGATTATTCTCCTTTTGTTCTAAACAACTCGCGTTGCGTAGTTAGGAAATTGCAATCATTGGGCCACAAGAATCACTAGAATTTATGCATTAAATTCAACAACTTAAAAAAACTAGTGTTCATGTTGATTTCTAATAAGTGAAATATTGACCGATACAAATGAAAATATTACGCATATTAAAGTAAGCCTGTGCAGCAGAACAAACAGAGGTTTTACAGCTCAATGACTTCGTCTAGCTCACTCCCTAGAGTTTAGCTTCAATGAAAGTTACCCAGTGACTCAATATATCGAGTCGCTCTAAGGTCAGTTTAATCGAAACTAAAATAGGAACCGCTAGCAGCACGCCAGCGATACCCCATAGCCATCCTAGAAAGAACAGCCATAGGATAATGACCAAAGGGTTCAACTGCATCTTTGAGCCCAAAACCATTGGCGTAACAAATTGGGATTCCAGCAAATTGATGCTTAAAAACACACCTGCTGGCATTATTGCAAGAAGCGTGAAACCAAACTGGACTGAGCCTGCTAAGGTTAATATCGTAAAGCTTATTAGCGAACCGACGTAAGGCACAAAATTTAGTAAACCGACCAATACCCCCCATAAAATCGGATCGTCTATATCAAGCAGGGAGAATGCAAGTGCGGTAGCGGCGCCTAGAAAGAAGTTAATAACGCTAATCGTCGCAATATATTTTGATAATACTTTTTGCACTTCAAAAACAATCGCGTCAAACTTTCGTTTGTCCGGAATATGAGGAAAGCTTCTTATCGCCATGAAAACAGAAGGCCCATAGATAAGTAAAAAAAGGATTAATATTAAACAACCAAAACATTGGGCTAAAAACATAGGTGCGCCACTCAGCCCTTCAACCAGGAGTTCTATGCCTCCTTGTTTTATGCGTTTTTCGACTGTGTTTTCATCTTGCTGTTTCGGTTTTTCTGGTTCAGGTTTATCACTTGAAAATAAGCCAAAAAAGGAAAACCCACTGTCTTCTTTTGTTTCACCCTCAGCGGCTGCACTTTTAGCGGCCTCTTCTGCTTCAGCCTGTTGCTTTTGATTAGCAAATTCTTCACTGATAGAATTAATGTGTTGATTCAGCTTCACCGATACTTTTGGCAGCAGCTGCGCCCATTTTTGGGCAGGCTCCACTAACTCCGAGGCTAAAAAACTGAATGGCGCTACCAGCGTTGCTAACAGCACGAAAGACGAGATGGTTCGCGGGATGTGAAAAGACTTGAACAACTTTACTAATGGGCTGAGTAACAATGCGATGAAGCCTGAAAACAGAATCGGAATTATTAAGGACTGCGCGAGATACAGTGTATATAAAGCAGCAAGAGCTATTAACCACCTAAGTGACTGATGATTACCTATAGATGCATTCACTGAAACTATCCTTCGAAAAAAGTGCCTGACACAGAGTGTATAACAAACTGCGAGTGCTCACTCTATTTTCCTTAACGAATAGACAAACTGTCCGACTAGTCGTCTACAATTTAATAATAATACGAATTAACATACAGGATAATTTTCGTAAATTGCAGCAGATAATCGCTAAATTAAGAAAAAGTGACGATTTTTGATAACATTGCCGATAGCTTACCTATACGTATGTATCCAAATTTAGTCTAGGTCTGTAAGCTGTATCATTCTATGATGACGGTATAGAGAGGAAGAAAGATTTTATATGATTGAAAGTACGGCGCATCAACCAGCCATAGACAACCTGCGAGCACAGCTTGACGCGCATCCGACGCTCATGGATGCCTACGGTCAAGTCGAGCCCATTATTTTGCAGATATTTGGTGCGCAACGTATGAGTTTGTTTCAGCGCAGACGGCAGCATCAAGACCTCGTGGCGCGCTTCAAAACGGGAAAAGAAACAAGACAAATAAAAGTCCCTATCAGTCCGCTATCCATTGCCGGTTATGTCGCTTTAGCGCAACGTCCTCTTGTAATTGACGACCCTTATAATGCTGAACAGCTTGCATCAGTGCACCCGAGACTTAGATTCGCAGGTCAGTTCGATAAATCAGGCACGTTTAGAACCCAAAATATATTGTGCGTGCCTGTCATCAACGCCGATGTATTAATGGGCGTCATGCAAATTATCAATAAAACCGATTCACCGTTCAACGAAAAAGACGTTGAAATTGCGGTGAAGGTTGCAGAAATTTTAGGCGACAAGTTCCGCTATGAATTGGGCGGCACCAAGCATCAATTCGAATATTTGATCCATAGAGGATTGACGTCCCAGAAAACTATCGACGAACTATCTGAACACGAAGCAAGCACTAAACAGATTATTCAACGCCTTATATCTGAACATCGTATCTCAGAAGATGAAATAGGTAACGCAATATCGGTCCACTACCAGGTTCCTTACATTGGCTATTTACCTGACAAATATCATTTATATCAAAGCGACAGTCGACTCAATCTATCCTATTTGAAACGCAACCACGTTGCGGTTGTATCAGATGCAAACGACAGCCCTATCGTGTTGATGGCAGAACCAAATAACGCCACACTATTGATGGAAATTGAGAGTGCCTTAGGCATCGATAGCTATGAAATCGCCGTTGGAATTCCAACCCACATTCTTCAATATCTAGGTGAGAATGCGGGTGGTGGCTCTGGGCCTGGCGATTTGGATGAAATTCTTGACGAAATTGGAACAAGCAGTGATGAAGACGAAGAGCTAGGTGACGACCTCTCAGATGACGCTCCTGCGGTTGTCAGATTGGTGAGTCGCGTATTACACGATGCAAAAAGACTAAATGCATCAGATATCCATGTCGATCCCGAAAAGGGCGCACCAACACGTGTGAGAATGCGCGTTGACGGCGTCATTAGAGACATAAACCAAGTTCCTGCATCACATCACAATGCGGTGATCGCGCGTATCAAAATAATGGCCAGCTTGAATATCGCAGAAAAGCGCGTTCCTCAAGATGGTAAGTTGACCTTCAAAATGTCAGGCCAGCCCGTTGAAGTGCGTGTTGCTACTATCCCTACCGTTGCCGGTGAGGGGGTTGTTATGCGTATACTCGCAACCGGCGGTGCAATGCCGATAGGCAAGATGAACTTATCGCCTCGTAATATGGACATGTTGGAAGTAATGATTAAAAATCCGCACGGCATTTTGCTTGTTGTGGGACCAACAGGTTCAGGTAAAACGACCACACTGCACGCAGTGTTAGGTTATTTAAACACGCCTGATAAAAAGATTTGGACTGCCGAAGACCCTGTGGAAATTACGCAGCCAGGATTACAGCAAGTTCAAGTGGTTCCTAAAATTGGTTTTACCTTTGCTAATGCGTTAAGGGCCTTTTTGCGTGCCGATCCTGACATCATTCTGATTGGTGAAATGCGAGACAAAGAAACTGCACATGCCGGTATTGAGGCATCCTTGACAGGTCACTTAGTATTATCAACGCTTCACACTAACTCGGCACCTGAAACGATTACACGTTTACTGGATTTAGGCCTAGACCCCGTTAACTTTGCGGATGCCTGCGTCGGTATATTAGCGCAACGCTTGATAAGAACCATTTGTCCTGATTGTAAAGAAACCTACCTAGCTAGTGATGATGACAAAGCGTTTCTTCGCCGCCAATATGGTGAAAGCTATTTAGGTGAATTGGAAGTTGATTTTGATGCAGACGTCGAGCTTACCCGAGGTACCGGCTGTGATACTTGCGGCGGAACCGGTTACAAGGGACGAACGGGCGTTCACGAATTGCTCGGCATGTCGGCTGAATTGAGAGGAATGGTTTATAAAGAGGCATCCGTTCCAGAGATGAAAGCTCAGGCAGCAAAAGATGGCATGAGAACACTAACCCAAGACGCTGTTTTAAAAGTGTTAAAGGGCGACACTGATATCGCCCAGATGCAGATACTAAGTGGCGGCGGTCACTAGTTCTTAGGGCAACTTAAGCACAGTGCGCTACCAATCTTGATGGCGCAAAACCATACTCCGCTTTAAAACAAGTGCTGAAGTATGAAGCTGAACTAAACCCAACTTCTAGCGAAGCCTCATTGATCGAGTGCCCTTTGGCTAACAAGTGTTTGGCTTTCTCTAATCTATATTTTTTCAAATGTTCTTTGAAGTTATGCGAATAATATTCGTTTAATCTTCGATTTAAAGTGCGAAAACACACGTTCATATGCTGGGCAGCTATTTCTCTTGTAAACTGTTCATTAGCAAAATTTTCGTCCATCATTTCATTAAAACGAACAATAAAACGGCTATCTTTGTCGCTTTCAAAGGCCGACGCTTGCGGAACCGCTAACTGTTGACTGTGGTATTCGGAGAGCTTTTCATCTACTTTTTCAGCAACTCGCTGCTGTTGCTCTAACAAGCTCGCTACAGTTAGTTGCAATTCGGTTGGACGCAGCGGTTTTTCGATGATGCAACTCGCTCCCAAGCGTAATACAGATAAGCGAAAACTTTGCGCTGCTATGCCACAGCAAACCACAATAGGGGTATGTTCAGTTTGTGGGTTTTTGCGAATAAGCTTTAACAGCTCTAGGGGGTCCATGTCTGGTAAAATTTGGTCAATTAGAATCAGCTCTGGCTGCAAATTATGGATCACTTGCATCGATTCTAAGGGTGAGGTACATGCGAAACATTGATAGTTCGATTGCAATGCCCTGTGCACTATCATCTGGCTAGTATTATTTTGATCAATGATCAGAATTTTTGATTTACCAGCAACGACAGCATTTGCACTTTTTGAAAATTCAATATTCTGAGTTGGATTTAAAGAATCATTCTTCGCAGACGGTTGCTCATGATTTGAGGATATAGCGTCCTTGCTTGCTGGCAAAGAAACATATATGACAGTGGCATAATTAAGTGCACACGCTAATTTTACAGAGCCTCCAAATTGAGCAACAAGTCGGTGAATGCTGGCTAAATTCAAATCGCCTTCATCATCTTGTGCGCGTTTAGCAAAATGAAACCTAGGGTTGGTGCGCACTGACAAATTAATGTTGTGCACTTCCTGACTGCTTATCCCTTCACCCCACGCCGTCACGCTAAAGTTAAAGCTATTCATGCCTGTGTCACATCGCACGCTCAATATAGTGTTTGGATTGGCAGCTTTTGAAGCGTGAATAACTGCTCCTCGCAAAATTTTATCCAGCATGCCTGTTGGCATTTTGAGCATGCTATGGTCTTGCTGCACAAGGTCGAGCTGTTGTTCTTTTGAGCTGAGAATCGATTTCAACATCATTTCGTTTTGTGCAAAAACAGCTTTAGAGCTCACGGCAATTTCAGCAAGTTCTCTGTTTTCATTTCTCAATGCAAAATAGGCCAAGCGCTCTGCAAGCTCGGAAACCTTGCGCCAACTGTTTATTTTTGCTTCTCTGCGCTCATTATCTTCATTCGCGAAAAAAAGCGAGCTATTTTGTTGCTGAAATTCCTCAGAAATAACTGATTGAATCGCAGAGCCTATATTCGTAACGCTAATTTGCTGAAAATGAAGTGTCTCCAAAACTTCTTTATTTCGGGTATTAAGCACCTCTAAGTCACTCGCTAGAGTGTGATGTTTAGACAGTAATTTTTTATAGAGAAGAAACAAGGTGAGGGCACTAGACAGCAATATTATGCTTAGTATGAAAAGCCCTATAGATAAATAGATATACTCGTTTGAGAAATTGATATGCTCTACCAACACAATGCTTCCTTGCACTTTCGATTAACTTTATCCTAAAGATATATTGCTATAGTTCCATGCGGAAAACAACTGGACAAAAGTTGTAATTAGAGGCGGCATGTTAATTGGGTATGAGCTAGTAATACACTCTGGGATAATCGTGTTTTTAGTATTAAAGTTTTCAAAATAAGATTGCCCGAATTATCAAAAGCTTAAGTTTTAGCAATATAGGATAAGCACGCTTTGTAGTCGTCAATTCCTACTTGATGTTTATACAGCCAAGCCTGCATTTCAGCATTATGAGCAGCTTGAATGTCATAAATATAGTCACCTAAATAGGCAATATCTGATGGCTCAATTTGCCAACTATTTGCAATACTAAGCAATGCCGTCGGGTCGGGTTTTGCAGGCGCGTCTTCGCGAGTAATAACGTGCTCTATAGCGATACTATTATTATTAAGTTTTATTTCTGTCGCCTGTCTGCAGTTGCGAGTCACGATGGCTAGTGGCAGAGCATGTTGTTTTGCTAAAGCAACAAAAGCCTCGGCACCGGGCAACCACACCGAGGTTTGCGCATCCTGTAGCTCGTGCTCAAGCACGACCTGATTGGCTTCCGCTTTTCGTTCATCGCAAGCTAAATTATGGATAAAAGTTAAGATATCGTCTGATGTTGGACACCCGATTGCACGCTTTATTGCGGCAAAATCTAACGTTGTTTGTACCAACGTATCGTCCAAATCAAAAATGATACCTTTAACATTGGAAAACTGGAATTGGATAAATGACTCCGGTCTAAGGCTTCTGTGAACCATGAGATATATATCTTAGGTCCAGCTGTTAATTTAAAGCGCGCTTGTAGCAAAAGCTATAAAGCACAACACTGACTAAAGATACTTAAACTCTTGAAGCGACTTAATAGTTCAAATAAGCTAACAAGTATTTTAGTGCTTCAGATAATAGGATTAGACAATGAATGCAATTAACAAACTGTTTATTTATACAGTAATTAATGTATAGTGTGCAACGTAGATTTATTTATTAAAAAATAACGGAGGCCAGCATGGCAGTTATCACCCAGTATGTGGTTCAGCATAAAGGAGTTGAGAAATTGGTAACGACCGACAAAAAAGAGGCGGACAAATACGACAAAATGTTGGAGGTTGCCGACAATCTCAGCGCGTATCTTGCAGCAAAAGGCATCGAACTAAATGAAGCACTTTCTGAAGAGCTAGGCATTTTGTTATCTAAAAACAAAGAGTCTGTAATGAAGATTATGAAAGGCGCTGAAATTGAAGGCATACTTGAAGTCGAATCAGCCGATGTTGTCGAGCTACCCGCGGCAAAGAAAAAGAAATAGCTCGCTAACGGACTACGACTCTCACTAATAAATAATCATCACGAAGATAATTAGTGAGTGTCCAAATAAAAGAGTAAGATAAGACTGGTCTAATGAGTTAATCGAGTTATTACTGCGATGAAGATCCACGTCTTAAAAGGCTTTATACAAAATATATTCTTAGTTGAATACCCCGACAAGTGCATGCTACTTGACGGCTGCTCAAAAGCCGACTTTGCATGCTTACAGACGTTTTTCAGTGATGAGCTGAAACGCCCGCTTAGCGACTTAAAAGTTGTCGTCGTAACGCACATGCATCCAGACCACGCCGGTTGCGCTCATTACTTGAGAAAAAAAACAGGCTGTAAGATTATCAGTTGCGAGAAACAGACGCAGTGGTACGAAGGTGTCAAAGGCAAGCTTGCTCATATCATTGATATTTCATTAGCGCTTTGGGTCGCCGGCAAGATGAATAGGCCAAGAAAGAACATTTGGTATCCTGCACATTTACATCCTGATCTCACTCTTACGGATAAACAATTCATTCCAGGTTTTGACGATTGGCAGGTTTTTGAGACTCCCGGGCACACCGATAGAGACTTGTCAGTAATGCATATTCCAAGCAAGCGCATTTATGTTGCAGATCTTATTGTTAAAGTGAAAAGCAAATTGTCCCCACCTTTTCCAGTTTACCTACCTGAGTTATACAAACAGTCGCTACTCAAACTGCAGTCTTTGCAGCCGAATTCAGTCATGATGGCTCATGTTGGGGAGTTAACGCTAACAGACGAGGATTACGCTCAGTTGCTTATCGATGCGCCCACGCAGCCTGAAACTAACAAAGTGGCAATCATTAGAATGCTGAAGGGAAAGCTGTTAGGAAAGAAACTGGGACTAAGAGATAAATCATAGTCCCGTGGTTTTATCTTGTTTGCTAGGCTGTCCCGCCCACCGTGAGTTCATCTACTTTAAGCGTGGGCTGTCCAACCCCAACAGGTAAAGACTGACCGTCTTTACCGCAAACGCCAATGCCCATATCTAATGATAAATCATTGCCTATCATCGATATTTTTTGCATTACTTGAGGTCCATTGCCAATCAATGTTGCCCCTTTGATGGGTGTGGTTACTTTGCCATTCTCGATTAAATACGCCTCAGACGTTGAAAATACAAACTTTCCAGACGTAATATCAACCTGACCACCACCAAAGTTAGGTGCGTAAACCCCCTTCTCTACTGATGCAATAATATCCTCAGGACGATGCTGACCGCCGAGCATATAAGTGTTTGTCATGCGCGGCATAGGCAGGTGCGCATAACTCTCGCGTCTGCCGTTACCCGTTGGACTAACACCCATTAAGGAAGCGTTATGTTTGTCTTGCATGTAGCCTTTTAAAATACCGTCTTCAATCAAGACATTGCGCTGCGACTTAACGCCTTCGTCATCTACAGACAGCGAACCACGACGGTCAGACATTGTGCCATCGTCGATTACCGTAACGCCTTTCGCTGCAACCTGTTGGCCAATGCGACCGCTAAACGTTGAGGCACCTTTACGATTAAAGTCTCCTTCAAGACCGTGACCAACCGCTTCATGCAAAAGCACACCAGGCCAACCATTGCCAAGTACGACTGGCATTAAACCCGCTGGCGCCGGAACCGCAGCTAAGTTAACTTGTGCCATATGAATTGCATCGTCTGCAAGCTTTTCATACAAAGGCTTGTTGTCGCTGCTTATGCTTTGAAAGTACTCATAGGTTCTACGCCCACCCGCACCCGCGCTTCCACGTTCTCGCTTACCGTCTTTTTCAAGCAATACAGAACAATTTAAGCGAATGAGCGGTCGAATATCGGTAGCAAAAGTGCCGTCAGTAGCTGCAACCAAGATTTCTTCATACACCCCCGTTAAACTAACAACCACTTGGGTTGCATGAGGGGCCGCTTTGCGAATATAGCGATCAACAGTTTGCAGGAGCGTAATCTTTTCACTGTCCTGCATTGTTAAGATTGGATTTTGTTCAGTATATAGGGATTTGAGCTTGGCACTTGAGAACCGCTCTATTTTTTGAGTGCCGCCCGCCGGTGCTATTCCTCGAGCAGCCTTGCAAGCATCTTCTAATGCGCGACTTGAAATTTCATCTGAGTAAGCAAATCCTGTTTTTTCACCCGATATGACGCGCACGCCTACCCCACGCTCTATATTGTAACTTCCGTCTTTCACGATCCCGTCTTCCAATACCCAGCTTTCGTGCTGGCTAGATTGAAAATATAAGTCGGCAAAGTTAGCTTGATGAGAAAACACGTCTTCTAACAATGAAGAGAGCCTATTTTTATCAATCCCTGAGGCCGTAAGAAGATTGTGTTCGACAGATTGGCTCAAAATGGTTTCCTATTATTTTTATGTTGTTGTATTGGCATTTCTTTGCGGATATTAGCCAATAATACGTTGTCATACTTAGCCGCTACCCAACCTTCGTTTGCAGGTAGGTTAGCGAGTAGTTCACCCCAAGGAGAATAAATACAGCTATTCCCATAGGTTTCGCGCCCGTTATTATGAACGCCTGTTTGATCAGATGCTACTACATAACACTGATTTTCGATACTTCTGGCCTGCAGTAAGGCGTGCCAGTGCGCTTCGCCTGTGCGGCGAGTAAAAGCGCTGGGAACTACCAGCACGTCTAATTGTGGCATTTGCTGAATTAACTCGGGAAAGCGCACGTCATAGCAGATTATTTGTCCAACCGTCCCCCACGGGCTATCGAAAGTAACGACCTTTTCACCAGGCAAGGTCGTCGCCGACTCTTTGTAACGGCCCGTATTGTCGTTCACGCTAACATCAAATAAATGGATTTTGTCATACCGACTAACACGAACACCGTCGTTGTTATAAACCAGGCTTGCCGCATAAAACTTTGTCCGATCGCTCTTGCCAGCCTCTGCATCACTTGGCTTTATTGGAACCGTACCGGCAACAATCCATTTATTATAACGCTCTGATAATGTGGACAATGCCGATTGAATTGGGCCATGATCAATTTGTTCTGCGATCTCGATTTGCGATTTGTTAGACGTACCAAAACAAGCAAAACATTCTGGTAAAACGACTAATTGCGTTTTCTCAGGCAAGGCCGCAAGCTGTCGTTCAACGAGTATCAAGTTTTGTTCAATGCTTGGTGTTGAACTTATTTGAATAGCAACAAGGTCAGTCATAAATATAAGCCATTAGTGAAATTCATATTTGAGATACATAATATCATGCTAACTACGATCCTTTTTGTTCACCATCATTTACATCCATCATCAGGGTGTCTTCTGATGTAGGTGGAACAAAGCCTTGGTCAACTTCAGGTAATTCGTCTCTTCTGGCAGGAAGAGCAACCTCGGTACTTTCTCTTCCCGTTTCGATTAAAATAGGCTCTTCCAACGTACCGGTGATGCTGTAATTGACGTTAGAGATGACTTTGGCTGAGGTCAATACTTGGTCTAATGCGAGTGCAGCAAGAGCCGTCGGAGGGTTTACCATAAAATAGACAAGTACTGGCAGATTACCAGTGACGTTAGGCGTGAAACTAACATTATAGTTGAGTTCTCTAGCAACTAAATCAGTGTAGCCGTATATTTCCATCTCACCCGCGCCGCCGTCTATCTTGGTATCCCGCGTATCAGCCTTACCTTCGGTAATTTGCACGCTACCCTGCATTTCGTCGTAGAAAAACCCTTTCGCGAATACATCTCTAAAATCTAAACTGAGCTTTCGAACGAGCGAGTCTAAACTCAATAAAGTAAAGATACGTGACCCTTTGTCGCTCAGTTCAGTAATATAACCGTCAGTTAATTCCCACTGCATTTCACCGTCTAAGTAGTCAAATGAAAAGTCGAAAGGGGAGGCTTTCCACGTAAAGGCGTAGTCCATGACCGCTTCACTGTCTTTAATCCCTGAATCGAATTGAAAATCTTTCAGGAACTCGCCGAAATCGTCACTTTTCAAGTCACCATTAATAAACGTATAGTGATCACCGTTTCGTTTATACCATTGACCGTTTGCATGAACTTGGCCATTCGGACCATTAATTTGAATATCTTCTATTCTTAAACCGTCATCATTTGGAAAGCTTTCAAATTTAACTTGGCCTAAACGATTACCAAATACTCGGCAGTCTTGGCAGTTCAATCTAATGCGAGGCAAAGTTTGCGGTTCTATTTCTGGCCTTACCTGCTTGTCTTGTTCCACCCAGTTATCAAAACGGACAAAATCTGCGTCAATCTCAATCCCTTCCTCTACCCAACGATTGTGAAAGGTAATTTGTGCTTTGGCTTCGTCTGATACGACATCAAGTATCCAATTGCTGTCCACTGTTTTAACAGTCGCATTAACATCTGTCAGTGTTTGACCGGCTAATATCAAGTTTTCGGTTTCAATGAATATGCGTTGAGGTGCGTCGAAAATCGGTTTTCGATCTGTTTGGCTATCTTTGGAAACACCTGCCAACAATGCTGAAATACTCTGATACCATGGACCTAAGCGTATCTGCGGCAAGTTTGCGCTGATACTAAAACCGACGCCCCGCCCGACAAAGTCTGTTTCACCAATAGCTAAATGTGCTCGGCTAAACTGCAGTTCTTTATGCGGCAATATGCCGTCAAACTTTACCTGCTCACCGAATGCGAGTGTAATGTTAGAGGCTTGAGGATTGCCATTGACCTCTAATTTGAGGGTTTTCTTATCATCCTTTATTTTATCAAAGGGGGGAGGCAAAATAGAATTGACCTCGTCCAACTTGGAAAATAGCGTTGCCATGTACGAAAAATCTTCTTTTCCAATAGCAACATTGATCGATGAACTCCAAGCTCCGCGTCCAGTAACGTACTCGCCCAGCTCGTCGCTCACATAAGGAACCAGTGGGCTTAGATCCCAATTTCCATCAAGTCCGACGTTGAAACGATATTCAGTATCACTGTTAGCACCATTAAACTCAGCAATAATCGGTTGACCGAGTAAGTTCGCCTTTAAATCGGAGAACACTACTTTGTCGTTGTCGAAAATAACCCGTCCATCGACGTTGTCGAGCTGCAACAATAAACTAGGAATTTGCACATCGTTATCAGGCAGCCTAACAATGCCGCTTGCCGATGTATTTTCAGGCGCATCTAATGGGATATGAAGGGATAACTGTGTGCTTAGCCTGTTGCTAACAAGAATATCCTTACTTAAAATTTTACCAAGACCCTCTGACAAGCTGCTGTTTTTTAGCAAGTTAGAAACCTCATCACCAGTGCCTGTCGCCATCGCTTCTATTATTAGGTCAGCACCCTTGGTCAATAGCGGGATGTAAGCCCTGAGAGTCGAGATTCTAACCTTGCCTAAGGCGGCCTCTGAACTTTGCATAGATAAACCTAGGTTTTCAAACGCGAGATTAAGGTCTAGCTTTGTAATGCCTGGCCAATTGCTTGCAAACGAGAAGTCTGCCTGCTTAATCGCCACATTAGCCTGAAATATTCCTTGATTTTGATCGAACGGAAATTGACTAAACGCACCATGCCAAAGCACTTGAGCGCTCTCTATTTTTCCATTGGCATAAAACGCATTGTTCAAATACTGGCTAACACCATTACCAAGAAAAGGTTCTAAGGGAAGAAACCGTCGAATGTGGGAAACGTCCAATTCGCCAATATCCGCAGCCAAGGATAGAAAGGCGTTATCTATTTGGTATTCAAAGACTGGCGAAATGCTTGTTTCAGGCAGTGCAATAACGCCTGATGCAGAAGATACAATCCATGAATCATCGCTTTGATAAAATTGAATAGGCAAATTAACGTTGTCGATACTCAATGCCTCTGGAAAAATATTATCCGCAGCAATCGCTACATCTTTACCTATAAGTTGAATCGAACCTATGTTTTTATGCCATGAAAATTCAGCCTGCAAACCTTTAATTCCCGGCACGCTGTCACTCGCACTCCACTGAATATCATGCATTTTAAAGTGAGCAGAAACTCCCTTGGGTCTTTTCTGAAAGGCTAAATCTGAAATAGTACTGGTAGGCTGGATAGCGTTGAATTGTTCAAGAAGACCGCCATTAAACAAGCCGACAATGGGTAAAAGCGGTGAAATTTCAAAACTATCTGCGGCTTGAACCTGTATCTCACCTTGTTTGGAAATAGACCCTTTCCAATTTGTCTTTAAGGTTTTGTCATAGACTGATAGCGTGAGGTCTTTCACGTTAAATAGCCATTTGTTATCTGCCGGCTGGGCAACGAAAATACCGGATTCAATGCCGCTAGTTAAATCAACCTCGTCTTGCTTCCAAATAAATCGAGTCGGCTTTATATTTCCGTAAACCTTGGTGATAGATTTGCGATTGATATCAGCCCAAAACTCAAAATTTGCTCTACCTTCGAGTAGTTCACTCTCTAACGCAGAAAACTCATTGATCCACGGCGATACGTCTAACTCATCAGCCTTGGCATAAATAGTTCCGTCGAAATTATCGGCGCGGCCTTTCAAATCAATAACAAATACTGCCGAGTTAGTTGCAAGCTCTGACACACTAATAAGCCCAGAACCTTGGTGACGTTCTCCTTTGTTTATCCATGACAAGTTAGCAATATCAAAAGATTGACGATTGTTTGCGCCACTAATCGATACTTCACTGTTAACCAAGGAGAAGGTTTGCAACTGCTCTAAGAATAGCCCCTCTAAGGCGTCTAGAATCGGAAAGTCGTTGTTAGAACTTTCCATTTGCTGCAGATCTATGTCCAAAACGAGACCATCTAAACTGAAGTTTTTTGATGAAAACTGCCGCGTTAGCAGCGAGTCCCAAAAATCAATTTCGACATAAATGTTGTTGATATTGAGCTCAATAGGTGACTTTTCACTCTGCTCGAGAGTAACTCCCTCGAGCACGAGTACAGGCCCAACGCCCTGCCAAGAGGCCGAAATTGACTGAATTTCTAGGCCAACGCCGTACTCTGTTTGAGCAAAGTCTTCAAAGATCTGTTTTTTGTCGTTTAAATATGGAAGAGAATAGCGTAACAGGCTCATCAACAAAGCAAATACGACTAGCGTAATTGCGATGAGGGTCCATAGTTTTCGGACAATATAAGTTGCTACACTGGATACTTTTTTCACATCATTACCACATCAAATTTGTCTTGATGATACAACAACTCCGTCTGTATTTTGATTTGCTTGGACACGAACACTTCTAGCTCGGCCAACATATGAGATTCTTCGCCCAACAATGCATCTGCGACAATAGATGATGCGTAAACCACGAATTTGTCGGCATCGTAGGCTCGATTGACCCTAACAATTTCACGCATAATTTCGAAACAAATCGTTTCAACCGTTTTAATACTGCCGCGTCCTTTGCATGCTGGGCACTCGCCGCAGAGGATATGTTCGAGGCTTTCCCGTGTGCGCTTACGAGTCATTTCGATAAGCCCCAGAGCTGTGAAACCATGTATATTTGACTTCGCTCTGTCTTTACTCATTGCTCCTTCGAGACTATGTAAGACTCGTCTTTTGTGATCTTGTTCCATCATATCGATAAAATCGATAAGTATCATGCCGCCTAAATTACGTAAACGTAGCTGTCTTGCGATAGCAAGGGTGGCTTCAATATTGGTATTAAAAATTGTTTCTTCTAAATTTCGATGGCCAACAAAAGCGCCTGTATTAATATCTATCGTAGTCATCGCTTCGGTTTGATCAATGATGAGATAACCACCTGATTTAAGATCAACTCGCCTTTCGAGTATCCGCTGGGCTTCGTTTTCAACATCATACAGATCGAAAATTGGGCGTTCACCTTTATAGTATTCAAGCTTGCTGCTTAATTCTGGAACGTAGTCTTTAGTGAACTGCTGCAGCTCAGTAAAAGAAAGCTTTGAGTCAATTCGAATACGGTCAAGTTCAGTGCCCACAAAATCCCTCAGTACTCGCCTTGCTAGGGGGAGATCTTCATAAAGCACGTGGGATTTTTTTAGCTTTAAACGAGATTGAATTTTTGCCCATAGGCGGCGTAAAAAATCGGCATCTTGATGCAACTCAGTTTCTGAAACACCCTCTGCTGCGGTACGCAGAATAAACCCACCGTTCTCATCACATAGTGACTCAACTAGATTCTTTAAGCGTAAACGTTCAGATTCATCCTCAATGCGCTGTGAAATACCGACGTGAGTCACGTTAGGCATAAATACGAGATAGCGTGAAGGTATAGTTATGTCGGTAGTTAGGCGTGCACCTTTGGTTCCCAAAGGGTCTTTAACCACTTGTACAACGATGTCTTGTCCATCTCTTACTAGCTCTCTGATGTCCTTCTTTTCTATCGCTGTTTCTGATACCTCAGCGGCAATTTCATCGTGCACCGCAATGTCTGAAGCATGCAGGAAAGCGGCTTTATCTAGGCCGATATCGACAAATGCCGCCTGCATTCCTGGTAGCACTCTGCTCACTTTACCTCGATAGATGTTGCCGACTATGCCTTTTTTAGTGTCCCTTTCTATGTGTATTTCTTGCAAAATACCATTCTCGATCAAAGCGACTCTGGACTCTGATGGCGTCACGTTAATTAACAGCTCTGCGCTCATTCATGTATTCCCATTTCTGCTAACATTAATTGTGTTTCGACTAAGGGTAGGCCTACAACATTGCTATAGCTGCCAGTAATCTGCTTAACAAATTTACCCCCAATTCCTTGGATCGCGTAACTACCAGCCTTGTCTTGAGGCTCGCCCGTTTGCCAGTAATTTTGTATTTGCTTAGTAGATAGACAAGCAAATTCGACTTCAGTTTTCACTACTTTCGATAAATTTTTGCTTGCGCTAATTATGGCCACTCCGGTCATGACCGTATGACGCTTTTCGGACAGCTTTTTTAAGATAGCTATACTATCATTTTGGCTTTTGGGTTTTCCAAAGATTTCATGACCGAGGGTGACAATAGTATCAGCCCCGATAACTATTGCGTCGGGGTTTTTATGCCAAATTGCAAGTGCTTTTGATTTTGCTAAACGCCCAACAAGTGCAGCCGGTAACTCATCTGATTTTGGCGTTTCATCAATATCAGCAGTTTGGACCTCAAAGTTGCTTAGGATATGGGATAGAAGTTCATGGCGGCGGCTAGATGCTGACGCTAGAATGACTCTGGGTAAGTCACGCTCGCTCGCCATGTTAAGTGACTCGAAGTAATCTGCGGTAGCGTCTTAAAAACCAAAACAACCATGGCCACAGAAACACAGAGGTAATAACGGGCCAGAGAAACTCAAATCTAAACTGCACGCCGGTGAGCCAATATTGCAACCAATACACAACCATGTGATACAGCATAGAAAGAATAAAAATCATGATGGCTTGTTGCACCACACTGTAATTTCTAAAACGTTGATAGTTAGCCGCCACTAAATAAACTGGAATAGCCATAGCGAAGCTATGTACACCTAGAGACGTACCGTAGAGCACATCCAAGACTATGCCACAAACGGCGGTTGCTCCAACGCCCACTCGATTCGGCAAGGCCATAGTCCAATAACATAAAATAAGCAGCAACCAGTCCGGACGGTAAACGTCAATGGAAGCAGGCATGGGCATAATCTGTAAAATAAATGCAACAACAATACTCGCGGGTATTAGCATCTGATTTAATTTCATTGCTTTCCCTTTGGATCTTCAAGCGGCATTTCATCATTTAAATCGGCATCTGGCGGAATTGCAGCGGAAGGAGCCATTTCTTGAGGCCAAAGCAGCAGCAAATATTTGATACGGTCTAACTTAGCTAGCGGCGTTGCTGTCACTTCCGCAAAAGGCCGACTTTCGTTGCGCACAATATTGCTTATCGTGCCTACCGGATAACCTTCAGGAAAAACTTCTCCTAAACCCGACGAAACGATAACATCCCCTATTTCGATGTCAGCGCTGTGCGGCACGTGCTGCAATTGCATAGAGTCCAAACTACCGTCACCCACCGCAATAAATCGAACGTTATTGCGTTCAATTCGAATAGGAATGGCATGTGTTACATCAGAAATTAATAAGACTCTGCTGTTAGTTGTTCCTACTTCAGAAATTTGGCCGACGATGCCAGAATCATCTAGCACCGACTGACTTACAAATACGCCATCGATGGCACCTTTGTTTATCACAATTTGATGACTATAGGGGTTTGTATCAACGGCCATTAGCTCCGTGATCATTTTATGCATGCTGTCGCGCACAGGCGCGTCAAGAAGCTTGCGCAGGTTTTTATTTTCTTGTTCTAAAATTCGAAAGCGTTGGAGTTGCTCGCTCATCAAAGTAACCTGATTGGTTAACTCTTCATTGTCTTCAAGCAATTGTTGGCGGGACGTGAATCGATCTGCACTCCAACTGAGCATAGCACCGGGCAAATTAGCAATGTACTGCAACGGACTTACCATCGAATTCAAATAAGTCCTTGCCGTGGCAAAGTTATCTACTTTGGTATCTATTATCATAGCACCCAGGGATAGCAACAAAACGAAGGCTAACCTAACGGATAAACTTGGACCACGTGCAAAAACTTCATTCATATTAGATAAGGGCTAACGCCAAGCCTTATTCATAGCTAAATAAGTCGCCGCCGTGTAAGTCAATCATATCGAAAGCTTTACCACCACCACGAGCTACACAAGTGAGTGGATCGTCAGCGATAACAACTGGAATACCAGTTTCTTCCATTAACAAACGATCGAGATCTTTTAATAGTGCGCCACCGCCTGTCAACACCATTCCGCGCTCGGAGATATCAGACGCTAATTCTGGTGGTGACTGCTCGAGAGCAACCATGACCGCGCTTACAATACCCGATAACGGTTCTTGAAGCGCTTCTAAAATTTCGTTGCTGTTGAGTATAAAGCCGCGAGGAACACCTTCAGCAAGGTTACGACCACGTACTTCAATTTCTTTAACTTCTTCACCAGGATAAGCTGTACCAATTTCGTGCTTAATTCGCTCAGCAGTAGCCTCACCGATGAGTGAACCAAAGTTCCTACGAATATAATTGATAATGGCTTCGTCAAACTTGTCACCGCCGATTCTGACAGATGATGAATACACAACACCATTCAGTGAAATAATAGCGACTTCTGTTGTACCACCACCAATATCGACCACCATTGAGCCGGTTGCTTCTGATACTGGCAATCCAGCACCAATTGCAGCAGCCATAGGTTCATCAATTAAATATACTTCACGAGCACCAGCGCCAAGTGCTGATTCACGAATTGCACGACGCTCTACTTGTGTTGAACCACAGGGCACACAAACCAACACACGAGGGCTTGGTCTGAGGAAGTTATTATCATGCACTTGCTTAATGAAGTGTTGAAGCATTTTTTCAGTCACATAAAAGTCGGCAATAACGCCGTCTTTCATTGGGCGAATAGCTTTAATATTTCCCGGCGTTCTGCCTAGCATTTGCTTTGCTTCATGACCTACAGCAGCAACACTTTTGGGGCCACCCGCGCGCTCTTGGCGAATCGCCACTACCGAGGGTTCATTTAGGACAATGCCTTGATCCTTTATATAGATAAGCGTGTTCGCTGTACCCAAGTCGATCGAAAGGTCGTTTGAGAACATGCCTCGAAGCTTTTTAAACATGGAATGCCTTTGCGTTATTTTTGTTGTTTTTTAGGCCCACGAATTCATCCGAAAATAGAACCCGCGTGCAATTAGAACAGGATTATAGGGCTAATCCCGTAACTTTACCAACGCCTTTTAATAAGGGCAAGCAATGCCGACTATTATTAGACGTAAAAGAGCGATAAGCATTAAAAACTTCTGTCCGCTTATCGGTTTTACTATTCAAAGACTTCTCGCCAATGAATTATTCGATCGTTGCCTCGATATACCCCAAAGGTGGCTATCGCAGAGGGGCTATCGTCGTAAACACCATCATTATCCCAATCATAGTTTAACCAATCGTAGGCATCATATGAAACACCTATTTGTCCTTGATTTCCCGCTCCGGGTGCTCGAAGTTCGATTGCTTGGGTTTTACCTAACTGAAAACTCCCAGTCCCACCCAGTTTAGAAGTGAGTGCAGGGTTTAAACTAATATTCGTAAGGGAAATCTTGCTTGCATCATAATTGGAGCAATTATTGTCTGAGCTAACAATAAAACCTGTACCGTCAAAGTGCTCTAGCTGCATAGGCTGGGGGAAGTTTGACGTTTCAGGACCAAAACTGTTACCCAATACCAAGCGCCCAAATCGGATTTCGACACCTGTTGGTGATGCAGCAACGGTTGTCGTTACGTTAACGTTATCTGCATCTGTAATCGCTGCGACAGAGAAATCAATATCAGAAGTAAATGGCGCCACTAGTGCATTTGCAGACCGGTTATAGAAAAAATTATCGGCATCTGAAAGTTGATAGTGCAAGACCCCTTTCGGCAAAGCGACAACGCCTGGCAGAGCGGTCAAATCATTTTGGCTCAAGATTCCTTGGCTCATATTCGCCGTCAACGGTAGTAGATTGGTATCAACACCCACAGCGACTTGATCAAGGGTCGGTGTGTTCATGCTTACATTGGCAACATCGAGTTTCATAAAGTCATTGACGCTTCCCTGACTATCTTGATAGTAGTTTCGGGTAATGTTTCCTTGCTTATTGTAAGCCGTTATTGCGATTACTGGGTTAGTTAAGTATGAAATTGCACCGATACTATTAGTCGCCTCGTCTTTTTGACCGCTATAAGCAGTGAATGCCGTTGTTGCATTACATGTAGCCGCAAAGAAACCATTATCAGCTACCGTTTGCTTAAAATGGTCTGGTATAAATCGGCCTACGTTTATTGCAGCAGCAGGAATAACGATACCCGCATTGCCATAATTGCTGTCTTGGACATCTAGATTAATGAGTCCCACTTCGGAATAGTAAGCGCCAGTATAAGAAGACACACCTAGCGCAAAATTGCTAAGAGTAACGTCCTGGAACACAGGACTCGCGTTACTTGTCAATATTGACGCCGCTGCGTAAGTTAATGCTCCATCGACACTATCACTCAGGGTTGGGCCAGTGCGCTGCAGCCTGAACTGTATTTTTCCTGGTGAGTAATTAGGCGTAATAACACCTTGGCTGTTGAAAGCAGTAACGCTAAGTTCAAAGTCGTCGCCCGCTTTATGAGTACGAGCTGCCGTTGCGCTTGCACCATCTAGCGCATTACTGCCTAAGGTTGCACTAACAACGAGTTCAGCTGGACTGACCCAAAACGTATTGCTGTTGCCAGACAAAGTGATACCGCCGATGTTATAGTCAGCGTGCAAGCGTATTTGCCCAGCGTCGTGATAAATAGGGGTTGGGATATTAGCAATACTATCGGCACCAAAGTTTAAAGTAGTTACTGTGCTACCTGGGCGTTTGGCAATATCAATGCCGTTAACGCTAAAGCTTAGACCCGCAGTACCGCTGGGATCGACGTTTTCTTGGGAAAGGCTAATGCTCTTATCTCCGCTAAATAGCCCCTCACAAACGCCATCATTATTTTGAACCGCTTGCACTCTTAATGGAAAGGTCGTTCCCGATATTTGGTTGCTAATAATGTCAGACAAACCAGTGCTGCCATTGAGAAACCTAAAGCCGGCATCTGCAAACGCTAGGCTACAACTGTTTGAGCTGCCGTCGGAACATACGACAGGGTTCGCTGCAGCTATCGATGCATTTTCCAGAGATAAAACAACGGTCTCAGCAACTGTGTAGGGAATGCTTGCATTACCCGTTCCTACGAAACTAATAGTGTCTACAACGGAAGTAGAACCCGTTGCTCGAACATCTAAGGTAACGGCTTCATTACTCAGTGTACATGAGCCATCATAGGCATTGGTACACGCATTAATAGTAACGGTTTCAGCAGCACAAGTGAGACCTTGCCCGTCGTGAATGATTTGATAGTGATTTATTTGCGAAATGACTGGGCATCCAAATGTCACCTTACCGCTGAGCGCACCATCGCTCAGGATCTCGTAGCCTGATGGCGGAGCAGAAGCACGAATGCTATTTGAAATCGAAACCTCCATAAAGTCACCGCCGTCGCGTTCAAAAAATATTGACGCAACAGAAAACACTGAGTCCTGAGTTAAGCTGAACGACCCACCTGTCTGTGCGTTTCCAGTTGGACCTTCAAAGCGCAGCTCATTGCTAGCCCCTGCAGTTGAGAGGCCAAATTTGTTGAATACTATCGGATCACCGGACAGCGTTTCCATGACAAAACTAAAGCCGTCGTCACTCTCAACATAAATCGTGTAATCACCAGCAGCTAAACTGATAGTGCCCGACGAGTGTACTAAAAAATGCGAAAGATTTTGACTACCCACGGCACCGAAGCCTGGATAGGCTAGCGTACCTGCAAAAGTGCGTTGCGCACCGCCAAAGTCGATGCGGTCAACCGTACTTGAACCACTTTGCGCAACATTATAGACACCACCATTTATTAAACCCGATGCAGGTGAGCCAGCTCCTAACCAACCGGCGTGAATATTCAAAGCTTCGGTTATGGAATTGATTTGGGTATCGGTGCCACCACCTCCAATTCTAATACCTACCGCATTAAGGGTGCCAGGCACAGTGCAAATAGAGTCACAATTGACCGCATCTCGGGCGCTAGCGTCATAGTTGGTGCCAGCCAATTCATTTACGTAAATGCTGGTAACGTCACTGTCTGATAATCTGACATCGTATATTTTAAATTCGTCTAGCTGTCCTTCGAAATTTTGTGCTGTGCTAAAACCACCACCAAATTGGTCTTGTTCTTGACCAATTACTATTGCGTTGGCGTTGTTAACGGATAATACACCTGCGCTTGCACTGGTAGTGCAGGTTTGCTGTGCACCATCAATAAACAAACATATGTTTTGGTCTTCTCTCGCTACTGCCAAATGATGCCAATTGTCGTCTGTCAACAAAATACTGCTGGTTAATGAGCGTTCCACGTCCCTTACTTTAACAACCACGGTATTGTTGTTTCTCAGGTGTATTTCTAGTTCGTCATCGTTCCTATTGTTACCAAGTGCGTGGAGTATCTCTTGTTGATTTTTATTAACTGCGGTTTTAAACCATACCGACACTGAAAAATCATCCAAGCCATCAACTGCGTTGCTCGGCACCGAAACCCAATCACTTGTATTGTTTTCTCTTAAATCGAGAGATTGATTGATAATGTTTTCATTCGACGAGGACAGCACGCCATTCGAACTGCCGTTAAAATTGCCAGTTTGATCGAAAACATCTCCAGGCGTTGCATCGTAACTACATATGTCAAAACGATATTCGAGAATAGGAGCCGGAGTTATGCAGGGATGTGTTTCCGCCATAATGGCATTAATTTGCGCCGTTGTTAACGCACCTTCGTACACTCTGACTTCGTCTAATAATCCACTAAAATTATAAGCAGTGCTGTTGGCTACGCCCCCAATACGCAGTTCTGAGTTCACATATGCACGGGCATTATTGGGGGCACCGTATTGTTGTGAGAGTAATTTTTCCTCCCCATCAATAAATATTCGATTACCTAAAACGTTGCCGTTAGTAAATTCAACCGCAACATGACGCCAAGTATTAGCTAAGCCAGCGCTTGAAAGACCATAAACATCATCATTCCAAGTGTTAAACCCGATGCTACCGGCAACGATCCAGAGATCGTGAAAATTCCAACCAATTGGCATAACACTGTCAGTGCCATCCCAATTCATCCAAAATGTAACGGTGGTTTTTACGCCCAAGGTGCTTGTGTCCAAGGGTAGTCCGCTTACTTGAATTGAACCTCGGTCTTGTGCGACGTATGCGCATGTACCAGGATTCCCAGGTAATGCTGGCGACGAATTTTCTTGTATGGAAGCGTTTCTAACTGTGCCATGGTAGTCATTACCCGTACTATCGAGCACCTCTCCGGCGCTTCCATTCCAAGTGCTTTCTTCAAAGCGATACTCGGCTAAAGGCGCTATATTGGTGCTGGCCGAAATTTTCGTGGTGAAATAAACCAGGTTGTCAGCATCATTATTAGACGACCAAATCCACTGCGCGCTTGGGTTAATGCCAGTTCTAGTTCCCCAAGGTGCGACTCCGTTTACACCATAAGCCGTTACATTCGAATAACTATTCCACCCGGTTTTGCTGACAAACCAATTGGTAGTGTTAGTACTAAGCGTAGTTAAACCATTGGAGAATGTGTGGTCACTTCCTACGATTTGAAAATCACCCAAAAAGCCCGCTACGCCACCTTCATCAGTACCTCTGATATGCAAATAATAGTCTTGTCCTGGAACTAAGGGGCTTGCCAATACATACATTGTCGGCCAGTTTGTACCGGAGGCTATTAATGTGCCCTGCACCGAATCGTTGGTAGAAATATAAGCTTCAAAAGTATTATCAAGATGCAAATTACCGGTAAGCTGAGCACGTGCGGTTGGTAAGCAGCATAATGCGACTAAAATAATAGACATCATTTTAGTGGCTAACTTTTTTGTCCATATACTGTTAATCATGACAATCTGTATCCTTTGCCGTTATGCGCAACGCTGCACCGTGTCTTTCTAAAATCAATACATCGTTCATAACTTAATTCTCTTGCATCGCATCAACAGAAACCGTGCGGCTGACAACAACGCCATCAAATCCACAACTTCCAGTACTTGAAAAACGGTAATAGCGATAGTCTTCGCCATTAAAATTGATATCGCTTGTGGTGCACCTTGCTGTAAATTGACACGATTGAAATCCAGGAATGGAAGCAAAGGTTGCTGGATTAACGATAACTTGGTTACATAACTGTGGTCCTGCTCCCAGAGGAAATGCCGTCATGGCTAGTTCTTGAATCCCCGCTTGCGCTGCATTTTTTGCACGCACACCATACACCTCGAATAACACAGAATTTGATGACGTGCTGAGCATATTAACGAGTGTGCCGGCCAGCAACGCTAAAACAATAATGGCAAACAAAGCCATCACTATCATGCTGCCACTTTGCCGCGCAGCTTTTCTTGCTCCGCTGCTCATGTAAGTTAGCGATGATCTTGCTTTATTAGCGTTAGTAGCTTTAATAGCCTTAATACTTTTACTAGGGCACATTAGGAACATGAATCTCCTGTGTAAAAGTCATATATTCACTGTCTCTGGCAAAAATAAACTGCGTTTGTGTGTAGGCGTTTCGACGCAATGAAGCATCAATAACTCTGAATGGGTTTTGACTATTTACACCGGCGAAATTGGGATCTGCACTGAGAGCATTGGCTAGGTTTTCTGCCATTAATACCCCACCGCTTGTGAACGTAGTTTGAGTAGGTGAAATAGTCGATTCATGCCGATAAATTGCGTTATTTCGCACACAGTAGTTCACCGCAGAACTGGCAATGTACATGCGCTTTGCTGGACTTGCTTGTGAAAATGCACCGCTCAGCGTAAGTTGCACAACACCGTCAGCGTCATCGTCGGTTGCACAATCACCATCGCCGTCATCACTGCATGAGTTAATAAGGTGGCGTCTGTTGCTTGTGTTTGAATAGACATCGTCCGAACTAGTTGGATAAACCAATGCGTAGTCACTGCCGTTGTTTGGCGTAAATACGTTGCCATCGATATCTTGCATTTCGAAAACATCCATTTCGCGGTCGGAACTTGGCGTCATCGGTAGCGTTAAGTAAAAAGTGCTCCATTTGATTGGCACAAACTGTAAACAGTGCACGCCTGCATTACCCGTTAATCGAACTGAATTTGGCACTGCATCAGATATTTCGCGATTAATGCGTTCAACCGCAAAACTACCTTCACGTAATAAACGTTCGCGCTCACTTGTATCAATAAAAATTTGAGTTGAAGAACGGATAAAACGGGTGAGCCCGACCGACACGATCGCTAACACCACCAGCACCATAACCAATTCAATTAAGGTAAATCCGCGATTCAGTTTAAAGGTCGAATTTGGGATAATCATTAAAAATTACCCTTTACGCTAGTTAGCACGATACGCTCGCCGCCAGGTGTTGTAATAGTGACGGTAATAAGCTTTTTATTACCTACTGCTAAGTCATCAATACCGTCAAGGTTTTGGTCGTAAAATACACTCACTTGCGCATTGAAGCCGGCGTAAATGTATGTGCCATCAACCTCGGTATTTAAACCGAGAGAATTAAAGATATCTTCACCGCTAACATTTAAACCATGGTAGTCATCAACATCATTGTAAGAGTCGCGGTTTTCGCCAGCATCTGGGCCGAGAGCGCCGCTGTCAGTGCAGGTTACAGCTTCATTACAACGCTCCATGCCACCTACCTGATTCGAGTTTTGATCAAATGGTTTTGCTAAAATTTCATTGCTTATTGATTGGCCCAACGATGCTGCTCGCACCTGCCAGATGGGATCAATTCCCTTTCTTACCTGCGGCTGCAAAAAACTAACGACTAGCACCATCGCAACAGCAAATATAACAATGCCAACAACAAGTTCAATTAAGGTGAAACCATGTTGAAAGGGCGTTGATTGAAAACGCGCAGCCTTAATTTGAATAGGTGAATTAACAAGCATGAATAAACCCTTCCGATTCAATACACACTTGAGCTGCAGCTTGGCCCGTGAATGTTACTCGGCAGCCTGCACTGCAATTGGATACTGCCGTTTGAGGGGAGCCAACAGAGTTGAAATCGATCGCATTGATTGCTGTTGAACCATCAACTACCGTCATCGAAACGCTCGATTCTTGGATTTCGGTTGCTGAGGTTCTTAGATATTCGGGAGAATTATAGTCGATCGACGTTGCGCAAGTGGCAGCTTCATTGCCCGCTGAATAATTTGTGGAGGCTGGCCCGAAAGCCACTTGGGTGCTTGTGCTGATAAAGTTGATTCTGTGGCAAAACGAAGGACGTGAATCCTGCATTGCTCTAACTTGCATGTTTCGTAATACGGATATTAATCGGTTCTGATAGGTATATTCCGAGTAGCCGGAAGCGCCGCTAAATTTGGGAACTGCATAGATTGCTAAAATGCCGAGGATGATCATCACGACAATAAGCTCAAGGAGGGTAAACCCGCCTTGAGCTCGTTGATGTTTGAGTACCGATAATGACCAAAACATTTATTGAGTGTTTTGCAACCGTGATTAACAGCCAGTAGCAATAACTGTGATCAATGGTGAGGAATTCGCACCAGCGTTAGTATAACGAATAAAGCAATTGTCTGTTTCTGCTTTGCCCTCAAAGAAAATCTCAAAATTGTCATCTGTCGGAGCTGTTTTAGCTAAATCAAATTCAGCGCCGTCGAGCTCTAAAAATGGTGCTAAGTCAGTAAAGTCAGTGATTACGATAGCATTTGGATATCCATTAATTGTCGAAACGTCGGTACCATTGATATCAACAAGCTCCGCAGTTGCACTGCCTTGAACGCCTGCAATAGCAGCTTTTGCGTAAACCAATTGCGATGCTCCTTGAAGCGCAGCTTTAACACCATCAAGCGTTGACGCTTTAGCATCAGACTGCAAATCAATAAAACGTGGAGCCGCGGTTACTGCCAAGATACCAAGGATTACGATAACGATGATTAACTCGATTAGTGTAAAGCCTTTCTGTTTGTTCATTTGGTTTTTCATAATACTTCCTTCGAAATGGATATTTCTATTAAATTTAAAGATTAAAAATCGTTGTTAATATTCAGCACTACCTAATCAATTAGTTATTACTAAACACAATCACCTGACCAATCCTTGGGTCGTATACAAAGCCATTGCCTGAACTAGTGGTGGTCGGCTCATTAGTGTTGTTCTTAATGGTTCTAGTCAGGTAATAATGACAAACATCATTACCGCCAGTTCCTGCATTCTCGTTCACATTAGTGAAGTATCGAAAATCTTCTACTGCTTGTGCACTCCACGTTGACGTAATCGTTGGTGCACTTTGCATAATTAAGTTAAAGATGCTTTCGCAATCCAGACGAGTCATGCTGTCATCTTCGGTGCTTGAATCGTTGTTGAGCTGACCGGTTGGATAACCCGTATCGCTGTCAATCCCAATTAAAATACCTTCAATGGTGACAAAGCTTAGATTGTTGCCGTTGTTGTCCTGTGGTCTACCTTCAATTTCCCACTGTGCTCGCGCTAAACCGACACCTGTTGCGAAACCACCCGCAACACCTTCAACAGTTGCGTCTTCTGCATCTTTCGGTACATCTAAGAAACGCGGTATCGCTGTAGCAGCTAAAAGCCCAAGGATGACAACAACAATGACCAGCTCTATAAGCGTAAAGCCCTGTTGTTTTATGTTGTTACCCGTTGCCATAATCTCTCCTACATTCATTCAATTTGTACTTAAAACAGCTTGCCTGTTCCAAGGTGATATTCTAATTCTTGATTTTTCCGGCTATATCGACATATATCGACTGCTTCGCCAGAGTCGTTGAGTTCTTGCTGCGCTAAAAACTCAACGCTAATGCCCAACTGCTTCGTAATATCAACATCGAGCTCTAAACCACTTACTTCAACAACGACTGAATCGGCAAAGATATTTAAAAAATCGCGGCAAGCTTCGCGTGACCTTGCTAAATTTGGCCAACCGTCAGCATTAATTTCAATTCGGTCAATACGCTGTGCTTGAGTCGTTTCATACAAAATAGAACTTGGTCGACCTTCGTACTGCCACTGCCAATGGATTATCGCTAAACCTTTTTGCATCGACGCTTTCAAACTTTCAAAACCAACTTTTTCCCACGATTCACTATTGCTGCCCAAGAGGCTTTTGTATAAGCCGGTGCCAATCACCATAATGACGATGAATACACAGATTAGACGATATAGCTTGCTAGACATTACTTGCCTTGCACCACGCTCATCATGTCCCACATTGGTGTGAATATGCCCAAGGCTAATACCAGCACCATAGCAGCCACAATGGCTATTAAAATTGGCTCTATCTTCGAAGTCAGACTCTTTAAGTCGTACTCAACTTCGCGCTCATAAAACTCAGCAACTTCCTGCAGCAGCTCGTCGACACGACCTGTTTCTTCACCCACATTAATCATCTGCATGACCAAGGGTGTAAACAATCCGCTGGCTAATGCCACGCGCGATAAACCTTCACCTTTTTCGATGCGCTGACGCATATCGATAATCGCTTTACTCATGTAACTATTGCTAACAGCGTCAGCAACTAAATTCAGCGCTGTCGTTAATGGCACACCCGCTTTTAACATCATAGAAAAGCTTCGAGCAAAGCGACCTAGCAAGGAACGTTCTATAATCGAACCCACCAACGGTATTTCGAGTTTCAATTTATCCCATTTGTAGCGCCCTTGTTTAGTATCGAGATAACGCCTTGTTATGAAAAAACATACGATAATGATAATAATTAGGACCCACCACTTGGTGATAAAAAAGTCAGACATTCCTATTAAAAACAAGGTCATACCAGGCAATTCGGCATCAAACTTTTCGAACATCCCAGCAAACACTGGAATAACGAAAATGTTCATGACAATGAGGGCAGCAACCAAGGCAAATACGACAAACATGGGGTAGCGTGTCGCTGCTTTTATCTGTTTGCGAGTTTCTTGCTCTCTTTGCAGATACTCAGCAAGTTGCTTAAAAGCCGCATCTAACTGACCGGTATTTTCACCCACGTGCACTACACTGACAAAGAGTTGATTAAAGATTTTTGGATGTTGCGCCAGTGCTGAAGATAAATTTCGACCTCGCTCCAACTGTTCAATGACGTCTGTCAACGCAAGGCGCATGCGCTTTGAATTCGTGTTCGACAATCCGGCAACAGCACGAATGATCGGTATGCCTGCTTTTGCCAATGAATACATTTGACGCGCAAAATTGACCAAATCGTCAATACTGACCTGCGGAACGAACAATCCTAAATCACTGGACACTTCTTTTTTGCTAGCTTTACTTGTTAGCACTGTAATATCGACAGGAACAATATTCCTTGTCATCAACATTTTGGCGGCAGTCACCGCATCGATAGCATCAATAGTGCCATTTACCAGCGACCCACCGGATTCACGACCTTTGTAAGCAAATGAAGCCACTAGCTATCATCCTCCAGTGACAAACCTGAACCGCTAAAATCTGAGCCCAAGCTATCTTTCAGTGTCGACGGTCCACGTTCAGGCTGCGGAACTAACAGTGCAGGAACATCATCTTCGACCGTATGTTCTGTATGTTCTTGGTCTTGCGCATCACCCACCATTTCGACTAATTTCAATACTTCATCAATACTGGTGATGCCTTCTTTTGCGTATAACAGAGCCGAGTGAGCCAATGGCTTGTAATCGGGACTAACCCGCGCGGCTTCAGAAAACGCACTGGTATCGTTGTTTTTCAGCGCAGTCATCATTGCTTCGGTCATTTCTAATAATTCAAATACACCAACACGACCGCGATAACCGCTATGGTTGCACTTTTGGCACCCTTTGCCCTTTTTGAATGTGATGTCTGAAATATCTTCATTGAGCGTTTTCAACCAAAAATACGCTTCGCTCGACACTTCTTCGTCCACTACACAGTTGTCACAAATGCGGCGCACCAGTCGCTGCGCTATAATTGCTCTTAGTGAACTAGCCACGAGGTAACCTGGTGCACCCATATCTAGCAGACGAATAGCACTGCTGATACTGTCATTGGTGTGCAAAGTAGAAAGCACCAAGTGACCGGTTAGTGCGCCTCGAAGGCCTATTTCAACCGTTTCTTTGTCTCGCATTTCGCCCACCATGATGATATCAGGGTCTTGACGTAGCGTGGTTCTAAGTACTTGTGAGAAGGTTAGATCAATTTTATGATTTACCTGTACTTGGTTAATCCTCGGCAAGCGATATTCAACCGGATCCTCAACCGTAATGATTTTTGATTGCGGCTTGTTTAACTCACTCAATGAGCCATACAGCGTCGTAGTTTTACCAGAACCTGTAGGGCCCGTAACCAAAATCATGCCGTGCGGCCTTTGTAATAACTTTCTGTAGCGTTTAACAATGCTCGGTGGCATCCCGGTTTGGGCAAGCGTCAATATGCCTTGTGATTGATCAAGTAATCGCATCACCACCGACTCGCCAGCTTGCACAGGCATAGTAGAGACACGAACATCAATCACTCGACCTTTAATTTTAATTTGCGCGCGACCATCTTGTGGTAAACGTTTCTCTGAAATATCCAAGCCAGACATTAGCTTCAGTCTCAGTACCAGTGCTGCGGCAATGTTACGCTCTGGAATGATGGTTTCCTGCAGTTGTCCATCCACGCGCTGGCGAATGCGCAGTTGCTTTTCTTCAGGCTCAATGTGAATATCGGAAGCTTTGGCCATTACCGCGTCTTCAAATATCGACTGCAGCAGTTTTGCTACCGCAGTTTCTTGTTCGCCGTCAACGCCCATATTGAGTTCGAAGTCTTGCGAGTCGTCGTACTCTTCCGCTAGCTCTTGCGCAAATGACGCTATTTCTTCCGTTTTACGATAGAAGTTTTCGTAAGCAGCAAACAGTTGGGTTTCGCTGACAACCGCAATTTCAATTGGCTTCGGTAGCCTGTTACTGAGGTCGTCAACTGCATTGATATCGCCAGGATCGCTCATTCCCACAAGCAGCTTGTCACCCTTATCGTCGAGCACTAATGCTCGATATCGCCGAGCCTGAATTTCTGGCAGCAGCTTGACTGCTTCAGGATCAACGCGGTAATCATCAATTTTAATTAATGGCACATTTAAATGAGTCGACAATAGCTCAAGAAGTTGGTCTTCTGTCACCATGTTCAATGCAATTAGGGTTGCGCCCAATTTACGTCCTGACTGCCGTTGCTCTGATAGCGCGGTTTTGAGCTGTTCATCATTAATTAAGTTATTTTGGACTAACAAGTCACCTAATCGAATTTTCATATTTTATGACCCCACCAAGGCTGCTAAGCGTCCATCAACAAAACTAACAACCTGTGCTGATAACTGATTCAATGATTTAACTTTCTTATAAGTAATAACGGCTTGTTCAATCATTTTTTGTTTGTCTTGGCTTATGGCTAATCCCAACATCCAACGCGCATTGCCCGGCTGGCGCTGCAGTAAAACTGCATAATCTTCTAAAGATGTTGCGTAGTCTTTTTGCTTTTCAGCGAGTGCCGCACGAAAGCTAAGCAAATCATTGTCTGCGATAACGCTTTTAGGATGATCGTTGAGTATCGCAAGTGCTTGTGCATTCCGGTTTTCACGGAATAATAGGCGCGCCAGCATCAATCGCATGCTGCTGTCGTTTGGCGATAGTTTGATACCTTGGTCGAGTAAAAAAGCGGCTCTTTTCGGGTTACCCTGCGCAAACTCAAGACTTGATAAGCGCTTTCTTGCACTCGCATTTCTTGGCTCTAAAGCAAGTAAGTTGTTCAGATCTTTAAGTGCTGACGCAGTATCACCATTTTTGAGTGACAGCTGAATGCGCTGCTCTATCATTCGATGCGTGGATGCGCTCTTATTGCTGGAAGAAACGTTGAAAACAGGTTCGTCGGCCTCTATCTGTTTTGTTTCTGTCTGCGCTATTTCTGTCGGTGCTGTGTCCGTCTGCTCGATTTCTGCATAGTCGACGACATTGGCATTGTTCACACTCGCACTTTGCGTACTTTCCTGCTGCTGAGCTTGCTGTAATCCAGCTCTTTTTACTGCAACTTGCTGAACTTTTTGCGCTAACTCTTTGTTCACTTCGGCTAGTTTCGCCTCTGCTACAACAGTTGCCGCTTCAGCTTGCTTGGCATTTTCTAAACTATTAAGGGTTGCCTGATCAAGCTCACTCAACATAATTTGAGCCTGCTGTTGTTCCGTTATTGTCTGCTGAAATTGGTTAACCCCATCCGCTTTAGAACCAGCAGCGGGCAAGATAGTGGCCGTTGAAGGTGTCGGTGCCTGTGCCTGCACTTTCGCTTCAATACTTTTGCTAGCAATGTCGTTGGGTAATAGCAACCGCGTCGCGGCGCCTGATGCGACAACTAATACCAAAACGCCAACCAACAATTTTCGTGATTTTGCGCCCTGTGATTCAACAGGCACGTAATCAGCCTCGTAAACTGATTGTTTGTCGCGTTGCTCTAAATCTTTGAGCATTTTGTTTACGACACTCATTTAATCCAACCCGAACCAAGAAAATCAAAGTTCATATGGATACTGGTAATCGCCAACGCCAAAACAGAGGCTGCCGCAAACAATGAAGTGGGCACCCAAGCCCAGCGTTTCTTTTTGTTAATCGGAATGGCAGCTTCAGTATCATCTATCGCCGCTTTCACATGCTGAGGCGTAATTTTTTGTACGCCTTCACCATATGCTAGCATAAGTGATTTGTGGCAGAGCACGTTAACAATTCTCGGTGTTCCGCCACTCGCCTTGTGTAATAGTTCACAGCACGCTTCATCAAATAAACCCTCAATGCGATAGCCGGCAACAGCCATTCTATGACGAACGTATTGATAGAGCTGATCTGCATCCATCAGTTTCAACTTGTAAGAAAACGTTATGCGCTGCAGCAGCTGACGCAGCTTAGGCTGTCTCAGTTTTTCATCCAATTCAGGTTGTCCAAATAAAACGACTTGCAGCAGTTTTTGTGACTCAGTTTCTAAGTTTGTCATTAGACGCAAAGCTTCAATGCTTTCATCTGGCAAGGCTTGTGCTTCGTCAATGATAAGAACCGCATTCTTGTGCTGCTTATGAATTTCAACAAGACGCTGCTGAATCAATTGAGTGAATTCTTGCGTATCGGTACCTTCTGGTAAATCGACATTTAGCTCCGCCGCAACTGAGCGACGTAACTCCGCGGGTGACAAATAAGGATTTGGAATGTAGGCAGTCACAAAGCCATCAGGTAGTTCATTGAGTAACTTTCTGCAAATCAGCGTTTTGCCCGCACCAACTTCTCCTGTCACTTTGATAAAGCCTTCGCCGCTCATGAGTGCGGTAGATAAGACTTGGATCGCCTCTTTATGACTCGGCAAACCGAAGTAATAACTCGTATTTGGTGTGAGCGTAAAAGGTAATTCTCTAATCCCAAAGTGATATAAATACATGATTACTCCACGTACAACCAATCGGCCATTTGCGCACGACTGGTTTCAATTTGCTCGCGCATTGTATTTTTACCAACAATTGTTGGCTTCAGTAAAATAATGAGCTCTTTCTTAGTTTCTTTCTCACGCTTACTTTTGAACAAGTTACCCAGAATTGGAATATCGCCTAGCAGCGGTGTTTGAGAGTTTTCGGTCGTAATGATTGACTGCATCAACCCACCAATGACCACAATTTCACCCGACATTGCGCGAATAATTGTGTCTGACTCACGAATAGTGCTTTGCGCTAGCGGTAAAATGTATTGCTCTTCATTCAGGGTTATTACTTTTTCTTGCTCTTCTGTTTCAATAACCGAAGGGTGAATGTGCAGTAGAATGCTACCGTTGGCATCTATCTGCGGCGTTACGTCAAGCGCAATACCGCTAAAGAAAGGTGTTAAACCAATATCTGGTGTCACTGACGTTGAGCTAGACGTGATCGTATTTGAGGTAGATACATCCGTTACAAAGTATTCGTCATTACCTACTTTTATTACCGCCTTTTGATTGTTGATAGCAGTAACGCGGGGGCTTGAAAGCACCTGCACATTGCCCTGAGTGTCCAACAGATTGAGAACACCACTGAAATCTTTATTCAAAAATGACAGACTCGTAATGCCGCCAAGAGACGCAGTAATATCGTTTGCAAAATTACCAGCGGAAGTAGCAAAAGTAAGATCCGTGCTGCCCGCATGCGACAACACTTGAGTCCAATTAATGCCTTGTTGATACTCATCATCTAGTATCACTTCCAATATACGTGCTTCAATGATGACCTGGCGCTGTAAGCTTTCTTCGGACCTATTGAGGAAATTACCAATCGTCTTCAATTCGCTTGGCAATGCTCGTACTGACACTAAACCCGCTTGCGGGGATACCATGACAGAACGCCCCTCTTCATTGCCCAACATTTCTTTTAAACTGGTTTCTAGGTTTTTCCAGAAGTCGGTTTCAGTGCGTGTAGAAATTGAAGTGCCGTTCGAGCCGTTACCGTTGCCGATATTACTGCCGCCCTGATTGTTGTTTACCTGTGAATTTCCACTGAAATTATTTGCACCACCATTGTTATTATTTCTGCCGTTGTTATTGCTCGCATTTTCAGAAACACCACCAGAGATGATGCTGGTTTGCGTACTTCCATCGCGTTTCATCAATAAGTAATTTACAGAGAAGGTTTCGGTGCGCATGCCTGCAGGGAACACTTTATAAACGTTACCAGTGCGGTCGATATGGAATCCGTAAAGGTCAGAAACTAGGTCAAAAATAGTGTCTAGGTCAACTTGCTTAAGATCAAGAGAAATAAGACCCGTTACGCCCGGATGGATCGCAACTGAAAAAGGGGTGTCTTTTACCAATCCTGCAAAAAAGCTCACTGCATCAATCTGTCTTGCGTTGATATCGTACTTATCTGCCGTAAACAGAGTATCGCTTGGCGTAGTTATTTCGCCAGCAAGCAAATAATCAGAAACTGCTGCTTCCAATTCTGGGGCCGGTTGAGGCTCAGGCAATTGCATCTGAGCGTCAAGCTCCTTGGCAAGTGATTTTTCAACATGACTGTTCACAGGCACTTGACAACCGGCCATTGAAACGGCAATAAAACAAAGACTTAATGCTTTGCAGATACGTAAATTATTCATTATTTGTCTGCTTCTTAAAATCACTTTTCTCATTTACCAAAAACCTTAGAGGGATTGCCTCTGGTTCATTCTCATTCTTCAAAAACACGCCAGCATTGGTTATATCAGTAATGCGCCATACGCCGATTTTCTCGCCTTTTTTTAGCCAGCTACCATTAATTACGGCGTAAGATACTTGATTCTTTTTCAACACCGCGGTGATGGTCACTGCTGCATTATTATTTAGCTCGTTGGTGACACTAGCGTCTCTGCTTTGACCAGGAGGACGCGTAGGATCAGTCAGCGTGTTAGCGAGCGTTGCTCCTGATATGCTGAAAAACACGCCGAATAACACGATGCATAGTAGGACGAACTGCTTCGCTGTCTGAAAAAATCCATTAAATCTATTAGTTAACATTGATATATGCCTCGCTTCTGCTCAACGTAAACAATTCAATGTCAACTTGTGCTCTTGGATATTCACTGACTGCAAACTCGATTTCGTGCCAATGCAGCTTCCAACCCATTTGCTCGGCTGACATTAAGAAATCACGCGTATCAAAAAACGAACCTTCGAAACTAATTTTTAAACCATGTTTAAATAATTCTGGTCCAATAGCATTCGTTATAGGATTTTCTGAACTTGTCGAATCCGCATCATCTTTGAATATATTGGTAGGCGGTATAGAAGCCATACTCATTAGTTTGAGTTTTTTTGCGTTAGCAAATAATTGCTCAAGCACTAAAGGCATTGCATAAGGCGGCACTAATTGTTCAAGCTCTTCTGAAAATTGTCTTTCCAAACTCTTAATTTGCTGATTGACGTCAGCGATTTGATTGTTTAATGCAACGTCAGGATCAACATTCAGTTGCGCTTGCACTAAGTCCACGCTATTGGATCCGTTCACAAGACGAAGCTTTTGCACAGAAATTTTACCGCGAGTTTCAATTGTCTGCGTTATAGCAGGCTCAATAAAACCTAGAATGAAGACTAAACAAATTACTAGCGGCACTGCATAGAACACCAGTTTTTGTTCACGAACCGAAATTGAACTGAACTTAGCTTCGAGCTTATCCGTGAAGTTACTCATTGGTTTCTCCTCGGGCTTCTTCTATCTGGGCCGCCTGGCTTTCAATCTTGAAGCCTAGCTGGCCTTCTGTTCTAAATACTGTTGCAGCTCGAAAATCACGGTTGTTAAAGAAGCTAGTTTTCCCAATCGATTTTAACCATGAGGGTAACGCTCCCGGTTCATTAATATTGCCCTGTATTTCGATGTTCTTGTCATTAATTTTAAATGAGGTTAACCACACGCTGCTGTTGTTAATCTCAGCGAATGAAGTTAAGGCAGTTGAAAATGGCTTTTCTTGTAGCTTGCTTAAGTTAGATAATTTGTCGGCAAGATCTTTCGCTGTCGACAGTCTAAATTTTTGTGTTTCCAACTTCGACAACAGAACCGGATTTTTTTGACGATCCGTCAATTGCTTGGTTAGTTCAGCAAGCTGACGTTCTTTCGTAGCGATATCAGTTTGTATCTGTGCCAGTTCTTGCGCGCTTGATTGCTGACTTTCCCAAACAGCAAAGTACGTACCTCCCATCAGCAATAGAGTGAGGACACTAAAAACAATGGCGTTGGTTGCAGAAACCCAAACGAACTGCGGCTTAAACTCATCACGATAAAGATTAATGCGGCTGTTCATGAAGCCACCTCTGCACTTTTCAGATTACTGCTATCAGTCTCGTCTTGTTTGCGATTTTTTTGCTCAACCAGCATAGATTGCTTAACATAAGCCGCGCCTAAACAAGAAAAGCTTGCCATTTTAAAGTTGAAGCCAGAGCCACAGCTTATCTCTGGTTCAAATGGACAAACGGGCAAGCCCATATTCTCTTGAATCTGAATAGCAAGCTGCTCTGTTAATGCAGTATCTAACTTAAGTAACACTTTGCGTACCGGAGATTGTCTTAATTGGCTTTCGAAATAGTCCATAGAACGCTGTATTTGCACACACAGAGATTCAGTGATTCCCATTGAAAGCTCGTTTTCACTGTAGCTTCCTAGGTTTTCAAAACCTTTAAGACGGCGCGTAAAGTACAACTCATTATTTTTTACAATGTTCAACACGATTTCTTCACCGTGCTCCTGCACTAAACTGATCACTGCATCGTCTGATTTTGGTGTTAGTTCAACGGTAGCGGTTTCTTCAATCGAAATGATTTTTAAAGTGAGGTCAGCGTCGTAGATACCCTTGCTTATATTCGTAATATCTTTGTGTGGAATAGCAACAACGCTAAGCTTAGACTGGCCTGCTACTTGCGCTGGAGGACTCAAATAGTCGTAAACGTATTCTGTGTTTGGCGGAAGCAAATCTTTAAGTGGCCAGCCAAGTGCGGCATATACTTCTTCTTCCGGCACTTTGGGTTTCTCAATCTGCAACAACTGATACCAGTGTGATGTCAGCGAAACATAGCAATCAGTGTTGGCTAATTTATGACGCTGTACATAGTCAGCCAGTTGACCTTGCCAATTGGAGTGACTAAAACTTGCATCCAACACCCACTGCAGTTCATCACCCTTCTTTTGCAAAGCGCACAAGAGCACACTTTCACCAGAAAAAGCGATGCCGATAGAAAAGTACGATGACTTCCCTTTTAATTTTGACTTTACAAGTTGTCGCCAACTCAAACGCATAAGTAATTTGTGCCTATTGGTTGTTTTCGCTATGAAAAGATTTAGTCAACGAAGTGTTTCAATAACGATAAGTATGTTGTTGCACATATCACGTTGAGTTTGCGTTCTCTGTGTTTTATCGACTTTGAAAAAATTCTCTTAACCTATCACGCGCTTTTAATACCAAACGATTGTATGTGATCGGTTTTAGTGATTAGGTATGCGAAAACGAACCACATAATGCGCAAGTCATACGTATTATTCATTATACTGTTAGCTTCTAGTAGACCTAAAGCCAGTGTTTAGGAGGCTTTGAACGATATATTTAACGGTTTTTTATGCCCAATGATGCGTGTAATAAAGAGACAAAAATCACGCATCTCTAGGAAAAAATGGAAAATATTATTTAAGAAATCAACGCCAATACCAAGATTCCATAAGTGGTAAGAGGTTTTTCTTAGCTGCCATTCAAATTAAAGAAGAACAATGTGATTAGCGCGAAAAGGACGCAAAAGTCGGGTCAACGCGCTCTATATTAGACAATTTAGCCATGTCAGCGACATGAGCATAGAGTGACGCTTGTTTTGGCAAAAAAACGCAAAATACAATAAAGAATGGCGTCTTTAAGTTAGTTAACTGCGGTAAAAGCCTGCATATGCCAAGCCCTAATTCGACATATTCAATCCACAGTAGACAAGTCGCAAATGACGCAACTATGAGTAAAAGCATCAGCTTTAAGCTGATTTAAAACATCAAGCACCTCCACCCTGCTGCTGCAAACTCAAGAACTTCAAGGGGCCAGAGTTCTTGAATTTCAAGAGCTCTGGCCCCTTGATTTGTTTCTGCACTCTAGATACTAAAAAGCCCAGCGCTTGTGCTGGGCTTTTGGCTATTTTTGTTTCAGATCAGAAATTAGAAAGGAATGTCATCATCGAAATCAAAGTCAGGCTCTGCCATTGGCGGCGCTTTTTGCGGTGCCTGCTGAGGAGACTTTTGCGGTGACTGCTGTGCTGGCTTGTATCCACCGCCCTGCTGTCCGCCGCCTTGCTGATAGCCGCCTTGATTATTTTGGCCGCCTTGTGGAGACTGCTGATAACCGCCGCCTTGGCCGCCGCCACCTTGACCACCGCCACTTTCATTACGGCCGCCTAACATCTGTAGCTGGTCAGCAATGACTTCTGTTGTGTAACGATCGTTACCTTGTTGGTCCTGCCATTTGCGAGTTTGCAATTTACCTTCCAAGTAAATTTGCGAGCCTTTTTTCAAATACTCACCCGCAATTTCTGCCAAACGACGGTACATAGTTACTTTGTGCCATTCTGTTTTTTCTTGAAGTTGACCCTGTTGATCTTTCCAACTTTCACTAGTGGCGATACTCAAATTGGCAACGGCGTTACCATTAGGCATGTAACGAACTTCGGGATCGTTGCCTAAATTGCCAACTAAGATTACTTTATTCACACCTCTAGAGGCCATGCTAACTCCTGTTTTTTACACTTTTAAATTGTTTTAATAGTCGAATTCATTAGCACCGGATGCTTAAACTAATATGCAAATTGATAATAGTATTGTGCATTATACAGGCGCAATGATGACGTCAATATTCTGGTGACTAATATACTATTGTATTTGATGTATTGCACACCCAATTCGCCCAATTTTGAGATAATCTATTCTTTGGATCGAGTACAGGTTTTGCCTTGTTTGAATTCTTCCCTAGCTAATCAATGCGTTAGCTTTTTCTATGTCGAAGCCCTTGCTGTCGACTTTTAAATACACTGCATTTTTTTCTACATCGACAAATACTTCCTGTACGCCGTCAAGTTTAGCAAAATCACTTTCCAACTGTATTTTATTTGCTGCCAGTTTATCACCGCCTAAGTTTTGAATTGCGAGTGTGACTCTTTTAATTTTCGTCGCTTGTTGCAATCCCAAAGCCATGTACATAGCAACAGCGATGAAAACTAAGCAAGCCATTAAAGCGAGTTTAGGACCCAACCATCCCGTCAGCAAGCCAGATATAAGTCCGCCTAGAAACGCACCAAAAAATTGGCAACTAGCATAAATCCCCATCGCGCTGCCTTTTTTGCCAGCAGGGGCTATGCTCGAAACCATCACCGGCATATGCGCCTCCATATAGTTGAAGCCGCCAAAAAATAAAGTACCAGCAACGATAATGATGAGCCAGTTCACTTCTGGTAACAGCAGTAGCCCGAACCCTGATGCCATTAGTGCTAGTGATATAATGAAGGACGTTGATGTTTGCAGGGGCTTACACACTTTCATTAGAACAACTAAAATCAATATCGAAATGAACAAAATTGGCGTATAAATTTTCCAATGTTCATCAAGACCAAAACTAGCCTGAGTAAGCAAGGTCGGAACTTGCACGAAAAAACAAGTGATCAGCAAGTGAACCGTCAACACGCTTGCATTTAAACGCCAAAGACTCGGGTCTTTGGCAAGGTTTTTTAATTGACTCAATTGCGGCAGTGCATCGCCAGATGGGCTGCTTGCTTCAGGATTAGGCACGCCAAACTTCACCAAGGGTAGACAACAAAGAGTCAGTATTGCCGTAATCCAAAAAATCCCCTGAATGCCATAGTATCCAGCAATTATTGGGCCGGTTAACAAGGCTACATAAAATGAAAAACCAATGGAAACACCTATAATCGCCATTACTTTTGCACGCTCTGATTCACGCGTGACGTCAGCTGCCAAGGCTATTACAGCACCGGCAATCGCGCCCGCACCTTGCAAAATTCGTCCTACCGTGAGCATGGTCATGGTATCTGCATTAGCAGCAATTAGGCTGCCAATCGCAAAGAAACAAAGCCCCATATAAATAACAGGCTTTCGTCCCCACTTATCAGACAAGACGCCCATGGGGATCTGCAGTATCGCTTGCGTTAATCCGTAGCCGCCAATAGCTAAGCCAACTAAAAGGGGTGAATAATCTGGATACTCTACAGCCGCAATTGCTAAAACTGGAATAACCATAAATAAGCCAAGCATACGCAAAACGTAGACTAAGGCTAAGCTAATGGCTGCACGTGTTTCTTGTGGGTTCAACTTATTGTTATTTCCATTGGTAGATAATAATCAATCTGCATTGCGCAGAACATAACGAAGGCGTGCAATATTAGCATAAGAATCTGATTGACTCATCACCGTATGAATCATTATCTGATCTAGTGAGCGGCCGGCAGTATTATCTGCTTTACGACCGCCTGTGCGATGCACCGCATGATCCCTTCTATGTAAGAAGCGTAACAAACGAATATTTTCTCGTAAATTTGTGTCATACTAATCGATTGTTCTGGCACCATCTCATCTAAGGCAATATGGATAAAATAGAAGTTCGCGGGGCTCGCACCCATAACCTGAAAAACATCAATATTGAACTCCCAAGAAACAAGCTAGTTGTTATCACTGGTTTGTCTGGTTCTGGGAAATCTTCGCTGGCGTTTGATACGCTGTACGCAGAAGGGCAGCGTCGCTACGTGGAGTCCTTATCTGCATACGCAAGACAGTTTTTGTCAATGATGGAAAAGCCAGACGTTGACCATATTGCGGGATTATCGCCTGCTATATCGATAGAACAAAAGTCAACCTCGCACAACCCGCGTTCAACCGTAGGAACAATCACAGAAATCTACGATTATCTGCGCCTATTGTTTGCGAGAGTCGGCGTACCAAAATGCCCAGACCATGATGTCGCGCTAAATGCACAAACTGTCAGCCAAATGGTTGACCGAGTATTGGAAATGCCTGAAGGCACCAAGCTCATGCTGCTCGCGCCTGTTGTCCAAGATCGCAAGGGCGAGCATGTAAAAACCTTGGAAGGCCTGTGTGCTCAGGGTTTCATCCGAGCTCGTATTGACGGTGAAGTTTGCGACCTAACCGATCCACCTACCTTAGACCTGCACAAGAAACACACCATTGAGGTTGTCGTTGACCGCTTTAAAGTGCGTGATGATTTGCAGCTACGTTTGGCTGAAAGCTTTGAAACTGCGCTTACTCTTTCCGCTGGCTCAGCCAAAGTAGCCTATATGGATGATGCTGAAAAACATAAAGAAGAAATCGTGTTTTCAGCCAACTTCGCATGTCCACACTGTGGTTACAGCATCACAGAGCTTGAGCCTAGAATTTTCTCATTCAATAATCCAGCTGGCGCTTGTCAAACCTGCGATGGTCTAGGCACAAGACAATTTTTCGACCCGCATAGAGTCGTGGGTAACCACGAAATTAGTTTAAGTGGAGGCGCAATCCGTGGTTGGGATAAACGCAGCTACTATTATTTCCAAATGCTGCAGTCGGTTGCGGACCATTACGGGTTTGATTTAAATAAGCCCTTTGAGAAGTTAGATGAGACAGCGAAAGAGCTTGTCTTATATGGCAGTAAAGGCACATCAATTAAGTTTAAGTACATTAATGAACGCGGCGACATCATGGAGCGCAAGCATCCATTCGAAGGCATTATTCCAAATATGGAACGTCGTTTTCGCGAAACTGAATCTAATACCGTGCGCGAAGAACTCGGCAAATATATGAGCAATCAGTTTTGCTCTGCATGTTCAGGAACCCGTTTAAGACTCGAAGCTCGCAATGTATTCATCGAAGGCACAACCTTGCCAGAAGTTGCAGAAAAGTCGATTGCCGAGTGTTTGAGTTTCTTCTCAAATTTAGAGCTTGTTGGCCAACGCGCGGCAATTGCCGATAAAATATTGAAAGAAATAAAAGACCGCTTGGCCTTCTTAGTCAATGTCGGTTTGAACTACCTATCGCTTTCTCGCAGCGCAGATACACTATCAGGCGGTGAGGCTCAGCGTATCCGTCTTGCTAGCCAAATTGGTGCCGGTTTAGTGGGTGTAATGTATGTGTTAGATGAGCCATCTATCGGCTTGCACCAACGCGACAATGCTAGGCTGCTCGAAACGCTTCGTCATTTGCGCGACCTAGGCAACACAGTTATCGTTGTTGAACACGATGAGGACGCAATAAAAGAAGCAGATTATATCGTTGATATTGGTCCGGGCGCAGGCGTGCATGGTGGTGAAATCATTGCTCAAGGCCAGCTTGAAGACATCATGAACAGTGAACATTCACTCACGGGTAAATACCTTTCGGGTAGAGAGTTCATTACCATACCGAAGAAGCGAAATAGCACAAAAGATCGTAAATGGGTGAAGTTGACAGGCGCCACAGGCAATAATTTACAATCCGTTAATTTAAAGATACCGCAAGGATTAATGACTTGTATTACAGGGGTATCTGGTTCAGGTAAATCGACGCTAATTAACGATACTTTTTATCGTATTGCACAGCGCGAATTGAACCGTGCAACCACTAACGAGCCAGCACCATACAAGACAATCACAGGTTTAGAACACATGGATAAGGTGGTTGATATTGACCAGAGCCCTATCGGCAGAACGCCGCGTTCTAACCCTGCAACTTACGCAGGTATTTTCACGCCAATTCGTGAGATTTTTGCTGGTACTCAAGAATCGCGTTCACGCGGTTATAAACCTGGGCGCTTTAGCTTTAACGTTAAGGGCGGACGTTGCGAAGCTTGTCAGGGCGATGGATTGATCAAAGTAGAAATGCACTTTTTACCTGACGTCTATGTCCCTTGCGATGTGTGTGCCGCCAAACGATACAATCGTGAAACACTTGAAATTCGTTACAAAAACAAAAACATTCATGAAATTTTGGAAATGACCGTTGAGGACGCTCGTGATTTCTTTGATGCAATACCGTCAATTAATCGCAAACTACAAACCTTGATGGATGTAGGCCTGTCCTATATTCGATTGGGTCAGTCTGCCACGACGCTGTCAGGCGGCGAAGCGCAACGCGTTAAGCTTGCCAAAGAATTGTCTAAGCGAGACACCGGTCAAACCCTTTATATCTTAGATGAGCCGACAACAGGCCTGCATTTCCACGACATCAAGCAGTTGCTTGAAGTACTGCATCGTCTGCGTGATCATGGCAACACGGTAGTGGTCATCGAGCACAACTTAGATGTTGTGAAAACAGCGGATTGGGTAATTGACCTAGGGCCCGAAGGTGGTTCTGGTGGTGGTCTTATCGTTGCTGAAGGAACGCCAGAGGACATTTGCAAGGTTGAAGCATCGCATACCGGTAAATTCCTAGCGCCAATGTTAGCTGTGCAACAGGGTAAACAATAACTATTTAGGTATCCCCTCAAGAGATGAAAGGAGAAATAGGTGTTAAGTATTGAATTCGATGTTCGCTTTTATGAAACGGACGCACTGCAGCATGTCAGTAATACAGTATTAGTGGGATGGTTTGAAACTGCTCGCCTACCAATATTCAAATACTTTACACCTGATTTGGACCTGAATAATTGGCCGCTTATTTTGGCTAATTACAACGTTGATTTCTTAGAGCAGATTTATTTGGCGGGTCCTGTTGAGGTCAAAACTTGGGTGAGCCGCATTGGCAATAGCTCTTTTGTCGTTTACCAAGAGCTATGGCAGTCAAATACAAAAAAAGCCAAGGGAACAACAACGCTTGTTCGCTTTGACTATGCCAGTAAAAAGTCGGTGCGCATCCCTGACGATATTCGCGCCAAGCTTGAAGAACATAAAATAGAACTTGAATAAGACTTACGGACAATTTTCAAGTCAGTAAGATAAGAAGGGAAGGTCTGGTGAAGAATACCGATTTTATTAGCGTTATTGATAATGCTCTATCGCCCCAGTTATGTCAGCAAATAATCGATATATTTGAAACCAGCGAGCACCTAGCCCCCGGTGAAACAGGCGGAGGTGTGGACACTTCTAAGAAACGTTCAACCGATGTTTCTATTTCTCGCCATGCAGAATTTAAAGAGATTTCTCCGCAAGTCAGTGCAGTCACTGGCAAGCATCTTGTCGACTACTTCAAAGCTTATTATTTCGCGTTAATTGGCCCAATCGGCTTAACCATGGCAGATATAAACACAGGTAAGCCAGTAAAATTAACCGCCGATAACTTCAACGAACAGGCCCTCCCCAGATTACCGCAAATTGTAAATTACTTGTTTAGAATGGGCGAAATTAACGCACAAAAATATACTGCTGGTGATGGCGGTTATCCATATTGGCATTCTGAAAACTATCCGCAAAAAGGGTCAACTGATGCCCTGCATCGCAACTTATTGTTCATGTTTTATTTGAATGATGTAGAGGAAGGTGGCGAAACCGAGTTTTACTATCAAGATAAGAAAATTAAGCCGAAAGCTGGCAGAATGGTAATTGCCCCCAGTGGTTTTACGCATACTCACCGCGGCAATGTGCCAACTTCCAACGATAAATACATTCTAACGTCTTGGGTGCTATTTAATCCTGCCGAGCATATATTCGCTGGCAGTTAATTGCTCAGCTATAAATGCAGCAGGCTATGTGTGCCTTTCAGCCTAATGTGCCATGGAATGATGCAAGGTGCTCTTATGCGAAGCGTTGGCGCAAATAATCTATAATCTCGGAAGACTCATACAACCAAGTAGTTCCTGTAGCTGACTCAATGCGCAAGCAAGGTGTTTGAACCTTTCCACCGCCTTGAAGCAGCTCATCGCGATAAGGCGAGCCCTTCGATACATTGCGTTTAACTATCGGCAAATTCATTTTATACATTGCACGGCGAGTCTTAATACAAAACGGACAGGCAAAAAATTGATACAGCGTAAACTCCTGTAACTCTTTTTCAAGCTGTTGCTGGTTTTCTTTTGTGCGCTTTAACTTGCTACCGCGGGTAATAACATCAAAAAAAGCAATGATGCCACCAAGTAAGTTGCGAATTAGGTTAATGATTACGCTCATTTGTACTGCTCAATAGGTGATAATTTACGGGCGCAGAGTATACCTAAACTAGATTTTTATGTCTTGATGAATCGCTGTAAGACCGTAATCAATTCTTTGCGATCAATCGGCTTGCCAATATGAGCATTCATACCAACACGACGCGCATTGGCAACATCTTCCTGCAGCACTGAGGCACTGAGCGCAATAATTGGCGTGACTTTGTCTCTTAGACGTATTGCTTTGGTCGCCTCGAAGCCATCTACGTTTGGCATCTGTAAATCCATGAATATAATATCAAAGCAACAATCCTTCGTTACTTCAATGCCATGCTTTCCATCATTTGCCAACGCTACATCAAGTCCGAACGACGTTAAAATTTCGTATGCGACAATCTGATTAATTTCATTATCTTCTACAACCAATACTTTGCCGGTGAACTGCGGCATTTCTCTTTGCTCATCGTTATACATATTGATAGGTAACTGCTCGCTTTTTTCTAAGCACAGCCGAAAATAAAACTGGCTGCCAATATTCTCTTTGCTCTCAAGCCATATTTCACCGCCTAAATTATCAAGCAAGCTTTTCGATATTTGCAGTCCGAGGCCAGTTCCGCCATATTCGCGCGTCGTCGACCTATTCGCTTGAACAAATGGCGAAAAAATATCTTTCAAACTTTCATCTGAAATACCAATACCTGTATCCTCTACACAAAACTCTAAGGTTTGAGCTGCTGCACTGTCCTCAATCACCTTAAGCGAAATATTGACCAGACCATTTTTTGGGGTGAATTTGATGGCATTACTTACTAAGTTATTAAGAATTTGAGTGATCCTCGTCGGATCGCCCATGAGCGAAAAATCTACAGATTTATCGACCTTTGCTGCTAATTGTATATCTTTATTAGCCGCTAACGTTTGAAAAAAAAGTGTCGTTTCATTAATTATTTCACGGAGGCTTATCGGCACGCTTTCAATGACAAGCTTGCCTGCAGCAAGCTTTGTATGGTCAAGTATGTCGTTCAAAATAGTGTTTAAGGTAGAGCCTGCCCGTTTTATCCTTTCAAGCTTAGGTCGCTGTTCCTCCGTGATAGTCGATGACAGAATAATATCAGCTAAACCGATGATGCCATTCATTGGCGTGCGAATTTCGTGTGACATCGTGGCTAAAAAAACAGACTGTGCATGATTAGCCTTTCGCTCACCTTCTAATGCTTCATTTAACGCATCGGACTTGTCCAAACTATCTACTAACGCTTTCTCTAAAAACGATGCCAATAGAAATACCGTGATACCAATAAACACATTAGTGACAGACAATCGCAACCAAATTCCAGGATCATATTCGACTGGTGAGAGTGGTACTAATAATGTAGAGCTTGCGATTACAAATATTGAGATAGTTCGCCAGTATCCTTTAGTTAACATCACAGGAAAAATGGTTGTCAGCGATATTAAAGTGGCTGGAAAAATACCATTGAGCAATACAAGGACAAGCGTAGAAGGAACAGTTAAGACCACCCAAATTTTTGCGCAAACATTGCTGTATTTCTTCTTATACAATCCAATGATTGAAAGTAAAAACCAAAAAATTGGGAAAGCCCAAGCGAAAATGGGGTTTTGAGGCGCTGCTGCTATGATAACCAACGCAATGAGAATGCAAAAAACAATGAGAACCTTGAAGCCGGTTTCCTGTAAAATGGCTTCAACTTTGCTTGTGTTAGTTAATACAGTTTCCAATGTTTCAATCTCTAAGGGCTTTCTTGAAAAAAAATATTTCGAACATCATGCTCATCGAGTTTGCAAAATCAAAAAAACTTAACTAGCTTGGCTACCTGAGCGGAAAAGCTTTTTTCTTTAGTACTTAAACTGCTGCATAATACGGTTAAAGTCTTTTGATAGCTGCTCTAGCTCAGAGCTAACCAAAGTTAACTGTTCAGAACTGGACGTCGTATCCTCTGTGCGTGCATTAATTTCATCAACATTGGACGAAATCATATCCGCTACTTTTTGTTGCTCGCCAGTGGAATTAGCAATTTGGTCATTCATGCGTGTTATGCGACTAATGGTCTCCGTAATTGCATTCAAACTTGCACCCGCTTTATTTGCTTCATCAACACTAACCGCAGCCTGCTCTGTCCCCTTCGCCATGACTGAAACTGCAGAGCGCGCTGCACTTTGGAGTTGTTCAATGGTTGCTTGAATCTCTTCTGTCGACTTTTGGGTGCGTGAGGCCAATGTCCTTACTTCATCAGCAACAACCGCAAATCCACGGCCTTGTTCGCCTGCTCGAGCTGCTTCAATGGCAGCATTCAAAGCCAACAAATTAGTTTGTTCTGCAATGCCTTTAATCACGTCTAATACTACGCCAACCTGATTTGAGTCTTGCTCTAGCTTCTTAATAACTACTGCGGTTTCTTCTACTCTAGCGGCCAAACTTTGAATACTAGCTACCGTTTGGTTCACGACTCGTTGACCATCGTCCGCCGCGGTCGATGCTTCGCCAGCTGCATTAGCTGCTTCGTTAGCACTCGTTGCAACAGCACCTACGCTATTCGTCATTTCATCAACAGCTGATTTAGCATCCGCCGCAGCCATTTGCTGTGACGAAATGGTAACGCGCGCTTGATTTGACACTTGATTTAAGTTTTCAGCTAAGTTTGATAAAGGCTTACTTGAGTTACCAATATCCCTCACAACTCCCTGCAGCTTTTCAATAAATTGATTAAACCAGTGAACCAAATCGCCAATTTCATCGGCGTTATCCGTTTTAATTCGGATGGTTAAATCGCCGTCGCCTTGCGCCATATCTTTCAACGAACTAACAACATCTACAATGCTTTTACGCAAGTTGTTCACAATAGGAAGGGCTGTTAAAAACAAGATAACCATGGTTGCTAGCCCCATGAAAATACCGATTTTAATGAGCGACTTTGCAGATTCATTAGCACTACTGATGGCATTTTCAAAAGACACTTCGCGCTGTCCACTAAACGCTTTTAAATCAGCATTTGCTCTGTCGTAAGAAGCGTTCATGTCTTGCAACGCAGTCTGTAACTTTGAAAAGTCGGCTGTATTATCAACCATTGACTTACTGACATCGTAAGCCGTTTTAAAATAAGAATCGAAGGCTTTTAAGATTGGGCTGACGTCTTTCGCCATGTTGTTATCGAGCTGGATGATGAACTTTAGATTGTCAGACGTTCTGGTGGCAAGCGTCTCGGCCTTAATCAAACTATCTTCATCACCTGTGGTCACAGCGGCACTAAGCGTTTCTTTTACGCCCTCCATTGAATTCAGTGCTTCCCTTGACTTTAACAGGGCTGGCGTCTGCTTTGTCCGAGCATCATCAAGAAGAGCCACATTGGCATATGCGGTATATGTGCTTATGCCTATGTAGATACCAAAGCTAAGTGTTCCAATAATTGGAATTAAAAACAGCTTTTGAGCAATTGATAGTTTCGCCAAAAAATTCATACTTTACCCAACTTATAATGTGATTACGCACTAGTTCGTGCAAAAATAACGTGTGCGCCTAGCCTTCGAACTCAGTTACAGCTTGGCCTTTCAGCGTGTAGCCAACGGTCGCGATATCGCCCTTCCAACCATCGGTAGACAAGATACCTGTTACCCAAACAGCGTCGTATAAGTTGGTTATCGGCACACCTTCAGAAAATTTAACATAAACTATCTGATTTGATGGTGGAGGCGGTACATGAATGCAAGCGCCAAAATACGGAACCAGTAAAAACTCAGTAATATTATCGGCGTCACCTTCGAGTGGAACCACAAAACCTGGAATTTTAACAAACTGACCATTCAACGATTGAAGCAGCGGTGCATCCGGCTCCAGTTGGGTCATATTGCCGTTATGATCAATTGCGCTCGGCGGTACAACATAGCCTTTTGGCACCATATCTTCCCAATATAGTTCTTTCGGTTCGTTGTCTATATTCGCCATTGAAACAGCCGTAAATAAGCATCCGATCAGCATTAATAAAACAACGTTTATTTTTGTTTTCAACAAGTTCTCCTTGGTGGAATATTTTGCGCGTTTAAATAGTATAAACTTTAACACTTAAATATCGAGCAAAAAAAAGCCCGCACAATGCGAGCTTAGTATGATTGTATATTAGCTTTTACAAAAAACGGCATTTACGCCGTCTTGTTGTATCGCTCAACACTAGATGAGATTTCTGCTTTAGCTGCATCGATATCAGCCCAACCTTCAATCTTCACCCATTTGTTTGGCTCTAAATCTTTATAATGCGCGAAAAAGTGCTCAATTTGATTTTTCAACAAACCAGGAACATCTTCGATATTGTGAACATCATCATAAATCTTAGTTAGCTTTGAAACAGGCACAGCGATTATTTTTGCATCTTCGCCCGACTCATCAGTCATCTTTAATACGCCAACTGGGCGACATTTAATCACTGAACCAGCAATAAGAGGATGCGGAGACATAACAAGTACGTCAACCGGGTCACCATCGTCAGACAATGTCAGGTTTACGTAGCCGTAATTCGCAGGATATTGCATGCAGGTTGCCATAAAACGGTCAACAAATAATGCGCCCGTGTCTTTGTCTACTTCGTACTTAACAGGTGTAGAGTATGCTGGTATTTCGATGATGACATTCACTTCATCAGGTGCGTTTTTGCCTACTGGCACATCGTTTAAGCTCATGGATATTTCCTATCAATAAATTAATTGCCGCGATTATAAGAAAATCTCCGCATACTATCCACATAAAGCGCCTAAGAGTTTGGTCTAATGACGCTTAAACGGTGGGTCAATTGCGTTAGATGTTAGTTAATAGCAGCGTTTTGCCTACTTATAATAGCTCAAGCAAGCCAACACTTCGTTTTTAGAACCTAACAGCGTAGGTACGCGCTGATGAATTTCTTCCGGCATGACTTCCATAATGCGGCCCTGACCTGTGTCGGCTAAACCACCGGCTTGTTCCATTAAGAAAGCCATTGGGTTTGCTTCATAAAGTAAGCGTAACTTACCCGGCATTTTAGGATTACGTTTGTCGAAAGGATAAGCAAAAATACCACCGCGGCAAAGCACGCGATGTATATCGCCAACCATCGCTGCTACCCAGCGCATGTTGTAGTCTTTTTCTCTTGGGCCTTCAGACCCGGCAATAAGATCTTTCACATATTGTTGAATTGGCTCTTCCCAATGACGTTGATTAGATGCGTTGATAGCAAATTCAGCGGTGTCTTCAGGTACTTTTATGTTTGAGTCAGTGACCAGAAAGCCACCGTGAGTTTTATCCAAGGTATACAGGTGTGTGCCGCGACCTGTTGTCATCGCCAACATGGTCGATGGACCATATAATACATATCCCGCCGCAACCATTTGCGTTCCAGGCTGAAGGAATGCAGACGGATCATCTGGCTTCATCCATTGGGGCGCATGCGTAATTGAAAATATGGTGCCGATCAAACTATTGATTTCCGTGTTTGATGAACCATCTAAGGGATCAAAGCTCACTAGATAATTGCCATCAGGGTTACAAGGTACAACAGTATCCTCTTCTTCCGAAGATATTGCCTTAACGTAACCTGATTCACGCAGCGTATCTTTTAATATCTGATTAGAAATAACGTCTAACTTTTTTTGCGTTTCGCCCTGCACGTTTTCAGACAAGGTCGAGCCAAGCACACCGGCCAAAGCACCTTGACTGACGCGGAAAGAAATTTCTTTGCAACCGGCTAAAATAGTACGTATTAAAAGAATAAGTTCGAGCGGAGCGCCATCTTGTTGAAGCTGAGAGTTTAAGCGTTTCATGGTACCAAGTGTTCCTTAGATGTGAGATCAAAACGATGGAGACTTGCATATTGCACTGACGATTTTATGCAGAATGCTCATCCTTGTATAGCTTGGGTAACAATTGTAACTGGGAAGTGTTCAAATTGCGACCTTGTTGTTGCATACGTATGCAGCAAAGCCCATTGGCGCTTGTTATCAAAAAACGAAATAAAAATAAATCGTAAAAAGTAGATCCTCATCTCCCGATGTTTTGATACAGTTAGCAGTAAAGTGAAAAGACGAATTAATAAAAACATGCACGTACATATTTTGGGCATTTGCGGTAGTTTTATGGGCGGTATTGCTGCTATTGCAAAGTCACTTGGGCACACAGTAACGGGTTCAGACACAAACGTTTACCCGCCGATGAGTACACAACTGGAGCAACTCGATATTGAGTTGACTGCGGGCTTTGACACTCAACAATTTACGCCTTGTCCCGACATGGTCATTATTGGCAATGCGATGGCGCGCGGAAATCCGGCGGTGGAATACGTACTCAATCGCAATCTACCGTATACTAGCGGTCCGCAGTGGTTGTTAGATAATTTACTTAACGATCGCTGGGTAATTGCCGCGTCAGGCACCCACGGCAAAACCACAACGTCCAGCATGATTGCTTGGATACTTGAAGATGTCGGCCTTAATCCCGGGTTTTTGATTGGTGGCGTACCAGAGAATTTTGGTATTTCCGCTCGCATCGGTGTTTCTCCGTTCTTCGTTATTGAAGCGGACGAATACGACTCGGCATTTTTCGACAAGCGTTCTAAGTTCGTACATTATCGCCCTAAAACCTTAGTCATGAACAATCTTGAATTTGATCATGCGGATATTTTTGAAAACCTCGACGCCATTAAGAAGCAATTTCATCACCTAGTGCGCTGCGTTCCGGCCAATGGCACAATCATATCCCCTGCCGATGACACGAATTTAGAAGATGTGTTGAATAAAGGCTGTTGGAGTGAAACTCAAAAAGTAGGCGACTCAGATGCGAGTGATTGGCGCGCTGAACTGATTAATGCCGACGGCAGTCAATTTAACGTATGGCAACATAATAAGCTGGTTGGTTGCGTAAATTGGGAGCTTATCGGTGATCATAATGTCAGCAATGCTGTTATGGCAATTGCGGCTGCGCATCATGCTGGTGTGCAAACGGCTGACGCTATTAATGCCCTTTCTCGCTTCAAAAATGTGAAGAGGCGCATGGAAGTGAAAGGAGAGATCGCAGGGATTACGGTTTACGACGACTTTGCTCATCATCCCACGGCAATCCAAACCACAATAGCGGGGCTCAGACATAAAGTGGGGGATTCGAGAATAATTGCCGTTCTCGAACCGCGTTCAAACACGATGAAAATGGGAATACATAAAGACACATTGGCAAATTCTTGGCAACAAGCCAGTGAGGTATTTTTGTTTGAGCCTCCGAATGTCGACTGGTCGATGCAAGCTTTGGTCGCAAACAGTATTGCTCCCGTACATCTATACCAAGATACGGACCGTATTATAGAAGCGGTTGTGGAACTGGCGGAACCAGGAGATCAAATTTTGGTCATGAGTAACGGTGGTTTTAACGGTATTCATCAAAGTCTGTTAACAGCATTAGCTGTAAAATTTACGAATAATATTTAACAAGCAATATTAGCTAGCAATTTCTGAAGCACGATTTGACGCTCCAGAAGCTTTAAGGTTAATTACAAAATTAGTGACTTATTTTAAATCATGACAAGAGACAAACTATGAAAAAACTATTGATTGCTTCTGCCCTACTTGCGGCTAGCTCAGTTCAACAAGTGCATGCTTGGGGACAAACAGGCCACCGCGTCACAGGCGCAATAGCGGAGCAGTATTTGACGGTTGAGGCGAAAGCAGCAATTGAAATGTTGCTGCCTAATGAAAGCCTTGCTGAGGCATCAACTTATGCAGACGAAAATCGCTCAAACCCTGACGACTTTTGGCAGAAAGAAGCGGGTGCATACCACTATGTAACGGTGCCGGCCGGCAAACATTATCATGAAGTAGGCGCTCCTGAACAAGGCGATGCCTATACCGCATTAACGAAATTCTCTAACATTGTGAAAGATAAAACAGCGCCACTAGCAGAACGCCAGCGCGCCTTACGCTTTATTGTGCATATCATCGGCGATTTACACCAACCGCTGCACGCGGGAAATGGCACAGATAAAGGAGGTAACGATAGAAAGGTCAAATTTTTCTGGGAAGACTCAAACTTACACCGCGTTTGGGATTCAGGCTTAATTGATAGACGTCAACTGTCTTACACTGAGTGGACAGAGTGGTTGAGTCAAAAAATAACAGCTGAGCAAGCGGCTGAATGGAATACAAGCGACCCACTCATTTACATTGCTGAAAGTGCGGAAATACGCGATGTAATTTATCCAGAAAAAGATAATATTAGCTGGGATTATTTGTATCAGCACATACCTATCGCAACCGAGAGACTGCAAGAAGGCGGTGTGCGCATCGCGGCTTATTTGAACGACCTGTTCAAATAAAAAGACAACATCTATAGAGACAAGAAAGGGAGCAAGGTATTGAAACTTGCTCCCTTTTTTTAATTATTAGCTTTAGAAAAATTTTGCTTTAAAAGTACGAAAGATTAATCGATGTCTAATGCTTCTGGCGAGAGGATAATGCCAGTGCCATCAGCATACAGGTGATCTTCAGGCAGGAAAGTGACTCCCGCAAAATTCACGGCAATATCAATATCGCCAACTTCTCTGCTTTCTGAGTTCACAGGAATAGCGCTTAAGGCATGGATCCCAATATCGCAATCTTCGAGTATGTCAATTTCACGCACGCTACCGTAACAAACAATACCTTCCCAGCCATTTTCAGCGGCCATTTGTGCGTTATATGCATCGATTAGGGCTCGCCTGGTTGAACCGCCGCCGTCTATCAGCAATATTTTACCGTCACCTCGAGTTGCCAATACCCTGTCTACCAAGCCTTTGTCTTCAAAACATTTAATAGTGGTCACCTCACCACCATAAGAATAGCGGCCACCAAAACTGGTAAAAATAGGGTCGAGTACATCGACACTATCAGCGAATAAATCACATAATTCAGAAGTATTGTATTCCATGATATTCCTCAAACTATCGTTGATAAATCGTTTGCTTAGGCATGCCTTATAAACGTCTAGTGTTATACTAGCACTTCTGACCATAGATGAAACTACAATATCAGCGCAACAAGCCTTGTCACATAGGTTTCTTCTTATTGTCACCGTTTATTCATATTGAGATCGTATCTTTCGTTCAGTGTTTGGCTAACGTGAGAAAAGCATGACATTTAAGCGGATTACAAAGTTAGATACAGCTCTTTTTTATTGGTTTAATCGGTATTCAACAACAGGCAGCTTAACGGTCCTTACAAGTATACGGGTGATTTCAAGGACCGGAGATGGCCACCTTTACATTTTTTTGGGTGCTTTGTTATTTTGCTTAGATAACAGCCACGGCGTACTTTTCTTTTATACTGCACTCATGGCTTACGCGCTTGAGGTCCCGATTTATTTGTTTTTAAAACAATGCTTTAAACGTAAACGACCCAGCGCTAGCTTAATCAATTTCACTGCTCACATCACGCCCTCCGACAAGTTTAGCTTGCCTTCTGGTCATACTGCTGCCGCCTTCCTGATGGCAACAATAATCAGCAGTTTTTACCCTACATACAGCATCTTCGCCTTTAGCTGGGCAAGTTTAGTTGGACTGTCGCGCATTTTATTGGGCGTCCACTTCCCATCCGACGTTCTCATTGGCGCGGCACTGGGCATCAGTATTGCCAGTATTAGTATGTTCATTTTAGCTTGAGGCTACAGCATGAAAATTTTATATGGCGTGCAAGGGACAGGAAATGGTCACATTGCGCGAGCGAGGCTAATGGCTGAAGCGTTTGCGCAACGCACAGATGTGCAGGTTGACTATCTGTTTTCAGGTAGAGATGCTAACGCTTACTTCGACATGGAAATATTCGGTGACTATCAAACACGACGTGGGTTATCGTTTGTCACTGAAAACGGCTCGCTGCACCGTTTCAAAACAGTGAAAAATATCAGATTAATCGAATTTATGCGGAATATTCGAAAGCTAGACCTAAGTGCTTATGATCTCGTGTTAAATGACTTTGAACCCATCTCCGCATGGGCTGCTAAAAATCAAGGTGTCCCTTCACTCTCAATCAGTCATCAAGCCGCATTTATGTATGCAGTGCCAACCGAAGCTCAAAGCATCGTTGATAAATGGGTGACCCGGTATTTTGCACCAACCCAGTATGCTCTTGGTGTGCATTGGTATCATTATAACCAAGCGATTATCCCGCCTTTCGTGCCGCCTTTGATTTCGCCTTCAATCCCGAAAGACTCTTCAATCAATAATGTTGACCGTCACGGAAGACCAAAGAAATCAGATTTCACACTTGTTTATCTGCCTTTCGAGGACACGAGCCAAATTCAACAAGTACTACAAGCGCTGAGTGAAAACCGCTTTTATTGTTATCACCCCGATGTTGAATTTCCATTTGTAGAAAAAAACATTCACTGGTTTCCGCCATCAAAGGTAGGCTTTCACGGAGCGCTGTCGTCGTGTAAACAGGTGATTGCGAACGGCGGATTTGAACTAGCAACAGAATGTTTAAGTTTAGGTAAAGCCCTTCTAATGAAGCCCTTAACGGGGCAATTCGAGCAATTTTCGAACGCTTTCATGTTGCGTCAGTTAGGCATATCAGACACCTTGTTTAGCCTGAATACAGACGACATTGAAGAATGGCTAAACAATCACCATTCCACAAAAATTTGCTTCCCTGATAACGTGAATGGCTTTATTGACTGGATCATGGCAGGCGACTTATCCGACACTGCAACAATATGTCGACAACTCTGGCAACAAGTTGAATTTCCAGACGAAGTAGGTGAAAAACTCCGCACCGCAAGTCGCGTAAATATTTAGCGCTAGACCTAGAAAGAGTTTGCATTTTAGGCCATTGCAGTGCAATGTTAAGCGCATATTAAGCAAGTTATTTTATGTCCATGAATCGAATGTCAAAATTAGCGCTTTGCATAGCGCTAGCCCTATTTTTATGCGCCTGCGGTCAACGTGGTCCGTTGTACCTTCCGAAGCAAGCGCCGAGTAATGAAAAAACGCCTTCAACAGAAAGCGACCCCCTGAGTAAATTCAACAGTAAAGAAGGTCAATAACAATGGATTTCTTTACCTATAAAGATGCGCAACTTTTTGCGGAAGACGTCGCAGTTGCTGATATTGCAAAGGCACATGGCACGCCTGTATACATTTATTCGAGAGCAACTATTGAACGTCATTGGCATGCTTTCAATAATGCTGTTGCTAAACACGATCATCTTATTTGCTACGCAGTAAAAGCTAACTCTAACCTGGGTGTATTGTCAGTTTTAGCTAAGTTAGGTTCAGGCTTTGACATCGTCAGTAAAGGCGAGCTATGCCGTGTCATTGAAGCCGGCGGCGATCCAACAAAAGTGGTTTTTTCTGGTGTCGGTAAAACATCGGATGAAATACGTTTTGCGCTGCAACAAAACATCATGTGTTTTAATGTTGAATCCGACGCAGAGCTTGACCGAATTAATAAAGTAGCGGGTGAAATAGATGTTAAAGCGCCTATTTCAATCCGCATTAATCCGGATGTTGATGCAAAAACGCACCCTTATATTTCAACAGGGTTGAAAGCCAATAAATTCGGTATCGCTCGCGATGATGCGCTGCGTGTTTACAAACGCGCTGCTGCAATGCCTCATTTAGACGTTAAAGGAATGGACTGTCACATTGGTTCTCAGTTGACCGATATCACACCGTTTGTTGATGCATTAGAGCGGTTATTAATATTAATAGACGAGCTGGCTGAGCACGATATCCACATTTCACATCTTGACGTTGGCGGCGGTTTAGGCGTTCCTTATAACGACGAGACGCCTCCTCATCCGAATGAATATGCAGCGGCTATGGCTGCAAAAATGCACGGCCGCGAGCATCTCAAACTTATTTTGGAGCCCGGCAGAGCGATTGCTGCAAATGCAGGTATCTTAGTTACCGAAGTTGAGTTTTTAAAACAAGGTGAAGAGAAAAACTTCGCGATCGTCGATGCTGCGATGAACGATTTAATACGCCCTGCATTATACAGTGCATGGCAGGCCATCATTCCAGTTCAACCACGACTGGATATTGCGGCGCAAAAGTATGATGTTGTCGGTCCTGTTTGTGAAACCGGCGATTTTTTAGGTAAAGATCGCGACTTGGCAATCGTGCCAGGGGATTATCTTGCAGTCAGAAGCGCTGGTGCTTATGGCTTCGTGATGGCTAGCAACTATAATAGTCGTTGTAGGCCTCCTGAGATTATGATCGATAAAACAGAGACCATTGTGGTTCGCGAGAGAGAAAAATTAAAAGATCTCTGGAAAGGCGAGCATAAAATTACGTAAACTAGGGCAATAGCCTTACAAATATAATAATAATTATAAGACGCAAATGCTGTTAAATTTTTCTAAAATGCACGGGCTCGGCAACGACTTTGTCGTTATTGATAACGTTACCCAAAATGTGTTTTTCTCCAAAGAGAAGATCCAGCAGCTTGCCGACCGCCATTTTGGCATCGGCTTCGATCAGATGCTGATTGTAGAACCGCCTTACGACCCAGACCAAGATTTTCATTACCGAATTTACAATGCTGACGGCAGCGAAGTTTCTCAATGTGGCAATGGGGCTCGCTGCTTTGCTAAATTTGTTAAACAAAAAGGCTTGATAAACCGCAACAAGATAATTGTTAGCACAAAAGCCGGTCGCATGGTGCTGTATCTCGAAAAAGACGGCAGCGTAACGGTGAATATGGGGCGTCCCGTATTTGCGCCAGAGCGCATTCCATTCAAAGCAAATAAACAAGAAAACTTCTACATTATCCGTGATAATGAACACACTTTTTTCTGTGGTGTAGTGTCGATGGGTAACCCTCATTGCGTCCTCGAAGTTGATGACGTAGACACTCACGATGTTGTGGGTATTGGCAAAATAATTGGCAATAATGAACGCTTCCCAGAAGGCGTAAATGTTGGTTTCATGCAAATAATAAGTCGTAGCGAGATAAAGCTTCGGGTTTTTGAACGCGGCAGCGGAGAGACTCTCGCCTGCGGCAGCGGGGCTTGCGCAGCGGTTGCGATCGGTATTATGCAAGACAAGCTAGATAAAGAAGTGAATGTCACGCTTCCTGGTGGTAAACTAATTATAAAATGGCAAGGGGAAGACAGTCTATTAAAAATGACGGGCCCCGCAGAACACATTTATGACGGACAAATAACGCTATGAATAAATCAGGTGTTAAAGGAAATACTGCGCAAGCGCTAGCGCCAGACTTTCCCTCAGAAGCAATCACGGAAGCAGAAGTACGCGAGTATATTCTTAATAACAAAGATTTTTTTGTTAAAAATCCAGACGTCGCTGAAAAAGTACAGGTGCCACATAAGCAAAAAGGCACCGTTTCTCTTGTAGAATTACAGAGCAGTCAGCTTCGTAAAAAAGTTCGTCAACTCAGCTTTAAACTCAGCCAACTCATCTCTATTGCTAAACAGAACGAAGAAATTTATCGCGTATATGCCGACTTAAATCTTCGTCTACTGCGTTGTACTGAATTCGCAGAAATGCAATACACCATTGAAGAAACGCTGCAGGATGAGCTCGATATGTCAGCCGCGGCAATCAAACCGTTTAAAGGGCTTTTTGCTTTACCCGAAATTCAGCAGCGTTTGTTTATGGAAAAACGCTTCAAAGACAGCGACTTCTTTTTTGGACGCCTAAGCCAGCATGAAAAACAACTCTTGTTCGGAGATGCCATTGCCGAATCAGTTGCTCTTGTGTTACTTGGCGATAAACGCGACCTAGGCATATTAGCTATTGGTAGTGCAGATCCAATACACTTTACCCCAGACATGGACACGTTGTTAATACGACAGCTTCAGGAGTTCCTCAATGTCTCAATGCCTGACTTACTTCATTATTAATAAAACGTTTGTGAGTGAAATACTTGCATGCAAAACACCTTTTTATAAAACGCGCATTGTTAACAGCCAATTTTGAATGCTTCCTTGGCTATTGAAGAACAAATCCCTCCTCAATTGAGCTCTTGGGTGATTGATTTTATCCATCATATTCGCGTAGAACGTCAGCTTTCTGAACACACCTGTAAAAACTATCAACGTCAAATTCTCAGTGCCTTAAACCACCTTAATATCGACAATTGGGCCGAACTTACTGCTGATCACATCAAGATGATGCTCATGCACTGCAGTAAAGAAAAGTTATCAACACGCACCATCAATTTGCGGCTCACAGTATTGCGTAATTTCTGTGAGTTCATGGTAACGCGAGAATACTTAAGCAATAACCCTGTTGCCTCCATCCAGTCCTTGAAGCAATCAAAGCCATTACCCAAACAGCTCAACGTGGATGAAATGGGCAGTTTACTGAATTTTGATACGACCGAGTTTTTAGGAATCAGAGATAAAGCGATGTTTGAATTGCTTTATGGCTGCGGCATGCGTTTATCAGAGTTAACGGGCCTTGAGTTGAACGATATTTTAGCCGGTGACGAAGTTAGGGTGATCGGTAAAGGCAACAAAGAGCGACGTTTACCCCTTGGGCGTCAAGCCAAGGTAGCGCTGGGCTTATGGCTCAGCGAGCGGGATAAATTGTTACCCTCGAGTGATGAAAAGGCGCTTTTTTTATCCAAGCGCAAAACCCGAATTTCGAATCGCCAAGTTCAAAATAGACTTGATTATTGGGCTAAGCAACAAACCTTGTATCAACAAATAAGTCCGCATACATTGCGCCATTCTTTTGCCACACACGTATTAGAATCTAGTAACGATTTGCGAGGTGTTCAGGAGTTGCTAGGGCACGCTAACCTATCAACGACACAAGTCTATACGCACCTTAATTTTCAGCACCTTTCTCAAATTTATGATAAAGCACATCCGAGGGCGAAGAAGAAGTGATTATTTACAAACCGACTCCTAAAATTCAAGCGATGACTTTCGATTTAGACGATACTCTATATGATAACTGGCCATTGATTGTTGAAGCAGAAAAAGGTTTGTTAAATTTTATTGCCGAGGAGTATCCAAATGCATCTCACCTTGCTAAAGAGGATTGGCAACAATACAAACGACAAGCGCTGCGCGATGATCCGGAACTGTTTTCAGACATGGGTGATTTGCGACGTATTATCTTAACAAAAGGACTTCAAGAATCTGGTTACAGTGGCGCTAAGTTAACAGACGCTGTAAAAGTTTGTTTCGACTGGTTTTACTTTGAGCGTAGCAATTTTAAAGTGGGTGAAGCTGAATGCCAATTACTCGAAAAATTGTCCCAACACATGCCATTGATTGCAATTACCAATGGCAATGTAAACACCCAGCAAATAGGGCTTGATGGCTATTTTCAGCAGGTTTTAAAAGCCAGTCGCCAGCGCCCAATGAAACCACATGCGCACATGTTCGATGAAGCCGCTAATTACCTTAGTGTTAACCGAAGCAGTATTTTGCATGTCGGAGATAACTTAGAAAAAGACGTTTGGGGTGCTATTAACGCAGGATTTTCAAGCGCTTGGCACGCTTGCGACCGACCAATGAAAATAAAAAATGAACCGGTTAAAGTGCTTCCTCACGTAGAAATTCATCAACTTGAAGAACTTTTAGCATTTATATAGCAAATAAAGGGGTCAGGGTAAATTAAACCAAGGGGCCTAAACCAAGAAACCAAGGGGTCAGAGTACATGAAAAACAGTAATGTTTTTCATGTACTCTGACCCCTTGGTTTCTTGGTTTCTCTGGCCTCTTGGTTTAATTTACCCTGACCCCTTTATTTTATTTGTTTAAGTAGTTTTGTAGTTGTTCAATTTATCTTTCATAGTGCTGACTAACGCGGATAACTCATCACTCATTTTCTTCATATTGGTAGCGCTCGCCGTATTTCCTTCGGTGATTCGATTCACATTTTCGATACCTAACTTGATATCCATCGACACTTCTTTCTGCTGGCTTGCCATTATTGCCGTTTCACTATTCAAGGACTTAATTTGATCAACTGCCGCTAATGCTTGCTGTAAAACAGCGCCCGTTTTCGATGTGGATTCAACTGTTTCAAGCGCAGATGCTTTATTGGTGGCCATTGCTGTTGATGCTTCTTTACTGCCGGCTTGTAGCCTCTCAATCATCGTTCTAATTTCTTCAGTTGATTTTTGTGTTCTGCTCGCTAACGATCTAACTTCATCAGCAACAACAGCAAATCCTCTTCCTTGTTCGCCCGCTCTGGCAGCTTCAATAGCTGCGTTTAAGGCAAGCAAATTCGTTTGTTCTGCAATATTTCTGATAACTTCCATTACGCCGCTGATTTCTTCACTTGAGCGCGCTAACTCTTCAATGACTAAAACCGAATTTTGCGTATTGTCGGCCTGCCCCTTGATGTCAATGATTGTCTTATTCAGTGTCTCTACACTTAAATTTGTTTCTTTGTCTGCGGTTGTTGCCGCCTCATCAGCTTTTGCCGTATTGTGTTCAACAGCAGTTGCTTTTTCTTCTAAAATACTCGCTGAACGAGTCATAGAAGACACTTCTTCGCTGAGTTGTTTGACCGATGCTTGCGCGTTGGTAGCAAGCTCATTTAACGCCAGTGCTTTGTCAATAAGTTTGCTAGAGGTAGATTTTACGTCTGTAATAGTATCTTCAACTTTACTAAATAACCTATTTAAACCTTTTGCCATGCGACCAAACTCATCAGTATGACGTTCGTCAAACCGCACGCTTAAATCACCCCGACCAGACGCAACTTCATTAATAGTATCGATATAATTTTGAATTCTTTGCCCGACAATCTTGTTAAGTAAGAAGAAAATTGTCCCTAAAATAACCAAGCCAGCGATTATCTGTTTCACAGCTGCGCCAATCACGCTCGACCATATTGTACTTGAAACTTCAGCATTACTTGCCGCCAATACAATACTGTAGCCCCATTTATCATAACTCACTTTTGTTAGCTGCCAATCATCAGTGTTGCCGAGTGCTTTCTCTACCTCACTCTCAGATAAATTCGACGAGTTAGCGCGAATATTGCCTTTAGCATCGAGCAAGGCAATGAAGCCTTCATCCAATAAGCGACTATTTGCAATCGTATCTTGAATAGAGCGCAAATCAGCTGAATAACCCACATACCAAATTCCGATAGTTTCACCATTGCTGTCAAACATCGGCGCGTAGCCGGTCAAAAACGGGTTTCCGAGGATATCAACTTGACCAAAGTAAGGTTTCCCGCTGTTAATATTGACAATGGCCTTCCCTGTAGGGCTTAGCTTAGTTCCAATAGCTCTCTTATCGTTTTTAATAACGTTAGTTGCTATTCGAATATAATCTTGGTCAGTTTTGCTAAAAATAGTCGCTGTACCATTCATTATTTCAGTTAAGCCGTCAACGAGGGTAAAGTTGTTTCCTTGCCCAGAAGAACCTAAGTAAATATTATTAGCCGAAACACCGTTCACGGACACAGTACCGTCAATTTTAGCTGGCCCTAATTCAGCGCCCATTTTTTTAAGCAGGCGCATACTGTTTTGCACTCTCTCAGCCATAATTGTGTCAGTGGTATCTAACACATCAATAATGTGTTTTTGTTGTTTCAAAATGTCTGAACTAATCATTTTTTGCGTTTGTGAGGCGCTTTGAAAACCACTAATAACCGCTAAAGCAACTGCAAAAAAGGCGACAATCGTCGCTACTGCATAAAAAAACTTCTGTTGAATTGTCATATTTTGGGCCTTTGGTGCTTAGTTCTTCGAACTGTGTCGTTTGACTTCTCATTAACTTATATCGGATGCCTTAATAAAGTCTAGAGTAAAATTTGCACAGTTCAGCTATTGCGATATGAAAGAACTCAAAAAAAGCATTAATATTCTGAAAGGAGCTCTATATTTATGTTAACTAAACGCATACGATGAAGCGCAACCCAATAAAAATAAGGCAATTAAACCCATGACTTCCAGTTCTCCCTATCCACATTTACTTGAGCCTTTAGATTTAGGCTTTACTACCTTGAAAAATCGTACATTGATGGGTTCAATGCATTTAGGTTTGGAGGAAGAGAAAGGAGGCTTTGAGAAACTTGCTGCATTTTATGCTGAGCGCGCAAAAGGTGGTGTTGCATTGATCGTGACGGGTGGAATTGCGCCAAACATAGCCGGTTGGGTAGCTCCCTTCGCTGGACGCATGAGCAGTTCACGGCACGCCAAAAAACATCGTGTAATAACCGAAGCTGTGCATAAGGAAGGCGGTAAAATTTGTATGCAAATTTTACATTCGGGTCGCTATGGGTATCATCCATTGGCGGTTTCAGCATCGGGCGTTAAATCCCCTATCACCCCATTTAAACCAAGAGCGCTGTCGTCAAGAGGGGTACGCAGCACCATCAAAGATTATGTCGAATGTGCAAACTACGCCAAGAGTGCTGGTTATGACGGCGTCGAGATCATGGGCTCGGAAGGTTATTTAATTAATCAATTTTTTTGCGAACGCACTAACCAGCGTGACGATGAATGGGGCGGTAGCTTAGAAAATAGAGCTCGCCTAGCCATTGAAATTGTTAAACAAACTCGTCAAAAGGTAGGTGCCGATTTTATCATTATTTATCGTTTGTCGATGTTAGATTTAGTAGAAGGCGGAGCACAGTGGGAAGAGGTGGTCTATCTCGCTAAGGAGATAGAAAAAGCCGGTGCGACTCTTATAAATACGGGTATTGGTTGGCATGAAGCAAGAATACCAACCATCACTACATCAGTTCCGCGTGCTGCCTTCACTTGGATAACGCAGCGAATGAAAGCCGAGGTAAAGCTTCCGCTAATTTCCACTAACCGTATTAATACACCCGAAATTGCTGAATCTGTATTGGCTCAAGGACATGCTGATATGGTGTCTATGGCTCGCCCATTTTTAGCCGACCCCGACTTTGTCGCCAAAGCGATGCGCAATGAGTCAGACCAAATAAATACCTGTATTGCCTGCAACCAAGCCTGCCTTGATCATGCGTTTGAGCAAAAACGGGCAAGCTGTTTGGTCAACCCACAAGCTTGCTATGAAACTGAGCTGATTTTTAAATCAGTCGCTGCTCCAAAAAAACTCGCGGTAGTAGGCGCAGGTCCAGCAGGCTTAGCATTTTCAACTTATGCCGCTGCGCGTGGACATGAAGTGCATTTATTTGAACAATCGAATGAGATTGGTGGCCAATTTAACTACGCAAAACAAGTACCTGGCAAAGAAGAGTTTTACGAAACCCTGCGTTATTACAACAAACGCATTGAAGTCACTGGGGTTAAGCTTCATTTAAATACGCGAGTCGACGCTAACATGCTAAAACAACAAGGCTTTGAAGAAGTTGTGATGGCCACAGGAATTAAACCGCGTGGGTTAACTATTCCTGGCAGCGACCACCCTAAGGTGTTGAGCTATATCGATGTATTGCGTGATCACAAGCCTGTTGGCGCTAAAGTGGCTGTGATTGGGGCGGGTGGCATTGGTTTCGACGTGTCTGAATACTTAGTCGAGCAAGAAGAGCTCACCACACATCTTGATAAATGGCTGGCTCATTGGGGGGTTGATAAAACATATGAAGCAGCCGGCGCACTGATGGAAAAAGAGTTACATAAACCGCCAAGAGAAGTTTATTTGTTACAGAGAAAAACCACGAAGGTAGGTAAAGGTTTAGGTAAAACCACCGGCTGGGTTCATCGTAAATCACTGATAAACCATAAAGTGCAAATGATGAATGGCGTTAGCTATGAAAAAATAGATGACGAAGGCCTGCACATCAAAATTGGCGATAAAAGCAAAGTGTTGAACGTAGACAACATTATTGTTTGCGCCGGGCAAGAGCCACTAAAAGAGCTGCATGCAAGCTTATTAGAAGCGGGCATGCAGGTACATATTATAGGCGGCGCTGACGTTGCTGCAGAACTTGATGCAAAAAGAGCGATTCGGCAGGGAGCTGAGCTTGCAGCTGCTATCTAGAAGTTAAGAGGTTAGTTAAATCTTGGTCTAAACGGAGTGATTGATTTCATTACTTCCGTAGGCCTACAAAAAAGTATCATTCTAATTTCCAGTGTGAGGGGAACACCTGTAAGTTCGATAGCAAAAAGCTATCAAACTTTTGATGCCTGACGAGCGAACAGGATAATCAATGGAGTTCAAACCCAAAAACAGCGTTATAGCAGACTTAAAAATTGAGAACCGATCTGCTGAACTAACAGAAAGTATCGGCTCTCATAGTAGTATTCATAAAGGCGCGAAGAATGAAAAACAACCGCGCCTTTATTGCATATTTAACAATGCTTTACGAGCCTCATCAAAACGCTGATACAGTCTCGGCATTGGTTTTTCGCCATAGGCTTTTTTAGCTCGTATTTCGGCTGCATCGATTGCACGAATCAGTTCGCCAGCGGCTTTAGCTTTATCCGCTGTAGTCGTGCTACCTATCTGTTTTATCCAAATGGGTGATGAATGCGCAAACGGCCTTGCATGCATACTTGGCCAGCTGTCTGCTCGCTGCTCTGATGCATAAGCCCGCGCAGCAATCCACCCGCCCTCAGGCAATTCTACTTGGCCTTGATAATTTTTCGTTTCACCACTCTTTATGCTTGCGAGCGTTTGTACAACCTTTCCGTTGACGACAATTTCAACTTTTTCCAAAGCGACCGTACTTGCGAGGCTTAATGTGTAATTTTGCTTACCGCTGTCGCTCACATCGCCAGGCTTAGCGCCATTATCTAATGAGAACGCTATCATCGGCCCCGTGCTTAAAAAACTTCTTCCAGCAAGTGCTCCAGCAAGAATGGGGTCGGCATCGCTATTTTCGTTCAGCGGGCGCACATAGGCGCGACCTGTGCCCACAGCAGGGGTGCGATGAAAATCTACCCAAGTATCTGTGCCCGACATAGCAATGACAGGTTGGCCAATGTTGAGCAAACGATACCAAAGCTCAGAGGTACCGAGAGGACTTGTCCATGCGCACACCAACTCTAATCCCATCTTAGGTTCTAGCACGCCGTCTGATACAAGCTCTAAAGGAATGCCGTTTATGTTACCTTCAGTAGAAAAAGGGTCTTCATCATCACCCACTGAATGCACATACGTGGCAAAGGCGCCCACTTTGTTGGCATAGGCGAACACATCCGCATTAGTCAAATCAGGGTCACCCAATGTCGGGTTATTCGGCCCAAAAAACCAAGGCGTAAAGGGTTCGGTGACATTAAGTAAGCCTATGTGCCCATGAAAATGAGAGCGTACCTCTTGGCCCTGAACAACGGTATATGCATCTTGCGTTGTGCGTTTACCCACAATGTCGCTGTCGATGAGGCGTTCCCATCGGTTCCAGGACATAGGTGAAAGCATATTGAGGTCCTCTCCCTGCATTTGCAGCAGGGCGTCCTCATGGGTCGCGCGTTGGTGACCGTCACCATTAAGATGACCATGAAAATCTGCTGAATAGTAACCTGCTCTGCTGCTGTCCCATATAGGTGCAAGCTCGATTTTGAGTTGCTCTGTCTTAGATTTTTTAACCTTCAGTGTTCGCGATACTAAATTCGTCAGCGGTCCGCGCGCAGCCAGAACTTCATATTCACCTGTTGGTAGGGTCAAACTTATTGATTTGTCGACGTAAAAATAGGTACGCCCTGTTTGAGGGTCAACAAAAGTTGCGCCCTTTGGATTTGAAACAGGATGACCGTCAGCCGATACGATGGATAAGCGGGCAGCCACAGGAGACTGCTGCCCATCAAATATAGAGATATTTAACTGGCCAGAGGGTGCTTTGTAATCCCAAGTCGTCACCTGAACTTCCTCCGGCTTGCTGCCATAGGTACCCATGCGCATAAGTTGAAACTGACGATTATCGCTTAATTGAACGTAATAGATTTGATTGCCATCAGCACTAAATGCAGGCGTTAACGCAAAGCTAGTTCCAGTAGTTAATCTTTTGGATACTCTTTGGTCAGACATATCCATGGTCCAAAGATGGTAATCGTTATCGATAGGTGCGCTGTACACTAGTAAATCACGAGTTGGATGTACATCGCTAGAAAGATGGTATGTGAGCGTCTGAGCTTTAATTATCTCATCGCTACCGGCTAAAAAGTCGCGGTGTCTTAATACTCGATGCGCGCCATCACCATGCAAATACACTATCCCTTGTCCACTAGCTAAGCGCCTGACGTTGCGTTCCACCTGTTTTAAATTGCTAATTTCCTGCTGTGTTGCACTGGCAATTTCTCGCTGATATAGATTCAGAGATCCAGAAATTCCGCTGCTGTAATATAAGTACCGTCCGTCGGCGGAAAACTCAGGGTCGATGTCGATTGCAGTGCTATTAATAACGGTTTCTTTACCGCTATCTAACTCTTTGATAACGACTGCGGTATCGTCACCAAAATCACGAACAAACGTTAAGCGCTTGCCATTCGGAGACCATCTTGGTCGCGAATCAACCGCGCCAGAATCAGTAAAACGTTTCGCCACTCCGCTTTCTAGGTTAAGCAGCCAAATCCAACCTTTCGATGCTATAGCAACTGTTTTGCCATCAGGCGAAGGAGCGGGATCGGTAATACCGAAGGTATGTATGGGCAACTCATGTTGTTCCAAATACAATTGGTGACCAAAATCATCTACTTTTGGATAATGATTGACCCACTGTGCAGAAGCCATTGTTGATATCGTTAGCATAATCAATAATGCGACAAACGCCGTCGTTAACTTGCGCCACGCTAGTTTTTCAAATGAATTTGTATATGGAGTGTGAGGTCTCATGCTTGATTGCTCTGATGTAGTTTTTATAATTACTAACATACAAACATTGTCCCGCCTTTACAAGCTGAGAAATAAAGGGGTCAGTGTTAATTAATATTTCTCTCGATAATTTCTCAAGCCGCTTTTTTCGACCTTTGAGTCAACACCGCAACTAACAAAGCTGGTAAAAATGTAAGACTCAAAATAGTCGACACAAATATTCCGCTTAAAACGATTATCCCCACTCCACGATATAGCTCTGTGCCCTCTCCAGGGATCAGTACCAAAGGCGCTAAGCCAAAAATAGTCGTTGTGGTCGACATCATGATGGGTCGCAGTCGGGTTTCAACCGCACTTTTAACAGCATCGCTTAGTTCTTTGCCTTTCTGTAAATTACGTCGGGTCTGGTCTACTATCAAAATTGGATTATTCACCACCGTGCCTAACAAAATTAAGAAGCCCAGCATGGTAATCATGTCGAATGGCTGATAGCCACCACCAAATAATCCATTAACCCCATTTAGCGCAATCAAACCAAGTAAACCACCTGCCATCCCCAGTGGGATCATAGCTAACACAAACAAAGGATAGCCCCAGTGACTGAATATCGCGACCAGTAACAAATAGCAAAGAGCTACTGCGATAATAAAGTTTTGTGAAAGAGATTCCTGAGTAGCCTCTAACTGATCTGCAGCACCTGAAATGCTGACCTTTAAACCTTGCGCAATTGCTCCTTCCCTACGCAATTCAGGTAAAAGTTGCTCGCGCACAGTTTTCACGGCAGTTTCAAGCGCCACTTCGCGCGGAGGGATAATGTATACCGACACCGTGCGTTCGCCGTCTATACGTCTTACCGAATCGCTGCTTTTACTTTCGAGCAGTGTTGCTAAAGAATTAAGCGGTAGAACATTTCCCGCTGGCGTTAAAATAGGAGTCGAAGCAAGCTGCTGGATGGTTTGCTGATTGCCTGCGCCGCTAAACATAAACATATCAACTTTGTCGTCGTTTAAAAGAAATTCATCAACAAAAGCACCGTCGCTTACTGCCGCTACGGAGTACCCAAAGTCACTGGCATTCATTCCCAACTCGGCCAATCGCTGCCAATTTGGTCGAATTTCAATGAAAGGTTGCTCCAAGGTTAGCGAGCTTGGGTCAGAGTTAAGCTGAGGATTATTGAAATAACTATCCGCTTTTTTAAATACTGCATTGGCGGCTTTGTACAGTTGTTCGATGTCGCTACCGGCAATTTCTACTGCTACAGCTCGAGTGCCACCATCGTTGCTAGAAATAATAGAGCCCCTAGACGAGAACGCACGCATTCCCTCGTAGCTCTCAAATTTGTTGGTAATAATGTCCATCATGGCGCCAACCTCTTCAGGATTGGTTGGCATACTGACCATCCAAATGCCGCCGATATTCACTCGCATGTTATAAAATAATAGTGAGGGCATTTCGGCTTCACCCTTGGCAAAAGCGTCAGGGTCAGCCTCTACAAAAGGCGTAAAATACGCGCGCAACTCGTCGCCAATCTGTTCCATTTTGCTTAAGTTAAAATCAGGAGGCGCTGTCATCGTCGAGAATGCTTTAGGCTCTTCCCCCTCAGGCAAATATTCAGCAGCAGGCATTAACAAATAAGCGCTTGTCATTATTATTACAATGAAAGACCCCGCTACAACCCTTGCTCTAAAGACAGTGGCAGTTACTTTTTCCACTAATGCTTTACATTGATTCGCCACGCGCTGCTGCATCCCTTTCTCTTCAGATGCATTACTATTGAGTCTTCCCATTGCAACGGGAACAACGAAAATAGCGACCAACATGGAAGCTAAAATAGCACCTGATATCGCGATTGCGACGTCGGAATAGAGCTGTCCGGCTTCTTGCTGAATAAATAAAATGGGCGCGAAAACTAAAATCGTAGTCGCTGTGGACGCTAACACGGCGGGCCACACGTCTTTTACACCCTCTATGGCTGCTTCTAACTTAGCTAATCCTTTGCGTCTAAACTGCACAATAGATTCTAGCACTACGATGGTGTTGTCCACCGTCATCCCGATAGCAAAAGCAACACCCGCCATTGATATGACGTTAATCGTGCGGCCAAAAGCTAAGAGTGCGATAAAAGCAGCAATGGTGCACAAAGGAATGCCAATCACGCCGATTAACGTTGTGCGGGCGGAACGCAGAAAGTAAAACATCACCAAAGTTGCCAAGCCTGCGCCCAACAGCAGATTGATCCAAACATTTTTAAGCGAACTGGATACGTATATTACGTCGTCACTGAAGAGCTCCATTTTCAAGCCGTTGGCTGCTAAAAGCTGTTCATTTAGCTCGGCTACAATCGGCAATATTTGTTGCTTAATCTCGATCACGTTAGAACCCGTCTCGCGACGCACTGATACGCCTAAATTACGTTCTCCATTCGCATAAGAAAGCTCACGTTTTTCAAAATGGTCAAGCTTGACCGTAGCGACATCTTTTAAATATACATTGCTGTTTCCATTGCGTTGAATAATGGCGTTTCTAAGCTCACTGAGCTCCTCAAAACGCCCAACCACACGCAATAAAAAGCGGCTATTCCCGTCCTCAATATCACCAGCCGATGAGTCAGAATTACGACTACGAATGGCGTCTCGAACTTGAGTGAGGCTTATGCCACGCTGCGCCAGCTTAGCTGCATCAATATTAATTTGAATTTGTCTTTCTGAACCACCGCGAATTTCAATTTGCGATACCCCAGGGACACTTTCCATGCGAGGTCGAATTACTTCATCAGCAAAATTGAACAGCATGTCGATGTCTAGCTCCATCGGGTTGCCATCAACAGGAATCAACTGAAAATACATAAACGCATTGCTAGAAAACGAATCAGAAAACAACCTAGGTTGATCAACATTTTCAGGGTAGCTAGGTACTTGACTTAGCGCATTACTTACGCGGATCAAAGACTCATTAACGTCAACGCCAAATGGAAACTCTAGCTCAATATTCCCCTGTCCCATCTCTGCTAACGATATCATGCGCTGAAGACCGGTCACGCTGCGTAAATAACGCTCTTGCTCGATCAGGATTTCTTTTTCAACATCTTGCGGAGTGGCTCCAGGCCAGCCAGTGCGCACTGAAATTGTGCGTACCTCAAGGTCTGGGATCATCTGAACAGGAATACTGATGGCAGCAACAATTCCCAAAATACAGCTGATGCTAACTATTACTGCAACCAAAATGCCGCGTTTGATGGCTGACTCAATCATGAGGCTGGTGCATTCTCATTGATATTGAGCTGTACATTGTCACTTAACAATTCAACACCAGTAGTTACGTATGCTTGATCAACACTCGCATTAGTCACTAAGACCAAATCACCGCGCTCTTTTAAAATCTCAACTATCACACGTTTGGCACGATTATCTACGGCAGCGAAAATACTCCAACCGCCATCGGGGTGCTGTTTTAGTGCCGAAGCAGGCAACCAAAAAGCCGTTTGCTCTGTGTCAGGTAGGTTAACTTCTGCCTGAGCAGACATACCAATTAGCATTTTCGCATCGGAAGGAAGGGCAATGTGTGCGGTAAAAGATCGCGTTTGTCTGTTAGATACGCCAACTAGTCGCTGAATGCTGCCCATTACAATGTATTGATTATGACTATCGGGCATCACTTTAATGGGGGAATTAAGCTTACTAAAAACACCGTAATATTCTTGCGGCACCTCAATGCTCAAGCGTTTGTCTTGCTGAGAGACAATGGCTAGCACACCGCTTGCAGGCGTAATCCACTCTCCCACATCTACCAGCCGTTGATAAATCACACCCGAAAATGGCGCGGTTAACACATGTCTTTTAAGGATTTCTTGCTGCAGGTCCAGAGTAGCTTTCAGCCTAGAGAGCTCGGCTTCGGCTCTCGCGACATTAGTTAAGCGTTCTTCTACAACTGTTTTGGCGGCTAGCTGTTGTTTTGAAAGCGTATCGACTTCTTTGTATAAGCGTTGTGCCTCAGAAAGCGCTACTTCGGCAGCTTTTAAGTTAGCCTGAGCTTGACGTTCTGCTAATAGCCCAAGTTTATTATCTAAGGCTAACAAAGCTTGGCCTTGTTTGACTTCATCACCCACTTCAACAAAAAGTTCTGCAACAACACCAGATTCAAGGGGCGATAATAAGGCGTCTTGAGACGATTCTATCGTCCCCGTTAGTGATAAGGTTTGATAATTTTTAGTTACCGAAGGATAAGTAACAGAAACATCAACGGGCGAGCTTTGCGCGTCAGCATGAGTATTAACAAATACAGTGAGTAGCAAACTAAATAAGATTACTTTTGCACTAGCCCGCATTATTTCTCCAAGATTATTTTAAAAATATTCAAGTATCAAAACACTTCAAGCTCAAATTGCTAAGTTTACGCAAACCACTAGAGCACCACTTTTGATTTTAAATCAAAAAAGTAGTGTGTTTCTACAGATTGTAATTTTATTACCCCACATAAGAGGCTAGAGATCATAAAGAAACCGATTTACTGCAGGCATAAAAGTCGACTTCTATAGCCTAGCAGCCTGAATCGCCAAGCCCTCGCAAACCGAATTAAAAGCATCCCCTTCTATTAACGGTAAATTAGGCAACATCTCTTCAGTAAGTTGCTTACGCACGATTGGCGACAAGCTCATTCCACCTGTAATGAATAGCATTTCGGGTTCTTCACTGCTGTTTTCTAAGCATTCCACAACTAAGCGTTTTACCCGGCTTAACCAAGATTTCATAGAACGATTCAAGTCTTCGACCGACAAGTCAACGTCATAATCGGCCTCGATATAATGCAATGGCAAGGTGATTTCATCTTTAGAAGAAAGCATTTCTTTCGCCAAACGAGATGAGTTAACCAAGCGTGCTGAAAGTTTGTCTTCTTGCACCGTTAGCAAGCGCCCTAAAAGTTTAGGCTCTTTAATGATTGACATTGTTTGCGCAATATCCAGACCATATTCATCAGAGAAGAATCTATTGAGCTTGGGAATATCGTCTACCGCGCACATATCAGAAAAATAGGTGGGTGGCACAGGCAGACCATTAGTCATCTTCAAGTCTTGGCCCATTGTGGGCGCGATTGACTTCACAATTAAGTTTTTATCACACTCCATACCGCCAATTCGCGCGCCTGTAACTGACATAACATCCTGCTGACGATTGAGGTTAGTGCGCTTTTCGGGTGACAACTTAATACAGCAAATATCGGTAGTACCACCACCAATATCGACTACTAATACATTGGTTGGTTTGGCTAAATTGGGTTCAATTTTATAGGCAGCTGCAATCGGTTCTTCTAAGAATTCAACGTGCGCAAAACCTGCCGCTTTAGCCGCTTCCGTCATAATGTCGATTGCTTGATTATTGCCTTCTTCGCCTCTTGTGCCATGAAACTTAACAGGGCGACCGATGACTGCAGTATCTACAGTTTGATTAAGCTGCTGCTCTGCGCTTTGGCGGAAGTAAGCCAACTGTTTAGCAATCATGCCAACGAATGCCGCTTTTTGACCCGGCACCAGATGCGCGCCAAGAAAGTTTTTCGGTGAATAAATTAGACGCCCTTTATCAGGCGTTTTGAGGTAACGTTTAAACCCCTCTTCGCCAAACGCAAATTCACCTGTTTCGACAAGTTGATGTAAAGACAGGTCTTGCACTGTCATATATTTGAGCAAAAGTTGGATAGCTTGGCGCTGTAAAGCTGGCTTGTTGTGGTACTGCGCACGCAGGTCGTCAATTTTTTCACTAAAAACGCGCTGCTCTCGCGGATCTTTTGCTTCGTAGTAGCTGTTTTTAGCCTTTTCAAGTTGGTCATTAATAGCACGCTGAATTTGCGATACTTTAGCCTCAATGGCAGACACTGGCGGACGCGGCAGTTCATCTTTGTAATACACAAAAACGGAAGAACGAATTTTATTCGATTGTTCAACATTGGGGTCGAGTTTGATGAAGTGATGCTGCTTCCCATCAAAATATACCACCTCTGAATTTGACGTACCGTAATCTATGCCTATTGCTGCCATCTTTGTCCTGAGCTATTAAAAAAGAGACCGCGGATTGTAGAGTAAAAATATGTGCAATTCACTAGTTGATTTCCACATATACGCAGTTTGTAACCTTGAACCATGAAACGCGGCAATATTTCATCCTCTTTGGACTAATGTCATTCTTTCAATACTAGACCAACAGTGACTTATTGCTAATGTTTATCGATAGTGCCGGCTGTGAACCCCATCCCAAAGTCGCATTGTACATTCGGCTATTAATGCCAATAGTAGCGGTATATGATTGAGCAAAAGTGCCTTCTTTTCAGGAGAACATAAATGCGTTTGAAGCACTGCCATAATTTTCATGATTTTCGTATCTTGGCGAAAAAGCGTTTACCCAGCCCTATCTTCAATTACATTGACGGTGGCGCCGACGACGAAACAACCTACAGACGCAACACCGCCGCATTCGACACCTGCGACCTAGTCCCCAGCGTATTACAAGGGGTCAGAGACGTTGATTTATCGGTCACCGTCATGGGACAAAAACTCGCAATGCCGGTTTATTGCTCACCTACAGCCCTACAACGCTTATTTCACCACCAAGGTGAACGAGCGGTAGCAGCTGCTGCAGAAAAATACGGCACCATGTTCGGTGTAAGCTCCCTAGGCACTGTCAGTATTGAAGAAATTGCAAAGCAAACTAACACTCCGCAGGTGTATCAATTCTATTTTCATAAAGACCGAGAGCTGAACTCGGTCATGATGCAGCGTGCCAAAGCTGCCGGCGTCAAAGTGATGATGCTTACCGTCGATTCGATTACCGGTGGCAACCGTGAACGCGATCTTCGCACAGGTTTTTCAATTCCTTTTAAATTGACGTTGAGCGGTATGCTGCAGTTTGCGATTAAGCCGATGTGGGGCATCAACTATGTCACCCATGAATCTTTTAAGTTGCCACAGCTCGAAGATCACGTAGATATGAGCAATGGCGCAACATCAATTGGTGGCTATTTCACCGACATGCTCGACCCTTCGATGAATTGGAAAGACGTCGAGGCCATGGTGAAAGAATGGGACGGTGAATTTTGTTTGAAAGGCATCATGAGCAAAGAAGATGCACGTCGCGCCATCGAAATTGGTTGCACTGGCATTGTTATTTCAAATCACGGCGGCAGACAGCTTGACAGTTCACGCAGTTCCTTTGACCAACTCAAAGAGATCATGGACGAGGTAGGCGATGAAATTGATGTGTTGTTTGACAGCGGCGTGCAGCGCGGAACGCACGTGCTTAAAGCCTTATCGCTCGGTGCAAAAGCAGTCGGTATTGGCCGCATGTATCTATATCCATTAGCCGCGGCTGGACAACCCGGTGTTGAAAGAGCACTAGGCTTAATGCACGCAGAGCTTGAACGAGGCATGAAATTAATGGGCAAAACGACGATCAACCAACTAAATCACAAAAACCTACGGTTCCGTTAAAACAATATCGAGTAGCATAAAAGCATAAAGACTGTATAAACGCACAGCTTTGTTGCTATACTTCGCGCATCTAACGCAAAGTAAAAAGAAATTTAATGGACGTAACTCGACTACTCGAAGATCTTAACGACAAGCAACGTGAAGCTGTTGCAGCGCCCGCGCAAGACATGTTGATATTAGCTGGTGCAGGCAGCGGTAAAACCAGAGTATTGGTGCATCGCATTGCTTGGTTAATGGAAGTGGAGTCAGTTGCGCCTTACAGTATTTTAGCCGTGACCTTTACCAATAAAGCCGCGCGTGAAATGCGTGGTCGTGTTGAACGTTTAATGGGCCAACCCATGAACACTATGTGGATTGGCACCTTCCATGGCTTAGCTCATCGTCTATTGCGTTCGCATTACGAAGAAGCCGGTTTACCTGAAAATTTCCAAATACTCGATTCGGACGATCAGTACCGTTTAATCAAACGTTTATTAAAGTCGATGAACTTAGACGAAAAGCACTGGCCACCAAAACAAATTCAGTGGTACATAAACGGTAATAAAGACGAAGGTTTGCGTTCAAAGCATATTGAAACCCACGGCGACCACACTCAGCAAAAAATGAAGGAAATTTATGCTGCTTATGAGCAAACTTGCCAACGCTCAGGCCTGATTGATTTTGCAGAACTACTGTTAAGAGCCCACGAACTTTGGGCTAACAATCCTAAGGTTTTACAACATTATCAAAAGCGCTTCCGAGCGGTTCTTGTAGACGAATTTCAAGACACAAACAACATTCAATATGCATGGTTAAAACTGCTTGCATGTGACAACAACAACATGATGATTGTGGGTGATGACGACCAGTCTATCTATGGCTGGCGCGGCGCGAACGTTCAGAATATCTCGCACTTCTTGCGCGATTATCCTACAGCAGACACTATCAAACTTGAGCAGAACTACCGTTCGACCTCCAACATTCTAAACGCTGCTAACGCGGTGATTGGCCATAACCCTGGCCGCTTAGGCAAAGAATTATGGACCGAAGATAGTGAGGGCGAAAAAATTGCGCTATACGCTGGGTTTAACGATTTAGACGAAGCCCGCTTCATTATTTCGCAAATTAAAACCTACTACGAACAAGGTGCTGCGCTTAGCGATTGCGCCATCCTATATCGCAACAACGCGCAATCTCGAGTTCTGGAAGAAGCGTTACTACATGAAGGTTTAGCCTACCGAATTTATGGCGGCTTACGCTTCTTCGAACGCCAAGAAATTAAGGATGCACTCGCTTATTTGCGCTTAATTAATCAGCCAATTGATGATGCCGCGTTTGAACGCGTAGTCAACACGCCAACCCGCGGCATGGGTGACAAAACACTTTCAAACTTACGCGTATTTGCACGAGAAAACGATATTTCGATGTGGCAGGCCAGCAGTAAAATGCTTGCACAAAACATGCTTTCAGGGCGCGCAGCAAATGCACTTAAAAGTTTTGTAGAGATGATCCTACAAATGACCCAAGACGTGAAAGATTTGCCTCTCGAGAAAAAGGCCGATCACGCTATTAAGCATTCTGGTTTATACGCCATGTATCAGGCTGAAAAAGGCGAAAAAGCCAAAGCTCGAGTAGAAAACTTAGAAGAATTAGTGACTGCCTGTAAGCAATATGAAGCGCCCGAGGAAGCCGAAGAAATGAGTCCACTATCTGCATTTTTAGCACATGCATCACTAGAAGCAGGTGACGCTCAAGCGGATGCGAATCAGGATGCAGTGCAAATGATGACTATCCACAGTGCAAAAGGTCTCGAGTTTCCATTTGTTACACTGGCCGGCGTCGAAGAAGGCATGTTCCCAAGTCAGATGAGCAATGACGAGCCAGGTAAATTAGAAGAAGAGCGTCGCCTTTGTTACGTTGGTATGACACGCGCCATGCAAAAGCTGCTGATCACCTATGCTGAAACTCGGCGCTTATACGGCCAAGATAAATATCACACACCATCGCGCTTTATTCGCGAAATACCCGGTGACTTTATCGAAGAAATTAGGCTTCGAACGCAAATAAAACAGCCTGTTCACAATCGCTTCAGCGGCGCTACCTCGCATGCTGCGTTTCAAGACAGTGGATTTAAGTTAGGTGAGCGCGTTGAACATAAGAAGTTTGGCGAAGGCACTGTGCTGAATTACGAAGGTTCGGGCGAACATGCGCGTGTTCACGTGAACTTTGATACGGTAGGCACTAAAATTCTAATGCTGGCCTATGCCAAATTAACCAAGATGGGATAACACTAAGTGTTTTCCCGCAGCCATCGGATAACGCTTTGTTGATCACCTCTAAATACGACGCGATCTTTGCGTTTATCTAGCTGATAAAGGTACATAGGGTCATAGTAACCAACGGTAATGGCTCTTAACCAATCTCGGTGACTGCTAAAGTTGTCTGTGTGTTGGCATTTAACGGCCGACCTTATCATTGCTACTATTTCATTGGTACGCTGACTGCCAAGGCGCTTTTTTAGTCTCAGTAAACTGTCTATTAGATAGTCTGAAAAGGCTTGCTCGCCAACTTCCCTTAGTTCCGCTTTTTCTGGCTCTTTTTCGTCACTCTGCCCTGTGCTTTGGTAACGCTTTTGATGGTACGCAATAGTCTCTTCATAACGCTGCACCACATACTCTCGCCACAGTTTTTCAATACGCTCCTCAACCGGCAGCTCGATAACGACCATATCGCTGGCGGCCATCACAACATTGAGCGCGTCGGGCAAATGTCGCCCCCCGATATTACGACTTTCGTCCTCCAGAATGATTCTTTGCTTTGGATAGTTTTCACGCACCTTAAGTAAAGCCAAGGTGAGCTTATTCTCAAAATCAATCTGCGAAGGCTGCTCATTCAAGGGACGGCCAAAACTTGAGCCCTTATGATTGGCATGACCTTCAAGATCGATGCTGGTATTAAGCGTTTTGATAATATCTGTTTTGCCCGTACCGGTCATGCCAGATAGCAGGGTAAAACGTTCGGTGCGACATGAGTCGTCCAAATACTCTAGCAAAAACGAGCGTAACGACTTATAACCGCCCATTATTCGTGTGCACTTGGCACCACTGTCGGCTAACCACCGCTGACTGATTTGAGAGCGCAAACCACCACGAGCACAGTACAAAACAGCACTAGGATGTTGTTCTATGAACTGCTTCCATGCTTCCACACGCTGAATTTTCTTATCGCCGTTAACTAACTCGTTGCCTAAATCAATCGCCGCCTGCTGGCCTTTTTCTTTATAACAAATTCCAATAAGATGACGCTCTTCATCATTAATGAAAGGCAGATTGACTGCTGAGGGCAATGCACCTTTCGCAAACTCTGCAGGAGCGCGCACATCAATCATAGGCGTTTGTTGCAGCAGTAACTCTCGGTAAGCATTGCTCGTTGGCAAATCAGTTTTGTTCAAGTTATTACCTCAATCAGGTGCTGCGCTTCAGCGGCGCTGCTCATATGACCAATAGGTTGATAAAAACAACCGGCAGCTGTCAGCACCGCTATCGCCTCATCAACTGAGTCAGGAGCGATTGAAATAAGCAATCCCCCACTCGTTTGTGGGTCACATAAAAGCGTTTGCTGTCGAGCATCTATGTGAGAAACGTACTGACGAACGCTGTCCCAGTTGCGCTGACTTCCACTCGGAACACAGCCCTCTTGGATATAGTGATACAAAGACTCATCTAACAGCGGAACTGCAGCACTATTGATTGTGGCTTTGAGAGCGCTACCTTGACACATTTCGAGCAAGTGCCCTAGTAAACCAAAACCGGTCACATCTGTCATCGCATTAACGCCGCTTAGCTCACCAAGTTTGGCACCCACGGTATTTAAACGCATCATACTTTCGACAGCCAAGCGGTCGTGCTCAGGCTTGAGCTTCCCTTGTTTCTGCGCGGTAGCCAGAATTCCGACGCCTATGGGCTTAGTGAGGAATAAGAGATCACCCGACTTAGCAGAGCAATTTTTCTTGAGATTGCTAAGCGCCACTCTGCCCGTAACAGCGAGTCCGAAAATAGGCTCTGGTGAATCAATTGAGTGACCGCCGGCAAGTTGAATGCCCGCTTCTTGGCAGGTGTATCGGCCGCCATTAATAACCTGTTGGGCAATTTCAGGGCCTAGCGTTTTTGTAGGCCAGCCCAATATGGCAATTGCCATCAAAGGGTTTCCACCCATGGCATAAACATCACTGATCGCATTAGTCGCGGCAACTCGACCAAATTCGAAAGGGTCATCAACAATGGGCATAAAAAAGTCGGTGGTGCTAATAATGCCACTACCATCGCCCAAATCGTAAACTGCAGCGTCGTCTTTAGTACTATTGCCCACCAGCAGCTTAGGATCTGGCGAAGGAACAAAATCAGTTTTAAGAAACTGTTCCAGAAGATTAGGCGCAATTTTGCAGCCACAACCGGCACCGTGACTAAATTGAGTTAAGCGGATTTTAGATGTCATAAGCTACTGTTGTTAATGGAAGAACCTACAGAGTACTTGGTTTAAGCCCTTAGTTCATAGTTTTTGCCTAAAAACCTTTTTAATCAATGTAAATAGAGCGAGCGAACAATGTATTTGTGCCTTAAAAAGCACACTATTTTAGGAAAAATCAACCGCCAAGCATTTCCCGAAGCTTACGTTCTGCCAACTCCGCAGGCGTTAGACTTTCTTCCTGGTTAAGCACCTGTGCGTCTGGTTCTGCTTCCTCACCAAACAAAGCAGCAAGTTGTGCTTTTGCATCACTTTCTTTTTGCTTCCTAGCTTGTTGCCCACTTGTTTTCACGCTTACCCCTCCCGAAGGTGAAAAGTAATCACAAAAATTCGCTTTCTCTCTATCCCTAACGTCTTCAGCCCTTGACTCGCTGCAAGTGTTTCGGCCATCAAATTCCTTGCACATTTTGCATACGTGTTGATCAGCGCTGCAGAATGGACATTCTTCACGCCGCGACACTGGTAAAATCACATTGTTAAGTATGTTGCCGCATTGCCAGCAGCTTAAAGGATCAGAAACGGAATGTGACATATATTGCAGCTCCTAGTGGTCAAGTTGATATACTCATACGCAGCATACGCGACCTTGTTACTGTTGTTGTCGAATAAGTGGATTTGCGTACATCTTCAACAGCTTACGTTGTTCCTCAATGCTCAGTATTGCGAGTCGAGACTCCAAATAACGTCTTGCTGCTTCATCCTTAGCGGTTGCTTTTTCAGATGAAGCAATTTTCGATAGCGCGGCTTTTGACAATTCATCCGGCTCAGCATCAGCCAACATATTCAGCGCAACGCGGGAGGTAGAAAAGGTTTGATAACCTGCCAAAATCTCTTTATCTAAAAACGCAGCTACCTCCTTTGCACTGTCAAATTGAGTACTAACTAATTTCCCGAAATGTACGTTTACTCTGCCTTTTTGACCCGTTATCCCGTTCACGATACTCTGCATATCTTCGTTATCAGGTTTGTCATAACCCCCTTCTTTTTCTGCTTGGCACAGCTCTTTTGCCTTGCTTACATCACAGGGATCAAATTCATAAGAAATGGATACAGGCACAATTCTCAAGCCGGAAATATAATCAGCAAAATCAATGTCCTTTGGTTTATTTAACGACAACATTGACAAAATTGCAGGGTTTGTTACATCAATGCCGTCTTTTGCACGCCCTTCACGTTGCGCGATCCAAAGATGCTGATCGTCGTGTTGCTGGGAATAATGAATGTATTCACTAAGTAACTTGGCTGCAGCCAGTTTTTCTCTGCGTCCTTCAACGGAACGCTGCACCACAAAGCATTTATTCAATCGTAGTACGTCAGCAACCCAGTCCTTGCTCAGGAGGTTATCACCCACAGCGATCCTAACGGTGTCTTGCCCGTTGATATGAAGCACCCAATTTATAAATGCAGGGTCGAGCGCGATATCGCGATGGTTACTCACAAACAAACAAGGCTTTGACAAGTCTAGTGTGTCTATCCCCGTCACCGTTAAGGCTTTTGTTGTTTTAGCGATCATGCGCTGCATATAAGGCTCGACCATTACTTGGAAGCCGCGCAGGCTAGCTGTCGTTTTTATTTTTTTGCTAATAAATCGTTTAATGAAAAAACCGAATATCGGCTTCGTAAACTTGGGCCACTTTGCAAAGCGAAACGCAACTAATGTGCTAATAAATTCATCATTATTAACTAGTTTTTCTAGAACGTCGGCCAGATCTGCATTGTCATACGGCCTTATTTCGTCAAATTTAGACGTCATATCTTTTACTTTACCTTGTTCGTGTTACATCAATATGGGGTTATTCTAAAACCCGCCATTGTGCTTCTAATTGTTCTGTTTTAGTACTCACAAAAAGTGATTCATCGCTGATGGTTATGGACCAGTTTGTGGTCCTTTCAACTTGTTTTGCTAGCGCTTTAATTTGCTCCCATTCAAACGCAAAAAACTGAATAGGTAAAGCGTCAAATTGCTGCTTATTCTGTTTCCACCAAACGTCCGATTTCGTGTTAAAGCTATATACGAAAGTATGCTTAGAAAGTCGACACGCTTTTTTCATTCTTTCAAAACTAGGCTCGCCAACGTCAATCCAAGTCAATAATTGATCATCTAATGTCTTTTGCCAAATGTCTGGCTCTTCAACCGAACTTAGTCCTTTGGTAAACGCTAATAAGTTTTCGCTGTCATCGTGTGAGTGCAAACAAAATACCAGCACGCGAACCATCATGCGCTCTAGCGTTTCAGAAGGGTGCTGGGCAACAGTCAAATTTAATTTGGGATAGTGCTGATTGTTAAGATCAGCCAGCGTAATAGTAAATTTGTATATAGTGGGTTTTAGAGCCATTAAGTTTTCAATTATTCAGTTTGGTTTTGGCGTTATTGAAATTAAACAAAGTTAAATTTCAGCGCAGATTTTAAAACAACGATATCGTCAGATTGTACACTACCCGCAAACTATCTTGTTGAAAGATTACAGGCTAAACAAACACGAATTCAAATTTATGCATTTACGTTTATTGCGACGAACGACTAAAACTGTTCGCCTAAACAACGTATCCTTCTCGTCGTCTTTGCGAAGGCAAAGATCTCCCAAAACATCCTTTATTTTAAAAAGATAGAGGTAGCATCAAGGAGATTCTTGCCTTCGCAAGAACGACGGGGCTTAAGCGAACAGTATTAGGCAAACGACGTAAGTTGACGCTAGCTTTACTAACAGCGACAGAATAGCGATATGTGTGAAATTTAGTTGAACTTACTAATTATTCGCAAGAATGACTAAACTACAAATTCACACATTATTTAAAACATTGTTTTTTATAGAAATTATATTTGGTATGCGCTTTGCTTTAGGTATTGGCATAGGCAGGGAGGTCTGCAAAAAAGCACAGTGCTGGGTAGACCGCTTCAATTTATAAAAACACATCGTGATAGCAAAGGAATAAAAGCATGTCAGTAAAATTAGAAGATAGACCAATCGAGCAAGTAAAAGAAGAAGTCATTGACGTACTTATTCATAATTACAGCCACGGCATAATTTCTAATGAAGCGTTCGAACGCAGACTGGATGCAGTTATCGCGACATCATCGCATCAAGAAATGGTCGACCAAATTCAAGATTTAGATGCTGCACCAGACGATACAGTGAAGAAGCATAAAGAACAGCAGTTTTCCGTAAATTACAGTCAAACTCCGGCACAAGATACTGAAACACTGGTGAACATATTGGGCGAAAGCGACCGCAGCGGCGTGTGGACAGTACCCAAAGAAATCAAAGTATTCACTTTGTTAGGCGGCTCTACCCTTGACTTTACCGACGCACGCTTCACAAGCCCAAAGGTTACAGTCAAAGTCATCAGCATCCTAGGTAGTGATAAAATTTATGTTCCAGAAAATGTAAACGTATTATCGAAGGCTTTTTGTATACTCGGTAGCTCACGGAACAAAGCCCCCTCTGTTGCGTCCTCGCATGCTCCGACAATTACCATTGAGGGATTTGTTTTCTTATCCGAACTGAACATTAAGATTAAAACCACCATGAAAGAAAACTTTGTCGCTTTCGCCAATAAAATGAAAACAATGTTTGAAACCAACTCAAAAGGCTAACTTTTAGTTCAACTAGAACATTTTAAGCGCTCATCATTTTACAATGCTGAGCGCTTTTTAATATTTTCGAAGACAATTACTTAATCCATGAACTAATCCCCAGCTCCCGCTGTACTAGTAATAACGGATTTCCTATATACGCTATTCTGTTTATAAAGCTTTCTATAGAGGAAACACCCTTAGAGGCATTTGGAGATAGCGTTGATAAAGAGCCCTCCCGTTTATTTTGATTACATGCTTAGGAGCATCAGATGCATTGGCGTCGCTGGTTAATAACTCTCGTATTTTGTTTCGTCGTAGTCGGCTTGCTTGGCTTTGTTAAGTTTAATCAAGTAATGGCCGCCATTGCTTTCGGTAACTCGTTTCCAGAACCCAGTGAGACGGTAAAAATTCAGCGTGTCGAAACGTCAAGCTGGCAACCTCACTTAAAACTCACAGGCTCAGTATTAGCGACTCGTAGTATCGAAATCCGCAACGAACTCGAAGGCATCGTTACCTTTATCGGCTTTGCATCAGGAGGGAGCGTTAAAAAAGGCGATGTGCTAATGACAATGCAGGTTGATGACGAGCTTGCCCAGCTCGACGCAATTGAGGCAGAAATAAACATTGCTCAGCTTGACGTCAGCAGATTCGAAAAGCTTTTAGAGCAGCGCGCTTCAAGTCGCGATCAAGTTGACCGAGCTAAAGCACAATTAGCCGTATCGAAAGCCAGAAAACGGTCACTCGAAGCGGTCATTGCGAAAAAGACAATTGTCGCTCCATTCGACGGACAAGCAGGGTTGCATCAGCTCGAAGAGGGCGCCTTTATGTCTGCCAACACACTGATCACCAAATTAGTCAGCAACTCAAACACGGTTTGGGTCGACTTCAATATTCCACAAGCGTATTCCAACTTAGCGGTGGGGACACCAGTGAGCGTAACTTCAGATATTTTAGGTCTGCATGATGCAAAGGCCAGTGTTGCTGCAATTGATCAGGAAATATCAACTCGTTCAAGAAATATGAAGGCGCGCGCCGAAGTCACTAGCGACCAAGTGAAGTTAAAACCAGGCTCTATTGTTTCCGTGTCACTGCCAGTGTCAGCATCTAAAGAAGTGGTCAGGCTCTCATCCAAAGCAATTCGCTACGATGCTTTTGGTACTTATGTTTTTAAGCTAAACAAAGACGATAAAGACAACTGGCGCGCCAGTCGACAAGTTGTCTACGTTCTCGCCAAAGAGGACGAAAGCAGTATTCTTGATCTTGCCATGAGCAATGGTTTGGAAATAAACGATGTAGTTGCCACACAGGGCTCGTTCAAACTGCGAGAAGGTCTACTAGTTTACACCGACGAACAGAGCAAATAACCATCATGGATAATCAAAAACCCGACCTTGGCAAACCTAGCATCATGGACGTTTTTTGCAAGCGCCCTGTACTAGCTATCGTAATGTCTCTGGCGTTATGCCTAGTGGGCATTCGCGCTGCTATTGAATTGCCAATCCTACAATTTCCTAAAATCGAAAGCGCATCACTGCAAATAGTCACGCCATACGTTGGTGCATCCGCAGAGGTTATTCAGGGTTTTATTACTGAGCCAATAGAGCGCGCAGCAGCGTCGGTTCCCGGGGTTGATTACGTTGATTCAAATACCACTCCTGGCGTGAGTACTGTTACGCTGTGGTTGCGCCTTGGAGTGGACAGCACGCGAGCACTGGCGGAGCTCTCGTCGCGACTTGATCAAATTCGGTTTGAATTACCCGCAGGTGCTGAAGACCCATCCGTTCAAGTTGTAAGAGCCGATCGACCCTTTGCGGTTTTCTATCTAACCGTTAACTTTGATGAAGAAACCGCAGGAATGTCGCGCCTCGAGGTAACTGATTACCTTTCACGACGCGTTGTGCCAAGTTTGTCGACCATTCCTGGTGTGCAGCGTGTTGGTCTCGAAGGTGGACGTTCTCCTGCCATGCGCATTTGGCTAAATGCAGAGAAAATGGCGGCGCTTGACGTGGCGGCCGACGATGTTTCGCAAGCATTGCGCGCAAACAATCTTGTTGCCACAGTGGGCCGCAGTGAAAACCCGCAGCAGCGAGTTGGTCTGCTAACAGACACCTCCCTCACTAGTCCTAAAGAGTTTGAAAACCTAGTCATCCGCCAAGTAGATGGTGCACAGATAAGAATTAAAGACATTGCCGAGGTAAAGTTAGGCGAAGAAGAAGGACAGGTCAGTTCTCGTTTAGATAAAAACACGGTGTTGTACATCTCAGTATGGCCATTACCGGGCGCCAACGAAATCGAAATTGGCGACCGACTGTATGAAATGTTAGAAACGGTTAACCCAACGCTTCCTCAAGGCTTGAGCATTACCGACGGTTACGATGGCACTATTTATATGCGCAACGCCCTGCGTGAAATATTTATCACTTTAGCAGAAACCGTGCTGTTAGTTGGCTTGGTTGTCGTTGCAATGATGGGCTCTTTTAGAACGGCTCTAGTGCCTCTCATTACTATCCCTATTTCTATTTTGGGCGCTATCGCAGCGATGACGTTAATGGGCTTTACCCTCAATCTTTTGACTGTTCTCGCGATCGTTTTGTCAGTTGGCTTAGTGGTCGACGACGCTATTGTGGTGGTTGAAAACGTAGCGCGACACATGCGTCAAGGCATGACTAGAATGCAAGCTGCGCTGGCAAGTTCGAGGCAGCTGCTAGCGCCAATAATCAGTATGACGATCACGCTCGCTGCCGTTTATGCGCCCATTGGATTGCTGTCTGGTCTTACCGGAGCTTTGTTCAAAGAGTTCGCGTTTACGCTCGCTATCGCCGTTTTAATTTCAGGTTTTGTTGCCATTACACTTTCCCCTATTATGAGTGCCTATGCGTCCCCTGAAGGCGGCAAGGAAGGTAAAATGACGCGAAAGGTAAATGGCTTTTTCGAACGCCTGCAGACGACCTACGGGAAAGTACTCGTGCGCACAATAGAGTGGAAGGCGCAGGTGCTTACCATTGCAATATTCCTATCGTTATTATCCGTACCGTTCTATTTATTCTCATTAAAGGAGCTTGCACCAACGGAAGATCAATCGAGTATCAACGTGATAGTTGAATCATCGCCAGAAGCATCTTTAGAATACACCATGAACAATATGGACAGTATTGTAGATACCATGAAAGAGCTTGAAGGTGCTAAATTCATGTGGCAAATAGTGAATCCTATCGGTGCATTTAGCGGCGTCGATTTTGTCGACTCCAGTGAACGAGAACAAAGTGTGCAAGACATGTTTTGGAAAGCCTTTGCCTCATTGTCATCGGTCACAGGACTAAAAGCATTTCCGGTATTAGATTCCGCCCTACCAACATCCGGTAACTTTTCTGTTGAATTAGTTGTGCTCAGCACTGATTCATATGAAGAGATGAAGGTGAATGCGAATAAAATGGTGCAAGCGGCAGTTGAAAGTCAGAAGTTTCTGTTTGCTGACACCGACTTAAAAATCGATTTACCTCAAGCGCGCTTCAACTTAAACAGAGAGCGTATCGCCGACTTAGGTATGGACTTAAGCAGCGTGAGTCGGCAGTTAGAGGTGCTCTTGTCTGGCAACTTTGTTAATCGCTATAACCAAGATGGTCGCGCTTACCGTGTCATCCCGATGATTGACGACCAAGGCAGGGCAAACCCGGATGCGATCCTCGATTTACAAATTCGCACGCCAGCGGGAGACTTAGTTCCAGTTCGCTCCATTGCAAACCTAGTGACCGAAACTGCGCCGCGGGTATTGAGTAAGTTTCAACAAAAGAATGCCTTTAGAATATACGGTGAAGTTATTCCCGGGACTACCAAAGAGCAAGGTTTACGTGCTTTAGAGGACGCAGCGGCAGAACTCCTACCGCTAGAGTACAGTATTGATTATGCGGGTGAGTCACGCCAAATTAGGCTTGAAGGTAATACCTTGGAAGGCGTTTTGTTAGTGGCACTGGTATTTGTTTTCTTAGTGCTTGCCGTTCAGTTTAATAGCTTTAGAGACCCGCTTGTTGTATTACTTGGTAGCGTACCGTTAGCGCTTGCCGGTGCAATGATGTTCGCATTTTTAGATTTCACCACTATTAATATTTATTCTCAGGTAGGCTTTATCACCTTGGTAGGATTGATAGCCAAGAATGGGATATTGATTGTGGAATTTGCAAACCAGATGCAAAAAAAGGGGCTGGCTAAATTGGACGCCATACAATTAGCGGCACAAACCAGGCTACGCCCTGTATTAATGACAACGGCGGCTACAGTACTTGGCCACTTTCCCTTAGTACTTGTGACGGGTGCTGGGGCTGAAGCAAGAAACAGCATCGGTATAATATTGGTTGCCGGAATGCTGGTAGGAACCATGTTCACCTTACTCGTGCTGCCAAGCGTGTATCTGGTTTTAGCATCCGATCATGCGCCAGATGAGTTAGGTAAGGAGACCGTTGATCCAATTACTCCCTAGTTTGAGCATTAAGCATTCTCGCCACACTGAATGGCCTCGGCACGAAATAACAATGCGAGGCAAAAAACGACTGGCGTTGGTAGATTGACCGTATTCGCCATCGCTACTGATATGTGCGTGCAAGTAGATGTTTAGAGTCTGTGCGCTACTGCATAGCTGCTATTGTATTTAACAGGGATTGTGCTTCCGCTTTTAGGTGCCGCTGCAGGTCACTTCCGATTGTTCTGATGTCATTTTGCAGTAAGCCTAAGCTGGGCTCAAATTGGTTGGTTAAATCAGGTTGGATATTGTATGCAGGATGAATAGATTGCGATATATCAGATAAGCACAAAAGCCAGTTGTATTTGAGCTTTTTTTGTATAAACAATTTAGACAAATGTGTTGATAAAAGTTTAGCATAAATCGATGATTGAGAATAAAAACAGACTTGTGGAATTTTCCATATCTGACTCTCCCCCTCACGAATGTGGCCCTCGCAAGACCAGCAAGTTTCAAATAGTCGAATCGCGTTTAACTCAAAAACAAGGGCGACAACACTGCGTTCAATCGGGTACTGAATAGGATCAACTGATAAGGATTTTGCCGCTTCTGGGCATTTGGGTGAACAAATATCCGGAATATGCTGTTGACAACCTACGCATGGAGGCGATACCGATGGTTCATCTTGAATAATAAATTTTTGTAGATCTCGTTTTACTTGTTCTAAATCAAAGAACTGATTGTTAGGCTCGCGAATTTTCATAATATTGTCTTCGATGAATGTAGCCTAGTTGCAATTATCGGCTCTGTCAGTATACAGTATTACACAAACAAATAGTTTTCAATTGATTGAAATCAACCTATATAGAAGATGATCTTATGCTAGCTATGCACTTTGATAGAAGATGGTTGGATATGCTTCTAAAAACACATAAAAAAACATTTTCAGGAAGCTGTCAGAATGTGGATTATGAAGCGAAGGTTGTGATCCCAGAGTATAAGCACAAGGTGGCTAACTACTTTGCCGATATTATTAATGGGAATATTGACGATTATTGCAGACGCGCAGAACTGCCTCTTGTTTATGATAATTACGGTGTTGAAATTGAGTTTAAGACACCCACGCAACTCGACGTGCATGAAGAAGACCAAATTTTAAAACCCAGCATTAAGGAGTTATTGCAAAAAGTGGGGCCCGTTACCTTTAAAAACGCCTACTTTTCAGCTCAATTAAGAGAAGTGTATCAACGCAATAGCTTCCCCCATCTGAATTTCCATATTGATCGAAATGTGAGTATGCCCACACGATTTTCAATTTACACGCGAGACCCTTTTGACGAAGAACAAAGGTTCCCCCGTGAATCATCTACATTGTTTATCGCTTCGGCTGTCGGTTATTTACAAGCCGTCAGAGAGGGCCTTATTGACCCCAATAAAACGAAAGGCATACATCAATCATTTGAAATATTTAGAAAGATGAACATAGAGGGCTTAATCGGAGAGCTTATCATTGAGCAGCGATGGGATAGGCCTTATGGGGTCGGTGAATTATCGATGTTAGATAACGCAACAGAAATGCATAGCAGTTACGAGCGTATATGCGCTACTAAAGGTTATCGAATAGGCGTGCGTTATGTTGCCTAATTCATTTTGAGATTCAAACCCGTATTATGTTCACGCAAATGACCTCTGACCCGATTAGTATTATCTAAAGATCAATAAAGATGTAAATTTATTGATCATCCTTTGTAATTTTTTTGTTTCAGATATATGCTTACGACAATTAGTTTCCTAGTCGAACTTTAACTTAAAAAGAGAAGCCTATGCCTTTCAATAAAGAGCTTACCGAAGAACTCAATCTTATCCTCAAATTCCCTAATAAAAGCTTAATGCAAGGGCTTAAAGTACACAACGATGCCGACCCAAGTATGGTTGCAGCAGCAGAGCGTTTATATAAAAAGGGAATTGTTAACGCTCCAGATGGAGGCTACTTAACTGACTTAGGACACGACCTTGCTGAGCATGCTTCCGTAATACAATCCGCGCTGACTCATCCTGGCTAAATGTAATATTTATCGTCTCTTCTAATTCGAAGCTTGAAAAGCCCAACTAGTATAAGTTGGCGCCCATGTGGTAGATTCAAACTCATGCTTTCAAATTAAAGAAAATTCGGTATGACTCATCCAACTTATAACGATTTTGCGCAAGTATCTTCATGCGATTTAGCTGACGCCTTACCTCGCCATCAGTTTATGCACTATGCTATTCATCCTCTCTGGGCAAACATGCCGCGCATCGCAGGTAGAGCTTTTACCGCGCAGTGCGGCCATGGCGACAACCTAATGCTTCACGCTGCTATTTATGCTGCTGAACCTGGCGATATTATTGTAGTACAAGCCAATGATGAGTATGCGGTAAGCGGCGGAAACGTGTGTGCTATTGCAAAATCGCGAGGTATCGCTGGTTTTGTCATCGATGGCGTTATTCGGGATATTGACGAGGTTGTGGATATCGAATTTCCAGTCCATGCCCTTGGAACTTGCCCTAAGCCCGGCGCAAAGAAAGTTTATATACCCCTGAATCGACCTGTAGTGTGCGGCGGAGTCAACGTGCATACCGGCGATATTATTGTAGCTGATAACGACGGTGTTGCGGTTATTCCACAATTACAGGCACAAGATGCTCTAGCGACAGCGATTAAAAGACGTGATGCTGATGCAGGGCAAACCCTACTGCAGTGGCAGAGCAAGCATGAACAAAATGTGAAGGATATTCTGCTCAAGTTGACTCGATAGTTTTCCAGAAAGAACTCTGCCCTTAGCGTGCAGATATTCGACTATTTAAGGTAGCGGCCTACAAATTTGTCAATGGCGGTAAACGCTATTTCTCTGTTTTCAGGCGAGTCAATAAAGTGAGTACCATCTTTCAGCAGTATATATTCTGCTTTTTTATCTGCCTCTTCAAGCGCCTCATAAAAAGCTTTGCCTTGCGTATAGCTCACTCGAGTATCACTTTCACTGTGTATCAATAATACTGGCGCAGTAAATTTTGCGACATAGTTAATGGCTGAATTTGCGTTTAAATCGGCCAACTCAGTGTCTACGTCAACATCACCTATTAATTGTCTAAGTGTGGCTTTCGAGTTGCCTCCCCAAGCGCCATCTTTACGAAGCATTTCAGGAATGTCGGCAATCCCGTTGACACTCACCACACACTTAAAGCGATCGGGCTCCTGAAAGCCAGCGGTTAATGCAACATATCCGCCATAGCTAGCGCCCACAATACAGGCGTTGCTAGTATCGGCAAGTGCGTTTTTACCTACAAAATCCATTGCTTCATAAACGTCTTGCTGCATCAATTTACCCCACTGCTTATAGCCAGCAGTTTCAAAAGCATTGCCGAAACCTTCGGAGCCTCTGAAGTTGACTTGGAGCACTGCAAAACCTCTGCGCGCAAGTAATTGCACCCAAATGTCGAAATACTGAGTGTCGCGCGCACGCGGGCCGCCGTGAGGTAATACAATCAAGGGCGACTTCTCAGCTTTAGCACCTGAAGTAAAATATCCACTAAGTGCTGTACCGCCTTTGGTAGTAATAGCAATCTTGGTTTTACCGGGTAAACTTAAGCCTTCCAGTGCTGGATACTGTGATAACCATGCCGAGGCTTTTTGCGCTGCCAAGTCGACTAAATAATACCTGACCGGTTTGTCGGTTGAAGCAAGACCAACAATTAATCTTTGCTTGTCTTTACTCGCGCTTATTACAAATGTTTCAAAGCCTTTAAACGTGGACTGCATCAACGCCTGGCGCTGCGCTAACTCCTCGTCAAAATACTTGATGCGATAAAAGTCGTCGACGTAGCTATAGCCGACAAGCTTTCCATCTTTAGTGATAGCAGAATCGAGATCGTAACCTTCAACCTTAAAAATTACCTTGCCGAATGTTTTTGAGCGTAGGTCGAACTCACGCAGCACTACCTGATTTTCACCAAAATCAGTCGATACCGCTAAGGTGTTATCATCGATAACGGATATAATATTAAGGAAGGAACCTATACCTGCCTCATATTGATAGATTGTGTCCCAATCCTCAGTTTTAGTATCTTTACGGTAAATAATGGAAACATCTACCTGCTTCGAACTGCTGTTATATTTGCGCTTCATTCCAACTTGTACATTGCCATTAACATCGGCTAACCAAGTACTTACGCCAGATACAGCACTAATTTCCTTATCAAATTTTCCAGAATATACGTTTACTTTAAATACGGCTGGGTCATTGTTGTCTTTGTCCGTATATGCGGATACCAAGATATGTTCAGGATCCTTATTCAACATCGATAACACATTAATACCTGAATAAAATTCATTGCGCAGTATTTTTGCCACCTCTAATGTGCGCAAGTCAGAACCGTCTTTATTTAAGCTGTAAAGGCGATAGAAGCGCACTTTTTGAGCGAGCACCGTTTTCGAGTAGCTAGTGTAAACCAGCAGCCGTTCATCGTTTATCCATCTGATCGATTCAATTCTATCATCAGCGTCTTTGAGCTTTACCACCCGCCCGAAATCAAGCGTTCCATAAGGTGTAACCACAACAGACTGCGCGTTGCCGTCAGGCGTGATCGCAGCGATCAACTGTCCATTAGGTGATATAGTTGGCGATTCAACGAAGGGGACCATCGATAAGGCCTCTAACGGCGCTTTTGAATGAGTTTGAGCATCGACTGACGCAGAACTTAGGAATAAAAATAAAATAGCGAAGCACATGTACTGCATGTGGAAATTCCTTTTTAATATTTGTTTTTGAGGCACTTACCCCTCATTCCATTGCGTCGTAGATTACTCAATTTTAAATGGCCTAGCAACAAAAGAAGACCTTCACTGTTCTTCTAATAACCGAGGTGCAACATATTTTCTTAAGGCGTCAATTGGCAAAGGTCACACCAATAAATCCGGCGCCCGTTACGTTGCGCTTTCACAATAGGCGTCACGCAATCTCTACAGGGCAGGCCCTCGCGATTGAAAGCCATAAATCGAACGCTCTCGTAACTACCTTTGGTTTTCGCTAACTTTTCACCAAGCGCTTTTGGTACAGTATGGCCTTTTGTAGCATACGCGCGCTTTCCTATAATTAGCGTCTGTCTTGCCAGACTCTCTAGCTGCTGTGGGCTCAACTGCTTTGGTTTGAAGTCAGGGTGAATACCCGCGGCATAAAGTATTTCCGTACGTAAATAGTTGCCTATCCCAGCTATAAAATGCTGATCTAGGTACAAGATTGACAAGCTTCTGTTGCGAAACCGCTTATCCAGCAAACGCTCTGCAACGCTTTCCCATTTCAAATCCTTGTTTAGAATATCGGGGCCAATTTTACTTAAAAATGGATGCTGAACTAAATCGTGACGCTCGTAAACTGCAATATCAGATGCACTGTAAAGCAAAGCGCTGTTGCTTTTGGTGTGCAGGGCAAGACGCAAAGAACGTTTGGTTTTGGGCAACGTGCCGCGTTTAACAACTTTCCAAACACCGTAAAGTTGATTGTGGGAATACACTGACAGCCCGTTACAAAAATGAATTAACATTGCTTTTCCACGTGTTTCTACCTCTTCCACTTTTTCGCCTTTCAACTTTTGGGCAGGTGAATGCAGGTGCGCTAAGCCAACCTCAATGTCTTCTATGATTTGATTTTCAATTACTTTAGCAATTTGATCAGCGGCTAAGCGTATTTCTGGGCCTTCAGGCATGGAATTTCCCGTCACGTTTAACAAAAACTATACTATATAAAAACCATACGAAAAAAGCGTTCAGGCGGGTCATGACAAAATCTATACGGCAACAAAACAAAGTTCACTCGTCCCGTTTATTTGGAAGCTACGGAGCTAGACCGGCAGCTTTCAGAATATCGAGCATTGGAGTGAGCTGTTTTTCATATTTTTTCCAGCGTCCAATTGAGCGACCGTGTACTTTTTCGCGCACCTGTGCGGCACTTGCAGTTACAACGGCGGCGTTGTTTTTCTCGAAGTTGATACAAGCGTCTTCCCAGTCAAGATCTAAATATTCGATCAGCCTGCGTGCTTCTATATCATTTTGCGAAACAACATTTTCATAGGCAACATCCAAAATTCGGCCGGGCATAATGCTATGCCAGTGTTCCATCAAATTGCGGTACATAACAAAGTGCTCAGCCATTTCACACTGGTCATAGCTATGCGGATAAACATCCTCAAACAGCTGTTTGAAAACCGCAAAACAGCTGTCTGCAGGACCTCGGGTAACGTGAATGATTTTAGCCTTTGGAAAGGCTTTTGCGATAAAGCCGACTAACATAAAATTCATTGGGAATTTATCAGTAAAGTAAGGTGTATCTCCTCTCAGACTAGCTAATCCAGCTAGATAGGATTTTGCGAGTTCCGACCCAGAAAGATTGACCGCTTTGTGAATTAATTCCGCTGAAATAAAGTCATTAGTGCGCACGCCGGTTAGCGCCCGAAGTGACATAGCAAACTGAACGGGTTCACCCGCTGAGTGCACTAAGCTGTGGCTAGAAGCGATTCGGTCGACGAGCGTTGTGCCGGTGCGAGGCTGACCAATAATAAAAATGGGCGCTGACTCATTAGATACATCACTTCCCGCTTCAAGCCAACTGGCTGTGCACACTGTTTTAAGCGCAGTAAAAGTTAGCTTCGATCGCGATGCTTCATAATTCAGCGTTTGACGTTTTGCCGCAGCGCCCTGCTCAAATGCCGAAAATGCTTCACCCCAGCACTCAGTATCTTCGAAAAGCTTACCCGCCGCATAAGCTAAAAAAGCATGCTGCCTTGGAAATGCTGTCGTCGATTTCATGATCTCAAGTAATTGCTCGGCCATAGCGTTGTCGTTAGCCTTAACCAGTGACGACAGCGTCCACCAAGATTCCGCATCATTTGGGTCAAGAGCGACTGACTTTCTGAGCGCCTGCTGCGCGCCTTGAAAGTCGCCGCTTTCAAGTAAACTGATACCCAACGCGCGGTAGTAAATTGGGTTGGTCGGCGCATGTTGAATGGCTTTTTGGAGACATATATTTGCATCTTTCACGTAGCCTAAAACACTCAGTACGTGTGCGATAGGATACAAAACATGCGCTTTATCACTTCCTATTTTGTATGCCGTCATGGCTGCTTTTTCAGCCTTCACCGAATTACCGCTTTGATTATAAACAATGGCCAAAAAAGCCCAATATTCTGATTGCGACGCATCAAGCTGAACGGCAGCCTCTAGGGCTTTTACTGCGATATTTAACTGTTGAGTTTCGATCGTCACTCTACCAATTAAGTAATGAGCCTGAGGGGTATTTCTATCGGTTCTTAACAGCGCTTGGGCAAGCTCTATGACCAAATTAAAGTTTTTCAATTCAAACGCTTCAAAAGCACGAGCTAAAGTAGATGTAACGTCGCTCCCCGTTTTAGAGGTACCAATATTAAAACTAGTATTGACGGTGTTTTCATCCATAAATATGACTCTTGGTGCCTTCAAAACGACAAAGTCTATAGAAAGCTCTGCTGCTGTCAAGCAAGCCAAAGGACTTGATATTAAAACGGAGAAAGGAACGTCAACCACATAACCTGTGATAAACAAAAGGCGAAAAAAAGCCGCTCATTGAACCTCAATGAGCGGCATGTTATTCCTAAATTGGAATGTTGCTAAAGTGTTTACTTAGAATCTAAGTGATGCACTGAAGCGAACAGATCTAGGTGTTTGCCAAGCTGTAGGCTTACCGTAGTTAGGGTTGATGTCTGGAATCACACCCAATGCAGTATCAGCTGCTTCGTCATCATAGATTTCATTAACTTCAGTAATGGTATCTGTGTTTAGCAGGTTGAAAACATCCGCTCTTAACGTAAGGTCATAATCTTCGTTAATAGCGATGTCATAGCTTGCTGTTAAGTCAATTGACAGAACGCTTGACGTAGTGCCGCGTGAACCACGAGGACTAGGCACACCTTGTGCAAAGAACGACTCAGACTGGTATTCACGAGCAAATGCGTCGGTTGGGTGATAACCAAAAGCATTCTTAGGACGACCTGATGACCAACGTAGGTTCATACCCAAGTTGAAGTCTTCAGTAAACGCGTAAGAACCGAACACTTTTAAGCTGTGACGGCGGTCATTCGGAAGGTTACCGTTGGCGCCATCTAGTAGTCCTGGTTGGTCAAATAATGTGGTTAAACCAGCATCATCTTGGCCGTTATCAGAACGGATATAACCTTCGTTATTACCCCAGCTGTGTGACCAAGTATAGGTTGCATCTAAGAACCACTTGCCATCCCATGCTTTAGTGACGTTAACGTCAACTGCTGCGTACTTACGAATAGACTCTGGGTAGTTCAAATCAGACGCAGGAATTGTATACGTAGCTAACGGCAATGGGCCATCAGTATTCGCATCAGGATCTGTAGTGATGGTTAAATCAGTACCCGGGTTAGTTAACACGTAGTAATGGAAACCTGAACATTCTGTACAAGAAGCACCAAATTCTCTTTCAAGATATTTGTTTAAACCAAAATCGATTGCAACATCTTCGATAGTTGTTGCTAGCTCACGATAGGTCCCTTGAACTGCCATGCTCCACTCATCATTCAATTTAAATTTATAGCCTAAAATGAATTCGTCTGAGTACATTGCGTCTAAACTTGTGTCAACAATTTCATCAGGAGAAGGTACGTCGCCGTCAGCAAATACTTGCGTTGCTTGGGTTTGAGTGCCATCAAAATTTGGAATATCTAATGCAGCATCAGCAAGACCAGTAAACGTTTTATATTCTTGAATATACGTTTCTGCGCCCGACAAACGAATGTTGGTGTTTGCAGCAACTGGCAAGAAGTAACGACCGTAGCTGAACCATACTTTCGAATCGCCATCGCCGTTGATATCGTAAGCAGCACCTAGGCGCAATGCCCAGTTGTTGTCCAATTTAACAAACGAGTCACCTGCGCCATTTTTGTTTTCAAAAGAATCGTTACGCAAGCCCATATTGATAACTAGGTTATCAGTTGCTTGCCATTCATCTTGAATGTAGTAAGCGAAGTTGTTTGACTCAAACTCACCACCAGCGCTGTATGTGCGGCGTCTAACTTGGTAAGGCTCAGGATTAGCTGGATCGGTTTCGTCATCTATATAAATTAAGTAGTACGCGCCACCAGAGTTAATTGTATTTGCATTAGCGGTCAATGTTTCAGAATCGATACCGAATCTGATTGAGTGGTCGTCTAAGTACAAATCACCGTCAAGACGGATTACTTCGCGCTTATCGTCGCCCACGGCTACAGAGAAGTTAGCAAAGTTACCACTTTTAACGAAAGCGCCGTTGCTGTCGAAACGTCTGTAAACAGCTGGGTTAGCATCCAAATCACTCGATGTTGTGCGATCAGTTTCGTTCACACCGTAAAGCGCTGATAACGAGAAGTAATCGTTGATAACACTGGTGTATTCAACGATGTAGTTAATACCACCTTCTTTGATAACGCCCGTTGCATCCGGAATACGTACACCGTTAGTGTCGACCGCTGGAGCGCCATTAACTGACTGATAGTTTGAAGTCACTAGTTCACTTTCATCAGAGAATGCTGTTACTTTCAAGATGTTAGAATCGTTAATAAACCAATCGATAGTTGTCGCCCAAAAAGCGTCAGTATCTTCTTGTTTATTAATTTGTTGAATTATATCGTCGCCACTCTGTGTTTGACTTCCGTTGAAATCAAAAACGTCTGAACGCGGATTATACAAGCCATAGAAAAACAATTTATCTTCAATGATTGCGCCACTCGCCCAAATATTCATTTCAGCAAATTCGTTTTCGTCTTTGGTATTGTCGATTAAGAAAAGATCGCTACCTGGACGTCTAACAGAAGGTCTATCTTCACGAAGCGCATCCGGCTCCCAGAATACGTTAACACCCCATTTAAACTCGTTCGTTCCGCTTTTTGTTTTTGCGTTGATAACTGAACCAGTTACACGACCGAACTCTGCAGAGTAACCGCCGGTTTTAACTTCGAAGCTGTCATACATTTCGAAAGGAGGGTTACTTGAGCCCACACCTGTTCTGAAGTTAGTAATATTCAAACCGTTAATGTAATAAGCATTTTCAGCGGCTGAAGCACCACCGATAGAAGCCACGTTACCAAACGCTGTATCGCCTTGCGTAGCGCCTGGAGTAAGTAACGCAACACCTGTTAAATCGCGAGGTACCGGTACTTTATCAAGCGTAAAGCTGTCTACGCGAATACCAGTAGAAGTGCTTGTTAAATCAACCGCAGAAATTGCAGTACCGACTACCTGAATTGTTTCTACATTGTCGTCTTGTAAGATTAAATCAACACTTACTGTGCCGCTTAGGCCAACATTTATGTTTTCTTGCGTTGTTGTTTTATAACCTGATTTCTCAGCAGTTAACTTGTATGTGCCGGCCGGTAATAAAGGAAAACGAAAATCGCCGTCATTAGAAACAGCTTCGCGAACTAGGCCTGTTTGCGTGTTTTCAATAGTAACTTTGACATCTGTTACCGAAACACCTGATTGTGTTGTGAGTGTACCAGCAACGTTTTTAGCAAGTGTCGGCATTGACGTTCCGAGGCAAATAGCCACGGCGACAGCCAATGTGGTTTTATTTAATTTTTGCATTTAAGCAACTCCATTATGCGAATGTGTGATTAAGTCCTAAGTGATCTTATTTTTTATAATATTGTAAATGGTAGATCGCGCAGAATAAGAACACATAAAATAAGTAGGGTCAATTAAGGAAGAAAAAGCAAAGTAAAATCAAATAAATAGATGCAGGCCTTCAATGCAAGTTAATTATTTGTAATAAAGGGCCCGATCGGTTTAGCAACACTGGATTTACGAGTGGAAAGTTTTATTTACATTCGAGCATTATTTACTTTCTGCTTATATGAAACTTTATTTCATATCACAAAAATTGATACGGCCGACAGTAAAAGTATAGTCGCACTAATCGGTTTTGCTTAAAACTTAGGCAGCATCTACTCGGGACGCAAAGCTGCCAGTTTCTTTTCCTTCTTCTCTTTCCGATAATGCTTAAACGAATCAAATGTAAACAACGCTAACGCGGTCCAAACAAAACAGAAAGTGACTAAACGTCCAGTGCTCAGAGGTTCGTTGTAAAGCGTCACCGCCAAGAAGAACATTAATGACGGTCCAATATATTGAAAAAAGCCTAAGGTTGAATACCGGATGCGTCTAGCTGCTGCCGTAAAGCAAAGTAGTGGGGCTGTCGTCACTACGCCAGCTAACAATAGGAGAACGTTAAGTGAGGTGTCATTAGTGCTGAGATTGGAGGCTTGTGTTGCGAAGAAGATCCAATAGATAATAGCAGCCGGCAAAAGAAACAAAGTTTCAATAAATAAGCCTGGCAATGAATCAACGGAAACTTGTTTACGCAGCAATCCATATATGCTGAAACTTACTGCGAGCGTGAGCGCAATCCACGGTAGATAACCGAAGTTGAAAATCATAATCAAGACACCGAGTACAGCAATACCAACCGCCACTTTTTGGGTCATTCGTAGAGTTTCACCTAAGAATAATCGACCTAAAAAAACATTAATCAAAGGGTTGATGTAATAGCCTAAACTCGCTTCAAGGATATAGTCGTTATTCACAGCCCAAATATACAAAAACCAATTGCAGGCCAACAGCGTGCTGGCCACCATCAGCGTAATTAGCACGCGCTTGTTTTTCATTGCGGTTTTTACTTTGCCGAGATGTCGCAAGCCAACGATCAAAAACGTCAGCAACACCACTGACCAAACCACGCGATGTACTAATATTTCGATCGGCGGGACGGCTGCGAGTGCCTTAAAGTATAAAGGAGCAATCCCCCAAATAGTGTAGGCAAAAATGGCGAAGATAACACCTGAACGAACTGAATTTGATTGACTCAATGGACTCTCATTTAATGTAAATTTTGATGATGTTTCGACTAAAAAACTAGGCTTCCCATGGATTAATAGTGTGTATCTTTATATGTTTGTAGTCTGAAGGATTACGTGTCACTAAACTCATATTGTTTACGATACACGTTGCTGCAATCATGGCATCCCGTTCCGACTTAGGATTCGGTACATGCAGTGCGGCGCAATACTCTGCCATTTCACCATCAAATGCAACAATGCGGCCTTTAAAACCTTGTAATACTTGCTTTTGTAGCCAAGTATTTAGTGCTTCACCTTCACTGGCATTGGTTTTTCTTTTTTGCAAAATAGCGAGCTTCAATTCCAACACGCTAATGGATGAAATATATAAATTAAAAACCTGTTGTTGAGCTGCCCATTCAACGAGCTTTGCGTCATCCTCTTTGGGATTTCTTAATGCCGACAAAACGCTGGTATCGAGTAAATACATGCTGCCCCCTTATTCTGAGTGACCGGTAGTTTTAAATTTAGGCACCGACAATTCAATATCGACCGTGTTCGGCGCACTTAACAAGTCGCATATGGTGCTGGTTTTACCGCTTATTTCTAAATATTCCTCAATGCTCATCATCATGTAAGCAACCACACCTCGCTCAGTAATTTTCACTGGGCCTTTTTTGGCTGCTCGCTTTACAGAACTTGGGTCTTGATTGAATTGACGGCTCGTAAAAGTATCTATGCTCATTTTGCTTGCTCATATTATGTACATGTAACTACATTACTACAGTTTTTAAATTGTGCAAATACCCAGCAGTCGTAAAATAGTCTGCCAGTACAGCATGAATTCAGAGTCAAAAACGCGTAAAATGCAAAAATTGAAGTAGACTGAGATAAACATTGAGCCTAATTGCAGAAAAACCTGATGCTGTATCCGACGCTGATAACTCGGGAACTGATCTGACAACGGCTAAATCGGCTGAAGGTCAGCATAACCAACAATGCGCTAAAATATTAAAAGATACCTTTGGTTACTCTGAGTTTCGCCCAGGGCAAATGGAAGTCATCGACAAAGTATTGAATGGGCAAGATACGTTAATTCTACTGCCTACCGGCGGCGGAAAATCCTTGTGTTACCAGGTGCCTGCATTAGTGCTTGAAGGCATCACCATTGTCGTGTCTCCGCTAATCTCGTTAATGCAAGATCAGGTTCAACAGTTGACCGCTCAAGGCGTCAATGCAGCCTACTTAAATTCATCGCAAGACGCCGAACAGTCCCAAAAAATAACTGAACAGCTTTATAACGGCGAGTTAGATTTGCTGTACGTTGCACCTGAAAGACTTTTACAGTCGTATTTCTTAAATTCACTGCAGCGCGTTAACGTGAGTTTAATTGCAGTTGATGAAGCCCACTGCGTTTCACATTGGGGTCACGATTTTAGACAAGACTATCGACAGCTTGGTCGTTTGAAGTCGCATTTTGACAACGTTCCTTTTATTGCGCTCACTGCAACCGCGGATCACGCCACGCAAGTTGATATTCAGCATCAACTGCAGTTAGACAATCCTTTTGTCTTCAAAGGCGGCTTCGACCGCCCCAATATTAGATACAACTTGCTTGCCAAATATAAGGGCTTTGAGCAGGTTGTTACATTCGTGAAGCAACAGGAAGGTGCTGCGGGCATTGTTTATTGTAATAGCCGAGCAAAAGTAGACGACCTGACCCAGCGCTTACAAAGTGCTGGCATTAAATGTGACGCCTATCATGCAGGTCATGACACAGCCACTCGCGAATTTGTGCAAACCCAGTTTCTGAAAGACGATTTACAGGTAGTGGTTGCAACCGTTGCATTTGGCATGGGGATCAATAAATCCAACGTACGCTTTGTGGTGCATCATGATGTTCCTAGAAGCGTTGAGTCGTATTATCAAGAAACCGGTCGTGCCGGTCGCGACGGTATGCCCGCTGAAGCGCTTTTACTGTTTGACGAACGTGACGCTGCTAGAATTAAGCAATGGATTTCTACCGGCACCGCAGCCGACCGCTATGATATTGAAATGCACAAATTTGAAGCCATGGAGTCGTTTGCCGAAGCGCAAACCTGCAGAAGGCAAGTGTTGCTGAACTACTTTTCAGACTATCGTGAAGAACAATGTGGCAACTGCGATATTTGCTTAGACCCACCGAAAGTATTTGAAGGCACAACACAAGCACAACAAATTTTGTCTTGCGTGTATCGTCTGAAACAAGACACCTCAGTGCAATATGTTATTGACGTACTGCGTGGTAAAAGCATCAGAAAGATACTAGATAATAAGCATAATGAGTTAAGCACCTATGGAATTGGCAAAGACCAATCCGACAATTATTGGCACAACATTATTCAGCAATTAATTCACCAAGGACTCTTGCGAATTGACATGACAATGTCGGGAATTTTACGCATTAATGAGTCTGCACGCTCTGTATTAAAGGCTGAACGCATTGTTCAATTAGCAGTGCCTAAATTGAGTGTTGATACAAGCAAACGTAATAAAGCAGAACCGGTGAATATAGACCGGCAGTTATTTGCGAAGTTAAAACATCTGAGAAAACAGATTGCTGAAGAAGAAAACGTACCTGCGTTTGTTATTTTCAGTGACGCGACACTCGCCGATATGACGGACAAAATGCCAACGGATAAAACGCAGTTTATCGGGGTCACAGGCGTCGGCCAGACCAAGCTAGAGCGCTATGGAATGGCTTTTATATCGCTTATCGAGGACTATCTAGCAACGCGTTAGGCATTAGCTTCGGCGTCTTTCATTTTTGCCATAGCCGTTCTGTGGCTGTCAAGATTTCTGAGCTGCTGCACGTAGGCAGTCATGTATTTAAAAGGCTTCAACTTTCCACCGTCAAACAATGCCTCTAAGCCAAAACTCATTTGCACATCGGCAAGTGTCGGTGTATCACCAACAAACCACTTATTATTCGCCAAGTGACCTTCAATGAACATCAAGTTATCTTTAATGTGTTTACCGAAGTACGCATCCATTACGCCATCAATTATCTTATCGGCTATAAATTTGATAAAAAATGGGCTGACTTTCGCCCTCGCCTTTTCGAGCACCATACTGGTCACTAAGGATGGCATCAAGCTACCCTCAGCATAATGTGACCAAAACTGCACGTCATTAAAACTGTCTAGGCTTGGATCAGGCAGCATGCCGGATTCTGGAAACTGTCTTGCAATGTAATCGCAAATCGCACCCGATTCCGCAATGACCTTGCCATTGTGTGTTATGACTGGCGCGCGGCCTAGTGGGTGTATTTCTCTCAATTCGGGGGGAGCTAAATTCGTTTTAGCATCACGCTTGTAAACCTTGATGTCGTATTCTGCGCCAACGGCTTCCAACATCCAAACGATGCGCTGCGAACGTGACTGATTCAAATGATGTAACTGAAACATGTTATTTCCTTGAGCGTTAATCCGCTATTGCACTAATTGCATGCTTTGCTGCAATTAAAAAACCTTCTGAAAAATCCTGGGTGACGGCCAAGTAACTAAGCTCAGTAATAAAAAGGTTCGCTCTCTCAAGCTCAGTTTTATTGCCATGAGTTTGTTTAGATACTCTGTGCCAAAGAATTTAGATTTAAATTAGTTTTATTCAGGTTTTGGATCCAGCTGCGCATAATAGGCTGAGAGGTCAGCAATATCTTGATCGGTGAGTTTTTGTGCGTGTGAGGTCATTGCCATGTTTACTCGCTCGCCACTGCGAAATGCTTTCAATTGAAGCACTAAATACTGTTCTTTTTGGCCGGCTAAATTTGGATAAATTGGGATCAGTGATATGCCATTATCGCCGTGACACATACCGCAAACTCCGGACATCTCTTTGCCTCGTTCTATATCTCCTTGCAGCACTGTTTCTGCGCATGCCGACAAACTAATTACAGAAAAAGTGAATAATGCGACAAGTCTTTTATTTAAGGTTATCCTTGTCGTCCTTATTTTCGTTCTCCTATTCGTTATTTTTTTCATTACTGATTCCTTTACACAAAATTAACGTATAATCCCATCATACTAATTCAAACGAGATAGCATGCAACTTTTTCACAATTATGCCACTGAACTCAGTGCAATCAGCAGTCAAGTTAAACCATTTCCCGTAACACAGGCACGAGTTGTCATGCGCAACGAAGCGCTAAGCGCCGAACTCGGTATAGGCTCCGACGAGCTAGAGACTGACGCATTACTTATGGCCTTGTTTAGCGAAAGTGGCACTCTTCAAGAAAATAGCATTGCACAAAAATATGGCGGTCACCAATTTGGTCAGTGGAACCCAAATTTAGGAGATGGCCGTGGCTTATTGCTCGGCGAAATTAAAGCACCAAGCGGCTCCTTTTGGGATTTACATTTAAAAGGCGCAGGGCCAACACCTTATAGTCGCCATGCAGATGGAAGAGCGGTATTGCGTTCAACAATACGCGAATATTTAGCAGGCGAAGCCCTGCATGCTCTGGGTATTCCCAGCAGCCGTTCCTTGTGCTTACTGACCAGTAAAGAACCCGTTCAGCGCGAACAAATTGAGCGCGGCGCAATGATGATTAGAACCTGCAAAAGTCACATCAGATTTGGGCACTTTGAGTATTTCCATCACAGTAATCAGCCACAGCAGCTTGAGGCACTATTTAACTATTCATTTAAACATCACTTTCCCCAGTGTTTAGATAGCAGCACGCCACATAAAGAGATGTTTCAGAGCGTTGTTACCAGCACCGCGTTGATGATTGCTAAGTGGCAGGCCTATGGTTTTAATCACGGCGTTATGAATACCGATAACATGTCGATTCATGGCATCACTTTTGACTATGGCCCTTATGCTTTCTTAGACGATTTTATCCCCGAATATATATGTAATCGCTCCGATCACTCAGGACGCTACGCGTTTGACCAACAGCCGAGTATTGGGCTGTGGAATTTAAATGCGTTGGCGCATGCGTTCACACCATTTATGGAGATAGAAGAATTAAAATCTGTGTTAATGACATACGAAGTGACCTTAATTACAGAGTATCAAAGGTTGATGAAACAGCGTTTAGGACTCCGCGAGCATCAAATTAGTGACCCACAGTTAGTTTCTGAAATTGATCTCCTAATTGGCGAATGGATGAATATTCTGAAAGATGAAAAAGCGGACTTCCACCAATCGTTCAGGATACTGAGTGAACAATTACTATCGATTGAATCCCTTGATTTCAAAAGTATTGCCGATAACTTTATAAACGCTGATAGAGTTCGCCAGTGGTGCGTCAATTATCATGAATTACAACAAAACCTACTATCTCTTTCAAACAGCACTTGGGTTGAGGTTCAACAAAAAATGCTGAGGGTTAATCCCAAATATGTATTACGTAACCATTTAGCACAAGAGGTGATTGCAGCAGCTGAGCAAGATGACTTTTCTCTGTGCGAAGCATATCTTAAAGTATTGACGTCACCCTTTGATGAGCACCCTGACTTAGCGCGTTTCTCCAAACCACCGGCTAGTCAGGACAAAGGCATTGCGCTGTCGTGCAGCAGTTAAGTTTGTAAGGCTTGTTGATATTTTCGTATCACGGCGCAATTATCGCTTACTATCGAAACGATAGATTGCTATTGTAATTGAAGATTACGCTATTGATATCAGCTGCTTGAGGATGCGAAGTCACGACAGGCTAATTTATAAATGCTGTGGTTTAGTCAGCGTGTAAAGTTTCGCTCAGTTTGCAAAAGGACATTATGAATTTGAAGGCAACATTTGTTCTGTATATATTTATTGGGCTGCTTTTAGCAGGGAGCGCTCTGCCACAAAAGGCTTTCAGTCAAGAGCAGCCTCTTGAGCTAGCAAGCAATACTGACGAATTCACCAGTGTTGTTGACGCCAAAAACATTCTCCCTTCAATTAATCTGCAAAATATTGCCAGTCTGCATTACACCAGCCAAGGCTTGTTGCTCTCGGATGTTGTTCAATTGACGCAGTGGCAACGCGACTTTTCGCTAAACCCGATCCCTGAAGACAAAGCGCTGTGGATCCGCTTTCAAATTGAAAATACGAGCAATACTAATATTCCTCTTATGCTTATTGTGGGGAACACGTTTATCGATCGGGTAGACGGCTTTCTTCTTGATGATCAGGGTCGAATTATTCAATCGATTCAACGCAATAACGCTAGCCCGAATACTACCCCGGATGCCAGCTCCAGTGGCCTCCAGGGTTTTAGCATGGCGATTACGTCGCGCCCCGAACAATTACTAAGCGTGTATTTGCGAATACGTGACGATGGTCCCGCTATGCTGCCAGTTGAATTATGGGATCAAACAAGCTTTGAACAGCAAAGCAGTGTCCGGCTCATCTTACTTGGCGCACTGAGTGGCGGTTTGTCTCTGTTAGCCACCTACTTTTTAATCACTTACATGCTCAAAAATGCTCCTGCACGATTTTGGTTTGCGATCTTTGCGGTTGCTTCGATGACCACATTGCTCAGTGCTGAGGGCATTCTACCTAGTTTGTTCATGCTCCCCGGCTTTGCTGCCGAGATCACCGCCATAAGTCTTACTATCAGTTTATTTGCGGCGATAAAGATTGGTAGGGATATATTTGTCCCAGTGTCTCCAGTCTGGTTGCGAGCGCATTACATATTGCTATTAGTTCCTATCGTTACCTTGTTTTTATATAACGACTTTTGGCAGCTAATTTCTATACTGAGCATCATCATTGCCTTTCTCGTGAGTAAGCTTTTTGCCACCCTTATCTATCGCTCTAAAATTGATATGCGTAGCACCGTTATCTACTTTTGCGGCTGGGTTGCACTCGGGTTAGTGGCCGTATTAGAAGTACTGTCGTTCACGCAAGGGGCAAGTCATTTAAGCTATTCGGCGGCCTTACCCTTCGCCTTTACTTGCTTTGGCATCATGCTAATTGGTGTTGCCATTATTAGTCGTGAACATTCACTGGTATTTCGACAAGAAAGTGAACAAGCCAGCATCATCCGCAACCTTGAGAACTTTGCCGATGTATTTACTCATGCTGCCGAAGGTTTGTATGCAGCTAAGTCCGATGGCACATTATTGCGAGTAAACCCAGCGTTCACCTCGCTTTTTGGATTTGAGTCGGAATCAAAGCTGCTCAATACAATTCACAAGGTTCATGATTTATTTTCAGATCCTAATCAAACCGACTTATTGTTGGGCGAATTGTCGACGCAACAAACCGTGCTAGGAAGAGAATTTAAAGGGAAGCGAGCTGATGGTAGAGAATTCTGGTTTTCAATTTCAAGCCAGCTTGTAAAATCAAAATCAGAAGCTCAGCATTACGGCAGCATATTTGATATTACTGAGCGTAGAGTCAATCAAATCAACCTGCAATATTTGAATACGCACGACCAATTAACAGGCTTGCATAACCGTCGACACTTCGTACAGTTGTTAAATGAAAAAATCACGCAAAGTAACGTTGATGATGCCAAGTTCGCCTTGTTTTACATTGACGTAGACCAATTTAAAATCATTAACGATACCTGTGGCCACACTGCGGGAGACGTTTTCATTAAGGAGCTGGCGCATGAAATTTATGACGAATGTGAGCCAGGAGCAATTTTTGCTCGCCTGAGTGCAGATGAATTCGGTTTAATTGTTGACTATCAAGATGACAGAATAATTCAAGACGTGACTCAGAAGATCTTATCAAAAGTACGTAAGTTCGAATTTAAATGGGATCGTCATCGCTTCAACCAGAGCGTAAGTATTGGTATAGCTAAACACGAATTGAACACCGTTAGCGCTGAAGAGCTACTTAGTTTTGCAGACACGGCTTGCATTGTAGCTAAAGAAAGTGGCCGCGATAAAGTACATGAATTCTCTAAAGAGATGGGGATTAAAAATAACTACGAACGCGAACTTCATTGGGTTAATGAGGTAAACCGAGCACTAAAAGACGATTCCTTTGAACTGTACTTTCAGCATTACCGTCCACTCAATAAATCTGATGCCTGCGATTATTACGAAATTCTGATCCGCCTCAGAACACAAGACGGTGAGTTAGTCGCGCCTGAATTCTTTATGCCTGCGGCAGAGAGGTACAATTTAAGCAACAAGATAGACAGATGGGTAATAGAGAGTTATTTCAAATGGTTGAACACGAACGCCGAGTTTATGGATAAATTGGCTAAGTGTAATATCAACATCACGGGGCCGTCGCTATCGGACGAAGACTTTCCATTCTTCTTACTCAATGCGTTTGAAAAATATCACATTCCACACAACAAAATATGTTTCGAAATTACAGAAACAATGGCCATCATCAAAATGAACGATGCCATTGGATTCATTAAACAATTTAAACGTTTGGGCTGCACCTTTGCACTTGACGACTTTGGCACGGGTTTCTCAAGCTATGGCTACCTGAAAAATTTATCGGTCGACTATGTCAAAATTGATGGTAATTTCATTCGCGATATTTTAACGGACCCTATTGACCTCGCCATGGTGACCTCTATTCGAGACGTCGCCAAAGCAATGTCCATTAAGACTGTCGCAGAGTTTGTTGAGTCGGATGACATTATGGTACAACTCGGAAAAATGGGAGTAGACTTCGCACAGGGATATTGTATTGCAGAACCTGCACCTTTAATCGAGTTTGTGTCGTATAATAGCGATTCAACAGAATAAGCACTGTTGGAAAATCGAAATTCATCCCCAAATATCGCTTACTTTGAGGTCAAACAGCTAGCAATATGAGTAATCCATACACTTCATTTGAATTTGTCAGTCGCGCAAAACTTCCCACTCGCTTTGGGCAGTTTGTCATTCATGGCTTTGTAGATACCTCTAACAATCAAGAGCATGTTGCTTTGTCATATGGCGAATGGGCTGAAGACGACGTCGTTCCTATTCGCATTCACTCTGAATGTTTAACGGGTGACGCACTGTTTAGTATTAAATGTGACTGTGGCTTTCAATTAGAGAGAGCCTTACAAAATATCGTTGCCAATGGCTGCGGTGTTTTGCTTTATTTACGCCAAGAAGGTCGAGGTATCGGCCTATTGAATAAAATTAAGGCGTATAGTCTGCAAGATGAAGGCTACGACACCGTTGAAGCGAATGAGCATCTTGGCTTTGATGCCGACATTCGCGACTACAGCATTTGCAAAACGATGCTCGACACGCTGAACGTAAAACGTGTAGAGCTCATGACAAACAACCCCAAAAAGGTCAAAGCACTTAAAGATATGGGTATTGATGTTGTGCGGCGCATGCCAATTGACCACGGTATCACCGATGCTAATAAAGGCTATCTTAAAACCAAAACTGAGAAGTTAGGCCATACCTTTAATACCGACCACTTAAAGTAGCTGCGTTTTTTGCTTCAATTTTTTTAAATCAAATTCAGTTACGTTCAGTTTCAGTTAAGTTTACTTAGCGTATAACTAAGGGTATCCAAGCAGGAGGATATCGTTATGAATACGAATCAAAAAGTAACAACAAGCAAAGTAAAATTATCAGCTAGTGTTCTAAAAGCACTTGGCTATACCGCGTTGTTAACTGTGTCGTTAACAATGGGCATGCATTATGCTCAAGCGACCTCATTGCAATCAAACAAAGTGTACGGTTTTCAAAAGAGTCAATCTCAAAGCGAGTATGACCAAATTGATGCAGCCTTAGCGCCAATCGCGCTTTACCCTGATTCATTATTAACCCATATTTTAATTGCTTCTACCTATCCGTTAGAAGTCATTGAAGCGGCCCGATTTATTCAGCAACATCCAAAATTTAATCTGGATGACTATGAAAAAAATGGCCTCGACCAAAGTACCATTGAAGCAATACAAGATGACGCTTTGGACTATGGTTGGGATGCTTCTGTCGTTGCGTTGACCGCTTTTCCAGACATTTTGAACAATATGAGCGACGACTTAGGCTGGTTAAGTGATCTAGGCGACGCGTTCACCCAGGACCAAGAACTGGTTTTAGGCCGTGTACAAAAACTGCGTGAAATGGCCTACGATCAGGGCAACTTACAAAACGATGAGCAGCTAGAAGTTGTCGTTGAACGTGAGCAAGAAACTCGCGTTATTGTTATTCAGCCTCGCCGTCATGACATCGTCTACGTACCTTACTATGACGTGGATTTCATTTACGGACCTAGCTGGCATGTAGCAAGCTCTTACCGCTGGTCAAGACCCTACTATGCGCGCCACTACCGTCATAATAATGTTTACTTTACACCAGGCGCATATATAGGCACTCGTTTGTTATTCGGTGGGATATTTTGGAGTAACCACCACCACGTTTCAATAAATCGTGATTGGTCCTATCGCAAGGCGCGTAGCTACAGCTATAGAAATACGCATTATAAGCGTGTACAGCATAAAGAATACCAACGTTGGACGCCAGCAAAGCCGGATACTCGCCATACTGAGCGTCAAAAGTATGCGGGCAATAAATCAACGCATAGTGCTTACAAACGCAACGCTTGGGTAAGCAATAAGCAAAGCGAGTTTGCCAAGGTTCAACACGAAGATAGAAAGTCGGAAAGGAAATTTATCCGCAGCACGCCAGATTCAAAGCGTCAGCTTTCAAACCCGAAAGACAAGGGTGAGCAAAAGCAGAAGCTGCAGCGACAGTTAGATAAGTCCGTTGTTCGCCAGCCTAGGCCAATTGAAAAGACCGAAATTCAGCGAAAGGACAGAGGGCTTAATCCGGTCAATGCTGTTAAGCAGGAAAGAAAAACGTTGGTAAAACAAGAACGATTTGAACGCAAAGTGCAGTCTCAACGCGAGGTTTCCCGCCCTCAACGTGAGCTATCTCAGCCAAACCGTGATATTTCGAGACCAAAGCGTCAAGTGTCGAAGCAGCAGCGTGAGGTGGCGAGACCACAGCGTCAAAAAATACAAAGAACAAAAACAATAAAACGTTCTAAAGAATAGCGATAGAAATCGGCAACGCAAAAGCGCCGCAGTTTTGCGGCAACTCGAAGACCAGCTGATAAGGCAGTCGGAGAAGTTTGTCGCACACGCCTATATGAAGTTAAGATTACGGGTACTAATCTGATTAAGCTTTATATAGGCGTTTTTTCTAGATGACGTAAACAGCCAGCCATGCAGCATTTAATAGGTATAGACTTTGTCGTTAAATAGCAGCAAAGCATACCTTATAAAATTCAAAAATTAGCTTATACTATGGCTTTATTTTATGCGATTAATGTTGGGTAACACTTATGCACGGCCCCATGGGTGAATCTTCCTATACAAAATCGGTTTCAAATTTGGTTAAAGATGTTGAAAGTAGCACAACGCTACAAGACTCTATATTTGAGCAGGCAAAGCTTTATTTCGAAAGTTCTGATAAAGCTGACGGGAACGATCTGTATTTCGAGCAGCAGAAGCAAATAAGAGCGTTAGAAGAGTCTTGGCAATCTGCCGATGCAAAAAATAAAGTAACAATAGCGAAAAAATTAAGCGTTGCTCTACGAACATTAAAAAAAGACTACGCGAGTGAGGAAGACAAACGCATTCAAAGGTTGCATAAAGTTTTGGCCGTGGTCTCTCAGTTACTTGTTCTTTCTGAAGCTGAAAACTGGCAAAAAACCCAAGTTAACAGCGCAAAATTACTCGGTACTTTACAATTGCTTTCACCAGGAGAAGGCGTAAATCGTCCGATTCAAAATCAAAGGTTGAAGCCCATTTATAGAAGTGTTTTGGCAATTAGATTGCTGGATAAACTACTCAACGATGGGCAAATAAACACTCAATATATTCAAGATCGCTACCACGCTGATAGCCGTTATCCAGAAAAAGTCGGGGCCTTATCGCTTTTCCAGCGAGAAGTAGCCATTCCGGTCATCATGTCTTCACTGTTTCAAGATATAGGTTCGCTGCATCCAAAAGCACAGCTTATTTTAAAGGGCAAGGATGGAACACTCGACGAGTTTAGGCTATTAGAGAAAGAAGAGCGCCTGTCTCTTCTTAGGATAAACCATGAACAGACACTTAATTTTATTACTTTTGGCCTAGGTGTTGACTCTTACGTGGGAAACAGTAAAGAAGAAAGAAGCGAATTTGGAAAGAATGAGAACCAACGATTGAACTTTGTTCGCACGCTTTTAAAGAGCGCGCTCCAACCCAAGTTAGGATTGGGCAATTTAATCAAAGCGCCACAAATATATGCATCAATCATTTTTTCTTCTAAACAAAGCCACAACTTCTTTGATTTACCGAAAGCAATGTTAATAGTCGCTAAAGCAGCCGAGCGCGAGGCTATCAGCAAGATTGTCTCTGACAGCCTACTTTCGATTGTCGGGCATTTCCCGCAAGGATATGGCATCACCTATATTCCTAAAGATAACGATAAAAAAGCCGCAGACCGATATGAGTATGCCATTGTGACCGGGCTCAATCCCGAAGACCCTTTTGTACCAACGTGCCGAGCCGCGACTCGTAATTTAACCTTTATCGCTTCCGGCCAAGTGATTACAATTGATAAGAAAAGTAACCTGTACTTTGCGACAACAAAAAAGAGGTTGGAAAAAATTAATCCCGCTCGTTTACAAGAAATATTGCGCAAACTGTCTTCAAATTTTGAAGAGCGAAAGGAAATAGAAATCATCCCAAGCTATTGGAATCCATATAGTTTTTTTGCATATAAAAAGCTACAAAATTTGTGGAAACAGGTGTAGACGACTGGCCTTAAGGCTTCGACCATTAAGGCATCCTAATTATTAGACCCGCTTCAGGTGCAATTTTACCCTCACAAACATCGGGATAAATATCGGCCATCCCCTGCAAACCATCAACATCAGTCATTTTCAACCATTCACGACTTTTTGCAAATGAGTGTGCCAGATACTTCCCGCTCTTCTGCTCAAAGCCTTCCATTCCCCACTCTTTAATGCACTTTTGAAGCTGCGAGGGTGCAAAGAAAAACTCACTTCGAGCTTTGATGAAGTCTGGGCCTGTTTTCATTTCTTTCCAATGCGTTACGCCAACATTCGAACAAAACTTCATGTTGTCACCCAAATGTTTGTGCAAATCGTTAAGCACATGACCATTCCCCGACATATCAACAATTAGCGTTGGCTGGGTGGCATCTATTTGCTCTATTTGTTCATACGAAAGTGCTGAGTCGTAAACGCCCAAGCTTTTTACCATCGCCATATTACGCTCGGATGTTAGGGCAACTTGTGACGGCGCGTTTTCATCATTTTTTACGCCATACGCCAATCCGGTGCTGGTTTTACTGGAAGCACTTATCATCACGAGTTGAGTTGCACCGAACCAATTATTGCTTTTAAAGTAATCATACAGAGCAAACGATGTAATATGCAGTGGATACAGCAACATACGATTGTCTTCATGTGCTTTTTTGTAGCCTGGTTCAGACGCTACTTTGCGATAAATATTGTAGCCTACTGGCAACGCAGCTCGGTGCTCAGAACCATCAATCCACGAAGTGGCACTGATTTTCGTTGGATGCATGACCAAGTGAGTTGCTGGCGGGAAGTAGCCGAATAAGCGCTCTCCTACCGACACATCGGCACTGTTCGATTTTACGACGTCGGCAAAGCCCCAAACCGGCAGAACCCCCCAAGCTGATAAATCTTCACTTACATTCGCACTGTCTGCATGTGGCGGAAAAAACTGCCAATACCCTATCTGCTCAGCAACCACAGCGTAGGTAATGTTGTTAGCGGTGAGCGCAAATTTGTCAACTTTGACGAGTACCTGACCTTCTTCCAGTGCTTTGTTTGCAAGGTCACTATCGACAATTCTACAGTTTACATAGTTACTTTTACTGACTTGAAATTCACTCATGCTGTTTGTCCTTGTTGTATTGCAGCTAAATACCCTTGCAGCTTCGCCATCGCTGGCTTGCCATTATCGCGCATACGCTTGAGTATCATTAATTTTTCCATGTCGTCCTCTTTTACTGCGCGAACGAGTTTACTAAAACCGTCAAGTCGATTGTTTAACAACCACTTTTTCAAGTCAGGGTCTTGCGACCAAATGTGTTGATTCATTAAAAAGGCAGCTGTCAGTCGCAGCCAATCCAAATCGGTATTAGGCAGAGGAACAACGTTACAAATCTTATTTTTTACTTCATCATTTGGATAGCTTGCCTCAACGTGGGCAATGAAGGCTGCGCTAAATACTGGCTGATACGATCGCACCGTTTGCGGGGTAATCACACCCTCAGAAAAAATTGGCTTGATGGTTAAATTGCTTATCGCACTTGCTGAACAATCAACATGAATGTGTTTTACGCTGGTCTCGATTTCGCCCTCTTCAAGTACGATTTTATTCGCTAAAATAGAAGTCACTCGCCCCTTTCTCACTACATTTCTAACGCGACGCAATTCAGCTAGCTCCATTTTGCTAATCGTTGCTCCATGAAACATAGTTGGCCACACGTTTTCATCTATTCGTAAAAATACGCCAGAGGCTTCTAAGCGAGAAAACATGTCTTTTATAGACGTTGAATTGGCAATCGCCTCCATTTGATTGGCTTGAGCCCCCATAGAACTGGCAAAGAACTCTTCCGTTGGTTGCGTATTCTGACGGTCGAGTAGCCAGGCATCACGAGGCATTATCCATGTAATATCATCAGGATTTGCACCATTTTCAAGTAGAAACAAGACTGCATCAATGCCCGTCTTTCCGCCACCTACAATCACATATCCGGCAGGCGGCGACTGAATTTTCGGCAAATCATTTAAGGGCATAAACTGCACGCCCTCAGCGACTGTAAAATTGGGTTTATGAGTAGATGGAACGGTGGTTTTTAAATAGGTACAGTCAACGATTTTCTTATTGACCTCTACGTGATGTTTTTGGCCGGTTAAGATAGACTCAAAGTTGCCGTTGCCTTTGTAGTCACACATTGGATAATATTTTACGCGTCCAGTTGGCAAAAACTGCTCGCGCATGACGTTTTCAAAATAAGCACTGACTTCAGCGCCTGTTGCTAACTCATTTAAACCTTTATTGAGACCTACCTCGTCTTTACAACCTTTACTAAGTTCTCTTGAGCTCACACCATAAAAGGCTGAAGGTTGATGCAAGGTGACGAATGGATAAGCGACATTCCAGTGACCGCCGGGCTTATGATGTCTGTCAATAATCACAATATTGGCGTCGGTCTCGGTCAATATCGTATCAGCGAAGGCCATTCCAACTGCGCCACTGCCGACAATAAGATAATCTGTTGTGTGCGTTTCCATCGTCATTATATTTCTCTTTGTTATTTATCCGTATATCAAACAACTGACTCGGCGTAACTGCTAGCCGCCAGTAACCGGAGGGAAAAAAGCGATCTCATCACCATCACTGACCAGTGAGGATTCGCTTGTTAAGGTCTGATTTACCGCGATCAATACATCTTGTTCTGCGAGTAAAGTCCACGGTTCGCCCCGGGCAATGAGCTTTTGCTTGATATCCAATACCGTTTTTTCATCAGTAAACTCATAATCCAACGTATCGGTTCCTAGGCGTTCACGCAGAAAAGCAAAAAATCGAATGTTGATCATAATTCGCCTCGCTTCCAATCACCTGTTTTACCACCTTTTTTCGATAGCACTTTTATTTCCCCTATGACCATGTTCGGATCAGCTGCTTTACACATATCAAAGATGGTTAATGCCGCAACAGAAACGCCCGTTAATGCCTCCATTTCCACTCCAGTGCTGCCTATTAGCTTACACTCACAGCGAATGTTAATCTTTGAATGCGCCTCGTCAATGTCAAATTCGACGGCCACTTTCGACAACATTAGTGGATGACATAGTGGGATAAGTGATGGACATTGTTTTGCCCCCTGAATGCCTGCGATCCTGGCTGTAGCAAGAACATCGCCTTTAGCAACGCTATTTTCTTTAATGAGCCCAAGCGTTGCAGGCGTCATTGATACAAAGCCTGTCGCGACTGCCCGTCTTGTGCTCGGTGTCTTCTCACTAACGTCGACCATACTCGCTTGGCCGCTTTGATCAACGTGAGTTAATTTGGCTTCACTTATTAATTTGTTCTCCATACTACCTCTATTAGCATACTACTTTGTTAGCAGAGCAGCCTTTAAGTTGCCCATCCTATTCGCATACTTTTATTTTGCTTTAGGCTTTCTTTACCGTCGGGCTCTCAAGCTACTCTTAAATGGGTGTTATATTTATGAATTCCCCATGTGCTTGATGCCAGCTTACCACGCAACAGATGGTACGATCGTTCATTGATTTTATGAAGGAATATGTTCGTAACTTATCGGCGCGGAGAATTTTATTATAAAAGCACTAGGCGGTAACTTTCAGCTTATTTAAAAGCAAAAAAGCAAAAAGCCGGAATTAGCCGGCTTTTTGTTTTCTGGGGGTTCAGCTAATTTCCATGCTGATCATATTCCATAAACGTTAACTTTTTATTCACTAACGTGTGTGCCCTTAAGAAGGGCAAGGTTTCCCGAATTAACGGGTTTGGTTACCGTTTTTTTATCAGTACTTATTATGCTAAATTTCTCCTCATTGTTGACTGTAAACATTCATCCCACCGCTTTCATTTGGAAGCTCCAAAAGCTCAGGGATGTTGACATTAAGTCACAACTTGTCAGTGAATCGATTCACTCTTAGCAACTTCAGTCATACTTAAACTATAGTCCAATCGGCGAAATTTAAAAGCTCAATTAGCGGATTCCTTTGCAATAAATTCGCATAAAAAATTATTGTTTATTACTTAATTTTTTGCATAAATGAACGTCTATATATTTAAAGTGAATAACCCTCGCGAACATCAAATACCTTGCTAGTTATGCCGAGGACACAAGCTATTGAATGGGCTCGCGTTTATCGAGCAGAGAGTCGATTAATGCGGAAAACGCGGCCTTACTCCTTATTAATGGCGCTCTTTACTAGCGCTCTTTATCACGTTCTGCAAGAACTCTGCGCTATGCATCGGAGAGCCGCTTTGTTTTTGTTCCGCTTCTTTGACTAAGCTGACAATACTTTCGTTTACGGGCGCCGTCATGCCGAATTGTTTAGCAAGATTAACAATTTCACCATTCAAAAAGTCAATTTCTGTTTTACGGTTTAATACGAAATCCTCGTACATCGAAGAACGAGCTTTGGGATCTATTTTCAGCGTTGCACTAGCCACTCGTTTAAATAAGAAATTAGGCAGCGCTAAAACATAAGGCATTAAACTAGGCACAACCTTGCCTGTTCTCGCAGGTTTAATACCCGCTACTTTCATTACCGCTAACGCTTCTGCAATCACTTTTGTCATGACTAAGCGATAGTTTCGATTATTCATCTGCTCTAATAGAGGCACTCCAGATAGCGCATTCACTGAGTTATTTAGGTTCATAATCAGCTTTCCCCACTGCACCCCTTGAATATCATCGTGCAGTGTAAGAGGTAAACTTGCTTGTTTAAATGCATTGACAAGATCGGGATATTCTCCGTCTTTGGCCTCAATCGCCAAGTTCCCCTCTGTGCCACAGTGAAATTGACCTTTTCCGTTATTAAGGACATTAAACGGAACCATGCCTTTGATTACTTTATGATCGGGCAGCACAGCCTTCAACACATCAACATTTTTAGTTCCATTTTGAAAACTAACGATGACCGCCGAAGGTTTTGCGCAAGCAAGAATAGATACAGCCGTTGATTCGGTATCACCGCTTTTTACAGCGAGTAATATGTAATCTGCACTAGCGATACTGTCCATAGATACGCAGAACTGCAGCTGCTCCATTGTCAGGATCTCATCTCGTCCCTTCCAGTCAGTTACATGTAAACCATAGTCAGTCAGTTGCTTTTGAATTCGCTCTCTGCCTATCAAAATGACGTCAACATCATTTGCTGCCAGGCAGCCCCCTAGGAAACAACCAACGCTACCCGCACCCACTATTGCAATCTTCTGCTGCATACTTTTTGCCTTTTTTAAACTAAACCAATACGACGGCTTTTCATCGTAATAAATATCGAACCCTAGATTATAGTACCAAAAGCCAAAGCACCAGCGCGCCGATAAGTGCGCCCAGTGCAAAACTAAAGAGGAGAAAGTAAATATTTACCGCTTGCGGCAAACTTGCTGATTCGACAATTGTGGTGTTCTTACTTAACAATATATCTCGTTCAATTTCGAATGCTGCTGCCAGAGACTTGCTAGTTTCTAACGATCCCAAGCCTTGGCTTTCTACTCGTTGAATAGTTCGTAAACTTAAACTACTGATGTCAGCAAGCTGTTGTTGCGTCCAACCTCTATCAATTCTAATCTCTCGAATGGTTGCTGAATTTAAATCCATTACAAACAGCCCCTATAACAATGCATTGAAAACAATGGCGCTGCAGGAGAAACCAATGAGGGCAAATAAGAAGCCAACAACAAGCCCGGGAAGTACTGATGGAAATACCCAGTGATCGCCATCTATAACGTGCCCGTCGGATTTTAATGAAACGTCTATTGGCCCCTTAAACGAGCTTTTAATATCAACCACAATATCGTAATTTTTATTATCAATCGAAAAGCTATGTATCGAATTTTGGCCCCAGTTTCGCTTCTTAGACACCAAAACGTTGTCAACAAAAACGCTTTCTCTTGCGTTCAGAGTTGATATATCAACCTTAATTGTGTTGTTGTCGATATCAAAGTAGCTGATAAACTTAGTTCGCCAATATGGGAACACTTTTTCTTTTAGAGTCATTTGCTTATTTACTATTTTGTCTGTCATTTTATTTCTCCTTGGTTGACAACCAAAGACTGACATTAAATTAAGGTTGAGACGACGACACTTACTCGTCAGTCACGACAGAGTCATACGACAGTTATGCGTCAGGTGCTAACACTACGAGCATTTGGCGGTGCTTAAGGCATTTTTCTTGCCTAAATATCTGTGGTCCACTGACCGCTAAGCGGTCTGGCTGCCTGAACAATAATTTTATTAATAGTAGATGAGTTACAACTAAAGAACACAAACGACGACTGCTATAGCGTCTTTAACAGGCAAATTTTTCGGCAAACACCTTTGCGAAAAAGTCAGGTGAAGAATCGTCCATGTTGAAGTACAAGCTCGGTTCGATTAGCTCTACCTCAATAATCATTAATACACCGTTAAGCGACACAATATCAACTCTGGCATACAAGGCTTCTTCGGGTAAAGCATTAATCGTTTGTTCACCAAGAGCAGACATTTCTGCGCTCGGTTCAATGCTTGTTAGTTGACCACCATGCTCTTCTTGTACTCTGAAGTCGCCTTTAGCAGGTTGCTTACATATAGCGTGGCTGTATTGCGAATCAAAATAAAAGAGTGAATACTCTCCTTCCTCAACAATACTTGTTAAGAAGGGCTGTAACATAGCTGAGCGGTCTTTAAAATCTCGTTTCAAAGTGGATAAATTTTCTGTCACTGAGGCCGGTGTGAGACGATAGGTAAAATCGGCATTTGCGCTGATATAAGGCTTAATCACTATTTCGTCACAGGCAAATTGCTCAAATGCCGCCGCGAAATGCTGCTCCTGCAATGTATCAAGCCAAAGCGTTGGTATTATCGGAACACCTTTATCTTCAAGCTCCTTCAAATAACGCTTTGAAATATTCCACTTAATGAGCGATAAGGAATTGCACAACTGGGCAGATGAGTTCTCGATAGTTTGTAAACATCCGAGAAAATCATCGCAATGTGCCTGATAGTCCCAAGTGCTGCGCACCACTATTGCGTCATATTGGTCCCAGTTGTGATTTTTTGCGTGCCAAGAAACCTCTATTGATTCCCAACCCAGCTTTCTCAACGGAGCCTCTAACATACGATCATAGACAAAAAAATCTTCTAGTTTATCAGTCGTTAGAATAGCAACTTTGCGCATTTTATCCCTTGGTGTGTTCGGACTCATTTTGAAGTTTTAACTGTTTTATCTGCGGTAAGTTGTGCTGTACGGTTGAATTAGCTTCACTATTTTTTGAACCGAATAGAACGGCTACCATCATAATGCTTGCACCCGCGATGCTTAACCATAAATTGCGTTTGAAATGCATAAGATCCCTTTTTACTAAAAAACTCTATTCCATAGAGCCGCGTTTCCCTGTTGAAAGGCAAACAATGATAGCGAACTAGCTAAGGCGTGAAGGATACCAAAAAATTGACCATCCACGCCACTTATTGTGATGCTTTTTTGCTTATCGCTACCAACCAGTTCAAGGCTAGTTCGCATTCTGACAACATAGCCTTTACCGTTAATCTGAAAATTGACGAATGATGGTATTAATAGTGTCTTTAGCGTCACCAAATATCATACGAGCGTTATCTTTAAAGAACAGTGGATTTTCGACGCCAGCGAAACCAGACGCCATTCCCCTTTTCAGAATAAACACATTTTTCGCCCGATCCGCATTAATAATTGGCATACCGTAAATTGGACTGCCAGCAATATCTCTTGCAGCAGGGTTAACCACATCATTTGCACCAATCACAATAGCCACATCAAACCCCTCCATGCGAGCATTTACGTCGTCCATTTCAAGCAGCAATTCGTAAGACACATCCGCTTCAGCCAAGAGAACGTTCATGTGACCCGGCATGCGGCCTGCTACTGGGTGGATGCCATAAACAACTTCTGCACCGTTTTCTTCCAATAACACTTGTAACTCTTTCATGGCGTGCTGAGCTTGAGCAACCGCCATACCGTAGCCAGGAATAACCAACACTGACTGCGCGGCCTCTAATACATAATAAGCATCGTCGGCTGCCATCGGCTTAACTTCGCCTTCAATTTTAATTTCTGAGGTACTAACCGCTTGAAAGCCCGAAAACAGAACGTTCGTTAATGAACGATTCATCGCCTTACACATAACGCTCGTTAGAATAATACCGCTGGCACCGACTAGCGCACCGGCAACAATTAACAGATTATTGTCGATTGCTAAGCCCGCAGCACAGGCTGCTAAACCGGAATAACTGTTGAGTAGCGATATCACTACCGGCATATCTGCACCGCCAATTGGAATTACCAACATGACGCCTAAAACAATACAAAGTGTGACAAAAGAATAGAGGTATATAGCGCTGTTTGCTGCTTGGGGGTAAACAACAACCAAAATACCGAGGATAACAATTCCTATCACGATAAGAATGTTCACCACAGCTTGACCAGCAAAAACCGTTGAACCGCTGCTGATTAGCTTTGCAACTTTGCCACTAAGCTTCGCCCATGCAATCACACTGCCAGAGAAAGTGATACCACCGATTGCGATCGCTAGCAAAACAATAACAAGCAAGTAGCTTTCAATTGCTGAATCCGCTTCTACCATGGCTAAGGCTACAAGCAAACTCGCCATGCCACCAACACCATTAAGCAGTGACACCATTTCCGGCATTTCTGTTAACGCAACTTTTTTCGCTATTAGCGCACCTACTGCACTGCCCGCTACTATCGCCACTAAAATCCATTCATAGGCCAAGATGTTTTGGTCAATCAACGTTACGCAAATCGCCACTAACATGCCCATTGCCGAAAGCTTATTCCCGCGACGAGCAGTTAAAGGATGGCTAAGTAATTTCAGACCTAAAATGAACAATGCGGCGCTCAGCACGTAAACGGCATTGATAATAAATTCCGTATTTAACATATCAACTCCCTACTTACGTTTGAACATAGCAAGCATTCGATCGGTAACCATATAACCACCAACGACGTTAATCGTTGCTAGAAAAACCGAAACACTGCCAAGGATTTGCGCGAGCAAGAGATTTTCATTTCCAGAATAAGCAATTGCGCCAATCAAGGTAATACCTGAAACTGCGTTTGCACCACTCATCAGCGGCGTATGAAGCGTGGCAGGCACTTTACGAATAAGCTCAAAACCTAAGAATATTGCTAACATTAAAATCATTGAAAGGTAAATAAATGACATTACTCGCTCTCCTTCGTCAATAACGCTTTGATGGTTGGATTAATTAGCTCACCTTCATGAGTAATTAGTGCAGTCTTTAAAATATCGTCTTCCAAATTCAGTAAGATTTTTTTACTTTCAGCATCCCAAAACTCGAGAAGCAGTGCTTGTAAGTTATTGGCATACATTTGACTTGCGTCTAAGGCTACTTCGCTCGCCCAGTTTCCAGTTCCAATAACGGTCACACCCTCAACAGTAACAACTTTTCCTGCTACGCTACCCTCTACATTTCCGCCGTTTTCAGCTGCCATATCGACAATGACGCTACCTGGCTTCATTTTCGCAATCACGTCTTTTTTGATCAGCAGCGGTGGTTTCCTACCAAATAACTGTGCGGTCGTGATCACGACATCTGAATTGGCAATGCAATCAGCTTGTGCTTGTTGCTGAATATCTATTTGCTCGGGCGTAAGTGCATTTGCATAGCCTTGTTCATTTTGGCCTGTCTCACCAATATCAATGGCTAAAAATTTAGCGCCAAGAGAACGCACCTGCTCTGCTACGACTTCACGAGTATCGTATGCAGTTACAGCAGCACCGAGGCGCTTAGCAGTCGCGACTGCTTGCAGACCAGCGACACCTGCGCCAATGACAAATACTTTTGAAGGTTTTAATGTGCCCGCAGGCGTCATCATCATAGGAAAAACTCGAGGTAGCGCGGACATCGCTTTTGCCATCATTACATAGCCCGCTAAGCTGGCTTGTGAGCTTAGCGCATCCATTTTTTGGCAGCGACTGCTGCGCGGTATCATTTCAACACTGAGTGCCGAGCGCCCAGACTGCTGAAGCCACTTGATGTGCTCATGGGCATTGAAGGGATCTAAAAAGCTAATGCAGCAAACCGTTGTTTTGGTTTTTTCCAGCTCTATTTTTTGCAATGGATGAATAGACATCAGCAAGTCAGCTTTCGCCAGCAAAGAGTCCCGATTGGACTCAACGATCGCACCCGCTTCAGCATATTCTGAATCGTCAATATTGATCGTTTTTCCAATCCCAGATTCGACTAAAATTGTGGCACCGAGTTTTACATATGCTTTCACATTGATTGGAAGTAAACTGCAGCGACGTTCATTCTTCACTTGCTCCGCGACAAACACGATTGTGCTCATTTCGCCTCCTTGTTAGCTTGATCAGGTTGAGTTTTGCTGCAATGTTCAGGTGAAGTAAGTCATTAGTTGAATAAAGCAACAATACCAGTATGCATGTTCTGCTTTAAAACTCCCTCTCTTTATTTATATACTCATCATTCATACAGGCATTGTTTGTATTTAGCTTAGTTTTTTATCGATTTACTCAAGACAGCACCGCATAAAAGAACATCGAAACAAGATAGGCAAGCAGGCCGTAGGCAATGAAGGCACCCCAAGCGTACCGATTCTTACCTAGTTCCGATTTAAGCATTGCAACGGTAGCAACACACTGTAATGCAATAACATAAAATGCTAGTAAAGCCACTCCTGATGCAAGTGAAAGACCATCTGCCTGAAGATTTTCGGCTAAACCTGCAATATTCTCATCGGCATTTTCGATACTAAACATTGTGCCTAACACGCCAACAAATACCTCACGCGCCAAGAATGAAACCAAGATAGCCACGCCGTATCGCCAATCGACGCCTAAGGGTGTAAAGATAGGTTCTATCCATTGCCCAATTGTCGACAAGTATGAGTTTTGTAAATCACCATTATTAGGGAAATAGCCCAAAGTCCAAATAATTAAGGAAACAACAAAGATAATAGGTGCTGCGCGCTTTATAAATTGAACGCCACTATTGATAATACGGTAGAACAAAGGCTGCCAATGCGGTAGCCGATATGAAGGCAACTCTAAGATAAAGGGCATATCCTGCAGCTCTTTCGAGCCCTCCGTCATTTTATTCAACACGCCACTGACGATAAGAGCAGTTAAAATACCAAATGAATATAAAGCAAAAAACATCGCCCCCTGCAGATTAACCCATCCGCCCAGATAAGTAGTGTCCGGCACTAAAACCGCTATTAACAGGGCATAAACGGGTAATCGTGCTGAGCAAGACATCAGCGGCACAGTTAGCATTGTTACAAAGCGTTTGCGAGGCGATTCAATTGTTCGTGCAGCCAATATCGCGGGAATTGCGCACGCATGGCCTGACAAGTAAGGAATGAAGCTTCGGCCTGACAAGCCAAAAAAACTTAAGGGCCTGTGACAGATTAACGCCGCTCTGGCCAAGTAACCGCTGTCTTCCAACAAACCTATTATGAGCGTCAATATCATTATTTGCGGAACAAAAACAAGAAACGAGCCTAGGCCACCAAAAATAGCGTCGGTCATAAAGTCATTTAATATACCTTCTCCTAAGAAACCGGAAACGATACCTGCGATAAAGCCAATAGCATCTTCTGTTGCGTCCATGAGCGGTGCAGCCCAAGTAAAAATGCTTTGAAATAAGAAAAACATAATCAGTAAAAAAGCAAAACCACCAAAGACTGAATTAAGCAGCAAACGGTCTATCGCGTTCTGGCGCTTAAGTACCACATCCGATTGGATTGCAAATTCCTTCGCTAGGCTTTTCGCTGCAATCCCAGAGGCCTGCTGGTTAGTTTCTGTCGGTTTTACGCGATATTTTTCGGGTGAAATTGCAATTTCACCCAAGCCTTTTTGTAACTCGCTAATACCAATTAAGGTTTTTGCAGATACAGCATAAACTGGGCTACCTAGCTTTTCGCTGAGCTTGTCGGTGTCAATCTTATGATTAAATCGTAAAAGCTCATCCACCATGTTCAATGTGAAAATAACCGTCTTATTGTGCTGTTTTGCAATTTCCTGAACCTGCAAAGCGAACACCAAAGAGCGCTCCATCCTAGTAGCATCGAGGTTACACAAAATAACACTGGTTTTTTCATCGGACATAGCATTGAGCAACTGCTCGATTGCAATCGATTCATCTTTCGATAACGATTTTAAAGAATACGTGCCTGGGTAATCGATGAGCTCGAATTTTTGCTGCTGCTTACCATCAACCCCATTGTCCAAATGAGCATTAAAAATACCACTCTTTAACTCAACTGTTACACCAGGGAAGTTAGCAACTTTTTGCCTCAAGCCGGTTAATTGATTGAATAGCAGACTTTTACCCGAATTGGGCTTACCAACAAGAAGAATTTTTTGCATTTTAGATCGGGTTTACATTTACGTGGTTAGCAACACTTTGTTCAAGTGAATAAATACAGTCGCCCAATTGAATAACTGTTGGGCCATTAAAAGCTGTTCGCTTGATACAGGTAATCAGTTGGCCTTCTTCAAAACCCATTTCCTGCAATCTGATAGCGACATCTGAGTGCATACTTGTGCAAAGGCTTTGAATAGAAGCTGATTTTTTTGAAGGAATATCCCAGACAGTCATTATACTCTCTCTTCACGCATTGAATGATTGTTAGCCCATAGGTGCAGGGTTAAGTACGCCAGTTTAAGCAAATCGTTCAATGAACACGGTTATTAGTTAAATAAGAATAGTTCTTATTCAAATTAGTATCCAGCATACTAACTGAAAAATAAAGAAAGTCCAGCAAGCCCATTGATATAGCGCAAAGAGATGTAATAAATAAGAAACTGACTCAGTTATTCTTTGCAACAGAAAACTATACTTCATTACCTGTTGGTTCTATTCTTGTGCCGATCAAATTAGTAAATAGAAAAGATAAGACAATTTATGCAAGAGAAACAAGCTAAAGTAGGCATTATCGGTGGTGGCCTTGCAGGTATTTATACTGCGTATTTGCTGGCACAAAATAAAATTTCATTCGAATTAATAGAGGCAAAACCGATATTGGGTGGCCGAATTTATGGTGAAGAAACCCACGTATCTGCTTATAAAATGGATCTTGGTCCTTCTTGGATTTTTCCCCATCAACAAGAAATACAGACCTTAGTGACTGAATTAGGTTTGCGACTAATTGAGCAAAACACTGCAGGTGACGCCGTTTTTCAACGCAACGCTCACGAACCACCGCAACAAATAAGTGGCGTTGCTCCACCGCCTATGTATAGAATCTTTGGTGGCACAACAAAGCTCATTGATTCGTTGGCGAATAGGATAAACCAAAAATGTAGTTACGTATCAACTACGGTCACTTCGCTTCGCTCAGATGGTAAATATTGGCATTTAGGTCTGCAAAGAAACACGCTAGCAGGTAATTTTGATGACCTTAGCCAATCTGATCCTAGCAGAAAGAGCTCAAGGCTTGGCTCAGCTTCTTACGAACATATTGTTATTGCCACTCCACCGAGAGTAATCGCTCATTTGTTGAAAAGCGGAGAGACAACATCTGTTAATGCAAATGGGTTTTTAAGCGCATTAGCCAGCAAATTTGAGCAAACACCCACATGGATGGCAGCCCAGGCAAAATTCGCAGTCACCTACGACCAACCTTTTTGGCGCGATCGAGGATTATCTGGTCAGGCTTTTAGTCAAGTTGGCCCATTAGGTGAAATTCATGATGCTTCTTTTGAAGATTCAGAAGGAAACTCAGTTTTTGCTTTATTTGGCTTTGTCGGTATTCCGTTTGCGCATCGCCAACATGCATCTGGCGAGCAAATGAAAACTGCTTGTTTAGCGCAGCTATCGGCTATATTCGGCTCACAAGCAAATAAATACACACAAACATATTACAAAGATTGGGGAACGGACAATTTTACCGCGACTAATCTCGACCAGAAGCAAGCTTCTGCTCATCCGCACATTGACCTTGCCTTCGAACAGGCAGAACTTCAGCAGTTGAAGCTACACCTCGCAACTAGTGAATTTTCAGAGCACGACGCTGGGTATATGGAAGGCGCGATCTTAGCCGCTACACGGTCAGTAAAAAACATACTTTCAAGCGTCTCGTAATTTTTATTATTGGTAATGCGTTAAAACGCACCTAACTATGATCTTAATACCCGAATAACTAGTAAATATTAGCGCTCAGGCGCTTAAGGCACGTAAGAAGCAATACAAAAAGTTTAACACGAGGACTACATGAAAATTAATGCTGAATTTTCACAAAGGGCTTTGGCACATACTGCTGAGCAAGACTGGGTGGCATCGCCGATAGTTGGGGTCGACAGAAAACCACTCGATCGAGTAGGAAATGAGGTTGCCCGAGCAACCAGTATTGTTAGATATGCACCGCAAAGCCACTTCTCTCCTCACATTCATAATGGTGGTGAAGAGTTTGTTGTACTCGAGGGCGTATTTCAAGACGAACATGGTGACTACCCCGTTGGCTCATACGTGCGCAATCCACCCCAGTCAAGACACAAACCAGGGTCGGAAAAAGGCTGTGTAATTTTCGTGAAACTATGGCAATTTCAACCAGAAGATCGCAAGCATGTGAATATTCTGATGGAAGATGCAGAGGTAAGCTTTGCAAACAACGACGATCAGGTAGTTGAAAGACTGCTGTATGCCGATAAATATGAACAAGTGAAGCATGTCACGCTTTCTGCAAATACTCACTGGCAAAGCGATGCGAAAAATGGAAATGAGATACTGGTCCTAGACGGCACAGTTGTTCATAATCAAGAAAGGCTGAATAAGCATGACTGGCTGCGCATTCCCGAAGGAAAAGAATTAGACCTTCAAGCAGCGAGCGAAGGCGCGAAAATATGGCTTAAAACCGGAAATTTGTCAGACATCGAAAAGCAAATCAAACGACTAGAAAGCGCTTAGTACTAAGCCAACAGCATGTTAATCACATGCTGTTGGTTATATTCACGGGAGTGTTTTTGCAGCTGTTATTAGACTAATAATCTGCCATCCCGATTTCGGTTTTATGTCATTTGAGGTAGTAAATATCTTAAGTTTGCCGTCGGTATCTATCGCACACAAGGGCAGGCATCTATCCTTATATTCTAATTTATAATCATCGTAACTGAAGCTATCAGAAAGCTTTGTCGTTTTGATGCTAGCGCCTTTCGAAGTAGACGCAGCGAGCTTTCCGTAGGTCACATCGTCTGCGAATAGGCCCAGCTTTTTAGAATATGATTCCGAGACCTGATGACTAGGACGCTGTTGCGATTCACCATTACTCAAGCCCAACACTTTCCCCTTGCCCATTTCATGCTCGAAATGGTAAGTCACTAAAGGATTCAGCTGGCGATAAGGTGACATGATTAGAACTTTGCCGATTGCAGTTAAGTCTAAATTACGCTCGGCATGCTCTGACATCGGATTCCCAAAATATGTTTGAACGCCGTCCATACGCGCTAGCTTAATAGTCTCCCAGTTTGTATCAGCTAAGCATACGGGTATTTTGTGTGTCATCAGTTCCTTGGCAAACATACGGCTGAATTGTGCGCCGCCAAAAATCAAGTATCCGTTCGGCGCAGGCGCTCTAATACCTAAATATTCTGCTACTTTTGCGCTGGTTAGACTCTGCAGCACAACGGTTGCGATAATGATCAAGAAGACCATCGGCACCAACATTTCGGCTTGCGCGTAGTCTAATGCTTCTAGCTTCAAAGCGAACAAAGCCGACACTGCTGCCGCTACAATACCGCGCGGTGCAATCCAACTTAAAAGAGCTAATTCACGCCAGTTCAAACCGGTACCAATGGACGATAAGAACACACCAATTGGTCTTGCAACAAACATCACGGCAACCAGAACCAGCAGTGCTCCCCACCCTACATTGAGTATGGCACTTAATTCGATTCGAGAAGCTAACAGTATAAATAGTCCGGATATCAACAAAACACTTAAGGTTTCTTTAAATTCCAAAATATCATCAACGTCAACTCCCTTCATATTGGCCATCAACATGCCCATTACTGTGACAGTTAGTAATCCAGATTCATGAGCAATAAGGTTTGAGCCAGCGAATGCGCCTAACATGATGGTTAGCACCGCGGTATTCATCAGATAGTGTGGGATCCAATGATGACGAAGGGCTAAACCTAAGAAATAACCTACCGCAATACCGACACCAAAGCCGATAGAAACGGTTAAGCCGAAAGCATAGAGAGTGTGAGTCAGAGCGTCTTGGGTAGATATAATGTACTCAAACACGAGCACCGCTAAAAGCGCACCAATCGGGTCAATTATAATACCTTCCCACCGTAATATATTTGAAACCTTATTACTTGGCCTCACGGTTCTGAGCATTGGCACGATTACCGTAGGGCCAGTAACGGTAACTATCGCCCCCAATAGAAACGCCATTTCCCACGACATTCCCAAGGCGAAATGAGCAGCCGGTGCAACCACCAAAAAGGTAACTAAAGTGCCAACTGTGCAAAGATTTCGAACCATCGAGCCATGACCGCTGAGGTCTTGCAGACGCAGCGTTAATGCGCCTTCAAATAATATAATGGCGACACAGAGTGAAACGACCGGGAACAGCAGATCACCAAACAGGGCGTCGGCGTTGACTATGCCAGTAACAGGCCCAGCAACGATGCCCACAATAAGCAGAGGCAATATTGCAGGAACACGAATTTTATAAGCAAGATATTGGCAAGCAATAGAAAGCAAGCCAACCAGTACGAGTGGAATTATTAAGTCGTCCAATGACAAACCTGTTTGTATTTAAGCATAATGCTGTCTTTATAACTCAAAGTTGCTGTGTAGTCTTGGTTTTTACAGTTTTTGTACACATTGCATTATCCACTGCTTTAACTGTGATTCGCTCATTCCACCCGATACTCTATTGATTTCCTTGCCTTTATGGAAAAATACGAGTGTTGGGATAGAGCGAATGACAGCATCTGCGGAAACTGCCTGCGCATTTTCAGTATTCACTTTGGCGAACAAAATACCATCTGAATCTTTGGCAACAGTCTCATATGCTGGCGCCATGGCTTTACATGGACCACACCAACTGGCCCAAAAGTCGACAATAACAGGCATATGGTTATTTTCAACATAGCGATAAAAGTTACTGTCATTCAGGTCAACCGGCTTGCCGCTATAAATGGCTTTACCGCATTTCCCGCACTTTGCACCAACATGCGTTTTGCCTTCGGGAATACGATTCGTTGATGAACAATGCGCACAAACAATATGCATAAGATTTCCTTAAGTTCAAAAAAATGATACTTCTCTATAAGAATTTGAATGTTGCAAATATCACGATATAACGCAACAGTATGGTACCACTTAAAATAATAATTAGGACAACACAATGCTTAAATTATATGGATTTGACGTCAGTAACTATTACAACATGATCAAGCTAGCAATGGCGATAAAGGGAATTGAATATGAAGCGGTCATTACTTACCCGAATCAGACGCCAGAATATTTAGCAATTTGTCCAACCGGCAAAGTCCCCGCCCTAGCGACTGATGACGGCGTACTCATTGAAACCAACGTTATCCTTGAATATTTGGACGAAGTGTCTCCTGAGACACCATTGATTTCAGGCTCGGCTTACGAGCGCGCTAGAATAAGAGAATTAATGAAGATGATTGAACTTTACATAGAGTTACCTGCAAGGCGCTGCCATACAGAGGCTTTCTGGGGAGTTCCTGTACACGAAGAAACCAAAAAAGAAGTAAAGCGCGCGCTGCTCAACGGCATGCAGGCCCTCTCTCGTGCAGCCTCTTTTTCGCCCTACATTGCAGGTGATAAAATGACGGCGGCGGATATATTTTTCATGTACTCAGTCAGTTTGGCGTCGGCTGTTGCCAAGAAACTATTTGGTATTGACTTGTTTGCCGAAGCGCCTGGTGCAAAAGAGCTTTTTGCAAAGCTAAACGCAATGCCAGAAGCCAGAGCTATCGCTAAAGATCAAGCTGCTGCGCAACCTGCGTTTCAAGCTTATTTAGCCAAAGCGTTTGCTAAAAAGCCATAAACATTCAGACGTTGGTTATATAAGACTTAACTTGCATAGGGGCTTGAAAGAGCCCCTGTCGTTTATGTAACTTTAATTGAGTCTCTATTTTATCCAATACATCATTTTCGATGTAGACAGGATAATTTCAAGGTCTTGATCCTCAACAGCTCTCACTTTCAGCCCATGTGAAGTAGGGATACCAATTAAATTAGGACCTGTCCAAATTGGAATCCCAGCACTCGTTGCAAGACTAATCCTATTCGGCACATCACTATAAAAAAAGCCTTCCGGACTGTCGACTAAGCTGACGAGGAATAGATTTTGCTGATCACTTGTGGAAGTGTCAATTGCAATATCTACAACTAGGCTACTCAATTCAGAGCGTTTAACTTCCTGAAGGCTAAAGTTATCCATATCATAAATAACTAATTGCTGAGGATCTTCGAAATCGTTCCTTTCGGTATAGTCCAAACATACAATCTCAAGCTCAGCATCAATATCATAATTGAACACCTCAATGCGGGCGCAATGCTGCTCAATAACACTTAATTCAGAAAATTGACCATCTGCTCTTTTCAAAACCGCTAACTTTTCGCCATAGGCAACAAGCAAGGTGAGGGTTCCATCAACTTCAAATATAGTAAAGTCGAGTAAATCTTCGTCAAAGCTTATACTGGCGAGTGTCGATTGCTCTATGAAATTGATTATTTCTAGCTTGCTTCTATTAATATATAAACTATCGTCAAAACCATCTGCATTGACATCATACGCTCTTACTAGGCCAATTTTCGACGTGACATCAAATGGCGTTTGCCATTGAACGACGGAGTTTGAAAGTTGGATCGCCGCTAGCGATTTATCGAAATTGTTGGTGATTGGTAAAAAGATATCACCGAATCCATCGTTATTAAAATCAGTCGTAACTGCGTGAAAGCTTGCACTATTATCGGCACTTACTTCCTTACTGATATTATATTTTCCATCGGGCTCAAGTGTAACTATCACACTCCCCTCTGAGCTTATAGGAACAAAAAAGACTGCGCGCTCATCGCCCTCAACAATCTGGCTCCAACCAGCACTGCTGAAGCTCTTTAACAATGTTCGCTCAATTCCTATTTTGGGTATTATGTCACTAGGCTCAGTATAAATATCAGAGATGAGTAGATCATCGGATTGGGCACTACCACCAGCCCAGTGTAATTCGAGTAATCCATCGTTATCGGAATCCCCAGTTGTGATTGAAATTACACCGTATTCAACACTGCTTCTGCTCCAATTTGTGGAAAATCCATTATCAATGAAACTATAAGCGCTAATGTTACGACTTGAACAAACACCGGCGATAATTTCTTCTGCAGGATCTGAGTCAACATTGGCAGTATGAACAGAGCAAATATCTTGATCACCAAGCAGCCCAATTTGAGATTGGCTTTGTGCTGAATGGATGGTAATTTCGCCTCGTGCACTTGCTGATACGATTTCAGAGATACCATTATTATCCAAATCTCCAAGAGAGATTACATCTCCAAATCGATTCTCATTTAGCCATTCAAGTGCCCATGTTTGAGTATCATAAACTTGCCCATCGTTAATCACTAATTCTAAACTAGCGTCCTCATCTACGTTACCAAACTCCATATAAGTTGCGTTTGCGGTTTCAGAGGAAAAAAGTACAAGCTCTGGCTCTGCAAGATTAAAAACCTGTACACTTTCTGTATAGTCTGGGTCGCTATAGATTCCCATAAGAAGAGCTATTTCATCTAAGCCATCACTATCAATATCGGCAACTGCTGCTTGCTTAACCCGATTTTCGCTCTCAAAAATTGTTGTGGCTAAACCATCTAAACCATTAATGAGGTGCACGCCAGTTGTTGTCACTACTACGATTTCAAGAGCATCATCGTCATCAATATTTGCTGCTAATACCTGTGTTATCTTGCGAAATGCGCTAACCTTAAATGGGTACACCCATTTTTGAGTGTATTTCTCATTTATATATTCCAATAGAAATACAGTATTTTCATTATCTGTAGTAAGGATTTCATTTTTTCCATCGCCGTCAAAGTCGCCAACATGTATATTTTTATTCTGAGTTGGGGCTTTAGTTCCTGTACGAGCAAGTGTTAAAGCTTGCTCAGACTTAACATCTAAGGAAATTGACATGGTGTACGACTGATTGTCACCAGATACGCCGATTTGAAAAGTAAAATCATATGTTTGGAAAGGAAACATCAATTTGCTAGGAACACGCCACTGAATTAGTCCGTTCTCATCCATAACAGCACCCTCAGGTGAGCCGATCATGGTTCCTGCAGCGTTATTAGTGACATCACGTATATCGGGGTCTACCAATTCAGCCATAAACTCAATAACATCACCTGCGCGGATTATTTCTGGTGTATCGCTAAACCTAATTAAAGCTAAAGAGTCTTCCATTACCACCGTCGTTCGTTCACTTTCGGTTTCATTAATACCATCAGAAACAATCATAGAAACTTGCAGTACATCGCCAAACACGGCAATGGCAGATGGTAAAATTGCCTCGGACTGGCCTGCAATTTTTGTATCATTGAGATACCAAGCATAGCTAATTGTCAGGTCTTCGAATTTAGTATCATTATCGCCGTAAGAGCTAGGACGAACCCGAACTGGCGTTGAGGTATAAATCGGGTCTTCGTATATAACGACAGGTTTCTCTGCCGATGGTGGAAGCGACAGTTGTGACAGCGGTATCAAGACTTTGTCAACAGTGGAACCATTGGTTAAATCATACATACCCGTAAAGTAGACGCCGGCGTCAAGCTCTCCGTCATTGTCAGTATCTTCAGCATACCTAATATATTCAGTGCCAAATTTGAGTGTCGTTTTTCTATCGCCAGTAAACGAAACAGTACCATTAGCATATTCTGAAGGCTCAAAATCCATATTGCTTGTTGCGATATCAACTCTGCCTTCGTCACTCAAATAAACGCTTCCTGTGAGCACATAGGATTGTTCTGAACTAGATTGCGAAATGCGGAGATTTGATTGGAGAAACACCTTCGCTTCATCTTCTCGTTGTAAGACTAAATAGTGAGATTTGTTATTAGTGTATTGAAAGGGCTCACTTGAACTGTCCTTAAGTATTTCTAAATAACCAGAAATGCTTATCTGTTGGTCATAACGCTCCCACTGTAAATTATTGTAGAAAAAAGAGCCTTCAAACGTATCATCCCCTATTCTTTTGATACTAATGGCGCCATCACCACTGATGGTATTGACAGAATTAAAAGGGACGCACTGGTCAAAAGTAGCGGTAAGATTGCCTGTCGATTGAGGCGTCAACTTACCTACATACTTCACTGTTCCTCCGCGATTGCAACTTAGCGTAGTATTCACATCTCCATTTGCATCAGAGTAATCAGTCAGATTGCCAACAATCAAGTCCGGAGGAGTCATCCCCTCATCATTGAACAATAAATTATAGATCTGCTGTGTGAGTGCTATATCCATATTAGCGACAGTAGTGATACCCGCATAAGAAGTATCTGCTATTGATTTGCCTGCTGTTTTTAGCTCCGCTTCTGAGTAGTTCTGGGCGTTTGCGATAACTTGTTGGGGAACAATGGGCGTGGGCTGTTCTGTGATGTCGCTACTCTCAACACTACCTCCGCCACCACCGCAGGCAGATAAAACGAAAACAGAAAAATGTAATATTAGAAACACTCGAAAAATCGTCATAATTCATCCTTGGAAACTGAACGATATAAAAGCCGGTCATACAAACATAACTTTGGTTTATAGGCAAATTATTTAAAGCATAGGAGGAATACGTCTTATGTAGAACCGCATATTAAATTTTAGCTTACATTAGAGGCATGGATAGCGGCTTAAAAAAGAGTGGGAATGAATAAACTATCACACGTGAATGGCAGTGAAGGGAACAAAGTAATTGGCGTTTTCGACATCTTCGGTTAAACAATCCATCCGCGCTTAATACCCATTTTCGCGAGCAATAAGAGGCCTATTGCAATAACGAAGACACCACCTTGCATAATCAGTACGCTACTACCCAGAACAGCAATCGCATCAACGACCACAAAAATACCGATGTTTTGCACAACTAAACCCACTATGGAAAGCATAAACAAAGGAGATGCAAAGGCTTTTTTAATCAGCAGCGCAACACATCCAAGAGCACCAGTGAAAACGGCAAGCAATGAAGCATAAGACGACCATATTGGTGTATCAGTATACATCTGTTGCTGCTCCGCGGGGAGCGCGGCTATGGCCTCAGGGGTGAGCATAAAATTCATAATGACAGCTACCGCGCCCAATAAATTCCATAATAGTGCAACTACGGCAACAATGTTAAACCATACAGGGGCTTTGTTCATAAGGGGGTTCTCCGAGCTCGGTATATTAATCCTGTACACTACCCATATGTTATAAAAATGTAAATGGCTAAAGTTGTTTTTAAAAACTAAGCAGTTTGATATTCGCGAAACGCGCAAACCTGCTAATATTAACAAGCCTAAATCAAAGCACCACAACGCAATATGAAAATACCTTGGAGACACCTTGCAATCGATCATTAACGATATAGCCGAGCAAATGGCGCAATCACCAGACAAAGGCATAGTTGCTTCCTACATTCCTCAACTTGCGAAAATCGATCCAAATCAATTTGCCATTAGTGTTGCGCTCCCAAATGGAGAAATATATAGCGCCGGCTGCGCGCAAACGACATTTTCTATTCAGAGCGTTTCAAAAGTATTTACCCTCACACTCGCCCTTGGCAAGTTAGGGGAGAGTATTTGGTCACGTGTTGGCCGAGAGCCTTCCGGCGACCCATTTAACTCTATCGTGCAGTTGGAGCATGAGCATGGCAAGCCTCGTAATCCGTTTATTAATGCTGGCGCGATTGCCGTTGCAGACGCTATTATGCAGGGCCATCAGCCCAAAGAAACCTTAGCTGAAATAGTTCAGTTCATCCGCTTTTTAGCCAACGATGAAAGTATTGTTATTGATGAGAAAGTGGCGCGCTCTGAGGTTGAAACAGGCACGCGAAATGCTTCATTAGCCTATTTCATGGCGTCATTTGGTCTGTTTGAAAATTCTGTAGATGCCGTACTAGGCACCTACTTTCATCATTGTTCAATAGCGATGAATACGCATCAATTAGCCACAGCAGGCTTATTCTTGGCGAACAATGGTATTAATCCAAGTACGGGTTATGCTGTCGTGTCACCGCAACGCGCTAAACGTATCAATGCACTGATGTTAACGTGCGGCCATTACGACGGTTCAGGTGAGTTCGCCTTTAGAGTTGGCTTACCGGGCAAAAGTGGGGTCGGCGGCGGAATATTAGCAATTGCGCCAGGCAAGGCATCAATTGCCGTTTGGTCACCCGGCTTAGATGTTATCGGCAATAGCAAACTTGGCACTGAGGCACTTGAACTATTTGCGTCTAAAACCGGATGGTCTGTATTTGGCCAATGATGTGATTGGCCAATGGTAAAAAATCAGCAAATAGCGGCTGTCATTTGCTGCACAAAATCTACGTAAGCATTTGCGTCTTCAGGAGCACCTTTCAGCTTTAAACGATCGGCATAAGCAAGTCTAGCGCTCATTACTAACCAAAATATTGCACTAATCAAACCAAAAAAGCGCCACAAGTTTGATTTTGCCCACTTAAGTGCAAATGTAACCGACAACACATACAACACAAAGCCACCAAGCTTAGATGATGCCCAGCCGTTCACAAACGGATAAAGGTTAAGGGGATTAACTACGACCATGTATGCAGCGGTCAGAATGAACAAGGTATATAAAATGTGCGGTCCTATTTTTAGAACCTTGTTATTCGCCGCGTCTGATTTTTTCATCGTTAACACAAAGCTAATGAGGAAAAAAACAAAGGTCAGTAAAATTATAGTCAGATGAGTGTGCTTTACTATCGTGTACATGGCATTCATTCCTTGGCGTTTTTATTCTTGTTATAACTGCTCAAATGCAATCTAGCCCATACTATTAGCATCCACCCCGAAATAATAGGGGTCAGAGTTAATTAAATTCAGCCTGCGTTCAGTTAACAAGCACTATCTTAGCGCCCCTACTCAAGCATCGTTTGTGTTAACTTGGTCTTTAAACGTTTTAATAAGGTCAATGTAAGCCTGCAAATGATGTTTTTATCTCATCCAGTAAATTAAGGAAAATTTCGAATGAAAAAACTTATACTAACAACGTCTTTGCTTACCGTTGCCAGCCTCAGCGCTTTTGCACAAGACACTTTCACATCGTCAGTGTCCGGCTCTTATGCTGATTCCGACAACGTCGACCAATACAACGTTGTGGGCAGTTATTACTTTTCTCCGGTCAGCACCCGCAAAGGCCCGCTTGCAGAAGCCGTGTTTTTAAATCGTTCAAACTCAATTAATGCAGGCTTCAACCGTTCAGAGGTAGACTTTGGCGGCAACTCAGACTCGTTCAATTCTTGGAGAATAGGCGGTACAGTTCATGTTGAAGATTCCGGTCTATTCCTAAATGCTGGTATCGCTCACGCTAACGGCAGCGACAGTGCAAACTATGGCTTAGGTGCAGGATACTATTTAACTAAAGACTGGACAGTGGGCATAAATACAAACTTTGATGAGGATTTAGAATACTCGGGTGTTATCGTTGACACCAAAAAACTGTATGATCTGGGCGGCGACACGTATCTCAATCTAACCGCTAGTATTAACAACCCAGAACAAGGCAGCACGGGATATGCCGCTGGCGCTGACTATTACCTTAACAAAAACTTATCCGTCGGAGTCGGCCGTTCTTGGTCAGGTAGCTTCACAGACGGAACAACGGCACTAAACACGAACTGGTTCTTTACAAATACGGCATCCGTTAGTTTTAGCATTGCTAGAACTGAAATTGATTCTTTTTCGGACAACACATTTAACCTTGGTGCAAGCGCACGATTTTAGGATTGCTTTAGTTCTTCATACTATGTATTTTAAGCTTGGGACCCGAAAAGCAAACAATGTACCTTGTGTTTTGCTCAATTTGTCCCAAGCTATATATACGAAACGTATAAAACGTAAAAAAAGCAAAAAGGAAAACCTATGAAGATAAATGTTTCAGGTCATCACTGCGATATCTCGGAATCACTTAAAGAGGATATCGAGCAAAAATTCGAAAAAATAGCTAACCATTTTCCTACTCTAATAGCCCTAGATATTTTTGTGACAAAGGAGCACGGCGAGTACAGTGTCGAACTAGCAACCAAATATGAAGGTACTAGCATAGCTGTCAAAGGCAAGAATGACGTAATGTATCCAGCCATTTTTCAAGCTCGGAAGAAGCTAGACGCTGCTCTTAAACATCGAAAAGGTCAATTGAAGAGCGACCTCCATGAAAAGCCCACGGTAACAACACCAGAAATTGCTCACGAAATCATTCAAGACATGGATTTAAAATAAATTCTACGTTGTCCCTTTTATAAAAAATAAGATACGCAGTGTTTTGTCTAGTAAGGCAAATACTAGCTGCGTATCACCCCTCACCCACTTAAACGCCACAAGCAATTATTGCGCAATAAACGATTAATCTCTATGCTCTTTCAATCGCGATCCCAACACCCGCACTTACACTTTTAACACAACATTTGGAACCTTTTATGACCGTCGCTATTGATGCTAATTCAACGACTTTTGGCACTTTACTTGGTGTCGCTGACGGCGGCGTTTGCTCTTATTCAAGTGATTATGAAACTGCAAACGAAGCTGAATACCCTAATCGCTCAGCCTATAGAAGCTATTATGACGGCATTTATATGGGTTACAAATGGCAATGCGTTGAATTTGCAAGGCGCTGGCTTTACGTGAATAAAGGCTACATATTCAACGATGTAACGATGGCATATGAAATATTTAATCTGCGCGACGTTAGAGAAATTCATAGCAACACAAATCTGCCCTTAAACGCTTTCAAAAATGGTTCGCAGAGACATCCAGAACCTGGCGCTATGTTGATATGGGACGAAGGCGGTGATTTTGAACATACCGGTCATGTCGCTATCATCAGCGAAGTGCTGCCGAATGCGATTAGAGTTGTTGAGCAAAACATGGATTTCGCGAAATGGAAGGATGGCTGCAATTATTCGCGCGAGATAAGTGCAAAAATTGGAGAGCAAGGCGATTATTGGCTGCATTGTCCACCTAAAGAAGGGCAAATTTTAGGCTGGATGCTACAAACAGATGATGAATTGCACAGCGAGCACACACCAGAAGTAAATACACAACTATATAACGTGCAGTTGTACGAACATAAAACGACGGCAACAAATTCGCGCCCTTGGTTAAACATCGCCAATGAAGATGAAGCAGCCTACGTTACGATGATGAAAGGACATTGGTTAAGTTCGGTCAAAGAAGACTTCAATCTTTATTATGGTATTTCACAAACCGCTGAAGCACTACTAGAAACCGCTACCGACGAACTGCATGGTATATTTATGCAGGCAACAGATTATGTACTTCAACACCCCGAAATGCTTGCATCCTTTGGCTTTCCTCCCGCCATCATCCCACGCATTAGGCAGTCGTGGGACAACCGCTTAAACCAGCTTATAACGAGTCGCTTCGATTTTGCCCTTTCAGAAAATGGCTTAAAGGTTTACGAGTACAACTGCGATTCAGCATCTTGTTATATGGAGGTTGGTAAGATTCAAGGAAAATGGGCTAAACACCTCAATATAAAACGAGGAGAAGACGCAGGTAAGAATTTATTCTCTGATCTCGTTGCTGCATGGAAAAAGAGCGATGTGAAAGGCAAGGTTCATGTTCTTCAGGACTGCGATCCCGAAGAGGATTATCACGCATTATTTATGCAAGAAGCAATTCAAACTGCTGGCATAGAGTGCGAACGGGTTGTTGGCCTTAACTCACTTAAGTGGAACGAAGACGGTATTATTGTTGATGCTGCAGGCGTGCCGGTAAAATGGATTTGGAAAACGTGGGCGTGGGAAACCGCGTTGGAGCAGCTTAGACAAGAAATAGTCGACTCTGCAGAAGACAGTTTTATTAACAGTCCAAATGCAAGAACCGGTGATACACCAAAGCTTGCCGATGTGCTGTTGCACAAAGACATTATGGTTTACGAACCAATGTGGACCTTAATTCCCAGCAACAAGGCGATACTTCCAGTGCTATGGGCACTGTTTCCCAATCACCCTTGGTTGCTTGAAACCAGTTTAGAATTGACTGAAGGGCTGAAGCAAAAAGGCTTCGTGTCAAAACCTATCGTTGGTCGCTGCGGGGCTAACATTCAGCTAGTGGATGAAAACAATCAAACCTTAGCAGAAAAAGGCGGCAACTTTGGTGAACGAGATTACGTTTATCAACAGCTCTGGCCCCTTCCAAAAGTCGGAAAATACTTTGTTCAAATATGCACGTTTACAGTAGCAGGAAATTATTCTGGCAGCGGTGTTCGTGTTGATCCTACGATGATTATTGGAAAAGATAGCGACTGCATGGCATTGAGAGTGCAAGACGATGATTGAAAGTAGTCTTCGACTAAAGTGATTGGGTGTATACTATTGGGCTATCCCTGTTTTACGTTTAATAGGGCATTAACTAAGTTATTGGAGTTATTAGTTGAAAACTTTTTCCTGTCAATGTGGAAACACGCTGTATTTTGGCAATACGAAATGTATTCAGTGCGGTCTTTTTGTTGGATTCATTCCTGATGTTCAGCAACTGAGTGCCTTCACCAAAACAGCAGATGACGTTCTGTTAGCTTCTAACAACGGAAAGCAGTACAAGCCCTGTAAAAACTATGCAATACATGATGTATGTAACTGGATGGTAGAAATTGACGATCCTAATGAATGCTGCGTATCGTGCCGCTTAACGGAAACGATACCCAACTTAGACGATACTGAAAATCGCCGTTTGTGGTTCTTATTAGAGCAAGCCAAGCGTCGGTTTTTATATTCCGCTATTAAGTTGAAGCTGCCGATTTTAAGTGGCGAAGAAGACCCTAAACATGGTTTAGGTTTTGATTTTTTACAAGATCAAACTGAAGACCGATTCGGTAATGAGCTCACCATTAAAAAGTTTGTTACAACTGGTCACAGTGATGGTTTAATCACTATCAATATTAACGAAGCAAACCCCGCAAAACGCATTAAGCTTCGTGAAAAGATGAATGAAAATTACAGAACGCTATTAGGCCATTTTCGACATGAGTCAGGTCACTATTATTGGGATAGACTGATACGCGATACCGAGCATTTAAGCGAATTTCGAACGCTCTTTGGTGACGAGCGGCTAGATTACCAAGAAGCAATGAACCATTACTATGAGAATGGTCCAGCTGAAAATTGGAAAGACGTTTGGATTAGTGCATATGCAACCATGCATCCATGGGAAGATTGGGCTGAAACTTGGGCACACTATTTTCATATGGTCGACACACTCGAAACTGCAAATAGTTGCAACGTAAGTATCGCTAACGCAGAAATTATTAGTCTATATACAGCAACCAAAACACACAGTAAATTAGATACCGAAATTAGCTTCAGTAAACTTTATAACGATTGGTGCGCGTTAACTGGTGTCATCAATTCGTTGAATCGAAGTATGGGAATGGATGATGCTTATCCCTTTGTTATTTCGATAACAGCCTTGAATAAGCTCAGGTTTGTGCATCAAATAATTATGGAACTCACAGAATCTTCGTAGTCTAAAAATTCAACATCTGCTCGCTTAAAAAACAAAATATGCTATGGTAAATTCCAGAATAAGCTAGGAGCAAGGAAAACTATGGCAATTCGTTGGGGTAATTACAAAGTTTCACATCTGCACGATGAACTCATTGAGAAAGCGGGCAAACCAAGAGATTATTCAAAAGATTTATGTGAATATCTTCATGCACTTAGCGACAAAGAAATCAATGAACTAAAGGTCGCTTCAGAATCTGCTATCCACACCATGGGCATCACATTCAGGGTTTATCACGAAGAAGAAGGCTCAATTGACAGAGCATGGCCTTTCGACATTCTTCCTCGCTTAATTGATGCTAAAGAATGGGTTGAAATTGAAGCCGGCTTAAAGCAGCGAGTCAAAGCCTTAAACATGTTCATTGACGATCTCTACAACGACCAAAAAGCAATAAAAGATGGTGTTTTCCCCGCTGACTTGCTGAAAAATTCTAAAAACTTCCTGAAGGAATGCAAAGGTTTTAGCCCTCCTCACGGCGTTTGGGCGCACATCTGCGGCTCAGATTTAGTGCGGGATGACACCGGCCAAGTATATGTGCTTGAGGATAATCTGCGAGTGCCTTCCGGCGTTTCGTATATGCTTGAAAACAGACAAGTAATGAAGCGCGTGTTACCAGAAATGTTTCAGAAGTACAATATACTGCCGGTTGACGATTATCCATCGCAGCTGTATGACATGCTAGCTGAAATGTCTCCGCGCAAAATAGAAGAACCTGAAATAGTGGTGCTCACTCCTGGCATCTACAATTCAGCTTATTTTGAACACGCCTATCTTGCACAGCAAATGGGGGCAGAATTAGTTGAAGGAACAGATTTAGTCGTTGAAGACGATGATTGCGTTTACATGCGAACTATCAACGGTTTAGCACGTGTCGACGTTATTTATCGTCGTATTGATGATTGGTTTATTGACCCAGAAGTATTTAGTCCTGACTCTCTCTTGGGCGTCAAAGGCCTTATCAGAGCTTGGAAAGCAGGCAATGTAGCTTTAGCTAATGCACCCGGCTCTGGTGTTGCAGACGATAAAGTTGTATACGCATATGTGCCACAGTTAATTGAGTATTACCTGGGCGAAAAAGCGATTTTACCTAACGTACCAACCTACAAATGCAACAATAAAGAAGAGCGCGACTATGTGCTTGAAAATATTGAAAAAATGGTAGTGAAGCCCGCTAACGAATCAGGTGGCTATGGCATGTTGATTGGGCCTCATTCAGACAAAAAAGAACACGATAAATTTAGAAAGCTGATTAAAGCTGATCCTCGTAACTATGTTGCTCAACCGATGTTAATTCTGTCGACAGCACCGACAATGGTTGGTACGAAGGTCGAGCCCAGACACCTAGATTTACGCCCATTCATTCTATCTGGTAAAGATGTCAAGGTAACAACTGGCGGACTAACACGAGTAGCGTTAGTGAAAGGCTCAACAATTGTTAACTCGTCACAAGGTGGTGGTAGTAAAGACACGTGGATAGTGCAAATGGAGGAGAAATAACATGTTATCGAGAGTAGCAAACAGCTTATACTGGTTAGCCAGATATTTGGAAAGAGCAGAAAATACTGCGCGTCTAATAAACGTAAATTCTCACTTGTTATTAGACCTTCCCACCAGCGTTAAATTAGGCTGGGAGCCTATCGTTGATATCTTGTCTTTCAGAGACAAATTTTACGAAACTTACGACGTCGCAGACGAAAGCAGCGTAATAAAATTTATGGTCGTTGACAAAGAGCATCCTGGTTCAATTGTTAGCTCCATTTCTTCTGCTCGTGAAAATGCCCGTACCTTGAAGGAAATTATTCCCAGAGAAGCGTGGGAACAAATAAACGAGCTTTACTTGTTTGCAACAGAGAATAGCGCCGATGCGTTTAAACGACGCACAAGATATCAATATTTATCAAAAATTGTACTCGCAAACCAAACAATTACCGGCTTGCTGGCAGGCACAATGACCCATGACGAAGCCTATTCCTTCCTGCGTATTGGACGTAATTTAGAACGCGCAGATATGACAACACGTATCATTGATGTTCGTTCGGCTTCTTTATTGCCAGATGTAGAAAATGAGTCAGCGGCTTTTAGAAACATTCAATGGATGGGTGTACTCAAGTCGATGACGGCTTACCAAATGTACCGACGAGAAGTGCGTGTGCGAATTAACCGTGAGGATGTGCTTGAATTTTTATTATTAGAGTCGCGTTTTCCACGTTCATTAATTCATGCAATCGAGGAAGTGGAGCGCTGTATTTCTGAATTACCGCATAATAGAGAAGCGGTTGATAAAACTCGCATTCTGCGCACTCAATTAGTAAATGCCAAGCCTGCTCAGCTGTCACAAGAAAAGCTGCACGAATTTGTAGACGACATGCAGGCAGGTTTAATTGAAATCAGTGACAAAGTAACAGAAACATATTTTTAAAACGTAATTCATCAAATGTTACAGAATCGTAGTAGTAAACTTAGGCTGATAGAGTAATATCGACTCAAATGTGAGCTCGTCGTATCAAAAGAACACCATAAAGGAAGTAGTAAATGGACATATTGTTTGATTATATCTTGACCGTAGAGGTTGCGATCGTTGTTTTAGTGTTGGTCTTCTTAAGAAGCAGCATTAAATTTGTGCCTCAAAATAGAGCCTACGTCATTGAACGATTTGGTAAGTTTCAGTCGACCAAAGAAGCCGGTCTGAACTTCATTTTACCTTTTATCGACCGTATTTCAGCTGACCGTTCATTGAAAGAACAAGCGGTTGATGTGCAAGAGCAAAGTGCTATCACCAAAGACAACATTTCGTTGATGGTCGACGGTGTTTTATATTTCCGAGTCATGGACCCATACAAAGCAACCTATGGCGTTGAAGATTATGTGTTTGCAGTAACACAGTTAGCGCAAACCACCATGCGCTCTGAATTAGGTAAAATGGAGCTCGACAAGACCTTCGAAGAAAGAGATATATTGAACTTAAATATCGTAACAGCAATTAACCAAGCCGCAGGTCCTTGGGGAATTCAAGTAATGCGATATGAAATTAAAGACATTATCCCGCCGGGCTCCATCATGGAAGCAATGGAAGCGCAAATGAAGGCCGAACGAGTAAAACGTGCGCAAATCCTAGAGTCTGAAGGTGATAGACAGGCTGCTATTAACCGCGCTGAAGGTGAAAAAGCATCGGTAGTACTGGCCGCTGAAGGTGATAAATCAGAACAGATCTTGCGAGCGCAAGGTGAAGCATCAGCAATTGTTGCAGTAGCAGAAGCACAAGCCGAAGCACTCAAGAAAGTAGGTGAAGCCGCGAATACCGACGAAGGTCAAAAAGCTATTCAGCTGGACTTGGCGACTAGAGCAATTGAAGCTAAGAAAGCAATAGCCAAGGAGTCGAGTGTTATTTTGTTACCTGACTCAAGCACTGAGGCGGCATCTGTAGTGGCTCAAGCCACCAGCATTATTAACGCTCTGAGTAAAAAAGGAGTTTAATATGGAATGGGCTGCTAGCAACTTAATTGAAAGCATACTGATCATCGGCATCATATTACTGATTGTTGAAATTGTCGTGTTGGGTTTTAGCACTTTTTTCCTGTTCTTTACTGGCTTAGCGGCTCTCGCAACAGCCTTGATCATGTGGGCTGGACTGATTCCTGAAACGCTGCATTCGGCCTTAATTTCAATTGCTCTTTTCACTGTAGTGTTTGCTGCTTTACTTTGGAGAAAGCTCTCAAAATTACAGAATAAAGTGGATCACAAGCGGGCTGATTCCGACCTAATTGGACATACATTCGTGTTAAGCGAAAACGTAGAAGCTGCATTGCCAATGAAGGACAAGCCTCAGTATCAGTATTCAGGCATCAACTGGTACTTGAATGCTCATGAGGACTTGGCAAAAGGCACCCTAGTAGAAGTGATTCAGGCTGATGTTGGTTCATTAGTGATCAAAGCTAAACAATCGTAGCTAGTGGTTGAAGTTCAGTAGCTTGAACCTCAATATAAAGCCTGGTTTTAGACGGGATCAGTATAGACGCTAACCATTAAGCTAAGGTCTTCCAGCCCCAGGCGATGCTACTTTCAACATCTCTATTTTGCCGCCTCTGCTAGCGCTAACGATTGATGCTTCAGAACTCTCTGCCGTCATCATAAACAAAGTTTTACCGTCATCTCCGCCCAGCATACAGGCATAACAATTTTGACTCGTATTCACTACCTGTAAGACTTCACCACCCTCGGCGAGTAGCACACACTCGTTGCCGACCGCATTTGCTACCCATATATAGCCATCCGCATTCATGCAAATTCCGTCAGGTGCTCGGGCACCAGTTGCAGCCCACTCTCTTCTATTTGTGAGTTCACCGTTTTCAAGAATATCGAACGCAGTTAATCGCAAACCTAAGGTTTCGGCGACAATTAGTGTTTTTCCATCGGGCGTAATAACAGAACCATTTGGGAAGCTCATACCGCCACTCGCAACGCTAACCTCTCCTTGCGGAGTTACTCGAACTATATTGGCTTTTGGATGACTGGCGATCACGTCGGCTACACCGCGTGTTTGCAATTCGTGATCAAGATTAAAGCCAAAGTTCCCTACGTAAGCATTACCGTGCTTATCCACTACCATGTCGTTGCATAAATGCTTTGAGTATTGAGATAAGTTAGCGTGCAAAACCAACTTATTTTTCTCGAGTCTTTTTAAAGCAAGTGACTCCATGCAGACGAACAGTAATCGTCCATCAGGCATCCATCCTAGGCCAGAGGGCTGTTCATCCAACTGCACTTCTAATTTAACCTCACCTTTAAGGTCTGCCGATTTAATTGCTTTATCATAAAAATCGCTATACCAAAGTCTGCCTTCATGCCAACGAGGGCTTTCGCCGAAATAGAGTCCGTCAATAAAGGTAGATGTGTGCGTCATGATGAATGTCACTTTTTTAGTTAAGTGCAAAAAGAGTAAACGATGTGCCAGATCTATTCAATAAACCATGGAAACAAAACTTACTGCTTCATATTCAGCTTGAGTAGTTTGCGACGAAATTAAAAACTTGGCTGCACGCACATTAATGCAGTCATCCGTATGGATACATCGAGCATTTCAACTCGTTTAGTTGCCACCACCTACGAAAGGTGCACCTATGTAAACCAGTGTCTTGTGCGATTAGCGAACCATACAAGCGACAGCATAACGGGCACTTCAACAAGCACACCAACCACCGTTGCAAGAGCTGCGCCTGAATGCAGACCAAATAATGAAATCGCAACTGCAACCGCGAGTTCAAAGAAATTAGATGTGCCAATCATACAAGCGGGTGCAGCTATCTTGTGTGGAAGCTTCATGCGCTTTGCCAACCAATAAGCAATCGCAAATATCCCGTAAGTTTGGATCAGCAACGGTATCGCGATTAGCACGATAGCTTCCGGTTTGGATAATATGGTGTCTGCTTGGAAACCGAACAATAAAGTTACCGTTGCTATCAAACCAACAATAGACCATGGCTTCATTGTGCTCAGAAATTTATCGACCTTTGAATGGTCATCGCCGTTATCTAGGACTTTTCGTGTGAAGGCTCCGGCTAGCAGAGGCACCAGCACATAAAGTACAACCGACAGCAAGAGTGTATCCCAAGGCACGGTAATATCAGTAACGCCGAGTAATAAACCTGCAATTGGAGCGAAGGCGAAAATCATAATGATGTCGTTAATTGAAACCTGCACGAGCGTGTAGTTAGCATCGCCCTTAGTCATCTGACTCCAAACGAAGACCATTGCGGTGCAAGGTGCTACGCCAAGCAGTATCATCCCGGCGATGTATTCTGTTGCGGTTTCAGGATCAACCCAATCGGCAAACAACACTTTAAAGAATAACCAACCAAGAAAAGCCATTGTGAATGGTTTAACTAGCCAATTTATCACCAGCGTCAACACCAAACCTTTTGGCCTTTTACCGACGTCTTTGATTGATGAAAAATCGATTTGTACCATCATCGGATAAATCATTAACCAAATGAGAACAGCGATAACAATATTAACATGCGCAAATTCCAGCTCTGCAATCACAGCAAAGGCGTCGGGTACAATCGAACCCGCAATAATGCCTGTGATAATCGCAAGTCCTACCCAAACGGATAAATAGCGTTCGAACAATCCCATCATAAACTCCTTATCATCACTTTTGGTTAACGCGCTGACTTACCTGTTCTGCGGTTTCTACTCGCTCGGAATAACGGTCAACAAAATAGTCTTTATTATCACGCAGCAGTAAGGTGAATTTCATCAACTCCTCCATGACGTCCACAATACGATTATAATAAGGTGATGCTTTCATTCGGCCATCTTCTTCAAACTCCAAAAATGCTTTTGCAACGGAAGATTGATTAGGGATAGTGACCATTCTCATCCAACGACCTAAAACACGCATTTGATTAACCGCATTGAATGATTGAGAACCACCACAAACTTGCATAATAGCCAAGGTTTTGCCTTGAGTAGGACGCACGCCTCCCATATTTAATGGCACCCAATCGATTTGACTTTTCAGAATTCCGGTCATTGCTCCGTGACGCTCGGGTGAACACCATACCTGCCCTTCAGACCAGATCATCAGTTCACGCAACTCTTTCACTTTGGGATGTGAATCATCTTCTGTATCCGGTTGAGGTAATCCAGTCGGATTAAAAATACGGGTTTCTGCACCAAAGGCATTCAAGAGTCGAGCACTCTCTTCAACTGCTAGACGACTGAATGAACGTTCTCTGAGCGAGCCATATAAAAGCAATATTCGAGGTTTATGCGTTGAAGAGCTTAGCTGCATAGCGTTTGTAGATGGTATATCGAAAGCGCTCTCTTCAATATTGGGTAATGTGGGTTGTTGCTCTGACATTAATTGGCACCCACAGCGGCAAGAGCGGCTTTAAGTTCGGTTTTATTCAAGTTTTGTTCCGCAATATCTTTCAGCTTGTGGACGCGTTTTATTATTTCGTCAATACAGACCAAAAACGCTGTTTCTATTTCTGACTCGTCGCCCGTTATCTTTGAAGGATCGGTCAGACCCCAATGCACCTGTAAACTATTGCCAAAATACACAGGGCACGTCTCATTAGCAGCAGAATCACAAACAGTGACGACAAGATCTGGCTCAAAGTTTTCAAAGTCGTCCCAAGACTGGCTTTGCAAATTTTCAATAGAGTGACCCGTTTGCATAAGATACTTTAGCGATAGAGGATGCACCTCACCAACGGGTTGGCTGCCCGCACTTTTCGCGTCAATTACATCACCCGCGATACTGTTGGTGATGGCTTCAGACAAAATGCTTCGGCATCGATTATGAGTACAAATATAAAGAATTTTCATGCGCGCTTTCATGAGTAGTCGCCTTTGATTAACAACAAGAGATAGAGGAAGATTGCGATGCAACCAATTTTTGTAATGCTGCACTAATATAGTCAGCATTATGCTCCGCAGCATTGACGATGACATCACTAGCCCACTGCGGCAAATCAGGATTTAACTTGTAAAATACCCATTTACCACGTCGTTCATCAATTAAAATACCGCACCTACGAAGCTGCGCTAAATGACGAGATGTTTTAGGTTGATCGAGGTCAAGTGCCTCCATTAAGTCACAAACACACGTCTCACCTACTTGGACAATGAGTAGCAGTGATTTCAATCGAGTCTCGTCTGCGAGACATTTAAAAAAGGTACAAGGATTCATCCGAAGTACATGTGGGAAATAACATATGTGTAATTTCGCATATGAATAAAACTCAGTCAATCGGTAATTTAAAAAAGCGGCTGAATATGGGCATGTCCGGCTTTCAAGTAAATCATCAGAGGCTCTGTATAACACTAATGTCTATGATCACTCGCTTTCACATTTTACCTTTTCGTTGTACTTTATATAGATACCCAAGCTGTATTCATTAATCGCAAATAACAAATTGGAAAGCAATCATGAGTGTAAATAGCGTTGTAGTATTAAGTGCCGTTCGTTCAGCAGTAGGCACCTTCAGTGGCAGTTTAAGTTCCATTGAACCAGCAGAACTCGCTGGGCAAGTCCTAACACAAGGCATTGCAGCTTCAGGCGTTGAGGCTGACAAATACGAATCAATCATCATGGGTAATACTATTCCAACCGAATCACGCTTTCCGTATGTTGCGCGCGTGGCGTCAATTCAGGCTGGAATGTCACTTAATTCAACCGCAATGGCCTTGAATCGCTTATGCAGTTCAGGTTTGCAAGCGGTTGTAAGCTCGGCTCAAGGCATTATGCTCGGCGATCATGAACTTGCTATCGGTGGTGGCGTTGAAAATATGTCCCGCGGTGGTTATTTATCTCCGGCTATGCGTGCAGGAGCCCGAATGGGTGACAGCAGCATGATTGACATGATGGTGGCAACTCTTACCGATCCTTTCGGTGTTGGCCACATGGGCATTACTGCAGAGAACTTAGCATCAAAATGGGACATTAGCCGAGAGCAGCAGGATGCTTTCGCTGCAATGTCTCATGCTCGCGCTCATGCGGCGATTGAAGCAGGTTACTTTACTAGTCAAATTGTACCGGTAGAATTGAAAAGCCGTAAAGGCAGCACGTTTTTCGAAGTTGATGAACATGTTAAGCCAGGTACTACAGCAGAATCGCTTGCCGGAATGCGCCCAGCGTTTAAAAAAGACGGCAGTGTAACGGCTGGTAATGCATCAGGTATTAATGACGGCGCATCCTTCTTAACTCTAGCAAGTGAGAACTACGCTAATAGCAATAATCTTGCTCCAATTGCTAGAATAGTATCTTACGCAGTTGCTGGTGTACCTAATGATGTTATGGGTGAGGGCCCTATTCCAGCTTCAAAAGCTGCGTTAATCAAAGCCGGTTTAACGATTGCCCAAATGGACGTAGTTGAGTCAAACGAAGCGTTTGCAGCACAAGCCCTAACCGTGGCGAAAGGCTTAGATCTCGACCCTGCAAAAACGAATCCGAATGGCGGAGCGATCGCTTTAGGTCATCCTATTGGCGCATCAGGCGCAGTTATTGCCACTAAAGCCATACATGAACTCCATCGTACGGGTGGTAAATATGCACTTGTTACGATGTGTATAGGCGGCGGACAGGGTATTGCGGTAATTTTTGAACGTTTATAAATATCTTCATACTAGCCGATAAAAGCCATGCGCAATATTGATGGGTTATAAAGGCTTCAAGTTATGTGGCATTTTTTATTAAAAGCTCGACATTTAATGTCGAGCTTTTTGATCAATTACTCTAACGTAGCTCTTTAACGAATTAAGCTCCTAGATGAATCTTGATGGGGCTTGAACCTTTTCGAGTTAATGCTTTATCCAACATAGAGCGAAACTCTTCAGTATCATTAGCGAATAAGATCCCAACCCCTTCATCACTAGCGTGCACTACTATGCCTTTTTGCGTCACGCAACCGTCACCCATAAATTTATTGGCAAACCTAAGGCGGACAAAATCACTCACTTTCAGTTCAGGGGAAGATAACTCTATAAATGCGCCAAAGGGATCAATATTCCGTGTACAAGCATCCTTCACTTGTTTTCCTTTACATTGAAGGTGAACATCTAAAGTGAGAGGAATTCTAGTATAGGTACGATGATAAAGAGACATGCTAACTCCTATAAGACGTATTGAATTTTCAATATATTTATTTCTTTGTAGGGAGTATAGCTCTGCCTTTTTAAATAATATTGACTTCAATCAACTTTGCAAACTTACCAATCCAAACGGTGGCAACATCGCTTTAGGGTCATCTTAGTGCATAGTGAACCGATATAACTTGGGCCTTTAAAACCTTTGCTTCATTGACTATTTCACGTGACATCAAAAACAGGGTATATTGTGAATTAACTTGAATACGTGAGATTAAAATTAATCAATAACAACGTGTATTCGATAAAGGTGAAGCCTTACTAAAGTGTAAACTAAACTTACGGTAAGTCTGTCGCGCACTTTGCAACCAGTATAAAGAGTCAGTATGGTTCAAATATTATCTTTGCCTTTATTTATCACTTCTAGCATTAGCTTGATTTTGAGCTTTTTCTTCATTCTTTTATATTTTCGATTAAAGTCTCACCAAGAAGAATCGGTGACGCACTACTTTATCTTTGCCCTTGTTGCGCTGGTTACTGGTATTTTTTTTAGTGCCTTTGCTGTGTTACTTAATTCAGGCGAAAACCTAAATTACCTCAATATTTCCAATCGTGTGACCATCATCACTGCAATGTTTACCATTTTGTTGAGCCTGCATTTCTATATGGTGTTTTTGAATTACAGAGCCCCCGTTTTGCTTAAATGGTGCTACGTCATATGCGGCATATTTTCATTGTTAACGGCAGTGCCAAATCAATACTTCTTAAGTAAAGCATTTTACTCTACGTCAGAATATTACACGGGCTTAAAGTATGGCCCTTTATTTCAATTGTGGGGAGCTTGGATATTAGTCTTAGGAATTTATTGTATTTTTATTCTCGTAAAAGTTTATCTCCGCCAACAAAACACACACGAAAATGGCGCAACTAGCACCGTGCAGTCGCTGTTAGTTGCAAATACAATATGGTTGATAACTGGCGTTTGCGATACGCTCACGGGAATACAAGTTATTGATTTTCCGCCATTAGCATGGGTTGGCTATTTTTTGGTAATTTGTTGTATAGCGTGGGTTCTTGTTCTTCATATCGACAAACTCTACGAAGATAGACGCCAACTTAACAACCGTCTTATGTATGACCATCTAACCCAAGCATTCTCCCGCAGTTATTTAGAGATCCGCTTAACGGAAGCGATTAATTTAATGTCGCGAAATGAATTGAATAACTTGTCCGTTTGCGTGTTTGACATAGACAACTTTAAGCACATCAATGACCAGCACGGCCACGCAAGTGGTGATGAATTGCTTAAGCAAATAACAAAAATGATAAAGGATAATATTCGACCAGTTGATTGTATTGCCCGATTAGGTGGTGATGAATTTGTAATTTTGTTCTCTGAGAAGCAAGAAGAAAATAATGCATTTATGATTGTTGAACGAATTCGAGAACACATATCAGACAGATTATTTGACAGCGGAACCCATAAATTCAACGCCTCCTGCTCTTTTGGAATAGTCACCGCAAAACATGAGCAGCTAGCAATCACTGATTTGGCCAATCAAATGCTATCTTGCGCAGATGAGGCGCTGTATATGGCCAAACATGAAGGAAAAAATACAATTGGTGTTAGCACTTTGCCAGTTTGTTAGTTGGCAACATGAGTAGAGCGTTTTGCATCACCTTGATATTCGCAATTATCTTTTTGCTCTTTACACACTGTCACAACAGAAAGCATCAACATTATCCATTCTAAATTTCAAACAAACCGCGACGACCTCTGAACTCGCTCGGCGAAACCCCAACGGATTTTTTAAAGCGTTTTGAAAAGTTAAAAATATTTGGATACCCCACATAGTTTGCGATATGTGAAATAGGCCATTGTGTATTCAACAATAGATTCTTTGAGCGCTCCATGCGCAGGTAAATAAGCTGCTGCATAGGGCTTTTGGCAAACTTTGCTTTGCACAAACGATGTAAGTGGGGTGGAGAATAATGAACAAGCTTGCACATTGCATCGATACTCCAATCAAACTGCAGGCGCTTTTCAATTTCCTGAAATAGGCCTTGCAGCCTGTCCTCAGTGTGATTTTGCAAATGTTCCTGCAGTATCTGAGTTGTAAACGTGAGATCTAAATAGTGCTGTAGAATGGGCATGACGCCCTCACGCAAACTATCCTTAGGTTCGCTATACAAAAGCTCCATCGCTAGGTGCAGGGGCTCAAGCTGTTGATTCTCTAATACCACTGCTTCGCTCAACGCCGCTTGTTCCCAGCGTTTGCTATTGGCTAAATTTATCCAAAAAATGTCCCAATGTTTTGCCGCAATACTTACGGCAAAAGCTTGTTTTGCCGGCAAAATTGCCAGCGTATGCGGGGTTAAATCATATTGCTTATTAATGGTTGTTAATTTTCCTTGTCCGCTTAGCGTGTAAAATAAGGTATGGTCAGGGGGTGCCGTGCGCGCAACACAATATTTTCCGGACAAGTTAGAACAACCCGCAAGCTCTATGTCTAAAGACTTAATTTCTGCCATTGTAGCCGAACTAATAAAGCGCTCGTAACAGCTGGGGCCGATATCCAGTATGTCTCTTATTTTATTGTGCATGAGTAAGCGTGATAGTTTTGGATAAATATTTGATAGATTTAAGCATAATCTAATTATCTAAACTTAGCTATATTGGCACTATAATCATTAACACTTCGTTAGTGGGCCAAAAATATTGGTATCACTGGCAAAAATGCTGAATAGTTGCAAGGAACATCATGAATTCATTACAACATATTCTTCAACGTCGTGACTGGGAAACGCCTTTGTCGGTGCAAGTAAACCAACAGAAAGCGCACAGCCCACTCAATGGCTACAGGACAGTTGAGGATGCTCGACAAAAGCAGCACCCGCAAAAACGCTTGTTAAATGGACAGTGGGATTTCAAATTAATTGCTAAGCCAGAAGATGTTGATGATTCGCTGTTATCCGATTATGTAGACGATTGGAAAACAATCGCGGTGCCTTCCAATTGGCAGCTTCAAGGGTTTGATAAGCCTATTTACTGCAACGTAAAGTATCCTTTTGCAGTGAATCCTCCGTATGTGCCAACAGAAAACCCAACGGGTCTTTACCGTACTGAGTTCGAGATAGAGGAAGCGCAGTTATCTCAGCGCAACCACATCATTTTTGAAGGTGTGAATTCTGCCTTTCACTTATGGTGCAACGGTCAATGGGTGGGCTATTCACAAGATAGTCGTTTACCGAGCGAGTTTGATTTAAGTGCGTTCCTAGTGGCGGGTAAAAATCGCATTTCAGCCATGGTCATTCGTTGGAGTGACGGAAGTTACCTTGAAGACCAAGACATGTGGTGGTTAAGCGGTATTTTTCGCGATGTTGTATTGCTTAGTAAACCACAAACGCGAATTTGTGATGTGTTTATTACACCGGACTTAGACGCTTGTTATCGTGATGCAAGCTTGTCAGTAAAAACAGTTGTGAAAAGTAATGCAGGTGCTGCTCAGCTAAAAGCACATAGCGTTTCAGTGCAAATATTTGATGGTGACACTCCTATCTGTGACCCGCAAACACAAAAGACAAACAACAAGCGTGTCGATGAAAAAGGCGGATGGGACGATGTCGTTTTCCACCACATTGATATTAAAAACCCTAAAAAATGGTCGGCCGAAACGCCGTATTTGTATCGCTGCGTTGTGAGTTTGCACGATGAAGAGGGCAAGATTGTAGATGCAGAAGGCTACGATATTGGGTTTAGGAAGGTTGAAATTACGAATGGCCAGCTTCTTGTGAACGGCAAAGCCCTGCTCATTCGCGGCGTAAATCGACACGAACATCATCCCGAAAATGGTCATGCGGTGAGTGAAGCAGACATGCTCGCCGATATTAAGTTAATGAAGCAAAACAACTTTAACGCTGTTCGTACCGCTCACTACCCAAATCATCCGCGTTGGTACGAACTGTGTGATGAGCTCGGTTTGTATGTTGTCGATGAAGCCAATATTGAAACTCACGGCATGTTTCCAATGGGCCGTTTGGCCTCAGACCCACAGTGGGCTGGCGCTTTTATGTCTCGCTATACACAAATGGTAGAGCGTGATAAAAATCATGCATCAATCATCATTTGGTCTTTAGGCAATGAATGTGGTCATGGCCCAAACCATGATGCAATGTATGCCTGGTCAAAAAGCTTCGATCCATCACGCCCAGTGCAATACGAAGGCGGTGGCGCAAATACAAGCGCAACAGACATTATTTGTCCAATGTATTCAAGAGTTGATACTGATGTTAAAGATGACGCGGTACCTAAATACGCCATAAAGAAATGGCTTAGTTTACCTGGCGAAACACGGCCGCTTATTTTATGCGAATATGCTCATGCGATGGGCAATAGCCTGGGTAATTTCGATGAGTATTGGCAAGCATTTAGAGAATATCCACGCTTACAAGACGGCTTTGTATGGGACTGGGTTGACCAAGGGTTATCTAAAGTTGATGACAACGGTGAGCATTATTGGGCTTACGGTGGTGACTTTGGTGATGACTATAACGATCGACAGTTTTGCATCAACGGTCTATTGTTTCCTGATCGCACAGCCCACCCAAGTTTGTATGAAGCAAAATATAGTCAACAGCATCTGCAATTTACGCTAACGCCAACGTTAGATGGGCATCAACAAACTGGATACAGCTTAAGTATCTTCAGTGATTATCTGTTTAGGCACACTGATAATGAAAAAGTAGTTTGGCGCTTACTGCAAAATGGCGTAGAAGTTGAGCAAGGAAGTTCAGCACTCAATATTGCCCCACAAAGCTCTGCAGTCATGAGTATTAACCCTAGCACCGAATTCAAGGCTGGTTGCCAGTATCATCTTAATGTTGATGTTGAGCTAGTTACGGACTGCAGCTTTGCATCTGCCGGACATATTATGGCAACAGAACAATTTAGCGTGGCAAATAGCAAGAGCCTAAGTACTGCATCTGATGCATCTATAACTTCTATAAGTAGCACTACATCACCATTAAAGGTCAATGATAGTGGTGACGCTATTATCATTGATGGCGATGATTTTACGCTTAGTTTTGACCGCCAAACAGGGCTTATCAATAAATGGCAGCACTGCAGTAAACCTGTCATTGTTCGTCCATTAGTGGACAGTTTCTATCGAGCGCCACTTGACAACGACATTGGTATTAGCGAAGTTGATAATCTTGATCCAAATGCATGGGGTGCTCGTTGGCTGCTTGCAGGGCTTGGCGCATGGCAGCGAACTTGTCGACAAATCAGCGTTACTTTATCCCCATCTGACGTTCGAATAACGTGCTTATTCGACTATGAACATAAAAGTGCCGCTTCAAGTATTGTTCAAGCTCAAACGCGCTGGTTGTATACTATAAATAACGAGGGTAAGGTTGCTGTTGATATTGATGTACGTTTAAATGAAGCACTACCCCCACTTCCTCGCGTGGGCGTTAGTTTAGCTGTTAAAAAGACAAAAAACCCACAGGTGAGTTGGTTAGGTTTGGGGCCTTTTGAAAATTACCCTGACCGCAAGGCAGCAGCGCGTTTGGGCTTATATACCTTATCTATAGACGAGCTTCATACACCTTATATTTTTCCGACAGACAATGGTTTGCGCAGCGACTGTAAGCTAGTGAAAGTTAACGATCTGGAAGTGACCGGCGAGTTTTTATTTGCGGCAAGTAAGTATTCACAAAGCACATTAACAACGGCCAAACATACCAATGAGTTAGTGGCTGATGATGTTATTCATTTGCACATAGACCACCAGCATATGGGTGTGGGTGGTGATGATTCATGGAGTCCGAGTACGCACAAAGAATATCTACTTGAAAATAAGCATTATCGCTATTCATTGTTCCTGAATGCTCAGAAAATGATAAAGTAGTTATGATTGAAACCCTTGGTAGCGGTGTTTTTTAGGGCGGACTTTCCGCGTTAAAGGCGATTTTGGACAATTAGGCGACTTAGAATAAATATGATCGTTGTGGCGGCGAGAACTGGTTATTGCCGAATTTTGAGTTGTCGTATCCAATGTCGTCACTTGTTTCGAACTGAATGTGCGTGGTGCAATATCGCACCAGGTGCACATGGAGAAAAACATGCCTACACAAAGCACATTAACAGAAAGCAACAACAGTTGGCTTAACGCTAATGTTGAAAAGATTGGTGACTATGCGAATAAGAGCGAGTTAATTAATGATTTCAATGAAAACCAATATGACTCATACTTAATCAATATTAACCTATCCAAAAAGACAGCTGAAAAGATGGGGACTACTTAACGTTAATTCGTTTCATACTCAAAACAATCAGAAGTTATCCTTTCGAAACGCTTTGATGTTGAGAAACCAATAGCTCTAAGACATTAACCAAGGCTTTACCCGTTTCCTTCATGGCCAGTTCATCTTTTGAATTTTTTATACCATCGATGTCAAAGCGCATATTTTCTTCGATTCCGGCAAACGCCATTGACCAATCCGAGAAACCTCTTTCTTCAAGAGGTTCAAAATGCAGAACGGTAACATCAGAATGCCGGTCATCCATTTGGATAATTTCAAATAGTTCTTCTATCTCATCTTCCGGTCCTTCGATCACTTGGCAAAAGTACCCACCAGAATACAGCAGCGCACCCGAAATACCTCTCACTGGATTGTTCTTTTGAGCCTTTGCTAAAATATCACTGATTTGTTGCTTTATCTCTTCATGATTTCCATGGATAGCATTTTTACTGATGTACGCTATGTTGTATAAGTCACCCATTTATTTACCTGTACCTAAAATGATTCTAAAAATTCGCTTATCAGATCGGCTTGAAGTGGTTTAGAGAACACATATCCTTGAATAAGATTCCCCCCGAGTGCTTGAATAGCGGTTATCCCATCTGGAGTTTCAATCCCCTCAACAATGGTTATTAAATCAAGCGCTTTGCCCAATCCCAGTACCGAACGAGCGAGGCGTGTTGCTCGCGCTACCTTTGATGGCTCGTTACACTCTAAGTCTTTTACCAATGATCTGTCCACTTTCACATAATCAAGAGGCAGTTCAACCAAATGCGAGATTGAAGAAAATCCTGTACCAAAGTCGTCCAATGCAATCATACATCCAAGATTTTTCAATTCCTGTAGGTACCCTTTCATACTTGGCGCAAAATCGGCCGATTCGGTGATCTCCAATTTTACTCGAGATGGTGTAATGCCCGTTTCATAAAGGGCCGTTTTTACTGAAGAGAATAATATATCTGGTTCTAAAAACTGAATAGGGCTAATGTTGATACTCACTGAAATTTCTTCGCCATCTTTACGCACAGGCCATGTGATAGCATCCGCACATGCTCTACGTATTATCCAGCTTCCTAAAACAGTCATAAGATGAACTTGCTCGGCCATTGGGATAAATAATGCTGGAGAAACCAACCCCCTTATTGGGTGATTCCACCGTAACAATGCTTCGCAGCCATGAACTTTATTATTTTTTGTGTTAACGATAGGTTGATAGTACAGCGCAAATTCAGAATTATTTATTGCATTGTGTAACTCACTCGCATTTTTAACTAACGAGACGCGGAGATCATTTTCTAACTGATGGACTGAGCGAGCGTTCATTATCATCTTAGCATCAAAAAAGGATACTTTTCTAGAAGTACTCTTCGCATTGTGTATGGCTACTTCCGCGGCGTGCACGAGCTCATCAGTAGAATCGACTGCTATATTTGTGTCGGCTACGCCAATGCGAATGCTTAATACGATCACTTCCCCACGGATCGCTAAAGGGCGTTGTGCAAAATCTAATAGCCGGTCGACTTCAGTTTGAAGATCAGTTTTGTCTTTGAAAATAATCCCAAAATGGTCGCCATGCAGTCGACATAAAGAAATTGCATCGACAAACAATTTAGATAACCGTTTAGAGATTGCTGCAATGATCTTATCTCCAGTGCCTGAACCAACACTATCGTTGACAGTGCCGAACCGAGACAATTCGACAACAATGACAGATAATCGACTTCTCTCCTCCGGCGTCTCGAAATCTGATAAAAAAGTTTTTAAACCTCCTCGAGTTAAAAATCCAGTAAGCGTATCAATATCTTCGCTTGACACTTCTTTACCGACATTTTTTCCACTCGAGGGTGAGTTCATATATAAATTTTCCTAGTGTTAATTGTCTAAAACACTCTTGTGCGTGAACAGCTTTTATTAGGAGTAGCAGATGCATTATTCAAGATTGCAAATGTGCAATCTAGTCAACCAGAAAATACCCGATATACCTATTCGAATCAATAAATAATTCTTTGGTATACGTTTTTTTAATATTAATGCGAATTTAGTGTACAGACTTTATTGTACCTGAACACAAAACTAAACCACCTGCCCCGCAACCCAGCCACTAGACCACGCCCACTGAAAATTATAACCACCTAACCAACCAGTTACATCCAACACTTCCCCGATAAAGAACAAGCCTTCTTGATTCTTTACCTGCATGTTTTTAGATGAAACGTAGTCGGTATCAACACCGCCTAAAGTGACTTCCGCCGTTCTATACCCTTCGGTTCCATTTGGCTTAACATGCCACTGCGTGAAGGCCTCAGCTGCCGATTGTAATTGCTTAGGATTATATTGTTTGAGTGGCTTATTCTCTAACTCAAAATACGGAATGGCCGCTTGCACAAATCGCTTTGAGTAGTGCCTAGTTAGTGCTGTAGAGAGCTGTATTTCTGGGCTTGATTGCTGCTGCTCCAGTAAATCTTGTACCAAGTCACCATTTGGGAAAAGGTCAAATTCTACCTCTTGGCCCGGCTCCCAAAAGCTAGAAATTTGCAGCACTGCTGGTCCACTTAAACCGCGATGCGTAAACAAAATGTTTTCATTGAAGCTTGTATTATTGCAGCTCGCGCTAGCATCTACTGAAATACCGCTGAGTTCACCAATCACTGCCTTATCGTGTTCATGCAGGGTAAAGGGAACGAGGGCTGCTTTGGTTGGAATAATGGGTATACCAAACTGTTCAGCAATTCTATAGCCAAAAGGCGTTGCGCCAAGCTTCGGCATGCTTAAGCCGCCAGTGGCAATAACTAAAGACTCGCTGCTAAAAGCACCTTGACTGGTATTCACTATGTATCGATTATCAACGAATTCAATGTCGATAATTTCTGTTCGGTTTTTTATATCAACCTGCGCTTTTTTGCATTCAGCCAAGAGCATATCAACTATATCTTTTGCGGTATCGTCGCAAAATAGCTGTCCGAGGGTTTTTTCATGATGCTTAATGCCGTATTCATTTACTAAGGAGATAAAATCCCATTGCGTATATTGGCTTAACGCAGACTTGCAAAAATGTGGGTTTTGCGAGAGAAAGTTTTCATGCGAGGTATACATGTTGGTGAAATTACAGCGGCCTCCTCCACTCATGAGGATCTTGCCGCCCAAGCGTTTAGCGTGATCAAAGACAATAACGTTGCGCCCACGCTTGCCAGCTTCAGTAGCGCAAAACAAGCCTGCTGCTCCAGCACCGATTACAATCACATCTGTTTTTATCACGTTATTACTCATTGTTATGAACACAGAGCATTATCGCTGTAAACGAACGAGCCATCAACTAGATGGCTCGTTTAACTTACTTTTCTTTTATTCAAGCCTAAACATTAGGCTAAAAAGCGGTTTAGAGTTGCTTCAAAATTGTTTCCGCATCACTCACTTCAAAACGACCTGGATCTTCAACGTTTAGTGCGCGAACCACGCCATCTTCAACTATCATACTGTAACGAATGGAACGGATACCACCGAAAGTGTCCGTGTCCATATCAAGGCCAATTAGCTGGGAAAAACTGCCGTTGCCATCTGCTACCATCATTATTTCATCTGCATTTTGTGACTTGCCCCAAGCGTCCATAACGAAAGCATCGTTCACCGAAAGACAAATAATAGCGTCAACGCCTTTTGCTTTAATTTTGTCAGCTAAAGCGACATAGCCCGGAAGGTGAGCTGCTGAGCATGTTGGGGTGAAAGCACCGGGTACTGCAAACAAGACCACTTTCTTATCACTAAACAATGTACCTGTGTGAGGATTTTTAATTTCGCCATCTTCTAATATGCTAAATACCGCTTCTGGCAACGTGCCGCCTACTTCAATCATGGTAATTCCTTATTATTGTTTTATTCGCTCGGTTGATAATAAACTTGCCCTCAGCTGAGCAGCTTCAGTATTATTGCGTGCAGAATATCAGTGTTGTATGTACACATCAAATCTATGCTTTTTTGATTCAATTGCCGTGTTGGGTTTACGTCCAGATGCCAGTTGAATAGGTTCGGCATAACTGGGTCTTTTCACTACGACCCGCTTAGCCGCATAGTTCAATGCAACTTCTAATAATCTTGCACTGTCCATATCAGCTCCCAACAGCTGTTGAAATGCACGCATTTCTTTTTTCACGAGTGCGGATTTCTTTTTATGCGGGAACATAGGGTCAAGATAAATGACGTCTGCGAGGCGTTTCACATTATTTCCTTCTCCCTTACTTAAGAGATAGTCCGTCGCATCGGTTTTGACCAGCGACAGTCTTTCAGATAATTCTGGAATGCCATCAATACGCTTAAGCGCGTCTTCTAACAACGCAGCAATAACTGGGCTGCGCTCTAACATTGTGACATGTGCCCCAACGCTTGCCATTACAAAACTGTCGTTACCCATACCAGCGGTGCAATCGATGACCGAAAGTGTATCTTTGCCCTTTATGCCAATTGCTTTAGCTAAAGCCTCATTACGTCCACCGCCATGCTGTTTGCGATAATTAAGCGCTGCCGAATTGAAATCAACCATAATGTCGCCCCAACTCGGTTCGTTACTCAAGCGTAAAGCAAGACCTTCTGTTGTGTATACCAACTGCCACTCGCTCACTTCTTCTGAAGCAGAAGTTTCCGCGTCGCCTTTACTATTTGGCTTAACGGTTTTATGACCTTTTTTGTTCGTACTTTTGTTTTTTGCTGTGGCACTGTTCGACCTTTTTAAAGCGGCGGGCGAACGGCGCTTTACGATAGGGAAGCCCGTTTCTGTCGACAGCTTTTTAGCGTCTTCCTGAGGTGCAATATGGTCTTTATCCTCTATAAGAATAACCATTCCTATACCTTTATTTTGCTCAACAGGGTCTTTCAATGGCATATCAGGATCACGCATTTCCATACTCCTCTTTGTACGCTAACCACCTATTGATAAGCGCTTGGGAATTACTTGGATATTCACGCCACACATATTCAGCCATATTTTTGATATCGGGAATGAGTGCAGCATCGCGTATTAAATCTGCTATTTTTAGGTCAGCGATCCCTGTTTGTTTGGTCCCTAACATTTCACCCGGACCACGAATTTCTAAATCCTTCTCTGCAATATAAAAACCGTCACTTGATTCGCGCAGCACCCCCAAACGCTTACTTGCGGTTTTCGACAAGGGCCCCGAATACATCAGTACACAATGACTTTCAACAGAGCCTCGCCCCACCCGTCCGCGCAGCTGATGTAATTGCGCCAAACCCAAGCGTTCTGGGTTTTCGATAATCATCAAGCTAGCGTTCGGCACATCAACACCCACTTCAATTACAGTGGTCGCCACTAACAAATCAAGCTTGCCTTGCTTAAAATCATCCATCACCTGCTGCTTTTCTGCCGATTTTAATCGACCATGCACCAAGCCAACCTTTAGCTCGGTTAACAGCGTTCTTAGTGCCACTGCAGCATCTTCAGCCGCTTGGCACTGCAATACTTCGGACTCGTCAATAAGCGTGCACACCCAATAAATTTGGCGTTTTTGTTCAACTGCAGCTTGGCGAACCCGTTCAATTACATCAGCACGTCGACTATCCGGCAAAACGACGGTCGTAACGGGTGTTCTACCCGGAGGGAGTTCGTCAATAATAGAAGTATCTAAATCGGCATAGGCTGTCATTGCGAGTGTGCGAGGGATCGGCGTTGCCGTCATAATGAGCTGATGCGGATATTTACCTAATTTTTCGCCTTTTTTTCGCAACGATAAGCGTTGATGCACACCAAAACGATGCTGCTCATCAACAATCACCATTGCAAGGTTCTTGTATTCTACTAACTCTTGAAATATCGCGTGAGTGCCTACCAGCATTTGAACATTCCCCAACGCTAACTGTTCAAGCGTTTCCGCTCTAGCTTTACCCTTTAGCTTGCCCGCTAGCCAACCAACGTTAATGCCGAGCGGGGTTAACCAATCGCTAAAGTTGCGCGCATGTTGTTCGGCTAATAATTCAGTTGGCGCCATCAAGGCAACTTGGTAGCCAGCGCTAATGGCCGATAATGAACTGAGCGCTGCAACCAAGGTTTTACCCGAGCCAACATCACCCTGCACTAAACGCATCATCGGCTGAGCGCGCTGCATATCTTGTTCAATTTCTTTGACGACTCGGGCTTGTGCGCCAGTTGGTGAGAACGGCAACGTGGCTAAGAACTTTTTCTTTAGAGCTTCATCTGTGCGCACGGCAATGCCCGGCTCGGACTTAGATTGTGACCGCATCTTTAACATACTTAAGTGGTGGGCCAACAACTCTTCTATCACTAAACGTTTTTGCGCTGGATGTATACCTTCTTCTAAATCTTCAATGACAATATCAGGGGACGGCCGGTGCACTAAATGCAGCGCCTCTGTTAACGACAACTGATGCTCATACAAACCATCGGGAAGTAATTCTAACAGCGCTCCTTTGTCTAATTGCTTTAAAGACTGCTCTGTTAAGTTGCGCAAGGTGAGTTGTTTGACGCCTTCGGTTGTCGGATAAACAGGCGTAAGCGATTCTTCTAACTGGGTATTCTCAGGGTCATCCACAATTTTATATTCTGGATGCATCATTTCTAAGTTGGCTTTACCCGTGCGAACTTCACCGAAAGCGCGAATAATATTACCTATTGCGAGTGACTTGGTTTGTGCAGCCGAAAAGTGAAAAAAGCGTAAAGTAATGGAGCCTGTGCCGTCGCTTACTTTCACCAACAACATTCGACGTTTACCGTATTGAATGTCGGCTGACATTATTTCGCCTTGAATAGACACATGCAAATACGCGTGCAGGTCGGCAATAGGATAGAGCCGCGTGCGGTCTTCGTATCTTGCGGGTAAGTGAAAAATCACGTCCTGCAAGGTAACCAGTCCGAGTTTTTTTAGTTTCTCTGCAACTTTCGCCCCAACACCTTTAAGCGTGGTAACCGGCGTATCAGCCAGTGACTTCATTTCATAATCATCTTTTTGTTTGGATGTTGAGCTTATGCCTAAACTTTACCAGACCTTTGCAATTAAGCCACCTGTTCTCTAGTTCAGGTTGAGAAAAGTTCATGGTGGCTAGCTCAGGAAAATTAACGGTAAGCCGTATATTGCGTCTTTTAAAGGCCAGCTTTATCCCATTTTGTTTTAATCTCAACGATAAACGAGGCCATCTTGTCCGTCACTTTTGTAAAGTACTCATCGGCTTTCTTTTGATCGAACTTTATGTAGCCCTCGCCCTCTTGATAGAGCCCAATTGAAGATGGAAAGGGTGTTGCAGACCAACTGCCATTTTGAGGGTAAGGTGTCGCTAAATCATCATTATATCGGTCTTGCTGTATAAGCGATGGGTCAATCGCTTGTATAAATGCGTTTTCATTCCAACCTGCATGGCCACCATTTTCGTTAAATACTTCTTGAGTAATGTCTGCTGCAAACGACCACCAATTTATCACCAAGGTTCGAACACCGTGTTCGTTTGCAATCTCTGCCGCAACTTCTTTTAGCACCGCCGTCTGTCCGCCGCCATGACCATTAATAATAATGATGTTTTTAAATTTATTTTTAACCAGTCCCTGCAAAATCTCTTTCACGAAAGGCTTATACACCTCGGCACTCATTTTAAAAGCGCCGGGGTAAGCCGCCAAACTGCCGGTCATGCCATAAGCTAGCGTGGGCGCGACCATTGCATTTGTGCGCTTCGCAATAGTAGTAGAAATGGCGAATGGTGCTGTGTTATCCGCGCCATTGTTAGCAACACCGTGAGGCTCTAAGGTGCCTGTAGGCAGCAAAACCGTATTGATTTTATTTGGGATCCATTCCTGAAACTCCATCCAATTTATTCGATCCATTTCGCGCGTGCTGGGGTCTGTTGCTTGCTCTGTAGCAAGCGCACTAACAGGGATTGATATAACGACCAACAATAGATATACGAGATTTTTCATTAGGTTCACCAAATGTTTTTGTGGCGGTATAATCGCGTAAAAATATCAAATACGCAATTTATGTGGTTTCAACACAAACATATTATCCTCACAATCGAAGCCTAGACTGAAACAATACGTAGCGAGCTATTAGAATACAATTAAAGGCTTAAGTTACTTTACATAAAGTGCTATTCTCAATTTTATTTACCTCGCAGACAGGAAGGCAATTGAGCGATATCGACGACAAGGAGCTGTTTGGCCAATTACCGGCTAGTTTACTTTGTAAAAACCTAGACAGCGGAGAACTCTTTGCAAATCAAACGTGTCTAGCATTATTTGGCGCAGAATCAGCAAGTGAAGATTTTTTGCAGCACCTTGAATTTTATGATGCAGATACGCGTCAATTGCTTAAAGATACTACTCATCCTTTCGTTACTTGTGCACAAAATCCCAACTTAAAAATTCAGGTTAGAATAACTAGCAACACTCGAAATTTAAGTTGTGTCATACAGGGAAATTTGGTCGATGTGAACGACCAGAGGTGGGTGGTTCTTTATGTCTCAAGCGCACAGAACAATGATCTTAATGGTTCACAGACCGAAAACTCACCATTGTCTAATCACCTTATGTTTAATCGCTTACTTTCAGGTATTTCATCGCAACTTATTAATGTGAGTACGGACAATCTAGATAGCCTTATTGAAGAGAGCTTAGGCGCATTTGGGGTATTTTGCGGCGTAGATCGCTGCTACCTCTTTCAGTTTTCCGAAAACAAAGAATTCATGGATAACACGCATGAATGGGTAGCGCCTGGCGTGCAATCTTTCAAGGCTGATTTGCAAGGTGTTACGACTGATGACCTGCCTTATTTTAATGAGATCATTAGGCGCGAACATGTATTTAAAGTACCTGATGTGAGCGGCTTACCACTAGTTGCAACATTGGAGAAACAAGAGTTTGAACGCGAACGAATTCGTGCCGTACTCTGCGTAGCTGTTCACATAAATGGGGAGTTATTCGGGTTTATTGGATGTGACATTATTGGAACGCCGTATCAATGGCGTGAACACGATGTAAGATACCTCAAGCTCATAGGTGAAGTCTTGAGTAATACACTGAAAAATCTAAGTAATAAGTTATCGTTAGAGCGTGTAACAGCGCAGCTTGAGAGTGCAAATAAACGACTAACCTATTTAGCCAATTCAGACGGATTAACGGGTATCGCGAATCGTCGGCAGTTTGATGAAGCTCTTGAGAAAGCAATTAACCGGGGGATCAGAGACAAAAAATCCATTAGTTTATTGATGATTGACGTTGACCATTTCAAACGTTTCAACGATTCATTTGGTCACAGCGCTGGGGATAAAGCATTGAAAAAGGTCGCTCGCGCTTTACACGACTGCTGCAGTCAAACAGATGACCTTGCAGCGCGGTATGGCGGAGAAGAGTTTTCGGTAGTGCTTCCAGAGACAAGTGAAGAACAAGCTCAGCACGTTGCCATCAAGATAATGGATGCCATATCGGCATTAGCAATACCCTTTGCAACATCTCCAGACAACAACGTGTTAACGGTCAGTATTGGAGTTGCTGCACAGACGTGCAGCACAAATCTTACTGGCAACGAATTAATTACGCTTGCAGATAAAGCACTTTATCGCGCAAAAGACGGGGGCCGAAACCGAATTGCTGTTTATTGAATCGGCAACATGCCCCCTCGTAATCTTTCTTTTTAAGCTTTCGGTTTAACTAGCTTTGCAGCGCTCAACACAAGTTCCGCGGACGGGCGAACAGTATAGTCAGGATTTACGTAGCTAAACTGAACTGTCCCAGCTTCATCGATTATAAAAATAGCAGGTGCAGGCAAAACCGCTTTATCTGTTGTATCGACGGTTAAATTTACGTCCATGCGATCTTTGTAGAGTTTACGCGTATCATTAGGCACATAATAGCCAACACCAAATCCACGAATAGCATCCAAACTCTCATCAGAAATTAAGGTAACAGCAAACTCTGTTTCGAGTTTTTGCGACTGTAACTTTTTGGGTGATTCAGGGGATATGGCTAATACTTGGTAGCCTTCATTTACTAAGTCTTGTTCAATAGATTTCAGCTCGGCCAATTGACGACTGCAGTAAGGACACCAGCCTCCGCGGTAAAAAATAAGTACCGTTGGCTTCTGCATAAGCAAAGCTCGTAAGCTAACAGGAGAGCCATCCGCTGTTTTCACAATCACGTCTGGCGCAGTCGTGCCGTTCAACAATGGCGTGACATTTTCAGCTTTATCTGCAATAACCGCTCTATCAATAGCTAACGCAGACGTTGATACCACAGCGGACAATGCAAGTGCCGCTACTAATAACCATTTTTTCATGTTGATTCCTATTTATTAAATTCGACTGTAAAGACCCGACTCTCACGCAAATGATTTCAACAAATAAACATTTCTATCAATTTACTTTTTATGCGTTGTTAAAAAATTGTTCCATCGTCAACTTTCAAACGCTTTTTCAATGCTCTTTTGAAAATTGTAGTGCTTTCCACCACGCTTCGTCAGCCTGAATATTTCCCTTTTCATCGATGTAAGGAAACGCTAAATTTCGACGTTTACATTCTTTAAAAAGAAAAGGAAACCCGCCTTTAAACAGGATTTCTTGGCACTCTTTTTCGTCTAAACTTTGCTCTTCATACATGCCAGCAGCTTGTCGCTGACGCTGTGCTTCATACATGACAATTGCAGCAGCAACAGACACGTTCAATGATTGCACCATGCCCACCATTGGCACAATAATGGAGTGATCCGCCAATGCAATCGCATCAGCCGTTGCGCCAGTTTTTTCCTGACCGAGCAAAACGACCGTGGGTTTGGTGTAATCAACTTCGCGAAAATCGCTGGCTCGTTCATCTAAATGTGTCACCAGTACCTGCATGCCCTGCTCTTTAAAGCAGCCGACAGCATCCTGCATCGTTTTATGAAGTTGCGTTTTTACCCAAACATGACTGCCCATTGCTGTGCATTTGCGTAGATTTTCAGACTCATTCCAAACGGCGTGAACTTTGTGCACACCAACTGCATCGCATGTGCGAATAACGGCAGAAACGTTATGAGGCTTGGTAACCTCTTCCATGCAGACAGTGAGATCGGGTTGTCTCATTTTCAGTAATTGACAAATGCGGTTATAACGCTCCGTCGACATTCTTTGATTCATACAGATGTCTCCAGCTGCTATTCGGGTAGCACCATCACACCGTCAATCTCGATTTGAGCACCCTTTGGCAGCTGCGAAACACCGATAGCGGCGCGAGCTGGATAAGGCTGCTTAAAGTACCTCGCCATAATTTCATTTACGGTTGCGAAGTGTCCTAAATCGATTAAAAATATATTTACCTTAACCAAATGTGAAGTATCACCACCCGCAGCAGTGCATACCGCTTTTAAATTTTCGAAGACTTGGACAGCCTGTTCAGCGAAGTCGTCAGAGATCATTTCCATTGTGCTAGGGACTAGCGGAATTTGACCTGATAAATACACTGTTGTTCCAGCTTTAACTGCTTGGCTGTACGTGCCAATAGCAGCAGGCGCTTCGTCGGTCTGAATAATAGACTTAGGCATAGATTTTCCTTTGTTTGAATAAGTTACTTTTGTTTGTATTGACTGTGTCGAGACACTTTTTGAAGTTCAGGCATGGCGCGAATTTTTCGCATTATTTTGGCAAGGTGAACACGGTTTTTAGTAGTGAGCTCTATATCTATAATATAAACACTATTTTCACGTTCTTCAGTTTGCAGATTGATAATACTCGAGTCGCTGCTTGCAATGGTTCTGGTCAGCGACGCTAATGTATCCTGATGATTAAATAGCTCCAAACGCAGGGCTGCCTTGAATTCACCATGCGGAACTTCGTCCCATTCCATCGGCAGCACTCTCTGAGGCTCTTCTTTGCTCAACTTACGAATATTTGTACAGCCCGTTTGATGAATAACAATACCGCGCCCAGGTGATAAAATAGCAACGACTTCGTCATCTGGAATAGGATGGCAGCAGCGAGAGTAATGTACTAATAAGCCTTCTGTACCGCGTATAGCAACGTGTGATTTTTTATCCGGAATTTCAGCACTTTCGCCCACCAAACGGCGTGCAACAATGGCACTTAATTCGTTACCCATGCCGATATTCGACAGCAAATCATCGAAGCTTTCGTACTTGGTTTCCTTGACCACACGATCGATTTCAGCAGGCGAAATTTCGTCTAACTTGATCATACCCAGCGCGTGACGCAACAACCGGTTACCCATGCTCACAGCATCTTCCGCTTGTTGACGCTTCAGGAAATGGCGAATATTACTTCGAGCACGCGCGCTCACAACAAAGTTCAGCCAGTTAGCGTTTGGTTTTGCTCTAGGAGAAGTGATAATTTCAATACTTTGTCCATTTTCCAATGGCTTACTTAAAGAATAATTGCGACGCTCTACCCTTGCTCCAACACAGGTATTGCCTACGTCAGAATGCACAGCATATGCAAAGTCTACGGCAGTTGAGCCCATTGGTAATTCAACAATGGTTCCCTTGGGAGTAAATACATAAATTTCGTCAGGAAATAAATCAGACTTCACACTTTCAATAAATTCTGCAGATGTGCTTGATCGCTGTTGCAGCTCCAGTAGAGACTGCATCCATTGGTTTGCTCGAAGCTGAGCACTTGTGCCTTTATCAGACGCTTTCTTATACAGCCAGTGCGCAGCAACACCTCTATCAGCCATATGATCCATTTCCGCCGTACGAATTTGTACTTCAACAGGAATGCCATGCGGGCCAATTAACGACGTATGTAATGATTGATATCCGTTGGTGCGCGGAATAGCGATATAGTCTTTGAAACGGTTTTCAATTGGCTTATACATACCGTGCATAGCGCCTAAAACTCTATAACAGTTGTCCACACTCCCAACGACAACTCTAAAAGCATATATATCCATGACCTCTGTGAACGACAGCTCTTTATTTTTCATTTTACGGTAAATGCTATAAAGGTGCTTTTCACGCCCGAGTACTGTGCCCTGAATGCCATATGAAGCCAGGCGCTGAACTAATTCATTCTGCGTTTTTTCGATTATCTCTTTGCGGTTTCCTCTAGCTTGATTAACCGCTGAACGGAGCGCACGGTGACGCATGGGGTACATCGCTTGGAAGCCCAGATCTTCAAGCTCATTTTTTATATCGTGAATACCTAGGCGGTGCGCTAAGGGGGCATAAATCTCAAGTGTTTCTAAAGCAATACGACGACGCTTGTCAGGTCGCAATGAACCGAGCGTTCGCATGTTGTGTGTGCGGTCAGCTAATTTTATTAAGATAACACGAATGTCTTGAACCATCGCCATTAGCATCTTACGAAAGTTTTCAGCCTGCGCTTCTTGCTTACTGCTAAATTGAAGTTTGTCTAACTTACTTACGCCTTCAACTAATTCTGCTACGGTTTCGCCGAACGCGAGACTTAAGTCATCTTTACTGTAATGAGTGTCTTCAATAACGTCATGCAGCAGCGCGGCCATCAATGTTTCGTAATCAAGATCCATGTCTGCCAAAATACCAGCAACGGCAACGGGATGGGTTATATAGGGGTCGCCGCTACTCCGACTCTGTCCGTCGTGAGCATCGCGCGCAAGCACATAAGCCGCTTGAATATACTCGACTTGTTCTTGTGGTAAATACCGACTTACCTTTGCTTTTAAACCTTCAAATAAATACACAGATGATAATTAAGAAATTTTAGGAACCAATGGTTTAGAATACGGTTATTTTCAAGCTTTGCAAACGCAAAAACGCCGATTTTCATCGACGTTTTATATTAATTTTGCACTTTCAGCTAAAAAACTGAATTAAAGCTTCAATTTAACATGCCGAGAGCACGTTGATGCCGCTTTTAATTTCTAGTTGTCAGAAAGAATGCTCGCTACTGAAGCAAACTCTGCTGCTTCTTGTTCACGCTGGTCATGCAAGTCTGATTGTTCTACTGTTTTAGCAGTAACCAAACCTAGCTCAATCTCACGAAGAGCGACTACTGTTGGCTTATCGTTGCCCATATCGACTAATGGCGTTTTGCCTTCTGTGGCAATTTGTCTCGCGCGACGGGCTGCAACTAATACTAAATCGAATCTGTTGCCAATTTGGTTTACGGCGTCTTCAACTGTTACACGTGCCATGCGGTGCTCCGATAAAATCAATAGGTGTTTCAAAAAATGGTCGCGAAGTATACTGCATAATAACGCTAAAGCATAGTTAATTAGTTTACTTCGCTAGCAATTTTGTTATTTAGTGGCCAACAACTCAGCAAAAAGGGCTTTATGCCTTACTTTTTGCTTACTCAAGTTCAAACGTTGCGTCATAACAATCGCTTCAAACTCTTTGTGCGCCGTTTCTAGTTGGTCATTAACAATCACATAATCAAATTCGTTGTAATGTGAAATTTCTGATTTTGCCTCAGCCATCCGTTTTGCAATGATCTCTTCAGAATCCTGTCCGCGACCAGATAATCTTGCCTGTAGGGCTTCAACTGAAGGCGGCACAATAAAGATACTTATCACAGATGGATTTTGTACCTTAACCTGACGCGCACCCTGCCAGTCAATGTCCAAAAACACGTCAATACCTTGCTGGAGCTTATCGCTAATAGCAGCTTTAGACGTGCCGTAATAATTGCCAAAAACCTCAGCATATTCATAAAAAGCGTCTTGACCAATCATGCTCTTAAATTCAGCGTGATCGACAAAGTGATATTCAACACCATTGTGCTCCCCCTTGCGAGGTGCGCGTGTGGTGTGTGAGACCGATAGTTGCATGCGTTGCTCATCGGTAGACTTACTCAAAATTTCTTTAATTAACGTTGACTTACCTGCACCTGAGGGCGCAGCAACGATAAAAAGATTGCCTAATGGTTTAGCGAACATTTCAGACATATCATTCGGAGTGATTTCGGGCGTGTTCTCGGACTTGATTTTGCTCATAGTTAGGAATTTTTGCTAATTGATAGTGTTGCGATAATTAACAATGGTAGCATATGCATAAGTAAAGTGTGTAAATTGGAAAACCTATAGTGAAAGATGCTGAATGCCATGAAATAATAGATACCCTTTTTATTTCAAGTGGAGAGGCCTCAAACGACTGTAAAGTCGATATACGCTATGAATGCGAACCTTTAAAACTAAACAAGCAAGGATAAAACAATGACACAAGAATTATTGCCTAGCGTTCAAATTCAGCCAAAAGGCGAGCACAAAGCGACAATCATCTGGCTGCACGGCTTAGGTGATTCAGGGAATGGTTTTGCGCCTATCGCACCTGAACTAAAGCTACCCGATGAATTAGGTGTTAAATTTATTTTTCCACATGCGCCAATTCGTCCAGTGACCATTAATAACGGCATGGAAATGCGTGCATGGTATGACATAAAGTCGATGGATATGGAATCACGCGCAGATCTTTCAGGTGTTATTGATTCATCGCAACGCATTGAGCAACTGATCCATGCTGAAATAGCATCAGGCATTGATTCAAGAAAAATTATGCTGATTGGATTTTCGCAAGGGGGCGTAATTGCACTGCACCTAGGGGCGAGATTTACACAGCCGCTGGCTGGCATTGTCGCGTTAAGCACATATATGTGTGCGCCACAAACTCTAAGCGCTGAAAAATCAGCTGAAAATCAGAACACGCCCGTATTGTTTGCTCACGGCCAACAAGATGAAGTGGTACCTTTGTTCCTTGGCAATGCAGCATTTCAAACAATGAGAGAGAACGGCTACAACGTTGAATGGAAAGAATATATGATGCAGCATAATGTATGCATGCCAGAGATTGTCGACATTTCAGCCTTTATCCAAGCAAAACTGGCTTAAACCAAATACAACAGATGAGTAATATGAGCACTACCAAACCTGCACAACGCGTTATTCGAATTGCTACTAGAAAAAGTGACCTTGCTATGTGGCAGGCTAAATATGTCCAAGCTGAATTGCTCAAGCATCATCCCGACTTATCGGTTGAACTTTTGCCAATGTCGACACAGGGTGACCGTATTTTGGATACGCCTTTAGCAAAAATTGGCGGTAAAGGTTTATTTATCAAAGAGCTCGAAATTGCGATGCAAAATGGTGAAGCCGACATCGCCGTGCATTCCATGAAGGATATACCTGTTGCCTTTCCGGATGGCTTTGGTTTGCACGCAATCTGCGAACGTGAAAATCCGTTCGACGCATTTGTTTCTAATAGTTTTGAATCAATCGAAGCATTACCGCAAGGCGCGGTTGTTGGCACCTCAAGTTTGCGCCGACAGTGTCAGCTGCGCGCATTTCGCGATGACCTGGTGATTAAAGATTTACGTGGCAACGTTAACACACGACTAGCAAAACTTGATGCTGGCCAATACGACGCGATTATTTTAGCGGCGGCAGGCTTAATACGTTTAGGCATGCGAGATCGCATTAAGCAAGAAGTGAGTGCTGACCTCAGTCTTCCCGCAGTTGGGCAAGGCGCTGTGGGTATTGAATGTCGTAATGACGACGCTGAGTTAATTGAATTGGTTGCTGCGCTTAATCATACAGCGACCGCAACACGCGTAAAAGCCGAGCGCGCAATGAACGCAAAATTAGAAGGTGGTTGCCAAGTACCAATTGGAAGTTATGCCGTGATTAATGGTAATTTGTTGTTATTGCGCGGACTCGTTGGCACGCCAGACGGTAAAACTATGCTGAAGTCACAGGTTGAGGGCCCTTTAATTGATGCAGAAAAGATTGGGCAAGCGGTTGCGAACGAGTTGCTAACAAAAGGTGCTAGAGAAATACTGGACTCATTGGGCAACGATTAAACGAAACCCGGTAAATGATGTTTTTAAGGATAGAAACGCGACATTAATTGTTTGAATCAAGCACTTGTTATCGAAACATTAAATCCAAACATCAAATCGGCTTGTTTGAAGACCCGAAGGCCACTTACATAGAAAGAGGCGATAACAAAATATGTATTTGATACTGCGTCCAAAATCTAAATTAAGCGATTCAGTTGCTTGTTTTGAGGAAGTTGGATTACCGGCGATTGGTTGCGGCTTAATTGATACTATTGCCTTGCCAAATGCTTCCGCGCTGCTGCCAAATTTATCTGCGCTCAATCCAGACCTTGTTGTGGTTACCAGCACTGTAGCTGCTGATCTGTATGTTGAAGCCATTACGCAAAACCAATCAGAAGCTGGGCATGACGCAACACAGCCGAGTGAATCGCAAAACAAAATATCAAATCTCACATTCATTGCCGTTGGCGCGAGCACAGCCAAGAGACTTCTGACTCAACATTCCCGAGTTTTACAGGCCAAACCATCAGATTCCGAAGGGATTTTGGCTTGCATTGCGCAACTAAAACTCAACAAGGCGAATGTTGCTATACTTAAAGGCCGAGGGGGAAGACAGCTCATTAACGAAACGCTCACCGCAAATGGCTTTACCGTTGCAGAACTCGATTTATATGAACGAGTTCTGTTAAAGCAGCCTTATTATACTAAGCACTTTGAGGCTGAAGCCATTCATTGTATTATCGCAACAAGCACAGAAATTATTGATGCCGCTTACAATTGGTTTGAACCTCGCTGGCTGAACACGCGTCAATGGATTGTAGTAAGTAAGCGATTAAAGCAACATCTGAGCGCACTAGGCGCTAGTAACATTGTCACCAGTAATGGTGCTACCGACAGCCACCTGATTGCTGCCGCTAAATAAGTTAAAGGATCACAACATGAGTGACAAAGAACCGACCAATTCAAATAATACTGCATTGGACAACACCGAGAAGTTAATAGAAGACGGTGTTGTCATCGAATCTGATGCAGACACAACACCCAAGAAAGTAAAAACAGGTGGACTTTGGTTGTTCAGTATCTTTAACTTTTTGCTCATTATCGGGATTTGCGCAGCCGCGGGGTGGACGTGGTATCAATGGCAGCAAAATCAAACCAACGAAACAGACACTGGGGATAAAATTGAAGCTAAATTATCTAGTATCGATTCTGTCATTGCTAAATTAAATTCAGCTGTATCTGCATCTCAGGATGAATTGGCGAAAATAAATAATGACTTGACCCAACAAAACCAAACACTCAGTAATAACGTTGACGGCTTACTCGAACAGATACTGCAAAATGCGAATGAAAACAAAGCCCTGCAGTCTCGCGTTGCCGACCTTTCAGGCCGACGCCCGGCAGATTGGTTATTGGCAGAAGCTGACTACTTGGTGCGCATTGCGGGTCGCAAACTGTGGTTAGAGAACGATGTTAGTACTGCGATGTTGATGATGCAAGCTGCGGATTCAAGACTAGAAGATATAGGTGACCCATCATTGTTTCCGGTGCGCAAACTCATCGCAGAGGATATTCAAGCTTTACATCAAGTAAACCCTGTTGCTATTAATTCGATAGCATTGGCATTATCGGGCATGATCCCACAGGTTAATAACCTGCCGCTGAATGCACTCAAAATACCTGAAATAGAAGAGAACAAAGCACAAAACGAACTCAGCGAAAATATTGGTGATTGGCGCTCTAATTTAAGCAAAACGTGGGACTCATTAGTTGATGACTTCATCCAGATAGAAACCAGTGAAAAACCTGTCCTCCCCTACCTCTCAACTAAACAACGCTGGCTGATCACGGAGCAACTTAAACTCGCTTTATCACAAGCTAAAAGTGCTGCGCTAGATGAACAAGAGGCGCTGTACATGAACGCTCTGCAGCAAGCCACAGCGCTCGTAGTCGAACATTTTCAATTAGACGACAATAATGTTAAGCAATTTGCAGACGCTTTACAGCAGCTTCAAAATACGACTATCGCTAAAGACTATCCGCGTCAGTTGAAATCAGCTAATGCTCTGAAAGATGTCATTGAGCAGCGCGTTCAAAGTGTGTTTAAAAATGACACCGGCGAAGGTGCACTATGAGAAAACTACTGCTCTATATTTTCTTACTCTTGCTATTTTTTGGTGGATTGTTGTTTGGCCATGCTGCTATTGGCGAAAAGGGCCGTATTTTCATTGCCATGGGCGATTGGCGCATTCAAATGACGGTTGTGAGCGCTGTCATCAGTTTGCTCATCGGATTCGTGGTTCTGGTTATTTTGTGGTGGGCAATCAAGCGCATCATTAGAATGATTTCCGGGTCACGCAATTGGTTTGGTGTTTTATCCAGAAGGAAGCAGAGCAAGGCTTTCTTTAATGCAATCAGCGCCTGCACGATTGGTGACTATGAAAGCGCGCAGAAGTACGTTAACAAAACCTTCCCAGGCGATTTCGATGGCGCCAACTACATGTTAGCCGCAGACATTGATAGACGCGTGAACAATGGTCGGAACGTTGAAAACCTGTTAAGTATTGCCGAAACCTTTCCTGAATCCGAAGCGTCTGCAAAAATACAGCAGGCAGCTTGGTTTATTCAGCAACATCAATTCAAACAAGCTGAAATAGTGTTAGAAAGTATTGATGCCAAGGCTCAGCAGCAGGCTGTCGTCGTTAGGTTATGGCTGTCAGTGCTAGCAGCACTGGGTAAATGGACTTTGGTAAAAGAAAAACTCAGTGATCACAAAAAGGCTTTGGGTGATGACTATGTACAGTGGGCTCAGCAGGCAGTACAAGGTGAGTTCGCTGAAATAGCCAGTAAGCAAGGCGCAAATGCGTTAAAAGAGAAGTGGGAATCACTTCCTCGCGCAGCGAAAAAAGACATTGCAAACCAAATTGTGTACGTACAGTTACTTATCGATCAAGGCTTGTCTAAAGACGCCGAGCCTATCTTGGTTGAACTTGCAAAAAAATCCAGACATCCTGCGTTTCACGGTTTGTTCAAACAACTGAAGCACCCGGCACCGATTCACGCTATGCGGCTAATAGAGAGTTGGATAAAAGCTGATCCAGACAACGCAGCGCTTTATTCTGTGCTTGCTCACATGGCCTACAACAGTGGGGACTATGTACTTGCCGAGAAAGCTGTGAGGAAAGCCCTAGAGCTCGCTAGCAATCCTGAAGATGGACGTTTATTGGCAAGATTGTTAGAAAAGCAGAATGCCTTTGAAAAGGCTAATAATGTGTATAAAGGTTTGTTAACATCATAATCGTTTTATTGCCGTTACATTAAGCAGTATCTTTTCGAGGATGGTGAGTTTTCTATAGAATGAAAATGGGACTGGCTAGTTACAGACAATAAAAAAAAGGCCTCAGGCCTTTTTTTTATGCGTATGTTTCTTGTTCAGTTTCAACAATGGAATCTAACACCATTGCAAGTGCATAATTATCAAGAGGCTTTGCTAACTTAAACACCTTAGCATCATGCTCCGCAGACAATCTGTTATCAGTAAATTCATCAAATATGATGATATGTGGTTTATACTCTAGTTTTGATTCAATGACTGCGGTTAATGCTGGAATATCCACACGTGAAGTTTGGCTATCGATCATGATGAGAGACGGTTTATGCTGAGCAATTTCAACGCCAGACTCGATACCATGTTGATAAACTTGAGTTACAAAGCCTGCGTTTCTGGCAATTCTTTGCGCATTTTTAACAAGTTGCTTTTCGACTGAAACGATAAAGCAAGATTTCTCTTGTTCTACAATCAGCTCAGAAGGAATGGGGATCTGGTTTTGCATTAGAAAATCGAGCAGGTCACTGTGCTTAACGCGGTTGTTTCCGCGGCCAGGGAGCTTAAACGCTTTTAATTTTTTTGCTTCTATCCAACGAATGACTGTGCGCGGGTTAACATCACAAACTTTTGCAACTTCCCCACTCGAGAATGACTTCATATTTTATCGACTACATCAAACTAATTATGGCCGAGAGATTAGCAGAAGCCTTTTAGAATTGCGACATTCAGCCGCTTTGGTTAACATACTTAGCTATTAATTTATATACCTTCAAACTAAGCGAATACAAGCTACGAGACGGTGAATCTTATGGTTTCTTATACCTTTAAGCTCAGCGATAATAAGCCCCCTATAAGTCAAGAAAATCAGTCAAGAAATGCATCAGTGAGTGCTATTTTGCAGGTAAATAAAAAGGCAAACTTGATATTACAATCAATACCAAATTTACCTTCAACACTGGATAATTGAATAACGCTCAGTATTCTATTTTTGTAACCACGCTGATTTGAATCGACGTCTGATTGCAAAAACTGCTAGCGCAGAAACCAAAAATACTCCCATCGCACCGCCTGAATCACCACCGCTATTATCTGCATTCAACGAAGTATTTCGGGCTGGATTCAGATCAGGGTTGGTAACGACGGCATCATTTACTACTGCGATATCGCTGATAATAATAAGATTACTATCGGTAGGTTCAGTGCCAGCAGATGCGTCAGCTGCCGTATAATTTCTCAACGGAAGACTCTGAAAAGCACCGCCAAAATTGAAGGTAGTAGTAGCAACAATAGCATCAACAACGTCCATGCCATCTCCCAATACCTGTCCAAATACCGTGAAGCCACCATTTTGTACATCAAGGTTACTTGCATTATTGTTTACGTTAATAAACCACTGCGAGGTTGCACTATCTGGATTTCCGCCAAACTTTGCCATCGCAATTGTACCGCGAACATTAGATAGTACCGGCTCATTGGCAATAGCAGGACTTGTTTGAAAAGACGTTGGCGGAAAAACATTGTTGTAGGTAAAGCCACCCGATTGCATAACGAAATTGGCTTCCGTTCTGTGCACAACGTTGTTTGCATACTGACCTGAATTAACGTAGCTCAAAAAGTTTTGTACTGTTTTAGGCGTGGTTTCATCAAATAAATTAATTTGGAAGTTACCGAGATCAGTACGCACTTCTACTACGGTAGCCTGTGCTGCAAGGGGCAAGCTCAATGCTAGTGAAAATAGGATGCCTTGAAGGCATTTTGATTTACTTAAAGTCATGATAATTTTCTTATAGTTTATTTTAAATTTGAATGTACGTTTGACAAGGTCTACGTGAATGAGTCTAAGGTAAGTTCTAAAAGCCTTACGGTGGATTTTACGCGAATTGCCTACCGTTGCGTAGATTAATCGAAATAGGAGTGTAAAACCAGTCGATGAAGCAGCAAAATACATTACATTTTACCGTTCAGTGAAATTGCGTGATGCGAATGTCAATTGTAAATGTACAAAAAATAACGCTCAAACAAAAAACAAAAAAGCATCACACTTTTGAGTGTTAAAATATCAATCTTGGCAATGACACGTCTACGGCAATAACGGTGAGTCTACTAATAAATTCCAAGTTGAAAGTGACTCGAACACTTCACTAATTTATACCGTCGAATTCTGTATGCTCCATCATTATATTATTCCTTCTCACTGGCAGGCCAAATAAAGCCAATAGATTTCTTGCTCGACGGTTCATCTCTTATGATTTGCTGAAGTGCACTAAAGACTGCCTGAAATTGCTTATCGTATTTGCTCTCGAGACTGGCAACCATTTCACGCAAATCATCTGTTTCAGTTATCATTTTTCGCATTTTTACAAAGGCCCGCATTAAAGAAATGTTAACTTGTACAGCTCTTTGGGACTTTAGTACCGAGGATAACATCGCAATACCTTGCTCTGAAAATGCATATGGAAGGGTTCTGCGGCCTCCCCAGCTTGAGGTCACATTTTGTGACTTCAAGATGCCATACTCTTCTTTTGATAACTGAAACATAAAGTCTTCAGGGAATCGCTCGGTGTTACGCTTTACCGCCTGATTTAAAATTTTGGTTTCGACTTCGTAAAGCGCCGCTAAATCGCTATCTATCATAGCTTTAGTTCCACGAACTATAAAAACTGATGGCAGTATGTTACCCAAACAAATTTGTTTATTCACAGACTATATTGTTCCTCTCAATGAAGTCTATTAGTGGATGCTAGTATCGCAAAAATGAAACTAAGAAACGACTGAACAATGGACCAGATATAGAATATCCGACAGTCTCCTAACTACCCATTTGAGACCGTCATCAGATAGCCATGCAACGTCGGTGGATGGCAGAATGCAAACATGCCTCAAGCCCTACACAATATGGCTTATGGAACCAATAGTAATATCTGCCTGCATGTGGTGTTATTTCTCAGTTGAAAGCCGCTTAAATAGGTTGTGATTTAAACCCTTAAACGTCTATGAGCCACTGAACCTAGCCCAGCGAATAACCACAGTCCTAAAGCACCACCATTCTCAACAACCAGAACTTCAACTGTTTCAACATATTCATAGCTTTCAATTTCTAAGCTCAGGTAAGCAAGGTCTGCATCGTATATAACCACCATGAGTTCATACTCATTGCTCGGAAAGCCGGTGACTAAATCATTTTCAATAATGATGGCGTCTTGAGTATTGTCACCGTAGATATTACAGGTGGTTTTCGTAGCCGTGACGTTATGGAAAGAGCAATAGACAGTGGTGCAGTCGATATAATTGGGCTGGCTCGACCATTGTGTACTGATCCTAATTGCTCAGCAAAGCTTATTCAAAAATCAAACGATGTCGTTGATTGTTATGGGGATAATTTGGTATTGGGTAAAGGTTTTTGGGGTAATAACACTTCGTCAAACCTTATAAAAACGATTAATAGTTTTGGCCAAGTTGGATTTTATTATTGGTAGACCATCCGCTTATCCAAAGGTTTATCACCCGAACCTAATTTGGTACGTTCAAAGCTTTTATGCGGCATATGATAAACGATTTTAAATTGAATATAAGCAGAAAAGGATAATAATATATCTTCAGTGCACTTTACTGACGCTTTTGTGAAAACCTAAAGTGCAATTGTGTTTTCAAACGTTTACGAACAGATTTAGATTATTATGCCATTGAATAAGAGCTCGTCTCAGCTAATCAAATCTTCAAATTCTTCAATTGGTATGGGTTTGCTGAATAAATAGCCCTGATATCGTTTGCACCCCTTTTTTTGCAATCGTAACCACTGTTCTTTTGTTTCAACGCCCTCAGCAATAACACCTAGGCCCAAACTTTCTGCCATTGCAATGACAGTTCTTACGATCGCTTGATCACTGCTATCGTGGACAATATCACGCACAAAAGATTGATCAATTTTAAGCCTATCTATAGGTAATTTTTTAAGTAACTGCAGCGATGAATATCCTGTACCAAAGTCATCTAGCTCAAAACGGATGCCGATGCTAGCCAATTTTGTCATGCTGGCGATAATGCTATCTATGTCCTTTACTAACATACTTTCCGTCAACTCAAGTCTTAGTCTATTTGGATTGATATTATGGCGCTTTATAGCGGTTAATACTTGCTCTACGAAGTGTGGCTGATGAAATTGCTTCGCGCTTATATTTACTGATAAGGTCAAGGCACTCTTTAATGGATTCTTCTCCCACCGTTTTAGCTGTGCGCATGCTGCATCAAGAACCCACAGCCCAATAGATAGAATCAAATCAGACTCCTCTGCAATCGGAATAAAATCGCCGGGAGAGACTAAGTCTCGGCTAGGGTGTAGCCAACGTATTAAGGCTTCGGCTCCTAATGGTGAGCCTTTATCATCCACCTGAACTTGGTAGTAAAGTTGAAACTGGTTGCGCTGTATTGCCGTTCGCAAGTCATAGTCCATCTTTGTCCGATAATAAACCTCTTCTTGCATCTTATAATCAAAGAAACAAACCGTATTGCGACCTGATTCTTTTGCTTTATACATTGCAATATCTGCTTGCTTTAGCAATTCATCTAACTTCAATGCATGCTCACCAAATAGCGTGACACCTATACTAGGCGTATTGTGATATTCGTAACCATCAAGCTGATATGCCTGATTAAGCGCTGATAACACTTTATTTGCAATTACTTGAACTTGAGATGCAGCAGTAACCTTCTCTTGACTTAAGTCATCTATTAAAACCAAAAACTCGTCACCACCAAGTCGGCCAACAGAATCAACTCCTCGTAAACAGTTCCTAAGACGGTCTGCCACTTGCTGTAACAACAAATCGCCAATGCTATGCCCTAGGCTATCGTTTAAATCCTTAAAGTGATCAAGGTCCACAAATAACAATGCGCCATAATCCCTTGAGCGTTTACGGTTAGTTAATGCGTGCTTGAGTCGTTCTGTGATTAGGCGACGGTTGGGTAGCTTTGTGAGTGGGTCATAGAAAGCTAGCTTTTCGATTTTTGCCCCTGCATATTTTTTGGCCGTGATATCCGCTTGGATACCTACTGATCGAATAACATCGCCCTTGGCATTAGTGATAAACCGGCCCTTACACCATAACCAGTGAATCTTTTTATCAGGCCACTTACAGCGAAACTCAACATCATAATCGCCGCCGGATAATACCGACTTTTTATAAACCCTATCAACTCGCTCTCTATCTTCTTTAACAATATGATTAAGAAGGGTTTCGTGATGCCATTCGGGCAGCATTTCTGCATATCCGAATTGCTGATCGTGTTTAAGTGAACGCGATGTTTGATTGGTCTGAATATCATGATCCCAGTAACCCAGTTCAGATACATCGAGCACAAATTTCAGACTCTCCTCTTTTTCCTCGGCTTCTTTACGGGCCTTAACTAAATCCGTTATATCTACACCAGTTGAAATAAAATGATCACCCAGTGGGACACTGGTCATTTTTAAATACTGGTCTTTGTCTGGGAAATAGGTTTCCCAAGTATGTGGGACCCCTTCGCTGAATATTTTGTTAACAATAGGCATGAAGAGATCTCTAGAATTGGGCGAGAAAATTTCTTCTGTTGTTTTTCCTATTACTTCTTCGAGTGTCATGCCCCAGCTTTTTTGTGCAGCAGGATTGATGGCTCGCAGTCGCCATGTCTTGATGTTTCCATTGTCGTCACGTACTAATTGCCAGTAGTGAACTTCATCAAACATGTGATGGAAAAGAGATCGGTAAGCTGAATCAGAATCCACGGGTAATTCTCAGCATTATTTTCATATGATTGACCACTCATAGCGGGTGTAAGTCAAGATAAACCATATAACTAATCTATGCAATAGACTGTGATTTCTCTGAGTTTCAGATTCGATGAAGAAGATAATTTACTACTTTTTTACTCTTAACTATTTTTAATTAGTCTCTGCTAAAAACAATATCTTCAATAACTGTAGAGTAAATATTAAAGAGGACGCTCGATTGATAGTGGTAAAATATCGAGATTGGCGACACAGGGTAATAAGTCTTTATTGTGGCTCATTCTTCGCGACTACGTTATTTATAAAGTGCCGGAACAATAATAATGTTTCCGATTGTAAGATTATAAGATTATAAGATTATAAGATTATAAGATTATATGATCTTGGCTTTCCATGGTCGGCTTTGTTCAAACGGCTCTCACTAATAGTAGGACGACTGATGAAACGGCAAAGCCTCCATATAAGGTGCTCTGCGGATTAAGTGAAGAGGAGGTTAAAACATCTCTACTTCTAACTCACGGAGAACAGTCACCCCCTCACCATTCTTGGCAAAATAGAGGTCGTATTTCAAATTGTCGACATATATTTCCCAATAGTCTCCCAGTGCAAAAATATTTTCTTCATCGAAAAGCTGTTTAACGCCTTCTTCACTCAAGCCAGAGTGCAAGGGTCCGAATACCCAATTGTCATTATATGGCACATCTTTAAAAATAGTGTCGCCGATCAGAATTTTACTTAACACACTATCGGAATAGACCATTGCTAAGTTTTTATCATAAACGTGCAACGTTTTATCTTCATATCCTCTTGAAGCAAGTATTGGCTCAAAAGGAACTTGGTCCATTGTGATAGGCGCTAGAATTTTCGAGGCTGTAGTTAAATCACTGTATACCCTCTCGAAAAGACTAGGTTTTGATTTCATGAGTTCAGAGTCAATAACAATATTTTTGTCGATATGGCCATAGGCAAAGTTTTTTACAACATAATGCATATCGTTGTCAACTATCTGAAGCGTTAACCTTATATCAATAAATAGGTCGCTCTCCGCTCTTATTCGATACGTATATTTTTCTATTAAACTACCATCGAGCCGTTTTTTGATAGTTTCCATATCGTCGCCTATTCCGATTTGCCCATTTATTTTCCACGATAAAAACGGCCTTTCATCGAATTCAAAATAATTAGTTAAACCATTAGTTAGCCATGAGTTATCACTCTGTATACTTAGGACTTTGTTGTCTCGCATTACAAACCATAAATTTCTACCGTAAGCATATAATGTATCGCTCTTATTTAATATCAACTCGGCAGTGGGCGTTCCTAACTTTTTTAACAGCACGGCTAGATCATCATTTACCTTTAAACCGAATACCCCGTTCTCAAAAGAGACAACTTGGTTTTCCAAGTCGGGTTTTTTTATTTTTTTCTCTCTATTAAAAGCGAAATCAAACGTCATTTCTCGCCCCTTTGTTACTGAGCTGAACTCGTAAGACAAACTTACTTTTGTAGTACCGAGCAAGGGACTTCTCTCCACGTCAATTTTGGTTAACGTATTATTTTTACAGTTGCCGAGCAGTGCAGCGCCAAGAATGCGGTGATTAGCAGCATTTGTTGCAGATGATGACTTTTTATTCGAGATTAATACAATATGGCTTGCACCAAGCGCTTTGGCGTCTGCGAGTGCAGTCTGCTTGAGTAATAGTAGCTCGCTATTATCGTCATCTTGGTCGGCAACGTTTAGGTTCAATTCTTTTAACTCGGTACTAGAGGCATATTGTGAGATGACGTCATTTAACGAAATCTCTTTAATCACCTCATAGTCACAACTGGGATAATCATTGAGTATTGGTATGGATTCAGAAAGCTTCTCACCAAAGGCTTCCGACAGGAATACTGAAGCTATAGTTAATGCGCTTATGGTTAGAAATTTTATGGTTTTCATCTGCATAGTTCCTTTATACATGTTCCTTTTAAATGGCCCCTTAAAAAATAGACGCTAAAATCGCAGGCCTATATATTTCGGCTGGTTGAGGAGTATAGGATAAATAAACACTATACACTAGCCCATAGCAATCGAAGCGGCCCCTCAGGCCTTTAGTATGATGTTTTTTTATTAATCTACATCAGTTGACTGCTTCAACTTGTACTAACACAATCGCGCTTCTTCCTGCGTCATCGCTCACCTGCACCCTATATTGGCCCGGTTTAGCTTGCCAAATTATTGGAGCCTCTATCGGCGTTTTGGTTAAATCTGTACTACCAATAAATTGACCGTTGGTGAACCAATAAAGATAGCTCGCTTCAGCGTCAGCACTAGCTTCTAGTTGAATTGATACCGTACTTTGCAGACTATCTTCAACAACATACTTAACGCCCGCTAGCGGAGACCTGATTGTTGGTTTTTCTCCCTGTCCAACACTATCGATAAGATCACAATCAGACATAAACCTTGGTGGCTTTTCGATATGCACACCAGCCTGCGCGAAAAGTGATTGAAATTCAGTCGGCCAAAAAGCAAATACTTTTTGCGTTGCTAATGCTGCGCTCTTGTCGCAACGCCGCAAGCCGGTAACATTATCTACCCAAATTTTACGATAAATATTGGTGCTTTTTATTGGCGATACACCGGGTATAAATAAAGTTTTACCTTTGTCTGGGCATTCCGATTCATCCAGATCGCCGGTTGTTTTGCATATGTCTACCGATCTTAGGTTAAGCTGCTCTATTCGACCGGAATCAAATGGCGTCAAGCTTTCTGGGCTGACAACATCCAGAAGCTTAAATAGTAGCGGGCCTGCGGCAGTCCGACCAATAAAAGCATTGTTCCCTTGCCCATCAAAGTTACCTATCCAAACGGCTAAGGCATAGTCTCCTGAGAGCGCAACCGCCCATGCATCTCTGAACGCCCATGATGTGCCGGTTTTCCACGCCACTTTCGGTTTGTCTACAAGACCATTACGCGCTGAAAACGGATTCAAAGAGTGCGACCTCGGGTTTTTGCTCAACATATCAAACACTAAGTATGCCGCTTCTGGACTCAGTAGTTTTTGCTCCTTTTTAGTCTCATCAATGCTTTTTGAGCCACTTACCCAGTAAGTACTTACTGCCTTCTTATGCACACCTAAATTTGCAATTGTGGCATACAATTCGAGTAATTCCAGCATCGTTACTTCACCACCGCCTAGCGCGAGAGCTAGGCCGTAAAAATCGGGCTCGCGTAATTGAGAGATACCAGCCTGTTGCAAAAATTCATAAAAAGTCAGCACCTGCTCGCCATTTTGCTTTTGGGCGAACGAACGCTGCTTATCAAGCAGTTGAGACTGTAATTCAACAGCAGGTACGTTTCGGCTTTTAATTAGAGCGTCCTGCGCAGAAATAGGACCGACAAACCCCTTGCCAAAGTTCTCAGGGGCAAACCCTGCATACCTTTTTGGTAAATCTTTTAGCATGGTCATTGGGTGGATTAACCCGGCATCGATTGCCAGCCCGTAAACAAAAGGTTTCAACGCAGAACCCGGTGAACGCTTTGCAGTCGTGCCATTAACCTGACCTTGAATGTTCAGATTATTAAAATCAGCAGAACCAATCATCGCCTCAATGTGCATTGTTTTAGTATTGAGCAACAAAGCGCTCGCGTTGTTAAATCCGCGGCTGTGATTCTGTGATATATAAGACTGCAACACGGCTTCCATTCTATTTTGTAAATTAAGGTCAATCGTACCTTTAATTTGTTGCCTGCCGGTCAGTCCATTATTCAGAGCAAAAGTTTGTGTCTGCTGAGCAAGCAAGTATTCCACGAAGTGTGGCGCATGATAGGGCAAATTTTTTGATGAGCGCACAACCAAGGGCAAGTTTGTGGAATTCAGTAGTTGCTGATTTTCGTTAATCTGCGCCGCATTTGACGATGCCAACCAGCGTTCAATCAAACGCTCTTTTGCTAATGCGATAGCAGCAATACCGGATGCTTTAGAAGGGTTACGCATATTCGGATTTTGCGGCACCACAGCCAAAGTGAGCGCCTCTGCAAAGCTCAATGCCGAAGCGGGCTTGTCAAAATAAATGAGGCTAGCCGCACCGATCCCTTCTATATTCCCGCCGTAGGGCGCTAAGTTTAGATAAGCTTCCAGCAGTTCCTGTTTTGAATAGTGCCTAGCAAGCTGTAATGCTCTGAATATCTGCTGTATTTTGCCGTTAACGGTATTTGATGGAATATTCCAGCGCAGTCGAGCTACTTGCATAACAATGGTGGACGCGCCAATGCGGCGTTCTTGTAACACATAGGTTTGCCAAAAGGCCCGCATCAATGCAAGGTAATCTACGCCCGAGTGTTCATAGTAGTTTTGGTCTTCATACAGGATGGTTGCACGCTGCAAATCCGCTGCGACGTCTTCGATAGGTGTGTATAAGCGATACCTGTCGTCTTGCGCTAATGAGATGCGCAGCAAGCGATCATGTCGATCGAATATTGCGGTTGAATAGCTTTGGTAGTTGGCGAGGTCTGGCTTCGGCAGAAATAAGTAAACAAGCGCGCCGGTAAGCAACGCTAGCGCAATTACCGCAAACACTTTAAAACGCAGAGCGAGGCGCTGATTAAAGGGCATTATTTTGCTACCGTCACGACCACTTCTGATGCGCTCGTTAAGCCTGAAAGTGAGCGATCGTACATTGCCTCAACAAAGCTTGCAGGCACTGTAAACTTGCCCGCTGCGGTTACTTTCACAGTGTACGTAATTTCTGTCACACGATTCGTGATGTCACCGTAAAAAACAATACGATCCTCTCGAATATCAATATATTCAGTTTGCCACACACCAGCGCGTCGACTAAGCGACTCACGAATAACTTCGAAGCCTCCTGGTAGCAAGTCAACAATAGCTATATTCGCAATATTTTTAAGCTTTGTAGCCCGTACGCGTAACCGCACCGTAATTTCATCACCTTGTTTGATATCTGTAGCTACTTCACCGTTTTTATTGATAAAAGCCCGCTGTATCTCAATGCCGTTGCTTTTGGCTTTTAGCGGCAATGTCGTTTGATATCCAGCCTGCATGTTAACGTAATACAGCTCACCTGAATTGGGCAACGCTGCGCTCTGGATACTCGCTTCGACACGTTCTGTGCCTATCGGATATATCGCAGCTGCAAAAGGATTATAAACAGGCTCTAGCTGTGTTTTCTTTTGCAGCGTAGACGCAACAAAGGTGATTTGTTTATCAATTTGCGCAAGTGAGTCGTTTGGCGAGTTAGTATCGTCGCCAGCAAACGCAACAGCGCTATGATAAGCACCTAAGGCAAGCATGCTATACGCCGCTGAAATGGTATTGTATTCGCCCTTATAGATGGCTTGCGTAATATTGAGTACCGCTTTCCCAGAAACTTCTTTAATAAACTCAGGGAAATGTTTAGCGACCAAAAATAAATATTGAGCATCTAAGTTTAAGCGCGGTGCCAAGCCAGAAAACGCTTGTTCTACTAATAAAGATTGGTCAGCCAAGTCATACTCAGAGATAAGCTTTTTAGCTTCTTGATCTTGCTGCATTAGTGCATAACTTGCCGCAATGTAGGCACTTAAGACATCTTTACGCCAAGTCGTCTTGTACTGTTTCTCCAAGGTACTGACTAAATCAATCAGCAAGTTCGATGTCACCACACCACTGCGCGTGAGTAAATAGATTCCCTGAGCACGCTTTCTCAAAGTCAGCATACTTGCATTTACTGAGCTTTGAGTGCCGCTCATTCTCACGTAATTGCTCGCTGTATCACCAAGATAGCGAACGCCGCTTTCTAGCATATCTTGCGGCACGGGATACCCTAAAGCATCTGCCTCAATTAAGAAGTGCATGACATAGATAGTGACATCAGGATCGTTGTTTTGCGCGCTCGGCCAGTATGAAAAACCACCGGCATAGCTTTGTCTTTGACGCAGTTTGCTGATGACTTCGGCAAAATGCGCGGCAACGGTCTCGTTATCCGGCCCGTATTTTGGCAGGTTCGACAAACCCACCAGAGGGAATACCTGACTAACGATTTGTTCAGTGCAGCCATGCGGATATTCATCTAAATAAGCGCTTAGACCCTCAGTAATAACCAGAGGGCTAGCAGAGGCTTTTAGTACTTGACTGGACTGCGCTTCAAACAATTTCAGTGGTGTATCAAGCGATACCTGTCCATTGCTTGATACGCCAGTAGTAATGCTCACTTCGAAGGGCATAGCAGGCCGTATGCTTAATGCTGCCGTTCTGCTCGACTGCCAAGTTTTGCCGGATTTGTCGGTCATACTCACGTCAAAGCTTATTTCAGCACCGCCCAATACATCATTCGCTTTCACTCTAAAACGAACCGCTTCTTCTTGGTTTTCACTAAGCTGCATTTGCGCTTCTTTGCTGCCAATAATACTGACATGTTTGCTAGTGCTCACTTGTATCTTCACGTCAGCTTCATCTTGCGAATCCTTAACAACATTGGCGACACTCAGCGTGATATCAAACTCATCTCCAGGCGCCGCCTGATTCAGTACATTTGGGCTGAGTACAAACGGCCCTCTGACGATGGTATTTTCTTGCGCGCGACCCATTGTTTGATCTCCCACCGCAATGGCCATGACGCGTAAGCCACCAGCAAAATCATTAGGCACATCGAAAGTATAAGTGTTGTTTCCTTTTTTGGCCGCCACGACGCCTGACCAAAACACGGCTGGATCTTGTACCTTGCGTTCAAATGGGTTTTGCGAGCGTTGCATCCTGCTGCCGGTAACCATCATTTTCTCGCTCATTGCCATATCAGCTTCCATGTCTCCGCCTGCAGCAGAAAGCATTTTACTTAAAGCAAAGTCAGGCAATATTAAATCCAATATTTGCATCGTACGCACGCTCAATGCACGTTTCTTTAAAAAATGCGCTAGCGGGTTAGGCGTGCGATAACCAGAAACTTGCAAAATACCTAAATCAACAGCAAATACCGCTACTTTGGCATCTTCTGATACATCAAGGTTAATTGCCATCGGTTTGCCTGGTTGCACAATATCTTCGACACGAAGCGTGAGATCTAATATCCGCTTAGAGCGGTCAATAGAAAACGGCACGACTGCATAGCTCAGGGGGCTAGTGAATATTTCTTTAGAGCTGAGGTCACGCACAAACGCAATGTTTATATAGGCGTTGCCCTCGATACCTTTGGGGATCTTAATCCGCTGAATGCTGCTATTGGTGGTGCTGCTAAACCACTTGAATGCGTGCAGTTTGTTACTTTCAATACTGATTAAGCCGCTTCCTGCATAGGGTGCTTGAATACTTAGCTCAATCGTCTCGCCTTCTTGATAATCGTCTTTATCTAAGGTGACTTTTAATTCCGCGTTTTTATCTAATTGACCGTCATCATTGCTAGCACCGACTACCGTATACTGCGCACTAAGCAGCACTTCATCATCTGCATTTAGAATATCGACAACGAAAGTGCCTGCCTCGCTAGTATCCAAGGAAAGCGCTTCAAAGCCCTCAGGCAAGGCGTAAGCTTCTTCTTTTACCTGCCTAGTAGTTTGAATGCTCTCATACTCGTAGCGACCGTTATACTGCTTCACAAGAGTAGAAATGCTCTGCACTTTGCTTAAACGCTTCTTGAGCTTGTCGAGTGCAACGGATTTCAATTCATTGTTAATCGCAATTAAGGCTAATGTTCGTTCACTGTTGAGATTAATAAAGTCGAGTTTGCCATCGGCTTTATAGCCAACAAGATGAAGCGACGGCGAATATAAAAAGCGAGTGGACGTGCTGACCGAGCGGCCGCCGGAGGCTTCATAACCCTTGCTTTGCAGGGTGACGCTGTAAGTTCCTTTGTTGAAACGGCTTAAATCTACCGCAACACTCGCCTTGCCATCAGGGCTGGTCTGTTGCTCTTTTAAGCTTTCCTCGAATCGGGATAAACCGTCCGTTGTATCGTCTTTCACTTTAGGAGAGTAAAAAGCGACGCCATCAAACTGCTCAAATGAAAACTGAATTGGAAGTAAGGTCAAATCTGTCGTAACCCTGCGCCCTTGTGCAGGCACGCCACTCAGGTTATTTAAACTTATTTCATTGCTCAAATTTGGTGATGTTGCCCAACCTTTGCTTGGCAGGCCTTTTACTTGGCTGGTAATTGACAGCGTATCAGCTTGAAACTCTTCAACGCTGAAGTTCATAGAGCCCACTTGGCGCTCACGAACCTGATTGCCCTTACCCCGTTCTCGAATGAGATGAAGGCTAGCGCTGTAGGAGCCAGTCTTGAAAGTCTTTTCTGTATTAAACGCCGCATCCATAAAGCCAAACTGTGAAAGCTGCATTGTTTCAACGTACACTTCAGTGTACTGGGCATCTCTTATCACCAACTCAAGCGGAATGTTACCTAGGTTTTGAAGGTTTTTGCCCTTAACAATCATGCCAATATTCACCACTTCTCCCGGACGATAAATACCGCAGTCGGTAAACATATAGGCATTCACACGGTCATTGTCATTGGCGTAGCTGTATTCTCCTCCCACATTAAAGCGCGAGTAATTTATTTGTCGCGTATAGCGATTGTAGGGAATGAACGATACGTCACCTTTCAGGCTGACAACATACACAACCGGCTGCTTCTCACGCTCATAACCGTTCGCCGCAGGAAAAGTAACATGGCCGTTACTATCGGTTGCCTTACTAAACAGCTTGGTACCGTTTTTAGCAATCAGTTCGACGCGCGCGTTAGCAACAGGAGCACCTGATTTTATTGACTGCACGAATATGTCTTGGCTTTCATCTTGGCTGCTTTTTACAATAACGCCAAGATCAGTAACCAGCACAAGGAGCTTGTCGCTGACACCATAAATTTCACGTTTACGGTTTTTATCCCACGCTTTGATTTCTACAAAGAATAGACCCAGCCCCCCCTTAGAACTTGAGACAAGCGCGTTCAAATCAACGGAAGCGTAGTTTGCCGTTTTCAGGTCAGCATCGTTCGCGTTCATACTGATAAACTGCGTACTAAATTCGGCCAAGTTTGCTTCGTTGAAACTCCAGTTATAAAAGTTAGGATTACTGATATCGCCCTGAGTTTGCGACACCAGATGATAGAGTTCGTCGTCAATAACTTTGCCTATACTGACTTGAACATCACTGACCCCTCGGGTCGAAAATGCAAGACGTTGGTCTTTACTGTAAGTGAGAATAGAACCTTCCCCTGAAATGGAAATTTCTTGCGGGTATTTTGGAGCAACTAAAATGCGATCAAAATAAGCACGCTGCACAAACCCATTAACCGACGTTAAGCCTGAGGCTATCTTCAAATACAGCTGACGACCCGCTTGAACATCCACTTTAAGTTGATAGTTTGTGGCAGCATCAGCCGCATTGGGCATCAATGTGTAATCTAGTTTTTCAGCGCTCTGTAATACTTCGGCTGTTACTTCTCTTGGACTCTGCCAATAGCTCTTACCGTTTTTTTCTTTCTGGTTGGGTAAGAGGAAAAGCGTAAACTTGTTCAGCAGTTCATCACGGGCAATAGCATCAGTAAAGTCAAGCAACACAAACTGCTCTGGTTCATCGTCTAAGTTGCGCAAAACCTCGATATCCGACTGCTCTACTTTTAAGTAACTGTAAAGGTCAGGCACCATGACTTTGCTCTCGTATACAGCCGAGCTAGCTTCACCACCATAAATACTTTTGATGCCTTCACCAAACGTCACTTCAAGGATCCGAGCTTGTTCAGGCAGTGTCGCTATATCAAGGGTTACCGTCGCAGAACGCAGGTTGTCGCTAAAATTGAGTTTATAGGCTTGCGCTTTGCCTAGCTTGTTGCCCTCAACTTGATAGGCCACGGAAACCGATTGTTCGACACTTTGCCTATCAACGGGATAATTAAATGAAATTTCAACAAAAACTTGCTTAAGCTTGTCTTCTACACTTAATTCAAATTCACTCATTTCGATGCTGCCCTGCAGAGGCGTAGTGATGAAACTGAATTCATCGTTGCTAAACTCATCTTGGGTATCGAACACTTCTGGCGCAAAGCTCACTTCATATTCCTGCCCCGCAGGCCAGGGGGTTTCAGGCACAAACAACAGAGTCCTGTCATTTTCCCAACGCCACTTTCCGGCTTTGCTTGGGCTGAGCTTGATGCCTGTTTTTACTTCGGCGCCAATTAAATCAATTGGCGCAACTGAAGGAAAATCAGCAGGTATCGACGGTGGCGCAATTCGCGTTATTGGCAGTAGCTCTGGTGGTTGCTCTGGTGGTAAATAATCATTCGAGGTGTAGGCAAATTCTATGCGAAGTTCAGGTGGTGAGGTTTTTGTGCTCTCGCTATTTTCATCAGCATATTCCTCTGTAAGTGCTGGAATAGTGATAAGGGCATCAACCAATATTGGCTCTGGTAAACTTTGATAGTACACATAAGTTTTGTAAACACCTGCGCCTAAACCAACAATAAGCAAGGCTAGAAAGACGAGTTTAAGTGGGCTATTTTTGCGCAAATTATTAAGGTAAGCCAACCAAGGCGGCATTGACCAATTAACTTCACCAAATAAAAGAGCCAGAAGCTTACCAACGACGACAAACGGAAACATGAGTATTTTAAGCAGAAATTGCATGAGCTTCATCCTAGAATGCTAAGTTGGTTAAGACCCAGAGCCTAGGTCTTTGTTCAACATTTGAATATATTGAATTGATAATAAATAACTCACGGCAACAAGAACCACTGCTTACACAAGTTATTTCCATTTAACTGTTCAATTCACTACCATTTGAAAGGTCCATATTACGCTGATACTGAAGCTTAAAAAGCAGTATTGCGGATAACAAAACCGGTATGAAAGCGTAATCTGCATATGCGCCTAAATTTATATTCAGTAATACTACAACTGAAACCAGTAGTTTTAACCACTCTAGCCAAATTGCGCTTGCTCTGTTCTCCATAATCCACGCCAAGTTAATGCTCGAAAAAATAACGAAAAAGGAAATACCATGCTGTTGACTGACATCCAATGCACTAGCGTTAATCAACAGAGAAACAGCAAGCAAGGAAATGATAGCGTATTGCATCAGCGCGTAAACTTTAGCCATTAGCGATATGTCGGTTTGATATGGCGTAAACTGGTTTAAATCTGTTCGCGCTAGCGGAAATTTTTGACTGACATCATCCGGGCGCCATCCCGTTCTGCCAAACCAGACCTTGAATTTGTCAGACCATTTTTTGGTATGAATACTGTCTTGAACTAGCTGTTTGTATACCTGAATATTCGCGTAAAACGGATTCCAACTTTTTAAGGCCTTGCGCACACCGTAAATGGGTTTCTCATCGCCTAATTCATCTTGGTAAGACCCAAATATACGGTCCCAAATAATAAAAACACCGCCATAGTTGCGATCAAGGTATTGCTGATTCTGCGCATGATGCACTCGATGATTTGAGGGTGTTACCATGAACCATTCAACAAACCCCAGCTTCCCAACATGCTGAGTGTGCACCCAAAATTGATACACCAAATTAATAGAGCCAACGGTAATGAGCATGAGTGGATCAACACCGAAAAATGCGAGCGGCAAAAAGAATATAAAATTGAAAAAATTGCCCGATGTTTGTCGTAAAGCAGTAGTTAAATTGTAATCCTCACTGGAATGATGGACCACATGCGCCGCCCAAAACAAGCTAACTTCGTGACCAAATCGGTGATTCCAGTAATATAAAAAATCGTAAATAACGAATACAGCAATCCAAACCCAAGGCGTTTGCGTAAGTTCAAATAATGTAAAGTGCTCGTACAGTAAAATATAAACGGTAAATGGGGCCAAGTTTTTCATAACGCCCATGATACGACTTAAAACGCCTATACTCAGGCTTGTAATAGCGTCATTTAAGCGATAGTAGTCTGTTTTTCTTACTTTTTCGGCAATCAACTCTGCCGCGATAAGAAGAAAGAAAATGGGTATAGCAAATAGGATAATATTCATAGACATGCCTATGGTAAACACAAGGCTATACTAGTGTTGATAGCGCGCTTAAGTCAAATGGGTTTATCAACGGAAAATCACATGAATAATATTAAATTAATTGCCGCATCGCTATTGTTAAGTCTTTGCTCCCTAGAAACAGTGGGGGCGATACAACAAGAAAATTCGGCTTCACTTTTTGCAGAAGAACGACCTTTAGAAGAATTGCCTTTGGAAACTTTAATATGGCAAAACCGCGTGCTTATCGTCGATGCTAAGACCCCAGCGAACGCAGATATCTTAGCTAAACAGTTTGAAGCTCGCAGAAACCAAATGTGGGATCGCAGACTCATCGCCCTATTGCTTGTAGACGATAGCGTGATCGAATTACGCTTTACTCAGGAGAACATGGAGACATTCTCCACTTCCGCCTCCCAATCACGCTCTAACAACCAGCAAATTGCGTATTCAGTGTCTGAACTACGCAAAAGACTCAACGGTAAACAAAGCATTTTGATTGGTCTTGATGGCGGCACAAAATCCGCTTTCACGCTAAGCAGTGGTAGGATAGATATCGAGCAAGTATTCGCTGATATTGATGGGATGCCAATGCGCAAGGCGCGCTAACTGCGCATATTCAAAATATCTAGATCCGACTCAACAGTGCTTGTATCACCCACCTGATTTTATCTATTTAAACTATTGTCACTTTATGTGCGACTTATCAGATATCGCTATATAAATTACACCTAGCCTGGCACTGCACTTTTGATACTTAATTTTTTAATGCTGAATGCTTTGCACTAAATTCCTTGTTCTAAATTTAGTTTAATTGACCAATATTTAGCAAAATACTTCTTATCGATTAGTTGCCAACTTGATAGTAAAAAATTTAAACAAACAAAAACAATGAGTTACGTATTGGCACATTGAATGCAAAGCAGTGGGAAATGTCAGGTTTTGTGATTAATAAGACCAAAAAGACCATCACACATAAATTATGGAGTTAGTTATGATTAGCAAAATTCGTCGCCCTGTTTACTCTTTCATCGGAATAACGCTTTTAAGCATGTCACTCAGTGGCTGCATTATTCACGTTAACGCGAAAAATAAAGATTGGGATAACGACAGCGCTAGCTATTCACAAGATGTGAAATCGACAAACAAAAGTGTAAAAGTAAGTGAAGGAAGAACGGTAGAGGACGTCGGTTCAGTCAATGGCAGCGTTGTAATTAAAGACAATGTAAGCGCCAAACGCGTCACCAATACCAACGGCAGCATCTCTATTGGCGACAACGTTAGCGTCGACTCAGTGAACGCAGTCAATGGCCAAATTAAAATTGGTGAAGGCTTTGCATCAGCGGAAGATGTGAGCACAGTAAACGGCCAAATAAAGATACAAGAGAATGGCCAGATTGGCGGCGAGCTTTCAACCGTCAACGGCACGATTTCAATTAGTGGTGTTGTTGTCGAAAAAGACATCATGACGGTAAACGGCAGTGTAAAGCTAAATGACGGCAGTCTTGTGAAAGGTGACATTCACTTCCGTGGTAATTCTAAAAACAACTACCACAAAAATTATCCCGTGCTTTACATCAGCGCAGATTCCAACGTTGAAGGCGATATTATTCTTGAACGGCCCGTTGAATTAAAGCTAGAAAACAAAAGTCTCGAAAGCAAAGTTAAGCGCCTTTATAAAGACTAACATCAAACCAAAAGTTGAGTGATCGCCGCTTAATATTATGCAGAAGCTGCTGAGACAACCAAGTTCCTACCTGCACTTTTCGCAGAGTACATGGCCTTATCAGCAGTTTCAATTAACATATGGCTTTCTGTATCAGCATTAGGCACCAGTGAAGCGACTCCCAAAGATGCAGTAACCGATAATTTTTCTTCACCATACATACAGGGGTTCGCTTCAATTGCAGAGCGGATCTTCTCGGCTACTTTTTCTGCCTCTCGTATATTGCAACTAGGCAGTAAAACAACAAACTCTTCTCCACCAAAACGCGCCACAACGTCAGTTTTGCGGTTAATCTGTTGGCTAATAAGACTAGCTACATGGACAAGACAGGCATCACCGCATAGATGACCATGGTCATCATTAAAGCGCTTAAAGTGATCGATATCGATGAGCAACAAAGCTAAGGGGTACTCATTGCGACTTGCCAACTGCCATTGATTTTCGAACTCAATGTTAAAGTACCCTCGGTTATTAATACCCGTTAGCGCGTCAATTTTATTGAGTTGTTCGAGCACTTTTTTCTGCTTATCCAACTGCGTCTCAATTTCAAATGAACGCTGATATTCCTTCGACGCTCTAAACCCCATCAAGCCAATAAAACTGACGTAGACCAACAGCATGATTGCATAGGGCATTTTATTTTCAAGATAAAATCCAGCTGCAATAGATGGCACCAGTAGAATTATTAGGTTACACAAGGCAAGACTAATACGCGGCATTAGTGCAACAATCGCGCTACTTGCAATACCGCCAATTGCTAGCATCGTAATATGCAGAATAGGTTCAAAGCGTTCATCAAACATGGCCATTGCAAAAAAGAGGCTAAGTACACTTGCATGACCGAGCGAAAATATAGTGAAGCAGTTACGCCAAAGAGCCGGAGAATAACGATACAGGCGATCAGTAAAGAACCAATGAACCAGTCTAATAATACTAATACCAAACATACTCAAAGCAAAGGTACGGCTTAACTCAGGCTCAGTTAAATGAAAGTCAAATGGCCAAAACACTGCGGGCAACAAAACAGCATAGACAAATATCCCCGTCATCGAACGACGAAGTAGATCCATGTCTATACGCTGCTGTATTTCAGGAAGCTGTTTGATGGTAAGCCCTAATTGAAAAATATCCCTTTATTATTAATAAAGCCGCTGATATAAAAAACAATGACTTCATTGTAGCCACTGACCATCTATGTCAATGAACTCCGAACTTGCATTAATTAGGGAGTTAGCAGTTAAATTCAGCACGCCATAAACAACTGTTTTGCAGTTGTGCTCTTGTCGTACTTTTGAAAGCAATCGGTCAAAATCACCATCGCCCGATAATAGGATGATCGTATCGACATAGGGCGCTGCCTCCAATACATCGATTGTAATGCCCACATCCCAATCACCCTTCGCAGAACCATCTGAGCGCTGAATAAAAGGTTTCAGCTTTACCTCAAAGCCAATATGACGCAGTGCACTTTGAAATTTCTGTTGCTGTACATCGCCGCGATCAATCGCATACGCGACAGCGTCGACAATTTCATAATCTTTCGCTACTGATTGCCAAAAATGCCGATAATTAAACGAACGTGAAAAGGTGTGTTTGGTTGTGTAATAGATGTTTTGTACATCAACAAAAATTGCCGCTTTTTGCACTTCGATGCCTTGTAGTATAAGAATAAAGTTTACTAAACGTATGAACCAATGACATTGACGCTTCAGTGGCATGAATCTTACCACTGATTAGCAAAAAATGTAGCTAACTATTGGCGCGGAAAAACGTAACCGCGTTTTCTATCAGCTTCTGTGACGCATCTTCCTGAATAAAATGTGCAACGTCCTTCAATACTGCGTGCGCTTGGCCCTCACAGCCCTTCATCATTCGTTGAAAAGCCTTATCAGCACCTTTGGTAATAGGATCTGAGTCGCCGAAAACTGTCAGTACCGGCAGTGACAGTGATTTCAGTACAAGCCAAGCTTGCTTGTTGTTACTCGACTCAGGATTGTCAGTGCTTGTGGGCACCAATAATGGAAACTGCCTCACGCCCCACTTATAAGATTCGTCTGGAAATGGCGCATCGTAGGCATAGCGCTCGGCCTCAGATAATTCTCTTTTGCAACCACGCTGCACTATCTGACTTACTGGGAATACTTCGACTGTTTGGGAAAATGTTTGCCAATTTTGAAAAGCCTCATTCATTGGCTCCTCACCTGTTGGCAAAAACGTATTGGCAACGACTAAGTTTTTAAACAACTCTGGTTCAGCCGCCAAGACTCGCAATCCAATCAAGCCTCCCCAATCTTGGCAAATTAGATTGATATTTTTGAGCGCCAACTTTTTGATGAAGTTTGTTATCCACTGAATAAAGTTTGCGTAGGTGTAAGGTGCTTTATTATCGAATTTATCTGATTTACCAAACCCAATTAAATCAGGAACAATCACTCTAAACCCGTTTTCGACTGCATGCTTCACCATGTTGCGATATAGATAACTCCATGTTGGTTCGCCGTGCAGCATTAAAATCACCGGCGAATCCTTGTCACCCTCATCCACATAGTGCATTTGTAGCTCGGTTTCATCAACACTCACGTTGCAGTAATTTGCTTCAAACGGATATTCAGTCAGGTTTTCAAACCGTTTTAATGGGGTCTTGAGTATTGGCATAGTCTAATCCTTTGACACTAGCGGTGATGACAGAAAAGCATGTCTTCACTTTTTTGAAGTGAATTATTGTTGGTTTAGTATTGCTAACTTTTTTGGAAATTAACACTTATAAAGACTAATAGTAGAACATAAGAATAACTAACAATGAGATAGCATTTTGAGATAAAACATTGAGAAATCATGAAGGAACATGCCGCACTATTATTGAAAACCAATTCCTTCAGCAGTAAAAACTTACGCGGTAATTTGGATTCTTAAGCACACTGCTTTATTTATTTTATATTTGTTGATTTATTTTTAAATCTTAAGATTATTTTAAGGTTCTAGGTTTATTGTTTGCAGCATAAAGTACTAAAAGGTCTTAATAATGCAAGCCGTAGACATCACATTACCCACCGACCTCAAAGGGACTGAGTCGTTTACTAGTCAGCTTACAAATAAGGTTTGCCGCAGCGCGCAAGCGAGCGATGCAAAATACACGTTTTCACTCGATGTTTATCAAAAACATGATGATGGTCGTGCAGCATCAGAGCAATTTATCAAAGACGGATTCGCGTCTGCTTATGGTGCCGATATTGAAATAAGCATGCCTTATGTTTTGGCAATTAATAATGGCAAATTCAAGGCCGCGTTGGGTATCCGGTCTGCAAAAGAGAGCTTATTCGTTGAACAATATTTAGCGCAGCCTATCGAGCACTATGTTTCGCAAGCGCATGATCGTCGGTACATAGCTGAAATCGGTCATCTTTATAGCAACTCGAACAAATTTACTATTCCACTTTTTCTCACAACCGCCGTGTCATTATTTTGCAATGGCTATGAGCATATGGTGTTTGCTGGCACTGAGCACGTGGTCAAATTAATTAGTAAAGCGGGAATTGACTGTCACTACATCGCTCAAGCAGACAAGAATAAATTACAAGAATCATCAATTAATTGGGGCACATACTATGAAACGAACCCGCAAGTAGTATTTGTTTCTCTTGCTGCCGTGATGCTTGCAGTCAATAAATCAGCACATTTTAAGCAAATGTTTGATCAACTAGAACGCAAAATTGCGCTCACCACCCGCAAGCTTAAGAGGTAATCGAGATGAGTGAATTGATACAACGACTTTTACATATTCCGACAGAGCTCAAAGATCAAATTGCCGTCGAAACTGCAGGTGCTCAAGTTAGTTACACTCAATTAGCGGAGCGAGTAACAAATTTATCAGATTGGTTAAAAAAGCAGGGCGCTGATTCAGTTTGCCTGCATACAGACAACTCCATTGATTGGATTGTTGTGGATTTAGCATGCCAAATGGCTGAGCTTGTTTTCACGCCTATTCCACTCTTTTTCACGCAAGCTCAATATGATCAATTGCTATTGTCGGTAAAGCCAAACATTCTTTTCAGCCAACAAGACGTCAATTTCGGCGCGCTTTGTGAATGTGATTTGGTAAAGCTCAATGTATATAAACTAGTTCAAGATAAAAGATTAGCTGCCCCTAATGGTACAAGCAAAATCACCTACACATCAGGCTCAACAGGCACACCAAAGGGTGTTTGTTTGAGTACCGAAAATCAAATGGCGGTGGCTTGCGCTCTTGTTAATAGTATTGGTTTACAAAACCCTCGTCACTTGTGTTTGCTACCTTTACCTACTTTACTTGAAAACATCGCCGGCGTTTATTGCCCAATGCTAGCATCAGGCACGGTCATCATTGCGAGTGACGCAGAGCGCGGATTCGAAGGCAGTCGGCTCGTCAATCCGAATGCCTTACTGAACTGCATTAGCAGAGCGAAACCAAACAGCCTGATTTTAGTACCTGAATTACTGCAAGTATTGGTAATGGCGACTAAAAATAATTGGCAAGCACCTTCATCCCTGCAATTTATTGCGGTTGGTGGTAGTAGAGTTTCAGCCTCGTTGTTGGCAGAAGCCCGAGGTTTAGGTTTGCCTGTTTATCAAGGCTATGGCTTGTCAGAATGTAGCTCTGTTGTATGCATCAATACACCTAATAACGATGATATAGCGAGCACTGGCAGCGTATTGCCGCACCTAAAAGCGGCGATAATTAATAACGAGTTAGTTGTTAGTGGCAATGCCTTTTTAGGATATTTGGAAGACCAACGTTCTTGGTATAACGATCTGGTTTTTACCGGAGACATCGCAAGTATCAAAAATAACAAAATTTACATCGAAGGCCGAATCAAAAACACTCTCATTAATTCATTTGGACGCAATATTTCTCCTGAATGGATTGAATCTGAATTGCTCGCAACCGGCCTATTTCAACAAGCTGTTGTACTGGGTGACAGTCGGCCATTTTGCATGGCGGTGCTCGTACCAATATCAGAGAAAATTCAACAGGCTGTTATCAGCGATGCTATCGACACAGTAAACAGTCATTTACCGGACTATGCCCAAATCAAAGCAAATCTCATGCTAAGCCACTCTATGACTTTTGAAGAGGGCTTATATACAGCCAATATGCGCCCTAAGCGTGAACAAATTAACCAGTATTATCAGTCAAGAATTGAGGCTATCTATGCCAATTTTTTTACGATGAAAAAAGAGGAAAAAAACACAATGAGCTTATATCAAAGACTTCTGAACGAAACGACCACCGAGCGCGATTACTTACTGTCATCTCCAATCATTAAACGTTGCTTCTCTGGCGACATTGAAACCGAAGATTACGTTGCATTTTTGAGCCAAGCATATCATCACGTTAAGCATACAGTGCCTTTGTTGATGTCAGTAGGCAGTCGTTTACCGGAGAGCAAAGAATGGTTGCGCGAAGCAGTCGCCGAATATATTGAAGAGGAGTTAGGCCACCAAGAGTGGGTACTAAACGATATTGCAAACTGTGGATATGACAAAGAAGTCGTGCGCGCCACCCCGCCTTCAATGGCAACAGAACTCATGGTTGCCTATGCCTATGACATGGTTAACCGTGTTAACCCACTTGGATTTTTCGGCATGGTGCATGTGTTGGAAGGGACCAGTATTGCAATGGCCGATAACGCGGCAGCCAATATTAAGGATGCATTAGGATTACCCAAAAAAGCCTTTAGCTATTTGGTATCTCACGGCTCGCTGGATATCGATCATGTTAAGTTTTTTGAAACTTTAATGGATAAAATTGATTGTCCTAAAGAACAAGATCTCATCGTTCAAAGTGCAAAACGTTTTTACGTTCTATACGGCAATATTTTTAGAACCTTGGACGTTTCAGCTAGCAAAATGAAGGCTGCCTAATTTTGACACACCAAAAGGTATCTAAAACGTGTTTGGTCACTGGTGCCTCGGGTGGTATCGGTGGCGCAATTGCCAAAATTCTTGGTGAAAACGGGTATCACGTTTTTATTCAAGGACGCAATCAGAAAAAGCTAGCACAACTTAAAATCTCAATGTCTGGAAACTGTGAAATTTTACTAGGGGATTTAAACAAATCGGACGACCGCGCAAACATTCTTAATCTTGCTTTTGCGAACAAGCCCGTCGACTTACTAGTAAATGCAGCCGGTTTGTCTAGCTTCGTCGCATTTGAAGATACAAAACCCGAAATGATAAATGAGTTAATGCAAACCAACCTGATAACGCCGATGTTATTTACTCAAGAGTTTATTGCGAAGTCACACACTGAACAAGGTGCTGAGCAAAAGCAGATCAACGTCGTTCAAGTAGGTTCAGCCTTTGGCTATATAGGCTATCCCGGCTTTAGCACCTATTGTGCCTCCAAATTTGGTTTGCGTGGATTTACAGAAGCACTTGCCCGCGAATATAGCGATACAAATATCAGATTTAGATATTTCGCACCGCGCGCAACCAGTACCAGTATAAACGCGGTGAGTGTTGATGAGATGAATAAAGCACTAGGTAACGCTGTGGACAGTGTTGAGGCGGTAGCTAAAACCTTTATGAACTTTCTCAACAGCAAGAAAAGACAGCAAGTTGTTGGTTGGCCTGAAAAGCTTTTCGTTCGGATAAACGGATTTATTCCAAAGCTAGTCGACAACGCAATTCAATCTAAACTTACCGTTATAAAACGTTATTTACAACAATCTTAGAAAGCCAGATTGTTATTTTGATAAAAAGAGGATATTCCTATGAAAGCGCATCAATCAATCGCTAAATCAATTACTAAACTCGGAGTGGCGGTCCTATTTGCTACATCGTCATTGACCACTATTTCATTCGGTACTTTTGCAGCAGACGGCACTTTTGCAGCAGACGCTACTTTTGCAACAAAAAGCCCTGAATCGCAGCTTCTCGAATTGCAACAACAGTGGGTAAAGGTAAATTATCAACTAGAAGGTGACGCTCAAGAAGCGGGATTTGATAGCCTACTCAAACAAGCCCAAGCATTAGTTAAAGCCAATCCAGAAAATGCCAACAATTTAGTTTGGTTAGGTATTATTGAGTCTAGCTATGCTGGTGCCAAAGGAGGCTTAGGCGCCCTTTCATTAGCCAAGGATGCAAAGAAATCACTAGAAGCTTCGATGAAACTTGACGATTCTGCGTTGAGTGGGTCTGCCTATACGAGTTTAGGCACGCTTTATCATAAAGTACCTGGCTGGCCGATTGCTTTTGGAGATGACGATACAGCCAAAAAAATGCTAGAAAAGGCCATATTGATCAATCCAAACGGCATTGATTCAAACTACTTCTATGGTGAGTTTTTGTTTGACGACAAAGAGTATGCAAAAGCTAAGGAGCATTTAACGCTGGCTCTACAAGCAGCGCCGCGCTTAGAAAGACCGTTGGCAGATGAATTTAGACGAGCTGAGATTAATCAGTTGATGGAAAAAGTTGATAAAAAAATGAAAAGAAAAGGCTAAGACCGAGTCTATCAACTATTTTCAGAGTATGGACTTGAACTTGAATAGCCACTTTGCTTTAAATCATATAGTGAGTCATTGTCATTCAACAATGACTCACTACTACCTTATCTTAGTCTAACTTTCGCCATTATTTGCTATAAAGATTCAAAACTTTCAATTGTTAAACTAATTTCGCAATTTAATAACTTTGAGATTGGACAGTTTTGCTTAGCGTCTTTGGCTGCAGCAGCAAAATCGGCTTCATTAATTCCGGCAACCTTGGCTTTTAGGACTAATTCTGATTTTGTCACCGAAAACCCGTCACCGTCTTTGTCTAAACTAACTGTTGCTCTTGTATCTAGCTCACCGGATTTTAAGCCTTTTTCGGCTAAACCAAACGACAGGGCCATGGTGAAACAACTGGCGTGAGCAGCGGCGATCTGCTCTTCTGGGTTAGTCCCTTTTTTATCATCGAAACGGGTGTTGAAACCATACGGTTGCTCATTAAAAGCACCTGACTGGGTAGATACCGAACCCTTTCCTTCTTTTCCTAACCCTTGATACTTTGCGCTTGCCCAATTTTTGATAGTCATAAATTCTCCTTTGTAATGCGTGTATTAATGGGTATGAAATGCAGCCTCATGAGATCACATTTGCTTTTTTCTGGTGAAGTCAGCCAACGTAGGAAACATTTAAATTATCATGGTATACCAACAGCCTAGTACATAATTGACGTCTTCGCCGAGTATTAAAGCTGACTTGAATTGTTCTGCCCTGTTTAACTTTCTAATCAGAGGGTATATCATTCAAAATTCTTACCGCATGCATTTTGCATAATCAATAGCAACAAATAGCTCGTTTGACGCTAGGGAAACAATGATTAAAAACGCTTTCGTTGTCATAGTGTGTTCGCTTTTATTTGGATACTGTTCAAATAGTTTTGGCTATTCACAGACCGACGACAATCAAGAACTCGCAAAAACGGCGACACTCCGGATAGGGTACGATGACAGTCCCCCAAATCGATATACTGACAAAGACGGCAACCCGAACGGGTACGACATTGAATATTTGTCCAACATCTTGGACGCAGCAAACATAGATTATCAATTTTACAGTTATCCTTGGAAGCGCATTGTGCGTCATATCGAAACGGGTCAACTTGATATTGCGATGTCAGCAGCAAAATTAGAGGAGAGGGAAAAATTTGCTTTTTTCTCAGAGGAAATCTTCAAGCTGAGCTCAAATATTCTGTTCATTGAAAAAAGTTACACAGAACAGTTTAAAGAACTCAATGCGCTGTCTTTGCTTCCCTCTATCCCTGCTCAAATTGGGGTGATGCGAGGCACGTCATACTCTGACGAGTATCAGTCGCTATTATCTGACTCAAATTTTGCAAAAAAACTCGTCGCTTTGAACGATGTGCGCCAAGCGCTAAATCTTGCGATAACAGGTCGCATAGCTGGTTTCATTGCAACAAGAGAAGTTGCTCTGTATGAGTTAGCGCTGCGCTGCCAAAGTCACAACTTCGTCGAAGTCTATGATTTACTAAAAAACGAAAGCACCGCTTCTTTTTTGATGTATTCCAAAAAAACCATCAGTCGTGACTTAGTCAATAAAATCGATCAAGTGATGAAACGTCTCGAACGTCCAAACGAGAATTTAATTGACGTTGATGCCCACTGCGCCAGCTAAAAGCAAATCAACGTTCGTTGCTATTTTTAACCATAATCCAATATTAGCAGGTGTAACCCATTATCTTTGTTTGACTTAAGTCAATCATTGCCCGATACAGACATGATAGTGTTAGCGTAGAGATGTTTAAATCAAACTACTACGGTGCATACACTATGAGTATTTATAAAAAGATTATCGTTGCAATAGATTTCAATGCTGAGCATGAACACGTGCTTGAGAGAGCAATGAGTGTATGTCAAACGCCTGAAGACGTCAGCTTAGTCTATGTTTCAATGCCAATAGTTTACCTTCAACCCTTACTATATGGGGGTGAATATAACGCAATGACGGATGCTGAAACAGTAGACGATGCCAGAAAAAAGTTAGAGGTAATTGCAGACAAGTTTGGCATCAACAAAGAACACGTACACATCAAGACCGGTGATATTTCTGATGAAATAAAGGCACTGGCGAATGACACGAGTGCCGACCTAATTATCATTGGCACCCACGGTAGAAGCGGCATTAAAGCACTGCTTGGTTCTACCGCAAATGCAGTTTTACATGGCGTTAAGCAAGACGTACTTGCTGTGCGAATGCAAGATGATTAATGAGTATATATCATCGATTTAAAAAACCACGCGCTTGCAAGAAGGCAAGCATGTGTTCTCTTTTTTTCTTTTGTACTGCATTCGCGGTTTGTTCAGACCAATTACTGGTTTTTTGATTTTCGCCGCGTTGCGTGTAGTAATTTTGAATTTGGTCGTCGTAGTTATCCACATCAGATTCAGAGCGAGACGAGTCATAAACATCTTGATGAAGAATGACATCTACGGGGAAACGAGGCTTCACTTCAGGTTGCGCATCAGGCCAGCCCAGACACAGACCGAAAACAGGATATACTTGATCCGGAAGTTGCAATAGTTCAGAAACTAATTTTGGATCGTTGCGGATCCCACCAATAAAAACCGCACCAAGTTCTACTGACTCAGCACCTAACATCAGGTTTTGCGCCATTAATGCAGCGTCTACAGTTGCTGCAATAAAATGCTCAGTGTTGCCCTCTAAAGCGCCCAGGTTTTGTTTTAGACAAGCATATTCAACTCGCCTTAAATCGGCGCAGATAACCAAAAATTCGGCTGCAGATTCTATCCATTTTTGACCACCCGCCAACGTCGCTATTTTTTCGCGAGTATTTTTGTTATTTACTTGGATCAGGGAATATGACTGAATGAAGCTTGATGATGCGGCGCCTTGCGCGCACTCAATAAGCTTGTGTAATAAATTTACGTCAATCGGTTTATCAATATACTGTCGAATAGAACGGTGAGATGACTGAGCTTCAAGAATTGGGTTCATATTACTATTTTAAACCTTATTGTTATGTGCAAGAAATACAAAAATACCGACAATCATTTTGTCAGCTAGTGTCGTTATAGCTAGTTTTTTTTTATTCGCTTTCACCACCATTTGCATCATGGGTGGTACGCAGTTTCAACGGTATACTATCAAATTATTTGCCGATACTGTCAATTGAGCGCCAAGCTTAAAAAAACACAGGACACATTAACGAACTAGCAAAACTTTCTTTTCCCGATTCTTATAAATCACAGCTTAAAACGCATGCTGTTGTTTTGGCCTGTTTGTATTTGAAATGTTCATAAAAGTAGACTACTTTGTAATCAACGGACAATTTGCACTCGATTGCAAAACTATAAGGGATTAACCAATATGTTTAATAAATTTGTATTTGCTTTACTACTTCCGATTCTTTTAACGGGATGCGCGTTTTCACCTAATGAAATTCAGGTGGCAAGCAGCCAGCCATTAGTCAGTTTTTCAGATGTGACCGATGAGTCTGTTGGCAAAGGCGTTAGATGGGGCGGTGTTATTCTTGATTTAAGTAAACAAGATGACAGCACCACTGTAACGGTATCTCAATATCCACTCTTACAATCAGGTCAGCCAATTTATAAACAGCAAAGCGGAGGAACTTTTACCGCTAAGTTTAATAATTCTTTGAATCTAGAAAATTTGCAACAGGGCGCGATACTGACGCTTGTCGGCAACGTTGAGCAATTACAAAAGCCTGAGACAAGTCTTGATGTGTCTCCTCTAGCCACCATACAAACTAGCAATTTTTACGTTTGGGAGGGCTTTTCAAGCGCCAATCATCTAAGTTCGGAAGATAACAGCCCTACTTCTATGGACCGCGGAAAATGGGGATGGCGGGTAAAAAACGAAAAAGAAGTGAACAGGGAACGTCAAGAGCGAGAGGCTCAGCGCCTTAGCCAATAACAAACTGTAGCGTTGCTTTGCACTAGTCACACAACTTCATGCCGCTTATCAGCGCACCGTCTTTAACATAGTCTATGACGACGTCGTCTCTAATGAGCAGGGCGTCGTTTCTTAAACCGGTAAGATTGCTTAGCAAATTCTTTGAGTTCACTTCTACGCAAACCAAATAACCATACTTAATGCCAGTTAACTTGTCACCAATCCACTGCTTTATAGGTTGAGACATATTGTTAATTTCAATCGAGGACGGGTCTCTCAACTCTGACATCAGGTAGTCTCTCGCTATGTCTTGGTAATTTTCAGGAAATGGGCCGTAGTCAGCTTCTTTTTCTTGCGTAGGGCTTGGTAAGGTCACACAAGCAGATAAAAGTAAGATAGTTAAAATAGCTATTGTCGTTTTCATAAGAATCGATTCCCTTGAGGTAATTTGTATTGTTACACATTAACGCTGTTTTTTGATTATAGAAAGGGGCAAGGTGTATTTATAAATTCTATAGTCGCTTTGACGGCAATAGGAGCCTCAAGGATGTGTATACAGCGAGGAAAATAAATAGTCCTAGTAAACAAACAAAAAAGCCAGTCACGTTTACCTGACTGGCTTTAATTTGACCATATGGTTCCTAGGCTATTTACCTGTATTTACGTAACTAACGCAGCGACCTTGATTGCGAAACATGGAACCATCGTTACGACGTAAATCTTTCCATCCGTCTTTTTTACATTGATTTTTATCGCGTGGGACAATATAAAGGTCAAGTCCGACAATAACCGGGTCATGATCAGAACTACGATATGCATCAGGTGCAAATAATGCATCTTGTGCAGTAGCCTTAAAGCTTGTGTCGTAATCTAAAATATCAGGCTCATCAGCGTTGATAGACCAAATGCTGACTGCAGTTACTTGTTGCGCTAAAACAGAGGTTGCCAGCGCATAATCAAGATAACCAACCTGACTATCAAATACGTATGAATAAGCTTTTTCACCGCCAAATTGTTTAACCATGTCAACAAAGCCTGATGCTTGTAAAGCGACAATTGGATCTTCTTTATCGTAACTATTTAAATCACCAATAATTAAATAATCAGGGTCGTCACTGCCGGTTGGGTCAGTCGCTAACCAATCAGCAAGCGCCTTTGCTGCGTCCGTTCTCACCAAGTTACAGTTACCTTGGCCGTCTTGAACATCAAAATCACCAAACTCTTCGCAGTCAGACCCTTTCGATTTAAAGTGATTAACGACAACAGTGACTCGCCCACCTGCTTGATTTTCTTCGAATGTTTGTGCTAGTGCGGGTCGGTTTTTGGTATCGATAAATCGAGGATCAACAACAGAATCAAGGATTGCAAAATCGCCAGCTAGCGATAGGGCACTTTTCTTATAAAGTATGGCTACCTTAATTGCGTCGGTTCCGATAGTCCCCGTATCGACATAGCCATATACCTCTTCGCCGATGGCTGCATTGATGCCATCAGCTAGATCTTTCACGGCGGCTTCCGGGTTATTTTCAATCTCTATTAGGCCAACAACATCTGCATTTATCTCTTTCAGTGCTTGAATGATCTTCGATCGCTGACGCTCAAACTCTTCGGCAGTATCTGCACCACGGCACGATAGCAGAGCTGGACCACAGCTGTTTCCAAATTGGTCGAGGGTGGTAAAGTAATTTAATACGTTAAAGGAGACGACTTTTAATCGACCTGCAGTTTCTGGTGCACTGGTGCGAGGATTTGTCGCAACATAATCAGCCCCTTGCGTTGGCTGAATGCGGTATGCACCAAACGACTGATGCATAATACCTTGTACATTTGTTACTGTGTCACCACCACGAAAACGATTATCAAGTGTAAATTCTTGGCCATTCGGATGTATTGCTGGGTCAGGATTTTGCGTTGTGCGTCCGTCATCTAGCAAAATTCGTCTTGCGGCGTTAGCCGCTAGTAAATCAAAATACTCATTTGAGTCTGGGTCGACTACCGCAGTTGGCGTGTTTAAACGTTTATCATCGCCTAATGGTAAAGTAAGGCCAATTTCACCAAAGCGGTCAAAATTAAAGTAGTCACCAATCACTAGTTCTTGCGGTATTACTATCCGCATCCCTTCTAAGGCCTCTAATTGCAGATCATCAATAATTGGCAAATTCAGCACTTGTGCGACAGGTAAAGCTTGGTCATTCGCTAAAACAGTGACTGTTGATGCGCTCACTTGTGTCATTCCACCAAACTCTGATACAGAACCTGTGACGCTCACCCGGTCGCCAATAGTTACGTCAACGTCGGGGTTTGAATTATCAAAAACAAATAAAGCCTCGGAGGTTAGAGGGTTACCATCGCCTACCTCAGACTGCACGAAAAAGCCGCGCAAGTCACCGTTATCGATACTATCGTTGCGTTGAAAATCACCTACTACTATGCCCTCAATGCGCACATCCAGCCCGTTTACTTGAGTTGCATTGCCAGTACCTTGGATGAATGAGATAGCAACTGTTTCAGGACCTAATGGTGATTCATTGACGAATCCCTTTAGCACTTTTAAATTTTGTACTGCGAATGCTTCGGTCCCACCATTTGCTTTTGCAGTTAGTCGAATGGTTAATTCACTACCAGTCCCTAATATTGGCGCACGCAATGGCTTAAAAACATTAGACAGCACAGTGCCATTTACAACAAGTGGGTCATTAAGACTAACAACTTTTCCGGACTCTAGCGTATATGAAAGGTCAGCCGACTCATCTGCGACCGCACGCAACAATTCAACTTCAGAGTCACCATCTATTGAAGCTGTTACCTTAAATACATCACTGCTTTCAAAGTCGCCCATGGCGCCCATATCAATTTGCAGACCTAACTCAGTTTCGCCGCTAATATCGAAGACCCAAGATGCAACTACCTCGTCAGTCGTGTCTGCGTTTACCGTATCAACGATCCCAAAAAATTCTTCTGTATTAGTACTGGCCACAATGCCTATACTGTCACTCGAAAAAGTTGTAGTGTCATCTAATACAGAAAAAGGGATAGAGCTTGAAACACCACGTTGATATTTTTGAAATCCATCAGCTGCGCTTGAAAAAGCATTTGTATATGGATTTTGGTACTCAATTAAATTTAGGCTGCTACTGCTGACCATATCGTACGCAATGGTCGTTTCATCAGCATGAACAAATCCTAGAGCGATCATACTCAACGACGCTGCTGGCAAGAGGTGTTTTAAAAGCATATTGTTCCCTTTCTGTCTCAGTTTTTTGACATTTTATTATTACATTCCTAGTAATCGTAAAATAAACTATAAGCCTGAACTATGCAACAGGGGCAATATTCTCAGCTTTGCTGCACATATATTGTGCGGCCGCGTTTCAGGTTTGCATACTGAATAGCGTTGCTAGTAAAAGTAGCTATCTTTCAAGTGCTCTGACCCTTTGATTTGCTCTATTTCACTTCATCATTAGTAAGAACTGGATAGATATTAAAAATAGCTTTTCAGTCTTGAACTCGAATACCTCATATATTTGGTTTTTTCGACCGTCTGCTTACTTCCAAATGTGAACATTCGGTAAGCCCCTCGCATAAACCCATCACCTTACAATCCTGACCCGCTAATATTGCGTTTCAATTTAAGCTCGATGGTTTCCAGCACGTGAATAGTGAAGTCTTCACTTTTACTCTCAAAACTCAGCTCGGTAGCAGCTTCGACCTCCCCTAATGCAACTCGCGTTTTAATTAAAAAGCCCATTTTGGAGGCTTTCACAATCATCGCATTACTTAACAATTCGACTGCTTGCGTAAGGGTCTCCGTGTCCTTCTGTATCTTAACCAACACTGGCGCACCTTGATGATGCTCAACCAATATGGCATCGATACCTTGATTTCGATGCACTGGGTTATAATCAATTCCAGCTAAGCACTGCAATGCCCCTAGATTTGCATTTTCAAAGGATTTTCTGCCTTTTTTCAACAAGTGAGATTCGGTTTTAATGGGTTTATCTAGCCTCGATTGCGACAGTTGAATAGCGTCCTCTGACTGGTCAATACCAATGTATTTCCTGTTTGTTAAGCTTGCAGCGACACACGTTGTGCCGCTGCCGCAGAAAGGGTCTAGTACAAGATCATTCTCATTGGTAACCAATTCAATGATGCGCTCCAAAAGAAGCAATGGCTTTTGTGTTGGGTAACCTACTCTTTCCTTCGCTTTTGGGTTCAGATAAGGAATATCCCAAACGTCACTTAAGGGCACTCCTTGCTTGGCGTCTGCCTGCTGAATATTGCCCTCTTCGTCGCGGGCATAAATAGACTTATTGTGCTTGTCTCGGGTGCGCCGCTGTAGGATTTGATCAAGGTTGGTTGCCTCGGAGTAAGGCATAAAAATCTTATTGAAGCTAAAATCACTCGTTTTACTAAAGAAGTAAATGTTTTGATGGCTTGGCAGAAGCCCCTTTTTGGCGTTAGACCAACGTTTGTACTGCCATATAATTTCAGACTGAAAAAACTCTGAGCCAAATACATCATCAAGTACGCCTCGCACAATATGATTAGCCATTTTATCGCAGTGCACAAAAATGCTGCCGGTATCCTTTAATAAATCACGCATTTTAAGAATACGTTGGTGCAGGAATTCTGCATAGCTCGATTCCTGCTTCCAAATATCGTCAAAGCTAAATTCTTTGGTGCGTTGACGATTTTTAAGTTTGTGTTTTCGCTCAGTAAAAAACGGAGGATCCAAATAAATCAAATCGACTGAGGAATCAGCAATTTCGTTCATTTTTTCTAAGCAGTCACCTAGCAATAATCGATTGGCCGCTGTGGTCATAGTGCTCATTGTAGGTGGGTTTCTCCGCAGTTTTGAAACATATAAAGATTCGTAACACAGCATGTTACCCACTGATATTGTGCACAAGCAAGTATTTTAAAAAGTTGTTTATACAAAGTTAACTCACTATGATGGTGCAACGGAAATAAGAGAGAACTCAGATTGATGCAGTTGAGAAAAATACTCGTTAAATCGTTCAAAAAAGGCGGTAAACACGACGACATTCATATTGGCGGTAGTCGTGGCTAATAACTCAGCAACGGAAAGCCCGAACAGCCCACCTTCAGGTGGCAATAAATTCACAGGATGGTTGGGTGACACATTACTCAGTATTACCGGCTGGCAGTTTGAGGGCGAATTACCTCAGCACCCCAAACTTGTTTTAGCCGTTGCGCCGCACACCTCGAATTGGGATTTCTTTTTAGGTGTTGCATTGCTGTTCGCTTTGCGCATCAAAATCCGGTTTTTAGGAAAACACAGTATTTTTGTACCCGTCGTTAAACAACTGCTTGAATTGATTGGTGGAATACCCGTTGATCGAAAGTCAGCGCGCGGTGTTGTAGGCGAAGTTGTGAAGGAATTCAATTCTCAGGCTAAGATGATTTTAGCCGTTGCACCAGAGGGCACTCGCTCACCTAAGTTTCCGTGGAAAACCGGTTTTTTAGCAATTGCACATCAAGCGAATGCACACGTTGTGCTCGTTGGCTTTGATTTTGCGCGCAAGCGAGTTGTGTTTGGCCCGGTTTTTTTAAGTGAAGGTAATTTTGATGAAGATATGCAAAAGGTCTATCGTTTTTATTCTACGATCACCGCTAAGTATCCTGAGAATGTAGTTTACCCGAAAGACATGTGATGAGATGAGAAAAGAGTATTCTGATTAACGAATGTCGACTCAATTGAACTAATCTAAAGTTAGTTCAACATCGCTCGAAAAACGCCTATCTTGCTTCGTTACGGGGTCAGTAAACGCTAGTTTTTGAGCTAATAATTGTAGTGGCTTACTAAAATCATCTGGCTTGCTTGGCTGTAAGTCAGGATAATAATTATCGTTTAACAATGGCCAGCCAAGACTTTGCATGTGCAAACGTAGTTGGTGGGTTTTGCCTGTTATGGGGTTCAGCTCAAATAAGGCTCTTTCTGCCGTTGTCCGCAGGCAGCGAATACGAGAATGGCTGTTAGCCTCTCCCTCAACAATCTGCATCAAAAATCTAGGTGTAGATTTTTCCAGGCGATTTTTGATATCCCATTCATGATTTAGCGTTGGCGTGCTGTTAAGCGTGCTCGCAACAGCCTGATAGGTTTTGTTAACTAGGTGTGCTTCGAATAAATGGTGGTATTTCTGGCGCGAATCAGGGTTAACCGAAAACATCACTAAACCAGCCGTGCCTTTATCAATGCGATGCACTGCCTGCAAATTGTGATTGCCCGTTTTATTACGCAAACGATTTTGCAAACATTCTTCTATATATTTACCACCGGGTGTCACTGGCAGAAAGTGTGGCTTATACGCCACCAATATTAGTTCATCTTGAAAAATAATTTTTTCTACAAAAGGAATGACGGGCTCACTTTCAACCTCACGATAATAATAAACCCGTTGCTGAGCTGCAAAAGCGGTTTGTGCATTTATCAAAGAACCGTCATGCCAATGCACCTTTCCGTCAGCCATGCGTTGTAGCCATACATCAATAGCTATAGCGGGAAATTTCAGAACAAGAAACTCCAGAACAGTGCTGACACCCGGATTATGCTGGGGCAAGCTGAGCTTGGACGGCGCCCTAGCGATCACCATAATCGCATTGAGCCTTGGGCGCGACGGAGTTTTTGAGATCTTTTTTTAGCTTGCACTCACTTCCACCAGGTCAAATTTAGTTTCGCTCTCGCCTTGCACCACTACCTGACACTCTCCCCATGTTTGTGGAATACTCCACACAAAATCTTCTGCAACGGTGAATTTTTCTCTACGTGTTTTGCAGCGCACTTCTACTGTGTCTACTTGCCCTTGAATATTGGCAAAGGCAAATTTATTGCGCGCTAACTTATGAAAATATTCACCAGAATCCTCCAATTCGACATTTACAAAAATGTGCTTATCCGAGGCTAAATACTCAGAAAGTTTGACTATCGTAGACTCAAGCGATTCAAGCACAGAGTCGGCGTTGGGCAATGCTTTAATATCTTCCAAAGTTTTTAGAGCCGCGCCCAGAAGACTTGACTGCGCCTGCAATAAAAAAAGACGCTTATGCAATGTGCCAACATAGTTATCATCAAATGTTTTATTCTCCGCGCTATGACTTTTACTACTCGCTAAAGTGCGACTAATGCTTTTCATTTCGCGATGCTTATCGCCTTGCTTACTTGCAAAGCTCGCATCGATACTCCATAACCAAGCGTTCTCATAGCGATTGTGTCTTTTGTCATCATGCATTGCCGCGATAAGCGTTTCCGCCGCAAAGTATTCCTCCGCCGTTATCAGCGCTTCTAGTTTTTTGTAATCCCTGATGAAGCGCCTATCGGCGCCAGCATTGTCGGCTAATGCAAAATCAAATTGGACTGACTCATGACATTGTTCCGTTGCTTTTCCGTCTTTCATAGCTGGCTGAAATTTCCACTTTTTTATTGCTTTCAAGGCGGAACGTTTAAATGAACTATGGCCACCAGAATCTTCGATCATCGGATCCTGAACGTTTCCGTTCTTATCAATGACGTAACTCATTTGTACCCAGCCCTCTGCATTAACGCGAGCGGCGGAAGAAGGAAAAGTCGGATTAACTCTTTCAACAGGTTTTGCGGGGTTAAAAGCGGTGATTAACTCAACGGCATCTTGAGGCGTATTCTCTAGTACCTCTTCTTCAACAATATCACAGGGTAATTTGTTTTCTTGTGCGCTTTCTTGTGCGCTTTCTTGTGCACTTAGGTAAGGTTGAAAAGCGATCAAAAAAAGTAACGATACGCCATTTGTAAGTGATTGAAGCTTCATACGAAATCCTTGTAATGATGATATATCCCTTGACTATTCAGTATAATCTCACAAACTACCTTTAATCTCTATCTTAAATGTTGAGCGGTAATTAAGGCTCAGACATTCAGTTATTTGGAACATAGATATGAAACTCTGGCACTGTCATAACGCTCGCTCTCTCCGCCCTCTGTGGGCATTAGAAGAAATGCAATTACCCTATGAAGTGGAAACACTGCCCTTCCCCCCGCGTTTTTTCAAAAAGGAATTCTTAGGAATAAATTCCTTGGGAACCGTTCCGTTTTTTCAAGATGGCGAAACCACCATGACCGAATCAACCGGTATCTGCCATTATCTGGTTGAGAAGTATAAGAAGCATGAATTTGGACTAAAGCCTGAACACGCTGAATTTGGAGACTACCTGAATTGGCTTTATCACAGTGATGCCACGCTAACATTTCCACAGACCATTGTATTGCGCTATAGCCGACTAGAGCAGAAAGAACGCAGATTGCCGCAAGCTGTGGAAGACTATGCCGCTTGGTTTATCGCTCGTTTACGCCGCTTAGATACGCATATCAAATCACGCGAATTCCTGTGTGACAACCGTTTTACTATCGCCGATATCGCCGTAGGCTATGCATTACATTTAGGGCAGTCTTTGGGTTTAGACCAGAGATATACACCGCAAGTTAACGACTATTTGGCGCGCCTTCAGGCTCGTCCGGCATTTAAAAAAGCGGCCGCCATAGGCGCAGAACAAAGCGCATTTAAATGAAATGAATCAAGCGCTTAACTTTTTTTACACCTAAAGAAGGCGTTTGATTCTAAGCTCATCACGGTCAAATCGTCTTGATTCACAATCTCGTAGCTCATACAAACTAAGCCAACGCCCGGTTTACTTTTTGACAATCTGCATTCGGTCACGAGACCTTTCACGCTTAATATATACCCTGGATACACCGGCTTGAGCCACTTCAGATTATTGATACCAGGAGAACCTAATGAACCATGTTCTGCTGGCAAATTATCAATCAGCATGCGCATGAACATAGCGCCGGTGTGCCAACCACTCGCACACAGGCCGCCAAAAAGAGAGTCTTTCGCCGCTTCATCGTCTAAATGAAAGAATTGAGGGTCGTACTTAGTAGCAAACTCTTTAACTTCACTTTCCGTAACCTCATAAGCGCCAAACTTGGATGTTTGACCAACTTGATAATCTTCAAAATACATATGCTTTCCTTGGTTTATTGCTGTGACATATGAAATACAAACAAAAAAGGGCTTCACTAATGAAGTGAAACCCTTGAGAGTATACTTAGTAATAGCGCTTATTTAGATGGATTAATCAGGAATTTTTCACCCGTTTTCTTCGCAAAGTAACGCGCAATATTTGCAGGCTGCATTGCTTCTTCTAAACTAATTTCGTCACTGAAATCTAATGCAAAGGTTGTATTAATTTCGTCAGCAACGCGTTTGTGCATTGCTAATACTTGCTTAACATCAAGCTTGCCTAAGAAGCGCATTAATAACCAACCGCCAATGCCCCAAGTCATGCCGTATGCACGGTTTAATATTGTAGGTGAAAAGTCCAAACCACCGTAAATATAAACTTGTTTGTTTTCAGCAGAGCCGTAAGTGTTAAATCCCGTTGCATCTTTGCTACCGACAGCTTCCATTGCAGTTAAAATATCGCTCACTAAAGTGCCGCCGCCAATGGCATCGAATGCCAAGGTTGCGCCGGTTGCTTCGATAGCTTTGTATAGATCTTTCTTAAAATTCTCGTCGCTTGAATTAAGTACATGCTTCGCGCCCAAGCCTTTCAATAAATCAACCTGTTCTTGCTTACGCACGATGTTCACCAGATCAACGCCAGCCTCAATACAGATTTTATTCAGCATGATGCCTAAACTTGAGGCCGCAGCTGTATGCACTAACGCTTTGTGTCCCTCTAAGCGCATGGTTTCAACCATGCTCAGTGCTGTTAGCGGATTCACAAAAGAAGATGCAGCTTGCTTTGCTGTTGTACCCTCGTTATGTACGATACATGCTTGCACTGGCACACAGCAATGTTCGGCATAGGTAGCACCCGAGAGTACGGCAACTGTTTTGCCGAGTAAGGCTTGAGCCGCGGGGCTGTCGCCCGCTGCAATTACGGTACCTGCGCCTTCATTTCCTACCGGTAAAGTTTGGTCGATACGAGACTTAACTCTCGACAACATGCCGTCGTGTAGTTTTGCTTTAAGCGTTTTACCGGCTTCAGTAAAGCTCGCAGTACGCAAGTCAGCAGGACCAAACATTGGCCACATATCTGATGGGTTAATGGGTGCGGCTTCCATTTTCACAACAACTTCATGAGGTTTCGGCGTAGGTACATCGACCTCTGCTAGCGAGAATGATAATTCTCCATTAGATGATATGGTACTGAATAACTGTTTGGATTTTGACATTCGAATTTTCCTTTTGAAAGTTGTTTAGCCAATGGTTAAAAAAAATAACACGATGAAATGACGCTGGCGAGTCACACAAAATGTTATATGACTATCACCAAAATCAATTCCATTACAAAGGTGCTATAACTCCACGTAATTAGTAAAACATTTATACAATTGTGTTCCGCTAAGCACAGAGGCAGATGGAAAATGCAGCATAGGGATCAAGTCGCACGGCGCTATAACCTGATGAACGGCTTGTTCATCTTCTAAATTATCGATATTTAAAACGCGAGCCATCACGTCGCCTTGCTTTACTTTTTGACCCGGCTTTACACAGTACTCAACCATGCCGCCAAAATTAGTAAACATGGTTTTGTAGTTAGCAAGTGTGACACCTAAACGCTGCATTTTTGCCGGTTGAAATTCTTTATTATCTAAAACGCCTTTGCTAGCTAGATAGCCGAGAATACCTTTTGCGTCTTTTTCGCCTTCCGCAAAGTCTATAACCTCCTGACTGCCCATTTCTAAGGTAAACGCTTCTACACCGAAATCAAAGTCTCGTTCAAATCGCTCGCGTAATCGGTCTTGCAGCGACCACCACGTGCAGAAGCATGCTTCATCTAACGCACCGGCAAACACATTGGGAATAAAAATACAGTGCGGTATCGAGAACTGTTGGGCAGCATGTTTAGCATATTCAGGAATATAAACGTGACGTGTGGACACTGGACCGTTGTGTAGATCGAGCACAATATCTGCTTTTACGGCTAATTTCTGAAGAGTAAGATTGAGCTGTTGTGCTAAACCTAAGCCCCAAGGCTGCTCGAGTTTCGCTTTAATGGAAGCGAGCAGTAATTTTTTAAACTCGGCTTTGATGATATCAGGTGACTCATCCTCATCCACTGAAGCGGCAAAATCTCTAACCTGCTGTTCATCATAAAAATAGCCGCGGTTCCAATTCGTCCCATTTACAGGATCAAAGCGTCCCATCGTGTATTCGCCGGCTTTTATGTTGGTTCCTACCGGGTTACAGTTTGGTACGAGAACAATTTCACCGTGAATTTGCGTATGCTGTAGCGCTTGCAGCAAATGATAAATGACCACGTTGCCCTGTACTTCAGCACCGTGTATTGAGCTTTGTATGTAGACGCTCGGCCCTGGGAGATTATCTGAAATTTTATAGATTGGGACATTCAAGCTGCGCCCAGACGCATTTTGCGCGACGGCAATGTGGTGTTTGGTAAGGCGCGGTGATTCTACTTCGGACATCTCTACGGCTCTCTATTTAAATAACGACTGACGATTTTATACTACGTCTTGTTTAATGTTTGGATTGAATCATCGTTGTTTCACTTATTACTGCGTTCATTAGTTGAGTAGGCAGCGTTATATCTGACAGATGTCTATTCATGATGTGATTTGCTCGTTTTCACTGTTATTTATTTACTATTAGCTGAAACGAAGCCGACGCCATCCGGATTGTTGCCCGTCGGATACTCGGCAATAACCTTTCGCGAAGCAATATCAATCGCTACTATTTTGTTTTTCAAATTGAGAGACAAAAATGCAATATCGAGCGTTGGATGCAAGGTAATTCCCTGAGGACCCGCCTCCTCTTCCAAGATAAGCTTACCTAATTCTTTGAAGGTTTTAGTATCAAAGAAGCGCACTTCATGAAGTTGGAAATCTGGCACCATTGCTATTTTTTCAGAATGCGAAAAAAGCACCCGATAAGGAAAACTAAAGCCGTCGAACTGAGCCAACTGTGCTTCGGTTTCAGCATCTATTACAGTAACAAGTCCTTTTTCATTTGCGCCATACCAGATCTGTTTGCCGTCATTGGTGATGTTAATTGCTTCGGGCATTGCTTCTGTCTTGATCTGTTTCAGTAGGCTATTGTTCGCTAAAGATATTTTAGAAATACTGTTTGAGCGAATATTGGTGGTGAACGCAAAATCTTCTTTGCCACTTATTGCTACCATATGAGTTGTTTGCTGCTGCGTATTGATAGCCACTTCAATTTCGCCGCTATGAATATTCGCGATAACTAAGTTTTGGCTCTTGCCTGAAGTAAAAGCAACGCGTTTTTGGTCTTTCAAAAACTTAATGCCATGAGGGCCCGGATACTTTTCAAGATTGATTGTTCTTGAAACTTTTTGTGTCGATAAATCAAAAACCGTTAGGCTATCACCACCAACAAAATCAGTGCTCACAGCCCACTTTCCATCATCACTAACGATCAGTTCGTGCGGTCCTTTACCGGTGGGTAAGGTGTTAATAATCTTGTGTTCAGCGGCGTTTATCAAGCTGACCGAATTATCTGATTTGTTAACAACAACAAGCATGCCGTTCAAATTTGCAGGCCTTGCATCGTTTTGTGCAAACGAAAAATGGGAAAATATTGTTAACGACGATAGGGTTAAACACAGCGTAGCAAAATGGGGTATTCTCATTACTTTCTCTCTATGTACATAAAAATAAACGTGCTCTCAACAAGGTAATAGCAGTCAATTTTACAGAATGTTGTTGCTGTCCGCTAGTGCTCAAGATCTTCACTATGATTCTCTGCATCCAGCACAATAGACCCAAGCGTATACCAACTCAACTGGATTCGCGAATATTAGATGAATATAGTGTTTTACCGCCGTAGGCAGGCATTAATTTATCAATAATAGTTGGCACTGAATCTGTGATCATTTATGGTTTAGGTGAAAAAGAACAATTAGTAAACGGCACGTGAGAGATGCACGTATCAGCCGCTCGCATGCGTATAGATACTTTAGGAGTCATAATGAAGCAAAGTACGACAACAAAATCTGCAGCAAATTCTACAAAGAAGTCACGCACGTTTTTAGCATCTTCCGCGCTAACGAGCTTACTCCTTCTAAGTTGTGCATTTCAAATAAACGCGTCACAAACTGAAGAGACGGACCCAGCGGTGCCAATGCCTAGTGCTAAGGAACAGCCACAGGGAGTTGCGCACCCCCACTTTCAGGCTGAAGATATTTTTGAACTAGAGTACGCATCTGATCCGCAAGTTTCCCCAAATGGCAAAGATATTGTTTACGTGCGACGCTCTAATGACATCATGAGCGACAGCACCCGCTCTAGTTTGTGGATTGTTGATGTTAATGGTGAAAGCCATCGCCCTATCGTTTCATCACAGAAGAATCACTATTCTCCGCGCTGGTCTCCAGATGGAAAACGCTTAGCTTTTGTTTCGAATTCAGAAGGTAAACCTCAGCTATATGTGCGCTGGATGGATACAGGGCAAACCGCACTGGTAACGAACATAGCCTCGTCGCCATCTTCAATCGCTTGGGCACCCGATGGTAAAACGATTGCTTTTACCATGAGTGTAAAATCGGACGAAAAGCCCTTTAAAGTCAATATGCCAGACAAGCCGAAAGGGGCAAAGTGGTCAGAACCCTTTGAATATATCACTAAAGCAAGATATCAAGCGGATGGTCGGGGTGTACTTGATCCGGCTTTTACACAAATATTTGTTGTTCCTGCAGAGGGCGGCACCGCTAGACAATTATCATCCGGCAACTATCACCATACGGGCTCACTGAGTTGGGCAGCCGATAGTCAACATATTTACTTTTCAGCTAATCGTTCAGACAACTGGGAATATGAGCCAGGTGAATCTGATATTTTCGCTGTCGACATGGCCGGAAAATTCACGCAATTGACCAAAGCCGCTGGCAGTGAAAGCAATCCGAAGGTATCTCCAAATGGCAAATACATTGCCTACGCTAAACGCGATGATAAAAAACTAGCTTATCGAAATACCTTTTTACATGTTATGGAGGTAAGTGGCGAGAACGATCGAAACCTTTCTGCTGAGGTCGACAATTCACTCTCTAATTTCCATTGGAAAGACAATTCAGGCCTTTACTACCAGCAAATGCGCAGAGGTGTCACGCAAATTGACTATGTCACTTTATCGAGTGCAAAACATAGCAAAGTGACTTCTGGCTTGGGCGGTACAACGCTTGGTAGACCATATACCAGCGGCACTTTTGACTATGCCGATGGTACCTTTGCATTCACAAAAGGAAGACACGACCGCCCTGCCGACATTTACGTTCAAAAAGGCAAAAAGCAAAAACAGCTGACTTACTTGAATGAGGATTTACTAGGTCATAAAACATTAGGTGCTATTAACGAGTTCACTTATAAATCGTCCATTGACGGTGAAGAGATTCAGGGTTGGTATATTTTGCCACCGGACTATGACAGCACAAAAAAGTATCCGCTCATTACTGAAATACATGGTGGTCCTCATCTAGCATATGGGCCTCACTTCTCAGCTGAACTACAGCGAATGGCTGCTGAAGGGTATATTGTGTTTTATGATAACCACAGAGGAAGCACGGGTTACGGCGAACGATTTGCACTACTATTACAAAACAAGTATTCGTCAAAGTACGATTTTTCTGACCACATTTCGGGAGTCGATACGCTCATTGAAAAAGGCTTAGTTGACCCAGAAAGGCTCTACATTACCGGCGGCTCTGCTGGCGGAATTGCGACGGCCTATGCCATCGGGCTAACTGACCGATTTAAAGCTGCGGTTGTAGCGAAGCCTGTTATCAACTGGCTGTCAAAAGTGCTAACTGCCGACAGCGGTATGTACCAGATCCCATATCAATTTCCAGGGATGCCGTGGGAAGAAGTTGAGCACTATTGGGAGCGCTCCCCCTTGTCTTTGGTAGGTAATGTGAAAACACCCACAATGTTGATAACCGGCGTTGAAGATAAACGCACACCTATGTCTGAAACAGAGCAGTACTATCAGGCGCTTAAGCTTTTAAAAGTGGATACGGTGCTGGTTAAAGTGCCCGGCTCGTCTCATGGTATAGCTGGCAGACCCTCACGTTTAGTGGGTAAAGTTGAGAATATTTTGGCGTGGTTTAACAAGTATCAATAGGCAATAGATTTAGTGGATTAAAGTTAGCTTTACAGAAATTTAAGAAGTAAATATACAAGCAAAAACCATGTGGGAAGCACTTGTTTTCAACAAGTGCTTTTTTTTGGATAGCTGGCAATAATAAAAAATGAGAGCGAGCTACAGGTGCAAATAAACCTGACGCCTTAACCCTATCGCCTTTTTATTTCTTTCAGCGCTCCTTATTCAAGGATGCTAATTTCACATTGAAGTTCAGACTCGGATGTTAGCGAATTTACAACCAAACAACTCTGCTCTGCTTTATGCAACAAGCGCTCGGCATTTTCAATGTTTTCAACAGACGGTATAACTAAGGTTGCCTTGGTAATAATTTTAGTAAAACGCGTTTTACCTTCTACTCTTTCCAAGGTTCCCGTTGAATCGCATTGAATAGATGACCATGTAAATTTGGAGGCTTTTGCTATTGCTCTAAATGACAAAATAAAGCAGCTTGAAATAGAGGCCATAAACAAATCTTCTGGGGACCATTCGTCTCCGGGGCCGCCAAACTGAGCTGGCGGTGCCACCGTTAATTTAGGCACATTTTCAACACATACATCTAAGTTTTCGCCTGGTTTGCCTTGCGCCTGAACGTGATATTGGTGCGGTAAGTCCTGCATGAGTTTAGTGTCCTTTGTAAAACGTAATCATTTTATGCGCGACTCTTCTGGATCGTATCGACATCGCAGGTAATCACGCTAACTTTTTGATAGCCTATTCTCGCAAGTTGTTCAGCACTCAGTATCGCTCTTGCTGAGGTAGCGCAATGCAAATAAATAGCTTTAAGCGGATCCTTCTCAATTTCCATTAGTTTCATTTCCAACAAACCACGTGGAATATTAATCGCGCCTACAGCACTTTTAACCAAGTGTTCTGATGGCTCACGCACGTCTATCAGTAGACCGTGATTTTCTTTTAATTCATCTGCTGCAATACTTGCGGTAACACATCTCACATGCGCGGCAGCGTCATGTAATAATTCAGGGATAGTCTTTAACATGTTGTACTCCTTGCTTATCTTTTTAAATGCTGAAAAAAACATACTGTAGCATTAATAATAGAGAATCATAGTCACATAGTTTGAAAAGAAAAACATGGATGTATATCAACGTTTTGTTAATTGCTACTCAATTATTTTGGAATGTTAAGCGTGAATTTTAAAAAGGGTGGCTCTATTTGCATTAATTCTCCTTATGTTCCGTTATCGGTTCTTGTTGCATTTGATCCATGAGCGCATTGAAAGACTCAGCCAACTCTTGATATTCGTCTTTTTCGCGCAAATGGACTCGAGAAGTCAGTTTACCGTTCTGAATCTCCTTGATCACGCGGTGGATATGGTAGGCAGCACCAGCCGCTCTGTGAGTAATGACTAATAGGTAGTAGGCCAGGCCGCAGAAGGCGAGCAGGGACAGCATCAGCAATGTGATCGCGAAATTTTTGAGGTCTTGCTCCAATGATTCCATTATGGCGGGCTCAAAATAATCGCCGGCAAGAATCGGGGTGTAATTTTCAGTGACGTACTGGTAGAACAATAGACCATTGAATAGACAAGCCAGAAAACCGAAGGCCAGTACCGTGATGACTAACCGCCCCTGATAACGGTGGTTGATGAGCATATTTTTCACTTTTCTGCGATTTAGATCGGTCATGTGCTTGTCCTGTTTGCTTGACGTAATAAAAGATCGGCATCAAGCAGCTTGGCGAATTCGAGAGCGCACAGCGGTCGCGAAAATAAATAGCCTTGCAGCTCATCACAACCGTACTCCTTGAGAAGAACAGCCTGCTGATGATCCTCTACCCCTTCTGCGACAACCCCCATGCCCAACGATTTGGCTAGCGCAATTGTCGAGGTGACGATTGCCTGGTCAATTGGATCAGTGGTAAGGTTGATAATAAAACTGCGATCGATCTTCAGCTTGTCGATTGGTAGTTGTTTCATATAGTTCATGGAAGAGTAACCGGTACCGTAATCGTCAATGCTTATCTTAATGCCGCTGTAGCGGAGTTGTTGTAGCGTTGAGATTGATGCCTCCAGATGATCGATAAGCATGCCCTCGGTAACCTCAATTTCGAGATCCTCGCCTGTTAGGCCAAACCTATTCAGTTGCTTCGTCACGGTGTCAACGAATTCACTTAGCTGTATCTGGCTGGTCTCTACGTTGATCGAGATAGGAACGGTTGTTCGTTCTTGTTGGCGCCAAGTTGCTATTTGCCTTAGCGCATTCTCCAACACCCATTCACCGATCAAATTCATCATGCCCAGCTTTTGAGCGGCACCGAGAAATTCGTCAGGGTTGATTTGACCACGATCGGGGTGCTGCCAGCGAATCAGCGCTTCAGCACCCACAATTCGATGAGTCTGGGCGCAAACCTTTGGTTGATAGTGTAGAATGAACTCATTACGTTCCAATGCCTGCTTCAACTCGGAAGAAAATCGCATAAGCGTGACCACAGAGTCGTTGAGATGCTTTGAGTAGAATTCGATGCGGGCCCGTCCCTCAGATTTTGCGTGGTACATCGCGGTGTCGGCGTTACGCATCAGCACATTAGGATCGGTACCGTCATCTGGAAACAGTGCGATACCGAGACTGGCCTCATTGCGAAGTTCAGTTCCTAATAGCGCGAGCGGGCGCTGAATAGCCTTAAGTAAGCGTGTAGCTGTAGCATTGCATGCCGCTGCGCTTTCTTCGGCAGAATGACTTTCTCCGGTCAGTACGATGAACTCATCACCGCCAAGTCGAGCGACAATGTCATCCTCACGGACACACTCCAGCAGACGTGTCGCAATAGCGGCAATCAACTGGTCACCTTGATCATGTCCCAGTGAGTCATTCACTAGTTTGAAATTGTCCAAGTCGATAAAAATCATCCCGAAGTGCAGCTTTTCTCGCTGTGCCCTTGCTATCCGCTGGTGTAATTCGCTAATCAGCGCCGGTCGGTTTAGCAGGTTGGTGAGCGAGTCGAAGTTGGCTTGATGGAACAATGTTTCTTCCCACTCGGCATTGGTTAGACCGACGGCAATACGATCGGCAAAACTACTGGCCAAGCGCCAACTTTGCTCATCTATCGTGGGCTGCGTCTGAAATGCGACCACCATGGCTCCGATAAGTTGGCCACTGGAGTTGAGCGGCACAAATTGGTAGTGGTGGTGAATATTCCCTCCAATAGCCTTAATCAAACCGCTGAGCTTTAGATGTTCGCCGCTGTGCACCTCCTTCTCGTCCCTCGCTATGAGCGATTTGCTTTCTGCGGTCACGGTAGTCTCAATTACCAGCAGATCGGACCCTGCGCCAGTATTCTGACGATATATTTGGGAACTCATGCTGTCCTTGGCATCGAACAGCATGAGGGCGAAATGGTCACCGGGCAACACGCTGCCCATTTTGAATAGCACAATTCGAATGATGTCTTCTTTCTTGCCACGAGAAAGGATCAGCCGATCTATTTCCGACATGGAGGCCATCGTCGTCAGTTGGTGGGACACGCGATGTGACATGTCATTAAAGGCGTTGGCAACAGCCTCAAATTCGTCACCACTGCTAACCAATACAGGTTTATCGTAGTGTTGTTTCGCGGCGCGCTTGATCCCGGACATGATGGCATTTAGCGGCAACATTTGCCGACGGATCAGGCGCGTGCTGAGCAGTGAAAGAACCAGCAACAACAGGATAGCGATACCCAAAAAGGTGTTGCCGAACAGAGTGGACTCCCGCAGAATATCAGCATCTGGACTCGCAATCCCCACCCACCAAGGGGACATGCGGAAATTCTCGTTTAGGAAAATCTCCCGATAAACAAGCGTGAGCGGCTTACTAGCCGGGCTAGCATGCAGATTGCCTTGGTGTCCAAGGATAGTGGTGTCAAACGCGCCGCAAATCTCGTTGTTGGTTGCTAACAAAACCAGTCCTAGCGCGCCGTATACGCAGTTATCTTGGCGCAGATCCCGTAAATCGGGCTCTCCAAAGATGTAATTTTCGGTGATGCGCATGACCACCGAGCCCTTAATGGGCTGCGCTGGATCTGCCAGCATGGCCATGTAAATCGAATCCACACCACTGGAATTTGGCTGGCGAAGTAGGATTGCTCGACCCGTTCCCAAGTGCGTGATGCGCTGGGCATCGAGTGAATTGCTGAGGAAACTTGCGGGCATGTAGCTCACAGAAGTTGTCGAAAAGTTTAATAATTCACTAGACTTCCAACCCTCTGATAATGGTTCATCGCTGCTAAGCAGCTCTTCCCGAGCCAGTCTTAGATAGCGCTCCGCTGCGCTCAGTCGGGCCATCGTCTGGTCTGCGAAAACCCGGTTTTGTATCATCAATGTCTCTTCAACTTGGCGTTGCGCGGCATCTGCCACATAAACAATGGCGATGCCGGAAAGGACAATCACGGGTAACAGCGCAAAGGACACAAAAATGAGAAACAACCGGCGGGTGATAACATGCATACCGCCAGCACTGGCCATGCTGTCATATTGCTCTGCAGCGTCGCTGTCATCCCTGCGGGTTGCAGGCGGGTATGTGTGTTTAGTGGCCTTGCTCGACCGGTCGCTGGCTTTCATCACTAAGTGCTCAGTAATCTTCGGCGAGGCCGATGAAACGACCATTGTTGGCTCGGACAATGTCATCTTGGCTCTGCGGCGCCGTGAGGGGCGAAACTGATTGACCGTCTTTACCCTTGCTGTACAGGTCGAAGTCGCTGTTAATAGGTGCTAGATTCTTGTCTTTGCGCAGCTTCCCCACGCCACCCTTACCCTTCCCAACAGAGGCCGGAGCGCCGCTGTCATCGATACGGGTGTAGAGATAGGGATTGCCCCAAGGGTCTTTTAGGCTAACACCCATCGCCGCCAGTGAATCCGGCAAATATCCCTTTTCGCCTTTGAAGATATAAATACTCCGCACAATGCCCCCAATATCCACGACCGCCTGTGTCGCGCGGGCTTTTTCTACAAACCGGTTGTAGCTGGTCATTGCGATAGCGACAAAAATACCGATGATAGCGACGACTAACATGAGCTCGATGAGCGTGAAGCCACGGTGAGCCGACAGTGTGCTGGGCATTATGCCATTATTAACAAGATAGGACGCGCGCGCAGGAATGTCTCTCTCGGTGGTATTATCTTCATCATCGATTGAAGCTAACAAGGCTTTCAGATTACCTAGTTTCGTTTCTTTCTCCTCTAAAAGTCTTGCCTCTGCTCTTGTGGATTCGCTAGCAGATACATATGGTCGTTGAGCTATTTTATCAGTCACAAGCCATTCAAAACGCTCACCGAGTACGCCCCTAATGTTTTTTGTCATTACTTTCCCTAAAGCATACAATATATTTGAGATTAAAAATACATTAAGAAAAATTGGAAATTATAATGGGAAATTTGTGTATGTTGTTATTGCTAGATTCGACAAGAGTTAAGTAGCAAATTGCTCACAAAGCTTATCGGAGCATAACACCCCGTTGCTATAATAAAGTTTTTCGGCTACGGCGCAAAGCCGCCGCGATGCGGACATCCCGAAAAGACTTCACCGTTCAACGCGACTGCCTACGCGGTCCTACGCCTGTTTCAGTAACCCACAGTGCTCAGAGTTAATGAAACCGGAAGTCCCATTATTGGGAATCCGGTTAATTTAACCACAACAGGAGTCCTTCAAGATATCAAATTTAAATGGCCGCTTCTGTTATTGGATTAGATATTTCGTTGTTGTATATATGAAGGTGAAGTAGTATTTTAACTTTAAATGAGAACCTCAAAGGAGTGAGGCTTGTTAAATCAATGTCGTTTGACACTTTTTAGTTTTAACAAACGCAGTCAGTTACTCTTCCGGTTAGTTGAAACCGCTTTACCTGAACACTCCTCTAAGTTCCTCACCAATTTTCATATATTTGCTCTTTATAAAGGGCAACATTGAATTAACGTTTCAGTCATACCATCGGATAAAATAAAAGGACTTAAAATGAAAAAACTATTACCATTAGCAATTACAATCCTAACATCATCTTATGCAGCAACTGCAAATGCTGAAGACAGTTTCTACATCGGTGCATTATACAATGTACAAGAGATTTCAGCTGACCGAGATCTCAACACAGCTGGGATAGTTGCAGGGTATAGGTATAATCAATATTTTGCTCTTGAAACTAGGCTAGCTAAAGGAACATCTGGTTACTCTTTTTACTTTGAGACCCCTCAATATGATGGCGGGTATGAGGAAGACATTGATAGTCAAATATCGTTGTCAATTAAAGCGTCTTATCCAATATTTGAGTCATTTCAGGTTTACGGTTTGGTTGGTTTTACAAAGACCGAGCTCGAAATAAATGCAACTGGCCCCCGTTTAAATTCAGAGGGCGACTTTTTTGAAGTTCTCCCTTATGGGTTTACTGAATCGGAAAGTGGTTTAAGTTACGGCATTGGTGTGGATTATCAGATTAATGAGCAATTTAATATTTTCATAGATTATCAGATCCTTCCTGATTTTGAGCCGCAAGCTAACTTCTCCAGCAGTTGGAAAAGCACTACAATTGGGTTTAGCTACTCTTTTTAAATTATCCAAACATAAAAGATTAATTAAGCGGGAAATGGTAGTTATTTAGTTCTTTGAGATTAAAACTAGCGCTTATTTCCGCTGTAGAATTCCCCTTAAGCCTGAGCTATTGGCTTGCAAGAGCCTATAGCTTGGTTCAAATCAACCATCTCAAATAACACTAACAGAGCCAAAAAGGCTCTTATCCCTTGATCAAGATCATTAGGTTACGATCCATACCGAGGCATACATTGACTTCAATGCACTCAATACCGAATATAACAAAGACGTTTACAAAACCTTTGTGAGGAACGTAATGAGCACTGCTATTCAGTTAACGGCGTTTTTAGGTTGGGCATCAATTTTAAATATTGCATTGCTATGCCTGTCAACGCTCATCTTTATGTTGATGAGACACACGGTTACTCGAGTGCATAGCAAAATGTTTTCCATTCCAGAGTCAGAATTACCGTTAGTTTATTTCAAATTTTTAGCTCATTACAAATTACTGATTTGGATGTTTTGCCTAGTCCCCTATATATCAATGAAATGCATGGGCTATTAAGTCATTTGAATTTTCTTTCGATTGGGAATGGATTATTGAATTTTAATCAATACTTCGTTTCGACGCATCATGGGTAAGGTAAGCGGTCCGTTGTAGCCTGCTTTAACCGCTTCACCTATAGCGGTAAAACCGTTCGCAGTAATCCAATCTGTCAGAATTTTCGTGTGCTCTTCTACGTTACTGTCACTTAGCGTGCCGCTGAACTGAATAGCCGCTACTTTGTAGTCTTTAAGCTCACTGACCTTAAGATCGGGGTTTGTTGGCTTCGGCGTTGTTGCTAACGTAAAACTCTTCGGCATGACAAATGACATTAGTGCTTCGTCTGTGTTCTCGTTCATAAACACCGGTGCCGTCATCGAGATTTCCGTTCCCTTTTTAGAGCCATTTTTGTCGTCCATGATAACTGGCGCAGTCATAGAGATTTCTGTAGCACCTTCATTTTCGCCACCAATGTATTTAAATAACTTTCTAAAAGCGCTATTGCTGCTATTCCCAGCCATGCTGGTTGACACTAGCACCATTGATTCGTAGTTACGCACTTCAATGTTTTTGGTTTCATCAGATTTTAGAAGAGTATATGGCGCAGTCTCTACATTACTTTGGCCTACCACTGAGCAGCCTGTAACAAAGATCGAGGTCAATATTGTTAGTAGTGATTTCACGCTAAGTCCTTAAATTATGATTTTTTAGATTCAATCAAAACACTAAATCCCAGATTGGGTAACGAACGATAGAATTTATCTTATTCATGGTATTCGTTTTATTTTCGCTGACATTGATACTATTATAGCCCAGAAAAGCGATCACAGATGAAGGTTAATCGTTTAAATAGTTGGGCCGCTATGTGCATTGCGGAAATAAGGTATACTCGTCTCAAAAGTAACTTAGGAAAACTTGATGGAAAACAGTGGGAGTTTATTCAGTATGTATTATTCAACTCGAAAAGGACTATTTTTTGCGCTGTTAAGCTTGGCAGTGTTTAGCCAAGAAACACATGCTGAAAGCGTTGAAGTTGAGATTGTTCTTTGTTCCAAAGAATCTAACCCATTAGAACGCTTAGTTTGTTTTGATAAGATTGCAGAACAAATAAACGCGTCAGGACAAAGAGTTGAAGCGATAACCTCAAGTGCTCCGGTACAAGTTGTTCCGCCAGTAGCAATAGATACAGACGTAAACTCTATTCCCGAAGAGAATGCGCTAATATCTTTACCAGAAACTGAAGTTGTAGACGAAGTTAAGGACGAGGTTGAGGACAAAGTTAAGGACGAAGTTGACTCGTTCGGTCTTCCACAAGCCTCAAAAGACCTCACGGTTTTAGACAACGGGGAGCTGAACTCTGTAATCAAGAAAATTCAAAGATCGCCTCGTCGACCGGTACGTTTCATTCTTGAAAACGGGCAAGTATGGGAAAATTCAGACAATAGCACGATGGGACTGCCTTCAGTCGGCGATGCTATCGTGATAAGTCCTGGTGCACTCGGCTCGTTTTATTTGAGAAAAGCAGACATTAACCGTACGTTTAAAGTCAAGCGCATTAGGATTTAGTGCGCAGAGTTTGACACCAGGCTAAATCATACTCTTACAATTCGACTGATTCACATTAAGGCCCCAACATGATGCAAAAAACGCTCGTACTTACAGGCGGTAGTTCAGGAATCGGTTTAGCCATTGCCGCTAAGTTCGAAGCCAGTGGTTTCCATGTATTTAATTTAGATATACAGCCCGGCGCTCACGGTACATTCATTGAGTGCGACGTGACAGATCATGATTCTGTTTGCAACGTCGTTGCCAATATTGCCCATAACCACACCATTGACGTACTAATTTGTAACGCTGGAAAGCATATGTCGGCGAATATTGAATCGACTTCAGAAGCAGATTTATTAGCCTTGTTTAATTTGAATGTGAAGGGTGCATTTTCGGCAACGCAATCAGTCTTACCTTCAATGAAGGCAAGGGGTGCTGGCGTAATTTTATATATCGCCTCTGAACAAGCACTCGTAGCTAAAACAAACTCCTTCGCCTATAACTTAAGTAAGCACGCATTAGCATCGATGGCAAAAACGACCGCCTTGGACTACGCAAAATTCAACATTCGCGCAAACGCCTTGTGTCCCGGTACCATTGAAACTCCGTTATATCACAACGCAATTAATCGTTATTGCGAACAAAGTGGCGCAGATAAAGCCGCTGTGCATGCCGACGAAGCCGCATCACAGCCGCTGGGCCGCATAGGTCAACCGGAAGAAGTAGCCGCAATGGCTTATTTCTTAGCCTCCGATGAGGCCAGCTTTGTAACGGGTAGCCTGCAGGTGATGGATGGCGGCTATACCGCAGGTTGATTCATGATAAACATTATTGACCCTCACCTACATTTATTTGATTTAGAGCGCGGCCAATACGATTGGTTAAAAGCAGAATCACCACCAACTTGGCCCGATAAAAAAAGCATCAACAACAGTTATAGCGACACTGATTTGCAAAAGTCCGCGTCATTTTCAGTTGGCGGGTATGTGCATATTGAGGCCGGTTTTGACAACGAGCTAGGCCATCGTGAAATTGCAAATGTAGAACAAAGAGCCAGTTTACCTCTGCGCTCCATCGGCTTTATTGATATAACGCTCGAGCCCGCTGAGTTTATAAACGAATTTAATAATCAAGCTCAGTACCGAAGTACTGTTGGCATTCGTCATATTATTGAAACACTTAATTCAACTACCGAAAACGCACTATTACTCGAACAAGACTCCGCAACAAGTGAAGTAAAACGTATAACAAGCCTATTAGAGAACGATAATTCTTATACAAATTTAACCTTCTTACAGAAGCACAATGGCATATTTGAACTGCAATGCGATGTTAACAACCGCGAGTTAGTCGTGCAGATTTTTACCTTCTTCCAGCGCCTTCCTAATTTACAGCTAGTGCTGAATCATGCTGGTTTCGCCCCTTCTGCTTTTGATGCAAATGGGCAAGCTAATGCAGCGTTTGACAATTGGAAACTTAATACCGAGCTGTTAACTCGACTGCCTAATATAGCGGTAAAATGCTCTGGCTTTGAAATGGTTGATCGCGTTTACGGCAAAAGTCAGATTCAAGCAGTGCTAATGCATTGTATTAATGTATTTGGTCTGGACAATGTGATGCTAGCTAGCAACTTCCCCCTTTGCGAGTTTTCCGTTACTTATGAACATTACTGGCAACAGGTTTTTGAAGTGCTTGAGCAGATGGTTAATGACGGATTGATAAAGGCGGAGCATAAAAAAGCGCTGTACTTTGACAACGCTTTTCGTATCTATCAATTTAGCAAACTTCGCTGATCACAGTTCTTCTTTGCTAGTAACAAACAGTCACTTTAGATAAGCGTTTTGTTCACCGCTCTACTTAACCGTTACGTGCGGCGAGCGTTTCACAACTTCATCATTCAACTCAATGCCAATGCCCGGTAAGTCAGGCACCTTAAACTTGCCATTCACCGGCTGGTAATCTTGAATGCAAAGCTCTCTATTCCATGATTTTATTGCGTAGGTGTGGTGTTCATGAATTAAAAAGTTAGGGATCGCCGCCTCTAATTGTAGCGCAGCTGCTGTTGCCACAGGTCCGCCGCAAACGTGTGCTTGAACTCTAATATCGTAAACATCAGCGTAATCGCACACTTTCTTCGCTTCGGTAAAACCGCCGCACAGGCCTACATCCGGCTGCAATACATCGATGCTTTGATCTTCGAAATAAGGGCGAACATCCCAACGATGATACAAACGTTCACCGCCCGCAATCGGGACTTTCACATTCTGAGATACCTTTTTATGCACCGCTGAGTTTAAATAATTTACCGGTTCTTCAAACATCATGCAGCCCACTTCTTCCACTATGGAGCCCATTTGAATCGCCGAAGCGCAGCCCATAAGAGAATGTGCTTCGAAAATAATGTCGACTTCGTCACCCACTTCTTTACGAATGGCACGCATGCGATCACCAAATAGCTTCATCTGTTTCGGCGTAAATAACTTAGTGCGGTCAAAGCTTGAATCGCCGTTTGCATCGTAAACGATAGGATCGACTTTTATCGCGTCATAACCCTCTGCAATGGCTTTTGCTGCTGCTCTAGCGTAATCGTCCGGTGTCAGCATTTTGATGCAGTCTTGACTCCAGTCAAACTGTATTTGGCTTGCGTAAGTGCGCAAGTCGTCATTCGTTTTGCCACCTAACAGCTGATAAACAGGTACATTTAGCGCCTTGCCTTTAATATCCCAAAGCGCAGTATCAATGGCGCTCATTGCAGCATATAGCACTGGCCCGCCGCCTAACCCCCAGAAGCTTTCGCGAAGCATTCGAGACCACAGCAACTCCGTTTTGAAGGGGTCGAAACCAATGAGAACAGCTTCGACAATTTCTTTGATCATCGCAGCCGCGGCGCTGTGACCCCAGTCGTATGCTAATCCCGCTTCGCCAACGCCATGAATACCTTCATCAGTGTGCACGCGCACAAAAATAGGGTTCCAAGGTGGACGCTCAGGGCAGTGAATATCGAAGATTTCTACATGGGTTACTTTCATTTTAGGGCCTCAAAATAAGTTGCTTATTGAATATCACGCTATTACATAAACTATCGCGTGAATTACTTTAATCGTTTTACGAAGAGTTCGACGCTCTCTTGGCTTCATTATTCTTTTTCGCTATTTAATTCCAGCTGCTCATATTTACTGATCAAAGTCAGGATAAGCTCTTTTTGCCCTGCGCATCATAGCAGGCCATGCTTTCTGACCGCCAGTCAGGCCGGTATGTACAATGTTTGCCTGTGCTTTAATGCCGTCAATTATCGATTGATCAACCGTCGTAAGCTGATTATGCGAATTCTGCATTTTCACCTGTACTTCACAAGCCCGAAGCAAGTCATACATATGCATAAAAGCATCGCCGATAGTATTGCCCATCGTTAATGCACCATGATTTCTAAGCAACATAAAGTTGGCATTCCCTAGGTTAGCCTGCAGACGTTTAATTTCATCAGGGTCCACAGCCAAGCCTTCGTAGTTATGATAGCTCATGCTAGCCAACGCAAACGCTGAATATTGACTGTAGGGTTGAAGTCCGTCTTTATAGCTAGCAACAGCGATAGCGTCAGTATGATGCAGATGCAGCGCACATTGGGCCTCAGGTCGAGCGATATGTACCGCACTATGAATAGTAAAGCCCGCAGGATTAATAGAGAATGGTGATTCTTTATCAATTACGTTGCCTTCAATATCAATTTTCACTAAGTTCGACGCAGTGACTTCTTCAAAAGCTAAACCGAATGCATTGATAAGCAGGTCCTCCGTACCGGGGATCCGCGCGGACACATGGGTATGAATTAAATCATCCCAACCGTGCAATACCAAAAGTCTATAGCAAGCTGCTAGTTCAACGCGCGTTTGCCACTCTTGGGCAGATACTTTGTCTTTTAAATCTATTTTGGGAATATCGTACATAGCACTCAATTAACTTGCCGAAAACATATATGGAAATAATAGCATGCAGCTTATGCACAAGATCATTCTTTTTAACTGATTATTATCAGTACGGTTGAGAAATGTAAAAGCGCCCAAGTTTTACAACTTGAGCGCTTTAACATAGTCAACTCACTGCTTTTTTGTCAGTAGCTTACCTTACTTTAACTCTTGAACACCCATATTGAACAACACAAAACCGTACAAATCGGCATACTGTTCAATTGTCTTGCTTATTGGTGTTCCAGCGCCGTGACCTGCATCAGTTTCAATACGGATCAGCGTTGGGTTATTGCCTTCTTGGAATTCCTGCAATACAGCAGCAAATTTAAATGAATGCGCTGGTACTACGCGGTCGTCATGGTCGGCTGTTGTGATCATCGTTGCAGGGTATTCAACGCCAGGCTTCACGTTATGCACTGGTGAATAGCCTTTGATGTACTTGTACATTTCTTCGCTTTGCTCAGACGTACCGTAATCGTAAGCCCAACCGGCACCGGCAGTGAATGTGTGATAACGCAACATGTCCAATACCCCAACGGCTGGTAAAGCAACTTTGGCTAATTCAGGACGTTGGGTCATGACTGCTGCCACCAACAAACCACCATTAGAACCGCCTCGCAGCGCTAGATAATCACTGCTCGTATATTTGTTATCAATTAGATACTCAGCCGCTGCAATAAAGTCATCAAACACGTTTTGCTTTTGCATTTGTGTTCCAGCTTTATGCCAAGCTTTGCCGTATTCACCACCGCCACGAATATTAGGTACAGCGTAAATGCCGCCTAATTCAAGCCAGGCAGCAACGGTTGAACTAAAGCTAGGGGTTAGACTAATGTTAAAGCCTCCGTAGCCATAAAGCATGGTCGGATTTGTACCGTCAAGTTTGGTGTCTTTACGATGAGTTATTATCATTGGCACTTGCGTACCGTCTTTTGATTTATAGAAAACTTGCTTTGAAACGAATTTAGAACCGTCAAACTTTGACGCTGGCTTGTTGAACAGAGTCGACTCACCTGTTGCTATGTCTAATGCGTAAATAGTTGTAGGCGTGGTGTAATTACTGAATGTGTAGTAGCTAGTTTTTGCATCAACCTTAGTATCACTCATCCCTGCAGAACCTATGTCTGGCAGTTCAATTTCGCGAAGTTGCTCGCCGTCTAAGTTGTACTGATAAACTTTTGAAATTGCATCAACCATATACTCGGCAAAAATATAACCGCCCGCACTGCTTGGCGATAATACATTTTCAGTTTCTGGGATCAGGTCTTTCCAATTCTCAACACCCGGTGACTTCGCATCCACCACAACAATTTTGCTGTTTGGTGCATTATGATTAGTCATGAGGTACAAGTTATCGCCTTTGCTGGTCAGCATTGAAACATCATTGTCGATTGTTTCAATAACGGTCTGCCATGCTGCGTTAGGCTTTGAAAGGTCTTTCAAAAACGCACGATTTCCTGATGTCGAATTTGCTGCCGATACCAATAGGAAACGGTCGTCTTCACTCACTTGCGCACCAATGTAACGGTGTTTCTCAGCGTCAGTATGACCAAATACTTTTACATCGTCTGCTTGAGCAGTCCCAATCTTATGATAGTAGAGTTTATGCTGGTCAGTTTTCTGGCTAAGCTCAGACCCCTCTGGCTTGTCATAGCTTGAATAATAAATGCCTTCGTTTTTATACCAAGACAAACCGCTAAATTTAACGTTTTCTAGCTTGTCGTTAAGCAACTCTTTCGTCTCTGTATTCATCACATAAACTTGTCGCCAATCACTGCCGCCAGTTGACGTTTGATATGCTGCCATGCGGCCGTCAGCAGAGAATGATAGACCCGCTAGTGATACAGTGCCGTCGTCGCTAAATTTATTTGGGTCTATAAAAACCTCTGGTTCGCCACCATCTTTTGAACGGTAAACAAGACTTTGATTTTGCAAACCATCATTTTTATAAAAATAGGTGTAATCACCTTCTGTGAAAGGCGCTGATACGCGTTCATAATCGAGTAAATCACGCACTACTTTAGCGATTTCTTCACGGTACGGGATATTCTTTAAGTAATTCTGTGTGGTTTTATTTTGAGTCGTTACCCAGGCTTCCGTTTCTGCGCTACGATCATCTTCCAACCAGCGATATGGGTCAGCCACCTGCTCACCAAAATAAGTATCAACCACGTCGCCTTTCGACGTAATTGGGTAGTCAACAGTAATGACGTTATTCGGTTTTTGTGGTGCTTCAGACACTGCAGCTTCCTCTGATTTTGGCTGGCAAGCCATTAGTGTGCCGGCAACTGTCATTGCTAACATTGCTTTACTTGTGATTTTCATGTGTTTCCTTTTTTGTTTTTTTAACGATTACGCACCAACAGCTAAAACTGTTCAGCCTTCCTGTGCAATTTGAGTCAGTGCCTTTTGAAAAACTTCCGCCGGTTGCCCGCCACTTATTAGGTGCTTATTGTTTACAATGACAGCCGGTACCGACTGCACACCAGCGCTTTGGTAATGTTGCTGCAGCTGGCGAACATCAGTGACAAACAGATCCGATTCCAGTATTTTTTTGGCTTCTGCTTCATCCAAACCAACGCTTTTGGCCGTTTCCAAAAGCTGTTCATGGTCACTAGGATCTCCACTATTCTTAAAGTACAAATCAAATAAAGCTAGCTTCAATTCTGTTTGTTTGCCTTGGGTTTTAGCCCAATGTAACAAACGGTGAGCGTCGAATGTATTGTAAATACGACCACCGCCTCGATTTCCGAATTCGTAACCAACGCTGAGACCGCGTTGCTTTATCACATCTCTGTTTTGTTCAGCTTGCTGTTCAGAAATTTGATATTTTTGAGTGATATGTTCGGTAATATCCTGACCTTCTGGCGGCATTTGTGGATTCAGTTCAAAAGGCTGCCATTCGATGCTTGCAGTAATGTCGGGCGCCACTTTTTGCAACGCTTCCTGCAGTGCTTTAAAACCAATAATGCACCAAGGGCAAGACACGTCAGACACAATATCTATTTTTAATTCAGTCGCCATGCTCATTTATCCTGTTCAATTGTAAATCTAGGTCGGTAATAACACACATCAATATTGCCCGTACCTTTGTAATGAAAAAACTCGCTGTCTAAGGTTCTGGCACTTTGTAAACGCGCTTGAAACGTGTCGCTAGTGACTAAGTTGCGTGTAAAGTTAATTTGTTGACTCTTATCTACGCTAGTGCCCAGCTTTGCGCTCACTATCTTGCTTCGTTGGCTCATATCGCTAATAACCCCACCGGCTATGTTAGGGTTGCCACGCTTCATAGCTTGCACGTTTTCCATGCCGTAGATGACATGACCAAACACTGACATATTTCGATCCAAGTGACGCGGTGCTTGACCGATGACAATATAAAAGTCGGTAGAACCTGAATCAGCCTCATTGTTTCTTGCCATCGCAACAGCGCCAGGACAATGCAACAACCACTCTTGTTTGTCAGCCAAACTGCGACCCGACGGGAAGCCCTGCATAAAGCCGGTTTCTTGCGCTAAAAAATCGGGCGACTGCACGGTAACAAAGTTAGAGGAAGAAGTTAATGGCCGCGTGAATTCCGCAGCTAAGCTTGCCCTGTATTTCGACGGCTTCTTCTCAGTAACATCGCCGCCTTGGGCAACAAAACCATCAATGACGCGATAGAAGTCTAGGCCGTTGTAGAAACCTTCATCCACCAATGCTTTGAATTGTGCAACGTGATTCGGCGCAATAAACGGAGCTAGTTCAATAACAACTAAGCCTTGATCGCTTTGAAGATAGACTAAGTTTTCCTGCTGAGGCTGATACGTTGTCGGTGTTAACTCTTGGAAGTCTGTTGCATCTTGAGCATGAACATAACCTGCGCCTGTAAATGATGCGACAATAAGCGATAAGCTAATAAATAGTGCGCCAAAATGACTCGCGTTAATCGCCTTCTTTTGCATGTTTAAAATTCGCATGTTCTTTCCTTTTAGCTCGCTGTTATTATTTTTATTTGCGCCTCCAGCAAACAAGCTTAGTTCGCCAAACCGACATTTTGTTGGGTTAATTAACTATGTAAACGTGCTGTGCATGTTTAAAAGTGCCGTTCATCGAAAAACCTTTAACTTATCTAACGATATCCAAAAAACTTTTAAACTTGGGGTCGCTGCAGTCTTTCATAAGTTCAAATAAACACATCTCTGCCGTGGTGATGCCAACATCGTGTTTTTGCAGCTTGCTAATAGCGACCTGTTTGTTTGAGTCTTCCCGTGATCCGATGCAATCAACAACTAATTCAATCGACTTACCCATCCCCTTCAGCCCCATAGCCGTTTGATAAACACAAACGTGAGCTTCAATACCACATATCAACCAATACTGCACATCAGCTTTGTTTACTTGGTCAACAAAATGAGGATCCGCACAACCATTAAAAGCGTATTTTTTGATACATGGATAATCTGTTAGCAAAGGTTGAATTTCTTCTGCGGTTTTACCTAGTTTTTCGGGGTTTTGTTCGAGAACTATGACTGGCAACTCAAGCAAGCTAGAGCCTTTGATCAACTTGGCTACATTACGAAACATTACTTCACTGTTGTGCACCAGATGCGACAGTTTACCCTGAATATCAACGACAATAAGACCTGTGTTATTTCTTTCTAACATAACCTTTCCAAGCGATGAAGCGTGTGCATAGCTTAATGTATTGACGTTTTTTTGTCACATCAGAGTTTTTAGGCTCGATAAAGCAAACAAGCGCAGCAAGGCAGTCGCCATAAACGATGTTGTCCCTATCACGCTTCTTGCTCCGTTTTGCGTCGTACTTTTTATAGTAATTGTATACACTATGCGAAACATTAATGTTTGCAAGCAAGCGCAAATCATTTACAGCACGAGATAAGGACATCACATGAAGCTGGCAGTCAGTCAAGTTAGCAAGGCATACGCTAATGTAACCGCAATCAATACACTTTCATTTTCAGTATCCCAAGGGGAGATTTTTGCTTTACTGGGCCCAAATGGTGCAGGTAAATCGTCAATCATCCGAATGATTACGGGGTTTACTAAACCAGATTCCGGAAAAATATCTCTCACTATCGACGGTGAAACTTTTGATGCTATTCCCGCGCACACTTTGGGTTATTTACCTGAAGACCGAGGTTTATATCCAGAGAGAACTCTCCTTAAAAATATCATGTACTTCGCTCAACTCAACGGCATGAGCAAAGCAGATGCAGCAGTCGAAGCGGATCACTGGCTAGATAAGTTCGATTTGTTAGCTCGTAAAAATGACCAGTTAAAGTCGCTTTCTAAAGGTAATCAGCAAAAAGTCCAGTTGATTACCGCGGTTATCCACAATCCAAAGTGGGTCATTCTCGATGAACCATTTTCTGGACTTGATCCAGTCAATCAAGAAAAAGTGGTCACGTTTTTGTCAGAACTGACCGCTCGCGGTATGACGGTTATTTTAAGTGCCCATCAAATGGCGATGGTCGAAAAATTAGCACATCGCATCCTTTTAATGAACCGCGGAGAAGCCGTATTTTATGGCAAGCTCACCGATTTTCAACAACACGCGAAAACACAATCTTCGTTGAAGGTAACGTTTACAGAGTCGGTTTTACATCAAGTGGAAGATGCGGATTATGATTGGATCAATAGTAAAACGCTTAAAGTTACGATGACCGCCAATACAACGCTTAGCCGTCTTTTACAATCGTTACCTAGTATTGGTGAAGTCGCTAACGTGCATAGTGAATCTTTAGATTTGCATCAACTCTACCTAAATGCCATTACAAACCACGGAGTAGCTTTAGATGAAAAGTAATAAGTCGCGACAGCTTTGGTTAGTTACTTCTTGGGAATTCATACAATTTTTTAAATGGAAGCAAGAACTTGTCTCTAAACTGATCATGCTAGCTATCGGAGCGATGGTATTGGTATGGCAGTATGTACAGGACGATAGTGAACCTAGTTATAGAATTGCTGTTACCCAAAATAACGGGAAAGAATTAGCCGATGGCGACGCAGTACCCACTGATTTACCCGCCAAAATAGCGCAATTTGAATTCGTTCAAAGTTCAGTTTCAGCCAGCTCTCTGGCCACTACCTTAAGCGAGGAGTCAGCCTATGACGCAGTATTGCTTTACTCACTTGACAGTAATGGTCAGCGAAAACTAACAGTATACAGCCAAGAAAAACAAGCATGGCTAGCACAGTTGCAGCAAGCGTTGCTGCAGCACTACTCTATTGTGTATGCCGAACAGTTAGGACTACAAGCTGAACAGCTTAGCTTATTAACGACACCGGCAGTATTTGTCGTAAACTTTATGGACGATAGTATCAGAGAAGATGACGGTGTGAGTTCAGCAACGGCAATTGGCATGATTGTGTTGTTAGCGATAGGTGTTTTTACGTCTTTTGGACAGTTGTTTGCGGGTGTGACAGGCGAGAAACAACAGAGAGTAACCGAACAACTGTATTCTTGTATTAGCGCGCAAACTTGGGTTGATGGCAAAATATGCGGACAAATATTACATGGAATGAAAGCGATGGTATCAAGTGCTATTACTGGTTTGTTAATATTTGCATTTGTGACCGTTATTGTTAAAGGCCAAGCACTCGACTTTTCCTTTCTTAATTGGGCGTTAGTGCCTTGGTTATTGCTCTTTGCTTTAGCTGGCTTGTACTTATGTACTGCGTTTATGGCCGCAATTGCGGCGGCTATCGACGACCCAAACCACAGTGCTAAAACCAGTATGATGTTATTACCGTTGGTTCCTATAATTTTGACATTCCTCAGTATGGACAATCCTTCAGGCTGGGCATTAACATTTTTAAGCTATTTTCCTTTGACTGCTTTTGCTGCGATGCCGGTGAAGATGTCGTTAATAGATGTACCATTTTGGCAACCATTGATTTCATTCGGTTTGATGGTTGTACTTTGTTTATGGGTGCGTGGTGCAGCTGGCCGGCTATTCAAAATGGGTATGGTCATGTACGGCAAAGAGCCTACTTTAAAAGATATGCTTAGGTGGGTTATTAAATCTGAAAATTAGAACTCTCAGCCACCAGCAGATAGCACTGCAGAAAATCAAGTTGAAGTACTTAAATTATATTGAAAGCGAGTAGTAAGTATCATCCATATCAAAATGTTTACACTTCCAATATATAATAATTATTACTCAGGGCCAAACACGCTTTACAAGTGCTTAGTGTGTGCTAAATTTACAGTGTTATCAGCAGATATTCTAAGGAGGTGATCATATGTCGAGTGTTTTGAAAATACGTAAATCAGCTATGAGTGAGGGACGAGTTTACTAACCCTACTTTCGTTACCACTCTGGCTGGCTGATTTGCTAGCCGAAGCACGGAAAGCCGCAGTATATGCGGCTTTTTTTTGCTTGTAGAACGTAGTCGAAGCATCTATAAATGCTTGACAATAGCACCTTTGTCACGGACAGCAACCTCGCCTAGTGTTAACATAAACCAATCAGGCCTATATGAGTATTTCAATGACAACTTATTTCGCAAAGCGATTATTCGACGGTAAGCGATTTCACGATAATGTGTATTTAGAAGTAAATGGTGATGTCATTGGCAGGATAACGCAAGCCAGTGAAAACACTGCTGCTGATGTGATCCTTAATGGGCTTGTGTGTGCTGGCTTTATAGATACACAAGTTAACGGTGGTGGAGGCGTTTTATTCAATTATGCACCGTCACTGGCAACCTTATTGACTATGATGCGAGGGCATTCAAGATACGGTACCACGGCTATGCTTCCGACTATCATTACTGATAGCAGTGAGGTGATGAAAGCAGCAGCAAACGCGGTTGCTGAGGCTCTTATTGCTGAGGCTCTCCCCACCGGCACGTCAGGCATTTTAGGTATTCATTATGAAGGACCACATTTAAGTAATGAAAAGAGGGGAATTCATCCAAGTAGTCATGTCAGATCAATCAGTGATGCTGATTTAGCGACTTTTACACGCCAGGACACCGGCAAGGTAATGGTAACTCTCGCACCCGAAAATGTATCGCCGGATATTATCACCGATCTGGTTAATCAAGGCGTAGTTGTGTCCCTAGGTCACAGTGCGGCAACCGTTGAACAAGCGCTTGCAGCTATTGATGCAGGCGCAACTTGCACTACACATTTATTCAACGCAATGTCAGGTTTAACCGCAAGAGAACCAGGGCTCATCAATATTGCCTTAAGTGATCAACGCTTAACGTCGGGCTTAATTGTCGACCTGCATCACGTTCATCCGCAAAACTGTGCTCTTGCCTATCAATGCATTGGTGCTGAACGCTTGATGTTGGTTACAGATGCTATGGCCCACGTGGGCTCAGATTTACAAACCTTGCCATGGCTCGATTCAACAATTACGAGAAAGGATGGCAAATTAACCCTAGACAATGGCAGCCTTGCTGGTTCGTGCTTAGACATGAGCAGTGCCGTTCGAAATATGTATTCGCTACTCAGACAACAAGCTAGAAATCATGATGCAAATACTCTACTAGCAAATGTGCTTAATATGGCAAGCCGAGTTCCGGCGAATTTGTTGGGTATTGTGGATAGAGGAAGCCTTCAGGTTGGCAGTAAAGCTGACTTTGTGTTGCTTAGCGATGATTTGCATGTAGAAGGGACTTGGGCTTGCGGTGTAAAGGTGGACGAAAATAATAGCGAGAGCACGCTATACCAATAAATCATCAAGTGCCGCTTCAATCCATTCTTTACTCGCGACGCCGTCATATCTTGCATCACCAATAATGATGGTCGGAACCACCGAAACTTTATCCTCTAGATTTGCCCGACGCAGCGCTTGTTGGTGCGCTTGGGAAAATTCATTAGTATCGAGCGCTCGCTTTAATGCTTGTCGCTCTAGGCCGATATCATCGGCAATAGTTAACAACACATCGATATCACCTATATCCTGATTTTTTTGGAAAAATGCGGACAATGTCGCCATAGAAAACTCATCACCTAAGCCTTCTTGCTCGGCAAACGCAAAAGCCTCGAACGCTTTATCAGTTCTTGGTTGCGGAGAAATAGTGGGTAATTTTATATCAATACCTAGCTTTTCAGCCATGGGGTAGACAGCACGTTGCCAAATAGCGGGTAAATACTCGTCTTCCACTCTTAGAGTAGGAACCGGGAATGGTCTTAATTCAAATGGACGCCACGTGATTTTTACCGGTTTCCCCGCCACAGCTTCGCGCAGTAGCTTTTCTGCTAGTAGGCAAAAGGGACAGACATAATCGGTATAAACTATGATTTCACGCTTCACTTCTTTACTAGGCTGCATAATTGAGATCACCGTTTGGTTTGTTGAGGGACAGTAAAAGAACACGAGTAAACGACAAGTAAAGAGCTTTCATTTATTTAAAAACGTATTGTGGCATATTAAAAAATTCATACTCAGCATTTTCAGGTACTGAGTATGAATCTGTTTTCAAACTGTGCGCCATGTTCAGTGGCTCGCAGTTTACTTATCGCCTAACCACTCTACTCTAAACAAATCCCGACGTTTATCGAGGTAGTTACGTACTGAACCTTCATTCTGAAGCTTGGTTAGCTTATCGAAATCAAGGTCAACAATAAGCGTCATTTCAGTGTTTGGCGTAGTTTCAGAAACGATAGCATCATGTGGGAACGCAAAATCAGATGGTGAAAATACCGCTGTTTGAGCATACTGAATATCAACGTTGTCCACTTGTGGTAAGTTACCGACGCTACCAGCAATCGCCACATAACATTCATTTTCAATCGCTCTTGCCTGAGCACAGCGACGCACTCGTAAATAGCCGTTTTTAGTGTCAGTCCAGAACGGCACGAACAATACCTGAATATCTTGTTCTGACAGCAAGCGAGCCAATTCAGGAAATTCAACGTCGTAGCAAATCAGGATACCGATTTTACCGAAATCAGTATCAAATGACTGCAGTTTGTTACCACCTTTCATGATCCATTCTTTCTTCTCATGCGGCGTTAACTGAAGTTTGTACTGGCTTTCAATTTTACCGTCGCGGTGACACAAATACGCCACGTTGAACAGCTCATCACCTTCAATAACCGGCATTGAACCTGCGATAATGTTGATATTATAAGATACCGACAATCGAGAAATGGCGGTTAGAATTTCTTCTGTATATTCAGCCAAATGCCAAATAGCATCGATTGAACTTTCACCATCGCTCAAGCCCATTAAGGGCGCATTGAAGAACTCAGGAAATAAGGCAACATCACATTTGTAGTCAGATAATGCATCGACAAAATACTCCACTTGCTGCAGCAGTCCTTCGACATCCTCAAAATAACGCATTTGCCATTGCACACATCCAACTCTAGCTGATGAACGTTTGCCGCCTATCAAGTTTGGCTTTTCGGCATCAAAGTACATGTTGTGCCACTGCAATAAAGTTGCGTAGCCTAGTGAGTCTTTGTCTTCTGGCAAATAAGCCTTCATGACCTGTTTTACATCAAAGCCGTTAGACAATTGAAAGGTCAAAATAGGATCGAAAATGTCTTTCGATTTTACTTGTTCGATATATTCATAGGGCGTGAACTCTTTTGCATATTGGATGTAGTTCGGAATACGACCACCGGCCATAATTGAACGTAAATTCAAGTTGCGCACTAATTCTTTGCGAGCTTCATATAAACGTCGGCCTAAACGCAAGCCTCTATATTCAGGTGATACAAAAACATCAACGCCATACAGCACGTCACCGTTTGGATCGTGCGTAGTTATGTAAGCATCGCCGGTGATTTCTTCGTATGTATGCTTGTCACCAAACTGTTCGTAATCAACAATGACCGACAGCGCGACGGCAATGACTTTGCCTTTGTCTTCAATACAAATTTGGCCGTCTGGAAAGGTCGAAATTTGAGCTTTGAATTGCTTAAAAGGAAGCGCACCGCCTACTCGCTGATATATAGCCTCCTGCAACTCTCTTATATCGTCGTAATCGTCCAACGTGAGGTGTCTAAGCTCTAATAAGTGCTCACCTTCTTCGTTCGAATTTACAGAATCTTTGATTGGCATGTAATCCTCAAAAAATATTGATGTCAGTAATGACTGCGCTAGTTTATCAGGTATTGATAGCTTTAATAGTCGAAGTTTAGAACAACTAAATCTATGTTAAATTAAAGCTCTCTCAACTCGCAACAAAAGACTACTGTGATTCTCGCACACCAAATACATCTTCAATTTCTTCCAAAGATCGCCCTTTTGTTTCTGGAAGCATTTTGTAAATCAATACAAAACCAATAATTGCCAGAAGGCCATAGATCAAGAAAGTGATCGCCGTGCCAAAATTAGCTAGCTCCCAAGGGAATAGCAACTGCACGCTGAAACTCACAGCGCTATTCACCGCGCCAATACACGCGATACCAATGCCGCGCAGGCGGTTAGGCAGTATTTCAGCCAGCAACACCCACATAACCGGTCCGAGGGATACCGCAAATGAGGCAACAAAGCCCAGTATTCCAATGAGCACAATCAGCGAATTCATAGTTACCGCTGCCTCAATCAAGCTCGATTGATGTTCACGCGCATCATCTTCACCAAGCAATTCTATAGTTGCGTTCTTAAAGCTAACGTCATTCGAGAACGTTTGACCTAAAATGGGCATCAACTTACTTCTGTGCTCTTGGCTTTCAATTGACTGAATAGAGGTTTCAGTAAGCTGATAACTTGCGTTGTGGAAGCCATAAGACGCGATAGACATGCTAATAAACACACCCGCAAGACCAATTAACATCAACGGCTTTCGGCCTAATTTATCGATTAACAGCATCGCCACAATGGTAAATACAACGTTGATCACGCCAACCCAAATAGCTTGTGAAAATGCTGCGTTTTGTCCAACGCCACTTTGCTCAAAAATACTTGGCGCATAGAAGTAAATAGCGTTTACACCTGTGGCTTGTTGGCACACAGCTACGACTAAACCTACTAACAAAACGAAACGCATTTTTTTAGAAAATAAGCTTTTAAGTAAGTTGAGTACGGAATCAGTTGCGCCTCGTGAGGCCTGTTTACGATCTGCTTTGATTTCAGCAATAAAACTGTCTGCTTGTTCGCTCGACATGGACGAGTCGCCTGGATTGTTGCCATTTAATAGCAATAAAACATTTTTAGCTTGGGCTTCGCGATTATTTAGCGCAAGCCATCTTGGACTTTCAGGAATGGTAAATAACAATGCAAAGAAAATAAACGCAGGCACAACTTCTAAACCAAGCATCCAGCGCCATACGTTGTCTTCAATGCCTAAGGCGCTAACCCAAGCTGCAGGGCTACCCGATAGTTGTAATAAATAATAGTTTGCAAAATAAGCGAACGATAAGCCAATAACAATGTTGAGCTGGTTAATCGAAATCATCTTCCCGCGTATTTTTGAAGGTGCGATTTCAGCAATATAGATTGGGGCCACAACCAAAGAGGCAAAGGCAATTCCACCAATAATTCGTGCCGTAACTAACATGGTATAGCTAACCGACAGTGCAGAAAAAATAGCGGACACTAGATATAGGAACGCGATAACAATAATCACTTTTTTGCGGCCAAACATATCGGCAAAGAAGCCCGCGAACAAAGTGCCGAATAGTGCTCCTAATGTTGGAGAGCTGACCACAAAGCCTTGCTGCCAATCGCTCAATTTAAATTCATTCGTTACAAAACCAACGACACCCGAAATAACCGAGGCATCAAAACCAAAAACGAAACCACCTAAGGCAACGACAATGGCGAAATAAACACTTTTTGACATGAACTGGCTCTCTTAGCTCTTATTTTAATGACAACTTAATGCGTCCCATTGAACGCCTTCCTGCAGCAATACACAATACACCTATTAAAAATAAAATATGCATCGACCCGCCGCTTGACTCAGATTCTGTCGGCGGTTCTACCACAGGTTCTTGAGGTTCCGGCGCTGGTGCAGGAGGTGCGGGTGCCGGCTCTGGTTCGGTTGTATCCACAACACAGCCTGTGCTATCGACCTCTGCTCCTGCAGCTGTTTCAGGGCACTGATCATCAGCGTCAAGAACACCGTCTCCATCGCTATCGACTGCAGCTTCTGTGGTATTTCCAAAAAATATATTATCAAAAAAAACTGTGCCATTACCTTCGATTTTTAATTGAAATACATTCGTTAAATCAACGACACTCGAATAGGTGCTCAGGGGTATAACCAGCGTTTGCCAAAACTGCTGCTCAACATCAACTTCAAAAAATGTTTCACGCGGACCAGGGCTAATAACAAAGACTTTCAGAGAAGTAGAATCTTGGGTCCAATAATCGAGGTAGAAATTATCGAACAAGGAAACATCCTGTTTGTTGTTATCAAAATCAGTACCTTGATAATTCAATGCCGTATATTTCAATACATTGTTATCTCGAATTTGCTCTTGAGTCACTGTCGTTGCTTGGCCCCAGTTTGGATTGAAATCAACGCCATCGATATTTTGGTAGCTGTCGCTGAATAAGGAAATAACTTCATTTTGCGCGTTGATTGGCAGTGGTGATGCCTCTTGTGGCTCAGTAACGAACTGACAGCCGCTTGCATCCACTTGTGCATTGGGCGGCGTATTTGGGCATTGGTCTCTGTTATTACTAACACCGTCGTTGTCGTCGTCTAGTGCCTCTGGTGTACTTTCATTGCATTGTTGCCATTCGTTGGCATCCGTTGCAACACAGTGCGCAACATAGTCAACTTCCATGGTGGCAGTATCCAACTGTGGATCGACTGTTCCGCCCAAAGACCCTCCAATCGCGACGTTTAATAACGCAAACATAGGTTCTTCATATTGAGAGCAGTTTGACAAATTCTGCTGAGCAACGAAGTTGTCATCCATGAAAAATTTAATCTCGTCTGCGGTCCATTCAATGCCGTATGTATGGAAACCCAAGACATCGCTGGCGCCGCCACTATATGGAACTCTGACTTCACGACCACAGTTACCTGTGTTGAAAAAATTGGTAATGTAGCGGTCGCCCGAGTTGGCATACCATTCCCAAACATCAATTTCCCCCGCTCCAGGATTTGGCCAGTTCACATTATCGTTGTCGCCCTTAAACGGGTCTTCAGCTATTCGGTTTTCAAGCATCCAGAATGCAGGCCAAGTACCTCCTTTTAGCTCAGAAAATCGGATGCGAGCTTCGAGTCGCCCATATAAAAACTCCGCTTTATCCTTACTATTAATTCGACCTGAGGTCCAATTACGGCTTCTATCGTTTTGACCGGGACAGTTAATATTTTGTCTGCGAGCGGTGATTTTCAATGTACCATCGGACACTTCAAAGTTACGATTTTCGCCTGTTTCATTATCGGTATAACACTGGATTTCATTGTTATAATTGGCTTGAATTTGCGCAGTCCAATTGTTCCAATTCATGCTTTCACCGTCGAAACGATCAATCCACGAAACTTCCCAACCGGCTTGGCTTTGTGCAAATGGGAAAAAGCAAAAAGCAGCCAAAACAGCTGCCTTTTTCATGTGCTTTTTTGCTATTTGATTAACAATGTTCGTATTTTGCATGTTCAACGTTTCCGATAGTTATATTATCTTCAGCTCTATCGTGCATGTTACTAAACTTAACAAAATATTCACAAGCTACATGGGTTGAAGTGGACTTTTAGTACGGTGAGTGCAGTCGATTGTAATGCTTTGATTTACAGCTGCTATAAATTCAAAGGCATTGTTGCTAAATCAGCATCCATATTACAGTAGGCCTGCGGCCGCAAGTAAGTCATATGTCAACTATGCACTTTGAAAAGTAAGGCGAAAAGCATTATCCAAATCTGCGATTAAATCATCAGGATGTTCCAAGCCGATGGACAACCGGATCAGGCCATCAGTAATGCCGAACATATCTCGTAAATCCGCCGGCACGCCTGAATGTGTTGTACTTCCAGGGTGGCAAACAAGACTCTCGCTACCGCCGAGGCTCACCGCAGATTTGAAAATAGACAGGTTATTGATTAAGCGAAAAGCGTCTGACTTTGAAACGTCCAGGACGAATGAGAAGGTTGAGCTAGGTCCGGAACACTGGCGCTTATAAACTGCTTGGTAGGCTTTATTCTGAATGAAGTCGGGATGTAAAATTTTTGCAGATATGTAGGTGTTATCAGAAATCCACTTAGCTACTTTGCGGCCGCTGTCAGCTGCACGCTCCATACGGATGCTCAAGGTTTCAAGCGAACGAGAAATCATCCAGCTTGTATGCGGGTCAAGGTTAAGGCCAAGCGCGCCGCGCGTGGCGCGAACAGGACGCAACATTTCGCGGCTGCCGCACACAGCGCCAGCAACGAGATCACTGTGACCGCCAACATATTTAGTTAGAGAGTACATGGCCATATCGATACCCTGCGGCACCACTTGTTGAAAGACAGGACCCATAAGCGTGTTATCGCAGACGCTAATTGGACGGTGACCTGTTTCTTTTTCAACAAGATCTAGTACGCGATGTAGCGCTTCAAAATCAACTAGCGAGTTTGTGGGGTTGGCTGGTGATTCAACAAAAACCATAGCAACGCGTCCCTTTTTGCCAGCTTCACGCAGCGAGTCAAGCATGCCAGCTTCATCTAAACCGTCATGAAACTCCCCCGTTTCGATATTAAATTCAGGCAAAAATTTACGCATAAGCGTTTCTGTTCCGCCATATAACGGTGTGCTTTGCACAATAACGTCACCCGGACGCAAATAAGCGAGTAAAATTGCGCTAATTGCGCCCATGCCGCTTGAACAGACTACCGAGCTTTCTGAGCCTTCAAACAAAGACAAACGGTCTTCGATAATTTCGACGTTAGGGTGGTTAAAACGGCTATAGATCAGACCGCCTACGCTACCCTCTGGTGCAGGCTTGCGGCCTGCCATGATATGGAACGATTCTTCACCCTCCTCCGGTGTTTGAAAGGCGAAAGTAGACGTCAGAAACACAGGAGGTTTGACGGAGCCTTCAGAAAATTGAGGGTCGTAACCATAAGACATCATCATTGTTTCAGGCTTGAGCATGTGATTACCAATTTTGCTTTTCTTATAGTTTCCGTCGTTCGCCATTGTTAGTTCTTCTCTTTTTTGTTTTTAAACGCTACAAGTTTTCGTTGTTATACGCTTTCTTTTGAATAAGGTTCGCCTGCGGGCTTATTCATCGCTGCAGACGCATTTTTAAACATGCTTGAAAACCCAATAAGTGTGAGTGCGGAGGATGTCACTAATCATCTTTTGCTGCAATAAGATCCATCACTTAGATGCACCTTTTGAGGGATTAAAAAGTTAATAAATCAATTACATTTCCTGTATATTACGCCATCTTAATTTTATACCAGAATTTCTCGGCGGCAGTATCGTGTTTGACATATCACTAACAATCCTTCCTATTTTTTTACTGTTGCTGTTCGGTGCACTGTTGCAATCAAGACGCTTTCCCGCGGACGGTTTTTGGCCCGGTGTAGATAAGCTCGTCTATTGGATATTGTTCCCATCAATGCTGTTTTATAATATATCCAAAGCCGATCTAAGCAGTCTTGTTCTACCAAGTTATGCAGTGATATTGGGTTTGTCGCTTTTTGTTGTTTCTATGTTGGCCTTAGTTATCAGCCTTACAAATCGGGTCAATAGACCAACAGGCACCTCTATATTGCAGGCCAGCATAAGATTTAACTCCTTTATCGCGTTGGCATTGGCCAGTGCTATTTACGGCGAAGAAGGATTAATCTTAGCCACGCTAGGTGCGGCTATATTGATACCTATTGTGAATGTGGTACTGGTGGTCACGATGGTGAGCCTCCACGGCAATAAAAATAGCAAGTCTTTGTCCAGCTTATTAATTAAAGAACTGGTCAAGAATCCACTGATATTATCCATTGCCGCTGGTGTGCTGGTGAACGTTGCGGATATTGGTGAGTACGTATTTTTGCTAACTGATTTAACCGGTCTTTTAGCACGCGCCACATTACCTTTAGTATTACTAGCGGTAGGTGCAAGTTTGCGAATGAGTGAGTTAAAGTCGTCACCTCAATTGTTGGTCCTCTCAACCTGCGCAAGACTCATCGGCTTCCCATTATGCATAGGAATAGGCGCTACACTTCTCGGTCTAGGTCCACTAGAGGCCTGCGTTGCTGTGTTATTCGGTGCAGTACCCACGGCCACATCAGGTTATGCATTAGCGACGCAACTTGGCGGAAATGCATCCATATTATCTGTATTTATTAGTGTACAAACAGGCCTAACCCTAGTTACTTTGCCTATCACAGTGTGGTTTAGCCAAGTTTGGTTTGGATACAATTCAGTGCTTTAATAGGGCAAGGCATTTTTTCACAACTTCGTGTGTACTTTCGGTTTAACGCCTAAAGCTTACAACTTCCGCCCAACATTGGAAAATTGATGAAAAATATAGCAATAAACGATACATTGATAAAAAACCAATAAAATAGAGAGCGACTGATGGCTGAACAAATAGTAGATGTGCTGATTGCTGGAGCGGGTATTTCTGGAATTGGTATGGCCGTGCACCTCAAGCGTGAATGCCCTACTCACACGTTCACCATGTTAGAACAGCGCGATGATATTGGCGGTACTTGGAGCCTATTTAACTATCCTGGCGTGCGTTCCGACAGTGACATGCATACGCTTGGTTTTGACTTTGAACCCTGGACAGAAAAAAAAGCGATTGCGGATGGACCATCTATCCTTACCTACATTACCCGCATCGTTGAAAAATACCAGTTGCGCAAGAACATTGCTTTCGGCCATAAAATGCTCTCTGCTAGTTGGTCCACGGAAGAAGCGCTCTGGACTCTCACAGTCACCGATAAACTTGGCAACCAGCATGAAAAACGCGCTCGTTTTTTGTATATGGGAACCGGATATTATGACTATGAACAAGCCCATGATGCGGTATTTGAAGGACGCGAAGAATTTGAGGGACAAATTGTTCACCCTCAATTTTGGCCAAAAGATTTAGATTACACAAATAAGAAGGTCGTTGTAATAGGCTCAGGTGCGACTGCTGTAACACTATTACCCAACATGGCAAAAACCGCCGAACACGTAACGATGCTTCAGCGTACACCGACTTGGTATGCAGTACGTCCTTCTGAAGATAAAATTGCGAATGGCTTAGGTAGGATAATGCCAAGCCAATGGGCGTACAATATTGTCCGCAAACGCAATGTATGGTTACAAAAAATACTTTTTAAATATTCACGCAGCAAGCCCAAATGGGTAACAAAGATGTTGATGAAAGATGTCAAAAAGGCATTAGGCAGCGAACCTAACGCAACTGACTTTACTCCTCCTTACAATCCGTGGGACCAGCGACTTTGTTTGGTTCCTGACGGAGACATGTTCACCGCGATGCGCGAAGGTAAGGCCAGTATTCAAACCGACCACATCAAGCATTTTACTAAAACAGGTATTCAACTGACTTCAGGTAAACATCTAGAGGCTGACGTTATTGTTACCGCAACTGGCTTAAAACTTGCGATGGCAGGTAAGGTTGCATTTACTATTGACGGTGTTGAAGCTAATTTCGCGGACCATTTTTATTATAAAGGCTGTATGTTTTCGAATATACCTAACATGGCCATTGTGTTTGGTTACTTAAATGCCTCGTGGACTTTGAAAGCCGATATCGTTTCTCATTATGTGTGTCGTTTACTTAATCACATGCAGCGGCATAATCTAACTATTGCCAATCCACAGCTTGATGATCCTGAGGCGCTTGAAGAAGAGGCCTTATTTGATTTTTCATCCGGTTATGTAAAACGTGCTAATGAAATATTACCTCGCCAAAGCACAACTATGCCATGGCGCCTTACGCAAGACTATGGCTTTGAGAAAAACGCACTGCTAAAAGAGCCTCTTGAAGATGGTGTTTTGAAATTTACCAAGGCTCAGCAGGCAAAAGCAAGTTAGTGCTCGATCAAAAGGAGCGGATATGGATAAGCAAGCATTTACAAAATACTGCGCGGACCAACTTAGAGCCGTCTTCATCGCTGCCAAAAAAGGAAAAACGGATGATAAGTTAAAGCATCGAAGCGAAGGCTTGCTTCTTGCTGGCGAGCTCCTCGGTGTGATAACGAAATCAGAAGCCTCTGAATTAATTGAACGAGAACATATTACAGTATTCGGCGAAACAACAGCTCAAAGGGCCGAACGAAAAAATGGCCTTCAAGCGCTCAAAAGAAAATCACCTGATGCTTATTTTGATATTCCGGCAATAGAAAGACGAAAGTAGATTTAGTTAACTGTTTGCTAACTAACTTCACACATCAAACTATCCTGCCAAATATGACACATCTTCTTGCCATAATTAGCAATAACCAATTCTTGTAGGTATTTCTTAGCTTATTTGACCTTTCAGCGTGTCATCGTGTTACGCTTTTTGAACTACCGCCTTGAATCGATGAAAGGCTCCGTTGATGGACCTTACAACTCACAACCTGCTTTCTGCAGACACGTCATTTCCGTAATCAAAAAAATTTTGTTCTAATTTAAAATATTGGAGCAGTTCGTGCTTAGTACTAAGCGTCAGTAATTTGCCATCCGCCAGTTTTTAATTTTTTTATATTCACCTGTTCGGTTGACACTTTTGTAATCATTTACATCAATAGGTAACGATATGGAATTAGATCCCCTCATACTCTCGCGAATTCAGTTTGCGTTTGTCGTCTGCTTTCACGCTATATTTCCGGTATTTACTATCGGGCTAGCAAGCACTATCGCAGGGTTTGAAACACTGCACTTCAAAACAGGCAATCCCATTTGGCAGAAATTATCTAAGTTTTGGATCCAAGTCTTTGCCGTAGTTTTTGGGATAGGCGTTGTGTCAGGCATTGTCATGTCTTTTCAGTTCGGAACCAACTGGAGTAATTTTTCTTATGCTACCGCTAACTTTCTAGGGCCCGTTTTAAGCTACGAAGTTATCACAGCCTTTTTCTTAGAAGCTGCATTTCTTGGTGTCTTATTATTTGGTCGAGACAAAGTGCCGCAGGGCGTTCACCTATTTGCAGCCATAATGGTTGCGTCTGGCACCTTTATTTCTTCATTCTGGATTTTATCAGCAAACTCTCTAATGCAAACCCCTGATGGTTTAGAGCTCATCAATGGTATGTATTATGTGAAGTCATGGAGCGATGCTCTGTTTACACCGTCATTCGGTTATCGCTTTTTACATATGGCGCTGGCGTCATTTTTAACTGCAGCGTTGGTTGTCGCTGGGGTTAGCGCATGGTTTATCATACAAAAACGTGAGTTAGAAGCGAATAAAAAAGCGCTTTCTGTTGCGATGTGGTTTTTATTGGTATTAGCACCTGCTCAAACAATCGTTGGTGATTTTCACGGTCTAAACACATTAAAGCATCAGCCGATGAAAGTCGCTGCGATGGAAGGAAATTGGGAAACATCAACGGGCGTTCCACTGCTACTGTTTGCCATTCCTGACAAAGAAGCGCAAATGAACCACTTTGAAGTGAAAATTCCCAAGTTGGCTAGCTATGTGTTAACCCATGATTGGGACGGTGAAGTACCTGGATTGAAAGAGGTACCGAAAGAAGAGCAACCTTTGGTCTTTGTCGTATTTTGGTCTTTCCGGATTATGGTAGCACTTGGTTTACTCATGATTATGTTTGCAGTGTGGGGCTTAGTGTTAAGACCAAAAGGCAGAATGTACGAGTCGACCGTGTTTTTGAATGGCTTACGTTTGATGAGCGTCGCCCCTTTCATCGCAGTATTAGCGGGTTGGGTAGTGACAGAATCCGGCAGAGCACCATGGTTGATTTACGGTCAAATGACCCATGCACAAGGCTTAACTCCCTCTCTCACCGGCGGCATGGCCTTATTTACCTTAATCGGCTACGTGGTGGTATACAGTCTGGTGTTCAGTTCAGGCATCTATTACTTATTAAAAGTATTTAGAGGTGGCTTAGAGAAAGCTAACGCACCTCACGAAATGGACGAAATAGAGCGTCCAAGCAGACCCTTTTCAGCAGCACACGTTGCCATCGATGGAGATGCATAAGCATGGAACAACAATTTGATTTAACGATTATTTGGGCAGGCATCATTGGCTTTGGATTAATGATGTATGTATTAATGGATGGCTTCGATTTAGGGCAAGGGATATTGTTTCCCTTCGCCCCTGATGAGAAAGCGCGTGATACTATGATGAACTCAGTCGCCCCCGTTTGGGACGGTAACGAAACGTGGTTAGTATTAGGTGGTGCGGGGCTTTTAGCTGCATTTCCTTTAGTCTATTCAATTTTCTTACCCGCACTGTATATTGGAGTGTTTTTACTTCTCGCTGGCTTGATTTTTAGAGGTGTTGCTTTTGAGTTTCGATTCAAAGCGAAAACCTCTAAACACCTATGGAGCTGGTCTTTTGCCGTAGGCTCTACTGTTGCCGCATTCGCACAAGGTGCAGTTGTTGGTGCATACATACAAGGCTTTGAAACTGAAGGCTTCGTTTATTCAGGCGGCGCGCTCGACTGGCTGACGCCTTTCACCGTGATTACCGGGCTGGGTTTAGTTGCTGGTTACGCATTACTAGGAAGCACTTGGCTAATAATGAAAACTGAAGGTGCAGTACAAGACTGGGCTTATAAAATAACGCCGCGCTTGCTTGCTGGGCTTTTAAGCGTTTTTACTATCGTTTGCATTTACACGCCATTCATTGATGAAACTGTGAAAACACGTTGGTTTGATAACATCAGCATTATTTGGATTTTGCCAGCACTTGCTCTTTATTGTTCATTCGTGGTGTTGCGTTCAGTGAAAAAGAGACAAGACGGTATGCCTTTCGTGGCCTCCATGGGTATCTTCTTATTCAGCTATCTTGGTTTGCTAGTGAGTAAATGGCCATACATCGTGCCTCCTAACTTTACTATCTACGATGCCGCATCGTCTTATAACTCGCAATTGTTTCTGCTATTGGGCTTCCTTTTTGTTATTCCTATTGTTTTGGCTTACACAAGCTGGACCTACTGGGTATTTAGAGGAAAGGTAAAAGAAGGCGGTTACCACTAAACTGATGTCAAAAGCGTTAATATTACGGCCTGCGCAAACAGGCCGTCATTTTTTAAGTTCACATGCAAACAAACAACGCCTTGCACTCTCAATGGCAGTGATTGCTGGTGCATTGTCGACCGTGTTCATGTTGATACAGTGGCTGTCTTTTTCTTTTTTAGCTGAAAAAATCATCGTTGATGATGCGTCACTTAATACGCTAAATCATTTATTTATCTGGTTCACTGCTGCTCTTCTCATTCGTACTTTACTCACTCGGCTACAAACAGTCTTTTCGCAAACAGCGAGTTTACATGTCAGACGCAGCATTCGAAGCGCAATATTGGGACATTGGCGCATATCCAGCCCTATTAACCTGAAAGAAACGTCGGTAGGTGCATCAGCAGCCCAGTGGGTTGAGGAAGTCGAAGCGATGGATGGGTATTTTTCCCGCTATTGGCCGCAACAAATGCTTGCGCTCATATCTCCACTATTGATTTTATGTGTTGTCGCTTATTTAAATTGGTTATGCGCAGTGTTGTTGTTAATTTCTGCCCCGCTTATTCCATTGTTTATGATATTGGTGGGAATGGGCGCAGAAAGGCTTAATCAAAAATATTCAACTATCAGGCAGCGCTTAGCTGGGCACTTTTTAGATCGGGTGGTCAACCTGACAACGATTAAAATGTTAGGCGCTGAAAATGATGTTTTTGAAGAGGTTGGCGAGCATAGCGATAATTATCGCAAGGTGATAATGAAGACGCTAAAACTCGCCTTTTTATCGTCTACCGTTTTAGAATTTTTTACCAGTATCGCCATAGCGAGTTTGGCTATTTATATCGGATTTTCTTTGTATGGCGCCATTACTTGGGGCCCTGCCGATAGTCTTACGCTGTTTACAGGCCTCGTCATTTTAATCCTCGCCCCTGAGTTCTTCCAACCTTTACGTAATCTGTCTCAGTATTATCATGATCGCGCAACCGCAATCGGCGCAGCCAATAATCTAGTTGTACTTTTGAATGAAGGCTCTGAAAGTCAGGTATACAATGAACGCAAGAATTTGAATGAGCAGCTCAGCAGCGAAATCGGCACCAGCAAAAAGCCAGACTGTAAGGCTCGCATCGAATTTCACAAGTTATGCGTTGCATTTCAAGAAAATCATGCACTGACTGCACCGATTAATACTGCATTAAACACAGGCCAAACCCTAGTCATAACCGGTAATTCAGGCTCAGGCAAGTCTACTTTACTGAATATTATTGCAGGCTATATTCCAGTGACGCATGGCGAACTGCATTTTTATCCTTGCCATGATTTACCCATAGCCTATCTCCCGCAAAATGCGTGGATTAAAAACGACACGATTTATAATAACCTCACTGCATTGGCCCCGAACGCAAGCAAAAAAGACATGTTAGATGCGCTGGACACGCTTGGTTTAGCTAGTGAATTAGCTTTGAATCACTCAGGTTTAGACACCGTAATCGGAGAACATGGACAAGGACTTTCCGGTGGGCAAATGCAGCGTATTGCGCTGGCTAGAGTCTTATTGAATCCAGCACCGATAGTGCTATTAGACGAACCTTCAGCAAAATTAGATTTAATCAGCAAAAAATTCATTATTAAAGCCCTTCAAACCTTAAAGCCCGATGTCATTTTAGTGATAGCAACCCATGATCCCTCTCTCATTTCTATTGCTGATATTCACCTCAACTTAGACACGCTAAAAGAGGTAGAAAATGCAGTATTGGTTTAACTTACTCATAAGAAGTCAGGGTGGCCGCTTATATTGGGGCGTATTTTGGGCATTCTTTTCTGCAGTGTCGGCAGTTGCTCTACTCGCCCTTTCTGGCTGGTTTATCACCGCAACTGCATTGACTGGTGTAGCCATAACAGCGGGTGTATTTGTTAGATTTGATATGTATTTACCAGGCTCAGGCATTCGCTTTTTTGCACTGAGTCGCACGGTCGGACGATACGTTGAGAGGATCTACAATCACGACACTATTTTACGCTTAATTTCTACGTTTAGGTTACGATTGTTTAAGGGCTTGTCTAGCCTACCTCTCAGTGATTTGCGCTCAACATCAGACAGTGAATGGTTGGGTAAGCTTACCGCTGATTTGGATTCTCTCGATAGCATTTTAATTCGCTATACCATTCCACCCATTGTCGTTACGCTGCTCATTTTGACCCTGACTTTATTTTTGAGCTTTATTTGGCTCGAACTTGCGCTGTATCTCGGCGGATTCCTGCTTTTGTGTATTGCCGTCGTTATCGGCCTAACCATCTCGCAGACGAAGACACTAGCCGAATCGTCATCTCTTTTACTGAGTGATCTCAGAGCCAACATCATTGAGCATCTTCAGGGGGCTTTTGTTTTACAGTCCCATGGCTTAATGGAGCGTCACGAAACGCAGATCCTTCAGCGCCTCGATGCATTTCATAATGTTGAAAAGTTGCTGAACTCAACGTTAGCCAATATTCAATTATTACTAGACTTTATTCTTGGGCTTGTATTAATTGTATTAGTGATTGTTGGCCTTTATTCAGTAGAGTCAGGAGGAATTAGCGGACCCACGGCAGTCATGCTCGCAATGCTGTTTATTGGTGTCTCAGAGATATTGCAGAGCCTACCAAGTCAATTTAGTACTTGGGGTAAAACGTCTTTTTCTGCCAATAGATTAAAGACCTTGGTAAAGCAGCCAAACACCGAATCTGATTTTGCAAAGCTTGATATCGAAGCCATCTCAGTAACCGTGTCGCAACACCCTAAAATTCCAATTAGTCAGAAAAAAGATCTTGTTTTTTCAATAGAGAATAAACAAATAAACCTCATTTATGGTCGTTCTGGCGCGGGTAAATCGACGCTAGCAAACTTACTGGTGGGCACAGAGGAACAAAAAACACAGTCTGCTGAGCAGGCCACCAAACAGCAAGCAACTATCATAGTTAATGCGAATACCAATTTATGCGAGATCTCGTCCTCTGATTGGCACAGCCGCCTTGGTTACCTTGATCAAAGTAACTCAATTTTGGCAGGCACATTAGGCTACAACTTGGCTTTAGGCTTACCAAACGTATCAGAAGATGCAGTTTGGCAGGCGCTTAAACTAGTGGAACTGCAGGAGTGGGCAAACAATTTACCGCAAGGCCTAAATACATGGTTAGGTGAAACTGGCGGTAAAGTATCTGGTGGACAAGCTAGGCGTATTTGCTTATGCAGGCTTATATTAAGAAACCCACAGCTTGTTGTTTTAGACGAGCCTTTCAATGGAATGGATGAAACAATGGCCGCTCGCATTTGGCACAATATTTCGCCATGGCTAACATCGAAAATGGTTGTTCTACTCACCCACGAAAGACCTTTATTTTTAGGTGATCAGCTGGAAAATGAAGAGTCGGCGAAAAGTATAGGAAGTGAAGTGTGCTTGGATGCTTTAGAAAAATAATCGCAATACAGTAATGTTTGCACAACGAACGGCAGGAAAAAGCAACTTATGAATAGTCTCTACAAATCGCTAACACTCGCATTAACCGTCAGTTTTTTAAGCGCATGTGGCTCATCTCCGTATTCGGACTCAGCTCAGCATATCGCTGGCTCAAATCTTCAAGTCGCAGTTAAAGAAAACTCAAAAAGTGTAAGCACACCAAGCCACTTGCTAAACGTTGCCACTTGGAACGTTGAGCATTTGGCCTACCCAATCGATCAAGGCTGCAGACCACGGGACGAAAATGAATTAAACGCTATGCGAGCGTACGCTCAAAAATTGGATGCCGACGTCGTTGCACTGCAAGAAGTTGCTTCAAAAGAAGCCGTTCACCTACTTTTTCCCGAAGCCGAGTGGCAAGTTATCATGTCCGCAAGACCTGACAGCAAGGCTTACGACTGTCGTGGTTCAGGATATAAATCCACTCAGCAAAAAACAGCTATAGCGGTAAAGAAAGACCTAAGAATTTCTGCAGTTGAACAAAATGAAGTACTTGCGCTAGGTCGACCAGGACTTCGATTTGGTTTAGGCATATCCCTTGAAACCCCTGTTGGCGTTGTCGAAATCCTTAATTTACATTTAAAAAGTGGTTGTTTTGTCGACGACTATTTAAAGAGTGACTCCCAATCCTGCGAAAACCTTAGCGAACAAGCCGAAATTTTGTATGACTGGATAGAGCAACGCGAGACTGCATCGACTCCTTACATTATTTTAGGAGACTTTAACCACCGCATTTCAGCGCCATACAATAGAATGACGCAATCCATACTCGCAAAATCAAAAAGTGCCTCTTCGCCAATCCGCATAGTGACGCAAGCTATTATCGGTTGTCACCCACGTTATCCGGCGCCAATAGACCATATTATTGTTGGTGGATTAGCATCAGACAGCGTAACTTTTAGTCCGTTAACTCATTACTATGAGGATATGAGTGAAGACGCGATGTTGAGCGATCATTGCGCCACATCAGTAGACATTTTGCAGGCTCGATACCCTTTATCCTCGTCAGTGAAATGGCAAGTGACTAGCAAGGAGTATGAGCTTATTACACGCGCTATTTATCAACAAGCCAGTACCAAACTAATGAATAAAAGCCTTCCAACCGGACCTTGGGTTGCTGTCATGGATTTAGATGAAACGGTGTTAAACAACAGCCAATACCAAGTTAATTTAGATACGTTTGGTCAAACGTATTCATCGTTAACATGGAACGACTGGATTAAAGGTGAGAAGGCAACATTAGTGCCTGGTGCTAAGCAGTTTATTGAGACTGTTTTGGCACAAGGCGGAAAATTGGTTTTTGTGACTAATCGGGAAAAAGCGCTAGATGCTTACACTTGGTCTAATATGCTTGCATTAGGATTGCCGATTAACGAGAAAAACACCTGCCTGATGGGCCGTTCAAGCGTCGATGTTGATGCAGTCAAAAAACCGAAATATGCGAATGATAAAGACTTACGACGTGAAAAAATTGCCCTTGGTACTCCTGACTGCTTTTCAACTCAAAGCTTAATGCCATCTGAATGGAAAACAGCGCACACTATCGTAATACAGGTGGGTGATAACATTGAAGATATCAACGATACCACCCAGGAGGATGCTATCGTCGACAGCATATTAACGCGTTGGGGAGAGAGCGTTATTATATTGCCTAACCCCATGTATGGCTCTTGGAACTAAGCCGTTATTCACACTTTACCACTGATATATCGGCCTTTATCTCTTCACTCGTGAACCAAGAAAAAGTCTCAACAGGTTCATTCATCGCGAAGATATATGGGGTTTCAGACGCTTTCATCGTGTCAGTCGATTTACGTAAGGGATGAGGTTTTTTATCGCAGTAAAGATAAAACTCAGTTTGCTTTGCACCTGCTTTTTGATGCGCCTGCTTACCGTTAAAAACACCACACAATAATTCCGTGTCGTTCGTTGTTTGGTTAATTGAATCGATATATTCGCCAGAGGGTAAGATCAACGCCAAGCGATCATCGGCGTTGTCATCGGTGCTGCCATCAGCAAATGATGTGAGAGGATAACTACGGCCGTTAGGTGTTTTAATAACTACTGTGGTGGCTTTGCCTTCTCTATCAAAGAAATGTGTTAAGTCGTTCCAATACACCATTGAGTGACATCGTTTGTCATTAAATTCGTATGATGTCGTCCCTGAATACAGGTGATTGGTGCATGCCGATAGCAATAATATAAAAGCTAGTGTTAATGTGTTTTTCATCATATTCCCTATACCATCATGTTTAGGAGACCATCACCAACAACATCACTGTCCCAATAAGCCGTATGTGCTAACAGCCAGTTTTTACCTGTATCAACCGGAAAATCTCTGATGAACCAGCCAAACTCAGGAGTATCTTTTTTGTATTTCTCTGCAATTTTGTGGCCCCTGAGCTTCATGCCAAAAATATCCCCAGAAACGACAGGGTCTGTTACATCGAAATAGTTTAGCCATTTAAAGCTATACGTACCTTTTCCTAAACTATTGGCAATGTTTCGACCGGTTTTTTTGAACATACTCAAGCCCAGCGGAGAGCCAATAGTTAATAAGCCTTGAACCGGCCATGTCAGTGGGTCGTCGCGATCAAACAATCCGTCGGTTTCAATGAGCTCGTTGATAACGTCAAAAGTGTATACGGTACCTAGACTATGCGCGACAATGTATACGGGAATGCCTGCTGCGTAATAAGACAGGCTCCTTTCTCGTAGTCCTTCCCTTATTTTGTTTGCTGTAGAAACATTTGCTAGAGAAATAGTGACGTCACCTACCAAGTCAATTATTGCTGGAGCCAAGATCACACCAATACCTGTGCTCAATATGACGCTTGATAGATTTTTAAGTTTTGAAAGGCTGGCGTCCGATATATTTTCATATTTATATAAATCTACGTCGAACTTTAGGTTCAAACCATTGAGTCTTGATTCAATGGTTTGTCGGATCATTTTATCCTGGTTTAAAGAGGAATCGTCTCCCAGTTGAACACCGTGTACAACTAAGACAACTGGATTATTTTCTGGAGATACTGGCACCTGAACATCCTATGTTGAAACCATTTGATTAATAATTAACCAATGCGCACGGTAAATCAATACAAATCATCAAACAGTTGTAGCCAGAAATACATTATGGACTAGATGAAAGAGCCAACCTTATTCACCAGGCGCTGGCACATCTAGTTTGCTTACCTTTTGATCTTCAGTGATTTTGGTAGCAAACGCTTTTTCTTCATTATCCGCCTCTAAACCGCTCTGCTCTACTACCTTTTTTGGTGTAAAGGATAGCTTCGTTAGCAGTGAAAAGTGATCGGATCCAATTGAGGGGAGCCGCTGAATGGAGTGCATAGTGAAATGCTCACTGTGAAATAGATGGTCAAGTGGCCAACGCAAAAATGGATAGCTTGCGTGGAACGTGTTGAACATTCCTCTGCCTATTCGAGGGTCAAGTAAACCACTGAGTTTTCGAAAAAGCCGAGTGGTGCGTGACCATGCAACATCATTAAGATCACCGGTAACAATAGTCGGCTGCTTACTGCTCGCCACACTGCGCGCAACAATAACTAGCTCAGCATCCCGCTCTGAAGACTCCTCGTTTTCCGTGGGGCTAGGCGGCGCGGGATGAAGAAAGTGCACTCTTACCCAATCATTCGTGCGCAACTTCAATAAAGCGTGCATTGATGGAATATCATCTTCCACTAAAAAAGAGATATCTACTTCATCAAGCGGTAATCGAGAATACACATGCATTCCATACAAATTATCCAAAGGACAGTTGATGGTATAAGGCATGTCGGCTTTCAGCGCGTCTAATTGATCTTGCCACCATTGGTTGGACTCTAATGTCACCAGAACATCAGGCTGATGCAAATGCACCAACTCAATCAGTTTGTGTGCATCACGATTCGGCATCAACACATTTGCTGTAATGATGCTCAATTGGCGCTCGACAGCATTGTCTTTTGTCGCCAATACTTCTGCTGGCCAAAGTTTGGTATAGGGCAATATCCACCATAGGTGGTAACAGCAGCAAAGAAATACAATCGAGCACAATAACCAAGACGTCAGCATTGTGAAATCAAGATAAACAATCTGTGCTAATAATAGAAATGCGGCAAGTATTGCCAGCTGCAGGCGAGGAAAATCAAAACCACGAATAGTCCAATGTGCGTTATGAAGAATAGGTAAAACCGTCACTGTTAAGATGATTAAGGTTAACAGTGATATTAGCAGCAGCATGCGCTTTTCCTTGTTGCAATTTCAGTTCAAAAAATGAGATGTAGCTATAAAACACGTAAAATTTTTCATCATTTAATAGTACTAGCTAAGAACCAATCTCTGGATAAGTGCCTTGAACAATCTATTCGTAATAAACTGATTTGTAATTAGCGCTGACTTCTATTATTACTTATATTTGTGCACAACACTAAATTACTTGCATAGAAGGCATGCTCTAAGGTGTTTATTGCTTAAGCGAGAGATATCAGATTTATAAACTCATTTATTCTTCATAAATTATAAATGAATTATGCTCTCTAAACCCAACAAAATCACAGCCATTGCATAGATTAGCGACATCGTTTATTGTCAAATGAGGTCTTTAGCCACGGAGAACAAAGCAAATGATTGATACAGAACCCCACCATATTTCACCTGGGAGCGTAATTGATCTGCACGATATTTCCACTCGAGAAAACGGCGGTCTTAAGAAAAAAGAAGGTAAAAAGGCAATTCATAAGCTCTCCAAGCGCTTGGTCACTCTTCAAGAATTGCTTTATGCGCAGAAGAAAAACAGTCTGTTGGTTATCTTTCAAGCGATGGACGCAGGCGGCAAGGACTCCACAACCCGACGTGTATTTTCTCCTCTCGATCCTTCAGGCGTGCAGGTCAAGAGCTTTAAGAGCCCCACTCAAAGAGAACAACTTCAAGACTTCCTATGGCGTATCCACCATCATGCTCCCCGCAAAGGGTTTATCTCAATATTCAACCGTTCTCAATATGAAGATGTCGTGGCTGCGCGCGTGAGAAAACTTCAGCCTCCAGCTATATGGCAAGGCCGGTTTGAACACATAAACGCATTTGAACAATTGCTGACGAGCGACGGCACAGTTGTACTTAAGTTTTTCTTACACATATCCAAAGGCTACCAGAAAGAACGATTACAACGCCGCCTGGATCGACCCGACAAACATTGGAAATTCGCACCAAGTGACCTTAAAGATCGCGAGCATTGGGATGACTACATGCAGGCATACAGTGAGGCCTTCGAGCGTTGTTCGACCAACGCCGCTCCATGGTATGTCGTGCCTGCTGAACGAAGATGGTATCGCGATCTGATTGTGCTACAAACCATTGTCAATGCGCTTGAATCGCTGCAAATGAGTTATCCGAAAGCGGACTTTGATGCGAGTGCTATTGAGATTATTTAAGGAGATATTTTGAGCACAACGAAACTACAGAACTGGATACCACCACGCAACAAGAATTTTGAGGGTAAAGAGCGCCGAGTTGGTGTAGAACTTGAGTTTTCAGGGTGTGAGCCAGAACAAATTTTGGAATGCATTACCGACGTCTTTGGTGGCGATGTTAATAAACACTCAATTTTTAACTACCAAGTAAAAGAGACTAGTGTGGGCGATTTCACACTTGAACTAGATGCTCAAATCCTACAAAGAATGGTTGCACCTAATGACGAAGAAACCTTGCAAAATAGCGACGCTAACTACGCTGAAACACTGTTAAAATCTGCCGCGGAAAGCCTCGTTCCATGGGAAGTCGTTACACCTCCGATTTCTGTGAGCCGATTGTCAGAGTTAAACGCCTTAGTTACCTGTTTACGTAAACGAGGGGCGTTGGGCACCCGTAGTGCCGCGCGCTATGCATTTGGTTTACATTTAAACCCTGATTTGCCTGATTTAAGCGCAGATACCTTAGTGCAGTATATGCAGGCCTATTTGTGTCTTTACGATTGGATATACGCTAATGAAGAAATAGACGTAGCGAGAAAAATTACGCCCTACATTAACCATTTCGATAAAGACTATATCTTGAAAGTTGTCGACACTCAGTATCAACCCGATCTGGATACGTTTATAGAAGATTACCTTACGCATAATCCGACACGCAATCGCAGTCTCGATCTGTTGCCACTCATTGCTCACATAGATGAAAAATGGGTTGCAGATCACAAAGAAAAAGCACTAATAAAATCGCGCCCCACATTTCATTACCGCTTACCCAACTGTGATATAGATAACTCGGACTGGAGCTTAGCTCACCCATGGTCGCTATGGCTTAGGGTAGAACAGTTGGCAAACAATAATCAGCTTCTTGAAACTTTTGTTGAAGAGTTTCGCGAAGACTATCAACGTTTTACTCGTGCTATCGACAATAAGTGGGTTGCTCGGTGCGATCAATTGCTCGAGCGCCTAGATTCAGAAAGTCATTCATAATGAGCCAATCCAAACCATTAATTGCGGTGACCGGCCCAAGAAAACGGATTTCTATTGGGTGGTGGGCTATTCGCTTTAACCTTTGGCTTACTGGTTTGCGTGGCGTCTATTTATATCCTGGAGGAGCATCGTTGAAACAGTCCATTAGTGGACTCATTATCAGCGGTGGTGACGACATTCATCCTGAACATTATGGCGAGCCCGAAAAGGAAACAAGTCGTTACGACCCTGCTCGCGATAAACTTGAAATGGACATGCTTGAGCAATATCTCGACTCTGGCATTCCAATTTTAGGCATATGTCGCGGCTCTCAGTTATTAAATATCGTTGCGAAAGGTTCATTGTATGCTGACATTCGACCAGACCGTAAAAAAACGCCAAACAAATACACAGCCTTTCCTGTTAAAGATGTAGACGTATCGGCTGACAGTCAGCTTGGTGAGTGCGTTACTCCTAAACACTTTACGGTCAACAGTTTGCATAACCAAGCGATAAAGAAGTTAGGAGAAGATTTTATTGTTACAGCAAGAGATGCTGATGGCTTTGTGCAGGCTATTGAGCACAAAGACCGCTTTATTGTTGGCGTGCAGTGGCATCCTGAGTATTTGCCGTATTTGTCGTCGCAAAGGGAGATATTTCGTTGTTTTGCAAGGGCAGTACGTAAAAGTCATAAATCGCAATAGCTTCTGGCTATGCTTTTTACTCTTATGCAGACTAAGAGTAACTGCCCCTTATATGACTGCTAACATAGGGTTTGAAGATATATATTAACAATGCACACATTCTGCAATGAGCACTGATTTTTTTAAAAAATATATGCCATACTCTAACGCAAGCTGTTTCGAGACAATTTATGAGTAAAAATAATAGAAAAGTCGATATTGTCGATAGCCTAGCGGAAATCACGAGCTACCAAAATAGAGATCTACTAGAGCAAAGTTTAGTAAAGACGATATATGAGCTTTTTCCCAGTGCTGATCAGCGTTTATTTAGTATTGATCAGCATGAAGACAGTATTACGATACACCTAATTTCAAAAATGGGAAATGACAACCAACTTTCAGCAGTACACGTGGATTATGAAAATCGTCAAAAAGCCGCTTTACGTCTCATGTTCGAAAAGGTAATAAACTCAGGAAAGGCGGAATACTTTGAGAACAGCGATGAATCATTGTTCGAGAGTTTCTATCCTGTATTAGATGCAAATAATCGAGTATTTGCCGTATTACAATCTACCTCGCGAGTAAAACAGCTTAAAGAGGAACCCTTATTTACTGGTATTTTAAAGGTTTATTCCAATTACGTGAACCTTCTAGATAAATCACAAAAAGATAAATTGACGGGACTCTTTAACAGGGAAACCCTAGACCAAAAAATACTCACTATTCTACGAGAGCCTCATAAGCCATTAAAACAAGAAGCTTTATTCAGCTCATTGAATAAAGAAAATCGTAATAAACAATCAATGAAAACCTTTCTTGCGGTTATTGATATAGATCATTTCAAATCAATAAATGACCGTTTTGGTCATTTATACGGAGACGAAATTCTGGTGTTAGTCGCTCAATTTATGACTAAAAACTTTACTCGAATCGATGATTTAGTCTATCGCTATGGCGGTGAGGAATTCGTTATTTTAATTAATGTGGATAGTAATCAACAAGCTCAGCAAGCTTTTGAACGTTTACGTATCAATATTGAAAATCATGAATTTCCTCAAGTAGGACAAGTAACGGTGAGCATTGGTTACGAAGAAATATTAGGACAAAGCTCGTCGCAAGAAGTCATTGCAGCTGCCGATAGCGCTTTGTACTATGCAAAACAAACAGGGCGTAATAAAACAGAGTATTACCAAGCACTTGTCGAACAAGGTGTAGTCAAACCTAGTCATATAATAGAATCTGAAGATGCGATTCTGTTTTAATTTATGCGCTACAGATAAAACGTAACGAGCAGAACGAAAACCCTTTATGGATAAGCTAGCGGAGCAAGGCGCTTATGCACAAAGCCCCGCCATTATGCGTTTTCGCTCATAAAGCTGGATGTTCTCAGCTACATTTTCTGCTAGTAGAAAGCCTGAATATCCGTAATCGCACGGCCTAAAATTAACGCATGAACATCATGCGTACCTTCATATGTGTTGACGGCTTCAAGATTCATTACATGACGAATGACGCCATATTCATCGCTGATACCGTTACCGCCATGCATATCACGAGCAACGCGCGCAATATCAAGCGACTTGCCACAATTATTGCGTTTCATTAAAGAAATTAATTCAACCGGACATTTACCTGCATCCATCAGGCGCCCCATTTGCAAACAGCCTTGTAGTCCAAGCGCAATCTCAGTTTGCATGTCAGCCAGTTTCTTTTGAATTAATTGATTTGCGGCTAAAGGGCGACCAAATTGTTCACGATCAAGAGTGTAGGTTCTCGCGGCATTGAAGCAAAACTCTGCTGCGCCTATTGAGCCCCAAGCAATACCGTAACGGGCTTTGTTCAGGCAGCCAAAAGGCCCAGCCAACCCTTTAATCTCAGGAAACATGTTGGCGTCGGGCACAAACACATTATCCATCACAATCTCGCCCGTGATTGAAGCGCGCAAGGAAAATTTACCTTCAATTTTGGGAGCGGATAAACCTTCCATCCCTTTCTCAAGGACGAAACCTCGAATTTTGCCTTCAAGCTTTGCCCATACAACAAAAACATCGGCAATCGGTGAGTTTGTTATCCACATTTTATTGCCGGTAACGCGATAGCCGCCATCTACTTTCTTGGCATGAGTCGTCATTGAAGCCGGATCGCTGCCTGAGTTAGGTTCAGTTAATCCAAAACAACCCACCCACTCGCCTGTTGCAAGTTTAGGTAAGTACTTCATGCGTTGCTCTTCACTGCCGTATGTATAGATAGGATGCATAACCAGTGAGGACTGCACACTCATTGCGCTGCGATAGCCACTGTCGACGCGTTCCACTTCTCGCGCAATCAAACCATAGCTAACGTAATTAACTTCACTGCCACCGTATTGAGCAGGCAAAGTAGCACCCAGCAACCCTAGCTCACCAAGCTCGTTCATGATTTCGCGATGAAAGTGCTCGTGTCTATTCGCTTCAAGCACTCTTGGCATCAATTTTTGTTGGCAATAATCGTGAGCGGTATCGCGGATCATGCGCTCGTCTTCACTTAATTGATTATCCAATAACATGGGGTCATGCCAGCTAAAAGGCGCTAAAGATTCGCTCATATGCTTACTCCGTAAATATTCTAGTATGGGTAATACGCTAGATTAGCAGAAAAGCATATTCTAAAAGCGAGAATAAATATAATATATAGTTTTTATATTTTTGATAACTTTTTACTATTGAGTGTGTAAATATGAACTTGAAGCGTCTTGAATATTTTTGCTATTTGGCCTCGCTCGGTAACTTTACAAAGGCCGCGCAAGCCGCCGGCATTGCGCAACCGGCTTTAACTGTCGCTATTCAAAAGTTAGAACAAGAAGTAGGACTAAAGTTAATTAATCGCGCAGACAAAAACTCCTTACTAACCGCTGAAGGTGAAGTCCTTCATAAATTGGCAACGCAATTGCTGAGCCAAGCGAAACAAGTTGAACTAGAGTTAGAAGAGCTGAAAGATTTGGAGCGAGGCACTATTCGTTTTGGCGTTTCCGCTATGATGGGCTCGTATTATTTTCCTAAAATATTGACTGAGTTTAAGCAAAAATATCCCCAAATAAAGATCCACTTAGTGGACCAAGGTACAGCAGCGCTGGAGAAAATGCTGCTCAACAGCGAACTAGATTTAGCGCTAATAAGAGGGGACTTAGAAAACCCGCAACTGCGCTACAGTGAACTTATCAATGAAGAAGTCGTGGCGGGTATGGCCAACTCAAATCCGCTAGCATCAGAGCAGACTGTGTCGCTAGCACAGTTTTGCCAGCAACCACTTGTGTTATTTCATGAAGGTTATTTCTTACGTGAAGTAGTGAGCCGCTATTCAAAAAAACAGCAAGTGGCACTGGATGTGCGAATGGAGACAAATCTTATCGAACTGCAAAAGTCATTAGTTCGCAATGGCGTGGGTATTACGACCTGTTTATCGCGTATTTTACAAAATGAACATCAGATGACTTCCATCCCCTTTGAGCCAAAGATTGAATTTACCTTGAGTTTGGCGTGGAAGAAAAATCACTATCTTTCAAAGGCCAGTAAAGCGTTCATGACTTATTTAAGCTCAACGATTCAACATTCCGACCTCTAGCCATATGTCATTAATCTATCAATTTTATCCTCAAACCTGTGTATAATGATCTTCGCTAACAAAATCAATGAGAAGCCGTTCTCATCGCCCTGAATATGTATCGACCCTAACAATAGGTCAATACGTTTATCGTGATAAAAAATTGAGTAGTTCAATATGAATAATCTGACCGGTATGCCAAGAAAAACCGATGGGGAAGTAGATCGTAAATTTGTCGAAGCCCTCGCCAGAGGACTAGATATATTGCGCGCATTTAATCCTGGGGACGGATATCTTGGCAATCAAGAAATCGCACAACGTACCGGATTGGCTAAATCTAGCATCTCTCGATTAACCTATACCCTAACAAGATTAGGCTACCTTACTTATTCGAAGCGCTTGGAAAAATATCAGCTTGGCGCTGGGGTATTGGCGTTAGGTTATGCGTTCGTGTCAAACCTTGCAATTCGCCAAGTAGCCAACCCCTTAATGAAAGAACTTTCAATTGAAACTGGCACATCGATAGGTCTCGCAGACAGAGATCGTTTAGAAATGATTTACGTTGATCATAGCGCGCCAAAAGACATCGTCACTTTTAAGAAAGAAATTGGTGATCGCATTCCAATGGCAACAACGGCAGCTGGCCGAGCTTATCTAGTGGCTTTATCAGAAGAAGAACGAGATTTCTTTCTGCGCCACTTCAAAGATAAACTGGGTGATAAATTCAATGCAGTTAAAGCCGGTGTCGAACAAGCTGTACAAAGCTATAAGGAATTTGGCTATTGCTATTCATGGGGAGATTGGGAGCCAGACACTAACGCCATCGCTGTTCCGTTGAAGCTTACGCAAGGCCAAATTTATGTGTTTAATGCCGGCGGACCGGCGTTCCGATTGTCGAAAGAGTTCTTAAGTACCGAAGTCGCGCCACAATTGAAGAGCATGGTGCGGAATATTGAAGCGACTTTGATTAGATTTTAGTATTTAATCTGACGTGCCGTTGCGCAGTACTTTGACGACACGCTTTTACAGCGCCTGTGTTGTCGACTCTGTATGTTTGCTAGCTGTGTTCACATGTAAAATTACAATGGTATTAGTGTAACAGCAGCTGTTTTAGCCTGTTTATTGGAAAAGTCTGCTCGTCTTACAATGTGATTGGAAATGACGCTGAATACTCCCCATCGAATGTCAGGTATTTTTACACACAAGCTCAACACTAAATTTATCTATATGATTTATATTAGTATTTTTTTAGGCGCGAAAAATGCATATTTTTTGTACATACGCCGCATTCCATGAATATTCTTCTTAAGTGCAGCGCTGCAGAAAAGTTTATTTAAAACAGTCGAATACTAAAAGGATATTATCATGTTACGTACGTATCAATTTGGCACAATCATCGTGCTTTCGATGTTTGTGTATGTAGACGTTGCACTAGCAGGGTTAATCCGCAACGGTGGTAGAGGCTCATTAACCGCACAGACGGAAAACCCCTACTATTTTGTTGAAAACAAGGACCTTATAGAGTACCGAACAACTTCAAACGGTACGGATTTTGACGTGTTTACAGGTATGAGCGTTTCAGCTTTTAACAATAGGGGTCGCAATTCAAACACTATTGGTGGCGGCTCGCCCGGAATTACCGCTGTGCCAACAAACGGACCAAGCCCAGACACAAACTGCAATGGTAGTTACGACCAAAGCGAAGTCGACAGCATCCAAGATGATATCGATTTTTTCGGCGGTTCCACTGGCCCGTTTAACGAAGAAGAGCTAATAAAGGCGGAAAACCGCTTAAATGATCTTGAAAATGGTTCGCCTTGTGCGTGGGAAATAACAGAAGGTGAGGATTTTACGGCCTTTGGGCAATTTAACGTGTTTTTTGACAACCCCCTTGTGGATACTTCCATTTTATGGAACATAAGCGGGAATGGCGTGAATAAAACCTTAGCCGGCAGTGTCAACACTGACCCTAATAGAACGACACCTGACGGTGAAATTCGGTTCGGTAATGTTGTTCTTGACGCCTTGTGGGAAAATTTAAATCTTTTGCCTGGCGAATATAATCTGAGTGTATCTGCGAGTATATCCAGTAATGCAGGAACGTTTTTTTCTGAAAGGAAAAACCTTGGTAACGAGGGAACGCAGTTTTCAGATCCAACGCAACTAAGGTTTAGAAGCGAGTTTAATGAAGCTTATTTCGATTGGGAACAGCGAAAATATGAAGCAGAGCAAGCTGGTGAAGCGTTTAACGAGCCAGAACCGCCAAGATATTTTGAAGGTTATGTAGTAGAAGACGATAGTCGACGAGTTGTAGAACCAAGTAGTAGTTTATTTTTCAGCTCCACAACATCGCTACTGCAAGGGTTTTCTGCAGAAACGTTAATAGTCAAAGCTCGAGAAAACCAAGATCCTATTGCAGTAAGCGCCCCTGCGTCAGGAGTATTTATTATGGTGGGTGCTTATATGATTTTGTTAAGACAGAGATTTATTAAGTAAAGGTAATTAATAAAACAAAACAGGAGGTTGCGATGACCTCCTTTTTTATGCTTAATGTATAAAGAGTGAGAGCGCCAGAGGTGTCTATTCTATAAACAACAACCTCGCTTCGCCTGCTTGGCTTGCTAGATCTGCGTCAATAAACGCAACTATCTTTTTATAAGCGTCTTCGCTTTTTATATTGTCGAGCAGAGGATCATGCTTCGTCCACCATTCACGCCAACCTTGATCAACCGCTTGTTCGAGACTTTTTATGGCCTGTGCTTTATTGCCTTGTAGTGCCTGCAATCTTGCATCAAGATAAAAGCTTATTTCAGAAGGCAACTCGTTTTTAAGCAATTGAGTGCACATCTTAATAATCTTATTAAACCTATCAGCATTTCCTTGTACTTGCGCGGCCCAGGCTGCTTCGATGGCAGGGGAACATTGCGGCATATAATATTTATCAGCGTCTTCTAACAGTTCATAATTGGCGCTAATTAACGCGACTGCTTTGTCTTGTTGTCCAAACATTGCATGATACCAACCTGCTTCAAAGGCGGTCCAATAGTCGTCGGGGCTGGCGGCTTGCTCAAACGCCATCTTTTTGAACAGCTCTTCTAACTTTCCCTCTAACATCAAAATTGTAGAGTCATACCACGGGTCTGAGGTTTGTTGTTTCAGTATGTCAATCAGCCCCAAATTCAACAACGAGGAATTGAGCCGAAGCTTTAAGTCTGGGTTTTCTGGTGACAACGAAATTGCCTTTTTTAACTCCCTTATTGACGCTGCAAATTTACCCTGGCTGAAATAAACATCAGCAAGGCCCTGATACGGAAACGTAGATTCTGGGTGATCTTGTTTCAAGGTATTAAATATATCTATCGCTTCGGCGTCTCTACCTTGCCATAACAACAAAATGCCAAGATTATATGAATGACTCACGAATAAAGGGTCAAGCTCCCTTGCTTTTGTTTGCGCTTCAATGGCCTCATCGTAGCGCTGCAACATTGACAACGAATTTGTTTTCCACATGTAAGCAATTGATAAACTGGGGTTAATTTCAAGCGCTTTATCGAATGCTTCTATCGATTCTTCATATTGATTTCTTAAAAACCTAACCCAACCCATTACAGCATAAATTTGAGCAATTTCTGGCTCTCTCACTAAGGCCTTTTCCAAATTCTGTTCCGCCAGCGTGGCAGCAATCTCAGGTTTCAATACGCCAAATGTCGTGCTGCCCTCCGATAACATGGCAATGGTGTCAGCTAAGCCAACGTAAGCTGTGGCGTACTCTGGGTCAAGGGCAAGTGCTTGTTCAAATAATTGCCTCGCCTCTTTCATGGCTTCAGTTGTTTGTTTGCGATACGCTTCTCTTCCTTTCAAGTACATCACGTACGCGTCGACACTGTTGGTAGAAGAAAGAGAGGTAAGTTCACCCACCTTTATGTAACGGTCTTGCAATAAGTTAACAACCGCTCGACTGATCTCACTTTCCAGTTCGAATACATCTTTCAATTCTCTTAAAAAACTATTTGACCAGATAGCTCGTCCACTTTCAGTTTCCAACAGTTCAACTCTTATTCTCAAGCGGCTTCCAGTGGCCCTAACACTGCCAGTAAGAACGGTCTCTACACCAAGCCTCTTACCTATATCAACCGGTGTGAGCCCTCTTTCACTTAATATTTGGCTTGACCGAGACGCCGACACTTTAAATCCATCGGCGCTCCCCAATAAACTAGTAATTTCTTCAGAAAGACCTACCGCTAGATAGGCTTGGTCCTTATCTGGACTCTGATCTGTAAATGGCAAGACGGCAATTGAGTCAGCTTTTTTTACAGTAGTTAAACCTTCTTTTGAGGCGAGTTGCTGCTCGTTAATAGAGCCTAAGTACTGATAACCAACAAATGCGCTAATAATAACAAGGGCAGATAAGCCAAACCAATTCGCTGGTCCGAAAGGCTCAATTTTTGGATTTAACTCTTCATCGATACTATGAGTGCGCTCTATTCCATCCATTGTAAAATCGAAATGCCAGCTCAAATAGGCGGCGACAGGAAACCCACAAACTACGACGAGCAGACTCGCTGGCCCTACTAAGGGATGTAGATTCATAAAGCTAACAATGAGACCGACGACCTGCAGAAGTAACCAAGAGATACCAAAGTAGGCAACGAGTGGCTTAATTACCTTCCGTCGCTTTAACTCGCTTAAAAATCGTTTTATCATAATGTCCATGCATGAGATTGCATACTATTTATACTAATGGATCTGATTCTTATCTATAAATAAATAAAGAAAGCTATCGAATAATTAAGCGTGCCACGACCAACAATTTAAGTTTCATGTACCACTGACTCAAGTGCATGTCACAGCAATCAAAGAGGGTATAAAACATAGACGGCGACTTCAACAAGTTAAACATGCTTAAAAAAATTCAAAATTGCTTATTGTTGTAAGTGTTACTTCAACCTTATAGACAAAAAGCGACTGCCTGAACGACCGGTATTGCTTGTGAGTTCACTTGCTCACTACCGCATTAAATTAGGCAAAAGCAGCGAAAGCACAGGAAAAGCAATAATCGCAATCAATACCAATACATCCATCACTAGGAAGCGCCCGACGCCCATAAAGATGTCATACACTGCAACCTTCGGTTTAGTCACGCTGGCAATCACAAAAACGTTCAGCCCTACCGGCGGAGTAATTAAGCTGATTTCCAGCAGCTTTATTACGACCACACCAAACCAAATAAGATCTAACCCATAGCCATCTACCATCGGAATTAAAAACGGTAAGGTAAGTACCATAATACCGAGGGGATCAAGAAACATGCCCAGTAAAAGGTAGACGCCAGCGATCATTAGCATGAGCACCCAAATGGATACATCTGCAGATTCAACAATGTCAACGAGGGCTGGCGCCATACCTGTTAATGCGACAAAGCCAACAAATATTTTAGCGCCTGCCGCGATGAAGAAGATAGAAGTGGTCTGCGTGCATGTTTCTTTAATGGACAGCATAAACTGCTGCCAGTTTAGCCTTTTTTGCACTGCGCCTATGACGATTACAGAAAAGGCACTGACTGCAGCGGCTTCTGTGGCGGTAAAAAAGCCACCATAAATACCACCAATGATAATGGTAAAAAGCAGTACGGCCGGCCAACATCTTATCGCGGCTTTACGGCGCTGCCCTTTAGCAACCGTTGTATCATCCACCGGCGCAGCATCAGGATGACGTTTTACCCATAAATAGATAACCAGTAGGAAACCCGCCAAAGACAATAGGCCAGGAAGCACTCCGGCTAAAAACAGGCGACTTACCGACATTTCCGTAAAAATCCCATACACAATGAATAGTACACTTGGCGGTATCAAAGAACCCAGCGTACCGCCCACTGCCACAGTGGATGTTGCTAAGCGCTTATCGTAGCCCATCCGCAGCATTTCCGGGACACAGATTTTACCCATCGCCGAAGCGCAAGCGATGCTCGACCCCGTAATGGCAGAGAATCCCCCACAGCCAACAACGGAAGCCATCGCAACACCCCCAGGCAAACGTTTGAGCCATATTCGTGCGGCGTGATAAATATCAGTCGTGATACCGGTGTGGTAGGCAATGTGACCTAGAAGAACGAACAGCGGTATCATGCTCAGATCATAAGAGTGCACTAAATCGAAAGTATTGGATGAGACCATCGACAAAGTAGGCGCGACGGCACTAATAATGTCAAAACCACCGTGTCGCATGGCAAAAAATAACAATATGAATACCGATGACACACCCGCTAGACTGAACGCGATGGGTACTCGCAAAGCAAGCAAAATCAGCGCGCAGGCAAAACCAAGAAGACCAAGAATCAATGGATCCACAAATTAATCCTCTTTCACAAAATCGTAGTCAGCATCGGTGCGCTCTACCAAATATTCGGTATTGCCATTAATAGCGGCTCGGATATCCGTCACACAAATTATCGATAAACGTATAATAAAGAGCGCTGCGCCAGCAAAAAAAGCAAAGCGCCCGGGCCATTCAGGTAACTCTAAATCACCGAAGAAATAGGCGCCACTGCTGGCAGCATGCAAAAAACCTTGCCATGCGGACACGGCAAGGGGCAGCAATATCAATAAGCTAATAAGAGAGCCAATGGCTAGCATCCGCAGCTTGGCATGTTCGCTCAAGCGCTTGAATAAGAAGTTTATTGTGATGTGGCTGTAACCGGCAGTGACATAAGCTAATGGCAGGAAAACGGCACCTACCATGAGTTCTCTAACAATCACCACATCGTCAGGGATCCCCCAACCAAAAAGGTTACGCGAGACAACAGTAAGAGTGATCATTAGACCGAGTGTGACAATGCACAGGCCAGCGACCATCAACGCTCCCCGTTCAATTAGTTTCAGCATAATATAAACTCTATGTAGTTAAATTAACGTGCCCAAGGATAACCTTGCACGTCGCGCTCTTGAGTGTATTTTTTCAACGAAGCTTCGTAATTTTGCACCATCGCCTTTCCATCTAAGCCGCTTTTGATCGCTTCGTTTTCCCATTTCGTGATATGGAATTCGCTGGCAGAATAAAGTTTACGAGAGTCTTCGGGTGAGAAATCGATTATTTCAAGCTTACGCCCGTCAATTCCTTCTCGAAAACGTTGCTCCGCTTTGTTGTCTGAACCCATGACATTTTGACCTAGATAATCGGCGAAGTCAGCGCCTACTTCATGTAGAACAGCTATTTGGGATGGGCTCAAGCGCTTAAGTGCATCTTGATTCATGAAGATGCCTAAGCCCGTATAAATTCCCCAATTGAGTTTGGTTAAGCTATCCGCCACTTCATGATGCTTAAGAGCTAGCGATGCGTTCATGTAACCCTGAGTGCAATCGAGAAGACCGTTGTCGAGTCCTTGATACGCTTTATAAATACTCATGCTAACTAAATTTGCCCCGAGGTCACCGAATATCTTCCCGAAGGTCCCTACTCCTCGTATCTTTTTTCCTTTTATGTCCTCGATTGTGCGAACTGCATCACCTGTGCACAGCATAACAACGTTGGATAGCATGTATGAAGTCACGAAGACCAAATTCTGGTCGGCCAAATGACGTGATACTGCTGGGGATTTCATGTGGTCATAATTGGCTTTGAGACCAACCCAAGGGTCAAGGTTTGCAAAAGGGAGGTTTGTGAGTGAATAAGAGACCATTTCCTTTGGGAAATAATCGGCAATAATCGTCCCTATGTCCACCACGCCCGCAGCGACTGACTGGCGTGATGCATTTGCCTTAAATAACGCACCACCCCACATGATTTTAATTTTCAAATCACCGCCCGAACGAGACTCAACTTCTTGGGCAAACCATTTAGTGGCAGCAGCGCGCGCGCCCCTATTTGGCCCAGGCTCGCCATAGGTGAGAACCGTTTGCGCGGCAGCAACGCTTGTGCTCAAGACCATAACAGCCAATGTTGCAACGCGCAGAAGGCGGCTAACTTTATTCATTATTGTAATTTCTCATTAGCGTCAATACAATTTCGCTTAGCGGAATTAATGAACCATTTATTTTGTTTACTCTATATTAACAAATGTGGCTCTGCAATATTAATAACGCGCTGCAACGGGTTTATAGCTAATAAATTGTTTATTCATTTGCCCACTGAGTTAAGGTCTTTCCTTCCTCAACAAGCTGTTTCAACAAGGCGGCCGGTTGCCAAAACTCCTCACCGTAGGTTTTGCTGAATTCGCAAATAGTCTTATAAACGGTTTCTAAGCCAATCGTATCCGCATAAAACATCGGGCCTCCGCGGTAAGCTGGGAATCCGTAACCGAAAACGTAAACAACGTCGATATCACTGGGGCGTTGCGCAATCCCTTCTTCCAATATTTTAAACCCTTCGTTGATCAAGGCGAAAGTCAAACGCTGCAAGATCGTGTGGTCGAGTATATCTTTGCGCTCGACCCCTCTCTTCTCAGCCTGTTCCTCAATCACTTCGAGTACTTTCGGATCAGGAATACGTTGCCTAGTATTAGGATCATATTGATAAAAGCCCGCTCCGGTTTTTTGTCCTAGTCGGCCCATTTCGTATAGCGCATCAGCAATACAGTAGGTTCTGATATCACCTTTTTGTTCGTCACTTAAACCTTCTCTCGCCTTATAGCCAATATCTATGCCAGCTAAATCGCTGACTGCTAATGGTCCCATTGCCATTCCAAAGCGTTGCATAACAGAATCTATAGCTTGCGGTGTTGAGCCTTCTAGTAAGCATAGCTGTGATTCTCGAACATACGGGCGCAGCATACGATTCCCAATAAAGCCGTAGCAGACGCGGGACAATGCAGGAACTTTTTTAATTGATTTTGCCACTGCCATTGAGGTAGCAAGGACTTGATCAGAAGTGTGTTCTCCGCGAACAATTTCGAGTAATTTCATGACGTTAGCCGGGCTGAAGAAGTGTAGACCAATCACATCTTGTGGTCTTGACGTAGCTTGAGCAATTAAATCAACATCTTGATAGGAAGTATTAGTGGCTAATATAGCGCCTTGTTTACATACCGCATCCAGTTTTTTAAATACTTGTTTTTTGATATCCAAATTTTCAAATACGGCTTCGATAACCAAGTCCATGTTGGCTAATTCATTATAGTCGGTGGTGCCTGTGATCATGCCTTGACGTTCGTCTGCCAATTCCGCGCTTAATTTACCCTTGCTTACCGTGATCGCGTAGTTTTTGGCGATAATGTCTTTGCCCCGCTGCAAGGCTTCGTCATTAATTTCCAACAAAGTCACTGGAATGCCAACATTAACAAAATTCATTGCAATGCCGCCGCCCATTGTACCGCCGCCAATAATACCGACTCGTTTGATATCTTTAAGCTGCGTGTCTTTTGGTAAGCCGTTTACCTTTGACGACATTCTTTCTGCAAAAAATAAGTGACGCAATGCAGCAGACTGAGAGGACTGCATGCATTCCATAAATAATTCCCTTTCAATTTTTAAGCCCTCATTAAAAGGTTTATTTACGGCAGCTTCAATACAGTCAACAATGCGTTGCGGTGCTTCTTGTCCGCGATAGCGTTTGCTCAATGTTATTCGCCATTCAGCAAATAGCTCGGAAAAGAATTCGGGTGAATCACCTTGTTTTTCAACTTCCAAATCGCTGATTTTTTTAAGCGTAGCGCCTTGTTCAATGACCTCTTTGGCAAACTCCAGCGCGCCACTCAGTAAATCACCATCAACCACCTTGTCAATCAAGCCAATGCTCAGTGCTTTTGAGGCCGCAATCGGTGTGCCGCTGGTGATTAAATCAAGTGCAGCTTTGACGCCAACTAAGCGAGGCACTCTTTGTGTTCCACCTGCCCCCGGCAACAAACCTAATTTAACTTCGGGTAAACCCACCTGAGCACTAGGCAATGCACATCGATAATGGCAAGCCAGCGCAGTTTCTAATCCACCACCAAGCGCTGTGCCGTGAATGGCGGCAATGATAGGTTTTTTCGACGATTCGATATCAATCAGTAGTTCAGGCAACGACGGCATCATTGGGGCTTTGCCAAATTCAGAAATATCAGCTCCCGCGATAAACGTACGCCCTTCACAAATAAGTACTAAGGCTAAAGAGCTATCGTCTTGTGCTTTGGAAACGGCATCTTGAACGCCGATGCGCAGCGCATGTGAGAGCGCATTAACGGGCGGATTATTTAAACGAATAACACCAATATCACCGACCAATTCATAACTAACTACTGACATAAATTAATTCCTTACTTTTAGAATATTTTTTATTGCAAAACCGCTATACACGCTCAATAACGACGGCGATACCTTGACCAATACCAATACACATCGTGGCTAATGCATAGCGCCCGCCTGTTCTTTCTAACTGACGTAATGCGGTGAGCATAATGCGCGTACCGCTCGCCCCCAAAGGATGACCAATCGCGATCGCACCACCATTTTGATTAACGCGAGGGTCGTCAAACGCAATACCAAGCTCTTTCATACAGCCTAAAGCTTGCACCGCAAAGGCCTCATTAAATTCTAGAACATCCATATCTGCTAGGGTTAGACCCGCTCTGGCTAGTGCTTTTTTTGATGCAGGAACCGGTCCTAAGCCCATAACGCGGGGTGGCACTCCAGCAATGGCGCCTGCAATAATTCTACCGCGAGCTTTGACACCTGCTTGTTCACCCACATTCTTGCTACCAATTATCATAGCGGAAGCACCATCGTTAATGCCTGAAGCGTTACCCGCGGTAACCACCCCACCAAACAATGGCTTTAGTTGTCCGAGCGCATCTAGTGTTGAAGATGGCCTTGGATGCTCATCTGTTGCCACGCTAATTGCTGGCTTATTACGACCTTGCGACACTTCAATAGGAATAATTTCATCGTCAAAATATCCCGCGACTCGAGCCGCTTCATATTTGGCTTGCGAGGCGGCTGCAAACACATCACTCTCTTCTCTGCTTATATCGAGGTCGCTAGCAATGTTGTCTGCCGTTTCAGGCATGGAATGGGCGCCAAACTGCTTAATAATTTCGGGGTTAGTAAATCGCGCACCCATGGTGGTATCAAACATTTCTTGCTGGCGAGCAAAAGGTGAAGTTGCTTTTGCTAAAACGAAAGGCGCTCGACTCATAGACTCAACGCCACAGGCAACAAATAACTCACCTTCATTGGCTTTAACACATCGCGCTGCATCTAAAGCCGCCGCTAAACTTGAACCACACAAACGGTTAACCGTTAAGCCCCCGGTTTCAATGGGTAAGCCAGCTAAAAGCCCAGCAGTACGAGCGACGTTTCGACTATCTTCACCGGCCTGATTGGTATTACCAGCAATCACATCTTCATACAGGGCTAAATCAAAATCGTTGCGTTGCACTAAGGTTTTAATAAGATGTGCGAGCATATCGTCTGGTCGAACAGAGGATAATACGCCTGCATGACGTCCAAATGCGGTTCTTGCAGCATCATAAATATAGGCATCTTGCATATTTTTTCCTTATGAATTGATGTAATTAACTAAAACTGGAAACGCAACGAGCAAGGCTGCGGCTCTTTTTTGGTCTTGTGAATTTGATAAGCGAATGTGCACAAGCTGCCCCTTTTCTGGGTCAAACTCTGAGTTAACTTGCGCGCTGATGTCATGACTTTTAAACAAGCTGGTTACGCTGAACTCAGTGGCTTTATTGCGCAGTGCGGGCTTAAAAATTTTGCCTACCGCAGTTACAGGTATGCTATCGAGAATTTCAATGCGTTTCGGAATGGCCGCTCTTTCGCTTATGTGCGCTTGGCAGTGTTCAATTAATTCTGTTGTTGTGGTTTGCTGCTTATCTTTTAGCACCACATAGGCAACTGGTATCTCTCCAGAATGAACATCGGGCTGGCCAATCGCGACGGCCTGCACCACATTTGAATGCGCTAATAATGCATCCTCTATCACTTGAGGGTCAATGTTATGACCACCACGGATAATCAGGTCTTTTGCTCGACCCGTTAGCTGAATATGGCCTAATTCATTGATAACGCCTAAATCACCCGTATTGAACCACTCACCGTCTACCCACGCAGTGGCATTATCACTCTCATTCAAATAGCCTTGGAAGACATTTGGGCCCTTAACTAAAATAATGCCCGTTTCATTCGCTCTGCAAACCCGGCTAATTTTATTATCAATGAGTTTGGCAGCAATAACGCGCGTATACGGTATGCCATTGCCTACAGAAACCCCATCTACATCAAAGCCAGGGATCACTCTAGCAATCAGACAGGATGATTCAGTCATGCCGTAGCCGTTGGTTACGCTGCAATTAAATTTTTGTGCAAAGGATGTTTTCAACTCAAGAGGTAAAGGTGCCGAGCCACTGCCGGCATGCTCGAAGCAGCTGAGGTCAATTTCTTCGTCAGGTTGCTGCAGCAAAACAGACATGATGGTGGGAACGGTAGGAAACCAACACACCTGGTATTTATTTACAAAATACCACCAGTTCTTCACTGTATTCGGATTCCTAAAGCCTTCGGGAGTCATAATCACGACCGTACGGCCCACTATAAACATCGACAAGCTTGCCGCAATAACACCAAACACATGAAACAATGGCAAAGCATTCAACACCGCAGATTGACCATGATAGGCATTAAAACCAGCATAAACCTGCACAACAAAACTAATATTGCCATGCGATAGTTTCGCTATTTTAGGTCGCCCCGTGGTGCCGCCGGTATGGAAATACATGGCAATATCATCTTGAGCAGGACGACTTGATTGCGTTAGCCTTTCACTGAATTGAGTTGATATTGCGCTATTGAAGTCAGTAATGCTTAGTTGTTTATTGATGTTTTCAGTATGACTGCTGTCGAGCAGCAGTAGATGTTGAATTGATGGCACGCGGTCAATAATCTCATGCACTTTCTTGCCTAAGTCAGTGGCATCACTCAAGGAAACCGTTACTAAAACTTTTGCTTTGACCTCATTTAATATTTCAACAATGTGATCAACTTGCAAAAGATAATTAATCGGATTGGCAATTGCCACAGCTTGCGAAGCCCATAAACTAAGATGAGTTTCAGTTAAATTGGGTAAGAGAATAGAGACAACATCAGTGCGCTGAACGCCTAATGATGTAAAAAGGTTTGCTGTTTGATTTATTTTTTTGACTAGTTCGGAAAAAGTGAGCTTTTTAGCCGCTTCATCTCTCGTTGCAGTGACATGCTCAGCGATAGCGATATTAGAGGCATATTCGTCTTCTGCATGACAGAAAACATCGTATGTTGTTTTACAATGATATCGGTCCTGATGGCTAATTTTTTCTAAATCAGCAAGAAGCTCTAACTCTGTTTGTTTGGACATTAAGCACTCATTTTAATAAACGTTGTTATTATTTATCGTTATTCATGACTGCAACACTATTAGAAAACGGGCAGGCACTCGGACACAATAAAACAGCCCCAACATTCTGCAATGCGGAATAGCATTTTGCAAGCCCTATAAAAGTCGCTAGTATCACTTTTACTAATTGAAAAATAACTGAGCTATATGGCCCTCGCTGAACGATTAGCGAGCGTCATTCTCCCTGCTTTCTGCCTGCCATGAGTGAGGTCACTTTTATCAACCCCCTTCCTCATACAGCTCTAATGGAAGGCCGTCTGGGTCACTAAAAAATGTGAATTTTCTATTGGTATATTCATCTACTCTAATTGGCTCAACATCCACTCCTTGAGACAAAAGGTAAGCTTTAACTGATTCAACTGACTCTACATTAAATGCCAAATGTCTTAAGCCTAAGGCCTCAGGAAAGCTCGGTCTGTCTGGTGAATTAGGAAATGAAAATAATTCTATTTGGCCGCCATTAGGTAGTTTAAGATCGAGTTTAAAGGAATCTCGCTCTGCACGGTAATTCTCAGCGATAAGCTCTAAACCAAGAATTGAAACATAGAAGTGCTTGGATATTTTATAGTCTGAGCAAATAATTGCGGCATGATGAATGGATTTGAGCATTTAATCTCCTTGGCAGAGCAACGTTTTGCATTTAGGGAGTATGAACTTTTTTCAGCCATTAGCCCGTGAGTAAAAATCCAAGCGTTATGCACTAGTCATGATTATTCTCGAACGCTCTAACAACAAATATTTTAATTAGCTCTGCGAGCCCATTTCGTTCTGATCTATTTAACAAAGAACCAGCTCGTTTAATATATTCTAAAAGGAGGGCCATAGTCACAAGTATTAACGGAGCATAAGCTAGTAGATTACCTAAATCAAAATAAATGCACACGGCAAGGAATCAAATGTAGCCGACACGAAAACATACATTTGATAGAATTTAATTCCGCCAAGCGAGCTCATTATGATATCTTAATAAGCATTGAATATCGCTAAACTCCACGATTGAAGCCATGCTAATTAAAGCCAAAAATGATTAAGGCCCCACGTTGGCTGTCTCCTCTGTGTCTTGTCATTGTTTTTTTTGCGACGCTGATAACAGAATGGACTGGCTATCAAGCACCTGCCCGGTTAGCCATTGTAATGCTAGCGCTGTTTACTCTGCTCGAATGGAAACACTTAGATTTAACGGCGAAAGTGATCACGATGATCGCAATCAGCTTAACCCTAACATTACTGTCGTTATCACAGATATCCTTTTATCAATTAAGCATGCTGTGTGGCAGCGTAGCCTTTTTTGCGTTCTTTTTAATTGCATTAGGCTTGTTAAAAGAAGCAGCATTAAGCTCCAGATCAGTCAATTTAACCGGTCTGGCACTGCTTCAGCAGCAACCTGTTAGACGTTATGCGTTACTTACTTTTGCTAGCCATTTATTAGGCATACTAATGAGTCTCGGCGCGCTCAATTTGTTGGGCACCATGATCCAACGTAGTCTATACGACAATAAAGATACCGTTGATGTTCGTGTCATCAGCGCAAGGCAGCGTCGCATGATGTTAGCGGTTCTGCGTGGGTTTTGCAGCATACCACTTTGGGCGCCAACTTCAGTTACGATTACGCTTTTAGTCACTACCATTCCCAACCTACAGTGGATAGACATCATGCCCTACGGCCTGTACATGACCCTCGCTATCCTTTTGTTTGGCATTTGGCTCGATCATGTCCAAGCGCCGAAATATCTGAGTCATCTAGTACCCGCTATTTCAAATAATTTATCAGATTTGAAAGTGAGTTACCCCATCGCGATCGTTGTGGGCTCATTGACATTGCTGTCTGGGCTACTCATGTTTAGCACACCCTTACGCCCTATTTCTGCGGTATTAATTAGCGCGCCGATAGTGAGTATAGCGTGGATATTTGGTCAGTTTTATCGCGACCGCGGCAAACAAAGCGCGCTGCAACTCACCACAAAGCGTTTTACATCTGACATATTTTTTAGACTGTCGTTACAGCGTTCGGAAATTGTGTTTTTTGCAGGTTCAGTGCTGATTGGCCGCCTTTTATTGACGGTGCTAGATCTCGACTGGTTTGCACAGCAAATAGCGTATTTAAATATGTCTGCTGCGCTAGTATTTATTTTTTCTTCTTGGATGATTTTTATCGCGGCACTTTTGTATGTTAACCCGATGATTTCCGTCACATTGGTAGCAGGTGCTTTATCGCAATTGCCTGGTATCGGAAGCATGCCTGTTACTATTGCCTTAGTCATGATGGTAACTTGGGCGGTTGTTATAGGCATTTCCCCCACAACTACCTCGGTGCGAATTAGCGCGAAAATCACCGGCATCTCCACCTTTAATATGGGAATTAAGTGGAACGGGCTATACAGTTTACTGGTACTCGTCATCTTAGATTTTTTCATTTTCATTTTTGTGTAAAAAAGTAGGTCTTGAGTACATTTATGGCTTGATGTTTTTTGGCTTTTTTGTTCCACTGTGCGGAACGGTATTATCTTAAACGAGAATTAAAATGATCAGAGATACGCAAATGTTGAATCAATTTCTGCATAGTATTTCAAAATTCGTAAGAGAGCGCTTGGTCCCTGCGGAAAATGAGGTGGCCGAGAACGACGCCATTCCTGATGATATCGTTCAAGAAATGAAAGATATGGGCTTGTTTGGCATGACCATCCCAGAAGAATACGGTGGCTTAGGGCTAACCATGGAAGAAGAGGTATTAGTTGCCATCGAATTAGGTCGTACATCTCCGGCCTTCCGTTCGCTTATTGGCACTAACAATGGCATTGGCTCTGCCGCTATTGTGTTCGACGGCACAGAGAAGCAAAAACAAAACTACTTACCGAAATATGCCTCAGGTGAACTTATCGGTTCTTTTTGTTTAACAGAGCCGGACGTCGGTTCTGACGCCGCTGCAATAAAAACGACGGCAGTGAAAAAAGGCAACGAATACATCATTAACGGCACTAAGCGTTATATTACCAACGCACCTCGAGCCGGCACATTTACCGTAATGGCTAGAACTGACCCCGCAATTAAAGGGGCAAAGGGCATTTCTGCCTTCATCGTTGATGCCTCAACGCCCGGCATTACGCTCGGGCCTAAAGATAAAAAGATGGGCCAACAAGGCTCACATACCTGCGACGTCATTTTTGAGGACTGTCATGTTCCTGCCGAAAATATTATCGGTGGTGTTGCGGGTAAAGGCTTTATCACTTCTATGAAAGTACTCGACAGAGGTCGTCTACATATTTCAGCTTTAAGCGTTGGTATAGCTGAGCGCTTAATTGACGATGCGCTTCGATACGCTATAGACAGAACACAGTTCGGTAAACCTATTGCAGAACACCAAATGATCCAAGTCATGCTAGCGGACAGCAAAGCCGAAGCTTACGCGGCGAAATGCATGGTGCTAGATGCGGCAAGGCAAAAAGATTTAGGTAACAAAATCACTACCGAAGCCTCTTGCTGTAAATTGTTCGCCACAGAAATGGTGGGAAGAGTTGCTGATAAAGCCGTGCAAATACATGGTGGCGCGGGCTACATTTCAGAATACGCCGTAGAAAGACTTTACCGAGACGTCAGGCTATTTAGGCTTTACGAAGGTACGACACAAATTCAACAAATGATAATTGCCAGAAATATGGTTAAAGACATTCAATAAATTAAGTACAACGAAGGGTTTGCAAAATGAATTTAAATTTCAGCACTGAAGAAACAGACTTTCAACAAGAAGTACGTCAATTCTTACAAGACAAACTGCCAAAAGACATCGCAAAAAAAACCAAAGATGGCTTACATTTATCGAAAGATGAGTATGTTCAGTGGCAGCAAATACTCCATGCTCAAGGCTGGTCTGCGCCTAATTGGCCGGTAGAACATGGCGGAACAGCTTGGACGCCAACGCAAAAATACATTTTCGCGAATGAATGTGCCAAAGCCGGCGCTCCCGACGTTATTCCATTTGGTTTAAAAATGGTTGCACCTATTATTTACACCTTTGGCAACGAAGAGCAAAAGCAGCGTTTTCTACCCGATATATTAGCCAGTAATGTGTGGTGGTGTCAGGGTTATTCAGAAACTGGCGCAGGCTCTGACCTTGCAGGCCTAAAAACCACAGCAGTTAGGGATGGAGATGAATACGTAGTTAACGGCACCAAAACATGGACTACTCTAGGTCAGTATGCTGATTGGATATTCTGTTTAGTGCGAACGGGCGCGCCCAGCGCAAAAAACCAAGAGGCCATCAGCTTCCTACTGATTAACATGCACGACCCCAAGATTACGGTTTCTCCTATTGTGCTAATTGATGGAAAGCCTGAAGTAAATGAAGTCCATTTTGATGGTGTCCGCGTTCCGGCAGAAAATCTTATCGGAGTTGAGGGTCAAGGCTGGACATATGCAAAAATACTGTTGAGTCATGAGCGCACTGGTATCGCTCGCGTTGCTTTATCAAAGGAACGCTTGGTGCAATTAAAAGAATTGGCTCAGGGCTCTCCTGATGGCGCGAATAAATTACTAGATGACCCTATCTTTGCGCAAAAAGTAGCGGATGTGGAAATCAACTTATTAGCCTTGGAGTATACAGAATTACGAACACTCTCAGCAATCAGCACAGGTCAAGCACCAGGGCCAGAATCGTCCATCTTAAAGATTGTTGGCACACAAGTTATTCAGGCCATCGATGAGTTATATGTCGAAGCAGCCGGCTACTATTCAATGCCATTTGTTCCGCACCAGTTCGAAGATGATTTTGAAGGTCAGCATATTGGTTCTGACATGGAAGCCAACACTGCATTACGTTACTTCAATAATCGCAAAGCATCCATTTATGGCGGCAGTAACGAAATTCAAACTAACATTATCAGTAAAGCCGTTTTAGGCCTTTAACATTGCATTAGGAGTTTATTATGGACTTTTCATTAAGTAGCGAACAACAAATGATCCAAGATAGCGTGTCGAGGTTTATTCTCAACGATTACGATTTCGATACACGCCGAAAAATACTTAAATCAGAAACAGGCTACAGCCAAAAAAATTGGGATAAGTTTGCCGAACTCGGTTGGCTAATGCTGCCATTTACCGAAGAAGACGGTGGTTTAGGCGGCTCTATGGTCGACCTTATGCTGGTGATGGAAGAATTTGGCAAAGGTATGGTAGTTGAACCCTTCATCGCAACCGCGGTTATGGGAGGCGGCTTAATTGCTGCAGCCGGTAATCAAGAACAAAAAGACGATTACTTGCCTAGAATCATGGCTGGTGAACTACAGATGGCTTTCGCTTATGCAGAACCGCAAAGTCGCTATCATTTAAATAACGTAGCAACAAGCGCCACTGAAACAAGCGGTGAATATGCTATTTCAGGTCAAAAATCGGTAATATTAAACGGTAATCATGCTGACATATTAATCGTTGCGGCACGAACATCTGGCGATCAAAACGATAACGACGGCATTAGTTTATTCCTTGTTGATGCAACTCTCCCTAGCGTAAAACGAACAGGTTATGCGAATGTCGACGGTCACCAAGCGGCGGATATTTGGTTTGAAAATACCCCAGCACTAGGACTACTAGGTGAAAAAGGCAAGGCGCTACCAGTCATCGAAACCATTATCGATAAGGCCACATTAGCAGTTTGCGCCGAAGCTGTTGGTGCCATGCAAGTTGCGCATGCACGTACCTTAGAATACGCGAAAACACGTAAACAATTTGGCCGCACTATCGGGTCTTTCCAAGCAATACAACACCGACTGGTCAATATGTTCATGGAGCACCAGCAGGCTAAATCTATCCTGTTAATGGCAGTATTGAAAATGGACAGCAACAACGGCAGTGATGCGAAAGCATTATCCGCAGCGAAAAGTCGTATTGGTAAAGCGGCTAATTTAGTGGGTCGTGAAACAATACAAATCCATGGTGGTATCGGTATGACTGATGAGATTGATGTCGGTCATATATTCAAACGTTTAACCACCATTCAATTTTTGTTTGGCAGTACTGATATGCATACGAAACGTTTTGCATCGCTATAATTGACCCGGTAAATAAGTAATCGGATAACAAACTGGCTAAATGCGTAACCTGAGTTGCGCACTATTAGCTTTGTATCAACATGAATGGATGTATATATGGCCGCTTCAAAACTCACTTACTTATGCGCAGGCGTTATGGCGCTTTTTCTTACTGCTTGTGCAAACGAAAAAGTGATTAATACTGCGTCACCCGATACCTTGCGAGTTATAAGTCAGGGTGAAATTGTAGGTTTTGAAGGCGAGTACGGTAATCATGCTTGGATCGGCATCCCTTTTGCGACTGCCCCAGTAGGCGACCTGCGCTGGAAAGCACCGAAGACAGCGCCAGCATTTGACGCGACGGTTTTTGAAGCACTAGAGCATGGTTCGCCATGCTCCCAATATGCAGGAGGATTGGGCGGTGTGCCGGGCGAGCCAGGCACCGTGAGCGGCAGTGAAGACTGTTTGTATTTGTCAGTCTATGCACCAAAACTGTCTGCGGCTGATATTGAGCAAGACAATAATAAATTGCCTGTTATGGTTTGGGTGCATGGCGGCGCGAACAAAGAAGGCACCGGTTCACTATATGATGGTTCACGAATTGCGGCGGAGCAAAACGTTATTGTCGTTAGCATCAATTATCGCTTAGGCCCATTAGGTTGGTTTTCACATCCCGCGTTAAATGAAAATGGTACTGCCTTAGATAAAAGCGGTAATTACGGCACATTAGATATTATTCAGTCACTTAAATGGGTGAAAGAAAATATCGCCGGATTTGGTGGGGATGCTGACAACGTTACTTTGTTTGGTGAATCTGCGGGCGGCTTTAATACCTATAGTTTAATGTTGAGCCCCATAGCCAAAGGCTTGTTCCATAAAGCCATTTCGCAAAGTGGTCGCCTAAGCTTGAGCTCAGTCGATGTTGCTGCAAATTTTGTTGAAGATAAGGGCGACGAATTTTCATCTCAACAAGTGGAAATTTACCTTCATGCTATGCAAAAGCCAGATAGCGCAAGTAGCAATGGTATTAAAACAGCATTGCTTAACAGCTCAAATCAAGAAAGAGCGACATTTTTAAAAGGAATGAGTACCGCTGAGATTCTAGGTGCTTATCAACAAAAAGGGAAACCAACTAAAGCCCGCAACCCAGATTTAATTGCCGACGGTTTTGTATTGCCACTGGGCGATCCCGCCGAGCTGTTTGCCGACTCGACTAAGCATAATAATGTGCCATTGATTGCCGGTACTAATAGAGATGAAAGCAAACTTTACCAATTTAAAAATCCTGAGTTAGTAGATACCTATTTAGGGTTTTATTCCATCGTAAAAGACCAAAGCAAATATGATGCACTTGCTGAATATCCTTCGCGTATGTGGAAATTTAACGGTGTAGATAATTTTGCCGCAGCACTGAGTCAATCAATGCCAGGAAAAGTCTGGGCCTATAGATTCGACTGGGATGAACAAGCTAGACCCTTAGGCATAAAGATTGATCGATTGATCGGTGCAGGTCACGGCATGGAAATCCCTTTCGTGTTTGGGTTTACGGATAAAAGTGAGATCTGGCAACAAATGTACAATGAGGACAATCAACAGAGCCGAGAAGCGCTTTCAAAACGCATGCGCAACTACTGGGCCGAGTTTGCCTATAGTGGAGACCCATCGAAGGGTTTAGATGAAAAAGGTGTCAAATGGTTGCCTTGGGGCACTTCGAATCCGCAGTCAACACCAAACTCTGATAAGTATTTAGTGTTAGATACTGAGGCCGATGGCGGCATACGCATGGACAACAAAGTAGTGACGCTGGACTCCATCGAGAAAGACTTGCTAGCGGATACCCGCCTACCTGACGCTAAAGACAAGTGCAGTGTGTTTGCAGCGCTTGTTAAAGGCAAAGATACTCACTGGCCAGAATCCGAGTACAAGGACAAGGTTTCTGGCGAATGTGCAATGTTCCCTCTGCTTGAAGACTGATTATTTTATCCAAACACCGGAATCGTTATTTTTATAACCTAAAGCGCGATAAGCAGCGTCTATTAAACTCTGACCGCGATCATTCAGTAATATACCATTGCCCATTTGGGTCATGGTATAACTGAAAGCTAAGCCACATTCAGGATCTGCAAAACCAATAGAACCACCCGCACCGACGTGACCAAACGCTTGGTCGCCTAGAATGACCGAATGGCGATTTGCCGCATTACGCAGATTCCTATTATCCACAGACTTCATGAAGCCCGGCCCAAACCGAGTAGGCTGTAGAAGTGTAAAATCTTTCTGCGTTGCGGTGGACACCATGCTCATACTTTTCAAGCGTTCTGGCGATACAAGGCTACCGTCATTCTTCGCTAAGGGTTCATACATCGCCACTTGACCGCGCGCATTAGATATTCCACCTGCACCACCGATTTCGGCTCTATAGGCCTCAGGGTCATCCGGCTTCCATCCTCCTGTATTAAAATACGATAGTGCCTGAACCGAGGTAGGCTCGGTCATTAACTTGAGACCAAAATCAAGTATTAGGTCATCAGGTTTTGGCACATAAGGGATCATCGGAGCAATAGTACGGTCGAAGTTATCGGGAATACCAATCCAGAAGTCAGCGCTGGTAGGACCCGCCACTTCATCAGCAAAAAAAGTACCGAGTGATTTGCCCGAGACTCTGCGAACCAGTTCACCAACGGTCCAACCGAAGCTCACCATATGATAACCGTTGCGAGTACCTGGCTCCCAAAACGGTTCCTCTTCTTCCAACCGTGAAATCATGTAATCCCAATCATAAAACCCGCCGGGCTTTATCGGCTCACGAAATGCCGGTAGGCCACTCTCGTGATTGAGCATCATGGCAACGGTTGTATTTTCCTTACCATGTTTACCATACTCAGGCCAGTAGTCGGTCACCAGCGCGTTCGCATCAAGCAATCCTCTATCAATTAAGATGTGTGCACATAGCGCAGTAGCCGCTTTGGTGCACGAGAACACGATAGATACTGTATCTTGCTCCCAAGGCTCACCTGTTTCACGATTTGCGACCCCACCCCACAAATCCACCAACGTCTCGCCGTTCACACTGAGGCAAACTGAAGCGCCTGACTCCCCTCTTTCAGAGAAATTGCGCTCAAATTCGGACTGTAGCTCGGCAAATTTTGGGTTGCACTGACCATTTACTGATGTAGGCATTGATTGTCTCGATTAGTCTAGTTGATGATAAAAAACGCATGCTTTGCATTCATGACTTGATAATGGAGTTCTCAGCAAATCCACACAAGTTACTCAAGGTGGAGATAATTAATCCCACCAAGGATAGAAGTCTGGCATGTCGGTAGACGATTTTGAACTAAAATTAGGCTCTCGTTTTTCAAGAAACGATTTTACGCCTTCTTTGCCATCCATCTGGCTCGCATAGAATATCGCTAAAGAATCAACGTTGTGCGCCTCTCGCGGGGTTTCAGCTGCGGAAAGTCTGAGCATCATTTGTCTTGCCAGAGTAATGCTTACTTGGGATTTTTTGGCTATGCTGCGCGCAAGTGTGTAGGCGGCCTCCATTAACTCTTCAGGAGCATGAACACTGCGCACAAAACCACTTTCTTTTGCTGTTTTCGCGTCAAATATCTCACCAGTATAAACCCACTCTAATGCTTGGCTAATACCTACTATTCTAGGTAAGAACCAGCTAGAACATGCTTCCGGCGTAATCCCTATTTTTTCAAACACAAAGCCTATTTTTGCTTTCTCTGAGGCCAAGCGAATATCCATAGCGGCTAACATAGTTGCACCAACACCGACCGCAGCTCCATTAATAGCTGCAATCACCGGTTTTTTACAATCATAGATACTTAAATTTACCGTGCCGCCCGTGTCGCTAACACCAGGAATGACATCACTTGCCTGCATGTCTGCAAGCGTTGGTTTTTTACTTTCATCCAAACCAAAAACATTCCCTTCACGAGTGAGGTCCATACCGGCACAAAAGGCCCGACCATTTCCGGTGACAACGATAACGCTGACATCGTCATCGTCACTAGCGCGATTAAAGGCATGTATCAACTCATTGGCCATATCTACGGTAAATGAATTCATCTGTTCAGGTCGATTTAAACTCAAGGTTAAAATTAAATCCTGGACCTGATAATCAATCGTTTTATATTGCATCTAGTAACTTCCCGCTTTGATGTTTTTGTTATTAATTGGCCTAAATCAGCTATCAGATTTGGCGAATTCGCTCGCATATTTCTTCTGACAAGCAGCAATGGCGCCGTGATATTCGATGACGAGTTTATCGACTAATTCCTTCGTGCTGAGCACTTTATCGATAGAGCCCACGCCCTGACCTGCAGACCAGATGTCGCGCCATGCTTTTTTCTCGGACTTATTTTCGCCGGCTTGAGGTGTATGCTCAATATCCAGCTCTGCGCCAAAATCTAAGTCAGCTTTTGGAGTCAAGTCAGAAGGGTCAATACCCGCATCCACAATACTCTGACGAATAAAATTAGCATTCACACCTGATATTTTGGGTGTGTACAAAATATCGTTGGCACTACTATTAACAATCATATCTTGGTAATCGTCCGCAATATTAGCTTCCGTTGTAGCTAGAAAACGTGTGCCCATGTAGGCCATGTCAGCGCCCATCATTTCAGCTGCAGCCACATCTCTGCCATTCGATAAACTGCCTGCGAGTATTAGCGTTTTATCAAAAAACTGCCTAATTTCTGCTACCAGTGCGAATGGATTTGTACTACCAGCGTGCCCTCCAGCACCGTTACAAACAGCAATTAAGCCATCAACACCCGCTGCAGCTGCTTTTTTACCGTGTCGTGCGTTTACCACATCGTGAAACACCAAACCGCCATAGGCATGCACAGCATCAACGAGTTCAGCAACGGCACCCAAGGAAGTAATAATTAACGGCACTTTATGTTTAACACAAATGGCTAAATCTGCTTCCCAGCGCGGATTACTTCGATGCACAATCAGATTCACGCCAAACGGTGCCGCCTTTTTTCCTGTTTGCTTTTCCCAGTCTGATAAGCGTGACTGGATCTCAACTAACCATGCTTCAAAGCCCTCGCTTGTACGTTGATTCAGCGCCGGAAAGGTGCCCACAATTCCAGCTTTGCAACTTTCTATAACAAGCTCAATACCGCTTGCGATAAACATAGGAGATGCAATAAGTGGAATGCGCAGACGGTGCGTAAACTCAGCAGGAATAGTCATAAAATCTCCAATAGAAAAAACGTTAATATTGTGTCGTTTTGCTTATTCATCGACCTAAAATGCCGCGTGCTATCACTTCTTTCATGATTTCTGAGGTACCGGCATAAATCGTCTGAATACGCGCGTCACGATAAAAACGAGAGATTGGATACTCATCGGTATAGCCGTAGCCACCAAACAATTGTAGACACTCGTTTATCAACGACACCTGCATTTCTGTTGCCGCTAATTTTAGCATTGCGGCATCGGTTACGGTCATTTCATCGCGTTGATATTTGAGCATGTGTTTTTCTAAAAGTGCGCGACATAATTCTAGGTCGGTTTGGCACTGTGCTAACTTAAAGCGCGTATTTTGGAACTGCGATACCGATTGGCCGAATGCTTTGCGTTCCTTTACATACTCACAGGTTAGGTCTAACGCGCCTTGAGCATGACCAATTGCCTGCACCGCACAGCCGAGGCGTTCACGCGGTAATTCTTGCATTAAATACACGAAACCTTTGCCTTCTTCGCCGAGTAAAGCGTCGGCTGGGATGCGCATATTTTCAAAAAACAATTCGCCGGTATCGCTGCTGTGCTGACCTATTTTTTCGATTGGCTTGCCTGTAGAAAAACCAGGAAGACTAGTATCAACCAAAAACAAAGAGATACCTTTCGAGCCCGCATTAATATCGGTTTTTGCACACACAATAATCATGTTGGCTTCGTTGCCATTGGTGATAAAGGTTTTAGAACCATTCAATATATAATCATCGCCGTCTTTTATGGCTTTAGTGCGAATATTAGCGAGGTCGCTGCCTGCACCTGGTTCGGTCATAGCAAGTGCGGTTAATACTTCGCCTGTCACCATGGCGGGTAACCAGCGGTCTTGTTGCTCTTGGTTACCAATGTGCAGCAGGTAAGGGGCGACAATATTTGCGTGAATATTGTATCCTGTGGCTAGAGCATGCAGATTCAAGCGACACATTTCTTCTTGGATCATTTGGCACACATCAAAACTAGCGGCTGCGGCACCATACTTTTCTGGAAAATCCACCAGCAACAAACCCGCGCTGCCCATCGTATTCCACATTTCGCGAGGCATTTTGTGGTTCTTTTCCCATGAATCGTAATGAGGCACGACTTCCTGCTCTAAGAAGCGCAAAACCATATCACGAAACATTTGTATTTCTTCGCTGTTGTTATCTTCTGTTATCGACATTACTGCGGACATAGTAAACCTCGTTGTTGTGTACTTAAAAAATAATCACTTACCTATCAAGTATTGACAAATCGACGCTCACTAGCAATGAGAAATAAAGTCATTTATTTAGCAAATACGGACATATTTATTTGATTCCTCGCTGAAAACTGCTTTAATAACTTAATATATTGTTAAAAGCGGACATAAATGTCACTTGAAAATAACTTCGTAAACCAGCATACCATCGCCAGTTACTTTGCTCGAACACATCTGCGTAACAGTATTTTGCTGGGAGGCAATGAACAACAATTTTTAGCCCGCGCTGATCTGAAGCCAGCCCAGTTGGAAGAGGAGCGCTCTCGAGTATTACCCAAGCAATTGGCGAGTATTGTGCAAAGTTGTTGGCGAGTAGGTGGTGATGAGTTTTTGGGTTTTACCGAGCAGAAAGTCAAAATTGGCATGTTTAGCCTATTAGCCGACCGCTTGATTAACTGTAAAACGCTAGAGGAAGTTTTCACTCATACAGCCACCTTTTATAATATAACTGGCGACCAATTGCGATTTACGATGAATAAACAAGGCACGCAAGTGTCAATTACGCTAAATCCAAACTTTAAACCTAAGAGTCAACATTCCTCGCCGAATAGCTTGTTGAGCGAACTATTATTGTTGGTTTGTCATCGATTTTCTAGTTGGTTAGTTGGGCAGGTTATCCCCTTGCTCATGGTCGAAATGCAGCACGCAAAACCCGCGCATCATGAGGAGTACAGATTAATGTACCCCTGCCCTTGTAGCTATGAAAACAGCAGTAGCGCCCTGTTATTTGATTCAAAATATTTGAGTCTGCCCGTGGTTCGAGACAAGGAAGAGTTAATGGCGTATCTGAAACAACTCCCACTGCAATGGTTTAAAAAGCAATCTTATTACGACACATTCAGTGCGCAAGTAGTGCGACTATTGGAGAGCGCTGCATTAGACAACGAATCTAATTTAGACATGGTCGCAGCCAGACTAAATATGACCGCAAGAACCTTGCGTCGAAAATTGATTGCAGAGGGCATTCGCTTTCAACAATTGAAAGACAACGTTAGGCGAGACAAAGCCATCAGCCTGTTTGAGCAGCCTAACCTGTCCATAGCGCAAATAAGTATAGCCGTCGGTTTTACGGAACTGGCGACTTTTTCTCGTGCTTTTAAACATTGGACGGGCGTATCACCGAGCACTTATCGTAATTATCGTGGCTTAATTTTGTAGTAAGCGCTTTTACAATCCAACATGGCGTTTAAATGCTTCCCACGCATAAAAGGTTTTCAGAGCGGGTCGACGAGCAAATGCAAGAGGGAACTTTTGCAGCGGGGACTGCCAAAACGGCAGATCTGGTAACTTCTCTGGCGCGCAGTGCATTTGCGCAAGGCGCTTACCAGCTTGAATAGAAAAAGCCAATCCTGCACCGCAATAACCGCCGCTATATAGTGTTTTAGTTGCTTTATCATGATAAACGCGTGGATAGTCATCGAAGGACACGCTTACCCACCCACTCCAAAAGGCACTGATCTTGATGTTGTGTAAACTCGGAAAAGTTGCGACTAAGCCATTTTTTAAGGCGTCTCGGTATTTAGCATGACTTGCTTGTTTCCCTTCAATCGCCCCTCTGCCGCCAAATAATAAACGATTATCAGGAAGGATACGGTAGTAATATTTTAATGGTCTGGTATCCATTACCATCAAACCAATCGACATGCCGACATCATTTAGCTGCTGTGGTGTCAGCGGCTCAGTGACAATAATACTGGATATAACAGGGAAAGTGCGGTCCTTGAGCCCATCATGCAAATGCCTTTGACCATATCCATTGGTCGTTACAATGAGGGTATTTGCAGTAATTGAGGCCGTCTCAGTTCGCAGCACGTGCTTTTGATTAACTCTCTGACAATCTAATATCGCGCTATTTCCAACGATATTAACCCCAGCACTTGCGGCTTTTTTTGCAATGCCTTGGCACAATAACCAAGGATTAATGCCAAACGCATTTGGGTAGTAAATACCACCGTAGGCTTTAGTACCCGATAAATACTTTGTAGTAATGTCGTGTTCCGAAAGTGATAAAATTGAATCCCCATAATCCGCGGCCAACTCTTGTGCTTGCTCATGCAGTCCCTTTACCAAGCTCGGTTTATGCGCCAACTTTAAGTAACCACCTGCTCCGCGCTCGCAATCAATACCTTCATCGATGAGCTGGTTAACCGAATCAATTGACTCGAGATATTCTGCATAAATAGCTTGGCTAACAGGTTTCCCCCAGCGCTCCCGCATTTGTTTAACACTTAATCTCCCCGTGCCGGGTAATACAAAGCCACCATTGCGGCCGCTGCAGCCCCAGCCTGGTTGATTAGCCTCAATCACAGTGCATTCAATACCGTATTGCTCAGCTAAGCTTAAAGCACAAGATAAACCGGTATAGCCACCACCTATGATCACAACGTCGGTTTTATGTGAACCTGACAAGGGTGAATAAGCGTCAGCAGACTTGCCCGACACCCAGAAGCTATCTGGCTGATTCTGATCGCTGGGTGGCGCTTTGTCGACGAGCGGATCGTACATTAGGAGGGCAACTTATTAAAACGAAGTATCATTTCGGCGGCTGTGCAAATGCATAAAGCACCGCATACCGGGCATTCGTAGTTATCTTCAATGCTGTGTTGCTGCCATTTGTTAGGGTGCTTCTTCACTAATTCACCTCCACAAGCTGTGAAATAAGCAAATGCTGAGTTACCTGGGCTAGCCAACCAAATATGGGCAACACCTGCAAGCGCTCCCTGCTGCTGAGAGCTTACGATTGATTTCTTTAATAAGGTCGAACCGACGCCGCGTCCTCTCATTGCAGAGTCCACCGTGTTGCACTTTAAATAACAAACCTGCTCTTTAGGCACTCCCCAATCGGTTGGCGAACACCACTCATCCGCTGTCCATCGATCGGGCGCGACGGTAAGACGAAACCCGATTAAGTATCCATCTGCGGTATTTCTCGCTACAGTGTCAGTAGAAACAGTTTTTTCGTCAGTCGGTAATACAGCTACCCAACTTGCGTTGATGTTGTTTGACCAACTGCGTTCGTATAAATCAAGTAAGCTGCTTTTATCTAAATAATTATCACCGTGCACCTGATTACCTAAATGGATAATTGCTTCAAAATGCGCGGGTGACAGTTGTATGTAGTTTATTGTCATGCTTAGAGCTCACTCGAGTATGTATACGGGCTCTACTTCTTATAAAAACGGAGCCCAACCTTCAGCACTATTATTTTAGCGCTTTGTATAGAAAGTCGCGTACCGTCTTTATGTACATTGCCTCATCGGCTGACATAGTTGCATGACCGGCGTCTGGCACGATAACGGTGGTCGCATTTTCAATCATATTTGCATAGCGATGGCATGTTCGAGGGCGCGCTTCATCAAACTCGCCACAAATTACTAGGCTTGGTACGCTAATATCCTTTAATTTGTCAGTAATATCATAGTCTTTCAATGTACCATAGCCGTTAAAATCGGTAACGCCCCACATCGTTACGTACATCTCATCGTTACCAGTAGGACCATCATCGCGATAACTAGTTGTTGAACATGGGTCAGTGCGGCACATATGGCGGGAATAAAACAGGTCGACTGCAGCTTTAAATTCAGGATCGTCCAATGAACCAGCAAAATCATTCTTTTTGAGCACAGTCTTAGCTTCTAGCGGCAGTTCATCTACCCAATCTTGATTATCCTTGTTCCACTGGGGTGTTGAAATTAGTGGACTAGAGAGGATCGCAGCCTTTAAACCGCTCGGGTTTCGCGATGCATACTCCGCTGACAATGAGCCACCCCAGCTATGACCAGCTATGATGATTTCATCGAGACCAAGCGCTTGCCGAATATGATCAATCTCGTCAACAAAGCGTTTTACATTCCAATTTCTCTGATCACCCGGTCGTTCAGAGTTGCCTGAGCCTAGTTGATCATAAAGAATAACTGGGTAAGTATCTGATAACGCCACATAAGGCATATTGCTTCGGTGGGTACCACCAGGGCCGCCATGCATCATAATAATTGCAGGGCTTTTACCCAAATGCTGCATGCCGTTTATACGATACCAAATTCGACCACCGTCAACAGCAATGTAGCCTGCCTGCTCAGGGTCTTGATGGGCAAACACACTCGATTGCAAAGCGAGCCATAACAAAGCAGTCATTGCTGCAGTAATTACTTTATGCATAACAAACCTCAACTTTGCACATCATTGTCAAAACTTTGGTTTTAGCAACCTTCAGTGCTTTGGCCTAGTTTCTTTTTAGTCGCAATACAAGCTTCTTTAAGTTTTGCCGCTGCCGCTACTTTTGCTGCTTCAGCTTCTTTTTTCGTTGCTTCTATTGCATCATCAGCTTTAGCTTTAGCGTCATCTAAAGCATCGGCTGCATCATCTTTCAACTCTTCAGCTTTTTCTTTAGCATCATCTAAAACATCAGCTGCTTCGTCTTTCAATTCTCCAGCTTTTTCTTTGCCTGCTTCAAGCATTTCTTCAGACTTTTTAACTGCTTCAGTTTTCATTTCTGAGGCATCTTTTTTCATTTCTTCAGCAGATTCTTTCTGACCTTCAGAGCATCCGGCTAAAGTGATCGTTGCTGCAAGCATAGCCATCATTAATTTATTTTTTAGTAACATTTTACGTTTCCTTGTCTTGTATTGAAGAGAACTTATATTGTAAAGAATTATTGTCGAAGAACATAACGTTAATAGGCCTATAAAGCGAGTGTTGTTTCATTTGTATGTCGTTATTATTCTTATTATTGCAAGTCATTCGAATAATGCATCCTTTCGCTACGCGTAATATCCTCCTAGTGCTTATTGCACTGTGATAGCGATAATGTATCATTTGAAGTCTTTCATAATAATCAAACAAATAATGGTGATAACGACTATGAGTAGATTACTCAAATGGCTGGCAGTGCTCAGTGCTTTAGGATTCCCACTTGCGTTAATCGGATTTAGAGTAGGTCTGTATGAATTTGGAACCGGCTTTAGGATATTGAATTACACGTTTTATTTGGCGGCCGCAGTATTTGTAGTAGGCATTGTCTTGTTTTTAATGCATCGGAAGGCTAAACCAGATAGCAGCCGAGGCGCTATTATCGCAGTGGTGATCAGTTTAATACCTATCATAGGCTTGGGCTCTCAAGTATTTGTGGCAAGAACAGTTCCAGCAATTCATAACATTTCTACTGATACTGTGAATCCTCCTCAGTTTAACGCTGTCGTTGCGCTTCGCGGCGAAGGCACGAACCCATTAGAATACAAAATTGAGAATGGCGATCTCGCTGAAGTACAGAAAAATGCCTACCCAGATATCAAAACCATTACTGCAAACATTAGTGTGCAGAATGCCTTTGATAAAGCGGTGAATATTGCCGAAGATTTAGGCTGGGAAATTGTCAGTAAAGATCAAGCTAGTGGCATTATTGAAGCCACACAAACAACTACATTGTGGCAGTTTAAGGATGATATCGTCATTCGAATTCGAGCAAATACACAAACGCCCGATTCGACAGACATAGATTTACGTTCAGTATCACGAATCGGTCGCAGTGATCTGGGCGCTAATGCTAGAAGGATTCAGCATTTTATAGACCAATTCAATAGCTAAAAATATCCGCGAATAACGGATGAGGACTATAACAGTCATTGCTATCGAGCAATCAGCACGGCCTTATTTTCAAGGCCGTTTTAACGTTAGAGCTGACTGTAAGGTTTTCCATGTTCATTTCAGCCTGACGCCTTTGCAAAATTGCAATCAAGAGAAATAATAATGGGCAGTTGGTGCAACAATGACAGATCGCTGCATATTTATTTGAAAGAATAATCCATTGCTATAGGTCTACTATTTTAATCGAAGTATCGCGGCAGCGAGGTTTTCATCTGATCACTTGAATGGAAACAGCGTAATAATATTTTAAACATTTTGTACCATTCACCACTTACTACGGATTTATCAAATATGCGAAGAAATGCGTCTCCACAGCGTCACTCAACTGTTGCGTTGTCGGTCTTGCTTTCACTTTTTTGTTCTGCCACCTCGGCTCAGCAAACAACTGAAGATTCAATTGAAGTTATCGAGGTTACGGGTAACAACGTTAATCAGAGTTTAATGTCGCCCAAAGAGGCTGTAATTAATGGACCTTTTGGGGATGGTTTAGCATTAAAGGATATTCCGCGTTCGGTAACAGCAATATCGGCTCAAATGATGGAGGCTCTGGACATTACCACCCTGCAAGATATTTTAGCGGTGAGCCCTAATACCTATGCTGCGACAGGCTTTGGTGCGCCTAGCCTACCCACAATCAGAGGGCAATTAGGTGAATTACTGCAAGACGGCGTAAGGCGCCAGGCTGGAAACAATGGCTTTGGTGTACCGCTATCATTTAACGCTATTGAGCAAATTGACGTAGTGAAAGGCCCCACCCCAGTATTATTTGGAACGAGTCAGCGCAACGGTGGATTTGTAAACCTGCAGTCCAAACTCGCTTCAATCACGCCACAAGATAGTCAGTTTTCCTTTTCAGCCGGCAGATGGGACAGCTACCAAGCTCAGATGGATATTTCGAGGGTGTTAGTTGAAAATAAAAGCGGTATACGCTTGAGCTATGAGCGCATAGACAACGGCGATTTTTATGATTTTAGCTCGCATCAAAGCGACAGCTTATATACTGCACTTCGTTTTGTGCCCGACAATGTAAGCACATGGGATATTAATTTCGAATATTACGACGTGCAGTTTACCGACAACGCTGGCATAAATCGGCCTACGCAAGATCTTATCGACAATGGCGTTTATATAACAGGTCAAGGCGTTCAAGCCAACGGCAGCTTAGTCCCAGGCGCTGGCGCAGTCATTTCTCCCACAGGACAAGTCGTTATTGACAGAAGCCGAGTATTAACCGACCCCGATAATATTAATACAGCGACGACTTACCTAATACACAGCATCTATAAGCGTCAGCTTAATGAGCAAACAAGCCTTAAAAATACAACTTATTACCAACACCTTGAACGTGAAGAAATAGCGCAAAATAGCTTTGTTGAAATTATTGATGGCGCCAAAACTGCGCAAAACCGTACCGAATTAGCGTATGACTGGAGCGATAAGCAGCAAAGCATATTCGCCGTCGATGTTCGCTATAACAGTGTTCTCGGTTTTAGCCAATTTACTACCGAAGCGGATGCGCCCATCGATCTGACAGGTCCAATTACGAATCGACGGATCCCCCTGACCAATGCGCAAAAAGCACGTTTGGTTGAATTACGTCCGGGAGTGTTTGTTTCACCCGGCGGGCAATATGATATTAATGATGACGGCCTGGGTGACTTTTCCCTATCAGACACCACTGATTCAACTAGCTGGCAAACCGGTTTGGCCGTGCAGCACGACAGTAAATGGAATGACGAACTAAGCACAAGTGTAGGCTACCGACTCGATTACTATGATGTCGAGGCTCGAGACCCGATTGCACCTCAGGGGCAACTTGCGGCCTCCGACAGCATTAATGACATCTTGCAGTCTGGGCAAATTAGCGTGAGCTATGCTATCACTCCGTCGTTAACATCCTATATTGCCAGCACTTACAATGAAGCCACGTCGAACAGCATGGCAGGCGGAAATACGCTGGGTGGTGACAACTTAATTAGCGAACTCAATTTTGCTACCGACAATACCTTGTTTGAGGCAGGCTTAAAATATGCGCCCGATGAAAGCAATTGGTATGTTGATGGCGCTTGGTTTAATCAAAAGAGAAGCTTGCGAAACCGTGATGGTAGCAATACAGGTATTCGCGCAACAGGCTTAGAAGTACAAGCTTTTTATGCGGCAGAGCGCTTTTGGTTAAGCGCCGGTTATACTTATATCGATGTGCGTTACGACAATAGTGGAACCAGCCAAGAATCTCGACAAGTAGCTGATGCCTTCGATAACTCGCGCCCTGATATTATTCAAGGCACAGCAGTAGGCTCGCCTAACTTTACACCATTTGCACCTTCAACTAGAAGAGTACAGGGGATCCCTGAGCAAAGTGTGGGACTGAGCGGCGGCTATAATATCAAGGATAACTGGACTGCAGGATTCTCGAGCATTTATACAAAAAGCTATCCTTTGGACTTTTTGGCGACAGTGATGATCCGTGACCAATTTACCCTCGATATCAATACGCGGTATATGCTTAACGAAAAGCTGGCGCTTCGTTTTGCAGTGAATAATGTCACTAATGAAAAAAATTGGCGCCCTGTTTTCGAAGGCGGATTTTTTGGTCCAACCTTAGTGTTTCCAGAGTTACCCATTCATGGCGAAGTTAAGCTGACCTACTCATTTTAAGGAAACGTTTACGTGTTTAAAAAAATTACCATCGTCGCTGTTTTAGCGGCGTTAATCGCAGCGTTTTTCTACTTCGATTTAAATACTTACCTTACTTTGGAAGGTCTAAAAGGCTCCATCGATGATTTCAGGCAGTGGCGTGACGCCTCCCCTGTTCTCGTATTAGGCGGGTTCTTTTTAATATATGTCACGGCTACTGCACTTTCATTACCAGGCGCCGCCATACTAACCCTTACCGCTGGTGCGCTCTTCGGCTTGGTTGAAGGTTTGCTTCTTGCCTCTTTTGCTTCAAGCTTAGGCGCGCTCTTAGCTTTCTTAGTATCTCGCTATATATTGAGAGATACGATCAAAAGAAAATTTCCTGATCGTCTGGCTTCGATAGACAAAGGCATAGAAAGAGAAGGTGCCTTTTATCTGTTTACACTGCGCCTAGTGCCGCTGTTTCCCTTCTTTTTAATCAACCTGCTAATGGGCTTAACAGCGATTAAGTCATGGACGTTCTATTGGGTGAGTCAAATAGGCATGCTGGCCGGCACCTTTGTTTATGTGAACGCCGGAACGCAGCTTTCTCAACTCGAGAGTTTGCAAGGTATCTTATCGTTCGATCTTATCCTTTCCTTTGTTTTGTTGGGCATTTTCCCACTGATAGCCAAAACAATTATCAGCGTAATAAAGAAACAGCGCGTTTATAAAGGCTGGAAAAAACCAAAGCACTTTGACCGTAACTTAATTGTGATCGGCGCGGGTGCGGGCGGTTTAGTGACCAGTTATATTGCCGCCGCTGTGAAAGCCAAAGTGACGCTAATTGAAGCAGGAGAAATGGGGGGCGATTGCTTGAACTATGGCTGCGTGCCGAGTAAAGCGATTATTAAAAGTGCTAAAGTAATCAACCAATTTCAGCAAGCTGAAAAATACGGCCTAGACAATACCAATGTCACCTTTTCGTTTAAAAAAGTAATGCAGCGTGTGCACGAGGTCATTGCAGAAATAGCGCCTCATGACAGCGTTGAACGCTATACTGAGCTAGGGGTGGAAGTCATTAAAGGTTACGCCGTCTTTGTTGATCCTTGGACGGTAGAGATTTCGCTAAATGATGGCAGCAAACAGCGCTTGAGCGCACGCAATATCGTTATTGCCACAGGGGCCCGCCCATTCGTTCCGCCCTTACCCGGCATTGAGAATTCTGCGTACGTTACCAGTGATACCATGTGGACAGAATTTGCAAAACTGGAGGAGGCTCCTAAGAAGCTAGTTGTTCTGGGCGGCGGTCCTATTGGTTGTGAGCTTGCTCAAGCATTTGCGAGACTAGGCTCTGAGGTTTCGCAAATTGAACTTGCCAAACGTATCATGACGAAAGAAGACGAAGAGGTTTCTGAGTTTGCAATGCAAAGCCTGCGAGATAGCGGCGTTAATGTGCTAACCGAGCATGAAGCATTGCGTTTTGAACAGCGCGATGGCAAGAAATTCATCATAGTGAAGCACGACAAAAAAGAGATTTCGATAGAGTATGATCAATTGATTTGTGCAGTTGGTCGCGCAGCGCGTTTAGAGGGCTATGGTTTAGATACTTTGGGCATCGAGTCTGGACGCACAATTAACACCAATGAGTTTTTAGAAACCAAGTACCCGAATATTTTAGCGGCTGGCGATATCGTCGGGCCTTATCAGTTCACACATGTAGCATCTCATCAAGGTTGGTATGCAGCGGTCAACAGTCTATTTGGGCAGTTTAAAAAGTTCAAGGTAGACTATCGCGTAATCCCTTGGGTTACCTTCATCGACCCCGAAGTTGCGCGAGTAGGCATTAATGAGCAAGAAGCCATTGAACAGCAAATCGAGTATGAGGTAACGCGTTACGATTTTGAAGAGCTCGACAGAGCCATTACTGAAAGCGCAAACAAAGGCTATATCAAAGTTATTACATCAAAAGGCAAAGACAAAATCTTAGGTGTAACGGTAGTTTCAGAGCATGCAGGCGATCTAATCGCTGAATTTGTGTTAGCGATGAAACACGGCCTTGGGCTTGAAAAAATCTTGGGAACTATTCATAGCTATCCAACTTGGGCGGAAGGTAATAAATATGCAGCCGGTGAATGGAAACGAGCGCATGCTCCCGAGACCATTTTAAAATTACTTGAAAAATATCATACGTTCAGAAGAGGATAGCATTATGCATAAATTGACAAGTTCATTAGCTAACACCTCAGTCATGAAAGGCTATGCGATAGCCAGCATTATTGTTCTGGCTATGTTCACCTCCGTTATACAAGCAAAGCCGCTGCATGAAAACTGGAATACATTGCTGACTCAGCACGTGAGTCCAGTCGATAAGGGCCATAGTACCTCTGTAGATTACAAAGGTTTTTTAGCGCAGCGAAGTCAGTTAAAGAATTATCTTAAAGAACTCGAGCAGATCAGCCAGTCCGACTTCGATAAGTGGAGTGACAATAAGAAACTAGCGTTTTTAATCAATGCTTACAACGCGTGGACCGTAGAGCTTATCTTAACGGAATATCCTGATCTTAAGTCAATCAGGGATTTAGGTAGCTTTTTTCGATCGCCTTGGGAAAAGTCGTTTATTCCTCTTCTCGGTAACACGTACAGTCTTGATGACATCGAACACGAACTTATAAGAGGCGACAATAAGTATCAAGAGCCGCGTATTCATTTCGCGGTCAATTGTGCCAGCATAGGCTGCCCCGCGCTGCGTGAAGAAGCTTATGAAGAGAGTAAGCTTGAAATGCAGCTTGAAGAGCAAACGCAACGATTCTTGTCAGATAAAAGTAGAAACTATATACAAGGTAAGCAACTGTATTTGTCGTCAATATTCAAATGGTACAAGGGCGACTTCGAAAAAGGTTTCAGAGGCGCCAACAGCCTAGAATCATTTTTGCTGCTTTATCCGGAGTCACTTAAACTAAGCGAAAATGAACGCACCACTCTAAAAAACAATGACATGGAAATTGACTTCCTAGACTATGATTGGCAATTGAACGATGTAAAAAAATAGGCTGACTTTCCTTGCCGATTATACAAAATAAGCGCCCACTATTTAACACTCCCTTTTTAATGTTGGGGCTAATCTGCATACTGCTAGCGTATTGTTCATTTATCAATGCGCAAGTAATTGAACAAGATACCTCGGCGCAAGCGGCTCCGGCGCAAAACGCCTGGCAGCAAACCCTTAATGAAGCTCGCAACGAAAGCGTTTATTTTTATGCTTGGGGCGGCGACCCTCAAGTTAACCGTTACCTCCAATGGATTGCAGAGCAAGTACATGTTAAATACGGCGTAAAATTAGAACACGTAAAACTGGCGCAAACCAGTGATGCTGTTAGCCGTGTGCTTGCTGAAGTGTCGGCAGGAAATATGAGCGAAGGACAAGTTGATCTTTTATGGATAAACGGCCTGAATTTCGCCACGATGGCAGAAAGCAATCTGCTTGAAGCTAGCTGGGTTAGCCTTCTTCCCAATTTCGCATTAACTAATCCACAGCAAAATCCAGCGATGACGATGGATTTTGGGGTGCCGACAAACGGCATGGAAGCCCCTTGGGGAAGAGCTGCGCTAACCTTCTATTACGATAGCGCATACGCTCATGCGACAGCCTCATCTCCTCCTTCAACCCTGCAAGAATTATTACACTGGAGCATGCAAAATCCAGGACGCTTTACTTATTCTAAACCGCCTGACTTTTTAGGTTTAAGCTTTTTAAAATATGCATTGATCATACTTAATCAGCAGCAGGAGGCCGATGTTTTTGCAAAGTTATATCAGCCCCCTACAGTCGAAAGTGAGCGTCAACTATTAAGCCCTCTGTGGGAGTTTTTAGACCAGCTACACCCATATCTGTGGCGTCAAGGTCGATACTTTGTCAGTGATGGCGCCAGTATTAGGCGCTTGGTTGGTGACAGCGAGCTTCAACTTGGCTTTACCTTTTCCGCCTCGGACATACCGGGTGCCGTTGATCGCTTCGGCTTACCTCCGAGCATTCGAAGTTTTGCAATGAAAGACGGTAGTTTAAGCAACGTACATTTTGTCACTATTCCCGTTAATGCCAAACACAAAGCGGGCGCAAAGGTTGTAGCCAACTTCTTAATGAGCATTGAAGCTCAGGCCAAAAAGCAGCAGCCAAGTGAATGGGGCGACCGGACAGTATTAGATTTGAGCTTGCTAGCGCCTGACCAACAACTAATGTTTAAGCCACCAAACCAACATCCAAGCGCCTTGCCTGTGTCTGCAAAAAGCCCGTCACTGAGCGAACCTCATCCGCAATGGAATGCCGTGCTCACCGAAGCATGGGAAAGGCGATATGGTGCTAAGCCATGGTAAACAGCGCATCATTCTTTTCGCGATGGGTAAAGCTGAGCCCGAGCATTTTAGTAATACTGCTAATAGTGCCTGTTGTCGCAGGCTTATTAGGCGTGCTGCTGCCAGCTTTTGGCTGGTTGCCCGCACTTGGCGAAGATACTTTTGGTGTAAGAGGATTTGAGGCTCTTTGGCTAACACCCGGTTTCGTCAAAATGCTTGCTTTAAGTTTTTCAACTAGCTTAATCAGCACATTTTTTGCGGTCGTGTTAAGTATTTTGATACTAGGAAACTACTTCAACAGCAGGCTTCTTAAATACATACAAAAGCTTTTAGGACCCATATTAGTCATTCCACATGCGGCAGCAGCTATCGCTATTGGCTTTTTAATTGCCCCATCAGGCTTGATCATGCGTTTATTTTCGCCATGGTTGAGTGGTGCCGCGTTACCACCTGATACACTGTTACCAAACGATCCCTATGGCTTGAGCATTATTCTGGGGCTAACTTTAAAAGAATTACCCTTCGTCCTTTTAATGGCGGTTGCCGCCATGCAGCAAAGAGAAATTAAACAAGTTATTGAGGGACAATATAAAGTTGCGATTAGTTTAGGCTACTATCCATTTACCGGATTTTGCAAAGCCGTTTTACCCGTTCTTTATCCCTTCATGCGCTTGCCTGTTTATGCGATTTTAGCCTATTCCAGTGCCAGTATAGAAATACCATTAATTTTAGGTCCAAATACGCCCCCTACTCTCGCAGTTGCCGTTATGCAATGGTTCAATGACGTTGACCTAAGCTTAAGGATCAAAGCATCTGCTGGTGCACTTGTGCAAATTTTAGTAACCCTAGGTGTATTATTCACTTGGTGGTTACTAGAGCAGTGCGTTAAAAAGTGTAGTTTCTCCAAGCTAACAAATGGGCGTCGAAAGTATGCTGATTTAATCTGGAGAGTACTGACTCATTGTTTGACACTTCTCGTTCTTTTCGCTATTGCGTTGGCACTGCTTGGGCTCGTGCTCTGGTCCTTCGCGAGCTACTGGTCTTTTCCAAATGCCTACCCCGATCAATTAGTTACCCTGCATTGGCAAAGCGCTTTCAAGCAACTACCAGAAACCATTAGTGATACCGTTTTAGTTGCTCTTTCTGCCACCGGCATTGCGCTATTCTTTGCATTATTTGCATTGGAGGCTGAACAGCAGCGGCAAAAAGCGCTCAGCTCTGCCGCTAGCTTAATGATTTATTTGCCTTTGTTAGTGCCTAGCATTGCGTTTTTATTTGGCATTGTGTGGGTAAAAGAACTCATCGGCGTGGATGCCGTGTTTAGCATGGTGGTGCTGGGTCATTTACTGTTTGTTATGCCTTATGTGTTTTTGTCTTTAGCCACAAGCTATCGCAAGCTTGACTTACGTTATGCGAAAGTAGCGGCGTCATTAGGCTGCTCGCCATGGAAAGTGTTTTATGCGGTAAAGCTGCCTCAACTAGTGCCACCCATTCTATTCTCTGCCGCGCTTGGGCTAGCGATAAGTTTCAGTCAATATTTACCAACACTCTTACTAGGCGGTGGTCGTATGAATACCTTAACCACTGAAGCAGTGGCCATTGCGAGCGGCGCAAGTAGGCGCATCAGCGCCGTTTACGTCATAATGCAGCTGCTTCTACCAGCCCTCGGGTTTATACTTGCTTGGCTAATCCCTAAACTTCTTTTTCGCCCAAGGCAATAAGCGATGGATACAACACACAACATGTTACGCATTCAAAACTTACATATTTACAAAGGCGATGCGCTTTTGCTCGAGCTAGACACAACGGTATCGGCAGGTGAAATACTGACTATTATGGGTCCTTCAGGCAGCGGTAAATCTACTCTGCTGAATTGGCTCACGGGGATGTTAGAACCGGTATTTCGCGCTGAAGGAAAACTAGAATTAGGTGGTCATGATATAACGCAAACCCCCAGCCATTTGCGACAAATTGCACTGCTTTTTCAAGACTCACTGCTGTTTAACCACCTGAGCGTATCGGGTAATATCGAGTTCGGTATGCAGCATTCAGAATCAAGCACAAGAAAACAACGCGTATCGGAAGCACTCGCTTCAGTGGGTTTGTCGGGTATGGAAGCGCGAGCACCTAAAAGCCTATCCGGCGGACAGCAAGCTCGTGTTGCACTGCTGCGAGTGTTGCTAAACGAGCCAAAAGTCATTTTACTAGATGAGCCTTTTAGTAAACTCGACAGTGAACTCAGACAGGCGACAAGGGAGTTAGTATTCGAACAAATACGCCAGCGCGGCTTGACCGCCATATTGGTAACTCACGATCAAAGTGACGCCGATGCTGCAGCAGGTAAGGTAATTAATTTGACACACACAGCGAGTGGTAAATCATGTTAGATGCAAGCATTACGCCTGCAGTGAAGGCGCTACTAACGCCTTTGGTTAAGCTCTTAAATAAGACCAAGGTAACGCCAAATCAATTGACGGTAATTGGCTTTGCCGTGGGTTTACTAGCAATACCTTTCTTAGTATTGCAGTGGTGGAGTTTAGCATTAGCTGCAATTTTACTTAACCGGATATTGGATGGATTAGATGGCGCACTTGCGCGTTATCAAGGGTCTAGCACCAGTGCAGGCGGCTTTTTAGATATCTGTTTAGACTTTCTTTTTTATGCGGCGGTACCTGTTGGGTTTGCGCTTGCCGACCCGGCTCAAAATGCATTACCCGCAGCTATTTTACTTGCTGCTTTTATTGGTACTGGGTCGAGCTTCTTGGCCTTTGCCATCGCCGCAGAAAAATATCAGTTAACCAAGCCACAGTTTGAATACAAAAGTTTTTATTATCTGCACGGTTTAACCGAAGGTACTGAAACTATTTTGATCTTTGCCGCCTTTTGCATCTGGCCAGAATATTTTCCGTGGTTAGCCTATGGTTTTGCCGTTGCTGCCGGTATCACGGTGTTCACACGAGTTTATGGTGGTTACTATACTTTGAAGGAGCAGGCTGTTAAGGCTACAAACGATGACGTCGCATGAAGCTGAGATCTAAATAATCCTTCCACATGCCAAAAATACGTCCACCCGCACTCCAACCGTCGTAATTCAACAAGGCGCTGCCATCGGCGGTTGCTAACAAAGCTAAGGAACGGGATTGGGGCTGGTATTCGCGCAGCGTTTTACCAGCAAGCAGCGCGGGAATAATGTCGCTCAACGCCCCTCCCTGCCTCACAGCATAAACCCCAGAATGAGGTGTTCCCGGCTGACTGGCACAATCGCCACTAGCTAAAACCTCAGGATAACTTTCACTTTGTAAATTCGCTCCGACTCTAACGAAGCCTTTAGAGTCGCAATCAAGACCAGAACTAGCCTGCCATGGTTGCGGTGCAGCTCCCGTGGCAACAACTAATGCGTTAGCTTTCTGTATTTGTTTCTCGTCGCACATTAACCAGCCATTAGCGATGCAATTAATCCGAGTATCCTTGCGCAGTTTAAGGCCGCGTTCATGTAATATTTTTATGGCTCTTTTACGCAAGCCTGGCGAGTAGCCGTCTAATAAATCACCGCTGCAAATCAATGACACATGCGCCTGCGGCAAGCTCTTATGCAGAGCGAGTGTGAGCTCAAATGCAGCCGCCCCGCCGCCAAGTACCGCCAACTGCATTGAGTCGTTTTGCTCGCGCCAGGTTTGCCAATATTTGTTAAAAGCGCCGAAGGGCTTTGCTGGAGCAACATTAATGCTGCCGTCATTCAGTTCTGGTTGCGGTGGGATTGAACCTACATTAAGTGAGAGGTAATCATATTGTAGTATTCGGCCGTCAACCAGCACCAGCTCGCGGCTTGTTGCCTTAAGTTCACCAATCTCGCCAGTTAACAGTTCGACTCCACAGGCATCACACAAAGGCGCAAGTTCAATTGCGCATTCCTCTTCCGTAAAGCGCCCAGCAACAAGGCCAGGCATCATTCCTGAATACCATGCATGCGAACTAGGGCTGAGCAGTATTGTGCCTTCTGGGGGACGAAACCCATTATCTATCCACCCTCGCATCGCAACCAAATGAGCATGGCCGGCGCCGGCGAGGATAAGAGTATGCCGTGTTGGTTTCATAGGTTTCCAATAATTGTAAAACGGAACTTCAGAACAGCTCGACGATATCTGTCGCAATACCTACGGCTAAATGGCTGACGGTCAAAACCGTCAACCAGCTTAGATAGAAGAAAAAACCAATGAATGACCTGAATAACAGGGCTAACTGATTGGCTTTCTCACTTTATCAACATATTGACCATAACCCGCTTCAACCATCTCTTCTTTCGGAATAAACTTCAGCGCTGCAGAATTCATACAGTAGCGCAGTCCGGTTGGGTTAGGGCCATCATTAAACACATGCCCAGTGTGAGAATCTGCAATTGCACTACGGATCTCAATACGCAAAGCACCATACCAAGAGCGGTCTTCTTTCTCAACGACTACTTCAGGGCTAATTGGTCTAACAAAGCTAGGCCAGCCGGTGCCAGACTTATACTTATCAGTCGATAAGAACAGAGGCTCACCAGACACTACGTCCACATAGATACCGGCACGTTTTTCATCCCAGTATTCATTGTCAAAAGCGCGTTCAGTAGCATCTTCTTGGGTCACCTTGTACTGAATGCTCGTTAGCTGCTTGCGAAGTTCTTCATCACTAGGCTTTTGAAATGTCTGCAGTTCAATTGGCGCAGCTTCATTCGTATTGCTATCGACATCTTTTTTAGGTCGGTAGTCAGCGTAGTCAATTTCACGGTCTTCACCCCATATCTCGTCAATAAACTGATAACGACCAGAGTTGAAAGTGTAAAACTTGTATCGAACAGGATTCTTTTTGTAATAGTCCTGATGGTATTCTTCTGCGTCGTAGAATGACTTAAATTGTGTTACTTCAATGGCTACTGGCTTTTCATAGCGACCGCTGTTTTGCAAAGCCTCAATTGAAGCCTCGGCTGCGCGTTTTTCTTCAGCGCTGTGATAAAAAATAGCCGGACGGTATTGTTTGCCACGATCTACAAATTGGCCATTAACGTCAGTTGGGTCCATCATGCGCCAAAGCCCCTGCAGCAGACCCTCGTAGGTAATAATGTTCGCATCGTAATAAACCTGAACGGCCTCGGTGTGTCCTGTTGCTCCGCTTGCAACCTGCTTATAATTTGGGTTTTTCTCAGTACCACCACTGTAGCCAGAGACCGTTTCCACCACACCCGGAATCTTTTCGAAACCAGCTTCAACACACCAGAAACAGCCACCCGCAAAAGTAGCCACGGCAAGTGATGAATCAGCTGGCGCATATTGCGATTTGGCCGACGCCGTGTCGTTAGTTGCTATTGCGTTAAAGCCAATAAATACAGCAATAACGACTACTGCTGAATAAAGTATTTGACGATTCATGTTAATCACCTCGTTTGCGAGCTGCGTGCCTCGAATAAAAAAATAACCGGTGCAAATGGGTAACCGAGTGCACCAGCAAAAATATAGGGTTTACAAGGTCTAAGTACGACTCTGTAAGTTCTTTAAGATCAGTTATTATAAGGACCGGTTTTTAGCGATAAAATTTCGAAAAATATGTTTGTTACAAGGTCGAAGCATTAACAAGCAATAGCTACACCTCATATTTAGAGATATCTGCTTGTTTAGAAAACAGGTGATGTCTGACGAGTTATTGTATTTTAGCTTTTTACCCATTACTTTTTTATCGGGCCGTTGATATGTCGATTGCCTGCCTACATTAAGATACAAGTGAACTTACTTGCTTTCAATTTAGGAGAGCACACTAGCTATATTTTTATCAACCAAAATGAGAATAATAAATGTCTGAATTATTGCAAAATTTGCAATGGCGTTATGCCGCAAAAAAAATGAACCCAACTAAATCGGTTAGCGAAGAGGATCTCAACTTCATCTTAGAGGCGATTCGTCTTACTGCGAGCTCCAGTGGATTGCAGCCTTATGAAGTCTTTGTGGTCACAAACCCTGAAATTCGAGCTAAAATTGTTCCCCATGCATGGGATCAAAAACAAATTACAGATGGATCGCACTTGTTAGTCTTTGCTGCTTGGGATAATTACACCGCAGAGCGCATTAACATGATGTTCGACCTGGTAAATGAGGAGCGCGGATTTAAAAACGAAGGCTGGGAAAACTACCGCCAAATGCTACTTAACACTTATCCTGCGCGTGATGCAGAGCTTAACTACGAACATGCAGCGCGACAGGCATATATTGGCTTAGGTTCAGCCCTGATTGCAGCAGCAGAAGTGAAAGTTGATAGCACACCGATGGAGGGCTTTACGCCAGAAAAAGTGGATGAAATTCTAGGCTTGAAAGAACGCGGTTTACGCTCCGTAATTTTATTGCCCTTGGGTTACCGCGCTGATGAAGGCGATTGGTTGGTTGACTTGAAAAAAGTCCGTCGCTCAAAAGAGAGCTTCGTTACAGAAGTAAAATAAGCCAAGATATTCAATATTTTTAGAGTGTTGCGTGTATGGCAAGGCATTTTACCTTGCCATACACCCTTTTTAAATGCCTGCAGGGGTCTTGTTCCGCTTCATTCCTCAACTATAAAGCACGAAGCTTATGTTAGTGGGAAGTATCGTTTTCGTTTCTTTGCTTTCAACATTGTCATATCAACAATCACTAGACCATCAATGCAATTTTGAAAGTCAGGGTCGATATTAAAGGAGGCAAATCTGACACCACCTTCGTCACAAATCTCTGCATATTGTTTGTATAGAGTCGGCAAGCTGACATTCATGTGTTTAAGAGCACTTTTCAGCCACGCTAAGCCTTCTTTATATTCCAAGTCTTTGAAATTTTCTTGCGCAATTTTACAGATAGGGTAAGGCATTTTAGCGCTGGCAATGTTCTCATTGTCAGGAAAATAGTGTGTGTAAAACGCAGTAATTAATTTAACAGCTGCTGATGGCAATTGTGCGCTTAGCGTAACAGGGCCAAACAAGTACCGATACTCGGGATGTTTAGCTAGAAAAGCACCGATGCCAATCCATAAGTAATCAAGACTGCGTTTACCCCAATATTTTTGCTGTACAAAACTTCGGCCTAGTTCGAGGCCTTTATTGAAGTAGGGCTGCATGCTTTGGTTATAGTGGAATAGACTTGTAGAGTAAATGGACTCTCCTTTCTCTAACAGTTGCTTTACATCACCAAAGCGATAGGCACCGGCTATTTCGAGATCATTTTTATCCCACAAAATTAAGTGATAGTACGACTTATCATATTTGTCTATGTCTCTGCGTTGCTTAGTGCCTTCACCCACTGCCCTAAAGGTAATTTCTCTCAAGCGCCCGAGCTCTCGCATAATGGGTGAACTAAGGCCGTACCGATATAAATAAATAGTTTTACCATCGGGTGACTCGCCCAACACATCGCATTCCGCTTTCAACGCTTTAAGAAGCTCTCGGCGCTCTTCTGGCATGGCAATCGGTTTTTGAGTAAGGAAAACACCCGGTTTGTTTTTCGCGATATTGTAAAGGTGCTTTTTAAATAGTTTAACCTGCTCTAACAAACTGATTGGAAGCTGTGAAAAAGCATCGAGGGGGATCACTTCTCCAATCGTAATATCCATATTCTTATTTTTTTTCTTAAACATCTCTTTTACCAGCAAAGCACTCGCTGCCGGCTTATACAACAGTGATACACCGTAAAAGAATGCTGAATTTTTAGCATCTAAATAAACAGGGAGAATAGGACAATGGTTAGCTTTAGCCATTCTCAAAAAGCCACTTTGCCATTTGGTATCACGAATACCGTGAGGCCTTAATCTCGACACTTCCCCAGCGGGGAAAACAATCAACACGCCTTCATTACGCAAGTGTAAGTTGATGTTTTGAATGTTCTGTTTTTGTGTCCCTCCCTGCATATTGTTCACCGGCAACAGTATTTCATGCAAAGGCCGGATCGCCATTAACATGTTATTGGCAATAACTTTGACGTCACTTCTGATCTCTTTAACACATTTAATCAAGGCTAAGCCGTCCAAAGTCCCTATTGGGTGATTGGCGATAATAATCAACTTTCCAGTTTCAGGTATGCGCTCGCGTTGCTGATCATTTACTCGGTAAGTAAACGCAAAATAGGCAAGAACTTGTTCCACAAAATCAAACCCCGTTAAATGCGGATAATGGACTGTGAACTTATTTAGCTGTTCTTCACACAACAAATATTTGAGTATTTTTTTTACCGGTTTATTGAAAAGGTGACTGTTTGCTACTTTCGGGTAATGATTGGCAATGACTTGTTGGGTATCTAGCATTAACTGAACCTCTTCGCCTTAATAAACTGCAAAAGCAGCTTTAGTCTGTTTGGCAAACTGTAGACCTAATTATTGACAGAAAAGTGAATCATTGGTGACGTTTGTATGACACGAGAGTGAGGCGATAAAACTGTAAAAGCCAAGGCAGCGCATTATTTGGATATATCCACAGCAGCTCATTTAAAGTTGTCCGTCCCGAGCTTGTTGCGTTATAACAATAGCGCGAACTCGTGATATACAATTAAGATGGCTGTTCAATCTCGCTTTAAATCATCATAGTTAAATGTAGAGCCATATTGGATGATAAGCTTGTTACTTTATGAACGTTACCCACCTCAATAAGGATTCACTTTGCACGAATATGATAAGGCGCTTGTTGAGGATAGAATTCATTTAGAGCAGATAAAGCTTTTACATACATCTATACCGTCTTTGTTGTTAGTTAATGTCATTGTGACGCTGGCTTTAGCATATGGATTTTGGGATGTAATTCCCCACCAATCTATTTTGCTTTGCGTAGGTTTGGTAGGACTCATGGTGCTATTGCGCGGCGGCCTATTTCTAGCGTATAAGCAAAATTTTAAAGAAAGTAACCTTAAATATTATCGTCTTTCCGTCATTATAGGGAGCGCGTTCGCAGGTATCATTTGGGGACTTATTGGTATTTTATTTTTCCCTGCAACAGAACAGATTTATCAACTTTATATCGCTCTTATATTACTTAGCATGACGGGTGGCTCAGCTTTCACCTTAGCCATTTACTTGCCGTGTTATTTTGCCTATGCACCCATCACACTGTTACCTATAGCTGCATATCTCTCAACTTTTGGTGATAATTTTCATATTTCACTGGCAGTTGGCATCGTCGCCTTCTTAATAGCGTTAACTATTTTCAATATGAAAGTGAATAAGAATTTTAAGACCTCACTCGCTTTACGTTTCGAAAATTTAAACTTGATTGAACAACTAAAACAGCAGAAGGATGAAGCCGAGCGCGCCAATTTTGCAAAATCAAAATTTCTAGCTGCCGCCAGTCACGACTTACGCCAACCCCTATACTCACTGAGCCTATTTACCTCGGTATTAGATGAGACCATTACCTATCCAAAAGTGAAAAAAATAGTAGAACAAATCAACATCTCTGTGCTTGCTTTGAATAACTTGTTCGACAAATTATTAGACATATCTCAACTTGATGCAGGCGTAGTTGAAGCAAAGAAGAAGGACTTTTCCCTGGCAAACATCTTTGACAAACTGGTATCAAATTATAGTCTAGAGGCACAAGGAAAAAGTATCGTTATCTCTTGGCCACAAAACTACCCAAGTGTGCATAGCCAAGAAGATTTGCTTGAGCGGATCCTGAGGAATTATCTTTCAAATGCGATCAAATATACCGTTCAAGGAAATATCACTGTTACATGTGGAACCACAATCAACAAAACAGGAAAATCACAGGTGGTTATTAGTGTGTCAGACACTGGCATGGGTATTAGTACAAACGACATCAGTGAAATTTACGAAGAGTTTTATCAAATAAGTAACCCTGAAAGAGATAGACAAAAGGGCTTAGGTTTAGGTCTATCAATTGTAAAACGCACCGCTAAATTACTAGAGCATGACATATCGGTAAGCTCAGAATTGGGCAAAGGCTCAACGTTTTCGATATTTGTCGATGCCGCTGAGCACGACGTAATTGAATCAAGTGAAGATAGCCCTGTTACACAACTAACAAAGTTAGCTAACTCTGCACTTGTTGTTGTAATTGACGATGAAGAAAGCATTCGACAGGGTCTTGAGAATATTCTCATACTGTGGGGATATCGTGTTATTTCAGCTAGTGACCTCGAGCAAGCAATGGTTCAGTTAACGACTAAGGATTTAATTCCAGAGGCGATAATATCGGACTATCGTTTAAAAGATGATAAAACCGGCATTGATGCAATCAGGGCCATACACAAGATATATGGTGAAAACATTCCGGCGCTAATCATGACTGGTGATATTGCGACTGACCGCTTAATCGACATTAATAGCAGTAACTTTCAGGTTTTGTTTAAGCCGGTACCACCGATGAAGTTGCGCTCATTCTTGCGCAGCATACCGAGCTAAACGTTGCATCGCGATAGCGGCCTCTGTGCGGTTATTAACCCCTAACTTTTTAAAAACAGAAGTAACATGCATTTTGATGGTTGCTACAGTGATCCCCATTTCCAAGGCAATTTTTTTGTTCGAATATCCCTTCATCATCATCGAGGTAACCTCTCGCTGGCGAGGTGTTAGTGCATCGTTGGTTTCTGTGTCGTCACTGTCTATTTGTTGGCTTATTGATCTTGGAATATAAATTTCACCCATCATCACTAGTTGCAAAGCATTTACCATCACTTTACTGGGAGTGTCTTTAGGAATAAAACCCACGGCACCTGCTTTTATTGCGCGCTCGACGTCATGTATGTTTTTTGAAGCTGACAGTACTACTATGGATATTAAAGGATAATGTTGACGACAAAAGTCTAGTAGACTAAAACCGTCTTTAAGAGGCATCTTGAGATCTAAAAGCAGCAAATCAATATCGGCGTTATTTTTTAAGTGTAGTGCGGCATCATCAAAATTATTTGCCTCGAGGAATACAACATCATCATCAAGCTTAGCTAACACGTAACTCAAGCCTTCACAAAAAATCGCGTGGTCATCGACTAACAGTACTTTCATGCTATTACTCCTGTAACATGATTTTTACTCCTTTTTTCAGAGTAGATATTAACCATGGTTGAACTTTTATCACTAGCATAAATTTGTTACTTATTACGAGTAATATCATTGCGTTGCATGCTCAGCTGCCGAAACCAAGCTAATTAAAGCATGAGTAAGGTCCGAGCAGCGTTTAACATAACACAATTAAGGTAATGAGAAGTATGATGCTTTAAACAATACGTGAACTTTACCCAATATTGGAGTGGTCGCCAAAACAACGCTGAAGTGTCCACAATACCCGTGGCGATTCAAATTGTTCTGGCTTGCTATCCATTACAATTACCCTTACCTTCCTTACTCTTGGATTTTTAGAAGCTTAGGCCCTAGCATATGCAAGTCTCCTTAGATGGATTCATTCTTACAGCGCGTAGCATAGAGCGCTATGGTAAAACCTACATTGAATGCTGGTTCGTAACTGAAAACGGCGCGGTAAAGGCTACATCAAACTCACAGCAAGGGCTGTTTTTTATTCTTCAAGATGACGCTGCCGAAGTGACGCAGCTACTGACTAACAACGGAATTGAGCACAGCTATAACTCACTGACATTAAAGACCTTTGAACATCAAACCGTGGGTGGTGTGTATTTTGATAGAAACAACTCACTGTACAAAGCAAAAACGCTACTAAAGCAACTTCAGATTAGTTGTTTTGAGGATGACGTACGCCTAACTGAGCGTTATTTTATGGAACGATTTGTTTATGGCAGTGCCGCCTTCTCTGGCAATCAAGTTGCGAACAAATCTATACCAGTAGAACTGACTGATATTCAATGTAAACCCAGTCAATTTGTGCCGAAGTTTACCGTGCTGTCTATTGATATCGAATGCAGTGAACAGGGTGAGTTGTTCTCTATTGGACTGGCCAGTGATACTGATAAGTGTGTGTTGATGATTGGCGAGTCAGAACCCAGCGAGGAGTGGCTGGTTTGGGTGGATAACGAAAAAACGTTGTTGCAGCAGTTCGTTATTCAAGTTAATCGCTTCGACCCAGACATTATCATTGGTTGGAACGTTGTTAATTTTGATTTTCGCCTATTGATTCAACGTGCCGCCTTGCATCGAGTTGAATTGGCATTGGGACGAGATAGTCAAACCATTACATGGCGAGATGCTAGAAACGAAGTGAACCAAGGATTTGTATCCATGTCTGGACGAGTGGTGGTAGATGGTATTGACGCACTCAAAACGGCAACGTATCACTTTGACAGCTTCAGCTTAGAAAATGTTGCGCAAACCTTATTAGGTAAAGGTAAAAAGACTGAAAACGTTGACGATAGGCTTGCGCAGATTGAGTACGATTTTAAGCACAACAAAGTTAAGTTAGCCAGATACAACCTTCAAGATTGCCAATTGGTTTTAGCTATTTTTGCGCACACAAAAGTACTTGATTTTTTAACCTTACGTAGCCAACTTACTGGCCTTGAGCTAGACCGAATGGGCGGCTCAGTGGCAGCGTTTATCAATTTATATTTACCTAAGTTGCACCGAGCTGGATATATTTCACCTAACCGCCCAAAAGATGGTGGATTAGCAAGTCCTGGCGGATATGTGATGAGTTCAAAGCCAGGTTTATATCAACACGTCTTGGTGTTGGATTTTAAGAGCCTCTATCCATCCATTATACGAACCTTCAAGATAGACCCTCTTGGCTTAGTGGAAGGGTTAGCGTCTCCTGAGGAGGCTATCGAGGGATTTAAGGGGGCCAAATTCAGTCGAGATAAGCACTTTTTGCCTGACATTATTACGTCACTTTGGCAGCAACGCGATGAAGCTAAGAAAAACCAAGATGCAGCGCGCAGTCAAGCGATAAAAATCCTGATGAATTCGTTTTATGGCGTATTGGGCTCGGGAGGCTGTCCGTTTTACGATACGCGTTTAGCTAGCTCAATTACGATGCGTGGTCATGACATTATGCAAACCACGGCGAAATGGATTGAACAAGCCGGTTATGAAGTCATTTATGGCGACACCGACTCGACCTTCGTGTGGTTAAACGGAGAGTTTTCAAATCAACAGGCGATGCAAATTGGTCAATCTCTTGCACTTGAAATTAATCAAAAATGGCAAGACAACATTCAACAAACCCATCAACTCGATTGCGATTTAGAAATCGAATTTGAAACCCACTTTAGTCAACTCTTAATGCCCACAATTCGAGGCTCAGAATTAGGCAGTAAAAAGCGCTATGCAGGATTAAAAACAAACAAGGACGGCGACGAGCTGATATTTAAGGGACTTGAAACCGTGCGTTCAGACTGGACTCAATTAGCAAAGGAGTTTCAACTTAAGTTATATACAATGGTCTTTGCCGGACAAAACGTACAAGACTATGTGCTAAAAATCATTCGAGATACACGTTTGGGCAAACTTGATGAGCAGCTCATCTATCGAAAACGTATTCGCCGTAGACTCGATCTTTACGTCAAAAACGTGCCCCCCCATGTGAAGGCGGCTAGGCTTGCCGACCAGCAAAATCAAGCGTTAGGTAAAACACTCAAATATCAGCACAAAACTTGGATTTCTTATGTGATGACTATCAGTGGCCCACAACCAATAGAATACCTAAGTAGTCAAATAGACTATGACCATTATGTGGAAAAACAAATCAAACCAATCGCTGAGGGAATACTGCCTTTTATTGATTTGTCTTTTGAAAATATGACTAGTCAACAGATGGGCTTGTTTTGATTGTATTAGCCGGTAGTAAACTTTGAGCATAAAATATTGAAACCAAGGGGGGATGGCGCACCCGGCGCGATTCGAACGCGCGACCCTCGGCTTCGGAGGCCGATACTCTATCCAGCTGAGCTACGGGTGCATTACTAAGAGGCAAATAAGGCTGCTACTTAGAACAAGCGGTGATTCTAAAGATTTAAAGTAGATTTTCCAGTCTTATTTTATGTCTTTTGCTTTTACCTTCGCACTAACAATCTCATCCAATAGCGCCATTAGTAGTTTAGTGCCTGTTCCTGACGCAATTGCACTGAATACATTTTCATCATTCTGACCTTTTTGACCACCGGCTAAATCACTGACTGAACGAATAACAATCCATTCTACGTTATTCACAAAACAAACTTGGCCAACGGCCGCTGATTCCATCTCTGTCACTTGAGCATTGAAAACGTCTTGTAGCCATTGTCTATATTTTGCATTATCTGCAAATACAGAACCCGTTACACCGTTCCCTCCAATCCTAACTTGTATGGGTTTTCCTGACGGCATTTTTATTGTATCGACATTTGTTAAGGCCTTTTTTGCAAGTGCTAAAAGGTTCGCAGAAACCGAAAAATAAGGCATTTTCTGCGGTGTTTCGACACCGTCTTTTACGATGGCTACTTCCCTTGGAAACTGATAACCAAAGTTTTTATAATTAGGCGCAAATGGGTCAATTTTAGCTCTGGCTTTATGCCGTGCAGAAGCCTCGTTATAATAACCAGGAAGAACAAAACCCTCGTCCCTATTAGGATCTGGATTCACATAAACGGACTCATCGTGATAATACCATCGCTCAGGGATCGCAATATCTCCGGGCTCAAAGGCAGGATTTACTGCACCCGCAATACCCATCATGACAACTTTATCGATAGGGAAATAATCGAGCGCCATTTGCATGGTCATGGCAGCATTGGCAACGCTAATGCCTGTAGTAAAGATAACAATCTTTTCGCCCTTGTATGTTCCTAGTTGGTATTTCACACCTTTAATGCTGATGACTTCGTCAATTTTAGCTGTTTCGACTTTCCCGATTGCGTAATCAATGGCCTTAATTTCGGGTTCATATGCAGCAACAATCGCAGTCCATTTTTCAGTGTTTGGAAATTCACGAGGCCAAATTTCTGCTCTGCCAATGCATCATTCAAAAAGGCCGGTAGCAAAGTGATAAAAATCAATATGGCGAGGTTACGCATAAACAAAATTCCTTTAATCTTGGGCGATCTGTTGAATACGCGTTAGCCAAATTTGCTTTTGCTTATCTGGCAAAAAACTCGCGCTAAAACTATTGCTGATGAGTTTAACAGCGTCTTCTTTATTCAGTGAAAGTTTGTCCACTAATGCAAAGAAATTTTCATTTAAATAACCACCAAAATACGAAGGGTCATCTGAATTAACCATTACCCGCAAGCCATCATTTAATAGGTCTACAATATTATGTTGGCTGATATCGTCAACAACACACAGCTTTAGATTGCTCAACGGGCATACTGTTAACGGCACTTGATGCTCTTTTAAATACGCCATTAATATAGGATCTTCAATGCTTCGAACGCCATGATCAATACGGTCTACTTTAAGCAGATTGATCGCCTCCCAAACATATTCTGGTGGACCCTCTTCTCCAGCATGAGCAACTAGCTTAAAGCCTTGCGATGCAGCTTGAGCGAACGCCCGTGTAAATTTCGACGGCGGATTACCTAACTCGGAGCTATCCAAACCAACTGCGGTAATCATCGAATAGAAAGGTTTCGCTTCCTGCAAAGTCTGGATAGCGCTGTCTTCACTTAAATGCCTCAAAAATGAAAGAATAAGGTAAACAGACACGCCAAGCTCCGCTTTTGCTTTTTCAATTGCTTTTGCAAATCCTGGCATAAACACATTGTAGCCAATCCCTCTTTCAGTGTGCGTTTGCGGGTCGAACATTATTTCAGTATGTACAATGTTTTGTTGCTGGCATTGACACAAATATGCCCACATTAGCTCGAAGAAATCATCTTCATCACGCAGCACATCAGCGCCTTGATAATAGAGATCGAGAAAACTTTGTAGGTTATTAAACTGATATGCCTCTTGAATTGCTTCAACGCTGGAAAATGGCAAAGCAATGTCATGTTTTTTTGCTAAACGCCACATTAATTCGGGCTCGAGTGTACCCTCAATGTGCAAATGCAGCTCAGCTTTAGGTAACTGTTGAATTAGCTGCTTAAGTTCGCTCATTTTAGTGTCAGTGCTCATGTTTTAAAAAGACCCCATTCCCTGTCGAGTACAAAAATTACTATCAAAAGCTGTTTGTTGACAGCCGCTGCCTTGCTGAAATTGTCGCACAATCTCATTCCAAAGCTAATCAACAATACTAAGTAACGCAGTGTTTTGATAATTGTTTTTAATTAATAAATACATTTTAACGTAGCTTAATTTAATTTGCGCTCAGCTACGCAATAATAGATACCGTTAAAACCTTCTAAAAAAGCAAATATTCAGTAATACTTAGTGCACCATGACTGCGTTGCCATTCATACCTAGTTAATGCGGCTACTATCTGCTTCTAAATGTTATAGCAATTAGTTTACTTAAATCGGCGTCACAAAATCGCGTGAACATAAATTTATACCGTGAAACAACGGCAAAAAAATAATAAAAAGGAAAGCCAATGATCACCCGCTTTTTAGACAAAACGTTTGAGCTAAGTCAGCATGCAACAACAGTGAAGACTGAGATCATTGCGGGCTTAACAACGTTCGCCGCCATGTCCTACATATTGATCGTCAACCCAAGCATCTTAGGTCTTAGCGGCATGCCGGTTGCAGGCTTAATTACCGTTACGGCTTTAGCGGCATGCTTAGGCACATTGCTAATGGCGTGGCTAACCAACTATCCCGTAGCCCTAGCGCCAGGAATGGGCCTGAATGCCTTTTTCGCTTTTACGATTTGCTTAAGCCGTGACATTCCATGGGAAGCAGCACTTGGCATCGTTTTTTACAATGGCATATTGTTTTTACTACTGACTCTCTCTGGCTTGCGGCAAAAAATTGCGAATGCAATTCCCGCTTCGCTCAAAATTGGCGTACAGTGCGGGATTGGCCTATTTATCGCCTTTATTGGTTTAAAAAATGCGGGGCTTATTGTCGATAACCCTGCAACTTTTGTTAGCTTAGGTGACTTATCCCAACCAGCAGTCCTGTTGGCTTTTCTGGGCATTATTTTTACTATCATATTAGTAATAAGAAAAGTTACCGGGGCAATCCTGATCTCCATTTTGACGCTGACTATCATTGGCTTATTCATTCCAACCGAAAGTGGATATTTGACGGCCACTCCAGAGGGAATCATTGGTCTACCAGCACCTATTACCGACACATTTTTTGCCATGGACCTGCAATATCCCATTGTGAACTTTGCAACAACTTGGGACTTAATTTTTGCACTCATGTTTGTGAATATGTTTGACACCATCGGCACCCTGATTGGTGTATCGAAACGCGCAAAATTAGTAGACAGCAATGGGAATTTACCAAAAATGGGCCGAGCAATGACAGCCGACGCCGCAGCTGGGGTGGTTGGAGCTGCTTTGGGCACATCACCAGTGACAAGCTACGTTGAATCTGCAGCTGGCGTTTCTGCCGGCGGGCGCACAGGATTAACCGCGATTGTTGTCGCTATCTGTTTTTTGCTCGCATTGTTCTTGTCGCCACTTATGCTCGTCATCCCTATTATGGCAACAACGCCAGCGTTGGTGATGGTTGGTATTTTTATGATGGATTCTATAAAAGAACTGGAGTTTTCAGATTTAGCCAGTGTTGCCACAGCCACTATTGCGCTTATGGCAATGCCTTTGACCTTCAGTATTAGCGAAGGAATTGCACTAGGTTTTATCACTTATGTCGGAATTAAGGTCGGCACCGGAGAATATAAAAGAGTGAGCTTAATTACTTATTTTATGGCCGCAGTTTTTCTCCTGCGTTATATACTCGATTTAAAATAGCGAAATTACGTTCACACCTCTCTAACTTTATGCTTTGAAATACGTAATTTTGGGCTTGGCGCCATCTGATAAAACTCACGCTTATTGAATCACAAAACAATGCGTAGTATAAAATATGAACCATGAAAGCTTATTTTTCCGTATTACAATTTTAATGGAAATAATAAAAACAAGGTATCTAAGATGACAGAACAAAACAAAGCCAGAGAAACACAGCTCAGACCGGACCAAATTCCGCAGCAAGCATTCGATTGGTATGACGAATATGCTCACGGTGACATTAACCGTCGTACTTTTATGACGCGATTAGGCTCACTCTCGGTAGCAGGCTTGTCACTCGGCCTGATTTCCAGCGCCCTGATCCCCGATTACGCTAAAGCCGAACAAATTAGCTTTAACGACCCTAGTATAAAAGCCACTTACGCAGAATTTGATTCGCCAAAGGGTCATGGTAAAGGCAATGGCTATTTGGTTACCCCAAGTGACTTAAGCGGAAAAGCCCCTACGGTTTTGGTCGTGCATGAAAATCGCGGTTTAAATCCGTATGTAAAAGACGTTGCTCGTCGACTCGCAAAGATTGGTTTTATCGCATTCGCTCCAGATGCACTTTCCCCATTGGGAGGCTATCCGGGTAATGATGACGATGGGCGTGCAATGCAGCGCAGCCTTGACCGTGACAAAATCGAACAAGATTTCATGGCAGCAGCAACATGGTTGAAGCAACATGAAAAAGGCACAGGAAAGTTGGGCGTAGTCGGTTTTTGTTTTGGAGGCTATATCAGCAATTTGCTCGCTGCAACAATGCCAAACGATATCAACGCAGCGGTACCGTATTACGGAACGCCAGCGAGTGCTGAATTACAAAAGCAGGTTCAAGGCCCTATATTAATTCATTTTGGTGAGCAAGATGCTCGGGTTAATGCTACTTGGCCAGCTTATGAAGAAGTACTCAAGGCCAGTAAAGCCAAGTATGAAACGCATTTTTATGCAGGTGCCCAACATGGCTTCCATAATGACTCAACAAGTCGTTATAGCCCAGAGGATGCTGAGCTATCTTGGCAGAGAACGACTGCGTTTTTCAAAAAGCATTTAGCGTAATTCTATCCCCCATTAAAATGAGCCATGGACCTTCTCCATGGCTCTTCCTTTTCATACATCTGCAACTGATCCGTTTTCATTGTGCACAAAGTCATATATGATGTTGCGTTCGCCGCAGCTTTTATTGGCTTCGCGTTTTGATTTTCAAAAATTTTTGCCCCCCTTTAACAAGTCTTAGCGATTTCAATTGGGGACGCTAACAACCTGACCAGCGTATTGAGTATTTTCGCTACTTTATCAATCCGTAGTTTTAACTTTAGAGCTTAAACGAATACTTATATGCCAGACAGCAGCCCAATTTTACAGTTACAAAAGCTTGCCGGAAGACGCACCTTCGACAAAGGCGAAATGCTGTATTTTCAAGAGGCAGTGCATCGCTTTACCAAAAACCAATTAATAATAACGGCTATTGTTCAAGAAATTCAGGAGTTTACGGTTAAACTTTCTATTGTTGAAGGTGAATACGAGGGCAGTTGTAACTGTTCCGACTCCGAAGGATTCGATTTCTGTAAACATTGTGTTGCAGTCGCCCTCACCGATATTTCTCGCGAAGCGGAGCTCGAAGTGCTGCAGGAGGGAGATGAAATTCAGCGAATTACGGGCTATATCGAAAGCATGTCCGAAGCTGAAGCGAAGGCAATATTGTTAAAACAAATAACGAATGACATTGATCAAACAGAACAATGGGTGCTGTTTGCCGACGTTAGTAATGGAAAAATAAATAAAAAAGCCTTAACCGATATTATTAATAAAGCCTTGCCTTTGCGTGAAGTCTGGCGTCAAAACAGAGTCAAAACTTACTTTGAGACGGCGATAGAAAAATTTAATCGGCTAATTTCGATATTACACAAATTACCTACAGACCCAGCATTTGAGCTAATTCAAACGGCGCTGCTTCGATACAACAAAGCATTAACCAAAATTAAGGACGATAAGGGATATCGACTTAAAGTTGAAATAACCCTCGTGCAAGCTTTTGCAACCTTTGTCGGTGAGTTAAATTGGACACCACAGCGTAAGGTAAGCTTTTTGCTGTCGCTTTATCATCAGCCGTTTTCAAACTTTTCTTTGCCTTCCATTTATAAAAAGTTTGTTAAAAACCAGCCTGAGCTAGTGACATTGTTTATAGAAAAGCTAGTCAACCTTGAGAGCCAGTATGAACAAAAAGACAGTCTTACTATTCAAATTGATAAAACCTTAGATGAAACTCATGAGTTGATACTCAACGATTTGGCTCTTTTCTATGCAGAGGGCGGAACGGGAGCCTCAAATGAGAATCAAATTAAGTTGATTGAATGCAAGCATAAACTTGCCACTAATGTTAACGAATACATAGAGCTAGCGGAGTTATGCGTTACCTTAGGTCGTAAAGACGAAGCCAGAAAGTACATTACTGAAATAGAAAATCACAAACTCAACTATAGACAAGAAAGTAAATTGTTAGCGTTGAGCGCAAATACACAAGAACAGCTGGATGATATAGACTCTGCGCTTGAATTACATTGGTCTGCGTATCAACGTTCTCTCGAGGCTAAAGATTTTCAAGCAGTGCTTAGCTTACTCAAGGCATCCGATAAGAAAAATGAAGTAGACGTTCAGTATTGGTTTGAAAAAGCCCAAGCGTTGTTAATTGAGCAGTTGCAGGAAACTGACAAGCAGGATCCCTTATTTGAGCTTTATTTGGCTTGTGGTAAAAGTGATATCGCCATAAACGAAGCTCAAGATGTTAATTTGTCGAATGAGTTACTGCATCAAATTGCGAAGTTAGGTATCACTATACAACCTGATTTAGGTTTTGCTCTATATCGCAGACTGATTAGAACCTATCCAAAAAATACTGATTCGCAAGGCTATGAAACGGCAATTACTTTATTAAAAGAACTAAAATCCGCGCTAAAGAGTAAAAAACAACATCAAGCTTTTGATTTTTTAATTAGTGAACTCAGTTTTGATTTTAAGCAAAAACGAAAGTTTATTGCACTGTTGCAGGGACAATTTGGCCTGTAATCCAAAATATTAATAAAATCAGTTTGTTAACCGATAAGTACAAATAGAGCAAATTTTTTATCCCAAATACCGTTAGGGATAATGCAACTAATAGTTGTTTACCCCGGACTAATGTTTATAATCGCGTTAAGTTATTGTGGGCTATCACAAAATGCAGGAGAAAGTAGTGAAATTTAGAGTACTAGCGAGTCTTTTCGTATCAGCGTTATTTTTCGTCAGCGTGAACGCACAAGAAACAACTAATGATGATATTGCACAGCGTATTAAGCCGGTCGGTAAGGTACATGTAGCAGGTGCAGCACCGGCAGCAGCCGTTGGTCCGCGTACCGGCAAACAAATATATGATGGCGCTTGTGTAGCATGTCACACATCTGGTGTTTTAGGTGCTCCAAAGCTTCAAGTTGCCGCTGATTGGCAGCCGCGCTTGGACCAGAAAGGCTTTGACCAAGTTTGGAAAAATGCAATCACTGGGATTAATGCAATGCCGGCAATGGGTACTTGCGGTGATTGTTCAGATGACGATATAAAAGCGGCAATCGAATACATGATCGAAGGTATTTAATAGTTTTTAAACTACCTAAGAGCAAGTCCCGAACAAATCTGCAGTATAGAGTTGGAAAGGTTTTTTGTTTACATGAATAAAGATGACTCGGTCATCGGTGAACTTTCTGAAGAGGAACTGCGAGAGTTAATCCCGCAACTTCAGAATCTTACCGAAAAATATAAGCGCGCTGAAAAAATTCAGAAGGCGCTTTTTGAGATCAGTGAACTAGCAAGTTCAGTGAGTAATCTCGATCGTCTTTATAAAGCGGTGCACGACATCGTCAGCGACTTCATGAACGCTGATAACTTTTTTGTTGCCTTCTTTGACCCAAGTGATAAAAATGTTGATTTTGCCTACTTTGTTGATGTCTTCGATGAAGAGGAAATTACACAAATTCCTTACGAACGCATCATGGATGGTATTACCGGCTATATTCTCAGAAGTGGGAAAAGTTTGGTAGTTACCCAAGAAAATCAAGATACAGTTACTGAAGAAACAGGCATAAAGATGCTAGGAACGCCTCCTGTGGATCTCATTGGTGTTCCTCTGAAGCGCAGTACTGAGGTGATTGGCGCCATGGTGGTGCAGAGCTATAATGAAGATGTACGCTATAGCCAAGACGACTTCGAAGTTCTTTCCTTTATCTCCCAGCACATTGTAACAACCGTCGACAGAGTCAAAAGTCGCGAAGTAACAGAAAGAACCATCCGCGACCGTACCAAACAGTTACGCAGTATTAACGACGACCTACAGGAAGAGATACTCGAAAGACAAAAAATCGAGTCCTTACAAACCGCTCTATTCGAAATATCTGAATTGTCGGCATCACTTGACGATGATGTTCCGCGTTTTTATTCAAAATTACACGATATTCTTGCGCGCCTAATTAGCGCCCCGAACTGCTTTGTTGCCGTGTTAAATAAGGATAAAGACAAGCTGAATTTTCCCTATTTTAGCGACCAACTATATGACTCAGTCGACGAGCGCCCATTAGGCTTGGGTTTGACCGAATATATTATTCGTCGCGGTGAAGCCTCACTTATCGACAACTCAAAGATCCTAGCTTTAGTCGAAGAAGGTGAAGTTGATGTTTCGGTCGCACAAAGCATGATGGAACATAACAACTCTTGGTTAGGTTCACCCCTAGTGATCGACGGTGAAGTACAAGGCGTTATCGGGGTGCAGACCTATGGTAAACTCGAAGATTATGACCAAAAAGATTTAGAGATTTTGCGTTTTGTTTCTCACCATATTGCGGTGGCAATGGAACGCAGAAGAAGCGCAGAGGCGCTGAAAGAGTATAACTTGCAGCTGACGAATAAGGTGCAGGAACGTACTGAAGAATTAAATAAGACAAACGAGTACCTGAAAAGACAAATAGAACAGCGTAAAGAAATTGAATTAAAACTCATTCATGACGCCCATCACGACGCATTAACGGATTTACCCAATCGTGTAATGTTCAATAGCCGCCTGGAGCTCGCTATTGCTAATAAAAAGCGTCATCCTGAAAATCAATTTGCCGTTTTGTTTATCGATTTAGACCGATTCAAAGTGATTAACGACACCCTCGGTCACCACGCTGGCGATGAGTTTTTAGTTGAAGTTAGTCAGCGCATTGCCCTATGTAAACGAGGCCACGATCTATTGGCTAGATTGGGCGGTGACGAGTTCGTTATTCTGTTAGACAATTTCGAAGATATCAAAGCCGTTGAAGAAGTTGCTTCGCGTGTTATCAACTCAGTATCAATGCCATTTACGCTGGACGGTAAAGAAATGTTCAGTGGAGCAAGCCTAGGTATTGCTCATCTTGACAGCAGCTACATGTCAGCCGATGAAGTATTGCGCGATGCCGATGCTGCGATGTATCAGGCTAAAAGCCTTGGTCGCGGTCGATATGTGACCTTTGATAAAAGCATGCGTGAAAAGTTACTTGAAGATATTCATCTTGAAGCTGAGTTTCGCAAGACGCTTAAAAACAAAGGCTTCGACTGCGTGTTGCAGCCTGTAGTTAAGCTAGATGACGAATCTATATTGTATTTTGAATGTACACTACAGTGGCACAACGAAACATTTGGTAAAATAAATCGCGAGCAGTTTTGGCAAATTGCAGATCAATGCGGTATGACCTTAGAGCTAAACCAATTCTTATTAGATGGCGCGATCGGTTTACTTAGTCAGTGGCAAAGCGATCCTCAATATGCAAATCATCGCATAGGCGTTAGCTTATCAGTAGAACACCTCATGCAAAGAGATCTTGTTAATGAGTTGATTGCGCATGTGAAAGGCAGTGTATTTGATGCTAGTAAGCTGCTCCTGGAATTTTCTGAGAGTGCACTTAGCAATCGTTCACAGTTCATATTGCCTGCTATTAAGAAATTAAAGCGCCATGGCTTTGGTCTTATCTTGGACAACTTTGGCAGTGGTGCAGCATCTTTAAATTACTTATTCTCTTATCCGTTTGAGTTTATAAAAATTGATGAACGTTTCATTCAATCTTTCACCCGCTCTGAAAAGAATTTACGCTTTATAGAGTCGGTTATTCTAGTTGCCGAGAAAATAGGCCTGATTGTTATTGCTGAAGGTATATCAAGCAAAAGCAAACTTGAAGGGCTCAAAGGCTTAGGCTGCGAATATGGTCAAGGTGAACTGCTAGGTCAAACTATTCTGCTCGATTTTGTTGATGACGAGACGCAAGACGAAGTCGTGTTATAAAAGATCTCGCAAATTCGCAATCCCTTTAGCGCCTTTTTCTTTTCTTTCATCAGCCGTCGGTTTTTTCTTTTGAAACTCCCATTCCACATCATCTTGTGGCAACTCATATAGGAATCGAGAAGGTTCCGGTTGGATGATTTCACCGAATTGACGACGCTCTCTGGCAATACTAAACACCAGCTCTTTTTGTGCCCGTGTAATACCAACGTAAGCCAAACGTCGTTCTTCATCTACATTGTCTTCATCAATGCTGCTTTGGTGTGGCAATAAGCCCTCTTCCATGCCCACCATAAAGACATATGGAAACTCGAGACCCTTGGATGCATGCAGCGTCATTAATTGCACTTGGTCCGCCTCAGCGTCATCTTCACCGCGCTCCATCATGTCGCGTAAAATCAGTCGATTCACTATTTCAGACAAGCTCATTGGAGGCTCTAGTTCATCGCCCTTCAGCATGCTGTCAACCCAACCAAACAAAGTACTCACGTTAGCCATCGCCATTTCTGCCGCTTTTGGACTTGTACTCTGCTCATATAACCATTCTTCGTAACCCATGGCTTTGATAAAATCACGCAGCACTGCAATTGTGTCTCCGCGGTGAGCGTTGTCCGCCGCCTCAACAACCCAGCGGGAAAACTGTTCAATTGATTGATAGGCTTTTGCGCCCAAAATACTATTTAAGCCGCTGTGGCAACAAGCTTCAAATAAACCCGTTTTATTGGCGTTTGAGAAATGCCCCACCTTTTCCAATGTTGCCCTCCCAATTCCACGAGAAGGTGTATTAATGACTCTCAACAGCGCATTATCATCGTCTTGATTAACTAATAAGCGTAAGTACGCCATCACATCTTTGACTTCTGTGCGGCCGAAAAATGACGTGCCGCCACTGATTTTATAGGGAATACGGTTGGTCATTAAGACTTTTTCGAACAAACGCGATTGGTGATTGCCACGATACAAAATTGCGTAATCGCCATAACCTGTATTGTTCATAAAGCGGTGAGCCATTAGTTCAGCTACCACTTTTTCAGCTTCATGTTCCTCATTTTTAGCGACGACTACTTTAAGCTTTTCACCGTAGGCCAATTCACTAAATAGGCGTTTATCATACACATGCGGATTGTTTTGAATAAGGATATTGGCGTTGTGCAGTATCCGGCCTGACGAACGATAGTTTTGTTCGAGCTTTATTAAGCGCAAGCTTGGAAAGTCTTTTTGTAACAACACTAAGTTTTGTGGCCGCGCTCCACGCCATGAATAAATCGATTGGTCGTCGTCCCCTACCACGGTAAATCTGGCGCGCGGTCCAACTAACAAGCGGACCAATTCGTATTGGCTAGTGTTGGTGTCTTGGTATTCATCCACTAGCAGGTATTTGAGCATACTTTGCCACTTTTCGCGCACCGCATCATTGGTTTTCAATAGCAAGGTGGGCAATAAAATAAGGTCATCGAAATCTAAGGCATTGTAGGCTTTTAAGTGAGATGCATATTCTACGTAGTATTTTGCTTGTTCAACTTCGCTATCACCGCGAGCCAGTTTCAATGCAGCTTCTGGCATGATCAAATCGTTCTTCCAATTGGAAATTTGCGACTGCAATGCAGACAGTAATTCTTTGTCACCATCGTATTCAGCTTCGGTAAGGTCGCGTATTAAACTCATTGAATCTTTGTCATCGAACAATGAAAAGCCCGCTTTATAGCCAAGCTGCAAAACATGTTTTTTGATAATACTTAGTCCAAGCGTGTGGAATGTCGACACTTTCAAACCACGAGCTTCGGCTTTGCCAAGCGTTTGCCCAACCCGCTCCTTCATTTCTCGCGCAGCTTTGTTAGTAAACGTAACTGCTGCAATTTGCCTCGCTTTATAACCGCACTCTCGCACTAAGTAGGCTATTTTATTGGTAATAACGCGTGTTTTACCGCTGCCTGCGCCTGCGAGCACTAGGCATGGACCCGATACATATTCAACGGCTTCTTGTTGGGCGTCATTTAAGCGCATTTAAGGTTCTCAAGTGGAAAAGCTAGGAAAGAAATAAATTATAACAAATGAGCGACTAATAACGCTTTTTTCTTTTTCATTTCGGGCTACAATTATTAATAAGAAACTGAATCAAAGGACTATAGAATGCTCGACCCAAAGAAATTAGAAGAAATAGCGAAGAATATCAGCGATGCCATTCCCGCAGGCGTTAAAAGCATGGCTGGAGAAGCAGAAGGCAGAGTAAAACAGGTACTGCAGTCACAGTTGTCAAAACTTGATTTAGTCACACGCGAAGAGTTTGACGTACAAAACAAGGTATTGATCCGTACGCGAGAAAAATTAGAAGCAATGGAAGCGCGTATTGCTGCACTCGAAGCTGCAAAAGAGTAGTTTAATCCAGGCGAAGCAGTGTTAAAACAGCTATAGCAGTACGCCAAACGCCAAGCCAATGGCAATACTCAAGCCTACCCAATGGTTGTGCAAAAAGGCTGCAAAACAGGCGTCTCTTTGGCGTGTTTTTATTAGTGTAAACTGGTAAGCAAACATCACAGCAGCTGCCGCTAAGCCTAGATAAAAAAGTGAATGCAAGTTAGTCAACCATCCTACGTAGGCTAGCAGCACCAGCGTCGCTATGTTTAATAAGACAATGATGGTCACGTCAAAGCGACCAAAGAGAATAGCGGTAGACTTAACGCCTATCGCTATATCATCTTCCCTATCGACCATTGCATATGCGGTATCGTAAGCCACTGTCCAGGTTAAGTTTGCGATGTAAATCAGCCAAAGCCATGCCGGCAATTCGCCTAGTGTGGCCATAAAAGCCATCGGTATAGACCAACCAAATGCGGCGCCTAATATCACCTGAGGGAAATAAGTATAGCGCTTCATAAAGGGATAAAGGCTCGCCAGAAATAAAGCGCCAATGGATAATATGATGGTCTTTGTATTTAAGAATAAGACTAAAACAAAAGCGCTAGCGACCAATAAATAGAATAACTGAAGCGCTTCTTTCGGTTCAACCTCACCTGAAACAATTGGCCTTGCTTGTGTGCGCTCTACTGCACCATCAACCTTTCTATCGGCGTAGTCATTTATTACGCAACCCGCGGAGCGCATGAGGACAACGCCCATCACAAAAATAAGGCAGATATGTAAAGGTGGCAGACCTTCTGCTGCCCAAAGCAAACCCCACACGGTTGGCCACAACAGTAAATAAATACCGATGGGTTTATCAACTCGCATTAAGCGCCAATAGGCGCCTTTATTTTCCCAATTTAGCAACATTATTTAACACTCGAATTGAGTGAGTCGGCTGATTCAGATATATAACTCGGACAGTCGGGTAAGAATATTTCGGCCACGAGTAAATGCCAGTCTTTGATTTGAAACGCAGATCGTCGGCCCCATAAAACTTCTGTTTCGTGCTCGGTGAGCGGGCCGTCTTCAATACTCGCTATCGGATTGCTAGCCAATTGTGTGATAACAAACTCGCTGCGTACAAAGTTATCGTCATTGAAAATACGTTGCCCAAGTGGTTGATTGCCCAGCGTTGCCCATGTCGTTTTGCATAAGTGCTCAGGTAACACACTGCGCGCAAACACCCATGGTTTACCGTTACCATATAGAATGACTTCTCGGATTTGCCAATCGTGTTTGTCGTAATCCACCAGCGCAGCTTGCTCGCTTTCATCGGCATCAATAGTTGCTTGGCCTAAAACTCTTACCTCAAAGTTATGCGTAAGTGCTTGCAGGCGCTCAGTTAAAGAGCCAGTATGTAGTAACCAGTCAGCCAATTGCTGATTGGGAATGTTGTATTGAGCTGCTTGGTTCCAAGTAGCCTTAATACCTAAAGGAAATTGATTTATTTGCGGCAAGTGATTTAGAAAATTGAGTTTAATCCGATATAATAAGTCTAACACAGCATAGATTGTATCTGCATCCGTATTGTACTTCTCCAGAGGCGCTAACATGACAATATTTAGTAAATTATATGAATCTATGACGGTAGCAGCGAAAAGGCAACTAAGCCTCCACTTCATGTTAAAAGGGTTTCTGCTCGTAAGTGTGGCAGTGTGGTTGCTAGCAACACCTGAATTGGGCCATGCGCAAGACGAAGCGACAAGGCCAACTTATGCCTACGTAGGCTTAGAGCCTGATATCGTTACCAACTATGCTGGCGACAATTCTAATAAACTTGGTTATGTGCGAGTTACCATCGAAATGATGGTTGCAGATCCGTCGAAAATCCTGAGTATTGAGCATCACATGCCGCTTTTGCGGGCTACTGCTATAGAAGTATTTGGCGCGCAGCCTGAAGATAAAATTCGCTCTCTGACCGGCCGAGAAGATATACGCCGATTGCTACTGCAAAAATTCAAAGATATTATGAAACGCGAAACTGGCGAAGATGTGATTGAAAACATCATCTTCACCAAATATTTACGCCAAGGCGGCTAGCTGTGTGGGCGCTTTTTCCCCGCTAGCTGATGCGTGGCGAGAGCCATCAAGCACCCCGATATTAAACCGAATAAATGCGCTTCATTTGCCATATTAACCCATAGTATTTCTAGGTAGCCGAGGGCTAACCAAGCCAGCAAAAAATACACTAGACTATTGGGCAAGCCAATCCCCCAACTTGGGCGCAACCAGCCTATCCACCATACATAGCCAAATAATGCGTATACGACACCAGATAAGCCGCCAAAATTTGGGCCAGAGACAAGAAGCTGCGCAACGTTGGAGCTAATGGCGGCAATCGCAAATATCACAGCTAGCGAGATGGACCCAAAGCTTCGCTCCAACTGTGAACCCAATACCCACCACCAAATTAGATTAAAAACAATGTGGATAACACCAAAATGTATGAAGGCAGGTGTAAACAGCCGCCACCACTGATTGCTTTGTGCAAGTTCGTCCAAGCTGCGAATAGTCAAAGCCTGCAGAATATAATTGAACGCACCAAGATAGCTAAGAAGAAAAACCCCCAAACAAATAAACAACACCAGTGACATAAAGGGGGTAGATTTCAAATCTTGTATCCATGGCGCTGAACCTGAGTTATTTTTTGTAGAGCGCTTTACTGCTGGTTTCGGCTCCTGAAAAGATGACCCTACTTCCCATGCTGCCTGTTGGTACTTACCTTGATTGGGGTTTGACACAAAATCTTCGGCTATTTTTAGCGCTTTGGGCACATCATTTGAGTCGAGCACGACTATTTGATAGTGAAGCTTTTCACCAGCATCGTCACTATTGCTAATAAGCCTATGTTCTTGAGCTTCCGGCTTTCCCTTAACAATATGGACATCAATGCTGGCACTGATAAGGTAATTTGCCAGCAATCGCGCCGGCTTTTTATCAGAGAAGGCTAAAATTGGCGTACCTACTTTACCCCCTGTTTGGTCTTCTCCTTTGCCTAAATCACTCAAGAATTACTTCCCGAAGCATCATTCGTATCAATGCCAGTTTGCGATGGAAACTGTGTTCGCCAAAGTTCAAAACCGCCGTCCATGCTGTACACTTCTTCAAAGCCCTGATGCAACATATATTGAGCGGCCTGCTGACTGCTGTGACCATGATAACAAACCACAATAACCGGCGTGTTGAAGTCATTCGCATCTATAAAACGCTGGATACTGTCATTATTCAAATGAAACGCTCCGGGAATATGAGCTTGCCCAAAGGATTGACCGTCTCGAATATCTACAATTTTAGCTGCACCTGCATCTATCTTAGCTTTCGTATCTTGTACTGAAATATGTGCAAATTGTTCCATTATTCTATCCTTGCCAATCCAATAAAACTTTTCCGCTTTGTCCTGAACCCATTACTTCAAAGCCTTTGGCAAACTCATCAACACTAAATTGATGAGTAATGATCGGGCTCAAATCTAAACCACTTTGCAACAGGCTTACCATTTTGTACCATGTTTCGAACATCTCGCGACCATAAACGCCTTTAATGGTTAAGCCTTTAAAAATCACTTTATTCCAATCAACCGCGACGCTCTGCGGTGGAATACCCAACATAGCAATTTTGCCACCGTGATTCATTTTATCGAGCATTTCGCGAAACGCAGAAGGCACGCCCGACATTTCTAATCCAATATCAAAACCTTCCGTCATACCAAGTTCGTCCATGACGTCCTTTAGGTTTTCAGAGGCGACGTTGACCACTCGTGTTGCGCCCATTTTCTTCGCTAAATCGAGGCGATAATCATTCACATCGGTAATAACCACATAGCGTGCACCAACGTGCTTTGCAACCGCAGCTGCCATGATGCCTATCGGCCCAGCGCCCGTAATCAATACATCCTCTCCGACGAGGTCGAATGACAATGCGGTATGCACTGCGTTACCGAAGGGGTCAAAAATAGCAGCCATATCATCGCTAATATTCGCTGGTATCTTAAATGCGTTAAACGCAGGCAACACTAAGTATTCAGCAAACGAGCCTTGTCGATTGACGCCAACACCGGTAGTGTTGCGACATAAATGTCTGCGACCCGCACGACAGTTTCTGCAGTGTCCACACGTTATGTGTCCTTCTCCTGAAACACGATCACCTAGTTTAAAACCAGCAACTTCTTGCCCTATTTCAACCACTTCACCTACGTATTCGTGACCCACGATCATAGGAACCGGGATCGTCTGCTGTGACCATTCATCCCAATTAAAAATATGCATGTCGGTGCCACAAATGGCCGTTTTACGAATTTTAATCATTAAATCGTTCGGGCCAATCTCTGGCACAGGATTGTCGGTCATCCAAATACCAGGTTCTCTGTGTAGCTTAGCCAGAGACTTCATTTGCTTCGCTTGTGCATCTTTTAATGGTGAATTCATTAAATAACTCCTAGCTCTTTGCCCACTTCAATGAAAGCATCAACCGCTTTATCGATATGCGCAATACTGTGTGCCGCCGACATTTGTGTGCGAATGCGTGCCTTGCCTTTAGGTACAACAGGGAATGAAAAACCGACGACATAAATGCCACGTGCCAACATTTTGTCCGCCATGTCACTAGCAAGCTTAGCGTCGCCTAACATAACAGGAATAATTGCGTGGTCTTTGCCCGATAAGGTAAAGCCAGCATCTTCCATGCGCGTTCTAAAATGCACTGAGTTACGAATTAAGGCATCACGAAGCCCTTTACCATTAGCCATCATGTCAAATACTTTCAGAGATGCCGTGACAATAGGAGGCGCAACTGAGTTAGAGAAAAGGTAAGGTCTTGAGCGCTGACGCAACCATTCGACCACCTCTTTTTTACCTGAAGTGTAGCCGCCTGAAGCGCCGCCTAATGCTTTGCCTAGCGTGCCGGTGAGAATATCAACGCGCCCCATAACATCACAATATTCATGGCTTCCACGACCATTTTCACCAACGAACCCGGTTGCGTGGCAATCATCAACCATGACCATCGCATCGTATTTGTCTGCTAAATCACAGATGCCTTTGAGGTCAGCAATAACGCCGTCCATCGAGAAAACACCGTCTGTAGCAATCAGCTTAAATCTTGCACCGTCTTTCGTTGCTTGTATCAGTTGCTCTTCCAACGCTTGCATATCATTACTTGCATAGCGATAGCGCTTTGCCTTACTCAAACGAACGCCATCGATAATACTCGCATGGTTCAACGCATCAGAAATAACGGCATCGTCTGCTTCTAAAACCGTTTCAAACAAGCCACCGTTCGCGTCAAAGCAAGATGGATAAAGAATGGTGTCCTCCGTACCCAAAAACTCGCTAATTTTTTGTTCCAACTGTTTGTGAATATCTTGGGTGCCGCAGATAAAACGAACCGAAGCAACGCCAAAGCCGTGTGAGTCTAAGCCTGCTTTTGCAGCGGCAATCAAGTCAGGATGATTAGCCAGTCCTAAATAATTATTCGCACAAAAATTGATGACATGTTCATTGTTCGTTACCGTTATATCGGCTTGCTGTTGCGATGTAATGATGCGCTCTTTTTTGTAAAGACCGTCGCTTTTCGCGGCGTCTAATTGAGCTTGAATGTGTGAAATGAAACCTTGCGACATTAATTAACCCTCGAATGAGTGAAAGCGATTGCATGGAGCCTATTGCAGCCCAGCGCTTTGTGAATGAACTTCGTATACGCACATTGTCCAGTATTGTTTACTCAGTGTCTAGTTCACCGAGCGCCCGATCAATCTTTTTCAGTACAGTTTGGACCAGTAAATACGTCATTAAATCTTTACCCTTCGCTCTCGCACCCCAAGGAAGATAAACCCACTCTTTGCCTTTCTGGCCTTTTATTTGAACATCGTAAACCGAAGCTACGCATTCTTGAGATAGATAAGGGCCCGTGCGCCGAAAATTACTATGCGCATACAAACCAACCACAGGCGTTCCCACTGTTGTTGCCATGTGCGCGGGGCCTGTATCTGGCGCTATCACTAACGATGCGTCTGCTAATACCGCTAGCATTTGCTTTAGACTGGTTTTGCCTACCAAGTTCAATGCGATAATATCGGGCGTTTGCATTATTTTCTCTGAAATTGCCAAGTCTAAGGGCCCAGGACCACCGCAAAGAACAATTTTATAGCCTTTTTGTATCAAATGCTGGGCAGCGGCCACATAACCGTGAACAGTCCAGTTTCGTTCTGCCTTCGATGCTGCCGGACTGATAACTGCATACTTACCTAAAGATTCAGTTTGGCTTTTTGCCCATTCCTTATCCTCGTCATCAAGCGGCATGTCCCACTGTAAGGCGTCGTCTTTGGGAATACCTAACTTATCAGCAAACCCCATAAACCCTTCCAGCACATGGGCATACTTTACCGCTTCAATACGTTCATTGGTAAATAACCAGTGTCCTTCTTTACTGCGAGCCCAGTCAAAACCTATTCGACGCTTCGCTTTGACGACACTAGACAGCAAGTTAGCGCGCAACGCCACCTGCATGACAAACATGGCATCAAAAACACGCCCAGCAAGCGCTTGCTTGACCGCTTCTTTCGCTTCTTTACCGCCTTTTTTGTCGTACACAATAAATTCAACGCCCGGCATACCTTTCAGCAGTTGATGCTCTATTTTTCCGATAATCCACGTAATTTTAATGTCAGGCCGATGTTTGCGAATGCGCGTCACCATCGCGACTGCATGGCAAACATCACCAATTGCTGATAAGCGTAAAATGCAAAGTTGAAAAGCTTGGCTCAATTGAATTCCATTAGGCTAAGTACATGATTTTTGATATGTTACACCATATTATTAGTTTTTGAAGCGCACACCAAGAATATGCCAGTGATTGAGACCTTTTCCGTTGGGCCAAATGAGTTTATTTTGTTGCCTAAGCGAAGCACTTGGGCGCCATGCCCTGAAACTCTCAATGACGATTTGAACCGCTTATGCCAACGCTTCGATCCAAGCTGGTTATTGACTGAAAATTTAATTACAAATACCGCTTCTGGCCGCGGCTTAGTTTATTTCTTCTCGGTATCCGGCGAAAATTGCGTCTTACGTCATTATTATCGCGGTGGATTGGTTGCTAAGGTATCTACCGACAAGTTTATATTTCGTGATGTAACACAAACGCGGCCCTATCAAGAGCTTAGCTTGCTAGCGAAATTACATGACGCAGGTTTAAACGTTCCAAAACCTTTAGCTGCAAAGCTACAGCACACTCGCTTTTCCTATACCGCTGACATCATTACCGGCACTATTCCTCGCGCTCAAGAACTGCACAGCAACATTTTACAGCAGGCGCTTGAGCCCTCTGTATGGCATCAGATCGGTGCGACTTTGCGCAAAATGCACGACCTTCAAGCTTGTCACTACGATATCAATGTCAAAAATGTCTTGCTGCAACAACCCAACTCAACTTTACAACAAGAATTATTAGGCGAAAAGACACCGTCGGTTGAAACTTCAGACCAGCCATCGGTAAAGAGCGGTGATGAAACGCAGATAAAAGTGTATCTATTGGATTTTGATGGTTGCAAAATTCGCAGCGGGGACGCTTGGAAAAGTGCAAATTTGGCGAGATTTAAACGTTCTCTAGAAAAACAAAGGGCGAAATTTTCGCCCTATTATTACGATGAAGATTGTTGGAAGTCAGTTGTGCAAGGCTATCAATCCTAGCAACCGCATCAAGCGCTAGTCGAATGCGTAAGTCGCGTTCAAATACAGCAGTGCGTCAACTTCGTTATCCTGCGTAACAAATTTACGTGATTCAATGCTTCCGCCTGCCTTTAGCAACCAGTCGCCGAAGGGGCGTTGATAAAAGCCGCTCAGTTGTAGCAAATCCTCTGTTACGTCGTCAGTTAAAACAGGTGAGGGTCTTGTGCCATCTGGGTTTAATTCGGCTTTGCGTAAAATAACCTCAGCAATGGCACCACCGTCAAAGCGAATGTTAGCACCCACAGTGACTTGTTTGGCGTCACTGTCAAAAGTACTGCCAATCGCTCTTCCTCTATAGCGATACCCACTGGTATATACACCATTCTCATAATAGCAATTGGTGATGGTGCTGCCGTCGCCTGCACATGTAATATTAGTATCGCTGCTTTCTAGGAACACTTTCGCATTCGCAAAATAGGTAGAAATACCAAATAGGTTCGCTTGGTCCGTAATGTTAATGCCACTAACGGCGTCTTCACCAATGCGTTGAGCGTATACAGAAATAGGTCTTTCGAAGAGCTTAAAGGTATATTTGGCGTCAAATCCAGCAAGGTGATTGCCTTGCTTGGTTAAATCAGAATCATCACAAACATCGCGCTCACGAGTGCATACTGCCTGAAATGTAATGACATCAATGAAGTCACTAAAACTATTAGGTTGACCTTCGCCGCCCCACATAGCCGCCCAAGATGCACCAAATTCAAAGCGCTTAAACGGACTAAAAGTAAATCGATTTAACAGCAACTTTGTATCCGGTACGGCTCTGTTGCTCTCGAGCTGCCCCAACTGACTCGTGAAATACCAAGGTCCCATCCAAGATAACCATTGGCTCTCTGATGCAACTGCTGATGAGCGTGAGAGTGCTAACGTTGGGATGGGCCTTGCGTTATTAGACAATATTAAACTGCTTGACTGCGCCGGTCCCCACCATTGATCAATTGAGCCCGCCCGAACGTTCCACTCACCAAATTGATAAGCCAGAAAGCTATTGTCTAAATTCTTTTCGCCGCCGGATTGGTAATTAACGCTTAGTTGACCGCTTAAACGGTCCCAATAAAACTCGCTGGTAACTTTGGCAGAGGCTTTGATATCGTTTATACCATCGAAAGAAGTTAGCCTAGGATCATCACTGGAAGCCTGCAGCTCTAAAAAGGTCCTGCTTTTTTCCTGCTTTTGCAGATTCAAATAGTGGCTTAGTCGCTGCGCAGCCTGTCTTGGCATTTGAGGCATGTTGCGTTCATCTAGCGATAGTATCTGATTGGCAACCCCTTTCCAAGGCACTGGATAGGTAATTAGAGTTGCGTCTAAATAGCCCCACTCCTGCAGTGTTTGTAGATCATAATGTAATTGTTTATCCACCGTGCCAACCCACGGCGAAGCTAAAGCCGATGTGCTGAAGGCAAGAAGTAAAAAGAAAATAGCGAAGGCGCGAAACATCACGAAATAAATCCAGTCCATATAGTAAAAAATCCACACACGATATTATCGCATTGGCCTGTAGTTAAACACTTTTTATCGATAATTAATTGCAATTATTGCCCCGTTTCAGTTACTGTCACTCCCCTACTCTCAACTAACACCACAGGCATATTAGGGATGACACAAATTAAAGCAATTTATCCTGGCACATTTGACCCCATCACTAACGGCCACTCTGACCTTATCGGTAGAGCATCGAAAATGTTTTCACACGTGATGGTTGCTGTTGCATACAATCCCAACAAGCAACCATTGTTTAGCTTAGAAGAAAGAGTTGAGTTGGTGAAGCACGTTACACGGGATTTACCGAACGTTGAAGTAAAAGGCTTTACTGGTTTACTTGCCGATTTAGCCCGTGTTGAAGGCTCAAACATACTTATTCGTGGTTTACGCGCCGTTTCTGATTTTGAATTCGAATTTCAACTCGCTAACATGAACCGACGTCTTAACCGTGATCTTGAAAGCGTATTCTTAACCCCATCCGAAGAAAACTCGTTTATTTCTTCTACCTTAGTTAAGGAAGTCGCATTACACCATGGCGACGTCAGTGAATTTGTTGCGCCAGAAGTATTAGAGGCGTTAGAGCAACGTTTACATCATAAGAAGTAATCAGTTATGTTCAGTGAAGCATTAACATCATACTAAGCTTAGGTTTGTCAGTGTAGATTTGTAGCTACAAATCTACTTTCTATTTTTGACACTGGATACAGTAAAACGTATTACGTTGACCAATAACGACAGAACGAATAGGTGTTTCACAAATTTCACACGCTTCACCAGCACGCCCATAAACCAGCAACTGCTGTGCAAAGTAGCCCGGGTTGCCATCGGCTTGGGCAAAGTCCTTTAACGTTGTTCCACCTTGACTGATTGCATTCGCTAACACCTGTTTAATATTCTCTGTCAGTAATTTGTAGCGTTTAAGGCTCACTTTTCCTGCCGCTCTACGTGGGTCAATACCTGACTTAAACAGCGATTCATTAGCGTAAATATTCCCAACGCCAACTACCACAGCATTGTCCATAATGAAGCTCTTAACTGGCGACAGCTTGCCTCGCGATTTACTAAACAATACTTTAGCGTCAAACTCAGCGGTCAATGGTTCGGGGCCTAAGGAGCGCAATATCTTCAAAGGCGGTTCAGTTGGCGATTGCCATAAACAAGAACCAAAGCGGCGCGCATCGTTAAACACTAACTTCTTACCTGTCATTAATTCTATTTCAATATGATCATGCTTTTTGCGCTCAAGGTGCGTATCAACCACCCGCATCTTACCCGACATCCCTAAGTGCATGACTAAGGCGCCAACGTCAGTGTTGATGAATAAATACTTTGCTCGGCGCGTCACTGAGTTAATGGTTTGTTGGCATGCAAGCTGCACCTCATATGGCACAATCCATCGCAATTGTGGCTGATGAACGACAATTTTACTAATGACATTGCCTTCCAAAAAAGGCGCAATACCCAGTTTAGTGACTTCGACTTCAGGTAATTCTGGCATGGATTAAGTTACCACTGAGTAAGTTGTTCAACTGTCGGGAAGTCTAATAACATCACTTCATTGTTGAACATTAAATAAGTTTGCTGATTAATCGTCTTTATAGGTAGTACAAGACCATTTCGTTCACCCGCTAGCCATAAAACCACAACGACATCGGGTGACTCCAATACCTCTGCCGTTACCTCATATTGTGATTTGACGAGCGCTCTCTGCCAGTTGTCGACTAACTTAGCTAAGGCATCGGAGCGTTCTTCTAAAGATTGCTCATTTGCTAAGGGGCTCGAAGAAGATAAGCGCCACGTTTGACCCGCACGTTCAATCACATATTGATCAATTTGCAAACTAAGTAAGAGCCCTCCTTCTTCTATAATAGGCACAGGGAAGTCAGAGTCATCTGATTTAAAGCTACTTATATTCAATATGAGGATCATCGCCAACATGGCAAAGATAATCACGTTGTTCCACGCTTTTTGCGATAGTCGAACCATTTACATCCCTAGTTTTACGCCGTAGATTGTCGCTAGATTAATATCTTGCTGCGCCGAACTAGAGCTCCTGTTCGGTGCCCTATTCAGAACTTCCAATAAGAAAACTTCTTTCTGGCTTTTAAGTTGCGAATAAAATTGTGCGGCTTTTTTTTCATTTTATACATGTTTTGTGCAGCTTGCTCGACAGCGAGCAAAACTCTCTCTGCCGACTTACCGTCCGTATACGGGTGAGTGTACTGCCCGAAGTCTCTAATTGCGTTCATGAGCTCTTCGGGTTGAGCAAGCGCATATTCTATCGCGCTTTCCAGTTGTTCTGGGTCAGTGATATTATGCAAATACGGCGTTGGCGCTTCATTGTTAACGGTCACAACTGGCTTGTTCAACAGCAGATAGTCGGTAATCATAGACGAGTTATCACCCAGCATCAAATCCGCTTCAACCATATGCGGAGCAAGCTCATCTGTTTCGATAAAGCTTAAATTTTCATGCTGAATCTTCTTGTATGCCTCAACCGTTTCTTTCGCCATTTTAGGATGAAAAGTCACATTCCATTTCCATTTTGTATTGTGCGATAGTTTTTCGATGTATGGCAATAATGTAGGTGCTTGCGTCATTCTTGGTGAAAACGTAGAGCTAAACAAAATCACTGGCTTTTCATTCACCTTTTTGTCCGCTAACAAGGATGAAAAATACGGATCCATTTTGCAATAGCCCGTTTCGATAACTTGGAAGTGCTTATGTTTTTTCGCCAGTGCTTGAAATGTGGCAGTGGATGACTCGCCGTGAGTACAATACAAATCAAAACAATCTCTAATAATAAAATGATAATTTAGATTATCTTTCTTACGCTTTTTGAAACCAACAAAGCCATGGAATATGCCTACTTTTAAACCAGGCAAAAAAGTGGGAACCATGTTGCCTGGCACAAAAACAGCAAATGGGTTGAACGCGATTGCATCTTCAATATTGGTAAGTACTTGCTCATTCGGCCTGAAAAAAGAAACGTTTACATTAACGCCAGCATCTTCTGCAAACCAAGCGACGTCCCCACCTTGGCGCCAAATTTCACTTTGTAAAGGGCGCAAAACTTCAAATGAGTAATTTTGAGAGATGTAAAACAAATATTTTTTCATTAGTCTATTAAGTAGAACAGCACACTTACCTATTAGACAGGTAGACGCGCAATTGATCAATAGAGTTTATTAACAACAAGGGAGTTTGTGTTCTTGCTTGTGGTTTAACTCCATGATTGCTTATTTCTTTGCATGTATTCAATGGAGCAACAATACATTGCAAGCAACAACAATCTAGAAGCAAAAAACCCAGCAAAAGCCGGGTTTTTGTGGAGACAAAATGCAAGTTAATTACTTGATTTTTGCTTCCTTGAACATAACGTGTTGGCGAATTTTAGGATCATACTTTTTGATCTCCATTTTGCCAGGCATATTACGCTTGTTTTTGTCTGTGGTGTAGTAGAAACCAGTACCAGCAGTAGAAACTAATTTAATTTTATCTCTCATGGTAATTCCTTAAACTTTCTCGCCACGAGCGCGGATATCAGCTAATACTGTATCAATGCCCTTCTTATCGATAATACGCATACCTTTAGTAGTAAGGCGTAATTTCACGAAACGGTTTTCACTCTCAACCCAAAAGCGGTGAGTTTGAAGATTTGGCAAAAAGCGACGACGAGTCGCGTTTCTAGCGTGTGAGCGGTTGTTGCCCGATAAAGGACGCTTACCTGTAACTATACAAACTTTTGACATCTTATTGTCTCCAGAAAAACTGTTTGCCGTCTAACCCAAGCAAACAAAAATTGCTGTTAAACGTCTTTAATAATGAGGGCGCATTTTATACAGCAAACAACAGCCCAATTCAACAAAAACTTCACGTTAGGGCGATTTTTTTGCGTTTTTAACGGATTAACGGTGGTTTCTCACCTACAATGCAAAGATTGACTACAAATACTTATTCACAAAAGTACTTTTGTATCACATCGAAAAAGTTAAAACTCTACACACTCCATTAGCCGCAGTATAACAAATTATCGACAAGCGAGAGTCTTTATTTTGGCTAAATTATTGATTGAAAATGGCCTGTTAATAAGACGGCTAGTTCGAACAATATAGTTGGCTTTTACCTGCTGTATTCAGGAATTTCCTCAAGCCCAACTTATTATTTCTACAAATTGAAGTGCCGTCGCTGTTGACCGCTTTCGCTTTTATATTCAGGTAAGCGAAAAGAGAGCTATCGTTTGTTTAGTTTATGTAGTCGTTTCTTAAGTTCTTTTTTATTTTTAAAAAGAAAGTAAAACCCACTCACTACTTTTTTTGGAAAACTTTGTTTTGCTTTTTTACGGTTTTGACCTTTATCAATTTCGCTGAAAAGGTTGTGGTCCGGCGCGACGGTGTAAGGCTGTAAACCAAACACACAAAGCTCAGACTTCCACCAATACTGTAGTTCAACATCAACGGGCCGAGTGACCTTTGAACTATTAGCCAACAACTTCTTTGCACCCGCGAAGCTAATAACTTGTGCACAAGAACGAATGGGTACCTTGTTGTAGGTCACTAGCGAAAAGTCTGCAACTGGAATGCAATGCTCAACCTTACGTTTAATCGGTGCTTCGGCGAGCTTAATTAGATCCCAAGGTTCGTTGAACAATGCGATAGCGTCTAAACCTTGCTGGATACCCTCTTGTAATAAAATATCGTCTTCTAAGATAACCGCATAATCTAGCTTTTCATCTACAATTCTTTGCCAAGTTTGAACATGACTTAAATAACACGCAATTTCACCCTCCGTCATACGCTTGTGATACGACGACTTATTAAAGTCATAAACATCACTTATAGTTGAGTTCTGCATATCGTCGCCATCGACCGCCTCGATGCGTTCATATGGAAGACCGTGAGCATCAAGCTGGCGCGCGCAGGCCGCTAGTCTTTCCGTAGACCTCGCCAAATTAATTAGGTAAATTTTCCATTTTTTCATGTGCGTTTATTTTTTCACGTGTGATAAATAGCTATAACAGTCCTCGTTGCGCGAATGATACCGCAGTTCCGTCACCGATCACAAAGTGATCTAGCACTCTTACATCGATTAATTCCATTGCTCGCTTAATTCTTTCGGTTATTTGTATGTCGGCCTGACTGGGTTCTGCCACACCACTGGGGTGATTATGCGCTAAGATGACCGCGGCAGCATTGTCCTCTAAGGCTTGTTTAACTAATTCTCTAGGGTAAACAGCTGCACTATTAATTGTGCCCCTAAACATATGTCTAAAGGCGATTAGCTGATGTTGACTATCAAGTAGCAACATCGAAAATACTTCGTGGGGTTTATCGCGTAACTCAGCCAATAAATAGTTTGAAGCCGCGTCGGCCTGTGTAAAGCTATGAGGCTTGAGTAAGTTTTCCGCGAGCGAACGTTTGGTTAATTCAAAGCAAGCCGTTAGGGTTGCATATTTTGCCACGCCAAAACCAAGTGTACCGGTGAGTTGCGTCTTACTTGCGCTCATTAAAGCCCGCACAGAGCCATATGTTCCAAGGGCTTCACGCGCAATCTCGACTGCGTTCTTGCCTTTGATTCCGGTGTGAAGAACAATAGCAAGTAGTTCGGCATCGGATAGCGTTTGAGCGCCAAACTGCAGTAATTTTTCTCTTGGACGCTCAAATTGAGGCCAATTAGTGATTTTCATATTTCCCTTCCTTGGTTAACTTTGTCACAATACTGTTCATCTACTCCCTTGATGAACGAATGCAACGCACAGTTGTACTCGCTATAGCAAAATATGCAACTTGAACAAAAGAACGTTTTACTTGGTATTAGTGGCGGCATCGCTGCATACAAAACTCCAGACCTTGTGCGTAAATTTATTGCTCAAGGTGCCAATGTTAGAGTTGTCATGACTGACTCAGCGAAGGAGTTTGTCAGTCCGTTAGCCTTACAAGCGGTATCCGGAAACAAAATAAGCAACAGTTTATTAGACGAAGATGCGGAAGCGGCTATGGGTCATATTGAGCTAGCTCGTTGGGCTGATATTTTTGTCATTGCTCCAGCAACGGCCAACATCATGGCGAAACTGACTCACGGTCTAGCTGATGATTTGCTTACCACCTTGGCCTTAGCCACCAAAGCACCGATTGCTATAGCACCTGCGATGAATCAGCAAATGTGGGCTGCACCGGCAACCACGGAAAACCTGCAGAAATTGCAGCATCGAGGCGTTTTGCAAATTGGTCCTGCTAGCGGCGAACAAGCTTGTGGCGACATCGGTTACGGCCGCATGTCTGAGCCCGAGGACATTGTTACCTTTATAGCTAACTATCTTGCTGGGCAAACAAACAATGAAGAAATAAGTAATGAGCAAATAAACCATCCGCCGAGTCTATTTGCCGGTAAAAAAATATTGATCACCGCAGGTCCAACCCGTGAAGCATTGGACCCCGTTCGCTATATATCAAATCACAGCTCAGGAAAAATGGGTTACGCAATAGCCGAAGCGGCTCAAAAAATGGGGGCTGAAGTAACACTCGTCTCAGGCCCTGTAAGTATCTCACCACCAGCTAATATCGAGTTAATATCAGTTATTAGCGCGCAAGAGATGCATGACGCTGTTATGGCGCATATTCAAACGCAAGACATTTTCATTGGCTGCGCTGCCGTTGCTGATTTCAGACTTACGGACATTCCAACACATAAAGTGAAAAAGAAAGCGGGCCTCTTAACGCTTTCATTTGAGCAAAACCCTGATATTCTAAAAACGGTTGCTGCGCTCTCAAATCCGCCATTTACACTTGGTTTTGCTGCCGAAACGCATGACGTCGAAGCCTACGCTAAGGGCAAACTTGAGCGCAAAAAATTAAATATGATCGCGGCGAATGATGTGTCATCATCTGATTTAGGATTTAATTCTGATCGAAATGCACTCACGGTCATTACAAAAAACAATACCATCAGTTTACCTGCTGCTAGTAAATACGCATTAGCTATTGAGTTACTGAAGCTGTTGAATAATGAATATTCAGCCAATCAAAATAATAAGAAAAGTAAATAGGTACCATCATGCCCGCAATAAAAAAACCCAATAGGCGCGCGCAGATCCTGCAAGCTCTAGCAGGAATGTTAGAAAATAATCATGGTCAGAGGATCACAACAGCTAAATTGGCTGAACAAGTGGGTGTTTCGGAGGCGGCCTTATATCGTCACTTTCCAAGCAAAGCACGGATGTTCGAAGGCTTGATTGAGTTCATTGAAGAAACCCTTTTTTCACGCATCAACAAAATTATGGATGAAGAAAAAGAGGCCGCAACCCGCATCCAATTAATAATGCACCTTATCCTCGGTTTTGCTGAAAAGAACCCTGGTATTTCTCGCTTACTCAACGGTGATGCACTTTTGGGTGAGCAAGAACGTTTGCGCGATCGTATCGCCAAATTGTTTGAACGCTTAGAGTCACAGCTTAAGCAAATACTGCGTGAACGCAAACTGCGAGAAGGTAAGTCATTAGAGGTAGATGAAGCGATCCTTGCCAATATCTTGATCTGTTTTGTTGATGGCAAAGTGAATCAATTTGTTCGTACAAAGTTTCAACGCACACCAACACATCAATTTGGTGAGTATTGGTCAGCAATTAAAAATCACTATCTTGTAAACTAGATTAGCATCTACCAAAAAAATACGGCATTTAAATTCGTATCGTTTGCATAGTATTTACTTTCAATTTTGAAGAGGACAGGAAGCTGAAAACGGTCATTACTTTTGGTACTTTCGATGTGTTTCATTCTGGGCATGTAAATATATTGCGACGTTCGAGAGAGATGGGCGACCGTTTAGTAGTTGGCATTTCTTCTGATCAGCTAAATTTTAGCAAAAAAGGCCGTAATCCAGTTTATCCATTGCGAAGCAGAATGAATATTCTTCATGCTATTAAGTACGTAGATCAGGTATTTGTAGAAGAATCTTTAGACTTGAAGCGTGAATATATTATTGAACATCAAGCGGATATTTTGGTGATGGGTGATGATTGGACCGGCAAGTTTGAAGAGTTTCGAGATATTTGTGAGGTCAAGTACCTGCGCAGAACGCCCTCTATTTCTACCACGGAAATTATTGAAGTAATCAAAGATATCTAGGTATCAGATTACTTGCTCTCTTACCAAAAACTGTCGTTGTTGAACTAGCAGCTATTAGAGTACGTGAGTAATTTTTTCAGTCAGCTAACAGAAAATTGACGATACGCTCACTGCATTTTCCGTCTGTCTTTCCTGCCATCGACAGTGTGATCTCTTCCCTTAATGCTGACTTTTCATCTTTGTTAGCCAAGCAATAATTTACTTTCGATAACACTTCACTAGGTGACTTCGCTCGATCGCAAAGCTGCTCGAATAAACTGATATCCTTGTCAATACGCTTTGCAAACCTGAATTTAAAAAGCCCTCGGTAGCTCCATCTTATATGGTAGAAATCACACCAAACGACCGGTTTATCTATTGCGGCGAATTCAAATATTGTCGATGAAGCCTCGGACAAAAGAACATCTGATATTTTCATAAAAGGTAATAATGAGTAACAGTCGAGAGAACAAAGATAAACGTTCTCGTAAGCTGACCAAGCCTCCAAAATAGCCCGTTGTTTAGCATATTTTAACTTTGTTAGACTGAAAAAGTGAGGTTTAATAATGAGGTTATAATTACTCAATTCTTGAGGCCAGTTTTTACTAAAACACTCAATGCTTGAAGGATAAAAAGTGGGAGCGTATAGCAAGGTTTTTTTACTTGGATCCAATCCTAAAGATAGTAAGGATATTTGCTCTTTCTCATTGTTAAATAGTGGATCCAATTTAGCATAACCGACATCAACAAAGTTTGAATCAGGAAACATTTCCTGCAGTCTTTGCTTACGTGTATCGCCTTCAACGAACCTAACATCAAACGGGAATTCGCTAGAGGAATAGTAGCAAGACTTCGGGCCGATACCGTGTTGCATAAAAGCGATTTTTACGGGTGTTTCTTTTAAGACTGTATAGTTACTGGACGGCGACTTCCCGAAAATAATCCAGTTTGGGTTGCGTCCGACATAATATTCGAGGGCCTGTTTCTCGTCGCTGACAACAACATAATCAAAACCTTCAGCATCGAGGGCCTTTTTAGTGATTTCAACTACGTCATTTCCATCGTATATAACAAACCGCACCTTTGTGCCTCTGCTAGACAATACTTGAGCAACAGGTAAGAACTGCGGCAGATAATATAGATGTAAAAGGTCGAAATGAACGGTTTTCATATTCAAGCCGTTGATATTAAGATTGAAATGAGTCTATCAGATATAAGTGCTGCATAAAATACTACATTAGTTCATCCAAAAAACCTTACCGCGTAAGCCGATACCTGAACTGCACTTGCCAGTGCGCAACAATCTAGTGCAGCCACTGGCAAGGAATTCACGAATCGCAGTGAGGTCTTTACCTCATCAACTTATTATTTAGCGAACGTTTCGCCAAAAAAGTCACCTTCATTCCAACTTGGCTTTTTTGCTTGATTAGCTAGCGCTAAACCAATTTGAAAGTTAACTTCGGTGAAGGTGTTAGCTGCTTCCCATTTGAAAGGCTGGCTCATATCGTCACCTGGCTTATGGTAGTTGGTCGATAAAAACTCACCAAAGACTTTACTACCATCAATATTAGGATCCTTTGATTGTAAACCCGGTACCAAGAAAACAGCAGGGATTCCCTGTTTAACGAAGCTGTAGTGGTCAGAACGTGTGAACAAGTTTTGCTCTGGCCAAGGATCATCACTTAAAGTAAGACCGACATTTTTTACGGCCGCTTCAACAGAAGCTTTCATTGAACTGTGATTAGCGCCAAACGCAATAACGTCAGCAAACTCATAAGTAAGGATGGGCATGTCTAAGTTTACATTTGCGACCATGCTGCCCACCGGCACAGTTGGATTGCGTGCATAATAGTCAGCGCCCAATAGTCCTTTTTCTTCACCAGTGACTGCGATGAAGATAATAGAGCGCTTTGGAGCTACAGGCAGATTCGCAAACATGCGCGCCGTTTCCATAAGCACAGATGTACCACTCGCATTATCCATTGCACCATTGTTAATCTTGTCTTTTTTAACAGTTTTAGCAATACCAATGTGATCAGAATGCGCAGAGAAAACCACGTATTCATTTTTCAATATAGGGTCGCTGCCTTCTAAAATGCCAATGACATTTGGGCTTGAAAGATCTTCGTGCGTGGTTTCTCTTTTCAGATTAACCGTTATGGGTAGATCAAAGCCTTTTGGTGATTCATCATTTTCCAATTGCGCAAAAATATCAGCGATAGGTGTTGGGCCTTGTGCAAATAATTTCTCAGCTGCAGGTAAACTCAAATAAGCACCCGCTTTTAATTCAGGTTCTACATTGGCTGGTACGCCGTCATCCTGCACCCAACGCATACGCGGTGAGTAAATGTAATTTAGTGAGTTTTTATAAGGTCTCGCTTTTTCATTGCTAGGCGTTGTTAGCGTTATATAACCTATTGCTCCACGCTGCGCTGCATACTTTGACTTTTCCGAGCCAGATGCAACGTGCGCACCTTCCTCTGAAGGGAATGACTTTGGCTTACCTGATAAAACCACTACAATTTTACCTTCAACGTCGAGTCCTGCGTAGTCGTCATGATTTAAGTTTGGCGCCACGATACCGTAACCGACAAAAACTAATGGAGCCGTTACATCAGATTGTGTTGAGACTAAATCAGGGCTGCTTAAAAAGTCATCTGGATAGGACAACTCAAAACTTTCTTTAGGGCCTACAACAGAAAAAGTAGGAGACTCTTGAACGAGTAAACCTTTGCGAAAATTGATGCGCTGCACATAGCTGGTTTTGCCATCAACTTCGTCGCCCGCTGGCATTAAGCCATACTTAGCAAATTCACCGGCAATATACAAAGACGCAATTTCATGACCTTGCGAGCCAGTTTCACGTCCTTCTAGTAAATCATCAGCTAAAAAATGCATATGAGATTTAATATTCTCCACGTTCGGCGCTGCCGTAAATGAGGCATTAGCAGCATCAGTTTTGGATTGATAGTTAGCTGAACAACCTAAAACTAATACGCTAGCCGCTGCGGCGAATGTAGTTTTGATTAACATGTTTATAGGGCGCTTCATATAATCTTCCATTGGGAGAACAACCTTAGGTTCTCAGTAGTTAGTAGTAATTATTGGCTGATATTTTATGCAGGTTTTTAGTGAGACCTAACTTTAGTGAATGTAAATATTGAGTATCCACACATCAATAACGCCATGTTGCCGCGTTGTTATATCACAAGTTAAAACAAATTTGCTGTTCAAGGGAGGTTTTGAAATATTGTGTAACATTTCCATGCTGTAAACAGACTCACAGCTGTCCCTTGTGACTATAAAAGCATCAACAAATTTGGTTTTTTCTGCAAAGACTGTTATAAAAACTAAGAGTAAGAGTAAAACTAAAGAATGGATGTTCTTGTGTTTTTAATTACCTAATTAACGCCCTTTTGAATAGTGTAGATAAAAACAAAACACAGCAAACGATGCTCAACAGAGGCCCAATATGCCGAAGCAAGCTCAATATGATTTACCCGAAATACTGACGTATGCCGTTGATATTTTCACAGAGCAAGGGTATGCAAAAGCGTCGATGGAAGAAATAATTGCGCGAACACAGTTTAATAGGCGTGCGTTTTATATAGAGTTCAAAAGCAAACAAAGCTTTTTACATGCAGTACTTAAGCACTATATTGAGCACCAACTGTCGGCTTGTCAGGACAGTTTAATTGCTCGGACAGACTCTGGCACTCAAGCTATTTATGATTATTTCAACGCATATCACGAACTTATATCTCAGCAGGGGTGCCTGCTAGTAAACTGTATTAGCGAGCTCGGTAGAAATGATCCAGAAGTACAGTCTATTGCACGCCATTATTATGATGCACTGCAGCTGTGTTTCATTGGCTGTTTAGAAAGAGCACAAAAACATCAGCAAATTCGATCTAAAATTAACGTTGAATCAGTCGCACTGCAGCTCACTTGTTTCACACAAGGATTTGCAATATCAAGCATTCTTCAAGGCGGTGAAGACGATGTGATTATCGCTATGCGCGAACTAATGTCGAGTGTAGAAATATGAAACAGATTGGGTGTTACGCAATGATTTACCCAGTGTTATTTCTAGTAATTGTTGCATTATCTGGTTGTCAGAGTGCCAATACAGATACAATGAACAATAGTGTTAAAAGTAAAGAAAGCCCGAAAAAAGGACATTACACTAGCGATGGCTTTAAAAATTTGTATGTTGAAGATAACGATAAAAATTTTTTCGACTTCTTAGAGATGCGATTTTTAAGTGACGAAAAATGGGCGGATCATGCATCTTTAGCAGACCAAGTTCCAATTCAAGCTGTCGATGTAGAGAGACTCCACGCAAAAAGTAATATGCCGCCTGAAAGTGATCAGCCTTTAGTCACTTGGTTAGGTCACTCTATGTTTTTAGTGCAACATAATAAACTCACTTTATTGACCGATCCTATATTCAGTGACCGTGCTTCACCGCTGTCATTCGCTGGCCCAAAACGCTATGTAAAACATGCGATGGATTATGCTGAACTTCCAGACATAGATATTGTGGTTATTAGTCACAATCACTACGACCACTTAGATAACGAGACGATTGAGCAGCTAGCCGCGCGTTCCGCCTCGCAAGAATCACCTATTCGATTCTATGTTCCTTTAGGCTTAAAAGCGCACTTAAGCAATGAAGGCGTTAACCCAAACGAAGTAACAGAGATGGATTGGTGGAGTAAAGCGCTTGTTAAAAACGCATTTTCGACGGCTGAAATTCAGGCTCTTCCCAGCCAGCATTGGTCAGCGCGGGGGCTATCTGACAGGTTACAAACATTATGGGCAAGTTGGTCAATTAACTTTGGTGACTTTACTGTTTGGTTTGCAGGCGACACTGGCTACAACGATATTCAGTTTAAGCAAATTGGTGATACTTTAGGCAAAGTAGACTTAGCGCTAATTCCGATTGGTGGCTATGCACCAAGATGGTTTATGCAGAAGTACCACATAAATCCTAATGAAGCAGTAAAGATTCATGAAGACGTTAATGCTATGAAGTCGATTGGAATGCACTGGGGAACTTTTCCTTTAACGGCAGAAGAACCAGGTGAACCCGTCAAGGTATTAGCCCAAGAAAAATTAGCGAAAGGGATGAGCGAGGGCAGTTTCATTTCACTGTCTATTGGTGAAAGTATCGTCATCGAGCAGTGACATAGGTACTTGCTGAGTATGGATTAACGACACGGGTTGTGCACTAAAGCATCAATTTGAGAGAGTCTTTTAGGCTTAAAAATAACTAAAAAACAAGAGTGTTTTATGAAAAAGCGATTTTATTCGATTGCATTGGCGGTATCTGTAGCATTGGCTGTTGGCGCTTGTGGTTCAACAACGCCGCCAACAGTAGAGCAAGCATCAACTAAAACTGAAATGCTACAAAACCAAGCTTCGGCTCAATTAATCAAGCTGCTGGACGATATTTGGCAATACGAATTATCAACCTCACCCGGTATGGCAAAGTCGAGAGGACAAAAACCCAAAAGAGCACTTAGTGACATCAGTATAGCAGCGCTAAATAGCGAAGCCATGCAGTACCAAACTTTCTTAACAGCCTTAGAGGAAGTAGATACCGCACAGTTAACTGATTCTGAAAATATCACCTTGCTCATGCAAAAATATCGTATTCAAAATTACGTCGATATGCACAAATTTAAAGAGTATCGAGTACCAATTACATCAGAATATGGTTTTCATAGTGGCTTAGGCCGTCAAGCTAGCAATACCAGTATTAAAAATGCGGAACAACTTAAAGATTACATGATGCTGCTAAGCGAAATGCCCGATCATTTTTCGCAACAAATAGCTTACATGCAAGAAGGTATGCAAGTAGGCCAGGTTCAACCCAAAGTTGTACTTAGAGGATATGAAGAGTCGGTGCTCGCCTTTATTGCGCAAACACCTGACGAAAGTCCGTTTTATCAGGCTTTTGAAAAGATGCCTGAGGAGTTAAAAACAGCTCAAAACATGCAGGCTGCAGAGGCCGCAATTGCTAAAGTTAGTGAGAGCTATCAGCAATTTTACGACTTTCTAACAAATGACTATATTCCAATGGCTAAGCAGGATATTTCGGTAAAAACGTGGCCAGCGGGTGAAGCTTTTTATCAAAACCGAATTAAGTATTACACCACTACCGATATGACCGCTGAGGAAATCCATCAGCTTGGTTTGTCGGAGGTGGCACGGATCCGTGCAGAAATGCAGACCATTGTTGATGAATTAGAGTTTGACGGCAATATTAATCAGTTCATTGAGTTTTTACGCACTGACCCGCGCTTTTATGCACAAACACCTGAAGATTTACTCATAACGGCGTCGTACATCGCTAAGAAAATGGACGCGCAATTGCCCAAGCTATTTAAAAAACTACCACGGACGCCATATGGTGTAGCACCTGTGCCTGAAAGCATCGCGCCTAAGTACACGACTGGACGATACGTATCACCAAGCAGTGACGACCAACCAGGTTACTATTGGGTAAACACCTATGCGCTCGACAAACGTCCGCTATATGCGCTGCCCGCTTTAACCCTGCATGAAGCAGTTCCTGGTCATCATTTACAAATATCCTTAGCTGCAGAAATGACCGAATTGCCGGAAGTTAGGCGCTCAACCTATATTTCAGCCTTTGGAGAAGGCTGGGGTTTATATTCAGAATACTTAGGGTTAGAGGTAGGTATTTATACTGATCCGTATGATAATTTTGGTCGCTTAAGCTATGAAATGTGGCGCGCCTGTCGCCTAGTCGTAGACACAGGTATGCATATGTTTGGCTGGAGTCGCGATAAAGCCCTGAATTATATGCTAGAAAACACCGCGCTTTCCGAGCACAACGTGCGTACAGAAATTGACCGATATATTTCGTGGCCGGCACAAGCCCTGTCATACAAAATTGGCGAAATCAAAATTAAACAACTGCGTGCAGAGGCGGAAGAGCGTTTAGGTGACAAGTTTGATGTACGTGAATTTCATGACGCAGTATTAGCGCATGGCTCAGTTCCTTTGTTTGTGCTTGAGCAAAATATTCAACGTTTTATCGAGCAAAAAAGCACACCCGTTAAAGGTAACTAAAATCATACCTAAGATGGGGTAAACCAACTTTCATCGTAGGTAAAATGGTCGCAAAGCCTCTGCTAGTCAGGTAAGCTATGCGCCAAATTTAATCATGTCGATGGGTGATATTTAAGGTATTGAGCTAAGTAAGGTTGAACTTTGTTTAACCCAGTTCATTGTTTTACACCCTCTTCAGTATTCCTAACAAGGATGTAATATGAAAAAAATTATAATTTCAGTAGCTGCAATTGCTGTTGTTGGGCTCGTTGCTCCAAAGTTTACTGGCGCTGGCATCAATGAAGGCTTAGACAACTTCATTGCTAACGTAAATACAGCTCCTGGCTACACAGCGACTATTGAGAGTCGTGAAACAAGCTGGTTCTCAAGTGCTGCCGTTGTTAAGGTTGGAATAGACCCCGCTATGTTTGCTGACTTAGATTTAGCCCCTTCTGACATGCAAAATTTCGAAGAGTTGTCGGCAAATATCAATGTAACAGCGCAACATGGGCCGTTTCTTACACTTAACGGTTTAGGCCTAGGTTTATCTGCTTGGAAAGCTGAAGTTGACGAGTCTGTATTGCGTGAATACCTAAGCTATGCTGATGATGAACGGTTTTATAGCGTAGCAGGTCAAGTTAGTTTATTTGGTGGTCTTAGCTTTGAAGATACAATGCCAAAATTCACGGTCATTGCGCAGGATGGCGGCGACGAAGCGATTACTGTTAGCGGTTGGAACGGTAAAGGTACAGCATCTTCTAGCGGTGCAACTTATGCTGGTGCTACCGATTTAGTCACCGTGAGTGCTGATGGCGTTACTTTTGAAATGAAATCGATGAGTCTCAAATCATCAATCGAAGGCGATTGGACCGCAGCAATGAAAGGTGATTTCTACAACTCCACTAGTCAATTTGGGATTACTTCAATTAGTCTTGATATGCCAATGCTAGATACAAAAGCAAGCCTCGACAAACTGATTGTTGATGTAAAAACAGAGAAAAGTGAAGACGGTAAGTTAATGGATATGGATATAAACTATGCCGTTGAATCTATTGAAGCACCTACGTTTTCTGGTCGTGATTTGATCGTTAAATCTGAAATCAACAATTTAGAAAGGGCTTTTTTCAAAGCATATCAAGAGGCATCAGCTAATCCTGCACAAATGGAACAGGCAATGGCTGACATAATTGAAACTAAGTTGTTACCTCAATTACAGGCTTCGCCGGAATTTAACCTTACAGAAATGTCGGGTAAAGTTGCGGACGGTAACTTTTCAGGCAAAATAATGACAAAAGTCACCGGTGTTAACAGTTTGCCAGAGCCACTCGAAGATCCTGCTTTTTGGGCTTCAAAGACCGTTGTGGATTCAAAGTTAACACTGGATAAAGCAATGGCACTTTGGGTTGGCGAACAGGTTGTGATTAGCCAAATTCAAGCAGATCCAAACGCTGCTGGCATGACGAATGAAGAAATTAAAGCCATCGCTGCCGAGCAAGTCGAAGGTATGATTGGTATGTTTGCACAACAAGGCATGATCACAGTGAATGCTGATGGCGAATATGAAATGACCTTCACTATGCAAGACGGCCAAGCAATGCTGAATGGTAAGCCTATGCCACTTCCTTTCTAAGAGAAGAGAAAAGAAGCAAGAAACCAAAGGGCAAAAAAATAAAGGGGGCAGTGTTAATTAATTTTCCAAGCAAATTAATTAACACTGCCCCCTTTATTTTTTTGCCCTTTTTTCATTTTTTAAATCACTATAAAAATCATATCGTTAAATTTCAGACTCGGGCATCACGCGCTGCTAGCAAAACATTTTGTTGATCATCAAACATAAATATTTATACTGTATGCATATACAGATAAGCTAATTATGATTAGGTTGACTATGAAATCTCTTCTACATGATTTACAGAAAAAACAACTTGTGTGGACTGCAGCGGATCTCGACCAACATAAGGAACGTGTTGCTACAGGTTATAAACAGCTTGATGAAGCCCTTAATGGTGGCTTTCCACAGTCCGGTCTCATACACATCACTTCAACAATGGGGTGTGGTGAACTGCGTTTGGTTATCCCTGCAATAGTTAGCAGGCAGCACGAAAATCGTTTATATGCTTTTATTGCACCACCACACTTACTCAATGCTGAATTTTTAATAGCAGAAGGTATTCAACTTGAGCAGGTACTACTTATTCAAGCTGAGACACCTGAACAAGCACTTTGGAGCGCCGAACAATGTGCAAAAAGTGGCGCTTGCAGTGCCGTTTTTATTTGGCAGCCCGCGCTTCAACAAATACAGGCTAAAAAATTAGAACTGGCGGCTTTAAAAGGCGATTGCTTGAGTTTTTTCTTCGCTGATGCAAAACAACAAGCTGACAATCTACCCGTCAGCCTATCGCTGTCCATCCAGCGCCAAAGTAGTAAAGTAACGATTTGTGTCAATAAGCAAAAAGTAGGTTGGCCGATACCTGCTTTCAGCGTCAAAGTACCTTTTAAAGCCAAACTTGGTTCACCTATGCGCTATCGCTCAAAACCGAAGCTTTCTCACAATGTCGTTGCCTTTAACGCTAACAATTAAGTAAACAGAACAACGATGCAATTTGATACCTCTTCATTGTGGATATATTTATATCTGCCTAATTTACAGCTCAATATTCAGCAAGCGCATGCCGAACAGCTCAGCGCTGCCAATAAGCAAGCTAAAACTCAAGAGACAGCAGCTCAAATTGTTTATCATCCAAAATTGAACCAAGTATTACAATTAAATGCGCAAGCTCAAAAACTAGGTATAAAGAAAGGAATGGGGTTAGCTAGCGCCAGTATTATATGCAGCCACTTAGTGGTGAGTGAGTATAAAGAAACAATAGCAGTACAAGCGCTACAGGAGCTCGCTAATCAACTTTACCTCGTTACCTCTGACATTGTTATTGATGAGCCCTCTGGTTTGTTTTTACGCGCGCAAAATATGCTGCGCTTATACGGAAATTTAACGCAGTACTGGCAAGTTATTCAGGAGGTTATCAATAAACAAGGTTACGATGTTTATTACGCTAGCGCTTATTCAGTGAATGTCGCCAAGCTCATTGCTAAGCATGAACAACGCTATATGGGTGATGACAAAAAACAAATTCAGCAGCAGTTGCAGCAGTGCTCGTTGTTACTTACCGATATTGATAAAAAGGATATCGAAAAACTACAGCGTATTGGCATTAAAAATATTGCCGACCTATTCGACCAACCTCTGTCAGCGTTCGCCAGTAGAGTGTCTAAATTTAGTTTACAAATTATGTCAGAGCTGCGTGGCGAATCGGCGGCAAAATTACGTTTCTATCAGCCGCCACAGCGCTACGAACACTACCTTGAGCTGCTATATGATGTTGAGCTTACAGCTAGGCTATTGCCTGTTATTCGAAAATGTCTAGATGCATTAGAGGCTTATCTATTGGTGCGTAATGGTCTAGCGCTAAGTATTCATATCACATTATTTCAACGCGAACATGAACCCATTACTCAAGTGATCAATAGTGCTTTGCCTATTTATAAAAGCGCACATTGGTTGGATATTATTGCGCTGCGCTTTGAGCATCTAGCGTTAAGCTCAGGGGTTTATGGAATTACTATTCGATGCGAAAAAATAGAGCAAGCCGACGGTTGTGAAAGTGATTTTTTTAGTGAAAAGTCGACGCACGTTGCCGCTATGACACTGCTATCACGTTTAAAAGCCAAACTAGGTGAACAACAAGTGAAGCTGATGCAATATCACGATGATTATCGTCCTGAATGTTGTACTCAGTTGTCAGCTAAAGCTGTTGATAATGAGGCTCATAAAGCTATCCATACAACCCGCAATAGCGCTACAAAACCGCATTTTTTGGATCGTCCCGGCTTTTTACTCAGAGCCCCTATCCCACTTAATGCAAAGGTCAGCATTATTGATGGCCCTGAACGTATCGCTTCAGGTTGGTGGGACAATCATGAAGTTCAGCGTGATTATTTTCTAGCCGAAAGTCACCAAGGCCAGCAAATGTGGATATTTAGAACTTTAGATGAAAACTGGTTTGTACATGGCTACTTTATCTAAATCGAATCGGCACGTTGGCTTTGCTGAACTAGTTTGCCAAACCAATTTTTCATTTTTACATGGGGCGTCACACCCTCAGGAAATGGTGCGCCAAGCTTATTTTTTGCAGTACAAAGCAATCGCTATTACCGATGAATGTTCGATGGCGGGTATTGTGCGGGCCTATGCTGAAATATCTCAGCATCACTTGCCAATTAAAATGATCGTTGGCAGTAAATTTATTTTCAACGACAATACTATTGTACTGCTGTGCCCTAACAAAGCAGCTTATAGTGAGTGTTGCCGGATCATCACTAATGCACGACGACGCGCAAATAAAGGCGAATACGAACTGAGCGAATGGGATTTGAAATCCATTAAACATTGCTTATGTATTTGGCTTCCCAGTGGCGATGAAACCAGAGATCACGATTGGGCACGCTGGCTAACTAAACATTATGTAGGGCGGGTATGGCTTGGCATTAAACGCTGGTTAACCGCTAATGAGTATCAATACATTAGCCATTGCGAAACACTCGCCGAGCAATTTCACTTTGAGATTATCGCCACCTCTTGCGCACTCATGCACGATCCAAATCGGCAAGCTTTACAACACTGTCAACACGCTATTCGCGAGGGTAAATTAATTAAAGAGTTAGGTCGTGACGCGCTCTCTAATCAAGAAGCTTGCCTGCGTCCTCTGAATAAACTGGCTAATTTATATCCTCAAGAATGGCTCGAAAATTCGGTATCGGTTGCCAAGCTATGCACTTTCGATTTATCTGAACTGTCCTATCAATACCCTGCAGAGATACTGCCAGCCAAATATACACCATCGGAGTATTTACGCGTATTAGTTGAACAAGGTATTCAAAAACGCTTTTTAAACGGCGTTAGTGAAAGCATTCGCGCTACCATAGAAAAAGAACTAAAACTCATTCACGAACAAGCCTATGAGTATTTTTTCTTAACCATCTATGATGTGGTTCAATTTGCTAAGGCAAAAAATATTCTTTATCAAGGACGGGGGTCGGCAGCTAATTCTATTGTGTGTTATTGCTTAGAAATTACGGCTGTAGATCCGCGCCAAATTAGCGTGCTGTTCGAGCGCTTTATTTCTAAAGAGCGAAATGAGCCGCCCGATATTGATGTCGATTTTGAACACGAGCGGCGTGAAGAAATCATTCAATATATCTATTCGAAATACGGTCGCGAGCGCACGGCCATTGCAGCAACCGTTGTATGCTATCGCTTTAAAAGTGCGTTGCGTGAAGTAGGTAAGGTCATAGGCGTGAATGCTACCGACCTTGATTATTTCATCAAGAACGTTAATCGTCGTGATCGGGATCTAAGCTGGCAGTCTCAATTGACCGAACTGGGTATCGACCCTGATTCACAAAACGGCAAACACTTTATTCACCTAGTAGAACAGCTCATCGGTTTTCCAAGGCATTTGTCGCAGCACGTCGGTGGCTTTGTCATTTCAGCAGGACCGCTTTATGAAATGGTGCCGATTGAAAACGCATCGATGCAGGATCGTACCGTCATTCAATGGGACAAAGATGATTTAGAAACCCTCAAATTATTAAAAGTAGATGTGCTAGCTTTAGGTATGCTAACCGCTATCCGCAAAAGCTTTGATTTAATAAAGCAGCATTATCAGCACGACTACACTATTCCCTTTATTACCGCCCTGCCTGATGACCCTCAGGTGTTTAAACAAATTCAGAAGGCAGATACCGTCGGTGTTTTTCAAATTGAATCGCGCGCACAAATGAGTATGTTGCCGCGCTTAAAACCCAAAAAATATTATGATTTAGTAGTACAAATAGCCATTGTTCGCCCTGGCCCTATTCAAGGCGACATGGTGCATCCTTATTTGTTACGTCGAGATGGAAAAGAACAAGTTGAATATCCCTCGCCGGAAGTCCAAAGCGTGCTCGAACGCACAATGGGCGTACCTATTTTTCAAGAGCAAGTTATTCAGTTAGCCATGGTTGCTGCCGGATTTACTGGCGGTGAAGCCGATGGGCTAAGAAGAGCTATGGCCAGTTGGAAAAAGAATGGCGACCTATATAAATTTAAACAGAAGCTAACCGACGGCATGACTCAAAGAGGATATAGTCACGACTATGCTATGCGCCTTTTTGAGCAAATTTGTGGTTTTGGCGAATATGGATTTCCAGAGTCACACTCAGCCTCATTTGCTGTACTTGCTTACGTATCAGCTTGGTTAAAGCATTATTATCCCGAAGCCTTTTATGTTGGCTTACTTAATAGTTTGCCTATGGGGTTTTACTCGCCTTCGCAAATTATTCAGGATGCCAAGCAGCATCAGGTGAAAATACTTGGGTTTTGCGTGAATAAGTCAGGCTATGACCACAGCTTACAGCGTTTAATAGCAAACGCAGCTGTTAACGATGAACCTGTAAGTACGAGCAAATTATCTATTCGAATGGGCTTGCGCTTAATTAAAGGACTAAAATCAGACTCAGTGAATACGGTCATCAAGTATCGACCTGTAGGAGGTTATAAAAGCATTGATCAAATACGTCAATTAGGATTGCCATCGTCCTGTTTGCAAGCTTTAGCGAGTGCGAATGCTTTTTCGAGTATGGCGGATAATCGCTATCAAGCACGTTGGGAGTTAATGGACTCCGTAATGGAATTACCGTTATTTTCCCAACATACTTCTGCTAACGATAATTACGCGAAACAACCTTCGTTATTTGACAATTTAGTTGAGGACTACGCCAGCACGGGCCTTTCCATCGATTTACATCCTATTGCTTTGCTCAGTCAAGCAAACTTGCTTCCCAAATTTTACTTAGCAAATACACTGAGAGATGTACCGCATCAAACTTTAGTAAGCGTGATTGGTGTAGTTACCGGCAAGCAGAGTCCAGGTACAGCCGCAGGAGTTACTTTTATTACCTTAGAAGACCATACCGGAAATATTAATGTTGTCGTCTGGCAGTCATCTGCGAGAGAACAAAAGAAGGTTTATATGAACGCTAAAATACTGCAAATAAAAGGTATTTTGGAAAGAGGTGACGGTGATGTTGTGCATATTATTGCAGGCAGGCTTATTGACCAAACTCATCTGCTTTCAAAATTAGATACTAAATCTAGGGAGTTTCGGTAACCACCTGATTAATTTGGCGCGTTGTAAGAGTAAGTCCGTCTACTTTCAACAGATTACTTTGCGATAAAGACGACTCGACCAACAGCATTTTTTGCATATCTGGATGAATATCAAATTGCGCTAGTACCGCCTGCAAACCTAAGTTACGACTTTCACGCTTACCTGTTTCCAGCGCAACCTGATGTAGGAGATAAATACCGTCACTACTACTGACAAAATACAAAGCATTATTTATAAGTTTGAAGCCGCTGCTATTCACCGAATCAAGCTGGGCAAATGAGATATTTTCAGCAAGCATATCTGGCGAAAAGAACGGTAAGTTAGAAATGCGCCCAAGTTGTGTAGACTCTGTGCTAACTTGCTTGTGCAGGTAAGCATTAAACTGCTCATCAACCAGCAGCCACTGTGTATCATTTAGTGGCTTAATAAATAACAAATCTTTTGCCAATAATGTTGCACTGTTAGAAACGAAATCATGAGCATATATCACTGAACTACCGTTTTCGATTTGTTGGTATGACAACACATCGTCGGTTAGCCACACTGGATTCGTCTTAATGCTTGTCCCAGAACTCAAGAATGAAAGCGTTCGCATGCTTAAGTTGAGTACAAATATTCTGCCATCAAGTTCGCCAGCAAACTGCTTTTCATTGGGACTTAGCACAAAAGATTTAATGTCACTGGTTTTTGGAAGCTCATAAATAGTTTCAAGCCCATTACCGTCGATGTATTTTTTTATCGCCAATTCATTTTCCGATAATGATAAAAAGTAGATACCATTTCCTTCATCAAAATAAGTCGGGAAACGATCACTTGACGTTAACGAAAACTGATTTGCACTAATGTACGCTGACTCATTAAAGATAAATGGGCGCTCTACAATGTTCGTTAACTCTGCTTCTTTTTCTTTGACCACAAAACAATATTCATCGCATTGGCTGACCACTTCACTTGCGTTAAAAGGAAGACCAGACCATCGGTATAAACGTTGTTTTGCGATATTGAGATTTAGCAGTTCACCTGATTGCGTAGAAAAGGTAATTGATGTGCTATCGGGGGCCCAAACTATGCTATTGGATTGCACCGGCACGCGCTTTACGAATTTAACTTCTTTAGACTCTACTGCTTGAATATGAATATCAGCATGATTATCGTTTCGAATTAATACCGCTAAAAATTTACCATCAATTGACTCTTTAGCATCAACAACACTAGCGCCTAAGGGAACCGGCAACAAAAGCACCCGCGATTGTTTTGACTCGATGTTGTAGTGTATTAGCCCAAAATTTGCTGATTGAATCGGGCCATTTAAGGTTTGGTCTCCTGAACTGTCTAATTCTGTATTTACGTTATCGTCCAACACTGCTTTGCTTTCTGAACTTACAATTGGTGACATCGAAACATTGGCCGAAATTGAAGATGTGCTATCCGGCTTTGTTTCGCCAAAAAGATATAAATTTTTGTCATCATGAGAATATGAAATGGCATTAATTCGCTGCAGCATTAGAGCGTTGTCTAACTCAATTGGTTCGGCCTTTGTCACGTTAAAGTTACTATCAAAGCTGAACAGTAAAAGAGATTCCTCATCTTCCACTCTTTTCTTAACAATCGCTTGGCTCGCGTCAGAGGAAAATATACCGTCTATATAATCAGCGTTATCCCAAGTTATTCGTTTTGAAACAGAAGAATTCAATTCTTTGACGTATAAATGAAGAAACTTGTCGTTTATTCCACGGTGGGAAAATAAAAGGTGATTATTTTTTGATAAGTAAGGACTTACTTCGGTCCCTTTCATTTGAGTGATCTTAGAAATGAAGACTTCTCTTTTTGGCTTTTCTACATAACTTTGGAATGTCCCGAATTGGGCTTGAACCAACAATGTAATCAAAATGATTGCAGCTACAGATGTACCATAAATGGCATATTTTGAACGCCACCAGTCAGGTTGATGGAATTCAATCTGGACCGGCATAATAAACAAGTATCCCTTCAACGGAACGGTCTTTAGAAACTTAGGCGCACGTGCATTATCACCTAATGCGATCCTTAACTTTTTGACGAGTGCACGGATAGCGTCATCACTCGCTTTCTTGTCTCCCCAAACGGTCCCAACGATTTCCTCTCTGCTGACAATGTGCTCTTTATGCCGAATAAGCAAAAGAAGAAAGGTAAAAACTTGTGGCTCTAGTTTTACTGTCTCTCCGTCTTTTAAAACTTCCCCTGAAGGCGTTCGGATAATGAAGTGGTCGAAAAATATCTCACTCTCACCAAAATATTGTAGTAAAGAATCTTGCACCTGACTTCCTATATGACTTTTTGTGAACAGCGACTCATCGCTTGTTTAATATGGGGTAAGAAAACGACGTGAGATAATGACCTTTGTAGTCAACGCGATTATATCACCGATGTGACTGTGCACAAAATGTAATCAATCGAGCTATTTACGCAACAAAATTCAAAGTGTTTGGCTTTTGTAAAACATTTTTCGAATTGTCTTTTTTCCAAGTTATGTTCTGATTATTAGATGAAATAAGCAGTAAATTGTAAACCCAGCATTTGCGGTAGTTTTAGTATTATAGAAATTGCCTATTGTGGTTTTTGCGTTCTGTTCTCAGATTTAGAAACCTTTGAACTGTCACTATTAATGGCAATTTTAGAACAGTATGCGGTGTTTTTTTAACTCAAATTGTTCTGTTTTGGTTTATTGAATAGGCGCCTTTGACATGGATTCTCTTCATCTAACAAAAGGTTTTTTTATCTACTTGAGGCTACATATACAATCGCTGTGAAATGTACTTCACCTGTATAAAAATGCTTTTTAAGCACCGAAATTTTCATTGTTCGTTTTGTATTGGGATGATTGGATGTCGAGTTTTTTCCCTTCAACATTATGGAAAAATATTACTAGAGTGTACCCCTAGCTTCTTAAAAACCTCGTGACATACCAACTGGTTACGCATGACTAAAAGCGATAAAGCGGTCAAACATGTTCTCCCAATACAAGATGGATTTTTAAAGCACATATTTTTGCTGAAAATGAGCGTTATATGTTTTCTTAGATCGCATTAATCTTTGAGTCATTTACGAGTTTTTTCCGTTACTTTTTCACAGTAATAATTACGGCGTTCACTTTTTGTTTTTAAAAAGATATTAATCTAGCGAATCATTGCTATATTTATTTCGCCACCGTGTGTTTTTTAAACTAAATTTTATTTAAAAATTTCAATCTATTACAATGAGTTAAACAACCCAGTAAGTACTTACTTACATCAAGTTAATTGCTTACCTTGTTTCACCGTGTTAGTTAATAGTCAAAGAACTAAGGATTAAACGACAGCTCAAAATACACATCGTTTATTCAATGCTCAAATTATAAAGCCGCAACTAGTAAGGGCGAAATAGAGCATCTAAAGGCAGAGAGAATTAACAAAGGTACAACGATATAATTCAGAATACGCTTTCCGCACTCATTGCATAAAGTATGAGAAATCTAGCGTTACTCTTTTTGATGTTTCAACATGTTTCCGAAGAGTGTCCTTGAAACATTTTATAACTATATCTGTTTGATTATTGTTCATTGAACTTGCTAATCTGCACAATCAGGAATTATTAACAGGGACTAACGTGAATAATCATGAACTGAAAATAGCCAACACTAAAAAACTGTCTAAAATGCTGTTGACGACATGTTTCATCATTTCCACATACCAGCTCTTATCTACAGATCAATTGCCCTCTAAGGATGAAATGACGCCTTTAACAGTGAGTACAGAAGTGTTTGTAAATGGTCACAGTGAAAATAGCTTTATTGTGGACCAGGGTCCAATTGAGCTAAAGATGTCCTTGTCACTGGAAATTGATCTCGGTGAGAGACTAAATAGTCTAATTAGGGATTTCATAAGCTTGAGATAAGCGTTCAATGTGATGCTAGAGCTTAGAGAGGATGCAAGCGTACTAATAAGACACCCACCCATAAGCAATGCGTTTTCTCGTGTCTAGAAGAAAAAACCCGTCGCGAGGACGGGTTCTTAAATGGGAGCCTGACGGTGTGCTACTCTCACATGGGGAAACCCCACACTACCATTGCCGCTAATACGTTTCACTTCTGAGTTCGAAATGGATTCAGGTGGTACCGTATCGCTATTGCCGTCAGGCATAAGCTTGGTGCAGAATCATCGCGCTCTTTGCGATGGCTTCTGCGCAACTGATGTCTCTCTCGCCACAGGGCGGTAGATGACAACAATTACATTAATCTTTGTTTTAACATATTTAGAAAGCTAATAATCAATGTCTCTATTCAACGCAGAGTCACTACTCTGTCTTACTTTATTTGATTTGGCTACTTGTCACACTTCAACCCTTTCGCTTACGCTACTTTGGTGTTGTATGGTTAAGCCGCACGGGCAATTAGTACAGGTTAGCTTAACGCCTTACGACGCTTCCACACCCTGCCTATCAACGTTGTAGTCTACAACAACCCTTCAGGACAGTTAAACTGTCTGGGATGACTCATCTCTGGGCTCGCTTCCCGCTTAGATGCTTTCAGCGGTTATCGATTCCGAACGTAGCTACCGGGCAATGCCATTGGCATGACAACCCGAACACCAGCGGTTCGTCCACTCCGGTCCTCTCGTACTAGGAGCAGCTCCCATCAATCATCCAACGCCCACACCAGATAGGGACCGAACTGTCTCACGACGTTCTAAACCCAGCTCGCGTACCACTTTAAATGGCGAACAGCCATACCCTTGGGACCGACTTCAGCCCCAGGATGTGATGAGCCGACATCGAGGTGCCAAACACCGCCGTCGATATGAACTCTTGGGCGGTATCAGCCTGTTATCCCCGGAGTACCTTTTATCCGTTGAGCGATGGCCCTTCCATTCAGAACCACCGGATCACTATGACCTACTTTCGTACCTGCTCGACGTGTCTGTCTCGCAGTTAAGCTGGCTTATGCCATTGCACTAACCTCCTGATGTCCGACCAGGATTAGCCAACCTTCGTGCTCCTCCGTTACGCTTTGGGAGGAGACCGCCCCAGTCAAACTACCCACCAGACACTGTCCACACCCCCGATCAGGGGGCAATGTTAGAACATCAAACGTACAAGGGTGGTATTTCAAGGTAGGCTCCACATCATCTGGCGACAATGCTTCAAAGCCTCCCACCTATCCTACACATGTAGGGTCAATGTTCAGTGCCAAGCTGTAGTAAAGGTTCACGGGGTCTTTCCGTCTAGGTGCGGGTACACAGCATCTTCACTGCAATTTCAATTTCACTGAGTCTCGGGTGGAGACAGCGAGGCCATGGTTACACCATTCGTGCAGGTCGGAACTTACCCGACAAGGAATTTCGCTACCTTAGGACCGTTATAGTTACGGCCGCCGTTTACCGGGGCTTCGATCAAGAGCTTCGCTTGCGCTAACCCCATCAATTAACCTTCCGGCACCGGGCAGGTGTCACACCGTATACGTCATCTTTCGATTTAGCACAGTGCTGTGTTTTTAATAAACAGTCCCAGCCTCCTGGTCACTGCGGCCCTCAGATGCTCATGCAGCAAGTGCAATCACAAATAAGGGCGTACCTTCTCCCGAAGTTACGGTACAATTTTGCCGAGTTCCTTCACCCGAGTTCTCTCAAGCGCCTTAGTATTCTCTACCTGACCACCTGTGTCGGTTTGGGGTACGGTTCGATATATCATAAGTTTAGAGGCTTTTCCTGGAAGCAGGGTATTTGCTACTTCGTCACCTTAGTGACTCGTCTCGTGTCTCAGGCATGTAGAATTCCGGATTTTCCTAAAATTCAACCCTACGCACTTTCACTTGGACTACCAACGCCAAGCTAGCATAACCTTCTCCGTCCCCCCTTCACTGATATACCAAGTACGGAAATATTAATCCGTTTCCCATCGACTACGCATTTCTGCCTCGCCTTAGGGGCCGACTTACCCTGCCCTGATTAGCATGGGACAGGAAACCTTGGTCTTCCGGCGGGGAAGTTTTTCACTCCCCTTATCGTTACTCATGTCAGCATTCGCACTTGTGATATGTCCAGCAAACCTCTCGATTCACCTTCAGCCACTTACACAACGCTCCCCTACCACTTGAACCTAAGTTCAAATCCGCAGCTTCGGTATATTGCTTAGCCCCGTTACATCTTCCGCGCAGGCCGACTCGACTAGTGAGCTATTACGCTTTCTTTAAAGGATGGCTGCTTCTAAGCCAACCTCCTAGCTGTCTTAGCCTTCCCACTTCGTTTCCCACTTAGCAATATTTTGGGACCTTAGCTGGCGGTCTGGGTTGTTTCCCTCTTCACGACGGACGTTAGCACCCGCCGTGTGTCTCCCGGATAGTTCTCATCGGTATTCGGAGTTTGCAAAGGGTTGGTAAGTCGGGATGACCCCCTAGCCTTAACAGTGCTCTACCCCCAATGGAATTCGTCCGAGGCTCTACCTAAATAGATTTCGGGGAGAACCAGCTATCTCCCGGTTTGATTGGCCTTTCACCCCCAGCCACAAGTCATCCGCTAACTTTTCAACGTTAGTCGGTTCGGTCCTCCAGTTGATGTTACTCAACCTTCAACCTGCCCATGGCTAGATCACCGGGTTTCGGGTCTATACCTAGCAACTAAACGCGCAGTTAACACTCGCTTTCGCTACGGCTCCCCTATTCGGTTAACCTTGCTACTAAATATAAGTCGCTGACCCATTATACAAAAGGTACGCAATCACCCTACAAGTGGGCTCTCACTGCTTGTACGTATACGGTTTCAGGTTCTATTTCACTCCCCTCACAGGGGTTCTTTTCGCCTTTCCCTCACGGTACTAGTTCACTATCGGTCAGTTAGGAGTATTTAGCCTTGGAGGATGGTCCCCCCATCTTCAGTCAGGATAACACGTGTCCCGACCTACTTAATATGGCAACTATGAGGCTTCGTGTACGGGGCTATCACCCTGTATCGCTGTGCTTTCCAACACATTCCACTACCTCATAATTACTCGGCTGCTCCCCGTTCGCTCGCCGCTACTTGGGGAATCTCGGTTGATTTCTTTTCCTAAGGGTACTTAGATGTTTCAGTTCCCCTCGTTTGCTTCGTTAGGCTATGAATTCACCTAACGATACCGCCGAAGCGGTGGGTTTCCCCATTCGGACATCTGTGGCTCAAATGCTTTTTGTCAGCTCACCACAGCTTTTCGCAGACTTACACGTCCTTCATCGCCTCTAACTGCCTAGGCATCCACCGTATACGCTTAGTCACTTAACCATACAACCCAAAATAGCGTACGTATTCACCCCGCCAAGAATGAAAACATGCGCATTTTATCAGCCACCGCCTTTTTAATCGGCAACTGTGGTGCAGCTTAACGATTGCTCGTAATCTGCTAGTCGTATGCATGACAAGTTTTGCTAATCAAATATCGTGTAGAATTTTCGCGCCTTTCAGCGGAAACTTCTACGCAACCGATGTATCACTCGCCTAATGACGGTTAATGACATCAATCACTTACACTTTGTCAGATAGAGTAGCGTTGAAAGAATCTCATTCAACCTAAGTTGAATTTAATTCATCAATTACTCTTTCGTTAAATATTGATTACTAATTATCAGCTTTCCAAATTGTTAAAGAACAGTGACACACTAATGCGTCACTTTTAAGGTTTAAAAAACCTTAATGGATAAACATTCAATATGCGTATTCATTAAGGTTGTTGCCTTTTCATGTAAGGTCAATTTCCATCACAGAAATTGGTGGAGCTTAGCAGGATCGAACTGCTGACCTCCTGCGTGCAAGGCAGGCGCTCTCCCAGCTGAGCTAAAGCCCCTTACATGCGAGTAAAAATGTATTTTGGGATTTTAACAAGGCGGAAGCTACCGAAGTGTGCTTTTGCACATGAGGTGGCGTCCAACGCAGTAAAAATCACAAAATGGTAGGCTTGGGCAGACTTGAACTGCCGACCTCACCCTTATCAGGGGTGCGCTCTAACCAGCTGAGCTACAAGCCTATGTTGCAGGCTTATATTGCCTAAACTACTTTTTTACTCTTTCTTTTATATAACAAGATAATCTGTGTGAACACTGCATTAAGAACGCGCAACTAATAGTAAGGAGGTGATCCAACCCCAGGTTCCCCTAGGGTTACCTTGTTACGACTTCACCCCAGTCATGAAACACAAAGTGGTAATCGTCCTCCCGAAGGTTAGACTAACTACTTCTTTTGCATCCCACTCCCATGGTGTGACGGGCGGTGTGTACAAGGCCCGGGAACGTATTCACCGTAGTATGCTGACCTACGATTACTAGCGATTCCGACTTCATGGAGTCGAGTTGCAGACTCCAATCCGGACTACGACGAGCTTTAAGGGGTCCGCTTACTGTCACCAGTTTGCATCCCTTTGTACTCGCCATTGTAGCACGTGTGTAGCCCTACTCGTAAGGGCCATGATGACTTGACGTCGTCCCCACCTTCCTCCGGTTTGTCACCGGCAGTCTCCTTAGAGTACCCAACTTAATGCTGGCAAATAAGGACAAGGGTTGCGCTCGTTGCGGGACTTAACCCAACATCTCACGACACGAGCTGACGACAGCCATGCAGCACCTGTATCTTGGTTCCCGAAGGCACTAATTCATCTCTGAAAAATTCCAAGTATGTCAAGAGTAGGTAAGGTTCTTCGCGTTGCATCGAATTAAACCACATGCTCCACCGCTTGTGCGGGCCCCCGTCAATTCATTTGAGTTTTAACCTTGCGGCCGTACTCCCCAGGCGGTCTACTTATCGCGTTAGCTTCACTACTCACGGATTAAATCCACAAACAGTTAGTAGACAGCGTTTACGGTGTGGACTACCAGGGTATCTAATCCTGTTCGCTACCCACACTTTCGCACATGAGCGTCAGTTATTGACCAGAGAGTCGCCTTCGCCACTGATGTTCCTCCAGATATCTACGCATTTCACCGCTACACCTGGAATTCCACTCTCCTCTCCAAAACTCTAGTCTGCCAGTTCTAAATGACCATCCCACGTTGAGCGCGGGGCTTTCACATCTAGCTTAACAGACCGCCTGCGTGCGCTTTACGCCCAGTAATTCCGATTAACGCTTGCACCCTCCGTATTACCGCGGCTGCTGGCACGGAGTTAGCCGGTGCTTCTTCTGTTGCTAACGTCACAGCTGACGGGTATTAACCGTCAACCTTTCCTCACAACTGAAAGTGCTTTACAACCCGAAGGCCTTCTTCACACACGCGGCATGGCTGCATCAGGCTTTCGCCCATTGTGCAATATTCCCCACTGCTGCCTCCCGTAGGAGTCTGGACCGTGTCTCAGTTCCAGTGTGGCTGATCTTCCTCTCAGAACAGCTAGAGATCGTCGCCTTGGTGAGCCTTTACCTCACCAACTAGCTAATCTCACCTGGGCTTCTCTTTGCGCGGGAGCCGAAGCCCCCTTTGACCCGTAGGTATCATGCGGTATTAGCCATCGTTTCCAATGGTTATCCCCCACACAAAGGCAAATTCCCAGGCATTACTCACCCGTCCGCCACTCGACATCATCTAGCAAGCTAGACATGTTTCCGTTCGACTTGCATGTGTTAGGCCTGCCGCCAGCGTTCAATCTGAGCCATGATCAAACTCTTCAATTAAATTTTTTGTAAATCGTTTTTTGTTGTCGACACTCTTAATGAGTGCCCACACAGATTGTCTTGTTATAAATTGTTAAAGAACATGCCAGCTTCTTTGCGGCTTGAAAGTCACGTTATGTGCCGTCTCAAGCGGGATGCGTATACTACCTGCATCGTTTTTATTGTCAAGGTTTTTTGCAATTTAATTTGAATTTATTTTTAACCGAAGTAAACGATAAAACCAATTCAAACTGCCCTAAAACATCCTGTTCGTGCGAACCAGCAAACTGCTGTTTGGCTGCCTCCCTTGAACAGAGCGCGCATTCTACAGATTAAAAACACTTGTTCAAGCCCCTTTTGCAAAAAAATGTAATTTTTATGCTCGTTTGTTGGTTATTAGTACGAAAGGCTCAAAAAAGCATCTTTTACTTACAGTTTGAGAACAAATTCTCTGAATAAACTTAACGATTGACGTTTATTATAATGTAACTCTTATCATATTGATGAATAATAGAGGCACATTACATAATCAAACACTCCGAAATAAGTCCTTATGCCTGATATAGCTATCCTTGTCGTTTTTATCCCAACTTGGTTTTTTATCTCTATTACTCCTGGTATGTGCATGACACTCGCAATGACATTAGGCATGAGTGTTGGTGTAAGAAGGACAATGTGGATGATGCTTGGTGAAGTCTTTGGAGTTGCAACAGTTGCAATACTGGCGGTACTAGGTGTGGCAAGTATCATGCTCAACTATCCAGTGTTGTTCTCTTGGTTTAAATGGATAGGTGGAGCGTACCTCGTCTATTTGGGTATTAAAATGTGGCGAGCCAATGCAAATTTGTCACAGAACGATATTAACAATAGTCAACTTTCTGCTAAGAACCTTATTTCTCAAGGCTACGTTACGGCCGTCGCCAATCCGAAAGGTTGGGCGTTTATGGTTTCAATACTTCCCCCATTCATCTCACTAGATAAACCTATAGCTCTTCAGTTTTCAGTCCTACTTATTATCATCATGCTGAGCGAAATCATTTGCATGCTTATATATGCAAATGGCGGCAAAGGCTTAAAACGCCTGCTAAATCGCGGAAACAACGCGGTTTGGCTAAATAGGATTGCGGGGAGTTTATTAGCGGGTGTTGGGATATGGTTAGCGCTTTCTTAACCTGACCCCATTATCTTGCCTAAACTCTTTTTAATTCACTCTGAGCCCTTTATACTCTTTATACTTTGATATCGCATTTTATTTGTACAAGGGTTTTTCATGGCAATTCGTAGCTATCGCAGTATCACTCCGACGTTTGACAGTTCTGTCTATATAGACGAAAGCGCGGTATTAGTGGGTGACATCAGTTTAGGTGAGCAAAGCAGCATTTGGCCATTGGTTGCAGCAAGAGGTGACGTTAATGTTATTCGAATTGGAAAGCGCACTAACGTCCAAGATGGTTCGGTATTGCATGTGACGCGAAAGTCGAAGCAAAATCCAATGGGCTTTCCACTTATTGTTGGTGACGATGTCACCGTTGGGCATAAGTGTATGCTGCATGGCTGTCAGTTAGGAAATAGAATCTTAGTTGGAATGGGTGCCATTATAATGGACGGCGCTGTTGTGCAAGATGATGTTTTTATCGGCGCGGGATCATTAATCGCGCCAAACAAGGTGCTGGAAAGTGGTTATTTATATGTCGGCAATCCAGCGGTTAAAAAGAGACTGCTAAATGACGCTGAAATGGCTTTTCTAAAACAGAGTGCTATTAACTACGTTGAGTTGAGTCGCGAGTATCTGGGACAATAGCACCCTACAATTTTGTACTACTAGTCAGTTCTTGTCGCATACGCGCGAGCACTGGCTCAACGTCGGGTCGTAGACCAAACCACAAATAAAAACTCTCGGCAGCCTGACCCACCAGCATACCTAATCCATCAAACGCCTTTGTACAGCCGAGTGCTTTTGCTTTTTTAATAAAACACGTATCTGCATCTTGATAGACCATATCGTAAACCGCAGGGTGACTAGAAAATATAGCATCCCCTACAGCGGGAAATTTACCATTCAAACTGAGTGACGTAGCATTAATGATCACATCAACGCTCAGTTCTTGGCATTCATTTTCAGTCACTGCGCTTACTCTTTTATCATGAGCAATTTTAACTAGCCGCTGCGCATTCAATGCACTTCGATTGCTTATGTATATATGAGCTGGATGCTCAGACAATAAATCTTCGATAGCTCCGCGAGCTGCTCCGCCAGCGCCAATTAGCAGCACCTTTTTGCTAGTTAAAGATATGTTGTTTCGCAACAAGTCAGACACTAGGCCCTTGCCGTCCGTTGTTTCAGCACGAAACCCATTCGGCTGCCTAATTAAAGTATTCGCAGCATTTGCTTTTGTTACCCCTGTCGATTTCTCATGCGCCCAGTTGGCTGCCGCTTCTTTGAAAGGCATAGTGATGTTAGCGCCCACCGCATTAGCGTCAGCAAAAAAATCAGTTAACTGGTCTTTGAAAGTAAGTTCCTCTCCCAAAATACGCTCATAACTAATTGTCATATTAAACTGCTCTGCAAACATTTGATGAATTAGCGGCGATTTACTCTGCGCAATTGGGTTGCCGAATACTGCGAGCTTTTTAATAGATGTGGAATTTTCTGGCACGAAGTTCTTAACTTTAAATTGGAATACATGACAAGAGGATACATGAAAGCTAATTAAAATTAACCCTGTGCACGGTTTTATTGCCTCAACAATAATACCGATATCGAAATCAAAATGGGTATTTAGAAGAAAGTGAGAGACCTGAGTTCAGGAGGTTACCGAAATCAGGCCTTGTATTTCACTTATTCAAAGCTTAATCAAAATTAAAAAGTGTAGCCTAAGGACACAGTAATAACCGTTGGATCAATTTGGATATCACTAACATAGCCATCTGCGTCGCCAACTTTGAAACTTGCCTCTGTATCAATATCAATGTAACGAACAGATGCATTTAAGTGCCACTTTTCATCAATTTTATAATCAGCACCGAGTTGCGCCGTTAGACCGAAAGAGTTGTCTAAATCTAAGTCAGTTAACCCGGCTGTCTTATTAGCATTTGTAAATTTCTCATCGAAGAAAATCGTAAAGTTAAGACCCGCGCCAATATAAGGTTGAAAAGCAGATGACGAGTCCATGAAGTAATAGTTAGCTGTCACTGACGGTGGCAAATGCTTAACTTCACCTAATTGATTGCCTGTGCCCAAGGGATCAGCCACACTGAAGTTAACATCATGTTTAAATGGCGTAGCCGCTAGTACTTCAATGTTGACGTAGTCGGTTACGAAGTAGGCAAGGTTCAAACCGATTTGTGTATTGCTATCGACATTCACACTCACACCTAAGTCGGAGCCACCGGCAAAAATGTTTGATGCATCGTCGTTAGGGGATACATTAGTAAAGCCACCGCGAACAATGAAGTCGCCTTTTTCATAGGCCATTGCACTGCCAGATAGAGCCAAGCTGGCTAAAACGATGCCTTGCAGTACAGCACCAGAAAGGACTGTTTTTTTGAACGTGTTTTTCATATGAGTTCTCGCTTAAGTTATACAAAGGATAGAAACTGTTTAGGCGTTAGCCTTTAATGGCGCCTATCCTAATGCGAGAAAAATTAATATTATTGATCTGGATTAAGCTTTAGAAGTTACCGAAGATTCTTACGCCCTCACTTGATCCACGTCAATGGAATTAGATAGCGAAAGCAGATTCTAGCTTGCTTTCTATTCGTTTAAATAGTCCCTTGGTTTCAAAAACGCTTGGATTTTGCCTTCAGGAGAATCAGGAGAGGGTTGATAATTATATTCCCAGCGCGCTAACGGTGGCATCGACATGAGAATAGATTCCGTTCTACCTCCGGTTTGCAAACCGAATAAGGTGCCGCGATCGTAAACCAAATTAAATTCGACATATCGTCCACGACGATAAAGCTGAAAATCACGTTCTTTCTGAGTGTATGAAGTATTCTTTCTATTCTCTAAAATAGGCACGTAAGCATCAAGGAAACCATTGCCTACATCCTGCATAAAAGCAAAACTAGTTTCAAAACCGTCTTCGTTGAGATCATCAAAAAAGAGACCTCCAATACCTCTAGTTTCATTGCGGTGTTTTAAGTAAAAGTAGTCATCACAACACTTTTTGTAGTTTGCATAAACGTCTTGGCCGTAAGGGTCACAAATTGCTTTAGCCACTTTGTGCCAGTGAATGCAATCTTCCTTAAATGCAAATGAAGGGGTTAAATCAAAACCACCACCGAACCACCAAATAGGTTCAGCTCCCTCTTTTTCGGCAATAAAGAAACGGACATTTGCATGCGAAGTTGGTGCATAAGGATTGTGAGGATGAATAACTAAAGACACACCCATTGCTTGAAACCGACGACCAGCTAACTCTGGGCGAGATGCGGTAGCCGAAGCTGGCATTTTATCGCCATATACATGAGAAAAATTAACTCCACCTTGCTCAATAGCAGACCCTTTTGTTAGCACTCTAGAACGACCACCGCCACCCTCTTCTCTCACCCATTCATCTTGATGAAATGAGCCTTTTCCATCCGCTAACTCTAAAGTTTGACAAATATCATCTTGGAGTTTGAGTAAAAATGCTTTTACTTCATCAATTTGTTGCTGAGATACCATCGGCCTGAAAACCACCCTTATGTAATAATATTGAACCTGTTGCGCTATGCTCGCAAGGTTTCGAGATTGAGTCCATTAATAATCGTGCTAGGGGTTTGTTGTTCGCCCAAGCTCCCATCAATAATAAGTAATTCATCGCCAAAATAAGAGCGTACCTCGCTGCTTGAGCGCGCAGGCTCCATGCTGGCTGGATTAGCGCTAGTCGATACCATTGGGCTGTCAACCAATAGGCACATTTTTTGTACCAATGGATGATTGCTGACTCGAACTGCCACGAGATCTGAATCGCCACTTACCCAACTAGGCGTAAGTTCGCTTTTGGGCAACAACCATGTAAAAGGGCCGGGCCAAGAGTCGAATGCCTTTTGTTGATGTTCGAGCGGCAGCTTATCTATGTGCACAAACGGCCTCAGCTGGTCGAAACTAGCAGCGATCAAGATCACACCTTTCTCAACTGGACGAGATTTTAAGCCAAGAATTTCCATCATCGCCGATTCCGAGCGAGGGTCACACCCTAAGCCAAAAACGGCCTCTGTAGGATAGGCAAAACACTGATGATGACGAAAAGCATTTTCAAATGACTGCATAAGCGATTGCATAAAAAGGTCCCAAAAATAACAAATTGCAGTGGATAATAAAGATTATAGTGATTGTTTATGCTGACAGTTCACCTGCGGACAAATTAATCCTTTTTCGGGGTGATTTTTATCGACCTGCACAAGCACTTTCCAACCGCAACTTTCACAGGCCTTATCAACGGGGAGGGAATTTACCATATATTTGCATTTTGGGTAGTCGTCACAAGCGTAAAAATACTTACCAAACTTGTTTTGACGTTTTACTAATGTGCCACGACGGCATTTTGGACAAGATAATGCTACCGCAGACTGCTCGTTTCCGTTGGCATCTGCTGTATTTGTGTTGCTTTTAACAACACCATCTTTAGTTACCATGTCTCTGGTAGCAATAAAATGACAGTCCGGAAAGCCAGTGCAGCCGATAAACATACCATATCGGCCTTTTTTTACTGCCAAAGGTTCTGCGCATTCAGGACAAGTGGTTCCGTCCATCACTTTAAGAACCGTGACATCATTTTTATGTAATTGCTGTGTGTGCTTGCAAACTGGGTAGTTCTGACACGCGAGGAAAGAGGATTTATTAGCGTGCTTTAAAAGAAGCTGCCCCTCACATTCAGGACATTTACCATAAGCTTCGTCGAGGGCGTGTTGATCGGCAGAAAATAAGGAGTGATCAATCTTAGCCATTATTAATGAAGAGGTCCTTCTTGAGCTTCAAACAAAAGATCTTCCATTTGCTCATAAGCCCACTCTTTACCCGGCACGTTAAATAGCACCATCAGTATCACCCACTTCAGATCTTCTAGGCAAAACTCTGCAGATTCAATCTCCATTGTGCGGTCAATCACCATTTCTCTGGTACTGATATCCAGGACTTTTACTTGCTCTAGGAAGATTAAGAAACCGCGGCATTGAACATCCAGGCGCATTTGTTCTTCAGCGGTGTAGACTCTTGTGCTATTGGGAACAGCCACTCGAGACAAATAAGGTGTTGCGTCGGTTTTTTGCAGTGCCGCCAGCTTTTCAACCCAAGCTAAGGCTTTGTAGATTTCGTCGTGATGAAAACCCGCATTTATTAACTCATCGGTTAATTCATCGTGGTCGACTCTAAACTCGCTCTCACTGTGTACTAAGTTTTCGAACAAGTACATGAGGATATCAAACATAATTAGCCCCTCAATTTAAGGTAACCTTCGGAAGTGGAGGCTACAAAACCGCGCAACTCATATTCTAATAACTCAACAAACAATGTCGAAATCGACTGGCCGGTGCGCATAGCAATAACATCGATTGGGGTGACATCAAAATCGACCGCTTGCAATATCGGAGATGAGTCGTCTATTTGACTGTGCTCCGCGAAGCGCAGAGCATCACCACGATTAGATGCCTTATCTACACTATCTAACAATTTGGTGGTTGCCAAGTTTTGTTTTGGTTTTTTTCCAGCCTGCTGTTTTTGTGCGTGTTTTAAGATTAGTTCAGGCAACTCATCGAAGATATCTTGAGCACATTCGCATAGCTTTGCTCCTTGCTTAATTAACCAGTGACAACCTTCGGCTTGTTTATTATTTATATTACTGGGCATAGCGAACACTTCGCGGCCCTGCTCGATTGCGTATTTAGCCGTGACGAGTGAACCACTTTTAATCCTAGCTTCAGTGACTAATGTGCCTAAACTCAATCCACTGATAATTCGATTTCGTCGCGGAAAGAGTTTTGGTGATGGCATTATGCTTGGCGGAAACTCGCTAACCAAGAGTCCGTTTTGGCGAATTCGTTCATATAGCTGCGCATGTCTTTTGGGATAAATAACATCAATTCCATTGCCAAGTACACCTATGGTTCTGCGGCTTAGTCGTGTGTTCTCATGCGTGCTCTGACAAAGATCCAAGGCTGCAATATGACTTCGGGCATCGATGCCCAAGGCCAAACCACTGGTAATTACCAAGTCGGATTGCATTAAAACGTCGGTTAACAAGGTGTGAGTATTGGTTAAACCATTATGTGTTGGAGCGCGACTGCCAACCACTGCGAGTTGCGGCTTTGACAGTAGACCGTGATCACCATCAGCAAAAAGCAACAGCGGAGCCTGAGCGATTTGTTTGAGCCGCTCAGGGTATTCTTCGCATTGGTAACTAATAATGCTTCGGTTGTCAGCCGCTGCCAACCAGGATATGCATCGTTGAGTGAAAGGATGAGGCTCACGTAAACAGGCTATTTGTTCAGCACGCCAACCCACTGATTCCAACTTTTCTTTATCCAAAGTACCTAATTCGAACATGCTTACGCTAAACTTCGCTGCCGTTTTCAAGAGTATTGTAATACCAATACTAGGCAATGCGGTTAAGGCTAACCAATAGCGTATGTCTTCTTCTGAATTAATCATATAAACCTTCCTTGGTTCGTAATTACAGTCCTAAAACAAAACAAGTAGCCTTAGCTACTTGTTTTTAAAATTTTACATGCTGTGACGAGCTATTAAGGTTTCCCTAAATATTCTCCGCCCTGCATGTGCTTGTCAGCCTGCGTTATCCAAGCGTAACTCGCATTGTCGAACGTTTTAAATATAATCAGCTCACCAATTTTAAAGGCTGGCTGCTCAACTCTCTCGCTCGCGCTGAATAATTCTTTAACTACGCTTTGACCAAGCTCGTATCGTGGCTTTTCACTGTCCATTATGGCTGGGCCCTGTGCATAGATCCCCATTACCATACCCGGCTTAACGTCTGCAGCCCCCAGTGAAATAACTACTACATCACGCTTACCAATCAAAGAACGGTCTTCAATGTTAGCGATGATACGCCCCATTTGTGTGGTCGACGCTTGTAATATCAAATCAGAGGTATCAATGCTTTCAACCGGTCTTAGTTTGTCACCAGGACGGGCTTCACGGTTACTTTTCACAAGTCGCACAATTTGTTGCTTACCTGAACCTGAGTTCATTAACTCAACTTCGCCCACGTTCTTTACTTGATAGCCAATAACAGTTCCCTCTTCGTCCTTAAGCAACTTACTCTTACGAATAATGGTGTAATTGGTATCTGCATTCACAGGCTTATGGCTCAGTACAAAATCTTTCTTCACAAACGTCGTTGTGCCTTCGCTATCACCTAATAGTCTTGGCAGCGCATCATACGCCTCAAGATCGATAATGCTGTCGTTCTTAAAGTACGGTCCAAGTACTTTCCAAGGCAACACACCGATAGGCGACGGTTTAGTTCGGGTGACCGACTCAGGCGATAACGACAGTGACTTCTTATCCCTAACAATTTCCATTACCGGTTGCCCATCGACGTAACGTAAACGCAAAACATCACCTGGATAGATTAAATGTGGATTTTCAATTTGCGTATTGTTGCGCCATAACTCTGGCCACAACCAAGGCTGATCGAGAAACAAGTTTGATATATCCCACAGTGTATCGCCTTTTTCAACGACATACGTTTGTGGTGCATCTGTCTTTATATTTATGATATCTGCCAGTGCCGATTTGATGCTTAGCATAAATATCCCAAAAACAATCAGGCTTAGCATCGATAATTTTTTCATCATAGTCATTCTTATACTACTCTTATGTACTCGTGAGTCGCCTGTACTTCGGGCTAGAAATGCCACAGACAGTTATATTTTATGTCCATTAACTTAGTTATCGGTTTATTTTTTAAAAAATTAACCCCATATCTAGTCCACAGACTATCGCTTATGCGGTAGAATAGACAATATGTGCAAGGTTTAAATAACTATTCTGCATGAATAGTATATTTTTTAATACTGACTAGATGAGTGGTTTTAGAAATGGCAGTAAGAACTGTATTAACCTTTCCAGACGAGAGACTACGCACTGTAGCAGCGCCTGTAGAGGAAGTTAACAAAGAAATCCAAACGCTTGTGGACGACATGTTCGATACCATGAAAGACGAAAAAGGTATTGGCTTAGCAGCGTCACAAATTGATGTTCACCTACGTGTTGTGGTCATGGACGTGTCTGATGAGCAGAATGAACCTCGCGTTTTTATCAATCCAGAAATCACAAAAATGGATGGTACAACAATAAGTGAAGAAGGTTGCTTATCGGTTCCAAATAACTACGCGAAAGTAGAAAGAGCTGAAAAAGTCACGGTTAAAGCACTTGACCGAGATGGCAAACCGTTTGAACTTGAAGCCGATGGCTTACTGGCGATTTGTATTCAGCACGAACTCGATCACCTGAAAGGCAAATTGTTGGTAGATTATTTATCGCCACTCAAACGCAATCGAATTAAAACGAAGCTCGAGAAAGAAGCCAAACTGGCAGCAAAATACTAGCAATAAGGACATCACTATATTGGCCAATTCATTGAACATTGTATTTGCTGGCACACCGGATTTCGCTGCTAAGCACCTAGCGGCGCTTTACGCTAGCGAACATAATGTAATAGGCGTTTATACACAGCCTGACCGACCCGCTGGTCGTGGTAAAAAGCTGATGCCAAGTGCAGTAAAAACATTAGCGCTGAATAACGGCACAGCGATTTATCAGCCTGCATCACTTAAAAATGAAGAAGTACAGCAGCAGTTTGCGGCCTTGAATGCCGATATCATGATTGTGGTTGCTTACGGTCTTATATTGCCTAAAGCAGTGCTAGATGCTCCAAAACTAGGTTGCTTAAATGTCCACGGCTCGTTGCTGCCTAAATGGCGAGGAGCCGCTCCAATTCAACGTGCAATATGGGCTGGTGATAAATTCACCGGCATTAGCATAATGCAAATGGATGAGGGCTTAGATACCGGTGCTGTATTACTTGAAAAAAGTATGGCAATCACTGGAGCTGCTACCAGCGCAACGCTTTATGAAGACTTATCGGAACTGGGTCCGCAGGCGCTTATTGAAACGCTAGAAAATTTAGAGAACCTATCGCCGTCGATTCAAAACGATGATGAAGCTACCTATGCGCACAAATTATCGAAAGAAGAAGCTCGCATAGACTGGTCGTTGAACGCTCAGCAATTAGCACGAAACGTACGTGCTTTTAATCCTTGGCCAGTAGTTTGGTTTACGCACAACGATGAATCAATCAAAGTATGGCAGGTTGAAGTAGTCGAGGCTTTTGATGTCTTGCCAGAGGGCACTATTGTAAACGTGGATAAAAACGGTATTGAGGTTGCTACCTCGGAGCACAACTTATTACTTTCAAATATTCAAATTCCCGGCAAAAAAGCACAATCGGTGGCAGACATAATTAATGGAAAACCAGACATGTTCGTTGTTGGTCAGCGCTTAGCATGAAGCAATCGCAGAACAACAAAAGCAACTCAAAATCAGCTTTCAAACATAAAAGCACAAGTATATATCAGCTACATCATCGCCCACACCTTCGAGCAGATGCCGCTTGGGTACTTTTCCAGATATTGGAACATGGTAAATCATCAAGAGAAGTCATGCCCAAAGTGTTCGATAGACACGAAGGAAAAGACAACGCTTGGCTACAAGAAATGGTGTTTGGCTGCTTACGTGAATTACCCAAACTGCAATATTGGCTTCGCCAATTACTTTCAAAGCCGCTAAAGGGCGAGCAGAAAATTGTCGAACATTTAATTATGCTTGGCTTTTATCAACTGGTCTTCACTCGTACATCTGAACATGCAGCTGTCTCAGAAACGGTAGAGGCTTGTGCGGCATTGGACCAACATCGTTTGAAAGGCCTAGTGAATGCTAATTTGCGCAGCTTTCAACGAGAAGCTTTGTCAGAACAAGAAATTAACGTGCCGCATATTCAAGTTGGCTTGCCGAAGTGGCTGCATAAACAACTACTGCAACACTATCCTGAACAAGTGCATGACATTGCGGAGCAAATTAATGCTCGCCCACCTCTTTGGCTAAGGGTAAATGCATTAAAGGGAAGTAGCATAAACTATAGTAGTCAATTAGATGCCCAAGGTATTGAGTTTGAAGCAGCAGAAACAGATGAGATACCGCTTAGTTTTTTGAAGGTAAAAACCGAAAACGCTATCAAACTTATCAAACGTACCGATATTACTATGCTTCCGGGCTTTGCCGAAGGCTTATTCTCAGTGCAAGATCTAGCAGCCCAACTTGCCGCTGAATTATTAGACGTACAGCCGAATGATGACGTATTAGATTGCTGTGCCGCACCGGGCGGAAAAACTGCACATATATTAGAAAGCCAACCGCTGCTCGGAAGCTTAGACGCAATCGATAACGATGGCCAACGCCTTGAACGTATTGACGAAAATATGCAGCGTTTGGGTCACGATATTGAATTTGGCGACAGGCTCAATTTATATGTCGTCGATGCGGAAAGTGAAGAAGCATTAACACGCGTTTTAAAAGACAAGCAATACGACCGTATTTTGCTTGATGCGCCTTGTTCCGCTACCGGTGTGATTCGCCGTCATCCCGATATTCGTTGGCTGAGGAAAGCGACCGATATTGACACGACAGTGGCATTGCAAAAACGTATTTTGGCACAAATTTGGCAGCGAGTGAAACCCGGCGGTATATTGCTTTACGCTACATGCTCCATATTGAAACAAGAAAATGAGTATCAAATTGCCGAGTTTTTGGCGACTCAAGCCGACGCCAGTTTATTACCGATGCATGAAAATGACACAGCTGAATGCCCCGGTTTGCAAATTTTGCCCGGCCAAGCACAAATGGATGGTTTCTATTATGCAAGACTGCTAAAGTCTTGCTGAATAAAGCTTAAGGGCATGTAGACTTCAAGCACACGTTCTCAAGTCACCTAAGGGTTAGGAAATAAGGCAATGAAAATCATCATCATCGGCGCAGGACAAGTTGGCGGCACATTAGCCGAGAATCTTGTTGGCGAGAAGAACGAAATTACCATCATCGATCAAGATATGGACACGTTGCGAAACCTGCAGGATAGACTCGATTTACAGGTTGTATGTGGTGTAGGCTCACATCCCGATGTACTCAAAAAAGCCGGTGCAGCAGATGCTGACATGTTGATTGCTGTTACTAATAGCGATGAAAGCAATATGATGGCGTGCCAAGTTGCGTTCAGTCTTTTCAAAACCCCAACAAAAATTGCCCGCGTACGCTCTGAACAGTACATCATTTATCAAGAGCATTTATTCAAACATAACGACATTCCAATTGATCATTTGATTGCACCAGAACAACTTGTCACCAAAGCAATAAAGCGCCTAATTGATTATCCCGGCGCATTACAGGTAGTTGAGTTTGCCGAGGGGAAAGCCAGCCTGGTTGCGGTAAAAGCGTACTACGGTGGTTTATTGGTTGGGCATGCACTTTCTGCATTGAAAGAGCACATGCCGAATGTAGACACGCGAGTTGCAGCAATTTATCGTCGCGGCAAACCTATTCGCCCATTAGGTTCAACTGTCATTGAGGCAGATGATGAAGTGTTCTTTATTGCAGATACTAAGCATATTCGTGCTGTAATGAGTGAGCTTCAAAAGTTAGAGTCGAGCTATAAACGCATTATGATCGCCGGTGGCGGTTTAATTGGTGCAGGCTTAGCTAAGCGTCTTGAAAATAAACATAATGTTAAATTGATTGAGTTCAACGCCGAGCGTGCGAAAGAACTGTCAACGATGTTGAACAAGACCATTGTTTTTCATGGCGACGCTTCAGACGCGAGTTTGTTAAGCGAAGAAAACGTCGAGCAAGTGGACGCCTTTATTGCTGTCACCAACGATGACGAAGCAAATATCATGTCGGCAATGCTTGCGAAACGCATGGGCGCGGCGAAAGCGATGGTACTTATACAGCGCAGTGCTTATGTTGACTTAGTTCAGGGCGGCGAAATTGATATCGCGTTTTCACCGCAACAGGCCACTATTTCCGCTTTGTTAACGCACGTTCGACGCGGTGATATTGTCAACGTATATTCGTTAAGACGCGGCGCCGCCGAGGCAATTGAAGCGATTGCTCATGGTGATGAAAGCACATCGAAAGTTGTCGGTAAGCAAATTCAAAATATTAAGCTGCCTCCCGGAACGACCATTGGCGCGATTGTTCGCGAAGATGAAGTGATCATTGCGCACAGTGACACCATCATTAAAGCAAATGACCACGTGATACTCTTCTTAGTCGACAAGAAGTTTATTTGGGATGTGGAAAAGTTATTCCAACCAAGCGCCCTATTTTTCGGATAGAGTTCATAAGCATAGCGCTTAATAAAGCGCTGTAGCTAGTTAGCTGCGCCAGAATGTTGGCGAGAATAAAACGAGTAGTGAAAATATCTCCAGTCGTCCGAACAACATAGCAACGACTAGCAGCCATTTGCCAGCATCTGTAACGTCAGCGTATGTGCCTGAAACTGCGCCGAGACCAGGACCTAAGTTGTTTAAGGTTGCCGCCGTTGCAGAAAACGCCGTGATATCATCCATACCTGTTGCAATGAGCGCAACCATGATGACCACGAACACAACCGCATAAGCAGAGAAGAATCCCCACACAGCTTCAACAACCCGTTCCGGCATCGCTCGGTCACCAAGTTTAACTGCGTATACCGCCTTAGGGTGAATGAGTCGATCAACTTCACGCTTGCCTTGCAAAAACAGCAGAAAGACACGAATCACTTTAAGGCCACCGCCTGTTGAACCTGCGCAACCACCGATAAAGCTTGAAAATATTAATACGATAGGCAGAAATGCTGGCCACGCGGAAAAATCGGTAGTGGCAAAGCCCGCAGTCGTACTAATTGAGACAGCTTGAATTAGAGCCTGATCGAGGGCCATCTCAGCCGTTTCATAAACCGAATGATAGACCAAGGCTAGGAAGCATAATGTCACCAAACTTAATTGAATAGTGAAGAACGCTTTGCACTCAGGATCTTTGAAATAATTTTTAATATTTCTACCAGACACGGCTGCATAGTGGAGCGAGAAGTTAAGCGCTGCAATCCAAAGGAAAACAACGCACACTATATTCACGGCTACGCTATTAAAGTAGCCGAGGCTTGCGTCGTAGGTCGAAAAACCACCGATAGCAATCGTTGAGAAGGCGTGGCATACCGCATCAAATAAATTCATTCCGGCAAGCCAGTAGGCGCCTGAACAGGCAATAGTCAGTGATAAATAGATGTACCATAAGTGCTTTGCCGTGTCGGCGATGCGTGGCGTCATTTTTGAATCTTTTACTGGCCCAGGTGTTTCAGCACGATATAACTGCATGCCACCCACGCCAAGAATTGGCAGAATAGCGACCGCTAACACAATGATACCCATACCGCCCAGCCACTGAAGCTGTTGACGATAAAATTGCACCGCTTTTGGCAAGTATTCGATACCTTCTATGACCGTTGCGCCCGTTGTGGTTAGACCTGAGAAAGCTTCAAACATGGCATCAGTAATGCTCATATGGGGCTGTTCTAAAAGCGCAAACGGCAAAGCCCCGAACGACGCTAGTACCGTCCAAAACAAAACTACAATGAGAAAGCCCTCTTTAGCCCTTAAGTCAACTTTGGAGCGGCGATTGGGGTACCAAAAAGCAAGGCCGGTAAGAATGGATAAGACAAAAGCGAGCACAAAAGCCAAACCACTACCGTCTCCATAAATCAGGGAAATCAACGCAGGCGGGATCATCGTGACACTGAAGAGAGCAACGAGAAGTCCTAAAATACGTATGATGGCGCGGTATTGCATTTACACTATGCCTTTATTGTTATTACGGGCTTATTATGAGGCAAAACTTCAATAACTTGGGCTTGGGGGAATTACTCCAAGCTGGTTTCGTTTACGGTCTTATGTATTCATTGCTGCACTACTTAGGATGAGTAACTGCAGCGGAAATTACAGAACAAGCGCGCAACGTACGCACCCATTAAGAGATGGTAAATTGAATCGGACTGAGATCCAATTTATTTCTCTTAATTTTGAAATAATTGCTCGCTCCATTCACAAAAATAGGCTGTTTAAAAACTAAAATATGCGTTTTTTACTAAGCTATTGTTCCAATTGAACAAATAAAATACTTGAAAATAAAACTTGGAAATACGCCAATTTGTGCTAAATTTTACGGGTTACTTCACACTCGCTTTTCTCGATATTTCGAGCTTTCCACAAGCGACAAGTAACAAGCTATGTATAGCTGCATATGTAAAAGCTATAAAATTAGCGACAAGTTAAAATAAGAGCAAGGGAATAAATAATAATAACAGGATACGCTTTTCCTCTTTCATTATTGCATTAACATCCCCATTAGGAATGCTTTTTCCATCACTGGAATAGGCACTTATACCTATGTTTGCTTCTTTTTAATCACAGACTTATCCACAGCTTGTACGAAAAGCAATTTGTAGCTACAAGCCAATAAATATGGCATTCTTCACTATATAAAGCATTAACATGAGCAAATGATGGAAAAACAATCAACAAGTCCGTTAGTCCTAGTTGACGGTTCCTCTTATTTATTCAGAGCCTTTCACGGCCTGCCCCCTCTTACAAATTCAAAAGGCCAAGACACAGGCGCGATTTATGGCGTAGTCAATATGCTGCGTAGTTTAATGACCACATATAAGCCCAGTCATATTGCTGTGGTTTTTGACGCGAAAGGGAAAACGTTTAGAGACGATATTTATAAAGAATACAAAGCCAACCGCCCACCCATGCCGGATGAACTTCGTTCGCAAATTAAACCTTTGCACAAAATTATTAGCGCGATGGGCTTTCCAATTATTGTGGAAGATGGAGTAGAAGCCGACGATGTTATCGGTACATTAGCGCGCCAAGCATCAGAGCAAGGAATTGAGTGTGTCATTAGTACCGGTGACAAGGACATGGCCCAACTCGTCGATCAACACGTCACGCTTATCAATACCATGACAAATACCACCATGGATGTCGACGGGGTGACTGAAAAATTTGGTGTGCCCGCCGAACTGATCATTGATTATTTAGCAATGAAAGGCGACAAAGTAGACAACATTCCAGGCATTCCCGGTGTTGGCGACAAGAGTGCAGTCGCAATGCTCAACGGAATTGGCGGCGTAAAAGAGATTTATGCAAATCTCGATAAGATAGCGACACTAGACTTTCGCGGCGCCAAGACGATGGCCGCAAAAATAGCGCAGTATGAAGAACAAGCGATGCTTTCTTATCAATTAGCCACCATTGAATGTGATTTAAAGCTTGAATATGAACCGACCACTCTGAACATGGGTGAAATGGACAAGCCTGAACTGCAGACATTGTTTGCCGAATATGAGTTTAAACGTTGGCTTGCCGAGGTTAGTGATAACGACAGCGACGTTACTAAAGCCAGCAAGCCGCTATCCACAGACGGTGAGTCAAGTGCCGAGGACAGCGCGCAAAGCGACAACACGTCATCGCAGTCTTTCGATAAGGCTAAATATGAACTCGTGCTAACACAAGCACAACTAGATGAATGGATTAGCAAAATCAACGCTGCAGAATATTATGCGGTTGATACTGAAACTACTAGTGTTGACTATATGCAGGCTGAACTAGTTGGACTGTCATTCGCCACCAGCGAAAACGAAGCCTGCTACATTCCAGTTGCGCATGATTATCCTGGCGCACCAGAACAACTTGAGCGCGACAACGTGCTTGCCCAACTTAAACCAATATTGGAAGATAAGTCTGCGAAGAAAATTGGTCAGCACATCAAATACGACAAAAACGTGCTCGCCAATTACGATATTTCCCTGCAAGGGATTTTATCCGACACAATGCTGGCGTCATATGTACTAAACAGTGTGGCTACACGCCATAACATGGACAGCCTGTCGCTAAAATACCTCGGCCATAATACAATTCATTTTGAAGACATTGCCGGCAAAGGCGCGAAACAAATTACGTTTAATCAAATTGCATTAGAAGAAGCTGCTCCCTATGCGGCCGAAGATGCCGATGTGACGCTTCGCCTGCACAAAGCACTGCAGGCTCTTCTGCAAGATAAAGGAGAACTCCCTTCAGTTTTGAACGATATTGAAGTGCCTTTGTCCTCAGTATTGGCAAAAATGGAACAAAACGGGGTGTTGATCGACAGTCAGCTATTAGGTCAGCAAAGTCAAACATTAGCCGCGCGTATTATGGATCTTGAAAAAGAGGTTCATGATTTAGCCGGTGAAGCATTCAACTTGGGCTCGACGAAACAGCTTCAGCACATTCTTTTTGAAAAAATGAGTTTACCGGTAGTGAAGAAGACCCCAAAAGGCGCTCCCTCTACATCAGAGGAAGTGCTGCAAGACCTTGCTTTAGAATATGAACTTCCGAAGAAGATAATGGAGTATCGTGGGCTAACGAAACTCAAAAATACCTATACCGACAAGCTTCCCAAGATGATCCATCATCGAACCGGCAGAGTGCACACCTCTTATCACCAAGCGGTGACGGCAACGGGTCGCCTTTCTTCTACCGATCCTAACTTACAGAATATCCCAATTAGAACAGCAGAAGGAAGACAGGTTCGCCAAGCATTCATTGCTCGCCCTGGCTATAAAGTTGTGGCTGCAGATTACAGTCAAATTGAGCTACGCATTATGGCTCATTTAAGTAAAGATAAAGGCTTAGTGAGTGCGTTTTCAGAAGGCAAAGATATTCACAGTGCGACCGCTGCAGAAGTATTTGATGTGCCGCTAGAACAAGTGTCTGTTAATGAAAGACGCAGCGCCAAGGCCATTAACTTTGGTTTGATATACGGTATGTCAGCCTTTGGCCTATCTAAACAACTGAATATTTCGCGCTATGATGCGCAACAATATATGGACTTATATTTTGAACGTTATCCTGGTGTTTTGACCTATATGGAATCTACGCGAGAAGGTGCGAAAGAAACAGGCTATGTTAGTACCGTGTTTGGCCGCAGATTGTATCTTCCTGATATAAAGGCAAGCAATGCAATGCGTAGAAAGGGTGCCGAACGCGCTGCAATCAATGCGCCGATGCAAGGCACAGCAGCAGATATTATTAAAAAAGCGATGATCGATGTTGATGCTTGGATTAACGACATCAAAGACGAAGATATTTTAATGATTATGCAGGTGCACGATGAATTAGTTTTTGAAATAAAAGAAGATCGCGTTGACGAATATGTGGCAAAAATAAAATCGTTAATGGAAGACACTGTCAAACTTGACGTTCCGCTAGTGGTCGACGTTGGTATCGGTAATAATTGGGATGAAGCACATTAAGAATTAGTGAACGTGTTGTGTAGCAATATGCTTTTGCTATCGGCAAATTTGTAGAACAAATGCTATGTGTAGGCGAGTCCAAAGGGTTAAGAAAAAATAAATTTTCGATTTTTTCGTTTTAGTGTGAACTTATTGGAAAATCACTCGTCCTATACTATGAATGTGTTGTTCTCCCAAGACAATTGGCCCCGTCATTTTGACGGGGCTTTTCTTTTTCTCCAAACAATTTTTACTGGCTCCTGTTTGTATTGTGCTTAAGCCAGCATTTTATTCCGCTAACGCTATTCAACAATCTCTTCAGCATCATCTTTAAGCTGTCTTTCAAGTCCAAGCCATTTAAACAAAACTTGTTCTAATTCAGGCACGCCTAGACCATTGAGCGACGAAAACGAATGCACGGTCACGTCGCCACAAAACGCCATTGAGGCCTCGCGCACCATCAGCGTTTGTGCTTTGCGCTTACCTGCTTTTAATTTATCAGCTTTAGTTAGCAAAATTAGCACCGGTAAATTCACTTCCACGGCCCAATGAATTAAATTTTGATCTAGATCTTTTAGCGGATGGCGGATATCCATCAACACGACCAGTCCTTTCAAGCACTTGCGTTTTTGCAAATACTCACCTAAAGATTTTTGCCACTTCAACTTCATGTCGAGCGGCACTTTTGCATAACCGTAGCCAGGTAAGTCAACTAAGCGTCGCTCACTGTCTAACTCGAACATATTAATTAACTGGGTTCTACCTGGAGTTTTACTGGTTCTCGCAAGGCCCTTTTGTCGGGTCAATCTATTTAATGCACTTGATTTTCCAGCATTTGAGCGACCGGCAAACGCAACCTCCATTCCGTCGGAATTAGATAGATGCTCAATGCTTGGTGCGCTGGTTAAGAAAGTTGCTTTGGTAAAATAAGACATGTTTTCACTTAATAAAGAAGAATGTTGAACTGGAGTTTTTATAAATAAAGCCGATATTTTTTGTATTGTAACTAATAATTTGCGTAAATGAGTTATCAATCATTCATTTATATCCATACAATGAGTGTGGAAGAGTTTTTTTCGGCCAGTATTTGTGTACAATACCACGTTCTCCAATTAGATTTGAGAAGTTGTTTTGCTAATTACCCGTATAAAGAGATTAAGTATGAAAAAACTAGGTTTGCTTGTTTGTTTAACGTTAGGATTCACTTCCTTTGCCTTTGCTGAAGGTGATGCAGAAGCAGGGAAAGCAAAATCATTGACATGTTCAGCTTGCCATGGCGGTGACGGAAATAGTGCAATTGCCATGAACCCGAAAATTGCGGGGCAGCATGAAGGTTATTTGGTAAAGCAATTAACAGAATTTAGACTGGCATCGCGCACTGGCGGCAAAGAAGGTCGTAATAATGCAGTGATGAATGGTATGGCTGCAGCGCTGTCTGATCAAGACATTGCGGATCTAGCGGCATACTTTTCAAGTCAAGACCAAAAAGCAGGTGAAACACCTGAAGACGTTATAGAAGCAGGACAGGATCTTTACAGAGGCGGCGATGCAGATAGAGGAATAACCTCTTGTATCTCATGTCACGGCCCTACTGGAAAAGGCATGGGTCTTGCTGGGTTTCCGGTTATCAGTGGACAACATGCTGAATATACAAGCTCACAGCTAAAAATGTTTAGAGATGGTACAAGAGCAAACGATATGAACGGCATGATGCGTGGAATTGCTGCAAAATTGACCGATGAAGATATCGAGATATTATCTAAGTACTTGGGTGGCTTACACTAATTTAAATAAATAAACTTTTATTTGTAAAAAAGTTGTAAATTTTATTTTTTAGCGTATTATCTACTCATCTTTTAGGGACAGCAAAGCTTAAGCGATAGTAAACACTATCAATCTGGGTTAACTGCTTCTAAAATAAAATAATAATAAAGCGTCAGGAAGACCTAGAACAAAGTTCGTTACTATTTCGTCAATAATAATAAAAAGTGAAAAGTAACATTATGAACAACAAAGCACATGATGTGCTGATACGGGAGAGGTGTCATTAGACACTGATTAAATTAAGGTGATAGCTCCGGCTATCACCTTTTTTCTTTCTAGACGCCCTATAAGCCACTCAAGTGATTGGTGTCCCTCTTCTATTTTATGGTTTCTTTATTACATCTATTTTGTGGATAAATTTATTAATATAAATAAATATCTGTAAATATAGACCCAACGCTTTCGAAAAAATTCCCTCTGTTTAAAAAGAATTAGTAATTACCCTTATCAATAACCCCTAGAGCTCAGGTATAATAAAGTTAACTAAAGATACATAATCGCTGTTCAGTCCTTATCAAATACCCTTAACTGGCAGTTTACGTGGGTAACGACGCAGCAAGAAAGAGGCAAATATGGCTAGTAAAAAATCAAGAAAAGGCGGACAAATAGGTACGCCAAAATCAACTATTCCGATTGTACGTACCCCGTCCGATCGCATTAGAAAGAAAAGTGGCAATAAAGCAGGAACTCGCAATAGCGACGTTGAAACTGCAGAGAATGCTAGGCAAAACCAGAAAAAAGACCCTCGCCTAGGTAGTAAAGTCCCTATCGATTTGCTGCGCCATAAAAAGACAAGCAGTAAACCTGCAGAAGAAAAAGTTAGCTATAGAACACCTAAGCACGAATTAGATGCTATTGAAGCGGATGAGAAGTTACAGAAGCTGCTCGATAAGCAGGAAACTAAGGCCTTAACAAAATTAGAGCAAGACTATGTAGATGTTAAATTGGCTCGACATTTGGTTCTTTGTGAAATGCTTGGTATCGATACTGCAGAAGAAATTGAAGAAGAAGATGATCCTCTTGCCGGTTTAGACGCAATTAGTATAGATGACTTCAAAGATTAAGCAGAGAAATGACTGAATTAATACTTCCAATTTTAGGGGCAATAATTATTATTGCCCTCGGCATTTATGCGGGTAAAACATTATATTTACTCAAGCAACAAAATATTCGTCAGCAAAATGCGAGAAATAAACGCATAGAGTCGATGGAGCAAAGCATCCAGACCATTGCGTTTGCAATGCAGCAGCAGCAATGCAACTACTCTGAAGGCGCTGTTCGCATTTGCAACTTGCTCAAGGCCCTTCCGATAGCAAATATCCCGGACTATTCGACAGTCTATCCAGAGCTACATAGCTTATACGACAAAATAAAAGACTATCCGACGCACAAGGAGCGTGATGCTTTAAGCAAGCAAGAGCGACGCCGTCAAGACAAGCAGCGAGAACAACTTGAAAGTGAAGCGGAAACAGGTATTCAAGAAGAAATAGTTCTCTTGAGAGTGTTTAGCTGTTAGGTTTAAAAGAATTAATTGACGCAAGGCAACAAGCCTTGCTGTCTGATGTTTATATCAACTTTTAATGAAATGTAACTATCTAGGATTATGTTGCAAGGCCAGAATAGTAAGCTACGTCTTTTGAAATATCCGTATATTCCCCCACAGCTTACGGTTTTAAACTAGCCGCCATTTGTTGCAATACCATTAATTCCTTGTCTACTTCAGCTTGCTCTTTACAAAAAGCTTTATGGCAGGGACAGGTTACAAGGTGGTCGTTTATCATGCCAACTGCTTGCATGAACGCATAGCAAATAGTACTTCCTACAAAACTGAAGCCCGATTTTTTCAATGCCTTAGCCATTGCGTCCGAAGCAATCGATGTGCTTGCAACATCATCTCTATTTTTACAGGTAGTTTGAATCACACGGAAGTCGGAAAATTGCCATAGATATGCGTTGAAAGGAATTGATTCTTCTATCTTTAGAAATGCGCGTGCGTTTTTAATGACGGATTGTATTTTTAATTTATTACGCACTATTCCTTTGTTCTGCATTAAAGCAATAACGTCGTCCTCGGTCATTTTAATAATGTCTTGTGGATTGAAGTGGTGGAATGCCGCTTCGTAGTTTTTTTGTTTCCGCAGGATTGTTAGCCAACTTAAGCCAGCCTGTTGACCATCAAGGCAAAGTTTTGCAAAGAGCTCTTTACTATTTAAAACTGGCCTACCCCAATGCTCATTGTGATAAGCAATATATTCAGGATCAGTGGTTTCCCAAGCACAAACAAGTTTGTTTTGCCCACTATCAGTCGTAAAAGAATGTGTCATTGCTAGCTCTCTTATAAAATTTTTTAACTTACCGCTGCATCAACGAGCAGGCTAACATTCCAGCTTACTCTCATCTAGGAAGATCTTGATTGCTCGATTGACAAATTGATGACAACGACTGTTGGAGCTAAGCGTAAAACTTATCGACCACTAAATCTACTGCTCAAGTGACCAGATAATTATAGTTTGCAAAACCGCACGCGAGCACACCTGAAAACACAAATGGCAGAAATAATCTCACACAAAGCTTAAATTTTGCCGAAATGCTTTTTTTTACACCTTGTTAATTGAATATCTGCGTTGCAGGGGTTACCAATTGGCCTAACTAGGCGGTATACTCTACGGTTAATTTTTTAGGTTGGTTTAATTAGCTATTTTGGCTTTGAATTACACAACGGCAGAGCCACAAATAAGCGACACCAACGACTATTTGAATTTCATTCACTGAGCATAGAAGAATTTAGCACTTATGCATAAATACGACAGCAAGACCTTTCAGGGTCTTATCCTTGCACTGCAAGACTACTGGGCATCTCAAGGATGCGTTATTATTCAGCCTCTTGATATGGAAGTGGGCGCAGGCACATTCCATCCAATGACGTTTCTTCGTTCATTAGGTCCAGAGCCAATTAGCAGTGCTTATGTTCAGCCATGTCGCCGTCCAACTGACGGTCGCTACGGTGAAAACCCTAATCGATTGCAGCACTACTATCAGTTCCAAGTGATGTTAAAACCCTCACCTGATAACTTTCAGGAGCTGTATTTAGGCTCGCTCGAAATGCTGGGCTTTGATCCGCTTGTACATGATATCCGATTTGTTGAAGATAATTGGGAATCACCTACTCTTGGTGCTTGGGGTCTTGGTTGGGAGGTATGGTTAAACGGTATGGAAGTTACTCAGTTTACTTACTTTCAACAGGTAGGTGGACTTGAGTGCAAACCTGTTACCGGTGAAATTACATATGGTCTCGAACGCTTGGCTATGTATATCCAGGGCGTGGACAGTATCTATGACTTAGTTTGGACCGATGGCCCAATGGGTAAAGTAACCTACGGTGATGTGTTCTTACAAAACGAAATAGAACAGTCGGCGTACAACTTTGAACATGCTGACGTTGATTTCCTTTTTCTTACCTTTGATGAGTGTGAGAAAGCGAGCAACAAGCTAATTGAAGCAAAGCTGCCCTTACCTGCCTATGAGCAAGTAATGAAAGCCTCTCATGCATTCAACTTGCTAGACGCGCGCCACGCGATTTCCGTAACAGAAAGACAGCGCTATATATTGCGCGTTCGCACCTTATCCAAAGCTTGTGCGGAGATGTATTATGCTTCACGTGAAGCACTTGGCTTCCCTCTTTGCAAAAATGTACAGGGTGATAATGATAATGCCCGTGATCAGCAGAAGGAGGCCTAAGCAATGACAGTCATTAAACAAAACCTATTGATTGAACTAGGCACCGAAGAGCTTCCACCAAAATCACTCAAAAAGTTGTCTGAAAGTTTCACGCAGAACATTAAAGACGAACTTAGTAAAGCTGGGTTCGAGTTTGATGATATTCAGCCTTTCGCTGCTCCTCGTCGCTTAGCAGTTATTGTTCAGAACTGCGCAGGCTCTCAGCCAGACAGTCGTGTTGAAAAACGCGGACCTGCAGTTTCCGCTGCGTTTGATGCGGATGGTAACCCTACCCGCGCCGCGCAAGGCTGGGCTAAAGGAAACGGCATTGATGTTGCTCAAGCATCAAGATTGAAGACAGACAAAGGCGAGTGGCTGCTGCATATTGCCGAAGTTAAAGGTAAAGCCTTAAAGGATGTGTTGCAGGATGTATTGCACACTACAGTGAAAAAATTACCCATTCCAAAGCCTATGCGTTGGGGTTCATCATCGGCAGAATTTATTCGTCCTGTTCACACTTTATGCGTGATGTTTGGTACGGAAGTTCTACCCGTTTCTTTGTTTGGATTAAGCTCTGCAAATCAGCTATCGGGTCACCGCTTTCACGGAGAACGTCGTTTCACTTTAGACCATGCAGACAATTATGCGAGCGCGTTAACTGCGCAATATGTCGTTGCAGATTACGCTCAACGCACAGATACCATTGAAGATGGACTTAGCAAGAAAGCAAAAGAATTGGGGTTAAGCCCTGACTATGATCTTTCCCTCTTAGAGGAAATATCTTCGCTTGTAGAATGGCCTGTGGTTTTGACAGCTAAGTTTGAAGCTGACTTTTTGGATGTACCAAAAGAAGCGCTTATTTACACCATGAAGGACGACCAAAAGTACGTTCCTCTTTTGGATTCAGACGGTCAACTGTCTTCAACATTCTTGTTTGTAACTAACATCGAAAGCAAGGATCCAAAGCAAATAATCGTAGGAAATCAGAAGGTTATCAGGCCAAGACTAGCGGATGCTAAATTTTTCTTCGAAAACGATAAGAAGACAACGCTCGAATCTAAAGCTGAAAAACTTGCGACCGTTTTGTTTCAAAAAGAATTAGGCACTGTTGCTGAAAAAACAGCACGTTTAGTGGCAATAAGTAAGAGTATCGCTGAGGTCTTAGGCATCGACTCTACTCATGTTGCGCGAGCAGCGGCCTTAGCCAAGGCCGATTTGCTAAGCGATATGGTGATGGAGTTTCCAAGTGTTCAAGGGATCATGGGACATCACTATGCCTTGCATGATGGTGAACACGCAGAAGTTGCGCTAGCCATAGAAGAACAATACTTACCTCGTTTTGCTGGTGACAAGCTTCCTACTTCTACAGCCGGTTATATATTATCGCTTGCTGAGAAGCTTGATACCCTTGTAGGGATATTTGGTATAGGAAAATTGCCGAAAGGCGATAAAGATCCATTCGCGCTTCGTCGCTCTGCCATCGGTATCTTACGTATATTGGTTGAGAATAAGCTACCGCTTGAGTTAAAAGCGATGGTTGACAGCGTCGTTAATATATATGGTGCAAAATTATCGAATGCTGAAACGGCTTCACAGGTGCACACCTTTTTATTAGACAGATTTAAACCGTTTTACCAAGATCAAGAAATAGCGGGTGATGTTGTTATGGCCGTGATGACTCAGCAGCCAACAACTGCTATTGATTTTGATGCGCGCATAAAAGCGGTCACTGCATTCAAAGAAATGGAAAGTGCGGTTGATTTAGTTGCCGCAAACAAACGCGTTGCCAATATATTGAATAAAAATGATATTGATATTAATGCGCTACCGGCAATTGATTCAGCACTCTTTAGTGAGGAAGCCGAGAAGGTACTATTCCTTTCATTAGAAAGCGCTGAGACGCAGGTGGCGAGCCTGATTGAAAAGCTGTCTTACGATGAAGTATTGGCGTCGTTAACGGTGCTTAAAACACCTTTGAATAACTTTTTTGATGATGTCATGATTATGGCAGATGATGAAAAAGTAAAATCAAATCGTGTAGCGCTTGTTGGCAAAGCGAGACAATTATTTTTGTCCGTTGCAGACGTTTCAGTGCTAGCAGTTTAAGGGCAAATGGCTATGCATAGATTTACGAAGTTAATGGTATTAACATTTAGTTTAATTGCATTAAGTGCGTGTACGACTCGTTCAGCCAGAGACTTGATTAGTTTTGAGCCGGATAAAAATTATCAGAACATGTACTTGCGCGGTGTGTTTAATTGGTGGGAAGCTACCGAGCAGTTTAAATTTAAGCGCGTTAGCCCTGACCTGTACACGATTACCATTGAGTTAATTGCAGATGGTCAGCCATACGATTTTAAAGTTGCAGACGCTAATTGGACACCAGAGTTTAACTGCGGGTTTGAGTATGCACCGCGCATCGTAGAAATGTACGATGCCGTTGAATTAGTATGTGAGCTAAGCAGCCAGAATATTCAGTTCATACCTTCAGAGACAGGCATGTTTATGTTTGAATTCGATATATCTGATAATAATGACCCCGAGCTCACTATCTCTAGGGTCGTTAATTAATCATTCCTGTGACGGCGAAATTAAACGTACCTATATTGATTCATTTGCAGGCGTGAAGCTTTTATCGGCAAATGGTTTAGTGCTGATGAGATAGTTAGTTTCTAATTAGCCTGCAATGCATGCTCGCTGAATAGCATCGAATACCAGAATGAAACCTCGCTCTATTTTATTGTTGTTTAAGACAGCGAGGACATCGTCCTTTTTCAAATGCTTTGAAACCAAAACCATACATCAATCAAAATAACTCGCCTAGTTCCCTCAATTCCTCTACATCGTTCATCCTCTATGTAGTCAATAGTTTTGAGGGCCTTATCCATTTTTAGAGTGAACTGATGATATGCAGTCGGCGGCGCATTTTTCCAGATACCCGTTGCGGTTACCCTACACAAAGCTGGTACCGCGCACCAGGCGAGCGCCAGCACCTGAACTACCTAAATGCCCTTGCAGAATCAAAACATTAGTACAACTAAATTATATGACCGCCTTATCCTTTCAAACTACGATGAATTCGATAGTGTGGCAGCGCACAAAAGAAGAGATTTACGTAAGCTATTGTTTAGTATTATTATATTTCGCATTCACATCTACTGCGTGATGTTACTTTACAATTAATTTTAAGATGTAGCGTCGCTTTTAAGAACTTTGCCTTTTTAAAGATTTAGCTCTGTTGTGTAGGTAGTTTCTAAGCATAAAAAAAGGTGCTCATCATCAAATGAGCACCTTTTTCATTTCTTTGTATACAGTCCGTAATAAACTACACGTCTAAGTTTTCTACATTTAGCGCATTGGTTTGAATAAAGTCTCTTCGCGGTTCAACATGGTCACCCATTAAAGTTGTAAATAATTGGTCTGCCGAAATAGCATCTTCAATTTTTACTTGCAACATGCGTCGCTGATCAGGATCCATTGTGGTTTCCCAAAGCTGCTCTGGGTTCATTTCACCTAGACCTTTATAACGCTGCTTGTATTGACCGCGTTCAGCTTCTTTAACTAACCAAACCAAAGCTTCTTCAAAAGTGGTAACTGCTTGAGTCTTTTCACCACGCTGAATGTAAGACCCTTCTTCCATTAGACCGTTGATTGTTTCGTTCAAGGCTCTAATACGCTTATACTCGGGTCCTTCGATGAAACTTTGTGTAAATGTATAGTTATAATCAATACCATGCATTTTCATGATAATTTCTAGTTCGTTCAAGCCATTTTCAGTAGCGTTAACGCTATATTGAAAGCTTTGACCGTCATCTTCAGATGTTCCAAGTTGGTCAACTAGCGCTTGCCCAATTTTCCCTAGTTTTTCTTTATCGGCTAACGTTTCTTTGGTCATTACATCTAAGTAAACAAGCTGTCTTAAAATCGAACTTGGCATTCTTCTATGCATTCTGCTGATCATTGTTTGCGTAGATTGATAAAGCTTAACCATATTTTCTAAGCTTAACTCTCTGATTGGCGGAGCATCAGGGCTTACATATAAGCTTGCACCATCGACGGCGATAGATGTAATAAGGTTTGTGTAAGCCTCATCATCTTTTAGATATTGCTCTTGTTTCCCTTTCTTTATTTTATACAGCGGCGGTTGTGCAATATAAATATAACCGCGCTCAATCAACTCTGGCATTTGACGGAAGAAGAACGTTAACAATAAGGTTCTGATGTGAGAACCATCAACATCAGCATCAGTCATAATAATAATGCTGTGGTATCTTAATTTATCAGGATTGTATTCGTCACGACCAATACCACAACCTAATGCGGTAATAAGTGTTGCAACTTCTTGAGAAGATAACATCTTGTCAAAACGTGCTTTTTCTACGTTAAGAATTTTTCCTTTCAATGGAAGTATTGCTTGGTTTTTTCTGTTACGTCCCTGCTTAGCGGAACCGCCAGCAGAGTCACCTTCCACTATATATAATTCAGATAATGCAGGGTCTTTTTCTTGGCAATCAGCTAGTTTTCCCGGCAAACCTGCAAGATCTAATGCGCCTTTACGGCGAGTCATATCGCGAGCTTTACGCGCGGCTTCTCTGGCTCTAGCTGCATCAATAATTTTACCAACAATGATTCTAGCTTCACTTGGATTTTCAATTAAGTAGTCAGCAAGTTGTTCGCCCATAGCACTTTCAACTGCAGACTTCACTTCAGAAGAAACTAATTTATCTTTGGTTTGTGATGAGAATTTAGGATCCGGCACTTTTACTGAGATAACAGCGGTCAAACCTTCACGAGCGTCGTCGCCGCTAGCGTTGGTTTTGTGCTTCTTATTCATACCCTCTTTTTCCATAAAGGTATTAAGGGTTCTTGTTAAAGCGCCACGAAAACCGGCTAAGTGAGTTCCACCATCTCTTTGAGGAATATTATTTGTAAAGCAGAAAATATTTTCTTGGAAACCATCGTTCCACTGCATGGCAACTTCAACAGAAATTCCATCTTCGCGGTGTAAGTCAAAATAGAAAGCTTTTTGATGCACTACTGTTTTGTTGGTATTAAGATATTCTACGAAAGCTCTTATTCCACCTTCGTAATGAAAATGGTCTCTACGACCGTCTCTTTCATCTTCAAGGATGATTGAAACGCCAGAGTTGAGGAATGAAAGTTCACGAACTCGTTTAGCCAAAATTTCATAATGAAATTCGATATTTGTGAAGGTTTCTTCACTTGGCCAAAAACGAATTGTTGTACCTGATTTTTCAGTTTTTCCAGTAGCAACTAATGGCGCGACCGGCACACCCATATCGTATTCTTGCTCGAATATCTCGCCTCTACGACGGATATTAATAGTCAGTTTTTTTGAAAGTGCGTTTACAACTGAAACACCCACGCCGTGTAGTCCGCCTGATACTTTATAAGAGTTATCGTCAAACTTTCCGCCAGCGTGCAATACCGTCATAATAACTTCGGCTGCTGAAACGCCTTCTTCTTCATGGATCTCGGTTGGTATACCGCGACCGTCATCGCTTACCGAAACGGAGTTGTCAGAATGTATTTTGATTATGATATCTTTACAATGTCCCGCTAAGGCCTCATCAATTGAGTTATCAACAACTTCGAATACCATGTGGTGTAAACCGGTACCATCGTCAGTATCGCCGATGTACATACCTGGACGTTTACGAACTGCATCTAATCCCTTTAGAACTTTGATACTCGAAGAATCGTAATTCTCTTCTGACATTTTTTACTCCTCGTTCACTTGGTTATGTTCCACGTGAAACACTTTTTTATCATTATATTTATTTGTGAATTCGAATTGCGAGGTCTCAATAGCCGTTACGAACACTTGCGTATCTGTTTCAAGTATCAAGTCCAAAAAATGCTCTCGTGTTTTCTCATCCAACTCAGCTGCAATATCATCAATTAAATAGATAGTTGATTTATTGCTTAATGAAGAAAACATTTTCATTTGTGCAATTTGCAATATAGACACTAGGATCCTGAGTTGTCCTCGAGAAAGATTCTCAGAAGCACTTAGCCCGTTAACGGTAAATTTAATATCACCTTTATGTGGCCCAACCGTTGTGTATCCATATTGCAAATCACGTGACTTTTTAAGAGTAAGGGATTCTTCTAACTCAGTCCCTTTATCCCAGCCAGTATTATACCTTAGTTCTATCTTGAACTCAGGTATAAATTGACTATAAAGTGCAACTACTTCTGCATTTATTGCTGCCAAATACGTCTTTCTAGCGTCTGAAACTAAATTCCCATATCTGCATAGAGAATCGGTCCAATAGTTGAACTGTTGGCCATCTATCGCCTTTCCTGTATTTACATAATTTCTTAATAATGCATTACGTTGAGAGAGTGTTTTAGTGTATGCCGACATAAGATCTGCGTAGCCATGTTTCACGTGAAACAATGCCCAATCAACAAATCGTCTCCGTAGCATTGGCTGCCCTATTATAAGATCACTACTCTGTGGCGTAAAAATTTGCATCGGAATTTTTCGTACCACATCGGAAAGCTTCTTTGTTCTCTCTCCATTAATACTAAATTCAAAACCATCTGACTTGTGACGCGTACAACCAATTTTTTGTTCTACTCCCTCTTCGTCAATCAAACGACTAAACACAGTCGCGGTATCCATGGTGTGTTGAACTACAGAGTTTTGACGATTCGTTCTAAAGGATCGGCCAAAACCTAAAAGATGAATTGCTTCGAGAATGGATGATTTTCCAGCGCCGTTAGCACCGTGGATGATATTAAGAGATTTGCAGGGAGAAAAGGCAACTTGTTCAAAATTCCTAAATTGAGCAAGTTGCACTAAAGATAGATGCATAAAGGCTAGCGTTTGCCCTTAATAATAATTATAGACGCATCGGCATGATGACATAGAGCGCTGACTCATCGCCTTCAGCATGAATCAGTGCACTTGCGTTCGCGTCCGATAAATTAAAGATTACGTTTTCAGAATTCAGAACATTCAAAACATCAATAAGATAAGCAACGTTAAAACCTATTTCTAAATCTTCGCCTTCATAATTGACGTCTACTATTTCCTCTGCTTGCTCTTGCTCTGGGTTATTCGCTGTAATTTTCAGCTCACCAGATGCTAAGTTCAAACGCACACCTTTGAATTTTTCATTCGACAGTATCATTGCTCTTGAGAATGCAGCCTTCAGAAGCTCGCGCGATGACCAAACGGCTTTGTCTGAACCCTTAGGCAACACTCTTCTGTAATCAGGAAAACGACCGTCCACTAATTTACTTGTAAAAATAAAGTCTGTTGAAAATATGCGTATATGGTTACTACCAATTTGCACTTTCACTAAGGTGTCATTGTCTTCAATTAATCGAATTATTTCCAACACGCCCTTTCTTGGAATAATAACCTGGCGCGCTGGTAAAGTAGCAGCTGTATAATCGAGCGTCGACAAAGCAAGGCGATGACCATCAGTTGCTACTGTTCTAATAACATGTTCTTCAGTTTCTAAACTCATTCCATTAAGATAATAACGGACATCTTGCTGCGCCATTGAAAAGTGTGTTTTTTCAATTAAGCCTTTTAAATCAGATTGCTTTACTTCAAACTCAACTTCGCCTTCCCAATCTTCAAGGTTAGGATAATCGCTCGCAGACAAAGTCGACAGCGTATACTTACCACGACCCGATTTTATAATGGCTTTGTTCTCTTCAATCTCGAAGATAATATTACTTTCGCCATTAATACCACGGATGATATCAACCAATTTTTTAGCCGGTACTGTTATCTCACCATCGCCAAAACTGCCAGACAACTTAACGCTTGAAATCAGTTCTACTTCCAAATCTGTACCTGTTAGCCACAGCGTACCCTCACTAACTTTAATCAGCACGTTAGATAATATGGGCAGTGTGTGACGTCGTTCAACAGCGCCAGAAACTAGTTGAAGCGGTTGTAATAAACCTTCACGGCTAATGGTAAATTTCATTTATCTCGTCTCGTTAAAATTATTAGGAAGAAAGCGTTCTTATTAAGTTTTTATAATCTTCTTTTATATCATGACTTTCATTGCGAAGCTGAACAACTTTTCTCACAGCATGGATGACCGTTGTATGATCTCTTCCACCGAATGCATTACCTATTTCAGGTAAGCTGTGATTTGTTAGTTCTTTTGCTAATGCCATCGCAACTTGTCTTGGACGAGCCACACTTCTGCTTCGTCTTTTAGACAGTATATCAGCGACTTTGATTTTATAATAATCCGCCACTGTTTTCTGTATATTCTCAATAGTAACTAACTTGTCCTGTAAGGCAAGTAAATCCCGCAATGCATCGCGAACAAAATCAATTGTAATAGGTCTGCCTGAAAAATTTGCGTTCGCGATGACTCGGTTCAACGCACCTTCCAATTCTCTGACGTTCGAACGTAAACGCTTTGCCATGAAAAATGCAACTTCGTTTGGTAAATTTACGTTGCACTCATGTGCCTTTCTCATCAATATTGCAACTCGAGTTTCTAGCTCAGGAGGCTCTATAACAACGGTTAGCCCCCATCCGAATCGAGACTTAAGTCTATCTTCAACACCGTCTATTTCCTTTGGGTATCGGTCCGACGTTAAAATAATCTGTTGATTACCTTCTAACAGCGCATTGAACGTGTGAAAAAACTCTTCTTGAGAACGGTCTTTGTTCGCGAAAAATTGAATGTCATCTATCAGCAGTGCATCTACCGACCGATAGAAGCGCTTAAACTCTTCTATCGCATTGTTTTGCAACGCTTTAACCATATCTTGTACAAAGCGCTCCGAATGCATATAAACAATTTTTGCATCTGGATTATTAGCTAAGATCCCATTTCCAACCGCGTGGGTTAAATGAGTTTTACCCAAGCCTGTCCCACCATATAGAAACAATGGGTTGTAAGATTTTCCGGGATTATTAGCAACCTGAATAGCCGCAGCTCTTGCGTATTGATTCGACTTACCCTCAACAAAGTTTTCAAATGTGTATTCAGGGTTAACATTGCTCTTATGGGTATTGCTTAGCGGGATCGGCGCTTTTCCCACTTCTGAATTTTGATTAAACGCGTTATTGCTCTGATAAGAATTATTCTGTCGCGAACCTTGCCCAGCATCTTCTTGAGCGTGATGACCTAAATTGATATCAATACCACCAACCGCTGGCGTTGAGCGAGCATGCTTATGCTGCTTACTCATAAAGGGATTTTGACCACCGTTATTTGGATTTCCTGAGCGCTTATTAGTAGCATCTACACCAACTTTCCTGCGGTCAACATCTATCCCTTGTTTATAATCATTAGCACCGTGACCTGAATCATTATTAGAACTTGAAGGCGGTGGGCGACCGTCGTTATTTTGTGAGAAAGACCCACTATTACGATTTTCTTGGGAATTTTTGCCACCAAACATCTGACCGTTACTGTTGTTTTGATCATTGCTCAGTTCATGTTTGTTTTGTTCATAACCATTATGTTGATTATGCCCGTTAGCCAATTGGCCACTAGGAGATCTATCTTGTGGAGGGTTGTTTTGTCGAGTTTCGTTCTGAGTATAAGATTGCTGCGTGTTGTTAGCATTCTGTTGCGAAATGCTACGCACCGTAATAATAAGATTAGGCGCATCCTGGCCATATAAAGAACGAAGGCTCTCAGTGATCATGCCATGATATTTGTCTCTTACCCAATCAAGAATAAAATGATTTGTTGCATATAAATGTAAGGATTCGCCATTAAATTCAGAACGAAGTGGCTTTAACCACATGTTGAATTGTTCAGAAGGTAACTCTTCTTTTAGCAACTCGAGGCAATGATCCCAACTTATAC